>CP133967.1 GCA_036251935.1 Orbaceae bacterium lpD04 | reverse complement strand
TGTTTTAGCTCAGCTAAACTGCCAAGCTTATCGCGAATAAGCTCATCGCTCAGCACCGTTAGCCAGTTAATGCATTTAAAACCGTCCCGAAAACGTAAATCACTTTCAATATTTGAGATATCTAAGCCTAAAAACTGATGCGCCAGCTCATACTCCAAATATTGGTAATCATAATATTCATGGGCATGCAAAATGCCTAAGCCAAAAAAGCCATGTATCGGTTGTAAAATTTCGCTAATTTGCGAAATAAACTCAACCAGCTTATCAAGTCCAAAACTCGCCAGTTCGCTAATCGGTAGATAGAACTGTACATAACTAATTTCCCGATGTAGTTCTTCGTACCAAGCAGCTTTAGAGAACGTTTTAATGAGGTATTCAGGAGCAAACTCTAAACTATCAATATTACTCCAATAAAAATTCAGTGTATTTCCCTCAAATTCATCAATTTGAGCTAATTTTTGCCGGATTGTTGTTTCTTGATATCGATGTAGATTATTTGGATTAGCATCATAAAAGCCATAACGTAGCTTCTCTCCCCAATATTTATCATATAACCCAAGCACTTGTACAATTGCTTGCCGTTTTTCAGGGCGATAGGCTTGATTTAGGTAAAAACAACCAACCAAACCCGTTTTTAAGGCAAAGGCATTATCGGGGTCTAAATAGTGAGCATAAGTAAACTTAGTTTCATTTTCACGGTATTCATCGAGTAACTGTTGTAATTTATCTATCATTCTTTATCCTACCATTATTACTTGGTAAAGACCTCACCACCATCATCACGGCGCAGCAGTTGCCATGTTACCTCTCGATAAATGTTCCCCGTTTCATTATCCCTAAATGGCGCCACAATATAGCCACTTGCAAGCTCACGATACTCAAGTTTACCGTTGATGGTTGCCGAATATAGTCCGCTATGGCGACATAGTTCGCCGGTGTTAACACTATGGCGTATAGCTTTTGTTTTATCATCTTGCCTGCCGACACCCTCATCAGCAGACTCATCAATAATAGCAATATCGGTGGCTATCACATCATCAAAGCGGCTTTGCCACTCTTTTGAGCTGCGATTATTAAAACGAACTTCACCATTAATCGAGCCAAACCCTAATGAGCCAATCTCGGGCGAGCGGGCTGCTTTTAATAGCGCATTAACATTTACATAGTGCTGAGGGTAAGGATTATGGCTAACGTCACCCAACTGTGGTACTTCGCCAGCACGAATAACCACACCGCCAGTATAAGGATAAAATGTAATTGCCTCATCATGATTTTGTTGTTTTAGCTCAGCTAAACTGCCAAGCTTATCGCGAATAAGCTCATCGCTCAGCACCGTTAGCCAGTTAATGCATTTAAAACCGTCCCGAAAACGTAAATCACTTTCAATATTTGAGATATCTAAGCCTAAAAACTGATGCGCCAGCTCATACTCCAAATATTGGTAATCATAATATTCATGGGCATGCAAAATGCCTAAGCCAAAAAAGCCATGTATCGGTTGTAAAATTTCGCTAATTTGCGAAATAAACTCAACCAGCTTATCAATACCAAAGCTCTCCAGTTCCCTAATCGGTAGATAGATCTGTAAATAGCCCAGCCCTCTATGTAGTTCTTCATGCCACTCTACTCTTGAGTATGCAGAGATAAAATATTCGGGAACAAATTCTAAATTATCTACATTGCTCCAGTAAAAATTTAAATCATTCCCCATCATTGAGGTAATTATAGATACTTTTTCATTAATATTAATATCTTGATAAGGATATAACTTATTAGGATCCCCATTAAAATAACCATAATGTAGCTTAGTACCCCAATATCTATCATATAATGCAAGCACTTGTGCAATTGCTTGCCGTTTTTCGGCATGGTAAGCTTGATTTAGGTAAAAACAACCAACCAAACCCGTTTTTAAGGCAAAGGCATTATCGGGGTCTAAATAGTGAGCATAAGTAAACTTAGTTTCATTTTCACGGTATTCATCGAGTAACTGTTGTAATTTATCTATCATTCTTTATCCTACCATTATTACTTGGTAAAGACCTCACCACCATCATCACGGCGCAGCAGTTGCCATGTTACCTCTCGATAAATGTTCCCCGTTTCATTATCCCTAAATGGCGCCACAATATAGCCACTTGCAAGCTCACGATACTCAAGTTTACCGTTGATGGTTGCCGAATATAGTCCGCTATGGCGACATAGTTCGCCGGTGTTAACACTATGGCGTATAGCTTTTGTTTTATCATCTTGCCTGCCGACACCCTCATCAGCAGACTCATCAATAATAGCAATATCGGTGGCTATCACATCATCAAAGCGGCTTTGCCACTCTTTTGAGCTGCGATTATTAAAACGAACTTCACCATTAATCGAGCCAAACCCTAATGAGCCAATCTCGGGCGAGCGGGCTGCTTTTAATAGCGCATTAACATTTACATAGTGCTGAGGGTAAGGATTATGGCTAACGTCACCCAACTGTGGTACTTCGCCAGCACGAATAACCACACCGCCAGTATAAGGATAAAATGTAATTGCCTCATCATGATTTTGTTGTTTTAGCTCAGCTAAACTGCCAAGCTTATCGCGAATAAGCCCATCACTTAGCACCGTTAGCCAGTTAATGCATTTAAAACCGTCCCGAAAATGTTCATCCATTTCATCATTTGAAATATCTAGCCCTAAAAACTGATGCGCCAGCTCATACTCCAAATATTGGTAATCATAATATTCATGAGCATGCAAAATGCCTAAGCCAAAAAAGCCATGCATCGGTTGTAAAATTTCGCTAATTTGCAAAATAAACTCAACCAGCTTATCAAGTCCAAAACTCGCCAGTTCGCTAATCGGTAGATAGAACTGCACATAACTGAGTGGTTTATGCAACTCTTCATACCAGTCCGATGATGAAAATGTTTTAATTAGATATTCAGGAGCAAACTCTAAATTATCAATATTACTCCAATAAAAATTCAGTGTATTTCCCTCAAATTCATCAATTTGAGCTAATTTTTGCCGGATTGTTGTTTCTTGATATCGATGTAGATTATTTGGATTAGCATCATAAAAACCATAACGTAGCTTCTCTCCCCAATATTTATCATATAACCCAAGTACTTGTGCAATTGCTTGCCGTTTTTCAGGGCGATAGGCTTGATTTAGGTAAAAACAACCAACCAAACCTGTTTTTAAGGCAAAGGCATTATCTGGATCTAAATAGTGAGCATAAGTAAACTTAGTTTCATTTTCACGGTATTCATCGAGTAACTGTTGTAATTTATCTATCATTCTTTATCCTGCTGTTTTGGGTAAAACACCATCGCTGGTCATGGTTGTTTTATCAGTCGTTGGCTCATCACCGGGTGAAAAGTAATAATAAAACTGCTGCCGATACGGGTAAAGGTGGACTTTTTTACCGCGTTCATCAATGCGGTATTGATCGCGGTACTGCCGAACCCTTGCGGAGTCATCATCAAGGGTTATTATCGGTTTTATCTGCTCGGTACGCTGCCGATAGCGGTAGTCGATTTCAATTAAACGGTCATCTTGATACTTCAGCCTTTCTTGTTCGGTAAACTGGTTATAGTAAGCGAGTTGATTATTACTTTCTAGCACATAGGCGTTAGATTGCTCTTGCGCCGCTAGCGGTAAAGCGGCAGCAGTACTTGCTGCAATGGTTGCTTTGGTAATAGGCGTAAATTTTATGATCTGTGCCCCCGAACGGCTTACGGTCGCGACCGTAGCTGTTTCAGTGCTAGATGCAGCTATCGGCGCCGCCGCCATTCCAGCAATAATGCCAATACCAACCGCGGCTAACGGTGCATTTAAAACCATTTCATGCCACTGTTCGTAGCGCTGCCATGCTTGTTGTAGGGCTTGCTGGTTGGTATTATCTTGCGCAAACATTTGCGGCCGGCTATATTCTGCTTCTTGCTGTTTAACCCACTTAATCACATGTCTCGAGATGGCATCATACTCCTGCTGCATCTGCTGTTCAATCAAGCGCACCTGTGCTGGGTTAGCCAATGCTGCGGCGCCCACGGTTTGGTAGAGTGGGTCGGCTTTTGCATTGGCAAGCATTGCCTCTTCTTCTTTACCGCCTCGGCGGCGATACTGACACTGATCGAGCGTCATTAACCTGAACTTATCTCTATTATTACTGGCGATTTTAAAATAATCGCGTCGTTGTTCTTCCGAAAGACTATCACCTGGGAACTTTAACTCAATTACGGTATCAATATTACTGGGGTTATAGCCCTCTTTACCTAATAGTTGATGATCTTTTTTCTTGATCACATCAGGAATACGGATCATACCGCGTCCGTTAGAAAAAAGCTTGCTTGCCACCTCTGGATTGATGGTACGATAAGCATCAACAATATCATTATCGCCACTGCGCTGTAGCGATAGGGTATTTTCAAGCTCGGTCTTACTGACCATGGGGTTAGCCACATCAACCCCTCGAAAATCCAATAAATAGCTTCCGGTCGGATCGCCATAAAGGTTAGATTCACGGTATTCTCGATAAATCATCCGGTATTGGGATAGTGGAAAATTACTCGGCCGATGGCTCTCATTTTGGCTGGTTAATGCCGTCGGCGGAATAGTGGTCATATTATAGCCAACCTCACCACAGTACGGAAATTGATAACCAAAATTGACGGCATCTTGCCTGATCCATTTCGTCACTTGACGTTGGTAACGCGGCGTCATATTTTTGGCAATATAAGGATTGTTTTTCGCTGCTTCCATTTTATGGCATAAATAGACGATATCCACTGGATGCACGACTGGCAACATCGTGCCGGAGGCATCATAGCTGGTTGAAATGGATTTGCTGCCTGCCGAAGAGGGTTTAGCTGTTGTAAACTTACCTGAACCTTTATTCATTATCTTTATTCCTAAGATTCATTAAAATTAAGGGATACCCGTTTACCACTGGCAATATGCCTTGTTGCAAAGGTTTCTTTTGGGGTGTTTTCTTGCGGCGTGCCAGTAATTGTTTGTGGCTCGTCAGTAAAAATACGTTGGGTTCGCCCCCTCGCATCGGTTATACCAGCAAGAGTTTGCCCATTTACCTCAATATTATAAGGATAAAAGGCTAAAGGCTCACCTGTTTCGTGGTCGGTTAAAATAAAAAACTCACTACAACCATTGCTATTAGGTAAGTTAAGTACTGGCGCATTTAATGTCGCCGGTCCCATTTTTTGCAGTGCCACCGCTTTAATGGTGACATTTGATGATGAACCAAGATCAATACCTTGACCATTGATTTTAATATATGAGCCACCAGCTAGTAAGCTAATGCCGTTAAGTGCTGTGATAGTGACTTTGCCATCAACACTATCAATTTTAATATCTTGCTTAGCCGCAATATCCATCGCGTCGTTTTGCGCTTGCAGCTCAACGTTGCCTTGATTGGCAAATAGCTTTATGCCCGCTTTATGGGCGAATATACCAACCGCTTCCGATGACGCTAAGGTAATGTTTTTTAGTGCGCTAATATCAGTTTGCTGCTCACTGGTTAAGCTAAGGCTGTTACTGCTTGATAACTGAATATTTTCATCACTGGTTAAGGCAATGCCCTCAGGTGCATAGGCAATAATGCCTGCCTGCGTTAACTCTTTGAGTGCGCTTTGTAGCTGTTCTTGGCTGCTCGTGTCAGCTTGGTGCGCCTGTGCGGTGCTTGCCGCATTTTGTAGCGCTTTGGCAATCGATAAGGCATTTTCAAGCTGGGTAATGGCGCCTTGCATATCAAGCTGCTGGCCTTGGGCTTTCGGTTCGCTTTGCGCGGTTAGGTATAAGCCTTTGTTGGCCGCTATCGCGCCCCATTCATCAGTGCGTAGCTCAAAGCCTTCACCGCGCTGCTCTTTATTTTGGTTAACTAAGTGACCAATATTGAGCTGAGTTTTGCCGTATTCGGTTGCAAGTTTTATATGTTCTTGGCCGCGCTTATCATCCATACGCAGTTTATTATTGGCCGGCGTTCTAAGCACATTGCGGTGTTTGTTGGCAGTTGTCACATGGTCAGGGTGATTACTGTCATGTAAGCTGTGGGCAATATACGGCCTATCGGGATTACCACCCGTGAACGCAATAGCAACCCCAGTACCATCGATTAACGGAAAGTGAAAACCGTAAGTATCACCGGCATAGGGCTTAGCAAGTCGTACCCATAAACTTTCTTCACCGCTGCGCCAGGTTTTTAAGTCAAAATCAAATTTAACTCGGTAACGGCCTTGGGTATCAATATAACCATAGGTGTCATTATCAGGGCTGGTTACCCGTGCAGGCAAGGTGCCACTGACTTGTGGCCACGGTAGGGGCTGTGGGCGATACGGCTTTAATACGTTGTAGGGAATGGCGGTAAATTGTATTTGATACGACTCACTGCGGTCACCGTAGGACTCGGTCGATAAGATAATAATCCCTTCACTAATCCCGTTCATCGGGCTACCGGTGACAATGATACGCTGCCCAGCGGTTAAGTGGTAGTCATTACATTTACCGCGGATAAGTATTTGCTCACTGATGTGCTGCTGATGGCGGATAGCGGCATACCAACTGCCACTTTCAATAATACTGATATCACCTTTGCTTTTAAAGTGCTCACCATAACGGTAATCAGTGCCTGAGGTGGTGGTCACTTTTGGCTGGCTGTTAACCAGCGAGTACATATCAGTTTGTGCCTGACGGTAGTTATCGTCTTGCACCATCACTTGACGTGGCACACTGTGACTTTGAAACTGTAAATCCCACACACTATCACGGGCTTTATCAACCATACCACTTGGCAAGGTGTAACCAATACTCCCTGCATCGTCAAAGCCTTGCTCGTAATCACTGAGTACCAGCACATCGCAGTGATGCTCGCTATGGCTTTCAAAGCGAAACCATATGCCAACATCGGCAAGTAGCCGCTGAATAAACGCAAGGTCGCTCTCTTGCCACTGGGTAATAAACTCGCGCGCTGGGTAACTATCTTTAAGCTCTAGGCGGTAATCAACGCCGGTAAAACCATGCCGGCGCAGCACCTCTTCAACCACGCTAACCACGCTTTGGTTTTGGTAAATCGCGCTGTAATGGTCGTTTGCAAACAGGGCCAGCCGTGGCTGCAAGACCACTCGATAATGGGCTTCGTCTTTATTAACCGATAACTGACTAAACTCGGTAACAACGCCATATAAGGTGCGGTTTGTTGCCGGTTTATCAAGGGAGCTGATTTGCGTAACTTGCGGGGTAAAATTGGGGGCTAAAAAAGCCAGTGACGCAGATTGGCTGAGCGCCGAGCTAATACGAATTTGTTTATCACGGCTGGTGAAGGTGATGGCATAATGCCATGGCTGATTAAGCTGCTCATGACCTTGGATTGATAACACGGATATCGGTGATAGCATATCGGTAATACTTAAGCTATAACGATTATTACGTCCGCCGATTAACTCACTGGCGAATGTGTTTAAGGCATGACTCAGCTCTGTGGCCATGGAATACTCCCTTCATCCAGATAACATCTTATGTTATTTATTTTATGATTATTTATTTTTATTTGATGCATTTTAACACGATAATTTTTTTTGACTATTACCTAGTTAACTAAGTGACTGATATTAATTTTTTTCTTTTTAAAAAAATCTACGATATATTGATATTTACCCTATATGTAAACTTAAATAAATTAAAATCGTTTACAAGTTAAAAGGGATCATGCATGATAAAAAGCTGTTTATTGTTTAAGGAATTAATTTATTATGCAGCAAGCTACGTCCTATTATCCAACGTTTATTACCACTTTAATTAGTTTATCGTCATGGCAACAAAAATTATTAGCAACGTCAATTGCGACATTGGTGTTAGCAATTGCGGCCAATATAAGTATTCCAACTTATCCAGTGCCATTTACCTTACAGTCACTTGTTGTATTACTTGTCGGTGCATTTTTAGGGCGTAAATTAGCGATGATTGCAGTATTGCAATATCTCTTTTTGGGGGCGATTGGATTTCCGGTGTTTGCAAGTAAGGCCGGGATCACAGCTTTACTATCGCCAACAGTTGGCTATTTATTGGGTTATATCGCGAGCGCTTATATCGCGGGATTTGCCGCAGAGAAAGGTTATGATCGTCAATTCATTAAAGGCCTAATTGCTTTTGCACTTGCCCACCAAGTGATTTTTGTTTTTGGCGTAATTTATTTAGCCATTTATTTTAAAATCAGTTTTATTGATGCGTTCAAAATCGGTTATTTGCCATTTATTGGTTTTGATTTATTAAAATTTAGCCTAGCAACCATGATTATGTTTATGCTATGGCGTTATCGCGCAAATAAGTAGCCTTGTTGATTTTTGTGCAGCGTAACGCTGCACTAATATTCGAAAAGTGGTGCTTATTAAAGCTTACCATCTGATTTATATAAATAATAAAGTTTTACATATTTATTCATGGTATAAAAATAGTGATTAACCGATAAGATCCAACCTATTTTACCATCTAAAAATCCACCTTGAATAAAGTAGACTTTGATAAAGGCCCAAAGTGGCCTTAAGATAATATCTTTAAAGAAATGGCATTTTTTATGGTTTTTCTTATATTTTTCAGCAGATAGTGTGGTGTATTTATTAAATTTATTAAAGTATTGTTCCCAATTATCATAAGTGTAGTGATATAAATAGCCAGTTAACTTTTGACTTGGGTAGGGTGTGACGATTTGCTGGTGGACATAACCCTCGACATAAGTGCCTTGTTTCGGCATTAGGCGACAAACAAAATCAGGCCTTAATATGCCATGGGTTGCTTTATTATGGCGAAATTTATTTTGCCTTTGTATCCAGTAAGCAATTTGTTTATTAGATTTAACGACATGCTCAATTTGCTTGGCCAATTCCGCCGAAACACGTTCATCTGCATCAATTAAAAAAATCCAATCATAGCTTGCTTGCTCAATAGCAAAGGTTTGTTGGCCGCCCCAATCGCCAGCGAGCGCACGCTGAATCACTTTAGCGCCAAGTTCTGTCGCTATTTGAGTGGTATCATCGGTGCTGTAATCATCAATAACAATGATTTCTTTGGCAAATTGGCAACTTTTAATACAGTCGGCAATATTTTGTTGTTCGTTTTTAGCAACGATAAGTACTGATAATTCAATCATGTGTTACCTCTGAACATTGATTTATTGTTGCTAGGTGCTGACTCAGCCCATGTTCACAATAACAGACTTGATTTTTGATGGCGAGTTCAAGCCGTTGGTCATTATCGTTAAGGTTATTTCTTGAATTTTCGTTGTGGTAGAGATGATAAGCAACGCCACCAAAACGTAAATCTTGCCGTACAATATTATTATTGAGTAGTCTGACTACGAATTCGCTATCTTCACGCCCCCAGCCAATAAAGTCTTCATTAAAACCGTTAATTTGCATAATATCTTTATGCCAAGCCGCTAAGTTACAGCTACGAATCGATTGGTGAGATTTTTTAGTCAGTAGTGGACTCAATGCTGTTGATAGGCTCGGGCAACAAATGGCGTTAAGTTTATTTTTGACATTAGATGATAGGAATGGAACATTAATATTTTTATTTTCAAAGAGTTTGTCTGTCAATTGCTGCGTTAAAATAACACGACGGCCTTGAACAAAATGGCTTGGTTTGGCTATTCGTTTATGGTCACGAATAAAATGGCGGTGTAAAACCATATCACCATCAATCATGATGATGTAATCACTAGAGTTCTTAGCAATAGCAAGATTACGTGAACGGCTAGCGCGAAAGCCTAAGTCTTCTTGCCAACTGTGGATAAGAGGAACGGGAAAAGACTGTTGATAGTGCTCAATTAGCTTGCGCGTCTCTTGTTTTGATCCATCATCGGCAATGATCACTTGATTAGGTAGTATTGATTGTGCTTTAACTGATAATAATACTAGCTCAAGTGCTTTAGGCCAGTTATAGGTAGTGACAATTAAAGACACTGATTTTGGTTGCATAATATAATCCAGACAATGTGCTGCGTTATTGAAAGTTAGTATTGTTAGTTTTATTTTAGCTTAATATAATTAAGTACTATATTCGCTAACAATTTTAGCTAAATTTCGGTATGATATAGCTCACAATATCTTTATATCATACACAGGTTTTCAGATGAAAAAAATGCTTACTGCTATTTTTCCTGGTACATTTGATCCAATTACCAATGGGCATGTCGATCTGATTTCAAGGGCGTCTTTACTTTTTCCTCGTTTAATTGTTGCCGTTGCTCAAAGTCCAAATAAAAAAACGTTATTCTCGTTAGATGAGCGGGTTAACCTTGTTTCAACCGCCCTCGAACATTTATTGAATGTCGAAGTTATCGGTTATACAAATTTAATGGCGAATTTTGCTAAAGCGCATCAAGCAACGGTTTTAATTCGCGGCGTTCGTACTACCTATGATTTTGAATATGAAAGACAACTCGCTGAAATAAATCGTAGCTTAAAAGATGATTTAGATACGATTTTTTTAATGCCTTCCATTGCAACAGGTTTTATCTCATCGACGATCGTTAAAGATGTTGCATTACACGACGGCGATATTTCAACACTGGTGCCAAGGCATGTTGAAGTCGCATTATTACAACGCATTGCATAGTTTTGATTAATCATGGTTTTATTTTATTCTCCTCCCAAAAAAGCATTATCAGCGCCAAAAGCGATGACATTAACGGTGCACGCTCTTGATGGTTTTGGTCAAGGAATTGCACATTATCAGGGCAAAACGGTATTTGTTAGAAATGCATTGCCCGGCGAGCAAGTTGATGTGCGGTTAACTGAAGATAAAAAACAGTA
Source organism: Orbaceae bacterium lpD04 (assembly GCA_036251935.1). Taxonomy (NCBI): domain Bacteria; kingdom Pseudomonadati; phylum Pseudomonadota; class Gammaproteobacteria; order Orbales; family Orbaceae; genus Orbus; species Orbus wheelerorum. The sequence goes on along the minus strand of CP133967.1, from coordinate 2,879,578 downwards.
CGCGAAAGCAAAAGTGTTAAAATATCGGACTAAAAGTGAACAACGCATTGTACCTGTTTGTCGCCATTATACGATTTGTGGTGGCTGTGAAATGCAGCATATGTCAGCCCAAATGCAGCATCAAGCGAAAGTTGATGCTTTCACGTCATTAATTCAAAAAGAGACGGGCCATGATATTGCAGCGATAGATGTTAAAGTGATTAATTCTGCGCCATACCATTATCGGCGCCGAGCCCACCTTGCAATTATGTTTGAAAAAAATCAGTTAGTGGTTGGTTTTCGGCAATTAGAGTCAAAGCAAATTGTTGATATTAAGACTTGTCCAGTTTTAGTTGAGGAATTAGAACAGTTATTAGTGCCATTAAAAGCGTGCTTAAGTTCTTTAAAAGATAAAAAAGTATTAGGTCATCTTGAGCTTATTCATACAGATAGTGGCACGATTTTTGTATTAAGACATATACGTAAGTTTACGGAAAAAGACACTGAGCTGTTAATTGATTTTGCGCAGCAACATAATATCAGTCTTTATTTACATGGTGATGAGTTAGTTCACTTAGTCGGTAGTAAAATACACTATTATTGTATTAATCAATTAAAACTGGTTTTTAGCCCGCTTGATTTTATTCAAGTTAATGAAAATGTTAATTTGAAAATGATTGAGCAAGCAATGAACTGGCTTGAATTGAAGCCACAAGATGATGTTCTAGATCTTTTTTGCGGAATGGGAAATTTTACCTTACCGATAGCGACAATTTGCCGTAATGTAGTTGGTGTTGAAGGGGTTGATGCGTTGGTTGATAAAGCCCAGCAAAATAGAGATCTGAATCGGCAACACTTAGCCGGAGATAGTCAATTTTTTGTAAGTAACCTTGAGCATATTGCTAAAAATCCGGTTTGGTTTTCCGCTGAAGTTAATAAAGTGTTGCTTGATCCAGCAAGGCCTGGTGCTAATGAGGTAATGACTAAAATTGCGCAATATAGCCCGACGCACGTGGTCTATATTTCATGTAATCCCGCTACATTAGTGCGTGATAGCAAAATATTATTAGACGCTGGTTATCAGATCGCAAAAATATCAATTTTAGATATGTTTCCACAGACTAAGCATATTGAATCAATGTTATTGTTTATAAAATAGGAACAAAATAAGATGGTATCAATAAGAGAAGCACATCAGCATAATAATGAGCACTACTCATTAGAGCAGTTCGATGTTGAGCAGTGGGCTAAGCATATATTATCTTTAAATAATCAAAAATCTTATGATAAGTTCAAAACGGTTTGGGATTTTTGTTTTGAAAATAGCGCAGGTTCGTTAGAGCAGCATCACTGTTTTGACAATGCAATTGAGATGGTTGAAATCTTATCGATGCTAAATATGGATATCGATAGCTTATGTGCTGCCTTATTATGTCCTTTTCTTGATGCCAAAATTATTCGCCGTGAAGATATTAGTGAAGAGTTTGATCGTGAAATATTACATTTAGTCAGTAGTATTATTCGAATGAAAGAGATCCGTCAGCTGCGGGCGATTCGTAACGGCACGGCAACTTCTGAGCAAATTGATAGTATTAGGCGAATGCTACTTGCCATGGTTAATGATTTTCGTAGCGTGGTGATTAAACTTGCTGAGCGTATCACTTATTTACGAGACTTGATTGATGCACCAAGAGAAAAGCAGGTGCTTGCAGCTAAAGAGTGTTTTAATATTTATGCACCACTCGCTAATCGTTTGGGAATAGGTCAGCTAAAATGGGAGATTGAAGATTTTTGTTTCCGTTACCTTCAGCCTGATGAATACCGGCTTATTGCTAACCAATTACATGAAAAACGCATGGATCGTGAGCGATATATCAATGATTTTGTCGCTAATTTGCAAAATGTAATGAATCAAGATGATATTAAGGCTGAAGTCTATGGCCGGCCAAAACATATCTATAGTATTTGGCGAAAGATGGAACGAAAAAACCTAACCTTTGATTCACTGTATGATATTCGTGCGGTGCGTATTATTTGTCAGCGCGTTGAAGATTGTTATGCCGCTTTAGGTATTGTTCATAGCCAGTATAAACATATTGCCAAAGAGTTTGATGATTATGTGGCTAATCCAAAGCCAAATGGTTATCAATCTATCCATACGGTGATTTATGGACCAAAAGATAATGCGATTGAAATTCAAATCCGTACAGAGCAGATGCATAATGATGCTGAGTTGGGGATTGCCGCTCACTGGAAATATAAAGAGGGCAGCACCGATAAAATGACGGCCTATGATCAGCGCATTAGCTGGCTTAGAAAACTACTTGCTTGGCAACAAGAGATGTCAGAGAGTGGTGAAATTCAAGAGCAAGTGCGTAGTCAGGTATTTGATGATAGGGTTTACGTTTTCACCCCAAAAGGTGATGTGGTTGATTTACCAACAGGCTCAACGCCACTCGATTTTGCTTATCATATTCATAGTGATGTCGGGCATCGCTGTATTGGCGCTAAAATTGCAGGGCGGATAGTCCCTTTTACCTATCAGTTAAAAATGGGTGACGTTGTTGAAATCATTACCCAAAAACAGTTAAATCCAAGTCGTGATTGGTTAAACCCAAATACCGGATTTGTTAATAGTAGTAGGGCTCGTGCAAAAATTCAAGCATGGTTTAAAAAGCAAGATCGTGATAAAAATATTGCTGCAGGTAAAGAGATCTTAGATAGTGAACTAACACAATTAGAACTGCTAATGAAGGACGTTGAAAAGCTTTTAATCAACCGCTATAACGCGCATAGTTTTGATGAGGTATTAGCGGGAATTGGTAGCGGTGATATTCGTATTAATCAGCTAGTTAATTATCTTAATGCGCAGTTTAATAAACCAACCGCGGAAGAGGAAGACGAGGCTGCGTTAAAACAGTTAACCCAAAAATCGAATACTCAAGCTAAAAATAGTAAGAAAAATAATAGCGAGATTATTATTGAAGGTGTCGGTAATTTGATGATGACGATGGCGAAATGTTGTCGCCCAATTCCCGGTGATGATATTATTGGCTTTGTTACACTAGGGCGCGGTGTATCGATTCACCGTGCAGATTGTGAACAATTGTTGGAATTAAAAGAGCATGCACCAGAACGAATAGTTGATGCTTTGTGGAATCATCAGCGCTTGGGCAGCTATACTATGGTGATGCGGGTTATTGCAAGTGATCGCAGTGGCTTGCTACGCGATATCACAACCATTTTAGCTAATGAAAAAGTCAATGTGCTTGGGGTTTCAAGTCGAAGTGATATTAAACAGCAAATTGCAACGATTGATATGGATATGGAAGTGTCTGATCAAGAATCGCTTAATCGTGTACTTAATAAGCTTACGCAGCTACCTGATGTTATTGAGGCAAGGCGGCTATCTAATTGATGATTTTGTTTGCCTGTTAGCTAATTATTTACCGATTTGACTCGGCTAAAATGCGGTAATTGCTTTATTTAACGTATTGCTGTTCATTGTAATTTAGTGATAAATTTATATGGTGAATTAATCATTTACTATTATTCTTTTTATAAATTAAGCGATATAATGAGCAACTTTTTATTTGGCTATTTTGCTTATGTTTAATATAAAATCATCTTCACGCCATAGTGCTTGGATTAGTGTAATTAGTTTGGGGTTTGCTGCCTTTATTTTTAATACGACTGAGTTTGTTCCTATCGCTTTGCTTTCAGACATTAGTCATTCATTTTATATGAATAAGCAAGATTCAGGAATAATGATAACAGTTTATGCCTGGGTTGTAGCGGCTATGAGTTTACCGCTTATTTTATTATTAGGTAATACTGAGCGTAAACGATTACTCATCTTCGTATTTATTTTATTTATTCTTGGTCATGTCCTGTGCTATTTTGCATCATCGTTTAATTTATTACTCGTTGGTCGAATTATTATTGCAAGTGCCCATGCTATTTTTTGGTCTATTACGGCGGCTCTTGCGATCCGCGTAGCGCCTTATGGTAAAAAATCACAAGCATTAGCCATTATTGCAACGGGGACATCATTAGCCACAATTTTAGGGATCCCAATTGGCCGAGTGATCGGTGAATGGTTAGGCTGGCGTAGTACATTTTTAATGATAGGTGTGCTTGCATTTTTAGTCTTGTTGATTTTAATGAAAGTATTACCTAAGTTACCGAGTATTAATACCGGATCAGCTAAGAACTTACCAATTATAATGAAACGAGGCGCTTTAGTCGGCATTTTTATTATTGCGGCAATCGCGGTATCAGGTAGCTTTACTGCTTATACCTTTATCGAGCAGTTTTCGATTGATTTAGTTGGTATGACGACAAATGAATTGACTGGACTACTACTTTTCTTTGGTATTTCAGGAATTATTGGTAGTGTTATTTTTGGCAAAATTAACCCAAAATATCCGCTAAGTGTGTTACCTATAAGTATTGCATTACTGACTTTGGTATTATTCGTTTTGTATTCTTCAATTATCAGTCTACCGCTATTTTTTATAGTCTGTTTCTTTTGGGGAATTGCATTTACCTGTATGATGTTAAGTCAGCAGATAAAAGTACTTGATCTTGCCTCTGATGCAACCGATATCGCAATGGCAATCTATTCAGGTATTGTCAATGTGGGTATAGGGGCTGGCGCACTTATTGGACATCAAGTTATTCACTATACTAAGGTTAATTGGATCGGTTATGTTGGTGGTGCGATTGTATTTATCGCTTTATGCATAACGCTATTTATTACCTTGCGATATAAAAAACTGTTTATTGAACGGGCTAAAGCAAATACCGGTGCAGAGATTATCCATCATTAATGTATTTAAGGAACTTTAAATTAGTCACTTATGATGCGATTATATTTTATTGATTAATTTAAATAATATATTAAAAAAGCGTGCCAAAACACGCTTTTTTAACTTTTGAATAAAAACATTAATCGTATTAATAAGCACATTTTTTGATGTGAATTAATTGATTATAATAACAAGTGGCATCTTTGTTTCAATCGTAAATAGCGTTAGCGCTTGTCTAAAATCTCAAAAGTATAGTCGTAAGGATTTTTATCGTCAGCTAGGTGTTTTTCTGCCAATGTTTGCTGCCACTTTGCGATAGCCTCGTAATTGGGGAACCAAGTATCACCATCTAAATTGGCATCAATATGAGTTAAATAAAGGCGATTTACATCAGGTAGCGCTTGTTGATAAATATTGCCACCACCAATAATAAATACTTCCTCGCTTTTTTTAGTTGCATCAATTGCGGCAGCAAGTGATGTAACCCAAGTAACTAATGGGTTATCGCTACTTTGCGGCGTTCGGCTAATAATGATATTGTGCCTTGCTGGAAGCGGGCGACCAATTGATTCAAAGGTTTTTCGCCCCATAATGATAGGTTTATTTAAGGTGTTTTTTTTGAACCAGGCTAAATCTGCAGGTAAATGCCACGGCATTTGGTTATTAAGTCCAATAACGCGGTTGTTTGCCATTGCGACGATAATACTTAAAATCATAATTTTCTCTTATTTCAATTTGTTCATTATATTGCGTAACCCAGCGCTTTGATTCTTTGCTGCACATTCGCTGGGAATACAGTTTGTTGCCATAATCGATTGCTGAGTGAAGATAACGATTCTTGCTGATTTGACACGATCCAATTAGCGAGCTGCGTCGCTACATCAGGATAAATAACCGGTGATGGGGATGGCTTAGTTAACCATGTTTGTACTGTTTTTTGATCAAGAAAATCCATTACGGTCGCAAGGTCGAGCTTTGCTAAGCAATCCGCATTATAGATCTGTTCAAATTGCCCAGAAACTGGCTTAGTTAAAATCTTTTTACCAAGTACTAATGCTTCTGAAATAAGTGCAAATCCGGTATTGGTAATAATTCCTGAACAACAAGAAACAGCATTAGTAAATTCATCACGACTTAATGGTTTTAGATGAACGTTGTTATTTATAGTTTCTTGCTTGATTTGAGGATGAAAGCATTCAAACTCATAATCGTGACTAAATGGAATGAGTAAATTAATAATATCTTCAAGTGATTCAAACGGTAGATAAACAATAATTTTGCCATTTTCCTGCTGGCAAACAAGAGGATCTATCATTGGGGGAACTAGCGCATGGCCGAAATGAAACCAGTGTAGGCCAACAGGTTTGGTTACCGGAGCATAAAATTTCATGATAGTATTGGCAACAAAGCCATATTCTTTAGGCTTAAAGTATTGGCAAACGGCTTGATTACTGATCCCTAAACTTTCTCGTCCTTGGTGGTGGGCAGCCCAAGCACTGACAGGTTCAAAATCACTAATAATTGTATCATATTGTGATAAATTAAGATCGCGAACGTCTTTAATTAGGCGAAAGCCTCGGATGCGTTGGATAGTTTTACGCAGGTTTATTTTGCCATTTTTGGTTGCAAAGCTCATACCTTCATAAATTTTATAATTACCAAATGCATCCATACCAAAGTAATCTTTGGCATCTCTGCCGCTAAAAATATAATCAACTTGGGCTCCAGCCTCATCGAGTGCTTTGGCGAGTGTTCTGCATCGGCTAATGTGGCCATTACCCGTTCCTTGAATCCCAAATAGGATCTTCATCATATTTCCTTGCTCGTTGTCGATGATTTCTCTATCAATATGATTATCATACCAGAATTGTCCATCTTTTTTATATAATTGTGATAAGTAAAACAAAATAAGTTCGTTTAGCAGTTTCGTTAATTGATTTGTTGTAATGTAATGTGTTTTTATATCAAGTTATTGTATTTGTGATAATAATCTAAAAACTTCATCTTATAAGATTTGTAGTATACTATGGGGCATTTAGAATTATGATAATTAAATACTATGTTAGCTTTATTCCCGATTAATGCTTGGATTGCTTTTCCTTTATTGCTTATCTCGATGTTATTGGCCTCTTTTCTTCGTTCAAAAAAAGCGAAATTACTGATCATTATTTTAATGACTTCATTGTTAGTTGCAGAATTGATTTCGATCTATTTTAGTGGTGGATTTATTGATTATCAGTTTTATGTCAATCTTAACATTAATGACATTATTGAAGGCCTTGCAATTTTTAAGCTACAGGCTGTTTTGGCAATTTTTGCTTTTTTTGCCTTTCTTATTGTGCAGTTTAAATTGGCGAATATATTACAAGAAAAACTTAATATTTTACTTCGCCTTGTTATTTTAGTGATTGCCGCCTTATCACTGAATTATCGTCATGGGCCAGTTGATAAACTTATTGAAATATATCAAGTCATTAGTGCACCTAAGATACCGTTCACCGAGTCATTAGAAAAGCTGAATATTACTAATTACCCAACTAAAGCACAGATCGAAACGCTTGCAGGTAAAAATATCATTGTTATTTCATTAGAGTCTTTTGAGCAAGGTTTTTTAGGCTTTGGTGATATTACCCCTAATTTGAATCAGTTAACGCAAAAATACACATTTTATCCCAATATTCCGATGGCGACAGGAAGTTCTTGGACCACCGCATCAATGTATACTTATATGACGGGTATGCCATTTTTAGTTGGTGGCACCAATACCACGCCGTTAAGTGATATTACAAAGACCCATTTAGTTAGCTTGGGTGATGTACTACATAAAGGCGGCTATCAAACTCGTTATATTATCGGTAGTCCAACCTTTGCAGGGATCGGTCATATTATTTCGATGTTTGGTATTGATGTTATTTGTGAAAAAAATTATCTAGGTGAATATCCTAAAGCACCATTTGGCTTATATGATAAAGATACTTTTGATATTGCCAAAAGGCAGCTTGGTGAATTGTCGACAAGCGATAAGCCTTTTGCGTTATTTATCTCAACTATTTCAACCCATGCACCTAATGGTTTTTATGATAAAAGAATGGAGCCTATAATTGGTCAAAAAGAGAGTGATATATTATTTTCAGCAGCTTCTTTAGACTATAATTTAAGTCAATTTATTCATTATTTAGAGCAGCAAGGGATCCTTGAAAATACGGTATTCTATATTTTCCCTGATCATTTAATGATGGGATCTGGTACACAAACTATTGCTAATTTATCGCAAAAAGAACGGTTTTTATATTTATTAACGAATGCAAAATCAGCAGATATTGCTGAAAATGTGCAAAGTACGATCTATCAAATAGATTTACCTCGCATTATTTTAGATGGTGCAAAAATTAAAACCAATGCCCGTTTTTTAACTGATTATTTAGATCATAATATGGATAAAAAACAGTTTGTTATCGATCACAAATCAGCTATAGCGACAATCAATCGTTCTGCCGGTAGTGCTGATTAGTTGTTTTAAACCGGTTTCACGGGGTCTGGATTAAATTTAGGATAAAGGCGTTATGCTAAAATTTATTTTTGATAAATTACTCGGCGCTATTCTTACCTTTTTAGGCGTAAAAGTTGCTCTGGGTATTTAATCTATTTTGTTTTCTTCTAGTAAGTTTTGATAAAACGCTTTTTCAAATTTAACAATCGCGCTGTTTTTAGGTTCATTTGGATTATTAAGGTGATTATAACCAGAAATAAACTGAATAAAGGCAATATATTGATTCTCGTTGGTTTTTAGAAAACCAGCAAGGTTATAGTTGCCTTCTAAGTAACCTGTTTTTGCATAGATAATTGACTTTAATTCATTATTCGCAAAGCTTCTGCGGTATTGTAATGTACCATCAATACCTGCAATGGGTAACATTTCAACTATTTTTAAGGTATCGTTATTTGCCGCGATATATTGTAGTACCTGCATGAGTTTATCTGCATCAATAAGATTTAGCCTTGATAGGCCTGAACCATCAACAATTACGGCATTAGCTAAGTCAATATCGGCTTTTTGAAGTAATATTGCTTTTATCGCATCACTTGAGTTTTGCCATGTTCCTGGGATCTTAAAATAGTGAGCACCGATTGTTCTATAGAGCGTATCCGCGATTAAATTATGTGATTTTTTGAGCATAATTGTCAGTAATTCAGATAATGGTGCTGACTGATTAATCGCTAAAGGTACCAGTGATTTTGTGATCGGCTCTTTTGTTTCAGTAATTCGACCAGAAAACTTGATCTTTTTTTGTGCAAGCTCGGTTTTTAGTATTGATGATAAATAGTCAAATCCATCAGTTATGGCAAATTTAAGGTAACTTTTTTGGCTGCTATGCTTAACGCAGCCCGCCAAATGATAGCGATTTTTTTCGCTGGCGATCATGTCAAGTTCACAGTATTTGTCGGCAAATGACTCCGACTTATTACTTATCGTTAAAATATTACTAGTGAGCGTCACCGGGTAAATCGATGATACTGAAGTTGTCGCTTTTTCACCTATATTTTGTGCCGGTAATATTCCAGCATAAAAACAGTTCCCATCAATGATGGTGGCTGATGGTGCAGTATTATAACATGAAGTTAGGTTGTTCCAAGACCAGCCAGAAGCTTTATCATGACCCATAAATATCGAGCTATCAATAATAATATTACCCGTTATTTTATCAACCCCTTTGAGTTTTAATACCATTAACATTTCGTTAAGTTGTTTGCGAGTAAAGGTTGGATCACCACTCATTTGAATAATTAGATCGCCTTTGAGCTGCCTATTACTAATCTTGCCATTGGTTTGTAAGCGAGTAATAAACCGAAAATCAGCGCCTAACTCAAGTTCTGCGGCAAGTGCCGTAATCAATTTTTGAACACTGGCAGGCTGCTTAAATTGATCACTTTGGTAGCTAATTAGTGTCGAGGGCTTTTTTTCGACAGTTTCAACAAGAATTGATAAATCAGTACCTTTCGGTAAAAGTGATAAATATGAAGATAGTTCTGCTTGGTCATTTGCATAGCTATAACTAATGCTGCCAAGTATTACGCTAATTAGGATAAAAACTATTTTTTTCATATTTAATACTTTTAGTTAAAAATTAATTAATCAAAGGGTAAAACTACGCCACCTTGTGGTGTTCGTTTAACCAATTCTTGTGCAGAGATAATCGCTGTTTGTATGGGCTTACAGATATCACCAGTAGTTGCTTCCCCACTTATCACTTGGGCATATGATAATACGCCTGTTGCTCTAGTGATAAGTAATTTGCCTACAATATTTTGTTCATAGCCAAGCAAGCTGTCAGTATAACTATCTTTAATTTTTTTACCTAATCGCATGACTTGGCATTGAGAATCAACGGTTAGTGGATAGTCTAAAATAGCTTCATTATTTTTTGTGGTTAAAATTCTAATTGGGTAAATTTCATTAATGATTTCGTTCTTTATCAAGTTAGCCATTGATTTTAGGGTATTATTAATTGTTGTACCAAAGGTTTCATTATTTGTGGTACTTTTTAATTGATAATTTAATGAATGGCTAAAAATTACCTTATGACTTTTTGCATCAATAATTTGGTAAAGTATCGTTGCGATAACGGTTTTTTCTTCAACCCCTTGGCCTGTCGCTTTTAAGATGCGCACCGTTTCTTGAGTATCAAGTTGATTTAGTGTGCTTTGTAGATAAAAATTAGCATCTTCAAATTGTGGCATAGTATTATCAAGGCCATTAGTAGATGGGTCCTCATTAGCTAGAATATCAAAGCGATGTGTTTCGTATAGTGCAGTTGTTATTTCATGAGATAAGGTGTTAGATAAGCTACTTGGTGAAACGGGAAACGTATTTTGAGTCGTTAAATTAACTTGTGTTGGTAACACTAGCATTTTATAGCGTTCGATTTGTGTTTCCCCGATACCATTTTCATAGCGAGTTTCGCTATTTACTGTTGAAGTATCACTTGCTCCTTCAGTAGATGGATTCGCTAAAGTGTTAGTCTCTACTTCAGGTTTATTATTCGAGCTTGAGCTACAGGCTGATAATAATAAAATAGCAACTAGGGTAATGCTTAACTTTTTAAGTATTTTCATTATTGATTCCTTATTACCAAGCCGTAGACTTATTGCTGCCTAACTTACGAACAGTGCTTTCATTTTCCCAATAAGCAAGGCCGCTTTTAATCTCGGTTAATGTAAGTTGTACATAATATTCAACGAGTTGTTTATTTTTTCCTGTACGCGAAATACGCTGTAAGATTTTACCTGTAAGAGAAAAATCAGGGGCATAAAGTGTGCCTTTACCCGCAATTGTATCTTGTTTAAATTCGTCATTATCTCGTAATTCACGCACGTCATAAATTAAATCATCGACGTTCTTACTATTGCCTGCAATGGCAGTTGTGATGACAGCTTTACCTGATTGTAGCATCCCAATTCGGATTTTTTTGACTAACATATCGGTATCAATTCGTAGTGTTGTATCATTGACTACTTTACCTATTGCAACGATGTAACGCCCGCCACCTGGTTTATTTAATGTATTGCTTGCAAGGAGTGAATTAAGGGCTTCTTGCGCTGCATGTTCAAAGTCTTGGCTATCAAGCCCTAAACTAATTGCATCGTCGGAATTATCAGCAGTAACGTATTCGACGTTAGATGAACATCCGGCCAATATTAGTGTCACTGCTAGCATAATAACGGAGATATATTTATTAAAGGGTTTGCGTAAATTAATCATGTAGAGCCTCATTAACTGTTATGTATAGCACTTTTTTGGATTATGTCGATGATATAATGATCCACTATATCAGATTTAATGTAAATAATAGCATCACGATCAGTGAGTAGGGAATCTATTTCAGTTAATACTGATCCGTCAGGTTTATATATGGTGAGTTTATTTCCATTGATTAACGTTCGAGCAATTTGAAAATTTTTAGGCATCGCTCGCCATTGTCTTACATCTGCGGTATTAGTCGATAATTGGTAAACGTATCCTAGCCATCTTCCACCATATTGTTCAAAATTTTGTTCTAGTAAGAATTGGATAGCTGATTTAAAAAGCATATTTAGCATTCCTTCGGTAAGAATTGCTGGCAGTTTCTTATTAAATTCAATTTGAATAATATTGTCCATATTTGCTATTTCAGTCGTTTTTTGCTTATTAAGTCGTAAATAAGGATAAGACGGTGAGCGTTTATAAATTGTGGGTAAGCTTATATCGGTTGTGACAATTTTATTAGTAAAAAGGTAAGAGGGGAATTGATAACTAAATGAACGTTTAATCATACTTTGGCCATTTTCATAAATTAGCCAAGCATAATGTTGTTTACGAAGTGAACTCTGCTCAGATAAAAGTAAATCCGCTTTTACTTGTTGCTGATTTGGTAACATGCGGGCTGTTTGTTTAAATAAATCATGTGCTTTACTATAATTCCCATCGAAGTAGAAAAACAGCCCGCTTATATATGTGGCAAACGGGTTAACAAAATTTGGGTAGAGGGATTTTGCAGTAATGTCGCCTTGGTAAGCTTTAATTTTTTTGTCAGGACTAACTGGATCGCGAATTTTCTTCATATATTGTGATTGCTGATGCTTCGTATTAGCATTATTAATCTCTTTTTCGAAGAATTCTACCGCACGGCGCTGCCTATCTAATACGCGATTAAACTCAACTCTCGCATTATCAAGATCATGAAGTGACATAAAATTTAAACCTTTATAGACATTCATCATGATTTTTTCATAATTTTCACCTTGGTAGTCATTAATATTATTATTAATAACTACTGAGCCAATAGATTGACCTACCGATTTTATTGTTAGGGCTAGCTCTTGCTCCTTAAACAGGGCTTCTGCTTGATCTAGATATTCAATACTCTTTTTATAATCATGACATTGACGTGCGAGAGCTCCGCCATTTAATGCCCAAAGCAGTGGATCACTATCTAGTTGTTTATCAATCTCTGTATAGTCACAATTATTATTGATTAATTGTTGTTCATATTGATCAAGATCGGTTGAATAACCTAAAAAAACAGAGCACCCACTTAAACCTAATAACCCAACGTTAATTAATAATATACGTACTAATTGAATCATGGTGATTGATTTATTTTATTCGCTGCTTTTTGGCTACATATTGTACAACAGCTATCATAATTAATAGAGGTAAGATACATTCAAGATATTCTTCTTGTGGTTGTTGAAAGGCAACCATCCATCTTGGTGCCATCCAACCCGTTATTTCATTAATCATATTTAACGAGCGGTCGAGTATTTTTGATACCACTAAAACAACAAAAAATATAAATACACTAATTGCATAAGCTTCTTTTTGTTTTAAGTCTTGGTACCAAGCTTTATAGTTATTTAAGATAATATAAAAGATAGCAAACAAGATAACCAATATAATTACTGCCGCCATTGCTTTTGATTGTAAATTGGCTGCATTAGTTAGCCAAAATTTAATTTTTAACATGCTCATGCCAAACACTTTATGTAAATCAGCTTCACGAGCCATCATTGCAAATAGAACAAATGCTAACGAAAAACGATAACTAAATTTGATTGCTTTGAATTGGTAACAAAGTACAAATACAATAGCGATAGCGTAAAAGACTAATGTTAGATTTTCAACAAAATGGTCTTCATCAACAAAATCTAATAACCACTCATGGTCTAAAAAAATAGAACTGAGTAATGCTAATAAAACGGTGATAATGGTTAGCCATAAAGCAGAATATTGTTTTTTTATTATGTTCATTACATGTCTCTCGTATTAGTGGTTACTTATTTTTTTGCTATGATCATATTGCATAATTGCAATAATGATGAGTAGTGGTAATAAGCATTCAAGGTATTCTTCTTGTGGCAGTTGCAGTGCGATAACCCACGTTGGGGCAAGCCAGCTTGTCATTTCATAAATCATATTGACTGATCTATCAATAATTTTAGATACAATTAGAACAATAAAAAAAATTAAAATCGTTACTGCGTAGTATTGACCGTGTTTTAAGTCGATTAGGTAATTTTTAGTAGAGTGACGAATTAGGGTATAAAGTGAAAAAATAAGGAAGATCAATATTAGCGCTGCACAAAATTTGTCGGAGATTGTTGATTCAGCTGTTAACCAGAATTTAATTTTGAGCATGCTCATGCCAAATACTTTATGCAGATCAGCTTCACGTGCAAGCATTGCAAGCATTAATATTGCAATAGCAATTCGGGATGTCAGTTTTATGGTGGTTCGTGGATAGCACAGCACAAATAACGCGGCAATAAGATAGAAGGCTAAAGTTAATGTTTCAATAAAACCGCCTTCATCAACAAAACGGAATAAAAAATCATAATCTAAAGCTAAACTACTCAGTAAGGCTAGTAAGCAGGTTAATAGGGTAATGAGCAAACTAAAATAGCGTTGGTTGATTAGATTCATTTGTTATCAGGTTTAGAAAAGATAGTAGTGAATACTACCATCTATTTGGCTGAACTACATTATTATAAATGTAGTTCATTATAGTAAAGCGCATAATTTGTTTAAAGTTTTTGTAACTTAGCATAGAAAAACCCATCACCACCATGTTCTGTTGGTAGATATTGCTGCACAGGTTCTACTTGTTTTGCATCATGATGCTCTGCTAGAAAACGTAATATTTGTTGGCTATTTTCATCTGGTAAAATAGAGCAAGTCGCATAAACAAGGATACCGTTTGGTTTTAAATAAGGCCAAATATTAGTCAGTATTTGATATTGTAATTTGGCTAGTTCTGCAATATCACTATCACGCCGCAACCATTTTATATCAGGATGACGGCGGATCACACCAGTTGCAGAGCAAGGAGCATCAAGTAAAATTCGGTCGAATTTTTGCCCATCGCACCATTTTTCTGGAGTTAAACCATCGCCGACTTTTACTTCTGCCTGTAATTTTAAACGTTCTAGGTTTTGCTTGATCCGTTTAACGCGTTCACTATCAATATCAACGGCCAGTACCTTTGCTTGTGGTGCAAGTTCTAATATGTGAGTGGTTTTTCCACCAGGCGCAGCGCAAAGGTCTAAGATTGTTTCCCCATTTTGTGGCGCGAGTAAATAAGCAGCATGCTGCGCTGATAGATCTTGTACAGTTGCCGCGCCTAACTCAAATTGTGGTAATTTATTAACCGGTAAAGGTGATAATAATCTTAATGCACTTTTTACCTGTTCATCATTGGTAGATTCTATATCACAATCATTTAATAATTGTTGGTATTGCATAGCATTATAGTGCTGGCTATTTACACGTAACCACATTGGTGGGCGTTGATTGTTGGCATTAATAATCTCAGGCCAGTTTTCACTATATGCAAGTTGTATGCGTTTTAAGAACCAGCTAGGATGAAGTGATGTATTACCATGTAAGATAAACTGATTTTTCAACTCATCTTGTTGACGTAAAAAGGAACGTAGCACCCCATTTACCACCCCTTTGAGTGAGGGTTTTTTTAGACTTATTACTCCGTTTACAGTTTCACTCGCCGCGGCGTGTGGCGGAATACGGGTATAAATAAGTTGATAAAGTCCGACGAGTATTAAGTAATGGATAGAACGGTTTTTACCAGTAAAAATTTTATCCATTAGTTTTTGAGCATAAAATTCGAGTTCGGGTAGCACCCGCATGACGCCAAAACTAATTTCTTGCATTAAGGCTCGATCTTTATCATTAACTTTGTTGCTATAATGTGCAAGTAGTGGGCTAAGTGAATTGCCCTTTTCAAGTACATCAAAAATAATTTGTGCGCAAAAAGCCCGTAAATTATAGTTTTCTTGTTGTGCTTTTATTGGTGATGGCATGTTAGTGACGATCTTAATAGTAAATGCTGTTAAGGATAACGCAATCAATTTTGCTGTAAAGTAAATTTATAAGGATTATATTTAAATATAATCCTTATATTATAGTGAGATATTAAGGCTGTATTTTTTTCGCTATAATTAGTGGTTACAACAAAATTATAACGAGAATATTATCAAGTTATACAGTTAAAGTCTTTTACCTATGCTAAATAACGATTGGCGCGAGTTTAATATATCTGTAGCTGACATCGGTTTTTTGCCCGCTGGCTGTAGCTGAGTTAAGTTGATAATGCCATCTACTGTTGAAATTTGTATCCCATTTTTATCTGCTTGTAAAATAGTGCCCGGCTCTTTGCCACTATTTTGGTTAATCATATTAGCTTGCCAAACTTTAACGGGTTCATCATTGATTTCAAAATAGCTCACTGGCCAAGGATTAAAAGCTCTGATACAGCGCTCCAGTTGTATCGCTGGTAGTTGCCAGTTTAATTTTGCTTCTTGTTTTGATAATTTTTCAGCATAGGTTACTTGTGATTCATCTTGTTTTACGGCAACTATATCACCCGATATAATCAGTTTTATTGTTTTAAGTAATGCATCAGGCCCTAAATTAGCGAGTTTATCATAGAGTGATGCACTGGTATCATTGGCGGTAATTGGGCATGCGGCTTTAAAGAGCATATCGCCAGTATCGAGCCCCGCATCCATTTGCATTATTGTTACGCCAGTTTCAAGATCACCAGCCCAGCATGCTCGCTGTATTGGCGCAGCACCTCGCCAGCGAGGAAGCAATGATCCATGAACGTTTAAACACCCCAGTCTTGGCATATCAAGAACAGCTTGCGGTAAAATAAGTCCATAAGCGACGACAATCATAATATCGGCATTAAGATCACTAATAATTTTTTGGTTTTCGACCTTTTTTAAAGTTGCAGGCTGATAAACCTCAATATTATGCGCTAACGCCAATTGTTTAACAGGGCTTGCCGAGAGTTTATTTCCTCGACCGGCAGGGCGATCGGGCTGAGTTAATACTGCCACCACTTTATGATTTGAATTAATTAACGCGTCTAAATGTTTAGCTGCAAAATCGGGAGTACCAGCAAAGATAATTTTAAGGGGTTGGTTTGAATTTTTATCTGTCATATTTTTTTACCTGTAATCGCAAGTATATAAAGCACCATATTGCTGAGGATCTGTTTATATTTAGTATATATTATTTTGGGACTATTTGGATCTTGGTTATTGTGCCTCTTTTATATTGATAAACAGATTTTTACTTCGTAGGCTAAAAAGGAAAGAATATCGGAACTAATAACAGATCCGCCAATAGTACTAAAAATGTTAATGGCACGCCAACTTTAACAAAATCACTAAAGCTGTATCCTCCGGGAGCTACAATCATAGTTTTAATTGGTGATGAAACCGGTGTGATAAACGATGCTGATGTTGCAATCGCGACTGTCATGGCAAAAGGATAAGGTGAATAACCTAAATCTAACGCAACGTTAATTGCAATTGGCGCAATTAATATTGCGGTAGCGGTATTGGTTATAAATAAGCCAACGCCAGAACAGAGTAGAAATATAAATGTTAGCGCAACATAAGGGCCATAATCGTGTAAGTTATTTTTTAATAGGTCAGTGATTAAAGCAATACCACCTGTTTTATTTAGTGCAATGGCAAATGGCATCATACCGATTATTAAAATTAAGCTTGGCCAATGAATCGATTTATAGGCACTTGTCATGTCAATGCAGCGAGTTGCACCCATCAGTAGGCAAGCGATGAGAGCTGCAACCACATTAGGGACTATACCACTGACCATTAAGGTGATCATTATTGCTAAATTAATAAGGGCAGGCACCGCTTGCGAACTTGCTGGTGCGACATCGTCAATCTCGGCAGGGAAATCTAATACGACAAAGTCTGTCGTTTTAGCTTGTAACTTACGAATAGAGCCCCAGTCACCACAAACGAGTAGTGTGTCACTAATTTCGAGTTTTTCTGCGAATAAGTTATCAGATTCTAGTGGGGCGTGATTACGCCAAATTCCAATTACAGTTAAGAAATATTTACTACGAAAGTCGATTTCATTTAACGTTTTACCATAAAGTGATGATTCAGGTAAGATGGCAACTTCAGCCATTCCGACTTCTTTGACTTGTTCAGAAAAATATTCACCGCGTAAAATTTTAGGTTCAAGTAAATTATTGGTTAAAAATTGTCGATACTCAGCTTCTGCGTGTTCAAAATCAAAGAGTAATACGTCATTTTCCCTAAATTCTGCGGCAGTATTAACTGGAATTAGCACTTTACGAAATTTACGCCATCGTTCAATACCAATGACATTTACCCCTTCTTTACTTCTTAAATGTAAAGAGTTGATTGTTCGTCCAACTAATGGGGAGCCTATTAATATTTGTGCGCGGTGTGCACGGCCTGTAAGTTTATAGTCTTTAATTAAGTCCGTTATTTTGCGTCTTTTAGGCTGTGATTGCGCTTCTTGAGCTTGTTTTGGTGAAATTAACCAGTTTCGACTAATTAAACAGTAAATTAAACCGATAATTAATACACCAAGTCCGATGGGCGTAATTGAGAAGAAACCAAATTGTTGTAAGTTTGCCCGTTCAAGCTCACTATTAACAACTAAGTTAGGCGCAGTTGCAACTAATGTCATCATGCCGCTAATTAATGCTGCAATACATAATGGCATCATGAGTTTTTTGACATGGATCCCTGAACGATTAGCAATACTAATCACAACCGGGATAAAAATTGCTACAACGCCCGTAGAACTCATGACTGATCCTAGCAATGCAACACTGAGCATAATAAGCGCAATAATTCGGATATCATTTTTACCCGCTGCCTTTAGAATAAATTCACTCATTTGATACGATATACCGGTTCTAACTAAGCTTTCACCAATAATAAATAATAGTGCAATTAGAACAATGTTTGGGTCACTAAATCCAGACAAAGCTTCAACCGGCGATAATATACCTGTGATAATTATGGCGGTTATCGCAAAAATAGCAATGACGTCCATACGTAATTTGCTGAAGGAAAAAAGGAAGATGACAACTAGCAGTAGCAGAGATACGCAAATGAGTTGTCCGTGAATAAGAATTGAGTTTGGAAGCAATGCAATAATACTTTGGTAGAGGCTATGTAATTGTTCCATCGGTTTCACAGGTTACTTTCACAGTAAGAATTATGTGTTATTTAGCCGAAAGTTTATCATATTTATTCATGAAATCGAATTATTTATGGTGTATTAGATGTTTAAAATTAGTTATTTATTATAAAGTTATTTTTTTATTAAAAGTTACTCTGATAAAGAATTTCTTGTGATTAGCACTTGCATCATCAAATAATTTACGTATAATAAATCCCACTTTGCCCTTATTAGGCAATGTTATCGATGTTAAAACACAACTTAACATCAATACAATACTCCCGATTTGGGGGTTACGATAAAGAACGGATTACACTCTCCTGTCAATCGAAACAGGACTTGAGGAGTAGTCTTTTGTTATAACTTTTTATAATGGAGCTCTGGTCTCATGCAGAACCAAAGAATCCGAATCCGTCTAAAAGCATTTGATCATCGTTTGATCGATCAATCTACTGCGGAAATCGTTGAAACTGCGAAGCGCACTGGTGCGCAAGTTCGTGGTCCTATTCCATTACCGACGCGCAAAGAGCGTTTCACCGTATTAATTTCACCACACGTTAATAAAGACGCGCGTGATCAGTACGAGATTCGCACTCATAAACGTCTAGTTGATATCGTTGAACCAACTGAAAAAACAGTTGATGCATTGATGCGTCTAGATCTTGCTGCCGGTGTTGACGTGCAGATCAGTTTAGGTTAGTCCTGAGCTGGTAAGGATTGAGAGGTTGATACAATGATTGGTTTAGTCGGTCGAAAAGTAGGAATGACACGAATCTTCACAGAAGAAGGTGTTTCTATTCCTGTCACCGTAATTGAAGTTGAAGCAAACCGCGTTACTCAAGTTAAGACAATTGAAAACGATGGTTATAAAGCTGTTCAGATTACTACTGGTAGCAAAAAAGCTAGCCGTGTAAGTAAACCTGATGCAGGACATTTTGCAAAAGCTGGCGTTGAAGCTGGCCGTGGTCTATGGGAATTCCGTTTTGAAGATGGTGAATTCGCAGCAGGTCAAAGCATTAATGTCGATATTTTTACTGACGTTAAAAAAGTGGATGTTACTGGTACATCAAAAGGTAAAGGATTTGCTGGCGTTGTTAAACGTTGGAATTTCCGTACTCAAGATGCTACTCATGGTAACTCTTTGGCACACCGTGGGCATGGTTCTATTGGTCAAAACCAAACTCCTGGTAAAGTGTTCAAAGGTCGTAAAATGGCAGGTCACTTAGGTAATGAACGTGTAACTGTTCAAAACTTAGATATTGTTCGTGTAGATGCAGAGCGTAACCTTTTATTAATTAAAGGTGCTGTGCCTGGCGCAATCAATAGTGACGTTATTGTTAAACCAGCGATTAAAGCTTAACGTCGAGGAGAGTGAAATGGAATTAGTAGTTAAAGACGCGCAAGCGATCTCTGTTTCTGAAACTACCTTCGGACGTGATTTTAATGAAGCATTAGTTCATCAAGTTGTTGTTGCATATGCATCAGGGGCTCGTCAAGGAACTCGTGCTCAAAAAACTCGTGCTGAAGTTGCTGGTTCAGGCAAAAAACCATGGCGTCAAAAAGGTTCTGGTCGTGCTCGTGCAGGTTCTGTTAAGAGCCCAATCTGGCGTAGCGGTGGTGTAACATTTGCTGCTAAGAATCAGGATCATAGTCAAAAAGTTAACCGTAAAATGTATCGTGGTGCATTAAAGAGTATTTTCTCTGAATTAGTGCGTCAAGAGCGTTTAATCGTGGTTGAGAAGTTCACTGTAGAAGCACCTAAGACAAAATTATTAACTGAAAAGTTAAAATCAATGGATCTTAACGATGTATTGATTATTACTTCTGAAGTTGATGAAAATCTTTTCTTAGCTTCACGTAATATCTATAAAGTAGATGTTCGTGATGTTGCCGGTATTGATCCAGTTAGCTTAATAGCGTTTGAAAAAGTTCTCATGACTGTTGATGCAGTGAAACAAGTTGAGGCAATGTTAGCAGAGGAGAAAGTAGCATGATTCGTGAAGAGCGTCTGCTAAAAGTCCTGCGTGCACCACATGTTTCTGAAAAAGCATCTCTTTCAATGGAGAAAGCAAACACATTAGTGTTAAAAGTTGCTAAAGATGCTACTAAGAAAGAGATCAAAGCCGCAGTTGAACAACTATTTGAAGTTAAGGTAAACGATGTAAATACTTTAGTTGTAAAAGGTAAAGTAAAACGTCGTGGTCAACAAGTCGGTCGTCGAAGCGACTGGAAAAAAGCTTACGTCACTTTAGCGGAAGGTCAGAATTTAGACCTTGCGGGCGTCACTGAGTAATTCGGAGGAGTAAGAACAATGGCAGTTGTTAAGTGTAAACCTACATCTCCGGGTCGTCGCCACGTTGTTAAAGTGGTTAACCCAGAGTTGCATAAAGGAAAACCTTATGCACCGTTGCTTGAATCAAAGAGCAAAACTGGTGGTCGCAATAATAATGGTCGTATTACCACTCGCCATATCGGTGGTGGTCATAAACAACATTATCGTATTGTAGACTTTAAACGAAATAAAGACGGTATTCCTGCAGTAGTAGAGCGTTTGGAGTATGATCCAAACCGTAGCGCGAATATTGCTTTAGTTTTATATAAAGACGGTGAACGTCGTTATATTTTAGCTCCAAAAGGCTTAAAAGCAGGAGATCAAATCCAATCGGGTGTTGATGCATCGATCAAAGCAGGTAACTGTTTACCAATGCGTAATATCCCAGTTGGTTCTACTGTGCACAATGTGGAAATGAAACCAGGTAAAGGCGGACAACTTGCTCGCTCTGCTGGTAGTTATATCCAAATCGTTGCACGTGATGGTTCTTATGTCACACTTCGTCTTCGTTCTGGCGAAATGCGCAAAGTATTAGCTGATTGCCGTGCCACTATTGGTGAAGTTGGTAACTCAGAGCATATGCTTCGTGTATTAGGTAAAGCTGGTGCAAGTCGTTGGCGTGGTATTCGTCCTACTGTTCGTGGTACGGCGATGAACCCAGTAGATCACCCACATGGTGGTGGTGAAGGTCGTAACTTTGGTAAACATCCTGTGTCTCCATGGGGTCAAAAAGCCAAAGGATTGAAAACGCGTAGCAACAAGCGTACTGATAAGTACATTGTTCGTCATCGCAATAAAAAATAATTAAATAGAGGATTAGCTATGCCACGTTCTCTCAAGAAGGGTCCTTTTATTGACCTACACTTGCTGAAGAAGGTAGAGAAAGCGGTGGAAAGCGGTGACAAGAAGCCTTTGCGCACTTGGTCCCGTCGTTCAACGATCTTTCCTAACATGATCGGTTTGACCATCGCTGTCCATAATGGTCGTCAGCACGTACCTGTCTATGTAACCGATGAAATGGTCGGACATAAACTTGGTGAATTCGCGCCGACTCGTACTTATCGCGGTCACGCAGCAGATAAGAAAGCTAAGAAGAAATAAGTAGGGGAAAGAGATGGAAACAATTGCAAAATATCGCCACGCTCGTTCTTCTGCGCAAAAAGTTCGCTTAGTTGCAGATCTTATTCGCGGTAAGAGAGTGTCTCAGGCACTTGATATTTTAACGTACACCAATAAAAAAGCGGCTGTATTAGTTAAAAAAGTATTGGAGTCTGCTATTGCTAATGCAGAGCATAACGATGGTGCTGATATTGATGATCTTAAAGTTGCGAAAATTTTCGTAGATGAAGGCCCAAGTATGAAGCGTATTATGCCTCGTGCTAAAGGTCGTGCAGATCGAATTTTGAAGCGTACGAGTCACATAACTGTGATCGTGTCTGATCGCTAGGTCTGGAGAATAGCAATGGGTCAAAAAGTAAATCCAAATGGTATCCGATTAGGTATTGTCAAACCTTGGACATCTACCTGGTATGCAGATACAAAAGAATTCGCTGACAACTTAGATGGTGATTTTAAAGTTCGCCAATATTTAAATAAAGAGTTAGCGCAAGCGTCAATCTCGAAAATCGTGATCGAGCGTCCAGCTAAGAGTATTCGTGTGACTATTCATACTGCTCGCCCTGGTATCGTGATCGGTAAAAAAGGTGAAGACGTAGAAAAAATACGTAATGCCGTAGCTAACATCGCCGGTGTACCAGCTCAAATTAATATTGCTGAAGTTCGTAAACCTGAACTTGATGCAAAATTAGTTGCTGACAGTATCACTGCACAATTAGAACGTCGTGTGATGTTCCGTCGTGCAATGAAACGTGCTGTACAAAATGCGATGAAAGCAGGAGCCAAAGGTATTAAAGTTGAAGTAAGTGGTCGCTTAGGCGGAGCAGAAATTGCTCGCAGCGAATGGTACCGTGAAGGTCGTGTTCCGTTACATACATTACGTGCGGATATCGATTATGGTTTATCAGAAGCACTAACTACTTACGGTATCATTGGTGTAAAAGTGTGGATCTTCAAAGGTGAGATCCTTGGTGGTATGGCTGCCGTTGAACAAGCAGAGAAACCTGCTGCTCAACCTAAAAAGCAGCGTAAAGGCCGGAAACAATAAGGAGCTTCGCTGATGTTACAACCAAAGCGTACAAAATTCCGTAAAATGCATAAAGGTCGCAACCGCGGTCTTGCTGCAGGTGCCGATATTAGCTTCGGAACTTTCGGTCTTAAGGCTGTAGGTCGTGGTCGTTTGACTGCGCGCCAGATCGAAGCGGCACGTCGTGCAATGACTCGCGCAGTTAAGCGTCAAGGTAAAATCTGGATTCGCGTATTCCCTGATAAACCAATTACTGAAAAACCACTTGAAGTGCGTATGGGTAAAGGTAAGGGTAACGTTGAATATTGGGTTGCACTGATTCAACCAGGTAAAGTCCTCTATGAAATGGATGGTGTACCGGAAGAAGTTGCTCGTGAAGCATTTGCGTTGGCAGCAGCAAAACTGCCGATTAAAACCACCTTTGTAATTAAGACGGTGATGTAAATGAAAGCAAAAGAGCTACGCGAAAAAAGCGTTGAAGAGTTAAATACTGAACTTCTAAACTTATTACGTGAACAATTTAATTTACGTATGCAGTTGGCAGGCGGTCAGTTACAACAAACTCATGTAGTTAAACAAGTGCGTCGTAATATTGCACGAGTTAAAACGTTACTAACTGAAAAGGCGGGTGCGTAATGACTGATAATATTCGTACTCAGCAAGGTCGTGTTATTAGTGACAAAATGGATAAATCTATTACTGTTACTATCGAACGTAAAGTGAAACATCCATTATATGGTAAGTTCATTAAACGTACGACTAAATTGCATGTACATGATGAGAATAATGAGTGTGGTATTGGTGATACTGTTGAAATTAAAGAGTGTCGTCCATTATCTAAGACTAAGTCTTGGACTCTAGTTCGAATCGTAGAAAAAGCAGTTATCTAATCTTTTTGATTGAAAACTGTACATAATAAAATAAACGGCTGTAATAGCCGTTTATTTTATACTACCCATTTTATTTTAGTGGTGTTATACTGTGCACCCTCATATAAATGGGATTTTTTGGTTGTCTATTCTTATCCATGGTAGTTGAGGTGGATGAAGGTAGATTAGGCAATAATTTAATAATACGGAGCATTAAAATGATCCAAGAACAGACTAGGCTTGATGTCGCTGATAATTCAGGCGCACGTAGCGTAATGTGTATCAAGGTTCTGGGCGGATCGCACCGTCGATATGCTGCAGTAGGTGATATCATTAAAGTTACCATTAAAGAAGCAATTCCTCGTGGTAAAGTTAAAAAAGGTGATGTGCTTAAAGCAGTTGTGGTGCGTACTAGAAAAGGTGTTCGTCGTCCTGATGGATCTGTCATTCGTTTCGATCGTAACGCTTGTGTTATTTTAAATAATAACAGCGAGCAGCCGATTGGTACGCGTATTTTTGGACCGGTCACGCGTGAACTTCGTTCTGAGAAGTTTATGAAGATCATTTCACTAGCACCAGAAGTACTGTAAGGAGCGGGTAATGGCAGCGAAAATCCGTCGAGAAGATGAAGTTATCGTGTTAACTGGTAAAGATAAAGGTAAACGCGGTAAAGTTAAAAGTGTTTTGTCTACTGGCAAAGTGGTTGTTGAAGGTATTAATTTGGTGAAAAAACACCAAAAACCAGTACCAGCATTAAACCAAGATGGTGGAATTGTTGAGAAAGAAGCGGCAATTAACGTTTCTAACGTCGCAATCTACAATGATGCTACAGGTAAAGCAGATCGCGTAGGCTTTCGTATGGAAGATGGCAAAAAAGTCCGCTTCTATAAGTCTACTAATGAAACAATTAAGTAATTTGGAGTGTACGATGGCGAAACTGCATGATCACTACAATGAACAGGTAGTAAATAAACTGAAAGAACAGTTTGGCTACAAATCTGTCATGCAAGTCCCTCGGATAGAAAAGATCACCTTGAATATGGGTGTCGGTGAAGCGATAACTGATAAGAAATTATTAGATAACGCGGTTGCAGATTTAGCTGCAATCAGTGGTCAAAAACCACTAGTCACTAAAGCACGCAAATCAGTTGCTGGTTTTAAAATCCGTCAAGGGTATCCTATTGGTTGTAAAGTGACTTTACGCGGCGAGCGTATGTGGGAATTTTTTGAGCGTTTTGTTTATATTGCATTACCTCGTACTCGAGATTTTCGTGGTTTAAGCGCAAAATCTTTTGATGGTCGTGGTAACTACAGTATGGGTATACGTGAACAAATCGTTTTCCCTGAAATCGATTATGATAAAGTCGATCGTGTTCGTGGTTTAGATATTACTATCACCACTACCGCACAATCAGATGAAGAAGGCCGAGCGTTATTATCAGCCTTTAACTTCCCATTTCGTAAGTAAAGGTAGGGTAAACTAATGGCTAAACAATCAATGATTGAGCGTGATAAAAAACGCGTAAAGCTAGCAAATAGATACTTTGCAAAGCGTCAAGAATTAAAAGCGATCATCTCTGATTTAAATTCAACAGATGAAGATCGTTGGAATGCAGTGCTTAAATTGCAAACGCTTCCTCGAGATTCTAGTCCATCACGTCAACGTAATCGTTGTCGTCAAACGGGTCGTCCTCATGGCGTCCTTCGTAAGTTTGGTCTAAGCCGTATTAAGGTCCGTGAAACTGCCATGCGTGGCGAGATTCCTGGTCTTAGAAAGGCAAGTTGGTAATCAGAGGAGTTTTATAGATGAGCATGCAAGATCCTATCGCAGACATGTTGACCCGAGTTCGTAATGGTCAAGCTGCGAACAAAGTTGCGGTCATTATGCCTTCCTCTAAGTTGAAATTGGCTATTGCCAACGTACTGAAAGAAGAAGGGTATATAGAAGACTACAAAATTATAGGTGACACTAAACCTGAATTGGAAATTACTTTAAAATATTTCCAAGGTAAGGCTGTTGTAGAAAGTATTAAACGTGTTAGCCGTCCTGGTTTACGTATTTATAAACGTAAAGATGAATTACCAAAAGTAATGGCAGGATTAGGTATCGCAGTTATTTCTACTTCTAAAGGTGTTATGACTGATCGAGCAGCACGCCAAGCAGGTCTTGGTGGTGAAATTATCTGCTACGTAGCGTAAGGGAGAAAAAAATGTCTCGTGTTGCTAAAGCACCTGTCGTTATTCCTGCTGGCGTAGAGGTAAAACTCAACGGTCAGGTAATTTCGATTAAAGGTAAAAATGGCGAGTTATCTCGTTCAATTAATGATGCTGTTGTTATTAATCAAGAAGATGGAGTGATTAAATTTTCTCCACGTGAAGGCGTATCTGATGCTTGGGCTCAAGCAGGAACCGCACGAGCACTTATTAATTCAATGGTAGTTGGTGTTACTGACGGATTCACTAAAAAACTTCAGCTAGTTGGTGTCGGTTATCGTGCACAACTTAAAGGTAATGCTATTGGTTTATCTCTTGGGTTTTCACATCCAATTGAGCACCAATTACCTGCAGGTGTAACTGCTGAGTGTCCTTCTCAAACTGAAATCATTCTGAAAAGTGCTGATAAACAGTTGATCGGACAAGTAGCAGCAGATATCCGTGCTTATCGTCGTCCTGAACCTTATAAAGGTAAAGGTGTTCGTTACGCCGACGAAGTCGTGCGTACTAAAGAAGCTAAGAAGAAGTAAGGTAACACTATGGATAAGAAATCAGCTCGAATCCGTCGTGCAACAAAAGCGCGAGCAAAGATGCGTGAATTATTGGCTACTCGCCTTGTTATTCACCGTACTCCGCGCCATATCTATGCGCAAATTATTGCACCAAACGGATCTGAAGTACTGGCAGCCGCTTCTACATTAGAAAAAGCTATCAGTGAAAATTTAAAATACACAGGAAATAAAGAAGCTGCGCAAGCTGTAGGTAAAGCTATTGCTGAGCGCGCATTGGCGAAAGATATTAAAGTAATTTCTTTCGACCGTTCTGGTTTCCAATATCATGGTCGAGTTCAGGCGCTAGCAGATGCTGCTCGCGAAGCTGGCCTACAGTTCTAAGGTAGGAGTTAAAGATGTCAAACATCGAAAAACAAGCTGGTGAACTGCAGGAAAAATTAATCGCAGTGAACCGTGTTTCAAAAACCGTTAAAGGTGGCCGTATTTTTAGTTTTTCTGCACTAACAGTAGTTGGTGACGGTAACGGCCGTGTCGGTTTTGGTTATGGTAAAGCGCGTGAAGTTCCAGCAGCGATCCAAAAAGCAATGGAAAAAGCACGTCGTAACATGATTAACGTCGCGTTAAATAATGACACGTTACAGCATCCGGTTAAAGGTGCTCATACTGGTTCACGCGTTTATATGCAACCAGCGTCAGAAGGTACAGGTATCATTGCCGGTGGTGCAATGCGTGCAGTACTTGAAGTTGCAGGTGTTCGTAACGTTCTTGCTAAAGCATATGGTTCTACAAACCCGATTAACGTGGTTCGTGCAACTATTGATGGATTAGAAAATATGAATTCACCAGAAATGATTGCAGCAAAACGTGGTAAATCAGTCGACGAAATTTTGGGGTAATTCACCATGTCAAAAATGATTAAAATTACACAAACTCGTAGTTCGATTGGTCGCTTACCGAAGCATAAAGCTACGCTACGCGGTTTAGGATTACGTGGGATTGGTCATACTGTTGAACGTGAAGATACACCTTCAATGCGCGGTATGGTAAGCCAAGTTCATTACATGGTCAAAGTAGAGGAGTAATAGGTAATGCGTTTAAATACTTTATCTCCTGCTGAGGGTTCAAAACCTGTCGGTAAGCGTCTAGGACGAGGAATCGGTTCTGGATTAGGTAAAACTGGTGGTCGTGGTGTTAAAGGCCAAAACTCTCGTTCAGGTGGCGGCGTTCGTCGTGGCTTCGAGGGTGGTCAAATGCCATTGTATCGTCGTTTGCCTAAATTTGGTTTTACTTCGCGTAAATCCTTAGTTACAACGGAGATTCGTCTTTCTGATTTAATGAAAGTTGAAGGTGATGTTGTAGATTTAAATTCGCTTAAAGCCGCAAATGTGATTAGTTCACAAATTGAATTTGCAAAAATTATGTTAGCAGGTGAGATTAGCAAACCAGTAACAATTCGTGGAATTCGTGTAAGTAAAGGCGCGAAAGCTGCAATTGAAGCCGCTGGTGGAAAAATCGAGGAATAATTGGAAAGATGGCAAAGCAACCAGGATTAGATTTTCAAAGCACAAGAGGCGGTAGCGGTGAGCTAAAAAGACGATTACTATTTGTTCTTGTAGCGCTTATTGTTTTCCGTATTGGTTCTTTTATTCCCGTTCCTGGTATCGACACTGAGGCGTTAACCAATTTACTCTCACAAGCTGCGAGTAATAATGGTATTATTGGCATGTTCAATATGTTCTCAGGTGGTGCGTTAAGCCGAGCTTCAATTTTTGCATTAGGTATCATGCCTTATATTTCTGCTTCAATTATTGTGCAGTTATTGACGGCAATTAATCCTAAACTTGCAGAGTTGAAAAAAGAAGGTGAATCTGGTCGTAAAAAAATCAGTCAGTATACTCGTTATGGTACATTAGTACTTGCGATTGTTCAGGCTGTTGGAATTGCAACTGGTTTGCCTCAGATCCCAGGGTTTGGTCAAGTAGTGATTAATCCTGGCTTCTCTTTTTATTTTATCGCCTCAGTAAGTTTAGTTACTGGCACTATGTTTCTAATGTGGCTAGGTGAACAAATTACCGAAAGAGGAGTTGGTAATGGTATCTCAATTATTATTTTTGCAGGTATTGTTGCTGGTCTTCCTCATGCTATCGGTGAAACTATTGCAAAAGCTCGTTTAGGAGAATTGCATCCCCTGTTATTATTAGTTGTGGCAGCACTCGTTATTGGTATTACCTATTTTGTTGTGTTTGTTGAACGTGGTCAACGACGTATTGTTGTTAACTATGCTCAGCGTCAGCAAGGTCGCCGAGTCTATGCTGCTCAAAGTACTCATTTACCTTTGAAGATAAATATGGCCGGAGTTATTCCAGCAATTTTTGCTTCAACGATCATTATGTTACCAGCAATGATGGCATCTTGGTTACAAGGTGATGGAGAAGGTTGGCGTTATATTTTTGTTGTTATAGGACAGTATTTGTCTCATGACCAGCCGCTATATTTAATTCTTTATGCTGCTGCGATTATCTTTTTCTGTTTCTTTTACACGGCATTGGTATTTAATCCTCGTGAAACTGCTGATCAACTAAAAAAATCAGGCGCATTTATTCCAGGAATTCGCCCAGGTGAACAAACGGCTAAATATATTGATAAAGTCATGACTCGTTTAACACTAGTTGGTGCACTTTATATTACCTTTGTTTGTTTAGTTCCAATGTTTATGACTTCAGCAATGAAGATTCCAGTGCAATTTGGTGGAACATCTTTATTAATTGTTGTAGTTGTAATCATGGATTTTATGGCACAAGTACAGACTCTAATGATGCCAAATCGTTATGAGTCAGTTTTAAAGAAAGCAAACCTTAAAGGCTATGGCCGATAAGCAAGCAGAAGTTACGGAGAAATAACATGAAAGTTCGTGCTTCAGTCAAGAAGTTATGCAGAAATTGTAAAATCATCAAACGAGATGGCGTTGTTCGTGTCATCTGTATTGAAGGTAAGCATAAACAACGTCAAGGTTAATATAGTTTGACCTTTGATGTTGTACTTTTGCATTTTTTACTTGCCAAAGTATAGTAAAGCTGGCTAGAATAGCCAGCCTATAATTTTTTTGAGGTCCCTTTATTTGAGTATCCTGAAAACGGGCTTTTCGGTATAAAGGTGACTAAATTATATTTACATTAACAAATAGGAGTGCATAGTGGCCCGTATCGCAGGCATTAACATTCCTGATCAACAACATACTGTAATTGCATTGCAAGCGATTTATGGTATCGGAAATACTCGTGCAAAGTTAATTTGTAAAGAAGCGGGTATTGATGAACATGTTAAGATCAGAGAACTATCTGAAGATCAGATTGAACAGTTACGTGAACAAGTTGCAAAATTCACTGTTGAAGGTGATTTGCGTCGTGAAGTGACTATGAGTATCAAGCGTTTATTAGACCTTGGTTGTTATCGTGGTATACGTCATCGCCGTGGACTTCCAGTTCGTGGACAACGTACAAAGACTAACGCACGTACCCGCAAGGGACCGCGTAAGCCTATCAAGAAATAATCGGGGTAATTAACAATGGCAAAGACACCTGTTCGTGCACGTAAACGTGTAAAAAAACAAGTTTCTGATGGTATAGCTTATATTCATGCATCTTTTAACAATACAATCGTTACTATTACCGATCGTCAAGGTAATGCATTAGGTTGGGCAACCGCTGGTGGTTCAGGATTCCGTGGCTCTCGTAAGTCAACTCCGTTTGCGGCACAAGTTGCAGCTGAACGTTGCGCTGAAGCAGTTAAAGAATACGGAATTAAGAATCTGGAAGTTATGGTAAAAGGACCTGGTCCTGGTCGTGAGTCAACAATCCGTGCATTAAATGCAGCGGGTTATCGCATCACTAATATTACTGATGTTACTCCGATCCCTCATAACGGTTGTCGTCCACCAAAGAAACGTCGTGTTTAATCACTTGGCGTTTTAGGATTATTGGAGAAAGAAAATGGCAAGATATTTGGGACCAAAACTCAAATTAAGTCGTCGTGAAGGTACTGATTTATTTTTAAAATCAGGTGTTCGCGCGGTAGAGAGTAAATGTAAGCTAGAACAAGCTCCTGGTCAGCATGGTGCGCGTAAACCGCGTTTATCTGATTATGGTGTTCAGTTACGTGAAAAACAAAAAGTTCGTCGTACTTATGGAATTTTAGAAAAACAATTCCGTAATTATTATAAAGAAGCAGCTCGAATCAAAGGTAATACAGGTGAAAATCTATTAAACCTTTTAGAATCTCGTTTAGATAACGTTGTTTATCGTATGGGATTTGGTGCGACTCGTGCGGAATCTCGTCAGTTAGTAAGCCATAAAGCTGTATTAGTTAATGGTCATGTTGTGAATATCGCTTCTTATAATGTTTTACCTGAAGATGTGATTAGTGTTCGTGAAAAAGCTAAAAAGCAAGCACGAGTTAAAGCAGCATTAGAATTAGCTGAACAACGTGAGAAGCCGACTTGGTTAGAAGTTGATGCCGGTAAAATGGAAGGGACATTTAAACGTATGCCTGAACGCTCAGATTTATCTGCTGACATCAATGAACATTTGATTGTTGAACTTTACTCTAAGTAAAGTTTAGTACTTAAGAGAGGACACAATGCAGGGTTCTGTAACAGAGTTTTTAAAACCTCACCTAGTTGATGTTGTTCAATATAATCATACTCATGCGAAAGTGACTTTAGAGCCACTTGAGCGAGGGTTTGGTCATACACTAGGCAATGCACTGCGCCGTATTTTATTATCATCAATGCCGGGATGTGCTGTAACGGAAGTTGAGATCGATGGCGTATTGCATGAATACAGTACTAAAGAAGGCGTCCAGGAAGATGTGCTTGATATTCTTCTCAATTTGAAAAAATTGGCGATCAAAGTACACAACAAAGATGATGTAATGCTTACAGTGAATAAATCTGGCGCGGGTGTTGTTACTGCTGCTGATATTACTCATGATGGTGATGTTGAAATCGTCAATCCTGATCTTGTGATCTGTCATCTCACTGACGCTAATGCTTCAATTAGTATGCGTATTCGTGTACAACGAGGCCGTGGATATGTTCCCGCTTCTGCTCGAGTTAGAGCTGAAGATGATGAACGTCCAATTGGTCGTTTATTAGTTGATGCTTGTTTCAGTCCTATTGACAGGATTGCATATTCTGTAGAAGCTGCCCGTGTTGAACAGCGTACGGATTTAGATAAATTAGTTATCGATATGGAAACTAATGGAACTATTGATCCTGAAGAGTCAATTAGACGTGCCTCTACAATTTTGGCTGAACAACTTGAAGCTTTTGTTGACTTAAGAGATATTCGTCAACCTGAAGTAAAAGAAGACAAACCAGAATTTGATCCAATTTTACTACGACCTGTAGATGACTTGGAATTAACTGTTCGATCTGCAAACTGCTTAAAAGCAGAAGCAGTTCATTACATTGGTGATTTAGTTCAACGTACTGAAGTTGAGTTATTAAAAACCCCTAATCTTGGTAAGAAATCACTTACTGAAATTAAGGATGTACTCGCTTCTCGTGGTTTATCTCTAGGCATGCGTCTTGAGAATTGGCCGCCTGCAAGTATTGTTGAAGACTAATCTAAAGTTTATTTAAGAAGGATAAAGTTATGCGCCATCGTAAAAGTGGTCGTCAACTTAATCGTAATAGCAGCCACCGTCAGGCGATGTTTCGTAATATGACAAGTTCACTTGTTGAACACGAAATCATCAAGACAACTTTACCTAAGGCTAAAGAGCTGCGTCGAGTAGTTGAACCTTTAATTACGTTAGCTAAGACTGATAGTTTAGCTAATCGTCGTTTGGCTTTTGCTCGTATCCGTAATACGGATGCAGTAAAAAAATTATTCTCAGACCTAGGTCCTCGTTTTGCAAATCGCCCTGGTGGTTATATTCGCATTATGAAATGTGGCTTCCGTGCTGGTGATAATGCACCAATGGCTTATATTGAGTTGGTTGATAGACCAACTGCAGATGCTGCGCAAGCAACAGCTGAGTAAAATATAGCGTTATAAAAAGCCGACATTTAGTCGGCTTTTTTTATATTTAATTATCTAAATTTTGTTATTTATAACTGGTATTTTTATCCCCGCGTGATTTTGAATGGTTATTAATTAGTAATGAGGGGGAGGGGTTTCTTCCGACATATTTGCTATATTTGATGATTGTGAAGTTTGCAATTTTTTTGAAAGAAGAGAAAGTTGTTCTTTTAATTTTAGCATCTCAGCCTGTAGTTGAATGACCATTTGATTTAACTCTTCTATCGTTATTTCTTGAAAACTTATTTTAGTTTCTAATTGTTCTAAACGATATTCTTGTTGTTTTTTCATAGTATTTTTCCAAATTATTCATATCGTATTATAACGTAATTAAATTAGATCTAATATACTTACGTGAGTTATCATGCCCTAATCATTTTATAGCCAACCTCTTTCTGCAAACGATACGTATTCACCTTTTCCAATAACAAAATGGTCGAGAATTCGTATATCAACTAGATCACATACCTGTTCAATTTGTTTTGTCATTATTCGATCTGCTTCACTTGGTTCAGCCATTCCAGAGGGATGGTTATGGGCAAGAATTAATGCCGCAGCATTACACTTTAATGCTTTACGAACAATTTCTCGAGGATGAACCTCTACCGAATTGTAAGTACCCACAAACATTTCTTCGGTATAGATTACGTTATTTTGATTATTAAGAAAAATAACTAAAAATATTTCACGATCTTTGTCCGCTAGTCGGCTAGCAAGATAATGATGAGTTAAATTTGGTGACGTTAATGAGCTGTCTTGTGTTACTCTTACTTGCAAATATCGATAAGATAATTCTATTACTGCTTTTAACTGAGTATACTTTGTTATTCCTAAACCTAACTTTCTACAAAATTCATCTTTATTAGCGCTCATTAAATGGTATAGAGAGCCAAATTCATCTAATAAGTTTTGAGATAATTTAAGGACATGTATCCCTTTTGTTCCTGTCCTTAGGAAAATTGCAAGTAATTCATAATCAGATAGTGAATCAGCACCAAATTGTAAGAGTTTTTCTCTTGGCATCATATTTTATTTAACCTCAAATTAGCTTAGGTAATCTAAAGGATTATTTTGCAAAAATAAGATTATTAGACAAATACAAAGATATTTTTATGAGAATCATTTCACAAAAAATAAATTTTTATATAAAAAAAGCACCCTTTGAGAGTGCTTTTTTATTAATTCATACTTTTAGTGCTTACAGCCGCAACCACCATTTCCGCCGCCACAACAACCATCATCTTGATCATCGTCATCATTACTACAGCAGCTATCATCACTGTCATCACATCCACAGCCACCATGATGATGTCCATGTGCACCATGAACATGCCCATGAGTTAATTCTTCTTCTGTTGCTTCTCGAACGTTAATTACTTCAACATTAAACTTTAAGTCTTGTCCTGCTAACATATGATTACCATCAACAGTGACTTTATCGCCGTCAATTGCCGTAATTTCAACTGGAACTGGACCATGCTCAGTATCAGCTAAAAATCGCATGCCAACTTCAAGTTCATCAACACCAACAAATACATCTCGTGGAACTTGCTGTACAAGGTTATCATTATAATCGCCATAAGCATTATTTGAGCTAACTTCCACATCGAATTTGTCACCAGCTTGGCGGCCGGTTAACGCATCTTCTAGTCCCTTAATTAAGTTACCAGCACCTTGTAAATATTCAAGTGGAGTAACAGATGTCGCTTCGTCTACAAGTACACCATCTTTTGTTCTAACTTGATAAGCTATACTCACAACACTATCTTTTGCTATTTTCATTTCATCTCCGGTCATTAGCGAGAAAGATTTAACAATTCTATCTGAAAAATAGCCTAATGTATCTTTTTTTTAAAAATAATATTCGCAATATATATCTTTATTAATCTGTCTTAAAAAATACGTTTTTTAGTATTTTTGTTTTAAAATGATATCTTACAATAATATTTCAACGATACATTGTTGAATTAAGCCTTACATATATATAAAGTCTTTATGGTATTTTATTATTGATTTCACAACCTATTAATATTCATCTATAATTTATGTAAGTTTATCGAGTTAATGGTCCTTATTAATATGAACAGCACTGTACCTGCTTATTTTCAACTAATGCGTTTAGATAAACCGATTGGTACTTTGCTTTTACTTTGGCCAACATTATGGGGACTTTTGCTGACAGGTGCCCCAACATTTCTCTTATTTATCAAATTTACCTTTGGCGTTTTTTTTATGCGCGCGGCTGGTTGTGTTATTAATGATTTTGCTGATAGAAAATTAGATTGTCATGTTGAAAGAACAAAAACTCGCCCTCTAGCAAGTGGTAAAGTTAATGCAAAACAGGCATTAGTGTTATTTTTGTTTTTAATTTTTCTGTCTATTATATTGTTACTTACCTTACCGCCACTAACTTGGCTATTTGCTTGCTTTGCTTTTTTGACTACATTGATTTATCCATTTATGAAGCGTTTTACACATCTTCCCCAGGTTATACTTGGAATAGCATTTAGCTGGGGAATTCCGATGGCATATGCAGCGGCTATCGGTTCACTTCCTTTAACATGCTGGCTTTTATGTATTGCTAATATTTGTTGGACGATTGGTTATGATACGCAGTATGCGATGGTCGATCGTAATGATGATTTGAAAATAGGAATAAAGTCGACAGCTATTTTATTTGCGCAGTACGATAAATTAGTAATTGGTATATTGCAGTGTTTTACCTTATTTTTGTTAGTTTTTATTGCTATCTATAATCATTTACCATTACTTTTTTATATAGGATTAGTCTTTGTAGCTGCTCTTTTTACCTATCAACAAATATTAATTGCTAATAGGCAAAGAGAGCGGTGTTTTAAAGCATTTCGTAATAATAATTATGTTGGTCTAACTCTCTT
This sequence comes from Orbaceae bacterium lpD04, assembly GCA_036251935.1. NCBI lineage: Bacteria > Pseudomonadati > Pseudomonadota > Gammaproteobacteria > Orbales > Orbaceae > Orbus > Orbus wheelerorum. Next base: position 2,843,703 of record CP133967.1, on the reverse strand, counting down.
TATTGGATTATTATTTAGTAGCTTTTAATCGATTTCTTCAATCGTTTGTAGTACTCGGCTAGTTATTAATGGCTTGAGTGTTTCATTCATTAATTTTATTTTTTCTAAGCTAGCGTCATCTTTATCATCAAGGTATCCCTGTTCTCTTAATGTTGAAACCAAAGTTGAAAAAACACCTTTATCAAAAAATTCGGGAGCATTAATACCATGTAGCACAGATAATCTTTCAGCAATCAATCTGCTCTCTTTTTCGAGTACTACACGGCTTATTGATGGATTTTTTTGTAATAAAGAAAATGCAACCGCATAACGTTGTAAGGTATCATTTGAACCTGAAGCAATTAATTGTAGTGAAGTTATTTTGAGATAATTAAGAGTAATACGTTCAGGCGTATAGTTAATTAAATTTAGTTCTGAAAAACATTTAATTAACTTACTTACATAGTCTAAAAGCTGCTTTTCATCATAATAAATAAATAATTCAGCTTTAATTAACGGATATAATCGTAGAATTTGTTCAATCAATTGAGTCGGAGAAAGACGATTTTGTTTTACAATGATTCTTGCAATAATCGCAGGTATAATTATTAAGTGCTGAATATTGTTTCGGTAATAAGTCATTAAAACAGCTTGTTCTTGGCTTAGGCTAACAATTTCGCCAGCCTCATCTTCCGTGATAATAAATTTCCCCATCGCCTTAGCATGTTCAAATAGTTCCTCTGCACTTTTATTGGGGATGGTGACTAAACTTGAGTATGGTACATTTCTTAATAATATTAAGGCGGCATCGAGATATTCAATTAATCTTTTTTGGCTCATTGCTCGTTGTTGTGATGCTAGTAAAATTGAGCAACATAAATTCATCGCATTAACGGCAGCAGATGCATTTATCTTTTCCATAATATTTTGTGATAATAGATTAGTCGTTGGTGTTAACCAATTTGGACGAGCGCTACCTGTTGGGTCGATAGCATCTCGCCATTCAGGAATATGTTGATTTAAAAATTGATTTAATGGAATTGGTTGACCAAAGTTAACATAACCTAATCCTAACTTTTTCAATTTAAAAAAAGCTTTCGTTGTTTGCCATAAGCTTTCTTTCTTTTTTGCTGCTCCGCGCAATTCGTTAGCATAAGTGGCCACCTCTAATACATGTTCATAACCTATATATACAGGAACAATTGAAATAGGTCTTAAATCCCCTCGTAAAAATGTTTGTAGGGTCATCATTAACATACCCGTTTTAGGATCAAGTAAACGACCAGTTCGAGAGCGCCCACCTTCAATAAAATATTCAACTGAGTAACCGCGGATAAATAGTTCTGCTAAATATTCACGGAACACTGCGGTATAAAGTTTGTTTCCTCGAAATGAGCGCCGAATAAAAAAGGCCCCTAAACGGCGAAATATTGGTCCAGCTGGCCAGAAATTAAGATTAATGCCCGCTGCGATATGTGGCGGTACAAGTCCCTGTCGATAAAGGACATATGAAAGTAGCAAATAATCCATATGACTACGATGGCATGGCGCATAAACAATCTCATGCCCATTTTGAGCCAGCTCTCGAATTGGATCTGCATTTGTAACTTTTAAACCTTGATATAATCGGCTCCATGCCCACGTTAGTACATAATCTGTTAGTTTTAAAGCTCTATAAGTAAAATTAGCTGCAATTTCATTAAGCATTGATAGCGCGTTTTTTCTGGCTTTTTCTTGTGAAATATTCTTACTTTTAGCCTCTTCAATTATGGCATCACTTAGTGCTTGTCCATTAAGTAATGAATTGAGCATTTGCTGTCTTATTGGTAGTGTTGGGCCGACTGAGGCGGTGCGTTGTTTTGAGAAATGAATACGAGCAACTCTAAATAATTTTTTTGCTAAATCTGCAATTTGATCTGTTTTTACAGATGCTGTAATATTTTTAAAAGATACAGTGTTTGAATACCGAGTATAGCAGTCTCGCCCAGAAAATATCATTTTGATAAATTTTTGCATTCCACCTAATACTTGCAGTGAAAGTTTCTTTTTTCCTTCTTTATCTGGTGCTCGGCTAAACATGACTGACACTGGCAACATTTGTACATCAAGTGCATTATCTTGTTGATGTGCCTCTATATACTCCCTGATAATATCGACCGCTTTCTTTTTTTGCTCTTTAGATGCAAAAATACCTGGACCTTTATCAATATAAAGAAAAGCGGGTAATATTTTAGATTGGGTTTTAATACCCGCTAATGGATCAGGAAGTTGATATTTTTCCGATAGTGAACGAACAACCATCAAATCAATTTTTGAGTTGTACGGCAATACATATAGAATAGGTTTATTTCTATCTATACCAAGTTCTTCAATGGGATCGGTAGGAATTGGCTTAGTTTGTACGAAAAGTTTTACTGGAATATGAATTATCCAAAAACAAGCCTTGGTCCATAAAGACATTTTCCATTTTGACATAATATAAACAACTCAGAATTATTGGTTTTTTAATTAGCACATAGTAGCAAAAATCAGCAAAAAAATATAGCCTACCATCAATTAAAAATGTTATAAAACTATTGTTAACAATTGTGGTTATTGGTTTACATATAATTATATAAGAAAACTATTTAATTAAATCGTACCTAGATTTATGCATTCCTATATATTGAAATTTATTTCTTTTTAATAAGAAAAATTTTTTGGAAGCTAAAAATTGCAATAATACTTGAGAATTTTTGCATTACGGCGTATACTTCGCTACCTTAATTATTGTGGGTGTGGTATGGGTGGTCGGTTTATTAGCTGTTAAGACTTATCTAAACAACCTAATCGAAGACTAAAGCCTGACGAGGTTAATGTTCCATTAACATATTATACCCAAGGCCTAAGCATTGAAATTTCGGAGAATTATTGACATGTCACGAGTATGCCAAGTAACAGGCAAAAAACCATTAGTAGGAAACAATCGTTCGCATGCGATGAATGCTACTAAACGTCGTTTTCTGCCAAATCTTCAATCTCACCGTTTTTGGGTTGAGAGTGAAAAACGTTTTGTAAAATTACGTGTATCAGCTAAAGGTATGCGTACTATTGATAAAAAGGGTATCGACGCAGTTTTAGCTGAACTTCGTGCCCGTGGTGAAAAATACTAAGAAGCTATAGAGGAAGGAGAATTATCATGGCTAAAGGTGCACGTGAAAAAATCAGATTAGTTTCTTCTGCTGGTACTGGTCATTTTTATACCACTAGCAAAAATAAAAGAACTATGCCTGAAAAAATGGAGATCAAAAAGTATGATCCCGTTGTTCGTCAGCATGTAGTTTATAAAGAAGCTAAAATTAAATAGTATCTATTTTATTTAAATGAAAAAGCCTAGCAATTGCTGGGTTTTTTGTTTTTTATCGAAAGATAAAAATCATAAACTTATTGCCTTATCACTTTGTAGCTAAATACTCATATCATACAATGTGCTTTAATTAAATCACTAATCGTCGTTTCGCTTTATTGTCAGTTAGTACTAACTTTCTGTAAATCAAGTAATCTAACTAATTTAAAGTCTACAGCTATCAGTATGTGATAACACTAGTTTAATTTGTGTCGCGTTTGATAATTTTTTGAGCTTTTCATTATTACGTAATTCGATCAATCTGCTCAGCAGTCATTCTGTTATAGAAAAAATTTTGAGCATTAGATTTCTTCATCATAAATGATATCACTTGGATATGAGAATCGATAATAATTGTCCAAGGCTGCTATACATGATTTGACGAGTACCGTTTAAGGCTATTTTAAATAATAGAAAAGGCTATATTATGACGCTATACCGTAACAGGCTTTTATAGTAAAATGACGACAATGTTTAAATTAATAATATCAAGATAATTTTAGGGGTAAATGTGAGTAATATAAATAAAAAAACTATCGTCCTAGTGATTTTAGATGGTTATGGTCATCGAGAAGATCAAAAAGATAACGCTATTGCAGCTGCAAAAAAACCTGTAATGGATCATCTGATTAAAACTCAACCAAATACATTAATTAATGCTTCAAGCATGGAAGTTGGATTACCATTTGGTCAAATGGGTAATTCAGAAGTAGGGCATACTAATATTGGTGCAGGAAGAGTTGTTTATCAGGATCTAACTCGTGTCACGAAAGCTATCATGGATGGTGAATTTTCTCAAAATGTAGTATTAACGACAGCAATTAATGATGCAGTAAAAAATAACAAAGCTGTACATATTATGGGATTAATCTCTCCTGGCGGCGTACATAGTCATGAAGAACATATTATGGCTATGGTTGAACTAGCTGCTGATCGTGGCGCAGATAAAATTTATTTACATGCCTTTTTAGATGGGCGTGATACACCACCAAGAAGTGCACAAGCAAGTTTGCAGATTTTTTCTGACAAGTTTAACGCATTAGGTAAAGGAAGAGTCGCCTCTTTAGTTGGGCGTTATTATGCGATGGATCGCGATAATCGTTGGGATAGAGTTGAGCAAGCCTATAATTTATTAACGGATGCTAAAGGTGAATTCACTTATTCATCTGCTGTTGAGGGATTACAAGCAGCATATAGCCGTGACGAAAATGATGAGTTTGTTAAACCAACAGTAATTCAAGGGGTAGGTGAACCTAGTTCAATAATGCAAGATGGTGATAGCCTGATTTTTATGAATTTCCGAGCTGATCGTGCACGTGAAATTTCTCGGGCTTTTGTTAGTGAAGATTTTGATGGTTTTGTGCGTAATCGAGTTGTTAATTTTGCTCACTATGTTTCCTTGACTGAGTATGCAACAGATATTCAGTCTGAAGTGGCTTATTCTCCTGAGTCATTAACCAATACACTTGGTGAGTGGCTAGCAAAAAATAATAAGACTCAACTTCGTATATCTGAAACAGAAAAATATGCACATGTTACTTTCTTTTTCAATGGTGGCCTTGAGGCTCCATTCAATAATGAAGATCGTATTTTGATTAACTCACCAAAAGTTGCGACGTATGATTTACAGCCTGAAATGAGTTCAATCGAACTAACTGACAAACTAACAGCGGCGATTGAAAGTCAAAAATATGACGTCATTATTTGTAACTATCCAAATGGTGATATGGTTGGACATACTGGTATATTTGATGCTGCAGTTAAAGCTGTTGAGGCTTTAGATCATTGTATTGGACGCGTTGTTGAATCTGTTAATAAAATTTCGGGCCAATTATTAATTACCGCTGATCATGGTAATGCAGAAAAAATGCGAGATGATGAAACCGGTCAAGCACATACTGCTCACACTAACCTACCTGTTCCACTTATCTATGTCGGTTCAAAATCAGTTAAAGCTATCGATGGCGGTAAATTGTCAGATTTAGCACCAACAATACTAACCTTAATCGATATGCCAGTACCGGCTGAGATGACAGGTAATGTATTATTTATTAATAAATAATTTTATCTATCAATAATCATTAAAGCGCTTTTTAATAAAGCGCTTTTTAGATATTCTATTTGTCAGCTATTATGCAATCAGTTATAGTTGACTCATTAATATTAATGTAATTCTTGGCTTTAAAATACAATTAACATGCGGCATATTTATTTTTATCTACTATTAACACTATGTGGAAGTTTTTCCACCTTACACTATTGTTATGCTGATAATAAAAGTGATTTGCAATCGGTTCGTCAATCGATTGCTGATCAAGAAAAAAAACTCGCAGAACAAAAGAAGCAACGAATAAAATTTGTCGAAGACCTAAAAAAACAAGAAACAGCTATTGCTAGATTATTAGCATCATTAGATAAATCAGATAAATTACTCGCCACATTATTACAAGATATTGGTGAACTTAATCCTCAAATTAATGACTTGGAAAAGAAACAAGTCACTCAACGACAAATTTTAGCAAAGCAGCTAGAAGGTGCGTTCAAACTTGGTAAAACAAGTAGTATGGAATTGGTATTTGCGGGGCAAGAAAGTGAGCGGAATGAGCGAATTATCACTTATTATAGATATATTAATGAAGAGCGACAAAATCGGATTAATAATCTTAAAAAGATTCAAGATGAAATAAATAGTAAAAAAATATTATTAGAACAAAAACATCAATCTCAACTTGCATTGCAACAGAAGCAAAAAGAGCAAAGGGATAATCTTTTAGTAAATCAACAGCAACGGAAAAACACAATTTCAGCGCTTGAACAATCAATGCAGTTAAATCAACAAAAACTCGATGAACTTAAAGAAAATGAAGTTGCATTACAACAGCAGATTGCTAAAGCCGAACGTGAAAGTAAAAAAATTGCTGAGGATGAAGCTAAACAAGCTGCACAAATAAAAGCTAAACAGCAAAATTATAACTATAATCCAACAAAAGATGAAAAAGCCTTAATGGCAAGAACAAGCGGGATCGGTAAACCAAACCATATATTAAGTTGGCCTGTAACTGGGAGTATTTTATATCAATTTGGCGAACCACAGCAAGGTGAGCTTCGCTGGAAAGGATTAGTCATTAATGCAAAAGAAGGTACTAAAGTTAAAGCAATTGCGGATGGCCGTGTCATTTTAGCGAATTGGTTACAAGGATATGGTTTTATTGTCGCGATAGAACATGGTAAAGGTGATATGACACTATATGGCTATAACCAGCGAGTATTAGTTGATGTGGGTGATAAAATTGAGGCCGGTCAGGATATTGCATTAGTGGGAACCACTGGAGGACAGGGTAATTCATCACTCTATTTTGAAGTTAGGCGAGATGGTAAGGCACTGGATCCAAGTGCATGGTTAAAAAAATGAAACAAAGAAGTGTATTATATAAGTTTGGATTGTGTTTATTTCTATTTTTCATTATTCCCATAACCTACGCGGCAAAGCTAGCCTTAGTAATTGATGACTTTGGTTATCGAGAACAAAATGAAGAGCAGGTTATTTTATTATCTCCCGAAATTACTATTGCTGTGTTACCAAACACGCCAAATGGCACTCATATTGCTACATTTGCTCATCAAAATGGTAATGATGTTATTATTCATTTACCAATGGCACCGATAAGCAAGCAGCCACTAGAGGTCAATACATTAGTACCCTCAATGAGTGAAGATGAAATTCAGCGTATTGTTGGTCAATCAATTGAGAAAGTACCTTATGCAATTGGTATGAATAATCACATGGGAAGTTTAATGACTGCTGATTTAGCCGGAATGGAAAAAGTGATGAAAAGTTTATCTCACTATTCATTATTTTTCCTTGATAGTAAAACAATAGCAACGAGTAAAGGGATTTTAGCTGCAAAAAAATATCGCGTACCGACAGTTGTTCGCGATATTTTTCTTGATGATACACAAAATGAGGCCGCTATTGCGCATCAATTTAATTTAGCAATTAAACATGCCCAAAAATATGGTAGCGCTGTTGCTATTGGCCATCCTTATAGTACGACTGTCAAGGTGCTGAAAGAAAAACTGGCACAACTTCCACCTGATATTGAATTAGTTAAAGTCAGTACATTGGTGCAAAAACCAGAAAAAATTAAGCTATGTGATTTAGTTGAGAAATATAAAGTAGATGTTGAACAGTGTATATTTGAATATATGATAATAAAACAATCTCAATAAAAAATAAGCTTCAAATATTATTAAGAGCAAGATATAATGCCACGGCAAAGATATAAAATTATATTAAATAAGGATGTTTATAATGGTTGATATGGTTTATTGTTCAGGATGCGGAAATCAAATTCATAAAACTGCATTGTCGTGCCCTAGTTGTGGCGCTGTAACTCAAGCAAATATAAAAAAAAGTAATAAGAGTAAAGTCGTTGCTGGTTTATTAGCATTATTTTTTGGTGGGTTAGGTGTTCATAAATTTTATTTAGGGCAGATTGGTTTAGGTGTTTTGTACTTGGTTTGTACAATATTAGGTCTATTTTTGTTGGGTATACCTACGCTTATAATTGCAATTGTTTCTTTTATTGAAGCAATTGTTTATTTTTGTTCTTCAGATGAAAATTTTGATAAGAAATACAATAAATAAAGTCTTTTTATTGGCTAGACCTTATTGCTCAATATTAGATTAATCTAATCTGTTATGGGTAAGTTGTTTTAAAAATAGTTGTATTATTTATACCCATTCAGATGAATGGGTATAATTTATTTTTTATATAATTCCTTTTCAAGGCTACGATGACGAGTTTGTACTTGTTGTCCATGCGTCCTGAACAAATCAGCTAATTTTTCAGCAACATAAACAGAACGATGTTGCCCACCAGTGCAACCAATAGAGATAGTTAAATAACTTCTATTATTTTTTTGTAATAAAGGTAGCCACTGCTGCATATAATTTGCAGTTTGATAAATGAAATTATTTACTTCCCAGTGCTTGGTTAAATATTCTTGAACCGGTTTATCCAGTCCAGTTAAGGGGCGCAAACTTGGGTCCCAATGTGGATTGGGTAAGAATCTCACATCAAAGACAAAATCTGATTCACTAGGTAAACCATGTTTAAAACCAAATGACTCAAAGATAATTGTTAGTTCACGCTCTTTTTTCCCGAGAATCCTTTGCCGCAAAATATCAGATAGTTCATGGGTCGATAAATTATCAGTATTAATTCTTAAATCAGCACGATCTCTTAATGGTTCGAGGTATTGTTCCTCTAGGTCAATTGCTTCTTCTAGTGAGCAGCCTTGTATCGACAATGGGTGAATACGCCTTGTTTCGCTGTAACGACGAATAAGAGTATTGCGGCTACTTTCAAGAAAAAGGAACTGTGGCGTAATTGACTCTGGTAATTGCCCCATAATTTCACCTAGCTGAGTAAAACTTGCGGGCAGATTTCGAATATCAACGCTAACTGCTACCGGCGTTTTAGTATCGCCTAATGCTTTAGCTAATTCTGGTAATAAAATAATCGGAATATTATCAACACAGTAAAAACCGATATCTTCTAGCGCTCTTAAGGCAATTGATTTGCCTGAACCAGATCGACCACTTACTATCATTAAAAGCATATTTTTATCCTTTAATTTGCTGATTAATTAATCGTAACCATTTATTTTAGTGTTTTTCGTTGGCTTGATGATGGAATTGATAATAGTTCTCTATACTTTGCAATTGTTCGCCTTGCAACAATAATTCCTTGCTCTTCAAGTAAGTTTGCTATTTTATTATCGCTTAGTGGCTTTTGGCAACTTTCTTGACTGATCCACTTTTTAATTAAAGCTCTTATTGCTGTAGAGGATGCCTCACCTCCTGATTCTGTATTAACATGGCTCGAAAAAAAATATTTTAACTCAAAAATTCCACGAGGGCATTGCAAATATTTTGAGGCAGTAATTCGAGAAATGGTTGACTCATGCATATTAATCGCATTGGCAACGTCGGCTAAGATCATTGGCTTCATATATTCCTCGCCATGATCAAGAAAACCTTGCTGATGCTTTACGATGAATCTACTCACTTTTGTAAGTGTATCGTTACGGTTTTCAATGCTTTTGATTAACCAATTGGCATCTTGTAATGCTTGATGGATATATTTGCTATCGTTTTCATTAGTTATTTTTTCCATTGCGGCGTAGTGCTGATTGATTCTTAAACGAGGGATAGCGTCATTATTAATAAGTACTAACCATTTTTCTGCTATTTTTTTTACAAATACATCTGGAATAATATACTCAGGAGCGGATGTGTTAATCAAGTCACCTGGATAGGGATGTAGTTGTTGAATTAAATTAATTGTATGTTTGAGTGACTCTTGGTCGATACTTAGCTTTTTCTGTAGTGATTTGAAGTCTTTTTGACCAAGTAATTCTAAATAATTATCAATAATTATTTTTGCATATCTTAATTCGTTAGTTATCGGGTAAAGTTGATTCACTTGCAAAGTTAGGCACTCTTGCAATGTTCTTGCTCCGATACCAACTGGGTCAAAGTGCTGAATTCGTTTGAGTACCGCTTCGACTTCATCAAGTTCGACTTCATCATTACCTTGTTCTTCTAAAATATCTTGTATTGAGCAGCTTAAATATCCTTTCTCATCAATTGATTGGATCAATGAAATGGCGATAGCTTTATCTCGTTCGCTAAACGGTGTTAAATTTAATTGCCACATTAAATACTCATTTAACGTTTGATGTGTTTCTCCTTGATAGATAGGCAGCTCATCATTGTGATAGTCGGAAAAAGTGCCTGACGGTGTGCCAGCGCTATAAATATCATCGAGAGATGCATCAAGTGATATATCAATTGAAATTTCCCGATTTTCCATCATTTCTGATGTATCAATATTATCTGATTCAGGACTACTCTCAATGCTGATTTCATTGAAATTATCATCGATTTCAAGTAAAGGATTATTTTCTAGTAAGACTTGAATTTCTTGGCATAATTCTTGAGTAGATAGTTGCAACAGGCGAATTGCTTGTTGCAATTGTGGCGTCATAGCCAACTGCTGTGAAATTTTTAATTGTAGACTCTGTTTTATCATAACCTAAATTCTTCACCTAAATAGACTTGTTTTACCAATTCATCATTTAGGATTGTATTCGGGCTGCCTTCTGCAATTAAGTGTCCTTTACTCACTATATAAGCTCGTTCACAAACATCAAGTGTTTCTCGAACATTATGATCTGTGATTAATACACCAAGACCTCGGTCTCTTAGATCACGAATAATATTTTTAATATCAATAACTGAAATCGGATCAACCCCAGCAAAAGGTTCATCAAGTAAAATAAATTTAGGATCTGCGGCTAGTGCCCTTGCTATTTCCACTCTGCGCCTTTCACCGCCAGATAATGCTTGACCCAAGCTATCTTTGATGTGAGAAATATGAAATTCTTCAAGTAAGCTTTCTGCTTTAGAAACCCTCTCTTCTTTTGTTAACAACTTGCGTGTTTCAAGAATAGCCATAATATTATCAAATACGGATAAACGACGAAAAATTGATGCTTCTTGTGGCAAATATCCAATCCCAATTTGTGATCGCTCATGCAATGGTAATAAACTAATATCCTTATCATCAAGATAGATACGACCAGCATTAAGTGAAACAATGCCAACTACCATATAAAATGTTGTTGTTTTTCCTGCACCATTTGGACCTAATAAACCAACGATTTCACCTGAGTTTACTTCTAAACTAACGTTTTCGACAACTCGGCGTTGCTGATATACTTTCGCTAAATTTGTTGCTTTTAAAGTTGCCATATTATCGTTGAATCTCTTTAACTTGGTTCGGAACAATCGTTGTTTTCACGCGGTTACCATTTCCTGGTTGTGCCTGAATTTTTTGTTGTTCAACATCATAAACGATTTTATTACTAACAATGTGGTTATCTTGTTGGAATAACTCTGCATGTCCTGTTAAGGTAACTGAATTTTGTTTTACCTGGTAGACTAATTGATCAGCATGGCCTGTAATAGTTTGTTTATCATTATTTTGATAAGTCTGCTCAAAGTAGACAGGGGTGCCGTACGCAGTCATTATTTGGTTATCTTTGCTTTGCATATCAGTTATGACAACTGTATTTGCCTTTATTTTTAAACTATCTTGAATAATCACAACATTGCCTGTAAATGTAATCGTATTTTTTTGTAAATCGATCTGTTGATTATCAGCATCAATAGAGATTGGTTGATTATTAATTGTTGGATTAGATATTTCTTGTGCCATAGATAATGGCGAAAGCAAAGTAATTAATATACTAATAAGTACGCATTTTGCTTTGGTAGAACGTGGTGAAATACATTGAATCATATAATAATGCCCTTAGTTCGTACTGTTATTTGTCATATTCGGGGGATTGTAATAAGTTTTTACATTTTCTAATATATCCGCAGTTTTATCATGTAAATTACCAAGTAATCCTACCCCTGTTGACGTAAAATTAGTACCTTCAATGGTAACTTGATCGCTAGATGTGACCATTTGTGTTGTTAAGTCAATTTTTGCATTATCTGTCATTATTTTATGCAATTGAGAATCCGTTAGCAAATTAGTCAAAACGACTTGCTCATTTAAAAATAATAGTTTATCTCGTGTCAGTGTGGCGTGCTTTGCCAATATGTGCCAAGTTTTTATCTTATCGCTATTATATAACGTAACATCGGGTGATTCAAATAGGGTTTCCCCTGTATTATCAAACCGTTTTACTGTATCGGCAATAATTTTATAAGTTAGTTTTCCTGTCGGATCATAAATCATTGTTTCCATTCGATCACTTTGATAGATAGGTTGAGTAGATAGATCGACTACGTCAATATTATTTAATCCCGATTCATCGTGTTGATAATAATAAATGCTAGTTACCAAAATAATTAGTAAAATATAAATTATGTTTCTTTTTTTCATTATTAATACTACTTACCCTTATAATTAATATTTCACATTCGAACATCTATTTTACGTCAATTTCTGCGAAATTAATATCTCACACTAAAATCAGTATATTTTTCACTAGGCGAAATATTTTTAACTGAAAAGTCTTTTATATCGGCAGAACTTGGTCCACCTAAGCTGATCCATCGAATTAATGCCTCAAGTTGTATTTTTTTACCACAAGCAACGATTTCAACTTCACCATCAATTAAATTCCTAACATAACCGACCAATTTTAATTTATGCGCTTTTTGATAAGTAAAAAAGCGAAATCCAACATTTTGAACTCTACCGCTAACTCGAATTAGTATATTGCTATTATCATCTAAATTTATCATATTTTGCATATTTATTATCTTATGATGTTACTGTTATTTTCATAATCATTACAATTTATTTCAAGTTATCAGTAGCGATAGTTAGCTATTTTACATTAAAATGGTAATAATATTTATTTGTTTTTATATTATTAAAAGAATGTTATTCATTAGGGGTGAGTTAATTAATGTTGTTATTAAAAAAAGTAAAATTTAAATATATGATTTTGTTAGTGCTCATACTAGTTGTCGCTTATGGAATCAAGTCAATATTTTTTACTACACAATCAATGCCGCGCTATATTACCGCTCGTGTCGAGCAGGGTAATGTAGAAAAGACAGTGTTAGCGGATGGTCAAATTAGTGCCTTTAAATTAGTTAATGTTGGGGCGCAAGTTTCAGGGCAAATTCAAAAATTATATGTACAACTTGGTGATGAGGTTAAAGTTGGCGATATGATTGCTGATATTGATGACTTGAAACAAAATAATGACTTGAAGCAGTCAGAAGCTTCATTAGCCAGTTTAGAAGCTCAGCGAAAAGCAAAAGAAGCTAATCTAAAAAATTATCAACTCATTTACGATCGCCAACTAAAGTTAGTTAAACGTGGAGTCGGTGCGCAATCGGATCTTGATTCTGCTGAGGCTCAGTTGGATTCGGTGAAGGCCGAAATAACATCATTAGATGCTGATATTGTTCGCGCTAAAATTGCTGTTGATACAGCAGAGGTCAATTTAGGCTATACAAAAATTATATCACCGATTAATGGTGTGGTTGTTGCAATACCGATCGAGGAAGGTCAAACAGTTAACTCGGTACAAAGTGCACCAACAATTGTTAAAGTTGCTCAGTTAGATAAAATGACAATTGAAGCACAAATTTCGGAGGCAGATGTTATTAATGTAAAAAAAGGCATGCCAGTATATTTTACTATTTTGGGTAGACCCAATGAGCGATTTAGTGGGCAGACCTTAAGAGCAATTGAGCCAGCACCAACATCAATTAATAATGAAACGTCAACAACGTCTACAACAAGCACCGCTATTTATTATAATGGTTTATTTGATGTAGATAATCCTGATCATATTCTGCGAATTTCAATGACGGCGCAAGTTTATATAGTGTTAGATGAAGCCGATAATGTGCTCTATATTCCTTCTGCCTCAATACAACAGAATCTTGGTAATGGAAAAGCAACAGTTTTTATTTTAGATAATGAGCAAAACGTTCATGAAAAAGAGATCGAAATTGGCGTAGATAATAATGTCAATGTTGAAGTGAAATCAGGTTTAAATTTAGGTGACACCATTGTACTTAGTAGCTTTGATGGATCTTCTATTAGTAATAGAACACCAAGGGTAAGATTCTAAATTTATGAAAGAAATCCCATTAATCCAATTAAGTGATATTACGCGTGAATTTCCTGCTGGGGATTCAATTATTCGAGTTTTGAAAAGTATTAATCTAACGATTAATGCCGGTGAGATGGTTGCCATTATTGGTGCATCTGGCTCTGGTAAATCTACGCTAATGAATATATTAGGTTGTTTAGATAAACCAACACAAGGTGTATATACAATTAGTGGCAGAGTAACTAGCCAGCTTTCACCCGATGAGTTAGCCGAACTACGACGTGAGCATTTTGGTTTTATTTTTCAACGTTATCATTTACTTAATGCTTTAACTGCTGAGGGAAATATTGAAGTCCCAGCTATTTATTCTGGTTTGAAAAAAGAAGAACGACATAAAAAAGCAGTTTCAATTTTAACTCGATTGGGCCTCGCCGATAAAATAGATAATAAACCAACCCAATTATCAGGAGGACAACAACAGCGAGTGAGCATTGGGCGTGCATTAATGAATGGCGGCCAAATAATTTTAGCTGATGAACCAACCGGGGCTTTAGATCAAAAAAGTGGTCATGAAGTGATGTCTATTTTACGTGAACTACATGCTCAAGGACATACAATCATCATTGTTACTCATGATTCCAAAATTGCTCAGAGTGCCGAGCGTATTATTGAAATTAGTGATGGCAATATTATTGCTGATAAGCAAAATCCATTGTTTACATTAGAGGATGAACAGTCACATCAAATTAAAAATGTAGAAACGATAAAAACTCAAGATACATTGTCGGCAAAGATTGACCGTTTTAAAGATGCATTTAAAATGGCTATTTTATCTATGCTTTCACAAAGGCTTCGGACTTTTTTAACCATGCTCGGGATTATTATTGGGATTGCGTCAGTCGTTTCTGTTGTAGCATTAGGTGAGGGATCACGGCAGCAAATTTTAGCCGATATTAGTTCTATGGGAACAAGTACATTAGAAATTTTCCCAGGTAGTGGCTTTGGTGATCGCAACGCTGGCCGAATTAATACCTTACGTTCTGCAGATGCGGATGCTTTATCTAAACAAGGTTACATTCATAGTGCAACGCCCAATGTTTCAACGAGTGTCTACTTCAGGAAGGATAACCAAGCACTTTCTGGCTCTGTAAATGGTGTTGGTGAACAATTTTTTGCTGTTCGAGGTTATGATATTATTCAAGGTAAAGCATTTGATGCAAATAGCGTCAATACTTCGGCACAAGATGCTGTTATCGATGGAAATACGGTTAAACGTCTATTCCCCGATGAAGACCCAATAGGACAAGTTTTTTATGTTGGTCAATTACCTGTAAGAGTTATTGGTGTTGCAAAACAAAAAAATCAAGGATGGGGCAGTAATGAAAGCCTCAATGTTTGGTTACCTTACTCAACAGTTATTAATCGAATGATTGGGCAAACTACATTAAGGAGCATTACAGTCAGAGTTAATGATAATATCGATTTAGGTGTGGCAGAACAAGCAGTCGAACGAATTATGTTAAAGCGTCATGGTGCAAAAGACTTTTTTATTTTTAACTCTGATAGTATAAGACAAACTATTGAATCGGCAACTGCAACAATGACTTTATTGGTATCGGCAATTGCCTTAATATCATTAATTGTTGGTGGAATTGGTGTTATGAATATTATGCTGGTGTCGGTAACTGAGCGTACTCGTGAAATCGGTGTTAGGATGGCGGTAGGTGCAAGATCGAGTGATATATTGCAGCAATTTTTAATTGAAGCTGTCTTGGTTTGCATTATCGGCGGAACTCTCGGTATTTTATTGTCATTATTAATTGGTGCAATATTTGCCTACTTTGTAACGACATTTTCGATGATATTTTCATTATCAGCAATCGTTGCAGCTTTTGCCTGTTCGAGTTTCATTGGTATCGTTTTTGGTTATTTTCCTGCTAAGCGAGCCGCTAAATTAGATCCTATCTACGCATTAGAGCGAGAGTGATATTTACTGCCACGAGGTATTATCCTAACGTGGCAGTATTTGAAAGTCGCTATTACATATCTTTAGCAAAATAGTTGTTTGAACTTAATAAAAGCATTACGCCTATTATTGCACCTAAAGAAAATAATGAAATAACGTAAAATGCAGGTGATAATTTATTAAAAAAATCCGTAAAAACTGACAATAATAGTGGCGTTATCCCACCAGCTATTGCGTAAGCCATATTAAATGAAAACGAAACACCGCTGTAGCGTATATTAGTTGGAAAGGCCTTAACCATAAAATAAGCAAAGGCGCCAACAACACCGATACCTAAACCTGCTAAAGGATAAGTGATGAATAAAAAGTGGCGATGATTTTCAAGTGAAAAATAGAAACAGGTAATTGTGACTACTGCGATGATGCAGCCGTAAATTAATACTTTACCAATCGGAAACTTATCGGCTAATGCTCCATATACGGTACAGCTAATGATAAGTCCGATAATCGCCAATGTATTAGATTGTGATGATTCTATTGCCGAGAAATCAAACTGCTTTTGCAAGTAAATTGGGGCCATCAAAATAACCACCATGATCCCTGCAGATAATATCCATGTTAATAACATCGATAATAATGCTTGCGGAAAATAATTTTTTAATACACTTAAAACTGGCAGCTGTTTATTTTTTTCATTTGACTTTTGCTGTTGCATCTCAATAAAAACTGGGGTTTCTTTTAGCCATCTGCGTAGGTACATAGCTAAAAAACCGAATATGCCGCCAATAAAAAATGGGATCCTCCAGCCCCAAGATGTCATCGCTTCACCAATAAATAAAGTATTAATAAGCATCGAAATAAGAGAACCAAATAAAATACCTAAACTTAAGCCACTCGTTAAAATGCCACAAGCGACGCCAATTCTGTTTTTTGGTACATGCTCTGCAACAAAGGTCCAAGCGCCTGGTACTTCACCACCAACAGCTAAACCTTGGCATAAACGCATTAATAATAGCAATATTGGTGCAGCATAACCAATTGTTGCATAAGTTGGTAATAAGCCGATTAGTAACGTGGGTAATGCCATCAGTAAAATACTCAAGGTAAACATTTTTTTTCTACCCAATAAGTCACCAAAGTGAGCCATTACAATACCACCGAAAGGTCGAATTATATAACCTGCTGCGAATATTCCAAATGTCTGTATTTGGCTTAACCATTCAGGCATATCTGGCGGAAAAAATAGATGGCCGATAACTAAAGAGAAAAATACAAAAATAATAAAATCATAAAATTCTAATGCGCCTCCAAGCGATGATAGCGCTAATGTTTTATAATCGTGTGCGTTTAAATTGCGATGCTTTATAAGGGGATTTACTAAATGAGTCATTTTATATAACCGAGTTTTTATTATTGGTTCATTATGAGGTAATCACTATGGTTTTTCAATATCGAGTCAAGCAAGGATTAGATAGAAATATTTGTTATATCTATATTACCGGTTTAATTTTTTAAATTAGCACTATTTCACCATGAACGATTAATCGAGAGGTTTAGAATAACAATAACAATCATTGATTTTTAGGGGTATTAAAATGACTAAAAAACGGATATCACGTAGAAAATTTAATTGCATGGAGCAGTTATCTAACCAAGATGGTATTATCGCGGCTTTAGCTATAGACCAGCGTGGTTCGATGGTTAAAATGTTAGAAAATGCTGTCGGAAAAGAACGTTATCATATTGATATGGTTTATGAATTTAAAGAGTTAGTATCTAAAGAATTAACTAAATATGTTAGTGCGATTTTACTCGATGAAGAGTATGGATTTAAAGGCATGAAAGCCAAAAACGCCAATGCTGGATTAATCTTATCGTATGAAAAAACGGGATATGATGTTAATACGGCTGGGCGTTTACCGGAAATATTAGCTGACGAATCGATCCAAAGATTGGTAAAAAAAGGTGCCGACGCTGCTAAGGTGCTGGTTTATTATAACCCCGATGATCCTCAAGCTATTTTAGATAAAAAACATGCCTTTCTAGAGCGATTGGGGGATGAGGCAAGAGCTGCTGATCTACCAGTATTTGTTGAGCCTATAGTTTATGATAATACTATTTCAGATGATAAAAGCCCTGAATTTGCAAAAATAAAACCAAGTAAAGTGATCCGAACAATTGAGGAATTTACTAAAAATTGCTATCACATAGACGTGCTAAAAGTTGAGGTACCTGTTTTATTTAAATATGTTGAAGGATTTAATGATAATAATTGTGTTATCTATTCTCAAAAAGATGCTGCGGCTTATTTTAAAACCGCAAGTGATGCGGCAACAAGACCTTTTATTTATTTAAGTGCAGGCGTACCAACTAAAACGTTTCATGACGAATTAATTTTTGCTGGACAATCTGGTGCAAAATATTGCGGAATTTTAGGCGGAAGAGCAACATGGTTTGACGGCGTCGCTGCTTATGCTCAAGGTGGCAAAGATGGGCTAAATAAGTGGTTAGATACCGTAGGTCGAGATAATGTCGAACATCTGAACAAGATTTTAAAACAATATGCAAGACCTTGGTACGATATCTATGGTAGTAAGGATAATATTGAAGTTTTTGATATTAACTTAGCCGACTAATTTTCATTTACTCAATAAAAAATCACCATACTAATATGGTGATTTTTTATTGATAAATTAAATGCGAATATTAGTATCACCAATTCCATTTTTTTTAACTTCATTTACCGCCATATCTGGATTTTCCGAAGTTGTGGTGCCAATAAGCTCATAACCTTTATTAATTAGATCCTTTTCTCGCAAAAAATTACCTCTAATACCGAGGAAAATTGCCGTGAGGAGCATGACTAGATTTGACAACAGTCCAGAAAATATAGTAGAGCTAGATTCATACTCATAAGAATATGGATCTGGTGCCGTTACTTCAACAAGTATGCCTGATATGATCCCAATAGCAACTAGAACCCCTGCAACTAGCCATAATTTTTTTACTAAAGCCCAAATAAAACCAAAAAAGAAACCTGGCCAAGACCAACCTTGTTTTACTGCTTCAATTCGGCCATCAGAATGTTTAAATACTTTGTAATTTTTCATATTATCTATTGTGTTATATATTAATGGAGTCCGCATTTTACACTGTTAAGGTTATCTAAATCAATAAAATAGTGATAAGGTGGTTTTATTATCCTTATTGATTTTATTAATTCATTCATATGTATCAATGCATTACTTCAATTTAAATCCATATTGTTGAATTAATATTTTTAGTTCATCAATATATCGCTGAGCAGATTGACTAAGTTGTACTTTTTGTGATGTGATCCAGCCGACTAAAATTTTTTCGTCTGTATTTAGTCTTATTGAGGTAATATCAGATCCATTTAGGTCCACACTCAACACTCCCGTACTAATTGTATAACCATTTAGCCCATGCAATAAGTTGAATAGTGTGGCCCTATCACTAACATGAATACTTTTTTTATGGTAAACCGTGCTTAGGATTTCTTCAGAAAAATAAAAAGAGTTATATTCACCTTGTTCAAATGATAGATAAGGGAAATCTTCAAGATCTTCTAATGATATTATCTTATATTTAGCTAAAGGATGTTTTGCGCTAATAAAAACATGTGGATCAGCTTCAAATAGCGGGAAAAAAGTTAAATTATGTTCTTTCAATAATCTAAGAATAACTTTTTTATTAAAATCGTTTAAATATAAAATACCAACTTCGCTACGTAGTGTCGCAACGTCTGTGATAATGTCATGAGTACGGGTTTCTCTCAAAGTAAACTCATATTCATCAGTATGATTTTTTTTGATTAAATTAACAAATGCATTCACTGCAAAGGCATAATGTTGAGTTGATATGCTGCATAATTGCTTCGTCGGCATTTTTTTATTGTAATGCTGTACTAGTAGCTCTGTTTGATCTAAGATTTGCTTGGCATAACCTAAAAATTCTATCCCCTCTGTTGTTAAAGATACCCCTTTAGATGTTCGGGTAAAAATTTGAATATCAAACTCATCTTCGAGTTCTTTTATTGCCGTTGAGAGGCTTGGCTGTGTGATATAAAGTTTTTTAGCAGCCTCATTAATTGAACCACTGCGGGCGACTTCAATAATATAACGGAGTTGGTTTAATTTCATCTGTGATCTCAAAAAAATTTTCTGATACTTTAATACAGCCAGCATATTTTGAACAGTTTAAAATATTTGTCGTATTGTTACTAAAGTAAAATATGACTATTTTATTTGGTTCAGTATATACTGTTAATGTCTTATTTTGAGCATTGGGTATAAAAATGAATTATAAAAATGATGATGTTCGCATTTCCGATATCAGAGAATTATTACCTCCTATAGCATTGTTAGAAAAATTTCCTGCAACCAATCATATAGCGGATTTGGTTTTTAAGACTCGGCAGAATATTCATCAAATTCTAGCTCATAAAGATGATCGCTTGTTGGTTGTGATTGGTCCATGCTCCATTCATGATACGAAGGCAGCATTAGAGTATGCTAATCGTCTTAAAGATATGCGTTTAAAATATCAAAATGAGCTTGAAATAGTTATGCGTGTTTATTTTGAGAAACCAAGAACGACGGTAGGTTGGAAAGGTTTAATTAATGATCCTTTTATCAATCACACTTTTGATATCAATGAAGGCTTAAGGATTGCAAGAAAACTATTAGTCGATATTAATGAACTAGGTGTTCCTGCCGCGGGAGAATTTTTAGATATGATTTCACCGCAATATCTTGCTGATTTAATGAGCTGGGGAGCTATTGGGGCAAGAACAACGGAGTCACAAGTACATCGTGAATTATCCTCAGGATTATCTTGCCCTGTTGGCTTTAAAAATGGCACTGACGGTACGATCAAAGTTGCGGTTGATGCAATTAATGCAGCAAATTCGTCTCATAGTTTTTTGTCTGTCACTAAATTTGGACATTCTGCAATAGTAACGACAACGGGTAATCCTGATTGCCATATTATTTTACGTGGTGGTAAAGAGCCTAATTATAGTAAAGCCCATATTACCGCGGTAAAAAATGATTTAGATAAATCAAATTTACCCCTTAATATTATGGTTGATTTTAGTCATGCTAATAGCTGTAAACAGTTTAAAGAGCAAATCAATGTTGGAAAAAATATTGCCAATCAGCTATCAGATGGAGAAAACGCAATTATTGGTATAATGATTGAGAGTCATCTACAGGAGGGATCACAAAACCCTAATAATAATCCATCTTTAGTCTATGGGCAAAGTATCACCGATGGATGCATTGGATGGGATGATTCAGTTATACTGCTAGATGAGTTAGCCAAAGCAATAAAACAAAGAAGATCGTTTTGATAATTATTGCATCAAATAAGAAAAGTGCTTTTAGCACTTTTCTTATTTAGCTTATTATTAATATAAATCTTTGATAATTTGAACGACATTACCAACGATTTTGTATTGCTTAAAGTCTTTGCGTAGAACAGTAATTGTTTCACACTGATTATTGTTACACAATAATTGCCATCCTTCTAAAGTTAAGCGAATACGTCTAAGTAAGGTCATGTCCTCATATTCGAGCAAATAAACGCCACCATCAATAACTTCGTTTATATCAGTATTAATAATTAAACCGTTATTTTGTTTAATTTCAGGCGACATTAGATCACCTTTTGCCCAGTATATAATAAGCTTTTTAGAATCAAGCCCTCGGTGGCCTAACCATCCATCGAGTACTGGATAGTTCATTACGGGAGGGGTTCCTCGTACATATTTTTGTGTTTTAGCTTCTTCTACAGTAGGTAATTGCTTAATATAAACAGGGACACGATGAATATATTCACTATATACATTATCATTCTCTGTATCGTGAATTTCTTCTAGTTTATGTCCTGTTGCTAACCAACTATATGAAACATTGCATTTCTCCGAGATAGAGGCTAGACGATTTAATGATGGATATGTTTTTCCTGATAAGTAGTCTCTTATTACTGTTTCAGACATATCACATTTTTTTGCGAATGTAGAGACCGAATCTCCTTTCATAATCTCGGTTAACCGATTTTTAAAATTTTGTACGCTTTTATTTATTATCACAAGTAATTCCTTTTTTTTTAGTGCATAAAAATTTGTTATATATTATAAATCATTTTTTTTTCTAATTACAAATTAATAACTGCAGAAATTGATAAAAATTTTTAATCGATTGAACTATAATCGATGGCCTTTTTATCTTTATAAGCGTTTGGGTTCGTGTGTTTTAAGCTTATTTAAAGTGTAATGATCTGAATAGCAAATTAAAGCCCGCTTTTGCGTTTATTTATTTGTTTTTCAATTTAAAGTTGTTGACATAAAATGTTTTTATCATTACAATTAAGTTGATTTATGTGTTTTTGTTTGTTTTTACTTCTTTACTTACTTTCATCTTTGCCCACTTTACGTGGGCTTTTTTATTTTTCATGCTCACCTAATTTTTACTTGATTTACTTAAAATCTATCAGCGTTAATGTTTATACATATTAAAATATGGTATGCTTCGCGCTGAAATTTGAACCAAAGATGAAGAGGATATATTGTGATTGATTTTGATGTTGTCATTGTTGGGGGAGGGATGGTTGGCCTTGCAACAGCTTGTGCTTTAAGCCATACATCAATGAATATTGCAATTATTGAGAATAAAACTGATATTTACCAGTTACTTTCTGATGATCAAATTACGGTTAGAGCCTCGGCAATCAATTCTGCCAGCCAGCAATATTTCCAGCAAATGGGCATATGGGATATACTTGAAAAGAGTGGGCGGGTTTTAGCATTCAACACTATAGATGTAAGAGAAAAACATAGTGACACATTATTAAATGCTGAGAACTCAAATTATCAATATCATAATTTAGGTTATATTATTGAAAATCAAGTTATTCAAAATATTTTATACCAACATGCTATCACTAAACCGAATATTCATTTTTTACATCATAAAGTTAATAATATTTTCTTTAGTACTGATCGGGGATTTATCTCGTTAGACAATGATAAACAAATTTCTGCGAAACTTATTATTGCAGCCGATGGTGCTAGTTCTTTAATTAGACAAAAACAAGGTATGACTCTATTACAGCGGCCTTACCTTCATCATGCAATCATCACGACCATAAAAACTGAACATGCACACCAGTCTTGCGCTAGACAAATTTTTTATGACGATGGTATTATTGCGTTTTTACCATTATGGCAGCCTCATATGAGCTGCTTGGTGTGGTCGGCTAAACCTAAAGAAGCCAGCAGTCTGCTTACTATGGATAATGATTCATTTAATCGTAAGCTTACTGATATGACCAATAATGTACTTGGGACATGCCAAGTTGTTAATGAACGATTAATGTACCCTTTGGTTGCTCGTTTTTGCCCGGAGCCGGTACAAAATAGATTGATCTTAATTGGTGATGCGGCACATACGATCCACCCGCTAGCTGGGCAAGGATTCAATTTAGGGCTCGAAGATTCTAAACTACTAACAGGTATATTAAGTAAACATTATGCTGCTGGTAAAGATATTGGCATAAAGTCTTTGTATTGTTATTATCAGTTAACTCGTAATAAAGATACACTAGCTATGCTTAGTGCTATGCAGGTTATTCAAGATACTTTCGACGGATCATCATCTTTTAAAAAACGCCTAAGACGTATTGGAATTAATTTGATTAATTCAACTCCACTTATTAAAAAGCAATTGGTCAAATATGCATTAGGCTTATAATCACTATTTTTTCTTTATAATGGTATGTTACAACAATATTTTAACGAAAATGAGCTTATTTATAACGCTGAAGACTTGCTTTGGATTATTCTTTGCAATCACTGATTTTGATTGATTTCACTTTTTATTATTGTATTTAATAAATTTTACAACTAAATCAATATCTTTTTATAATACAGTCATTAATAAAATTATTTTTTATCACCATAAAAAAACCAGACATTTGTCTGGTTTAATATTTTGTCATTCTTAGTGCTGACAATAAATTAATTTAGAAGTCTAAATTTGCTGCCTTTAATGCATTTTCTTCAATAAATGCACGTCTTGGTTCTACTTCATCACCCATTAAGGTTGTAAACAATAGATCTGCTGCAATTGCATCGCGGATATTAACTTGTAACATTCGTCTGCTGGTTGGATCCATCGTTGTTTCCCATAGCTGATCTGGGTTCATTTCACCAAGTCCTTTATAGCGCTGGATAGTTAGTCCACGGCGAGATTCTTTTACTAGCCACTCGACTGCGCTTTCAAAGCTAGCGATTGGTTCTTTTCTCTCTCCACGCTGTACAAAGGCATCTTCTTCAATGAGCCCTTTTAGCTGTGAACCTAAATGACAGATATTCCTATATTCATTACTATGAGCAAATACGAGATCTAAATTATAACGATTGTCTACACCATGAGTCCTGATTTTAATTATCGGAACATATTGTTGTCTTGCTTCATTATATTCAATTTCGTAATGATAAAGATTACCATGTTGCTCTTGTGCACTTAGTTTATCAGTTAGCGCTTTTGCCCAAGCTTCGGTTAATTGCTGATTTTTCATTAATTCTTCAGTCAAAATATCGTGATAAATTAACTCAGCAAGTAATGTCTTCGGATAGCGCCTCTCCATTTTACCAATTAATTTCTCAATTCTTTGATATTCAGCAATTAATTTTTCTAATGACTCACCAGCTATTGCTGGAGCATGGTTATTTACATGTAATGATGCACCCTCAAGCGCTAAAGCAATTTGATATTCAGTCATTGCATCATCATCTTTAATATATTGCTCTTGTTTGCCTTTTTTAACTTTATAAAGCGGTGGCTGTGCTATGTAAACATATCCCCGTTCAATAATTTCCGGCATTTGGCGATAGAAAAACGTTAATAATAATGTACGGATGTGTGAACCATCGACGTCCGCATCGGTCATGATAATAATGCTATGGTATCGCATTTTATCAGGGTTATATTCATCACGGCCGATACCGCAACCAAGCGCTGTAATTAATGTCGCAACTTCTTGCGAAGATAGCATTTTATCAAATCGCGCTTTTTCAACATTTAATATTTTACCTTTTAACGGTAAAATGGCTTGGTTTTTTCTATTACGGCCTTGTTTTGCTGAGCCGCCTGCGGAGTCTCCTTCCACAAGATATAGCTCTGATAATGCAGGATCTTTTTCTTGGCAATCAGCAAGCTTTCCAGGCAATCCACCTAAATCTAATGCGCCTTTACGACGAGTCATTTCACGTGCTTTACGTGCGGCTTCCCTAGCCCTTGCTGCATCAATTATTTTACCTACAACAATTTTGGCATCAGATGGGTTTTCTAAAAGGTATTCTGATAATTTTTCAGCCATAATTGATTCTACCGCTGATTTTACTTCTGATGAGACCAGTTTATCTTTAGTCTGTGAAGAAAATTTAGGATCGGGAACTTTCACAGATACAACCGCAATCAGGCCTTCGCGGGCATCGTCTCCAGTTGCACTCACTTTAGCCTTTTTACTATACCCTTCGTTGTCCATATAGGTATTTAGAGTACGCGTCATTGCTCCCCTAAATCCTGCAAGGTGAGTACCACCATCACGCTGAGGAATATTGTTGGTAAAACAATAAATATTTTCTTGATAACCATCATTCCACTGAAGTGCGACCTCTACACCAATATTATCTTTTTCAGAACTAAAATAGAAAATTTTAGGATGAATTGGGGTTTTATTTTTATTGAGATATTCTACAAAAGCTTGTATACCACCTTCATAATGAAAGTGTTCATTCTTACCCGTTCGCTCATCTAATAGTTTAATAGAAACACCTGAATTTAAAAATGAGAGCTCTCTTAAACGTTTTGCAAGGATCTCATAAATAAACTCAATATTAGTAAATGTTTGTGGGCTAGGCCAAAAGCGGACATAGGTTCCAGTTTCTGTTGTTTCACCAATAACAGCCAATGGTGCTTGTGGTACACCAAGGCTATAAAATTGTTGGTGAACTTTTTCATCACGATAAATTGTTAGCTCGAGTTTGTCTGATAAAGCATTTACAACCGAAACACCAACGCCATGTAAACCACCAGAAACTTTATAAGAGTTATCATCGAATTTACCACCAGCATGCAATACAGTCATAATAACTTCTGCGGCTGAAACTCCTTCTTCTTCATGAATTCCCGTTGGAATTCCTCGCCCATCATCACGCACAGATACTGAATTATCAGTATGAATAGTGACTTGAATATCATGGCAATAACCAGCAAGTGCTTCATCGATGGCATTATCGACAACTTCAAAAACCATATGGTGTAAACCTGTGCCATCGTCAGTATCACCGATATACATACCCGGACGTTTACGGACAGCATCAAGTCCTTTGAGTACTTTTATACTTGAGGAATCATAAGAATTAGACATGTATTTCTCGCTAGAACATCATTTAACTAAAAAGTGATAAAATTATTCTGAGATTATACCAGATTTTATGTAAAAAATCTTATCATTTTCATCAACCATCGCTTGAATTTGTTCTTGATCGACAGCACTAATAAAAACTTGCGAATCAGTCGATTTTAATCGCTTAGCAAGCAAAGCTCGCTTAGTTAAATCGAGTTCTGATGCAAAGTCATCGATAAGGTATAGGCAAGCTTGATTATGATACTGGGCATAAAATTCACCTTGTGCTAGCCGCAAAGCACACATCAGTAATTTTAGTTGTCCCCTTGAGAATAGAACTTCAATTGGAATATTATTTATCCGCAATTTGAGATCGGCTTTATGTGGGCCAATTGTGGTGTAGCTAAACAATTTATCCCGCTCAAAATTTTCAACCAGTAATTGTGCATAATCGAGTGATTGCTCCCATCCTTGATAAAACTGGCAATCTAAATCATATTCAGGCAAAAAATCATGGCTAGTTTTAATTATTTCATGGCGAATTTTTTCAATATAATCGTGACGAATTTGACTTATTCGATTAGCAACCGGAACCAATTCTTTATCCCAGGGTTTTAGTTGGTCATAATTGATTGAACGTTTAAGGAGAGCATTACGCTGTTTAAGCAAACGACGTAGGTTATTCCATAATGTAATAAATTCACTATAATGATGAAAACAGCCCCAGTCGATAAAGGCCCTTCGATATTTAGGACCACCGCTTAATAGATCGAATCCTTCTGGTGTAATTAATTGCATCGGTAGTAACTTTGCGAGTTCAGCAAGTTTAAAACCTTGGTCATTGTCAATTTTAATTTTATTCTCACCACTGCGAGCTTTTGATAATCCAACGCTATGGATCTTATTTTTTGGTGATATGATTTTGCTAAATAGCACTAACTCAGATTTATCATGTTGAATGATACGACTCGATAATTGGTGACGAAAAGCACGGCCATGGCCTAGCATATAAATTGCTTCAAGAAAGCTCGTCTTGCCACTACCATTATCACCAATAATGAAATTAAATTTTGGTGAAGGTAAGACTTCAGCTGAATTGATATTACGAAAGTCGTGAATGTTTAGTTGAGCGATGGTCATATGATTGTTACTTGACCTATCAAGTAAAAATGCCTCAATAGGTCAATTTGAGTTTATAAACGCATTGGCATGACAACGTAAGTTGCTGCTTGCTTATTGATATCTTCAATTTGTACACTTGATGTAGAGTCAGATAATAATATCTGTATTGTGTCACATTTTAAGGTATTAAGAACATCAAGTAAGTACGTAACATTAAAACCAATTTCAAGAGGTTGGGCAGAATATTTTACATCGACAATTTCTTCTGCTTCTTCTTGTTCTGGATTGTTGGCAGTAATTTTGATTTGGTTATTATCTATATAAAGGCGAATTCCTTTAAATTTTTCATTGGATAAAATTGCTGCCCGAGATAAGGCATTTTTTAATTCTTCACATGAAGCATCCAATGTTTTATCCGGATTACGTGGTAATACTTTTTTGTAATCAGGAAATCTGCCATCAATTAACTTTGAGGTAAATGTTAAATCAGCTAAATTAACGCGTAAGTTATTATTACCAATTTGAATATTAATTGGCTCATCACTATCTCCAACTAATTTAGCTAATTCAAGAACCCCTTTTCGAGGCATAATAACAGAGCTAGTTGTTGGAATGTTTTGGCCAATTGGTAGTGCACATACGGCTAACCTATGCCCATCAGTTGCAACCGTTTTTAGTAAATTATTTTCAGTTTCAAATAACATACCATTAAGATAATATCGCACATCTTGATTAGCCATTGAAAACTGGACAGAATCGATTAACTGTTTTAATGTTTTTTGTGGGATTGAGAAATCCACATCATATTGCCAATTTTCTAAATTTGGGAAGTCGCTAGCTGGTAGTATTGATAATGAGAATTTACTTCTACCTGATTGAATCGTCAAACGGCTATCATCAAGAGTAATTGAAAGCTGTGCATCATTGGGTAAGCTTCTACAAATATCTAAAAATTTACGGGCAGGTACTGTGGTTGTACCTGGCTCATTTGCTTCTGCTAATTTTATCCTAGCAATCATTTCTATCTCTAGATCCGTTCCGGTCATCGATAGGGTATTATCATTAACTTGCAACAATAAGTTACCTAAAATCGGTAGGGTAGGGCGACTACTTAGAGGTGCAGTAACAAGTTGCAATGGTTTTATTAATTTTTCACGGTCAATAATAAATTTCATAATATTTATTCTTTAATTAAATAATAATCATGTTGAAAGTGTTCGTATTAAATTAGAGTAATCTTCTTTAATATCATTGCTTTCTTCCCTTAATTCCGCGATTTTTCGGCACGCATGTAAGACCGTTGTGTGATCTCGTCCACCAAAGCCATCCCCAATTTCAGGTAAGCTTTTATTTGTTAGCTCTTTTGCTAATGCCATCGCAACTTGCCTTGGCCTTGCAACTGAGCGAGAACGCCTTTTCGACAATAGGTCTGATACTTTTATTTTATAATATTCGGCAACTGTTTTTTGAATATTTTCAATAGTAACGAGTTTTTCTTGTAAAGCAAGTAAGTCTTTTAATGCATCTTTAACAAAATCAATACTGATTGATTTACCGGTAAAATTCGCATTCGCTATAACACGATTCAAAGCACCTTCTAATTCTCTGACATTAGAACGTAAGCGTTTAGCAATAAAAAAGGCAACTTCCTCTGGAAGTCTAATATGATTTTCGTCCGCTTTTTTCATCAATATTGCTACGCGGGTTTCAAGTTCTGGAGGTTCTATTGCAATAGTTAGTCCCCAGCCAAAACGCGATTTTAAGCGATCTTCAACCCCATCGATTTCTTTTGGGTATCTATCCGAGGTTAAAATAATTTGTTGATTACCTTCTAAAAGGGTATTAAACGTATGGAAAAATTCCTCTTGTGTCCGTTCTTTATTAGCAAAAAATTGAATGTCATCAATTAATAATGCATCAACAGAGCGGTAGTAACTTTTGAAGTCTTCAATAGCGTTGTTTTGTAGCGCTTTTACCATGTCTTGTACAAAACGCTCTGAATGCATATAGATAACTTTAGCATTGCGTTTACTTTGTAATATTTGATTTCCTACCGAGTGGAGTAAATGCGTTTTCCCTAAGCCAGTTGATCCATAAATAAATAATGGATTGTATGCTTTACCCGGATTTTCAGCGACTTGTTTTGCGGCGGCATTTGCAAGCTGATTTGATTTTCCCTCAACAAAGCTATCAAAAGTATATTTTGGATTTATGCCTGATTGATAGACAATATTTTCGTTTGATTTCTTTGTTTTCCACTTAGGTTCACTCGCGGTAGTCGGGCGTTCTAGTTCTATTACCGGAGCAGCTTTAAGTCCTGAATCATTTTGGTGCTTTGGTGAACCAACTTGAATCGAAATTTTTGGGGATTCAATATCAAGCAATTGACTAAGTAGTAATGATATTTTAGCCAGATATTTATTTTTAACCCAATCTTGGACAAAACGATTTGGTGCATAAAGATAAAATTTATTATCTTCAAGCTCTACTTGTAGAGGTCTAATCCATAAATTAAACTCTGTTGCTGTTAGCTCTTCTTGTAACTGAGATAAACATTTTTGCCAGACTATTATAGACACAGGAACTCCAAATATCTCTGAATATACTTAATTACTCACAAAATAAAATAAACACTAACAGTGGATTGTGAATAAAAAAAATTATTTATTTGATTTTGCCTGTTTTATAGACAAAAAAACCATATAAAATATGAATATTATACTAACTATTGTAATTGATGTGTATAAATAATCAATAAAAACCCAGCTAATAAGCTGGGTTTTTTAGAAAATAAAAGCTAACACTAGGATTATTATTTAGTATTATCTTTTTGTTCTGAGATTAAAACTTCTTGAACAGAGGTCGCTTTAACTTGGATTTCAACGCGACGATCTGGAGCTAAACAAGCTTTAAGATCTGCACCTTTAAGTGCTTGGCATTTATCACCAGTTACAGGATTTGCTTTACCTTCACCACGAGCAGTGATTAAGCTTGCTGGAACACCTTTAGATACTAGGTAATCCATAACTGCTTTAGCGCGTTGTTCAGATAGTTTTAAATTATAGCTATCTGAACCAATACGGTCAGTATAACCAATAACTACGATTGCACTTTCAGACGGATTTAGTTTTACTAAAGTTTTAACTAATTCATCTAAAGAAGCTTGACCTTCAGGTTTGATATCTGCTTTAGCATAAGCAAATACAACATCTTCATTTAATACATAACGATTTTCACGTACTTCTAACTCAGACGCTTTTGGAACATCAGGTGAACCTAAGCTATAAGTTACGCCAAATGTAAGCATGCCGTTGTCTGGATTAACAGGGCCGTCAGTACGAATATGGTTAACCCATTGGTATTCTAAACGAGTAGAAAAATCTTGATTTAAACGGTAATCAAAACCTAGTGCATAAACTGGCGATACGTCAGTATTGCTGTGTTTATCACCATCAGTTTTCCAACGTGTAGTACTAACGAAAGCACCAGCACGAGCGTAAACATCTAAATCATCAGAAATGAAAGAGATAGGATAGCTTAATTTACCTGTTAAAGATGCACCATGAGCAGTTACTTTGTCTCCGCTTGATTTATATTTAACAGTTCCTAACCAATCATAACCTAATTCAAAAGCAAGGTATGGATTAGCTTGAAAACCAACGAATGCACCACCGCCAACGTTATTAGATGAAGCTTTAGTTGCGCCATCTACTCGGTCTGAGTGAGTGTCATAGAATTTTGACCAACCTAATTTAGCACCAGTATAAAAAGTATCATCTGGTAATGCTGCATTAGCGACTGATGTAAGGCTAGCGATTGCCACTGCTAGCGCTAAAGTTGTTTTTTTCATTTTGTCCCTCAACTTAATGTTTTGTTGATAATTACTTCTAACAGTTCAATATTAAACTGCTAAAAATAAAGCTTTATTTCCGTTTATTGTAATTATACATAGAAATATTTATTCAAGTATACCACGCCAAATTTGCATTGGTATAGATAATTCTTTCTCTTCTTATTAAAGAAAAATATTTATCTTTAATAAATCTTTTGTGGATTTTACGCTAATTAGTGATTTTTATCAATGTATTAAAAGTGTCAGATAATGCTTTAGTCATAATAATAAAATCTGCTTCAAGCCTTTTATCTTTTTCTTCTGGCATAAAATCTTCGTTTTTATCTGCAATCGAACTGTCAAATTTGATTCTTTTTAATGTGTAATCTTTATTTAGAATGAATGAAACACCCCTTTCATCGATAAGGTTTAGCTTATTAACTTGTTTCCCTGCATCAATATGCACGAATACTTCATTGCTATCTATTTCGAGATTTTTGCAGCGTACAATTTGATTATCTTCGAGTGCATCTTTAAGTTCTATTTCACTACCTAGCTGTATTGGTGGATGCTGCACTTTGTTTCTAACCCACTCGGTCATCGTTTTATCTAATGGGGTTTCACTTGCTAATGGGGCAATAGATAAGCTTCCCATCTCTTTTCTTAATAGCGCTAAAATATCTTCGGATTGCTTGAAACTTGCACTATCAACGATGACTCTTCTTGCTTGGGTATCTATCCATAGCCAGAAAAATTGGTATTTACTAAATGCTCTAGGTAATAGATCAATAAAGATCTCATCTTGTAATGACTGTTTTTCGGTTTTCTTTAATTTACGACCTAATACATTTTCTTGTGTATTTATTTTATCGGCTAAGGCTTGTTTAACTACCGATGAGGGTAAAATTTTAGTTTCTTTTTTTAAACGTAATAATAATTGCCCGTTAATATCAATAAGTAGCGAATTATCACTATTTTCACCATAGGGGGAAATCCAGCCCGATCTCGTGCTATCAGTATTTCCACAAGGTACGAATGGACAAGCATTTATCGCTTTCTCAACGAGCTGCTTATCAAGAAGGTTATCTTTATTGAGCTGATAAATAATCGCATTTCTAAACCAAAGCATATTGATAAATCTTCCTTAACAAATATTTCGTAATATGCCCGTAATTATTAAATAAAACGGGCATGGCAAATTTTAATATCAAATTATTTAAATAAAAAAATGATATTAGAAATTATATGTGACACCAGCAAAAACGCTTGGTACTGTACTATTAGCAATCATTGGGCTATTTTTTGCATCACCAGTTAATTTATCAACCCTAGCACCAAGATAAGTGCCAAAATTTTGGGTCAATGCATAATTCCCAACGATTGATATATATGGCGTAAATGAACTTTTCGCATCGTGGTAAGCAAGCCCCGAACGAGCGGATTCACTATGAGATATACCATAATAATAATCATTATGTTTATCATTTGCCCAGTTGATCCCAATTCGTGGTTCAATAGACCATTTATCGCCTGAGAATGCATAAGCATAACTTGCATTAATTAAAACACTATTACTTTCATTTAAAACATCTGCACCAATGCTTGCTGCAAAACTACCAAATTCAGTTGAAAGTGAATATCTTGCCTCAGCTAAAAGTGTTGAGTGACGTTTACTTAGCTTTTTCATTTGAGAATTATCAGTATCTTTTGTTTTAAATTCTAGTGGAAGATAACTTACTCCAAGAGAGACTTTCTGATTTTCATCAGAATAAACATAAGCACCTGCAGTAAAATTGTTAATGAAAAATATTTCATTAGAAAATGCAATATGGGGTAATGGATAATATACCGCGCCATAGCCTTTATATGGTGAATCAGTCCAACTTGCGCCCATTCCTACAGAAATTGGTGTCGCTTGAACTGAAACAGACGAAATAAGTAATGCTACGCTAACTGTTAATGAAGAAACAATACGCTTATTCATTGATGACTCCTGAGATATTATAAGTATAAGTTACTATCAAAAAGCTGCTCATGGTTTGAGCAGTTTTACTTTTGGATGAAAAATTTATGTATTAACAACACATTTACATCTAACTATATGTTATCACTTTTTCTTGATCTTCTATAATATAATGTTGGGCAGGTTCTGTTCTTGCGATGATTTTACCGTGACGGATAGAATAAAGAATAGGCGTTTGTCGGCGAACGGCATCAAATCCATTTTTAGCGGGTAAGATTATTAGATTAGCATCATTACCTTTATTGATACCATATTGTTTATCAGAAAGATAAAATGTTTTAGCGCTATTAGTTGTAATAAGCGCTAAGCTTTGGTTTATTTGTTCATAGCCCATTAGCTGGCAAATATGTAATCCCATATGAAGCACCTGCAACATATTTGCTGTGCCTAGTGGATACCAAGGGTCAAACACATCAT
Source organism: Orbaceae bacterium lpD04 (assembly GCA_036251935.1). Lineage (NCBI taxonomy): Bacteria > Pseudomonadati > Pseudomonadota > Gammaproteobacteria > Orbales > Orbaceae > Orbus > Orbus wheelerorum. Next base: position 2,809,880 of record CP133967.1, on the reverse strand, counting down.
CATGACCAAAGCACACATTAATTCCGGCTTCTAACAGTTCTTTAACTCTTGTAATACCACGACGTTTTGGATAAGTATCAAATCGGCCTTGTAGATGAATATTAACAAGAGGGTTGGCAACAAAATTAATACCAGATAATTTTAATATCCTAAATAAACGTGAAGTATAAGCACCATTATAAGAATGCATTGCAGTTGTATGGCTTGCTGTAACCTTATTTCCCATCTCATATTTATGTGCTAATGCAGCAACTGTTTCAACGAATCGAGACTGCTCATCATCAATTTCATCGCAATGAACATCAATTAATCGATCATATTTTTTCGCAAGTTCAAAAATAAAATGTAATGACTCAATACCATATTCACGAGTGAATTCAAAATGGGGGATCGCACCAATAACATCTGCACCTAATTTAACTGCTTGTTCAAGTAGTTCTTTACCATTGGGATAAGAAAGGATCCCTTCTTGTGGAAAGGCAACGATTTGTAAATCAACCCATGGCGCAATTTCTTTTTTGACCTCTAACATTGCTTTTAATGCTATCAATGATGGATCTGATACATCAACATGAGTCCGCACATATTGTATGCCATTAGCAATTTGCCATTGTAACGTTTTGAGTGCGCGGCTTTTAACGTCATCATGAGTTAGCATTGTTTTACGCTCTGACCAGCGCTCAATTCCTTCAAATAATGTTCCAGATTGATTCCAAGCGGGTTGCCCTGCAGTTTGTGTGGTGTCTAAATGAATATGCGGTTCAATGAAAGGGGGAATGACGAGTCCTTCATTGGCATTAAGGTCACAATGTATTTTACCCTTTTGCTCTGATATTTCACCAAATTTGCCATCGGTTATTTCTATTTGCCATAACCCTTCTCGATTTGGTAGGCGAGCGTTACTTACAATAAATGTCTTTTTTGTGTTCATTTTAGGCCTCTAGAAACCTTGATTCTTCGTTCAAACGAATTAATAATTATATAACTTATTGCACTACCTAACACTGAATTTATGGGAACAACGCCAGGTAATAGTTTTGCGCAAAAAATCCCAATCGCAACAGCTATGATGGCAACCCAATTAACTTTTCTTCGGCTACCATTAACTAAAGATTGATAATGTTTTTTATTGATAAAATAATCAGCGATAATGACCCCGCCAATTGGTGGAATCGCGGTTGATAAGAAAGTTAACCAACCGACAAAATTATTATATAGCCATACCGCACAAAGTGTACCAATGATCCCATTCATCATTGACATTGTTTTGCTTGATAGCCCAGTTATATTTGACATACCAAGTCCTGATGCATACAGTGCATTATCATTGGTAGTCCAAATATTAAGTCCAAGAACAATAATTGCTGGAATTAATAAACCTTGCGCTATCATCACATCTGAGATATCCGCTTGACCAACCGAAGCCGCACCTGCTGCACCGAAAATAAACATTAACGAATTGCCAACTAAAAAAGAAAGGATAATGATAATAAAGACATGCCTGGCATGTTTACCAAAACGAACAAAATCGGCGGTAAGTGTCCCTGCACTAATAAAAGATCCCACAACAATTGTCAATGCGGTAGAAAATGATAATGGCTTTGTCGGCGTTATATCGATTAATGCATTTATTCCACCAGCATCACTAACAGCAATCCAGACAGAGTAACAACCCAAAATACCAATTGCAGGCACTGCAATAATTGATAGATAAAGAAGGGCTTTAATTCCTTCAAAGGCGACAGTGATAGTCATTAAAATGCCAAATAAACCAATAAGTAAATACTCATTAAGGCCAGTTGCTTTACTTACAGGGAAAGCAAACATGGCAAGCCCAACGCCAAACCAGCCAATTTGCGTTGCACTTAATAAAAAAGAAGGTAACCAAGAGCCTTTTAGCCCAAATGAAAAACGGGCTAATAAATGTGTCGAAAATCCAGTTTTTGCGCCAATGTAACCAAGTGTAGCGCTATATATTCCTAGCAGTAAGTTACCAATAAAAAGAGCAAAAAAGAAATTGCTAAATGTAAGGCCGGTGCCTAGTGTTCCTCCTGCCCACATACTGGCAGAAAAAAAAGTTAGACTTAACATAATAAATGTTAATGAAATAGCGCCTTTTTTAGCAGAGAGTGGTACTGCTTCTTGACTAAAATTATGATCTTTTGTTTTTGACATAGTGAGTCCAATTCGTCTTAATTAATAAAAGCGCGCTCATTATAATGATTTTTGACAGACAAACTATAACATAACTAATTGATAATATTTAATTGATTGAAAAACAAATAGTATTATTTTTGAGACAAAAAATATATAATTTACCCGCGTAGAGCCTTTATCTCTATTTAGCCAAGAGAATTGTCATTAATAACATTCACGAATAGTAAAAAATTTGTTATATTCACGCGCTATAGTTTTAAACATGCTAGCAAGCAATATTAATTGAGATTTAGGGGATTTTATGAGTGATGTCGAAGCTCGTCCAACAAACTTTATTCGTCAAATTATTGATAATGATTTGGCTGAAGGTAAATATCAAACGATTCAAACACGTTTTCCGCCAGAGCCAAATGGCTATTTGCATATTGGTCACGCTAAGGCTATTTGCTTAAATTTTGGTATTGCCCAAGATTACCGTGGTAAATGTAATTTACGTTTTGATGATACAAATCCAGTAAAAGAAGATGTTGAATATGTCGAATCAATTAAACATGATGTTCAATGGTTAGGGTTTCGGTGGGATGGAGAAGTACGTTATTCATCAGACTATTTTGAGCAACTTTACCATTATGCAATTGAGCTAATCCAAAAAGGTCTTGCTTATGTAGATGAATTATCTGCTGATGAGATCCGAGAGCATCGTGGAACGCTAACTCAAGCAGGTAAAAATAGCCCTTATCGTGATCGCACTATCGATGAAAATTTATCATTATTTAATAAAATGAAAAATGGTGAATTTGCGGAAGGTAAAGCGTGCTTACGCGCTAAAATTGATATGACTTCCCCATTTATTGTAATGCGTGATCCTGTTTTATATCGCATAAAATTTGCTAATCATCATCAAACTGGCGATGCATGGTGTATTTATCCAATGTACGATTTTACTCATTGTATTTCTGATGCGATAGAAAATATTACTCATTCGCTTTGTACATTAGAGTTTCAAGATAATCGTCGTTTATATGATTGGGTGCTAGATAATATAACGATTTCTTCTCGTCCACATCAGTACGAATTTTCGCGCCTAAATTTAGAATATGCCATAACTTCAAAACGTAAACTAAATTTACTCGTTGCTGAGAAAATTGTTGATGGTTGGGATGACCCAAGAATGCCAACTGTATCAGGAATGCGACGTCGAGGTTATTCTGCTGCTTCAATTCGCGAATTTTGCCAACGAATTGGGATAACTAAACAAGAAAATACTGTTGAGATGAGTGCGTTGGAATTTTGTGTACGTGAAGATCTTAATGAAAATGCACCACGTGCGATGGCAGTAATCGACCCAGTTAAAGTGATTATTGAAAATTTTTCTGAGTCATTAGATGAAATTCTTATGATGCCAAATCATCCTAATCGCCCAGAACTCGGTCAACGCGACGTTGCCTTTACGCGTGAGCTTTATATTGACCGTGCTGATTTTCGTGAGGAAGCGAATAAAAACTATAAACGATTAGTATTAGGTAAAGAAGTACGCTTACGTAATGCTTATGTCATTCGAGCTGATCGCGTTGAAAAAGATGATGAAGGTAAGATAAAAACGATTTATTGTTCGTATGATCCGGCAACGCTAAACAAAAATCCTGAAGATGGACGAAAAGTTAAAGGCGTTATTCATTGGGTATCTGCTAAATTTGCATTACCTGCAGAAATTCGTTTATATGATCGTTTATTTAATACGCCAAATCCAGGTGCGGCAGATGATTTTCTCGCGACGATAAATCCAGAGTCATTATTGATAAAACAAGGATTTGTTGAACCAAGTTTACGTGATAGTAAAGCTGAATTTTCATATCAGTTTGAGCGAGAGGGGTATTTCTGCCTAGATAGCAAATATGGAAAAGATAATAATTTAGTTTTCAATCGAACAGTCGGTCTTCGTGATAGTTGGAGCGAATAACTGACGCTTTTGCTATTTGATTAGAACCGCCTTTTGGCGGTTTTTTTATGCCATAATGACATCTTACAACAACTTTTTAACGAAAAATTAAGTATTATATTTGAAGCTAACTCAATGATTGATAAATTTGCATCAAATAAGCTTCACTGATAGTATTAGCCAACTCAAATCGCTCTGGATTCAGACTTTTTTACTTATTATGAATAATGCCTTTTCCAATACTTATTATCAACGTTTTAGCGGTATTGCTCGTCTTTATGGTGAACAGGCGCTTATCAATTTTCAACAATCAAAAATCGCAGTGATCGGGATTGGTGGCGTTGGTTCATGGGTTGCTGAGTCTCTAGCTCGCAGCGGGATAGGCCATATTACACTAATTGATATGGATGATGTTTGTATCACCAATACCAATCGTCAAATTCACGCGTTAAAACAAAATATTGGACAAACTAAAACAGACGTTATGGCGGAGCGAATTTTACAAATTAATCCTGAATGTCATGTTAGTTGTATCGATGATTTTATTAACCAAACTAATACTTGTGAATACTTAGGTACTAGAGATCAGCCAAAGTATGATTTTATTATTGATGCTATAGATAGTGTTCGTGATAAAGCTGCTGTTTTAGCTCATTGTAGGCGTAATAAATTAAAAATTATTACTATTGGTGGCGCCGGCGGTCAAAAAGATCCAACAAAAATTCAAGTCAGTGATTTAGCCAAAACAGTTCAAGATCCTTTAGTGGCTAAGTTACGTGAAAGATTAAAAGGTGAGTTTAAGCTAACGAAAGATAGTAAAGGAAAATATGGTATTGCTTGTGTATATTCAACCGAGCAACTTACTTATCCTACTACCAATGGCCAAGTTTGTTTAGTTAAAAATCAAGCAGAAGGACCTAAAAAAATGGACTGTTCTTCAGGATTTGGCGCTATTACAACTGTTACCGCGACATTTGGTTTTGTTGCTGTGAGTTATGTATTAGATAGATTATCAAAATAATATAGCGACTAGCAATATAATTATTGTTGTATCTATCTGATTTATTTTTACAAAAAATTTATTCAAAATAATATTACTTTTCCCTCTTGAAATTTAGTTATTTTCCTCTATAACTATTGAATGAAATAAACTATCGAATTAATTGTGATTGCCTTACAAATTGTGCGCTGTTTTGTTATGAGTATTGAATCGGAACATAAACTAATTTAGGATAGTATCATCAGTCTAAATATAAAATAAAATAATAAAAATATGCAGTAATCACTGAAAAAGACGACCAGATTTAAACTTAAAACTTAAAAATTAAAACTAGGAGATAGTCATATGTCAGTTACTAACTTAGCTGAGTTAGATAAGCTAATTGCAAGAGTAAAAAAAGCACAAGAAATTTATGCAACATTTACTCAAGAACAAGTCGATAAAATCTTTGTTGCCGCTGCAACTGCCGCAGCCGCAGCGCGTATACCATTAGCACAGCAAGCTGTTGCAGAATCAGGAATGGGAATTGTAGAAGATAAGGTAATAAAGAACTTATTTGCAGCAGAATATATTTTAAACAAATTCCGTAATGATAAAACTTGTGGTGTTATTGCTGAAAATGAACCCTTTGGAACGATAACTATCGCAGAACCATTAGGTATTATTTGTGGGATCGTACCAACAACAAACCCGACATCAACAGCAATTTTTAAATCATTAATCAGTTTAAAAACCCGTAATGCAATTGTATTTTCTCCTCATCCTAGAGCAAAAAATTCAACAATTGAAGCTGCTCGTATTGTACTTGATGCAGCTATTAAAGCCGGTGCACCAAAAGATATTATTGGTTGGATTGATGAACCCTCAATTGAATTATCAAATGGCTTGATGCATCATCCTGATGTTGCTGCAATTTTAGCAACAGGTGGACCTGGAATGGTTAAAGCAGCTTATAGTTCAGGTAAACCCGCTTTAGGCGTTGGCGCGGGTAATACGCCAGTAATTATTGATGAAACAGCGGATCTTAAACGCGCAGTTGCCTCGGTATTAATGTCTAAAACTTTTGATAACGGTATGATTTGTGCGTCAGAACAAGCAATTGTTGTTGTTGATTCTGTATATGATGAAGTTCGCCGTTTACTTGGTGAGTATGGTGCTTATATTCTTGATGCTAAAGAAACCAAAGCTGTACAAGGGATTATTTTAAATGATAAAGGCGCGTTAAATGCCAATATCGTAGGTCAACCTGCCGCGAAAATTGCTGAATTAGCGGGCTTTAAAGTTCCGTCAGCTGCTAAAGTCTTAGTGGGTGAAGTATCTAAGGTCGATTTATCCGAGCCATTTGCTCATGAAAAGTTATCTCCGACTCTCGCCATGTTTAAAGCAAAAGATTTTACTGATGCTGTCGAAAAAGCTGAAAAATTAGTTGAAATGGGTGGGTTAGGTCATACGTCAGTACTTTATACTGACCAAGACACAAATCGTGATCGTATTGCTTATTTCGGTAGTAAAATGAAAACTTGCCGAATACTGATTAACCAACCAGCTGCTCATGGTGGGATTGGTGATTTATATAATTTTGATTTAGCGCCGTCTTTAACATTAGGATGTGGATCATGGGGTGGAAACTCTGTATCTGAAAATGTGGGACCTAAACACTTAATCAATAAAAAAATTATCGCTAAGAGAGCAGAAAATATGTTATGGCATAAATTACCAAGTTCTATTTACTTTAAACGAGGCTCATTACCTATCGCGTTGAATGAAGTTATTGAGCAAGGTGCTAAACGTGTATTTGTCGTTACAGATAAATTCTTGTTCAATAATGGTTATTCAAAACAAATTACTGACCAAATGGAAGCTCAAGGCATCATTTGTGAAACGTTCTTTGATGTTGAAGCAGATCCAACATTAACAGTTGTTCGCAAAGGTACAGATGCTATGATTTCGTTTAAGCCTGATACCATTATTGCATTAGGTGGTGGTTCGCCAATGGATGCTGCGAAAATTATGTGGGTACTTTATGAGCATCCAGAGACTAAATTTGACGAATTAGCGCTTCGTTTTATGGATATTCGTAAACGTACTTGCCATTTTCCAAATATGGGGCAAAAAGCTAAATTAATCTGTGTTACAACAACATCAGGAACTGGTTCAGAAGTGACGCCATTTGCTGTTGTAACTGATGATGCGACTGGCCAAAAATATCCTCTAGCTGATTACGCAATAACGCCAAATATGGCGATTGTTGACGCTAATTTAGTGATGAACATGCCTAAGTCTCTTTGTGCTGCTGGTGGTTATGATGCTGTTACTCATGCATTAGAAGCTTATGTTTCGGTTATGGCGAGTGAATTCTCTGATGGACAAGCTTTACAGGCATTAAGCCTATTAAAAGCTTATTTACCCGCTAGCTACAAAGAAGGTGCTAAAAATCCTATTGCACGTGAAAAAGTACATAGCGCAGCAACCTTAGCGGGTGTCGCTTTTGCTCAAGCATTCTTAGGGGTTTGTCACTCAATGGCACATAAAATTGGGGCTGCATTCCACATTCCACATGGCGTTGCTAATGCAATGTTGATTTCTAATGTGGTGCGTTTTAATGCAACGAATAAACCAACTAAGCAAGGTACTTTTAGCCAATATGGGTATCCTCAAGCGATAGCTCGTTATGCTGAAATTGCAGATCACTTAGGTTTAACCTCTCCTTCTGATAAATCAGAGAAGAAAGTTGAAAAACTAATTGGCTGGCTTGATAAGCTTCGTGTAGAGCTTGATATTCCATTCTCAATTAAAGATTTTGGTATTAGCGAAAAAGCCTTCTTAGCGCAAGTTGATCAATTGGCTGTGGATGCATTTGATGACCAATGTACTGGCGCAAATCCGCGTTATCCTTTAATTGCAGAGTTAAAACAGATCCTTCTTGATACATATTATGGACGAGCTTATAAAGATACTGGCGATATAAGTGAAGATGTTGCGGTGAAAACAGCAGCAAAAGGCGCGACAAAAGTTAAAACTGAGTCAAAAGTAGCAAAGAAAAAGTAATATAATAAAATATATTATTATAAAATAGAGCCCCAGATTTGGGGCTTTTTTGTTCGAATTCATGCTAAAATATACCTAAAAAGGGCTTTTTGTTTTTTTTTTAAGCAAACAAAATAAAAATGTTTTTTTTTGCTTGCCAAGAGGGGGTAATATATCCTACAATGCGCAGCACTTAGGCAGGCCGGCTTAGCTCAGTAGGTAGAGCAACTGACTTGTAATCAGTAGGTCGCCAGTTCGATTCCGGCAGCCGGCACCATTAGTCCTAAGTAAATTAAGTTAAAGTTTCGGGGTGGGGTTCCCGAGCGGCCAAAGGGAGCAGACTGTAAATCTGCCGTGTCACACTTCGAAGGTTCGAATCCTTCCCCCACCACCATCAACTTTTATTTAATTAAAAGATTTTAAATAAAATAGAATTTAAATAGCCAGTTCTATTTTATCTTGGCCTAACTAAGTGTAAATATAAAATTGATAAACCTAATTTTTAAAATCATTTAGTAAGCTGAAAGTTTTGAACATGCGGGCATCGTATAATGGCTATTACCTCAGCCTTCCAAGCTGATGATGCGGGTTCGATTCCCGCTGCCCGCTCCAATGCTGATATAGCTCAGTTGGTAGAGCACACCCTTGGTAAGGGTGAGGTCGGCAGTTCGAATCTGCCTATCAGCACCATTCTCAATATTCATATTAAATTTTAATCTTTCAGTGCAAATAATTACTTTGGTTTTAGCGTGATTAAAACAAAATATTTAGTTAGTTCCTGACTATAAAACTTGTAACAAGGTGTATTTATCTGATATCATTCAGAGCTGATTTTTAAAGTCAGTATTATTTACATTGCATGGGTTTATAATTATCTCAAAAAGCATATAATACTAGGTTAATGTGGTGTTTTGACACCGATTTGTATTACATTAGAGGGACAATCAATGTCTAAAGAAAAATTTGAACGTAAAAAACCCCACGTTAACGTAGGAACAATCGGCCACGTTGACCATGGTAAAACAACTTTAACAGCGGCTATCACAACAGTATTAGCAAAAAAATACGGCGGTAGCGCACGTGCATTCGATCAAATCGATAATGCACCGGAAGAAAAAGCACGTGGTATTACTATCAATACTTCACACGTAGAATATGATACACCAACTCGCCACTACGCACACGTAGACTGCCCAGGCCATGCTGACTATGTTAAAAACATGATCACAGGTGCGGCACAAATGGATGGTGCAATTTTAGTAGTAGCCGCGACAGATGGCCCAATGCCACAAACGCGTGAACACATTCTATTAGGTCGTCAAGTAGGTGTACCTTTCATCATCGTATTCTTAAACAAATGTGATATGGTTGATGATGAAGAGTTATTAGAATTAGTCGAAATGGAAGTGCGTGAACTTCTATCTCAATACGATTTCCCAGGTGATGATACACCAGTAGTACGTGGTTCAGCGCTACAAGCGTTAAATGGCGTGCCAGAGTGGGAAGAAAAAATCATTGAATTAGCAGGTTACTTAGACTCTTACATTCCAGAGCCAGAGCGTGACATTGATAAACCTTTCTTATTACCAATTGAAGATGTATTCTCAATCTCAGGTCGTGGTACAGTAGTAACAGGCCGTGTAGAGCGTGGTATTGTAAAAGTTGGTGAAGAAGTTGAAATTGTTGGTATCAAAGCGACAGTAAAAACGACGTGTACTGGTGTTGAAATGTTCCGTAAATTGCTTGACGAAGGTCGTGCAGGTGAGAACGTAGGTGTGTTATTACGTGGAACTAAACGTGAAGATATCGAACGTGGTCAAGTACTAGCGAAACCGGGAACAATTAAGCCACATACTGATTTTGAATCAGAAGTGTATATCTTAAGTAAAGAAGAAGGCGGACGTCATACTCCATTCTTCAAAGGTTACCGTCCACAGTTCTACTTCCGTACAACTGACGTAACAGGAACAATCACTTTACCAGAAGGCGTAGAGATGGTAATGCCAGGCGATAACATCAAGATGGTAGTATCATTAATTCACCCAATCGCGATGGATGACGGTTTACGTTTTGCTATCCGTGAAGGTGGACGTACTGTTGGTGCGGGTGTGGTTGCTAAGGTTATTAAGTAATTTAGTTCAATAAATGATAAATTTGAAGGGGTGTCTTAAGATACCCTTTCTTATCTTGTCGAATAGTTTTAATACTGATAGTCTATTTGGTAAAATGCTTTAGTTTTTTAATCGAGCATTTTATAAAATAGATTATAAGATGAAAATAAATAATGGGTTTTATATGAGTACTGTTAGTGATAATCATGGAACAAGCAAAGCGCTTGATAAAATTAAGTGGCTTTTCGTTTTTATACTGGTAGTTTTTGTTATATGGGGTAATTTTTATTTTGCTGGGCCAAATTCTGTCTACCAACCTAATGTTGTTGTAAGAATTATTGGCGTTATCCTTGTTGCTGTTTTAGCATTATTACTTGCAATAACCACGCAAAAAGGTAAAAGTCTTATCAGCTTTGCTAAAGAGTCTCGTATGGAACTTCGTAAAGTTGTGTGGCCAACAAGAAAAGAAGCAATACAAACTACATTACTAATTGCTGTAATAACGATTGTTGTCGGTCTTTGTTTATGGGGATTAGACACATTCTTTTTTTGGGCAATATCAAAATTAACGGTGTTAGGACATTAGTATGAGTGAAACACAGAAAAAGCGTTGGTATGTAATTCAGGCTTACTCGGGCTATGAAGCGCGTGTTGCACAATCATTACGCGAATATATTAAATTACATAACATGGAAGATTCGTTTGGTGATGTTTTAGTACCAACGGAAGAAGTGGTAGAAATGAAAGGTGGACAACGACGCAAAAGCGAAAGGAAATTCTTTCCTGGCTATGTGTTAGTTGAAATGCTAATGAATGATGCTACCTGGCATTTAGTTCGAAGCGTACCTAGAACGATGGGATTTATTGGTGGAACATCTGATAGACCTGCACCAATTTCACAAAAAGAAGTTGATGCGATAATGAATCGTTTACAACAAGTTGGTGATAAGCCGCGCCCTAAAACATTATTTGAACCAGGTGAATTGGTTCGTGTTAACGAAGGTCCATTTGCTGACTTTAACGGTGTTGTAGAAGAAGTTGATTATGAAAAAAGTCGCTTAAAAGTATCTGTATCAATTTTTGGTCGAGCAACACCTGTCGAGCTTGATTTTAGTCAGGTAGAAAAAAGTTAAGTGGTTTTTAATTTAGTTTTTTATAAAACCGGATTATTATCCGGTTTTTTTATGCAAGTAGACTCTTTGATTTATTAACGATACTTTGATGTTCTAATTTATCCTAATGATTTTCTATAGTGTGGATAATAGTATTATCCGGTGAGTATTTAATGTACACGTGGTATGATTTAATCTACTATTATTAGATAATCTTAACAGGTTATCTACTTTAAAATAGCGCACAATTGGTATAGTAATTTAATTGTTAATTGTGTAAGATTTGCCCCATTTTAGTGGTATAATACGTAATATCATTCACCCGTTTGATCCAAATATTATCCTTATCTGGTTTGATTCAACTCTCATTAATTTATTATGAATAAAAAGATATTTGCTGTAGTTTTGCTTATTGTTGTTACGATTTCAATGACAATTTTAATTCGTTCGCATAATAGCCAACTGGTATTACAAGGTGAGGTTGATGCTCCTAACGTTAGCGTATCATCTAAAGCTAAGGGAAGAGTCACGGTTATTAATGTTAGTCGAGGTGATAATGTTAAGATTGGTGACCTTTTAATTACCTTAGACAGTCCAGAGCTATTAGCTCAAGTCAAGGCTGCAGAAGCGTCAAGAGACCAAGCTAAGGCTCAACTTGAACAATCTGAGCATGGAACTCGAGAAGAGAGTATTCGCTACTACGAAGCCTTACTTGCTCAGGCAAAAGTGACTTATGAAAATGCCTCAAAAGAGTATAATCGTAATAAAACTATTTCAGGTAAAGGTTATATATCTCAGTCTGTTTTAGATAGTGCTTTAAAATCACGAGATGCAGCTTATCAACAAGTACAATCTGCACAAGCTACTTTGGATCAAGCCTTACATGGTGATCGCGCAGAGCAACGACAAATTTATGAAGCTCAACTACAGCAAACTGAAGAGAATTTAAAACAGCTTACGATCCAATATGATGATCTACTACTTAAATCACCCGTTGATGGTGAAGTGGGCTCTATTCCTGCTGAAGTTGGTGAACTGTTTAATGCAACAAGTCCTTTGATTACCGTTATCCGGCAATCTCAAGCCTATTTTGTTTTTAATATACGTGAAAATATTTTGGTCAACATTCATAAAAATGATCATGTTTTATTAGAAGTTCCAGCGCTTGGTGATAAAAAAATTGAAGCTGAAGTTCGTTATATAGCCCCTATGGGAGACTATTCTACGAAAAGAGCGACAAGGGCAACTGGCGATTTTGATTTAAGAACATTCGAAATTAGACTCTACCCTATAGAGCCAGTTAAGGATCTTCGCGCGGGCATGAGTGTTTTATGGAAGTTAGAGCAGTAGTCATTCAGTTTTTCAAGCGTTTTAAGGCAGCATTTAATGATGAAATGCCTTTTATCTTCAGACGCTTTACTTTCCATTGGTTATTATGGATGATGCCATTAATGGTATTTACCTTGATTAGTAGCATTTATTCTAGTGGCGTATTATATGATTTACCGGTCGGCTATATTGACCAAGATAAAAGTGTTTTATCAAGGGAAATTATTCGAGATCTTGATGCAGGAGCTCATGCTCAGCTAATCGATTACGGTGACTCACTAAATGATGCTGAAAAAAGTTTAGCGCAAGCTAAAATTTATGCACTATTATATATACCCGCTAGTTTTGAAGCAGATGTCTTGTCTGGTAAACAGCCGACCCCTATTTTGTACTACAATGCCTTATATTACAGTGCTGGATTATATTCAGTGATGGATTATTCAGGACTTATTGCAGAACTAAACAGCCAGTACCGCGGGACCCTTGTAACAAAAATGGGGTTATCAATGCCTAAGTTGGCTAATGTGACGTTCAATTATGATGGATTGTTTAACGCCAGCGGTAATTCTATGTATTTCCAGCAATTCTCAGCTACGGTGCATTTACTACAACTTTTTGTTGTGACGATGACTATTCACATTTTAGGTAAGTTACCTCGGCGGACGAGGCCAAATTATCCATTTGTATTAGGTAAATTAGCGCCATATACATTGTGGTATACAATGTTACTAATTTTCGAGATCGCATTACTCGTCTTTTTCTCTCAAGCTCATGTATCTGGTAATCCCTTCGCGATGCTAGTTGTTGCCTTTTTTTACGTTATTGCGGCACAAAGTTTAGGTATATTATTATTTAGCTATACTCGTTCAACAATTGACGCTTATTCATATATCGGATTATTAGTTGGATTAGCACTTACTTACTCAGGGGTTGTTGTTCCAGAGTTATCGATGCCTGAAATCGCAAGAGCTATTTCATCTATTGAGCCATTGACCTATGCATTAAACACTCTTTTCGACCTATTTATAAGACATACTAATTTTTTCTCTGTTATTAAGACATGTCTAATTTTAATGATCTACCCAATCATTATTACTTTACTTGTAAGAAAACGTTTAGTAAGACGCTTAAACAAGGAGGAGGTCATATAATGTTTAAAATGTATTGGGCTGCTTTTGTTAGAATTACATTACGATTTTTGACTATACCTAAATGGTTATTCTTACTTGTTTCGGTTAGTTTAATGAGCTTAGTTTATAGTAATGGTAGTGTAATTAATTTACCGGTTGCCGTTATTGATCTTGATCACTCCGCCTCAAGTCGTCAATTAATTAGAGAGCTTGCAACGAGTGCAAAAGTAAATATCACCACTTATGAAAGTTCATTAGATGCTTATGATGATATTAATGCCCGAAAACTATTTGCCGTCATTACGATCCCAAGGAATTATGAAAAGCGATTATTTAATGGTGAAAATGTCGTTATTCCTGCCTATGGCGATGCTTCAAGTCGGTTAGCAAATGGTCAAATTCAACAGGATCTAAAATCCATTTATCAGCAGGTATTAACAAACTATAATACCAATATTATGCGTAATAGTGGCTTTACTCCAGTACAAATTAATGTCGCACTTTCACCGATAAAAAGCCAGACAGATCCGTTATTTAATCCAGGTATTAGTTTTGCCGCGATCACATTCCCTGGCTTATTAGTGATGCTATTACAACATTCATTATTACTTTCTTCAACACGTACACATATAGCGCTAAATTCCTTACCACAAGGTAAACCACCTAAAATCATATTTATTGGTAGCCTTTCTGCCTTATTACCCATTTGGTTATTTCTCTCGATCGTACTATTTGGTTTATGGCCATGGATTTTAGGTTATCGCCAACTAGCCACTTTGCCTCAAATTTTATTAATGACATTGCCGTTTCTATTTGCTGTAATGGGATTAGCTAAATTATTAACAGAGTGCTTAAGAAGTGTTGAAATGATCTATTTAACGCTAGCATTCCTAACCACACCTGTCTTCTATCTCTCTGGTACTGTTTGGCCACTACATGCCATGCCTTTTTGGGTACAATGCGTTTCAAAATTATTACCTTCTACTTGGGCTGTAAATATGATCGCTAGTGTAAATCAAATGGGACTAAGTATTTCTGATAATATTTTTAATTTGTTTATGCTCATGGTATTAGGTATATTCTATTTTTCAGTAGGTATATTTATTTCTGCATTACGAGAAGGTCGTATACGTCAAATTCTTGGCTATCGACATGTAATTAGACAAAAGTTAACCCGATAGAAAATGATTATTGGCACTTTTTGTATGGATACCAAGAACAGATCATACAATAATTTGAACTCATTTATGTTTAATCAATAATTTATTGAGTTAATTTTGCCATACTATTACATTTGACGGTATACTAATTAAATTGATACTGAATTTTGGAGTCTACTATGAACTTTGATACATCTGTACTTTGTGATTTTTACCCTGAAGATATAAATGTTGTTGAGCCAATTTTCACTAACTTTGGTGGAGTGTCCGTTTTCTCAGGTCAAGTGGTTACAGTCAAATGCTTCGAAGATAATGGATTATTATATGAAGTGTTACAAAATGACGGTACAGGTAAAGTGCTTGTGGTTGATGGTGGTGGCTCAACAAGAAGAGCTTTGCTAGATGGTGAGCTTGTTGATATTGCAATTCAAAATAGTTGGCAAGGCATTATTATCTATGGTGCAGTAAGACAAGTCGATTATCTTGCTGATGTTGAAATTGGCATTCAAGCTATTGCCGCAATTCCAGTTGGTGCTGAAGATCAAGGTATTGGCGAAACAGATATTAAAGTCAATTTTGCAGGGGTTACGTTCTTTTCAGGTGATTTTATTTACGCTGATAACACTGGCATTATTTTGTCTGAAATCGCTTTAGAATATAATATGGAATAAGAAAATATGAAATAAAATCATATAATGATTTTATTTCATAATTTTATTTCTAACCTATAATAATGAAATTTCCTGCTTAGCTTGTTCGATAGCTTTATTTTTTAGTTCTTCACTAATATTAATTCCTTCAGCACGGATATATTTTATATCAGTAAGCCCAATCAGGCCTAATACAGCTTTAAGATAAGGTTCTTGATGATCTATAGCATCAAGTGGGGGAGTGCTATATATACCGCCACGGCTAGAAACAATAATGACGGGTTTATTGTTAACTAAACCTTTTGGCCCTTGTTCTGTGTAACTAAATGTTAGGCCCGCTTGGCAAATCTGATCAATCCATGTTTTTAATCCGCTGCTAATACTTAAATTATGCATAGGCGAACCGATAATCACAAGATCGGCTGATTTTAGCTGCTCAATTGAAGTTAAAATTTCATTATAGATATTTTTCTGTTCATCGGTTAGTTTTGATGTATCTTGAGTTCTTATAGCAGTTATTACATCTAGTGTTATGTGGGCAGGGGGATGATTACCTAGATCTCTTTCTACAATTGAAATTGTGTTATTTTTAGTTTTAATATGATTAATCAATTCATCAATTAATAAATTTGAAGTAGAAAAATTATTGAGAATGCTTGATTTTAGACAAAGAATATTCATTATGTCATCCTTTTAATTGTTTAGTAATATAACGACAAAATTATTATACATAATAGTTGAGTTATTTAGTAGGTTATTTAGTGAGGTTGGTGTAACAATTTGTGCGATACAATTTTTGATGAGTAAATAATGATATTGCAATACTTGTCGAATAGGTCTGATTTTTAATATAACTGCGTCGCTTTATTATGTTGTAGCTAAAGTTAATTAAGTCATTTTAAAGTAAGTTTAGGTAAATTTATTTATTGATAATAAAAAAGGCCGCATAGCGACCTTTTTAATGCAATACAAATGTGATTAGATTACTTAATAACCTTAGCAACCACACCCGCACCAACAGTACGTCCACCTTCACGGATAGCAAAACGTAAACCGTCATCCATCGCGATTGGGTGAATTAATGATACTACCATCTTGATGTTATCGCCTGGCATTACCATCTCTACGCCTTCTGGTAAAGTGATTGTTCCTGTTACGTCAGTTGTACGGAAGTAGAACTGTGGACGGTAACCTTTGAAGAATGGAGTATGACGTCCGCCTTCTTCTTTACTTAAGATATACACTTCTGATTCAAAATCAGTATGTGGCTTAATTGTTCCCGGTTTCGCTAGTACTTGACCACGTTCGATATCTTCACGTTTAGTTCCACGTAATAACACACCTACGTTCTCACCTGCACGACCTTCGTCAAGCAATTTACGGAACATTTCAACACCAGTACACGTCGTTTTTACTGTCGCTTTGATACCAACAATTTCAACTTCTTCACCAACTTTTACAATACCACGCTCTACACGGCCTGTTACTACTGTACCACGACCTGAGATTGAGAATACATCTTCAATTGGTAATAAGAAAGGTTTATCAATGTCACGCTCTGGCTCTGGAATGTAAGAGTCTAAGTAACCTGCTAATTCAATGATTTTTTCTTCCCACTCTGGCACGCCATTTAACGCTTGTAGCGCTGAACCACGTACTACTGGTGTATCATCACCTGGGAAATCGTATTGAGATAGAAGTTCACGCACTTCCATTTCGACTAATTCTAATAACTCTTCATCATCAACCATATCACATTTGTTTAAGAATACGATGATGAAAGGTACACCTACTTGACGACCTAATAGAATGTGTTCACGCGTTTGTGGCATTGGGCCATCTGTCGCGGCTACTACTAAAATTGCACCATCCATTTGTGCCGCACCTGTGATCATGTTTTTAACATAGTCAGCATGGCCTGGGCAGTCTACGTGTGCGTAGTGGCGAGTTGGTGTATCATATTCTACGTGTGAAGTATTGATAGTAATACCACGTGCTTTTTCTTCCGGTGCATTATCGATTTGATCGAATGCACGTGCGCTACCGCCGTATTTTTTTGCTAATACTGTTGTGATAGCCGCTGTTAAAGTTGTTTTACCATGGTCAACGTGGCCGATTGTTCCTACGTTAACGTGGGGTTTTTTACGTTCAAATTTTTCTTTAGACATTTTTATGTTCCTTTATTAAAACCACATCTCTCAATTAAATGAGAGATGTATTAAAAGTTAAATTATTATGCTTTACGCGATTCAATAATTGTTGTTGCAATGTTATTTGGTGCTTCATTGTACTTCAAGAACTCCATAGAGTATGAAGCACGACCTTGTGTTTGTGAACGAAGGTCTGTTGCATAGCCAAACATTTCTGAAAGAGGTACTTGCGCACGAACAGTTTTACCTGTTGCAGTATCATCCATTCCTTCTATCATACCGCGACGACGGTTTAAGTCACCGATAACGTCACCCATATAATCTTCAGGAGTTTCAACTTCTACTTTCATAATTGGTTCTAAAAGAGCTGGTTTCGCTTTCATAAAACCGTCTTTAAATGCCATTGATCCAGCAAGTTTAAATGCAAGTTCAGATGAGTCGACATCATGGTAAGAACCATCAAACAAAGTAACCTTAATATCAACAATTGGGTAACCTGCAAGAACACCGTTTTTCAACTGCTCTTGAACACCTTTATCTACAGCAGGAATGAACTCTTTCGGGATCACACCACCAGAAATATCATTGACAAACTCGTAGTTTTTCTCTGAGCCAACTAATGGTTCAATACGTAACCATACGTGACCATATTGACCTTTACCACCTGATTGTTTAGCGTGTTTATATTCCGATTCCACTTGGTTACGGATTGTTTCACGATAAGCTACTTGTGGTTTACCGATATTTGCTTCAACTTTAAATTCACGGCGCATACGGTCAACAAGAACATCTAAGTGTAACTCACCCATACCGGCAATAATCGTTTGTCCTGACTCTTCATCAGTATGAACACGGAATGATGGATCTTCTTGTGCTAATCGTCCTAAAGCAAGCCCCATTTTTTCTTGGTCAGCTTTAGTTTTTGGTTCAACAGCTACCGAAATAACAGGCTCTGGGAACTCCATTCTTTCAAGAATGATAGGTGCATTTTCAGCACATAAAGTATCACCCGTTGTGACATCTTTAAGGCCGATAGCCGCTGCAATATCACCAGCACGCACTTCTTTAATCTCTTCACGTTTATTGGCATGCATTTGAACAATACGGCCAAAACGCTCACGACGTTCTTTTACAGAGTTAAGAACAGTATCGCCTGAATTAACAGCGCCTGAGTAAACTCGGAAGAATGTTAAATTACCAACAAATGGGTCAGTTGCAATTTTAAATGCTAATGCTGAGAATGGTTCTTCATCACTTGCATGACGTTCTGCTGGTTGACCATTTGGTAACTCACCATTGATAGCAGGAACATCTGTTGGTGAAGGAAGATACTCAACAACAGCATCAAGCATAAACTGAACGCCTTTGTTTTTAAACGCACTACCACAAGTAACTAAAATGATTTCACTTGCAAGTACACGTTGACGTAATGCTGATTTGATCTCTTCTTCAGATAACTCATCACCATTAAGGTATTTTTCCATTAGCTCTTCGTTTGCTTCTGCAGCTGCTTCAACTAAGTTTGCACGCCATTCTTCAACTTGCTCTGCCATATCAGCTGGAACATCTTCATAAGTAAATGTTACGCCTTGATCTGCATCATTCCAGTTGATTGCTTTACGTTTAAGTAAATCAACTACACCAGTAAATTTTTCTTCCGCACCAATAGGTAATACAAGTGGAACAGGAACTGCTGCTAAACGTGTTTTAATTTGTTCAACAACACGTAAGAAGTTAGCACCCATACGGTCCATTTTGTTTACAAATGCAATACGAGGTACTTTATATTTATTTGCTTGACGCCATACTGTTTCTGATTGAGGTTGAACACCACCAACAGCACAGTAAACCATTACAGCACCATCAAGAACACGCATAGAACGTTCTACTTCGATAGTAAAGTCAACGTGTCCTGGGGTGTCGATGATATTAACACGGTGTGGTTCAAATTGTTTAGCCATACCAGACCAGAACGCAGTTGTAGCTGCTGAGGTGATAGTAATACCACGCTCTTGTTCTTGTTCCATCCAGTCCATGGTTGCTGCACCATCATGAACTTCACCAATTTTGTGACTAACACCGGTATAAAACAAAATACGTTCAGTAGTTGTTGTTTTACCTGCATCAATATGTGCACTGATACCAATATTACGGTAGCGTGCGATAGGGGTTGTACGAGCCATATTAATCCTCTGCTTTAGGGTCGTTGATTATTTATATCATTGTTTGTTACTTATAGCGTATAAACGCTATAAGTCTTAATTCAAATGACTTGAATTACCAACGATAATGAGCAAACGCCCTATTAGCTTCAGCCATACGATGAACGTCTTCACGTTTCTTAACTGCAGTGCCTTTATTTTCAAAAGCATCTCCAAGTTCGTTCGCTAGGCGTAAAGCCATTGATTTATCACCGCGTTTACGTGCTGCATCTACAATCCAACGCATCGCAAGAGCATTACGACGAACAGGACGTACCTCAACAGGTACTTGGTATGTAGAACCACCAACACGGCGAGATTTAACTTCTACAGTTGGTCTTACGTTATCTAATGCAACTTCAAAAGCCGCTAAATGGTCTTTCCCGCTACGCTGTGCAAGCGTATCAAGAGCTGAATATACAATTGATTCTGCGACAGATTTTTTACCATCTATCATTAAAATATTTACAAATTTAGCCAGTAATTCTGAACTGAATTTCGGATCAGGTAGAATCTTTCTTTGACCGGCAATGTGACGACGTGGCATTGGAATACTCCGTTTTCTTTCTATTAAGTATAATACTTAAATTTATTTCAGGTTTACCCAAAACTCAAATGAGTTAAATGGAATTATAAAGTTTGGCCTTACTTAACGGATAACCATTAAGCCTTAGGTCTTTTCACACCGTATTTAGAACGTGATTGTTTACGGTCTTTAACACCCGCACAGTCAAGCGCTCCACGAACAGTATGGTAACGAACACCTGGTAAATCTTTAACACGACCACCGCGAATTAAAATTACGCTATGCTCTTGTAGATTATGGCCTTCACCACCAATATAAGAGGTAACTTCAAAACCATTAGTTAAACGAACACGACATACTTTACGTAGTGCTGAGTTTGGTTTTTTAGGTGTTGTAGTATAAACACGAGTACAAACACCTCGTTTTTGCGGGCATGCTTCTAGAGCAGGAACATTACTTTTAACTTCCTTTAGTGCTCGAGGTTTGCGTACCAGCTGATTAATTGTTGCCATTAACAAGCTCCTGATTTTTCTATAATTTAAAAAAATAAAATTAAAATTGCTTCTTAGATACGTAAAAATAACTGTACCCAAAAACTCCATAAATATAGGTTTTGGGTCGCAAGATTCTAGTCCTCAAGTGAGCTAATGTCAAGTTTTTGCTTGTTATTAACTAGAATATTCTACTGATTTTATTCTATATAGGTTTATAAAATAGTAAATAAGGTTTACCGTAAAATCGCTGTCATAGGTGAATATTTTCTCATGCCGTATCGGCAATTTAATTATATAATAATTTAAATTAATGAATAATCAATGTTGGCATTAACTAAAGCTGATATTGCAATCCCAACACATTGTTGGAAAAATTCACCGAATAGAGCAAGGTGAAAAAGCGCTTGATTGATAAAGGATATTAATATGCAGTACCTAACTGATCTTCATATGCATACTGTAGCAAGTACGCATGCTTATAGCACGATGCAAGAATATATCG
Organism: Orbaceae bacterium lpD04; assembly: GCA_036251935.1. Taxonomy (NCBI): domain Bacteria; kingdom Pseudomonadati; phylum Pseudomonadota; class Gammaproteobacteria; order Orbales; family Orbaceae; genus Orbus; species Orbus wheelerorum. The sequence goes on along the minus strand of CP133967.1, from coordinate 2,788,392 downwards.
TGCAAGCAAAAGCTAAAGGATTAAAGCTAATTGCGATAACTGACCACGGTATGGCTTTAGGTGATAGTCCACATCGTTGGCATTTTGTAAATATGCGAATTATTCCCCGCATTATCGATGGAGTTGGTATTTTACGAGGGATTGAAGCCAATATTTTAAATATAGAAGGTGATATTGACTGTGATGATGGTATGTATCGAGAACTTGACCTAGTGATTGCCGGCTTTCATGATCCCGCACTAGGACCTGACAATATTGATAAAAATACAGAGGCTTTAATTGCGACGATTAAAAATCCCAAGGTAAATATAATTAGTCATCCAGGTAATCCGAAATATCCGATCCATATATATGATGTTGCAAAGGCTGCTAAAGAATACCAAGTGGCACTTGAAATTAACAATTCATCATTTATTTCTCGCAAAGGGAGCGATGAAAATTGCCGTAAAATTGCAATGGCAGTAAAAGAGGTTGGCGGTCTTATTTCCTTCGGCTCGGATTCTCATATCGCCTATAATGTTGGGAGTTTTGAACATTGCTTAGAATTAATTAAGGACGTTGCATTCTCTCCTGAGCGTATTATTAACCGTAGCCCTCAAGCGGTAATAGAATTTTTAGCAATTAAAACAGGTCGTTATATTGAAGAGTTGGCATCATTATCGTAGGTTTTGGAAGAATGAATTTATGCTAAAATAGGGTGTTACAACAATAAAATAACGAATACACAAGATGAGTAAATACTGAATAAGGTGAGGAGTTAGCCCGCCTTATTCAGTATCAGAATTAATGGCCAATAAAAATAAATTTTAATACAAAAAGCACTGCAACGGCGATAACACAAATATTTAGATGTTTAAATTTACCTGTAAATGCTTTTAATACCACATAAGAGATAAAACCAAGTGCTACACCTTCAGTAATAGCAAACGCAAATGGCATCATAAGTGCAGTGATAAAAGCAGGGGTCGCTTCAGTTAAATCGTGCCAATCAACTTTTACTAGGCTTGACATCATTAAAATACCAACAAAAATCAATGCCCCAGATGTTGCGTAGCTTGGTACGATATGCGCGAGTGGAGAGAAGAAAATTACCAATAAAAATAAGATCCCAACGACTACCGATGTTAAACCCGTACGGCCACCCACTGAAACACCCGCAGAGCTTTCAATATAAGTCAGTACTGATGATGTACCAAATAAGCCACCGAGAGTAGAACTAAAACTATCGACTAATAAAGCTTGACGCATTTTAGGAAAACGCCCTTTACTATCCGCAATTCCCGCTTTGTCTGTTACCGCTAAAATTGTACCTGACGAGTCAAAAAGGCTTACAATCATAATCGAGAAAATAATCCCCGTCATACCAATATTTAATGAACCGACCAAATCAATATGACCAACTACGGTTGTTACGTCAGGTGGTAGCGAAACAATTCCTTCATAATGAATATTAGGATCAAGCCATAATCCAAGTACTGAGACTACTAAAATAGAAATTAATACTGCAGCATGAAAGTTACGTGATGCTAAAATAATGATAATGAAAAACCCAAGAGAACCTAATAATACAGGAAGAGATAAAATATTACCCATTGTCAATAAAGTTGCAGGAGAGGATTCAATTAATCCCATATTTTTAAAGCCCATAAAGGCAATAAATAAGCCGATCCCCGCACTAATTCCTGCTCGTAAGCATGATGGAATATTCGAAATTAGCCAATGACGCACTTTAAATAACGATAAAAGGAAAAATAGTAAAGAGCCCCAAAAAATTGCCCCCATACCAACTTCCCAAGAGTATTTAGAACAAATGCTAAATGCTAAAAAAGCATTGAGCCCCATTGCCGGTGCAAGTGCAATAGGTAGGTTCGCAGCAAGTCCCATTAAAATTGAGGCAAAAGCAGTAACTAAACAGGTTAGTACAAATACAGCTTTTTGATCCATGCCAGTTACACTGAGAATTTCTGGATTAACAAAAATAATGTAAACCATGGTCAGAAATGTAGTACCGCCGGCAATAATTTCTGTTCCAACTGTTGATTTTTTTTCTTTCAATTGAAAAATTTTGTCAATTAAAGTACGACGTTCATTAGATTGTATATCACTCATAAATAAACCTAAATTAAAATGAAATAAATAACCCCGCCATTATTAACAGATTTTGAGCGAGGTCAAGGAATATAATTAGATAGGGCTTCCATCGCCTTCAGGAAGATTGGCATTAATAGGAATATTAATTTTTTTCTCTTTATCTGCGTCAAGGTCTGCTATTTTAGCTTCATCAGCATTATCGGCTGTGGGTTCTAGATGCATTAATCCTAAAATATGTTTAGCGATTTCTTCTTCACCAGTAATCACTCCCGTCGCGCCATGCTCTGCAATATATTCAGCCTCATCATCATAGAAAGCACGAACATAAATAGCGAGATCAGGTCTTGCTTTGCGCGCTTGTGAACAAATTTCACCGGCTTCATAGCCGTTTGGCGTTGAAATTATCAACCAACGAGCGGTTTCAAGTTGAGCAAGCTCTAAGGTTTCTGGTTTTGATGCATTACCAAAAACAGCAATTACACCTTCATTGCGTAGTTGTTCTATCAATGTTAATGAATTATCTACCACAACAAGGGCAATATTACGGCTTTTTAATTGCCTTGCAATGGTACTACCCAATCGCCCATGACCCACTAAAATAGCGTGATTTTTTAGGCCCTGAGGAATTAATTGATTCGTTACCGCAAGAGGATCAATGATTTTATCGACAATATTTTCTGTTCTAGATAAATAATGTTCAACTAAATTAAAAATAAATGGGTTGATGACAATAGATATAATAGCCCCAGCTAAAATTAAGCTATAAGCTTCGTCAGGGAATACACCAAGTAATTTACCTAAAGCGGCTAAGATGAAAGCAAACTCACCAATTTGAGCAAGGCTTGCTGAGATAGTTAAAGCTGTACGTTTAGTATGACCAAATATTCGAACAATAAAATAAGCAGCAATCGATTTTCCAAAAATAATTATTATGACAGTTGAGAGTGTTGCTAACGGATATTCAATCAAAATATGTGGATCAAATAGCATACCAACAGAAACAAAGAACAGTACGGCAAATGCATCTTTTAATGGTAAAATATTATGCGCGGCTCGGTGGCTTAACTCTGATTCAGTTAAGGCCATACCAGCAAAGAATGCCCCTAACGCAAATGACGCGCCAAATAGTTGCACTGCTGCAAGTGCGATCCCAAGTGCGATCCCTAAAACTGATAATGTAAATAATTCTTCAGAACCGGTACTTGCACTTTTAGCAAGTAACCAGGGAATAACTCTTCGACCAACGATTATCATAAAAACAATAAATATAATAACTAAGCCGACAGTTTTGGTAATTTGAGTGACAATATCCCAAAAATTAATATGATCATTATCGCCCATCATAGTGACAATAGGGGGAAGAAGCACTAATGTTAATACCATTACAAGATCTTCAACAATTAGCCAGCCAATTGCGATCCGGCCACGTTTGCTTTCTATTAACTCTCGCTCTTCAAGCGCCCGCAATAATACAACCGTACTCGCCGTTGATAAGCAAAGGCCAAAAACTAACCCCGTGGTCATTGACCAGCCAATGATTGAAGATAAACCGATACCGAGTAATGTTGCAACGGTTATTTGTACTATAGCACCAGGAATAGCGATAGATTTTACGGCAAGTAAATCTTTGATAGAAAAATGCAAGCCAACAGCAAACATCAACAAAATCACCCCAATTTCGGCTAGTTGACTAATGATCGCAGTGTCTGCAACATAACCAGGCGTTGCTGGGCCAAATATAATTCCTGCAATTAAATAACCAACTAAAGGTGAAATACGTAATCGATGGGCCAACATGCCTAAAATAGCGGCTAAAACAATTCCGCCAATAATTGCTGCAAGTAACGGTCCTGTATCATGCATTCTCACCTCCTTAACGTTGTGCTACATCTGTATTAATTGACGTTAGTTTAGCGTATTTTTGCTTTATTTTGTTAAATATTTTGAAATTTTAGACAAAGTTAAAAATATAGATAGGGAGAATAGCCATTAATATGCGCTATTATTTTTATATTGCGATGATAATGATATCAATTAATATAAAGAATTACTCAATTTAGGGAATTAATACTATTTTCGTTTAATTGCAATAAGTCAATTAAATAGGAAGGCCTAGCCTTCCTATTGGGATAAATTAGATTTGATCTGTAGCTGCGTTAATGTGAGTGATTTTGACTTTGATAATTCGATGACTTTCTACGTCAAGAATTTCAAATAGATAATCTTCAAATTGAATTATTTCAGCCACTTCTGGAATATGCTGTGATTGTTCCATCAATAATCCTGCAAGAGTATGATATTCACGTTTGTCATCAAGTTCTAACGGCACAAAACGAACGAGTTCTTCTAATGGCGTATAACCATTAGCGATCCAACAGTTTTCACCACAAGATTGAATATCATGTCTAACATCAATATCTTCATTTTCAGTCGGAAACTCGCCAGCAATTGTTTCTGTCACATCAGTAACTGAAACAATACCTTGCATTGAACCAAATTCATCAACAACAAATGCAAAATGCGTTTTTGCATTTTTAAATTGCTCAAGTGCAACTAATAGCGATATTGTTTCAGGGAAAATTAGTGGCTGCTTAATCAATTTAGCAATCGACATATCATGGCGATTATGCAAAACTTCTTTCAATAAATCATTAACCTGTATGATACCAAGTGGTTCATCTATCGATACATCATCAGTGACAATTAGGCGTGTATGCTGATTCTCGGTTATTTCTTTTAAAATGTCTTCCCGATCATCATTAATATTAATCATCTTAATATTTTGCCTTGACGTCATAATGCTACTGACTGAACGCTGTGCTAGGCCCAATACGCGCTCTATCATGCTCAGCTCTTGTGCATTAAACGCGGCATTGCTACCTGCATCGGCAATCAAATCTTTAGTATTACTATCTAGCTCTTCATGCTCAGCATCACCTTTCAATAAATTCAACACGGCTTCAGCAGTGCGTTCTCTTAGTGGTTTTTTGCTTAAAAAACGTCGACGATTAAAGCTTGCCATTTGATTAAAAAACTCAATGAGGATAGAAAAACCAATTGCAGCATACAGATATCCTTTTGGAATAGAAAAACCAAAACCTTCTGCAACAAGGCTAAAACCGATCATTAATAAAAAGCTAAGACATAAAATAACAATTGTTGGATGAACATTAACAAAATTCGCTAGAGGCTTGCTTGCTATCATCATAATAACCATAGCGATACAAACCGCTGCAATCATTACTGGAATGTGTTCAACCATACCAACGGCAGTGATTACCGAATCTAATGAAAATACAGCATCAAGTACGACGATTTGTACTACGACAGTCCAAAAATGAGATGTCTTTTTCTGTTTTGATGAGCCGTGAGATTTACCCTCTAACCGCTCATTTAATTCCATTGTTGCTTTAAAAAGTAAGAAAACGCCACCAACTAACATTATCAGCTGCCGAGCATTAAAACTAACCCCTAACGCTGTAAATAGTGGGGCAGTTAATGTAACGAGCCAGCCAGTAAACATTAATAAAATTATGCGCATGATTAGCGCTAAAGATAGACCAATTATGCGAGCATGGTCACGCCGCTCTGGTGGTAGTTTTTCGGCTAGAATTGCAATAAATACTATATTATCAATACCAAGAACGATTTCTAGAACAATCAGTGTTGACAGTCCAATCCAAATCGTAGGATCCATGATCCATTCCATATATCGGGTGGTTACCTTTTCATTATACAGCACATGCTGAACTGTTAATTTTGTACGGAATTATTTATTAAATCAATGATAATTTTATAAAAAATGTAATTATGCCAATTTTTTTTTAATAATATATAACTCATTTACATTTATTTAACATAAAATCAAATAGTTAATCTATCTAGTTGTTGGTAAACAAAGATAGGTATCTATCATTTTTTTTAGTACAATTAAATCGTTTATTAATACAAATAAAAGGATGCCCAATATGTTAACAGTTAATGAATATTTTTCTGGCAAGGTGAAATCGATTAGTTTTACTAATGCAAGCAGTGGTGAATCAAGTATTGGTGTTATGGTGCCTGGTGAATATACCTTTAGTACCAATAAACCAGAAGAGATGACGATTATTTCTGGTTCTTTAAATGTGTTACTGCCTTCGGCCAAAAATTGGCAAATTTTGCAAGCAGGGCAAATATTCCATATTCAAGGAAAAAGTGAGTTCCATGTTCAAGTCGCAGAGCCAACAGCTTATCTTTGCCGTTATCTATGATTGAATAAGGTTAGATTGCTTTCGTTTGTATTGTCTTAAAATAATGAATAGAGAATGGCATATTAAAGTAAAAAATATGCCATTTTTATAATTGAAAAAATAGCGGCTAAAATGCGCGGGTATCGGTTCGCCAAGTATCAGCAGTCAGTGCTTCACCGAAATAACTTTGAACTAGTCGCTGGGTTATATCACTTAAAGGTGAGGCAAGTACTTCTGCTGTATTACCACTTTCAACGAGTTCACCATTATGCATGACTAAAATCTGGTCACTAATATGTTTCATCATACCAATATCTTGTGTGACATAGATATAAGATAGATTTTGTTCTTCTTGTAGCGCAAGCATTAAATTAATTATTTGTGAACGCATTGAGATATCTAAAGCGGTTAATGCTTCATCAAAAATAATAACTTTCGGCTTTAAAATTAATGCTCGGGCAAGTGCGACTCGCTGTTTTTGCCCCGCGGCCATAACTGAAGGATAATAATTTGCATGTTCAGCAGATAATCCAACTTGTTTTAATACACAATAGATTAATTGCTCTCTTTCAACGGCAGTTAATGTTGTATTTTGTTTTAAGGGGATCTCAAGTATTTTGCCAATTTTTAATCTAGGATCAAAAGAACTATCAGCATTTTGAAAAATCATTCGAATTAACTTACAGCGAGTATGGTAGTCGCCATATTCAAGTTTTTGATCCTCGATCCAAATATCACCATCATCAGGACTAATCATTCCAACTAACATTTTAGCCAAAGTAGATTTCCCTGAGCCATTTTGCCCGATAATGGCAAGTGTTTTACCTTCATTTAGCGTAAATGATAGCGGTTTTACTGCATCAATATAAAGATGACCAAATAATCCTTTAGGGATACTAAAGCGCTTTGATAAATTACGAACTTTTAATACCTGACTCATGATTTATTATCCGCTAATTCAGTATTAAGTGGAAAATGACAAGCAATTGCGTGATCTTTAATTGCAATTAATTTGGGTGCTTCAATGCATTTACGCTGCGCATAAGGGCAACGCGGGCCTAATCGACAACCAATAGGTAAATGTTCTAACGGTGGGATAAAACCAGGTAGAGAACTAAGCGGACTTTTATGTGGTAATGCTTTACCAAAATCAGGAATAGCAAATATGAGTGCTTGGGTATAAGGATGATACGGTTTTTTTATTATCTCTTCACTATCAGCTATTTCAACAGTTTGCCCACAATAAAGCACGTTAATCCGATCGGTCCATCTTGTAACCATTTGTAAATCATGACTAATTAGTAAAATTGTCGTGCCAGAATTTTGATTTGAACTCGCTAACAACCTAAATATTTGTGCTTCTGTTGTCGATTCCATCGCATTAGTCGGTTCATCTGCAATTAATAATTTAGGCTGATTGGCTAATGCTATTGCAATCATGACTTTTTGGCATTCACCTTCGGTTAATTCATTTGGGTAAGCATTAATAATCTCTTTATGCTCTTTTATTCCAACTCGATGAAGCAATTCAATTGCTCTATTTTTCCGCCAAAATAACCTTTGCCACCATTTACCTTTAAATGTTGATGAGGGGATAGATTGAATCAATAAGTGGCCAATTTTCATGGTTGGATCGAGGCAAGACTGTGGTTCTTGAAAGATCATTGAGATATTGGCACTAATAACTTTTCGCCGCTGTCTTGGTGTCAATTTGAGTAAATCAATGCCATCAAAGTAAAATCGATCGGCACTTACTTTCCAGTTATTGTTGGTAGCACCAAGTATTGCTTTTGCGATCAAGCTTTTCCCCGAACCTGATTCACCAACGAGTCCTCGAATTTCACCTTCATTCAACCTTAAATTTACACGATCAACAGCGCGTAATAAGCCTTGTGGGGTGATAAATTCTACCGTAAGATTTCGAATATCAAGCAGAGCCATAATTAATTCTCGACTTGTTTTGTTAATATCATATGAACACCAAAGTTGAGCATATGAATGAAAAATATACTAAGTATAATGACTAAACCAGATGATAGAAATGGCCAATAATTAATTTTTATCAGACTAAATGTTTGGTACATTCTCATACCGATGTCTGGTGTTACTAAATTATTACCAAAACCTAAAAATGTTAAAATGGTTAAAGCCAAGATGATGTTACTAAACAGGCCTACAAGTTCAGTCAAATAAGCGGGAAATATATTAGGTAAAATATAAAAAATTAAAATTTTCTGTGTCGATAAACCATCTAGCCTATGGGCTATGATATACGTCTTTTGCCACTCTTGCATGATTTGATTATGCACGTTGTGGACAAATCGAGGAAGATAGCAAATACCAATAGTAATCAAAATGGAATGAATACTATTACTCCAAACTATAGCAACTACAATTGTGCTTAATAACGGAGGAATAGCAATAATTAACCTAAAAACAATTACTACAAACACTCTTAAAAGTGGCATTAAAAAAAGTAGATAATTAACTATTGCGCCAATTGTAACTACATAAAACGTTGCTCGCACTGTTAATACTAATGTTGTCTTATAACTAATAAGTAAGTAATTAAAGATATCATGCCCTAAACTATCAGTACCCAAAATATGGTTAATATCGCCATTATTTTGCCACGCGGGCGGCAGCCCAGGCGTAAAAATGGGATCTAATTCAATATGTAGTACCCATTTGATAGCAAGGCAAAGCACAATAATCGCGAGTATGCCATAACAGCCAATAATCATATAAATATTACTATTGATAATGTTTTTTATATTAAGTAAATATTTACTAATAGCCCGTATCTTATTATTCATATAATGCCCTTGATTGTAATGGGTAAATCAAGAATGCGACAATCTCACTTAATAACGTTAATAAACTGATTAATGCCCCACAGCTAAAAATAGATAATGCGATGATCATGTAATCATGTTGATGGTAAGCTGAAAAAACCCAAGTACCAAGACCAGAGCGATTAAATAAGATTTCGATTGCCATGGTTGAAAAAAGTAGTGTCGTAATATTATAAGTAAGTTGAGGGATTGTTTTTGGGATAGCATTTGGTAATAAATGACGGAACAATACTTTTAATGATGAGTTTTCCCTAATACGAGCTACTTTTATATAATTTTGGCGATTAGTAATGCTAACTCTCTGACTAATGAGCTGTATTGTAATAATGCAGGGCTGAATAGTTAAGATCATAGTCGGTATTAGTAAGTGCTTTATTTCTGCATATAAAGTACTTAACTTATCGACATTATGAGTAATTAGCACATCGAGTATTGATAGACTTTTTATCATTGGTTGGTAATTACTTACTTTTGAAAATGTCCAATCATTAGAGAGAGACGACATTACTAAAATTGCAATCCAGATAATTGGGCTTGCATAGAAAATAAGACAAATAAGTTTAATAAAATAGTTGCGCTTAGAATCATTTTTTCCTAATCCAACTATGATCCCAAGAGGAAATCCAATAATAAGTGCACAAAAAATAGCTAAAATAGCCAATTCAAAGGTCGGGAATAGAATTTGAGCTAGGATATCCCATAATGAATAGTCTAACCAAATAAATTGGTTGCTCAGCAATTGTTGATAAAAAATACAATAAGCTTGCCCAAAAGATATATTTTCAAAAATAGAATTAGGCGAATTATAGATAACTGCTACAGCAATGAGGGATAATAGCATCAAGATCAGCAAAAAAGAGCATATCTTTTTTATTAGGTAAATAAGCATCATTCATCCCATCAATATTGATATCAAATTCAGTCTGTATTTTGCGACAATTTAGCGGTATGTCAACTGTAACTCATCTAACATATAAAAGCCTATATTCATATTATATAAATATAGGCTTAAAAATATCAAATATTACAGTTATCAATTATCTGATGAGTCAGTACCTGATAAAACTGGTTTACTTGCACCAGAATAAGCATGGTTATCTGCACTTAGTGCACCAGCATTACCTTTACCTGCGTACTGATAAGTTGATTCATCACGAGAAACAATCGTAGTTGAAACGTTAGAATCTGAATTTGGTGCAGGTGCTTTCATCATTGTTGATGATGAAGAACCTGTAAAATTAGATACCGCGACAACTTTATCATTAGCGATATCTTGCACCACAGGCTTAGTTTTCGCTTTATGTGGCTTAACTGGCTCAGCTTTTGTCTCTACTTTTGTCGTTGTAACAATAATAACTGGCGAAAGTAATGACGGAATAGTAGTAAATTTTACTACATCAACCTTATTTTCTGTTACTTGCTGCGTATAATTACGCTGCTCAGTTTTTGTAACTAGTGCTTCGTTCACTAGATTATAATCGATCGAAACTCTACCTAAAGCCAGTTCCGTAGAATAAACGGCTAGCGTTAATGGCACTGGTGATACACTTTGCGCGACATTTTTTGCTTTTTTTCTACGTTGGTTATTTAAACGTAAATGGCGAGACGTTCTTCTTGGCCTACGATTAGATTGATTATCATTACCTGCGGTATCATGCTCATTTTTTAATACTACGGCAGATAAAACAGATGGAATAATGATACTTTTAACGTCGTTCTTAGCTTCTTTCGCAATTGGTTTAGCGACAGTCGCGGTCGTTGAAGGTACTTGCTGAGCAGCGTTACCATTTGCTACTCTAACTTTCTTATCTAAATTTCGTTGAGCTCGTCTTGGTTTTACTGGCGCTTTAGTCTGTTGTGGCGATGATTCAATGGTTTCACTAACAACTGGAACAATTGCCTCTTCACTTTTATTTGGTCTATTATTTCGACGACTATTTTTATTTGTTAGCTCTTTCTCTTTTACTTCATTATTCGCTACTTGTTGATTACGATTTGTAAATTTATCGCGACGATTAGTTCCAGGGCGTCTATTACTCTTTTCTCTTACATCTTTATTACTATTTTCTACCGGCTTAACCTGATTTTTTTCATCAATAGCCGGAATTGCTTTTTCTGAAGGAGCAAAGAATCCGCGTAGTTTTTTCGCAAATGCACTAAAAATACCTACAGTTGGTTGCGCTTGTTCGACTGTTTTAGTTTTAACTTGTGAAGTATTTAGCTCAACTTTAACGCCGGATAAAATTGCTTCTTCTGCCGCGTATTCAGTAATTTGGCCTTCTTCCTCTTCTTCTAATTCTCGAATTAGCTTAGGCAAATTATAACTTAGTACATCAGTTTCCTCACCATTGCGTTTACGGATAACTTTATAAAGAGGCGTTTCCATTTCACTATCAGCTGCAATGACGATTTTAATATCAGGATAGCTACTTTCAATGTTAGTAATTGCTCGACGTTTTTCATTGAGTAAATAGCTCGCAATTGGAACCGGGACAATTACATCAATTTGCGCTGTATTATCCTTCATTGCCTCTTCTTGAATCAATCGTAAAATTGACAATGATAACGAGTTATTATCACGAACAGTTCCTGTTCCTTGACAGCGAGGGCAAATATGATGTGTTGCCTCGCGTAGCGATGAACTTAATCTTTGACGCGACATTTCTAATAAACCAAAACGCGATATCCTTGCGGTTTGGATCCTAGCGCGATCACTTTTCATTGCTTCTTTTAGGCGGTTTTCAACTTCACGCTGATTACGAATTGGCGTCATATCAATAAAATCGATAACAATTAAACCACCAAGATCGCGTAAACGAAGTTGTCTTGCTATTTCTTCTGCAGCTTCAAGATTGGTATTAAATGCCGTCTCTTCAATGTCACTTCCTTTAATCGATTTGGCGGAGTTAATATCAATAGCAGTAAGTGCTTCAGTCGCATCAATGACAATTGAGCCACCAGATGGTAATCTCACTTCTCGTTGAAACGCTGATTCGATTTGCCCTTCAATTTGATAATGACTAAATAGCGAAATTTCACCATCGTAAGGTTTTAATCGATCTTGATATTCAACGCGGCCAAGATCTTCTAACCGTTTTTTAGCAATCTCTAATATTTTTCGATTATCAATCCAAATTTCACCTACATCTTCGCGCAGGTAATCACGAAAAGCACGGGTAATTACATCGCTTTCTTTATGGATTAAGCTTGGTGCTGGATGATTCTTAGCTTCAATTTGAATTGCCTTCCAATAGGTAACAAGCGCATCAAGATCTTGCTGTAACTCTTCTTGATTTTTACCGACACCAGCTGTTCGAGCAATAACGCCCATTCCTTTAGGTTTTTCTAATGCATCGATATTTCGTTTTAAGTCAGCACGTTCTTCGCCTTCAATGCGTCTTGATACACCGCCAGCTCGAGGATCATTTGGCATTAATACTAAATAGCTACCAGCTAAACTGATATAGGTAGTAAGCGCTGCACCTTTTTTTCCACGAATCTCTTTCTCAATTTGGATTAAGACTTCTTGGCCTTCTTGTAGGTTTTTAATGCTACGGCGACCAGAAACATCATTAGGGAAATAACTATCGGCGATTTCTTTTAATGGTAGGAATCCGTCACGTTCACCACCGTATGAAACAAAGGCGGCTTCTAAGCTAGGATTAATTTTGGTAATAGTACCTTTATAAATATTCGCTTTTTTCTGCTCATGACCAAGGCTTTCAATATCGAGATCATATAAGCGTTGCCCATCAACAAGCGCAATACGCAACTCTTCTTGTTGCGTAGCATTAATTAACATTCTTTTCATTGTTCTATGCTCTTTAAATTCTAAAGCAGTAGAATCTGACAAACGAAATAAGGGAAATTATCTTAATCGTACTTTTCAAATATTTAAATTAAAGATTTATAAGAGTATTCATTATTTTATTTATATTATTACTTTGATTATATTATGTGAATACATCGCTCATTACAACGCGATACTAGCTAAGTATAATTGCCGAACCCTAAGCTAGTACAGTTAAAATTTTTTATATATTTGTTAGTTCAATTGCAAATATTATTTTGTTAAAAATTGCCAAGATATTATTTGCAAACTAATGTGTACTTATTCTTAAAATAACTTTCTTAATTCTATTTATTATTCTACGTACTTATCATTGTTAATAAAATTCATTCAAATTTGTTTATTATTCATTTACCGTGTCTGATGCCATTGCCGCACAATAAACAAAAAAATCCCCCTATATTATTAACATTTAATGGCAGGATAGCAAGTAAATTAAATTGGATAATCTCTCTACTCACGAAATTAAACAATTTTAGTCACTATCTGCTTATGATCTATCCAATTTGCTAAATTAACATGCTTGATGAACAATTAATGTACGGGCAATTCCTTGCTAAGTAAGGATTTCGATAATAACTGCAAGTTATTAAAACTTATGGTATGATGGCGCAGAATGAAAACTCTGAAGCAAGTAAACCTAAGTCAAAGTGATAAGGTTGATTTGCCGCGATGTGTTCGCCGGGCATAAGTAGAAATGCGAATGTCTCCCGTTTTTTGGAAAGGTGTTTTTAATGCAACAGCAATTAACTGATACATCACTTGTTGATGATTATCAGCGTCGATTTGAATATTTACGTTTATCTTTAACCGAACAGTGTAATTTTCGCTGTAGGTATTGCCTGCCTGATGGTTATCAATCTGATCGTACTCATCAATTTTTAACATTATCTGAAATTAGGCAGGTTATTAATGCATTTAGTGAGCTTGGTGTAAAAAAGATCCGCTTAACTGGGGGTGAACCAACTTTGCGCCGTGATTTTACTGATATCGTGGCACTGATTTCAGAGTATAACTCGATTAAAGATATCGCGTTAACAACGAATGGTTCGCGTTTATACCAAAACATCGTTAAGTGGCAAGATGCGGGACTTACATCACTTAATGTTAGCATTGATAGTTTCTCGCCTCATCAATTTGCACTGATTACTGGCGAGGATAAATTTCATCAGGTTATTCAAGGAATTGATAAGGCACTCGAAGTAGGCATTACTAAAGTCAAAATTAACACGGTATTAATGAAAGGAATCAACGATGATTTAAGTCAATGTTTACCGTGGGTTAAAGAGCATAATGTTGATTTACGTTTTATTGAGCTCATGGAAACCGGTGAGGGGCAATCTTATTTTAACCGTTATCACATGTCGGGTGAAAAAATAGAACAAAAGCTCATCGAGCAAGGCTGGCAATTAATGGTTAAAGATGGATTGTCTGGACCTGCAAAAGTATACCAGCATGCTGATTACTTAGGGCGAGTTGGTTTAATCATGCCTTACTCTAAAGGCTTTTGCCAAAGCTGCAATCGTTTGCGCATTTCGGCGATAGGCAAATTACATTATTGTTTATTCGGTGATTCGGCAATTGATTTACGCGATTTATTAAATAGTGATGAGCAAAAAATATTGCTTCAAAAACGCGTTCTAAACTCGTTAAAAATCAAACCTGAAACACATTTACTACATCAGCATCGTGCAGGGATCACTCAAAATTTATCTTTTATTGGCGGCTAATACTGCGCCTGAAGGCAAAGATAAAAAGTGCCTTATACTATTTAAAAGCTTTATATAAACAGAAATTACCGCAAGAATCTGTATCTGGCGGTATAATAATTACATTCCCATCTGCTTTTCACGTAACTCAGCAAGCGTTTTACAATCGATACAAAGATCTGCTGTTGGCCTTGCTTCTAAACGTTTTATACCAATTTCGACCCCACAAGAGTCACAATAGCCAAAATCGCCACTATCAATTTTTAATAATGTTTTCTCAATTTTTTTAATCAGTTTACGTTCTCTATCCCGCGCTCTAAGCTCTAAGCTAAACTCTTCTTCTTGAGTTGCTCTATCAGCAGGATCCGGAAAATTAGCCGCTTCATCTTGCATATAGCTAACTGTTTTACCCATTTCGCCACGAAGCTGGCTTAACCATCCTTCTAAAATAAGACGAAAATGTTGCAGTTGCTTAGGATTCATATACTCTTCGCCCTTTTCCTCTTTATAAGGTTCCAAGCCGGCTACAGCAAGAAGGCTTAATGAAGAGCTGTTTATCTTTTGTTCCTTTTTCAACGCAATCTCCTTTCAAACAAAATATTTAAAGCGCTAAACTATAGCAATAAATTATGCTTTATCAAATCGTTTTTAACGATTTTTACGAAAAAATAACACGTAATTACTTTACATATTTATATATATATAAATATACAGCAGTTTTATTGGGGAGATATATTCAATATTCGTTAATATATTTTTTCTTTTTAAGAAAAGTCTTCTTTATTACTGCCGTTACATAACGAATTACGACCAGCGTATCAGATTATTTAAAGGTAAGTGAGTAATAAGATCGGATAACACACTTTGATCGGGTAATACTAATTGTGGCTCAAGATCATAAAGAGGGTATAACACAAACTCACGACTTTTCATATCATAGTGAGGGATAGTTAACTGTTCACTACTCATTTGTAAATTATCATAAAGCAATATATCTAAATCGAGCGTTCTTGGCCCCCAGCGATTTGCTTTTCTTACTCGGCCAAGATTTTTCTCAATTTCTTGTAGGGCATGAAGTAGCTCAATTGGCGATAATTCTGTCATAATTTTTATGACAGCGTTTAAATAATCAGGCTGATCTTGTGGTCCCAAAGGTTTACTTCGATAAAAAGGTGAGGTTTTAATTACTTGGCTTAATTGCAATTGATTGACAGCTTCAATGGCATCTTGTGCTTGTTTTAATGGGTCACCTAAGTTTGCACCTAATGCAATAAACACCACCGACATAGTATTTTATTCCTAACAATTAAATAAGCATACAAGCATAAAACAAAATTTATGCAGATAAAACATTTGTCACGATAATACCCTTTTTTTCTTTTATAATTAGGGATTACAACAATATAATAACGAAAAAATAATGACTTTTAATTTTTAATGCCATTCTCCTGCCACCTTTATGGTAATTGCGTGCAATTTAGGATCAATCTCGTATAATCAATTGGTACTCAATGATATATTACTATTAATTGCGAATTAGGAGACACAAATGAATGTTGTTTTAGTCACTGGCGCATCATCTGGATTTGGTGAAGCTATTTGTCGTAAATTAATCGCAGATGGATATAAAGTTATTGGTAGCGCAAGGCGCTTAGATAAACTCACATCCTTAGCTGCCGAACTTGGAACTAATTTTTTACCCCTACAATTAGATGTAACACAAAAAGATGCTGTGAATAATCTTTTATTAGGTTTACCTCAAGGTTTTAAAGACATCGATATTTTAATTAATAATGCAGGGCTTGCACTTGGAATGGAAGTCGCATATGAAGCGAATTATGATGATTGGGAAACAATGGTTCACACCAATATCATTGGTTTAATGCATTTAACTCGGGTTATATTACCTAGCATGGTGGAACGTAATTTTGGTTATATCATTAATTTAGGCTCTACGGCGGGTAACTATCCTTATCGTGGTGGGAATGTTTATGGCGCAACAAAGGCATTTGTTAAACAGTTCAGTGCTAATTTACGCACAGATTTGTTTGGTAAAAAAATACGCGTAACAAATATTGAACCTGGCTTATGTGGCGGCACGGAATTTTCTAATGTTAGATTCCATGGTGATAAAAATCAGGCTGATGCTGTTTATCAAAATGTTGATTTTATTACTGCTAATGATATTGCTAATACCATTTCTTGGCTAGTTGATACGCCTGCGCATTTTAATGTGAATTCATTAGAAATCATGCCTGTAGCTCAAGTTCCAGCTGGGCTTGCAGTATCTAAAGAAATCAAATAAAAACTTTTATACCAATACGTTATCATTTGATATCTAATTGTTATTTAAATTATAAATTGTCATAAAAGGCGGTATCTTCGTTCCCTTTTACGACAATTTATAATAATGGCCTTACTAATGCACTAACCTTGTAAAAATTTTTTTAATTGTTAATAAAATACACTTGCACTTATGTTCAGTGATTGCTATTCTTTTGCCTTAATGGTTAATTGAGGTTTATTAACAATGGCATTTTCTGAAGTTATCAATAAATTTGCAAATAGTCTTCCAGGTACAGATACCTATGTGAAGCTACGTCAAGCAATGCAACAATTAATTCAAGACGATCCTAGCAATGCTGCCGTTTATTTCTTGATATTTGGTTTTGCCCGTACATATGTCATGTTATATGAAGATCAGGAAGTATCACCTCAGTTTGCTGAAGATAACCAAAAATTAATGGTATCGTATTTAAATATACTTGATAGCGCCCTGAAAAAAGAGGATGCGGCGAGTTTATATAATGCATTAAATCGTGTCGTTAACGAATACGAAAATAGCAAAAAAGTTTTTTAATCTTTGCAGCCTGACTTAAACGTCGGGCTGTTTTGTTTTTAGATCCACATAAATTAGTGAGAAGGATTAGGTAAATGAAAACAGTAATGATGATTATCATGATTATTGGCACCTCTGGCACCATTAGGCTCGGAGCGGGTTGACTTTTCCTAAAAATCGTCAAAGAACCCGCAAAATTAGCGGGTTTTTTTATGTCTTAATGCAACGAATGTTCATTAAGTATACATATAAACAATATCATTTTGATCAATAGATGAAAGGTGCAATATGAAAGTATTAAAATTTGGAGGAACATCCGTTGCTAATGCCGAGCGTTTTCTTCGCGTCGCTGAGATTATTGAAAATAATGCTAAGCAAGAGCAAACGGCTACCGTATTATCGGCGCCAGCGAAAATAACCAATCATTTAGTGGCTATGGTCGAAAAAACAGTCGCAGGGCAAGATATTCAAACTAATATTAACGAAGCAGAAAAGATTTTTGCTGATCTTTTAGCCGGCTTAGCCCAAGCGTTACCTAATTTTGCCTATGAAGAGATGAAAAGATTTTCATTAAATGAATTAAATAATCTAAAACAACTTTTTCATGGCATTAAATTACTAGGTCAGTGCCCAGATAGTATTAATGCCTCTATTATTTGTCGAGGTGAAAAATTATCTATTGCGATAATGGATGCATTACTAAAAGCTAAAGGTCATCATGTAACCGTTATCAACCCAGTTATCATGCTTCTTGCTGATGGCGATTATTTAGAATCAACAGTCGATATCAACGAATCAACTCATCGAATTAAAGAATTGAATATACCTAAAAATAATATTATTTTGATGCCGGGATTCACCGCAGGCAATGAAAAAGGTGAACTTGTTGTTCTTGGACGAAATGGTTCTGATTATTCAGCAGCTGTGTTAGCAGCCTGCTTGCGTGCTAGCTGCTGTGAAATTTGGACTGATGTTGATGGAGTGTACACATGTGATCCACGCTTAGTTCCTGATGCAAGGTTACTAAAAACGATGTCTTATCAAGAAGCGATGGAATTATCTTATTTTGGAGCCAAAGTTCTTCATCCTCGCACTATATTACCGATTGCCCAATTTCAAATCCCATGCTTAATTAAAAATACCAATAACCCTGATGCACCAGGCACATTAATTGGTGCGAATATTGTGGATACTTCTGCGCCAGTAAAAGGAATAACGAACCTAAATAATATGGCCATGATTAATGTCTCAGGGCCAGGACTTAAAGGTATGGTTGGTATGTCTGCGCGAGTATTTTCAGCTATGTCTTATGCCGGCATTTCGGTCGTATTAATTACTCAATCATCATCAGAATACAGCATTAGCTTTTGTGTTCCACAAGCTGAGCTTTACCTTGCTCAAGAAGCATTGAGTGAAGAGTTTTACTTGGAGCTAAAAGATGGCCTACTTGAGCCAGTCGAAGTTATTGAGAAGCTAGCGATTATCTCTGTTGTCGGTGATGGTATGCGCACTATGCGTGGCTTATCGGCAAACTTTTTTACTGCGCTTGCTAGAGCGAATATCAATATCGTTGCCATTGCTCAAGGATCATCAGAACGATCGATTTCGGTAGTTGTTGATAATGACATTGCAGTAATGGGCGTTCGCGTTGCTCATCAAATGTTATTTGGTACTGATCAAACGTTAGATGTTTTTATTATTGGTGTTGGCGGCGTTGGTGGTGCATTAGTTGATCAAATCAGCCGACAACAAACTTGGCTTAAAAACAAACAAATAGATTTAAGAGTGTGTGGATTATTTAACTCAAAGCACTGTGTACTTAATCGTGATGGACTAAGCCTTACCAACTGGCGTGATACCATAAAACAGAGCCAAAAAACATATAGCATAAATCAGATACTTGAATTTGCTAAAGATAATCGTTTACTTAATCCTATTTTAGTTGACTGTACTTCAAGCTCTGATGTTGCTGATAAATATGCTGATCTTTTAGCTAGCGGTTTTCATGTCGTAACGCCAAATAAGAAAGCCAACACCAGCTCAATGGCTTACTATTTACGTTTACGCCAAGAGGCAGCAAAAAGTAAACGAAAATTTCAATATGATACGAATGTTGGAGCTGGTTTACCGGTTATTGAGAATTTACAAAATTTACTTAATGCAGGCGATGAACTTATTCGTTTCTCGGGTATTTTATCAGGATCACTATCATTTATATTTGGTAAACTCGACGAGGGTATGTCATTATCAGAAGCAACAAAACTTGCAAAAGAAAAAGGATTTACAGAGCCCGATCCTCGAGATGATCTTTCTGGTACTGATGTGGCACGTAAATTATTAATCTTAGCTAGAGAAGCAGGCCTACAATTAGAGCTAGCCCAAATTAATGTACAATCAGTATTACCTGCTTCTTATTCACAAGGCGATGTGAGTGAGTTTATGGCTAAATTACCACAGCTTGATACAGAATTTAAAACGAAAGTAGAAACTGCGGCGAAGCAAGGTAAAGTATTGCGCTATGTAGGTAGTATTGATAATGGTGAATGTAGTGTTAAAATTGAGGCTGTTGATAGCGATGATCCGCTATATAAAATTAAAAATGGCGAGAATGCATTAGCATTTTATACCCGTTATTATCAACCAATTCCACTCGTATTACGTGGTTATGGTGCGGGTAATGATGTGACTGCAGCGGGTGTATTTGCCGATATCTTACGAACAACTTCGAGTAAAATTGGTGGTTAAATGAGTAAATCAATAAAAGTGTATGCGCCGGCATCAATGGCTAATATCAGTGTCGGATTTGATATTTTAGGTGCTGCAATTAATCCTATTAGCGGTGTGATGCTTGGCGATAGTATTACCGTTGAAGATGCAGCGCAATTTCACTTAACCAATAAAGGCCAGTTTGTTAAAAAGCTACCGAAAGATCCTAAATTTAATATTGTATATCAATGTTGGCAACGTTTTTGTCAAGCGATGGGGAAAGAACTACCTGTCGCAATGACTCTTGAAAAAAACATGCCAATTGGTTCGGGACTCGGTTCTAGTGCTTGCTCAGTCGTTGGCGCGTTAGTTGCACTAAACGAATATTTTAATAAACCATTTAATGAGCAGCAGATGCTAAGCATGATGGGGGAGATGGAAGGTCGGATCTCCGGTGGTATACATTATGATAATGTCGCTCCTTGTTATTTAGGGGGAATGCAGCTTATCGTCGATGAAATCGGCATTATTAGCCAGTCGATTCCACATTTTGAGAATTGGTATTGGGTGATGGCTTATCCAGGGATCAAAGTTTCAACGGCTGAAGCTAGAGCTATTTTACCGGCGCAATATCAAAAACAAGACTGTGTCGCGCATGGCCGCTATGTGGGTGGATTTATTCATGCATGTTATACCAACCAACCGCAACTTGCGGTATCTATGTTACAAGATAATATCGCCGAGCCTTATCGTAAACAGCTATTACCTAATTTTGATGAAACACAAACGAGCGTTAAACGTTTAGGTGCACTTGCTTCAGGGATCTCGGGCTCTGGGCCGACAATTTTTGTTGTCACCGATAAGCTTGAAACGGCTCAACAAGTTGAATTATGGCTGAAGGCTCATTATTTACAAAATGATGAAGGATTTATCCACATCTGTAAGATTGATAAGCAAGGCGCACGAGTTGTTTAAAAAACAGCATTACAAGTAAAATAAACGGCTAAATAAAATTTAAGCATAGAGAGAGTCGAAAATATTATGAAACTTTATAATTTAAAAGATCATTCCGAACAAGTTAGTTTTTCTAAGGCTGTACAACAAGGATTAGGAAAAGGACAAGGTTTGTTTTTTCCACAGGATTTACCTAAGTTTACACCTAATGAAATTGATTCATTACTAAAATTAGATTTTATTAGTCGAAGTGCTAAAATTTTATCTGCTTTTATCGGCAGTGAAATGAGCAGTGAGGACATGCTAAGGTTAGTTAAAAATGCATTTCAATTCCCAGCGCCGGTTAAATCTGTTGAAGCAGATATTGGTACATTAGAGTTATTTCATGGCCCAACACTTGCCTTTAAAGATTTTGGTGGACGCTTTATGGCGCAGGCCTTAGTTCAAGTTGCTGCTGATAAAAAAATTACTATTTTAACCGCAACTTCTGGCGATACCGGAGCTGCGGTTGCTCATGCATTTTATCATTTACCCAATATTCGCGTTGTGATCTTGTATCCGCAGGGTAAGATCAGCCCCTTACAAGAAAAGCTCTTTTGTACATTGGGCGATAATATTCATACTATTGCGATCAAAAGCGATTTTGATGCTTGTCAGGCATTAGTTAAAAAATCATTTGATGATGAAGCATTAAAAACCACAATCGGATTAAATTCAGCAAATTCAATCAATATTAGCCGACTACTTGCGCAAATCTGTTACTATTTTGAAGCTTTTGCCCAGTTAACACCAAAACAACGTGAACAATTAGTTATTTCAGTGCCGAGTGGTAATTTTGGTGATTTAACTGCTGGCCTACTTGCAAAAACGATGGGCTTACCAATTAAACGTTTTATTGCTGCGACAAACGCTAACGATACGGTACCTCGTTATTTAGAAACAGGCAATTGGGAGCCTCATAAAACAGTTGCTACACTATCGAATGCTATGGACGTGAGTCAACCCAACAACTGGCCTCGTATTGAAGAAATCTATAAACGTGAAGAATGGGCACTAAAATCATTAGGTCATGGCGCAGTATCTGATGATGTAGCTAAACAAAGCGTACGTGAACTAGATAAAAAAGGTTATTTATCAGAGCCTCATGGTGCCATCGCGTACCGCGTTTTACGCGACCAGCTACAAGATGGTGAGTATGGACTCTTTTTAGGCACCGCGCACCCTGCTAAATTTAAAGAAGTCGTTGAGGATATTTTAGCTAAATCAATTCCTCTACCTCAAGAGTTAGCTGAGCGGGCTGATATGACATTGTTGTCGCATGTAATGGATGATGATTTTAATCAGTTACGTGATTTTTTAATCAACCTTAAATGGTAATATACTCGTGACCAATGAAGATGCTCGAGAATAGCGCTGAAAATCAGAAGCCGGGGGATCTAAGGACTTCGTCCTGAGCCCTTTTAAAACGCAAGTGAGAGGCTAAGCCTCTAATCACCCTGCTTATCACAACGCTAAAGCTAAAAAATCAAGCATCTTGATTTCACTTGGGTATATAACTATTTTTTATGCTTAAATAAGCTGTTACAACAATATTTTAACGAAATTAACTGAATATTAGTTAGCATGGATGCTAACTATTGTTAAAATAATATAATTAAGCTATTTTATTCAAATTATTAGCATAAATAGCGGGGAACATAAATGCACTGTCCATTTTGTAATGCAGACGATACTAAAGTTATTGACTCACGTTTAGTTAGTGAGGGTTACCAAGTCCGTCGTCGTCGCCAATGCAACGAATGCCATGAACGTTTTACGACATTTGAAGTTGCCGAACTAATTATGCCAAATGTGATTAAAAGTAATAAAATTCGTGAACCATTTAATGAAGATAAACTGCGTAGTGGCATGCAAAAAGCACTAGAAAAACGACCAGTGAGCTCAGATGCTATTGAAGATGCGGTAACGCGAATAAAATCAAGACTTAGAGCGACAGGTGAACGTGAAGTCGCTGGAAAGCTTGTTGGTGATTACGTGATGGAAGAACTTAAAAATTTAGATAAAGTTGCCTATATCCGCTTTGCCTCGGTCTATTTTAGTTTTGATGATATTGAGCAATTTAGTAAAGAAATTGCCAAATTACAATAGTAATAAGTATGACTAACTCACCTTATTTTAGCGATCATGATCATCTTTATATGGCTAAAGCGATTGAGCTTGCACAGCTAGGTTGTTTTACGACTACGCCAAATCCAAATGTTGGCTGTGTGATTGTCAATAACAACCAAATTATTGGTGAAGGCTATCATATAAAAGCAGGGGAACCGCATGCTGAGGTTTACGCGTTAAGGCAAGCTGGCGTGAATGCAAAAGGCGCAACAGCGTATGTGACACTTGAACCATGTAGTCATTTTGGCAGAACTCCACCATGTGCCGATGCATTGATCAAAGCGGGGATAGCAAGGGTTGTTATTGCCATGCAAGATCCTAATCCGAAAGTTTCAGGGCAAGGTGTTAAACGGCTGCGTCAGGCCGGCATTGAGGTTGACATTGGGCTACTTTCAGAGCAAGCCGAGCACATTAATCGAGCGTTTTTAAAGCGTATGCGCTGTGGTATACCTTATATTCAACTCAAATTAGCCGCCTCTTTAGATGGCAAAATTGCTATGCAGTCAGGCGAAAGCAAATGGATCACATCGAGTGATGCGCGGCAAGATGTTCAGTATTTTAGGGCTCAAGCGAGCGCTATTTTAAGTACTCGTGCAACAGTCCAAGCTGACAACGCTAGTTTAACCGTTCGTCACGCTGAGTTACCCCCACAAATTCAGATGATTTACCCTCAAGAAACGATTCGTCAGCCTATTCGAGTTATTATCGACAGTAAAAATAAACTTATGGGTGATGAAAATATTTTTAAACAACTAGGTGAAACTTGGGTAGTTCGCAAAGATGATAAACCTATTGAGCAAGCCAATTGCCGACTGTTAATTGAATCTTCAGACAAAATGAATATTGACCTAACCTCATTATTAAAAGTCCTTGCTGAAAAACAGATCAACTCAGTTTGGGTTGAGGGGGGAAGTCACCTTGCGGGCGCACTGATTGAGCAAGGTCTTGTTGATGAGTTAATTATTTATTATGCCCCTAAATTACTCGGTCATAATGCACTCGATATGGCTATATTGCCTAATTTAATAGAGCTTTCAAAGGCACCCGAATTTACATTTCAATCAACCATTAAAATTGGTGATGATTTACGCTGCATACTACAAAAGAAAACTAAATAATTTTTACTACGGTAATTAAACGTATAATGCGTCTTTAAATGACGCATTATACCTCAAGATTAAAACCGTTACCCTTGCAAAATCATTAGCAGTTCATCAGGATTTTTCACTGCCTTAATGCGTGTTAATGTATCTTGTGCAATAACCGCCCTTGTTAATTGACGTAAAACATCGAGGTGTTCATTCGCTTTAGCTGCAATGCCAATTATCACATAAGCAATATTGTTATCTTCATCCCAATTAATGCCTTGCGGGCAAAAAAGAACTTTGATTCCTGTTTGTAACACACTATCTCGTTTTTCAGTTGTGCCGTGGGGGATGGCAATACCATTACCTAAAAATGTTGAAATTTGATTATCTCGATCAAACATCGCTTCAATATAATCATCTTTTACTAAATGGGCATCAATCATATTTTTTGCAACGGCTTCAATTGCTTGCTTTTTGGTGAAAGCTTTATTGATAAAGCAAATATCATTACTGCTTAATTGTATTGTATTCATTTTACTTATCCTTGGTAATTATTGTATTAGCTAGAAGGGCACTTACACATAAATTTATGATGCCGCTTTTGCCGCTAATTTTCGATTTCGATGCATGCGAGTTAAACCGAGTAGAACTGCGCCCAGAACTGCGCCAACAAAAATACAGCCTACCCAAAGTAAGGGTTTATTTACTAACGGTAAGACTAAAAATCCACCATGCGGAGCGGGAACTTGAATATGGCTTAAAAATGTTAAAACAGCTGCAATTGCAGAAGATAGCATCATGATTGGAATAACACGAAGAGGATCTTTGGCCGCAAACGGGATCGCACCTTCAGTAATATGAGTTGCGCCTAAAACATAGTTGACCAATCCTGCGGCCCTTTCATCTTCACTAAACGCTTTATTACCAAAAATAGTGGTAGAGAGAGCAATTGCGAAAGGAGGGACAATACAAGCGGCAGAAACCCCTGCCATAAAGTAAAAGTTACCTTCACCAAGTAACATCGTGCCTGTAACATAAGCCGCTTTATTAACGGGTCCACCAAAATCAAATGAACACATACAGCCAATGACAATACCTAATAAGATTGGATTTGCTTGCTGTAAAGATTGTAACCACTCTTTCATACCATTATTAATGGCAGCAATAGGATCGCCAAGTAAGTACATTACTGCACCAATGATAAAGACGCCAATTAGCGGCATAATAAAAATTGATTTTAAGCCTTCAAATTGTCGAGGTAAATGATCAAGCCACTTTTTAACATATAGCATTAAATAGCCAGCAGCAAAACCAGCAATAATGCCGCCAATAAAGCCAGCTCCAGTAATATTGGCAACTAGCCCACCAATAAAACCAGCAACCATACCCGGCCTTCCTGCAATTGATGAGGCAACAAACGCAGTAAAAACTGGTACCATAATGCCAAATGCCTGGCCGCCTATATTTTTAAGTAGAGCGGCAAATTGGTTATATTGTGGGCTCATGGGATCCGCTGAGTAAATCCCCCATAAAAATGAAATAGCAATTAAAACCCCGCCAGCAACGACAAACGGCAGCATATTAGAAACACCGTTCATTAAGTGCTTATAAATTTGGCGACCGATAGATTCTTTAACTTGGCTATTCGATACGTTATCAGTGGTTATTGGCTCAGATTTATTACTATTACGAATGGGTACGTTGCCAGTGAGAATTTGTTTAATTAAGATATCGGCTTTATGAATGCCATCTTTAACCGGTACTTCAATAACAGCCATACCATTAAAGCGATCAGGATTAACATCTTTATCCGCCGCGATAATAACACCTACTGCCTTTGCCAAATCAGCGTCAGTAATCATATTATCAATGCCGCTTGCGCCGTTGGTTTCAACTTTAATTTCAACCCCTGCTTGTTTTGCCGCAGCTTTTAATGCTTCCTCAGCCATATAAGTATGAGCAATGCCTGTTGGACACCCAGTGACTGCTAAAATTTTTGTCATAATAATTACCTCATTTGATGGCTGTAATTGTTAATTGCTGCATGTAGCTATCGATTTTATTAAGAAGACCAAGCCCATCAGACTCGGCAACATTAGCACCTGTTGCTGAAGCTTTTTTCATGGCTAACTCAATATTATTTTGCTCAGGTAGCCACACACTTAAAAATGCGGCTAAAGAGGCATCGCCGGCACAAGCTGAACTGACCAAATCAATTGCAACCGAATTGCAAAACCATAGCTGTGAGCCGTTAGAAAAATACAATCCTTTATCGCCCATTGTTAACAAGATATTTTGTGCACCGAGTGTATGAATTTTTTTGATGGCAAAAACAATTTGATCGCAATTAGTGGTTTCTAAACCAAATATCTCTTTTACTTCATCATTGTTAGGTTTTATCAATAAAGGTTTATAACGGAGTAAATCACTTAGTTTAGGGTGGCTAATATCTAAAATAACGTGAATATTTTTTTTATGGCATAAAGACAATATCAGATCATAGTAACTCGGTTCGATATTATTAGGTAAACTGCCGCTGATAACTAAATAACTATGACAACAAAGAGATGCTATTAGGGTCAGCATTTCAGTTTTTTTTTCATCAACAACAAAAGGGCCTTTACCAACTAACTTATATTCATCTTTACCATCATTAATAAAAACATTGATTCGGGTGATCTCATCAATCCAGCAAGGGATTGTCTTGATACTCTTTTTATCGAGTTCATCAACAATATATTTACCGGAAAATCCACCAAAAAATCCAAGAGCAGTGGTTGATTTGCCAAACTTATTGAGTACAATTGAAACATTAATCGCCTTACCATTAGGACTATATTGAGTATGCGATGTACGATTAACCGTATTTGGGTTTAAGCCCTGACAACGGATATTGATATCAATTGCGGTATTAAGTGTCAGTGTATATATCATAATTATTCCACGCTAAAGTTTACCTGCGCAGCCGCAAGTGTTGATGATTTTTTTAACAATTTCCTTCATCGCAGCCTTTGCTGGTTTCATATAATAACGAGGATCATTTGCATCAGGATTCTCAATAAAATAGCTTTTTAGCGCATCAGAAAAAGCGATTTTAAGTTCTGTCGCTACATTAACTTTGCAAATTCCTCGTCTTATACACTCACGGACATCCTTATCAGGCACGCCAGATGCACCATGTAGCACAAGGGGGATATCAACAGTTGAACGAATTTGAGATAATCGCTCAAAGTCTAATTTCGGCTCTGATTTATAAAGGCCATGGGCGGTACCAATTGCGATAGCTAATGAATCAATCCCTGTTTGTTCGACAAATTCAGCCGCTTGCTTTGGATTGGTATAAAGGGCATCTTTGCTATCAACAACCAGATCATCTTCTACGCCGCCTAGGCGACCTAGCTCTGCTTCAACGCTTACATCAAAGCGGTGAGCATAATCGACGACTTGTTTTACTATCGTAATATTGTCTTGAAATGACTCATGTGAACCATCTATCATCACTGAACGGATCCCACAATCAATTTTACGGGTAATATCGTCATAACTTTCATGATGATCTAGGTGCAGTGCGAAAGGTATTTTATGTTTTATGGCAAGGGCACAGGCAATTGCGATAATATTCTCTGTTCCTGCATAACTATAGGTTCCAGGCGTTCCTGCCAATATAATAGGTGATTGTAGTTCAGCTGCTGTTTCAACAATTACTTGCATCGTTTCTAGGTTGTGGATATTAAAAGCGGGGACGGCATAATGCTCGTTTTGAGCTTTTTTTAACATGTTGTTACTTGAAATAATAAACATAGCGCTCCTCCATAGAATAATTAGCGATTTATAGCTTTCAATATGAAAGTTTATTTTTGGTTATTATTTACAAAATAAAACTTATAAAATAAAAATG
The DNA here is from genome assembly GCA_036251935.1 of Orbaceae bacterium lpD04. Lineage (NCBI taxonomy): Bacteria > Pseudomonadati > Pseudomonadota > Gammaproteobacteria > Orbales > Orbaceae > Orbus > Orbus wheelerorum. Next base: position 2,760,001 of record CP133967.1, on the reverse strand, counting down.
CTGTGATTTTAGTCACAAAAACAACTTTAAACTTTTAAAACAAAGAAAATAAACCTAATAATACTTTCGTTTTAAAAGTATTGTGTTTATAATTATTCATCATGACGCGGTGGATTAATTACGTGCGCTTTGATTGACCAATTTTATGGTTAGCTTTATCATCAAATCCCTTAGCGTTTTTGAATGTATTTATAATAGGAAATAACTCGGTGGCTAGAGCATCTTCTGCATTACTTAAAAGACGATTAGATATCGCTGAAATTGTGCGTAAACAGGGCGAAGTTAAAGTCGATGAACTTGCTCAGTTACTGGCTGTATCTGGTGTTACCATTAGGCAAGATTTGACTTACCTAGAGCAGCAAGGTTATTTAAAACGCTCATTTGGTGGTGCGATTTATTTGACGCCAGAAGGAACGATGGCAAATACTAAAATATTAGTATCTGTTCATAATCAAAGTCATTACAGCACTGATGAGCTTGATTTAGTTAAGCAAAGTTTAAATTATATTCAAGATGGCGATACGCTTTTATTGAGCCATGGGTCTTTAATACGTAAATTAATCCCTTTTTTATACAGTAAAAAATCGCTCACTTTAATCCTTAATGATCTGGTAAATGCCCAGTTAGCAAAGGAGTTTACTTCAGCACAAGTACTTATTATTGGTGGTTTATTATCAAGTAATAATATAGTGCAAGACAGCAATGTAATGAGTTTTATTTTAAGCCAATACGCAATTTCACGTTTTATTGTATTAGCAGATGGGATTAATTACGATAATGAGCTTATTATCAACGATCTTGAACATGCTAATTGCTATCGACAAATAATTAAGCAGGCAAAACAAACTATCGCAATTTTACCGCAAATAACGATTTGTGATGAAAGTAACAGCATTGGCAAATTACGAGATATTGACATTACTATTTTATCAAGGCCTGTACTTACTCAATATCATCAGCAGCTATCAGATTGCAGCTTTAAACAAATTGACTCTAATAAACATGGTGTGATTTATCAAAATGCACGAGAGGCATAATCAATATGGATTTCAAAATTTGTACGATAGGCGAATTATTGGTTGAATTTTTAGCCAAAGAGCACGATCAGCGTTTTGATAAAACGGGTGAATTTATGGGTCCATTTCCAAGCGGTGCGCCTGCTATTTTTGCTTCTCAAGTTGCTAAGTTGGGCTTTGCTGTGACTTTTTTTAGCTGCGTTGGTAAAGATGCCTTTGGCAAAATGTGTATCAAGCGCTTAAAAGACGATGGCGTAATAACCGATGGGATAGCTATTCATAATAAAGCAAGTACTGGCAGTGCTTTTGTTACTTATCGAGGAATTGATGAGCGTGATTTTATCTTTAATATTCCCAATAGTGCCTGCGGCCTGCTCTCCTTTGATCATATCAATGAAGAGCTATTAAAAGATTGTAATCACCTACATGTAATGGGCTCATCGCTATATTCATTTCGAGTAATTGATGCGATGCGAAAAGCATTAGATATCGTAAAAAGCAAAGGTGGTACGATATCGTTTGATCCCAATTTACGTAAAGAAATGTTTGATATTCCTGAGATGGAAGCTTCTTTTGACTACATTCTCGACTATACAGATATTTTCTTGCCAAGCCAAAGTGAAGTTAGTTATTTTGCCAGCAATAACCAAGATAGCGAACAACAAATAATGTCATCACTATTAAATCGTGGCATTAAACATATTGTGGTTAAGTGTGGTTCAGGGGGGGCAAATTATTACGGACTTGATAAACAGCGTCAGATTTATACTTTGCATGTGGATAGTTATACCAGTGAGGTTATTGATCCAACAGGCGCAGGTGACTGTTTTGGCGCCACATTTGTAAGCTTCATGTTAGCAGGCTACGATATTGAAACAGCACTGCGCTACGCTAACGCCAGTGGGGCATTAGCGGTAAGGCAAAAAGGGCCGATGGAAGGCACTTCAACATTATTACAATTGCAGCAATTTATTGCTTCCAGCTCGTTATAATCAAGCCATTTATCAGGCAATAAACTGATAGCTATCGCCTAAGGCACTACCTTGTACACCAAATTGCCTTAAGTTACTATCAACGGCATTCATTGATTGCCAATGATTTTCGCACCAATCAGGGGCAAGTAGCGTTGGTTTTCTGGCATTAGCAGAAATGCGATGATACAGTATTTCTTTTGGTGTATGGCGGATCAAATCACCAGCAATATCGACATACTCATCTAATGATAATACTGATTGGCGGCCAGCTCGCCATGCTTTAGCCATAATACTACCTTCAACAATATGAAGTGGATGTAATTTTAATCCATCAACTCCGGTTTCTAAAACTTGATTTAAGGTAGTAAAACAATCTTGTTTGGTCTCTTTAGGTAAGCCAACAATCAAATGGGTACATACTTTAATACCTAATTGGCGCGCTTTTTGTGTTGTTTTATGGTAATCCAAATAAGTATGACCACGATTAATATCACGAAGTGTCTTATCATTTGATGTTTGTAATCCTAATTCAAGCCAAACTTCAAATCCTTGATCTTGATACTGCGCTAACAGCTGCAATGCTTCATCAGGAACGCAATCAGGGCGAGTACCAATACAAAGTCCAACAATGTCTGCACTTTGTAAGGCTTGCTCATACATTTTTTTCAGTATAGCAACTTCAGCGTAGGTGCTGGTATACGCTTGAAAATAGGCTAAATAACGCTTCGATTTTCTCATTTGAGAAGCTTGTAGGCTAAGTTGTTCACTGATGGATTTAACTTGAATTGACTCATCAATAATAGAGGCAACATTACAAAAAGTACAGCCACCACGGCCTAATTCTCCAGTACGATTTGGGCAACTAAAGCCACCATGTAGTGTTAATTTATAAATTTTTTCGCCATAACGACGCGCGAGATCGGCGCCAAAAGTATTAACGACAAGATGTAATTGCATTGTTGATTGCTAGCATTTATTAAGGAGTCATTAACTCATTATAAGGTGGAAATTAAATGCTGAATACCCTTTATTATCCTTATCTATTGGTAAATAGAGTGTATTTGTAGGGGGCATTGCTAGCTTGATATTATTTTGCACTATAAAACAACATTTTTTCCCCTAAATGGAACGCTCGCATTATTAAGATCCATTAATTCTATTAATACCGGACATGCTGTTATTAATATCTTGACTTATAAGTAGAATTTATTTGACCAAAACTGCTTTTCTCGCTAATTTTTATGTCAATATCGTGGCATGCGTCTACTCTCTAAAACACTGTAAGATGTAAGCGATGTAAAGATAAAATTATTGAGAGGCAATGATTATGTTATACAACCAGCATCATGAAAAAGATAACTGTGGTTTTGGGTTAATTGCTCATATAGAAGGCAAACCAAGTCACAAAGTGGTGCGTACAGCGATTCACGGATTAGCTCGTATGCAGCACCGTGGAGCAATTTTAGCCGATGGCAAAACCGGTGATGGCTGTGGTTTATTACTACAAAAGCCAGATCGGTTCTTCCATTTAGTTGCAGAAGATGAAGGCTGGCGACTTGCAACCAACTATGCCGTTGGTATGCTATTTTTGAGTCAAGATGAAAATGAAGCTCAATTAAGCCGTGACATAGTCGAAGATGAGTTATCAAAAGAGACATTATCTCTTGTTGGTTGGCGAAACGTTCCGATAGATACCAGCGTGCTTGGTGAAATTGCATTATCATCTCTACCACAAATTGAGCAAGTCTTTATTAATGCGCCTGCGGGCTGGAGTAAAATTGATCTAGAGCGCCGTTTATATATGGTGCGCCGCCGCATTGAAAAACGTGTGCAAGATAATTCATTTTATATCTGTAGTTTTTCGAATCAGGTTAACATCTATAAAGGCTTATGCATGCCTAAAGATTTACCGCGATTTTATCTTGATTTGGCCGATTTGCGAATGGAATCATCTATCTGTTTATTCCATCAGCGCTTCTCTACTAATACCGTACCAAAGTGGCCATTAGCTCAGCCATTTAGGCATCTAGCGCATAATGGTGAGATTAATACTATTGAAGGTAACCGGCAATGGGCTAAAGCGCGTTCTTATAAATTTAGAACGCCATTAATTCCTGACTTGCAAGATGCTGCGCCATTTGTTAATGAAACCGGCTCTGATTCGAGTTCATTAGATAATATGCTCGAACTCTTTTTAGTTGGTGGTATGGATATTGTTCGAGCAATGCGTTTACTTGTACCGCCTGCTTGGCAAAATAACCCCGACATGAATGAAGATTTACGTGCATTTTTTGATTTTAACTCAATGCATATGGAGCCATGGGATGGTCCTGCTGGGATCGTATTATCTGATGGCCGTTATGCGGCTTGTAGTTTAGATCGTAATGGGCTACGCCCAGCGCGGTATGTCATTACGACCGATGGATTAATAACTTGCGCATCAGAAGTGGGTATTTGGGATTATAAGCCAGATGAGGTCGTTAAAAAAGGTCGAGTTGGCCCTGGTGAACTGCTTGTTATTGATACTGATAGTGGCAAAATTTTACAACCATTTGAAACCGATAATGATTTACAAAAACGTCATCCGTATAAGACTTGGATGGAAAAGAATGTTAAACGGCTAACACCATTTGAAGATTTAGTTGATTATCATCTCGGCGAGCGTAATTATGATGATGTTTTATTAGCTGCTTATCAAAAACAATTTGGTTATTCATTTGAGGAACTTGATCAAGTTATCCGCCCACTGGGTGAAAATGGTCAAGAAGCAACGGGATCAATGGGTGATGATACCCCCTTTGCCGTATTATCAAATAGACCACGAATTATCTATGATTACTTCCGGCAAAAATTTGCTCAAGTGACGAATCCACCGATTGACCCATTACGTGAAGCGCATGTTATGTCGCTATCAACCAGTATTGGCCGTGAAATGAACGTATTTGCCGAGGCAGAAGGTCAAGCGCACCGTGTTTCATTTAAATCACCGGTATTACTTTATTCCGATTTTGCACAGTTAACATCACTAGAATCAAAATACTACCGAACTGATGTACTTGACATCACTTATGAAATTGATGGTAGCTTAAATGATGCTATTGAACAGTTATGTGGTGATGCTGAGAATAAAGTTCGGGCGGGCGCAGTATTATTAGTCTTATCTGATAAAAATATTGCTGCAGATCGTTTACCTATCCCAGCTCCAATGGCTGTTGGTGCGGTGCAACAGCGCTTAGTTGAACAAAATTTACGTTGTGACGCTAATATTATTGTTGAAACGGCAAGTTGCCGCGATCCGCACCAGTTTGCGGTACTAATCGGCTTTGGTGCAACGGCTATTTATCCTTACCTAGCCTACGAAACATTAGCGCAAATGATTGATAATGGCCGGTTAAAGAAAAGCTATCGCGAAGCAATGCTCAATTATCGTAATGGCATTAATAAAGGATTATATAAGATCATGTCCAAAATGGGCATATCAACCATCGCTTCTTATCGCTGCGCTAAATTATTTGAAGCCGTCGGTTTACATGATGATGTAGTTAAAACCTGCTTCTTTGGCGTTACAAGTCGTATTAGTGGTGCTAATTTCGATGATTTTCAGCAAGATTTATTTGAGTTATCTAAGCGCGCTTGGTTAAAACGCAAACCACTAGAGCAAGGTGGATTATTAAAATACATCCATGGCGGAGAGTATCACGCTTATAATCCAGACGTCGTTCAAACTTTACAGCAAGCGGTGAATAACGCAAGTTATCAAGATTATAAACGTTACGCCGATATTGTGAATAACCGCCCAGTTGCAACCTTGAGGGATTTACTAAAACTTAATCCACCACAGGGCGCAGCAATTGCTTTAGAACAAGTGGAAAGTAATGAGGCATTATTTAAGCGCTTTGATTCAGCCGCGATGTCAATTGGTGCATTAAGCCCTGAAGCACATGAATCATTAGCTCAGGCAATGAACACGTTAGGTGGGTTTTCTAACTCCGGTGAAGGAGGGGAAGATCCTGTTCGTTATAACACCAACAAAGTTTCACGTATTAAACAAGTTGCCTCAGGCCGATTTGGCGTGACGCCTGGTTATTTAATGAGTGCGGATGTGATTCAAATTAAAGTTGCACAGGGGGCAAAACCTGGTGAAGGCGGTCAATTGCCTGGCGATAAGGTTACCCCTTATATTGCTCGGCTACGTTTTTCAGTGCCAGGTGTGACACTGATTTCACCACCACCACATCATGATATTTACTCTATTGAAGATTTAGCACAGCTAATTTTTGATCTAAAACAGATTAATCCAAAAGCGATGATCTCAGTTAAGCTCGTTTCTGAGCCTGGCGTTGGAACGATTGCAACAGGCGTTGCTAAAGCTTATGCCGATATGATAACGATTGCAGGTTACGATGGTGGCACAGGGGCAAGTCCGCTAACTTCGGTAAAATACGCAGGTTCGCCTTGGGAGCTTGGATTAGTTGAAACCCAGCAAGCATTAGTTGCTAATGGACTTCGGCATAAAATTCGCCTACAAGTCGATGGCGGGCTGAAAACGGGGTTAGATATTGTTAAAGCGGCAATTTTGGGCGCTGAAAGTTTCGGCTTTGGCACAGGACCCATGGTTGCACTAGGCTGTAAATATTTACGTATATGTCACCTTAATAATTGTGCTACAGGCGTTGCAACTCAAGATGATAAATTACGTCGAGATCACTATCATGGCTTACCTGAAAAAGCGATGAACTATTTCCGGTTTATTGCGCAAGAAACGCGGGAAATCATGGCAGAACTTGGTGTGAGTCGTATTACCGATTTAATCGGTCGCACTGATTTATTAGTTGCTTTAGCGGGGATCACGGCTAAGCAACAAAAACTCGATTTATCTGGGCTATTAAAAACCGCTAAGCCAATTGATGGGCATAATGTTTATCATACACAGATTAATACGCCTTTTGATAAAGGGATATTAAATCACGAAATCATCACGCAAACGCAAGAGGCCGTCGACAACAAACAGTCAAAATCATTCTATTTTGATATTCAAAACACCCACCGTTCAATTGGTGCTACTTTATCGGGCTATATTGCGCAAAAGTATGGTGAAACAGGCGCAACAAGTGATCCGATAAAACTAAATTTTAATGGCACAGCAGGGCAAAGTTTCGGCGTTTGGAATGCCAGCGGTGTTGAATTAACTTTAACGGGTGATGCGAACGATTATGTTGGTAAAGGTATGGCGGGGGGCCGAATTGTTATTAGCCCACCGATAGGTTCGGCATTTTTAAGTCATGAAGCAACTATCGTTGGAAATACCTGCTTATATGGCGCAACCGGTGGAAAATTATTTGCTGCGGGCAAAGCTGGCGAACGCTTTGCGGTGCGAAATTCAGGCGCAATAAGTGTGGTTGAAGGTATTGGTGATAATGGCTGTGAATATATGACTAGCGGGATCATTTGCGTATTAGGTAAAACGGGTGTTAATTTTGGCGCAGGCATGACTGGCGGGTTTGCTTATATACTTAATGAAGATGGTGAGTTTAATAAACGTATTAACCTAGAACTAGTGGAAATGCTAAATGTCGCTGATTATGCCATCCACGAAGAGCATCTACGGGGGCTTATTATGGAGCATGCACAACTAACCCATTCATCAAGAGCAGAAGATATTCTTGCTAACTGGCATAGATATGCACAGCAGTTTGTGCTCGTAAAACCAAAATCAAGTGATGTCAAAGCATTACTTGGTCACCGTAGTCGGTCATCAGCCGAATTACGTGTACAGGCACAATAAGGAGAAAACACCCATGAGTCAAAATGTTTATCAATTTATCGATTTACAACGTGTTGATCCGCCTAAAAAGCCATTAAAAATTAGAAAGATTGAATTTGTCGAAATTTATGAAGGTTTTTCATCGTCGCAAGCAACGGCGCAAGCTGATCGTTGCCTTGCATGCGGTAATCCCTATTGTGAATGGAAATGCCCAGTACATAACTATATTCCGAACTGGTTAAAACTGGTGAATGAAGGGCATATTTTAGAGGCGGTTGAGCTATGTCATCAAACCAATAGTTTACCTGAGGTATGTGGACGAGTTTGCCCCCAAGATCGTTTATGTGAAGGATCTTGTACATTAAGTGCTGAGTTTGGTGCTGTGACTATTGGCAATATTGAGCGTTATATTACTGATGAAGCTTTCAAGATGGGATGGCGGCCAAACCTTAATAATGTTGAAATGACAGGGGAGCGTGTTGCGATTATTGGCGCAGGGCCAGCAGGGCTTGCTTGCGCTGATGTGCTGGTACGTAATGGCGTAAAACCCGTTGTTTATGATCGTCATCCCGAAATTGGCGGATTATTAACATTTGGTATACCAGCATTTAAATTAGATAAAGCGGTTTTAGTCAATCGCCGCCATATTTTTACTGATATGGGAATTGAGTTTCGTTTAAATACAGAGATTGGTAAGGATATAACGCTACAAGATATAATGGCTGAATTTGATGCAGTATTTATTGCCACCGGTACATATCAATCAATGCGTGGTGGGCTTGAAAATGAAGATGCAAATGGCGTTTATGAAGCATTACCATTTTTGATTGCTAATACAAAACATATCATGCAACATGCGCAAACTGCTGATGCTAACTATGTTGAAATGAAAGATAAGCGCGTAGTCGTACTTGGTGGCGGTGATACGGCAATGGACTGTGTACGTACCTCGATTCGTCAAGGTGCCAGTGAAGTAACTTGTGCCTATCGCCGAGATGAAGCGAACATGCCGGGCTCTAAACGGGAAGTTAAAAATGCGCGTGAAGAAGGTGCACAATTTTTATTTAACGTGCAGCCACTGAGTATTGAAATAAATCAAAATGGGCAAGTTACTGGTATTAAAATGGTGAAAACCGAGCTTGGTCAAGCTGACGAGCAAGGTCGACGTTTAGCGGTTGTTATTGAAGGATCTGAGTTTGTGTTAGCTGCCGACGCTGTAATTATTGCTTTTGGTTTTAAACCACATCGTATGCCTTGGCTTGCAGAACATCATATTGAACTTGATAAGCAAGGACGAATTATTGCGCCTGAAAATAACAGTTATCAAACCTCTAATGCTAAAGTATTTGCTGGTGGTGACGTCGTAAGAGGCTCCGATCTTGTTGTTACGGCAATAGCTGAGGGACGAAAAGCTGCACAGGGGATTCTTGATTACCTTGATACAGACGTTATTGAATAAATAAAATACCGCTTATTGGCGGTATTATTATATTATTTAAGTTATCTAAAAGGATTAAGTTAATACGGTCGATTGATTAATTCTTTACAGGCAACAATATAAACGTTAATATTAGCCGAAAGTTATTGAAATAGTATAAAAATAATAAAATAAATAGGTTAATAATTTGAATAACAGTTTTGATAGCGACTTATGCGCGAGATTAGACAAATTTAATATTAAACAGTATGCATTTTTGTTTTTTGATCGTAGTTCTTTTATTGCTCCCGTAATTTTTTCTACCTATCCTCATGATTGGGCTGCTTTGTATCAGCAACAGAAATTATACCATAGTGATCCCATTATTAATTTAGCGAGAACAACAGTAAAGCCCTTTGCTTGGAGTTCTATCATTAGCTATCTACCTTCGAAAGACCAAACTTTTTTCAAATTGAGTAAACAGTATGGTATCAATGATGGATACATTTTGAGTATCCATGATGCATTGGGCCATTATGCTTTTTTAAATCTACTGTGTGATGAACAGCGAGCCATTGATCGTGAGTTTTTTGAATATCGCCGCGCTGAACTACAAATGGTATTAGTTGATCTCTATGATCTTTACTTACAGCAACATAAGCATATGGAGTATTATCGTAATCGCGCATACCTCATGATTTCAGATAAAGAAAAGCAAGTGCTTAAGCTTGGATGTGATGGTTTAAAATATAAAGATATCGCGCTTAAGCTTGGAATTTCAGAGAGAACAGTTAAATTCCATATAAGCAAAATTGTTGAGAAATTAGGTGTTGAAACGGCAAAACAAGCCTTTTTGAGATGTAAAGAGTTGAATGTTATTTAAGCGGTTTTAATTGTTCAAAAAATAAGTTTTATCATTTTTATTGCACTTTTATTATTGATTAAAATTGATAAAAAACAAATTAATATAATTATTCTTTATGTTTTTTTGAGTTTTATTATTATTATTTTTACACTTTAGTACAGTTGTGAGTGTTAACTGTTTAAAGGTAAAATTAGACAGTGGTTAAATATAACTAATTGATTTTATATTGAAAAGGAAGAGATATGTCAAACAGCTATCAAAACGAAGTTCCCGCTGCGCGTGTTAATATTCAGTTAGATCTGCATACTGGTGGTGCACAGAAGAAAGTTGAGCTACCGTTAAAGATTTTAGCGATGGGTGACTATAGTCACGGTAAAGATAATAGACCTCTAGCTGAAAAAGAAAAAGTGTCTATTAATAAAAATAATTTTGATTCCGTATTAAAAGATTTAAACCCACAAGCAAAAATCACTGTTGAAAATACATTGGCGGGTGATGGCTCTGAAGTAAATATTGATCTTGATTTTCAGTCAATGAAAGACTTTACGCCTGAACAAGTTGCTAAAAAAATTCCACAACTGCGTTCTTTACTTGCAATGCGTAATTTACTTCGCGATTTAAAATCTAACTTAATGGATAATGCGACATTTCGTCATGAGTTAGAAAAAATTGTTAAAAATGAACAATTATCCGATGAATTAAGAGCTGAGTTAGAAGCGATAGTCGCTGAAAGTACTAAAGCATAGTATTAATAAAGCTTTATGAATAAAATTGAAAATAACATTATTACTTTATTTTATTTAATAAAGTTACAGTGATCAAGATTAAGTATAAAGGAAACAAACATGTCAGTACAAAAAGAACAGAGTACAGCTCAGACCGTTACTCAAGATGCAAGTAGCGTATATCAATCCTTATTTAATAAAATCAATTTAAATACAGTTGCTAAAGCGCAAGATATGGATAAATATGAAGATAATGATGTGTTATCTGAATCTTCAACTAATGAACGTGTGACAATGGCAGTTAATATTCTGCTAAAAATGATTCAAGATTCGTCACAAAAAGTTGAAAAATTAGATAAACATCTATTGGATTATCACATCAGCCAAATCGACCAAAAATTAAGCCAACAACTTGATGCTATTATGCATAATCCGGTTTTTCAAGAAATCGAATCAACTTGGCGTGGACTTAAATTTTTAGTTGACCGTACTGATTTCCGTCGTAATGTAAAAATCGAATTACTTGATGTGTCTAAAGATGCATTACGTCAAGATTTTGAAGATGCGCCAGAAATCAACCAAACGGGTTTTTATCGCCATACCTATATTCAAGAATATGACACACCGGGCGGTGAACCATTAGGTGTCACTATTTCAAATTATGAATTTGACCGTGGGGCACAAGATATCGCATTACTACGTAATGTATCAAAAGTTGCCGCTGCAGCTCACATGCCATTTGTTGCCTCTGTTGGCCCTAAATTCTTTGGTAAAGACACAATGGAAGAAGTTGCTGCAATTAAAGATATTGCAAACTACTTTGATCGTGCTGAATATACTAAATGGAATAGTTTTAGAGATACCGACGATTCACGTTACATTGGTTTAACTCTACCACGTGTGCTTGCTCGTCTACCGTATGGTCCTGAAACTGTGCCAGTACGTAGCTTTAACTATATTGAAGATGTTAAAGGCCCAGATCATGAGCGTTATTTATGGGCTAATGCGTCATTTGCTTTTGCCGCAAACATGGTACAAAGCTTTATTCGCAATGGTTGGTGTGTACAAATTCGTGGCCCACAAGCGGGTGGCTTAGTTGAAGATCTACCGATTCACTTATATGATTTAGGTACGGGTAATCAAGTTAAGATCCCAACAGAAGTCCTAATCCCTGAAACGCGTGAATTTGAATTCGCTAATCTTGGTTTTGTGCCACTATCATTTTATAAAAACCGTGATTATGCTTGCTTCTTCTCTGCTAACTCATCGCAAAAACCTGCGTTATATGATACTAAAGAAGCGACAGCTAATAGCCGTATCAACTCACGTTTACCTTATATTTTCCTACTTTCGCGTATCGCTCACTACCTTAAAGTGATTCAACGTGAAAATATTGGTGCAACCAAAGATAGACGAGTTCTTGAGCTTGAACTTAATAAATGGATTAACAACTTAGTGACTGAAATGACAGATCCAAGTGATGAAGTTCAGGCTTCACATCCATTACGCCAAGCACAAGTTATTGTTGAAGATATTGATGATAATCCAGGTTTCTTTAGAGTGAAAACATTCTTAGTTCCTCACTTCCAAATTGAAGGAATGGATATTAATTTATCTATGGTATCACAAATGCCAAAGGCAAAAGCCTAATTATTAGTGGATAAAAAATGGCGAATTCTATTTGAATTCGCCAACTAATAAATCAATTAACAAGCCAACTAATTTAGGTTTAAAAGTCCTTAAAACCATGAGTGGAGCCAATTGGAATAATGAAAATATATCGTCCTCTGTGGAATGAAGGTGTTTTTCTAACACCCGAACAATTTCAACAACAAAGCATGTGGGAAGCTTATAGTAACCAGCAGCTTGCTAAACTATACCTCGGTAATCCTTGGGGTGTTGAGCGTTTACAAATTGATGCACAAGCATTAATGCTTGACCGTTTAAGCTTACATACTTTGAGTTTACGTTTTGCTGATGGCACATTAATTGATACTGATATTGCCGATAGCTTACCAACAACACGTAATTTAGCCACAGATGTTCCACCTGCAAATGATGAAGTTACGGTTTATATTGGACTGCCACTATTACAAGCAAATGGCGAAAACTGCGCGTTTGATGATAAAAGTATAGAAAGACCAATGCGTTATCGTCAAGAATGGGTTGAAGTAAAAGACCTACTTGGTAATGGTAATGAAACTATCGCAGTCGAACGCTGCGCACTTAGTTTTTTATTTGATTTTGAAGATCATAGCGAATACCTGACTTGCCCAATTGCAAAATTAAAACGCGATCTTAATGGCCGCTTTGTATTAGATAACCAATACTTACCGCCGTTACTTAATTTATATACCCAAAGTGGTTCACTCGTTAAAGAGCTAGAACTTCTTTGCGTGCAAATTCAAGCTAAACGCCAACGTTTAATGGGAATGCGTCATGAACGCAATCAACAAATGGCAGAATTTGCGGTCGCTGATGTCTCACTATTTTGGCTACTTAACGCATTAAACAGTTTTGAGCCACAATTAAAATTTTTACGTGATAACCCAACGATCCACCCTGAAAATCTTTATCAAAAACTGATCGGTTTAACAGGGGCACTACTGACTTTTTCACTTGCTCATGATGTGGATAAAATTCCTGCTTATCAGCATAATAACTTAAATGCCGTGTTCCCTCCGTTATTTGAGTTAACCCGCAATTTATTAGAAGAAAGCTTACCATCAAGAGTGATAAAAATTGATCTGGTACATGATAAAGATACCTTATGGACAGGCCGATTAAATGATGGGCGTTTAGTTGAAGAAGCTGATTTTTATCTATCAGTACGTTCAAGCATGCCAGCACATCAATTGCAATCTCAATTTCCAGTATTATGTAAGGCCGGAGCGCCTGATGATGTAAGACAAATTATCCACTCAGCTCTATCTGGAATTCCAATTAAAGCATTAAGCCATGTGCCTGCTGCGATCCCGATGCGACTTGAAAATCAATATTTTGCGCTTGATTTATCACATAATGCAGCAAAAAATATGTTATTAAATCGATGCTGTGAATTCTACGTGCCAAGGGCTATGCCAGATATTTCATTAGAACTCTTTGCTGTACTACGATCATAAGGTTAAAAAAATGAGTATAGAACAAAAAAATATAACAATTGATCAATTATTAAGAGATACCATACTCACGGTTGTAGAACTTAGAGAAGGCGCTGATATTCCGTCGGTCAGTAAACTCTACAAACAATGTAAACAGCAAGTTACAACGCTACGTGAACACCTACAACAAGCTCAATATAGTCAAGATATTATTGATGATATCAGCTACGCACAGTGTGCACTACTTGATGAAGTGGTTTTACTTTGTAGTAAAGATAGCAACAAACCACGGGATTATGACGAATGGCTTGGTGCACCTTTACAAGTTGTCTTTTTTAATACACACAATGCTGGTTATGATTTATTCGAAAAAATTCGTACTCGCTTACGCGCTGATAAAAAAGAATATCTCGTATTAAATTGTTTTGATCGCGTGCTAGGTATGGGTTTCCAAGGTTGTTACCTAGGCCAACCTCAAATGGAACGAGAGCATCTTATTATCGCCTTACGAGAATCATTAAAGGCTAATGAGCTAGACGAATCACATCCGATTATAGAGCAAACCAAAAGCTACCGTTATTTTGGCCGAAAATCAGCACTCATTTTGTGCACTTTGGCATCGGTTGTGATAGCTGTTGGGCTTTACTTCTTTTTAGACCATAAATTAAACGCACTTTTAGCGCCGCTAATTCAATAAGGACTGATAATGAACGATTATCCTTGGCGAATACAGATAACATACGCGGTTTTATTAAGCTTTATTATATTATGGATTTTTCTACCGATAACCATCGGTTGGAAACTACTCGGTTCGCTTGTTATTATCGCGATCGCCAGCATACTGTTTTATCGTTTACTGCGCTATCGACGCTTACTTAATGCGGCAACTAAAAATATCGATTTTTTATCGCAAAAACTGGATTTACTACCGGCGCGGCAACGTTACCGTCTACCGCTCTTTTTAGTGACCGGAAATTGTGCTAAGGAGTTTTTCCCAAGCGATCTAACCTTAGCTGAACAAAATATTGTTGTATCATCAGAAGCGGTTTGGATCTACGTTGAAGAACATTCTGAGCTACCAATTGTTTTTGATTCACTCGTTGCTCGTTGGCCTGATATGCTTGGCCGTATTGGTTTATTTTTAGCTATCGCGCCAGAAGAAGAAAGTAAAGCTGGCTTATTTACGGCAAAATTACAAGCATTTCGCCAATCATGGGTTGATACTTGCCGAGTTGCAAAGTACCGATTACCCGTCTATATTTCAGCGCATATCGGACTTAATAATTTACATTACCATGATAATGCGACTTTACCGGCTTATTGGTATCAAATTGTTGCACAAAAACTCTATTTATTAGATGAATATTTATCGCCGCTAGATAATTGGGTGAATGATAAATCCATTAACTCGGTTGAGCGGCAACAGCGTTTATCTGTTAGAGCGATGCTAAATGAATACCAAAATTGGATCAAACTCAATGTTTTAGATGTACTTTGCGATCCTAAGCAGCCAATTAATAAATGCATACCCACTGGCACCGTAATTTATCCGCTTAACGGCAGGCAAGTTAGCGATAACTTAATTGAGCGAATGTTCTCAGGCATAACGACATTATCGTTACCTAACGATAAAGCCATTGAGCCGCATATTGTTACGCCACCAGATAGATTAGTAAAATTTATGCCGATTGCTTACCCTAATTCACCAATTAGAAAAACACTCTGCAATATGATTATTATCACGGCATTATTCTTTATAGCAGCATTAGGTGCATCTTACTTAAACAACATTAAGTTAGCGCAGCAAGTTAGTAACGATATTCGTAGTTACGATCTCATTGCAATGGATAGCTATAGCGAAAAACGTGAAGCATTGGCAATATTAAAAGCCGATAGAAGCTTACTTAATAACTACTTTAAACAAGGTGAACCGGTAAAATTAGGCTTAGGCTTATATCATGGGCAATATTTACTTGAACCGTTAAGTCAAGCGATTAGCCGCTATGTACCTGAGCCACCACCACCACCGGCTCCACCACCGCCTCCACCGCCGCCAGAACCGGATCCCGAGCCTCCCGTGTTCTCGTTTGATGCGCTATCATTATTTGAAAGCGGTAAAATGAAATTGAAACAAGAATCGACGAAGACCTTAATTGACGCGTTAATGGCCCTAAAACTCTATATGAAAGAAAATAGTGATAAAGGATGGCTAGTACTTGTTTCAGGTCACACCGATGCTACGGGTGATAGTAATAAAAATCAGCAGCTATCATTAGATAGGGCTGCTGCCGTCAGGGACTGGATGATTAAAGCCAGTAATATTCCTGAAAACTGTTTTGCGATACAAGGGTATGGCGCAAATAAACCGTTGGCGAGTAATGATACGCCAGAAGGGCGAGCACAAAACCGACGAGTGGAAATAAGCTTAGTTCCTCAAATATCAACGTGTAAGTTGGTGGATGAAAACTAAAATCAAGTACTAAAAATATAATAAGGAGTTAAAACAATGGCAGTTCCAGCATATATGTTTTTAAAAGATGACGGCGGTTCAGAAATCAAAGGTTCAGTAACCGTTGATGGCCGTGAAGGAAGCGTTGAAGTTGTTGAGTTTGATCATCAAGTTTACATTCCAACTGATGGTAACACTGGTAAATTAACTGGTACTCGTGTGCACAAAGCACTACAATTTGTAAAAGAAGTGGATTCATCATCTCCTTACCTTTACAAAGCAGTAACAACGGGTCAAAACTTAAAATCAGTTGAAATCAAATGGTATCAAATTGATAACGCTGGTCAAGAAATTGAGTATTTCAATACATTAATGGAAGGTGTAAAAATCGTTTCTGTTAAACCTGAAATGCACAACATCAAAGATCCAACGAAAGAACAATACAATCACTTAGAGCGTATTGAACTACGTTATGAAAAAATTACTTGGACTTACAAAGATGGCAACATCATTCACTCAGACAGCTGGGTTGAAGGTCGTAGCTAGTTTTTGATGTAAGATTTAGTAAAAATATTCTGCCCGATAACGGCAGAATATTTTCATCTAATTTAACCGTATCTACTTGCTAACCACCGATATCAATCTAATTGATATATGTCATTGCTCAAGTACATAGTGTTAAGTTATATGGTTAATCGTATTTTGGCACAACGCTTGCTCAAAAATAGATGACTAAAACAAAAAATAATGGTGATCACTAAGTTCAATGCATTAAATAGCCTTATTTGCCGAGCTTAAAGAGATAAACAACAAAAAAATGGGAAACGAAATAATCATGATAACCGATCCATCCACGCTATTAAGACGGTTAAATCCATACTGCGCTAGCGCATTAGAAGCAGCAGCAGGACTTTGCCAAACCAGAGCCCATATTGAAATTACGCCAGAGCATTGGTTATTAAAATTATTAGAACAAGGTAACGGCGATATCACCGTTATTGCTCGTCATTACCAGCTTAATATGGATGAGATTTGGCAAGGATTATTAACCTACTTAGATTCACTACCTCATACCGTAAATCAAAAACCAAGTTTATCCTCATCACTGATTAATTTATTACAATCAGCATGGTTAAAAGCTTCATTAGAAGATCAAGAAGATCGCATTCGCTCAGTGCATATTTTACAAGCACTACAAGAAGCGCCACAGACTTTAAAAGCGCAAGATGCATGGCCTTTACTAAGCTTATCGGTGGTTTCATTAAAACGCTTACGGGTTAAGCTTGACGACATGTCAGATGAAAATCCTCAAACCCAAGCCTATGAAAGTAGTACGGCAATTGTTGACAGTGCGCAGCAAGCGGTAAAATCAACACCAGCGAAAAAAGGCGAGAGCAAACAGCCAGAAAATATCGACAATACCGACAACAGCCAAGCTCAAAAACATCATCAAGCGGCATTAAGTCGTTTTTGCGAAGATGTCACTGAAAAAGCCCGTGCGGGTAAAATTGACCCAGTTTTTGGCCGCGATAGTGAAATTCGCCAAATGGTCGATATATTATCAAGAAGACGCAAAAACAATCCTATTTTAGTTGGTGAACCGGGCGTTGGTAAAACTGCATTGGTTGAAGGTTTAGCGTTAAGAATTGTTGAAGGTAACATACCAACTAACCTTAAAGATGTGGCGATAATGACGCTTGACCTAGGATTACTGCAAGCAGGCGCTGGCGTTAAGGGCGAGTTTGAACAAAGACTAAAAAATGTCATTGATGCAGTGCAGCAATCACCAACCCCAATTTTATTATTTATCGATGAAGCGCACACCATTATCGGCGCTGGCAACTCTGCGGGCGGCGCTGATGCAGCCAACTTACTTAAACCGGCGCTTGCGCGTGGTGAACTAAGAACGATTGCGGCAACGACTTGGTCTGAATATAAACAATATTTTGAAAAAGATGCCGCATTAGAGCGCCGTTTCCAGATGGTTAAAGTTGATGAGCCAAATGATGACATGGCATGTTTAATGTTACGCGGCTTAAAATCCCGTTATGCTAAGCACCATGGTGTACATATCTTAGACGAAGCAGTTAAAACCGCGGTAATGCTTTCTCGGCGTTATATTAGTGGAAGACAACTGCCAGATAAAGCGGTTGATCTGCTTGATACCGCTTCTGCGCGAGTTCGCATGGGACTTGACACTATCCCTGAATCTATCACCAAACTACAAGCAAGCATTGCCTCATTACAACTTGAAAAAGATGCATTGATTGCTGATCAAAGCCTTGGCGAAAATGATCTACAGCAGCGCGTTGATGAAATAGCTATTCAAACCACGCAGCTAGAGCAAGACTTAGTCATTGCGCAAGCGCAATTTGATCAAGAAAAAACCTTAGTACAAAAATTGATCGAACTTAGAGCTAAAGATGCAAAAGATGACAAAAAGCTGACTAAGCAAATTAAAGACACGCAGCAACAGTTACATGCGTTACAAAATCATGCACCGTTACTATCACTTGATGTTGATAGTCGAACGGTATCGACGGTTATTGCAGACTGGACCGGTGTCCCTCTTGAAAGCTTATTAAAAGATGAGCAAAGCCATTTACTGCATATTGAAGACGATTTACGTACACGAGTTGTTGGCCAAGACGTTGCTTTAGCCGAACTCGCGCGGCGTATACGCGCCGCTAAAACCGGCTTAACCTCTGAAGATGCACCAATGGGCGTATTCTTACTCGTTGGGCCATCGGGAGTCGGTAAAACAGAATGCGCACTCGCGCTTGCTGATACACTATTTGGCGGTGAACAATCGTTAGTGACTATCAACATGTCAGAGTATCAAGAAGCGCATACCGTATCACAATTAAAAGGCTCTCCGCCGGGTTATGTCGGTTATGGTCAAGGCGGGGTATTAACCGAAGCGGTACGTAAACGGCCATACAGTGTGGTATTACTTGATGAGGTTGAAAAAGCGCATAAAGATGTATTAAACCTATTTTACCAAGTATTTGACCGTGGTTTTATGCGTGATGGTGAAGGGCGAGAAATTGATTTTCGTAACACCCTTATTTTAATGACATCTAACTTAGGTAGTGATCAATTAATGGCACTATTTGAAGAGATGCCAGATGCGCCAACGGCAACTCAGCAAGAGCTACTACGACCAATTATTCGTGAACATTTCCAGCCAGCATTACTTGCAAGGTTCCAAACGGTGATCTTTACGCCACTTGCACGAGATGCCATGCGCCAAATTGTTCAGATGAAATTTAACAAAGTTGCAAAGCGGCTTAACCAGCATTATAAAATTAGTTTTAATGTCGGCGAAGCCCTATATGAGCAGCTAGTTGATGCTTGCCTACTGCCTGATACCGGTGCGCGCAATATCGACAGTATTTTAAATCAACAAATTTTGCCTGCTGTATCGAATTTATTATTACAAAAACGTCCATCAGATGAACAAAAACAAATGCTCCGTCTCGATTTTATTGAAGGAGAGGGGATTGTTTTAGAGTGGGGTGATAATAAAGTCAAATCAGCAACTAAAACAACAAAAGTGAAGAAGCCTAAAAAAGTGGCTAAAACATAATAATAATTCGTTAATATATTACTGTAGCCTATAAATATAGTATTAAATAAAAATAATCTACAGTTGGATGAAGGGAGTCATACCATGGCCACAGAGCTGAGTCATGCCTTAAACACATTCGCCAGTGAATTAACTGGCGTACGTAATAATCGTTATAGCTTAAGTATTACCGATATGCTATCACCGATATCCGTGTTATCAATCCAAGGTCATGAGCAGCTTAATCAGCCATGGCATTATGCCATCACCTTCACCAGCCGTGATAAACAAATTCGTATTAGCTCGGCGCTCAGCCAATCTGCGTCACTGGCTTTTTTAGCCCCCAATTTTACCCCGCAAGTTACGCAAATCAGCTCCCTTGATAAACCGGCAACAAACCGCACCTTATATGGCGTTGTTACCGAGTTTAGTCAGTTATCGGTTAATAAAGACGAAGCCCATTATCGGGTAGTCTTGCAGCCACGGCTGGCACTGTTTGCAAACGACCATTACAGCGCGATTTACCAAAACCAAAGCGTGGTGAGCGTGGTTGAAGAGGTGCTGCGCCGGCATGGTTTTACCGGCGTTGATTACCGCTTAGAGCTTAAAGACAGCTACCCAGCGCGCGAGTTTATTACCCAGTGGCAAGAGAGCGACCTTGCGTTTATTCAGCGGTTACTTGCCGATGTTGGCATATGGTTTCGCTTTGAAAGCCATAGCGAACACAACTGCGATGTGCTGGTACTCAGTGATTACGAGCAAGGTTTTGACGATGCAGGGAGCATTGCTTACACCTTGCCAAGTGGCATGGTTGATAAAGCCCGTGATAGTGTGTGGGATTTACAGTTTCAAAGTCACAGTGTGCCACGTCAAGTGATGGTGCAAGACGATAACTACCGTCAGGCACAAACTGATATGTACTCGCTGGTTAACAGCCAGCCGAAAGTGACCACCACCTCAGGCACTAACTACCGTTATGGTGAGCACTTTAAAAGCAAAGGTGATATCAGTATTA
Source organism: Orbaceae bacterium lpD04 (assembly GCA_036251935.1). Lineage (NCBI taxonomy): Bacteria > Pseudomonadati > Pseudomonadota > Gammaproteobacteria > Orbales > Orbaceae > Orbus > Orbus wheelerorum. Next base: position 2,739,107 of record CP133967.1, on the reverse strand, counting down.
TTGAAAGTGGCAGTTGGTATGCGACTATCCGCCATCAGCAGCACATTAGTGACCAAATTATTATCAGCGGTAAATGTAATGACTACCACTTAACTCCTGGGCAACGCATTATTGTCACCGGTAGCCCGATGAATGGCATTAGTGAAGGGATTGTTATCTTATCGACCGAGTCCTACGGTGACCGCAGTGAGTCGTATCAAATACAATTTACCGCCATTCCCTACAACGTATTAAAGCCGTATCGCCCACAGCCCCTACCTTGGCCACAAGTCAGTGGCACACTACCTGCACGGGTAACGAGCCCTGATAATGACACCTATGGTTATATTGACACCCAAGGCCGTTACCGGGTTAAATTTGATTTCGATTTAAAAACCTGGCGCAGTGGTGAAGAGAGCTTATGGGTACGACTTGCTAAGCCCTATGCCGGTGATACTTACGGTTTCCACTTTCCGTTAATCGATGGTACTGGGGTTGCTATTGCGTTCACGGGTGGCAATCCCGATAGGCCGTATATTGCCCACAGCTTACATGACAGTAACCACCCTGACCACGTCACCACCGCCAACAAACACCGCAATGTGCTTAGAACGCCTGCCAATAATAAACTGCGTATGGATGATAAGCGCGGCCAAGAGCATATAAAACTTGCTACCGAATACGGCAAAACTCAGCTCAATATTGGTCACTTAGTTAACCAAAACAAAGAGCAGCGCGGTGAAGGCTTTGAGCTACGGACTGATGAATGGGGCGCAATTAGCGCGAATAAAGGCTTATACCTAACCGCGCAAAGCGAACCGAAAGCCCAAGGTCAGCAGCTTGATATGCAAGGCGCCATCACGCAACTGGAAAATGCCTTATCGATTGCTAAAGCGCTACAAAATGCGGCAAGCACCGCACAGGCGCACCAAGCCGATACGAGCAGCCAAGAACAGCTACAAAACGCACTAAAACAGCTAACCGAGGCGGGCATTATTGCCTATGCACCAGCCGGCATTGCCTTAACCAGTGATGAAAATATTCAGTTATCAAGCAGTAACAGCCTTAGCTTAACCAGTGAGCAGCAAACTGATATTAGCGCACTAAAAAACATTACCTTAGCGTCATCAGAGGCGGTTGGCGTATTCGCCCATAAAGCCGGCATAAAGTTATTTGCCAATCAAGGCAAAGTTGAAGTGCAAGCGCAAAACGACAAGATGGATATTGCGGCTAAGCAAGATATTAAAATTGATAGTGTTGAGAATAAAGTCGATTTTTCAGCCGCTAAAGAAATTACCCTGATTTGTGGTGGCTCATTTGTAAAAATTAGCGCCGCGGGTATCGAGCTTGGTACTAGTTCTAATGTTACGATTAAAGCGGCTGCCATGCAAAAAATGGGGCCGGCGAATATCGAGGTAAATACTTCCTTACCGTCAGGTTGTGATATCGCGCTACAAGAAGCGGATAAGCTACAACAAGGCAGTGTAAAATTAAGCTAATATGATGAATAATTTAACTAATAGTGATAATGGTCAGGAAGTTGAATTGATTTTTCAGCAAATCCTTTCATTATCATCGCAATGTGATAGTTATTTTTATTTGATTTATCAGCCTAATGATTGTGCATCAACATTCGCTGATTTGATTGTAGAAAAATCATTAACTTTATTTGAATACGAAAGCTATAAAATAAAATATACGCCGGGATTAATCGAACTAAATTTAACACAAGATTTTGATAAACAGATATTAAAACAAAGTATTTACCAGTTTTTCTCATCCCTAGATCCCAAAGCGATATTGTTAGCTAAACCTCGTTTGGTTTATGGTTGGTTACTTTCCTCACTCAGTGCTGATGTATTAGCGAAACAACTAGGTAAAGTTGCAGTTCAGCCATCAACTGATGGTGATCAGTTACTTCGTTATTTTGATCCCGCCATATTATCACCATTAGCGACGATTTTTACTCAGGCTCAAAAAGATAAATTATTAAATTCAGTATATTATTGGCTATATCTTGATGGTGATGGTTATTTAATTATTGAAAAAAATGAAAGAATATTACGAAAACAAATTTCTAATCATTTAGGTATTAGTTTACAACAATGGCAGGCAATTGCTTGGATAGAGAGCCGAAATCAAGCATTAGCGCGTTATCGTTTTTTTCATCCAAATTTATCATTTCTAGCTGAAAAAGAAGCCGATAAAATAATTTTTCAGGCTTTTTTACATGCAAGCGCTAACGGTTATAGTGAAAAACGTGATCTATCTGAATATGCCTATCGCTGCCTAGCTATTCATCCTAATTTTATCGAACATCCAATCGTTAAATCTACAATTAAACAAAATAAAACGCATTCATTAATCAACCAATTGCATAATATTAGCCAGTCGCAATGGGATGTGATAGTCAATGAATGTCGCGTAAATCAGACAGGAGTTGAACAATGAGTTTGTGTAATAAATGCCAGTCTAAAGGGTTACCGATTTACCCTGTTCGTTATGCTGTTGCGCCTGATTATACACGAGTTAGCTTACCAGTATGGGCAGAAAAAAAACAATTACCCAATTTAAGTAAACAAACTAAATATGTACTGAGAACCATGCGCAAAGGTTACCTCTATGTATTTAGTCAATATGACAATGCTGCATTAGAGTTAGATCTTGCTATTTATGCCGTTGATGAGCAAGGTGGATTTTGGCAGCAAGATATCAGCAAAGAGTTAGATTTATTGCAATTGAGTTGCAATATTTTAGAAAAGCAGCAACCGATCCCTTTATCTGACACGAAAACTAGCTGTGATAATAGTGCCCATTCATCAAGTAATATCGCTTTTATTACCATCAATAAACCCGAAACATGTGAAACGGTATGGCTGGCATTTAGTGAACATAAATGGAGCTATGAAACATTAGAACAGTATATTTACGATAAAGACAAGCGCAATACTCGTATGCAGGTGATTAAGCCCAAGCAGTGGTTATCGGTGCAAAATAGTCAAAATGGGATCACCATCGCCAATGAGCAAACCATTGCAACAACGATGGAAATGTTATTATTGGATGATGCAATCAATAATGCCAATACGATGATGAACGATAAACCGTTATTAAGTTCGTCTAATTATCCTTTTAGTTATCCCTATTTATATGCCAATGCGCCGTTAAAAGAAGAGCCTATTTCAACAAGTACGCTGAAGACCGAACCCTTTAAATACAATAAATTACTCTTTACTAAGCGTAATACATTAACGCCATGGCCTACCGTTCCGGTAGAGATGCAAGGTAAGTATCAACAATTATTGCGCACAAATTATTCGACCCATTTATCGAATAAAATGAACTCATTAGGCCGTAATAATACTGGTTGCCCGCCGATTATGGTGGCATTAATCGATAGTATTGGTATTACCGCCGAGTTAAGTAGTTGGGGGAATAATGCGATTAATTCAGTTAAAAAAGTGATCACCGAACGGCAGCGTGAAAATGCAGCATGTAGCGGGATTCAGTTATTAGAACAAGTTATAAAAAATGGTGATATAGTTGAGGGGCGTAGTAAATTTAATAATCACATTAAACGTGTTAATGACACTTATTTAACTAATGCTAAAGATTATAATGAGGGTGATTTTGCTACAAGGCGAAAATTAGAGCTTGCTGAAGCATACGGTGGAGTTTCTTGGGATGCAGGCCAAAAAGCGCAGGGTAAAAGTGTTGTTGAGCTTTTTGAAAATTCTTACGAATTTGACAATACTTCTTTCCCTAATTCCCATTCTTTAAAGAATAATGCAATATCCGAGCTTTACGAAATTAAGATGAGTTATCCGATCGAAGAGCTTGGCGCTCAAAAGTATAGAGATACTTTTTATCAAATTTTTCAGCTCAAAGATGATTCAGATATGGCGAAGATAACACGACTTCGCAATGAGTTAAATACCTTAACGGCTGAGTTTTCGATTAAGGCCGATACTTATAAACAGCAGTGGTATCGGGATAATGCACCGCAACTTTCTGGTGAGCAAAATTGGCGTAAATACCAAGCCTGCTTAAATAGCGATTATGAAACTTATAAAAAAGAGTATGCTATTTTTATTGATGATACTGATAAGTATGTTAGTGGATTACTTGATGATTTAATCGTCTGGGTGAATTGCTTTAGCCAAAAATCACAACATCCATTTTCATTAGCCGCAGATGATTTAGAGCGCGATAGCGACAACTACCTGGCTTTTGCCAATGATATTTTAATGACGCTCGGTATGCAGGCTGAAAGCGATAAAGTCAGTCAGCTTTTTACGCAATTAATTGAAGACAGCGTATTAGATGGTCACAATATCGTTTGGTCAAGTGTACTTGCAGGGCGAAAATTAGATAAAGCCGCACAGCGCAAATGTGTTAATTTTTTATTATCCCTTAATAAAAATAGTGCCTCGTCGAATATGTCTTACGGTCAGTTGCTTGATAAATTGTCAACCGTGATTGATTTTTATTCAGGTAGCTCAATTGAAAATAATACCGTTATTAACTTAGCCGGCAGTATAAATGCGATCAGTGAGGCTGTATTTACCCAGCCGCCAGAATCACATCAAGGATTTGATATTGCTAAAGAGATGGCATCATTACTCGATGGCCAACGTGGCGCGATTGGCGATGACAATTCACCACAATCCCAAATAACAGCGGCTTATATCAAACCAATTAAAGAGGCAAGTGCGGCGGCATTAGTGCCACTGCTAAAATACTTGCAGCATGTTGGCGGTAATCTATCGTCAGAATTTGCCCAAGCTTGGTTTGTGGCTGCCATGCCGGGGAGATTATCAAAAACAGCATTAAATAACTTAATGGCGAGTTATAATGGATTTACGTTACGCCTTAAAGAGGCAATGCTAAAAAATATTGATACGATAGGTCATAAATTTGCCGTGGGTTATCAAAAATTAACTGACCTGACTAAAAATGTGTTATCAAGTCGATTTATCGGTGGCACGTTAGTCAGTGGGTTGTTAGGTTATCAGCTATTTACGATGTATAATTTGTTGTCTGATCGAACACTTAAAACCCATACACAGCAAACCAAAGCTAATCTACAATTATCAATAGCGGCGGGAACATCGATATCATTGAGTTTTCGTTTAGTGGCGGTTTATGGTGAAAATAACCGTTTAGGTGAGTCACTATTGGGTAATGTTAAATTTTTAGGCAACTTTTTCGGTCTTGTTTCGGGTTTAACTAAAGCAACATCAATTTTTTGGGACGATAATAAAGATAAATCGGCGATGGAAAAAGGGTTATATTGGGCATCTTATTCTGCGGAGATTATTGCTACACTAGATCTCTTTTTACAATTAGGTAAAACAAACTTAATTGAAGTGTTGAATAAACGACTTTTATTAGTAGGTTCCTTGCTTGCAACTACTTACGTAAAATCAGCGATTGCTTTAACCTTTGAACGAATACTTATGGGAGCAATATTGTTTGCCCTAAATCCATGGATTAATTTAGGTCTCTTTTTTATTCAGCTAGTGATTGAGTTTAATAAAGAAGATGATATGCAAATCTGGTTAAGGCGTTGCCGTTTTGGTCAAGCGCAGTTGGGTTTGGATCGTGATAATGGTGCTCATTATACCTCATCAGAGCAAGAAGTGACGGAGCTCAAGGCAATTTTTGAAAAGTTCCAACAGCAAGCTGCCGAATACCAAGCGGAACAAGATGCGATAGCGGCCAAAGAGAGACAAAAAGAAATTGATAGCCTTTTTACACGTGAAGCTGCACAAAATTTATTTAATATGCGCTTTTAATTTATATCAAAAGAGGAATATATGGGATATGCCACATTTAGCGATAAAGATATTGTCTATCGCGATAAAGAAGAGTTACTAAAAAAAACTGGTATTAGCATTCCTGATCCAATTTTACCGCCACAAAAACTCGTTCGACTAACTGGCACACTATCTGAGTTTAAAGCCATTTTTTGCATGGCTCCTCTTGGCGATGGTGCTTATATGACTGAAGAGCAAAAAAAGCAGCAAAAAGCTAAGTTAAGGACTGGAGCAGCGGCGGCAATGCTTAATGGCAATAGCACTGCTGCATTAGCGGGACTAGGGCGTGCCGATGGGCAAGATCGCAGTAATTATGTTACCGCACAGTATATTACGGCAAAATTAGATAATACCATTCAGCTAAAAGGCTGGTTAGGTTTTTTTAAATTTAATGACGGTGATCAGGTTGAGGTAGTGGCGGAGCAGCATGCCGACCATTATGAAGCATATGCCATGCTTAAGCCCAAAGAGCAGATCATTTGTATCATTCCCCCTTGCAGTGGTGGACGCAAAAAAGCATTTAAAGATTTTCTGGTGTTATTTTTTCTATTTTATGTTTTATTTACTGCAGGGATGATTTATATATTTGCTAGCTTTACTTTAGAAAACGTACTAACTGCATACGCTGGAATAGGGATATTTTTGGGTCTTTCAGCAATATTCACATATGGTAAATTCAAAACTACTTATGTGACTTTAGCTGAGCAAATTTTTACCACCTTAGGTTGGCAAAATGTTCAATATATTAATTTAAGGGCAATGACTAAGCAACATATTGAGAAGTTAATTACACAAGGTAAATACTCTCTTGATTGGACAGAGTTTAAAGATACTTGGACAAGACCAGCTAGAAAATCATCTAAAAGTGCTATGGGGCTTTATTATTATCAGCCAGAAGTAGTGTTTAAAAAAGCCAATAGCAATAATTCTAAATCTAAGCCACCTCGGTAATGCACTATTATGGTAGACAATAATACGATGCCTTACGCCACATTTAGCGATAAAGATATTATTTATCGCGATAAAGAAGAGTTACTGAAAAAAACCGGCATTAGTATTCCTGATCCGATTTTACCACCAAAAAAATTGGTACGTTTAACTGGTACTTTATCCGAGTTTAAAGCTATATTTTGTCAAGCACCCCTAGCCGATGGTGCCTATATGAGTGAGGAGCAAAAAAAGCAGCAAAAAGCTAAGCTTCGCACTGGTGCAGCGGCGGCAATGCTTAATGGTAATAGTACTGCAGCCTTAGCCGCATTAGGGAGAGCTGACGGACAAGATCGTAGTAACTACCTTCCTGCACAATATATTACGGCAAAATTAAATAATACCATTCAGCTAAAAGGTTGGTTAGGATGCTTTCAATTTAATGATGGTGATCAAGTTGAAGTAGTGGCGGAGCAGCATACAAACTATTATGAAGTCTATGCCATGTTAAAACCGTCCGAGCAGATTATCTGTATAATTCCACCTTGTACTGGTGGGCGTAAGCAAGCATTTAAAGATTATATTATAATATTTTTTATTTTTTATTTTTTATTTTCATTATTTATGAATTATGCTTTTTTTAGCTTTACACTAGAAGATATATCAATTGTTTTTAGTACATTAGGTGTACTTTTTTGTCTTGCAAGTATATTGACATATAGCAAATTCAGAACCACTTTTGTTGAACTTGCCGAGCAAATTTTTACTACGTTGGGCTGGCAAAATGTCCAATATATTAATTTAAGAAAAATGACTAAACAGCATATAAATGAGTTAATTGCGTTAAATAAATATGATACAGAGTGGAATGCAGAAAAGGATAATTATACTAAACCACATAAATCCAAGGGTACTGTATGCCTTTATTATTATCAGCCTGAAGTGGTATTTAAAAAAGCCAGTAGTAACAATTCTAAACCACCTCGGTAATGTACTATTATGGTATATCTTAAATTTAGGTAATAATTTTGATTGAAAGGGATAGTTAACAGCGTGAAAGTTAACAAAGTATTACTGTATTACCTTAGCTTCACAGTAGTCTGGGATATTCGCCCATCGCCTTATCGTAAAGAATGTGCTAATAAAGGATTCTTTTATTATAAATAATTTTTTTACTATATTTTATTCTCATAGATACTCGCGCTTTGTTATTGAATACAGCTAACAATTTTGATTGAAAAGGATTCCTAACAGGACGAAAGTTAACAAAATATTTCCTGTTAGCCTCGCTCTAATGTAACGATTAAAGCGGCTGCCATGCAAAAAATGGGGCCGGCGAATATGGATGCGTCAAGTAATTTACCGGGGCTTTGTGAGGGCGCTATTGCCGAAGCTGAAAATGCACAGCAAGCCAATGTGAGAATAAAATGATTTTCGATTATTCTGATGTGATGAATAACGAAAAAATCGCGCAAATATTGGCACAACTGTTACAAATTGAACGGGGTAGCGAGCAAACTCGACTATATCTGTTATATAATCCTTATACATCGGACAACCAATCTCCATTATTTGATGACTGGCAGGCGAGTAACGCTATTTATCCAATCAGCTATCCTGACTATGCCAGTAAGCGAACGCCAGTTCTACTTGAGCTAAATAGGGATGATATTGCGCATCAACAAATTTTGTCGGAAAGCTTGCATCAAGCCTTATCTGAAATTCATCCTGATAAATTAAGTCAATTTAAGCCTCGAAAGGTCTATGGTTGGTTATTATCGTCATTATCCGCGCAGCTATTGGCGCAGCAAATAGGTTATATTGCCATTCAACCCAGAGGTCAACACCAAGAGCTAATACGCTACGTTGACCCCATGATTTTAGCGCCATTTATGTCGATATTAACTGAGGCGCAACAAAATAAAGTATTACGTCCCGTATCGAATTGGCTTTATTTAAATGGTGATGGGCAGCTAAAAACGATACAAAACCCGAATAAAATCAGAAAACATATTACCCCTCAGTTAGCTATTTTGTCTGACCAGTGGGCACAGATTGATGATATTGTGGTACGCAATCAAGTACTGACTCGCTACCGAAAATCGTTAATCACTGCCGATAGAATGCAAGAAAGTGAATGCGATAAGATTATTTGGCAGGCGCTAAAAATAGCAAAAGAACTGGGTTATACACAGTTACAGGATTTAATTGAGTATTGTTATTACTCTCTAACTATTCACCCTCGAATAATGTCACACACAAAAATAATAAACCAAATAAAGAATCAATCTGAACGGTTAAAAACAACCTTAACAAGGTTTTCAGTGCAAGATTGGCAAGAGATGAAGCACGATTTTGAAGGAATACAATAATGACTAAATGTGAACACTGCACTCCGCCTCAAGGTTTACCTATTCTACCTATTCGCTATGCTATCGCGCCGAAAGAAAAAGGTGCTAAAGACTTATTACCTAAATGGGCACAGTCGATACAAACCGCAATGATTTCACAAAAACTTAGCGACCAAAGTCAATTAGCGTTAAGGGTGATGGGTAAAGGTTACCTTTATATGTTACTCAAAATTTTGGGTAGCGATGAACTGGTTTGGCGAGTTTATTCGGTTGATGAAAATGGTGGTTTTTGGCGTCAACATAACGTTGAAAAATATGGTATCGCCAGCGTATCGGAGCCTGATGCTTTAATTGGTTGTAATGCTGGTGAACATCAATCGGGTGATGTGGCATTTATCACGATAGAGCAGCCTGAACAATGCGAGATGGCATGGCTTGCCTATAGCCGTTTTAAATGGACTGACGAGATTTGTCAGCAATATTCTGATATCAATAATGCGCAAATTCGCAGTGAGCGCATGCAAAAAATAGAGCCAGCAAAATGGCTAAAAACGCAGTTAGAAATGAATGGTGTTGCTAATGCAACCGACGATAATATTAAACAGGTTTTGGGTTATCAGTCGCCTGATGATGAAAAAAATTATCGTTATACTAAATTTACTTTTTTTGATACCAATGCCTCAACTGAATCAACAAATAATGGCCCATTATCAAGCAGTGATAAAGATGAAGTATTTTTAGTTGATATGGCAAAATTTAGATGCCGAAGTACCAGTCATAATTGGAATCAAGAGTTTAATAAACGTGATAGCAAGCAAAATCCTATCTCGTTAGCATCAGTCATTCAATCAGCTAAAGTGAACGATAGCATAATGCCGATGATGGTTGGGTTATGGGATAGTATTAGCATGGTTGAAGATGCAAAATTATGGATTAACCAAGCATTTTCACATGTTCAACAAGTTGAATTTGAGCGTGAGCGCGAGATAAATTTAGCGAGTACCTTTCAGTTTCTTGGTAAAGCAATCGAGTCGGGTGCTGCTGAAAGCTATGTTAAACAGCTTGATGACCGTTTTACTAGTAGGCTAAAAGCCATCAATGGTGAAACAAGGCGAGAGATAAATAAGCTAACGATACCAGGCGCACAAATGAGTGAGTTTGAGCTAAGCCAGATAGAGTATTGGGAGCAAAAGTTCAATGGTGAGCAGATTGCATTGCTTAATTCAATTAAAGCGAATGTAACTCGTGCGCTTGAAGAAAAGTTGATTACAGAAAAAAACCTAAATAGTATTAAAGATACTCAAACAGACATCATCACCGAGGATAAACGTTATAATTTAACGCTCGAATCCAAACGACAAGAACAGCCAGAAAGCATTCAGTATTTACAATATGAAGCGAGTTACTTATATCAATGGGCTTCACGTAATATTCAAGATAGTGAAGCATTTTTAATGCCTTATAATAAAACACTATTTGCGCCGATTATGCAGCTACAGAGTAATGCTGAAGCTAACTTTTCTGTATTAAATAAAGAGTTTGATTTGTTTAAGAAAAAAGCACTTGCCCAAGGAGAAGCTGACGAACCTATTCTTGCTAGCTTAAAAGCAGCAAGACAAGAAGAGGAGTGGCAAAAATATTCTCAGCATATTAGTGAAGAGCGGGTACAGCAATTTAACACTGCTTACGTAAGGTATCAAAAAAATGCGAATGACTATATTGCGTTATTAGTAAATGATTTTACCATTATGGTTGATGGGCGTGAATCAACTCAGCACCCTTTTTATTATGCTAACCAAGAGTATTTAACCTGTTCGACTGGTTATTTAGCCTTTATTGATGATATTTTGGTGACATTAAATAGCGAAATTACCATTATTCGTGCAGCTAAGGCTAAACAAGATAAGTTTCCACAAAAACAGCAGCCAACTAAACAAACCTCCTCACAGCAAGATTATAGTCAAGCCGATTTAGCTAAAATCACTGCTTTAAAAGATAAAGAGGCATTGGTTTATCAATTAATTGCTACTCCGTCACTGAAAACCAGTAATCTCTTTTGGGCAGCGATTCTAGCAGGAAAATCAATGACTAAGGAGCAGCAGGATGATTGTTTAGAATATATGATAGCTTCTTTTAAACAGAACAGAGATGATGTTGATGATGAATATAGAAATAAAATTATAAATAATTTTGCAGCGATTTTTAATATTCCCCCAGTTGATTTTGATAGTAAGCCACTTGAGGGCAGTAAAACCCTTGTTGAACAGACGGTTAAACAGGTAGAACTTAACATTAGTCAGCAAGCGGTGAAAGACGGCACGGTTAACGCCGATGATACCAGTGTCGATACGCTAATTGATACCACTAAAAGCGTTGCCGAGCAAGCGGTAAGTATGTATCAAAGTACCGCTGAATATCAACCGACCCAAATATCAAATAGCTCACCATCAAGTGACAGTACCGCGCTATTTAATATACTTAAAGTTGGTCAAGAAAAGCTATCAGGCTTTTTTACCTCGATCACTAACTATTTACATGATCACCAATTTACCTTTAATTCCCGTTATGGTAATGCTTTATATTCTACCGTATGTTTTGGTATGAAAATCCCCGCTAATATTATTAAATCAATTGCGAGTACAATGGTTAAGTTTAGTGATGACTTACTTAAAGCCATTAGCAAAAAGATAAAAATGGCGGCAGAAATTATTAATGGTGCTTATGACAAATTAAGCGCCAGATTACAGTCTGGCTATAAGGCTAATAATCTTAAGTTACCCATTACCCATTGTTTGCTTGGTTTTCAGTTATTTTCAATTTTCCGAACTTGGCAAAGTGCTACCAGTAAAACCGACAAAACAATGACCGCCGCTGAAGTAACTGCGCTATGGTCGGGTATTATGAGTGCTGCAATGTTGGTAACCAAATCGTTTCATTGTAGTGTTTTTATTACTAAAATGGTGGATAAAATTAAAACCAAGGCTTTTGGTACGGCACTGAGTGATTCTGCTAAATTTAAGCTATTGCGTAATAGCACCGCCGGCATTATGCGTATTGGCAATGTGCTTGGCGCAATTGGCTCATTACTCGGGGCATTATCACAACTAGATGAAAAAAACTACAGCAGCGGTGGCACCATAATGAAGTATATTAATGCGCTCAATAGTGTTTTATTAACTATTGATTTTATCTGCCAAGCAGTGGTTAAACAAACCTTAACTAAATTATTGTTAGGCTTTGCGGCTCGTTCTATTATTTGTTTCTTTTTGGGGCGTTTTGTGGCGTTTATGTTACATCCCTTAGTTGGGCTGGCAATTTTTATTTTAACGACAGTTATCGCGCTACTCAGTGATAATCCGTTACAATCTTGGTTTAAAAGTAACCGAATGGGTCGTAATTACTATATTTGGGATAATAAACGCACGTTTGGTTATACAATGAGTAATTACTCATTTTCTTATCATTCTTACCAAGATGAATTAAATGATCTACATGAAATCCTTGATACCGACGAATACAAAGCAGAGCAAAAAAGAAAAAGTGCCGAGAATAAGAGATTTTTAGACGAGATGGATAAAAATTATTGGCAAAATGTTAACCAAGCAATACTTTGATACGCTAAAATGATTAATTATTATCAATATTGGGGTGCTATATCGCTTATTTTAGCTTCTCTTTAGTAAGGAGTACTATGAATAGATTTAAAAAAATAGTTTTATTATGCGCCGTGCTATTTGGTTTTTTATATGCCTATGGAGTTTTTGCTAATCAGAATGAGAGTGATTGGGTCGTTGAGAAGCATCAAAATGTGCAAGTTTCATTATCCTCTAAAAGTAGTAATAATGAAGAGCTATCATTAATATGTTTGTTCAATGAAAGGTATCTTATCGCTGTCGACGTATCGTATGAACTAAAAGGAAACTATAAATATCTTTATGATTATCAGATAGACAATCATCATTTAGTATTTAAAGGACGTAACTTTGCTTATACTTGGATGGTGCCGGGCGTTAAATATCATGTTGATAAAGATGACTTGCAAGGAGATATTGATAAGTATAAAACTCTATTCCAACAAATGTTGCATGCTAAAAAATCATTAATTGTTAATGCCATTGATGCCGAGGGGAAAATTCAAGGTACCGCCAGTTTTAGCGTTAAAGGGCTGCCGGAAGCATTAATCGAATTTGCAAAGCAATGCGGTAGTGACTTCCAAACTTATTCTGGGATTGATGTTAATCAACCCAATAGCACCAGATCGTAATGGCGGTTAAGCAATTGGATAAGGCTGAGTAATGAATAAAGTTAAAAAAATGTGTTTATTATTCTGTTTATTACAACTCAATATAGCTGTAGCTGAGCAGCATTATAATGATTGGAATATTGATAATGATAACCCCGATATTCAAATTTCTCTATTTATGAAAAATGAGCATAGTGAAAAGATAACGATATCATGTTCACGTTCAATGTATATTACGGGTGCTCATTTACCATATATTACAGAAGATAAAGGTAAAAGTTTTTTTGATTACCAAGTTGATAATAATAGTTTGATATTTAAAGGAAACGATTATTCTGTAACATGGATAGTACCAAGTATTTGGTATAAGGATGGAGGAAATCAAATACGTGGTGATATCGTTCAATACAAAAAACTCTTTCAACAAATGCTTAAGGCTAAAGAGTCACTAACCGTTAATGCGATTGACGAGAAAGGTCATATTTACCGTTCAATTAACTTTAGTGTTAAAGGGCTGCCGGAAGCATTAATCGAATTTGCCAAACAGTGCGGTAGTGACTTTCAAACTTATTCTGGGATTGATGTTAATCAACCCAATAGCACCAAGCCTTAATCGAAAATAAATAATGGCATAAGGGGGCACATAATGGGTACACTAAAAAGAATAGCTTTATTATGCGCCGTGTTATTTGGTTTTTTATATGCCTATGGTGTTTTTGCTAATCAAGAGGATAGTGATTGGCATATTGAAAATAACTTAAATACTCAATTTGTTTTATTTTTTAAAAATAGTAGTGATGACAAAATAGGATTGACGTGTGTAGGTGAACATTATCTTATTGCTACGATTATGCAAGATAAAATGAAATATAGTGATGAGTGTTTTTTTGACTATCGGATTGATAATCATAGTATAACCTTTAACGGGAAAAACTTTGTTAACATGTGGGTAGTTCCCGGTGTTTGGTATAATCTAGATAAAGATGGAATACAAGGCGATATTGATAAATATAAAGTACTATTCCAACAAATGTTACATGCTAAAAAATCATTAATTGTTAATGCGATTGATGCCGAGGGGAAAATTCAAGGTACCGCCAGTTTTAGCGTTAAAGGGCTGCCGGAAGCATTAATCGAATTTGCCAAGCAGTGTGGCAGTGACTTTCAAACTTATTCTGGGATTGATATTAAACGGATGGAGAAATAATTAATGTGTTACTTAAAATTTGACGGTAATGATCAGGTGTATGATCGTAATAGATTACGGATTGATCACAATATTCGTACAGCATTGCCTATTATCGAGCCTGATTGTGAATTACTGATTAAAACCGGTCGTTTAACGGATATCAAGCAAGTGGCTGCTTATGCACCAATTACTCTTGACGCTTTTATTCCTAAAGATGTGCGTGAAAAGCGTGAAAAAAGGTTTAAACAAGGTGCGTGGATTAACGTCCTTAATTTAGGTCTTGCATCAGCGGGCGCAGGAATGAAACGCAGCAAAGTAGAGCCTAAAATCGCGGCGGTGTTTATCTCGGCAAAGTTAGATGATAAGCCGATTCAGGGCTGGCTTGGCTTTACTAAATTTAATGAAGGTGATGAAGTCAAAGCGGTCGTTTCGCCTAAAGCAGAGCATGATGAAGTGTATGCAATATTACGGCCACAAGATCATATTATTTCAATTATGCCAACTTGCCAGCAGGGGCATAAAGCTGGCAAAAAAACGGCGATAAAAAGTTTTTATGGCTTACTTGTCTTTATTTTTTTACTGTGTCTATTCGTTTCAAGCCTTATGGCGCGAGACCTCGTTCAATTAGCAGGCTTTACGGCATTTGGTATGATTATTTGTGGGTGCGTTGGGGTATTGGCGGCATTGAGCGTATATAAAGATGTAAAAAAGGGTGCTTATCATTTTGCCGAACGTATTTTTGCGACGCTAGGCTGGAAAAATCCCGAAAAAATTGATTTATACTATATCAATAAAAACATAATTAAAACGTTACAACAACAAAATCAATATTCTGAATGGAAACTGTCAGAAAAAGGATTACGACCATCCCCTCTTTATTCGCGTTCAAGCGTTGATGGTTTTTTTTACTATGATGAGAATTTAGATAAAGACAACTATTTGACTAATAAATAATATTTTGTTTTTACTGATCACTACCTTAGTACTTTTATCTTTTTAATTTTTATTTATTATTGTCAACATATGCCAGTTAACTTTTTATTAGTTAACTGGCTCGAAGCCGCTTTTGGTCTTAAAGCACCCCAATGGTAATTATCCTTAGATATTGAATTTAGCACTATTTGTTGATTGAAAGGGATAGTTAACAGCGTGAAAGTTAACAAAGTGTTAGCGAGTGCTATCTTTTTTTCTTATAAAGTTTTGACATCTTTTAATTATGACCATTGCTTATGGCTCATACCAATCAGAGTTAGATGATTTACATGAAATTTTAAAATTGTGTCGCTGCTTGCCAACAATAAACTACAAAATTGGTTTGCGGCAAACCGCTTTGGTAGCCAGTTTTATCGGTCAGACCGTCCAATTTTTAGTGTCAATAGAGTATGGTCTGCTTATGATGATTATCAAAAAGAGTTGGATGACCTCGGTGAAATTTTAGATACCCAAGAGTATCAAGCTAAACAAGAGCGGGAAAAACAAGCATTGAAAAAAGCTAAGAAAATTGTTAGTGAAAATCCAGAGCTAATGGGATATATATATTCATAAATAGGGATAAAAATGAAACGATTAATTATATTATGTGTGCTATTACTAACTTTTTCTGCGGGTGCTGCCGAGAAAGTCATTGAACAACAAGGTTCGTGGTCAATTATAGAGCAAGATAATTGGTCAAAGCCAAGATACATACTATCTGCAGAGGATTACAATGGTAAATTTAAATTGATATGCTCAACAGATAATAACAAAATACTATTTGCCGTCTATTATTATCACGCTCAGAGGTTAGATAATCTTTCTAAATCGACTGAACTTTTAGTTTCTCTTGATAGAAAGAGAAATAAAAATAATTTTTTTGGAACAATGTTTAATTATAGTAAGAATATTGTCTTCTGGACTAACAACCTTGATTATTCAGGTTATTTCAAAGACTATGATCAAGAGAAAGCTAAATTGACACCAATTTTTAGTCAATTATTTAAACAGTTTGCCTCTGCCACTGGTAATATCACCTTTACCGCTAAAGGCGAAGGTGACACGCTTTATCAAGCATCTTTAAGTTCTGAAGGTTTACCTGTCATGTTTGATCATTTTGCTAAATATTGTGGTGCTGATTTTATGACAGCGTTTGATATCCCAGTTGAGGAAAAATAGGTAAAAAATATTATGTGTTATCTTAAATTTGATGGTAATGATGCAACCTATGGTTTAGAGCTTTTAGCTGAAGAAAAAAATATTATTCTTCCTTACCCCATTTTAGCCCCTAAAGGCCCGCTAGTATCGATTAAGGGGCAACTTACTGAGATTAAAATGATATCCTCATTTGCACCGATATCATCAGCTTTTTATCAAAGTGAAGAGGTTTATGAAAAAAAACGCCGTAGAGCTAAACTTGGCGCATTTATTGGTATGTTTAATTTTGGACCAGCAGCAGCAGGTGCTGCACTTGACCGCCCAAAAGGGTCACTTGAAATGTGTGTGTATATCAGTGCCAAGTTAGACGGTCAGGCGATTGAAGGATGGATTGGATACGGGCAATTCCATGAAAATGATGAAGTTGTCGTAGTCGTTGATAAATCATATGACACACATTGGCAGGTTTATGCTATTGCTAGGCCGAAAGATCATGTTATTTCAGTATTACCAGGTTGTGATCAAGGGAAAAAGGCATTTTTAAAATTTTCGTGGCGTTTTTACTTTACACTAACGGTTCCGATTGTCTCTTGTTTGGCGCTTGTTATCTTTGTCATTGCATTAATTTTTACTGGATGGGACGAAGCTATTTTTGCTTTTGTTTCAATGTTTATTCTATTTCAGTTTATTGGCGCGTGTACAAGTCGAAGTCCCTATATTGAACGACGTGATGGTGATATTGCTTTGGCTCAAAAAATTTTTACAGCATTAGGATGGCAAGATGTAAGGTCTATTAGCCTATTAAATATGAATGCACAGCGAGTTAAAGAGTTGAAAAAACAAGGTCAGTATAAACATTGGGATCCGAAGCGAGATACAGGAACAAAACCCTCACCAAAGTATTTAGAATATCAATCAGGTTTTTTTTACTATGATGAAAATTTGGATAAAGGTAGTACTTTGAACAATAAATAGTATTTTGCTTTTACTTATCACAAGTCTTAGTATCTTTCTAATTTTTATTATTATCGATATATACCCAGTTAATTTTTTATTAGTTAACTGGCTCGAAGCCGCTTTTGGTCTTAAAGCACCCCAATGGTAATTATCCTTAGATATTGAATTTAGCACTATTTGTTGATTGAAAAGAAAGGGGGGGCAACAGGGAAAAAGTTTACAAAGTGTTTTGTATTTGTTTTTAAGCAGTAGATCAAAAAAGTAATTAACAGCCGATGCACGAGTATTATGTGCAATAAAATACCGATAAATGAGTTAGAAAAAACATTTTAGATTGATACAGTTTTGATAAAATCATATCTTTTTTATAAAAGTTAGCCAATAATATTGCGTTGATAGCATCCTGATTGTAATATTATCACTTTTGATAAAGTTTTATTTGTGAATAAGTTGGTAATTTTAAGTTATGATATTAGCCTTTAATAACATAATATAGTTCGTGTAATTATTCCATAGAATAAATAATGATAAATAAAATAGAGAAAGGAATAAAGAATGGGTAGAAATGTAGTTAGGCTTGGTGATCCAACCACGCATGGCGGTAAAGTGATTAGTGCCACATCAAGTAGCATTGTTGAGGGTAAACCAGTTGCTTTGCTCGGTGATCTTGTTGATTGTCCTAAAAAAGATCATGGTGTGAATAAAATTATTGAAGGCTCTAAAACCTGTTATTCTGATGGTAAACCTGTCGTAATTGATTATTGCCTTTGCGAATGTGGTTGCAAAGTTCTTTCGACAATTAAATCAGCTGAAATGGAATAATGTTGAATGTCATGGCCTAAACCTGAAATAATTCCATTAACTCGACCTGATAAGCCTAGGCGTTGGTTTTGGATTTGCGTATTTTTGACATTATTTATCATCACCGCTGCCTTTTTAATCGCGAGTTGGGGTGATAATAATTACTTTGCATCACTCTCTTTTTGGCTAATTGCGATCCTTGCCCCTTTTATTGCAGGTGGTGTCGCTTTAAGTATCCGCTTTTATTTATATGGACTAGCGCAGGAACGCTTTGATATTTGGCAGCAAGAACAAGGCAAAATTGATAATAACTGGCAAGATTGGGCAATGTCGAGTGCGGGCATTATGTTAAGTTATTGGATAACGCCTAATGAACTCACTGCCACAAAAATATTAGTTGATAGGGTTAGTTTACCAGTACAAATTGATAAAGTACTGCCATTTGATGACGATGAATTTGAGTATGAACATTACTTTGAGGATTTATTTTATAGTTTTGTTGAACCGTTAAGTCAATTACCTGATAACACAAAGATAGCAATAACGCTTTATTCTTCATCTGAATCATATAGTTATTTTGATGATATGATCCATACAATTTATCAGCGTTGTAAAATTAATAAGCCTTATTCTATTACCCACCACCTTAGCGTCGGCACTCAGGCAGAACAAATTGCCGAAATAATCGATAATCCACAATATGAAGTACAACTTATCATTGCCAATAATTTGCTATCAAAAGGCTCTGCCTTTTTAGGTGCATTATTATTAGTCGATAAGCCACTTTTGCCAAAGGTCGATAAGTCGTTGATTGAATCAAATCTTTTACGCCCAATGGTAACGACAAATATTGATGAGGCCGTCAAGCAAATGGCTGAAATACAACCCGCAATTAAAGATGTTTCACAATTATGGTGTGCAAATTTAGATAAATCTAATGAAATTGAAATCGTGAAAGCATTAGCCGTTCATCATATTTCGCCTGATAGCATTAATACTTTAGATAGTCTGGCAGGTCAACAAACTGATTTAGCCTACTGGTCATTATTAACACTTGGTAATCAATTAGTTAAACAATCACAGCAAAATATATTGCTGGCGACAACAAGTCAGGGAAAATATCTATTTTCTGTTTTGACTCACGATGATTTAGGATAAAACATGAAGAATAAATGGAAAATTTTAGGACTAGTATTTATTGTCCTGCTTTGTGCTCTACTTTTTGCTGGCATTCTCTTTATTTGGGGCGAAACGTTAGGTTACAGTTCCTTAGGGCAAAAAATAGCAATTTGGCTACAAGGCATGTTGTTACTGCTCGCATTATTGCTTACCCCAATTATTATAACCAATAGCCGTAAAATTTGGGCTAAAGATAAAGCGACTAAAGAATCACTCAATCCTGCCGAGAAAAAGAAATTAGTTAAGCCGATACCTTTTGCCGAATTTATTACGATAAAAAAATCATTACTTTTACGCTATGGTTTCTTCTGGCGTCGCCGTGTAACGAAATGCTTAGTTTTAGGCGCTAGCTCAGACACTGAAAAATTGATGCCGAATTTAACGACTGAGCACTGGCAAGTGACTGACAATACCTTAATGGTATATGGCGGCGATTGCCAAGACGAGCTAAATAACGGTTGGCTTATCGCATTAAGAAAAGCCTTTGGCCGTATTGTCTTATTACGTCGTAAACCGCTTGATGCGATTATTTGGTTATTACCAAGCAATTACTTAACATTAAACCGTAGTCAGCAGGCATTACTTGAAAAAAGTATTATGCAAATTAAGGCGCGTAATAAACTGCTTGGTTGGCAGCCACCCATTTACTTAGTTAGCACTCAAGATGGTACTTGGTCACAAGCAGGGCGAACAGAGCAAGGTGTTGGGTTATTATTTGATAAATTAAATATAACAACCCTAAATAATGTTGAGCCTCTTATCGAGCAGTTAGCCGATAAATGCTGCGAACTTGGTAGCCAGCAGGTTACTAAAGATAACCGTTATGCCTTTTTACTGCAATTAAGTCAAAATTTACAACTACGTGATAAAAATTTAATCAAGCAGTGGTTAGCGAAGTGGTTCTCTTTGCCTAAAGCACTTGCGCCGCGTGCACTATTATTTAGTCCTTTGGCATCTAATGAGGTTAGTGCTGATGAGCGGTTTTATCTACCTGAACATAATTTAGCCAGTAGTCCGACGTGGCAAACCATCGCCCTTGATACTAAGTCGCAACCCGGTCGATGCGAGGGCATTGCTTGGGGAACGTTATGTTGGTTAGCCGTGATTGCCATTATGCTAATTACCAGCGTTGGTATATTAAGTTCTTATTATAATAACCGTGCGCTCATTAACCATAGCAGTGAGCTGGTTAATCAGTTAGAGCAAAGTCAAAATAAGGCTTCTTATGCCGACAAGCTACAAGCGCAATATGCACTGCAATTACAACTTGAACAATTGATTTATCGCCAGCATGATGGAGTGCCATTTAGCTATCGTTTTGGCCTTAGCCATAATAACTCATTACTTGAAGCGCTCTGGCCGCACTATTTAACGGCTAATGATATCAATATAGCTCAGCCGTTTTTTAACTGGCAAACTCATTATTTAAATCAGTTAACGAGTATGTCGCCGGCTGATCCTAATCGGGTAAGTTTAGTTAATAATGGTCATCAAGTTTTAAAATCTTATTTAATGTTAATTCGGCCTGATAAAACTGATCCTAAGTATTTAGGCGAATTTGCCAGTAAGATGTGGCGAGCACCTGATAATATCAGCGCTGGTGAATGGCAAAAATTGATGCCTGAACTTGTCATGTTTTGGAGTAAGAGTTTAATTGATCACCCTAGCTGGGCTAAAGCTGGCTCTGATTCGTTAGTAAAAGATGTTCGGCAAATTTTAATCAACCAAATTGGGGTTAAAAATGCTGAAAATACCATTTATCAAGCGATTTTACAGCGTGCTGGGCAAAACTATTCTAGTATGACTTTAGTTAAGCTATTAGGTGATATTGATAGTCGGACATTATTTAATTCGGTCGATGAAGTTCCAGGCGTATTTACCCGTAAAGCTTGGGATGATGTCGTTAAAAGCGAGATAGCAAGCGCCGCTAAATCAAGGCAAGAACAAATTGACTGGGTGCTTAGCGATGGTTCATCATCGGTAACGAGCTCGGTTTCACCTGATGCGTTACGTCAACGTTTAACTGAACGCTATTTTAGTGATTATAGCGCGGCTTGGTTACTGTTTTTAAATAATATTCAGTGGCGACAAGCCGATAATGTTGCTGATGTCATTGAGCAGTTAACGCTAATGTCAGATGTGCGTCAATCACCGTTACTTGCCCTAATGAACGCCGTTAAGTATCAAGCTGAGGTTGCGTATAGCGGCGGTGGGATCTCTGATAATTTAATCCGCTCGGCGCAAGAGCTAATTAAAGATAAGAACCCAGCAAGCTTAAACACTAAAGTTGAGGCTTCAGGGCCATTAACGCCAACATTTGGCCCTTTGCTGAATTTGATGAATGCTAGCAATAATAGCAACGATTTGAGCTTACAAACCTATTTACTGCGTGTTACGCAAGTAAGGTTAAAACTGCAAAATATTACGAGCAGTGCAAATCCTCAGGCAATGGCAAAACAGTTAGCAAAAAGTGTATTCCAAGGCACATCTGTTGATTTAACCGAAACCCGTGATTATGGTAATTTAATTGCCGCAAATCTTGGTGAGGAGTGGTCGGGACTTGGCTATAGCCTATTTAAACAGCCTCTTGAGCAAGCATGGCAAGTTATCTTAACGCCAGCTGCTAGAAGTTTTAATGATACTTGGCAAAACCAAATTGCTTATGAATGGGAAAAATCATTTGCAGGTCGTTATCCATTCAAAGATTCAGAGAGTGATGCTTCATTTGCCGAATTAGCCAGATTTTTACGTCCAGATGCTGGTATTATCGACCAGTTTATTAGCACTGAGCTTGGCGGTATACTTGAAAAACAAGGCGGTAAATGGATTATTAATCCTGTCAATGCGCAAGGGCTGACATTTTCACCACAGTTTATTGATGCATTAGAACTCTTTAACTCGCTTTCAGCTCAGCTTTTTAGAAGTGGTGATGCACAAGTAGCGTTTGATTTGATGGCGCGAAGTGGCTATAACGTTGCACGTAGTGAGTTAATTATTAATAAGCAAAAACTGGATTATTTTAACCAAATGTCAGTTTGGCAGCGCTTTAATTGGCCGGGCGATGGTTACTCACCTTATGCGCAATTAAGCTATAGTGGCGATCAATCAAGTTTACAGCTTTATCAATACTCTTTTGGCGATTGGGCTTGGCTGCGACTTTTAGAGTCAGCTTCTGTGAAGCAAATCGATTCAAGCCGATACGAATTATTATGGAATGTATCGGGTGATCATGAACTAAAATATATTTTACGTACTCAGTCGGGTGATGGGCCACTTGCGCTACTTAAATTACGCCAATTTGCATTACCTAAAAAGGTTTTCGATGTCAGTAAATCAGACACTGGAAGCAGTTTAGGTCATAAACTATAAATACGATAGGATAAGCAATGCTCAGTCAATTATTGAGTCTATTTTTTAGTAAACAAGATCCACAAGAAACAATTCGTACGCGTTTAGATAATAACTGGGCAGATTGGCTGGCGCCAATTAGCCCAGAAAAACCAGTGGGTGAAGATCTTACCTATCATGATACGTTCCAAGAAATCAAAGAAGAAGTAGCAAAATTATCGGGCGTTGATTATCCGTTAATCATTAATACCAGTGAAACAATCCTTAAAGAACAAAGTAAGGATGTGCGCGTTGCCACTTATTACAGCTTAGCGCGTTTACAAGTCGATGGTGCAGCGGGTTTTGCTGATGGTTTAGAACTACTTGCCGGTTTACTTGAAAAATATGGAACGTCACTGTATCCATCGCGTGGTCATATTCGTAAAAATGCGATCGAATGGTTAGCAAATGCAAAATTTACTGATGCGCTTAACAAGTTACAACCGATCGATCAAGAGAGTTTATCGCGTATTATTGCTGCATTAAATTTAATTGATCACTGCAATAAAAATTTATTTGCCAGTGATGATCCAAACCAAGCTGCACAAATCCCCGATCTTGATGGCTTAATTCGTTTTTTTGCAACGGGTTTGAAGCAGCCGATAAAAAGTCAAAATGCAGAGAAGCCGCAAGTCGCAACCGAAGCCACTTACCATAACGATGAGCACAAGAAAGTTGAAGATGCCGCTATCCGCTCGCAACGTGATTTACTCGACCAAGCGCGGCGAATGGCTGCTTTTTTACGTGAAAAACCCGATGGTTATTTAGCCGCTGGCCGCTTTTTACGCGCACTGCGCTGGGATACCGTTAGCCATCTACCGCCAGTTGATAATCGAGGGCGAACTCGTTTACCCGCGCCGCGCGCTGAGCTAAGACAAAATATTAGTCGCCTAATTATTCAGCAGCAGTGGCATGAGTTATTTGAACGCGTTGAAGCTGCTTTTATGGAAAATGCTAACCATTTTTGGTTTGATTTGCAGCGCGCAGCCGTACTTGCGTTACAAAAAATGGGTGAACCTTACCAAAGTTGGGCTGAAATTTATTTAACCGATATTGGCTTAGTGCTAGAGCGATTAAAAGGAATTGAGCGCTTAGCATTTGATAACGGTACGCCGTTTGCCGATGACGATACGCTACAGTGGATTGCAACAACGGCAACGATCCATCACCTAGATGAAGATACCGTACTTGCGCCTATCGCGATATCTGCGGAAAATGACTGGAATGAGATCGAAAAGCAAGCCCTTGATTTAGCAAGTAGCGAAGGGATCGAAAAAGCGTTTTTATGGCTGCAAGGTTTGCCCGCTATTCGTTTGCCTAAGCAGCGGTATCTGCTGCAATACACCCAGGCAAGAATTGCGGAGCAAAGTGGTAAAACCGATCTTGCTTTAAAGCTATTAATTGGTTTAGATGAACAACAAGATAGTATAAATTTACAGGCATGGGAGCCGGGCTTAATTTTTGATATTAAGCAGCAGTTACTGCGTTTACTCAAACAAAAAACACAGTTAAAAGAGACAAATAAAGCGCAACTTGCCGATGATATCGATCGCTTGCAGCATCAACTTATTCAGCTTGATCCTGCTCGTGCTTTAACATTAATTTGATACGCTTATTGCCTATAATAAAATGAATAATAATAGAGACTGATAATGGACGATTTAATCCAACGCTATTACGAATCAGAAATGCGTTACCTACGTGAAGCAGGTAAAGAGTTTGCCAAGGTTCATCCTGATAGAGCAAGCCAACTTAATTTAGACCGTGTTGGCGATCGTGATCCTTATGTCGAGCGCTTATTTGAAGGATTTGCTTTTTTAATGGGGCGACTTCGACAAAAAATTGATGATGATTTACCTGAATTAACCGAAAGCTTAGTCACTTTATTGTGGCCACATTACCTGCGCTTAATTCCGTCATTATCAATCACACAATTAAATCCCGATTATATGACGTTATCACGTCAAGAAGTTGTGCCAGCTGGCCTTATGATGCAAACCGAGGCGATTGGCGCTGCAAGCACTCACTGTAAGTACCGAACTACGCAAGATGTGACGCTAAGGCCAATTGAAATAACGCAAGCGCGATTAAATATCGGCAGTGATGGCCGTAGTATTATTACCTTACGTTTGAGCTTTAGTGAGCTTGCTGATTTTGAGCAGTTTGATTTATCATCGTTACGTTTATATCTTAATGCCGATGCACCAATTGCCAGTAGTTTACATTATGCATTAACTCATCAAGTTGCCTCAATGCATTTGCGTTATTCAACTGATGCGCAAAGTCGCCAACGATTTAATGGGACTATTACCCCCGTTGGGTTTGGGCCTGATGAACGTTTATGGCTTAAACCAGACAATGCATTCGCCGGTTACCAATTATTGCTTGAATATTTTACGTTCCGCGAAAAATTTATGTTTGTTGATCTAAATGGCCTTGATATTAGACAAGTTCCTGAGCATTGCCGCTATATTGATATTGAGCTAGTGCTAAAAGAGAGCTGGCCAAGTGATATGCCATTTGACCATAACAACATCTGCTTACACTGTTCGCCAGTAATTAACTTATTTGATTTAGAAGCCGATCCAGTGGTTGTTAATCAATTAGAAAGTGAGTATTTACTTAGGCCGTTATTGCGCCAAGATGGTCATGTTGAAATTTATTCGATTGAAAACGTTGAAGCGATAACGCGCAATGGCCGTTATAGTTACGTTCCCTTTACCAGTTTTAAACATCGTGGCGGAATGTTACGTCATGATGCGCCTGAGCGTTATTACCACACGAGGGTTCGTAAAGGTGCATCGGGCTTACACGATACTTGGCTGATTTTAGGCGGTAAAGTGTGGGATAAAAATCAAAATTTAGAGAGCGAAACACTATCATTAAGGGTGACAGGTACCAATGGTATGTTGCCGCGTAAATCGCTACGTAATGCACGGATTAATCAGTTATCGAGTGCTCAGGCAAATATTGCCAGCGTGAAAAATTTATCGGCGTTAACCCAGCCATGCTATCCGCCAACAGAAGATCGTTTTCATTGGCGAGTGTTATCTCATTTAGCACCTAATTATTTGTCGCTAATGAATGCAGAAGTTTTACGCGGTACTTTGGCGCTATATGATTGGACTGATAACGAACTCAATCGCCGCCGTTTAGAGGGCATTGTTGAGGTTTCGCATCGCATGATAAAACGCATTGAGCAAGGAATGCTACAGCGTGGGGTTGAAATTGAGGTAACACTCAATAGTTATCAATTTACCGGCGAAGGGGATGTGATGTTATTTGGTGAATTATTGCATCAGTTTTTTGCATTATATGCTGATGTTAATTTATTCACGCAGCTAGTGTTAGTCATTTTACCAACAGGGAAAAAAATAACATGGGATCGCAGCAAGACATCACGACCAGCCCTTTAATGCAGGAGCTTGAAGCCAAGCTGCCAAAAATGAACTTTTATCGTTTTTGTCAGCTGCTCGAGCAAATGACCGATACCGAATTAAAACTCGGAACGAGTGAATCGCCAGTTAATGATCCGCTTCGTTTTGCGCCATCGGCAGAGATGAGCTTTCCTGCTGGTGAATTAAAATGTATTGAGCGAGAACCCTATTTAAATCGGCCAGTTACTGTGCGAACTCGTTTTTTGGGTTTATATGGTGTTGATTCGGTTTTACCGCCCATTTTACTTGATGATATTGTTAAGCGTAAAGATGGTTATGAGGCGATGGTTGATTTTCTTGATATTTTTAACCATCGAATTATTACTCAGTTTTATCGTATTTGGCTAAAGCACCATTATCCAGCAAGCTTTATGCGCGGTGGTACTGATCCTGTTTCGCAATGTTTGCTTGGCTTAACGGGGCTTGGGATCAAAGGAACGAGCGAACAAATCGGTACACCAGTATCGCGCTTTTTAGCATTGCTTGGCCTCGTTACCCAGCATACTCGCACCGCTGAGGGGATTGTTGGTGTAATTAAAGTATTAGTACCTAATTGTGATGTTGAGGTTGATGAGTTTTATCCTGTGCGTATGAATGTTCCACAGCCAGCGAAGCTTGGTCAAGGCGGAATTACGCTTGGTAACTCGGCGATATTAGGTAAGCAGTTTTTAGAATGTAATCAAACAGTATTAGTTAAAATAAAGCCACGCGATAATACGCTAATTGATAAGCTATTACCTGATGGCGAGCTCCATAATGATATTATGACGTTATTGCGTGCTTATTTGGGCTATCAAGTTGATGCGCAGCTTGATTTGCACCTAGCGGCTCGTTTTTTACCTAAAACGCAGCTTTCATCAAAAGGTGCACGATTAGGTCAAACGGCGTCATTAATCTGTAATGCAGATGAGTCAACCAATGATGTGATAGTCAATTTAGGCCGTTATCGTGGGATTGCAGCTTAAATATAGTTTAGTTATTTTTCACTATAATTGGGCGTTACAACAAAATTATAACGAATATATTAATAAGGAAATAAGATGAAAAAACGAATCATGATCGTCGCTGCACTACTTAGTGTATTTGCATTAACCGGTTGTGGCGCTGCTCAGTCAGTTTCTGAAGGAACCGCTGGCGTTGCAAAAGCTATTTTTGTATGGGATGTGCGTACTTTACATCTTGATTATACCGCGCGTGCCGAGCTTAATACCGATGATAAAGGTCGCTCATCACCTGTTGTTATCCGCATGTATCAGTTAAAAGATGCCAAGTCATTTGAATCAGCTACATATCCGTTATTAGTGAGTAATGATCAAGAGACATTAGGTGATTCTTTACTTGCCACAAAAGAGATTGTTTTAAAGCCAAATACTTCTTTATCTGTCGATACACCATTTGATAAAGATGCTGATTATGTCGGTATTATGGCGCTATTTAAAGAGCCCGATTTAAAACAAAATAACTGGCGCATTTTATTAAAACGTAGAGATTTAAATATTAATAGGCCTCGCGAAATTATTGCGAATAAATTTGCGCTTGAACTTGTTGCTGAGGATTAAGCGATGGGCGCTTCATTGTATGATACGTTATTTGGTTTTTTTGAATCAGGTTCAATCGTTAGTGATGCTGATGATAAGATGCAAACGATTATTAGTGTTAAAGATAATATTGGTCGCATTTTAAATAGCAGGGCGGGCGCTATTAAGCATCTGCCTGACTATGGTTTACCTGATATGTCAAATATTTATCAAGCATTACCCACATCGGCTTATGGATTAATGCGCGCGATGCAAACGACGCTATTAAAATATGAACCTCGCCTAGCATCGGTTGATATTGAGCTACAAGAAAATAATGACACTATGGTACTAAGTTATGAACTCACTTGTCATTTTAAAGAAGGTGGCTTGGTTAAGTATGGTACCTATTTTATGCCTGACGGTAAGGCGCAGCTCGATTTTAGCCATAAAAGGCAGAGATTGTAAAATAACTTTACTCATATAAGGAGCAGTTAGCTCCTGTTAAAGATCATGATTTTCAGATAAGTCGTCGTAAGTAGTAAGCATTCTTTACTCTATACCTTCGATCGCAATTTGATAATTAAAGCCGTTATGCTTAATATTGGTTGGTCTGCGTATCTTTTGTGATGATGGCTGCTGCTGATAGCGAATATCGATAATAATTTCTCCCTTATCATTAATCAATTGTCGATTTAAATTATTATCCACTAATTGCCAACTTTTGGGTAAATTAACCCGCCAAGATTCTATGGGTAAAATGCTTAACATAATATCTGAAAGGATTTGCTCTGCAGAGGGGATCTCTTTTATAACGGTATTTTGTTCTGTAATAATGGTGTTACCGCTATATTCAATATTAAATAGTCTTATGCCAAGTGTCGATAACCCCGTGACGGTTATTGCATTAGTATCAGCATCAATTAAGGTAATTAATGATTTTTGTTGATCATTATAGTTAAACGTTAAAAGTTGCTTATCATGATAGGGTTTTTCTAAATGGGGGCTAGGTAAATTTATCTTAGTTTCTTTAGTTAGCCATGCTTCTGTTGCTTGTGTTGGTTTGTTTGAGCAAGCGGAGAGGAATATAGCTAAAAAACTAATGAATAAATATAAATATGGTTTCATGCAGTTATACCTGATTATTGTTTGTTCTGCGGTTTTTAAGGCTAATGGTTAAAATAGGAAATAGTCGTAATTTTACCTATTAACACGAAACCAAACTCACTATTGCATTTGTATGATTATGTATTAACAAGTCAAAAGAGAGTGATGCAGTTAGTGCCATTATCGACACTTGAAAATAAAGCACTTTGTTGGTAAAGGTTATGATCACTCAAAAATAAGTGATAATCAATGCCCAGTTAAACAGTAATTAGTGTAAATGAGCATATATTAATTAAAATTTGATGATTATAAAATCACATCGGTGCCACTAAGCTCTTGCTTAATGGTTTGTGTACTTTTTTCCAGTCCAGGAATTAAGTCTTGTTCAACTAAATCAATTTCGATCCGTAGCTGCTTAAGTCCGTTATCAACCGATATATCACTTTTTGCAATGCTGTCATGCAATTTGGCAACATTGCGATAAAATCCCTGTGCTTGTCGTAAAAATTCTGGTGGCGTTGCTAACGTTGCACTAGAAAACTTCATATTATCCCAAACTAAGTTATAAAAATTGAGTGGTTCATTACGGGCGCCGTAATAATTGGAATTTTGTAGTTTACTCATATATGTTTTTAATAGTGCGATATTATCTTGTAGCTCATATTGTAATGATTTTTGTAGGTAATAACTCTCTTTATAACTTTTCATATTTTCAAATTGGACAGCCTGTTTATAACCTTGGCTTGCTGCGAGGTAAACACCTAATACCGTTGCAATAATAATAAAAACTTGGCTTACCCAGAAGCTTGCTTTTTTGATTTCATTGACTCGTTCAACATCTACTTTCGGATTTGGGATTGAGCTATTAGACATCATTGTTTTTCCTTATGCTATTGTTTTTATTTAAAATAATGAAAATATACAATTGGTTTATCAAATCACATGATTAATAATTATAAATTTCTGTTATTATAATGGGAAGAATTTTTTATTAACTTTGAGAAGAATATGTTTGAAAATTTAACCGACCGATTATCCCAGACGCTACGTAATATTACCGGGCGCGGACGCTTAACCGAAGATAATATTAAAGAGGCATTGCGCGATGTTCGCATGGCGTTATTAGAAGCCGATGTTGCGTTGCCCGTTGTGCGTGATTTTATTGCTCAAGTCAAAGAAAAAGCCGTCGGACTTGATGTCAATAAAAGCCTAACACCAGGGCAAGAATTTATTAAGATCGTACAGCAAGAACTGACCATTGCGATGGGGGAAGTGAATAGTTCATTGAACCTTGCCGCCCAGCCTCCAGCGGTTATTTTAATGGCAGGTTTACAAGGTGCGGGTAAAACGACCAGCGTTGCTAAATTAGCCAAATTCCTTAAAGAGAAGCACAAAAAGAAAGTATTAGTGGTATCTGCCGATATTTATCGTCCGGCTGCAATTAAGCAATTAGAAACTCTTTCGCAGTCGATTGGCGTTGATTTTTTCCCGTCACAGGCTAACCAAAAACCGATCGATATCGTTAATCAAGCGATTTCACATGCCAAATTACAGTTTTTTGATGTATTAATAGTCGATACTGCTGGCCGTTTGCATGTCGATGGCGAAATGATGAATGAGATTAAAGCGCTTCATCAAGCCGTTAAGCCTATTGAAACGTTATTTGTTGTTGATGCAATGACTGGGCAAGATGCAGCGAATACCGCAAAAGCATTTAATGATGCCTTACCATTAACAGGGGTTATTTTAACTAAAGTTGATGGTGATGCACGTGGTGGTGCGGCACTTTCAATCCGTAATATTACCGGTAAACCGATAAAATTTCTTGGTATGGGTGAAAAAACCGATGCTTTAGAGCC
This sequence comes from Orbaceae bacterium lpD04, assembly GCA_036251935.1. Lineage (NCBI taxonomy): Bacteria > Pseudomonadati > Pseudomonadota > Gammaproteobacteria > Orbales > Orbaceae > Orbus > Orbus wheelerorum. The sequence continues at coordinate 2,708,225 of CP133967.1, read as the reverse complement.
ATTTTATCCAGATCGCATTGCCTCACGTATTTTAGGTATGGGTGATGTGCTTTCTCTTATTGAAGAGATGGAAGGTAAGGTTGATCGCGAAAAAGCTGAAAGAATGGCAAGGAAAATTAAAAAGGGCGATAAATTCGACTTTAACGATTTTCAGGAACAACTTAAACAGATGCGTGATATGGGCGGAATGGGGGCGATGCTGGCAAAGCTCCCTGGGGCTGGGCAACTACCTGATCATATCAAAGCGCAAATGGATGATAAAGTCACCATTAAAATGGAAGCAATGATTAATTCGATGACTTTTAAAGAGCGCCTTAATCCTGACATTATCAAAGGATCACGCAAGCGCCGTATTGCTTTAGGCTCAGGTACACAAGTACAAGATGTCAATAAACTCCTTAAGCAATTTGATGATATGCAGCGCATGATGAAAAAGATGAAAGGCGGCGGCATGATGAAGATGATGCGCAATATGAAAGGCATGATGGGTGGCGGCATGGGAGGAATGGGCGGTTTACCTCGTCGTTAGTTCTCTCATTGATTAACAATAAGGTTTTTGCCTTATTGTTAATTATCTAAAATGCTGCTGCTTCTTATAAGCTATTCAAGCATCGATTATTCGCTACTTATCATTTTATAAAAATAAAAAAAATAATTTATTAGAATTTTTAGTTGCTACATTTTTATTAAAATAGTGAGTAATAACGGGTAGTCAAGATAAAAGCACTTGCACATATTTCGCAAGCTTATTAGACTAAACAGTTATTTTTGATTTCTATATAGAGTATTTGATTGATTATGCAGCTATCTGATTTTGCATTTGACCTACCTGATGAACTGATTGCGCGTTATCCTGCAAAAGTTCGTAGTCAATGTCGCTTACTGGGTTTAGACGGTAATACCGGCGCAATAACATCCGGCACTTTTACTGATGTATTACAAAAACTTAATCCTGGTGATTTACTGGTATTTAATAATACAAGGGTTATTCCAGCTAGGCTGTATGGGCAAAAAGCCTCTGGCGGTAAAGTTGAAATGCTAATTGAGCGAATTTTAGATAATAATCGCGTATTGGCTCATGTTAAGTCGTCTAAAGCCCCAAAAGAAGGCACAACGATTTTATTAGGCGAACAAGCGGATATTGCAGTTGTAATGCTAGCTCGGTATGATAGTTTGTTTGAACTACAGTTTCCAAGTGATGTGTTGGCAATTCTTGATAAAATTGGCCATATTCCTTTGCCACCTTATATTGACAGGCCAGATGATGAGCAAGATCGAGAGGTGTATCAAACCGTTTATAATAAAGTGCCTGGCGCAGTTGCAGCGCCAACAGCCGGGTTACATTTTGATGAGCCATTACTTGAGGCGTTAAAGCAAAAAGGGGTCGAATTTGCTTTTGTTACGCTACATGTTGGCGCGGGCACATTTCAGCCGGTGCGGGTTGATAATATTGAAAATCATATTATGCACGCTGAGTATGCTCAGGTATCGCAAGAGGTTGTTGATGCCGTGCAGGCTTGTAAGGCTCGAGGAAATCGCGTTGTCGCAGTTGGCACAACATCGGTTCGCGCTTTAGAAAGTGCGGCTCAAAAAAGTGGCCAAATTGAGCCATTTTTTGCTGATACGCGAATTTTTATTTATCCGGGTTATCAGTTTAAGGTCATTGATGTTTTAATTACTAATTTTCATTTGCCAGAATCAACCTTAATTATGTTGGTATCTGCTTTTGCTGGTTATGATCATGTGATGAATGCTTATCGCTTTGCAGTTGAAAATCAGCTACGCTTTTTTAGTTATGGCGATGCAATGTTTATTACTAGGCAAGATTAAGTAAAGCAACTTAACAGCAAAATATGTTGTTCGAGTTAACGTATCTTTATCTCTGTTAACTCGAACCTATTTTTTATTTACCTTGATTCATTTTTTCAATTTTGTCACGAATATTCTTTACTCGATCACTTGAAGCTGGGTGAGTACTTAATAATGTTGTCTCCCCTCCACCTAACTTTTCAAAAGCCGTTGCAATCCCTAGCGGATTAAGGCCTTTTTTAACTAAGAAATCAAACGAGTAGTTATCTGCCTGTGTTTCTTGTTTCTGTGAAAACTGTGCATTAACAATACCCTCAGCTAGATCGCCTAATTGAGATTGGGTTAGGTTAGCAATTGCTGTATTCGTTGATGCAGCAATAACGCCTCTGGCTAATTGTGCGGTATAAGTGACTTGCATTGCTTTTTTACTATGACCTAGCGCAACGTGACCAAGTTCATGACCTAGTACGCCTTGAACTTCGTTATCAGTCATTTTATCCATTAAGCCACTATAAACCCGTACGCAGCCATTTGCCATTGCCCAAGCATTTACTTCATCGGTTAAATAGACTTTATAGTTAACTTGCGTCCCATTAATATTATCACCTAATGCTTGTGTGATTTTTTTTAAGCGAGTGCTGTAGGCACTATTTTCAGGAGCAATTTTTGCTTCTGAGTCCATTTGTACACATGATTTATCGCTTAATGTTTTGACATCGCTATCACTTAATGAGGCAATTTGTGCCGATTGCATACCTAGATTAAGCATATTGTTTGTATCCATCTGGCACCCAGCTAAAGCACCGATAAGTATTGTGGCAGCCACTAATTTTATTTTCATTATATTATTCCTTTATTGTATAGCTAATTTGATTTGTTTTTTTCAAATCTATGTTTTATATCGAGATTTTTGTTTATAAATAAACAATTGAATATCTTACCTAATTAATTTTATTTATTAAATTATTTTTACGGATCATTATCGTTGGGTGAGAATAACTTTGCTCTTTTTGATAGTTATTAAGTTTATCAAGCATAGTAATTAATACGTTAGGATCGATATTTAGCTGCTTAAGTAAATTAATTGCATAATTATCCGCTGCAATTTCTTGTTTTTGTGAAAGGGATTGCGGTACAAATAAGATAATCTCATTATTATTTTTAATTTCAGCCGCTTTGGCATGATGAAATGCAGTAATGGAATGATTTAAGGCAATATGACCGATCTCGTGGGCAATAACAGCTTGAATTTCATGGTCATTGAGTATTTTAAGTAGGCCACTATTAATTCGTATACAGCCATTTAGTGATGACCAAGCATTAGGTTGTGTATTTAGATAGACCCGATAATTCAACTCTTTACCATTTATGGTGTTAGGGAAAGGTTGGATTAATCGATATAAATATTGGTTTAAAGGATGTGATTGTTTAACAGCGATCTGATTACTGTCATGGTACAGGCAGCTTTGCGCATTTAGATTAACAATTTGTTCACTGCTTAATTCAGTAAGCGCTTGCTCATTGAGTGTATTTACCGTGTAAGTTGGCGCGCAAGCGGTAAGTAATAGCAAAATATAGATTGTAATGAGTTTTTTTATGATCTTAAGCATATAAAGCCACAACAATTTTTTGTTTCACTTAGTAGCTATGTTATCATAGCCGGCAAAATTACGCGTGTGCCTTTTAATTGAAAAGGTTTTGAATAGTTAAATAAAGCGCCAAACTGTTTATTTGGTTGCTAGAGGTATGATAACCAATATGAAATTTGAATTAGATAATAGTGATGGACTTGCTCGTCGTGGACGGATGAAATTTGATCGTAGAGGCGTTGAATATACGGTTGAAACGCCTGCATTTATGCCTGTTGGTACCTACGGCACAGTAAAGGGCATGACGCCTGAAGAAGTTGCAGAGACTGGGGCTCAAATCTTATTGGGCAATACCTTTCATTTATGGTTAAGACCTGGGCAAGAAATTATGCGCCAGCATGGCGATTTACATGACTTTATGCAGTGGCATGGACCAATTCTTACCGATTCGGGTGGTTTTCAGGTATTTAGCCTTGGTGACCTTAGAAAAATTAAAGAAGAAGGTGTCTATTTTCGTAATCCAATTAATGGCGATTCCGTGTTTTTATCACCTGAAGTATCAATGGAGATCCAAAACGATTTAGGTTCTGATATTGTGATGATTTTTGATGAATGTGCTCCTTATCCTGCCGAGTGGGATTACGTTAAGCGTTCAATGGAAATGTCATTACGCTGGGCTAAACGTAGTCGTGATCGTTTTGACGAACTAAATAATCAAAATGCATTATTTGGTATTGTTCAAGGCGGTGTTCATCAAGAACTGCGTGATATCTCGATTAAAGGGTTAACTGAAATCGGTTTTGACGGTTATGCTGTTGGCGGCCTTGCAGTAGGTGAGCCTAAAGAAGACATGCACCGTATTTTAGAAGGTACTTGCCCGCAGCTTCCTAATGATAAACCTCGCTATTTAATGGGGGTTGGTAAACCTGAAGATTTAGTTGAAGGTGTGCGCCGTGGCATTGATATGTTTGATTGCGTTATGCCTACGCGTAATGCTCGTAATGGTCACTTATTTGTGACCGATGGGGTTATTAAAATCCGAAATGCGAAATATCGTGATGACACATCACCATTAGATCCGCACTGTGACTGCTACACCTGTAAAAATTATACTAAATCTTATCTCCATCATTTGGACAAATGTGGTGAAATTTTAGGGGCAAGACTTAACACGATTCATAATCTTCGTTACTACCAACGATTAATGGCTGAAATACGAGAAGCTGTTGCAAAAGGACGTTATGAAGAGTTTGTTACAGAATTTTACCAACGAATTGGCAAATCACCTGCGCCATTTCAATTAAGATAATTTTCATTAGCATCTTGACAGCAGGTCAATAGCAAAGTATTATTCGCATCCTAACGGCGAGTAGCGCAGCTTGGTAGCGCAACTGGTTTGGGACCAGTGGGTCGGAGGTTCGAATCCTCTCTCGCCGACCATATTTTAAGAAACCGACGAAAGTCGGTTTTTTTACGCCTAGTATTTATGAGGTTTGAACCTCCGTAGGAGGTCGAATCGTAGGAACGATTTGTACAGCTAAGATAGCTGCCCGCAGGGCGAAGATCATGGATGATCCGAGTCAATCCTCTCGCGCTAACCACTAATTTATCAGCAATAAATTTGTGATCAGTCTCATGTTTTATATAAAAAAATAAATAATATTCTCTTTTTAAACCATAATATCTTTCGAATAAAAGTAATTATTGAGGGAATATATGGAACTTTATTTAGATACTGCTGATGTGAGCTCGGTAAAGCGCTTACATTCAATTTTACCGATTAAAGGTGTAACAACTAATCCTAGTATTATCGCGAAAGAGAAAAAACCACTTTTTGATATATTAGCAGAGCTACAGGCTGTTATTGGTGTTGATGGTCAATTGTTTGCTCAGGTGATTGCTAATAATGCACAAGACATGATTAAAGAGGCGCAAGCATTAACCAAACGATTCCCATCGTTAGTGGTTAAAGTGCCCGTTACTGCACAAGGTTTAATCGCAATAAAGTCATTAACTGAGCTAGGTATTACAACCCTTGGCACTGCAGTATATGGCGCAGGGCAAGGACTATTATCTGCGTTAGCGGGCGCAAAATATGTGGCGCCTTATGTTAATCGTATTGATGCGCAAAGTGGTAGCGGGATCGACGTCGTTAATGAATTGCAGACTTTACTCACTTTACATGCACCATCGTCGATGATGTTAGCTGCTAGCTTTAGAACGCCAAGACAAGCGCTTGATTGCTTACTCGCGGGCTGTGAAGCCATTACCTTACCTGTTGATATTGCCGAGCTATTTATTAGTGATCCAGCTGTTGATGCAGCCATTGATAAATTTGAAAATGATTGGCAAAAAGCATTTGGTAAACTAACCTTTTAAATCGAGTTAATACCCGATATTCATCGCTAAAAATATTATTTGAATAGACATAAAATTGCTATAATTTATGTCTATTTTTATATCCCAAATGATACCGATAATATTCTTATGACGTTTTAGATAAAATAATACCTTTCACTTTGAAAGAAGTGTTATTTTTTTATGAAATAAGCTATCTTATAAATAAATGAACAATAAATTATTTCTGGCTCTTAATCGTGATTAAATAAGTTGATTTAGTCTGAATTTAGAGCATGTTTATTTATGAGTCTTTTGTTTCAATAACACCAAAATGAGATAAATAAATTATTATGAAAGTAAAAGAGCGACAAGCCGCTATTCTTGACTACCTGCAGATCAATGGTAGTGCCTCGGTTGAGGTTCTTAGTGAGAAGTTTGATACGACCGGAACGACTATTCGTAAAGATCTTGTTCAACTTGCTGAAAATAATATGGTAATTCGTACTTATGGCGGGGCAATGTTAAATAAAGAAGTGGGTGATCAGCCGGTTGATCATAAAACATTTATTAATATTGCTAAAAAGAAAAAAATTGCTGAAGAAGCAGCTAAGCTTATTTATGAAGGTGACTCTCTTATTTTTGATGCAGGTAGCACCGTTGCTCAAATGATCCCAATGTTAACTAAATTTCAAAATTTGACTATCATGACTAATAGCTTACATATGGTTAATGAGTTAGTTAGTTTTGATAATGATCAGACTATTATTTTAATGGGCGGGCATTACCGCCGCAAGTCTGCCTCATTTCATAGTAATAATAAATTAGCGGATGCATCACTTAATTATTATTCTTTTGATAAGCTTTTTATGGGTGCCGATGGCGTTGATATTACTGGCGGCGTAACGACTTTTAATGAAAGCTATGATGGAAGCGTTGCGATGTGTAAAGCGGCAGCGAAATTGGTTCTGTTAGTTGATTCATCAAAGTTTGGTCGCCGTAGTCCTAATGTGGTATGTAATTTGAAAACAGTCGATACCATTATCACTGATAATGAGCTGGATATTAAATATTACAATGCACTTATCAAATTAGGGATTAATGTGATTTTGGTTGACGTTCACTAACTCAGTTATGGTTTTATCTGTTAGCATTGCAGATATATTGCAAATTATCGCTATTTTAAGCTAAATTTGATTCGCTAGTTAAGTTTAGCCTATTCTTCCCTTTCCTCTTCCTATTAACTTATTGAAAAAATTCATTTCAATTATATCCATAATAAATAATTAATATTTTTTATTAATAGCTAATTATTTTAAAATAATTATAGAATGAAATTTATATCTTTCCTTAAGAAAGGAAAATCTTTCAAATTAAAAGATTTTTGTTGAATTGTGATCTAGTTAAAAGAAATCATTAAATCCTATTGTTATTATTCTTGCTGTCTTATCAATATAAATCGAAAAGGAGAAGACATGATAGACGCGATTTCGTATGGGGCTGAATGGTTTATTGGGCTATTTCAGGAAGGGGGTAAGGTTTTTGTTGGTATGGTCACCGGAATTTTACCTTTACTTATTTCATTATTAGTTGTGATGAATGCACTAATTAAACTGATTGGTCAACACCGCATTGAGCAATTAGCGCAAGCTTGTGCTAGCAATCCAATTTTACGCTATTTAGTATTACCACTTATCGGGACATTTGTTTTTTGTAATCCAATGACTTTGAGTTTAGGTCGCTTTATGCCTGAATTTTATAAACCAAGTTATTATGCTGCTTCTTCTTATAGTTGCCATTCAATGAATGGATTATTCCCTCATGTTAATCCTGGCGAATTATTTGTCTACTTAGGTATCGCATCAGGTTTGACAACACTAGGTCTGCCGCTTGGTCCACTTGCCGTTAGTTATTTTTTAGTCGGTCTCTTTACTAACTTTTTTAGAGGCTGGATAACTGACTTCACCACTCGTATTTTTGAGAAAAAAATGGCGATAACGTTAGATAGAAAAGTTCATCTTTAGTGGGAGCAATGGTAATGACTAAATATATTCGAATTGAAAAAGGTGATGCAGGTTGGGGCGGCCCTTTAGAACTGCCCATTATAGAGGGGAAAAAAATAGTCTATATTGCAGCAGGTACAAGGCCAGCAGTTGTAGATAGATTAGTTGAATTAACCAATTGGCAAGCTATTGATGGATTTAAAGATGGTGAACCAGCCAAAGATGAAATCGGGATCGCAGTGATTGATTGCGGCGGAACTTTACGCTGTGGTATTTATCCAAAAAACCGAGTGCCGACACTTAATATCCATGCTACGGGTAAATCAGGGCCACTTGCCCAATATATTGTTGAAGATATCTATGTATCAGGCGTTAAACCTCAAAATATTTATTTGATTGAAGAGAAAATGCAAACCATTGCAGACTCTTTAGCCGAAAATAATCGGGTTAATGAGAGTAAACGTATTCCTAAAGATTATGATACTACTAAAAAAATTAGTGAGCAAAGTGATGGGTTATTGGCAAAAATTGGTATTGGTATGGGGGCTGGTGTTGCGGTATTTTTTCAAGCCGGCCGTGATACTATCGACACCGTATTAAAGACGATTTTACCCTTTATGGCTTTTGTTTCTGCCTTAATCGGTATTATTATTGCCTCGGGTTTAGGGGATTTAGTCGCTCATGGCTTGGTGCCATTAGCTAACAATCCGATTGGACTTATTATTTTAGCCTTAATTTGTTCATTCCCCTTACTTTCACCATTTTTAGGTCCTGGCGCCGTTATTGCTCAAGTAATTGGAACTTTAGTCGGAGTACAAATTGGCCTTGGTAATATTCCGCCTTATTTAGCACTACCCGCGTTATTTGCTATTAATTCTCAAGCGTCTTGTGACTTTATTCCAGTTGGGTTATCGCTTGCTGAAGCTAAGCAAGATACGGTAAGGGTTGGGGTACCCTCGGTTTTGGTTAGTCGTTTTTTAACCGGTGCGCCAACAGTATTAATTGCATGGGCTGTTTCATTTTTTATTTACCAATAGTCATCTCCATGGCTGAGTTTGGCGGTTAAGTAAACAGTAGGGGTTACATTATGAAAAATATTATTTATCGCTCGACCATTTTAAGCATTGGTGATTTTGCCTTAGATGTTTTGGCAGATGGAATGCTCATTACGTTTAAAGAAGGTGGGCCTGCAGAGCTTGCTGATTATTGCTTTATTCATTCTCATGGTACGTTAACGGATCATTTAGTTGTAGGGCAAACGATAAAATTTGGTGACCTTTGCTACCAAATTACGGCTGTTGGTGACGTTGCTACCACTAATTTTCGTGAACTTGGACACATTACCATCCGTTTTGATGGTAAGCATAGTGCGCAGCTACCTGGTAACGTGCATGTAAGTGGCCAAGTACCGATGAATTTGAAAATAGGTGATTACATTACGATTTTAGCTAATTGACGATGATGATTTATTAAATTAAATAATTTTTAACGATAAGGTGAGAGATATGAAACAAGTTGCTGTTGTTGTCGGTGGTGGGCAAACATTAGGTGCTTTTTTATGCCAAGGGATTGCAGATGCTGGTTATCAAGTTGCCGTTGCAGATCTTAATATTGAAAATGCAAATAAAGTCGCAGATGAAATTAATAAAAAGCATGGTGTTGGCACGGCAAAAGGCTTTCAAGTTGATGCCGCAAACGAGGATAGCGTCATCAATCTTGCTACTGATATTGAAAGAATTTTTACGCAGTTAAACCTTATGGTTTATAGTGCTGGCGTTGCTAAAGCAAGCCCCATTACTGATTTTAAATTAGCTGATTTTAACTTATCGGTAAATGTTAATTTAACGGGCTATTTTTTATGTGCAAGAGAAATGGCCAAATTAATGATTAAGCATAATGTCGCTGGGCGGATTCTTCAGATCAACTCTAAATCAGGTAAAGTGGGCAGTAAACATAATTCAGGCTATAGTGCCGCAAAATTTGGCGGTGTAGGATTGACGCAATCTCTCGCACTTGATTTAGCTGACCACGGAATTACCGTTAATTCATTGATGCTTGGTAATTTATTAAAATCACCGATGTTTCAGTCACTGCTTCCTCAATATGCCAAAAAGCTCGGTATTGATGAATCTCAAGTCGAGCAATTTTATATTGATAAAGTGCCATTAAAACGTGGCTGTGATTACCAAGATGTGTTGAATGTGTTGCTTTTTTATGCCAGTGATAAAGCATCTTATTGTACTGGGCAATCAATTAATATTACCGGTGGGCAGGTAATGTTTTAATGTTATATATCGTATTTTAAATTAACAAGTGGCACTATTGCCCTTGTTAATATTGATTAAATAGGGACTTTATGACAACAGCATTGATTACGCTTGCAATGATTGCTTGGACGTTACAAATAGGATTGGGTTGGCTACAAATAAGGCGTTTTAACCATGCATTTATTGCCATGGAAAAGGGCGCTTATCTTGGTGTCGGCCGTAATAACGATGGGCGTTTTAAACCTAGGGTATTAATCGCGTTATCTTTTGATGAAGACTACAATGTGATTGATTCTGTTTTAATTCGAGGATTAACTGTATTTTCTTTACCTAAAAAGATTAATGCATTACACGGTCTAAATTTAGCTGACATTAATCCTAAAATTATCTTCCCAAATCAGTTGTCTTGCCAACATGCATTAACGGTTGCTTTGTTAACGAAATAAAAAGGCAAGTACTTAAACTTACCTTTTATTTTATTATTTTATTACACTATTTCTATTTTTTCATCTTCATATCGATAACCATGCGTCCTTGGATTTTTCCTGCACGCATTTCATCAATCATATCGTTAATATCTTCAAATGGGCGTTTTTCAACGATTGGTACAATTTTACCCTCAGCACTAAATCGGAAAGCTTCGGCTAAGTCTTCACGCGTACCAACTAATGAGCCGAGTACTTGAATACCATCTAATACGGTTTTAGGAATACTAAGGTCCATGGTTTCAGAAGGTAAACCTAATGCAACTACGCGGCCTAATGGGCGCACAGAATTTATGGCTTGGTTAAAACCAACTTTAGTGACCGAGGTGACAACTGCACCATGGGCTCCACCACCCGTATGTTCTTTGATGTAAGCGCCGACATCGGCCACTTTTTTTGGGTTAACCGTTAGATCTGCACCTAATTTTTTACACAATTCGAGTTGGCTATCACTATTGCTAATTGCAACTACTTTATTATTAAAGACATTTTTACCATATTCGACAGCAAGGGTACCAAGTCCTCCAATGCCAAATACTGCAAGCCACTGACCGGGTTTAGTATCCGCAACTTTTATGCCTTTATAAGTGGTAACGCCAGCGCAGGTTATGCTAGTTGCTTGCGCTGGGTCGAGTCCTTCTGGTACTTTTACGGCATAATCAGCTTTGACAATGCATTGTTCAGCCATTCCACCATCGACAGTGTAGCCGGAGTTAACCGCGCTACGACAAAACGTTTCATTACCTGAAATACAATATTCACACACTCCGCAGCCTGCATAAAACCAAGCAATACTGACCCGATCACCTATTTTTAAACTTTTAACATCAGGAGCAATCTTAGTTACAACGCCAACACCTTCATGACCAATAACCCGGCCAGGTTTTTTACCAAAGTCGCCCGCTGCGACATGGAGATCGGTGTGACATAAACCGCAATATTCGACTTCAACCAATGCTTCACCTGATTCTAATGGACGGATAGGAACATCTTTAAGTTCAACTTGACCATTACAATCTTGCCTAATTACCGCTGCCTTCATACTACCTCCTAGAAAATTGAAAGTTAAAATTTAAATTTATCGACCATTTTATATGAAATCATATATTGAGGCTTTGACTTAGTGCTCATTTTAATTAAAAAACTATTATGAAAAACAGCAAGGCTGATACTTTCAATATCCATATAACAATAGGTTATAAATATATTCGAATATATCATTTCGTTTGCTGAGTTATCTTACTTTATATTAACGTTAGCAAATATAAATTACATCGAGAGGTAAACGGTATATGACACACAATATTAATCCTACTATTTCAGCATTAAAAGCGGAAATGACAAAATGGCGTCGTCATATTCATAGTCACCCAGAAACGGCATTTGAAGAACATCATACTACGCAATTTATTGTTGAGATGTTAACTTCATTTGGTATTGATGAACTTTATACAGATTTTGCCCCAACGGGAGTCGTTGGAATTATTAAGGGAAATAAACCGGGCAAATGGATTGGGCTTCGAGCCGATATTGATGCGCTTGATATTACCGAGCAAAATGATGTTGATTATTGTTCGAAAATCAGCGGAAAAATGCACGCATGTGGTCACGACGGTCACGCAGCGATGCTGCTTGGCGCCGCAAAATATTTAGCTCATCATCGAGATTTTGCAGGTAGCGTTGTGGTTATTTTTCAGCCGGCTGAAGAAAATGAGGGCGGCGGGCGAGTCATGGTTGAAAATGGTTTATTTGAGCGCTTTCCAATTGAATCAGTATATGGAATGCATAATCAGCCAAATATGCCTTTAGGGCAATTTTTTATTTGTAAAGGGCCATTAATGGCGGCTTATGATGTTTTTGAAATTAAGATCACAGGTAAAGGATCACATGCGGCGGCTCCTCATTTAGGTTATGATACAATTGTAACGGCAACGCAAGTTGTTAGTTCTTTGCAAACAATAGTCAGCCGTGATATTAATCCATTGGATTCACTCGTCGTTAGTGTAACGCAAATTCATAGTGGCGATACTTGGAATGTATTACCGCAAGAGGCGATTATTCGAGGTACGGTTAGAACATTTAATGCGAATGTACAAGATTTAGCTGAAAGACGCATTAAGGAAATTGCTGAAAGCGTTGCAAATGCCTTTCATGCGACGGTAAATATTTGTTATCAGCGGCGCTATCCTGCAACAGTTAACCACCCAAGCGCAACAAAGCTCGCTATTGATGCTGCGTGTAATGTTGTTGGTGAAGATTATGTCCACACCGATGCAACACCATCGATGGGATCAGAAGATTTTGCTTTTATGCTACAAGCAAGGCCGGGCGCTTATATTTGGTTGGGAGCCGGAGAGGGCGCAAATTTGCATCATCCACAATTTAACTTTAATGATGAGATTCTTATTACTGGTGCGGCGTATTATATTGAACTCGTAAAATTGGCACTGTATTAATACGAAAAAATAGCTGCGTAACAAAGCCTTTTATTGCTCTTTTATGTGTTAAGCAAAGTAACTTGCTTAACACATAGTTAAACGAAAAATCATCATACTACTTAAACTAAAAACGGTTTTGATGATAAACCTTATTTTAACTATTTGCTTTTATCAATAAACTATCAGTCAATGCTATTAATAAATTAACCTGTAAATCTGAGTCATTAAGCGCTGGGATATAACTAAATTTTTCACCGCCAGATTGCATAAATAACTCACGATTTTCAATATCAATTTCATGCAGGGTTTCGATGCAGTCAACAGCAAACCCGGGGCAAGTTACTGCTACCGATTTTTGTTGCTTAGCAAGTTCAATAAGTACATCGCTGGTATTAGGTTCGGTCCATTTACCCTTACCAAAACGAGATTGGTAAGTCATAATGATGTCGAGCTTAGGATAATAGCGATTAATCGCTTGTTTAATTAATTGGCTCGTTAATTCGCAGCGTGTGACATATTCATCTTGACGCTTTTTAATGTAGCTTATTGGAATGCCGTGGTAAGACAGCATTAATACATCTGGCTGTTCAATACAGATATATTCATCTATTTGCTTTACTAAAGCCTCAATATAAACTGGAACATCAGCATAATCATGTCGGTAGTTGATTTTTGGTGGGGTTAGCCATGATTTAGTCAGTGTTTTGATTTTATTGATGACTGCTAATGTCGTTGTTGTTGAATACTGTGGATACATGCTGATAACTTCAATATTATCACAATGCTTTAAACGATTTAGTGCAGCATCAAGGCTTGGCTCACCATAGTTCATTGCTAATTCACATTGTAAATTAGGGCGCTGGTGTTGTAGCTTTTGACATAACTGTTTGCTGTAATATAACAGCGGAGATTGTTCATTTAGCCAAATTTTTTGATAGTGCTTTGTGATATAGTTTAATCGTTTGGGGATAACTATGCCGTATAAAATGGGTAGCCAGATGACGGGATGAATATCCACGACATGACGATCGCGTAGAAATTCACCAAGATAATTTTTAATCGCTTTTGGCGTTGCTTGGCTTGGCGTTCCTAAATTAACGATTAATACACCTTGCTTATTTGTCATTATCGGCTCCTTTCCCTTGCAACTTTAATAATTCACTATCAATTACGGTTAATAGCCGAGCTAATGCGCCTTGATTTTGTGCTAATACTTGCCAAGCATTTTCACCCATAGTTTGTGTTAATGTTTTATTTGCAAGGAGCTTATTAATTTTTTCTGCTAGATCATGACTATTCGATTGCGTTAACCAAAGACCATTTGCCGCGATTAATTGTTGACAAATAACGTTAAAATTAAAGTAATATTCACCCATAATAATTGGTAAATGATGCAAAGCAGGCTCAAGTGGATTATGGCCCCCTCGTTCAACCATGCTACCGCCAACAAAAGCAATATCGGCAAGGCCATATAGTAATAACAGTTCGCCCATCGTATCACCCAAGATAACTTGAGTCTGTTTTGTCGGAGCTTTATTATCACTACGTAGTTGATAATTTAAATGATATTGTGTAATAAGTCTTTCAACGGTGATAAAACGCTCTAGATGACGAGGCACTAGAATTAGCAATAAGTCAGGATAATTTTTTAAGAGTATTTGATGCGCAGCTAAAATAATTTCATCTTCACCATGATGGGTACTTGCAGCAATCCAAACGGGTCTTTGTAATTGCCAGCTTGATTTTAGTATCATTACTTTTTGTTGTAGCTCATCACTTAGCTCAATATCAAACTTAATACTTCCGGTTACCGTTAGTTGATCTTTGGGTGATCCCAATTTTAAAAAGCGCTCGGCATCCAATTGATTTTGAGCTGCAATATGCGTTATTTTAGGCATTAAGTCATTAATCGCTTTACCTAGCTTGGCGTAACCCTTTGCTGATCGCTCTGATAACCTTGCGTTAGCAATAATTAGGGGGATTTTGCGTTTTTTTAATGCACAAATAAGATTCGGCCACAACTCCGTTTCCATAATAATGACTATTTTTGGCTGTAAAATATCAAGAAATCGTTTTAAAGCGCCGGGTAAATCATAAGGTAGATAAACGTGACTAACGCTTTGAGCTAACGATTTTTTGACTTGCTGTGAACCTGTTGGTGTCATCGTTGTAACGGTGATAGGTAAATTAGGGTAACGATTTTGTAATTGTTTAATGAGTGGAATTGCGGCAATGGTTTCCCCCATTGAAACACTGTGTATTAAAATGCCGTTAGGTGTTACTTTGCCACGGCAAAATCCATAACGTTCAAACCAGCGTTTACGATAATCGGGGGCTTTACGGCTACGCCATAATAATTTTAACCAGACTAAAGGCTGGATAAGATAGAGTAAAGAGGTATATATAAATTGCATAATTATTCTTTAAAAAAATGTTCTCTATAATACGCTAATTCAGCAATTGAGTCTTTAATATCATCAAGTGCTTGATGGGTTCCTTTTTTGGTTAATCCAGATAGAATTTCAGGTTTCCAGCGTCGAGCCAGCTCTTTGACTGTACTAACGTCTAAATAGCGATAGTGGAAATATTTTTCTAAAAGAGGCATATAATTAAACAAAAAACGCCTATCTTGGCCGATAGTATTGCCACAAATAGGTGAACAATTTTGCGGTACCCATTGTGAAATGAAATTTATCGTCTGTTGTTCAGCATCTTTTTCACTAATTGTACTTTTTTTAACTCGTTCAATTAATCCCGTACCAGTATGGGTTGTTACATTCCATTCATCCATCAAGGCTAACTGAGTTTGAGGCTGTGATATTGCAATAACAGGCCCCTCAGCTAAAACATTGAGATTAGAGTCAGTAACAATGGTTGCAATTTCAATAATGCGATCTCGATTAGGATCTAAACCTGTCATTTCAAGGTCTATCCAAATAAGATTATTTTTGCTTTGTAGCGGTGTAGTTGTCATAAGTTTTACTTTGTTAAATCGTAATTGTATTAATTTTAACATATTTGCTGAATAATGTTTAAAATCAATTGATAAAATAGGCGAATTATAAAATCATTTACTTTTTATCGTCAATTTACCACTATATTTTTCTCTATAATGATATGTCAAAACAATATTTTAACGACCAACATTGGAGATTAGATATTCAATGTATTATCGATATCGGTAATTATTTTGATTAAAAAAGAAAATAGGCAAAGAATAAAAAATACGTTAATATAATAGTAATTCATAGATTAATTATGTTAAAACTAACACCATAAAATATTATCAATACTGTTACGATGAATTGTTGGCAAAAATTAAGTAAATGCTTTGTAATAAAAATCGCGCTACCGCACTTGTTGCTTAGTGTGCTTGCCGCTGCATTTAGTTTATCTGCTCAAGGAAGTTTGCCAGCCAATCAATCGCAACCCGCTAATATTATTACTATTGCTACGGTAATGGTAAATTTGCAAGATCATCACTCGGATAAAAAAGTTCAACTAACATGCTTGTATAATAATGAGCTAGAATTTGTTAATGCATCTTTTGTTCCAACCCAATACCGTGGATTTATTCCTGCAACTCGCTTGACGCCTAACAATGGTATACGAGCTGGCCCTTCTTTTATTTAGAAT
Organism: Orbaceae bacterium lpD04; assembly: GCA_036251935.1. Lineage (NCBI taxonomy): Bacteria > Pseudomonadati > Pseudomonadota > Gammaproteobacteria > Orbales > Orbaceae > Orbus > Orbus wheelerorum. The sequence goes on along the minus strand of CP133967.1, from coordinate 2,691,661 downwards.
CTAAATTTAGTTCTAATTAATCAATATTAATTATGCGTCAAATATTTCAGCATTAATGCTTATAAGAGTTCTGTCTAAATTTTTGTCGCAAAATCAGTTACAAATAGCAAAACGATATATATCGTTTCAACATAAAGAGAATAAATAATATGTTATTGAAATTATTGACACAAGTATTTGGTAGTCGAAATGAACGAGTATTAAAGTCAATGCGTAAACGCGTTGAGAAAATTAATGCGTTAGAGCCTGCCATGGAAGCGTTATCTGATGACGAGTTAAAAGCCAAAACGGCTGAATTTAAGCAACGTGTTGCTGAAGGGAAGAGTTTAGATTCCTTATTAGAAGAGGCCTTTGCCGTGGTGCGAGAGGCGAGCAAACGCGTGTTTGGCATGCGCCATTTTGATGTTCAGTTAATTGGTGGTATGGTGCTTAACGAGCGCTGCATTGCTGAAATGCGTACTGGTGAAGGTAAGACATTAACCGCTAGTTTACCCGCTTATCTTAATGCATTGACGGGCCTTGGTGTTCATGTTGTGACAGTAAATGATTACCTCGCGCAGCGTGATGCTGAAAATAATCGACCGTTATTTGAGTTTTTAGGTTTAAGTGTCGGTATCAATTTACCCAATATGTCTGCGCCAGCAAAACGTGAGGCCTATAATGCTGACATCACTTACGGAACAAACAACGAATATGGTTTTGACTATCTTCGGGATAATATGGTGTTTGATAAAGAGTCACGAGTACAGCGTCCTCTTTATTATGCATTAGTTGATGAGGTCGATTCGATCCTAATTGATGAAGCAAGGACTCCATTAATTATTTCAGGTCCTGCTGAAGATAGTTCTGAGCGCTATATCAGTATTAATAAAATCATTCCTTACCTAACAAGCCAAGAAAAAGAAGATACGACAGAATATCAAGGTGAAGGAGATTTTTCGGTAGATGAAAAATCACGTCAAGTTCACTTGACCGAGCGTGGGTTAGTTAAAGTTGAAGAGTTATTGATCCGTGAAGGAATTATGAAAGGCGAAGAGTCATTATATGCGCCGAATAATATTGTATTAATGCACCATGTTAATGCTGGACTACGCGCACATCATCTTTTTTCTCGTGACGTTGATTATATCGTTAAAGATGGTGAGGTTATTATTGTTGACGAACATACTGGCCGAACGATGGAAGGCCGTCGTTGGTCTGATGGCTTACATCAAGCTGTTGAAGCAAAAGAAGGCGTTAAAATCCAAAATGAGAATCAAACCTTAGCTTCGATTACTTTCCAAAACTACTTCCGCTTATACCAAAAATTAGCTGGGATGACCGGTACTGCAGATACTGAAGCATTTGAGTTCAACCAAATTTATGGTTTAGATACGATTGTTATACCGACCAATAAACCGATGGTGCGTAAAGATCAATCTGATTTAGTTTATATGACTGAAAAAGAGAAACTCGATGCAATTGTTGCGGATGTTCGTGATTGTATGTCACGGGGACAACCTGTTTTAGTTGGTACTGCATCAATTGAAAAATCAGAACTTGTTTCACATTTTTTAACTAAAGCCGGCATTAAGCACAGTGTATTAAATGCCAAATTCCATGCTCAAGAAGCAGAAATTATTGCTGATGCAGGTCGTAAAGGGGCAGTTACAATTGCAACTAATATGGCGGGTCGAGGTACTGATATTATGCTTGGCGGTAACTGGCAAATGGAAATTTCAAAACTTGAATCGCCAACGGCAGAGCAAGTAGAACAGATAAAACAAGATTGGCGTATTCGTCATGAAGAGATCCTTGAACTCGGAGGGTTATATATTTTAGGTACCGAGCGGCATGAGTCTCGACGAATTGATAATCAGTTACGTGGGCGAGCTGGGCGACAAGGGGATGCTGGGGCATCACGTTTCTATTTATCTTTAGAAGATCCTTTAATGCGTATTTTTGCTTCAGATAGAGTCGGTAGTATGATGCGAAAATTAGGTATGAAAGAGGGAGAAGCGATTGAACATCCTTGGGTGACAAAAGCGATTGCTAATGCTCAGAAAAAGGTTGAAAGTCGTAATTTTGATATTCGTAAACAATTATTAGAATTTGATGATGTTGCAAATGATCAGCGCCGAGCTATTTATGGCCAACGAAATGATCTTCTTGATAATCACGATATTAAGGAAACGATTGATTCGATTCGAGTCGATGTATTTAATACGTTAATCGATCGCTATATTCCACCACAATCAATTGAAGAAATGTGGGATGTAAGTGGGCTTGAAGCTGCCTTAAAAACTGATTTTGACCTTGAGCTACCAGTTGCTCAGTGGCTTAATGATGAACCAAATCTACATGAGGAAACGTTACGAGAACGAATCTTACAAGTTGGCTCCGAAACTTATCAAACTAAAGAGGATTCTGTTGGTAGTGAGGCATTGCGCAGTTTTGAAAAAAATGTAATGTTACAGACGCTCGATTCTCTTTGGAAGGATCATTTAGCTGCCATGGATTATTTACGTCAAGGAATTCATTTACGTGGTTATGCTCAAAAAGATCCTAAGCAAGAATATAAACGAGAATCATTCGATATGTTTGCCGGTATGCTAGAATCGCTTAAATATGATGTCATTGGAGTATTAAGCCGCGTTCGTATTCGTTCTCAAGAAGAAATTGAAGAAGCTGAACGTCAAAGACAAGAAGAAATGGCTAGACTTGCTGAGTTGCAAAAACTAAGTCATGAAGAACTTGATAGTATCAGCGATGAGAGTAAACCACGGACACCACAACCCATCGTGCGAGCTCAGGCTAAAGTTGGCCGAAACGATTTATGCCCATGTGGTTCAGGTAAAAAGTTTAAAAACTGTCACGGGGCTGTTCAATAAAGATAAAGTTTAGTATGATTAAGCTCTGATTGATTTTTACACATATTGATGTCATAACGATAGTGATTATGACATCAATCAATAAGCTAAAAATAAACAATTATTATGAAAAAAATTGAAATTGCGGTTGGTATTGTTCGTTCTCATGATGGGCAAATTTTTATCACTCAACGAGGTGAAAATTCGCATTTAGCTGGGTTTTGGGAGTTTCCAGGTGGAAAAGTTGAGCCAAATGAGACGCCTTTTCAAACACTTCAACGTGAAATTGCAGAAGAAATTGATATCAATATTCATGATGCTAAATATCTAAAAACAGTAGAGCACCAGTATAATGATCGTTTTATCACTATTCATGTTTATCTTATTGAAGAATGGGATGGTGAACCTTTTGCAGCTGAAGGACAGCCTAGCCGATGGGTAGATGAAGAGGAGCTTAATGCAGATGAGTTTCCCGATGCTAATCGAACTATTATCGAAATGCTAAAAAATCTAGATAAAAATATTTAATCACTCAATATTAATTCATTGTATTTCAATCTCCAATTTAGGGCTTGTTTGCGCTTATATATCCTATGCATTCATTTCTTACCGCCAATTATTTTACTCACTGATTTTTTGATAATAATTTGATATTTAATAGTTTTATTTGAAATTGATAGGTAATTCTAATTGTAAATCATAAATTTTTAAAAAAATCAAAAAAAGTGTAAAAAATATTCAATTTAACTTGAATTAATCTTTTTATTATGCATAATAGCTATCTATATGGTTTAGTGTATTTTTTTCTCACTAATTTGAGAAAAGTAAATTTTAACCTAGTGTGTTTTAACGTCGTTGTTTAGTTTATGAAATAGCTTTAGTATCATAATTTGTAAAGATGGTAGTGAAGAAGTGATTTTTTAAAAAATAGACGTTTTTTAGTCTCAAGTGTATCGTTAATTTGGGCTAAAGCTTATATCGGTAAGCACATTTGTTGACAGGATAACAAGAAGATAGAAGAAGAATGAAAAAAAAGGAAGTAGAAGCACTAACTAACTAGTCAATATAATTACGTTATATTGACTATTTTTTATCAAATAAACAATCCATCCTCTGATCGCATTTTTCAATAATTCCAGTATAATACATACAATTTTTCTCGTATTAATGAAGCGATGTTATGACACAATCAAGTTACAATGCTACCGATATTGAGGTTCTAAAAGGACTCGATCCGGTAAGGCATCGTCCAGGCATGTATACCGATACAACAAGGCCCAACCATTTAGGGCAAGAGGTTATTGACAATAGCGTCGATGAGGCTATTGCAGGACATGCAAAACATATTCAAGTTATATTACATGAAGATCAATCTTTAGAGGTGATTGATGATGGGCGCGGAATGCCTATTGATATTCATCCTGAAGAAGGTGTGCCTGCGATTGAGTTATTACTTTGCCGTTTACATGCTGGCGGTAAGTTTTCGAATAAAAATTATCAATTTTCAGGCGGGCTACACGGCGTTGGGATCTCGGTTGTTAATGCGCTTTCTAAACGCGTTGACGTGACAGTTAATCGCGATGGACAAGTTTATGCTATCGCTTTTGAGCAAGGTCATAAAGTTGAAGATTTGCACGTGATAGGCTCATGTGGTCGTCGAAATACCGGTACTAAAGTTCGTTTCTGGCCTGAGGCGAAGTATTTTGATTCTGCAAAATTTTCGGTTCCTCGTTTAGAACATTTGCTAAAAGCAAAAGCGGTATTATGTCCAGGTCTTGAAATTATATTTAAAGATAAAGTTAATCATGTTGAGCATAGATGGTGCTATGAAGCAGGATTGACTGACTATTTAATCGAGTCTGTGAATGGTTATACTTTATTGCCAGAGTCACCATTTACAGGTGAACATGCTGGCGATACCGAAGCGGCCGAGTGGGCATTACTTTGGTTACCAGAAGGTGGTGAGTTACTAACCGAAAGCTATGTAAACTTGATCCCGACCGTACAAGGGGGAACTCATGTTAATGGCTTAAGGCAAGGACTTTTAGATGCGATGCGGGAATTTTGTGAATTTCATAATTTGTTGCCTCGAGGTTTAAAGTTAACTGCGGATGATATTTGGGATCGCTGCTCATATGTGTTGTCAGTTAAAATGCAAGAGCCACAATTTGCAGGTCAAACTAAAGAACGTCTTTCTTCCCGTCAGTCCGCCGCATTTGTTTCAGCTGTAGTTAAAGATGCTTTTAGTTTATGGCTTAATCAACATGTTCAAATGGCCGAGCTATTGGCTGAAATGGTTATTTCAAGTGCTCAAAAACGCTTACGTGCATCTAAAAAAGTTATCCGTAAAAAACTAACAAGTGGCCCTGCTTTACCAGGTAAATTAGCTGATTGTTCATCTCAAGACTTAAGCCGTACAGAGCTATTTTTAGTCGAAGGGGATTCTGCCGGCGGGTCAGCAAAGCAAGCTAGAGACAGAGAAACACAAGCTATCATGCCACTAAAAGGTAAAATATTAAATACATGGGAAGTTTCATCTGATGAAGTACTCGGTTCACAAGAAATCCATGATATCTCCGTGGCAATTGGTATGGATCCTGATAGTGATGATTTGAGCCAACTGCGATACGGTAAAATTTGCATTCTAGCTGATGCTGATTCTGATGGCTTGCATATTGCAACATTACTTTGTGCATTGTTTGTTCGCCATTTTAAGCCATTAGTTAAACTAGGTCATATCTATGTAGCAATGCCGCCACTTTATCGTATTGATCTTGGTAAGGAAGTATACTACGCACTTGATGAAGAAGAAAAAATAGGAATTTTAGATCAGCTGAAACGTAAAAAAGGTAAGCCTAATGTACAGCGTTTTAAAGGTCTTGGTGAAATGAATCCACTACAGCTGCGTGAAACAACAATGGATTCTAACACCCGTCGTTTAGTTCAACTTACTCTTGAAGATGATGAACAAGCAATGGCACTAATGGATATGTTATTAGCTAAAAAACGTTCTGAAGACCGACGCGAATGGCTTCAAAACAAAGGCGATCAAGTCGAACTAGAAGTTTAAGATATAACCGTTTTATTAATTTCTTTTTATAAAGAAAAATGAAGGAATACAAATGAGTGAAATCACGCATGATGGTGTAGAAGCACAATCTCTACAAACGTTTACTGAAAATGCGTATTTAAATTATTCGATGTATGTCATTATGGATCGTGCTTTGCCATTTATTGGTGATGGTTTAAAACCGGTTCAAAGACGTATTGTCTATGCAATGTCTGAATTAGGATTAAGTGCTCAGGCAAAATATAAAAAATCAGCAAGAACAGTCGGCGATGTGTTGGGTAAGTATCATCCTCATGGTGATAGTGCATGTTATGAAGCAATGGTATTAATGGCTCAACCATTTTCTTATCGCTATCCTCTTGTTGACGGACAAGGAAACTGGGGGGCGCCAGATGATCCAAAATCATTTGCGGCTATGCGTTATACGGAATCACGCTTGTCAAAATATGCTGAATTACTATTAGGTGAATTAGGGCTGGGAACGGTTGATTATCAAGCAAACTTTGATGGTACATTGCAAGAGCCAAAAATGTTGCCTGCTCGATTACCCAATATCTTACTTAATGGGACGACGGGAATTGCTGTTGGTATGGCAACTGATATTCCTCCGCATAATATTCGTGAAGTTGCGAGTGCTGCAATTATGCTTCTAGATAACCCAAAAGCATCACTAGAAGATGTTATGGCTTATATTCAAGGTCCTGATTATCCCACATTTGCAGAAATAATTACCTCACCTGCTGATATTGCTAAAATCTATGAGTCTGGTCGAGGATCAATTCGGATGCGAGGGGTTTGGCGTAAGGAAGATAATGATATCGTTATTACCGATCTACCTCATCAAGTTTCAGGTGCTAAGATACTAGAACAAATTGCCGCACAAATGCGCGCTAAAAAATTGCCATTAATTGAAGATTTACGCGATGAGTCTGATCATGAGAATCCAACCCGATTGGTGTTAGTACCGCGTTCTAACCGCGTTGACTTAGAACAAGTTATGAATCACTTGTTTGCAACAACTGATTTAGAAAAAAGTTATCGTGTTAATTTAAATATGATAGGTCTTAATCATCGGCCATCAGTGAAAGGTTTGTTGACAATTTTAACTGAGTGGCTTGAGTATCGACGAGATACGGTAACTCGTCGTTTAAGTTATCGCTTAGATAAAGTACTTAAACGCTTACATATTTTGGAAGGTTTACTCGTCGCATTTTTGAATATTGATGAAGTTATTCATATTATTCGTTATGAAGATGAACCTAAAGATGTATTAATCAAGCGTTTTGCATTAAGTGATATGCAAGCTGAGGCGATTTTAGAATTAAAGTTACGCCATTTAGCTAAGCTAGAAGAAGTCAAAATAAATGCTGAGCAGAGCGAACTTGCTAAAGAGCGTGATCATTTACAAGCAATTTTAGCATCTGAACGTAAATTAAATTCATTAATTAAAAAAGAATTATTAGCCGATACAGAAAAATATGGCGATGAACGGCGGTCTCCGATAGTAAAAAGAGCAGAAGCGAAAGCGATAACGGAGCAAGAGTTAACGCCATCTGAACCCGTTACTATTGTATTATCAGAAATGGGCTGGGTGCGAAGCGCGAAAGGACACGATATAGATCCTGTCACATTAAGTTATAAATCTGGCGATAGTTATAAATCATCAGCTAAAGGTAAAAGTAACCAACCCGTTATTTTTATCGATTCGACCGGCAGAAGTTATGCAATTGAGCCTATTTCATTACCATCGGCGAGAGGCCAAGGTGAGCCGCTAACAGGCAAATTAACCTTACCAGCCGGTGCAAGTATTGAGCATCTAATTATGTCATCTTCTGATGAACAGAAAATTTTAATGGCTTCGGATGCTGGATATGGTTTTATTTGTACTTTTAATGACTTGATTGCTCGTAATCGTAACGGTAAAGCAATTATTAGTTTACCTAAAAATTCTAAAGTTATGCCTCTAATGGAAATTAATGATGATGAGTCATTATTACTTGCTATTACTAATGCTGGCAGAATGTTAGTTTTCCCTGTTAAAGATTTACCTGAATTATCAAAAGGTAAAGGTAATAAGATTGTATCAATCCCAAGTGCTCAAGCTGAAAAACATGAGGATTATTTGTCTTATATGACATTAATTTCTGCAGAGTCGTCAATTACATTATATGTTGGTAAACGTAAGCTAACACTTAAGCCAATTGATATACAAAAATTTAGAGCTGAGCGTGGTCGCAAAGGGACATTGTTACCTAGGGGATTACAACGTATTGATCGTATTGTGATGGATGAATAGGATTATATAATGAAATATCAAATGATTAATCAGGAGTTGTAACTATGTCATTTATTTGGGCAATTGTGACAGCAATGATTTTTTCGTACATTTTTAAAAGTGGCTGGCTATTTCTGTTGGGTCTATTTGTTGGACCCATGCTATATAGAGCATTTAATCGAATTGCGCCAGTTAGGCAGAGCCAGCCAAGTCCAACTTTATTTTTGACCGTTGCTTTTGAAGTTCTTGGTCATTTAAGTAAGGCTAAAGGTCAAGTTACACAATATGATATCAGTATCGCCCAAAATTTTATGGACGAGTTACAACTTGATACTGAAAAACGGAAATTAGCTCAAGATTCATTTAATCGAGGTAAGTCATTAGACTATCCTCTACAAGAGCGTTTAAATGAACTTTATGAGCAGTATCGTTTTCGTAAAAAGGTCTTAAATATTTTTTGTGAAACTTTGATCAAAGCTGCTATTAGCGATGGTTTATTGCATGAAAAAGAAGAACATATTTTATATATAGTTGCGCAGGCATTTCATATACCGCGTGTTCAAATGACTATGTATATTCAGATGATGATGGCAAGTTACCAATTTCAACAAGGCCAGCAGCATCAAAATAATAATCAGTATAGGCAGCAAGGTTACCATCAGGGGTCTTACCAAAATAAGTCACCACAAAATGATATAAATAATGCTTATAAAGTATTGGGTGTAGAGTCATCAGCAGATAACGCAACTATTAAGAGAGCTTATCGTAAACTGATGAATGAACATCATCCAGATAAACTTGTATCTAAAGGGCTACCTAAAGAGATGCTAGAAGCAGCTAAAAAGAGAGCACAAGAGATTCAAATAGCATATGATTTAATTAAGGCCCATAAAGGGTTTAAATAAGTATTTGAAAGAGAAAGCATGATGATGCATTGGCGCTCAATTATTCGTATTGTTGGTTTACTCATTGCTCTATTGTCAGTGTTTATGCTTATTCCTGCATTAGTGGCTGTTATCTATCGTGATGGTGGCGGAACTATTTTCATTCAATCGTTTATCGTTGCATTTATTTTAGGTATTGTTTTATGGTTACCTAATCGTCGGTATAAAAATGAGCTTAGTACTCGAGAAGGTTTCTTAATTGTTGTATTATTCTGGGTTGTGTTAGGGACTATAGGCGCATTTCCTTTTATTTTCGATAATCATCTTAATCTTAATTTAACTACTGCGTTTTTTGAGTCGTTCTCTGGGTTAACTACAACGGGGGCGACAAGCATTACTCATCTTGATACGTTACCAAAAGCATTACTATTTTACCGTCAGTTACTACAATGGCTTGGTGGGATGGGTATTATCGTTTTAGCGGTTGCCATTTTACCACTACTTGGTGTTGGTGGAATGCAGTTGTATCGAGCTGAAATACCGGGACCGCAAAAAGATAATAAAATGCGGCCTAGAATTGCGCAAACGGCAAAAGTACTGTGGTCTATCTACATTATTCTAACGATTGTGTGTGCTTTATGTTTATGGCTTGCCGGTATGGATCTTTTTGATGCGATATCCCATAGTTTTTCTACTATTTCAATGGGCGGGGCTTCAACCCATGATAGTAGTTTAGCGTATTTTAATAATCCTGTTATCAACTATATTATTACTTTTTTCTTGATTTTATCGGGATGTAATTTTGGTTTACATTTTATCTGTTTTAATCAATTGTCCCTCAAACACTATTTAAGAGATCAAGAGTTTCGTACGTTTTTAATGATTTTGTGTGCTTTGATTATTATCAGTGTCATCATCCTTTCTATTTGGATCGGCGCGAAAAGTGTCGCAAACTCGATCGACAAAATTATATTACAAGTTGTTTCAACCGCATCTACAACTGGTTTTTCTGTTGAGAACACAAGTAGCTGGCCACCAGTGTTACCTATTTTATTACTTTGTGCTTCATTTATTGGCGGCTGCGCTGGCTCAACGGGCGGTGGTATGAAAGTTGTTCGAGTCTTACTGCTATTTATGCAAGGTTCTCGTGAGCTCAAGCGACTTGTCCATCCTAATGCTATTTATAGTCTAAAACTTAATAAGCGCGTACTACCAGAACGTATTATCGAGTCGGTATGGGGTTTCTTTTCTGCATATGCATTAGTTTTTCTAGTCAGTCTATTTGTAGTTATGGCAAGTGGCTCAAATGCGATGGATGCATTTTATATTGTTTCATCTTCGTTAAATAATTTAGGTATTGGTATCGGTGAAGCTAGTGATAATTTCAGTCATGTGGGGGACTTAGTTAAGTGGGTGATGATTATTGATATGCTATTTGGACGTTTAGAAATATTTACTTTACTCGTTATTTTTACGCCTGTATTTTGGAAGTCATAGCTTGATATTAAAAAATTATATATAGTTATAGACATAATTGCCTATAACTAAGTAAGAGGAAACGTGAAATTACTACTACTTTATACAACTCATGAGCATCAAACAGAAAAGATTATGAAACGAATTCAGTTTCAACTAGGCTCAACTATTGAATGTGATTTGATTCAATTACACAAAAACTCATCCATTAAATTATCAGACTATAAAGCGGTAATTATCGGGACATCAATTCGTTATGGTTATTATGATAAATTAATTAAAACATTTATTGATAATCATTATGAGGAACTTAATCAAATTTTGACAGGTTTTTTCGGTGTCAATTTAGTTGCTAGAAAAGCTCATAAAAATACACCGGAAACAAATCTTTATACTAAAAAGTTTTTATCTAAAATTCAGTGGAAACCAACAATAAAAGCTGTATTTGCTGGCGCGCTTTATTATCCTACATATAATTGGTTTGATAGAAACATGATTCGTTTTATTATGTGGCTAGGTAAAGGTGATACAGATATAACACAAGCTGAAATAGAATATACGGATTGGAATAAAGTTGATGAGTTCGCTGCCCAATTTAAAGGCTTGCTAGTCAAATAGATGTTAATTAATTGTATTATTTAACTTTGTTAGTTAAGTCGATTTTAAGTCCAATATCCGTTGTGAGTGAAAAAACAGCAAACGAGAAAAAAAACGAAAAATAGGCTTGCTCTAATAAAAAAGATCTCTATAATGCGCACCACTGATTCGTTGAAGCGGAAAGCAAAACGGAGAGGTGAAAAAGTTAAGAAAAAAATTAAAAATTTTCTTGACGAATTAAAAAGGAAAGCGTAGTATACGCAACCCTTGAGACAGCAAAAGCAACACGCTGTCAGCTCTTTAAAAATTAAGAACAGACAATCTGTGTGGGCACTGTCAGGACGAAGAAATTAAAGTCTACGGACTTAAAAAAATCAAGTCTTGATAAGTGACACTGAAGATTCATTTGAATATGTCAGAAACAGTTATTGAGCATCAAACTTTAAAATTGAAGAGTTTGATCATGGCTCAGATTGAACGCTGGCGGCAGGCTTAACACATGCAAGTCGAACGGTAACAGAAGAGCTTGCTCTTGCTGACGAGTGGCGGACGGGTGAGTAATGTATGGGGATCTGCCAAATGGAAGGGGACAACAGTTGGAAACGACTGCTAATACCGTATAATGTCGCGAGACCAAAGTGTGGGACCTTAGGGCCACATGCCATTTGATGAACCCATATGGGATTAGCTAGTAGGTAGGGTAAAGGCCTACCTAGGCGACGATCTCTAGCTGGTCTGAGAGGATGACCAGCCACACTGGAACTGAGACACGGTCCAGACTCCTACGGGAGGCAGCAGTGGGGAATATTGCACAATGGGGGAAACCCTGATGCAGCCATGCCGCGTGTATGAAGAAGGCCTTAGGGTTGTAAAGTACTTTCGGTAATGAGGAAGGTAACTATTCTAACAGGATAGTTAATTGACGTTAATTACAGAAGAAGCACCGGCTAACTCCGTGCCAGCAGCCGCGGTAATACGGAGGGTGCGAGCGTTAATCGGAATGACTGGGCGTAAAGGGCATGTAGGCGGATGATTAAGTTAGGTGTGAAAGCCCCGGGCTCAACCTGGGAATTGCACTTAAAACTGGTTATCTAGAGTATTGTAGAGGAAGGTAGAATTCCACGTGTAGCGGTGAAATGCGTAGAGATGTGGAGGAATACCGGTGGCGAAGGCGGCCTTCTGGACAAATACTGACGCTGAGATGCGAAAGCGTGGGGAGCAAACAGGATTAGATACCCTGGTAGTCCACGCTGTAAACGATGTCGATTTGGAGTTTGGGGGCATGACCCTTGGGCTCCGGAGCTAACGCGTTAAATCGACCGCCTGGGGAGTACGGCCGCAAGGTTAAAACTCAAATGAATTGACGGGGGCCCGCACAAGCGGTGGAGCATGTGGTTTAATTCGATGCAACGCGAAGAACCTTACCTGGTCTTGACATCCATAGAATCTTTCAGAGATGAGAGAGTGCCTTCGGGAGCTATGAGACAGGTGCTGCATGGCTGTCGTCAGCTCGTGTTGTGAAATGTTGGGTTAAGTCCCGCAACGAGCGCAACCCCTATCCTTTGTTGCCAGCACGTAATGGTGGGAACTCAAAGGAGACTGCCGTTGATAAAGCGGAGGAAGGTGGGGACGACGTCAAGTCATCATGGCCCTTACGACCAGGGCTACACACGTGCTACAATGGCGTATACAAAGGGATGCGAAGGTGCGAACTGGAGCGGACCTCACAAAGTACGTCTAAGTCCGGATTGGAGTCTGCAACTCGACTCCATGAAGTCGGAATCGCTAGTAATCGTGAATCAGAATGTCACGGTGAATACGTTCCCGGGCCTTGTACACACCGCCCGTCACACCATGGGAGTGGGTTGCACCAGAAGTAGATAGCTTAACCTTCGGGAGGGCGTTTACCACGGTGTGGTTCATGACTGGGGTGAAGTCGTAACAAGGTAACCGTAGGGGAACCTGCGGTTGGATCACCTCCTTACGAAGTGCCTGACAGTGTTCACATAGATTGTTTGTTTGAAAGTAAATCGTTTACGTCCCCTTCGTCTAGAGGCCTAGGACATCGCCCTTTCACGGCGGTAACAGGGGTTCGAATCCCCTAGGGGACGCCATTATAAAGACGGACGATTTACATTAATTTTTATTTTTGTATTTACTGTAAAGTAGATAGAAAAATAATGCTCTTTAACAATATGGAACAAGCTGAAAGAAACGAGTTCTCGTTTTATTTGAAGTTTGATGTAGATGAAAGTCTAGATTGATATTTTGGATAAGATAGAGAAAAAAGCGAAATTGAGAAAACTGAGACAACTGTAAGTTGTAAGGTTAAGAAATTAAGCGTACACGGTGGATGCCTAGGCAATCAGAGGCGAAGAAGGACGTGTTAATCTGCGAAAAGCGACGGTGAGCTGGTAAAAAGCGCTATAGCCGTCGATATCCGAATGGGGAAACCCAGTATAGGTAACTATACTATCCTTAACTGAATAAAATAGGTTAAGGAGGCAAACCGGGAGAACTGAAACATCTCAGTACCCCGAGGAAAAGAAATCAACCGAGATTCCCAAAGTAGCGGCGAGCGAAATGGGAGGAGCCCAAAGCGGGTAGCTTAGTGTGTAAATGGAAGCGTCTGGAAAGTCGCACGACAGAGGGTGATAGTCCCGTACATGAATATGCATTAAGTGGAAGCTTGAAGAGTAGGGCGGGACACGTGGTATCCTGTCTGAATATGGGGGGACCATCCTCCAAGGCTAAATACTCCTGATTGACCGATAGTGAACTAGTACCGTGAGGGAAAGGCGAAAAGAACCCCGGCGAGGGGAGTGAAATAGAACCTGAAACCGTGTACGTACAATCAGTGGGAGCATCTATATGGTGTGACTGCGTACCTTTTGTATAATGGGTCAGCGACTTATATTCTGTAGCGAGGTTAACCGAATAGGGGAGCCGTAGGGAAACCGAGTCTTAACTGGGCGAATGAGTTGCAGGGTATAGACCCGAAACCCGGTGATCTAGCCATGGGCAGGTTGAAGGTTGGTTAACACTAACTGGAGGACCGAACCGACTAATGTTGAAAAATTAGCGGATGACCTGTGGCTGGGGGTGAAAGGCCAATCAAACCGGGAGATAGCTGGTTCTCCCCGAAAGCTATTTAGGTAGCGCCTCATGTATAACTGTTGGGGGTAGAGCACTGTTTCGGCTAGGGGGCCATCCCGGCTTACCAACCCGATGCAAACTCCGAATACCGACAAGTTGAGCATGGGAGACACACGGCGGGTGCTAACGTTCGTCGTGAAGAGGGAAACAACCCAGACCGCCAGCTAAGGTCCCAAAGTCATAGTTAAGTGGGAAACGAAGTGGGAAGGCTTAGACAGCTAGGATGTTGGCTTAGAAGCAGCCATCATTTAAAGAAAGCGTAATAGCTCACTAGTCGAGTCGGCCTGCGCGGAAGATGTAACGGGGCTAAACTATGCACCGAAGCTGCGGCAGTGTGTGAATAACATATTGGGTAGGGGAGCGTTCTGTAAGCCGTCGAAGGTGAACTGTGAGGTTTGCTGGAGGTATCAGAAGTGCGAATGCTGACATAAGTAACGATAATGCGGGTGAAAAGCCCGCACGCCGGAAGACCAAGGGTTCCTGTCCAACGTTAATCGGGGCAGGGTGAGTCGACCCCTAAGGCGAGGCAGAGATGCGTAGCTAATGGGAAACGGGTTAATATTCCCGTACTGAATGTGACTGCGATGGGGTGACGGAGAAGGCTAGGTTTACCGGGATAGGTCCGCAAGGAGCCCGGGTTAAGCATGTAGGGGTGTGATTAGGCAAATCCGGTCACTAAAACTCTGAGATGTGATGACGAGGCACTAAGGTGCTGAAGTAATTGATGCCCTGCTTCCAGGAAAAGCCTCTAAGCTTCAGGTCATATTTAATCGTACCCGAAACCGACACAGGTGGTCAGGTAGAGAATACTCAGGCGCTTGAGAGAACTCGGGTGAAGGAACTAGGCAAAATGGTGCCGTAACTTCGGGAGAAGGCACGCTGATGGTAATTGAAATCCCGCGCGGACGTAGGTGAAATCAGTCGAAGATACCAGCTGGCTGCAACTGTTTAATAAAAACACAGCACTGTGCAAACACGAAAGTGGACGTATACGGTGTGACGCCTGCCCGGTGCTGGAAGGTTAATTGATGGGGTTATCAGTAATGAGAAGCTCTTGATCGAAGCCCCAGTAAACGGCGGCCGTAACTATAACGGTCCTAAGGTAGCGAAATTCCTTGTCGGGTAAGTTCCGACCTGCACGAATGGCGTAATGATGGCCAGGCTGTCTCCACCCGAGACTCAGTGAAATTGAATTTGCCGTGAAGATGCGGTGTACCCGTGGCAAGACGGAAAGACCCCGTGAACCTTTACTATAGCTTGACAGTGAACATTGAGCCTTAATGTGTAGGATAGGTGGGAGACAATGAATTGTGGACGCTAGTCTGCATGGAGTCGACCTTGAAATACCACCCTTTAATGTTTGATGTTCTAACGTAGAGCCCTGAATCGGGCTTGCGGACACTGTCTGGTGGGTAGTTTGACTGGGGCGGTCTCCTCCCAAAGAGTAACGGAGGAGCACGAAGGTTAGCTAATCCTGGTCGGACATCAGGAGGTTAGTGCAATGGCATAAGCTAGCTTGACTGCGAGAGTGACGGCTCGAGCAGGTACGAAAGTAGGTCATAGTGATCCGGTGGTTCTGAATGGAAGGGCCATCGCTCAACGGATAAAAGGTACTCCGGGGATAACAGGCTGATACCGCCCAAGAGTTCATATCGACGGCGGTGTTTGGCACCTCGATGTCGGCTCATCACATCCTGGGGCTGAAGTAGGTCCCAAGGGTACGGCTGTTCGCCGTTTAAAGTGGTACGCGAGCTGGGTTTAGAACGTCGTGAGACAGTTCGGTCCCTATCTGCCATGGGCGTAGGAGGATTGAGGGGGTTTGCTTCTAGTACGAGAGGACCGAAGTGAACGCACCGCTGGTGTTCGGGTTGTAATGCCAATTGCATTGCCCGGTAGCTACGTGCGGAATAGATAAGTGCTGAAAGCATATAAGCACGAAACTAGCCCCGAGATGAGTCCTCCCAGAGTTTACTCTGTAAGGTCCGTTTGAGACTAAGACGTAGATAGGTCAGGTGTGTAAGTGTAGCGATACATTGAGCTAACTGATACTAATGAACCGAGAGTCTTAACCTTACAACTTAGAGTTGTTTCAAATCTCAAAGAGAATTTCGGCTTGAACTGTATTGAGTATATGGTGATGATGTAGAGTGGGTATAAAGATATTTTATTATATAGAAATATTTATATTTATGATTAACTCATCGTTATATAAGAGAAAACGAGTTATGTCTGGCGGCAATGTTGCGGTGGTCCCACCTGATCCATGCCGAACTCAGAAGTGAAACGCCGTGAAGCCGATGGTAGTGTGGGGGTTACCCCATGTGAGAGTAGGTCACCGCCAGACTTTTAATGTTAAGAAGCCCCTTGCCGATTGGTAAGGGGCTTTTTTTATTTACAAAATCATTTTTATTGCTAATTTTTGCTATTAACTAGTACATTCCTTCTCAATAAATAACTTATTTTTTAATAAATTTAGTTTTTCTCTATCAATTTGTTTACCTTGATCGTGTTATATGTAACAATCTTACCTAAGTGAATGTTTATTTTTGAGGTAGTCAGTGATCGATAACGATGGCTACCGTCCAAATGTAGGAATTATTATTTGCAATCGGCATGGTCAAGTATTGTGGGCACGTCGTTTTGGGCAAAATTCTTGGCAGTTTCCTCAGGGCGGAATTAATAATAATGAAACTCCCGAACAAGCAATGTTTCGAGAGTTAAATGAAGAAGTTGGATTATTACCTAAAAATGTTAAAATTCTTGCTGTGACAAATGGCTGGTTACGTTATAAACTACCTAAACGAATGGTTAGGTGGGAAAATGAACCTGTTTGTATTGGTCAGAAACAGAAGTGGTTTTTGTTAGAGTTAATTTCGGATACTTCTGCAATTAATTTATCTTTAACATCGACACCAGAATTTGATGATTGGAAATGGGTTAGTTACTGGTACCCAATTCGTCAGGTTATAGCATTTAAGCGGGATGTATATCGTAAGGCAATGAAAGAATTTTCTAGTATTGTTTTTTCAATGCAAAAAGATAGTGATTTAACAAAATTACTTCCCGATGATGTAAATCCAACAAATAATAAGCACATGCAAAAAAGGCGATTTACTTTTTTTGCACAAAAACGTAAAAATAAGCAACGAATAAAAAAATGAAACAATATCTGATTTTTCCTAATTTCGATCCCATTGTATTTTCACTTGGTCCTATTTCTTTACACTGGTATGGTGCTATGTACTTATTTGGTGTGTTAGGGGCTTTATTTCTAGCTAATTGGCGAATAAAAAAAGCTAATAGTGGTTGGACTAAGTCCCAAGTAGAAAATTTACTTTTTTGGGGATTTTTAGGTTTATTTATTGGCGGTCGTTTAGGTTACACATTCTTTTATAATTTTAAAGCGTTTTTAGCCGACCCATTAGTTTTGTTTAGAGTGTGGGAAGGGGGAATGTCTTTTCATGGTGGCTTAATTGGCGCATTGGTTGTTATCGCTATTTTTGCCGTTAAGACTCACAAGTCTTTTTTCCAAGTTTCTGATTTTGTTGCACCTTTAATTCCTATAGGGCTTATGTTTGGGCGATTAGGTAATTTTATTAATGGCGAGCTTTGGGGACGAGTAACTGACTCTTCTATTGGTATGCTTTTTCCTACTTCATCTTCTGCTGATTTTTCTTATGTAAGCGCACATCCACAGTGGTCAGATCTATTTATTGCTTGTGGTAATTTATTGCCAAGGCATCCTTCTCAGTTATATGAAATGTTATTTGAAGGCATTGTACTATTTATTATCTTAAATTTATTTATACGTAAAGCAAGACCAATAGGTAGTGTCTCTGGATTATTTTTGCTTCTATATGGATCTTTCCGTTTTGTTATTGAGTTTTTTAGGCAGCCTGACGAGCAATTAGGACTTTTCTTTAATGTTATTAGTATGGGACAAATTTTATGCTTACCAATGATTATTTTTGGTGTAGTATTTATGTACTGTGCTTATAAGTCACCAAATGGTTTAAGAATTAGAATCGGTAGCACCCATTTTTAAAATGTATTTATAGGATTAAAAAATGAAACAATATTTAGCGCTTATGCAAAAAATTTTAGATGAAGGTACTCCTAAGTCCGACCGCACAGGAACGGGTACGATATCTATTTTTGGTCACCAAATGCGTTTTAATCTACAAGACGGGTTTCCTCTTGTTACCACAAAAAAATGCCATTTGCGATCAATTATTCATGAGCTGCTTTGGTTTCTAAAAGGTGATACCAATATTAAATATCTACAAGATAATAAAGTTACTATCTGGGATGAGTGGGCTGATGAGAATGGCAATTTAGGGCCTGTCTATGGTAAACAATGGCGTTCATGGGGCTGCCCGGATGGTCGACAAGTTGATCAAATTAGTCAAGTTATTGAACAAATTAAAAAAGATCCCGATTCACGTCGTATGATTGTTTCTGCTTGGAATGTTGGAGAGCTTGATCAAATGGCTTTAGCGCCTTGCCATGCTTTTTTTCAGTTTTATGTCGCTGATGGTAAATTATCATGTCAACTTTACCAGCGTTCTTGTGATGTCTTTTTAGGTTTGCCATTTAATATTGCCAGTTATTCTTTATTGGTTCATATGGTCGCTCAGCAGTGTGATCTTGAAGTTGGTGATTTTGTTTGGACTGGCGGAGATACCCACCTGTATTCTAATCATATGGAACAAACTCACTTACAATTAAGTCGAGAGCCGAGAGCCTTACCTAGACTAATCATTAAAAGAAAGCCACCAACTATTTTTGATTATGTTTTTGAAGATTTTGAAATTGAAGGTTATGATCCTTATCCAGCAATTAAAGCCCCAGTAGCCATTTAGTTTTCCCTATTTAAGTATATCGGTTTATCCGATATACTTATCCTCGTTAAATTATTTATATAAGCTGATAAATGCAAAATTTTAATCGTATTATTTTATATTGCCGTTCTGGTTTTGAAAAAGAATGTGCTGCTGAGATCACAGATAAAGCAGCCGAATTATCTATTTTTGGTTTTGCTAAAGTTAAAGAACAAAGTAGCTATATCGAGTTTGAATGTTATCAACCAGGTGATGCTGAAAAGCTGATTTCTTTAATTAATTTTAAAACATTAATATTTGCCAGGCAAATTTTCGTAGCGGGAGAATTACTGACCAATCTCCCAACTGAAAACCGTATAACGCCAATTATTGATGTTATTGATGGCTGCATGCCAAAAGCGGGCACCTTGAGAGTTGAAGTGGCCGATACAAATGAAGGCAAGGAACTGGCTAATTTTTGTCGAAAATTTACAGTACCACTAAGACAAGCTTTAAGAGATAAAAGAATTTTACTCAGGGTTGAAAACCCACTAAAACCTGTTATTCATTTGTTATTTATCGATAGTACAAGTTGCTTTGTCGGCTACTCATATAGCAATAATAATTCGCCTTTTTATATGGGGATCCCTCGTTTAAGGTTTCCCGCTGATGCACCGAGTCGTTCAACACTTAAACTTGAAGAAGCCTTTCATATTTTTATTCCTTATGAGGAATGGGATGAACGCTTGGGTGGCGGGCTAAATGCCGTTGACCTAGGTGCATGTCCTGGTGGCTGGACATACCAATTAGTAAAGCACAGTATGATGGTTTATGCAGTTGATAATGGTTCAATGGATCCGCGTTTACTCGAAAGTGGTCAAGTCAAGCATTACCAAGAAGATGGTTTTAAATTCCAGCCCAAAAAACAAAATATTTATTGGCTAGTGTGCGATATGGTAGAAAAACCAACTAAAGTGACTGAGCTTATTGCTCAATGGCTTGTTAATGGTTGGTGTAGAGAAGCAATATTTAACTTAAAACTTCCGATGAAAAAACGTTATGAGGAAGTCAAACAAAATATTCAGTTCCTTAAGGATGAATTAAAAACACATCAAATTAACTTTCAGATCCAAGCTAAGCAGCTTTATCATGATCGAGAAGAAATAACGATTCATGTTCAGCGAATTTGGGGATAAACTGAGAGTTAATTATTAAACAGTTATCATTATTTATATAGTAGATGAGATTTTATAATGCCTAAATCACACTCACTTGATAATCAGCCTTGTCGATCGCTGGTTTTCTTGAAAATTGTTTTTGTTGCCATACTAGTTAGTTTTTTAGCTGGATGCCCTACTAATGTATCAAGACAGCTAAGTTTTGATGAAACAAAAACGTCTCAATATTATTTATCGCAGTTATCTTCATCATCAGGTAATGAAAAGATAGATTGGCAATTACTGGCAATTCGTTCTTTAATTATCGAGGATAAGTTGACTCAGGCTGAGCAAATAATAAATCAATTACCGCTAACAACGGCCCTAAATCCTACGCAGCAAAAAGAGGTTATGTTATTGAAGGGCGAGCTTGCTGCTAAAAGTAGACTAAATTTCGACCTCACTAAAGTTCCATTTAATGAACTTAGCGATGAACAAAAAATTCGTTACTATAGAATAAAAATCATTTTTGATGGACAAAATAATGATATTAACTCTCAAGTTAGAGATTATATTGAACTAGAACAATATGGTTCTACTGACCTTCAGCATAGTACTATCAACGATACATGGAATTTTCTTCGTGCATTAGACCAATCTGCTATTGAGAGCATATTGGTTTATGCTAATGAACCTGTTTTACAAGGATGGGTTGATCTAATTTATACCTATAATAACAATGCCAACGTCTATCAAGTTACCGATTCAGATGATCCAGATACAGTTACCAAAAAGCAAGAAGCGCAGTTCAACTTAATTAAAAATGCGGTAAATGAATGGCAATTACAGTATTCAAACCATCCCGCAGCATTATACTTGCCAAGAAATATTTATGGGGAAAAATACCGTTTACCGGATAATATTAATAATAAAAGTATTGCACTATTTTTGCCATTAAGTGGTTCTTCGAAAGTATTTGGTGATGCAATTCGTCTTGGTTATTCTGATGCGGCAAGGCTTTACCCGCAAGAGCCTCAACAAAATATTTATATTTACGATACTAATGGTAATGCATTAGACTCATTAGTGAAAAAAGCACAGCAGCAGGGTGCAGAGTTAATTGTTGGCCCGCTACTAAAACAAGATGTTTTGGCTATAATGAAATCATCACCGTCGATTCCGGTTCTGGCATTAAACCACGTTGATAGCACTGATTTTTCGGGTAACGAATCTAATCAAATTTGTTTTTTTTCTTTATCTCCTGAAGATGAAGCAAAAGATTCTGCTAATTATATCCATAACCAAAATAAAAAGGTCCCATTACTTATCGTACCTAAAAATGATTTAGGCGAGCGCGTTGCTAAGAGCTTTGCTCAGCAATGGGGTTTAACTAATCCTTATATGAATGGTGTGTATGTTCAATATTTTGATTCAGAACAATCATTAAGCGCCCAAATGAATTCAGGCAAAGGAATTGAACTAGATGGCGTATTAATAAGCAATACACAGTTTAGCCCATCGGATACAGAACTAAGTAACAGCTTATCATTTAATCAAGATGAGAACAGTGCGCCATTATCGACAACTAATTTAGATAATCCACAGTTTGATGCTATTTATATTTATGCATCTCACAATGAACTAACACTAATTAAATCAATGTTAGAAATGAAGTCTGATAAGATGGAACTAGATGAAAATGGCAATATCCGTTTAGATAATAAAGGTAATGGTATTGCTATCGTTAAAAATATCCCAGCTATTTATGCAAGTTCAAGAAGCAATAGCGCTGATACTACACAAGATTTTCGTTATGATATGGAAAAAGTTAAATTTAGCGATATTCCTTTAATTGTGAATAAAAGTGAGCTTATCGATCTATTACCAAATTATATTAAAAATGATTATTCCTTAGTTCGTCTATATGCTATGGGCGTTGATGCTTGGCAGTTAGCTAATCATTTTAATCAGTTAAAATCCTATCAAATAGATGTGCTCGATGGGATGACTGGTAAATTATCCGTAGGCTCTCATTGTGAAGTTACCAGAACACTTTTATGGCATCAGTATCTAAATGGTGAGGATGTTATTGTTCACTAATGCAAAGCAAGCGGCAATTAGGATTATATTATGAAGAGAAAGCTCGTCTTTATTTATGTGAAAAAGGATTAGTCTTTCTTGCTAAAAATAGTGTATCGCGATTGGGTGAAATTGATTTAATTATGCAAGATGATTCTTGTCTAGTATTTATTGAAGTTCGCTATCGTAAAAATGAATTATATGGTGATGCTCAATCAACTATTACGCTAGTAAAACAAAATAAAATAATTCAAGCTGCTTATGATTGGATGCAAAAACAGGGAATAGACATTGAAATTAAGGAATTTCGTTTCGATGTCTTTGCCGTTACCGGTGAAAATTACCATTGGATAAAAAATGCATTCAGTTGTTAGAAAATCGAGATAAATACTCACAAATTGATTAGGTATAAAGATGCAAAGTAGTATAAAAAATTATTTTACAGAAAGTATTCAAACTCAAATCGTAATGACCGAAGCACTGAGCACGCCGATTGAAAATGCGGTTAATCTTATTATTAGTGCACTATTAAACGGTAATAAAGTACTAACGTGTGGTAATAGTATTTCAGCGGCGAATGCGCAGAATTTTACTGCTCAATTAGTGAGTGGAATTGATATTGAACGTCCTAATTTACCCGCTATAGCACTGGTTGCTGACAATATTTTGATTAGCTCAATTGCAAATCATTATAATCAACTTCATGATATTTATGCCAAGCAGATCCAGGCGTTAGGTAATCAAGGCGACATTCTTATTGTATTATCACCGAATGGTAATGAAAAATCGATTATACAGGCGGTACAAGAAGCGGTTATAAAGGATTTAACGATCATTACGTTAACGGGTGGTGATGGCGGGGCAGTTGTTGGTTTACTTGGGCAAAATGATATTGAAATACGGATCCCGTCCTATAAAGAGAGAACGATTAGTGAGATGCAATTAATTATTTTAAATTGTCTTTGTCAATTAATTGAAAATACCCTTTTTATTCACAACGAAGCTAACTAATATAAAGATAGATAAATGAAAAGACTAAATAGAGGAAATATATAAATGAAAAAAGTTGCATTAATTGCTGTGGTAATTTCAAGCTCTTTAATGTTACAAGGCTGCGTTGCTGCTTTTTTAGGTGCTGGTGCTGGCGTTGCAAAAGTTGCAACAGATCCTCGAACAACAGGTACTCAAGTCGATGACACAACCCTTGATTCGCGAATGGGCGTAAAATTAAAAGAAGAAAGTGATTATTTTAAAGGTTCTCGCATCGTTGCATCTGCATATGATGGCAATATGTTATTAATTGGCCAAGCAAAATCTCAAGAAGTGATTGATAAAGCTTTTGAGCTAGCTCAAAGCGTAGATGGTGTGAAAAAAATCTATAATAAAATAAGGGTAGGACAGATAGTTAGTGCGGGCACAATGACGAATGATTCTTGGATCACAACCAAAGTTAAGTCTTCTCTTATTGCTGATAAACAAACAAAAGCACGTGATATAAAAGTGATTACTGAGGATGGGCAGGTATTCTTGATTGGCTTTGTAACCCCTGAAGATGGTCGCCTTGCCGCCGATAAAGCAAGCAAAGTATCTGGCGTTAAATTAGTAACAACTATTTTTACCTATGTGAATTAACTGATTATCATGCTAAGGCGTAGCTAATAATGTAGTATTAGCTACGAAAATACCTTATTTATTATCTTTAATAAATGTTATAATACTCATTCATACTATTTATAATTCATGTTAAAAAATAACACATCTACTCACTTCAAGTAGATGTGTAACCGATAATAATGTTCTAAAAAATAGATGATTTCGATGGATTTGATTTAACTTGGCTTACATCAATCCGAATAAATAGTGATAATACCATTGACGAAAATGGGATTTAACGGTAAGATGCGCGCCTTATGGAAAATAGATTACCTTTAACAATTGACCCAATTAAGACAGCACAAAAAAGATTGGATTATATTGGTGAGTTTCTCGCTAAAAATGCTAATCGTTTAGCTGCGTCAGTTGAAAATGTAAATAGTAACATCGAATGCGCTTTATCATTTGGTATAGATAGGCAACGACTTTGTGTTATTGAAATGGATGCTAAAGTATCTGTTACATTGATGTGTCAGCGTTGTCAGCAGCCATTTGAATTGCTCGTTCACGTTAAAAATAAGTTTAGCCCTGTCAAGAGCGATGCTCAGGCAGAGGAGTTGCCGGAATGCTATGAACCAGCTTTAATTAATGAGTTTGGTGAAGTGGATATGCTTGGGCTAGTTGAGGATGAAATTATTCTTAGCCTGCCAATTGCACCGGTGCATGATAGTCAGCACTGTGAAGTGTCGGAAGCAGATATGGTTTTTGGTGAGATTCCCACTGAGGATGACAAACCTAATCCGTTTGCAATTTTAGCTAGTTTGAAAAATAAGCCTTAAGAGAGGAGTTAGTCCATGGCCGTTCAACAGAATCGAAAAACTCGAGCGAAACGCGGTATGCGTCGTGCTCATGATGCATTAACTGTCGCAAATATTTCAGTTGATGAATCAGGAAAAACCCATTTACGCCATCATGTAACCGAAGATGGTTATTACCGTGGTCGTAAGGTTATTAATAAGTAATTCCTGATCTTTAGGTGATATTTTGGACAATCTAACGATTGCGTTAGATGCTATGAGTGGGGACTTCGGTCCTCCCGTCATTGTTCCCGCAGCATTACAAGCTTTAAATAGTCACCCCAATCTCCATATTATTTTAGTTGGTGAACCGACTGAAATAATACCTCTATTGCCTAAAAGCTATCAACGATTAACATTTGTCGAGTCTACGTCAGTTATTACTAATGATATGAAGCCTTCACTTGCAATTAGACATAGTCAAGGATCATCGATGAGGATTGCCCTAGAGCTGGTAAAAAATAATCAAGCTCAAGCTTGTGTGAGCTCGGGTAATACTGGGGCATTGATGGGATTATCTAAGTTACTCCTTCACTCTATTGAAGGAATTGAAAGACCCGCTTTGGTTGCGACTTTACCTGCACTAAATAACCGTAATACAGTGGTACTTGATTTAGGTGCTAACGCTGAATGTAATAGTGACATGTTAGTTCAATTTGCATTGATGGGCGATATTTTAGCACGTAGTATTTTGAATATACATAATCCTCGTGTTGCCTTGCTTAATATTGGCGAAGAAGATATTAAGGGGCTTGATCGCATTAGGGCTGCCGCTAGTATTTTAAAATCAGATGAAAAAATTAATTTTATTGGTTATCTGGAAGGTAATGAATTACTAACTGGAAAAACGGATGTATTGGTGTGTGATGGTTTTGTTGGTAATGTTACATTAAAGACAGTTGAAGGCTTAATTAAAATCTTTTTATCATCGACTCAGTTAATGACAAAGCGCCATTCATTAATAATGAAGCTTGCTGGTTACTGGTTACAAAAAAAGATGACAAAAAATTTTGGTCATTTAGATCCAAGCCATTATAATGGGGCATGTTTACTTGGTTTACAAAGTATTGTAATTAAAAGTCATGGCAGTGCTAATCAAAAATCGTTTTTAGCTGCTATTGAACAAGCAATATTAGCTATTAAAAATAATATACCTGAAAGAATTGCAACAAGTCTTTCTTCTACATTACCTAAGAGCGAAAATAATTGATGTATACTAAAATTTTGGGCACAGGAAGCTATCTTCCAAAACAGATCAGAACTAATGCCGATCTTGAGAAAATGGTTGATACGAGTGATGAATGGATTTCAAGCCGTACAGGTATTAAAGAAAGACGAATTGCAGCTCCAGATGAAACTGTAACATCGATGGCTTACGAAGCTGCGATTAATGCCATCGATATGGCAAACATTGATAAAAATGATATTGGTTTAATTATCGTTGCAACAGCAACATCTGTTAATGCTTTTCCTAGTAGCGCTGTAGAGCTACAAGCTAAATTAGATTTACCCGATTTGATTGCTTTTGATGTTTCTGCTGCGTGTTCTGGTTTTGTTTATGCATTAGATATTGCAGATAAATATGTTAAAAGCGGCACGGTAAAATATGCTTTAGTCGTTGGATCTGATATGTTGACTCGTGGAGTAGATCCACAAGATCGTGGAACGATTATTATTTTTGGTGATGGCGCTGGGGCAGTTATTGTTGGCCACTCAGAACAACCAGGAATTATTGCAACACATCTACATGCCGATGGCCGTTACGCTGAACTACTCAAATATCCAAATGTTGATAGACGTGACCTTGACAATCCAGCTTATATGACGATGCAAGGTAATGATGTGTTTAAAGTCGCAGTTCGCGAATTATCTAATCTAGTTGATGAAATGTTAATTGAAAATAATATTGATAAATCAGAGTTGGATTGGTTAGTACCACATCAAGCTAATTTACGAATTATTTCAGCAACCGCAAAACGCTTAGATATGGATATAAGTAAAGTCATTGTTACATTAGATAAACAAGGCAATACGTCAGCGGCTTCAGTACCTTGTGCATTAGATCAAGGTGTTCGTGATGGAAGAATTAAACGAGATCAATTACTACTGTTAGAAGCGTTCGGTGGTGGTTTTGTTTGGGGTTCTGTTTTAGTTCGATTCTAGCATAAGTGATTATAATACAACTAGATAAGCCAATAGGCAGTTTCTGGTAGTTTTTTATTTAAAATTGACGAGTAAAAGTGGTATTTCAAAAGAAATTGCGACTTGATTACTGAACGATAAAAGGTAAATTAATGACTAAGTTTACAATGGTATTTCCTGGACAAGGATCGCAATCAGTTGGAATGCTTAATGAATTAAGCGATAAATATCCGATTATAAAAGAGACCTTTTCTCAGGCATCTGCCGTACTAGGTTACGACCTTTGGCAGCTAGTTCAAGCTGGTCCGGCAGAGGAATTAAATAAAACTTGGAACACTCAGCCAGCTTTACTAGCCGCATCTGTTGCTATTTTTCGTGTTTGGCAAGAAGAACATGGTGCAATGCCAGAATTTATGGCTGGTCACAGTTTAGGCGAATATTCAGCCTTAGTTTGTGCTGGCGTAATTAACTTTGATGATGCGATTAAATTAGTCGAACTTCGCGGTAAATTAATGCAAGAAGCAGTACCCGCAGGGACTGGGGCTATGTACGCAATCATCGGTTTAGATAATGAGTCAATTGCTAAGGCGTGTGAGCAAGCTGCGCAAGGTCAAGTTGTTTCTCCTGTCAATTTTAACTCTCCAGGTCAAGTTGTTATTGCTGGTAATAAAGAAGCAGTAGAAAGAGCGGGAATTTTATGTAAAGAAGCGGGCGCTAAGCGTGCGTTACCGTTACCTGTTAGCGTGCCATCGCATTGTGCATTAATGAAACCTGCTGCTGATAAGTTAGCCGAGGCATTGAAAAATATTACATTTAATCAACCAAAATACCCGGTAATTAATAATGTTAATGTTAAAATGGAAAGTGACTCACAAGCGATTAAAGATGCATTAATTGCGCAATTATATAGTCCTGTGCGTTGGACAGAATGTGTAGAATATATGGCCAAAAATGGGATAACTATTCTTATTGAAGTCGGGCCAGGTAAAGTTCTAACAGGTTTAACTAAACGTATTGTTGATTCGCTTTCTGGTACTGCAATTAATGACTCTGCATCGTTATTAACTGCGTTAGAAAGTGTTAAATAAAAAGGAGCTAACATGAATTTATCTGGAAAAATTGCTTTAGTTACTGGGGCAAGCCGAGGAATCGGCCGAGCAATTGCTGAAAAGCTAGTTGCAAATGGTGCAACCGTGATTGGCACTGCAACAACCGAAAGTGGCGCTGCGGCAATTAGTGAATATTTAGGTTCTCATGGTAAAGGTTTCGCTTTAAATGTAACTGATGATAAATCAATTGAGACGGTTATTGATGCAATAAAAACCCAGTATGGTGATATTGATATTCTAGTCAATAACGCTGGTATCACTCGTGATAATCTATTGATGCGAATGAAAGATGATGAGTGGCAAGATATTCTTGATACTAACTTAACTTCTGTATTTCGTTTAACAAAAGCATTAATGCGTACTATGATGAAAAAACGTTATGGTAGGATTGTCACAATTGGTTCGGTTGTCGGCACGATGGGAAATGCAGGGCAAGCAAACTACGCGGCGGCTAAAGCTGGATTAATCGGTTTTAGTAAATCCCTTGCTCGGGAAATAGCTTCTCGCGGCATTACTGTGAATGTTGTTGCACCAGGGTTTATTGAAACAGATATGACTAAAGCGCTTTCAGATGAGCAGCGTAGTGGCATTTTAGCGCAAGTGCCAGCAAACCGTTTAGGCGATCCAAAAGAGATTGCTAATGCCGTTGCTTTCTTGGTTTCAGATGAAGCTGCTTACATCACAGGTGAAACTTTACATGTCAATGGTGGCATGTATATGGTTTAATCTGCTACAATAGTGTAGAATGAACCAAATTTTTAGTAGAAAGAACAAAACAATCACTTTTGTTGAAAAATTTAGTTGCAACTTTTTCAACATTTTATAAACTTACAATCACCGCCGATTTTGGCGATATTTATAGGAAAAAAGAGTATGAGCACTATTGAAGAGCGAGTTAAAAAAATTATTGTTGAGCAACTTGGTGTTAAAGAAGACGAAGTAAAAAATGAATCTTCTTTCGTTGAAGATCTAGGTGCTGACTCTCTTGATACAGTTGAATTAGTTATGGCTTTAGAAGAAGAATTTGATACTGAAATTCCTGATGAAGAAGCTGAAAAAATCACAACGGTTCAAGCAGCAATCGATTATGTGACTGCAAATCAATAAGGTTTAGCAGAGAATATTAAACTAGGCGGTCATATGATCGCCTAGTTTTTGTCTAGATACAAACATCACAGTTGCCTTATTATGAAAAATAGGTGCAGTTCTTACTCTAATCCTTTTCAGGAGGAACAACGTGTCTAAACGCAGAGTTGTTATTACTGGAATGGGGCTAATATCTCCAGTTGGTAATACAGTTGAGTCTACATGGCAGGCATTATTAGCAGGTCAAAGCGGTGTAGAATTTATTGAACACTTTGATACAACCCCTTTCGCAACACGTTTCGCTGCTATGGTAAAAGGCTTTAATGGCGAAGATTATAATATCACCCGTAAAGATGCTCGTAAAATGGATTATTTTATCCAATACGGTATTGCTGCAGGTGTTCAAGCGATGCAAGATGCCGGCATCGAAATAACAGAACAAAATGCAAAACGTATTGGTTGCGCGATTGGTTCTGGTATTGGTGGTTTAGGCCTAATTGAAGAGAATCATAGTTCTTTAGTTAATGGTGGGCCTCGAAAAATTAGTCCATTTTTTGTGCCCTCGACGATTGTAAATATGATAGCTGGCCATTTATCTATCATTTATGGTTTACGAGGACCAAGTATTTCTATCGCGACAGCGTGCTCATCGGGTGTTCATAATATTGGTCATGCTGCGCGTATGATTGCTTATGGTGATGCTGATGCAATGCTTGCTGGTGGCGGTGAAAAAGCGAGCACACCTTTAGGCATTGGTGGTTTTGGCGCAGCAAGAGCGTTATCAACATATAATGATAATCCTAAAGCGGCAAGTCGTCCTTGGGATAAAGATCGTGATGGTTTTGTGCTTGGTGATGGCGCTGGTATTATGTTCTTAGAAGAATATGAACATGCTAAAAAGCGCGGCGCTAAGATTTATGCTGAAATTGTCGGTTTTGGTATGAGTGGCGATGCTTATCACATGACTTCACCACCAGAAGATGGTAGTGGCGCTGCACTTGCAATGGAATGTGCTATCCGTGATGCGGGCATTACACCAGAGCAAGTGGGTTATATTAATGCTCATGGTACGTCAACACCTGCGGGTGACAAAGCGGAAACTCAAGCTGTAAAATCGATTTTTAAAGAAAACAGCAATAAAGTAATGGTTAGCTCAACTAAGTCAATGATTGGTCACCTGTTAGGCGCTGCAGGTGCTGTTGAGTCAATCTTTACAATACTTGCACTACGGGATCAAGCTATTCCACCAACAATTAATCTAGATAACCCAGATGAAGGTTGTGATTTAGACTATGTTCCTCATACCGCAAGGCAAGTGAAAAATATGGAGTATGCACTTTGTAATTCATTTGGTTTTGGCGGTACTAACGGCTCTGTTCTATTTAAGAAAATTTAATTTTTCTTAGCAAATAAAAATGCCGCGAAAGCGGCGTTTTTATTTGCTAAAATCACATCAATAGTTCAATCATTTTATCAATTCCGTATTATCAGATTTCAACTTATACACATCTATTTCTTTATTAAAAATTGATCTGCCTCAATATTCATTATTATTTTTCATATTTCATAATTTAACTAATATTTACGGAAAATTAATACTTGCCTTGCTAAATTTTTACGATTACATTTAGATAAATGATAATCATTATTATTTAAAGTCGTATTAAAAGGAGCATCAAAGGAATGAAATATAAATTATTGATATTATTTATTTACTCTTTTTCTATACTACCTAGTTTTGGTACGGTCAACCCTGCTGATCAAAATATGATTAATGAACAGCAAAAGCAGCTATTGGAACAAGCACAGCAGCAACGCGATTCCCTAAAGCAGTCCTATAATATTAAACCAGAAATAATTAATAAACCTTCCGAACAAGCAATACTATGTTTTACCATCCAAAAAATCGAATTTAAAGGGGCTGATCATCTACCGATAAAAGCCCAGAAACAACTTACCAGTCAATATTTAAATCAATGTTTATCACTCGAAAAAATACAATTTATTGTCAAGTCAGTCACTAACTACTATATCGGTAAAGGCTTTGTTACCTCATCGGCCTATTTAGAAGAACAAGATATTTCAAGTGGAACATTAATTATTTCGGTAGTAGAAGGGAAAGTTGATGAGATTTATTTGGATGGTGGATCACCAACACTTTTAATGATGGCGTTACCTAATATCAAGGGCAATGTTTTAAATTTACGCGATATTGAACAAGGATTAGAACAATTAAATCGCTTAAAATCCAAACAGATAACCATTAGCATTCAGCCTTCAAGTCAAGACGGTTATTCAACGATTATATTAACCAACCAAACACCTCGAGCAACGCCACTGTTTTTAGGTTTTGGAATCAATAATGGTGGGCAAAAATCAACCGGAGTTGCACAAGGTGATATCCATCTATCGATAGAAAATCCATTACAGCTAGCTGATGTTTGGCGCTTCTCATTCGCGAGTAACAGTAACTTTCGTCAAAACAAAGCGAATCGTAGTTTTACTGGCCAAATATCACTCCCTTATGGATATTGGACTTTTGATTATCTCTATTCCAATAACTTTTTCTATTATGATATTCCGTTAGTGTTTAATCAATGGCGCTATAAAGGGAAAAATCAGTTGCAGCGATTTACATCAAACCGGTTACTGCACCGCGATAGTGAAACCAAACTTACCCTAAATGCTAACTTTACCAACAAAAATAATCAAAGTAGCATCGCGAAACAGCAACTGACTATCAGTAGCCCAACGCTAAATATTGCTGCTGTAGGTCTTGATTATAGTACCGTTTTTAAACAAGGTTACGTTACCTTTAATCCTTCATTATCTCAGGGATTACATCTATTTAATTCTACTTCTGACAAACAGGTAACCGATGGAATGCCAAAAAGTCAATTTACCAAGTTATCTATTAGTAGTAGTTATTATAAGCCCCTAACCGAATCGGTGAACTATTTAACTTCAGTCTACGGGCAATGGTCAAAGCAAAATCTTTATTCAACAGAGCGTATTTCGATCGGTGGTGAATACTCAGTACGTGGTTTTAAAGAGGACTCATTAAGTGGTAATAAGGGATTTTATTGGCGTAATGAGCTGACTCATCAAACTCGGTTCAATGGTACTATTCGCTCTCTATCAGTAACTGCCGCTATTGATACCGGATGGATTAAATCCCAAAAAAGCCAAGTTGATGGCGGCAATATGACTGGGATCGCACTTGGGGTCGCTTTATCTGATAATCATTACTATAACACTTCATTAACCATTGGTAAGCCTTTGTTCTATCCAGAAATAATCAATCCCGACCGTTGGGTTAGTTATTTGCAATTATCACTGAATTTTTAAGTTATTAATATAAGGGAAACAATATGAATATCGAAAAAAGATCGAATCGGTGTATTGGTTATTGTTTAATTGGGTTAACACTTCTTTACCCATTACAA
This sequence comes from Orbaceae bacterium lpD04, assembly GCA_036251935.1. Classification (NCBI taxonomy): domain Bacteria; kingdom Pseudomonadati; phylum Pseudomonadota; class Gammaproteobacteria; order Orbales; family Orbaceae; genus Orbus; species Orbus wheelerorum. The sequence continues at coordinate 2,659,065 of CP133967.1, read as the reverse complement.
CCCGCTATGGCGGCTGCAATCACGGCTCAAAATAGTAATACGCAAATTCAACATGTGAATGATATTCCGGTTATTAATATTACTAAACCGAACCAAGCGGGGATATCACACAACCAGTTTGTCGATTTTAATGTTGATAGCAAAGGTGCAGTGCTAAATAATGCCACTCAAGCAGGTCAATCTCAACTCGCCGGTCAAATTAATGCCAATAGCAATTTAAATGGCGCTAGTGCAAAACTTATTATTAATGAAGTCGTTGGTAATGGAAAATCCCAACTTAACGGTAAAACCGAAATTTTTGGTCAAAAAGCCGATATTTTAATTGCTAACCCAAATGGGATCACTTGTGACGGTTGCGGTTTTATTAATACCAAAGGCGTAACACTAACAACGGGTACTCCTTCTTTTGATAAAAATGGTGCAATTGAGGCATTAACGGTAACTAAAGGTGCGATCGTTATTGGTAGTAATGGCATGGATGTGTCAAATGTTGATTATACCGATATCATCAGCCGTACAGCTGAAATCAATGGACAGATCAATGCTCAAGATCTGACTTTTATTCAAGGTACCAATAAAATTGATTACGCAACAGGAAAAGTGACGGAACTAACAGGTATTAATGATAAACCAATAGTATCAGTTGACACCAAAGCGCTTGGCGGCATGTATGCAAATCAGATCCATTTAGTTTCGACTGAAAGCGGTGTTGGCATCAATGTAAATAATTTGGTAAGTAATAGTGGTAATATTATATTAGCTGCAGACGGTAAAATTCAGTTAGGTAATACTCAAGCTAATAATGATCTTAATATTACCGGCAAATCGGTAAATGTCATCAACAGTAAAAAGGTGACTAGCGGTGGAAATATGACCATTATTGCCGATGCTATTACGAATAATAATAGCCAAATTGTCGCCAGTAAAGATATGCGGCTGTATGCTGATAATATCGTCAATACTGAAGCAACTATTGCGGCGAATAATAATCTTTGGATCCAAAAAGATGTCAATGATACCCGTAGTAACTCATTAAAAAATATCTCGGGTATAATTCGAACCAATACTGGTGATTTAGTTATTCGGGCTGATAGTGTTGAAAATAAAACCGAAATTATTGTCAATATGCAACAAGCAACTAAATTAGATTATGAGTCTCAACCCCAAATAATATACACTCTTGCAAACAAAATTATTTTATCAGTTATCGATGCTAGCAAAACGTTATATATTAATAGTAATATTCTATGGAATAGTGCTGCCTATATTATATCCCAGCGAGAAATGTTTTTGACGGGCGGAGATTTTATTAACGAAACGAAATATATAGGAAACAGTGGTCTTTTTTATTCTAAACATTTAAATGAAACAAAGGGCTGGGGGGGGAAGACAAGTCCTGTAATGAATGATATTGGTTATCATTTAGAGGGGAATCAATTTTTTGCTAGTAAAAGATTTGGGGCCTCTATTATTTCTGATCATCTTGTTGCTGATTTTGAACGCGATATATCTTTTATAAATAGCGATTCGAATAATTACGCATTTTTTTATAATAGCGAAAAAAAAAGTGGACTAAATTTTTATGATATAAGGGTTGAAGAAAATTCAGTTTTAAAGGCAAATAATATCAAGATGGATGCATATATTGAATCTATGCGTTCCCTTTCTCTGATCGCAAATAATAATATTGAATTTAATAATAGCCTTGTGTCGTCCAACGAACTTAATATAGCAGCTGTAAATAATATAACATTAAATCAAAGTCAATTATCAGCTTACACCCTATCTCTAATTAGCCGAAATGGAAGTATCGATGCCAGAACGATGGGGGGAACAATGTTCTTTTCCCCACCGCATGATTATTACACAGCAAAAATGCGCAAGGAATTTGAAGTGGTTCTGGGAGGGCTTTATGGTTCAGATTTATATATTGATGCCGGAGGAAATATTTTACTAGAGGATCAAGTAATAGCTGCTGGAAATAAATTATCAATTTCTGCTGGGAATGATTTTAAAATAAGAAATACAAATCAATTATTTGCACTATCTAGCTTTCCATATAATATAAAATATCAAAATATTCTAGGGCAAGCATTAGGCGGAGGATATGTCGTTAATGAATCAGATTCTCAAAAGAACATATCAAAAGAAATTGTTAGTAAGTTTAATGATCTTTTTAATCGTACGACTTTAACTAATATTAGAGGCTTGGCAACAATAAAATCAGCTAATGATGTACATATTGATGGCGTAAAAATAAAAACAGGAAAAGAAGTTAATATTATTGCCGGTAATGATGCCATTTTAATTCCGCGCGTTTTAGATACTGAACTAAGACAAAAGTTTTTTCCTGCTGAAAAAGAACCAGAATTAAGTAGTGTTATTGATTCAGTCGGTAATGTAATGATTTCTGCTGGACGTGATCTTTATTCTAAAGCGGCAACGATTCAAAGCAAAGGTAATATTGATTTAATTGTTGGACGTGATTTTTTATTACCCGCGGTTGCTTATACGATCAATCAACCAAATACTGTTAAAAACCTACATGTTGTTACTGATATTAATGCCGCTAAAAAATTAACTGTTGCGGTTAACGGCGATTTAATTGCGAATGGGGCCAATTTTACCTCGGGCGGAGATATGCAGTTAAGTTCTCATGGTAAAATGGAGTTTAACTCCGTTGTAAACAGTAGTGAAACTCAGTTAGGTAAAACAAAATCTGCAAATACGACCCAGCAAAACGTCGTATTAAGTAGCGGCGGTAATTTAAATCTACAGTCTGATAGTAGCATTTTACTTCAAGCAACGGATCTTGATGCCGAAAAATCTATCAATGCTGCGGCAAAAGGTGGTTTTTTATTTGCACAGGCAATGCAAGAAAGCAGCTTTTATGAAACTAAAACCACTAAACGTAAATGGTATGGTAAAAAGAAAACAGTTATTAAAACAACTCGTAATGTGGTAAATCAAGTTGTTGATTTTACTGCTAATGATGATATTACCCTAATTAGTTCTGGTGATAGCATATATCAAGCAAGTCAAATCAATGCCGGTAAAGATATTAAGCTTGCAAGTACTAGCGGTAAAGTAATTTTTGAAGGTGTTAGTGATACTGAATTTAATCAAAAAATCGTTAAATCTACTGGCTTTTTTATAAAACAAAGTGATAAAGGCTATGAAAAAGAGACATGGCGGCTACCTGTTATTAATGCCGGTGGCGAATTTACTGTCGATGCAGCTAATGGCATTACCGCCGATATTATTGCACAAAAAACACAATCATTAAGTAATGCATTATCCCTACTTAGTAATACTGAAGGCACCAGTTGGCTAAAAGATTTAGATAAAAAAGGTGATGTTGAATGGAATAAAGTTCAAGATGCCTATAGTAGCTGGGACTATAGTACACAATCTCTTAATCCTGTTATTGCGGCCGTAATCGCTGTTGCGGTCGCGGTTGTAACTTCGGGAGCAGGTTTAGCTGCAGGTGGCGCTGTTGCCGGAAGTGTCGGCGCAACAGGAGCTACAGGAGCAGTTGTAACCCAAGGCGTAGCCGCTGGCTTTACTGCTTTAAGCTCAAAAGCTGCGATTAGTTTAGTTGAAAATAAAGGTAATATTTCAAAAACATTACACGATTTAGGGAGCAATGAATCGATTAAGTCGATAGCAACATCAATGATCGTTGGTGGCGCGATGGCAGGGTTCGATCAGGCTTTTGGTATTAGCCAAAATGCAAACCCGAATGCGAATGTAAATGCGATAGATCCAACCCAAAAACTAACATTAATCTCAAATGGTGAATGGGGTAAAGTGGCACAAAGTGTAATTGGTCGCTCAATTATCGATTCCAGTGTTAATACGGCAATCAATGGTGGCAGCTTTAAAGACCGTTTCGCTACTGCTTTACTTAGTAATATTGGCAATCAAGTCAATGCTGAAGCTGCAAACTGGATTGGTCATGGCGGTTATATTACAAGTACGACAGGCAAACTTTTTTCACATGCGGCTAGTTCGGCAATTGCAGCCGAAATTGGTGGTGGAAGTGGCAAAGGTGCCGCTGCAGGTGCTTTTGCTTCAGGACTAGCTTTAGTAACGTTAGGCAGTAATTTTAAAAGTAATAATTTGGAAAGTGATAATTACTATCAGACAACAATGCTTAATATTGGTAAATTGACGGGTGCTGTTGCTGGCGCTATTGTTGCACGTTCTCCAGAAGGTGTTTATAGTGGTTCTAATGCTGGGTATCTTGTTGCTGAAAATAACCACTTTGGTGTGGCCATTGTCAAAGCCGCAGAAGCCCGATGTGGAGGAGATAAGCTTTGTGAGCAACTTATTATCAATGATGGAATAGATAGTTATAATAAAACTATAGTAGAATATGGGACACCACAAGTCATTATCATTGGAGGGGTGATAACTGGTATTTATGCTCCGACAGCTATCGCAGCAGCAAATTCTGCCATTGCAGCATGTTCAGCTAATCCTGCATTATGTGTAAATCAGGTAAGTATTTGGGCGATAGAGATGCTGGGAGCTGATGCCGCTCCAGCAGGAATAGCTATTGGGGTTGGTGGAACCGCACTAAGTAAAGGATTATCAAAAGCGCAACTAGAAGATCTTACTGTTTTGATGGTAGGTAAAGAGAAAGGATTAATAAGTGTTACGCCAGAAATGGTAAATACAGTCCTTATTGGAAAAACAGATAAAACAAATATTATTTACAATAAAATTGATAATATTATAATTACTGAGTCGAAAACTGCTAATCAAGTTGGAAAGTGGACGAGTGACGCGATTGGTATTCCTTCTAATATAGCGAAAAATCCATTAAATCCAGTACAACAATACGATTCTTATGGAAATGAAATTGTTTATAGGACAATGTCAAAACCACAATTTGATAAATTTATAGAAACAGGCATAATGCCTGCAACAACTGAAACCTCAGTGTCGCCAGTGTTATTATATTCATCAAAATATGAGGGTGTAACTGTAAAAATTGTAGTCAAACCAGGTACGTTTTCTGAGCTTGAGAAAATAGGTATTGCAGCCAATGGCGCTACAGCAAAAGAATTTCCCAATATGTCAACTAAAACGGGAGAATGGATGGCAACGAATACTCGATTTAAGGTCGAAAAAGGACAAATGACAACTCAGCTTGGACAAGGCGAAGGGATCAAAATTTTTAATAAAAATATTGTTCATTTTGAAAAAATTGAATAAAAAGGATTAATTATGTTTTTAAAATTAGAAAAAATGAATCATCCTATGAAAATAGTATATTTCTTATCTGAAAAATTAGTGGTTGATCCAGAGTACATGAATTTAGTTCAATCACTAACACTTGATAATTCAAAGCCTTATGTTGGCTTGCGTGGCTCTTATGGCCTTTTTGGTTCACAAAAATGGTGGGAGAATATCGAGCAAGGAAAAATAAAATTACGTTCTCTTTCTGGGATAATCAAAAAAGCTTATGTTGCCGGGCAAGATCCTTCCCAAATTAATAATACAATAGATCTATTACTCGAGGATGGGTCTATTGAAACTGTGGGTATTTATGTTAATAAATATGAAGATGCTAACCTTTTCAAAGTTGGCTATATGGCAAGTGTTGTATACGCGCTTGATGAACTAAAGCCTGAAGCAATACGTAATTTTGGGCAGAGATATCACGAAGTAACTTTAGAAATGGCGGTCTCTTTAGAACCTATAACGTAAATCATATAATAACCAAAATCCCAGCCTAAAGCTGGGATTTTTACGTTCTACTATTTGCCTCACGAAACTTAACTAATTATTGATTAATCATTAGTTTAATTTACTACCTCAGCTATTAACTAGTCATTATATTTATGAAGGTGACTAAATGACTCAATATTGCATCCAAGTTCGTTAAAGCAGTTAGCCTTTAGATATTGAACTTAGGATTATTTTTTACATTAAAAACACATACCACGATAAGTTTTGAACGAAAGTTAGGTTATAGGTATATTATGTGACTTTTTAAACTGTTTATTATTTATGTTAAATATATAAAAATTGCCAGTATGGTTTAAAAAGTCACTATTAACTTAGTTACTTAAATGGTTCAATCACTTCATCAACTTGGCGTTCTAAGCTTTCAATTCCACCGCCTGATAAATACCAAATATCAGCAGTTAGGTATACAACTTTAGTCCCTGTTTTGACTAATACTTTTTTATCAAAATAATTTGGATTGATGGGATTAGCGCCAATCGCTTTACTTCGGTCAATTAGGTAAATAATATCGGGTTTATTGTTTGCAATATATTGATTATCAACAAAGGTTGGTTTTGGTCTTTCTGCCGATTTTATAATATTATTAGCTGGCGCGGCTACTGCGCGTTTAACGTTTAATACATCATAAATAAGGGCGGCATTTGTACCATTATTCATCAACATTACTTTACCATCATTATGCAGTGCAATAATGGCGCGTTTATTACTATTAGTTGTCAGTGACTGTGCTTGATTGATATTATTTGCAAGTGATTGAATATAATTTGCCGCAATCTTATCGCTCTGAGTTATTTTCCCAAGCAAAGTAATATTATTGCTTGCTGATTCAAGGTAGTTTTGTGCATCGACATCTAAATTAATCACAGGAGCAATTTTAGTTAGCGCATTTTGCTTGCTCGCTTGTCTGCCGCCGATAATGATTAAATCAGGATTAGCGGCTTTAATCACCTCAATATTAGGCTCTTTCATTTTTCCTGTATCAAGCACATTCGATTTTTTATACTGATTAAGATAATTAGGCAAAGAAGACAGTGATGTACCAATGACGCGCTTATTTTGGCCAAGTGCATCAAGGGTATCTAAAGCACCATAATTTATAACGACAATTTTTTGTGGTGAGCTAGGGATTGTGACCATTTTATTATGATCATCAACGGTAATAGTATGATTAGACTGACAACCAGTTAATCCTAAAATAATTGCGGCGATACTGCTTAGAATAATTTTTTTATTGTGATTCATATTCATCTCTCAATTAAATGCAAATGGTAATCATTATTATTTATAAGAATTAGAAATTGTCCAGTAATAAATGTATTTACCAATCTATTTATTATGTAACACTCGATTTTTTCGTTAAATTTTTGTTGTAATGCATAATTATGCTATAAAAAATTGATTGTTATTGGATGTTGCATATTAAAAATTACGATGCTCAGTCTAATTTGTCAGATAATTAATAAATTTTTGAAAAGATATTGATAATTGTTCGCATTTGATGTAATTTTTTTGCTCACCTTAATGTAAATGATAATTATTATTAATTGATGAGCCCAACTGATGAAAAAAAATTTGACGATAAAAATTCTTTCTCAAGCAATAAAAACGAGTTTACTACTTTCACTATCACCGTTAGTACTCGCTGAAAATGAATCAAATATGGATACGATAGTGGTAACTGCTTCTGGATTTGAACAACAAATAAAAAATGCACCAGCAACAATTTCAGTGATTACTAAAAAAGAGATTGATAATAAGCCGTATCGAGATGTGACTGATGCCTTAAAAGATATCCCAGGCGTCAATATTTCAGGCGGCGGTGATGGTACAGATATTAGTATCCGAGGTATGGACGCTAAATATACTTTAATTCTAATTGATGGGAAAAAAGTTAATACTCGGGAAACAAGGCCAAATAGTGATGGATCTGGTTTTGAGCAAGGCTGGTTACCGCCACTATCAGCAATTGAGCGTATCGAGGTGGTTAGAGGGCCAATGTCTTCTTTGTATGGCTCTGATGCAATGGGCGGCGTTATTAATGTTATCACTAAAAAAGTGTTAGACAAATGGCAAGGTAGTGTTCGATTAGAGTCAGTTTTTCAAGAAGATTCTGACGCTAAGAATTATTACAATAGTAATTTTGCATTAGCCGGGCCATTAGTTGCCGATATGTTAGGGTTACAACTTTATGGGCAGTACTCGGATCGCGGAGAAGATGAGTTTGTAAATGGCCATGCAGAGCAAAAATTACGCAGTTTAAACGGTAAATTATTCTTACAAGCGACCGATAATCAACTATTTCAATTAGATTTTGGCCGTTCATTGCAAAATACTTCAGCAACAAGAGGTAAAACGAGAGCACTTACTCGCAAAGATGATTTTGATCGTGATAACCGCCGTAATTCGTATGCTTTAACTCATGAAGGGCATTGGAACGGATTTACCTCAAAAACGTTTTTCTCTTACGAAGGTAATGATAACCCAAAAAGAGATATGAAAGTGGAAAACAGTGATTTTGATAGCCAGTTTTTAATTCCACTCGAAAACCATATGTTAACCGTTGGCGGTCATTACACTTATCAAGAGCTTAATGATAAAGGTAATCAATTTAGTCCCTCAGTAAATAAAATCGATCGCTGGAATTATGCATTATATGCCGAAGATGAGTGGCAAATACTTGATAATTTTGCCCTAACGGGTGGTATTCGGTTTAATAAAGATGAAAATTATGGTACGAACTGGAATCCGCGTATTTATGCCGTATGGGACATTACTGAAAACTATACCTTAAAAGGCGGGTATTCATCGGGTTATGCAACGCCATTATTACGTTATGTGGTTGCTGACTGGGGGCAAGTCACGGGCGGAGACTCTCGGGATGGCGTTATTATTGGTAATCCTAATTTGAAGCCGGAAAAATCGGATAATATTGAATTAGGTTTAGATTATAGTAACGAAAGTGGACTAAATGCCAGTGCGACTGTTTTTTATACAAAGTTTAAAGACAAAATTCAATCTTATTACCTCTGTGATGATGCCACAAACAACGGTTTATGCTCAATAGGAGCCCGCCGCTTTGATTTTGTTCAATCGCGTGAAAATGTGGATAAAGCTGATATTAAAGGAATTGAGCTATCGTTGAAAACGCCTTTATTTGATAAACTCTTATTAAACACAAGTTATACATGGACAAAGTCCGAACAAAAAAGTGGTATTAATAAGGGATTATCATTAAATCGTACGCCAAGGCAAAAATTTAACTCTCAGCTAGATTGGTTTGTTACCGAGCAATGGGACTTGTGGGCAAAAGTCGCTTATTATGGCGAGGAAACCGCCGCGGGCAGTAAAGGCGTGCAAGGTAAAAAATACCCAGGTTATACTTTTTGGGATTTAGGGGCTTCTTATTCTGTTAATAAGCAAACTAAATTATTTACCGGCATTTATAATTTATTTGATAAAAAGGTTGAAAATACTGATTTTGGTAAGACGCTTGAAGGTCGCCGTTATTGGGTTGGGACTGAAATCAGTTTTTAGTGTTTAATTCCCTTCGTTTTTTATTATTGCCTATTCAAATAGATAGAATAGGCATTTTCATTTTAATCCTCTATAATTTAGCTAACACTTTCTTATATGATGATTTATGTTCACAATTTACCATTCTAACCAACTAGATCTATTAAAATCATTGACAGCGCAACTGATCAAACGACAGCCTTTGAGCTCGGTTTTTGATAAAGAGGTGATTTTAGTTCAAAGCCAAGGAATGGGGCAGTGGTTACAAATTCAGTTAGCCGAAGAACTGGGGATCTGTGCCAATATTGATTATCCTTTCCCGACTCAATTTGTATGGGATATCTATCGGATCTTTTATCCTGATTTACCTAAAAAAAATAATTTCAGTGCTGATTTCATGTTTTGGGTATTATTTGCCATTTTACCTGATCTCGTTAAAACCCCCAATTTTATTGCTCTTAAACACTATTTTAAGCAACATAATGAACAGAAATATTACCAGCTTGCCAGCTGCATTGCCGACTTGTTTGACCAATATTTGGTCTATCGGCCTGATTGGATCAAAGCATGGCAAGAAGGTAAGCAAGTTGCTGAGCTTGGTAATGAGCAAGAATGGCAAGCAATATTATGGCGCGAGCTTGTAAATTATAGCGGTAGACTGGCAGATATATCATCACATCGTGCAGATATTCATCAAGACGTTATCGATAAGCTAAATGCAAAAAAATTAACCCGATCACAAAAAAATCAGCTACCTCGGCGTATTTTTATTTTTGGTATTGTCTCCATTCCGCCGTTATATCTAGAGTTATTTAATGCGTTAAGTCAGCATATTGATGTGCATTTTATGTTTATGAATCCTTGCCGGCAATACTGGGGCGATATTGTTGATCATTCATTTATCAACAAATATGTCGATAATGAACAAATGGCAAGTATGATGTTACAAGAATCTCATCCATTGTTAGCATCTTGGGGTAAGCTGGGTCGCGATCATTTAATCTTATTACAAAATTATAATAAACAAGATGTTGATGCTTTTTTTGATTATGAAGAGACATCATTGCTCGGGCTTGTGCAGCAGTCCATTTTAGATATGCAAAATAATAACATCGCCCAGACTGATATTAAAACGTTAACTACAAATAAAGATAAACAACTAATTTTCGCTAATGATAACTCTATTTCTTTACAGGCTTGTCACAGTGAGCAACGAGAAGTGGAAGTGCTTTATGATTATTTGCTGACTATTTTAGATGATAATCCAACCATTACGTTAAATGATTGCGTTGTGATGGTTGCAGATATTGATCACTATGCACCTTATATTCAAGCCGTATTTGATAATGCACCGAAAAATCGACAATTACCTTATACTATTTCTGATCAAAAATTTCGTTATATTGATCCCATTATTCAAGGTTTTTTCTTACTACTAGAATTGCCACAAAGCCGATTAGATATTGAGTATATTTTCGATTTACTTGAAATTCCAGCTATTAGTAAACATTTTAATCTAAATGAAGATAGCTTAAAGCAGCTTCAACGCTGGATTGTCGATTCAGGTATTCGATTTGGATTAGAATCGGCTGTTGATGAACCTCATAGTTGGCTATCAGGCTTAAGTCGGATGTTACTTGGCTACAGTATGGAAAGTAAGCTCGATAGTTGGCAAGATGTATTGCCTTACGACGGGGCAACCGGGCTTGACGCTGAGTTGATAGGTTACTTATCTGATTTTATTATGGCAATTGCCAAATGGCGCGATTTATTAACTCAGTCTTATCTAATTGAGCAGTGGCAAAGCCTTTGTGGGCAGTTGTTAGAGACCTTTTTTACTCTAGATGCGCAAACTGAACCCTTATTATTAATGGTACAAGAGCAGTGGCAAAAAATTATTGAGCAAGCCGTATTATCCGATTATTGCGCTGAAATTAGTAGTAAAGTGTTAAGCGATCTATTACAGGAAAAATTTGAACAGCAATCCATATCTCATCGGTTTTTGATTGGCAAAATTAACTTTTGTACCATGATGCCAATGCGCTCAGTACCATTCAAACTTGTTTGTTTGCTCGGTATGAATGACGGCATATACCCGCGAAGTATTTCACCCATCGGTTTTGATTTGATAGCTAAACATAGCAGAATTGGTGATCGAAGTCGAAGAAGCGACGATCGGTATCTATTTTTAGAAGCATTATTATCCGCTCAACAAAAACTCTATATTAGCTATATTGGCTATGATATACAGACGAATGATGTTAGGTATCCTTCTATTTTAGTTGATGAATTATTAGATTATTTAAAACAAAACTATCTATTAGCAACAGATGAAGATTTAGCCGATGAATTAAGTGCTAGCCGCCTGCTATCACATTTAATTACAACCCATACCCGAACGCCCTTTAATATTAAAAACTATTTAAGTGATGCAGCAAAAAGAGCAAGCTACGCCGATGAATGGTTACCTGCCGCAAAATATCAAGGTCAACAAGCTTCTTTTATTAAGCCATTAACTAAAAAAGAAATTGAGACTATTCGTATTGATGAGCTAAAACAATTTTATTTTCATCCAATAAAGGCTTTGGCAAAATACCGACTCGGCTATTTACTTAACTATATTGACGATCAATTGCCTAATAGTGAAAACTTTAATCTTAATAGTTTAGATCGCTATAATATCAATAATCAAATTATCGATATTCTTTTACCTCATAATGATACTGGTAGTGATTTAAATGCGCGTCTCTATCAAAAAATGCTTAGAAGCAATCAATTACCTTATGGCGCTTTTGGGCAAATATTATATAGTGAGCAGCAGTTATTAATGCAGCCATTAATAGCCACAGTGAATAGCGAAAAGATTGGCGATTTTTCATCGTTAGATGTGAATTTGAATATCGGAAATACGACGTTAATTGGGCGAATAAAAAATATTCAAGCCGATGGTATATTACATTGGCGAAGTGCAAAACTGACGATTAAAGATGGTGTCTCGCTCTGGATTGAACATTTGATTATATCGCACATACAATCAGATAGCACCGATAGCCGTAATCGAATTTATGGCCGCGATGGCAGCGAATGGTGTTTTCAATATTTATCAAAAGATCAAGCATTCGAATTTTTATCTGTGTGGGTCAAGGGTTTCTTAGCCGGAGTCAATCAGCCACTGTTTATGCCACTAAATAGCTCATGGTACTGGCTTGAAACTGCCTATGATACAAATTCACAAAATATCACTAATGATGATGCGGTATTAATGAAAGCCAAAAATAATTTTATCACCCGCTGGCAAGGAAGTATTGGTATCTCGGCTGAATGTGATGATTATTATTTAAGGTTGTACCCACAATTAACGGACCAATTAATTGATAGTGCAATTGAGGCAACAAAAACCTATTTATTACCGATTATGCAATACAGGATGATTGATGATGCTAATTGATACTCATTGTCACTTTGATGCACCGCCCTTTATTGATGAATTGGCAAGTTCAGTGCAGCGCTTTGAGCAAGCTGGTGTGTCGAGCATTATTGTTCCAGCCGTTGCAAGTCAAAATTTTAGTATTGTGCTGGAATTAGCCAAACTGTATCCCTCAATTTATTGCGCATTAGGCTTACATCCTATCTATACTCATCAAAAAAATGATCTTGAATTATTAGCAATACAGCTTAATGCGCATCATGACAAGGTTGTTGCTATCGGCGAAATAGGACTTGATGGTTATATTGATCACATCGACATTCGCGAGCAAACATTTTTTTTAACCGCGCAACTCGATTTAGCAAAGCAATATCATTTTCCGGTCATTCTTCACTCTCGTAGGGCTAACGCTTTGTTACACAAAGCGTTGAAAAAAGCAAAGTTGCCAGCGGTTGGCGTTATTCATGGTTTTGCTGGTAGCTATGAAGAGGCGATGCAATTTGTTCGCTTAGGGTATTATATTGGGGTTGGTGGCGTTATCACTTATCCTCGGGCTAATAAAACGCGTCAAGCGATTAGTCGTATTCCTTTATCATCAATTTTGCTTGAAACCGATGCGCCAGATATGCCATTAAATGGCCTGCAAGGTCAAGCAAATAGACCTGAAAATATTATAAAAGTATTTGAAGAACTTACAAAACTAAGAGTTGAAGCACCATCACAAATTCTTAACACAATCTTAACGAATACCTTGACGCTATTTTCTAGAATCAATACAATGAAAGTTGTCTAATATTTTACATGTAATTAAGCTATTTCACATATCGATAAAGACTTCATATTAATCGTTTAATCGATACTTATTTTAACTATTACCGTGGATAGCCTTGATTGATTTTCATTGATTCTTAAATGCGAGTATTACTATGCCAAAGCGATTTAGCCAGCTATTTGTTCAAACTATTATTTGTTTAACTAAAATGTTCCCGCTCTGGGCTATTTTATGTGCCGGCTTGGCTTATTTATCCCCAGGTGTTTTTACGCCGATAAAATCTTATACTCCCGAATTATTAATGTTTGTTATGTTTACGATGGGGGTAACATTAAGTATTGATGATTTTAAACGGGTAATTGTGAAGCCTAAAGCCGTTATTGTCTGTACTTTACTGCATTATATTGTGATGCCTCTTACCGCATTAATCTTAGCTAAACTATTTATGATGCGAGTTGAACTTTTGGTTGGAATGGTATTAGTTGGTAGCGTGGCAAGTGGCACGGCGTCAAATGTTATGATCTATTTAGCCAAAGGTGATGTGGCGTTATCCATTACCATCTCTTCTATATCAACATTAGTTGGTATTATTGTAACGCCACTACTGACGTTAATGTTACTCGGTGCTAATGTTGAAGTTCCATTTATGGGAATGTTTCTTTCAATAATCAAAATCGTTTTCATTCCGATTGTTGCTGGGTTAATCGTTCATCACTTATTTATTAAAATAGTTAAAAAATGTGAGTGGTTTTTCCCTATTTTATCGATGCTGTGTATTCTTGCGATATTAAGTATTGTGGTCGCTGAAAGTCGCGATCAGATTTCGCAAGTTGGGCTGACTGTTATTTGTGCGGTGATCCTTCATAACGGTATCGGTTTACTTGGTGGGTATTGGGGCGGTCGATTACTTGGTTTTGATGAAGCAACATGCCGCACCATGTCGCTTGAGGTTGGTATGCAAAATTCAGCGTTAGCAGCGACCCTTGGCACAACTTATTTCACCGCATTAACTGCATTACCAGCTGCTGTATTTTCAGTATGGCATAATATTTCAGGGTCATTATTGGCTGGATATTGGCAAGGAAAACCAATTAAGAATAAAAAAATAGTAAAAAATTAGCACCAAATTTAAATCTTAAGTTTAATAGTCGTATTTGTTACGACTATTAAATTTGCATATTGATAAAAAGTAAATTTGTCGTATATCAAGATCATTCCTTTAATTTAACATAAATTGATAATTATATTTTGCTCAAAGCAAAATATAATAACAGCAATATATTATTTTATAGAATCACAATTATGACTGATAATATTTCTATTTCGCCTTTAATGTATAAAATGATGCCGTGGATAGCGGCAGTTGCCTTTTTTATGCAAACGCTTGATACTTCGATTCTAAATACGGCGCTTCCTTCCATTGCAAAAGATCTTAATGAATCACCATTAAATATGCAATCTGCGGTAATTAGCTATGCATTAGCTGTTGCATTATTTATTCCAGTGAGCGGCTTTTTTTCAGATCGCTTTGGTACGCGTAATGTGTTTGTCATGGCGGTATTTTTATTTTCCTCAGGCTCATTATTATGTGCATTATCATCATCTTTAATTATGTTAGATATCTCTCGAGTAATTCAAGGTGTGGGCGGCGCGATGATGGTTCCGGTATCGAGGCTGGCGCTAATTAAATCATTTAAACGTAGTGACTTTTTAGCGGCACTAAATGCCTCAACCATTCCAGGTTTAATTGGCCCTGTCATTGGGCCCGTTTTAGGTGGCTATCTGGTTGAATATTCAAGTTGGCATTGGATTTTTCTTATTAATATTCCAATTGGTATTATTGGCATGATCAGTGGCTGGAAATTTATGCCAAATATTAAAGGCGGTTTATCTCGTTTTGATCTTTCTGGGGTATTCTTTATTGCTATTGCAGTTATCAGTGCAACATTAGGGCTTGAGTTTATAAATGAAGGGCTCAATATCTATTTTTCCTTAAGTTTAATTTTGTTGTGCTTTATGTTGTTAAGTCTGTATGTTCTTCATGCTAAAAAATCATCATCGCCAATTTTTCCTTTAAGCTTATTTAATATCCACACCTTTCGAATCGGAATTATCGGCAATCTAATTAGCCGTTTAGGAATATCTGCCACACCATTTTTGATCCCACTATTATTGCAAGTGGCTTTTGGCTATTCGGCTATCTATGCTGGCTGTATGTTAATCCCTATGGCGATAGCATCATTAACTATGAAAACATTTGTTCCGCCTATTTTACGACGCTTTGGTTACCGGCGGGTTTTGATGACTAACACGATAATTGTTGGCTTAATCATTATGGCAATGTCTTTACTTAATAAAGATTCATCAATGATACTATTTGGCGTATTATTGTTTTGTTTAGGTGCGACCAATTCGCTACAATTCACATCAATGAATAGTATTACATTGGCTGATTTACCCAATGAATTAACCAGTAGTGGTAATAGTCTAATGGCGGTTAATCAGCAGCTTGCTATTAGTTTTGGGATCGCATGTGGGGCAGTTTTAGTACGCATTTTTAGTTATCAAGCAGAAATGGTAACTCAAGACATTACTCATGCATTTAAAATGAGCTTTATTATATTAGGTACATTCACGTGCTTTTCAAGTCTCATTTTTAGGTGCCTTTATCCGCAAGATGGTCAAAATTTGACGGTTAAAAATAAATCCAATTAAAGGAAGATAATAATGCAATATCAAATTATTCCTGTTACTGAATTTCAAGAAAATTGCTCTATTATATGGTGCGAATCCACCAATGAGGCAGCAATTGTCGATCCTGGCGGAGAGGCTGAATTATTAAAAAAAGCGGTTGAAAAATTAGCCCTTAAGGTGACGAAAATCCTTTTAACACATGGTCACCTTGACCATGTTGGTGCAGCTAAGGAATTAGCTGATTTTTATCAAGTTAACATTTATGGTCCACAGCAAGAAGATAAATTTTTATTAGATATCTTACCTCAGCAATGTGTTCAGTTTGGATTTCCATTTACTGCGGCATTTGAACCTGATACTTGGTTAAAAGATGAAGAAATTGTAAAAGTAGGTGATATCGTTTTTGATGTTATTCATTGTCCAGGTCATACACCTGGGCATGTAGTATTTATCAATAAAGCCGATAAAATAGCCTTTGTTGGTGATGTACTATTTAATAATAGTATTGGCCGAACTGATTTTCCACGAGGTAACCACCTTGATTTAATTACGTCAATTAAGAACAAATTATTTCCTTTAGGTGATGATATTCGGTTTGTTCCTGGGCATGGGCCCATGTCAACTTTTGGCTATGAACGAATGAATAATCCATATTTAGTTTAATTTAGCTATTGACATTAGCGCAATAAATTTATATTATGCGCGCTACTTCTGTTCCTCCATAGTTCAGTCGGTAGAACGGCGGACTGTTAATCCGTATGTCACAGGTTCAAGTCCTGTTGGGGGAGCCACTTATTTTAAGAGCCTGCTTTTTAGCAGGCTTTTTTTATGGACAATGCTAAGCGATTAATCCTCCTATTTGATATTTATGAATTTATTCATCACGCTAACTAGCTGAATATTCGATTAAAACTATACTCTCGCAATACCGACCATTTTTTACAATAAAATAGATGGTTACAACAATATTTTAACGAATGTTTCATTAAGTCGTTCTATTATTGCGATATCGCGCTCAATATGCTAAAAATTGATGATATTGTAATTATTTTAAGAGCATTATATAAAAATAACTTGATACTGTATAATAATACAGTATAATTATTACTATTATTTATGATTAATAAATTATTAGGATCCGATTATATGAATGAGAATAAACAACGCGCATTGACAGCAGCTTTAAGTCAGATCGAAAAACAATTTGGTAAAGGTTCTATCATGCGTTTGGGCGATACCCAAACCTTAGATGTTGATGCGATTTCTACTGGTTCATTAGGACTTGATATCGCACTTGGTATTGGTGGTTTACCAATGGGCCGTATTGTTGAAATATTTGGGCCTGAATCATCGGGTAAAACAACATTAACACTATCGGTTATTGCTCAAGCACAAAAAGAAGGTAAAACCTGTGCATTTATTGATGCAGAGCACGCATTAGATCCAATTTATGCGGCTAAATTAGGTGTCCAAGTTGATGATTTATTAGTATCACAGCCAGACACGGGTGAACAAGCACTTGAAATTTGTGATGCTTTAGTCCGCTCAGGCGCGGTTGACGTCGTTATTGTTGACTCGGTTGCTGCATTAACACCAAGAGCAGAAATCGAAGGTGAAATGGGTGATTCTCATATGGGATTACAAGCCCGTCTGATGTCTCAAGCATTACGTAAATTGACCGCAAATATTAAAAATGCGAACTGTTTAGTGGTGTTTATTAACCAAATTCGTATGAAAATTGGTGTTATGTTTGGTAATCCTGAAACGACTACTGGTGGTAATGCGCTTAAATTTTACGCTTCCGTTCGCCTTGATATTCGCCGCATCGGCGCCGTAAAAGAAGGCGAAGATGTGATCGGTAGTGATACGCGCGTTAAAGTAGTGAAAAATAAAGTCGCAGCACCATTTAGGCAAGCTGAATTCCAAATTTTATATGGTTGTGGGATTTCTAAAGAAGGTGAACTTATTGATCTAGGCGTCAAACATAAGTTAGTCGATAAAGCTGGTGCTTGGTATAGTTATAATGGTGATAAAATTGGCCAAGGTAAAGCGAATTCTATCAAGTATTTACAAGAGCATACCGAAATTTCTAAAGAGCTAGAAGCTAAATTGAGAGAGCTGTTACTGAGTAATCCGGCTGTTTTTAATGCTGATGAAGCTGCTTCTGCTGCTGATGATGGACTCTAATTCCCTCCACAAAAATCTATTGAATAAAGCTGTGCAACTACTTGCACAGCGCAATCATTCTTCGGTTGAGTTAAAACAAAAATTATCACTTTTTTATGTTAAAAAATATGCTGATGATTTAACTATTGATAATAATGCCCTGAGTAGCTTAATTGATACAATTATTCAATACTGCATTTCGCAAAGCTGGATTGATGATATCCATTATATTGGGCAATATATTGATATGCGCTCACGTAAAGGATATGGTCCAAATCGAGTGATTGGAGAATTAAAACAGCGAGGACTCGATTCAACCTTAATTAAAGAGGTATTTAGTCATAAAAATATAAATTGGTGTGAGATTGGCTTAATACAAGCACAAAAAAAATTTCAACAATTTGATAAAAAAAATTTTCAACAAAAAGCAAAATTATTTCAATTTCTTGCTTATCGTGGTTTCCAACAAGATGAAATTAATCAGATTTATTCCCTATTATAGTCATTATTTTCTAATTAACATTTAATAAAGTATTTTAAACAGGTATACTAAGTTATTAGTATATTATTAGATATCAAGTGTCCTTCTTAGAAATGTGATCGTTTGTGATCTCATTTTTTTGTTTGAATAATGATTAATTTTATCCGTCTAAACAATAACAAATCGATAGCGATAAAATTTATAAAATGATTTCAATTTGGATACTTGAATACTCGTGATGTCATAAACTATATTAACTAAATTATGGATAATAATCGGAAGTATATATGAAAAGTACCGCAGAAATTCGCCAAATGTTTCTCGATTTTTTTCATGGCAAAGGTCATGAAGTCGTCGAAAGTAGTTCACTTGTTCCGCATAATGACCCGACATTACTCTTTACTAATGCTGGAATGAATCAATTTAAAGATGTTTTTCTTGGTATGGATAAAAGACCATATTCAAGAGCAACAACTTCACAGCGCTGCGTTCGAGCCGGTGGTAAGCATAATGACCTTGATAATGTCGGTTATACTGCGCGTCACCATACTTTTTTCGAAATGTTGGGTAACTTTAGTTTTGGTGACTATTTTAAACGTGATGCGATTCATTTTGCGTGGGAATTATTAACCGGTGAAGGTTGGTTTAATCTACCGAAAGAAAAATTACTTGTTACAGTTTATGCAACTGATGATGAAGCTTTTAATATCTGGGCTGACGAGATAGGAATTCCTAAAGATCGTATAATTCGTATTGGTGACAATAAAGGTGCACCTTATGCATCAGACAACTTCTGGCAAATGGGCGATACAGGGCCTTGTGGTCCGTGTAGTGAAATTTTCTATGATCATGGCGATCATATTTGGGGTGGCCCTCCAGGAAGCGCACAAGAAGATGGTGATCGATTTATTGAAATCTGGAATATTGTCTTTATGCAGTTTAACCGCTTGTCAGATGGGACAATGGAAGCATTACCAAAGCCGTCAGTAGATACTGGGATGGGGTTAGAGCGAATTTCAGCGGTGCTTCAGCATGTTAATTCAAACTATGATATCGATCTATTTAAAAAATTAATTAAAGATACCGCACAAATTATTGGCGCTAACGATCTTGAAAATAAATCATTGCGAGTCATTGCCGATCATATTCGTTCATGTGCATTTTTAATTGCTGATGGCGTTATGCCATCAAATGAAGGTCGAGGTTATGTTTTAAGACGTATTATTCGTCGGGCGGTAAGGCATGGTAATATGCTTGGCGCAAAAGAGATATTTTTCTATAAGTTAGTTTCATCATTAATCGAGGTTATGGGTGATGCGGCAAATCATTTAGCAAAGACACAAAAACTTGTTGAAGATACCTTAAAGGCGGAAGAAGAACAATTCTTAAAAACCTTAGAAAGAGGTTTGTTGCTCCTTGATCAAGAATTAGCAAAAGTAACAAATCATCAATTATCTGGTGAGGTTGCCTTTAAACTTTATGATACTTTCGGTTTTCCATTAGATTTAACGGCTGATGTTTGCCGAGAAAGAGATATTACTATTGATGAAGCGGGTTTTAATCGATGTATGGATGCTCAGCGCCAACGTTCGCGTGAATCAGATAGTTTTACTGTCGACTATAGCAGCGCCATTAAGCTTGATGGTAAAACAGAGTTTTTAGGCTATGAGATGAGTGAATCCGTTGCAACTGTCATTGCTATTTTCCAGCATGGTAAAAAAGTTGATGCCATTAAGCAAGGCGAAGATGCTGTCGTTATTTTAGATAAAACCCCTTTTTATGGTGAATCGGGCGGACAGATAGGTGATAAAGGGCGATTAACTTCACCAGCAAGTATTTTTGATGTCAAAGATAGTCAAAAATATGGTCAGAGTATTGGTCATGTTGGCTCTTTATCTAAAGGCCAATTGAGTGTTGGTGATAAAATTACAGCGGCAATCGATACCGAATTACGTGAACGTATTCGTCGTAACCATTCAGCAACGCATTTATTACAAGCTGCGCTGCAACGAGTATTAGGTGAACATGTTGCTCAAAAAGGCTCACTTGTTAATGATGGTTATTTACGTTTTGACTTTTCTCATATGCAGGCAATTAGTTCAGCACAAATTCAAGAAATCGAAAATGTGGTAAATCAACAAATTCGTCGTAATCTCGATGTTTCAATTGAGCTAATGCCAATAGAGCAAGCTAAAAATAACGGCGCAATGGCCCTTTTTGGTGAAAAGTACGATGATATCGTACGCGTTTTAACGATGGGTGATTTTTCAATAGAATTATGTGGTGGTACTCACGTTGAAAGAACCGGCGATATTGGCTTATTTAAGATTATTTCAGAGTCAAGTATCGCATCTGGTGTAAGACGAATTGAGGCGACAACCGGTCAAATGGCAATTGATTTAGTTCATAGTGATGATAATAGTCTTAACGAGATTATGTCGTTATTGAAAGTGGATAAGATGAATATTGTATCGCGCTTATCAGTGCTAGTTGAACAGACAAAACAATTAGAGAAAGCGATAGAGCAATTAAAATCAAGCCAAGCGGCTCAAGAAAGTGCCCAGTTAGTTAATCAAGTTGAAATTGTTAATAACAGAAAATTACTGATTGCAAAAATTGATAATACGGAAGCGAAAGTTTTACGTGAAATGATTGATGATTTAAAGAATCAGTTAAAATCAGCTGTTATTGTTTTAGCATCAGTTAATGGGGATAAAATTAGCTTAGCTGTTGGCGTAACCAAGGATTTGACAGAACAGGTTAAAGCTGGCATTTTAGTGGCTAAGTTAGCTGATAAAGTAGGTGGAAAAGGCGGTGGACGCCCCGATTTTGCACAAGCAGGTGGTACGGATATTACGGCATTGCCTGGTGCATTATTGTATATCAAGGACGAGCTAGTCGACGAATTGAAAGCAATATAAGCTGAATCATAGAAGAATAGGAGGTCTAATGTTAATTTTAACCAGGAGAGTAGGTGAAACCCTTATTATAGGCGATGATGTTGTCATTACCGTATTAGGTGTTAAAGGAAATCAAGTCAGGATCGGAATTAACGCACCTAAAGATGTTTCTATTCATCGTGAGGAAATTTATAATCGGATCCATCAAAATCAAGATGATCAGCTTGATGATTTAGAGAAAGAAAAATAGACAATTGAGTAGGAAATACACAACTAAACGGCTTAAATGCAAAAACTGATTGACATATTTTCTGTAAAACGTAATATGTGCGCCACACATTGTGTATTTATACTTGTGTTTTATAAAACGGTGAGATGGCCGAGCGGCTGAAGGCGCTCCCCTGCTAAGGGAGTATAGGGTCAAAAGCTCTATCGAGGGTTCGAATCCCTCTCTCACCGCCATTTTATATATTGTGCATCCGTAGCTCAGCTGGATAGAGTACCCGGCTACGAACCGGGCGGTCAGGGGTTCGAATCCCTTCGGATGCACCACTTTTTTATCGTTTTATGTGCATCCGTAGCTCAGCTGGATAGAGTACCCGGCTACGAACCGGGCGGTCAGGGGTTCGAATCCCTTCGGGTGCACCATTTTCATATTTAAACCTGCATCCGTAGCTCAGCTGGATAGAGCACTCGGCTTCGAACCGAGCGGTCAGGGGTTCGAATCCCTTCGGGTGCACCAAGTTTAATATTGCTATTTAAGTCATTAGTCTCTTCTTCTATTTTATTCTTATCTATCCATATACCTTCTATCATAATCATTAACTCCCTTATGTAGTTGTTACCTTCTTGCTGTAAACTTTAATATATCATCAATCCTGCGTCTAACACTAAAGTTGACTTTTCAGTTAATTAAAGTTAACATTATATAACTTTACTAATAAAAATAAATTAAGTTATCACACTTTTCGAAATGGCTATTTTATAAAGTGTAAAAAATATCATAATACAATAAGGGCTAGTTAATGATCGCGGAAGAATTATATCAAGAAGTATTTGAAGACGATAATCAAATCGAATTAACTCAAGTAGAGATAAACGCATTCGTTGCAAATCGTGATATTACCTATATTCTAAATTTATGGGGGGCTTATAATCGTTCAGAGCTTGAACATTTAGGTTTTTCAGGGACATCAGCTGGATTTCGTCATTTATTAGTTGCAAGAAAACAATCTGCAAAGTGTAGTGAAGATGATGCAATTATCATTGATTCAATTGTATCGCGATTACAAAACAGCCAAGATAATGAGAAGAAAATAATGGCAACAATCATTAAATATTTTTATGTTGGCGTAACAACGAAAGAAATGGCAAATCCAATACCATTGCGAAATATTAAGATGATCGGTGAGCTCGTTGGCTATGGTGAAACTAAAGTGAAAAAATTAAAAGAATCGGCAGAAAACTATATTTGTGGTGGTTTAGATTCTTTAGATAAGGTTTTAGATTGTGAGCTTTATAGAGTGAATTACCATTTTTAATAAAATATAAATTAGTTGTTGACTTGGCGCCGAAAAAAGAGTAATATAAATCCAGAGTCAATAATTGAACAAAAAAGCCCCAGATAAATCTGGGGCTTTTTTGTTTCTGCATTATACTAACCATATTGTTAAGGCTCAGTTGCTATATCTCAAATACCCAAGCCATTGATAATTTTATTTTTTATCGTCACGGCATTTCAATGCTATTTACATCTGCATCAGTTATCTGCTGATCGCTATAGCCAAAATATATTAATAAATAAAACAACTAAGCATAAAGCCATTTATTTAATTATAAATTGGCGCTTCTTATCTATCTAAAAATCACTAAAGGAAATAACAATGGATGATGTTATCACAATAGGGCGATTATTATGAAAATAACGACGGTCAGTCAATTTGATATCAATAAAATCAGGCAATTAATTGCTGATATTTTATCTCTTCCTAATTACCAAGTTATTGATATTAGTCAGCCTCATGATCT
Organism: Orbaceae bacterium lpD04; assembly: GCA_036251935.1. NCBI lineage: Bacteria > Pseudomonadati > Pseudomonadota > Gammaproteobacteria > Orbales > Orbaceae > Orbus > Orbus wheelerorum. Next base: position 2,635,324 of record CP133967.1, on the reverse strand, counting down.
AACCACTTATTCACAATTTATCACCGTGTTAGTTAAATCTCAATATGAGATTGGTTGTGAAGTTGATTATGACCCCAGTAAAGAAATAGAAACTATTAGCAGCTTAAATGAATTGACGTTATCGGTTAATGCTTATGGCTCTAATGGTTATGATGAAATTAATAGATTAGTTTCATCCATGAATTTAACGTCAGTTTGGGAGCGCCTAAAAACGATGAAGGTCGGTTATTTGCGATCATCCCAAATTCAAACTCTGTCGACTGATACATCTGACGTTAAAGAGCCTTGTGCTCAAGTCGACTTAATCTTTTCCATCAACAACGTGACTCAAGCTGACGTCAAACGTGGCGAAAGCGTTCAAATTATTACAGAGGTAAATTAATGAGTTTATCAATTAATCAAGTCGTTAATGTGTCGGTCGAACAATCATCTAGTGGAGCAAGCAAACGTGATATGAGCGTTATTGCTATCTTTACCGATGAAATGTGTGATGACTTTTACGATATGAATTCTCGCTATGTTATTGTTTCAAGTGCTGATGATGTAGCAAATTTATTTGGTACAAAATCAAGAGCATATAAAGCCGCTCAAGGACTATTTTCTGCTAGACCAAAATTAAAATCGGCTTTAATTGCTAAATATGTCAAAGCAGATCTAGAGGTTACAGCGACACCTTATAAAGTAGCGGGATCAGCTGTTTCAACTAGTTATGTGAGTTATAAGCAAATTACCGATGGCTATTTTAGCTTTATGTTAGGTGAGCAGATGGTAACTATCGATAAGTTATCATTTAAAACGGTATCATCACTTAATGATGTAAAAACAATTATTAATGCAGCATTGAAAACAAAAACCAATGACAAAATCACTGTTGCATTTGATGAAATTGGCAACCGTTTTATTCTACAAGCAATTGCCCTTGGAAGTGATAGCAGTGTAAAACTCGGTTATGTTAATGACCAATCATTAGACGGTACTTATATCGGTCAATTATTAAATTTGACTGATGGCAAAGCGACCATTTATAACGGTACAGATGCTACAACGTATAAAGCTGAAAGTGTTGCTGATGCAATGACCGCACTTGAAAACCAATATCAAAACTGGTACGGCGCATACTTTGCAAGTGTTATCACCGACAGTGAGCTATTAGAAGCTCATGATTGGGTGGTTAGTGCTGATTTAAAAGTTCTTGGTTATACGGAAACACGCAGCGCCAATATTGAATACCTTGATGCAAATATCCTCAAAAAACTGGCGAAAAAAAATAGCGGTCGCTTGATGGTGCAATATAACAATACGGGTGATGAATTTGCTGGAATTGAGATGATGGCAATCGCATTATCAACAGTTTGGGCTGGTAATAACACAGCAAAAACCGTTAAATTTAAGCAACAAGCGAGTGTGACAAGTGATGATAAAATCACCCTAAATGAAGCGACTAAATGTAAACGTTTAGGTATTAATTATTACACCGACTATTCTGGTGTCAATATGCTTGCTGAAGGCACAATGGTTGGCGGTACTTTTATTGATGTAACAACTGGCCTTGATGCATTTACTAATGCGCTACAAGTTCAATTGTTCAACAAATTACAAGGTGCATCATCTAAAATTCCACAAACCGATCGTGGTCAAGAAATCTTAATTGCTTCTGCCAAAGTGATTGGTGAGCAATTTAGAAATAACGGCTTTATTGCAAGTGGTAAATGGACTGGAGATGACCTTGGTAATCTTACCTATGGTGATACATTAGAGTCTGGATACTATTTTTATTCAGACAGCTTTGATACGCAAGATAGTGCTGATCGAAACTCACGCAAAATGATGCCAATAATGACTGCATTGAAACTCGCTGGTGCAGGCCATAGTGTTGACGTTGTTGTTAAATATAATATTTAGGAGAACATATGAGTAATGCTTTCGCTTTAAGAGATGCCGTACTAACGATTAACGGTATTGAAATTACAGGTTTTGAAAATGCACAAGATGCGATCTCTATCGCGCCAATTGGCGATGATGGCGATATTACTTACGGTATCGATGGCAATGGTGTATTTGTTCACTCTTGTAACCAAGGCGCTACTGTATCAATTAAAATTTTACAACATGCGCAGGCCAATAAAATGTTTATGGATCTACGCAATTATCAGGTGAAAAATTCTTTAAGAGCGGTAAGTAATACGATTGCATTTAAAGATTTACGTAATGGCGATGAGTTTTTACTAACTGACTGCTGGTTTACAACACCACCAACTCATGCTCGTGGAACGAGTCATAATGGTTATACATGGACGTTAAAAGCTGTGCTATCTAACTTTAACTTAACAGAGGGCAAATAATGCAACCAGAAGATAAAATTATCGGTGAATGTACTTATCATTTACGCAAAGCAAATTTTATCGAAGCGAAAGCTGAAGCCTTCAAATTAACAACCCTTTTAAAGGGTTGTTTTACTAATGATGGTAAAGCAGGCTTTGATATTGGCCAATTTTTAGCAAATTTAAATTCGCAAGAAATGGAAGGCGTTGAGCGATTTATTTGTAAATATGCAACAGTCACTAATGAAGATGGTACGAAAGTCCTTTTACAAAATCCTAAAGAAGCTAATGATTTTTTCAATGAGCACCGTGAACAATACTTTGAATTTATTTTTGAGGGGGTAAAATTCCATTTTTTGGGTTTTTTACCAAATGGGATCGCATCCAAAGTAAATACGCTGGGCTTGGAGACGCTGTCGGATTTAGTGACGTAGATTGGTTCACCTGGACGCCTATTGTTAGGCGTTTTGCTTCACTCCATGAATTAAGGACAGTTTATTCGCTTGATGATGTACTTGATATGCATGAAGTGATTGCTGAACAACTATTGGCCGAAAAGCAAAAGGAATAACAATGTATATAGATAAACTTTTAATTTCAATTGATATTGACACTACACAAGTTGAAAAATTAACTCAGATAGTTGAAAAGTTAAATAAGAGCATTGAAAATTTAGGTAAAGCTGTAAAAAATATAAATACTCATTTAAGCACCATAATTGAGAAAGGAAAAGAATCAACCGATAGTATTAGTAAAAATGCTTTATCAATAGAAGAAAGAATAAATAACTTAAAAAAAACTTTCCTTTCGTTAAATTCAGTTGCCGCAAAAATTGAGAGCTTTTTTGATAGGGCATTTAGGAAAGAAGAGAAAACTTCTTCTAAATCTAATAGCGGGAGTAGTAAAACTTCTTCTAAATCCCATAGGAAAAAAACGGAATCTTCAAAACCATTAGCAAAAGATCTAGATAAAATACAAATTAATGATAAAACACTTACTAATTCAAAAACTAACATTGAAAAGACAATAACTCAAGTTAATAATTTAAAAAAAGCTTTTCTTTCTTTAAGTTCTGTCTCGAAAGTTGTTGGTGATATTTTTTCCAAAATTTTTAATGATGCACTGGAAACTGTAACAAAGTTTTATAAGAAGAAAGATGCATTATTACAGATCTCAGATAAAGAGTTCCAACAAACTCAGCGATATGATAAAGCCATGAAAAAAGCTGGTGAAGCCATTGAAAATATAAGAGCTAAAATTATAGCAGGTCTGGCTCCAGCTATAACTAAAGTAATAAATTTTTTTCTCGATTGGCTTAATACAAATAAGGAACTTGTTACTAACGGCTTAGATAAAACAGTACGAGTGATAAGCAAGATTATTCAAGCGTTTAGCAACACAATACAATTTTTTGATAAAATTATTTCATCAACGATCGGTTGGAAGAACGCATTATTAATATTAGGTTCCATTTGGCTTGCTTTTAATGCTAAGTTCGCAATTAGTCCTATAGGCGCAATGATTGTGGCTATAACTACACTAATGTTTGTAATTGATGATTTTATGGATTCTTTAAGTGGTGGTGATAGTTTATTTGATGGTATGCTTGGCAAATTGCTCAGTATCGGCTTAGCTTTATTATCTTTGATTCAAATATTTAACGCCATCAAAACACAATTATTATTATTTAATGATGTTTTAAAACTGACAAGTACTATTATTACATCTGTTAAGGGGCCAATTTTTGAATTAGCTCAAACATTTTCGTCTGCACTTTTGTCAATGGGAAAGGCTTTAGTTAGATTTTCAATATTAATGATAACTACTCCTGTGGGTCAATTTTTGCTTGCAATAACTGCGATAGCAGCGATCGCTTATCTAATTTATGATAATTGGGATTGGCTTAAAGAGCAGTTTATTGGTATTTGGGATTCAATTACATCAGCTTGTAATGATGCTTGGGACTCCATTGCATCATATTGTAGTAATGCGTGGGATAATATTGTTAATGTCTGTAAATCTGCTGGTAAAACATTATATGATTATATCATTAAACCATTCAAAGATGGTATAGCATGGATTAATACTAAAATTACAGAGTCAATTGGGTGGTTGGGCAAGAAAGCTAAAGGTTTTTTATCTTTTTTTGGTATTGGTAAGGATAATGATGAAAAGGATAAAGGTTTTGATGATAAATTTAATCCAGAGAGTATTAATAATGCCACTAAAACTGGTGCTAACATAAATCAAAATAAAACTATAAATCTAGGGGATACGGTTAATAATATCTCTATTAATTCCTCAGATACTGCTTTATCAGCTAAACAAGTGGGTGATACTTATCATAATCAACTGATCAATGCTCGTAATAATGCGACTTCGGCGATGGGGGCTTAATCATGGAACTAACAAGTCTTTTAAGTTTGCAACAAAATAATTCAGTTAGTCTTATTTCCAATTCTTTTGGTTCCTTTTACTTTGATGCGGTAACTAGCGAGCAACATTCATCGAAGTTAAAGATAGTTGAAAATCCGATCGAAAGTGGCGCTAATGTCGCCGACCATTCACTTTTAGAACCTAAAGAGATTAGTCTTAGTGGTTTAATGGTGGGGTATACACCTGCTTATAATCCATTATCTCGTCAGTTACAAAATTGCCCTATAGTTGATTATGTGCTGCCATTTGAGGTGAAAACGATGACAGCTCAAACGGAGCAATTAGCGAATAGAATTATGTCGGGTTATGAAGCAACGCGTAGTCAGGCGAGTAGTATTATCGCCGATTTTTTACCTGATTATTCTGATGTTCTGTTTGATAATACCTCGGTAGATCGCATTGCTAATGCATATGAACAGTTACTCGCGCTACAAAAAAGTGGTGAGGTGTTAACCGTGCAAACGAGCGCAAAGCAATATAGTAATATGCTACTGGTTTCAGTGCAGATGAGCCAAAAAACGAAAATGACTGGTGAGTTTTCATTAGCATTTAGGGAGGTTTTTATTGTTTATACTCAAGTTGCTGAGTCGGGAAGTAAAGCTAATTTGGGTAAGACACAACCAGAAGAAAAAAAAACTAATCAGATACCAATAGAGGCTGAGGCTAAAATAAATAAATTCTTGGGTTTTTAACCGATTATATAATATTTTTAAAAAAGGTAATTTATGTACAAGATACAAACCACATCAAATGATATCCAAGAACAATCATTTACCTTATACGGGATAAATTTAAAGCTTACGCTATATTATAATAAAGTGTTAAAAGGCTATCAATTTGATTTGTTTAATCTTGATACCAATCGTTATATCACCAAAATGAAAGGGCTATCAGTAAATAGCCCATCATTAATTGAGTTTAATTTACCTTTTGTATTTGTCCTTTATGATAAATCAGCATTAGGTATTGGTTCGATTAGTAAAATAGATTTTGCAAGTCGGTTTGAACTTTTAATTATGACTAAGGATGAATATCGTGAGGCAATTTGGCAGGGTTATACAGCTTAATATTGGTAATGCACAACAGAGCTTAGTATATAATAACTTAAAAATTACATTCGATGTGACTAAAACGATTTCATCAGAGCCTAATGACGCGAATATTACCATTTATAATCTAAATCAAAATAGCCGCAATCTGATCACCAGCAAAGTTTATGATCTTGTGGAGTTGTTTGTTAGTTACCGTGATGATGATCTAAGAATGATTTTTAAAGGCGAAATTAAAACGGTTGAAAATGAGTACTCTGGTTTAGATATCATTACAAAACTAAAATGCTCAGATGGCGGCCAAGCCTATACCGAAAAAGTCTTAATTAAGACTGTCGCTGCTGGGCAAAAAGATTCTGATGCGTTAAATGATTCGGCTAAAAGCTTTGGTATTTTAAAAAGCGATGTTGATTTACCCAATGATAAAGTGCTTCCACGGGGTCGTGTATTTTTTAGCGATGTTCGTGATGTGATGGATAAGATTGGCCTTAACAATGATGCTGATTGGTCAATTCAAGATAATCAATTAGTCGTTGTGCCCAAAAATAAGGCGATTCGCAATGATGAAGGCTATGTTATCTCGAGTAATACCGGCATGATTGGTAGCCCACAAAAAACTGATCAGGGATTAGAAGTCATCACATTATGTAATCCTCGCTTTAAAATCGGTTCACTCATTCGAGTTGAATCAAAATTTAACGAATATAATGGTGATTATAAAATCCAGTCGATCAATCATAGTGGTGATTTAACCGGTAATGATTGGAAAAGCAAACTTGTTTGTACTGGTGGTGCATATGAAGTGATAGGTGAAAAATAATCGCTTAAATCGCCAAATAAATGTCAAATTAAAGCTCCTAAATGGGAGCTTTTTTATTGCCTAAAATTAGGAGTTTAAATGAATGAATCATTAACAACGGTAATCAAAAAAAGCATAAAACAAGATCGCTCAAATGTTTATACCGCATTACCAGCTCGAGTGATTAATTTCAACGGCCATACCGTTACGTGTGAAATCATGATCACCCGAATTATGACAAATGGACAAGAGATTGAAATTCCGCCTTTAGTAGATGTGCCTGCACAATTTCCTCATGCTGGTGGTTTTTGCTTTACCGTTCCAATTAAAAAGGGCGATGAAGGGCTGGTTATCTTTTCAAGTCGTTGTATTGATGGTTGGTATATCAGTGGCGATAAGTCAAAGCCGCTTGATAATCGTATGCATGATTTAAGCGATGGCATTTTTATTGTTGGCGTAAATAGCGTTCCGAAAAAAATCACAGATTTTTATCATGATGGTGCCTCAATGCAAACGGATAATGGGTCAACGTATATTCGGCTTACAGATGGCAAGATATTGATCAAAGGTGATATCGAGCATACTGGTAATAGTAAGCAAACAGGTAATTTAGCGTTAATGGGCAATTACCAACAAGTTGGCTCATGGGCGCAGCAAGGTGGAGACGCCGCATCAAAAGGGACATTATCAGCAAGTAAAATTGTTGGTGGTGGTATTGATTTAGAAAATCATGTCCATGTTGAGACCGGCTCAATAACAAGGAAACCAAGTTAATGATTGTTCGAGAATTAGATAAAAATCATGATTGGACATTTGGACGAGGTAAGGCCAATTATTTAAGCCAATCAGATGCCATTAAACAATGTATTAAAACCAAACTTTTAGCCCTAAAAGGTAACTGGATATTAAATGCTGATGAGGGTATTGCGTGGTTTGATTATTTAACTAAAAACCCTAATGTGGCTCAATTAGAACGTGATGTTAAAAATGCGATCGCCAGTATTGATGGTGTAACAGAAATCATCAGTTTTGATATTGGGCTTGATAGCGTGACACGAGTTTTTTTAATTCAAATAACCTATTCCGATAATTACAACAATACAAACGAGGTAGAGTTTAATGTTACAAGTAACAGATAAAGGGATAACAGTTGATAGCTTTAATACGATTTATGCTCGTTTAGTTGATAAGTTTAAGCTGATATACGGCAATGATGTCAATCTTGATAGTGATACGCCAGATGGCCAATTATTGGCACTATTTTCACAAGAAATAGAGACAATACATCAAAACGTGGCTTTTATTGTACAAATGCTTGATCCATATCAGGCAACCGGGCAATGGTTAGATCAAAGAGCATTGTATGCGGGGATTATTCGAAATATGGCATCTTATTCATATATTGATGAGGCGATTATTACCGGAATTCCTAAAACAAATATCCCAATAAACTCGGTCATTATTGATTCAAATAAAAATAAATGGATTATTACTGAACAAGCTGTATTAAACGATCTTGGGAGTGCTCGAGTTAAATTACGTTCTGATGAACTTGGTGATTTTACGGTAAATTCTGGCGAAGCGTTTTCACTGGCAACAATTATTATTGGTGTTGAAAAAGTGATTGCTAATAGTGATAGCTACGGCGGGGCGGATGAAGAATCGGATGCAAGGCTACTTAGGCGATTTATGTTATCACATTCGATTAATAACTATGATGATAAATCAGGTATTAAGGCTGCACTATATAATATAACTGGCGTTACAAAATGCGAAGTATATGAAAATTACACGGGTGATATTGATGAGAAAGGTGTCCCTGCTCATACTCTTAATGCCGTTATACTCGGTGGTGATGATAGCGCTATTGCTGATGTGATTGGTAAGAAAAAAATCGGCGGGTGTGGATTATTTGGTAATATTAAAACCAGTACTAATTTAAGAGGCGCAGATCGAATTATCTATTTTGATCGCCCAGCTAAAATTGAAGTTGCTGTCTCCATGGTGCTTGGGCGTTATAAATCATTTGAAGATATTGATACTAAGGCGATTAAAGATAATTTAATGTCGCTTGGATTTGAAATCGGTGAAAATATTTATGCAACTAGGCTTATCTCAAGTATTAATCTAACTAATGGTTTTTATATTAAATCATTAACTGTCAACAAATCAAATATTGCTGAGATTGGCTATCGAGAGTATGGAGATATAACCTCGGTTGAGGTGCTTATTGATGAGTAGAAATTATTTAATCTGGCAATATCATGATAAGCCTAAAGCACTTTCAACTATCAAAGCGATTTATGCTATAACCGATGACTCATTTAAAACAGTATTAAATATTGCCGATATTTTAGATATTGACACTGCGAGCGGTTATGCACTCGATTTAGTTGGTCGTCATGTCGGAATAAAGCGGGTTTTAAGTCAAGCTATTGCCAAAGAGTTCTTTGGTTTTTTAGAGAGCGATTCTTCACTAGCCTTCGATGTCGGGGAATTTTATCAGTATGGTGATTCGTTAAATGCAACGGTAAGACTTAACGATGATGATTATCGTTTTTTTATTAAAGCGAAAATCTTAAAAAATTACCAAAATGGTACAAGCGAATTTATTGTTGATTCGATTCGATATTTGTTAGGTGGCACAGGTAATGCTATTGATAATTTAGATATGACCATGCACGTTATCGTTAATCGAGAACAATTAAATTCAATCAAACTTTATGCCATCAAAAATCTCGATATTTTAGCCCGCCCAGTTGGCGTTTTATATCGATTTTTAGTGATCACCAACAACACACCCTTTGGCTTTTATCGAGCTAACCGTTCTTATGGTTTTGGTATAGGCAAATTTGTTAGATTACAAGAAATAGGAAAATTTAATGAAAGTACAAAATAAACCTGATTATTTAATTTTTGCCAGTGACGCAAAAACTGGCGAGCTTCAAGCTTTCCCTAATATTTCTCGAGGTTGGGGATTAACCACTGATCAAACACAATCAAAGCCGCCGCTTAGTTGGATGAATGGTGCATTTAATCGTATCGATGAAAATATGTTGTATTTATTACAACAAGGCGTGCCACAGTGGGATAGCGCTGTTTTATATCCTATTGATGCAATAATTAAATATCAAAGCCAGTTATATGTTGCCATTACCGAGAATGATAATGTTATTCCATCAAGTAATACCGAAAAATGGCAAAAATTAATTAAAGATGCAAGTATTGAACAAAAGGGCATTGTACAGTTAAGTTCTGCAATTGATAGTGATTGTGAAATAACAGCTGCAACCTCTAAAGCAGTTAAGAATGTTATTGATGATTTGAAAAATAATATTAAGTGGTATTCAAAAGCAATTGGTGAGCTTTGTATGTTTAATAATATTGATAATCCGCCAACTAATTTATCTGATTGCAGGTATGTCCGTTTAACAGCTAATGATAATTATAATGATGGTATCTTAATAAATCAAAGTGTCAGCGGTATTGAGCCTTTAATTAATGCAACAGCTATGATCAACTTACCTAATAGCCCGTTGCATGGTAAGACAATTAATCTTCTTAATACTGAAGGTCGAGCAATTGTTGCTGGTACAACTAATGGCATACTGCGAGATGATGCAATACAGAATATACACGGATATATCGATGGTGTTTTTAACTTTGCAGACGCGGGTGGTGCATTTCAAGTCGGTAATTATTGTCCAACTGCTCATGCAGAAGTTTTTAAAAATGGTAATCATGGAATTGATTTTAATATATCAAGAGTTGCGCGGACAGATACCTCTACGCATCCTCGTGATATTTCAAAAATATTTTATATGAGAATTTTATAATCTGCAGTATCGATTACAACAGAAGTCTATTAGGTCTAGCATTATTATATGTAGTCTTAAAAATTAATTAAACCATAAATCATAAACAGTAAATAAATTGAATAGATTTTTAAGTAATAAAAAATAATATCAAGTTTAATCTAAATTATTTAATACATTTTAGTATTTAGTATTGTGCTAATTATCGTTCTGATTGAATTGGATATATTGTTATAGAAAATAAGGATCACTTATAATGAAAGTACAAGATAAACCCGATTATTTAATTTTTGCCAGTGATGCTCAAACTGGTGAGTTAGAGCCTTTTCCAAATATTGCAAGGGGTTGGGGCATTACAATTGAGCAAACAGAATCCAAGCCACCAATGGAGTGGATGAACGATGCCTTTAACCGCGTGGATAAAAATACGCTATATTTATTACAACAAGGTGTACCTGAGTGGGATAGTGCTGTTGTCTATCCAGTTGATGCCATAATTAAATATCAAAGTGTGTTATATATTGCCCTTACTGAAAATGATAACTCGACACCGTCAACAAGTACCACAAAATGGAAAAAAGTTGTTACTGATGTTCAAGACGGAACTATAGCTCAAAAAGGTGTCGTTCAGCTGGATTCTTCTGTCTCAAGCAATTCAGAAACGACAGCAGCAACATCTAAAGCTGTTAAGACTGCTTATGATTTAGCAGTGTTGGCAAAAGGAAATGCTAACGATGCATTACTTAAAACCGGCGGCACTGTAACTGGAGATACGAATTTTACTAAAAAGCTACAGCAGGCTGGTAGTGATGTTTTAACTATAGATGATTTAAACAATGTAGCAATAAAATACATTTATCCAAATGGTTCGGCATCATCACCAGCCCAGCTATCAAACAATAGTAGAGTAGTTGCTGTGAATACTACAGGGTCTAAAAATATTGAGCCATATATTGAGTTAAAAATCAATAATATCTGGTGCAAAGCGCCTGAGTTTGCATTTTATGCTACCACTGATTCAGCTTTGTTTGGTTTCGGGGCGTCTGTTGCGTTAAATAGTAATAATGAGATTGTAATTATTACTGGAAAATTGGGCATAGTGCCAGCCACATCGTCATGTCCGAACTTTTGGAACACAACAACAGTAGTGGCTAAGGCACCATACCGGATTGCTTATAAATAGCGAGGGATAAACATGAAAATCTTTGCAAAGATTAATGATGATTTTTACGAGGTTAACTACAATAATGATGCAGTACTTCCTGCTGGGTTTGTCGAAATGAAGGAAGAGAGACCAGATATAAAATATATTGCTAGTGAAAAAGGAGAGTGGATAAAACAACCAGATAACAACGAAAGCTTTAACATGGTTTAATTACTATTAATTATAACTCTGTTTTTCTTCTCAGTATAAATGTTGCAATTGTCTGGTATATCTTTATTGACAAAAGACATTGCACTAATTATTACATTATTTCCAATACTAATTTCACCACCAATTATTGTAGATCCAGCCCCAATTTTGGTGGTAAAGATAACTTGATTATCACAATAGCTAAGCAATTTGACTTATCAAGCGATGATATTGATAATTTATTTATCGAGGCAATAAAGTTATAATGGTCAGTAAGATCCCCTGTTAGCAGGGGATTTATTTTATAAAACTATCGCATTGTCACAAATTCTTCAGCGGCAGTTGGGTGAATGGCCATGGTGTTATCAAAGTCTTTTTTGGTTGCGCCCATTTTTAATGCAACGGCAAAGCCTTGTAGAATTTCATCCATACCAAAACCGATGCCGTGTATACCAACAATCTTTTCATCTTTACCGGCGCAGACTAACTTCATTTTACAAGGCTGCCTATGCTGAGTAACAGCAGTATACATCGCGGTAAATGATGATTGATAAACTTTGATATTATCTTTACCATAGCTTTCAATCGCTTCAGGCTCAGTTAAACCAACCGTGCCAATTGGTGGATGGGTAAAAATAACCGTTGGTACATTACTGTAATCTAAATGTTCATCAGGCTTATTATTAAATAACCGCTCAGATAGGCGACGACCGGCCGCAACAGCAACAGGCGTTAAGGCTATCGCACCAGTATCATCACCAACAGAATAAATACCTGCAATATTGCTATTTTGGTATTTATCAACTTCAATAAAGCCTGCATTATTTAGTTTTAACCCAGTTACTTCAATATTCATTTTTTCAGTAGCGGGTTTGCGTCCAACTGCCCAAATAAGGCAATCAACTTCATATTTTTCGCCATTTTCAAGTTGTAAACAGAGCGAACCATCACTATTTTTTTCAACTGATTTTGGGATAGCATTGGTATGAAGCTGCTGACCTTCTTCCTTAATAACGTCCATTAAGGTGTTAATAAGCATTGGATCAAAACTACGCAAAGGGGTATCTTTACGAATAAACTGGTGAACTTCGCTACCTAATGCATGAAGTACGCCTGCAATTTCACAGGCTACATAGCCAGCACCAACAATGGCAACACGCTTTGGTTGCTCGGTTAACGCAAAAAAGCCGTCAGAGTTAATGCCATACTCAGCGCCTGGAATATTGGGTATAGATGGTACGCCACCAACTGCGATTAAAATATGGTCGGCGGTATACTGTTCTCCATTAACTTCAATCGTTTTTTGGTCAACAAACTTAGCATACCCTTTAATAACATCAACGTTATTATTGGTTAGTACACGATCATAAGATTGGTGTATTCTCTCAATATAAGCGTTTCTACTTTCAATAAGCTTTTCCCAGCTAAATTGATTGATGGTTGTATCAAAACCGTAATCAGGACCGTAATTCTTAATTGCTTCTGCGATTTGTGCGCCATACCACATTATTTTTTTTGGTACACAGCCCACATTGACGCAGGTTCCACCAAGCTCTTTAGCTTCAATAATCGCGCATTTTTTACCATAAGATGCCGCTCGATTGGCCGAAGCGATCCCCCCACTTCCCCCACCAATTGCAATATAATCATAGTGTTTTGTTGTCATTTTGTTTATACCTTGAAATTAAGATCACATATTATTAGCTTGCCATAAAATAACAGATAAAAAAAGTCATATTAAAACAATTAAACAATAGGTTAAAACTATTGAAAATTAGTTGGATTTTATGAAATCATTCAGAGACTAATTCTTTTACTAATATGTGGCCCATATCTTGAGGGTCAAGTATGTTTTTTAACCAAGGAAGAATCTCTTGCATCTGCTGTTTTAGTTTCCAGGGTGGATTTACAACAATCATTCCAGAGGCTGTCATTCCTTTTTGATTATTATCCGGCCTTATTGCGAGTTCAATTTGTAAGATACGCTTAATACCTGTATTAATAATCCCATCTATCATGCCTTGAGTTTGTCTGCGGTTGACTACTGGGTACCAAATTAGATAAGTACCAGTTGCAAAACGTTTATAACCTTCTTTTAGCTCATCGGGTATTTTTTGGTAATCATCTTTTATTTCATAAGATGGATCAATTAAAATAAGCCCACGACGTGACTCAGGTGGTAGCTTTGATTTTAGTTGTAAAAAACCATCTGCACGGCTAACTTGAGCTCGGTCGTCTTTACTAAATTCTTGCCTTAAAAGTGGGTAATCCGACGAGTGTATTTCAGTTAATTGTAACTTATCTTGTGGGCGCAATAACTGCTTTGCAATTAAAGGCGAGCCCGGATAATATTTTAACGTTTCACTGCGATTATAATATTTTAAAACGGAAAGGTAAGAGCTTAAAATTTCTGGTATTTGTGGTTGTTCCCAAACTTTGGCTATTCCAGATAAGTATTCGCCGGTTTTCGCGGAATGTTCGCTTTGTAATAAATAGCGACCAGCTCCCGAGTGTGTATCTAAGTATAAAAAAGGTTTATCTTTCTCTTTTAGTGATTCAAGGCATAAGCTTAGTACGCAATGTTTTAATACATCGGCGTGGTTTCCTGCATGATAGCTGTGTCGATAACTTAACATTTTATTCTCTATATAAATTACATTTTTTTAGTATATACGAATTCATCAAAACGTAATGTGTTTAATTTCGTTAAAATTTTGTTGTAAGATGCCATTTTAGCATAAAAATCATGTTCAACTTATTTTAGGTCTTTGCCGTAGTAATGTTGCGCACTTTTTACAATAGTATTGGGCACATTTATTTTGAATTTTTTGATGTCGAATATTTGTGAGTAAATGGCTTTGGCATTCACAGTAATACTGATGGCGATTTGTTATTAAAGGTTGTGGCAGATTAAAATTATGGGTTCGTTTGGCATCTTGATGAAATATTTGTTCCATAATCCCTTGCCACTCTTTACCGTGCGGTTTCACAAGACCAAATTTTTTATAAGCAATTAAGTGAGCAAGCTCATGTGGGATAACTTCGTTAATAAATTGTTCTTTATTTTCAAGTAACATATTTAGGTTGAGTTGAATTTGCCATTTTTGTAATAGTGCACTACCTGCAATACTGCCTTTTTTTCGATAGATTAATTCTGGTTCATCAAATACTTGATTAAAGAACTGATTCGCGATAGATATATAATGCCTTAAACTGGCGATAACATTATTATGAAGTTGAATTGGGACTCTTTGTTTATTCATCAGTTAATCTATCTATCGCCACGGCACAGTGTGTACCGCGGCGATTAAGTACTATTTTAAATTAGCTGCATCGCGTAATAATTCAGCTTTATCTGTTTTTTCCCATGGAAAAATATCACGTCCAAAATGACCATAGGTTGCTGTTTGCTGATAAATTGGCTGAATAAGATCTAACATTTGAATAAGCCCGTAAGGTCTTAGGTCAAAAAATTGCTTAATTAAGGCAATTATTTGATGATGAGCAATTTTCTCTGTACCAAAAGTATTCACATAAATCGATGTCGGCTCGGCAACGCCAATAGCATAAGATACTTGTAGTTCGCATTTATCGGCAAGTCCTGCTGCCACAATATTTTTTGCAACATATCTGGCCGCGTAGGCAGCTGATCTATCTACTTTAGAAGGATCTTTACCTGAAAACGCGCCGCCACCATGATGCGCAGCTCCGCCGTAAGTATCGACAATAATTTTTCGGCCCGTTAAGCCACAATCGCCCATTGGGCCACCAATAACAAAGCGTCCTGTTGGGTTAATAAAATATTTAGTACGCCCCGTTAACCACTCTTTTGGTAAGATTGGTTTGATAATCTCTTCCATAATCGCTTCTTTTAAAGCTGATTGGCTAATATCTTCTGCGTGCTGAGTTGAAAGAACGACTGCATCGACACCTTTAATTTGATTATCTTCATAAATCAATGTTATTTGGCTTTTAGCATCAGGTCGTAACCACGGTAGTGTGCCATTTTTTCTTACTTCAGCCTGTTTTTTCATTAATTCATGGGCATAAGTAATTGCAGCTGGCATTAAATTCGGCATTTCATTGGTCGCATAGCCGAACATAATACCTTGATCGCCAGCACCTTGTTCTAAAGGATCACCGCGATCAACCCCCTGATTAATGTCCGATGATTGTTTACCTATTGCATTAAGTACGGCGCAAGAATTAGCATCAAATCCCATTTCAGAGCTGGTATATCCGATATTTCTAATTGTTTGGCGCGTTAATTCTTCAATATCTACCCAAGCTGATGTCGTTATTTCACCACCAACTAATGCCATACCCGTTTTTACATAGGTTTCACAAGCAACGCGTGCTTTAGGATCTTGTTTTAAAATCGCATCAAGTACCGCATCTGAAATTTGATCCGCAATTTTATCAGGATGACCTTCTGAAACTGATTCAGAAGTAAATAAAAATTCTGACATTGATATACCTTCTTTATTCTATGATTACTATATAAGATACATTACAGCTATCTATTTAGCAGTTTGACCATCTAGACGGCTATTCTAATCAACAAATTAATAAAAAGCTAGTTGTTACGAATATAAATACTATTTCTGCTTAGTTTCATATTATTTGTTTAATATTGTATTTAAATAGAGAGAAGCATGTTGCATTAAATAAAAATTCTCTTAGCATATACATATAGTTTTATATCCTTATAAGATAAAGCCGTCATGAAAAGCATTCCCAATATATTAGTCTTTGATTCTGGTATCGGTGGGATCTCAGTTTATAATGAGATTCGACAAAAAATACCGAGAGCAAATTATATTTACATATTTGATAACCAAGCCTTTCCTTATGGCGATAAATCAAATGAATTTTTAATTAAGCGAGTTAAGGACGTTATTAATAAAGCTATTTTAATGTTTGCGGTTGATATCGTTGTCATTGCCTGTAACACTGCAAGTACAATTTGTTTGCCAATACTTCGATCATCATTTTCTATTCCAATAGTTGGGGTTGTTCCTGCTATTAAGCCTGCAATAAAGATAACTAAGAATAAATGCATTGGTTTACTTGCTACAAAAGCAACGATACAGCGCGAATATACGCATAATTTAATTCGTGACTTTGCAAGCGGATACAAAATTGAATTATTGGGTTTATCTGAATTAGCTTTGATAGCAGAGCAAAAGCTACAGGGTGTGGCGGTTAACATTGATGTCTTAACTAAACTAATGAGCCCATGGTTAGAACTCAAAATTGTGCCAGATACTATTGTTTTAGGTTGTACTCATTATCCTTTCATTCAGCCAGAATTGGCATTAGTGCTACCTAATGCAACATTTATTGATTCTGGATATGCGATTGCTGCCCGAGTATATGAGCTATTAAAAGAAGAATTTAATCTTACAAGCATTAACCCTTTGTCACAAGTCACAAGTAATGTTGTCTGTAGTACTCTATATAATGAACAAGTTGAGAAATTAATTGGAACGCTCCAAAGATTTAATCTTATTAATTATCAATGCATTAAAATTTAGTGTGTTTAAGTATTGTGCACTCGATAAAATAAATGCATTTTTTTGCTTGATCAAATAAAAAAGATGTCTATAATGCGCACCACTGATTCGTTGAAGCAGAAAACAAAACGGATCGGGCAATATGATGAAAAAAATAACAAGTGTTAAGACGAAGTAAAAAAAAGTTAAAATTAGTCTTGACGAATTAAAAAGGAAAGCGTAGTATACGCAACCCTTGAGACAGCAAAAGCAACACGCTGTCAGCTCTTTAAAAATTAAGAACAGACAATCTGTGTGGGCACTGTCAGGACGAAGAAATTAAAGTCTACGGACTTAAAAAAATCAAGTCTTGATAAGTGACACTGAAGATTCATTTGAATATGTCAGAAACAGTTATTGAGCATCAAACTTTAAAATTGAAGAGTTTGATCATGGCTCAGATTGAACGCTGGCGGCAGGCTTAACACATGCAAGTCGAACGGTAACAGAAGAGCTTGCTCTTGCTGACGAGTGGCGGACGGGTGAGTAATGTATGGGGATCTGCCAAATGGAAGGGGACAACAGTTGGAAACGACTGCTAATACCGTATAATGTCGCGAGACCAAAGTGTGGGACCTTAGGGCCACATGCCATTTGATGAACCCATATGGGATTAGCTAGTAGGTAGGGTAAAGGCCTACCTAGGCGACGATCTCTAGCTGGTCTGAGAGGATGACCAGCCACACTGGAACTGAGACACGGTCCAGACTCCTACGGGAGGCAGCAGTGGGGAATATTGCACAATGGGGGAAACCCTGATGCAGCCATGCCGCGTGTATGAAGAAGGCCTTAGGGTTGTAAAGTACTTTCGGTAATGAGGAAGGTAACTATTCTAACAGGATAGTTAATTGACGTTAATTACAGAAGAAGCACCGGCTAACTCCGTGCCAGCAGCCGCGGTAATACGGAGGGTGCGAGCGTTAATCGGAATGACTGGGCGTAAAGGGCATGTAGGCGGATGATTAAGTTAGGTGTGAAAGCCCCGGGCTCAACCTGGGAATTGCACTTAAAACTGGTTATCTAGAGTATTGTAGAGGAAGGTAGAATTCCACGTGTAGCGGTGAAATGCGTAGAGATGTGGAGGAATACCGGTGGCGAAGGCGGCCTTCTGGACAAATACTGACGCTGAGATGCGAAAGCGTGGGGAGCAAACAGGATTAGATACCCTGGTAGTCCACGCTGTAAACGATGTCGATTTGGAGTTTGGGGGCATGACCCTTGGGCTCCGGAGCTAACGCGTTAAATCGACCGCCTGGGGAGTACGGCCGCAAGGTTAAAACTCAAATGAATTGACGGGGGCCCGCACAAGCGGTGGAGCATGTGGTTTAATTCGATGCAACGCGAAGAACCTTACCTGGTCTTGACATCCATAGAATCTTTCAGAGATGAGAGAGTGCCTTCGGGAGCTATGAGACAGGTGCTGCATGGCTGTCGTCAGCTCGTGTTGTGAAATGTTGGGTTAAGTCCCGCAACGAGCGCAACCCCTATCCTTTGTTGCCAGCACGTAATGGTGGGAACTCAAAGGAGACTGCCGTTGATAAAGCGGAGGAAGGTGGGGACGACGTCAAGTCATCATGGCCCTTACGACCAGGGCTACACACGTGCTACAATGGCGTATACAAAGGGATGCGAAGGTGCGAACTGGAGCGGACCTCACAAAGTACGTCTAAGTCCGGATTGGAGTCTGCAACTCGACTCCATGAAGTCGGAATCGCTAGTAATCGTGAATCAGAATGTCACGGTGAATACGTTCCCGGGCCTTGTACACACCGCCCGTCACACCATGGGAGTGGGTTGCACCAGAAGTAGATAGCTTAACCTTCGGGAGGGCGTTTACCACGGTGTGGTTCATGACTGGGGTGAAGTCGTAACAAGGTAACCGTAGGGGAACCTGCGGTTGGATCACCTCCTTACGAAGTGCCTGACAGTGTTCACATAGATTGTTTGTTTGAAAGTAAATCGTTTACGTCCCCTTCGTCTAGAGGCCTAGGACATCGCCCTTTCACGGCGGTAACAGGGGTTCGAATCCCCTAGGGGACGCCATTATAAAGACGGACGATTTACATTAATTTTTATTTTTGTATTTACTGTAAAGTAGATAGAAAAATAATGCTCTTTAACAATATGGAACAAGCTGAAAGAAACGAGTTCTCGTTTTATTTGAAGTTTGATGTAGATGAAAGTCTAGATTGATATTTTGGATAAGATAGAGAAAAAAGCGAAATTGAGAAAACTGAGACAACTGTAAGTTGTAAGGTTAAGAAATTAAGCGTACACGGTGGATGCCTAGGCAATCAGAGGCGAAGAAGGACGTGTTAATCTGCGAAAAGCGACGGTGAGCTGGTAAAAAGCGCTATAGCCGTCGATATCCGAATGGGGAAACCCAGTATAGGTAACTATACTATCCTTAACTGAATAAAATAGGTTAAGGAGGCAAACCGGGAGAACTGAAACATCTCAGTACCCCGAGGAAAAGAAATCAACCGAGATTCCCAAAGTAGCGGCGAGCGAAATGGGAGGAGCCCAAAGCGGGTAGCTTAGTGTGTAAATGGAAGCGTCTGGAAAGTCGCACGACAGAGGGTGATAGTCCCGTACATGAATATGCATTAAGTGGAAGCTTGAAGAGTAGGGCGGGACACGTGGTATCCTGTCTGAATATGGGGGGACCATCCTCCAAGGCTAAATACTCCTGATTGACCGATAGTGAACTAGTACCGTGAGGGAAAGGCGAAAAGAACCCCGGCGAGGGGAGTGAAATAGAACCTGAAACCGTGTACGTACAATCAGTGGGAGCATCTATATGGTGTGACTGCGTACCTTTTGTATAATGGGTCAGCGACTTATATTCTGTAGCGAGGTTAACCGAATAGGGGAGCCGTAGGGAAACCGAGTCTTAACTGGGCGAATGAGTTGCAGGGTATAGACCCGAAACCCGGTGATCTAGCCATGGGCAGGTTGAAGGTTGGTTAACACTAACTGGAGGACCGAACCGACTAATGTTGAAAAATTAGCGGATGACCTGTGGCTGGGGGTGAAAGGCCAATCAAACCGGGAGATAGCTGGTTCTCCCCGAAAGCTATTTAGGTAGCGCCTCATGTATAACTGTTGGGGGTAGAGCACTGTTTCGGCTAGGGGGCCATCCCGGCTTACCAACCCGATGCAAACTCCGAATACCGACAAGTTGAGCATGGGAGACACACGGCGGGTGCTAACGTTCGTCGTGAAGAGGGAAACAACCCAGACCGCCAGCTAAGGTCCCAAAGTCATAGTTAAGTGGGAAACGAAGTGGGAAGGCTTAGACAGCTAGGATGTTGGCTTAGAAGCAGCCATCATTTAAAGAAAGCGTAATAGCTCACTAGTCGAGTCGGCCTGCGCGGAAGATGTAACGGGGCTAAACTATGCACCGAAGCTGCGGCAGTGTGTGAATAACATATTGGGTAGGGGAGCGTTCTGTAAGCCGTCGAAGGTGAACTGTGAGGTTTGCTGGAGGTATCAGAAGTGCGAATGCTGACATAAGTAACGATAATGCGGGTGAAAAGCCCGCACGCCGGAAGACCAAGGGTTCCTGTCCAACGTTAATCGGGGCAGGGTGAGTCGACCCCTAAGGCGAGGCAGAGATGCGTAGCTAATGGGAAACGGGTTAATATTCCCGTACTGAATGTGACTGCGATGGGGTGACGGAGAAGGCTAGGTTTACCGGGATAGGTCCGCAAGGAGCCCGGGTTAAGCATGTAGGGGTGTGATTAGGCAAATCCGGTCACTAAAACTCTGAGATGTGATGACGAGGCACTAAGGTGCTGAAGTAATTGATGCCCTGCTTCCAGGAAAAGCCTCTAAGCTTCAGGTCATATTTAATCGTACCCGAAACCGACACAGGTGGTCAGGTAGAGAATACTCAGGCGCTTGAGAGAACTCGGGTGAAGGAACTAGGCAAAATGGTGCCGTAACTTCGGGAGAAGGCACGCTGATGGTAATTGAAATCCCGCGCGGACGTAGGTGAAATCAGTCGAAGATACCAGCTGGCTGCAACTGTTTAATAAAAACACAGCACTGTGCAAACACGAAAGTGGACGTATACGGTGTGACGCCTGCCCGGTGCTGGAAGGTTAATTGATGGGGTTATCAGTAATGAGAAGCTCTTGATCGAAGCCCCAGTAAACGGCGGCCGTAACTATAACGGTCCTAAGGTAGCGAAATTCCTTGTCGGGTAAGTTCCGACCTGCACGAATGGCGTAATGATGGCCAGGCTGTCTCCACCCGAGACTCAGTGAAATTGAATTTGCCGTGAAGATGCGGTGTACCCGTGGCAAGACGGAAAGACCCCGTGAACCTTTACTATAGCTTGACAGTGAACATTGAGCCTTAATGTGTAGGATAGGTGGGAGACAATGAATTGTGGACGCTAGTCTGCATGGAGTCGACCTTGAAATACCACCCTTTAATGTTTGATGTTCTAACGTAGAGCCCTGAATCGGGCTTGCGGACACTGTCTGGTGGGTAGTTTGACTGGGGCGGTCTCCTCCCAAAGAGTAACGGAGGAGCACGAAGGTTAGCTAATCCTGGTCGGACATCAGGAGGTTAGTGCAATGGCATAAGCTAGCTTGACTGCGAGAGTGACGGCTCGAGCAGGTACGAAAGTAGGTCATAGTGATCCGGTGGTTCTGAATGGAAGGGCCATCGCTCAACGGATAAAAGGTACTCCGGGGATAACAGGCTGATACCGCCCAAGAGTTCATATCGACGGCGGTGTTTGGCACCTCGATGTCGGCTCATCACATCCTGGGGCTGAAGTAGGTCCCAAGGGTACGGCTGTTCGCCGTTTAAAGTGGTACGCGAGCTGGGTTTAGAACGTCGTGAGACAGTTCGGTCCCTATCTGCCATGGGCGTAGGAGGATTGAGGGGGTTTGCTTCTAGTACGAGAGGACCGAAGTGAACGCACCGCTGGTGTTCGGGTTGTAATGCCAATTGCATTGCCCGGTAGCTACGTGCGGAATAGATAAGTGCTGAAAGCATATAAGCACGAAACTAGCCCCGAGATGAGTCCTCCCAGAGTTTACTCTGTAAGGTCCGTTTGAGACTAAGACGTAGATAGGTCAGGTGTGTAAGTGTAGCGATACATTGAGCTAACTGATACTAATGAACCGAGAGTCTTAACCTTACAACTTAGAGTTGTTTCAAATCTCAAAGAGAATTTCGGCTTGAACTGTATTGAGTATATGGTGATGATGTAGAGTGGGTATAAAGATATTTTATTATATAGAAATATTTATATTTATGATTAACTCATCGTTATATAAGAGAAAACGAGTTATGTCTGGCGGCAATGTTGCGGTGGTCCCACCTGATCCATGCCGAACTCAGAAGTGAAACGCCGTGAAGCCGATGGTAGTGTGGGGGTTACCCCATGTGAGAGTAGGTCACCGCCAGACTTTTAATATTTAAAATGAATAAATGAATATTTATTCAGATGTGTTTGTACCTTATTCGGTGGAGCGGTAGTTCAGTTGGTTAGAATACCTGCCTGTCACGCAGGGGGTCGCGGGTTCGAGCCCCGTCCGTTCCGCCAATCTTATTAGGGGCGTAGTTCAATTGGTAGAGCACCGGTCTCCAAAACCGGGTGTTGGGAGTTCGAGCCTCTCCGCCCCTGCCATTTTAGCCTTTATTGTCTTATTTTTAATCAATCAAACTGTAAAACAATCATAAATCAAAGATTTTTATTTACAGAATTCTGCACTTAATTATAATCCGCAAATCGTTACATTAAATTTAGTTATAAGGGATTAAAAATGGCCGAAAGCTTTTCTTCACAACAACGTTTTTTTGATAATAAAAATTATCCTAGAGGTTTTTCTCGTCACGGTGATTTTACTATTAAAGAGTCACAACTTTTGGAAAAATACGGTACTGCATTTAAAGAATTAGATAGCGAGACTCGTAAGCCATTAACAGCTGAAGAAAAATCATTTGTTTCAGTATGCCGAGGTAAAAAAGAAGCATCGAATGAATATGAAAAAATTTGGCTTAAATACCTTAACTGTGTTAATAAGGCTAAAAAGTTTCATACTTTATCTGGTGGAAAACCTCAAGTAGATGTTACAGATGATTTTATTGATAATGATGATTAACTACTAACCTATATTCTTATGTAGCTGTATTAGTAACTTATCCATAGAACGATAACTTAATGCTTCGGTCAAATGTTTTCGTTCTATGTCTATTTCCCCTTCCAAATCGGCTATCGTTCTAGCGACTTTTAAAATCCTATGCCATGCCCTTACTGATAATCCTAATTTAATTAAAGCTTGTTCTAAAAAAATATGATCTTCTTTACTCAAAGCGCAATATTGACTTATTTCTTGGGTTGAAAGCATACTATTAATTTTACCACCCCGCTTAATTTGTTTATCCCTTGCATACATTACTCGTTTTTTAACGTCAACACTTGTTTCACCTTGGCTTATAGCATGTATTAACGACCCTTTAGGTAATAAAGGCACTTCTATCGAAATATCAAATCTATCAAGAAAAGGTCCTGATAAACGATTAAGATATCGGATTGTTTGTTGTGGTGTCGTACGATTATGTATACCTTGATAATGTCCTGTTGGGCTAGGGTTCATTGCTGCTATCAGTTGTACTTTCGCCGGAAAGGTAATTTTAGCATTTGCCCGTGAAATAATGATTTCGCCAGATTCAAGAGGCTCTCTTAGCGCATCTAATACTTTACGATTAAATTCGGGTAATTCGTCCAAAAAAAGAATACCATTATGTGCAAGCGAAATCTCGCCAGGTTTTGGGATTGAACCTCCACCAACTAATGCCGCGCAAGAAGCACTATGATGAGGTGCTCTAAAAGGCCGCTTACGCCAATTAGTAATAAGACTATGTTGATTAGATAGGCTTGCTATTGCGGCTGTCTCTAAAGACTCTTGGTCATTCAAATTTGGCAGTAAATCAACTAATCGACTTGCTAGCATTGTTTTTCCGGTACCAGGCGGACCTATCAGTAATAAATTATGCCCACCTGTAGCAGATATTTCTAGTGCGCGCTTTGCATGGTGTTGCCCGATAATATCTTGTAGATCATTCTTAGGTTGTTCATTTTCTATCGGAATAAGGTAGTTAACGCCAGATAACGCGGATTCCTCTGAAAAATGTTGTTGTAGCTGAACGAGATTATTACACACAAGCGTATTACTGTGATTAATTAATGCAATTTCAGAACTGTTCTCGGTTGAGAGAATTAATATTCTGGAATCATTTTGAACTGAAATTGCAGCAGGAATAGCCCCTTTTACTGCTCTTATTTCTCCAGCTAGGGATAATTCGCCTAAAAACTCATACAAATGTAGCGTATCGATTTTTATTTGCTCTGTCGCTGCTAATATTGCAATGGCTATCGGTAAGTCAAAGCGACTACCTTCTTTAGGCAGATCTGCTGGCGAAAGATTAATCGTAATTTTTTTAGATGGAAAACTAAAACCACTATTAATTAAGGCACTTCTAACGCGGTCTTTAGCTTCCTTTACTGATGCTTCAGGTAATCCGACTAATGTAAAGCATGGCATACCATTACTAATATGCACTTCTACATCAATTTTGGGGGCTTGAATACCAATACAAGCACGAGTATAAATAGTAAAAAGAGACATATAGATTAAATTAAATCCAATATTTTTAGAATGAGAATAATGTATTGGTTAATTTATCTTAAGCTCTTTTTAATAATTATTTATTCGATGAGGGTCTCATATTGATGTTTCATTTTTTCGTTAGAAATTTTAAGCTATGATATTCATCACACAATGCTCAATTGACCTGTATTTTCCCCATCTTTGTTAATAATAATGAGAAGATAAATAGTATGGCATTAACGACAACAACGGAAGGGCCTGTTGGCGTATCATAATAAGCGGAAAACATTAATCCCCCTATTACCGAAACAATACCCATTAAGATGGCTAAAATTGCCATTTTTTCAGGTGTTTTAGCGTAAAATCGAGCGGTTGCTGCAGGTATAATAAGTAAAGAGGTTATTATCAGAGCGCCGACGAACTTCATTGATAAGCCAATTGTTAAGGCTAATATTAATGTTAACATTAATTTAGTTTTAACAATATTGATTCCATAACTAAAGGCAAGTTCTTCATTCACAGTGACGAAAAGGAATTTGTTCCAATTAAAAAATAAAATTATACCAACAATAATAATACCCGTAACAATAAAATATACGTCAGTAAAGGTAATCGATAATAGATCACCAAATAGATAGCCCATCAAATCAACTCTAATATTTTTCATTAAACTAATTACGATAACTCCGAGTGATAAAGAGCTATGGGCTAAAATTCCTAATAGCGTATCAATAGCGAGTTTTTGTTGTGATTCTAAGTAGACAAGGGCAACTGCTAAAATGATGGTTATAAATATTACTGCATAAAAAGGGTTAATATTGAGTAAAAAACCGAAAGCAATCCCTAATAAAGCTGCATGTGATAATGTATCACCAAAATAAGACATCTTACGCCAAACAACAAATGAACCTAGTGGGCCGGTAATAAAAGACAAAGCGATCCCAACGATTAAAGGTGGTAGTAATAATTCAAACATGGCGGATAGCTCCAAGTGTTGGTAACTTTATTCGTCCCTGATAATGCTGTTGATGAGAATGCTGGTAAAGATGATGGTGTCGATATACAGCAAGCTGATTTGCAGCACTACGCCCAAATAGTGCAATAAATTCGGGATCATTCGATACTAGGGCCGGTGTACCTACACAACAAATATGTTTATTTAAACAAATCACTTCATCAGTTTTTGCCATAACAAGATGTAAATCATGTGATACCATTAATACCGCGCAATTGAATTCATTTTTAGCATTTGCGATTAAATTATATAGTGACATTTGACCATTTACATCAACCCCTTGGGTGGGTTCATCTAAAATCAATAACTCTGGTTTTTTTATTAAGGCTTGAGCCAATAAGACACGTTGCATCTCACCGCCTGATAATTGATGCATGGTTTTATTTAGCAAATGTGAACCATTAACTCGCTGAAGTATATTTTCAATATCATTACTAGTAATATTTCTATTTAATTCAATGAATCGCTTAACCGTAAGAGGGAGAGTTGGGTCTAGTTTTAATTTTTGCGGGACGTAGCCAATTGTTAGATTTGCTTTTCTAACTATTTGTCCTTTTGTTGGTTGTAATAAACCTAATACCAGCTTAACTAACGTTGATTTTCCAGCGCCATTTGGGCCTAATAATGTGATGATTTTACCCATTTCAATTGAGAAAGAAATATTCTCCAGCACTTTTTGATGGTTAAATTCAACTGCAACATTTTTAATAGAAACGAGCGATTGCATGATATTTTAAAATTCTTGTTTTAGTTAATGTTATAATATAACATAACCTTTCTTTATTACATAAGAGTATTATATATGTTTAAATATAATTTAATAAAAAAATTTATTTTATTCTTCTTTAGCATTAGCTTATCGATAAATTTTGTGCAAGCTAAAGTTCTTACCTCCGTTAAGCCTCTTGGGTTTATTACGGCAGCCATTGCAGATGGCGTTACTGACACCGATATTTTATTACCTGATGGCGCGTCACCTCATACTTATTCATTAAAACCATCAGATCTAATCAAAATAAAATCGGCAGATTTAATTATTTGGGTTGGTGATGACATGGAGGCTTTTTTACCTAATTTTTTGAAAAGTATTGATAATTCTAAACAGTTAGAACTTGCAGCTAATCCTAATATAAAAGCACTGCTTCGCGCTGGGCATTCACATGAAGAAGAAAGTGATGAACATGACCATGATGAGCATTCTAGCGATGACCACCATCACGAGCATCACCATGGACAGTTTGATATGCATATTTGGCTCTCACCTCAAATTGCAAGAGCCGCAGCACAGAGTATTCACGATAAATTGGTTGTAATTTATCCAGATAAAGCGAGTTTATTAGATGAAAATTTAAGTAAATTTACGTCGAAATTAAAAGATACTGAACAAATCATTGCAAAAAAATTGAATAGCGTACAAAATAAAGGTTATTTTGTTTTTCATGATGGATATGGTTATTTCGAAAGCGAATTTAATCTAAATCATTTAGGGAGTTTTACCGTTAATCCAGCTATTCAGCCTGGGGTAAAAAAAATCTATGAAATTCAAAGCGAATTAAGCCATAAAAATGCAGTTTGTGTGTTTAAAGAGCCTCAGTTTAGTCCTGCAATTATTAATAAACTAGTTGATGGTACTCGTGTGAAAGTGGGTGAAATTGACCCATTGGGCATGGATATTGAGTTATCTACAGATGCATACTGTAAATTTTTATTAAAAATAGCACAACAATTTCTAAATTGTTTAGAATAGGCTAAAATTTTTAACGATAAAAAGGTTATTTTGAGTGCAACAGACTGATCCATCTACTACCATAAGTAATGGAATTAAAATTCCTTATTTTGCCGTATTAGGTGCTTTGATTCTTATTATTCTATTTTTTGTGTTGTGGCGTCCCCTCAATCCAAATCGTACCGTATATATTCCGCTTACAGAACAAGTGCAAACAACTGTGCTTGAAAATGAGCGATTACCTGCAATTGTCGGCAATGCGACAATTGAGATTGTCGAAGATAGAAATCCTGCTCAATCTCAATTATCGGAATCGTTAGATCAGCCCAAACCAGAAGATGACGTTGTTAAAGACGAACTTGATACCGCAATTGCACAAGATGATAACCTAGTTCAATATACGGTTGGGCGAGGTGACTCTTTATACGGCATATTGGCACAATATGGCGTTAATCGAGCTGATATCTACTTGCTAACTAAAGAATATAAGCAGTTAGCTAATTTACGTATTGGGCAGCAGATCAGTTGGACTACAGATAGCGAGCATAATTTAAAAACGTTTAACTGGATTATATCTAATAATAATATTCGAATTTATGAACGTAATGGTGATGATTTTATAGAGAGGACTGAAACCCGTGAAGGGGTTTGGCAACCATTTAGTATCACTGGTGATATCGATTCTAATTTTGTTATTGATGCTAAGAATTCAGGATTAACAAGTAATGAAATTTCAATAATTACTAAGGCGCTACAATGGCAACTTGATTTTAGACGCTTACAAAAAGGTGATAAATTTTCAGTACTATTATCTCGTGAAATGCTTGATGATATTCATGAAAATAGTCAACTTTTAGCGGTTAGAATTAGAAATGGTAGTAAAGATTATTATGCAATCCTAGCGGAAGATGGTTCTTATTATGATATTAATGGTGATGGTTTGTCACAAAGCTTTTTACGTTATCCTCTAGATAAGCCTGCACGTATCTCATCGCCATTTAACCCAAGGCGATTACATCCTGTTACTAAAAAAATTGCACCTCATAATGGGGCTGATTTTGCCGTTTCGCGCGGTACACCGGTTTTATCTGTCGGTGAAGGAGAGGTTGTTATTGCTAAATATAGTGGTTCAGCAGGTAATTTTATTGCTATCCGTCATGGACGACAATATATGACCAAATATATGCATCTTGATAAGATTTTAGTTAAGCCAGGTCAGCAAGTTAAAAAAGGCGATAAAATAGCCTTATCTGGTAATACGGGGCGTTCAACGGGGCCTCATTTACATTATGAGCTACATATTAATGGTCAAGCAGTTAATCCTTTAACCGCTAATTTACCGGTTTCATCTGGATTAACTGGTAAATCTAAAACTACATTTTTAGAGCAGCTCAAGGATATTAAACCTAAGCTTGCTTTTTCGTCTGATAAAAATAACGTAAACGCAGAAGAAGCTAATCCAGCATAATTGGAATAGCTTGCTTGAGCGTGATTTCTGTTGTTGAAATATTGGTGTTATAACACAATATTTCAACTCCATTTTCTACCGCATCTTTTAATAATTGGCAGTATAATGGGTCAATTTGTGCCGCTGGTGAAAAGTATTTAACACCAGAATGAAGCACCAGAAAAAAGATCACAGCTCTATGTCCTTGGCTAGCCATTAATTTTAATTCTCGTAAATGCTTTTGTCCACGCGCAGTCACTGCATCCGGAAAATAGCCAAATTTATTGCGATCATTAAATAATGTTGTTGATTTGACTTCCACATAGCACTGGCTATTTTGAGGATCTTCTAACAATAAATCTATTCGGCTATTTTCATCACCGTATTTTATTTCAGAAAATATCTGTTCATATGAGGTAAATTCTTTTATTTTTTGCTGTAAAAAGGCTTCTTTAACAATCTGATTTGCTCTGATTGTATTAACGCAAATACGGTAGTTATCTTTGGTATAAGTCAATTCCCAACTAAAGGGTAATTTTCGTTTAGGGTTTGTTGATGTTGAATACCAAACAGTATCGCCGACAGCTGCGCATCCAGTCATTGCACCCGTATTTGCACAATGAATCGTAATAATTTCATTATTGGGTAATAAAATATCAGCTAAAAAGCGTTTGTAGCGTTTAATGAAAATGCCTGATTGAAGAGGGGATAGAAAAACCATACAAATACTCAAATGCTAAGAATTTGTGCTATTATACACCACTCAACTAGAGTTGCGTATGGAATGGAATAGCATTGGTCAAGAACGCTAAAAAAACAGAAAATAAAATAAAAAAGATTAGTTTGAAAAAACGACTGGGTATTTTATTGCTAAAAATTTTTTTGGTGATAATTGCAATAACTGCCGTGTATTGTATTTACTTAGATCAACAAATTCGAGATCGCATTGATGGTACTGTTTGGGAATTACCCGCTGCTGTTTATGGGCAAATTATTGAATTAGAGCCTGATGAAAATATAAGTAAAGATGATATCGCATCAATTCTTAATGGCGTGCAATATCGGCAAGTTTTAGTGGCAACAAGGCCTGGTGAGTTTGTTGTTAATGATGATAATATTGAAATATATCGCAGACCATTTAATTTTCCAGATGCACAAGAGCCTGCATTTCGTACTAAAATAACATTTAGTCAAAATCGTATTTCGCGAATCACGAATATTGAAACTGGGCGAAATTTTGGCTTGCTACGAATTGATCCTAAATTGATTACAATGATCCATTCTCCAAATAATGAGCAGCGTTTATTTGTACCGTTAAAAGATTTTCCTGACTCGTTGATTCAAACATTAGTATCGACAGAAGATAAACGATTTTATCAACATGATGGTATTAGTGTTTATTCTATTTTTCGCGCGGTTTATTCTAATTTAATTTCTGGGCGCACAGTGCAAGGCGGTAGCACCTTGACTCAGCAATTGGTTAAAAATTTATTTTTAACCAATGAGCGTTCGTATTTACGTAAAATTCGTGAAGCCTACATGGCAATTATTTTAGACTCTCGATATAGTAAAGAACGAATTTTAGAGCTATATCTCAATGAGGTTTTTCTTGGTCAAAATGCAGATCAAGAGATCCACGGTTTTCCTTTAGCAAGTCTTTATTATTTTGGCCGTCCAGTTAACGAGTTAACCCTTGACCAGCAAGCATTGTTAGTTGGAATGGTTAAAGGCGCTTCAGTTTATAATCCATGGACTAAGCCGAATAATACATTAGAAAGACGCAACGTTGTACTTAAGCTCATAGAAGAGCAGGGAATTATTGATGATGAGCTTTACCAGCTACTGATCCAGCGTCCATTATCGGTATTGCCAAAAGGTGGCGTTATTTCCCCTCAGCCAGCTTTTATGCAGCTTGTTCGGCAGTCATTAAGGGAACAGCTCGGTGACCAAGCTAATTATCTCTCTGGCATGAAGATTTTTACTACTTTCGATCCTGTTACACAAAATGCAGCTGAGAACGCCGTAACTGAAGAAATAGAGCGCTTAAGAGTATTAACTAAAAAGAGTGATTTACAAACAGCCGTTACAATTATCGATAGGAAAACGGGAGAGGTAAGAGCATTAATTGGTAGCGCCGATCCCCATTATGCAGGATTTAATCGTGCTTTATATGGTAGGCGCCCAATTGGCTCACTAGCAAAGCCGCCAACTTATTTAACCGCCCTAAGTTTACCTGAGCGCTATCAACTTAACACATGGCTTGATGATAAACCATTAACGGTAAAAATGGATAGCCGAACAGTTTGGCAACCTCAAAATTTTGATAAACAATATCGAAATAAAGTGATGTTGGTTGATGCATTAGCGAAATCACTTAATATTCCCTCAGTTAATTTAGGCATGGCAGTCGGCCTTGATGCAACAGAAAAGACCCTATTATCGCTAGGCGTACCTAAGCGTGAAATTAAAGCGGTACCTTCACGATTTTTAGGTACATTAGAACTGACAGCTTTAGAAACGGCTCAAATGTACCAAATAATTGGTAATACCGGCAAAAAATCATCATTGAGTGCTTTAAGATATGTGTTATCAGATAAAGGGCAATTAATTTATCAAAGCTACCCTAATTCACAACACGTTGTATCTGCTCAAGCAAGCTATTTAACGACATTTGCTATGCAGCAAGTGGTCAATTACGGCACAGCTAGATCGTTAAATAATAACTATAGCAGCGCTCATCTAGCAGCTAAAACAGGTACAACTAATGATTTAAGAGATAGTTGGTTTATCGGTATCGATGGTAAAGATGTCACTGTTATATGGGTCGGCCTTGATGATCATAAACCGATGGCACTAACAGGTTCATCTGGGGCCCTAAAAATTTATCAAACATACTTATCACAACACGCACCTCAACCGCTCGTACAAGCTAAACCATCCAATATTAATATGGTTGAAATTGATGCTCAGGGAAATTGGCAATGTAATGGTATTGGTGTTAGAACTTTACCAGCATGGACTGCCGATAAGGCATTACTTTGCGCTGGTTTTAACCAAGTGCCAAGGGAAAACGTACCAGAAAATGATGCGCCAAGTTGGCTAAAAGAGATGTTTAGCTTATAGCAATATGTTCGTTATTTTTTTGTTGTAAGGTATCATTATAGTGAAAAATTAATTATTATTAGCGAGTAACTTAATACGCGTAATAATATTATTTAAGCCTAATTGTCTTGATTGGCTAAGTTCATCAATAATGTAGAGTTCTTTAAGTATCGCTAAAAAATCAGTTTGTGCTATTTGTTCGACAGTTTTGTTATTTGCTAAAATAATTAAAATTGTCAACAAACCTTTTACTATTCGCCCTTCGCTATCACCACTAAAAGTGAGTGTTTGCTCACTATTTTTTTTGCAAGTAAGCCAAACTTTGTTTTCACACCCTTCAATTTGATTATCGACAACGCGTTGTTCTTCGGGAAAATCTTTTAGCATTTTTGCTAATTGAATAATTTGACGGTAACGATCTTGCCAGTTAGTTAAGTGTTCAAAAATGGCGAGAAGCTCAGTTGAATTTAATTCCATCATGTTAACCATATCTCATATTATTTTAATATTTGCACCGCAGATTTTACTGCGTTAATGAACCGGTCCACATCATCACGGTTATTATAGGGCATAAATGATGCTCTGATAACTCCGTTACAATTTAATGCTTTGATTAGGGGCTGCGCGCATAATTCGCCATTACGAATCGAAATATTTTGCTCTGCTAATAAAATAGCGAGATCATCATGATAGAATTGTTTTGATGATAATGTTAATAATGGACTATTTTCGACACTGTTAACGGTTATTTCGGGTAACGATCTCAGCTTTGACTTTGCATAATCAACTAACTTGCAAGTATATATTTCAGCGCTTGCTGCATCAAATGAGCGAAGCCAATTTAGCGTTGCATGAAAGCCAATCACCGCAGCAATATTTGCTGTACCTGCTTCAAATTTATAAGGCAACTCAGCAACTTCAAAATCAGTGAATGAGGTGGCTTTTAACATTTTCCCACCACCTTGCCAACAGTCCATTTTATTTAGCAAGTCTGATTTACCGTATAAAATGCCTAAACCAGTTGGCCCATATAATTTATGCGCTGAAAAAGCATAAAAATCAATATCAAGCTTTTGTACATCAAGGCGGTTATGTACTATTCCTTGTGCTCCATCAACAACAATAACGGCATTTTTTTGATGAGCAATATTACTTATTGCTTCAATATCTGGCTGTTGCCCTGTTACATTAGACATTTGCGTTATGGCAATGATTCGAGTTTTATCAGTAATAAGCGAAGGCAAACGGTCGATTGATAATAAGCCATCTGTTTCAATTGGCCATTTAATTACTTTCGCGCCAATTTTTTTAGCCACTTGTAACCAAGGGATTAGATTACTATGATGCTCAAGTTCACTGACAATAATTTCATCATCTGCCTTTAATAGGTACCTTGCGTAGCTTTGAGCAACTAAATTTATCGATTCTGTTGCACCTTTAGTCCATATGATTTCATGGCTTTTTCCGGCATTGATTAATTGACTTACAAGCGTTCTTGCATGCTCAAATTGTTCTGTTAATGCAATTGCTTGTGAATGTTTACTTCTTAAAATTGTTGCGGTGTTAGTTGTATAATAGTTGGTTATTGCATCAATCATCACCTTAGGTTTGAGTGATGTTGATGCTGAATCAAGATAAATAGTATCTGAATTTAGCGTTGGAAATTGAGATCTAAATATCGCAAAATCAAATGCCATTATCTTAGCTCAAGTCCTGCTATACCATTCCAATAACCATTGCAATCGCGACTATTAATGGTTGTTAATGGTGCTTGCCCCAATTCGTTAGCTTTAAATTGGCTTACAATATCAAGCGTCTCTATACCTAAAGGTGATATTCGAACAATATCAACTAAGCC
Organism: Orbaceae bacterium lpD04; assembly: GCA_036251935.1. Lineage (NCBI taxonomy): Bacteria > Pseudomonadati > Pseudomonadota > Gammaproteobacteria > Orbales > Orbaceae > Orbus > Orbus wheelerorum. Next base: position 2,601,213 of record CP133967.1, on the reverse strand, counting down.
ATGCATCTCATTAAGATTATTACCTAAGTTATAACAATAACCACTTTGGGTTTGAATCCCATTAAGGACAAATACTTTTTGTTGCTCTTGCGAAAAGACTTCTCGGCCAACTGGATATTTTATGCAGCAAGTTTCGCATTTATCTTTAGGTTTATCTTCTGAGCGAGCAGTAAAGCAACGAGCAGAATATGCTAGCGGTAGATAGCCGTAACTAAAAACTTCGATATCAAATTTACGTTCAATCTTTAGATCATCAAATTGAGCTAATACATTGACTAACCAATCCCTTGATAACTCGACAGGCATACACCAACGGATCATACCTTGTTTTTGCAATAATTTTAAGGTGTAAGCATTGTAGCAATTTATAGCAGGCCCAACGACAAAGGGTAGGTGGTGCTCTTGGGCTAAATTGATTGCCGCGAGATCATTTGCTTCGACTAAAAAATCGCCATTATTAACTAATTGACGCATTTCATTAATTTCTGACGGCGCTTCAAGTAAAGCAAGTGTTGATAGTACGACTTGTTTACCAGATTTTGCAACTTCTTTGGCTAATGCTATCCAGTCAGCGACTTTCATATCGCGTCGCTTTGTACAAACGGTTTCACCCATATAAATGATATCAGCATCACTTTGCATTGCTGCTTGATAAAATCTTTCAGTTTCAATCTTAGGCCAATAATATAGCACGGGACCTAGGGCATATTTCATAGTGTATTCCTAAACTTGCTCACATTTTTATTATAAATAAATTACTGCCATTTACGGTGGTAAGCGCCAAGCGTTGTTTGGCTTCCTTCCGACACTGCACCTAAAGTATCCATCCATTGCTTTTGAGCACGATAAGCCTCAGGGTTTGCAAGGTAGCTATCAATAGCTTGTCGCCAAACCTTAGTAACTTGCGCGACATAAGCTGGGCTACGTTGGCGGCCTTCAATTTTAACCGAGGCAACATTAGCTGCAAATAGCTCTGGTAATAATTCTAATGTATTTAAACTAGTTGGCTCTTCAATTGGATGATATAGGGTGTTATCAACAAAATAACGACCTTTACATAACGTCGGGTAACCCGCATTCTCGCCTTTTTTATGACAGTCAATGAGTACGTTATTTAGTCTTGATTCAAGCCCTTTTTCTGTCTCTTCCCAGCGAACAAATTTTGCTGGTGAACATGCCCCAACCGTATTAGGAGATTCGCCAGTTAAGTAAGACGATAGATAGCATCGACCTTCAGCCATAATGCATAAGCTACCAAAAGCAAATACTTCAAGGGGAATTGGCGATACCTGAGAGAGCTGTTTTACCTGATGCATTGATAATACTCTTGGTAGCACAATGCGATGAGGTTTAAAGTTATTATGATAAAATTTAATCGATTCAATGTTGGTAGATGATGCTTGTACCGATACGTGACGCTCGATATTTGGATATTTTTCAGCAGCATAATCAAGCATAGCAAGATCGGCAATAATGAGCGCATCTGCCCCAATTTTGGCTGCCATATCTACGGCATTTTGCCAGCGAACAAAGTTATCTGGATGGGCAAAAGTATTGATCGCAATATGCAGTTTTTTTCCTTTATTATGGACATAATCAGACGCTTCATATAAGCGCTGCTCATTAAAATTAAGTCCAGCAAAATGACGTGCATTAGTATCATCTTTCAGACCGATGTAGACGGCATCGGCGCCGTTATCAATAGCTGTTTTTAAAGCTGGTAGCGATCCAGCAGGACACAATAATTCCATAATTTTTACCTAAAAAATATTACCTAACTATTATGCAGTAAATTGTAAACCATTGCGAATATTAAATGATGTAGCTATCACAGCGATAAAAATAATCGATTAATAATAAATTTGCGAGCTAACTCGTTAAATTTACCTAAGCTTATGGCAAATAGCTAGATTAGCGGTAAATTATTAATAAATTTTATCCGATGGTTAATATTATGGCGAAATCAAAAGTAACTTTAACAAAAATAGCTAAACATGCTGGCGTATCAATAACCTCTGTATCAAGAGTTGTTCATTCTCCTCATTTAACATCTCGTCATACACAAGAACGGGTAAATCTAGCGATTGAGGCATTAGGGTTTAATGCTTCGATCTTAAAACCGTATAATCAGTTTAATCCAAATCAAAAAATACTTATTATTGATAATCAATTAATTACTGATAGTTTAATTAATAAAGGAATTGAATCTAAGGCAAAAGAGCTTGGGTATAAGCTACTTTATTTACGATTTTTTTATTTTAGTGAACAAGAGATTCAGCAAATTATTAGCTATACGACTGATTACCATGTTGATGCTATTTTAATTATTAATGATGCCCCTTATTTACAAGCATTACAACAATATCAACACGCATTACCGCCAATTGTATTAGTTAATCAGTTTTCATTAGTCTTCTCTTGTGTCTATTTTGATCATCTATCAAATGGCTACCAAGCAACAAAATATCTCGTTGATCAAGGGCATAAACGGATAGCGATATTACTTGGAGATAGTAATAAAGAGGAAACTAATTATCTTAAACAAGGATATCAACAAGCTTTGATTCGAGTTAATATTGCTATCTCACAAGATTATATCGCTCATCATTGCGTTAATTATTCTGCTAGTTATAAGGTTATTAAAAAACTAATGACATCTGCTTTACCGCCAACAGCGATTATTTGTAGTGATCATATCAATCTTAGTTATGCTGATCGTGAAAAATTTGTATTTGATGATAAATTTGATCAAGCAATTTCTGCCGAAAGTGCTATTTGTGGGGTGATAGATCAATGCCTTGCAATGAGGATTGATATTCCTTCTCATTTGTCATTGTTACAATTTATTCATCATAAAGGGCATAAACAATACAGTCCTTTAAATCATATTTGTGCGTTATATCGTCCCTTGTTTGAAATGGGGGAAAAGGCGATGATGCAACTAATTTCCTTATTAAATTGTTCTTCGCCAAGCAGAAGTAGCTCAATTATTGATGTGGAATTAGTGGCTAGGAATTCTACCTGTAAAAACGCTAAAATATGAATTTGAAGGTGGCAATTGTTATGGTATTAATAAACAAGAACCGATTGTTTTTCTACTTTGTATCATTTTATGTGCAAGAGCCGCATCTTTTAGTGCAAATTTTTGTTGTTCTCGAATCGTAATTTTTATTGCTCCCGTTGCAACATAGTTAAAAAATTGATTAGCTGCAATATCAAGTTCCACTTTATTGGTAATATAACTTCCCAATGAAGGCCTTGTTACATATAAACTGCCTTTTTGGTTTAAAATAGCTAAATTCACATCAGTTACTGGCCCAGATGAATTCCCAAAGCTCACCATAAGCCCACGACGTTTTAAGCAATCGAGTGATCTAAGCCACATATCTTTACCAATAGAATCATATACGACATTTACTTTTTGTTGCTTAGTTAGCGTTAAAACTCGTTCTACTACATTTTCAGTATTATAGTTGATCCCTTGCCAAGCGCCATTATGTTTAGCAATAGCAATTTTTTCATCTGATCCTGCCGTCGCAATCATTTTAGCACCAATAATCTTAGACCATTGGCAAGCAATTGAACCTACGCCGCCTGCAGCGGCATGAAATAGAAATATTTCATCTTTTTTTAGGGCATAAGTTTGCGTTAATAAATAGTAAACAGTTAGCCCTTTGAGCATCGATGCAGCAGCTTGTTCAAATGTTACCGCATCGGGTAATTTGGCAAGTAAATCCTTATTTACTATGTGATACTGGGAATAAGCCCCTAATGGTGCTTGAGCATAAGCAACGCGCTCACCAATCTTAAAATCAGTCACTTTACTACCAATGTCGCTGATAATTCCAGCCCCCTCAGTACCAATGCCAGATGGTAATGCTTTTACTGGATAAAGCCCACTACGGATATAAGTATCAATATAATTAATACCAATCGCCTTATTTTCGACTACAACTTCATGTTCATTTGGTTTATTGACATTAAAATCTAAATATTCTAAAACATCACTATCACCATAGCATGGAAAGACTATTCTTTTTGCCATAAGTTAACTCTCCTTAATTGATGTAATAGTACTTGTTATAATGCCGGTTGAAATTTTTGTAGCAATAATATCGCCTGGCTTTATTTGCTTAAGCGATCGAATTACTTGATTGTCACTATTACTTGTAACTGAGTATCCTCGTTCCAATGTCGCAAGTGGGCTTACTGTATTAAGTTGAGATGCTTGAAGGGCAATTTGATGTTTAGCTTGGGTAAAATATCGTTGAGTTAAGGTCGCGATTTGTTGTTGCTTTTGGATGACAATTTGACGATAAAACTGAATTTTATTATCTGGTGAGATTCGATATAGCTTATTCATGATGTGGTTCAATTTACCACTTTGAGTAAAGATAATTTGTTCCATTGCGGCATTTAATGAGCGACTTTGTGCCAATAAGCTTGTCTGTTGTTTTGCAAGTTTAACTTGCGGATGCTGCGTTTGTAATTGATGGCGTAGCCTTTGTAGCTTATCTTGTTTTTTTAAGATGAAGTTATCTATTGCCATCGACATTTGTTGCTCAACCATTTTAAGATCTTTTACTTGATCTTGCATATCACGGCTAATTATTTCTGCCGCCGCCGATGGCGTTGCGGCGCGTAAATCTGCAACGAAATCGGCGATAGTAAAATCAACTTCATGACCCACAGCACTAATAATTGGTAACTTGCTATTAAAGATCGCTCTAGCAACTATTTCTTCATTAAAGGGCCAAAGATCTTCAAGTGAGCCTCCGCCTCGACCAACGATTAAAACATCGCACTCATTACGAGCATTAGCAAGCCCGATCATTTTGGCGATTTTTTCTGCCGCGAGATCTCCTTGTACTAAGGTTGGATAAATAATGATTTTTAAGTTTGGTTCACGGCGCTTTAATATTTGACAAATATCGTGCAGTGCAGCGCCCGTTGAAGAGGTAATAATACCAACGCTATTAATGTGTTTAGGTATTATTTTTTTATGGGTACTCTCAAAGAGTCCTTCTTCTTGTAATTTCTTTTTTAATTGATCAAATTTTTGTTGTAGAAGACCAGCACCAGCAAGTTGTAATTTATCAATAACAAGTTGATATTCTCCTCTTGCTTCATAAAGCGTTACTGACGCGCTAACTAAAACTTGTTGGCCATCTTTGGGAATAAAGCCTGTTTTGAAGTTACTGTTTCTAAACATAGCACAGCGTACCTGTGCTTTATCATCTTTTAATGTGAAGTACCAGTGGCCAGATGTTGGTTTGGAAAAATTCGAAATTTCGCCGACTAACCAAATCTGTCCGATTGCATCAGCAAGGAGATCTTTCACCATTTGATTCAGATCTTTAACTGAAAGAATGGCGTTATTTTCTAACATATTCTCTCCTATTTCATGGCTACTTATAATTTAAATTCAGCCCAAATTGGCGCGTGATCGGAAGGTTTATCCATCGCTCTTATCTCTAAATCAATACCGGTAGCGACACACTTCGGTGCGAGTAATTGGCTTGCTAGTATTAAATCAATCCTTAATCCTGTATTGGTATCAAAGCCGTGCGAGCGATAATCAAACCATGAATACATTGATTTAGCTGGGTTAGCCTGGCGATATGTATCGATAAAACCTAAGGAGATAACTTTATTCATCCACTCTCTTTCTTCTGGCAAAAATGAACATTTTCCTGTTCTTAGCCAGCGTTTAACACTATCTGGCGTTAAACCTATATCTAAATCAGTGTGGCTAATATTCATATCACCCATAATAATTGTTAATTCCTGATTAAGATTTTCATCTTCAATATAACGAATTAAATCTTGGTAGAACTTTTGTTTAGCAGGAAATTTTATTTGGTTATCTCGGCTATCTCCTTGAGGAAAGTAGCCATTAATTACGGTAATAATCCCTTTTTCACTAGGCAATTTGGCGCTAATTAGTCGGCATTGTGCACCTTCTTCATCTGTTTTGAAACCACAAGTTACAGATAAAGGCTTTTGTTTTGTTAATAGCGCAACGCCATAGTGACCTTTCTGACCGTGATAATTTAAATAATAACCTAGATGCGCAAGATCTGCGATTGGGAACTGATCATTATGGACTTTTGTTTCTTGTAATCCAATTACATCAGGTTGATATTTATTTATAATCGCTTCAAGCTGATGGATCCTTGCTCGTAGACTGTTAATGTTAAATGAGATAACTTTCATAAAATAGAATTCAATTTGTTTAAAGTTGTACATTATCGTATCAAAAATCCGCTATACTGTTAAGTGTATTCAAAACTAACCCCTAATTGAGGAATTTATGGAGTTGCAAATTTACGTTAAGTTTCTGGTCGGTCTATTTGCAATAGTCAATCCAGTTGGTTTATTACCGGTGTTTATTAGCTTAACGGATAATCTTGATAGCGAATCTCGTAATCAAACTAATCGTACGGCAAATATTGCTGTTGCCGTGATCTTAATTATTTCTTTATTAGCTGGAAGCCTTGTTCTTGATATTTTTAGTATCTCGATAAATTCTTTTAGGATAGCAGGGGGGTTACTTGTTGTCATGATCGGTATGACAATGATTAACGGCAAACTCGGTGAAAATAAGCAAAATAAAGAAGAGCTTAGCGAATCAATTAGAAAAACGAGTGTTGCCTTAGTACCATTAGCTTTACCATTAATGGGCGGGCCGGGAGCCATTACTTCGATGATAGTTTGGAGCACAAACTACCCTTCATTTGGTAATTTAGTCGGTTTTATTCTCTGCATTTTAATTTTTTGTAGTTGTTGTTGGCTACTTTTTCGTTCCGCGCCTTATATTATTCGCGCTTTAGGTACAACAGGATTAAATGTCGTTACACGTATTATGGGATTGTTATTGATGGCATTAGGTGTTGAGATTATGGTTGGTGGCATTAGAAATATTTTCCCTGGATTATTATAATCTAGATGCAACTAGTCTAGTTGTTAAGCTCGTTTGTTAGATTGGCAACCGATATGACATATTAAAAATATAAATAGTGATAATTTAAATTAGGAATTTTGAGGTTTTTATGGCAACGGAATTAAAAGTATTGCGCGATAAGATTGATGAGGTTGATAAATCTATTTTATCATTAATAACCAAGCGTCTAGCATTAGTTGCAGAAGTTGGTGAAGTTAAAAGTCAATATGGTATTCCGATTTATGATCCGAAACGTGAAAGTGAAATGCTTGCACTGCGTAGAAGTGAAGCCGAACTTGCTGGGATCTCTCCTAATGTGATTGAAGATATTTTACGGCGTTTGATGCGTGAGTCATATAAGAATGAAAATGATAAGGGTTTTAAAAAAGTTTATACGGGGCAAGGCTCTATTGTTATTATCGGCGGAAATGGTCAGATGGGGCGATTATTTAGTCGGCTATTTTTACTCTCTGGTTATAATGTTAAAACGCTTGGCTCAAAAACAATGCATCAAGCGGCAGAGGTTATTGCCGATGCCGCAGCAGTTATTGTTACCGTGCCAATTAATAAGACGCTAGACATTATAAAACAGCTTCCACCTTTACCGAAAGAATGTATTCTTACTGATTTTACTTCAGTTAAACAACTCCCCTTACAGGCAATGTTAAACCAACATGATGGGCCTGTTGTTGGATTACATCCAATGTTTGGTCCAGATGTACCTAACTTAGCAAAACAAATTATTGTCTATTGTGATGGACGTGAAAGTGAAAAATATCAGTGGCTAATTGAGCAAATGCGAATATGGGGTGCGAATCTATATCCTATCGCGGCTAGTGAGCATGATAAATGTATGTCATTTATTCAGGCTCTTCGTCATTTTACATCATTTACTTATGGCGTTAATTTACAAAAAGAACAAGCAAATCTTGAACAACTTGTTGCCTTATCTTCACCTATTTATCGTTTAGAGCTCATGATGGTTGGGCGTTTATTTGCACAAGATGCTCAGCTTTATGCTGATATTATTATGTCATCAAGTGAAAATATTGAACTCATTAAACGCTACTATGAATGTTTTGGTCAAATGGTGAAGTTATTAGAACAAGGCGATAAAGACGGTTTTATTGAAAATTTTAATCAAGTTACTAAGTGGTTTGGTGAATATGCTCAGCGCTTTATTAAAGAGAGCCAAAGTTTACTCAAATTAGCTAATGATAACCGTCCATAATATCTCTAGATATTTATAGTATTTTCCAACTGTCACTTACTTTGCAGTGGATGTAATTAATCATAATTTAAAAGCATCCATTGCCTTATCTATCTGTCTTCATATTTATATTATTTAAATCATAAAGATAACTTTTCTTTTTTGTTAACTAAATCACAATTATTACAAAAATTAATTAATTTTTGATAGTGTTATCACATAATTTATTTTCTTTTATTTAGATGCTCAATAACTATGCTAATTTTATCGCAGGATACGCAAAATAAATGGAGAAACGATGTTATCAACGTGGCTAACTCATGAAACTATTCGTATTGTTGATTCGGTCGATAATTGGAAGCAAGCGGTTCGACTTAGTGCAATTCCTTTACTTGAAAGCGAAATTATCTCACCTAGTTATATTCAAGCGATTTATCAAATGCATGAAAAAATCGGTCCTTATTATGTCTTAGCTCCTGGGATTGCAATGCCACACGCAAGGCCTGAGGAGGGGGTGAATAAACTGGGTTTATCTATGTTATTAGTTAGAAATGGCGTAAGCTTTTGTTCCCAAGATAATGATCCTGTTTATCTCATTACAATGCTTGCCGCGCCAGACAATAATAGTCATTTAGAAATGCTAACCGAGCTTGCAGAACTATTTTCTAAACCTACAAGTATGCAAGCTATTTTTAAGGCCGATAATGTTGAGCAGATTTTATCAATTGTTAATCAGTATTAGTCTTAGCATCAAATATATTCCAGCGTATATCAAATTATTAGCTTTTAACAAATCTAAGGATAAGTAATATGAAAATTATGGCGGTATGTGGCTCGGGTTTAGGTAGTAGTTTTATGGTTGAACTTAATATAAAAAAAGTACTCAAAAAAATAAATAAAGAGGCGGATGTTAGTCACGCTGACTTAGCATCCGCAACGCCTGACGCTGCTGATCTATTTATTATGACAAAAGATCTCGCTGCAAGTTCTGGTATTCCTGCTGATAAATTAATTGTATTAAATAATATTATTGATATTAACGATCTCGAAGCTAAGCTCGTTACATATTTTGATAATCATTAACTTTATACGTTTTGGGGTATCGTTATGGTTCAAGATATAATTAAATTTATTGTCGATATTTTAAAAGTGCCAGCGGTACTCGTTGGTCTTATTGCTATGATTGGCCTCATTGCTCAACGAAAACCGCTAACCGATACAATAAAAGGCACAATAAAAACTATTCTTGGTTTTTTAGTTTTAGGCGGTGGGGCTGGCGTTGTTGTTAGTTCTATTACTCCTTTAGGTAATATGTTTGAGCAGGCTTTTGAGTTACAAGGAATTATTCCTAATAATGAAGCTATCGTTTCTATGGCATTGAATGAATATGGCACCGCAACTGCATTAATTATGGCATTTGGTATGGTTGCAAATATTGTTTTTGCAAGATTTACCCGTCTAAAATATATTTTTTTAACAGGTCATCATACCTTTTATATGGCTTGTATGATCGGCATTATCTTAACTGTCGCAGGGTTTGATGGTTGGCAGCTTATTTTCACAGGTTCTTTGACGCTTGGATTTGTTATGGCCCTTTTTCCTGCTATAGCACAATCACAAATGCGCAAAATCACAGGTTCAGATGATGTGGCATTTGGTCATTTTGGCACATTAGGTTATGTTCTTTCCGGATGGATCGGCGGGCTTGTAGGTAAAAATTCACCGTCAACTGAGCAAATGAATTTACCCAAAAATTTAAGCTTCTTACGTGATAGTTCGATCTCTATCTCACTGACAATGATGGTTATTTATTTGATTCTGGCTATTTGTGCTGGCTCTAATTATGTTGAGAGTAATTTAAGCGGCGGCAATAATTATTTAGTGTATGCAATTATTCAGGCAATCACGTTTGCTGCTGGTGTATTTATTATTCTTCAAGGAGTGCGTTTAATTTTGTCAGAGATTGTTCCCGCTTTTACTGGTTTTTCTGAAAAATTAGTGCCAAATGCAAAGCCTGCTCTTGATTGCCCAGTTGTATTTCCTTATGCACCCAATGCGGTATTAGTCGGTTTTCTCTTTAGTTTTATTGGCGGTTTAATAGGGCTATTTATACTGGGGAAATTAGATTTTGTACTTATTTTACCTGGCGTTGTACCTCATTTTTTTTGTGGTGCGACAGCCGGCGTTTTTGGTAATGCAATGGGAGGTCGTAGAGGCGCTATGTTTGGGGCGTTTGCAAATGGTTTGTTAATTACTTTTTTACCTGTTTTATTATTACCGGTCCTTGGTTCGCTTGGTTTTACCAATACTACTTTTTCTGATACTGATTTTTGTGGGATCGGCATTATCCTTGGCAATATGGCTCGCTTTTTTAATAAAGAGGTTATTATGGCAATTATGGTCGGAATTTTCTTGCTATTAGTTATTTATAATTATGCTGTTAAGCCTAGTATTCAAGCTCCTAAAAAGGAGCAATAAATGAAAGATGTGATAGCTAAAATAAATGATCTGGCTAAGCAAATTCGCATTTCTACATTAAAAGAACTGAATCATCTAGGATTTGGCCATTATGGTGGTTCAATGTCAGTTGTTGAAATATTAGCGGTGTTGTACGGCGGGGTTATGAAATATAACCCACAAAAGCCTAATTGGCCTGAACGTGATTATTTTGTAATGTCAAAAGGCCATGCAGGACCGGCTCTTTATAGTACGTTAGCTTTGAAAGGTTTTTTTCCTAAAGATGATTTAATGACTTTAAACCAAAATGGAACCACGTTACCTAGCCATCCAGATAGATTAAGAACTAAAGGGGTTGATGTAACGACTGGCTCGCTAGGGCAGGGTATTTCAATCGCTGCCGGAATAGCTTTAGCTCATAAATTATCGCATCGAGAAAATCGGGTATTTTGTATCATCGGTGATGGTGAGTTAAATGAAGGACAATGCTGGGAAGCATTTCAATTTATTGCTCACCATAATTTGCATAATTTGACTATTTTTGTTGATTATAATAAAAAACAATTAGACGGCACATTAGAGGAAATCATTAATCCATTTAATCTAAGCAATAAGTTTCAGGCATTTGGTTTTGATTCGCTAACGATTAAAGGTGATGATACACAAACAATTTATCAAGCGATTAAAACGCCTCGTAAGTACGATGAACGCCCTTTAATTGTGATACTTGATAGTATAAAAGGTCAAGGGATTAGTTATCTAGAAAATATGGTTAGTAATCATCATCTGCGTTTAACTGATGAGGCTAAAATTGAGTTAGAAAAAGCGATCGCACTATTGGAGGACAACTAATGTTTATTGTTGAAAATGATCCAATTGAAATGCGCAAAGTGTATTCTAAATTTATGCAAGAGTTTATCGGTAAAAATACTGAAATTATTGCCTTAGAAGCAGATCTAATGAGTTCAATGTCAATGGATAGTGTACATAATATGTATCCTAATAACGTTATCAATTGCGGCATTATGGAGTCTCATATTGTTGGTCTTGCCGCGGGTTTATCAATTGCTGGTAAGATCCCCTTTTTTCATACTTTTACTGCTTTTGCTAGTCGTCGCTGCTTTGATCAACTCTTTATGTCAGTTGATTATCAAAATAATAATGTAAAAATTATTGCTTCAGATGCGGGAATAACGGCGGTGCATAATGGTGGTACACATATGTCATTTGAAGATATGGGAATAGTGAGGGGACTTGCTCACGCGGTAGTATTAGAAGTAACCGACGCGACCATGTTTAGAGCTATTCTTGAGCAGCTCGTTCATTTAAAGGGGCTATATTGGGTTAGAACTATGCGCAAGAATGCCGTTACTATTTACCAACATGGCGAAAAATTCTCGATTGGTAAAGCAAAGATTCTACGAGAAGGTAAAGATGTAACATTAATTGCTAATGGGATCATGGTTGCTCAGGCCATGATAGCTGCTGATAAGCTAGCTACTCAAGGTATTAACGCAACTGTAATTGATATGTTTACTTTAAAGCCAATTGATCGTGAAGCTATTATTAAGTATGCAAAATTCACGGGTAAAGTGGTGACATGTGAAAACCATAATATTCATAATGGGCTAGGTTCAGCTGTTGCTGAAGTGCTTGTTGAAGAATGCCCAATTCCAATGCGTTTTATTGGTATAAAAGATCGTTATGGACAAGTTGGCACACTTGAGTTTTTAAAAAAAGAATATGAGCTCACGGCCGATGATATTGTTAAAGCAGTAAAATCATTTCCTTAAATTTTTTAATCATATAATTCTATTGTCTTTTTAGGACAATAGAATCCATTGCACTTCAAATATCTACTCATCTACTACTTTGTAAGTAATCCTTTTAGGTAGGTTACTTTTTATGGTTGCCTCTTTATACTACCCATAATTTTTATAAGGTTATTTACATTTCAAATTCTACATTTTAGTTTCCTTGGAGTCAGTTATGAGTAAAACATCTAAAGTCATTGAACAATGGCAGCCTGATGATAGCCAATTTTGGTTAAATACAGGTAAAAAAATAGCAACACGGAATTTATGGATTTCAATACCGTGTTTATTATTAGGATTTTGTGTCTGGATGCTCTTTAGTATTGTCGCAATTCATTTAAATTCTATTGGATTTAACTTTTCGACTAACCAGCTTTTTTTACTCACTGCAATTCCTTCTGTTTCTGGTGCATTATTTCGCGTACCTTATTCATTTGTTATTCCTATTTTTGGTGGAAGAAGATGGACCGCATTTAGTACTATTATTTTGATAGTACCTTGTTTATGGCTTGGCTATGTTATTCAAGATACAACAACACCATATTCAGTATTTATTGTGATCGCGTTATTATGTGGATTAGGTGGTGCAAATTTTGCGTCAAGTATGGCTAATATCAGCTTTTTCTTTCCTAAATCACATCAAGGTGGTGCATTAGGCTTGAATGGCGGACTTGGTAACTTAGGTGTTAGCGTTATTCAGTTAGTTGCTTCACTTATTATTTTTGTGCCTCTTTGTATTGGTGGGCCTGCAATATTGCCTAATGGCGCAGAATTATGGTTACAAAATGCGGCTCTGATTTGGGTACCATTCTTAATTATTTGTTCTGTTGCCGCATTCTTTGGCATGAATGATCTTGCTACAGCAAGAGCATCGTTTAAGCAACAATCTGTTGTCTTAAAAGACAAAACGATGTGGACACTAAGCCTACTTTATTTAGCTACATTTGGTTCTTTTATCGGTTTTTCTGCTGGTTTTGCAATGCTTAGTAAAACTCAATTTCCTGAGGTTGATATTGCAATGTTTGCCTTTTTTGGTCCTTTAGTCGGCGCAATTGGTCGACCATTAGGTGGGGCGATGTCAGATAAATTCAATGGTATTAGAATGACTTTCATTAATTACCTTTTGATGATTATTTTTGTGATCCTAGTCTTTACTACATTACCTGGCATTTTTAGCGAGCATGGTTCTTTTATCGGCTTTTATATTACTTTTTTACTATTATTTTTTACTGCTGGATTTGGTAGTGGTTCTACTTATCAGATGATTGCAATTGTTTTTCGCCAACATATTTTTAATCGTGCAACTAATAATGGTATAGATAAAAATCAAGCGACTAAAACGGCTGCAACAGAAACGGCTGCTGCATTAGGATTTATCTCTGCTATTGGCGCTATTGGTGGATTTGTTATTCCACAATTATTTAGCTTATCACTCGTGCTATTCCATTCGGTAAGCTATGCATTAATTATTTTCTTAGTCTTTTATATTGTCTGCGCGATTATTACAAAAGTTAATTATAAAGCACAGTAAATGTCTATTTTGTTGGGAGCAAAAATATGAGCAAGTTTATTGATCATTTAAGGTATTTTAAACAACGCAAAGGCACTTTTGCTGATGGTCATGGCGAGACGCTATCGACAAATCGAGATTGGGAAGATTCATATCGCCAGCGCTGGCAATACGATAAAGTTGTGCGTTCAACGCACGGAGTTAACTGTACTGGGTCATGTAGCTGGAAAATTTATGTTAAAAACGGACTTGTGACATGGGAGACTCAGCAAACTGACTATCCTCGAACTCGGCCTGACTTACCTAATCATGAACCACGCGGCTGTCCACGTGGTGCTAGCTATTCTTGGTATTTGTATAGTGCTAACCGAGTTAAATATCCTTTAATTCGTAAACAATTATTAAAATTATGGCGAGAAGCTAAAGAAAAGTACCCTGATCCCGTTGATGCATGGGGATCTATCATCAATGATAAAGATAAAGCACAATCTTATAAACAAAAACGTGGGCGTGGTGGCTTTGTTCGGGCTGATTGGCATGAAATTAACGAATTAATTGCGGCATCGAATATTTATACTATTAAAAAATTTGGTCCCGATCGTATTGCAGGATTTTCTCCAATTCCAGCAATGTCAATGATCTCTTATGCTGCAGGTGCAAGGTATCTTTCTTTAATTGGCGGAGCATGCTTATCATTTTATGATTGGTATTGTGATTTACCTCCTGCATCACCGATGACATGGGGGGAGCAAACAGATGTTCCAGAATCTGCTGATTGGTATAACTCATCTTATATCATCGCTTGGGGATCAAATATTCCTCAAACTCGAACACCCGATGCTCACTTTTTTAGCGAAGTCCGCTATAAAGGGACTAAAACAGTTGCTATTACACCTGATTATGCTGAGGTTTCAAAATTTAGTGATGAATGGCTTAGTCCACAGCAAGGGACAGATAGTGCTCTTGCATTAGCAATGGGACATGTCATTTTAAAAGAGTTTTATTACTTAAAAGAAACCGAATATTTTTCTAATTATGTTAGGCGCTATAGTGACTTACCAATGCTAGTCGTATTGGATAAACGCGATGGTGAAAATTATGCCGCTGGCCGTTTATTACGTGCCGATGATTTAGTCGATAAATTAGGTCAAAATAATAATCCAGAATGGAAAACAATTGCGATTGATGAATTGACAGGTAACTTAGTTGCCCCTCAAGGCTCAGCCGGATTTAGATGGGGAGAAAAAGGTAAATGGAATTTAGAAGCAAAAGAGGGCTTAGATCAAAAAGAAGTCAAATTACAACTTAGTTTACTTGGTAAACAAGATGACGTAATTGATGTTGGTTTTCCGTATTTTGCCAGCCAAGAACAAGAGCACTTTAAACATGTTGCGCTTAATGATGTGCTGTATCATAAATTGCCTGTTAAAAAAATTGTATTAGCAAATGGTGAAACAGCTTTTGTTACGACTGTTTATGATTTGATGATGGCTAATTATGGTATAGAACGCGGATTAAATGATGAAAATGCGGCATCAAGCTATAATGAAATTAAAGCTTATACTCCAGCTTGGGCTGAAAAGATAACGGGCATTAAGCAGGCTCAAATTATCAGAATTGCAAAAGAATTCGCCGAAAATGCTGATAAAACACATGGTCGCTCTATGATCATTGTTGGCGCAGGATTAAACCACTGGTATCACATGGATATGAATTATCGTGGATTAATTAATATGCTCGTTATGTGTGGATGTGTTGGTCAATCAGGTGGCGGCTGGGCTCACTATGTAGGTCAAGAAAAATTACGTCCACAGACAGGATGGCAGCCATTAGCATTTGCTTTAGATTGGCAAAGGCCTCCTCGTCATATGAATAGTACATCTTTCTTTTATAACCATTCAAGTCAATGGCGGCACGAATCGATTTCTGCAAGAGGGTTATTGTCACCATTAGCAGATAAAACAAAGTATAGCGATAGTCTAATTGATTTTAATATTAAATCAGAGCGTTTAGGTTGGTTACCATCGGCGCCTCAATTAAATATTAATCCTTTAACAATTGCTAAATTAGCTAAAGAGCAAGATATTGATCCAATTGCTTATACGACTGAATCGTTAAAAAATGGTTCAATCAAATTTGCATCAGAAGCTCCTGATAGTGAAAATAATTATCCGAGGCAAATGTTTATTTGGCGCTCTAACTTATTAGGGTCATCGGGTAAAGGGCATGAATATTTATTACACTACTTATTAGGGACTGAAAACGGTATACAAAATGCTGATCTCGGTGTACAAGGGCTAAATAAACCTCAAGAACTAGAGTGGCAAGATGATGCTATAACCGGAAAATTAGATTTAGTTGTTACTCTTGATTTTCGTATGTCTAGTACATGTCTCTTTTCGGATATTGTTTTACCCACAGCGACTTGGTATGAAAAAGATGATATGAACACTTCGGATATGCATCCATTTATTCATCCATTATCTGCTGCCGTAGATCCAGCTTGGGAAGCAAAAAGTGATTGGGATATCTATAAAGATCTCGCTAAAACATTTTCAGCACTTTGCGATGGCCATTTAGGTAATGAAGTTGACGTTGTTACGCTACCCATTCAGCATGATTCACCAGCTGAGCTTGCTCAGCCCTATGATATTAAAGATTGGAAAATGGGGGAGTGTGAATTAATACCAGGTAAAACAGCCCCTCACCTTATGAAAGTTGAACGCAACTATCCTGAAACTTATGCTCGTTTTACATCTATTGGTCCATTACTTGAAAAATTAGGTAATGGCGGTAAAGGAATTAGCTGGAACACGGAAACAGAAGTTAATTTCCTTAAGCAGCTAAATGGTAAGCAACAAAACGGTCAAGCTAAAATTGATAGTGCTATTGATGCAGCGGAAATGATCTTATCTCTAGCGCCGGAAACGAACGGTCAAGTTGCCGTTAAAGCTTGGAATGCATTAGGTCAAATTACAGGTCGAGATCATCGACACTTAGCATTAAATAAAGAAGATGAAAAAATTCGGTTTAGAGATATTCAAGCTCAGCCACGTAAGATCATATCTAGTCCTACCTGGTCAGGCCTTGAAGATGAGCATGTTTCTTATAATGCAGGTTATACAAATGTGCATGAGTTTATCCCTTGGCGCACATTATCTGGACGTCAACAACTTTACCAAGATCATCAGTGGATGAGAGATTTTGGTGAAAGTTTACTTGTTTATCGTCCTCCGGTCGAAACTAAATCAGTCAAACCACTATTAAATCAAAAGCCAAATGGTAACCCAGAGAGGGCGTTAAACTTTCTTACGCCACACCAAAAGTGGGGGATCCATTCGACTTATAGTGACAATTTAAGAATGTTAACGTTGTCACGTGGTGGGCCTGTTGTTTGGTTAAGCGAAATCGATGCACAAGCGTTAAATATTGAAGATAACGATTGGGTTGAAGCATTTAATACTAATGGGGCGCTGACTGCTAGAGCAATTGTTAGCCAAAGAATTCCAGCTGGCATGATCGTTATGTATCATGCTCAAGAACGATTAGTGAATCTTCCTGGCTCTGAAATTACAGGGCAAAGAGGTGGTATTCATAATTCCGTTACTCGAGTGTATCCTAAGCCAACACATATGATTGGTGGGTATGTACATCAAGCTTATGGATTTAATTATTATGGTACTGTGGGCTCTAACCGAGATGAGTTTGTGGTAGTGAGAAAGATGGCAAATATCGATTGGTTAGACGAGGAGGTAAAATCATGAAAATACGTGCACAAATAGGCATGGTATTAAATCTGGATAAATGTATTGGTTGCCATACTTGTTCTGTAACTTGTAAAAATGTTTGGACAAATAGGCCTGGTGTTGAATATGCATGGTTTAATAATGTAGAAAGTAAACCAGGTATTGGTTTTCCTGTTGATTGGGAAAACCAACAACGCTGGAAAGGTGGCTGGGAATTAAATAAAAAAGGTCGCTTGACACTTAAAGCCGGTAATAAGGTTGGATTATTATCTGGTATATTTTCTAATCCAAATTTACCACAAATAGATGATTATTATGAACCTTTTGATTATGATTATCAGCATTTACAAAATGCGCCAGAGTCTAAATCACAACCGATTGCAAGGCCGTATTCACAAATTACAGGTTTAAAGATTAATAAAATAATCGCTGGCCCAAACTGGGAAGATGATCTTGGTGGTGAGTTTTCCAAACGTAGTGAGGACTATAATTTTGCAAATATGGAAAAGCAAATTTATGGCCAATTTGAGAACTCTTTCTTAGCTTACCTACCTCGTTTGTGTGAGCATTGTTTAAATCCAGCTTGTGTCGCATCTTGTCCTAGTGGCGCTATCTATAAACGTGAAGAAGATGGTATTGTCCTTATCGATCAAGATAAATGTCGTGGCTGGCGGATGTGTGTATCGGGTTGCCCATACAAGAAAATCTATTTTAATTGGAAAAGCGGTAAGTCAGAAAAATGTATTTTTTGTTATCCTCGAATTGAATCAGGACAACCAACAGTTTGTTCGGAAACATGTGTTGGACGTATTCGTTATCTTGGTGTCATTTTATATGATGCAGATAAAATTCGTGAAGCAGCATCAGTTACCGATAATCAAGATTTGTATGAAAAGCAATTATCAATATTTCTTGACCCAAATGATCCAGAGGTTATTAAACAAGCTCTGGCTGATGGTATTGAGCAAAGTGTCATTGACTCTGCTCAAAAATCACCGGTTTATAAGCTAGCAATTGATTGGCAGCTTGCCTTACCATTACATCCAGAATATAGAACTTTACCAATGGTTTGGTATGTGCCACCGCTATCACCTATTCAGTCAGTTATTGGTGATAATGAGCTTGATAAGCAAGGTCTGTTATTAGATGTCGAACAACTACGAATACCTGTTCAATATTTAGCTAATTTACTCACCGCAGGAGATGAAAAACCAGTTTTGCGAGCATTAAGACGAATGATTGCAATGCGAGTCTATAAGCGCGGTGAAGAAGTAGATAATATCAAACACGACTCGATACTTAAAGAAGTCGGCTTAACTGAGCATCAAATTCAAGAAATGTATCGTTATTTAGCCATTGCAAATTATGAAGACCGTTTTGTTATACCGACTCATCATTCCGAACTGAAATCAGAACTATCTAGGTCTGCTTTTGTTGAGCAAGGCACGTGCGGTTTTACTTTTGGTGATGGCTGTAAAGGAAGTGACAACCCATTTAATTTGTTTAATGCGCAAAGAATTGATGCGGTAGATATTTCTGGTAATAAAGGAGAGCTATGATGAAATGTTGCAAAGTACTCTCTTATTTACTTGATTATCCAACAAATGAACTATGGCAAGCAAGTGATGAGTTAATCGATATTGTCAATTCATTAGATGAGTTAACGGCACGACAAAAAACTCAACTGGTAGAATTTATGACAAATTATTTTGCTATGTCATTGCTTGATGCTCAAGCAAATTACTATCATACATTTGAAGTGGGCAACTTAACCTCATTATTGTTATTTGAGCACGTTCATGGTGACTCTCGTGATCGTGGTCAAGCAATGATTGATTTGATTGAAAATTATGCCCAACAAGGTATTGAATTATCAGTTAATCAGTTACCCGATTACTTGCCATTATTTCTGGAATATCTTTCTTTACTTACTCAAGTTGAATGCCAAAAATGGTTAGGCAATATTGCATTAATTATTCGGCTATTAGGGCTAAGACTCGAAAAGAGGGGAAGTACTTACCAAGTATTATTTAATATACTTTATCAATTATCGCAACATAATGCTGATGATAATGAATTAATACAACGCGTTACTAATGAAGAGTCAGATGATTCAGTTGATGCTTTAGATAAAGCATGGGAAGAGACCCAAGTTTTATTTCAAGGGCCAATTAGTAATGATACTAAACATATCAATAATTCTACCTACTATATCACTGTAGGGGAAGATAAACGGAGTCGAATATGAGTTTTATTCATTCATTCTTTTTTGACTTTTATCCATATATTGTCACGGTTGTTTTTATTCTTGGTAGCCTTTTACGCTACGATTACGGACAATATACATGGCAAGCAAAGTCAAGCCAAATACTTAGCAAAAAAAATATGCGATGGGCTTCAAATCTATTTCATATCGGTATTATTGGTATTTTTCTGGGGCATATCGTTGGTCTATTGACTCCTCATTGGATTTACGAAAACTTTATTTCCGCCCATCATAAACAGATTCTTGCAATGACAGCCGGTGGGATTTGCGGAGTAATGGTGCTAATTGGTGGTGGTACTTTAATGTTACGCCGTTTATTTAACCCACGAATTAGAGCCACATCAAGCACTGGTGATATTCTTGTTATTGTGATTTTAGTTGTACAAGTTATTTTAGGACTCGCAACAATTATAGTATCAAGCCATCACCTAGATGGTAGCGTTATGCTGTCATTATCAAAATGGTGCCAAGATGTTGCAACATTTCAATTTGGAGCAAGTCGCAATCTTGTCAATGTTCCTATTATTTATGAAATTCATATTGTTCTTGGAATGACCATTTTCCTAATTTTTCCATTTACACGATTAGTTCATATCTGGAGCGCGCCTGCTGAGTATTTAGTAAGGCGTTATCAAATAGTTAGATCCCGAAGATAATGATTCGATTATTCGGCGCAATTTGCGCCGAACTTTTCTTATAGTTTTTACCTATCGCTATATCCCACTAAAACACTCGGTTAAATACTTGACTAAAAATAAAGGATATATACAATACTCTTCATACACAAGAGGAAATATAACTATGAAATTAACATCAAAAGGGCGGTATGCAGTAACAGCAATGCTTGATGTTGCACTTCATTCAGGTCAAGGCCCCGTATCACTTGCTGAAATCTCGGAACGACAAGAAATATCGCTTTCTTATTTGGAGCAGCTATTTGCTCGTTTGAGGAAAAATGGTCTAGTCAGTAGTGTTAGAGGTCCCGGTGGAGGATATGTTCTTGGACGGGGATTGGATGAAATAGCTATTAGCGCGATAGTAAAGGCGGTTGATGAGACTGTCGCCGCAACAAAATGTCATGGTGAAGAAGGTTGTCAAGGTGGAGTTAAATGCCTAACTCATACCTTATGGAATGATTTAAGTGAGCGTATCGATAGCTTTTTGAACAGCATTACACTAAGTGAGCTAGTTAAAAATAAAGATGTTCAAGCTGTAGCTGATAGGCAAAGCAATATTATACGTATAAATCATCTTAACTAAAAAATAGAATATTGATTATTGGAGCAAAAGATGAAACTTCCAATCTATATGGATTACGCGGCAACTACACCTGTAGATCCCAAAGTCGCAGAAAAAATGATGCAGTTTTTAACCCTTGATGGTATTTTTGGAAACCCAGCATCAAGATCACACAAATTTGGCTGGCAAGCTGAAGAGGCGGTAGATATCGCTCGTAATCAAATTGCTGACTTAATTGGCGCTGATTCTAGGGAAATTGTTTTTACATCGGGTGCAACTGAGGCGGATAACTTAGCGATTAAAGGTGCAGCTCACTTTTATCAAGTAAAAGGTAAGCATATAATTACTTGTAAAACAGAACATAAAGCAGTTTTAGATACATGCCGTCAACTTGAAAGAGAAGGATTTGAGGTCACTTATTTAACACCCGAATCAAATGGTATTATTGATTTAGCTAAGCTAGAACAAGTAATGCGAGATGACACTATTTTAGTATCGATTATGCACGTTAATAATGAGACAGGCGTAATTCAAGATATTGAAAAAATTGGTGAAATATGTCGAAGTAAAGGGATTGTGTTTCATGTCGATGCGACGCAAAGTGTTGGGAAACTTGATCTCGATTTAGCCAAATTAAAAGTCGATTTAATGTCATTTTCTAGCCATAAAATTTATGGTCCTAAAGGGATAGGCGGCTTATATGTAAGACGTAAACCTCGCATTCGTATTGAAGCTCAAATGCACGGTGGCGGCCATGAGCGAGGTATGCGGTCGGGCACACTACCAGTCCATCAAATCGTTGGCATGGGTGAAGCTTACCGCATAGCGAAAGAAAAGCAAGCTACTGAGATGGCTCGCCTGCAAAAATTAAAACAGCGCCTTTGGGATGGATTAAAAGATATTGATGAAGTGTATTTAAATGGATCATTAGAGCATGGCGTACAAAATATACTTAATGTCAGTTTTGCTTATGTCGAAGGTGAATCATTAATGATGGCATTAAAAGATCTTGCTGTTTCGTCAGGTTCTGCCTGTACATCAGCAAGTCTTGAGCCATCTTATGTATTAAGAGCTTTAGGGCTAAATGACGAGCTTGCACACAGTTCTATTCGTTTTTCAATAGGTCGTTTTACGACAGAAGAAGAGATTGATTACGTTATCAAACTTCTTCATGACTCAATTGGGCGTTTACGTGAATTATCTCCACTGTGGGAAATGTTTAAAGACGGTGTCGATTTAACTCAAATTAAATGGTCAGCTCATTAATCATAATCAACGAGGAAAATATTATGGCTTATAGTAATAAAGTAGTCGATCATTACGAAAATCCTCGTAATGTGGGGTCATTTGATAAAAATGATCCAAATGTCGGTAGTGGCATGGTGGGTGCACCTGCATGTGGTGACGTTATGCGTTTACAGATTAAGGTTAATGAGAGTGGTATCATTGAAGATGCTAAGTTTAAAACCTATGGTTGTGGTAGCGCTATTGCATCAAGCTCTTTAGTGACTGAGTGGATAAAAGGTAAATCACTTGATGAAGCTGGCGCGATAAAAAATACAGATATTGCTGAAGAACTTGCTTTACCTCCAGTAAAAATTCATTGTTCTATTTTGGCTGAAGATGCGATTAAAGCGGCAATTGATGATTATAAAAGTAAAAAAGGCAAATAAGTGTCAGATCAATAATAGATAAAGATAAGGATTAAGTATGTCTATTACATTAACACAAAGCGCTGCAGACCGAGTTCAATCGTTTTTAACTAACCGAGGTAAAGGGGTTGGTTTAAGATTAGGTGTAAAAACCTCAGGTTGCTCTGGAATGGCTTATGTACTTGAATTTGCTGATGATATTAATGATGATGATAATGTTTTTGAAGATAAAAATGTCAAAATTATTGTTGATAAAAAAAGCTTGGTTTATATCGATGGTACTGAATTAGATTTTGTCAAAGAAGGATTAAACGAAGGGTTTAAATTTAATAACCCAAATGTTCATAATGAATGTGGGTGCGGCGAAAGCTTTAACGTTTAATTAATTTATTATTTTAGTGATAAGTAAGGTATGCCGAGAATGTTTGATACTCAAAATTATTTTGTATTATTTCAGCTTCCATTAACGTTACCAATTAATATCACTGATCTTAATACGCAATATCAGCAATTACAAAGACAGTTTCACCCTGATAATTATGTGTTGGCCAGTGATCATGAAAAAGCGGCAATAATGCAAAAATCAGCGATCATTAACTTCGCTTATAAGACGTTAAAAGATCCGATTAAAGCGGCAGAATATCGAGTCAGCCTTGAAAATATGAATGTTGATATTGAGCATGATATTATTTGCGATCCGGAGTTTCTTGGTGAACAGTTTGATTTGCGTGAAAAACTTGATGATATTGAACAACGATGTGATTGGTCTTCATTAGACGAATTCTATGATGAAATTATTTTAAAAAATAAAGAGATATATCACTCGTTATTATTAGCAATTGAACAAAGTAATTGGCAAATCGCTAGAGTGATCATTTATCGATTACGTTATTTAGCTAGGCTGATTGAACAAATAGAGTTACTGCAAGAAAAACAATTTGATTTATAATATCGTATTATAAATTAGTTACAGTAAGAGATAATTTAATGGCGTTATTACAAATTAGTGAGCCGGGGCAAACCCCCGAGCCCCACCAACACCGATTTGCTGTCGGTATCGATTTGGGGACAACTAACTCGCTAGTTGCGGTAGTTCGTAGCGGACAAGCAGAAACATTAGCCGATATTGATGGCGAGCATTTACTTTCTTCTGTGGTTCATTATCATCATGATAATAATGGCAATACATTGGTGACAGTTGGAAAGCATGCAAAAGATAATGCATCTTTAGATCCTAAAAACACAGTTAGTTCTATAAAACGTTTAATGGGTAGACGTTTAGCTGATATTGATGAATCGCAATTTCCTTATTTATTTTCGGCAACCGAAAATAGTGTTCCTGTTCTGAACTTACCGAATAGAAATGTTAATCCTATACAGGTGTCTGCAGATATTTTAAGTACCCTTGCTACAAGGGCAAAAGAGTCATTAGGCGCGGAATTAGATGGTGTCGTTATTACTGTGCCAGCTTATTTTGATGATGCTCAGCGTCAAGCGACAAAAGATGCTGCCAATTTAGCGGGTTTACATGTGCTGCGATTACTCAATGAGCCAACAGCTGCTGCAATTGCCTATGGCTTAGATTCTGGCCAAGAAGGTACTATTGTTATTTACGATCTTGGTGGGGGCACATTTGATGTTTCAATCTTACGTCTTAGTCGTGGCGTTTTTGAAGTTCTTGCGACAGGAGGCGATTCGGCATTAGGTGGTGATGATTTTGATAATTTATTAGCAAAATGGATAGCGCAACAAGCTAATGTTGATGTTACAGGTGATCCTTATTTACATCGACACCTTCTAGACTTGGCAATAAAAATAAAAATAGAATTATCTGATAAAAAGCAAGTTTCAATTGAATTTCAAAACTGGCAAGGTGAGATAACTCGATGTCAATTTAATCAACTCATTGAGCCTCTGGTTAAACGCACACTTTTAGCATGTAGGCGAGCATTAAAAGATGCTAATGTTGAACTTGATGACGTGGTCGAAGTTGTGATGGTTGGCGGCTCTACGCGAGTTCCTTGTGTTCGTAATCAAGTTGAACAATTTTTTGGGGAGCCACCATTAACATCGATTGATCCCGACAAAGTGGTTGCGATTGGGGCAGCAATTCAAGCAGATATTTTAGTTGGTAACAAGCCTGATTCTGACATGCTATTACTTGATGTGATCCCATTATCACTGGGTATTGAGACCATGGGTGAATTGGTCGAGAAAATAATTCCTCGTAATAGTACGATCCCATGTGCTAGAGCACAGGAATTTACGACGTTTAAAGATGGTCAAACGGCAATGATGATCCATGTATTACAAGGTGAACGTGAAACCGTCGCAGATTGTCGTTCATTGGCTCGTTTTACACTGCGAGGCATTCCACCAATGCCTGCGGGCGGCGCACATATAAGGGTCACGTTTCAAGTGGATGCTGATGGATTACTTAGCGTCACTGCAATGGAAAAATCAACAGGCATTCAAGCTGCAATACAAGTAAAACCATCGTATGGGTTAACGGATAATGAAATTGCTAATATGATTCAAGATTCATTAAATTATGCTGAATATGATAAATTAACTCGAAAATTATTAGAACAAAAAGTTGAAGCAAATAGGGTGATTGAAAGTTTACAAATTGCACTTGAAAAAGATGCTGATTTGCTGTCATCTAATGAACTTAATCGTATTTTAAATGAAAAACATCAACTTGAAGTTGTTGCTCAAGGCCAAGATAGCTATCAAATTGAGAAACAGATCAAAAATTTAGATAATGTGACACAGAATTTTGCTGCGCTTCGAATGGATCGTTCGATAAGACAAGCGTTAACGGGTCATAAAGTAGATGAAATTTAATTGATTTAAAAGAGAAAATTATGCCAAAAATTACATTTTTACCAAATGAAGCACTTTGTCCTGAGGGCAAAACTGTTGAGGCACAAGAAGGTGAATCAATCTTAGATGTGGCTTTGCGTAATGATATTGAAATTGAACATGCTTGTGAGATGTCTTGTGCTTGTTCTACTTGTCACTGCATAGTTCGCGAAGGATTTAATTCGCTTGAAGAGAGTGATGAACAAGAAGACGATATGTTAGATAAAGCATGGGGCGTTGAGCCACATAGCCGCTTGAGCTGTCAAGCGAGGGTAACGGATCAGGATCTAGAAGTTGAGATCCCAAGGTATACTCTCAATCATGCAAAAGAAGATCATTAAAATAAAATGCGCCCAAAAAGGCGCTTTTTTTATTCCATAATGGCTTAGATTAATTATTTTTTTTCGCTAATAAAGTTGCAAAACGCAGTTTCATTTTATTATTACTAATCCCCATTTTATGGATTTCTCCCATATTTTCATTGTACTTTATGATATCCCAATCGTGATAATAATTTTTTAACTCTTGTTCTTTAAAAGCAAATGAGAAAGGTACAGGCACTGGGCTGGGGCAATCATCTGTCGACATTGCACTCACAATTAGATTATACCCTTTGGGCTTTGTTACTGACTTTATATTATTGATAATAGTTTCAATCCGTTCTGGCTGTAAAAACATCATAACTGACGTTGACATAATAAAATCATATTCACCTTGTAACGTTGCTTGATTAATATCGTAAACATGAGCCTGAATATTTTTAAGTTCATCTTGTGTAATAATATTATTAATTTTTGTTACATTAAGATCTATTTTATCTAGTGCAGTCACATCAAAGCCACATAGATTTAGATAAAGTGCATTACGGCCTGAACCACAACCTAAATCGAGTGCCTTGCCTTTAGATATTATTTTACAGGTTTCTATGACTTCGCTATTTGGCAACTTTAAATCATACTTTTGGGTACCATATTCTTCTTTAGTACAATATAAAGTAAGTTGGCATTCTATATCATCTGAAACACTTACTATTTTATGCCATTGTAGTGGTGCGATAAAAGGAGGCTGATTATCTGTTGAAAAATAGTGCATACTAATAACGCGACCCCGTTCATCTAGGATCGCAAAATCCATGTCCCCGTTAAGTATTTTAAGTTTTGCAAAAGCCCCTGCTTGCGTATTATGTTTTTCTTTAAAAATTTTAGGTAATGTTTGTTTATTCCAGATTGGGAGAGTTTTATAACTTACTATATTCTTTATCATCTCTAGCATCCTCTCAATTGACAAATACTTGACTATTATAGTCAAGTATTTACTAGGAAACTATTCATTTTTTATATTTAAAATAAATTTTATATTATAATAATAGCTTACAACAATATTTTAACGAAAAATCAACATTTTTACTCAATAAATGATTATTTTTTATGAAGCAAATATATCAAGCCATAAATATTAACTTGATATATTCATTTATTTTTCGCGCTTTATTTCACCGTCAATTATTGTAAAAAATTTAAAATGAATCGTTAGTATAATTCCTGCAATGAAATCACCTGTTCAGCTGGATTGTGATCTAACGCTACGGTTGTTGCATATGCGGCATTCATAGTTGTGTCATAATGAACTTTATATTGAATAGCACTACGACGTAGTATTTTTGAAGCTTCAATTGCTGCTCTTCCCGATGTTGTGTTTAAGATGTAGCTATATTCACCATTCTTGATATAGTCGTGAATATTTGGGCGGCCTTCGGTTTCTTTTTTTACTTCTCGGCAGTCAATACCTTGAGATTTAAGAAAAGTTGCCGTGCCATTTGTTGCATCAATTGTGAAACCATGTTCGATGAGTGTTTTAGCTATTTCTATAACTCGCTTCTTATCCTGATCACGGACTGAAAGTAAAGCCTTACCCGATTTTTTTATATTTGACAAGCTACCTAACTGAGCCTTAGCAAACGCCTCTGCAAAGGTTTTACCTATTCCCATTACTTCACCAGTTGAGCGCATTTCTGGCCCTAAAATAGGATCTACGCCGCTAAATTTATTAAAGGGTAATACGACTTCTTTCACTGAATAGTAGGGCGGGATTATTTCTTTTATTATGTTTTGTTGTAATAGTGATTGCCCTGCCATAACACGTGCTGCAATTTTAGCTAGTGGCATTCCAGTTGCTTTTGAAACGAAAGGTACCGTTCTTGCTGCTCTTGGATTAACTTCAATCAAATAAATTTCATTATTTTTTATTGCGAATTGTGCATTCATTAAGCCTTTAACATTAAGGGCTAACGCTAATTGTTTAGCTTGCTCACGTAACTGAGTTAAAATTTCCATGCTTAATGTATGTGTTGGTAGCGAACAAGCTGAGTCGCCAGAATGAACCCCCGCTTGTTCTATATGCTCCATAATGCCACCAATTACAACATTATTGCCATCACTAATTACGTCAATATCGACTTCAATAGCATCATCAAGAAAATGATCTAATAAAACAGGCGCATTATTTGATTCACTTACCGCGGTTTTAAAATAACGTCTTAAGTCATTTTCATCATAGACAATTTCCATTGCCCTACCACCAAGAACGTAAGATGGACGAACGACTAAAGGGTAACCAATTTTTTCTGCGGTGATAATGGCTTGTTCTAAATCAGAAACAGTACCATTGACTGGCTGTTTTAATTTTAAATTATCAACAATTTGCTGAAAACGCTGGCGATCTTCTGCTTGGTCTATAGAATCAGGAGACGTCCCAATAATGGGTACACCAGCAGCTTCAAGTGCGCGAGCTAATTTAAGAGGGGTTTGACCACCATATTGCACAATGACACCTGTTGGTTTTTCTACATGTACGATTTCAAGTACGTCCTCTAATGTTACTGGCTCAAAATAGAGCCGATCAGATGTATCATAATCAGTTGATACGGTTTCTGGATTACAATTGACCATGATTGTTTCATAGCCATCTTGATGTAAAGCCAGTGCCGCATGTACACAGCAATAATCGAACTCAATGCCTTGTCCAATACGGTTTGGCCCACCACCAAGGATCATTATTTTCTTTTGTTCAAATTGTGGCTTGGCTTCACACTCATCTTCATAAGTTGAGTATAAATAAGCCGTATTTGTTGCAAATTCTGCCGCGCAAGTATCAACACGTTTGTAGACTGGGTAAAGGTTAAGTTTATGACGTTTATGGCGAATTTCATATTCTGGAACATGCAATAATTTAGCGAGCCTTGCATCAGAAAAACCTTTACGTTTAAGCAGCCTTAACATGTCATAATCAAGTTTATCAAGTGAGGTTTGACTGACACTTTGCTCAAGTTTAATAATTTGTTGTATTTGAACCAGGAACCAACGGTCGATATGTGTTAATTCAAACACCTCATCTAATGTAAAACCAGCTCTAAAGGCATCGCCAATATACCAAATTCTTTCAGCGCCTGCTTCTTGTAATTCTCTACGAATTTTTGCTAACTCATTATTTTCAATATAATTATCTACTTTAGGGTCGAAACCTGTTGCACCAACTTCAAGTCCCCTTATGGCTTTTTGTAGTGATTCTTGAAAAGTTCGACCAATCGCCATGACTTCTCCAACTGATTTCATTTGAGTTGTTAAACGATCATTACAGCCTACGAATTTTTCAAAATTAAAACGAGGAATTTTTGTTACTACATAGTCGATTGATGGTTCAAATGACGCCGGCGTTTTTCCCCCAGTAATATCATTTGCGAGTTCATCAAGTGTATAACCAATAGCTAATTTTGCTGCAATTTTAGCAATAGGAAAGCCCGTTGCTTTAGATGCTAATGCTGACGATCTCGATACGCGAGGGTTCATCTCAATAACGATTAAGCGTCCCGTTTTTGGGTCTACTGAAAATTGAACATTTGATCCACCGGTTTCAACACCAATTTCACGTAATACCGCTAATGAGGCATTACGCATAATTTGATACTCTTTATCCGTCAATGTTTGGGCTGGTGCAACAGTAATCGAATCACCAGTATGAATCCCCATCGGATCAAAATTTTCGATTGAGCAGACAATAATACAGTTGTCATTTTTATCGCGAACGACTTCCATTTCATACTCTTTCCAACCAATTAATGATTCATCAATTAATAGTTCATTTGTTGGTGAAAGATCTAAACCTCGTAAGCATATATCTTCAAATTCTTCACGATTATAAGCAATCCCCCCACCGGTGCCTCCCATCGTGAATGATGGTCTGATAATACAAGGAAATCCGACTTGATTGAGTACATCATTTGCTTCACTTAAAGTATGTGCAATACCACTACGGGCAGTTTCAAGACCAATTTTTTTCATTGCTTGATCAAAACGTCTACGATCTTCTGCTTTATCAATTGCATCAGCGGTCGCACCGATCATTTCAACATTGAATTCTTTTAAAACACCTTGTTTTTCTAATTCTAATGCGCAGTTAAGGGCTGTTTGCCCTCCCATTGTTGGTAGAATTGCATCCGGTTTTTCTTTTTCAATGATTTTACGTACCGTCGTCCAGTGTATTGGTTCAATATATGTCGCATCAGCCATTTCAGGATCGGTCATAATTGTTGCTGGATTTGAATTGACTAAAATGACTCGATAACCTTCCTCACGCAAAGCTTTGCACGCTTGAGCTCCTGAATAATCAAATTCACATGCTTGGCCAATAATAATAGGTCCAGCACCAATGATTAGGATACTTTTTATATCAGTTCGCTTTGCCATCTTGTTATTGCTCCTGCTTATAAATAGAGATTAATTCGATAAAATGATCAAATAAATAGGCTGCATCATGTGGACCAGGGCTTGCTTCTGGGTGACCTTGAAAGCTAAACGCTGGTTTTATATTGTGATGAATACCTTGTAGTGATCCATCAAATAATGATTTATGGGTAACTCGGAGATAGTTTGGTAAAGAGGCTTCATCGACGGCAAAGCCATGATTTTGAGCGGTAATTATTACTTTATTTTTTTCAATATCTTTTACAGGGTGATTACCACCATGATGACCAAATTTCATTTTGACCGTTTTAGCTCCACAAGCCAGAGCAAGCAACTGATGACCTAAACAAATTCCAAAAATAGGGATATCTGTTGTTAAAAATTGTTGAATTGCCTCGATCGCGTAAGTACATGGCGCAGGATCGCCTGGCCCATTAGATAAAAAAATACCATCAGGGTTGAGGGCTAATACTTCATTTGCAGGTAATTGTGCAGGGACAACAGTAATGTTGCATCCTCGGTCTGCTAACATGCGTAAAATATTTCTTTTAATACCAAAATCATAAGCTATTACGTTATATTGGCGCGTATTTTCTGTTTTTTTAGTCAGGTTGTCATGATCTAATGTCCACGTACCATCAAGCCAATTATAATGTTGTTTGGTTGTGACCTCTTTCGCCAAATCAAGCCCATTAATACCTTTAAAGTTTTGAGCTTTAAATAGAATTTGATCTGCTTTTTGTAATAACTCATCTTTATTGTTACCAGAGACAATGCAGCCATGCAGAGCACCTTTTTCTCTTAAAATGCGCGTTAGTTTTCGTGTGTCTATATCTGAAATCGCAACAATATTATGTTTTTTTAGGTAGGTAGTTAAATTTTCAGTACTACGAAAATTACTTGTAATTAAGGGAAGATCTCGAATAATTAAGCCTTTAGTATAAATTTTAGTCGATTCTTCATCATCAGGATTTGTCCCCACATTACCAATATGTGGATAAGTTAATGTAACAATTTGCTCAGCGTAAGAGGGATCCGTTAGAATTTCTTGATAGCCTGTCATTGACGTATTAAATACTACCTCTCCAACGGTTTCTCCATCAGCCCCAATTGACTTACCTAAAAATTGGGAACCATCTTGTAGAATAAGAATCGCATGATTTTGCATAATAAATGACAACCTTATTTGAATAATAAATCATTATTTATGAATATAAATTCACGATAGTTTACATCGATAAATTATAATAACAACTATTTTATTATAATAAATTGGATAAATAAAACGATATTATAAAATTTATCTCGAAAAAAAGTCTAAATTTTGAGACTTTTACCTGTTTTTTAAACTTTAAAAGAGAATTTATTATCTTTAACTTGAAATTGAATAATTATTCAAATAAAATTTTTTAAAATTATTAGTAATTCTAGGAGCAAATTATGTATGGTTTTTATCAGCGCCATTTTTTACGTCTACTCGATTTTACTCCCTTGGAGATTGATCAATTAATTACATTATCAATAGAGTTAAAAAATGCTAAAAAACAAGGTCGAGAGATTAAATATTTAACAGGTAAAAATATTGCTCTAATTTTTGAAAAAGACTCAACACGTACACGCTGTGCATTTGAGGTTGGCGCCTTCGATCAGGGGGCTTGCGTTACCTATTTGGGTGCGAGTGGAAGTCAGATTGGGAATAAGGAGTCAATTGCTGATACGGCAAGGGTTCTTGGCCGAATGTATGATGGTATTCAATATCGAGGATATGGACAAGAAATTGTTGAGGCATTAGCAAAATATGCAGGAGTGCCCGTTTGGAATGGTCTTACTAATGAGGCTCATCCAACACAAATTCTAGCTGATTTTATGACCATGAAAGAGCATATTGGCGGTCGTCAACTTAATAGTGTTAAATTTGCTTATTTAGGTGATGCTCGTAATAACATGGGAAATTCATTAATGGAAGGGGCTGCATTGATGGGAATGGAAATTCGTTTAGTTGCTCCTAAAATTTGTCAGCCAGATCCATCTTTAGTCGAACAATGTATGGTTATCTCTGCAAAAACAGGAGCGAAGATTATTCTAACTGAAGATATCGAGCTAGGTGTCAAAGATGTCGATTTCTTATATACTGATGTATGGGTCTCGATGGGAGAGCCTAAAAATGTATGGGATGAACGAGTCAAATTATTGGCTCCTTACCAAATTAATCAAAATGTGATTAATTTGACACATAACCCAAATGTTAAGTTTATGCATTGTTTACCTGCGTTTCATGATATGAATACTGTTGTTGGTAAACAAATGGCCGCGCAGTATAATTTAAATAATGGACTTGAAGTAACTGATGATGTGTTTGAATCAAAACACAGTATTGTATTTGATGAAGCCGAAAATCGTCTTCATACGATCAAAGCCGTCATGGTTGCAACATTAAGTAAAGATTAATGACTAAAACAAATAAAAATTCTAGTTTTAAACAATATATTCGTCTAACTAACCCTATTCATTTTTTAGCGGTAGGGCTCGGTAGCGGGATGTCACCTATTATGCCTGGCACTATGGGCTCTTTGATGGCAATTCCAATATGGCTGCTTTTTTGTCAGTTAATTCCTATTTTATATTGGATCTTGATTGTGGTTGCTTTTGTTTTTGGTTGTTTTCTATGTCAGAAAACATCTGATGATACGCATACACATGATTCGGGTCATATTGTTTGGGATGAGTTTGTTGGAATGTGGATCACTCTTTTTTTTATTCCTCATCTCTCTGTTTTATGGGTTTTGATAGCTTTTATTATTTTTCGTTTTTTCGATATGGTAAAGCCTTGGCCTATTCGTTTAGCTGATCAAAAAGTGTCAGGTGGGTTTGGTATTATGATCGATGATGTTATCGCAGCAATTTTTTCTTCTATTGTGGTATATCTATTAACGTTTTGGATCAGCTGATTCTTCATAGAGCACAATTAAAAAATAATTGTGCTCTTTTTAATTTATCCCAAAGTTTTATCACTTTTGTGTCTATGTTTCTAATAATTACTTTTCTTTGATATATTTTCGCCAAAATAAAATCAGTTTAATCATTTTTTTTGAACAAAATAAATAATTTTTCTTTTTTATTATTACTCATCGTAACAGTAGTATTACCCGCCATATTTGCCTATTTATAGGTTATACCATTTATAGTTGTTAATTTATCCACTTGAATTTTAATTGGTATTGCTCTATTTTAATTATACAAAGGTTATCAGTATAATATATGTGAGGCTTTGAGTACTATGAATAAAGTTTATCGAGTTATTTGGAGTGCGGCATATCGATCTTGGATCGTCGCAAATGAGTTTGCCAAAGGAAAACAAAAATCTTCAAGTAAAAGTGGTATTCGGCCGATACAATTATCTAAATTAACATTCCTATCCAAATCATTTATTTTATTAGGGCTATTCTCATCACCGCTAATTTTCGCAAATAACGCCATTGCTGCTTGCTCTGCAGCGAACGCGAGTACTTTCGGACAATATTTAAACGATCAGACTTGTAGCGATATTACGCTAACAGGAAGTATCAATTTAAGTGATTACCAAAATGGTAACGCCTATGCTATATCAAAAAATATAGTGGGAGGACAACTTAGTTCTTCAAGCTCCACTAAGTTTGATTTTGGCTCAAGAAACAATATAACCATAAGCGGTGATTATGCTATAAATAATGGCACTAGTTCTTCTAGCTCTATATTTGCTAGAGGGGGCAATGCACAAAATCAAGTAACACTGAGTTTTGATGGTATTAGTCTAGCCACAGATAAAAGTAGTACGAGTTCAAATAATGTCATGTTTTATGTCACAGATGCAACGTCTAGTATCAACACTGTTTTTAACAATATTGATAATATTACTAATATGACGCTAGGTGTTTTGTCATATGGAACTGGTGCTAATGTTGGAGTGGCTTATCTAAACGGCAACAGTTATTCAACTTCTTCAACAGGAAATACATTAAATAAATTTGATGCCAATTACTTGGCTGGCTACACTTATAACCAAAATATTTATAGTAAAATTACTATTGGCTCTTTTACTAACTCAAATGCTGAAGATGCTTTTTATAGTCGGGCAAATAAGCAATGGATCAATGGTAGTAAAGTTGATTTTACTGGGCACTTAGATTTTTATGGTACTGGTGATAATAGTAGTTATGCTTACGTTTTTTGGAATAAAACTAATGATTTACAACAAAATCAATTAACATTTAAAAATGGCTCGGATGTTAGTTTTAATCTCGATGCAAAAACTAACTTTACCTCTGGTGATGGGTCAAGTGGATCTCATGGTTATGGCTATTCGTATGTATTTGAAGACGGTGCTATATTTAAGTTATGGAGCCAACAAAATGTATTTGGTGATGCAACGGGTAATAACGTTGGTATAAAAATAGGTAGTTATGATAAAAATAGTGGCGTATTTGGTTCTGGCGCGCAAATAATTGTTGCTGGTGTTAATGGTGCTCAGCTAGCGGGTAATGGGCTTACTAATATCGGGGGAAGTAATTACCGTCTTTCGAGTAGTCTTTATTCTAATAGTATCGTTAATAATGGCGAGTATAATGCCGATGATGTGGTTTTTAATTTAGCTTCGGGATCTAATTTTAATGTTTCAGGAATTGGTATTAATGTCGCTAAAAGCGAATATTTAAATAATAATCTAGATGTTTTAACAACGACTAAAAATAATAGTGGTATTTATATTCGTTCTGCAACCAATATTACTGCGGCGACTGGTATGAATATTACTCATAATGGTTCGGGTGAGGTTTTTGTTAAAAATGTTGCAAACATTAATACAACTACAGCAGGTTTAGTGCTAAATTCAACTTCAGGTAATAATATGATAGTTGATTTAACAAAAGAACCAAATGATGCTCAAGAGGGTATTATTAATGCAAGTAGCGGTAATGGTATTATTATCGGTTCCAACAGTGCTAGTGGTAATGTTAATTTAAATATTACGGGTGGCATTTTTAATTTAACAGGCTCTGCTACGGGGCTTAATTTTCAAAATAGCAGTACAATCAACTCACACGTTATCACTGGAACAACCATTAATCTTGCTAGTGGCTCGACTGGGCAAGCAATTAGTAATGGAGATTCAGCAGTAACATTAAAAGGTGTTAATGTTAATGTAGTTGATCGAACGGCTTTTAATGAGGCTAATTTAAACAATATCGTTTTTGCACAAAATGATGATAATCAAAATAACATCATTACAGTTACAGGTGATGGACTCGGCTTAAATTTAAATACTAATTTATCCGCAATAAAAAATAGCTATTTAACCATCAATGTAACTGATAGTAGCGGTAATGAGGGAACAACAGGCACGGGTACCGCTATTTTAATTGCCGGAGGATTGTCTAGTGATGTAATTACCGTCACAGATAATATTATTATTAAAGCCCTAGATGCGACGGCGATTAAAATTAACGGTAGTAATGCTCGTACTCTTGTTAATAATAGTTCAATTACGGGTAATATTGTTTTTAATAATGGTAACGTTAAAAATATTATTTCAAACAATAATTTATTAGATGGCGGTATCACGGCCGGAAATGGTAATAATACTTTAAATTTAAATAATAATTCAACGACAACCGGGGCGATTACTCTAGGTAATGGAAATAATATCGTCAATATTGGTAATAGCGTCGAAGTAGCAAGCGTTACAACAGGTAGTGGTACTAATACATTTAATTTAACGGGTATGGAGTCTAGTTCGATTAATTCCATTGGTACCTTAAATGCTGGAAGTGGTACAAATAATTCACTTAATTTTATTGATTCAATTCTTACCTCAAATAATTTAACCGAACTAAAAAACTTTACAAATATAAACTTAACTAGTTCATCTTTCTCATTATTAAATAAAAATAATTTAGCTTCAGGTAAGGTAAATATAGATGAAGCATCCTCCCTATCTTTTACTAGTACTTATAATGATACTGTTGGAGTTGTATTAGCCGGAGCAGGTGATGTTAATTTTACCAATGGCGCAAATGTAACATTAATTAATGATAATTCTAGCTTTTCAGGTTTATGGAATATTGCATCTGCATCAACGGTAACAACCTCCAATAATACTCAACTAGGCACTGCTAAAGCACAAATAGATGGTGTATTGAACGTAAGTCAAACCTCACTAAATAATGCGCTATCAGGTCAAGGGCAAATTAACGTGAATAGTGATAACGTAGCCTTTAATTTTGGTAGTAGTGTGGGGGATGCCTTCACCGGAACCGTTGGCTTAAGTGATACAATCTTTACATTATCAGGCGATAATACCACCGCTTTAACGAATGCAACATTGAGTTTATCAAGCGGTAGTAAAACGACGGTAGGTGCGAGTGAGCAAGATATTGGTAATTTAACGCTAGATGGCGGGGTCATTATTTTTAATGGTAATAATACTGTAAGTACCAATAAATTATCGACATTAGCGAGTAGTATTTTACAGATCAATAAAGATAATATTCCGCCTAGTAGTGTAAGCCAAGCTGGTAACTTAATTGATCAAAGCCATGGTGAGATAGATCAGCTAATCATTGCTCAAAATAGCGATAGTTTAGATGTAAACCTACTAACTTTACAAGATACCAATGGTAATGTGCTTAGCAATTCAACGCTACACAGTATCATTGAGGATGGCAATACGGTAGCCGAGGCGACATATGATTATAGCTTAGTGAAAGCTAATGGTCTTGGTGTTAGCTATCAATTAATAGGATTAGATTTACAGTCAGGAAAAACGTTAACGCTAGATACAAGCAGTGCGAGCAATAAAACGCTAACGGCGCAAGTTAGCGGTGTGGGTAATTTGATGCTTAATAGCGATGCTGCGGGAATAATATTAGATAATAGCGCAAACAGTTATACCGGTGCAACGACTGTTAGCAGTGGCAAGCTGATTGCGGGCTCAGATAATGCATTTGGTCAGACCTCCGCACTAAATATTAGTGCCTCTACGAGCGCAGATATCAATGGTTATAAGCAAACAGTGGGTCAGCTCGCCAACAGCGGCAGCCTTGCGCTAACGGGCGGGGTATTAACGGTAACGAATGGTGGTAGCTCATCAGGTACATTAAGTGGCAGCGGTACACTTAATATCACGGGCGGTGATTTAGCGGTAACCACAGCAAATGCAGGGCTGTCTGCCGTTACAAGTATAGGCAGCAGTGCCTCGGTTAGCTTATCGGGCAGTGGCACGCTGGGCAGTGGTGATGTGACGCTGTTAGGTGCATTGAACCTAGCGGTAGCTAATACACTGGGGAACAATTTAAGTGGCAGCGGGACGCTTAATAATAATGCTGCCATCGTTTTAACCGGTAATAATAGCGGCTTTACGGGACAACATAATATTGGCAGTAATGGCTCATTAAGTGTGGCAAGCATTAATAATTTAGGGGCAACTACCGCAACCGTTGATTTACAAGATAGCACATCAGTGCTTAATTTTAATGGTGTGAGTGGGGTTATTAGTAACCAACTTAGCGGCACAAGCGGCACGGTAAATATTAATAATAGTGCGGATATGAGCTTAAGGGGTAATAATAGTGGCTTTACGGGTAATTATGCGCTGGCGGGTGATAGCACTTTAACCGTGTCAAGCACGAATAACATAGGAACAAGTGATGTCGCTATCGGCGCCGGTAGCACACTGGTGTTATCAGATTATAATAGCACCGCCTCGACAGCCAGTGAGCTTGGCAATAAGTTAACGGGTAGTGGTAACTTAACATTATCAAATACTCAGTTAACATTATCGGCGAGTAATAGTAAGGCAAGTAGCTTAAGTGGGGCAATAACGCTTAAAGATGGCTCCGCTTTAACGGTGAGTAGTGATAGCCAACTTAATACGGCTGCGACCATCGATATTGATAGTACGACAGACAGTTTGAATATTACCAGTAGTG
Source organism: Orbaceae bacterium lpD04 (assembly GCA_036251935.1). NCBI lineage: Bacteria > Pseudomonadati > Pseudomonadota > Gammaproteobacteria > Orbales > Orbaceae > Orbus > Orbus wheelerorum. The sequence goes on along the minus strand of CP133967.1, from coordinate 2,562,811 downwards.
GTGCCTACACCTTAAATAACGGGTTATCAGGTCAGGGTCAAATTAACGTGAGCAGCGGTGACGCTGCATTTAACTTTGGCAGTGGTGCGGGTAGCGCCTTTGCCGGAACCGTTGATTTAAGTGATACTGTCTTTACGTTATCGGGTGATAATACCACCGCCCTAACAGATGCGACACTAAGTTTATCAAGTGGCAGTAAAACAACCGTCAATGGTAGCCGGCAAGCGGTAGGTAACTTAACGCTAAACGGTGGGACGATTATCTTTGGCACCGGTAATACCATCACAACTGATACGCTTGCAACCAGCAGTAATAACACCACGGTACAAGTTGATGTGATGGCGGTTGATAGCGAAAACTTATTAGATCAGAATCAAGGCAGCGTAAAAACACTGGTTTATGCAACAGAGAGTAGCGGCGTTGATGTCAGTAAAATCACGTTGCAAGATCTGGCGGGTGATACGTTTGATAGTAATTATACAATAGATATTACGCAAGGCAGCTCAGTGGTTGCCAAAGGAAGTTATAATTACAGTGTACTGAATGACAGTGGGTTAAAGGTCAATTATGGTTTAAGGCAATTGGCATTGCAGTCAGGGCAAACGTTAACGTTAGACACTAGCAGTGCGAGCAATAAAACGCTAACGGCGCAAGTTAGTGGCGCGGGTAATTTAAGCTTAACGAGTGATACGACCGGGCTTACACTAACCAATAGCGCAAACAGTTATACTGGCGCAACAACCGTTAGCAGTGGCAAGGTGATTGCGGGCTCAGATAATGCATTTGGTCAGACCTCCGCACTAAATATTAGTGCCTCTACGAGCGCAGATATCAATGGTTATAAGCAAACAGTGGGCCAGCTCGTCAACAGCGGCAGCCTTGCGCTAACGGGCGGGGCATTAACGGTAACGAATGGTGGTAGCTCATCAGGTACATTAAGTGGCAGCGGCACACTTAATATCACGGGCGGTGATTTAGCGGTAACCACAGCAAATGCAGGGCTGTCTGCCGTTACAAGTATAGGCAGCAGTGCCTCGGTTAGCTTATCGGGCAGTGGTACGCTGGGCAGTGGTGATGTGACGCTGTTAGGTGCATTGAACCTAGCGGTAGCTAATACACTGGGGAACAATTTAAGTGGCAGCGGGACGCTTAATAATAATGCTGCCATCGTTTTAACCGGTAATAATAGCGGCTTTACGGGACAACATAATATTGGCAGTAATGGCTCATTAAGTGTGGCAAGCATTAATAATTTAGGGGCAACTACCGCAACCGTTGATTTACAAGATAGCACATCAGTGCTTAATTTTAATGGTGTGAGTGGGGTTATTAGTAACCAACTTAGCGGCACAAGCGGCACGGTAAATATTAATAATAGTGCGGATATGAGCTTAAGGGGTAATAATAGTGGCTTTACGGGTAATTATGCGCTGGCGGGTGATAGCACTTTAACCGTGTCAAGCACGAATAACATAGGAACAAGTGATGTCGCTATCGGCGCCGGTAGCACACTGGTGTTATCAGATTATAATAGCACCGCCTCGACAGCCAGTGAGCTTGGCAATAAGTTAACGGGTAGTGGTAACTTAACATTATCAAATACTCAGTTAACATTATCGGCGAGTAATAGTAAGGCAAGTAGCTTAAGTGGGGCAATAACGCTTAAAGATGGCTCCGCTTTAACGGTGAGTAGTGATAGCCAACTTAATACGGCTGCGACCATCGATATTGATAGTACGACAGACAGTTTGAATATTACCAGTAGCGGTGCGTACACCTTAAATAACGGGTTATCAGGTCAGGGTCAAATTAATGTGAGCAGCGGTGACGCTGCATTTAACTTTGGCAGTGGTGCGGGTAGCGCCTTTGCCGGAACCGTTGATTTAAGTGATACCGTCTTTACGTTATCGGGTGATAATACCACCGCCCTAACAGATGCGACACTAAGTTTATCAAGTGGCAGTAAAACAACCGTCAATGGTAGCCGGCAAGCGGTAGGTAACTTAACGCTAAACGGTGGGACGATTATCTTTGGCACCGGTAATACCATCACAACTGATACGCTTGCAACCAGCAGTAATAACACCACGGTACAAGTTGATGTGATGGCGGTTGATAGCGAAAACTTATTAGATCAGAATCAAGGCAGCGTAAAAACACTGGTTTATGCAACAGAGAGTAGCGGCGTTGATGTCAGTAAAATCACGTTGCAAGATCTGGCGGGTGATACGTTTGATAGTAATTATACAATAGATATTACGCAAGGCAGCTCAGTGGTTGCCAAAGGAAGTTATAATTACAGTGTACTGAATGACAGTGGGTTAAAGGTCAATTATGGTTTAAGGCAATTGGCATTGCAGTCAGGGCAAACGTTAACGTTAGACACTAGCAGTGCGAGCAATAAAACGCTAACGGCGCAAGTTAGCGGTGTGGGTAATTTGATGCTTAATAGCGATGCTGCGGGAATAATATTAGATAATAGCGCAAACAGTTATACCGGTGCAACGACTGTTAGCAGTGGCAAGCTGATTGCGGGCTCAGATAATGCATTTGGTCAGACCTCCGCACTAAATATTAGTGCCTCTACGAGCGCAGATATCAATGGTTATAAGCAAACAGTGGGCCAGCTCGTCAACAGCGGCAGCCTTGCGCTAACGGGCGGGGCATTAACGGTAACGAATGGTGGTAGCTCATCAGGTACATTAAGTGGCAGCGGTACACTTAATATCACGGGCGGTGATTTAGCGGTAACCACAGCAAATTCAGGGCTGTCTGCCGTTACAAGTATAGGCAGCAGTGCCTCGGTTAGCTTATCGGGCAGTGGTACGCTGGGCAGTGGTGATGTGGCGCTGTTAGGTGCATTGAACCTAGCGGTAGCTAATACACTGGGGAACAATTTAAGTGGCAGCGGGATGCTTAATAATAATGCTGCCATCGTTTTAACCGGTAATAACAGCGGCTTTACGGGACAACATAATATTGGCAGTAATGGCTCATTAAGTGTGGCAAGTATTAATAATTTAGGGGCAACTACCGCAACCGTTGATTTACAAGATAGCACATCAGTGCTTAATTTTAATGGTGTGAGTGGGGTTATTAGTAACCAACTTAGCGGCACAAGCGGCACGGTAAATATTAATAATAGTGCGGATATGAGCTTAAGGGGTAATAATAGTGGCTTTACGGGTAATTATGCGCTGGCGGGTGATAGCACTTTAACCGTGTCAAGCACGAATAACATAGGAACAAGTGATGTCGCTATCGGCGCCGGTAGCACACTGGTGTTATCAGATTATAATAGCACCGCCTCGACAGCCAGTGAGCTTGGCAATAAGTTAACGGGTAGTGGTAACTTAACATTATCAAATACTCAGTTAACATTATCGGCGAGTAATAGTAAGGCAAGTAGCTTAAGTGGGGCAATAACGCTTAAAGATGGCTCCGCTTTAACGGTGAGTAGTGATAGCCAACTTAATACGGCTGCGACCATCGATATTGATAGTACGACAGACAGTTTGAATATTACCAGTAGCGGTGCGTACACCTTAAATAACGGGTTATCAGGTCAGGGTCAAATTAATGTGAGCAGCGGTGACGCTGCATTTAACTTTGGCAGTGGTGCGGGTAGCGCCTTTGCCGGAACCGTTGATTTAAGTGATACCGTCTTTACGTTATCGGGTGATAATACCACCGCCCTAACAGATGCGACACTAAGTTTATCAAGTGGCAGTAAAACAACCGTCAATGGTAGCCGGCAAGCGGTAGGTAACTTAACGCTAAACGGTGGGACGATTATCTTTGGCACCGGTAATACCATCACAACTGATACGCTTGCAACCAGCAGTAATAACACCACGGTACAAGTTGATGTGATGGCGGTTGATAGCGAAAACTTATTAGATCAGAATCAAGGCAGCGTAAAAACACTGGTTTATGCAACAGAGAGTAGCGGCGTTGATGTCAGTAAAATCACGTTGCAAGATCTGGCGGGTGATACGTTTGATAGTAATTATACAATAGATATTACGCAAGGCAGCTCAGTGGTTGCCAAAGGAAGTTATAATTACAGTGTACTGAATGACAGTGGGTTAAAGGTCAATTATGGTTTAAGGCAATTGGCATTGCAGTCAGGGCAAACGTTAACGTTAGACACTAGCAGTGCGAGCAATAAAACGCTAACGGCGCAAGTTAGTGGCGCGGGTAATTTAAGCTTAACGAGTGATACGACCGGGCTTACACTAACCAATAGCGCAAACAGTTATACCGGTGCAACGACTGTTAGCAGTGGCAAGCTGATTGCGGGCTCAGATAATGCATTTGGTCAGACCTCCGCACTAAATATTAGTGCCTCTACGAGCGCAGATATCAATGGTTATAAGCAAACAGTGGGTCAGCTCGCCAACAGCGGCAGCCTTGCGCTAACGGGCGGGGTATTAACGGTAACGAATGGTGGTAGCTCATCAGGTACATTAAGTGGCAGCGGTACACTTAATATCACGGGCGGTGATTTAGCGGTAACCACAGCAAATGCAGGGCTGTCTGCCGTTACAAGTATAGGCAGCAGTGCCTCGGTTAGCTTATCGGGCAGTGGCACGCTGGGCAGTGGTGATGTGACGCTGTTAGGTGCATTGAACCTAGCGGTAGCTAATACACTGGGGAACAATTTAAGTGGCAGCGGGACGCTTAATAATAATGCTGCCATCGTTTTAACCGGTAATAATAGCGGCTTTACGGGACAACATAATATTGGCAGTAATGGCTCATTAAGTGTGGCAAGCATTAATAATTTAGGGGCAACTACCGCAACCGTTGATTTACAAGATAGCACATCAGTGCTTAATTTTAATGGTGTGAGTGGGGTTATTAGTAACCAACTTAGCGGCACAAGCGGCACGGTAAATATTAATAATAGTGCGGATATGAGCTTAAGGGGTAATAATAGTGGCTTTACGGGTAATTATGCGCTGGCGGGTGATAGCACTTTAACCGTGTCAAGCACGAATAACATAGGAACAAGTGATGTCGCTATCGGCGCCGGTAGCACACTGGTGTTATCAGATTATAATAGCACCGCCTCGACAGCCAGTGAGCTTGGCAATAAGTTAACGGGTAGTGGTAACTTAACATTATCAAATACTCAGTTAACATTATCGGCGAGTAATAGTAAGGCAAGTAGCTTAAGTGGGGCAATAACGCTTAAAGATGGCTCCGCTTTAACGGTGAGTAGTGATAGCCAACTTAATACGGCTGCGACCATCGATATTGATAGTACGACAGACAGTTTGAATATTACCAGTAGTGGTGCCTACACCTTAAATAATGGGTTATCAGGTCAGGGTCAAATTAATGTGAGCAGCGGTGACGCTGCATTTAACTTTGGCAGTGGTGCGGGTAGCGCCTTTGCCGGAACCGTTGATTTAAGTGATACCGTCTTTACATTATCGGGGAATAATACCACTGCCCTAACGGATGCGACACTACGTTTATCTAGTGGCAGTAAAACGACGGTAGGTACAAGTGAGCAAGATATCAGTAATTTAACGCTAAATGGCGGAGTCATTGTTTTCAATGGTGATGGTACTGTCAGTACCAATAAATTAGCAACATCCGCTGATAGTATTGTACAGATCAATAAAGATAATATTCCCTCTAATAGCGCAAGTGGGGCACAGAATTTACTCGATCAAAATCATGGAGAGACAAGTCAGCTAATCACTGCACAAAACAGTGATGATTTAGATGTAAATCAAATCACGTTACAAGATACCGATGGTAATGAGCTAAGCGATTCAACACTACACAGTGTCGTTGAAGATGGGAATACGGTAGCCGAGGCAACGTATGATTATAGTTTAGTGAAAAATAGTGGACTTGGTGTCAGCTATCAATTAACAGGCTTAGACTTACAATCAGGGCAAACGTTAACGTTAGACACTAGCAGTGCAAGCAATAAAACGCTAACGGCGCAAGTTAGTGGCGTGGGTAGTTTAAGCTTAAAGAGTGATACGACCGGGCTTACACTAACCAATAGCGCAAACAGTTATACTGGCGCAACAACCGTTAGCAGTGGCAAGGTGATTGCGGGCTCAGATAATGCATTTGGTCAGACCTCCGCACTAAATATTAGTGCCTCTACGAGCGCAGATATCAATGGTTATAAGCAAACAGTGGGTCAGCTCGCCAACAGCGGCAGCCTTGCGCTATCCGGCGGGGCATTAACGGTAACGAATGGTGGTAGCTCATCAGGTACGTTAAGTGGTAGCGGTACACTTAATATCACGGGCGGTGATTTAGCGATAACGACGGCAAATGCAGGCTTATCCGCCGTTACGAATATAGGCAGCAATGCCTCGGTTAGCTTATCGGGTAATGGCACGCTGGGCAGTGGCGATGTCGCCCTTTTAGGGCAACTTAATTTTAATTCAGATAATGATGTAATTCATAATATTGCTGGTTCTGGGACAATTATTAGTAATGCAGCCATGAACCTAACTGGCGATAATAGTTCTTTTACGGGCCAGCATAAAATTAAACATAATAGTACGTTAACTGTTAGTAGTGCACAAAATTTAGGCTCAGATAGTGTTGTTGTCGATCTTGAAGATAGTGCGTCTACACTTAATTTTAATGGTGTGATTGGTAACATTGCCCACACATTTACAGGAGCCGAGGGCACGGTAAATATTAATAATAATGCTGATATGAGTTTAATTGGTAACAATAGTGGCTTTACTGGCGATTATGCGCTTGCAGGTAATAGCACTTTAACCGTGTCAAGCACGGATAACATAGGGACAAGTGATGTCGCTATCAGTGCCGGCAGCACACTGGTGTTATCGGATTATAATGGTGCCACAGCCACCGAGCTTGCCAATAGTTTAACAGGAAGCGGTAACTTAACATTATCAAATAGTCAGTTAACATTATCGGCGAGTAATAGTAAGGCAAGTAGCTTAAGTGGGGCAATAACGCTTAAAGATGGCTCCGCTTTAACGGTGAGTCGTGATAGCCAACTCAATACGGCTGCGACCATCGATATTGATAGTACGACAGACAGTTTGAATATTAGCAGTAGCGGTGCCTACACCTTAAATAATGGGTTATCAGGTCAGGGTCAAATTAACGTGAGCAGCGGTGACGCTGCATTTAACTTTGGCAGTAGTGCGGGTAGCGCCTTTGCCGGAATCGTTGATTTAAGTGATACCGTCTTTACATTATCGGGGAATAATACCACCGCCCTAACCGATGCGACCTTGAGTTTATCTAGTGGCAGTAAAACGGCGGTAGGTACAAGTGAGCAAGATATCAGTAATTTAACGTTAAATGGCGGAGTTATTGTTTTCAATGGTGATGGCACGGTAAGTACTAATAAATTAGCAACATCCGCTAATAGTATTGTACAAATCAATAAAGATAATATTCCTTCTAACAGTATAAGCCAAGCCGATAATTTACTCGATCAAAGCCTTGGCGAGGTAAGTCAATTAGTCACGGCGCAAAATAGCGACAGTCTAAATATTAACCAAATTACTTTACAAGATACCAATGGCATTGTCATCAGCGATTCGACGCTACGCAATATCGTTGAAGACGGTAATACGGTAGCCGAGGCGACATATGATTATAGCTTAGTGAAAAATAATGGTCTTGGTGTCAGCTATCAATTAACGGGGTTAGATTTACAGTCAGGTGAGACGTTAACGCTAAATACTAGCAGTGCGACCAATAAAACCTTAACGGCAAAGGTAAGCGGTTCCGGAAGTTTAATGCTTAATAGTGATGCGTCGGGGATGACGTTAGATAATAGCGCAAACAGTTATACAGGGGCAACGACAGTTAGTAGCGGAAAGGTAATTGCTGGCTCAGATAATGCATTTGGAGACACGTCAACATTAAATATCAATTCTGGAGCAAGTATCGATTTCAATAGCAAAATACAAACGATTGGGGTTTTAGCTAATACTGGTGAGCTTGAGTTATCAGGTGCTGAGTTAAATATAATTCATGGTGGTACTTCAAGTGGACTATTGAGTGGTAGCGGTACACTTAACATCACCGGCGGTGATTTATCGATAACGAGCGCTAATGAAAATTTATCAGCAACAACTAATATAGAAACAGAGGCATCGGTTAGTTTATCGGGAGCCGGTACCCTTGGCCTTGGGAATGTAGATATTTTAGGGCAACTAAACCTTAATGTGAATAACGCAATCGCCAACAATCTGAGTGGTTCTGGCATTATTTATAGTCATGCAACAGTTAATCTAACTGGTGATAATAGCTATTTTACGGGTCAACATAGTATTGAGCATAATGGCTCATTAAGCGTGGCAAGCATTAATAATTTAGGAGCAACTACCGCAACCGTTGATTTACAAGATAGCACATCAGTGCTTAATTTTAATGGTGTGAGTGGGGTTATTAGTAACCAACTTAGTGGCACAAGCGGCACGGTAAATATTAATAATAGTGCGGATATGAGCTTAAGGGGTAACAATAGTGGCTTTACTGGCGATTATGCGCTTGCAGGTAATAGCACTTTAACCGTGTCAAGCACGGATAACATAGGGACAAGTGATGTCGCTATCAGTGCCGGCAGCACACTGGTGTTATCGGATTATAATGGTGCCACAGCCACCGAGCTTGCCAATAGTTTAACAGGAAGCGGTAACTTAACATTATCAAATAGTCAGTTAACATTATCGGCGAGTAATAGTAAGGCAAGTAGCTTAAGTGGGGCAATAACGCTTAAAGATGGCTCCGCTTTAACGGTGAGTAGTGATAGCCAACTCAATACGGCCGCGACCATCGATATTGATAGTACGACAGACAGTTTGAATATTACCAGTAGCGGTGCATACACCTTAAATAACGGGTTATCAGGTCAGGGTCAAATTAACGTGAGCAGCGGTGATGCTGCATTTAACTTTGGCAGTAGTGCGGGTAGCGCCTTTGCCGGAACCGTTAATTTAAGTGATACCGTCTTTACGTTATCGGGCGATAATACCACCGCCCTAACAGATGCGACCTTGAGTTTATCTAGTGGCAGTAAAACGACGGTAGGTACAAGTGAGCAAGATATCAGTAATTTAACGCTAAATGGCGGAGTTATTGTTTTCAATGGTGATGGCTCGGTAAACACTAATAAATTATCAACATCCGCTGCTAGTATTGTACAGATCAATAAAAATAATATTCCGCCTAGTAGTATAAGCCAAGCGGACAACTTACTCGATCAAAGTCATGGCGAGGTAAATCAGTTAGTCACGGCACAAAATAGCGATAGTTTAAATATCAACCAAATTACTTTACAAGATACCCATGGCAATGTGCTAAGTGATTTAACATTACACAGTATCATTGAAAATGGGAATACGGTAGCCGAGGCGACGTATGATTATAGTTTAGTGAAAAACAATGGTCTTGGTGTCAGCTATCAATTAACGGGATTAGCTTTACAATCAGGACAAACATTAACGTTAGATACTACGAATGCGACCAATAAAACCTTAACGGCAAAGGTGAGCGGTACAGGAAGTTTAATGCTTAATAGTGATGCAGCGGGGATGACGTTAGAAAATAGTTTTAATAGTTATACCGGGGCAACGACAGTTAGTAGTGGAAAGGTAATTGCTGGCTCAGATAATGCATTTGGTCAAACTGCCACACTTAATATTAATAGCACTGCAAGCGCCGATTTAAGTGGTCATGAGCAAAGCGTCGGTCAGCTAGTTAATAGTGGCAGTCTTGCGTTGTCGGGAGGGGAATTAACTATCACTAATGGTGGTAGTTCATCAGGTTCATTAAGTGGCAGTGGTCGCATAATTGTTAATGGTGGTCACTTGACAGTTAGCAATGCTAATAATAATTTAACGGCATCAACATCAATAAATTCTGGTTCATCGATTAGTTTAAGTGATGCAGGTACATTAGGATTTGGTGCCATTGATATTAGCGGAAATTTAAATATCAATAATAGTAATTCATTAGCCAATGTTTTAACAGGAACAGGATCTGTCAATATAAATGCTAATACTAGCTTAAGTGCTAATAACACGAGTTTTACTGGTAATATTAATGTGTCAAACATTGCAAGCTTAACCATAAATGATGTTAATCAACTAGGTAGTGCACTAATTGATAATGATGGAAGTCTGTTATTTAATTTAGCTCAATCTCAAAAGATGTTAAATAGTATCACTGGTAGTGGTGATTTTATTAAAAATGGAACGGGTGTTTTAACAATAGATCAGACTGAAGCCTATACGGGTAAGACGGATGTCAATCAAGGCGGCTTATGGATTAATCAAGGTACTACATTAGGTGGTTCGAATGCGGCTAATGTCACGATAGCTCAGGGAGCGACGTTAAGCGGATCGGGGATCATTAGTGGTAAAGTGATTAACTATGGCAATATTAATGTTATAGCCGATTCAACGGTGACTAGACTTACAACTACACCTGTAAGCTTCGTTATTAATAATGATGTTGATAACTATAATACGGTGAACATTAGCAGTGGTAATATTATCGGTAACACTTTGACAATTAATGGTAATTATACAGGATATAATAATGCTGTAATTAATATCAATACTGATCTTGGTGATAATAACAATAGTCAATTAGATCACCTTATTATTAGTGGACATGCCGGCGGCAATACTTCGATTCATATTAATGATATTGGTTCTATTAGTGGCGCTCAAACAACAGTTGACGGCATTAAATTAATTGATAATGGTTCATCGGATATTGGCGCGTTTAAACTTGATAATGTGGTTACCAAAGGTGCCTACGAGTATGTATTAAATCGTAATAATTCTGATCAAAATTGGTATTTAACTTCGAATAATGATATTCGTCCAGATTTTGGTGACTATATTGCTAATATGGATGCGGTTAGCAAGTCATTACTACCAAGTTTTGGTTCTAAACCATCGGGAGCTTTGGCTGGGGGGGCTGGTGGGCTAAGGTCGATGGATCGAATTGCTAAAAATGATGGCGAACATTTAAATTCTGTTTGGATGATTAATACTGCTGGTCGTTCTAGGGGTGAGGCTGGTGGTGGGCAAATTCGATACCATTACAACGAATTCTCCTCTGTAATTGGTATTGATCATACTTTTTATAACAATGAAAGCGCTCTAGTGCTCGGTGCTATGACCGGGACGACTTATGCTAAATCATCTTCCGAAAACCGTAATACAAGCTCTGATAGTAGTGGTAGTGTTAATGGAAATACATTTGGTATTTATGCTTCATGGTTTTTTGATGGGGATGATCCTTTGAGTCCATTTATTGATTACTATTTCTCTTATGGTAGCTATCGTAATAAAGTGACTTCGCATGGTAATGATACCGATAAGTATCGTTCTAATTTATTTAGCTACACAGTGCAAGGTGGTTATCCAATACCGATCAATGATAATTGGGTTATTGAGCCTCAAGCACAAATTAGTTACTTACATTATAATATTAGTAACCACAGAGATCATGCGGGCACGAATATTGGTCAATCGCTCGATGGTCACTTTATTTATCGAATTGGTTCTTATTTTTATCCAATGCAGGGCAGTATAAAGCCTTATGCCGGTGTGAACTTATGGGTTGATAATACTCAGTCATCAGTGAAATTTGATGGTACTTCATTATCTTCAGATAAAGCTCGTTTAATGGTGGAAGGTAAGCTAGGTATGCAAGCTCAATTAAAAGATAACTTTACTATTTCTGGCGAGATTAATTATCGACAAGGACAACATGATTCACAAAATTATAGTGCTAATATTGGCTTAAAATATCAATTCTAACCAATATTCTACTTATTGTAATATTAACTAAAAGAGGAATTGTGTCGATAACAATTCCTCTTTTTTACTATTTTAACTAACCGCCATATTTAATTAAATATAACTGATGATTTACTTTGGATCGGCAACATTTATTTTTTTAAAGACAGGTTTATTTGCTTGTGTGAACTGAGCTAATGAGAATGTCTGATAATTAATATCATTATATCCTCGAATTTGCATAACGCCATCATTTAGATTTGATAGGCTAGTCCAAACAGTATATTCAGAGGAAACTTCACCTTGTGTCCCTGATTCACTTAGACTATCTGTGGTAATATTTTTAAGACGATCAAAGCGATTCATCGCATGGGCTAAAATATTCATAGCATCATTGGTAGAGTTTGGTTTTGGCGCATAAGTTGTATAATATACCGCTCGAATAAAACGACCGACAGATGTATCTGAAGATGGCAGATCTGATATCGCAATTCCGCTATCTGGTTGCACAACATCAATATTACCGAGTTTTGCAGACGATCTATCAAGGTTATTAAGTTGGGTATAATTATTTAGGTTTTCTAAGTGCCATGGAAAACTTGGCCCATTAGTCATTACCTTGGTTGGATTATTATATACATGCAGCTTACCATTAAGCGCTTCAACAACAATGCTACCGCCCTTATTATCATAAAAAGCATAATGGAATGGCGAAGTTACTCCACCTAAATTTTCTAAAATAGGGGCCCAAAAATGGCCATTATTGACTGCTTTTGTAACTTCCTCAACCGATGAAAAACTTGATAAAGCCCACTCACCAATTGATGTAACTGGGATAGATTCCTTATATTCTGACGGGGTAAGCGCAGTTAATTTTGCACTTGATATCATATTGGCACTAAATGATAATCCAGCACTATTGATACCTTGGAATACGTTATGATCATCGCCATCAAAATAGACATCTGTCGTGATAGCAAGTATTTGATACTTAGATTTATAGCTTGCACTATTTTTTCCATCAGGGCCTTTTTTCTGAAAAGAGGTTCCAACCGGATAGTAGGTTAGCCATGATGGTAAGTCTTCGGATAATTCTAGTGTCCTACCTTGATAGACATTACCTTTAGTATCAGTAATTGCAAGGCTGGTACAGGCCTGCCCTGCTAATGATATAGATAATAAAGAAAGGGGTATTATGCGCAGTAAAGTTTTTAATTTCATTCGAGAATCTCCAGTATATTTTACGTTATCTTTTGATACGTTTATTAAATTAACTTATTAATTCAAATATCCATAACTGAGGTCGATTAGCGATTGATACAATTATCAATGCTTATAAAATACAAATAATGGGCCATATAATAAATGCAAAATACGATTAAAAGTTACGCTAAAAGTGCTAAAAAAAACAAAAGCAATTAATTAAATGTATTAAGCTGCTAAAACAATTTACGGCTTGGTTTTGTCTCTCTTTTTAGATTGAAAGGTGGTGGTGTTATTATAATAACAAATGAATGAAAATAGTACTAAAATAGGTTGAAATTTCAAAAGGCAATTGATTTTACATTATTTTAATATACAATAATTGTGCATATAAAGAACGGTTATTTTAACTGAATGAATAAAAGTATTTAGAGATAGTTTCTTCATTCGTGGTGCAAAATGTACAATCTTGTATTGTATGTCACTATATATTAATGATTTGCAATAAAAGTTGATATGTTTTATATGAAAAAATATGTATTTATTGTATTAATAACCCTTTTTCTAACATCTTGTGGGCAAAACGGTGCGCCAGTCGTCGTTATGTTTGGATCTTATTTCCCTTCTTGGATTTTTTACTTTATTTTTAGTGTTATTATTACAATGTTACTACGTGTTTTATTGATAAAAATTGGATTTGACAATCTAATTGAATATAAGCTCTTATTCTATATTTCATTAATGCTTATTCTTGCTTTTTTAAGCTCATTTTTATTTTTTTAACAAAGTTATTAATAGATGAAAAATTTTAAACAGATAATGAGTAAAAAGAGACTGCCAATCATAATTACAGGTATTACGCTAGTAATTGCTATTGTATGTGCCCATTATTGGCTGCATTCATCGATATCCAATCCACTATCTGAAGATGCGATTGTTAATGCTGATTTAGTTAATATTTCATCATCAGTACCTGGGCGCATAAGCCATATTTATGTGACAGATAATAGTAAAGTAAAAAAAGGCGATCTTCTTTTTACTGTTGAAAAAACACCTTATTTAATAAGGCTATCGCAAACTAAAGCCGCTTTGGTTATGGCTGAATCTGCATTAAATACCAAACTAAAAAATATTACTGCTGAGCAATTAAATTCAGATATTACCGATAAGCAGATTCTACGTGCTAAGACTAACCTTGATTTAGCGACTCAAACATTAGACCGCTTAATGCCTTTACTATCCCAAGGGTATGTGACGAAACAACAAATTGATGATGCTAAAACAGCTAAGCATGATGCTCAAATTAGTTATCAACAGGCGATTAATCAAGCCAGTGCTGCAAAAGCATTGATTAATGATGCTGATGCTGAGAGCGCCTTTGTCGAACTAAAACGTAATGATGTTGCCTTTGCTCAGTGGGAGCTAGACAATACCGATATCAAAGCACCTAATGATGGCTTTGTGACAGGATTAAATACTTCTGTTGGAAAATTTGTTATATCAGGGCAATCCCTTTTCACCTTAGTTAATTCAGAAAATTGGTTCGTTTCTGCTTATTTTAGAGAAACAGAATTGAAAAATATAAAATTAAATAGCTGTGTTAAAGTTTATGTCATGGCTGATAAAAATAAATTAATTGAAGGGCATGTAAATAGTATTGGTAGGGGTGTTATCTCAACTGAGCTAGTTTCTATTCCAAGTCAATTACCTTACCTACCTAAATCGTTAAACTGGGTACATGTGGAGCAACGTTTTCCTGTTAGGATAAGTTTAGTCAATCCGCCAGAAGAACTGATGCGCGTTGGTGCTTCTGCTATTACGATCATTCAAAATGATGCCTGTCCATCTCGTTAGAATATTTTATCGATATTTACTGCCATTTCCAGGAAGAGCTGCACTAACTTGGCGTATTGCTTTGTTATCCGCTTTGATGGCAGTAGTTGCTATGGTTTATGAAATTCCTGAATCGGCGATCAGCTGTTATTTGATTATTTATTTAATGAAAGATGATGCGAATGAAAATATTGTTATCGCGATAGCGGTTTCTATTTTACTTTCATTAGCGGTTGCCCTTATTTTTGTATTAACGAATTTAACTATTAATAGTGTATTTTTAAGAATATCAATGATCTTTTTTTGTTCTTATTTTTTTGTATATCTGGGCGCAAAATTTAATGTTACAGAAATCGGTAATTTAATCGCTTTAGTTATCGCCTTTTTACTAACCTTGCTTAGTGATGCACCTACTGGTGAATTAGCTACTAGAGCGATTCTTTATGCTTTGCTTATGGCAACTACGCCAATGTTATTAATGATTATTTTTAATTTACTATTAGGCAAGAAAAGCCAAAACATACTGCTTGAAAAATTCTCTTCAAGGCTACAAACAGCGCAAAGAGTACTTGGACAACCTATCGTAAATAATAAATTCAAATTTAAGACATTACTCCGTGATAGCCAAGGTGAATGTGATATTCATTTAAAGCTAGTTAAAATTTTTCACCTCCAAACTAAAAAACGAATTGAATGGCTTGAAAATGCAAATAAGCAAACACTTAAATTACTTGCTCTAGTTAGTATTTTACCTAAAGATACCACAGAGGCGTCACGTAAAACTTTAGCTGATTATTGCCAGCACATATTAAATACGATTGATAATAAAGATTTAAAGACCAATATTATTCCGTTAAATGATAATTTAATAAGCAAAGAAATATGCAATGCATTAAATATGTTTGCTAATTTTTCAGGAAATACGATAGAAAAAAAATCGCCATTGCCTGTGAAAAATAATAAAAAAATCAAAAATAAACCTATTAGTACATTAGCTTATCACTACTTTGCATTTAAAGTGACTATCTCGGCGCTTATTTGTTACGGCATTTATACTTTATTTGATTGGCAAGGGATCCATACTGCAATGATAACTTGTTATGTCGTTGCGTTAGGTACAACAGCAGAAACTATACACAAATTAACTTTACGGATATTCGGTTGTTTAGTTGGTGCTTTAATTGGGGTTTTATCTGCTATTTATATTACGCCGCATTTAGATAGTATTAATGGCTTATTTTTATTGATTTTTATTGGCATGCTTCTCCCTGCATGGATAACGGCTGGAAGTGAGCTTTTTTCTTATGCTGGAGTACAAATCGGTTTAGCATTTCTACTAACGACGTTAAATGGCTTTTCCCCAAGTACAGATCTCGTTGCAGCCCAAGACCGTATATTAGGTATTTTACTTGGCATTGCGGTATGTTTTGTTGTTTTTACAGTGTTATGGCCTGTTTCCATTTCTGATACGATCTATCAAAAAATATCTAAAATATTAAATCTATCTTTAGATTCTATTGAAAATGAAAAACAAGGCCAACTTGAGTTATCTAATTTTTCACAATTAATTAATGAAGCCAATCAGATTGACTACAATCTTAAACTTGTTATTTTTGAAACAAAATCAACGAAATTATCAAAGCATGATCTTAAAACGATTCGTTACTTTGTACTACAAATAACCCAATTAAATTCATTATTGATACTTCCTATTACCATAAATAAGAAGCAATTATATCAAAACGAGTTAGCATCATTTTTAAGTAACAATTTGATTGATAGAGAAAATATAGCTAACATGGATAAGTTAAATGAACTGTTACATAGAAATATTATCTCTATTTTAAAGGATATTTAAATTGAAAAATTCAACAATATCACGCAGTTTCATGAAATATAAATTTTATTTTTCAATATTTTTTAGCATGGGGCTAGTCAGTTGCGTCGCTAGCGATGATTGGCAAACGATGCCAGTGGTAGATAATCATTCTATAGTTGTTCATTCTAATCAAGGGCAAACTAATGATGAGTTAAATAGTTTATTTTCTAGCGTTGATATCATTCCTAGCCATCAATATAGTTTAGCTGAATTAATTGATCTATCTCAAAGCAATAATACTGAGTTACGTTCAGCTTGGCAGCAAGCAAAACAAGCTGCGTTAGCTTCTAATGCCATTAAAACAACATATATTCCTAATGTTTCGGCTAATATTATTGGTGGGTATCAAAAAAATGATTTCGATTTTACCGACTCAATTCATGTTAATACCCGAACTAAAGAGATTATTCCTAACCTCACATTACAATGGCTTATATTTGATTTTGGCCAACGCTCCGATTTATTAACATCAAGTGATCACCTAGTTTCAGCATTAAAATATAACTTTAACTTAACTAATCAAAAATTTGTTTACCAAGTGACATTGGCTTATTTAAATTATAACCAAGCAGTCAAAGATCTTACGTTATCAGAGCAAGGGCTTAGTAATACTTTAGTTATACAAGATTCAGTTAAAAAGAAAAGAGTACAAGGCTTAGCAACGATTGTTGATGTCGCACAAGCTGATCAATTAGTATCACAATCTAAGTTAGATAATGTAATTGCTAAAAACAATGAAAAAAATACCTATCAGCAGTTATTGCAGGCAATGGGATTAAGTCCATTAAGCAAAATCAATATTAAAACTGATAGTGAAAGAAAATTACCCGTGAGTATTGCCCCTGTTGCTGATCAGTGGATAAAAACCGCATTAATCAGTCGACCTGATATTTTAGCTAATTATGAAGTCGTCAAAGCGAAACAAGCAAATGTTAATACAGCTAAAAAAAATTATTATCCTAAAGTTTTTGTCGTCGCTAATTTGAGTAGTAGCCATTCTTATTGGGGGGCCCAAAGTTTACCTGATCTTAGTCAAACAAGTAATGGTACAAATATTTTTGTTGGCGTGCACATTCCAATATATGATGGCGGAGCAAGAGATATCAAAGTAGAGCAGGCAAAATCACAAGCCCTAGAATCAATGGAGCAATTTAATAATTTAAAGAATAATGCGGCGAATGAAATTGTGATTGCAATTAATACATTAAATTCAGCCCTTGAGTCTCACCAATCTGCGTTGAACTTAGTTAAAACAGCTAATATCACTTATACCGCATCGTTATCATCTTATAAACAAGGTCTGTCGACCTTAACATTAGTAAATGAATCAGCAAAAAGCTTAACCTATGCCAAAAAAATTGAGAGCCAGACTTATTTTGCATCATTAATTGCTGCATCTAATTTAGCATTCGTTCTCGGGTTCACCATTAATAGTGATAATATTTTAACCGTAGCAAATTAGCCTAAAGACATAAGATAGATAGCTTTTATAAACTATCTATCATTAGTTAGAGTTAAATTAATGAAACGCTTCTTGAGGCTTATTTTTACGCAGATTTTCAATATCTATTTTGTCAAAAATATAGTGGTTTCCACAGTAATCACAATGCATATCAATATTACTGTCTTCTGCTAAAATAGTATCAATTTCACTGGCTGGCAATGTGCTTAATGTATCTTCGCAGCGTATCCTTGAGCAAGTACACTTGAACTCAACACTTTGCCCATCAAATAACCGCACATCTTCTTGATGATACAATCGATATAATATTTCTTCTACGGGTAAAGCAAATAGTTCTTCTTCTTTTATGGTTTGTGCAAGCGTTGTCAAAAGCTCAAAAGATTCATCATTTCCTTCATGAGCTGGTAATACTTGTAATAGTATACCAGCAGCAACTGGCTTATGCTGATAAACGCCAACTTTGATTAATAACCTTGTCGCAAGTTGTTCAGATTGTTGAAAATAATTTTCAATACATCCTGCAACCGTATCTGCTTCAAGTGCAACTATCCCTTGATAGCGTTCACCACTTTTTGGTGTAATAGTAATAACAATATAACCATTACCCATCATCTCTTTTAGTGATGTATTATCTGCTATTTCACTCTTAACTCTTGCCACCCCGCGCATTTGCTGGTGATTATTGCCATTAATTACTGCTAAATTGAGAGGTCCATCACCTTGTAATTGTACGGTAATATCGCCTTCAAATTTCAGTGTTGCAGTAAGTAAACTTGTTGCAACTAATAGCTCACCGAGTAGTTTTTGCACGGCCAATGGATAATTGTGATTATCCAGAATTTTTTGATAGGTATCGCTTAAGTTAACAACTTCGCCACGAACTTCATGGTTATCAAATAAAAATCGAGATAATTTATCATGATGATTATGGCTATTGGTTATTGGGTTCATATTTTCTCCTGGTGAATTTTATTCGCCATGTTTAAATTTAATCAGATCTCGACGCTCTTTTTTATCTGGTCGCCTATCTGGATGTGGCATTGTTAATGCACCGAGCCTACGAGCTTGTGATATATTCTCTCGCTTTACAATACTTTCTTCAGTTTCAACATATAACATCTGCGCATCACTTGCTGTTTTCCTATGTTCACTCAACGCAAGGACTGTTATTGTCTTTTCATCGCTACCTTGTCTTAATTTAAGTTCAGCCCCGATTTCTATAATTTTGCTAGGTTTTGTACGCTGCCCATTATAATGAACTTTACCACCCTCAATCATTTCTCTCGCTAATGAGCGGGTTTTATAAAACCTTGCCGCCCATAACCATTTATCTAATCTAATAGACTGCGCAATATTATTCATTGTTGCTTTGCTTTCAATTGACATATCTTTAATAATTGGGATCTATTTAATAAAATCAATAGGCATCGAGTTGATTGTTTTTAATTTGGTATTGTTTATCTGCAGTTTGTAGTATGCCATCTAATGACAGTGGTTCTAAATAGCCATGTAATTTAATATCAAAGTTATCAGTTTTAATTGGGTTATTAATTAAATACCATAAAGATAAAATTTGACTATCAACGGCATGTGAACTGATAGATAGTGATTGCAGTTCCTC
This sequence comes from Orbaceae bacterium lpD04, assembly GCA_036251935.1. Classification (NCBI taxonomy): domain Bacteria; kingdom Pseudomonadati; phylum Pseudomonadota; class Gammaproteobacteria; order Orbales; family Orbaceae; genus Orbus; species Orbus wheelerorum. Next base: position 2,543,024 of record CP133967.1, on the reverse strand, counting down.
AGCTGAGATAAGATTTGCATCCCCCTCTAACACACCTTGGCTGATTAATGTACTAAAGCTGAGCTTATTCTCTGTGGGCGTAAAATTTAAACTCAAGTCTGGTTTTTGTAATTCAATTGTATTGAGCGTACCACTATCTGCTTTAAATAAAATGGTACCATTGACGTGAAAAGCTTCGTTAGTTGAATTTATATCAATATTATTACCAAAAGCTTCAAAATTAGTAAATTGGAATGGAAATTCTGGATTAGTGTCAATTATCAAACTTGGCATTAGGGTAAATTGTTTGATGGTAATATGGCTTGGTAAGCTAGGCGAAAAATGCACTTTTGCTAATTGCTGCCACCAATTTAAAGGGAGCTGATAACGAATACCTGATGCAATGATACTATCAATAGTAAGTTCATTATTTTGCCAGTTAGCAGATAATTTAATGCTACCTTTATTCCATAATCCTAGCGCTTGTTCAATAATGATTTTATTCTCTTGATTACGCCATTGTACTAACGGTTGTTCGATTAATTGCTCATGGTAGGTCATGCTTTGTGCATTAAAAAATAAGTTACTTTTCTGTAATTGCCAATCATGATTATACGTAATATTTTGGATATCTAAATTTGCTTTTTCAACTGAAAAATCAGCTAAATTGATACTACTATCAATAATCGATAATTGTTGAATATCTGTTTTTGGTAGCTGGCTAAACATCTTATTAATGTTAGATAACCTATCTTCGGATTGAAAATTAAGCTTATTAACTTTTAGTTGTTTTACTAATACTGAGTTATCAGCAAGAACACTTGCATTAGCTGTAAAAAAACCTGTTTTTATATCGCCACCTAAATTAATTAGCTGTAGTGTTTTGTCTTTTTGATTACCTTTGACAAATATTGATTGTATATCAATATCATTATAGCTTGCCATTTCAATAGTGAAATTAAATTGGCTATCAATACGTTCTGTAATGACACGTTTTGACCAAGGTTTTATACCCCCATAGATATGATTAAGAACGATATTATTAGCGTTATTTGGGGCTTGATAATACAAAGAAATATCTTTTAACTGCAAAAAATCAATATTGATATTTTCTATGCTAGGCGAGAGTTTTATATCGCCATTTTCAAGAACAAGATAATCAAATGACTTAGCTTGTAATAAGTCAGTTTGTTTTAGGCCAATAACTGCTTTTTTTGCTGAAAGGTAGGTAACTAAATGTGTTTTATCTTCAATTGAGACGTTGTCTAATGTAATTTCATATGGCTTAGTAATTGAATGAGATATATGACCAATACGGATAGAATAATCTTTATTGTAGTATGAAATTAATTGGCTAGCATATCTTGTTCCAATATCAGTTTGTACTAAAAAATAAGGTAAAATAATGATAAACCAGATAATGGCAACTAAAATTAGTGTTACTAATCGTATTTTTTTTAACATATTTTGCTAATTGCCTCGATTATAGAACACAGTATTATACCCAAAATTAGCGAAGATTAAATGCGCATTTTTAATGCTGATCCTATTTTGATATTCATCAGTTTAATTTTCATTATAATCATAGCTTACAACAAAAAAATAACGAAATATTATAATTTATTATCGAAATAGATTATCACAGTGGTAATTTTAAACTATGTTTTACCACTTGCCTTATCTCAAATAATCGCTAATATATTAAGTATCAAAATGAAAATTAAACTCCCCCTTTTTGATAAGGGTGAGTTTTTTTATTGCTTATTGAAAATTTGAATAATTAATTTAGCTTATTTTATAAGGAATAATGTAAAGGGAGGACTAACAATGCAACAAATTCCAATGACTGTAAAGGGCGCAGAACTATTACGTGCCGAACTTGAAGAATTAAAAACTGTGAAACGCCCACAAATCGTTACAGCTATTGCCGAAGCAAGAGCTCATGGCGATTTGAAAGAAAATGCTGAATATCATGCCGCACGTGAACAACAAGGTTTTTGCGAAGGGCGCATTCAAGAGATTGAAGGAAAACTATCTCAAGCACAAATTATTGATATTACTAAAATAAAAAATAATGGACGCATTATATTTGGTGCTACAGCAACGGTATTAAATTTAGATACAGACGAAGAAATTACATATCGTATTGTGGGGGATGATGAGGCTGATTTTAAACAAAATTTAATTTCAGTAAATTCACCAATTGCACGAGGATTAATTGGTAAAGAAGAAGATGATTCAGTGACAATTAAAACGCCTGGTGGTGATGTTGAGTTTGATATTCTAAAAGTTGAATATATTTAAAAATAAAATGCCGCATGATGCGGCATTATTACATTCGGTTATTTTTTAGGTAAAGTTATTTTTTTGTCTTCACTCGGTTTAAATATCGTTAGAATCGAACCGATTAGTTGAACTTGAGCTGCACCCGTTTCTCGAATGATTGCATCGCAAATTAATTTTTTAGTTTCACGATCTTCACTAGAAATTTTAACTTTTATAAGTTCATGAAAATTCAGTGCGTTTTCGATTTCAGCAAGAACGCCTTCTGTAAAGCCATTTGCACCAATCATAACAACTGGCTTAAGGTGATGAGCTTCACCTTTTAAATATTGTTTTTGTTTATTAGATAAATTCATTTAATTTAATATCTTTAAGGGTTGTAATTTTGCTATTCTACCCTTATATAAAGTAAAACTTCAATGAATTTTCACTTGTAAGTAATAAATCTAGGATAAATAGTGAGTGGTAAAAAACGTTCAGCGAGTTCGAGTCGTTGGTTAAATGAGCACTTTAAAGATCGCTTCGTACAACAAGCGCAAAAAAAAGGCTTACGTTCAAGGGCTTGGTTTAAGTTAGAAGAAATACAAAATACTGATAAATTATTTCGCCCCGGTATAACGGTTGTTGATCTTGGTGCTGCACCTGGTGGTTGGTCCCAATATGTTGCCTCCTTAATTGGTGATAAAGGGCGGATTATTGCGTGCGATCTTTTACCGATGGATCCCATTGTTGGTGTCGACTTTTTACAGGGTGATTTTCGTGACGAGGCAGTATTAAAAACACTTCTTGAACGTGTTGGCGAAGATAAAGTTCAGGTTGTGATGTCTGATATGGCTCCGAATATGAGTGGGCAACCTGCGGTTGATATCCCACGAGCAATGTATTTAGTTGAGTTAGCACTTGATATGTGTCGTGATGTGCTAGCGCCAAATGGTAGTTTTATTGTGAAAATTTTCCAAGGCGAAGGATTTGAAGATTATCTTAAATCAGTAAGAGATATGTTTAAAGTCGTGAAAATTCGTAAACCTGAAGCATCAAGAGCAAGATCTCGTGAAGTGTATATTGTTGCCTCGGGGCGGAAGTAGTAAGTTATCTTTTTTTGTAGTACTATTATGCTCAATTTTACAATGAGCGTAATCCATTAATTTTTGAGGAGTTTTCTTTTGAACGACATGGTAAAAAATTTGCTTATTTGGGGTATTATTGCTGTAGTCTTAATTGCTGTTTTTAATCAATTCAGTTCAATGTCAAGCAGTGGGCCGCAAGTAAACTATACAACATTTAATTCTGATATTAAAAATGGTAAATTGAAAAATATCGTTATTAATGGGCGAGAAGTGAATGTTAAGACGAATAATAATGAGAGTTATATAACCTATATCCCTTATTATGATAATAAATTAGTTGATTATATTGTTGAACACAATATTCCTCTTGAGGGCACGCCGGATGAAAAACCAAGTTTATTAGTTTCAATTCTAATCTCGTGGTTTCCAATACTTTTATTGATTGGTTTTTGGATCTTTATTATGCGCCAAATGCAAGGTGGTGGTAAAGGTGGGCCAATGTCTGTTGGTAAAAGTAAAGCCAAAATGTTGACGCCAGATCAAGTTAAAACACGATTTACTGATGTGGCAGGAAGTGAAGAGGCAAAACAAGAAGTTACTGAAGTCGTCGATTTTTTACGTGATCCAAGTAAATACCAAAAATTGGGTGGACGAATTCCGAAAGGGATACTTATGGTTGGGCCTCCTGGTACCGGTAAAACATTGCTGGCAAGAGCTATCGCAGGTGAAGCGAATGTACCTTTTTTCAGTATGTCAGGTTCTGATTTTGTCGAAATGTTTGTTGGTGTCGGTGCTTCAAGGGTACGTGATCTTTTTGAACAAGCTCGTAAACATGCCCCATGTATTATCTTTATTGATGAAATTGATGCTGTTGGCCGTAAACGTGGCGGTGGCTCGATGGGTGGTCATGATGAACGCGAACAGACATTAAACCAAATGCTGGTTGAAATGGATGGTTTTGAAACGAATAGCGGCATTATTATTATTGCGGCAACTAACCGAGCCGATATTTTGGATCCTGCACTATTACGCCCAGGTCGTTTTGATCGCCAAGTTCAAATTGGTTTACCTGATATGAAAGGGCGTGAGCAAATTTTAGGTGTTCATGTACGTAAAGTTCCATTAGATACTAATGTTAACTTAGCAATACTTGCCCGTGGTACGCCGGGATACTCCGGTGCAGATTTAGCAAATTTAGTTAATGAAGCTGCGTTATTTGCTGCTCGCCGTAATAAGCGTTTAGTTTCTATGGATGAATTTGAGGAAGCTAAAGACAAGATTAATATGGGTACAGAGCGCCGATCATTAAGTATGACACAAGAAGTATTAACAAATACAGCTTACCATGAAGCGGGTCATGCAATTGTTGGTTACTTAGTTCCTGAGCATGATCCATTACATAAAGTAACGATTATACCGCGTGGTGGAGCTTTAGGTGTTGCTTTCTTCTTACCTGAAGGGGATGAAGTTAGCCGTAATCGAACCAAATTAGAATCTATGATTTCAACTGCTTATGCAGGGCGAGTTGCAGAAGGTCTTATTTATGGTGAAGATAAGATTTCAACTGGCGCATCAAGTGACATTCGTTACGCATCAAATGTTGCTAGAGCAATGGTTACTGAATGGGGATTCTCTGAACGCTTAGGACCACTATTTTTTGAATATGAAGAAAGTGCATATGGTGTAATGAAGAAAATTTCGGATGAAACGGCTCGAATTATTGATGAAGATGTTCAAGCTATTATTAAACGTAATTATGCTCGTTCTCAGCAAATACTAACTGATAATATTGATATTTTACATGCAATGAAGGATGCGTTGTTAAAATATGAAACAATCAGCGCGAAACAAATTAAAGAGTTGATGGAACGTAAACCGATAACGCCTCCAGATGGTTGGACGGAAAAAGAAGAAAGTGCGACTAAAGATATACCTGTCGAAGGTAGTCAGAAATCGATAGAAACAGATGATGATTCTTCTGAAAATAATTAATATTAGTATCAATAAAAACGCGCTTAGGCGCGTTTTTTTACAATAAAGTAAGGTTAAATCATAATGGAAATTAAGTTTAATCAACACTGTATGGACCTAACCTTTCCTCAAGTAATGGGGATTTTAAATATGACACCTGATTCATTTTCTGATGGTGGTCATTATAATAATTTAGATACCGCAATGCGCCGTGTTGATAGCATGATCCAAGCTGGCGCAACATTTATTGATATTGGTGGAGAATCGACAAGGCCCGGTGCTGATGATGTTTCCGTTGATGAAGAGCTGCAACGTGTTGTGCCTATGGTTGAAAAAGTTGCCCAATATTTTGATGTGTGGATCTCCGTTGATACGTCAAAACCTGAAGTGATTACTGAATCTGCCAAAGCTGGTGCTCATTTGATTAATGATATTCGTGCATTGACATTACCGGGGGCTTTATCTGCTGCCCAAAAAACAGGATTGCCCGTTTGCCTTATGCACATGCAAGGCGAACCTAAAACGATGCAAGAGGCTCCTTGTTATGAGCAAGATATTTATCAAGATGTTGATCGGTTTTTTACACAGCATATCGAACGATGTATTACTGCGGGTATCGAAAAGCAAAAAATTATATTAGATCCCGGTTTTGGTTTTGGTAAAACGCTACAACATAATTATCGGTTACTTGCAAAGCTAACTGAGCTCGAGCATTTTGGACTACCGCTTTTAGTCGGTATGTCACGTAAATCAATGATTGGACAGTTGTTAAATGTCCCGCCATTAGAACGAACAATTGGTAGTGTATCTTGCGCTGTTATTGCTGCAATGAAAGGAGCAAAAATCATCAGGGCACATGATGTTAAAGAGACATTTGATGCGCTGCGAATTGTTCAGGCCACATTAAGTGAAAGTTTTTAAAATATTAATTAATTATTGTTTTAGCGTGACTAAGTCGCAAGGTCGCTAACTCTATGGTTAAACTAAAAGTGATGATATTGTTGCTTAGTAAAAATAATCAACAGGTATTGAAACTCAATAATATGATATTTTTTGATTATTATAGTAATATTAACATATGTTTAATGCGTTAATGCTTGTGCGTAATAGCCTTGCTCAATAGGTATGCGATTAAAAATAGTAGAAGGAAGTCTTGATGTCTGAAAAAAAATATTTTGGTACCGATGGTATTCGTGGTCGAGTGGGTATTTATCCAATAACACCCGATTTTGCTTTAAAGCTGGGATGGGCTGTTGGCCGAGTATTAGCGCAAAATGGTGTAGGCAAAGTCTTAATTGGTAAAGATACGCGCATTTCAGGTTATATGTTGGAGTCTGCTTTAGAGGCTGGTTTTGCATCAGCAGGGATTGCTGCTGCTTTTACAGGCCCAATGCCAACGCCTGCAATTGCTTATTTGACGCGTACATTTAGGGCTGATGCTGGCGTTGTTATCTCTGCTTCACATAATCCATTTTATGATAATGGGATTAAGTTTTTTTCAATGGAAGGTAAAAAGCTACCTGATGACGTCGAATTATTAATTGAGCAAGAACTAGAAAAGCCACTTAGCTGCGTTGAATCTGATAAGTTAGGTCGTGCTAGCCGTATTACTGATGCTGCTGGGCGTTATATTGAATTTTGTAAAGGCACATTTGATCATGAACTTAGCTTGTCAGGGTTAAAAATTGTTGTCGACTGTGCTAATGGCGCTACTTATCATATTGCTCCTAATGTGCTAAAGGAATTAGGCGCTAAGGTGATTAAAATAGGCTGTGAGCCTGACGGGATGAATATCAATAAAGATTGTGGCGCAACTGATGTTAACGCGTTAATTAAAAAAGTTATTGATGAAAAAGCAGATGTCGGTTTTGCCTTAGATGGTGATGGTGATCGAATTATTATGGTTGACCACCTTGGTAATGTATTAGATGGTGATCAAATTATTTATATTATTGCTCGCGAGGCACTACGTAAAGGATTATTGCAAGGTGGTGTTGTTGGCACTTTAATGAGTAATATGGGACTTGAAATAGGTTTAAAAGAGCTCGGTATTCCGTTTGTTCGGGCAAAAGTAGGCGACCGCTACGTGTTAGAAAAATTACAAGAAAAAGGCTGGAAATTTGGTGCGGAAAATTCAGGTCATGTTTTATTACTTGATAAAACAACAACTGGCGATGGCATTGTTGCCGGCTTACAAGTACTATCTGCGATGATCCGTAATAAGATGACACTTGCTGATTTAAGTCGTGGTGTTAAGTTACTTCCTCAAATTTTAGTTAATGTCCGTTTTGCTGGTGAAAGTGATCCATTAAATCATCCTGAAGTTATTAACGTGATTAAAGAAGTTGAATCATTGTTAGAACATAAAGGCAGAGTGCTTATCCGTAAATCTGGCACCGAGCCACTAATTCGAGTCATGGTTGAAGGTCAAGATGCACAATTGGTAAGCGAATATGCTCAGAAAATAGCCGATGTAGTTAAAAAATATTAATAACATTATTAGTGCCGTATTTTTAGTTTGAAATACGGCTTTATTGCCTTTCATCGACTATCTTGACGTTTGTTTATTTCTTAATCGCTAAAAAATACGTTCCTTACTACTTATTACTTATTACTATGCCCAACATCGGTACACTTCTTCATGTTAATTGCTTATTTATAGGCTTTGCGCTATTGTAATGCCAATTCAAACTTTCCCTCGTTTTTATCATGCAAAAAAATATCGCAATTTTAGGTTCAACGGGATCAATTGGCTGTAGCACATTATCGGTTATTCGTCATAATCCTACGTTATATAAAGCTTATGTGCTAACAGGTGGCTCAAACGTCGCCAAAATGGTTGAGCAGTGCGTTGAATTCAAACCTAAATATGTCGCAATGGCCGATTTTACTTCGGCAACATTGTTACGGCAGCATTTAAGCAATCTGCATTTAAACATTGAGGTATTTAGCGGCGAACAAGCTATTTGTGATTTAGCCCAATTAGTTGAAGTTGAACAAGTTATGGCGGCTATTGTTGGTGCCGCTGGTTTACGATCGACTTTAGCTGCAATAAAAAAAGGTAAACGGATTTTATTGGCGAACAAAGAATCATTAGTGACATGTGGTCATTTATTTATGCAAGCACTTAGAGAACATCATGCTGAGTTACTACCAGTTGATAGCGAGCATAATGCTATTTTTCAAAGTTTACCAACGCCGGTTCAGCATGATTTAGGCTTCGCATCATTAACCGAGCATGGCATTAATAAGATTATATTAACCGGATCTGGTGGTCCATTTCGTGATACAGATATTTCAAAATTAAAAGACGTCACGCCTGAACAAGCTATTGCTCATCCAAATTGGTCAATGGGTAAAAAAATCTCGGTTGATTCGGCAACAATGATGAATAAAGGACTTGAGTATATTGAAGCGCGTTGGCTATTTAACGCAAGTCAAGATCAGATGGAAATTATTATTCACCCGCAATCAATTATCCATTCGATGGTGAGTTATAGTGATGGCAGTGTGATTGCTCAGCTAGGTAATCCCGATATGTGCACACCAATTGCTTATTCTATGTCTTATCCCGATAGGATCTATTCAGGTGTTGCTCCTCTTGATTTTACTCAATTATCGTCGCTTACCTTTAAACAGCCTGATTTTAATCGTTATCCTTGCTTAAAATTAGCCACAGATGCTTACCAAAGTGGACAAGCGGCAACAACGACATTAAACGCTGCTAATGAAATTGCCGTAGAGGCATTTTTAAATCGTAAGATTGGTTTTATGGATATTGCCAAAACTGTTGAAACGGTCTTAAATAAATTAACCTTAGCTGAGCCCAGCTCAATCGATGAAGTGTTTGATATTGATAGCTGGGCAAGGGAAGTCGCGCAGAAAATGGTTAAATAATGATAATATGCAGCTCGAATAAATGCTTATTTTTACACTATAATGATACCTTGCAACAAAAAAATAACGAAACTACCATTTCATTTGAGGGTAATAACGCTCTGTTAATGCTATCACTTCATCCATATTAATTATGGTGATACGCTCATCAATTAAGGGCGTTAATCCTCTCGCGATAATATCATTATCTAGTACATAACAGTGTGATGTTTTAGCTAAAATCGTGATTAGTTGCTGATTATTTTTGATCGCAAGAATAACGCCAGTTTGCCAAAATAGGACAGCATCATCAGCATTAATTAACTCAATATCAATATTTGAATTTGATACAGTATGTAGCATAATTTCATCTAATTTGTTAAATATTTCCTTAATATCCGTTATTCTTCTATAATAATCATATTGAGTCCAGAAAAGAATTTTTTAAAATGTTAGATAAACGCCAACTTAAATCTGAATCAGCTACTATTGAATTAGGAAAAAAGCTTGCTTTACAATGTTTATGCTATTTAAATAACCATGATGACACCATTATCATTTATCTTGAGGGTGAATTAGGTGCAGGTAAGACAACATTTAGCCGTGGGTTTATACAAGCACTAGGACATAACGGAAATGTAAAAAGTCCAACTTATACTTTAGTTGAGCCTTATGACTTTGATAATTTTTCGGTTTATCATTTTGATTTATACCGATTAGCAGATCCACAAGAGCTAGAATTTATGGGAATACGTGATTATTTATCAAAGCGTTGTATCTGTTTAGTAGAATGGCCACAGCAAGCAGGTAAAATTCTACCTCAAGCTGATATTAAAATTGAGTTACTTTATAACCAATTAGAGAGAGACACCATTATTTATGCTCTATCTGAAAAAGGGGTCAATATAATGTCGTATAGTAATCAATAACACTATAATTGAAACGAGTGATATTAAAGTATATGAAAAAAATGATTAGAATAGTTTCACTGTTTTTAGTGACATTACTCATGTTTAGCCAAGCAGAGGGTAAAGTAGTTATTGCTATCGATGCTGGACATGGTGGTAAAGATTCGGGCGCGGTTGGTCAACAAAAGTTGTATGAAAAAACTGTTACGTTATCTATTGCTAAAAAATTAATGACTTTAATTAATAAAGACCGTGATTTAAAAGCGGTTTTAACTCGTTCAAGTGATAGTTATATTTCTGTTTCTCAGCGCTCTGAAATTGCACGAAAACATAAAGCCGATTTATTAATTTCTATTCACGCCGATGCTGCGCCAAATCGTAATGCAAAAGGTGCCTCTATATGGGTTTTATCAACCAAACGAGCCGATACTGAGCTTGGGAGATGGATTGAAAAGCATGAAAAACAATCTGAATTACTTGGGGGAGCGGGTGATGTTTTATCTGATGGTGATAACCCATTTTTGAGCCAAGCAATACTCGATTTGCAGTTCTCTAATTCTCAGCGCGTGGGCTACGGGCTTGCAACGAATGTTTTAAACGAAATGGCAAAAGTTGCAACGTTACATAAACGAATTCCTGAGCATGCAAGTCTTGGGGTATTGCGTTCTCCTGATATTCCGTCAATTTTAATTGAAGTTGGCTTTATTTCTAATTTAAGTGAAGAAAAATTACTTCGTAGTGAGGCTCATCAAAATAAAATAGCTCAAGCGATTTATAAAGGTTTAAAAAGCTATATCGTAGCTAATCCAATTAACAAGGAAAACCGCTAATGGCCATCTTAATCCTTCCCCCTCAGCTAGCTAATCAAATTGCGGCTGGAGAAGTGGTTGAAAGACCTGCGTCAATAATTAAAGAACTCGTTGAAAATAGTATTGATGCAGGTGCAAGCCGAATTGATATTGAGATCGAGCAAGGTGGTTGCAAGTTAATTCGTATTCGAGACAATGGCTGTGGCATCGCAAAAGATGAACTTGGCCTTGCGCTTGCTCGTCATGCAACAAGTAAAATAAGCAGTTTAGATGACTTAGAGGCGATTGTTAGCCTTGGATTTAGGGGCGAAGCTTTAGCAAGTATTAGCTCAGTATCAAGGTTAACATTGACGTCTAAACCAGAAAATCAAGTTGAGGGGTGGCAAGTCTATGCTGAAGGGCGAGATATGCTACCTACAATAAAACCGGCATCCCACCCGATAGGAACGACGGTTGAAGTTTTAGATATTTTTTATAATACACCCGCTAGGCGGCGGTTTTTAAAAACTGAAAAAACAGAATTTTCACATATTGATGAAATTATTCGTCGTATTGCGTTAGCTTATTTAAATGTTTCATTCAACTTACAACATAACGGCAAACTAATTAAGCAATATCGCGCGGCAGAATCTGAACAACAAATTGAAAAGCGTGTCGCAGCTATTTGTGGTATATCCTTTATACAAAAAAGTATTAAATTATCTTGGCAACATGATGACTTAACCATTAAAGGCTGGATATCACCAAATATTGGCCAAGAGCAATTGCAATACTTTTATGTCAATGGGCGCGTTGTTAAAGATCGATTGCTTAATCATGCGCTAAAACAAGCTTTTTTAGAAGCTTGTAAATCCTCTGTGTATTCAACTGATGAGGGATTAAGTTATGTCATTTATTTAGAGCTCGATCCTCGTCAAGTTGATGTCAACGTTCATCCAGCAAAACATGAAGTTCGTTTCCATGAGGCAAGGCTTGTTCATGATTTTGTTTATCAAGCGATGAGTATGGCGCTAAGCGCAGAAAATGGATATGTATTAGATCCTTCATCAAATGATCAACGAGAACAAAATACTAATGAGTTGACTTTAAAACCTAATCGGGCAGCCGCAGGGGAAAATATTTTTAATCGCCAAACGACTATTGAGCCCATTTTAAAAAGCTCAAATCAATATCATCATGATTATCAACGTCATGAGCCGAAGAAAACAACACATCAGTTAGAAAATAAAATATATAGCCAATTAGTTCAGCCAATTACTGATAATAAACAATGCCAGGAGAACTCTGTATCACAACAACAGGCTGTCATTACGTCTTTATTTCCAAAGCGTAGCGAACCATTAGTGATAAAAGAGAGTGAGCTTGAATTATCATCAGCAGTTAAATTAGGTAAAGTATTAACAATTATTGATAATAGTTATGCTTTACTCGAAAAATATGATTTTCAGCAACAAAATATAAGCCTGTTATCATTAAAAGAAGCGCAATTAGCACTGTTTAAAAGCAAAATGTTTAATCACAATGGTCATTGTGATATAGAGCGGTTGTTGATTCCATTGTCTATTTTATTAAGCAAGCAGGAGCAACAAGTACTTAATCAAACAAAATCAACACTTGAAGAGTTTAGCTTTGAATTTGATATTGATAAGTCTAAACTACAACTAAATGCTGTACCGAAGTTGATGCGAAAAGCTAACTGGCAGAATTTATTACCTAAGCTCCTCTCGTTGTTGTTATTACATATTACTCATGTAGATTTAAAAGTTTTGATTTATCAATGGTTAGCTGAACAATATATTTTGCTAAATCATGAGCAAGAAACAATTTGGAATATACCAAAAACGATTGCGATATTAACCGAGCTAGAACAACTTGATGAACATGCGATTGTTTTCTCAGATATTATTAAACCCATTGACCTATCGGTTATTACCTCATTATTTAAGTAAGATATATTATGAATAATTCATCCATTTATACCCTAATGGGGCCAACTGCATCAGGTAAAACTGCACTTGCAATGGCATTAAGTGATCACTATCCTATTGATATTATTAGTGTCGATTCTGCGTTGATTTATCGCGGTATGGATATTGGTAGTGCAAAACCATCAAAACAAGAGCTTACCAACTATCCCCATAAGCTAATTGATATTAAAGATCCTTGTGATAGTTACTCAGCTGCAGATTTTCGCCAAGATGCAATTTTTGAAATAGAAACATCATTGAGTCATGGGCGAATCCCTTTATTAGTCGGTGGGACAATGCTCTATTTTAAAGCATTACTAGACGGATTATCGCCTTTGCCAGCGGCAGATGAAACTATTCGTAAATCTATTGAAAAAAAGGCTTTACGAGGTGGGTGGCAAGCAGTTCATGCCGAACTAGCTAAAGTCGACCCTGTCTCTGCTGCGAGAATTCATCCTAATGATCCTCAGCGTTTAAATCGCGCGTTAGAAGTCTATTTAGTTTCAGGTAAGTCTTTGACTGATCTAACCCAAGATAAAGGAAGTGCGTTAAATTATAATGTTGTACAGTTTGCTGTTGAATGTGATGATCGCGCATTACTTCATCATCGTATCGAACAACGTTTTACTAGTATGTTAGAACAAGGTTTTGAAAATGAAGTAAAAGGATTGATGCAAAGGGGCGATCTTCATCTAAATTTACCGTCAATGCGCTGCGTTGGTTACCGACAAATGTGGGAGTATTTATCAGGTGATATAAGTTATGATGAGATGGCTTTTAAAGGTATTTGCGCAACAAGGCAACTAGCAAAAAGACAAATCACTTGGCTGCGTGGTTGGAAGCATCCTATAAAGTGGATTAACAGTGATGATCCAAACACTTTTATTGAAATATTTTCTAAGCACCTTACTACTTAAACAAAATATTACATTTTATTGGTGATTTTTTTCATGAACGATATTGACATTAGTCAATATGCATAAAAAATATACTTAATAATTTTTTTTTACTACTTTAAATCAATTAAATTTGAATTATTTTTGTTATAATTGCTTATAACCTGTTTAAGATTATTCAATTTTGTGATAATTTGGAGTTGGTTTAGCTTATTATTGTGAGAATAAGGAGCTTTATTTTATTTATTTTTGGTTTTTCTCGTTATAAAAGGATAATTACATGTCAAAAGGGCAATCACTACAAGATCCTTACTTAAATATATTGCGCCGCGAGCATATCCCGGTTTCAATTTATTTAGTTAATGGAATTAAGTTACAAGGGCAAATAGAATCATTCGATCAATTTGTTATTTTGCTGAAAAATACTGTAAGTCAAATGGTATATAAGCATGCAATTTCGACTGTTGTTCCAGCCAGAGCTATTTCTGGTTCATTTTCACAAACTGATGAAGAAAGTGAAGATTCAAACTAATTTATCTTCTTCTTTTTGGAGAATAGTGATTGTTTGACCGATATAAGGGTGGAGAAAAAGCTTTACTGGTACATGTCTTTTTACCACAAGAAAGCGATGTCGAGGATTTAAACGAGTTTGAAGTATTGGTGTCTTCAGCTCAGATTAAAATTCTCGATATTATTACTACCTCCAGAAAAGTTGTGAGTGCAAAATATTTTATCGGTGAAGGAAAGGCATTAGAGCTCGCAGCATTGGTAAAAGAACTCGATGCCTCTGTTATTCTTGTTAATCATTCGCTTACTCCAACTCAAGAACGGAATCTTGAAAAATTATGTGAATGTCGCGTTGTTGATAGAACTGGCGTCATTCTTGATATATTTGCCCAGCGAGCTCGTACCCATGAAGGGAAATTACAAGTTGAGCTTGCACAATTACAATATATTTCAACCCGATTAGTTAGAGGTTGGACCCATCTAGAACGTCAAAAAGGTGGTATTGGTTTAAGGGGGCCTGGTGAAACTCAGTTAGAGACAGATCGCCGTTTAATTCGCCACCGAATACAGCTTATTTTATCTCGACTTAATAAAGTTGAGAAAAAGCGAGAACAAAATCGTCGCTCAAGGTTAAAAGCTGATTTATCTTCTGTTTCTCTAGTCGGTTATACCAACGCAGGTAAATCAACGCTATTTAATGCTATCACAAATGCTAATGTATATGCTGCCGATCAACTCTTTGCAACCCTTGACCCGACTCTTAGACGAATTTTAGTCAAAGATGTGGGGGACGTTGTGCTAGCAGATACGGTTGGCTTTATTCGCCATTTACCACATGATTTAATTGCTGCTTTTAAAGCGACGCTGCTTGAAACAAAAGAGGCAACGCTATTGTTACATGTCATCGATGCTTCTGACCCGAATTTACTTGATAATATTGAGGCGGTAAATGAGGTATTGTTTGAGATAGAAGCAAGTGATATCCCTATTTTATTAGTCATGAATAAAATTGATTTGTTAGATGATAAAGCCCCAACAATTGATTATGATCAAGATGGTGTCCCATTTCGTGTTTGGCTTTCGGCCGAAAATAAGGTAGGATTAGATCTTTTGTTCATCGCACTAAAAGAGCGATTGAGTCGGCAAATTCAAGCTTGTGAATTGAAAATACCTGCTTATTTGAGCCGGTTGCGTAGTCGTTTTTATGAGCTAAGAGCCGTTGAGCAAGAAATAATTAATGAAGATGGTAGTTTTAGTTTATGTATTAGACTACCATTAGTCGAATGGAATCGGCTATGTAAACAAGAACCTGATTTATTATATTTAATCAGTAATTATTCAACTAGTTAAAATAATAAACCTAAAATGGAGCATATTAAATATGGCGTGGAATCAGCCCGGAAATAACGGTCAAGATAATGATCCATGGGGAAATGGTAAGAACAAAAAGCCCAGTGATTTTTTTAGTAAAGTGAATGGTTTTTTAAAGAAAAATACCTCAACAGGTGGCGGTGGGATCGGGAAAGCTAAATTACCGATTAATCTTCCTATTATTATTGGTGGTATTTTATTTATTATCATCGTAATTTGGGCTATAAGTGGATTTTACACCATTAACCAAAGCCAAAGAGGTGTTATTACCCGTTTTGGGCAAGTCCAACAAGAGATTATTCAACCTGGTTTAAATTGGAACCCACCTTTAATTGATAGTGTTTATACTGTCGATACACAAGGAACTAAAAACTTTAATGTTAAGGGTTCAATGATAACCGCGGGTGAGAATCTAGTTTTTGTTGAAATGAATGTTCAGTATCGAATTAGTAATCCAATTAAATATCTCTTTAATGTAACTAATGTTGAAGACAGTTTACGTCAAGCAGCAGATAGTGCATTAAGAACTGAAATTGGTAGTTCTAATATGGATGCTATTTTAACCGATGGACGCTCATTACTTGAAGCGCATACTAAAGATGAATTAGTTAATATTATATCAAACTATGATATGGGAATTAGTATTGTCGATTTAAACTTCCAATCAGTTAGGCCTCCAGAACAAGTTCAAGATGCTTTCAACGATGCTATTAAGGCTCGAGAAGATCGTGAGCGAGAAATTAATAAAGCTGAAGCGGATAAAGTGCAGTTAGTTCAACAAGCCGAAGGGCGCTCGGCGAGAATTCTTGCTGATGCAAATGCTTATCGTGTTCGCGTTGAATTTGAAGCAGAAGGTGATATATCTCGTTTTGAAAAATTATTACCATTATATAATTCTGCTCCAGAGATAACGAAAGAGCGTTTATATATTGATACAATGGAACGAATACTTGCAAAAACTAACAAAGTAATGGTTAATGAGCAAGGTGGTAATCTATTAGTTCTTCCATTAGAGCAGTTACTAAAAAGTAAAGATATTAGTAATACTCCTCTTACAGAGCAATTTAAATTAAATAGTTCGAATGGTTATCAGATGAATTTTTCTACGCCTGAGGCAAAATCGCCAAGTAATAGTTCATCAACAGATAACTCATCTGGACGCAGTAATAGTTCAAATACAACACGCACTGGACGATAAGGAGACATCAATATGCGTAAATTATTAATCCCTATCGTTGTAATCTTAATTGGTATATTTTTCTCCTCTGTTTATATTATAGAGGAAGGAAATCGTGGTGTTGTTTTACGGTTTAATAAAATTATTGGCTTATCTGAACCTGGACTGCATTTTAAAATCCCAGGTGTTGACAATATTCGCCTAATCGATGCTAAAATTCAGACAACTGATAGTTCTAACAATAGTGGAAGAGAACAAAAGTTCATCACTAGAGAAAAGAAAGATTTAATCGTTGATTATTACGTTCAATGGAAAATTATCGACTTTGATCGTTATTATGAAACTATTGCTGGTGGTAATAGTGTAGAAAATTTACTATTAGCTAGATTAAATGGGCGTTTACGAGCTGAAATTGGTAAATTAGATATTAAAGATATTATTAACGATACTAATGCTGAAACCAAATCAAGAAACTCATTGATGCTTAAAGTAAAAGATGCGTTAAATGGTACAAAGCAAAGTACAGTTAAAGTTAAAGAAATGCCAGTAGAAGACCTTGTTGCGGTTGCTGAAATAGATCCTGAAAATATAACCAGCATGCGCGCATTTGGTGTCGAAGTTATTGATGTGCGAATTAAACAAATAAACTTCCCACCGGAAGTTTCAGAATCAATTTATGATCGAATGAGTGCTGAACGTGAGGTTGTTGCAAGGGATCAGCGTTTCCAAGGTATAAGAGAAGCTGAGGAAACACGTGCAGATGCAACGTTAACGGCGACCAAAATTTTATCTGAAGCTGAAAAACAAGCGAGAACAATTCGCGGCGAAGGGGATGCTTATGTTGCTAAGTTATATGCAGATGCCTTTAGCAAAGACCTAGAATTTTTTAGTTTTGTTCGTAGTTTAAAAGCATATGAACATAGCTTTAATGGAAGCGATGTTATGGTCATCAGTCCTGACAGCGATTTTTTCCGTTATATGAAACTAAACACTAATATAAAATCTAATAAAAAGTAACTATCGTTAATTCGTTTTTAATTTAACGCGTAGTCGGACATTAATTTCAATAAGATGAGTATGTAAAGATGAGTAATAATGTTGTTGTGCTAGGAACCCAGTGGGGTGATGAAGGTAAAGGTAAGGTCGTTGACCTATTAACGGAAAAAGCAAAATATGTTGTTCGTTACCAAGGCGGGCATAATGCTGGGCATACATTGGTGATCAATGGTGAAAAAACCGTATTACATTTAATACCGTCAGGGATTCTAAGAAATAATGTTATTAGTATTATCGCTAATGGAGTGGTACTTAGCCCATCAGCTTTAATGAAAGAAATGCACGAGCTTGAAGGTAAAGGCATTCCAGTAAGAGATCGATTACTTATTTCAGAAGCATGCCCATTAATTCTGCCTTATCATGTTGCTTTAGATCAAGCTAGAGAGAAAGCAAGAGGTAATAAAGCAATCGGTACGACGGGGCGAGGGATCGGCCCTGCTTATGAAGATAAGGTTGCGCGTAGAGGATTACGGGTTGGTGATTTAAGAGATCGAGAAGCATTTGCTGAAAAACTGAAAAATGTAATGGAGTATCATAATTCTCAATTAGTTAATTACTATAAAACAGACGCAATTGACTATCAAACTACATTAGATGAAATTTTTGCTATTGCTGATACATTAATTGCAATGATCGCCGATATTCCTACACTATTAGCATCGGCTCATAAAAAAAGCGAAAAAATCATGTTTGAAGGTGCTCAAGGTACATTACTTGATATTGATCATGGTACTTATCCTTATGTTACATCTTCAAATACAACGGCAGGTGGTGTGGCGCCAGGTACTGGTTTTGGACCAAGATATATTGGTTATGTCCTTGGAATTGTAAAAGCATATTCTACTCGCGTAGGAGCGGGACCTTTCCCAACAGAATTATTCGATGATATTGGCGAATATTTATGTAAGCAAGGTAACGAATTTGGTGCAACAACTGGTCGTCGTCGTCGTACAGGTTGGCTTGATGTCGTTGCAATTCGTAAAGCAGTTCAGCTTAACTCTGTATCTGGATTTTGTTTAACAAAGCTAGATGTCCTTGATGGATTAAAAGAAGTTAAAATTTGTATTGGCTATAAACTACCAAATGGTGATATAACCGATATAGCCCCTTCTTCCGCTGAAGAATGGAGTATTGTAAAGCCTATTTATGAAACGATGCCAGGTTGGAGTGAGATAACATTTGGTGTTAAATCATTTGATGCCTTACCGCAAGCAGCAAAAAATTATATTAAACGCATTGAAGTATTAACAGAAACGCCAATCGATATTATTTCAACGGGGCCAGATCGTTTAGAAACAATGATTTTACGAGATCCTTTTGAAGTTTAATACCGTTTACTTATTTATATAGTAATTAAAGGCGCGATGAAAATCGCGCCTTTTTCATTTTTCGGCTATATAAGTTCCAAATTAATTGGAACGCTCCAAAGATTTAATCTTATTAATTATCAATACATTAAAATTTAGTGTGTTTAAGTATTGTGCACTCGATAAAATAAATGCATTTTTTTGCTTGATCAAATAAAAAAGATGTCTATAATGCGCACCACTGATTCGTTGAAGCAGAAAACAAAACGAATCGGGCAATATGATGAAAAAAATAATAAGTGTTAAGACGAAGTAAAAAAAAGTTAAAATTAGTCTTGACGAATTAAAAAGGAAAGCGTAGTATATGCAACCCTTGAGACAGCAAAAGCAGCACGCTGTCAGCTCTTTAAAAATTAAGAACAGACAATCTGTGTGGGCACTGTCAGGACAAAGAAATTAAAGTCTACGGACTTAAAAAAATCAAGTCTTGATAAGTGACACTGAAGATTCATTTGAATATGTCAGAAACAGTTATTGAGCATCAAACTTTAAAATTGAAGAGTTTGATCATGGCTCAGATTGAACGCTGGCGGCAGGCTTAACACATGCAAGTCGAACGGTAACAGAAGAGCTTGCTCTTGCTGACGAGTGGCGGACGGGTGAGTAATGTATGGGGATCTGCCAAATGGAAGGGGACAACAGTTGGAAACGACTGCTAATACCGTATAATGTCGCGAGACCAAAGTGTGGGACCTTAGGGCCACATGCCATTTGATGAACCCATATGGGATTAGCTAGTAGGTAGGGTAAAGGCCTACCTAGGCGACGATCTCTAGCTGGTCTGAGAGGATGACCAGCCACACTGGAACTGAGACACGGTCCAGACTCCTACGGGAGGCAGCAGTGGGGAATATTGCACAATGGGGGAAACCCTGATGCAGCCATGCCGCGTGTATGAAGAAGGCCTTAGGGTTGTAAAGTACTTTCGGTAATGAGGAAGGTAACTATTCTAACAGGATAGTTAATTGACGTTAATTACAGAAGAAGCACCGGCTAACTCCGTGCCAGCAGCCGCGGTAATACGGAGGGTGCGAGCGTTAATCGGAATGACTGGGCGTAAAGGGCATGTAGGCGGATGATTAAGTTAGGTGTGAAAGCCCCGGGCTCAACCTGGGAATTGCACTTAAAACTGGTTATCTAGAGTATTGTAGAGGAAGGTAGAATTCCACGTGTAGCGGTGAAATGCGTAGAGATGTGGAGGAATACCGGTGGCGAAGGCGGCCTTCTGGACAAATACTGACGCTGAGATGCGAAAGCGTGGGGAGCAAACAGGATTAGATACCCTGGTAGTCCACGCTGTAAACGATGTCGATTTGGAGTTTGGGGGCATGACCCTTGGGCTCCGGAGCTAACGCGTTAAATCGACCGCCTGGGGAGTACGGCCGCAAGGTTAAAACTCAAATGAATTGACGGGGGCCCGCACAAGCGGTGGAGCATGTGGTTTAATTCGATGCAACGCGAAGAACCTTACCTGGTCTTGACATCCATAGAATCTTTCAGAGATGAGAGAGTGCCTTCGGGAGCTATGAGACAGGTGCTGCATGGCTGTCGTCAGCTCGTGTTGTGAAATGTTGGGTTAAGTCCCGCAACGAGCGCAACCCCTATCCTTTGTTGCCAGCACGTAATGGTGGGAACTCAAAGGAGACTGCCGTTGATAAAGCGGAGGAAGGTGGGGACGACGTCAAGTCATCATGGCCCTTACGACCAGGGCTACACACGTGCTACAATGGCGTATACAAAGGGATGCGAAGGTGCGAACTGGAGCGGACCTCACAAAGTACGTCTAAGTCCGGATTGGAGTCTGCAACTCGACTCCATGAAGTCGGAATCGCTAGTAATCGTGAATCAGAATGTCACGGTGAATACGTTCCCGGGCCTTGTACACACCGCCCGTCACACCATGGGAGTGGGTTGCACCAGAAGTAGATAGCTTAACCTTCGGGAGGGCGTTTACCACGGTGTGGTTCATGACTGGGGTGAAGTCGTAACAAGGTAACCGTAGGGGAACCTGCGGTTGGATCACCTCCTTACGAAGTGCCTGACAGTGTTCACATAGATTGTTTGTTTTTAAAGAGATATCACTTTATTGGGTCTGTAGCTCAGGTGGTTAGAGCGCACCCCTGATAAGGGTGAGGTCGGTGGTTCAAGTCCACTCAGACCCACCAATTCAAATTAATTTTGTTAAATTATGACCTTGCGTTATTTGGCTATGATGATGCTAGATTAAGCGAATTGGATAATTTAGCAACATTAGCTAAATAAGATGAAGTGAAAGTACATGGGGCTATAGCTCAGCTGGGAGAGCGCCTGCCTTGCACGCAGGAGGCCAGCGGTTCGATCCCGCTTAGCTCCACCATTACTCGATATCTCAATTTAATATATTGATAAATGCATTTTTAAGTGCATTGATTAATATTGCTCTTTAACAATATGGAACAAGCTGAAAGAAACGAGTTCTCGTTTTATTTGAAGTTTGATGTAGATGAAAGTCTAGATTGATATTTTAGATAAGATAGAGAAAAAAAGCGAAATTGAGAAAACTGAGACAACTGTAAGTTGTAAGGTTAAGAAATTAAGCGTACACGGTGGATGCCTAGGCAATCAGAGGCGAAGAAGGACGTGTTAATCTGCGAAAAGCGACGGTGAGCTGGTAAAAAGCGCTATAGCCGTCGATATCCGAATGGGGAAACCCAGTATAGGTAACTATACTATCCTTAACTGAATAAAATAGGTTAAGGAGGCAAACCGGGAGAACTGAAACATCTCAGTACCCCGAGGAAAAGAAATCAACCGAGATTCCCAAAGTAGCGGCGAGCGAAATGGGAGGAGCCCAAAGCGGGTAGCTTAGTGTGTAAATGGAAGCGTCTGGAAAGTCGCACGACAGAGGGTGATAGTCCCGTACATGAATATGCATTAAGTGGAAGCTTGAAGAGTAGGGCGGGACACGTGGTATCCTGTCTGAATATGGGGGGACCATCCTCCAAGGCTAAATACTCCTGATTGACCGATAGTGAACTAGTACCGTGAGGGAAAGGCGAAAAGAACCCCGGCGAGGGGAGTGAAATAGAACCTGAAACCGTGTACGTACAATCAGTGGGAGCATCTATATGGTGTGACTGCGTACCTTTTGTATAATGGGTCAGCGACTTATATTCTGTAGCGAGGTTAACCGAATAGGGGAGCCGTAGGGAAACCGAGTCTTAACTGGGCGAATGAGTTGCAGGGTATAGACCCGAAACCCGGTGATCTAGCCATGGGCAGGTTGAAGGTTGGTTAACACTAACTGGAGGACCGAACCGACTAATGTTGAAAAATTAGCGGATGACCTGTGGCTGGGGGTGAAAGGCCAATCAAACCGGGAGATAGCTGGTTCTCCCCGAAAGCTATTTAGGTAGCGCCTCATGTATAACTGTTGGGGGTAGAGCACTGTTTCGGCTAGGGGGCCATCCCGGCTTACCAACCCGATGCAAACTCCGAATACCGACAAGTTGAGCATGGGAGACACACGGCGGGTGCTAACGTTCGTCGTGAAGAGGGAAACAACCCAGACCGCCAGCTAAGGTCCCAAAGTCATAGTTAAGTGGGAAACGAAGTGGGAAGGCTTAGACAGCTAGGATGTTGGCTTAGAAGCAGCCATCATTTAAAGAAAGCGTAATAGCTCACTAGTCGAGTCGGCCTGCGCGGAAGATGTAACGGGGCTAAACTATGCACCGAAGCTGCGGCAGTGTGTGAATAACATATTGGGTAGGGGAGCGTTCTGTAAGCCGTCGAAGGTGAACTGTGAGGTTTGCTGGAGGTATCAGAAGTGCGAATGCTGACATAAGTAACGATAATGCGGGTGAAAAGCCCGCACGCCGGAAGACCAAGGGTTCCTGTCCAACGTTAATCGGGGCAGGGTGAGTCGACCCCTAAGGCGAGGCAGAGATGCGTAGCTAATGGGAAACGGGTTAATATTCCCGTACTGAATGTGACTGCGATGGGGTGACGGAGAAGGCTAGGTTTACCGGGATAGGTCCGCAAGGAGCCCGGGTTAAGCATGTAGGGGTGTGATTAGGCAAATCCGGTCACTAAAACTCTGAGATGTGATGACGAGGCACTAAGGTGCTGAAGTAATTGATGCCCTGCTTCCAGGAAAAGCCTCTAAGCTTCAGGTCATATTTAATCGTACCCGAAACCGACACAGGTGGTCAGGTAGAGAATACTCAGGCGCTTGAGAGAACTCGGGTGAAGGAACTAGGCAAAATGGTGCCGTAACTTCGGGAGAAGGCACGCTGATGGTAATTGAAATCCCGCGCGGACGTAGGTGAAATCAGTCGAAGATACCAGCTGGCTGCAACTGTTTAATAAAAACACAGCACTGTGCAAACACGAAAGTGGACGTATACGGTGTGACGCCTGCCCGGTGCTGGAAGGTTAATTGATGGGGTTATCAGTAATGAGAAGCTCTTGATCGAAGCCCCAGTAAACGGCGGCCGTAACTATAACGGTCCTAAGGTAGCGAAATTCCTTGTCGGGTAAGTTCCGACCTGCACGAATGGCGTAATGATGGCCAGGCTGTCTCCACCCGAGACTCAGTGAAATTGAATTTGCCGTGAAGATGCGGTGTACCCGTGGCAAGACGGAAAGACCCCGTGAACCTTTACTATAGCTTGACAGTGAACATTGAGCCTTAATGTGTAGGATAGGTGGGAGACAATGAATTGTGGACGCTAGTCTGCATGGAGTCGACCTTGAAATACCACCCTTTAATGTTTGATGTTCTAACGTAGAGCCCTGAATCGGGCTTGCGGACACTGTCTGGTGGGTAGTTTGACTGGGGCGGTCTCCTCCCAAAGAGTAACGGAGGAGCACGAAGGTTAGCTAATCCTGGTCGGACATCAGGAGGTTAGTGCAATGGCATAAGCTAGCTTGACTGCGAGAGTGACGGCTCGAGCAGGTACGAAAGTAGGTCATAGTGATCCGGTGGTTCTGAATGGAAGGGCCATCGCTCAACGGATAAAAGGTACTCCGGGGATAACAGGCTGATACCGCCCAAGAGTTCATATCGACGGCGGTGTTTGGCACCTCGATGTCGGCTCATCACATCCTGGGGCTGAAGTAGGTCCCAAGGGTACGGCTGTTCGCCGTTTAAAGTGGTACGCGAGCTGGGTTTAGAACGTCGTGAGACAGTTCGGTCCCTATCTGCCATGGGCGTAGGAGGATTGAGGGGGTTTGCTTCTAGTACGAGAGGACCGAAGTGAACGCACCGCTGGTGTTCGGGTTGTAATGCCAATTGCATTGCCCGGTAGCTACGTGCGGAATAGATAAGTGCTGAAAGCATATAAGCACGAAACTAGCCCCGAGATGAGTCCTCCCAGAGTTTACTCTGTAAGGTCCGTTTGAGACTAAGACGTAGATAGGTCAGGTGTGTAAGTGTAGCGATACATTGAGCTAACTGATACTAATGAACCGAGAGTCTTAACCTTACAACTTAGAGTTGTTTCAAATCTCAAAGAGAATTTCGGCTTGAACTGTATTGAGTATATGGTGATGATGTAGAGTGGGTATAAAGATATTTTATTATATAGAAATATTTATATTTATGATTAACTCATCGTTATATAAGAGAAAACGAGTTATGTCTGGCGGCAATGTTGCGGTGGTCCCACCTGATCCATGCCGAACTCAGAAGTGAAACGCCGTGAAGCCGATGGTAGTGTGGGGGTTACCCCATGTGAGAGTAGGTCACCGCCAGACTTTTAATATTAAGAAGCCCCTTGCCTATTGGCAGGGGCTTTTTGTTTTAACAATCCTGCTTAATTGTTGGATATATCAATAAAAAATATTTTGAGTATTGTAGTTTTGTCTATGATACATAAAAACAAGAGTTATGTCTGGCGGCAATGTTGCGGTGGTCCCACCTGATCCATGCCGAACTCAGAAGTGAAACGCTGTAAAGCCGATGGTAGTGTGGGGGTTACCCCATGTAAGAGTAGGTCACCGCCAGACTTTT
This sequence comes from Orbaceae bacterium lpD04, assembly GCA_036251935.1. Taxonomy (NCBI): domain Bacteria; kingdom Pseudomonadati; phylum Pseudomonadota; class Gammaproteobacteria; order Orbales; family Orbaceae; genus Orbus; species Orbus wheelerorum. Next base: position 2,517,798 of record CP133967.1, on the reverse strand, counting down.
AAATATAATCAATAACCCTTACCATTTGGTAGGGGTTTTTTGTATATAACCATTCCAAAAATGATCAATTTAAATCTTATTTATGTTTTACATTGTTTGAACAAGCAATAAATTTGGTTCATAACGTGCAGATAGCTAAGCTTTTATTTTTTAATAAAAAGATTGATTACAGGGTAGCGGTATTAGCTAGGCTATTTCAATGGATTAGATTATTTTACTTGATATTTAAAAATGATTAAGCGCTATCTTTAATAGGCTTAATCTTTTAATTGATGATTATAATGATGAATTTAAAACAAATTTCTTAGCGTATCAATAATTAGGATTGTCTTTTAACTGAATCTTTGGCTAACTGATACAATGCTTGTTTATAAGGTGAATCGGGTAAGATATCAATAGCTATCATAGCCTTTTGTGCTTCTTGCTTTGCAATATTATAAGTAAATTCAAGTGAACCACACTTATGCATAATACTTAATACTTTGTCTAGTAAATCTCTTCCATTACCTTTTTCAATGATATCCCTTATTAACTGTGCTTCACATTCATCTTTCGTATGGTGCATTGCATGTAATAACGGTAAAGTTGGTTTACCTTCATTTAAGTCATCACCTAAATTTTTACCTAATGCCATAGAATCTTCTGTACTGTAGTCAAGTAAATCATCAATCAATTGAAAAGCTGTACCTAAATAGCGACCATAATTTTGTAAGGCGTGTTCGTATTCTTTTGGTGCTTCACTAATCAATGCTGCAGTATGTGAGGCGGCTTCGAATAGTCTTGCTGTTTTGCGATAAATAACTTGCAGGTACTGTTCGTCAGTAATATCTGGGTTATTGCAATTCATTAACTGCTGCACTTCACCCTCAGCAATAACATTTGTTGCTTCAGACATCACTTTTAATACCGGTAAAGAACCGATACTAACCATCATTTGAAATGAACGAGTATAGATATAATCGCCCACTAAAACACTTGCAGCATTACCAAATAGTACATTTGCAGTTGAGCGGCCACGTCTTAAATCTGATTCATCAACAACATCATCATGTAGTAGCGTTGCGGTATGAATAAATTCGATAAATGCGGCAGCCATAATATGTTTATCGCCTTGATAATCCAAAGCCTTAGCACTCAACAGCATGATAATTGGACGAATACGCTTACCACCACCACTAATAATATAGTTACCTAATTGATTTATTAGCACAACATCTGAAGAGAGTTGATTTTGTATAACTTCGTTAACTTTGACTAGCTCGTCTTGGACTAGATTAATAATTTGTTGCATTGAGGTATTACCCGTCAGATCTACTTACTGCGTTGATTTAGGATCAAATAATTATGCTCATTATCTGATAAAAGTTCTATTACAACAAGATAAGTCGTATTATTTCTTGATAAAAATTAAAAAAATATTTTAAATGATAATTATTTTCATTTAAAATATAATAGATCACAAATTCGTACCTTATAATGTCACACTATGATAGCAAAACTTAATAAAAGTAAAAAAAATAATCTTAATCCTTATCTCTCTGTCTCTATTTTAGTGCATTTGACTATTGCCGGCGTTTTATTGTCTGGTGCTTATTTTTCTGATCGCATGATATTATTGGACGGGAATGATTCAATAAAAGCGGTGATGATTGATTTATCAGTAATGGCTGCACCAAAACAATCTTTAGTTGAAAATACACCACAACTTGAAAAAGTTGATAATAACGAAATAATTAAAGATCAGACTGTCGAGATTAAGCCTGAAGATTTTAAAAAAGAACCTGAGATAGAGCCAGATCTGATTGTTGAAAAAAAGGAGCTTGAAAAGCTTCCAACCCCCTTAGAACCTAAATTGATTGTAAAAGAAAAATCGGCTAAATCTAAAGATAAAAATAAGCCAAGGGAACGAAAAGCATCTAAACAGCAGACTAGACAAGAAGTCATGCTTGATAAGCTTGCAGAGAATGTGGTCGCCCCTACAATATCGAATAATACGCAATATTCAGCAAAACCAACTCCAATTAGTCGTAAGCATCCCGAATATCCTCGTAAGGCATTAGACTTACGGATCGAAGGTTATGTTGTCGCTATTTATGATGTTGGCACTAATGGTAGAGTTGAGAATATTCGTATTATTGAAGCTAAGCCTAATAATATTTTCAATAAATCAGTTATTCAAGCGCTCAAACAATGGAAATTTCAACCAACTAGTGCTAAAGATCTAAGCGTTAGGATTGTCTTTAATAGTAATAAATCAGTCGATATTGATAACGCTTAGTAATTAAGGATGTATTATTATTTGTACGCGATTATTTTGCCATTAATATTTCTATTTCATGCGGCAACTTAGGTACATCACTTGTCAATACTTCGTTACCATGTTTAGTAATTAGAAGATTATCTTCGATACGAATACCAATGCCACAGTACTGCTTTGGTACATTCGCGTCTTTATTAATGTACAAGCCCGGTTCAACAGTAATCACCATACCTTCTTGTAACTTACGTTCTTGGCCTAATGTCTTATAGTCACCAACATCATGTACATCAATACCTAGCCAGTGACCAAGCCCATGCATATAAAATTGAGTATAGGCTTTTTGTTCAATTAACTCATCAATATTACCTTGCATAATATTTAGCTTAATTAAACCCTCCACCATAATTTTAATGACTTCCTCATTAACAGCTTTAATAGTTATACCTGGTTTAAAAAGCGCAATAGCTTTTAATTGAGAGCAAAGAACAATGTCATAAATTTCTTTTTGTTCTTTGCTAAATTTACCATTTATTGGAAATGTACGTGTAATGTCTCCGGCATAAGATTGATATTCACAGCCAGCATCAATTAATACCAAATCACCACTTTGTAATAGTTCATTATTATTTTCATAATGGAGAATACAACCATTGTTACCACTGCCAACAATAGTATTATAAGACGCACTTCTCGCCCCGTATTTGATGAACTCATGCAATATTTCACCTTCAAGTTGGTATTCGTACATGCCAGGCTTGCATTGTTGCATAGCACGAATATGACCTTGAGCTGTGATTTTACCTGCTTGGCGCATTATTTCAATTTCATGAGGTGATTTAAATAAACGCATATTATGTAATATTGGTCGCCAATCAATAATCGCTTTTGGTGCATAGAAATTTTTTCTTACTCCTTGCCTAAGTGTTACCATTAATCTATTAATGATATCATCGGCGTAAGTGTATAGCTGGCTAGCATGGTACAACGCATCTTTGCCATTAATAATTTCAGGAAGGAGTTCACTTATATCATTAAATGGATAGGCTTTATCTACGTTTATCTGCTTTAGTGCAGCATCTTGTCCTAAACGGTAACCTGTCCATGTTTCGGCAAGAGGATCTTTAGTTCTATTAAATAGAATAGTTTGATGATCACTTGCGGAATTTTTGACTAATAAAAGTGCTGATTCAGCTTCATTAAAAGCGGTTAAATACCAAAAATCGCTATTTTGTCGATAGGGGTAATGGGTATCGTTGCTTCGAATAACTTCTGGCGCCGCAAAAAAAATAGCGGCGCTATTATCTATCATATTTGCGAAAATTTTTTCTCGGCGCGCAATTATATCACTAGTCATTGTTGTACCCATTTGCGTTGATACTAATGTATTGTTGTTGATGGAGTATGTTCGGTAAATTCATCATGACACAAAATAACAGTCATACGAACATATTCTAAAATCTCTTCAAAAGCAAACGCGAGCTCTTCTTGATCATCATCTTCATCATAACCTAGTTGAGTTATTTGCCTAAGATCATAAATAGCCTCTCCAACATCACCTTTTACTTTAGCTAGTTGAGGTTGAGCCAATCCCAAACCAAGTAGAAAATGGTTAATCCAGCCAACCATATCATCGATTTGCATAAACAAATTTTGATCGCTAATGACGAGCTGAAATTCAAAATTATCATCATTTAGCTGTTGTTTTGTTTGCTCATAAAGCTGGGTTGTGAGCTGCGATAGAGAACTGGCTAATGGTTTACCATCATTCATCATATCATCAACTAAAGTGCGCCAACTTTCATCATGATTACCACCCGCTAAAATCCCGGAAATAAATCCATGAAGTTCAGCGGTTGTGACACCAATAGCTTGGGATTTTAGTTCAGAATTTAATGAAGTATATAATGATATTTTTGACATAATTGTAACTCTATAAATTGATACTTAGCGCCATAGTATATACTTAAATAGCCGTAAGTTGCAGCTTTTTAGTGATCGACAAAACTCATATTAGCAAAGACTATATTAAAATAAGACGTAATCTATGCACTTATATCATTTAATATATCTAGCGCATCAGATAGTTTTTTAACTGCATAAATTTGCATATCAGCAGGTTTCTTTTTAGGGACATTTGCAGCCGGAACAATCGCACGTTTAAAACCATGCTTTGCCGCTTCTGATATTCTTTCTTGTCCGCTAGGGACAGGGCGTATTTCACCACCTAAACCTATTTCACCAAAAATAACTAAGTCTTGGGGTAACGCTCGATTACGAAAGCTTGACACTAACGCTGAAATTAGCGCCAGATCTACACTCGTTTCCGTAACTTTCACTCCGCCAACAACATTAACAAAAACGTCCTGATCTGCCATTTGTAAACCACCATGACGATGGAGCACGGCTAACAATAATGCGAGCCGATTTTGTTCAAGGCCAACTGTAACGCGCCTTGGATTTCCGTACATAGAGTGATCAACTAAAGCTTGGATTTCGACAAGCAGTGGCCTTGTGCCCTCCCAAAGTACCATCACTGAGCTACCAGGTAACATTTCATCTCCTCGGCTTAAAAAAATTGCAGAGGGATTACTAACTTCCTTCAAGCCTTGCTCAGTCATCGCAAATACACCTAATTCATTGACGGCTCCAAATCTATTTTTATGGCTGCGAAGGGTTCTAAAACGTGAATCTGAGTCACCATCAAGTAACACCGAGCAATCGATACAGTGCTCAAGTACTTTTGGCCCAGCAAGTGAGCCATCTTTAGTCACATGTCCGACCATGATAATTGCAATACCTTTAGTTTTTGCAAATCGTGTCAAATAGGCGGCAGTTTCTCTTACTTGCGCAACGCTACCTGGCGAAGACTGGATGTCAGCCATATGCATAACTTGAATTGAATCGATAACCATTAATCTTGGCTGCTCTTTATCTGCCAATAAACAGATTTGCTCAATACTCGTTTCAGATAACATATTTATCTGATCAGTTGGTAATCCTAATCGATGCGCTCGCATTGCGACTTGTTGTAAAGACTCCTCACCAGTGACATAAAGTGTCTTCATTTGTGTTGATAGGCGGCACATTGTTTGTAAAAGTAGCGTACTTTTTCCAGCTCCAGGGCTACCCCCAATTAAAATTGCACTACCGGGAACAACGCCTCCACCAAGAACGCGATCGAACTCTGAAAAACTAGTTGAAAAGCGAGGTAATTCTTCAAGGCTAATTTCAGCTAGTTTTTGTATTTTAGATAACCCAGCGTCGCCTGCATAACCGGTAAAGCGCTCACTACGATTATTCGTCGAGGCCAATCTTACTTCAGTTATCGTATTCCATGCATGGCATTCACTGCACTGCCCCTGCCATCGAGGATAATCAGCCCCACATTCATTACAAACATAAGCGCGTTTAGGTGCTTTTGCCAACTATAAGTCTCCCTATCTTTTACTAAAAATTAGCCTTGGCTATCTAGGCTTGCTGATAATATACAGACAAGCCCAGTTAAATCAGCGTGATTAATATTAATTTTTGCTTTCTGTATCACTTTAGGCTTTCCATGATAAGCAACACCAAGCCCAGCAATACGAATCATCATCAAATCATTTGCCCCATCGCCAATTGCTACGGTTTGTTCGATTGGTATATCAAATTGGTTTGCTAAATTTTGTAGGGTTCGTGCTTTAAATTTGGCATCAACAATCTGCCCTTTAATTTTACCTGACAATTTACCCAGCTGATTAATATCTAACTCATTAGCATAAACGGCATCAAGTCTAAACTTACTTTTAAGGTGATTGGCAAAGTAAGTAAATCCACCTGATACGATCGCAATTTTCCAATTTCTTTTATGTAATTCTTTAATTAAAAAAGGTAAACCAGGCATAATAGGTAGCTGGCTTTTTATGGTCTCTAGTATTGATACATCAGCATTTTTTAGCGTGGCAACGCGTTTACGTAAACTGGTCGCAAAATCGATCTCACCACGCATGGCTTGTTCAGTAATTTTTGATACTAATTCTCCTGAGCCATGACGTTTGGCTATTTCATCAATGCATTCAATTACAATTGCGGTAGAATCCATATCCATAACTAACAATCCTTTAGCTTTTAACGTCGCAAGATTATCAATAATAGAAACATCAATACCTAAATCATTCGCGATTTGTTGCGCTTTTTTGGGCATTACGCCTGCAATTCGTATCACCTGATATGTTTTTATTTTCCATGATGAGACAATAACAATTGGAATTGCTAACATATTTTGGAACTTAGATAGCAATGTCTTATTGAGTTTTTTACCATAAATAATCCAGCCAGTTTTACCCGCATTATAATCTAATGGCACAACTTCACTGCCATTCAATGAAAGCGGTAATCCTTGCCAACTGTCGATATTTTCAGATAGATCATTAAATATTAATGTATTGCCCATAGCTAGCTTTCGTTATTTATTAGGTTATTAATAAAGATGAATTTATCATAACATAAGCAAAAAATAGGCGTTATAAAAAAATGAAAACAGCCTAATTCAAATAATTAAACTGTTTTTAGTCATGAGGGATTAATTTGACTTACTAAGCCATTTTCGCATTGTATATCCGATAGCAAGGATAATAAACCAAATCGGCGTTGCAATTAGCGCTTGTCTAGTATCTGTTTCTAACGTGAGTAGGACGACGACAAAAACAAAGAAGGCTAAGCAGATAACACACATTGCAATTCCACCAGGCATTTTAAATACGGATTGCTGGTGTAAATGATGGCGCTTGATACGGTATATAATGTAGGATAACAAAATCATAGACCAGATAAACATAAATAAAATGGCTGAAATAGTTGTGACAATTGTAAATGCAGTAATGACATCTGGAACCATATAAATAAGTACCACCCCGCCAAGTAAACAGATACAAGAAAACATTAAACCGTTAGCCGGTACTGACCTATTTGAAAGTTTGCCAAACATCGATGGCGCATCGTGTTTCTTTGCTAGCCCAAATAGCATTCGACTCGTTGAGTAAATACCACTATTAGCTGATGAGGCAGCGGATGTTAAGACTACAAAATTAATTAAACTCGCAGCAGCAGGCAAACCAATTAAGGTAAACAATTCTACAAATGGGCTTTTATTGGCAGATATAAAAATCCATGGCGTCACACTCATGATAATAATTAAGGCAAATACATAAAAGAAGATAATTCGTACTGGTACAGAATTAATTGCGCGAGGTAAATTTTTGGTCGGATCTTTCGTTTCAGCAGCGGTAGTACCAACTAGCTCAATGCCTACAAAAGCAAAAATTGCGATTTGGAATCCAGCAAAAAAGCCCATCATTCCTTTTGGAAACATGCCACCATATTGCCAAAGATTACTAACTGCGGCTGTTGAATTGGTTTGCTGCGAATAATAGGCGGTCACGATAAGAACAATGCCAATAACAATAAGGGCGAAGATCGCAACGATTTTAATCATCGAAAACCAAAATTCAGTTTCACCAAACATTTTAACGGTAAGTAGATTAAGTGATAATAAAACTAAAATACAAAGTGTCATTGGGATCCAAGCTTCTAGCGCTGGAAACCAATGCTGAGCATAACCCGCAATAGCGACCACATCAGCTATTCCCGTCACAACCCAACAAAACCAATAAGTCCAGCCGGTAAAAAAACCGGCCCAAGGACCAAGCAAATCGGCGGCAAAGTCACTAAATGACTTATAATTAAGATTAGATAATAAAATTTCGCCCATTGCGCGCATAACGAAAAAAAGGACGAAGCCAATGATCATATAAACGAAAATAATGGAAGGGCCTGCTAAACTTATTGTTTTACCCGATCCCATGAATAATCCGGTACCAATAGCCCCACTAATTGCAATTAATTGAATATGTCGATTAGATAAATTGCGTTTAAGTTTATTTTCTTGCGAAGACCCAGTATCATTAACTGAATTCATGGTATCTTTATTCCTTGAGTAATTTTATTAACAACCAATTGATATTAATGGCTCTATATAGTGATATCAATATTTTTATTTAGAATAATGATTAAATTTTTTTATGATATAAAAATCATTATAGTAATGGGCTTATAAGTGGCTGTCTTAGCCTTTTTTGCACCAATTTGATGAGTATAGCAAAATGAGAAATAAATATCTTACAAAATTCACGCCAAGATACGTTGTATTTTTGGTCTTAATTATTGGATGTATGATTACGGGTTGTAGCAATCATCCTACCGATCAAGGCCAACAATATTTAGATGGACAGCTTGCAAATAATTTTAATTTATCACAACCTCACCTAGGTATTCCTATTAATATTGCTGATTATTTAATGCAAGTTAATGCTATTGAGCGAACATCACCCTCATTATATAAAAAAAATCAGGCTATTTATCAAGCAATTAATCAGTGGATAGCATCTGGTTTTACAACGGACAAGTTTAATCGAGTTGGTTTAAGTAATTATCAGCTTATCGGCCAAGATCAGATGGGTAATGTTCACCTAACTGGTTACTATACGCCAGTGTTAAAAGCAAGGCATCAACCCGATAGTGAGTTTCGTTACCCAATTTATGCCAAACCAACTAACTGGCAAGGTGAATTGCCGACGAGAGAAGAGATCTACAATGGCGCCTTTGATGGTCAAAAACTTGAAATTGCTTATACTCAGTCACTAATTGATAACTTTATAATGGAAGTACAAGGCAGTGGCTACATTGATTTTGAAAATAATGAACCACTAGTTTTCTTTGGTTACAGTGGTAAAAATGGCCATCCTTATAAAAGTATTGGTAGATTGCTTATTGAACAAGGCGAAATTGATCGAGATAAGGTCTCGATGCAAGCGATTAAAGCATGGGCAGATAAACAAAATGAACAAAAGGTCATTAATTTATTAAAACAAAATGCATCAGCGGTTTTCTTTCAGCCACAATATAATGGCGCCGTTGTTGGTTCAACAGGGATCCCATTGGTTGCTAAAGCTGCGGTTGCATCAGATCAATCTATTATTCCCGCTGGCTCAGTGATGCTTATTGATGTTCCATTACTTGATGATAAAGGCGTTTATCGTGGGCAAAGAGAATTACGATTAATGATCGCACTCGATGTTGGTGGCGCAATCAAAGGCCAACACCTTGATGTTTATCAAGGGATTGGTGATGAGGCAGGTCATAAGGCCGGTTATTACAATCATTATGGCCGAGTATGGTTACTTAAACCGACTGCCAATAGCCACTTAGCTATACCAATAACTAATTAAATAATATCAATCTTTTTATGAAAAATGGCTAAAGTAAGTGAGGATTTAGGCTTGCTTAAGTTTAGATAATAAGCTTAAATATTATTAACAATATGCTAAACAAGATATAGGGAGTTATAGATGGCTGCGAAGAAAAAAGTTGCACAGATATTAATTGACGTCTTATCTGAGGCTGGTGTTAAACACTGTTATGGCGTAGTTGGTGATACATTAAATTACGTTACCGAGGCGATTTATCATAGCGATATTGAGTGGGTACACGTAAGGCATGAAGAAGTTGGTGCATTTGCTGCCGGGGCCGAAGCTTTTGTTGCTGATAGATTAACTGCTTGCGCTGGATCTTGTGGGCCAGGAAGTCTACATTTCATTAATGGTATTTATGAAGCTCAGCGTAATGGTGCGCCAGTTGTCCTTATTGCTAGTCAGCTTGCAACTGATACGTTAGGCTCTGACTTTCCTCAAGAAGTTGATTTTGAAAGTATTTATAAAAACTGCTCTGTATTTTGTCAGCAAGTTATTAATCCCCACAGTGCTCGTCGCGTTTTCACCGAGGCTGTACAAACAGCTATTAGCCAGCGAGGTGTCTCGGTAATAATTTTACCCGTTGATATCAGTAAAGCCGAAGTTGAAGATATTATTTGCTATTTACCACAGCAATCTAAACCACACTTATCACCGGATATTACTGAACTTAAAAAAGCAGTCGAATTAATAGAGCAGGGTAAAAATATTGGTATTTATGCAGGGATTGGTTGCCGATATGCTCATGATGAGCTAGTTCAGCTTGCAGCATTACTAAAAGCGCCAATTGCACATACTTCAAGAGCTAAAGATTTTATTGAGTATGATAATCCTTATAATGTTGGCATGACCGGCATGTTTGGTACGAAAGGCGGCTTTGACATGATCAAGTCTTGCGATACATTATTAATATTGGGATGTGGCTTTGCTTGGTCTCAATTCTATCCTGATAATGCAACCATAATTCAAGTTGATCACGACGCAACCCGTATTGGCTTACGTCACGCTGTTAATTGTGGCGTTGTTGCCGATGTGAAAACGACGATACAAGCCTTAATGCCATTATTAACATCAAGGCAAGATCACACGTTTTTAGATAAATATGTTGCTCTGTATCGAAAAGCTGTTGCTAAGCTTGATAAAAAAGTCGTCGCATCAAGTGATCAGTTAATTCATCCTCAATATTTAGTTGATTTACTCGATCGTTATGCTAGTGACGATGCTATTTTCACTGCTGATGTTGGCTCGGCAATGGTATGGTTATCAAGGCATATTCATGTTAATGGTCGGCGTAGAACCATGTCTAGCCTAAAACATGGTTCGATGGCTAATGGCATGCCACAAGCGCTAGGATTACAAAAAGCATATCCGCAAAAACAAGTTATTTCTATATCTGGTGATGGTGGGCTTGCCATGTTATTAGGCGATTTATTGACTGCTATTCAAGAAAAATTACCGATTAAAGTTGTCGTATTAAATAATCATTCGCTAAATTTCGTTGAGTTAGAGCAAAAGGGAGAAGGCTTAGTTGAGCGTTACACAGACCTTAACAACCCTAATTTTGCTCAATTAGCCCAAAGTATCGGGTTTTATGGAAAACAAGTGACGAATGCTGAGGAATTAGAGCACGCGGTTAAAGAATTTTTAACTTATGATGGCCCCGCACTTCTAGATGTACATACTAATGCAAATGAACTTATTATGCCGCCAGTTACAACACTTGATGAGGTTAAAGGGATGGCTTTGTATAGTGCTAAGGCAACATTAGAAGGTAAAGGTAGCGATTTTATCAATCTAATCAAAGATAACTTTATTAAGAAGTAATACCATATTTAGTATTAACTATAACCAATTTTCATCGAAAGTTATTTATAGTAAGGTAAATTTAGGGGAATATTATATTCCCCTAGAATAATCATTAGCTAATTTTCATGCCAGGCTGTGCACCACTATCAGGTGATAAAAGGTAGAGTCCATTTTTATCTTCTTTACCACTAGCGCAAAGTACCATTCCTTCTGAAACACCAAAGCGCATTTTTCGAGGCGCTAAGTTGGCAACCATCACTGTAAGTCTTCCAACTAATATACTTGGATCTGAGTAGGCACTGCGGATCCCCGAAAATACATTACGTACTTCATTGCCTAAATCTAATGTCAGTTGTAATAGCTTATCTGAGCCATCGACTAATTTCGCATCTTTAATCAGTGCAACGCGTAAATCAACCTTAGCAAAATCATCAAAATTAATCGTATCGCCAATAGGCTCTACTGTTGAATTTGAAACGGGATCTGCTGGCGCTAAAAGCGTTTTAGTTTCTTCAATCACTTTTTCAATATTTGCCATTTCGATACGGGTGAATAATGCTTTAAATTTATTCACTGTATGATTAGTAAGTGGCGTAGCCATACTATCCCAATCTAAGTTGGTAGCTAAAAACGCCTCACTACGCTGTGCAAGGCTTGGCACTACGGGTTTTAAATAAGTCATTAATACCTTAAATAGATTAATCCCCATTGAACAGATATCTTGTAACAACTGATCTTGGCCTTCTTGTTTAGCAACAACCCATGGCGCTTTTTCATCAATATAACGATTAGCTTCATCAGCAAGTGCCATAACTTCGCGAATTGCTTTGCTGAGTTCTCTTGACTCAAAGTAACTTGCAATAACCTCTGCTTTTTGTACAAATCGATCATATAGCGTTTGATCTGCGATATGAGATGATAATTTGCCATCAAAACGTTTAGTAATAAATCCTGCACAGCGAGAGGCTAAATTAACCACCTTATTAACAATATCACTATTCACACGTTGCACAAAATCTTCAAGGTTTAAATCAATATCATCGATAGTTGATGATGATTTTGCCGCATAATAATAACGTAAACAATCAGGCTCAATATGTTTTAAGTAGGTACTTGCTTGAATAAACGTTCCTCTCGATTTTGACATTTTTGCGCCATCAACCGTTACATAACCATGTACAAAAATATTCGTTGGTTTACGATGAGCGCTACCATCAAGCATTGCTGGCCAAAATAGGCTATGGAAGTAGACAATATCTTTACCAATAAAATGATAGAGTTCTGTTTTCGATTCCTTTTGCCAAAAATCATCGAAACTTAAGTTACCAACTCGGTCACAATAGTTTTTAAACGATCCCATATAGCCAATTGGCGCATCAAGCCAAACATAAAAATATTTACCTGGCGCATCAGGAATTTCAAAACCAAAATAAGGTGCATCGCGGCTAATGTCCCATGGTTGAAGTCCTGCTTCAAACCATTCTTGCATTTTATTTGCAACTTGTTCTTGAAGTGTACCTGAGCGGATCCAAGTTTGTAACATCGCTTTAAATTCGGGTAAGTCAAAGAAATAGTGCTCGGATTCTTTAACAATTGGCGTTGCGCCTGAAACAACTGATTTAGGATTAATTAAGTCAATTGGGCTATATGTTGCACTACACACTTCGCAGTTATCGCCATATTGATCTGGTGCTTTACATTTCGGGCAAGTCCCTTTTACAAAACGATCAGGTAAAAACATCTGCTTTTCTGGATCATAAAGCTGTGAAATTACTTTCGTTTTAATATAACCATTTGCCTTTAAGCGTGAATAGATAAGTTCTGATAATTCACGGTTTTCAGGGCTGTGGGTTGAATGGTAATTATCAAAGCTAATATTAAAACCAGCAAAGTCCTGTTGGTGCTCTTTTTTTACACCCGCAATCAACTCTTCTGGCGTTATTCCCAATTGCTGTGCTTTTAACATAATCGGTGTGCCGTGGGCATCATCAGCACAAATAAAGTAAATTTCTTGACCACGCATTCGCTGGTAACGCACCCAAACGTCTGCTTGAATATGTTCAAGCATGTGGCCTAAATGAATCGAGCCATTAGCGTAAGGAAGGGCGCACGTTACTAGAATTCTACGTTTGTCAGTCATCTTGTTACCTTTTATTGTATTTAATTTTTATATTAATTGAAGCCATCGATATTATTCCTTGCCAAATATGCATGCAAGAAAATTTTATTGAGCGATCTGTAAATACTACATCAAACATAGGATTATCGCCAGATTTGTGCCATAATTTCTACTAAATAATTTCGTTACAAAGGTTAAATAATGTCAGTAAACGACTTATCTCAAGTTAACGCTCTTTTAGCTGCGTTTACTCACGTCACTTTACATAAAAACTTACTTGAACTTAATGCCATTAAGCAGTGTGAAATAATTGGAGATAGATTATCTATCAAATTAGTCATGCCTTTTGCTTGGCAAAGTGCATATGAACAATTAAAGCAAACAGTCACAGTGCAGCTGCTTAAATTGACGAAAACGAAAAGTATCGATTGGTCGATTGAATACAATATTGCAACGTTAAAGCGAGCAAATGAACAGCACGCGGTGAATAATATTAAAAATATTATTGTGGTTAGTTCGGGCAAAGGGGGGGTTGGTAAATCGTCAACTGCCGTTAACCTTGCGCTTGCACTACAGCGTGAAGGGGCAAACGTTGGTTTACTTGATGCTGATATATATGGTCCTTCTATTCCAACCATGCTTGCCACTCAAAATCAGCACCCAATGTCTCCTGACAATCAACATATGACGCCGATTATGGCTTATGGACTGGCAACAAATTCAATTGGTTACTTAGTTGATCCTGATAATGCGATGGTATGGCGTGGGCCAATGGCAAGCAAAGCACTGTTACAAATTTTACAAGATACGCTTTGGCCAGCATTAGACTATTTGGTGATTGATATGCCGCCAGGAACAGGCGATATTCAGCTAACGCTTGCACAAAGTATTCCTGTAACTGGGAGTATTATTGTCACAACGCCACAAGATATTGCCTTAATTGATGCTAAAAAAGGCATTGTGATGTTCAATAAAGTCAATATTCCAACCATCGGAATTGTTGAAAATATGAGCTATCATATTTGTGAAAACTGTGGACATCATGAAGCGATATTTGGCGAGGGAGGTGCTAAGCAATTAGCCGAGCAATATCAAACCAAACTGTTAGGTCAAATCCCTTTACATAAATCATTAAGACAAGACCTTGATAGTGGTAAGCCAACAGTTGTCAACCAAGCTGATAGTGAATTTGCCACTATGTATTGCCAGCTAGCCGATCGCGTTGCTGCAGAATTGTATTTTCAAGGGCAAGTGATTTTACCGGATATCTCGTTTAAAGCGTTATAAATTTAAACTATATTTTTTCACTATAATGATATCTTACAACAAAAAAATAACGAAAATAGTGCCACTACTCATCAAACATAATTGGTCGTTACTATTAGCACTTAGTGACGACCGATATTATTTATCTTATATTTTAACAAAGCTCAATTGATTTTAAGACGATATCTTGGCTCACATCATTAATGACTTCAACATGACCAATTTTTGTTGGCAGCACTAAACGTAATTTACCTGATAATACTTTTTTATCACGTAACATATGAGGAATATAAGATTGAGCACTCATTTGTGGCGGCCTTGCTACCGGTAATTGCGCTTTGATTAATAAATTTTTGATTCGCTCAATATCACTTTCAGTAAAATGACCTAATAGTTTAGCGGCTTGCGCAGCCATTAATATCCCCACGCTAACGGCTTCACCATGTAACCAATTACCATAGCCAAGTTCAGCTTCAATTGCGTGACCATAAGTATGGCCTAAATTTAAAATAGCACGCATATCTTGTTCAGTTTCATCAGATGCAACAACTTGCGCTTTAAGTTTACAGCAGTGATAAATACAATAACTCATCGCACTGGGCTTAAGTTCAAGTAAGGCATCGATATTATTTTCAAGCCAGCTAAAAAACGCTGAATCAAGGATCACACCGTATTTTATCACTTCAGCAAGCCCTGCTGATAGTTCACGCATAGGTAAGGTTTTTAGGCAATTAAGATCAATCACAACTGACTGTGGTTGATAAAAAGCTCCAATCATATTTTTACCAAGCGGATGGTTAATGGCAGTTTTACCGCCGACTGACGAGTCTACTTGTGAGAGTAAGGTTGTAGGAACTTGGATAAATTTAATTCCGCGCTGATAACATGCCGCGGCAAATCCGGCTACATCACCAATAACGCCGCCGCCAAGTGCAATTAAAATAGAGTTACGCGTGTGATTATTTTTTAATAAAGTCGATAACATAATATTCCATGTTTCCATGGTTTTATATTGTTCACCATCAGGCACAATAACGTGATCAGTTTTAATGCCATTTTGCTCAAGCATATTGGTGAGCGATGATAAATAAAGCGGAGCAATGGTTTCATTCGTTGCAATTAAAACACGTTGGCCAGGCTTTAATTTAAAATATTCGAAATTTGTTAAGGTATGTTCACCAATTGTGATTGGATAACTACGATCACTTAGTGAAACCGTTAGCGTTTTTAACATGATCATCCTGCCGTTATTTTTTAGAGTATATGACAACTCGGGCTAGCAATATGTTAAACATAAAAAACTAGCAGCGCAACTTAGAATCATTTAAACTTAGTGCTTATTTTTATCAGCATAATGAGTTTTATATGTGTTTGTCTCTTGTTCTTGCTCAGCAAAATTTTCGAGTGGGCGATATTGAAGGAAATACGGTTCGTATTATTGAACTAATCAATCAACATTTGACCGAAGATTTAATCATTTTTTCTGAGCTAGCGCTTTGTGGCTATCCGCCTGAAGATCTTATTTATCGACAAGATTTTAAAATCCGCTGCGAGTGTGCTTTAGCATCTATCAAACAAGCTAGTCAAAATTGTGGCGTGATTGTTGGTCATCCAACATGGCTAGAAGATAAAATGTATAATTCGGTATCACTCTTTTATCAAGGTAAGCAGCTCGCTATTTATCATAAACAGTGTTTGCCAAACTATGATGTATTTGATGAAAAACGTTATTTTACTGCCGGAAAAGATAGCTGCATTATTGATTTTAAAGGAACGAAATTAGGATTATTAATTTGCGAAGATCTATGGCAAAACGAGCCGATAGATCAATTAAAAAACCAAAAAGTTGATATGGTTATCACCATTAATGCATCCCCATATGATTATGAAAAGCAGCAACAAAGACAAGCATTAGTACAAAATCATGCTAAGCGTAATCAGTTACCAATTGTTTATGTTAACCAAGTTGGTGGTCAAGATGAGCTAGTATTTGATGGCAACTCATTTATTTGTAATGGGCAAGGTCAACTTACTTGCCAATTAAGCGCTTTTGAATCGCAAGTTAAGGCCGTTAGTAACTACCAACAGCATGTTTCAACGCCAGTTCAAAATAAAGACAACCGACTTGCTGATATTTATCAAGCATTGGTATTGGCAACGCATGATTATGTCACTAAAAATGGCTTTAATGGGGTGATTTTAGGTTTATCTGGTGGTATTGATTCGGCATTAACATTAGCAATCGCGGTTGATGCGCTTGGTAAAGATAAAGTGCAAGCGGTTATGATGCCTTTTCGTTATACCGCAGATATCAGTATTGCTGATGCCAAAGAAGAGGCAGAAATTTTAGGGGTTGAATTTAATATCACCTCAATTGAGCCGATGTTTGATGCTTTTATGGCACAATTGACGCCGATGTTTAGCGATACACGAAGCGATACAACAGAAGAAAACTTACAAGCTCGTTGCCGTGGTGTTATTTTAATGGCGCTATCTAACAAACGTCGGCAGTTAGTCTTAACGACCGGCAATAAGAGCGAAATGTCTGTTGGTTATGCAACCTTATACGGTGATATGGCTGGTGGCTTTGATGTATTAAAAGACGTGCCAAAAACACTAGTATTTGAATTATCAAAGTATCGTAATACGCTGTCTTATGTCATACCTGAAAGGGTGATAACGCGGCCTCCATCGGCAGAGCTCGCGCCAGATCAAAAAGATGAGGATAGTTTACCGCCTTATGATATTTTAGATGCTATCTTAAAAGGTTATATTGAACAAGATCTGTCAGTTAGCGATTTAATTGAGTTAGGTTATGATGAACCAACAATACGTCGCGTCATAAAATTAGTCGATATTAATGAATATAAACGCCGTCAATCAGCGGTCGGTCCTAAAATAACATCGCGTAATTTTGGTAAGGGGCGTCGTTATCCGATCACATCTTCATTTGGTTATAAAAACTGGTAATAAAAAGCCTGAAGTAAAAAAGGAACAGATTATGAAAAAAATTGAAGCAATTGTTAAGCCATTCAAATTAGATGATATCCGTGAAGCATTAGCTGATCAAGGTATTACCGGAATGACTGTAACTGAAGTAAAAGGGTTTGGTCGTCAAAAAGGGCACACAGAACTATACCGTGGCGCTGAATATATGGTTGATTTTTTACCGAAAGTTAAAATTGAGATAATTGTGTCAGATGATATTGTTGAAATGTGTATTGATACTATTATAAAAACGGCACAAACGGGTAAGATTGGCGATGGGAAAATTTTTGTCTATGATGTTGAACAAGTTATTCGTATTCGCACCGGTGAAATGGATGAAATGGCAATATAATATGATTAATGGCTTATAGTTCTCTAAATCTCGCTATTTTTGATCGCTTTTCAATAATAAAGCCTTGAACCTAACTTGAATTCGTTAGCTCAAGGTTTTACCCATAGTATTATATTGTTTTTTCTTGTTTTGCCTTCCATCTATCAAATGGTCTAACAACTTTATATTAAAATTATTAAGAAATATATTTGTTATTATTTCTTAAAACAAGACTGTAAATATTTAATTCATTGTTTAATTGTTGGAATATAGATCGCAAAAGAGTCTTTAATTTCCAATAAATGGTTTTTCTTATAAAAAATTTGCGCTAAATTGACAACATCAGCTAACTAACTTAATTCACTAACTCAATTCAATAATCATGATTATGGTAATTAAAGAATGAAAGAATATAAGAAAAGCATTATCAATAAGTTATCTTCTTGTTTCACGCAATATGAAATGAAACAAATATCGATTAAACCTTTATTTGGTGGAGCAGGTGTTTGTCTTAATGAGGTCATGTTTGCATGGATATATGACAATAATCTTTATTTACGTGGCCATGTCGATTATTTAACGAGATTTATTCAATTAAATATGGAACCCTTGATATTTGGTACAGGAGTTACTGTCAAATTATTACAATATTATAAAGTAACAAATTATTTATGGGGAGATGAAAAAGCATTCAAAGATATTGTGCAAATGGTTATCAAGTATGCATGCTTAGATAAGCTATCTAAACGGCGTATAAAAGAATCTAGGATCAAAGACTTACCCAATATGACCTTATCATTAGAACGTTCTCTGTTTCGAGTCGGTATTATTAATTTAGCTGCTTTTCGTCGCCAGGGATCATTTAAAAGTTATTATAAATTAGAACAATGTAATAAAAGCCTATCAAAAAATATATTATATACTTTGCATTCGGCTTTAATGGGTAACCACGTTGCCACTTTAACTGAAGAACAAAAAAATACCCTCAAAAAAGAGTACAACGAATTTACCATTTCTCAATAATACAGTATGAATATAATGGCAGGCCTATCTGCTCTTAAGTAAGTAAATATGGCTTTTTGTACTTTTCACTAGATATTTGATTTAGAGTGCTATACAATGGCGCGTCGATTTCAACCGCTTAATTTTCATGTTCCTTGCTTTCATTGGGTTACGGTTGACCCTGACAGAAAGCTGATTAATCCGTAGGGAGCGATAATGCGTCATTACGAAATTGTTTTTATGGTTCATCCAGACCAAAGCGAACAAGTTCCAGGTATGATTGAACGTTATACTGGTACTTTAACGACTACTGGTGGTACTATCCATCGTTTAGAAGATTGGGGACGCCGTCAATTGGCTTATCCTATTGAAAAACTGCACAAAGCACACTATGTTCTTATGAATGTAGAAGCAACTCAAGAAGCGGTAGACGAGTTAGAAGATAACTTCCGTTTCAACGATGCGGTTATTCGTAGTTTAATTATGCGTACTAAACACGCTGTGACAGAAATATCTCCAATGCTTAAAGCAAAAGACGAACGTAAAAGTTCAAGAGATGACTTTAACGATGCGGATGCTGAAGATACTGATTCAGATGCTGAGGGATCAGAAGATTAATCAATGCAAAATCGTTTGGAGTTGTCAGGTTGCGTTTTAAAGGCACCCATACGAAAAGTAAGTCCTAGCGGGATATCTCATTGCCAGTTTTATTTACAACATGCTTCAGAGCAAATCGAAGCAGGTCTAAAAAGACAAGCATGGTGTGTGATCCCAGTTATTATTAGCGGGACGAACGAATTGATTCACAGTATTAAAAAGGGCAGTAAAATTTTAGTCGTCGGATTTATTAGCACACATACAAAGGCTAATAATATTCAACAAATTGTTTTACATGCTAGCGAAATTAAATTAATAGATTAAATAGGAGAACTGCCAAATGGCTCGCTATTTCCGTCGTCGCAAATTCTGCCGTTTTACAGCAGAAGGCGTTAAAGAGATTGATTATAAAGATATCTCTTTACTAAAAAGTTATATCACTGAAAGTGGTAAAATTGTACCAAGTCGTATTACTGGTACATGTGCAAAATACCAACGTCAACTAGCTCGTGCAATCAAACGTGCTCGCTACTTGGCTTTATTACCTTACACTGATAACCATCAGTAATTAGCAACAGAGGAAAACATAATGCAAATTATTCTACTCGACAAAGTTGCTAACTTAGGCAGCTTAGGTGATCAAGTTAATGTTAAAGCAGGATATGCTCGTAACTTTTTGATCCCACAAGGTAAAGCAGTTCCAGCTACTAAGAAAAATATTGAATTTTTCGAAGCGCGCCGTGCTGAACTAGAAGCGAAACTTGCTGATGTATTAAAAGCTGCAGAACAAAGAGCTGCTGAAATTAATGCGTTAGTAAAAGTAACGATTACATCAAAAGCGGGTGACGAAGGTCGTCTATTTGGTTCAATCGGTACTCGCGATATCGCAGATGCAGTAAAAGCGCGTGGCGTTAACGTATCTAAGAGTGAAGTTCGTTTACCAAATGGTGTACTTCGTACAACTGGTGAACATGAAGTTTCATTCCAAGTTCACGGTGAAGTCTTTGCTAAAGTGATTCTTGATATTGTGCCAGAAGCATAATAATCATTGTCAGTCTAAAAACCCACTTTAATAGTGGGTTTTTTTTTGATAGCATACAGGTTATTAATCACGATATCGTTATTGTCTTAAATAAAAAAGACGGTTTGATATGGTAAAATGCAGTATATAGATAAATTATTAAATTGTATTTCACAACTAAAAGGTGAGATATCTAATCATATAGGAAAAATCATGGTATTTGATACAGTCGAAAAAAAAGCCAGTTATGGTATTGGATTGCAAATTGGCCAGCAATTAAAAGAATCTGGTTTAAAAAACTTGGAACTTGATGCGCTAAAACAGGGATTAGAAGATGTTCTTTCTGATAGAGCACCAGCGATCTCTTTAGAAGTACTACATGATGCTTTACGTCAAGTTCATGAACAAGCCATGAAAGATAAAGAAGATCAAGCCAAAGTGATAGCACAAGCTGGCGTTGATTTCTTAAAAAATAATTTACAGCAAGATGGCGTTAAATCAACTGAGTCGGGTTTACAGTATTTAGTATTAAAGCAAGGTGATGGTGCAATACCAACTGAAACGAATCAGGTAAGAGTACATTATACTGGCCGTTTAATTGATGGCACTGTTTTTGATAGCTCTGAAGAAAGAGGCCAGCCAGCAGAGTTCCCTGTTAATGGCGTGATTAGAGGATGGGTTGAAGCATTACAATTAATGCCTATTGGGTCAAAATGGCAACTTTATATCCCACAAGAACTTGCTTATGGTTCACAAGGCGCAGGCGCGGCAATTCCGCCATATAGTGCGCTTATTTTCGATGTTGAGCTATTAGCGATAGTTTAAGTGCAAAAAGGGCAGTAATGTGCCCTTTTTAACGTTTTCCCATCCAAACAGCATTGACTGCATTTCTATCGTTATCCTCTGATCGTTAACTCAGTGATTTTAATGCAGTTGAAAAGTGCAATGAACAATGCGCACTAAGACTATTAAAGCATCAATAATAGTGAATACTTCTAAAATATTAGCGTTAATCCGATTATCGGAATAGGGTAAAATAAATTATTGAATTAAGTTATCGGTATTGCATAAAATTGTTGTAGGCATTATTAAATTAATATAAACTTCTTCTGCATTTTAATGATGCAATAATTTAATGGTAGCTAATATCACAATAATAATACTGAAGAATATATTAATGATGAAAGATATAATAAAGTTTTACATAATAAATAAATTAAAATTCATAAAAAAAATGGGTTATTTTCTGATTGCTTATCTCATTTTTACAACGCATGTATTTGCTTCTTTATCAGCGACAACAGTGAGTTATATCTTAGGCCATTCGCCTGAAATTAGTGAAAGTGGACTAACTAAATTCGAAAATAGCATTAATTTTAGAGTGACTAACGCATTGGGTTTTACGCACGATTATTACCCTAATGATCAAAACCAAGTCTATCTTTCTTTAGATGAACGGTTTATTGATATCCGCCCAGTTATAAATGATGTGGTTTTACTCGATAGTGATATGTCTGATATTAATGGCGATAAAATTTCAACGTCCGCGCCTTATACCATATCGTCAGTAAGCTACACATGGAAAGATAAACAAGGTAATCTCATTAGCAATAATTCGACAAAAAATTTAGGTAATGATATTTGTGTTAGCAGTTCAACTTATCAAGGGCCCTACACCTTGTCTCTTTTATTTGATGCCACTATAAATACTGAGTACGGTGCACCTAGTTCATCAATTATTACCATCCAAAAAGATTTTAAAATTAATGCTGATGATGGTATTTGTTATATGCAGCCAGGAACTTTAGCAGTCAATGTATCTGGTGGCTGGCCTGACGGTGATAATGCTTGGGGAGCAGGGCGAGAGTGGGTTAATAGGCAGCCATCATACGATCCAGATGTCTTTGTCTTAAGAAAGGGATTTAAAGCTTGGATTGACGAAAAATTCCCAACCACCGCTTTTCCTGAGGCCAGATTTAAAATTGTTCCTTACCAAAATGCCAATAATTATACGATTAGTGTGATAGATAATCCAAATAACGCTTTAATTGATCAGCAATATTATTCTAAAGGTCAGTTTAAATTTGGTAGCACTAAACCCGCTCAAGGTGAGTTATATACGATTGAAGTCAAAAATAACACCTCAAATATTTCATATTTTTATAGTTTTGCCTTAAAGCCATCACGAAGCTGGTTTACTGTCGGTCAAGTAACTGGCGATGGCACTGGTGATAGTGCAACTGCAAGCAAAGTTTATGCACAAGCCGTTGCAAGATGTGGCGTTAATAATTTACCAACGCGAGCTGAACTGACTAATTCTATTTATGCAACGGGTACGCAAGTACCTAACGATGCATATGCTAGAAATAACGGGTTTATGCGAAGTATTGGGCCATTAACGAGTGAATGGGGAGCTATTTATTACTATGCACCTAAAACATTTAATGATAAGCGCGATATGATGAAGACGGTTAGTGAGAATTTGAAACAGCATTTTTCCTACTGGTATTACTGGACTAAAGATCCATCTTCATCGACACAAAATTTTCTAGTCGGTGATGTTGAAGGTAATGTCTTATCTTATGCTACCTCAAACGGTGATGGACGTATTCTTTGTGTTAATTAAGTAATGCAATTAAGCATCATGTTTACATTTAGTAATAACAATTAACGTGTAGGTAAGCCCAAAAGAGTTAAATGGGTTTGCCTATTTTTTTATACTATCTTATTAGAATTTATAATAACTAACGAGTAGTGTATTAAAATCAGTTTTTCTTATTTTGCTAAATTTCCGCTATAATAATTGCAATGTGTTGCGGATAATTAACTAAATAGAGAACATCATATGCAAAACAAACAAATTCGTATCGCGATAGCTGGCGCAGGCGGAAGAATGGGGCGTCAGTTAATCGAGGCAATAACTAAATCCGAAGGTGCACGATTAACGGCTGCTTTCGAGCATCAAGGCTCTTCATTATTGGGCGTTGATGTTGGTGAGCTAGCTGGCTTAGGTAAAATGGGGATTTATACTTCGGATAATCTTGAGCAAGCCAAGGATCAATTTGATGTGTTAATTGATTTTACGCGCCCAGCAGGAACGTTAAATCACTTAGCATTTTGTTATGCCAATAAAAAAATGATGGTTATTGGTACGACAGGTTTTGATGAACAGGGTAAACAAGCAATTTCAGATGCCGCCAAAGAGATAGGTATTGTCTTTGCCGCCAATTTTAGTGTTGGGGTGAATCTTCTCTTAAAGCTACTTGAAAAAGCAGCTAAAGTTATGGGTGATTATACTGATATTGAGATCGTTGAAGCTCACCATCGTCATAAAATTGATGCGCCATCTGGTACGGCTTTAGCTATGGGCGAAGCAATTGCTGATGCGCTCGATATTGATTTAGGAAAGCACGCGGTATATTGCCGTGAAGGTAATACCGGTGAAAGACCAAAAGGGGCGATTGGCTTTGCAACTATTCGCGCTGGCGATATCATTGGTGAACATACGGCAATTTTTGCTGATATTGGTGAGCGGGTCGAAATTACACATAAGGCATCAAGTCGAATGACATTTGCTAATGGCGCTGTTCGTGCGGCAATATGGCTTGCTAATAAACCAACTGGTTTATATGACATGCGAGATGTACTAGAGCTAAATACCTTATAATTTATCTATGACAACGCTTTTTTCTGATGAATATTGGATGCGATATGCGCTAGAATTAGCGCATAAAGCGGAACAACAAGGTGAAATACCTGTTGGCGCAGTGATTGTTGCTGATAATCAAGTTATTGGTGAGGGCTGGAATCAGTCCATTTCTAACCCAGATCCTACTGCGCATGCTGAGATCGTTGCTATTCGTCAAGCTGCAAAAAAATTAAACAATTACCGTTTAGTTGACACCACACTATATGTCACTTTAGAGCCATGTATTATGTGCGCAGGTGCAATTATCCATAGCCGTATTAAACGCATTGTTTTTGGTGCTTTTGACCGAAAAACGGGTGCTGCTGGCTCCTTTATTGATGTATTATCGTACCCTGGCGTCAACCATCTTTCTATTATTGAATCAGGGATCTGTGCAGATGATGCTGCACAGTTACTAAGTGAATTTTTTAAGCGTCGACGAGCTGAAATAAAGCTAAATAAAAAATTGAAGAGTCATCAATAAATTTACTATAAACCTGCTTGATCTATTTTTTCATCCATATATTTTTGTCGATACTCTTTTTCTATCAAATAACCAACTAGGCTCATATAGTATTTTTGGATACTATCAACAAAATGGACGGCTTGATAGCCTCTAGCAAAGCCATATTTAAGATCTAAATAGTATTCTTCTTCACTTAACAGCGGCAATATTTGACGTACATCTTGCCAACTATCAGGGCTTTTATTTAGCTGAGTTGCCAGTGCTCTTGCATCCCATAAATGACCCATACCCATATTATAAGCCGCTAAGGCAAACCATACGCGCTCTTCCTTAGGAATACTTTTAGGCATTCGGTTGATGATCTTTTTTAAATAACTACTGCCACCATTAATGCTCTGCTCTGCATCGAGGCGGTTAGTAATGCCAAGAGATTCCGCAGTTGATTTCGTTAGCATCATAATGCCTCGTACGCCAGTTGACGAGAGTGCTTTGGGATTCCAATGAGATTCTTGATAAGCCATTGATGCAAGTAATTTCCAGTCTAGATCGTTGGCTTTAGCATATTTTTCGAAAAAAGTTTGATACTTAGGTAATGTTTTTTCAATTGCGCGAAGAAAGGCTCTTGTATCAACATAATCAAATTTATTCATATAGCTAAAATAATGGTATTCCAATTTTTTTATGGTGCCATCTGCTAATGATGTCTGGATAAATTGATTTAGCTTATTTAGTAGTGAATTATCTTGCGATTTTGGTAGATACCATGTTTTAGGTTGATTATTTACCACTTCAAACGCGACGGCTAATGAGGGATAAATTCGCTGCATGATAGAGGTTGTTCGGTTGCTTGCAATAGTATAATTAATATCTTTATCTTCAACGAGTCTTAGTAACTCTTCTTGATTAAGGATCGCTGACTCATTCCACGTTAATTGTGGAAAATTATTTTTAATATGCGCTAACGTATAACTTTGTAAGGAATTTTTGGCAACAGTCAAATCACCTTTTATATCATTAAATGAGTAAGGTTTTATTGAGCCTTTTCGATAGACAAGTTGAAGCGTTATATGATGAAACGGGCTACTGGCATAGAAGTTATCAACATCAGAGACGTAACCTTTTAATTCTGTAGCAATTAAATCGATCTTGCCTTGTTTGCTTTTCTCAACTAGCTCAGTTAAATTATTAGCGAAGGTAACTTTTAACTTTACATTAAGTGAATCTGCAAATTTTTTCAACAACTCATATTCAAATCCACCAGCTTGATTTGGATTTCGATAATCAATATAAAGAGTCGTAAGTGAACGCAGCATACCGACACGTAATTCTTTACGATCAATAATTTGATTCAATGTGGTCGCGTATTCTTTATTGAAACTTGCGCCAATACTTTCTTTATAGTAAAGAGCACTTGCAACAGCTAAAATGATAAAGATTATGATAGCCAAGCTACCACGCTTTAAAGCGATTTTTTTAAGCAAATCGTTGTTACCCGAGAATGAAAAAGTACGCGATTATAGCATAACTGCCTATATGTTCAAAAAAATTAATTTATTAATAATCAAGCAAGTAAATTCTTATTTGTTGATATTAGTACCGTTACCAACAAGTTGATACTAATTTTTATCATTATTTTTTCGTTTTAATAACTAATTATAAAGTAAAACCTAACGATAGAAGCGATTAATAATTCTGCCTCTAGCCATTGCGCCAACCTGCGATGATAATAGCGGTACCAACTAAAATAATCGCAGCGCCCAGTAAATCAAATGTTGATAATTTAACATGGTCGACCACTCTTAACCAAATAAGTGAAACAACAATATAAATCCCACCATAGGTTGCATAAATGCGTCCACTCGCTTCAGGGTGCAATGTTAATAACCAAGCAAATAGCATTAAACTAACGGCTGCTAAAGCTAAAAACCAAACTGAAGCTGATTTTTTAAACCAAATATAGACAAAATAACAACCGCCTATTTCAGCTAAAGCGGTAAGGGTAAAAAGGCTAATAATTTTTAACATATCGTGATCTCTAACTTTATCGGCAGCTTACTTATCATGCTTTATGGTGTTAATAATATTAGCGATTAACATCAACAACAATGCGACCGCGAATTTTTCCTGTCATTAATTGCTCAATAGTTGGAATAACCTGGTCAAGTGTAATTTCATGACTAATTTTTGCTAATAACGATTGATCAATGATGTCTGCAAGGCGCTTCCACGCAGCGATCCTATCGGCATATGGGCGCATTACACTATCAATACCAGCTAAGGTTATACCCCGCAAAATAAAAGGCGCGACACTACTTGGAAAGTCCATTCCTTGAGCTAGGCCACAAGCTGCAACGGTTCCACCATACAGGGTGCTGGCACATACATTTGCAAGTGTTTGGCTACCAACACTATCAATAGCGGCGGCCCAGCGCTCTTTTTGTAGCGGTTTTCCTAGCTGTGAAAGTTCATTGCGATCAATTATTTCGTTAGCACCAAGTGCTTTTAAGTAGTGACTTTCTTCCAATCTGCCCGTTGATGCAACGACGTCATAGCCAAGTTTAGCTAAAATCGCAATACTAAAGCTACCAACGCCGCCATTAGCGCCAGTGACTAAAATTTTTCCTTTATCTTTTGTTACGCCATTTTTTTCGAGCGCAATAACGGCAAGCATTGCTGTATATCCTGCTGTGCCAATCGCCATGCTATCTTTGGGGGATAATTTAACCGGTAAAGGAATTAACCACTGGCTATTAAGCCGAGCTATTTGAGCAAGCCCGCCCCAGTGTTTTTCACCAACACCCCAACCGTTGAGTAATACCTGATCGCCCGATTTATATTGTTTTGATTGACTATCGATAACGGTGCCAACAAGGTCAATACCCGGAACCATTGGAAATTGTCTTACAACCGGCCCTTTGCCACTAATTGCAAGTCCATCTTTGTAGTTTAACGAAGAGTAACTTACTTTAATTGTAACATCACCAACGGGTAACTGTAACTTATCAAGTTGAGTTAGATTTGCATGGTAGCCTGTCTCATCTTTATTAATTAATATCGCTTTAAACATAGCTGATCCTTTTGTTTATTTAGACAGACTGATATATCGCTAGTATCGTTACAAATAATATAGGGGTTATTGATAAAAATAAAGTCGTAGATATTATTTTTATCGGTAATAAGGATGAATCAATAAAACCTAATTAATGGCTAATATTACTTATTTTTAAACAATTATCAAAGATAATGGTGAACGTATTGTTTGATTGATATAAAAAAGCATATTTGGGTAACATGTTAACGTTAAATATTTGTTAAGCTTCTTAGCTCGTTTCTCATTACAAATTTAATGATAAAAAATATAAAATATTACCAACGAGGCTAGGAATAACAACAATGAAATTTAAAGATTTCGCCACTTTAATTGTGCTAGGGATGGCGGGTGGAACAATTTTCCTACTTCCCTATATGAAATACTATTTTTACAATCAAATGATCGATAATACCGGTGTATCGGGAGAGTCTTTAGGATTATTCGTTACAATGTTTGGTATCGCAAGTGCATTGGTATTACTACCCGGCGGAATGATAGCCGATAGGTTATCTAGTCGAAAATGTATAATTACCTCATTAATTGCAACCTCATTATTAACTATTTTGTATAGCTTTTTATATACTTCATATCTTGCATCTTTAATTATTTGGTTTTTACTGGCATTTACGACACTATTTTTAGCTTGGCCGGCTATTTTTAAGTCTGTTAGGGTCATTGGTGGCGGCAATGCCTGCACTGCGTATAGCATATACTATGCGGCCGTCGGCTTAACTGGTGCATTAGTCGGTTATATTACGATTAAGGTATACAGTTTCTTATCAGTAATTGCTTTGGCAAATAGTTATTTCGGTGCAATATGGGTATCGGCTATTGCTAATGTTGGCGTCGCTATCGCGTTATACTATTTATTACGCGATATAAAAACAGATACTGAGAATGATAGTAGATTACCCTCTATTCGAGAGTCATTATCTGTATTAAAAATGCCGTCAATTTGGATTATTTCTATCACTCTTTTTTGTACTTATACCCTTTATATGGGGATGTCATTTTTTACCCCTTATTTAACTAAAACTTTCCATATGAGTGATGAAACATCAGGTACACTCTCTTTAGTGCGTTCTTATGTCTTTATGTCATTAACACCAATTACAGGTATTATTGCCGATCGTTTTTTTAAATCGACCTTAAAATGGTTTCTTTTGGTGTGTCCAATTATTATTATTAGCTTACTATTGGTAATGGCTATTGGTGAAAATAGCCATTTTCACGTAACTATTATGGTATTAACCTTGTTGATTGGTTTTTTTGTTTGTACGGTTTATGCCTCAATGTTTTCTATATTATCTGAATGTAAGATCCCGCTAGCCGTTGCCGGTACCGCAATTGGTTTCGCCTCTATTTTTGCTTATACCCCTGATATGATTATGCAGCCACTATTTGGCTACTTTGTCGATACTAATCAATATTATTTGATATTTCTAATCTTAATCATCATGGCAATATTATCTGCTATATCTTGCATAGCGCTACTTTATCTCAATAAAAAGCAGTTATAAAAATTTAAAATATAGGTATTTTATGAAAACGAATCAAATTTTATATTTTTTAGCTATCATTGATCATGGTGGAATACGATCTGCATCAAGAGCACTTAATATTTCGCAAAGTTCAATTGGCAAGGCATTGAGTGATCTTGAGCAAGAGTGTGGCAGCAAATTATTAGAGAGGAAAACGAACGGTGGGATTGCATTAACTGAGACCGGGCTAATGATTGAGCCCTATTTTCGCGCTATTTCATTAAACATGTCATGGGCTAAATCACTATTTAATAAAACAAAAATTGGTGATCTTGGGGTTTTAAGAGTCGGTTTAACGCCAATTGTTGCATCCACTGTATTACCCGAAGTGTACAACTGGTTTCGTTCTAGATTTAAAAACGTACAACTACAGTTTTTAGATGGGTTACTCACTAATGTTACACCACTATTAAAATCGGCAAAAATGGACTATGCAATAGCTTTACTCTTAGATGGTTGGGAGTGGGATAAAGATCAAATCATTGTAAAAGAGTTATTTAAAATTTCACACAATTTTGTTGCAAGGCCAGATCATCCGATTTTCAATGATCCAAATCCCCTTAACTCAATTAGTCACTACGAATGGTTACTTACCGTTGATACGTTTGATGGCGCTGATGACTTTGTACATAAATGTATCAACTCTCAAGGAATATTATCGCCAGATTCTATTATGCTTGTTGATACCTTTAATTGCTATACGATGTTAAATAATACTAATAGCATTGCTATCGTTCCAAGTAATCTATTTCAATCGGCACCAGGTTTTGAAAAAATGCGAGTTATCCCATTACAAAAATATAAGCCCGACTTCCAACTTCCTCATTTTAAATTAGTTATTTTAAAATCGCCATCAAGTCCAAATAGTAGTGCTGGGGAGTTTCTTATGCATTGTTTTAGTACCTCAATTAAAAAACATTTAATGAGTGATACATTATCGGATGAATAATCGTTAGTGACAAATAGATAGACGTTAATAGGTGGTAAGAACGGGGCATATTGATAAAACTTATATACCCCATTTATTAAATTAGTCAGTTATTGCTTTTCTCTTATTCATTTTTAATAGAATAAAACACGAAATTCCTGCTAATAATGATGCTAAAATTAAACCACAAAATATAAATTGATATTGATTTTTATCAGCAAAGTAGCCAAATAGAGGCTGGATAAACATATCAGGTGTATAGGCAAAAATTGAGACTAAACTAATTGCCGTTCCTGCCACTGCAATAGGAATTTTACATTCTGATAAAATAGAAAACATTGACGAATAGATAGTACAAATAAAGAATGCAATTAACATGGTTAATGATGACACTAGCATCACAACATTAACATTCTCACCAACAACAATAACACCTAATAAAACAATAATTAAAATAGGGCAAACCAACATAAACCATTTTAATGTTGATTTCAGTAAACGGTCAGCAATTAAACCTGTTAACGGTGTCAACGACATAAAGACATAAGAACGCACTAAAGAGAGCGTGCCTGATGTTTCATTACTCATGTGGAAAGCATCGGTTAAGTAAGGGGTGAAAAATGACATCCCGACATATAACGTATAGGTACAAAATAGAGCAAGTGTTATAACCCAAATTATAGGCAGTTTTAAAACAGTTAGAGAATCCTTAACTGTTGGCATTTTGCTAGCGCCACTAGCGCTTTCTTTCATATCGCGCAATAAATAAAATAATACTAATGCAATTATAATATTTACCAATGCTGAGGTTATCATACCGTAGGTGTATGCACTTGAACCACTTGTTGCAATACATGCGGAATAGACTTTAATAATTAAGTATCCACCAAGTGCACCAGTTAAGCCATTTGATGCATAATAGATACTATATGCAGTGCCTGAGTTTTCACCACCAATTGCTCTTACTGATTTTAAAATAGCAGGCCAAGCTAAGAATAATGTTGTAAATGCCAGTAAAAACCAAATGACTAATGATGCAATATACGACGTATAAACATACCCGTATATAATTGTTAATACTCCTGTTGCAATTAGTGATAAACAAATGCATGTTCTACTTGAAATTCTATCAGCAATTATTCCGCCCGGTAGTAACACAAACATTTGAGCAATACCATACATCGTTACAAGAAAACCAAGATCCTGCCCTGATAAGCCCGTACTATCTACCATCTGATTATAAAAATAGTACTTCATATAGGGGAGCAGATAGATGGCCCCTCCGGCCATCCCTAACGCAATTAATAGAATAATATCCTTTAATTTCATACAATATACCTTATATTTATTAACTGATTAATGGTTTTCTTTTATTGCTTTATTGAAATCATTTCTAATTGATTCAAAGTTTGATTTATCAGCGATAAATTTAATGAATGTATGTCCGAATACTTTTGCGCCATTATTAATGGTTTTATTGATAGTTGGTTTTTGCATTTCTGCTGCCATTTCTACCGTGTGTAATGGATAATATTCATCACATACAGCTAGGATTGGATGCATGCTTGGACAAGCATAACCGACATTACCCATATCTGTTGAAATAGTAATTGGCATGGTTGGTTCATTTTTTAAGCCTAGCTCATTAAAAACATCACAAACAATATCGGTACCTGTTTTGAAAAATGGCATATCAGAATATTCATAGCCAATATAATTCATTTCATATTCAGTACCGGTTGCTAAGGCAGCGCCAGCAATACAATTTGTTAATTTAGTCTTCATCTCTTGCAAATAGGCAATTTTGTCATGACGAATACAAAATTCAAGCTCAGTATAATCCGGAATTGAGTTACTTACTACACCACCATTAACCACATAGTATGACATTATAGCACCGGGTTTTAGTTGTTGACGTAATAAACCACACGATGTCATGAGTATTGTCGCTGCATCTAAAGCATTTTTACCATTAAATGGCGCCGCTGCTGCGTGAGAACTAACTCCTTTAAATTTAACGCGAAATGCACTAAGTGAAACAATTTTATAGTTAGCTGTTGATGTGCCGCTTCCCATATGAATCATCATTGCAAAATCATATTTTTCAAAAGCGCCTTTTTGTATCATTGGGATTTTATAACCGTCAAATTCCTCATCGGGCGTACCAATAATATCGATGTCTACATCAATTTGGTCGGCAATTTCTTTAAAGGTTGCCGCAGTAAGTAGCGATATAGCGCCACTTGCACAGTGACCACAAGCATGTCCAATTTCAGGTAATGCATCATATTCAGCAATAATTACCATTTTATATTTTGCATTATCTTTCTTTACTACATTTGCGAAATACGAGTAAGGAACATCGCAAAAATTTCGAGTTACGTTTAAACCAAGATCAGTTAAAAATTTAATATGTTGCTCAGATGAGTTTTTTTCATTCCCTGAGGTTTCTGGATGTTGAGCAAGATATAAGCTCAAATTTTGTGCAGCCACTGCATTTTTATTTATAGCGCTATCGAATATAGCGGTTAATTCATCATAGTTTTTCATAATTGCTCCAATTTTATTGTGATTTACTGTTTATCAATATATACCTAAAATGAGTTGCTGAATGCTGTCATTTATAGGTAGCGTACGGATATAGAGAACATCTAAAACTCAATATTTAGCACAAATTAATTAGAAATATTTACCTGAATTTTAAATAAATTTATATTAAATGGTAATGAGATTATGAAATAAATAACAGGTTTAATTATCATTATCGATAATCAACTTTTTATCTATTTTAAATTAGTTTTAATTGCGTTGAAGGGAAAAATAGATATCAGGATCGAACATTGGATTTAAGCTTGTTAAACGGCAATTTCGACGACTTGTGCATGAAGTATCGTTGCTAGATCATCTGGCGACATTTCAATTTCAAGGCCGCGTCGTCCGCCAGATATAAACATTGTTTTAAACTGTTTTGCACTAAGATCAATAAGTGTTGGGAGCTGTTTTTTTTGAGCAAGTGGGCTTATGCCGCCCACTAAATAACCGGTAATTTTTTGTGCTAGATTGGGATCCGCTAAATCAATTTTTTTACAATTAAGTGCTTTAGCCGCTCTTTTTAAATCTAAATGGCGATCAACGGGCACGATGCATACTGCTAAATCTTTTATATTACTATTTAGACTAACTACCAACGTTTTAAAGACTTGCTCTGCAACAATGTTTAAACTCGGATCGAGTTTTTCAACCGCCTCTTTACCAAATTCCTTTTCGTTTGGGTCATGTTGATATTGATGAACATGAAAACAAATCTTCAATTTTGTTAGTAAATTAATTGCGGGTGTCATAAACTTATTCTTTATTAGAAAGTGAATAAAGTCGATAAAGGTAACAAAGTGTCATTACAGTTAATAACAATTTTAGCGCATCAAAAATAACCAATACCACCATATTTGCAATCAATAAACCAGCTAAGCTATCTAATAACAATGTTGCTAAAAACCAGATCGCAATTATTGGCAGAATTAACCTGATTTTTTGTTTCAAAAACGTTAATCCAATTTTCAGTTTTTTGATAAAACCATATTGGGGGACAGGTTCAATAATGACCGCTAAAAATGCAACATAAGCAGTAACATAAAACAGTATAGCAATTATGATTAGCGGTATGGCAAGAGGCGGTATTATCGAAACGATCAATGATAAACCAATAAATCCAGGGATCGCAAGTAGCATAAAAAGAATGATTTTGGTAGCTATTCGACTTATGTTTTTTAGCATATTACTCAGCGATAATTGTTGGTAAGATATCGTATAAATTAATGAGAGAATAACGCTCATTGAAAGTAAATTAATCACTAAAAATATGATACCAACTCTAATCAAATAATCCATTACCGCGGGAATAAGGCGTAATTGTTCTTGCTCTGATAATGCCAAAATTGTTTGCGATAGCGCCTCTGGTGATAATTGGTCACCATATTTTTGTGCCGCTTGCTCTATTAACTGCCTGATCGGTTCAATTGTTTCGACACTTGGATAGAAAAAAAAAGTAATTAATCTTTCAATAATTGCGATACTTAATACCGTAATAATAATGGGTAATAAGTTATTACTAATAAAGTTTTTGGTATCAGATAATAACGAAGAAAATGATAACAAAATCCAACTCCTTTCATTAAGCAGGCTTGGCGATTTGCACCAAGCCTATTTAGATTATTGTAACAGTGAAATATCAGCCACTTTTAAAAATAAACTTTGTAATTTATTTAGTAAAGCTAAGCGATTTCGTTTTATTTGTTCATCATCAGCCATAACCATAACATCTTTAAAGAAGGCATCAACCGGCTCTTTTAATTCAGCAAGTTGTGCTAATGCTTCTTGGTAGCGACCTTGATTAAAGTAAGGTTCAAGTTTATCGGTTAAGATGGCAATATTTTTAGCAAGTATGCCTTCCGCGCCATCTTCCAACAGTGCTGCATTTACTTTATCTGCAATCGCAATATTTGCTTTAGATAAAATATTTGATACGCGTTTATTTGCTTCAGCAAGCGACGCTGCTGCAGGTAACGTTCTAAAATGGGTAACTGCTTTTACCCTTGCATCAAAATCAGCTGGCTTAGTTGGGTTACGCGCAAGTACCGATTGAATAGTATCAATTGCAAATCCTTGTTCTTGATACCAAGCGCGGAATCTACCTTGCATAAAGCTAACAATATCTTCAACCACGTTTTTATTACTTAGCTTGTCACCATAAAGTGAGGCTGCGTGAGTTGCAAGCTCAACTAAATCAACAGGAAGCGATTTTTCAACAATAATACGTAGTATACCAATCGCTGCTCGGCGTAGGGCAAAGGGATCTTTATCGCCTTTTGGATGTTGACCAATTCCAAAAATGCCAGCTAAAGTATCCATTTTTTCAGCAATAGAAACGCTGCTTGCAACGAGAGTGCTTGGTAGTTCATCGCCAGCAAAGCGAGGCTTATATTGTTCTTCTATTGCTGTTGCAACTTCGCTATTTTCGCCATCTTTAATCGCTAGGTAACGCCCCATAATTCCTTGGGTTTCAGGAAACTCAAATACCGTATTTGTAACCAAATCACATTTAGCCAGTTTACCCGCGCGCTTTGCAAAGTTAACGTCAGCATCAATTTGATTTGCAATAAAACCAGAAAGCGCTTCAAGGCGTAATGCTTTATCTTTAACTGTGCCAAGTTGCTGTTGGAATAGCACCATTTCAAGCCTTGGCAGGCGATCTTCTAAGCGCTGTTTTAAATCAGTTTTGTAAAAAAACTCAGCATCAGCAAGGCGTGGGCGAACGACTTTTTCATTACCAGATATGACTACTTGTGGATCTTTTGATTCAATATTGGCAACGAAAATAAAATTAGGCAGTAACTTAGCCTGTTTATCATAAACAGGGAAGTATTTTTGATCGCCTTTCATGGTATAGACAAGCGCTTCAGCCGGAACATCAAGAAATTTCTCTTCAAATTTTGCCGTTAACACAACGGGCCATTCAACTAATGATGTCACTTCTTCAAGTAGGCTATCAGTTAAATCTGCTTTACCATTTAGCTTCTCGGCAGCAAGCTCAGCTTGTTGTTTGATGATTGCTTTACGTTTATCATGATCGGCAATCACTTTACCGCGTTGCTCGAGTATTTCTGGATATTGATCAGCATTATCAATGGTAAATTCTTGCTCACCCATAAAGCGGTGGCCACGAATAATACGGTTTGATTCGATATCCAAAATTGTGCCAGGTACGATATCTGCGCCATAAAGCATGGTTATCGTATGACTTGGGCGAATAAATTCAACTTGCTTAGCCGCCCAGCGCATTGGTTTTGGGATTGGTAATTTAATTAATGCCGCTTTTACCATATCGCATAGTAGATTAACAACAGGCTGTCCTTTTTGGTTAAGCGTATAAGAAAGCCATTCGCCTTTATCTGTTTGTACTCGCTCAGCTTGGTCAACGGTTATCCCACAGCCACGCGCCCAGCCTTCAGCCGCTTTAGTTGCTTTACCTTCGGCATCAAATGCGGCACTAACTGCTGGGCCGCGTTTTACGATTTGAATATCGGGCTGAGTATCACTTAAATTTAGTACTTTTAGTGCGAGGCGACGTGGTGATGCGTACCAAAGTACTTCACCATGGTCTAGATTTGCATTATCAAGTTGTTCAATAAAGTTAGCTGCAAAACTTTCCGCAAACATGCGTAGCGACTTTGGTGGTAATTCTTCTGTTCCAATTTCAACGAGAAATGTTTTTTGCATTTTTGTCTCCTTACTTTGATGCCGTTGAGTTTTTGCACATAGGAAATCCTAAGGCTTCACGCGATGCATAATATGCTTCTGCAACCATTTTTGTTAGCGTTCTAATTCTTAAAATATAACGCTGACGTTCGGTAACAGAAATGGCTTTACGTGCATCAAGTAAGTTAAAGCAGTGAGCCGCTTTTAAAATTCTCTCATAAGCAGGCAGGGGTAATGGTTTCTCAAGCTCAAGCAGATAACGTGCTTCTTGTTCATGTTGATCAAAACAGTAAAATAAGAAATCGGTATTGGCATATTCAAAATTATAGGTCGATTGCTCTACTTCATTTTGATGAAAGACGTCACCATAAGTCGTTTTACCAAATATACCATCACTCCAAATAAGATCATAAACACTATCCACGCCTTGAATATACATCGCTAGGCGCTCCAGTCCGTAAGTTATTTCGCCAGTAACCGGCTTACACTCAAGGCCACCAACTTGCTGGAAATAGGTAAATTGCGTCACTTCCATGCCATTTAACCAAACTTCCCAACCCAGTCCCCAAGCACCAAGTGTTGGATTTTCCCAGTTATCTTCAACAAAGCGGATATCATTAATGGTTGGATCAAGTCCAAGCTCTTTTAAAGATCCTAAATAAAGCTCTTGAATATTATCAGGTGATGGTTTTAAGATAACTTGAAACTGGTAATAATGTTGTAAACGATTAGGGTTTTCACCGTAGCGGCCATCGGTTGGTCTACGTGAAGGTTGAACGTAGGCGGCATTAATTGGCTCAGGCCCAAGCGCTCTTAAGCAAGTCATCGGATGAGAAGTACCGGCACCAACTTCCATATCAAGAGGTTGAATAATAGTACATCCTTGATTAGCCCAATAATCTTGTAGTGTAAGAATTAGGCCCTGAAAGGTTTTTACATTAAACTTTTGCATGATGTTATCTTTCTTATTGAGTGATATAAGATTATTAAAATAATCTCGTATTCTATACTGTTTATTAATCATAGTGGAAGTGTTAATCTTAGCAGAATCTAATTAAAATTGAAAAAATAATCAAAAGGTAATGATGTAATGCCCAATAATATAATCCGTTGTGCTTGGGTCTCAACTGATCCGCTTTATATTGATTATCATGATAAAGAGTGGGGCAAGCCTGAGCATAATAGCCTAAAGCTATTTGAAAAGATCTGCCTTGAGGGTCAACAAGCGGGATTATCTTGGATAACGGTACTTAAAAAACGCGCTGAGTATCGGCGCTGCTTTTACCATTTTGAACCGCAAAAAATTATTAAAATGACCGATAGCGACATTGAGTTATTAATGCAAAATACAGGCTTAATTCGTAATCGCCTAAAACTTAATGCGATTATTAAAAATGCTCATGCCTATTTAGCCATGCAACAAAATGGCGAGGATTTTGCAAAGTTTATCTGGTCTTTTGTTGATGATAAAACGATTATTAATCACTTTGCCAATTTAACCGAAGTGCCGACAAGTACGGATATTTCAGAAAGAATGTCAAAAGCGCTAAAGAAAAAAGGCTTTACGTTTGTTGGCTCGACAATTTGTTACGCATTTATGCAATCAATGGGGTTAGTTGATGACCATTTTATTGACTGCTTTTGCCGCGGGAAAACGAAATGAAAATAGGTGAACTTGCCAGTATTGCCGGCTGCACATCGGAAACGATCCGTTTTTATGAAAAAATCGGGCTTTTACCTCAGGCAGAAAGAACCCAGAGTAATTACCGAATCTATGGTAAAAAACATCTTGAGCGACTGATTTTCATCCGCAATTGCCGAGCGTTAGAGATGAGCCATGAAGAAATTAGAATGCTAATTGCGATAATAGATAGCCCAAATCAACTTGAGCACCAAAGCGCACATCTTTTGCTCGCAAGCCATCTGCATCATATTGATGAACGAATTGATGAGTTAACCTCATTACGAAAACAATTAGTTAGGTTGCAAAATCATTGTCACCCTAACAATGAATCATGTGGAATATTGCAAGAGCTAGCTGAAATGGAAGTACAGGCAAAAGTTGCTAAAAGTCACCTTTAATTTTCACTATAATGATATGTTACAACAAAAAAAATAACGAAAATAAGTCGATTATACCAAAACCTTACTAATTGTATCAAGTCTAGTGCATTAATTGCTATCGAGCATTAATGCACTAGCATGACAATATTTAACGCTTCGTAACTTTTGGTTCTTGCCAGCCCGATCTGGCGAGTGGCCAAAAACCTGTCAAGGCAGCTAAAATAGCCACAAAAGCAATATAGAGGCCCGCACCCATATAAAAATACTCACCTAAAATATGTGAAGGATTTAGTAAATACAAGGTTAACGTAGGGGTTATCGCACTAAATAGCGCATAAGCTAAATTATAAGAAAACGACAATCCTGAATAGCGAATGGCTGGTGGAAACGCCCTAGTACCAACAATTGGTGTTGTCGAAATTGCGCCAGTAAATAAACCAAATAAGCCATAGTTAAAGTAAAGCGTTGAAAGATCAATATTAATACTTAATGACGCATAAAAATATAAACTGGTGATGGCAAGGCCGCCCCATGCAATCATCATATTTTTCTTAGTACCAATTTTATCTTCTAGCCAGCCAAATAAAATACAACCAATTGTCAGCATTAATGCGACAATACAACCGGCAATTCGGCAATCAATTGCTGCAATTTTATACATGCCACCAAGGATTTTACCGGGCGTGATCAACACTCCAACCATAATTGTGGTTGATAATGACCAAGTAACTAACGCAACTAATAAGCAGGCGATTTTATGGCGTTTAATAACTGACATGACGGGAATATTTTTTTCTAGAGCTTTTCGTGCCGACAGTTCTTTAAAAATCGGGGTTTCCGATAAGAAACGACGCAGATAAACCGAAATCAAGCCGAAAACGCCACCAATAATAAACGGAATACGCCAAGCATAATCAAGCACTTCGGTTTTATTAAAAATCATATCGATGATGATAGTGATTAAAAAACCAAGCATGATCCCACCAGTAATACCTGATGTTAAGGTGCCAACGCCAAAGCCATAACGCTGTTTTGGCGTGTGCTCGGCAATAAATACCCATGCCCCAGGCATTTCACCGCCAATTGCCGCACCTTGTAGCATTCGCATTAATAACAGTAAAATTGGGGCAAGCATACCAATTGATTCATAAGTCGGTAAAATACCAATAATAAATGTGGGTAACGCCATTAATGCCACACTTAGCGTAAACATTTTCTTACGACCAATTTTATCACCAAAATGCGCCATAATTATGCCGCCAACAGGGCGAACTAAGTAGCCTGCAGCAAAAATTCCCCATGCAAACAGCTCTTTAGTAAATTCGCTTAATGAATCAGGGAAGAAAAGGGGCGCTACAATCAAATCAACATATAACGCGTAAATAACAAAGTCATAGAACTCAAGTGTGCCGCCTAACGAAGAAAGTGCTAATGTCTTAAAATCTTTCTTATTTAATCGACGAGCATTTGGCTGACATTCTGTAATTATTTCAGATTTACTCATCAAAATACCTTATTTAACTTATCTTTTATATGATCACTGCTTATCCAATTTAAAAGATAGCCAGCAATGAATCACTATTTTTGTTAAAATTTTTTATAAAAAAATTCCCAAAACATGGGGAAGTGGATAATTATGTCATAAAATAAGCACTTACCACATAGATAAAACAAAATTCTAATATTATAAAATTAAATATAACGGATTTTTATATAGTATTATCATGATTTATATATGGTTTGTGTTTATATAATCAAATGGGGTAGCTTAAACTCACCGTTTTATAGAACTAGATTTGTACTTAGATGTTGAATATGAGGCCAAAATTTATATTAAAAATATAGGGTACGATAGATTTTGAACGAAAATTTAATCAATTGTAATAAGGTCATTTGATGTTCTGTTTAGTGTAATTGTATAACTTCATTAGTAATAAGTGTCACATTAATGGTATGATTAGCCCATTTTATAAGCTTTAAAATAGTTATCATTCATGAATTTAGACACCATTATTGCTCAAGCAACGCCACCTGGAAGAGGCGGTGTTGGTATTTTACGCGTTTCGGGTAGCCAAGCAAAAACCGTTGCGCTGGCTTTACTTGGCAAGCTACCAGCGCCACGTCACGCACAATATTTACCTTTTTTAGATG
Organism: Orbaceae bacterium lpD04; assembly: GCA_036251935.1. Taxonomy (NCBI): domain Bacteria; kingdom Pseudomonadati; phylum Pseudomonadota; class Gammaproteobacteria; order Orbales; family Orbaceae; genus Orbus; species Orbus wheelerorum. The sequence goes on along the minus strand of CP133967.1, from coordinate 2,476,938 downwards.
AAACGGGTCAAGTTATTGATCAGGGGATCGCGCTATTTTTTCCTAATCCTCACTCATTTACTGGTGAAGATGTATTGGAATTACAAGGGCACGGTGGTCCGGTTATTTTAGATCTACTGCTAAAACGTATTTTAAAGATCCCACATATTCGTATAGCCCGCCCGGGTGAATTTTCGGAGCGCGCATTTTTAAATGATAAACTTGATTTAGCCCAAGCAGAAGCGATTGCTGATCTTATTGATGCAAGTTCTGAGCAAGCGGCAAAGTCGGCAATATCATCACTGCAAGGTGTCTTTTCAAGCAAAGTAAATAGCTTAGTTGAATTACTCATTCATTTAAGAATTTTTGTTGAGGCGGCAATTGATTTTCCTGAAGAAGAAATTGATTTTTTATCAGATGGTAAAATCGAAGGTCAGCTCGTTTCAGTTATTACGCAATTAGATGAAGTGCGTAAAGAAGCGAAGCAAGGATCGTTACTACGCGAAGGAATGAAAGTCGTTATTGCTGGCCGGCCTAATGCGGGTAAATCAAGTTTACTTAACGCGCTAGCGGGCCGTGATGCAGCGATCGTGACAGATATCGCTGGTACCACGCGAGATGTGCTACGAGAGCATATCCATATTGATGGCATGCCGCTACATATTATTGATACAGCAGGGCTACGCGAAGCAAGTGATGAGGTGGAACGAATAGGTATTGAAAGAGCTTGGTCAGAAATTGCACAAGCGGATCGCGTACTATTCATGGTTGATGGCACCACAACTAGCGAAATAGATCCCGATAAACTCTGGCCCGAATTTATGCAGCGTTTACCGCGCAATGTGCCCGTTACCGTTATTCGTAATAAAGCGGATTTGACCGGGGAGCCACTCGGTTATAGTGAAGTGAATGATTACTCACTTATTCGTTTATCAGCAAGCACCGGCAATGGCGTTGATATACTTCGCCAACATTTAAAAGATAGTATGGGATTTACTGCAACGGCAGAAGGTGGATTTTTGGCTCGTCGCCGCCACTTACATGCGCTTGATAACGCGGCAGAACATCTAACTAATGGCTTTACACAATTAACAGTTTTTCATGCTGGCGAACTTCTTGCTGAAGAATTGCGTTTAGCGCAAGAATCATTAAGTGAAATTACCGGTACATTCACCTCAGATGATTTACTGGGTAAAATTTTTGGTTCATTTTGTATTGGTAAATAAACAAATATTGATGATAACCTTAGCTAACATCGTTTAGATGGGAGCTAAGGTTTATAAAGTAACAAGATACCATGATTAAATGTCGCCACTGTTACTAATACGGCGCAAATTGTTAGGCATCGATAAAGGATAAGGATACGAAAGTGAGTATTTCAGACAATATAAATGACTACAATTCGCTAAAAACTGCGGTGAAATTATTAGAGTCGCCATCAATTACGGCCAAGATCTCGAACATAATTAGCTTTCCTATTGAGGGTGCGGTAAAAAAGCTGCCTAAATCAGTCACCAAGAAAATCAATGGTGCTGTTCAAGTTGCGCTTTATAAAGCTGCTGATGTTGCATTATTGAGCATTGATAATCAGCCCAATAAATCTGCTTCAACCAAGCTTCATAAGCTTTATGCCGCAACGTCAGGCGCATTGGGTGGCGCTTTTGGTTTTACATCATTATTTATTGAACTGCCCATATCAACGACAATTATGATGCGCGCTGTCGCCGACGTTGCGCGTAGCGAGGGATTTGATTTAAATGATTTATCTACAAAAGTTGCTTGTATTGAAGTTTTTGCGATAGGGGGAAATAATAGCAAAGATGATACAACTGAAACGGGTTATTACCTATCTCGTAGCTTTATGACTGAATCGATTCGTCAGCTTTCAAAAGAGTTAGCTGAGATGGCGGCAAAACAAGGTGCGAATAAATTCAGCCCAATGCAAACCGGTAAGTGGCTAGCTAAAATTATAGAAAAGGTTGCCTCAAGATTTGGGGTGGTGATAACCAATAAATTTGCTGCGCAAGTTGTGCCGGTAATTGGCGCACTTTCAGGCGCCACGCTCAACACTCTTTTTACTCACTTCTATCAAGATATCGCTCGTGGGCACTTTATTATCAAAAGATTAGAAAATCAATATGGCTACGAACAAGTCAAAGAAGAATACCAGAAAATACTTAATAAAAGCTAAAATTTGTTGGTTGTATTTTCAAACTTAGCTATCGATAGGATCATCAGTTCATCAAGGCGCACAATTATTTATATTACCAATTTATCTTTAACGCAGAACTTAACCATTTGATCTTATAGTTACTATAATGATAGCTTACAACAATAATTTAACGAAAATTCTAAATTGATCGTAAATAAAAGCGAATGTTGAAAATTTTAATCAATAGAATTGGTTGAAATTACAAAATATGAGCTTATATTAATTCCATAATGTTTTTTACACATCTAGGATTTTTCCATGTCATCAGTTCCAGCACTGGAGTTAGTCGATCTCAAAAAAACCTACAAAAATGGCGTTGAGGCACTAAAGGGCATTAATTTATCAGTACAATCTGGTGATTTTTATGCATTATTAGGCCCTAATGGCGCAGGTAAATCGACCACAATTGGTATTATTAGTTCACTGGTTACCAAAACATCGGGTCAGGTTAAAATTTTTGGTTATGACTTAGCTACCGATGTTGTTAATGCTAAGCGCCAACTTGGCTTAGTTCCTCAAGAGTTTAATTTCAATCCGTTTGAAACAGTTTTTCAAATTGTGGCAAACCAAGGTGGTTATTATGGTCTACCTCGAAGGCTTGCCATGGAAAGAGCCGAAAAATATTTGCGGATTTTAGACTTATGGGAAAAACGTGATAGCCGTGCTCGAATGCTTTCAGGTGGCATGAAACGTCGCCTTATGATTGCAAGGGCACTAGTTCATGAACCCAAGTTATTAATTTTAGATGAGCCAACAGCTGGCGTTGATATTGAATTACGTCGATCAATGTGGGACTTTTTGCGTAAGATTAATCAGCAAGGGATCACAATTATTCTAACAACTCATTATTTAGAAGAAGCCGAAATGCTTTGTCGTAACATTGGTATTATTCAACATGGTGAGTTAATTGCCAATACCTCGATGAAAGCGCTGCTTGCTAATTCTAAATCAGAAACGATGGTGTTTGACTATTTACCTATCGATAAAAAACCGGATTTAGCCGGTTACCAATTTAGAATGTGTGATAAGGGATCATTTGAGGTGGAAATAAATAAAGGACAAGGACTTAATTCTTTATTTGTCTTATTTGAGCAGCAGGGCATTAATATTGTCAGTATGCATAATAAAACCAATCGCTTAGAGGAACTTTTTATTGATCTAGTTAGCCATTCGCAAGGAGCTAAGCATGAATAGTTTATATTGGATCGCGTTAAAAAGTATTTGGCGCAAAGAGATCACCCGCTTTTTACGTATTTGGGTTCAAACCTTAATTCCCCCAGTTGTAACTATGTCGCTCTATTTTATCATTTTTGGTAATTTAATTGGTTCGCGAGTGGGTGAAATGGGCGGCTTTAGTTACATGCAGTTCATTGTACCTGGCTTAATTATGATGTCGGTTATTACCAACTCTTATACCAATGTGTGCTCGTCTTTTTTTAGTGCCAAATTTCAGCATAATATTGAAGAGTTACTTGTTGCGCCTGTACCAACTCATATTATTATTTGGGGATATGTTGGTGGCGGCGTTGCAAGAGGCGTGTTTACCGGTATTTTAGTCACGATTATTTCAATGCTATTTGTTAGCTATGATGTACATTCATGGTTAATTATTATTGTTACTTTACTACTTACCGCGATCCTTTTTTCTTTAGCGGGACTATTAAATGCCGTTTATGCCAAATCATTTGATGATATTAGCATTGTGCCGACTTTTGTATTAACGCCATTAACTTATTTAGGTGGTGTATTTTATTCATTAACGTTATTACCGGTATTTTGGCAATGGGTCTCTAAACTTAATCCAATTGTCTATATGATTAATGGTTTTCGTTATGGTTTTTTAGGTATTTCTGATGTGTCATTAACGGTCACATTTACCATGTTAGTGTTATTTGTTGTTGTTATGTATGCAATTGCTTGGAAGATTATAGAAAGCGGTAAAGGGCTACGCAGCTAAATTTTGTCTTATTAATCGCTCCTACGGCCATATTGGTTTGACAGTAGGAGCTTATTTAACTATTTTGCGCCAGCAACGGCTTCTTTAGCAAGTTCAGTGATTTTCGCAAAATCGCCTTTAGCGATCGCATCAGTTGGAATAAACCACGTTCCGCCCACACATAACACATTACTTAATGCAAGATAATCACGATAATTTTTCGGATTTACCCCGCCAGTTGGGCAAAATTTCATATATCCACATGGGCCTGCAAACGCTTTTAGCGCAGCAACGCCGCCATTAATTTCAGCCGGGAAGAATTTTAATGCCGTTAAGCCATATTCTTGCGCTGTCAATAATTCAGAAATGGTTGCGATCCCAGGAATAACGGGCACCGTACCTTGAACGGCCGCTTTTAAAATTGAATCAGTAATACCTGGTGTAATAACAAATTCGACGCCAGCTTCGGTCACTTGTTTTAGCTGTTCAACCGAGGTAACGGTGCCTGCACCAACAACCGCTTCAGGTACTTCTTTGATAATTTTCTTAATGGCATCAAGGGCGCACGCTGTTCTCAATGTGACTTCTAACACTTTTACGCCACCTGCTATTAAGGCTTTAGCTAATGGCACAGCATCTTCTATTCGCTCGATAACAATGACAGGGACAACCGGGCCCATCGTTAAAATTTCTTCAGCACTTCTTTTCCAGTTTTTCATAATGAACTCATGTTATAAATGTGAATAAAATTAAAACCAATATTATATATAAATATAAAGCCTCAGATAAGCTTTTATTTATAAATTACTCAGCAATGAGACGAGTGTCATAATTAACTGAATTTAATTTGTTTTATTAAAAAAATAATACATGAGATCGATTATTACGAGGTAAAAAATGTAAAGCTTAGTAATGGTTGATATACTAATCATTACTAATTCACGGCTCATAATGATATTGATAAAACTAGATTACGTGAAAATGGCACTTATTTTTTAACGCGATAGAACTTACCACTCAATAGTAATGTAAAAATAAGGCGGTATTGTTTGAGTTACCATTTTTTAAATTAAAAAATTGCTAGCCTATCGGCTGGCAATTTTTAATTACACATGCTCTCTATCATGTTTATCGGCGTTTCGCTCACGCTTATGGCCATGTTTATCACCGCGTTTATGAGAACGCTCATGATGATGCCTGTCGTGACGACGTCCCTCTTTATGATGCTCATCAGTTATTTCATGTTCAGTAAAATCATTTAGTGATAAGGTTAATTTTTCAAGTAGGCTTGAGAGTGTTTCAATTTCATTTTCAGTAAAATTGTTAAAAATACCATCGATAAAACGGGTCTTTTCGGCTTTAATTTCGGCAATTTTATCGTTACCTTCTGCGCTTAGAAAAACCTTAAACGATCGTTTATCGTTTTCATCTTGTTTTTTGGTTATAAAACCATGATGTGCTAATTTTTGAATTAACTCGCTCATTGATGAGGGCTGAACTCTCAATTTTTCTGCTAACTCGCCTTGCGTAATGCCGTTTTGCTCATTCTCTTTTAATAAAGAAAATAATCGGCCTTTTCCTCGCATAACATCTTTGTTTTGATGTTTATTACGGCGAAGTAGATTAAAACTATAATGTAAGTTTTCCATAATTTTCATTTTATTTTGCATAATATTCCTTAATTTAAATTTAATTAGGTGCCGAACTAATAATGATTATAATCGCAATATCCAAAATTGCAATATATTTAGGTACCTAAATATATTTACTAAGAAAAAATCCTATCAAATAAAGTTTCACGCATTAAAATGATGACCTGTATTGAAAAGGAGATTAAATAGATTAGATGATTTTTTATTATTAAATGATTACTCGTTTAGCCTCGCTTAGACATATTACTTAATATATTTATTATTCGTTTTTTTATATCATCTGTTTAACTTTGAAAATTACATCATTAATCAAAAGATTATATTAATTTTTAGTGCGTGAGTTGTAAGTAAAGTGATCAAATAGGTTAATATTTATTATAAAATTGTTATTTTTATAGACTGTCATTAATTGCAATCCTATAATCCGCACTTTTGTAAGTAAGTGTTCGTTTTAGTGAAAAATAAATTAATAAAAACATCGTGTTACTTTTGTATCATTGCCGCCTTATCGACTTATACTCAGGCAGCGACATTACCAACATCTGCTGAAAAAGCGATCAGTGATCAGCAGCTAATTTATCAGCAGGAACAGCAAAAGGCATTACAAGGTCGTTTATCTTCAAATGCTCCCGATATTCGCTTACAGCCTTCTGTTGCTAAAATATATCAAATCAATTTCCCAACTGAATCGCCATGCTTTGTCATTAATCATGTTGAACTGCGTGGGCGTGATGCACTGCCTTTTATCATTCCGTTATCGGCGTTATCAAATCAAGCACAAGGTAAATGCATTGGTGGTAAGGGGATTTACTTACTATTAACCGCGTTACAAAACCGCATTATCAGCTACGGCTATATTACTACTCGAGTAACAGTGCCGCAGCAAGATTTAACTAGTGGCATATTAGCATTATCAGTGGTTAAAGGCTCTATCGGCAATATTTATTATACCGATGGTAGTGATAAACGCGCGAGCTTACAAAGTGCCTTTCCTACTAAAAAAGGGCAGCTACTTAATTTACGTGATATCGAACAAGGATTGGAAAACTTAGAGCGTATACCGACGGTCAATACCAATATACAGTTAACACCAGGTAAAGAGCTTGGTGAGAGCGATATTATCATTAACCGCAGTCAGTCAAAATATTGGCGTATTGGCGCCTCACTCGATGATTCAGGCTCTAAAGATACGGGGCGCTATCAAGGTGGCTTAACACTTTACTTAGATAATCCATTGGGTATAAGTGATGCGTTTTATGTCTCTGGCGGTCATGATTTAGAGGGAAAAGGTAAATACGGCTCAAAAAATTACCTATTTGCTTATTCCGTGCCGATGGGCTATTGGGCGCTAAGTTCATACTTAAGCAGTAATACCTACCATCAAAATATCGCAGGCTTAACTGATTATCAATATAGCGGTCGAAGTCGTAATGTTAATTTACAACTTAGCCGGGTGCTCCATCGTAATGCTTCACAAAAAACAACATTAAGTTATGGGCTCAATTTTAGGGAGTCACATAACTATATTGAAGATACTGAAATAGCGGTACAACGCCGTAAAACCACCAGCTGGATCCTCGGTATTAATCACCGCCATTACTTTAATAACACCACGCTTTATTTGGGGGCGAGCTATAAAAAAGGCGTGCGTTGGTTTGGTGCGAATGCGGCGCCAGAAGAGTTAAGTGGCTATGGAACAGCGTTATCGGATATTTTTAATCTTAACCTATTTTTAAATGTGCCATTTAGTCTCGAATCACAGCGATTTCGCTACAGCCTTGATTACCAAAGTCAATTTACCCGTGGTGGAAAATTAACACCGCCTGAGCGCTTTTCAATTGGCAGCCGTTGGTCGGTTAGAGGCTTTGATGGTGAGATGAGTTTAACGGCTGATAGTGGTTGGTATGTGCGCAATGACCTTGCATGGGTAACGCCGTTAAATAATGAACTCTATTTGGGCTTGGATTATGGCGAAGTGTCAGGCGCTAATTCAGGTTATTTACTCGGCAAAAAGCTTGCTGGTACCGTGCTTGGCCTGCGTGGCAGCGTATATGGGATCTCGTATGATACCTTTGCCGGAACACCTATTTATAAACCACAGGGCTTTAAAACGGATGATATTACCCTCGGTTTTAGTCTCAGTTGGAATTATTAATACAATCACAGCGAATAATAAGGAGTAAACAATTAAGTAATAAACAATAAGTAACAAATAATAAATAATAAGTAACAAATAATAAGTAATAAGTAATAAGTAATAAGTAATAAGTAACAAATAATAAGTAATAAGTAATAAACAAACAAAAACAAGGAATAGAATATGAATAAGCATTTTTACCGTCTTATTTTCAATAAAGCACGTGGCATGGTTATGGTGGTCGCGGAAATTGTTAAACGTCATCAAGGTGAAGGCCGAAGTAGTCAAAAAGCTAAGGCAAGCCTAAGTCTAGATAAAAAAATGACTGCGGCATTAAAACCGCTTAGCTTCTTAACATTTGTTGCGCTCGGCATGGTGAGCGTTGTTGCACAAAGTAACGCAAATACTATTATTGCCGATAAGAGTGCTAATAAATCACAGCAAGCGAGCATTATCGATAGAGCGAATGGCCCAACGGTTGTCAATATCCAAGAGGCTAATCAAGCGGGTGTTTCACATAATAAATATACGCAGTTTGATGTATCAAAAGAGGGTGTTATTTTAAATAATAACGCGCAGTCATCAAATACAACGCTTGGCGGTAATATTGCAGGTAATAGTAACTTAGCAAGCTCTGGCGGTGCTAAGGTGATTTTAAATGAAATTAACTCGCAAAACGCCAGCCAGCTAAATGGCCGCATTGAAGTTGCTGGGCAAAAGGCGCAGGTGGTGATCGCCAATGCCGCCGGTATTACCTGTAATGGTTGCGGCTTTATTAATGCCGATCGCGCAACACTAACCACTGGTAAATTGATAATCGGAGAGGATGGCAAGCTAAATGGTTACCAAGTTGAACAAGGTAATATTACTATTAATGGCGCATTTGATAGTAGTCAACAAGATTATACTGACTTAATCGCACGCGCCGTAAATATTAATGACAAAATACAAGCCAAAAACCTAACGGTTATCGCGGGTAAAAATAAGGTTAGTCATGATTTACAAACCATAGATAAACTTGCTAGCAATGACACTAAACCCGAATTAGCGATTGATGTTGCGGCATTAGGTGGAATGTACGCGGGTAAAATTAAGCTCGTTAGTACTGAGGGCGGCGTTGGCGTGCGTAATGCAGGGACGATTGGTAGTGAATCTACCACTGAGAGTATCAATATTACCGCAGACGGTAAAGTTATTAATTTGGGCACTATTGGTAGTACGACAGGAAGTTCTACTGACTATTCAAATCAAGATATCAATATTAACAGCACAGAAGATATTATTCATGATGGTAGTATTAACGGTAAAAATGTTAATTTAGCCAGTAAGCAGTCAATAAATAGCTCAAATAATATCTTTGCGAAAAATGATGTTATTATACAAGCAGATAAGGACGTGAATACTGGGCATTATATAGATGCAGAGAACAATTTAGATATTACGGCTGGTGGTAAAATTACTATTGGTAATTGGCTGTGGGCAACCAATAATACGAATTTAAATGGTAAGCAAGGTATTGATTTTAATTCGACTTTTTTTTATGGTTCCAATATTAGTCTAGTTAGTGAGCAAACAATTAATTTTTATGATGCAGAACTTGGAGCGCTGAATAAACTTAGTATACTAGCTAATTATGTACATAATGCAGGGCACTTAGCTGCAGCGCAGGAGTTCACGATTACTACTGATGGTCAATTTTTCAATTCTGGTAAATTAGGTGATGGTGCTTATTATGACGAATTGGGCGAACATTATTTAAATTCTGATGTTAATATTACTAGCTTACAAGGCATTGATAATCAAGGTTCGATTAGTGGTAAAACAATCAATCTAGTTAGTCAGCAAACAATTAATAACGATGGTAGTATCTCAGCGGAACATATTAGTCTAGAGAGCAAGCATACTGGTACTGAAAATTACGTTGGTATGCGTAATGCGGGAACGATTGGTAGTGAATCTACCACCGAAAGTATCAATATTACGTCAGACGGTAAAGTTATTAATTTGAAACAGATTGGCAGCGGCGGATATGCTGATAAGGCATCCAATCAAGTAATTAATATTACTAGCTCACAAGATATTGCTAATAATGGCTGGATTACTGGTCTAGATGTTAATCTGGTTAGCAAGCAATCCATTGATGGTATGGATGGTTATATTGGTGCGAAAAATGACATCATTCTACAAGCTGATAAAGATGTGAATACTGGATATTTCATAGAGGCTGAACATAACCTAAATGTTACTGCGGATAGTAAAATTACTACAGGTAGATGGATGAACGGTAACAGTAAGGGCAATACCTATTTAAATGGTAAACAAGGTATTGATTTTAATTCTATGATAATCACTTCAAATGCTAATTTGATTAGTGAGCAGACAATTAATTTTTCCGACGGTTTCATTCAAGCTATAAATAATCTTAATGTGCAAGCCCATAATGTATACAACACAATGGAATTAGCCGCAGGGCAGGAATTCACGATTATTACTGATGGTCAATTTGTTAATTCTGGTAAGTTAGGTGGTATATTTTATGAAGATGAATTATATGATAAATCAGGTAAAGCATATTTAAATTCCGATGTTAATATTACTAGCTTGCAAGGCATTGATAATCAAGGTTCGATTAGTGGTAAAACAATCAATCTAGTTAGTCAGCAAACAATTAATAACGATGGTAGTATCTCAGCGGAACATATTAATCTAGAGAGCAAGCATACTGGTACTGAAAATTACGTTGGTGTGCGTAATGCGGGAACGATTGGTAGTGAATCTACCACCGAGAGTATCAATATTACGTCAGACGGTAAAGTTATTAATTTGAAACAGATTGGCGGTAGAGCATTTGATAGTGATGGCGTAAATCAAAATATTTATATTAATAGCCTGCAGGATATTGTTAATGATGACACAATTGTTGGTCAAAATATTAATTTAGTTAGTGGGCAGTCAATCAATAATGGTGACTTCTATATACTTGCGGGTAATAATATGACGATGCAAGCTGGTAAAGATGTGAATACCGGATATTATTCAGGTGCTACTAACGAACTTAATATTACAGCTGATGGTAAAATTACTGCGGGTAGATGGCTTGCTGGTGGCGTTAATACGTATTTAAATGGTAAGCAAGGTATTGATTTTAATTCTATGTTAGTTAATTCGAATACTACCTTAATTAGTGAACAGACAATCAATTTTTTAGATGGTTTTATTAATACTGATAATAAGCTTAATATACAAGCCCATGATGTTAATATAAATAATGATATAATATTGACTGCTGGGAAGGAATTATCGATTAATGCTGATGGTCAATTTGTTAATTTTGGCGCATTAGGTAGTGAGTTTGATTATGATGAATTAGGTAACCCTTATGTGAATCCTGATCTTGAGGTTAATACTAATATTAATATTAATAGCTTGCAAGGTATTGACAATCAAGGCTTGATTCATGGTAAGAATATTAATCTAGCCAGCAAGCAAACAATAAATAATGATGGTGTTATCAGTGCAGATGGTAGTCTTAATTTGCTAGCCAGTGATGTGATTAATACAAATAGCTTACAAGCAATAGGTGATTTAGCCATTTTTGCCGCTGGTAAAATTGATAATAAAGGTTCGATTAATGCGGATCAAAATGTCAGTCTTGCAGTAAATACCCTTAATAATGATAATCGAGGAACCATACATAGTTATGGTAATCTTAATGTTGGTGCTGAGATTGATGATAATGGGCAAGTTATCGGTAAAGCTTCTGCTATCAATAATATCTCTTCAACGATGTCGGCAGGCGGTGATTTGACCATTAATGCAGATAAAATCAATAATACGATTAAGACTATTGATGTGATTGCTGAAGATATAGATATCAAAGAATGGTCATTTAAAAGTGCCGATGATAAACGCTATAACGCTGATAAAATCACGGTTGATAATGATGATATTGACTCTGATGTTTCACATTTAAAAATTATCGGTACAGACAAAGATAGTACAGAATATAATTATTATGATTATAATCAAAAGACTTATATAGTTGATGTGCTTGATGCTCAGTCAGCTCAAATGATAAGTGGTGGAAATATGACACTGTCAGCTAATACAATAATTAACGATCACAGTGAAATTAATGCAGGTAAAACGTTATCAACGAGTGTTGGGATCTCGAACTATATATTTGATTATAATACAGTACGCAAAGTGATAAAAAAGGGAACTAAAGAGTATACCCATGATGTTTATGACAGTAATGGCCATCACTTTAGTCAAACTGATTCATCTGATTATAATGTGAATTTCTATAAATGGAAATTTAAATGGTAATAAGCATTTAAATGTGCTTTATCTTAAAATACATTGCTCCATTTAAAACCAAAACCCAATACTTTGTATTGGGTTTTTTAACGACAATTAATCGCTCGTTAACCCATCATTTTATATTCGTAGTCTTGTCGCTACATTAATTACCACTATTTTGATTGTTTAGTAAATGATCAAACAGAACAACGGTCATTACAAAAGTACGATTTCCCATAGATTTGTTGTGGCTATTATTCTAATATTAATTACTTATTGTAAATAAATATTAAATTTAATGAAAAATAAATTAAAAGAACTATTTTGTTACATATTTTATCTCACTATTTTATCATCTTATGCGCAAGCTGAATTGTTACCAACCCCCACTGAAAAAGCGATCAGTGATCAGCAGCTAATTTATCAGCAGGAACAGCAAAAGGCATTACAAGGTCGTTTATCTTCAAATGCACCCGATATTCGCTTACAGCCTTCTGTTGCTAAAATGTATCAAATCAATTTCCCAACTGAAACGCCATGCTTTGTCATTAATCATGTTGAACTGCGTGGGCGTGATGCACTGCCTTTTATCATTCCGTTATCGGCGTTATCAAATCAAGCACAAGGTAAATGTATTGGTGGTAAGGGGATTTACTTACTATTAACCGCGTTACAAAACCGCATTATCAGCTACGGCTATATTACTACTCGAGTAACAGTGCCGCAGCAAGATTTAACCAGTGGCATATTAGCATTATCAGTGGTTAAAGGCTCTATCGGCAATATTTATTATACCGATGGTAGTGATAAACGCGCGAGCTTACAAAGTGCCTTTCCTACTAAAAAAGGGCAGCTACTTAATTTACGTGATATCGAACAAGGATTGGAAAACTTAGAGCGTATACCGACGGTCAATACCAATATACAGTTAACACCAGGTAAAGAGCTTGGTGAGAGCGATATTATCATTAACCGCAGTCAGTCAAAATATTGGCGTATTGGCGCCTCACTCGATGATTCAGGCTCTAAAGATACGGGGCGCTATCAAGGTGGCTTAACACTTTACTTAGATAATCCATTGGGTATAAGTGATGCGTTTTATGTCTCTGGCGGTCATGATTTAGAGGGAAAAGGTAAATACGGCTCAAAAAATTACCTATTTGCTTATTCCGTGCCGATGGGCTATTGGGCGCTAAGTTCATACTTAAGCAGTAATACCTACCATCAAAATATCGCAGGCTTAACTGATTATCAATATAGCGGTCGAAGTCGTAATGTTAATTTACAACTTAGCCGGGTGCTCCATCGTAATGCTTCACAAAAAACAACATTAAGTTATGGGCTCAATTTTAGGGAGTCACATAACTATATTGAAGATACTGAAATAGCGGTACAACGCCGTAAAACCACCAGCTGGATCCTCGGTATTAATCACCGCCATTACTTTAATAACACCACGCTTTATTTGGGGGCGAGCTATAAAAAAGGCGTGCGTTGGTTTGGTGCGAATGCGGCGCCAGAAGAGTTAAGTGGCTATGGAACAGCGTTATCGGATATTTTTAATCTTAACCTATTTTTAAATGTGCCATTTAGTCTCGAATCACAGCGATTTCGCTACAGCCTTGATTACCAAAGTCAATTTACCCGTGGTGGAAAATTAACACCGCCTGAGCGCTTTTCAATTGGCAGCCGTTGGTCGGTTAGAGGCTTTGATGGTGAGATGAGTTTAACGGCTGATAGTGGTTGGTATGTGCGCAATGACCTTGCATGGGTAACGCCGTTAAATAATGAACTCTATTTGGGCTTGGATTATGGCGAAGTGTCAGGCGCTAATTCAGGTTATTTACTCGGCAAAAAGCTTGCTGGTACCGTGCTTGGCCTGCGCGGCAGCGTATATGGGATCTCGTATGATACCTTTGCCGGAACACCTATTTATAAACCACAGGGCTTTAAAACGGATGATATTACTCTCGGTTTTAGTCTCAGTTGGAATTATTAATACAATCACAGCAAACAACAAGCAACAAGCAACAAGCAACAAACAACAAACAAAAATAAGGAATAGAATATGAATAAACATTTTTACCGTCTTATTTTCAATAAAGCACGTGGCATGGTTATGGTGGTCGCGGAAATTGTTAAACGTCATCAAGGTGAAGGCCGAAGTAGTCAAAAAGCTAAGGCAAGCCTAAGTCTAGATAAAAAAATGACTGCGGCATTAAAACCGCTCAGCTTCTTAACGTTTGTTGCGCTCGGCATGGTGAGTGTTGTTGCACAAAGTAACGCAAATACTATTATTGCCGATAGTAATGCTAATCAGTCCCAGCAAGCGAGTATTATCGATAGAGCGAATGGCCCAACGGTTGTCAATATCCAAGAGGCTAATCAAGCGGGTGTTTCACATAATAAATATACCCAGTTTGATGTATCAAAAGAGGGCGTTATTTTAAATAATAACGCGCAGTCATCAAATACAACGCTTGGCGGTAATATTGCCGGTAATAGTAACTTAGCAAGCTCTGGCGGTGCTAAGGTGATTTTAAATGAAATTAACTCGCAAAACGCCAGCCAGCTAAATGGCCGCATTGAAGTTGCCGGGCAAAAGGCGCAGGTGGTGATCGCCAATGCCGCCGGTATTACCTGTAATGGTTGCGGCTTTATTAATGCCGATCGCGCAACACTAACCACCGGTAAGTTGATAATCGGTGAGGACGGTAAGCTAAATGGTTACCAAGTTGAACAAGGTAATATTACTATTAATGGCGCATTTGATAGCAGTCAACAAGATTATACTGACTTAATCGCCCGCGCCGTAAATATTAATGACAAAATACAAGCCAAAAACCTAACGGTTATCGCGGGTAAAAATAAAGTTAATGTCAACCCAGAATATTATGACGTAGAGGAGAATAATATAGGCAGGATAGAAAAAATTGATAGTGATGATAAAAAAACACAGCTATCGATTGATGTGGCAGCTTTGGGGGGGATGTATGCAAATAAAATCAGAATGGTGAGCTCAGAGACGGGCGTTGGCGTAAATAATGCCGGTCATATCCGTACGAATAGTGACACTGATGGTAGCAATATTAGTATAATCTCCTCTGGCAACATTACCA
The DNA here is from genome assembly GCA_036251935.1 of Orbaceae bacterium lpD04. NCBI lineage: Bacteria > Pseudomonadati > Pseudomonadota > Gammaproteobacteria > Orbales > Orbaceae > Orbus > Orbus wheelerorum. Next base: position 2,461,601 of record CP133967.1, on the reverse strand, counting down.
ATACAGGTCTAATTGAAACCGCAAAAGGGCAAGTTGTTGTGGGGAGTCAACACCAAAGTGTTTCAACTCAATCAATAAAATCACAAACTAACTTAGAAACTAACTTACAAACTAATTTACAAACTAACTTAGAAACCATTAGTAATGATACGAATACCACACAAAAACCTACTCTTGAAGGTTTTACTGAAGATGAGCTTATTAATTATGAATTCAAAAATAGTATCACTCTAAAATCTTTTGGTGAAATTGTTAACGAAGGTCAGATTAAAGTTTCAGTTGATATACATAGTTATTATATTAATTTTGCTTCAAAACAAGACTTTACTAATAATGGGAATATTGAACTATCGAGAAATGATTACCCAGAAAGCAGTAAACTTTTTTTGCTTACTAGTGATGACGGAAACGTTTATAATAATGGTAATATTATTGCAGGAGATACTTCATTTTATATTATATCAAAAAATATATACAATACATCAAAAATAAATGCGGCAACTCAGGATTTTAGTGCTCGTGAACAATTTTTAAATACCGGTGATATTGTCGCTGAAGTGGCTGCAACTGCTTTTGCAATTGATTTTTATAATAAAGGAAATATAATATTTGGAGGGGATGACATTTACGGATTTATCGCACGTTCATTTAATAATGATGGTACTATAATTTCAAAAAATAATTTATATATTGAAGCTAACGAGCTAAATAACACCGGTAAACTAGAGGCTAAAAAGAAATTAGATATTGATACAGTTGCACTTAATAATTATAACCATGGGGAAATAATTAGCGATGAAACTCTTAATATAGGTAGAAAGCCTTATTATTATTTTGACGAGATTTCTTATGATTGGCGTTATAACAGTATTGGTGGTGCTAACGTTATCAATAATATATCATCAACGATTTCTGCTGGGGGGGATTTAACCATCAATGCAGATAGAATTAATAATACGATTAAGACTGTTGATGTGATTGCTGAGGATATAGATATCAAAGAATGGTCATTTAAAAGTGCCGATGATAAGCGCTATAACGCTGATAAAATCACGGTTGATTATGATGATATTGACTCTGATGTTTCGCATTTAAAAATTATTGGTACAGAAAAAGATGCCACAGAATATAATTATTATGATTATAATCAAAAAACTTATATAGTTGATGTACTTGATGCTCAGTCAGCTCAAATGATAAGTGGTGGAAATATGACACTGTCAGCCAATACAATAATTAACGATCATAGTGAAATTAATGCGAGTAATACATTATCAACGAGTGTTGGGATCTCGAACTATATATTTGATTATAATACAGTACGCAAAGTGATAAAAAAGGGAACTAAAGAGTATACCCATGATGTTTATGACAGTAATGGCCATCACTTTAGTCAAACTGATTCATCTGATTATAATGTGAGTTTCCATCACTGGAAATTTAAATGGTAATAAGCATTTAAATGTGCTTTATCTTAAAATACATTGCTCCATTTAAAACCAAAACCCAATACTTTGTATTGGGTTTTTTAACGACACTTAATCGCTCGTTAACTTATTCTTTTAATTCGTCGCCTTGTCGCTACATTAATTACCACTATTTTGATTGTTTAGTAAATGATCAAACAGAACAATAATCATTACAAAAGTAATGTTTTCCATGGATTTAGTGTGGTTATTATTCTAATATTAATTACTTATTGTAAATAAATATTAAATTTAATGAAAATCAAATTAAAGAAATTATTTTGTTGCATATTTATCTCACTATTTTATCGTTTTGTGCGTAAGCCGATCTGTTACCAATCCCCACTGAAAAAACGATCAACGGTCAGCAAGAATAGCAAAAGGCATTACAAGGTAGTTTATTCCTTAATGCTCCAGATTTTCACTTACAGTCTTCTATTACCAAAATGCATCAAATCAATTTCCCAACTGAAACGCCATGCTTTGTCATTAATCATGTTGAGCAGCCTTGGCATGATGCGCTACCTTTTATCATCTTGTTATCGGCGTTATTAAACCAAGCACAGGGCAAATGCATTGCTGGTAAGGGGATTTATTTATTATTAATAGCATTATAAAACCATAAATTTTTAAACCGATGATTTTACCTTCGGTTTTAATCTCAGCTGGAATTATTAACCTAATCACAGCAAACAACAAACAACAAACAAAAATAAGGAATAGAATATGAATAAACATTTTTACCGTCTTATTTTCAATAAAGCACGTGGCATGGTTATGGTGGTCGCGGAAATTGTTAAACGTCATCAAGGTGAAGGCCGAAGTAGTCAAAAAGCTAAGGCAAGCCTAAGTCTAGATAAAAAAATGACTGCGGCATTAAAACCGCTCAGCTTCTTAACGTTTGTTGCGCTCGGCATGGTGAGTGTTGTTGCACAAAGTAACGCAAATACTATTATTGCCGATAGTAATGCTAATCAGTCCCAGCAAGCGAGTATTATCGATAGAGCGAATGGCCCAACGGTTGTCAATATCCAAGAGGCTAATCAAGCGGGTGTTTCACATAATAAATATACCCAGTTTGATGTATCAAAAGAGGGCGTTATTTTAAATAATAACGCGCAGTCATCAAATACAACGCTTGGCGGTAATATTGCCGGTAATAGTAACTTAGCAAGCTCTGGCGGTGCTAAGGTGATTTTAAATGAAATTAACTCGCAAAACGCCAGCCAGCTAAATGGCCGCATTGAAGTTGCCGGGCAAAAGGCGCAGGTGGTGATCGCCAATGCCGCCGGTATTACCTGTAATGGTTGCGGCTTTATTAATGCCGATCGCGCAACACTAACCACCGGTAAGTTGATAATCGGTGAGGACGGTAAGCTAAATGGTTACCAAGTTGAACAAGGTAATATTACTATTAATGGCGCATTTGATAGCAGTCAACAAGATTATACTGACTTAATCGCCCGCGCCGTAAATATTAATGACAAAATACAAGCCAAAAACCTAACGGTTATCGCAGGTAAAAATAAGGTTAGTCATGATTTACAAACCATAGATAAACTTGCTAGCAATGACACTAAACCCGAATTAGCGATTGATGTTGCGGCATTAGGTGGAATGTACGCGGGTAAAATTAAGCTCGTTAGTACTGAGGGCGGCGTTGGCGTGCGTAATGCGGGGTATTTAGAGCAAGATACTATCGACATCAGTGCTGATGGTCAAATAAGCAATAGCGGTACAATCTCAGGCACTAACGTTAATATTCACGCCTCTCAGAATATTAATAATGCAGGAGTAGGGTCTATTTATGGAAAAAATATTGTTCTAGTGAGCGCGCAAGAAATTAACAATCAAGCAACTTACATGCCACAATATCAGGATTATGCTAGGGGGGTTATTATGGCTGATAACAGCGTTAATCTATCTGCTGATAACATTACTAATCAAGGTACTATCCAAGGGGATAATAGCATAGCTATAAGCGTGAAAGATATCGAGAATGACTACAATATTAAAACTCGCTACAATGGTAATGGCAATATCTTAATTATAGCGAGTGGAAGAATTCTTAATCCTTATTACGGCAATATAACGAGTGAAAATGTTAGCTTAAATGGTGTGCAAGCAATTATTAATTCAGGTGGAACAATCAGTGCTAATAATCTAATTCTCAATAGTGATCAAACAATTACTAATTATGGGGGAGGCCGTATTTATAGCAATAACTTTGATATTAAAGCAATAGAGTTCGTTAATAGGGCTAATATCGGGTCAAATAGTGGTTACGATCAAACGATGAGTATGTATATCGATGGTAAATTGACTAATGAACAATCGATTAGTTTAGGTAGTGAAGTCGCAAATAATATCACCGTTACGCAGGATATTAACAATAAGGGTGCAAACTCAAGGATTAGCGGTACTAATCTTAATCTTGTTAGTCTAAAAAACATCAATAATAACGGTTCGATCTCTGCAAACAAGAATCTTACCGTGCAAGCGAATGATGTTTTTAATACAAATATAATAAAAACGTATTATAATGATTTAACGATAATTGCTGATGGTAAAATTGATAATTCAGGAACAATTGACGTAGCACAAAATATTAAGTTTGCGGTAAATACCCTTGATAATAAGAGCCGCGGAACAATACAAAGTAAATACGGCAATATTGATATCGGCGGTAAACTTGATGATAATGGGCAAGTTACTGGTCGGGCTGCAGCTATTAATAATATCTCTTCAACAATTTCTGCTGGCGGTAGTTTGACCATTAATGCAGATAAAATTAATAATACAATTAAAACTGTTGATGTGTTAATTGAGGATAAAAATATCAAAGAATGGTCATTTGCTGATGATGCGAATAAGCGTTATAGCGCTGATGAGGTTATCGTTGATAACGACGATATTGACTCTGATGTTCTACACTTAAAAGTTACTGGGACAGAAGATGATACGACAAAATATAATTATTATGATTACAATCAAAAAACCTATAAAGTCAATGTTCTTGATTCCCAGTCAGCTAAAATCAAAAGTACTGGAAAGATGACACTGTCGGCTAGTGAAATTATTAACGAGCGTAGCACGATTTCGGGGCGCGCGTTATCTACTAGCGTTGGGATAACAAAGATTTCTAATAATTATAATATTTTACGGAAAGTCGTACAAGAAGGGACTCAAAAATACACCTATGATATTTACGACAGTGATGGTAATCATATAAGTAAAAATGATTTATCTGCTTATAATGCAAATTTTTATAAATAGCAATTAAATGGTAATAGGCATTTAAATAGTGCCTAATCCTACACTATATTGCTCCATTTGAAATAAAAGCCCAATAAACCAATTGGGCTTTTTATCTACTAATAGCGCGATATTAGGCTTTAAAACTATGTAGTCGGTTCATGGCAGCTTCTGTGCTTTGCTTAACTAATATTTCCGTGCAACGCACTGATTCATCAATTGCCTTATCAATAAGCTCTTGCTCTGGCTGTGATGGCTTATTTAAGACAAAATCAACAACTTTATTTTTATCGCCAGGATGGCCAATACCAATACGTAAACGATAAAAGTTAGGGTTATTGCCTAGCTTATTAATAATATCTTTTAAACCGTTATGTCCGCCATGACCACCGCCTAATTTTAGTTTAGCAATACCTGGATTAAGATCTAATTCATCATGTGCGACGAGTATTTCTTCAGGCTTGATTTGATAAAATGTAGCAACCGCTTGAACTGCTTTGCCACTTAGGTTCATGAAGGTTGTTGGCACGAGTAAACGAATATCTTGACCGTCGATATTAATGCGCGCGGTATAACCAAAAAATTTAGCTTCATTTTTTAGTGATTGATTAAAACGCTGGGCAAGTGTATCAACATACCATGCTCCGGCATTATGACGAGTTTGTGCATATTCACTGCCAGGATTTGCAAGTCCTACGATAAGTTTAATTGTTGTCATATTGATATAATATTATGACCAATAATGATTTATTGGCCGTAATAAGCATACTATTTAGTAGTGAAACATTGCTGAAATAGATTCTTCATTACTGATTCGTCTAATCGCTTCAGCGAGCATGCCAGATAAGGTTAATTGGCGAACATTTTTTAGCGCTTTAACTGCTGGCGCTAAAGGAATTGTATCGCAAACGACAATTTCATCAATTTTTGAATTTTTGATGTTTTCAATCGCTTTACCCGAGAAAATAGGATGAGTTGCATAAGCAAATACACGTTTTGCGCCGCGGGCTTTTAATGCATCGGCTGCTTTACAAAGTGTTCCAGCGGTATCAATCATATCATCAACTAAGATGCAGTCTCTACCTGCAACATCACCGATAATATTCATCACTTCAGCTTCATTAGCGCGCTGACGACGTTTATCGATAATAGCCATATCGGTATCATTAAGTAGCTTTGCAATTGCACGGGCACGTACTACGCCGCCAATATCAGGTGAAACTACAATAGGATGCTCAAAGTTTTGTTGTAACATGTCTTCTAAAATAATTGGGCTACCAAAAACATTATCAACAGGTACATCAAAGAAGCCTTGGATTTGCTCTGCATGTAGATCAACAGTTAAAACTCTATCAACCCCAACGGTTGATAAAAAATCTGCAACAACTTTTGCGGTAATGGGTACACGAGCTGAACGTACGCGGCGATCTTGTCTTGCATAACCAAAATAAGGGATAACTGCTGTAATACGACCTGCAGAAGCACGACGCATAGCATCAATCATAACAAGTAGTTCCATCAAATTATCATTAGTCGGAGCACAAGTAGACTGGATTATGAAAACATCTTCACCACGAACATTTTCATTAATTTGGACATTTACTTCACCATCACTAAAACGGCTAACGACGATATCGCCGAGTGATGTATAAAGGCGATTTGCTATATGTTTTGCCAGCTCTGGTGTTGCATTGCCGGTAAAAAGCTTCATGTCAGGCACGAGTAAACCTCAAAGGTGTATAATGACTACTTAATTAGTAATCTGTTAAATCAGATTTATAATTATATAATTAATTATGGATAATCCTCAACTATAATGTAGGAATTTGTTGTAAAAATTGATATTTATTATGATATTTTTATTTTATAGCGGATAAACGCTTAAATTCGACGTGATTTATGGGGGCTATTAAGCCGATAAAATAGGTCTTTGCGCTATAATTAGGTTTTACAACAATATTTTAACGAAAACTGATAATAATAAGAGCGTTATTTAGGCGAGCTATTTTTATAACCGACTAACATTTCGCGTTTTTTTCCATAACCTTTATATTTTTGTACATTAAAGCCTGCATTGATTAAATTTCGTCTTACTTGACCTGCTGCGGTAAAGGTCGAAAACGTTCCTTTACTCGCGGTTCGTTGATATAATTTAGTAAACAGATCCGTTGACCACATATCAGGATTTTTGTCTGGAGAAAAACCATCAAAAAACCAAGCGTTAACCAATAAATTAAAGCATATTAAATGATCCGCAAATTGGCTAATATCGCCGAATACAACATTTAATATTACATCGCCAAATTGATAATATTGACAAGGCCATTGTTTTTCTAGTTGTTTGGCTAGATTAATTAGCTGTTGATCATCAAAAATAGCTTGATGGATCAACACTAATTCCGTTTTTTGCAATGGGTATTTTTCAATACTAATAAATTTTAGTTGTTTTAACGGATGATCTGGATTTTGTTGTCGAAAGAGGGCAAATTGTTGCCAAGCAATTATAAAGTTAAGTCCAGATCCAAAGCCTGTTTCGCCGATTGTAAAGATTGATTGAGTATGCGCTAAAAAGCGTTCATTTAATTTATTGGCTTCAATAAATACATAGCGCGTTTCAGCAATTGCCCCTTCACTATTAAAGTAAACATCATTAAAGTGGGTAGACATTGGCGTTGTGCTATCGAACCAAACAATATTATTTGTCTTCATTTATCTGTTTCTCTAATTGGTATAGTTGCATATAATAGCTTACAATAATTTGAGAGGTAAATTATGATTTTTGTTTTTAGATTAATTATGGGTGTGATTTTAGGGATTTTGATTTGTCTTGTTGGGGTTATTTTTTGCCTATTTAATCCTCGTAATCCTAAAAATGTCGCGAAATTTGCGCATATATTTAGTGTCACGTTTAGGGCTTTATTTGGTGTGAAAGTGATAACTCGTGAATACAAAGATATTAAAAGCCTTGGTAGCTGTGTATTTATTGCTAATCACCAAAATAATTATGATATTTTAGTTGCCGGGCAAATTGTTCAGTCAGGAACGGTAACTGTTGGTAAAAAAAGTTTAGTATGGATCCCTTTTTTTGGGCCTCTTTACTGGTTAACGGGTAATATTTTACTTGATCGTGATAATAAATCTAAAGCGCGTGATACATTAACGTTCGTCGTTAATGAAATAAAAAAGAAAAGCCTTTCTATTTGGATGTTTCCTGAAGGTACGCGCAGTCATGGCCGTGGCTTATTACCCTTTAAAACTGGTGCATTTCGCACCGCAATTGCCGCTAACGTGCCGATCGTCCCGATTTGTATTTCTAATACCAATAAAATTAATCTAAATCGTTGGAATAACGGCTATATGATAACCGAGATGCTTGAGCCTATTGATACATCAAATATGAAAAAAGAAGATGCGAAAGCGCTAATGGAGCGCTGTTATCAAATGATGTCAGATAAAATAAAGCAGCTAGATCAAGAAGCCGCTGAACGAAATAATCACAAATCATGAGTATCAATACTGACCGTAATTTTGATGATATTACAAGTAAGTTTGCCAAAAATATTTATGGTACAACCAAAGGTAAGATCCGAGAAGTTATTATTTGGCAAGATATCGAAACGATTTTGCATGACTTTCCATCATCACAAAAATTAAAAATATTAGATGCTGGTGGCGGGCAAGGGCAAATAGCGTGTAAACTGGCAAAATTAGGCCATGATGTCACGATTTGTGATATTTCACAGCAGATGTTAGAGGTCGCAAAAATAGAGGCGCAGGCAAATGGTGTTGATTTAAATTATCGTCATTGCGCCGTTCAAGACTTAAGCCATGATTTATCAGCGAGTTTTGATATTGTGATTTGTCATGCGGTATTAGAGTGGGTTGTTGATGGCCCTGACTTTTTATCATCACTAAAAACACTACTTAAGCCAAATGGCGTTTTATCACTGATGTTTTATAACTACCATGGGTTACTATTTAGAACCGTCACATTAGCTAATTTTGGTTATGTGCAAGCTGGCTTAAATAAACGCAAAAAGAAAACATTATCACCTAATTATCCTAGAAACCCCGATGATGTTTATCATTGGCTTGGTGAACTCAATTTTAATATAATTAATAAAACAGGGATCCGAGTTTTCCACGATTATTTAGTTGATAAACAAAAGCAGCAAACTCGATTTGATGAATTACTTGAACTTGAAAAGCAGTTTTGTAGGCAAGAGCCTTATATTAATTTAGCTCGGTATATTCATGTAGTGGCTAAATGCCATTAATATCGTGTTGGTTTATCTTCTGGTCTATCTTTCGTTAAAGGCTATGAAAGTAACCAACAAATCGATATGATATTAACAAATTATTTTTAGTATAAAAGGTAAATATTATGATAGTTGTAACAGGCGGAGCAGGTTTTATTGGCAGTAATATCGTTAAGGGGCTAAATGCTCTAGGTCGCAGTGATATTTTAGTCGTTGATGATTTGACTAATGGTACTCAATTTACCAATCTTGTCGATCTCGATATTGCTGATTATATGGATAAAGATGAATTTATTTCGACACTGATTTCTGGCGAAGATTTAGACATTGAAGTTATTTTCCATGAAGGGGCATGCTCTTCAACTACCGAATGGAACGGTAAGTATATGATGGAAAATAATTATGATTATTCTAAAGACCTACTCCATTACTGTTTAGATTATAACATTCCCTTTATTTATGCTTCATCGGCAGCAACGTATGGCGGGCGTTCAGATAATTTCATTGAAGATAGGCAATTTGAAAAACCATTAAATGTCTATGGTTACTCGAAGTTTTTATTCGACCAATATGTTCGCCAGATTTTACCAAGCGCAAAATCACAAGTTTGTGGATTTCGTTACTTTAATGTGTATGGGCCAAGAGAGCAGCATAAAGGCAGCATGGCAAGCGTCGCGTTTCATCTTAATACACAAATTAGTCAAGGCGAGAAACCTAAACTTTTTGAAGGTAGTGATAACTTTAAGCGCGATTTTATCTATGTTGATGACGTGGTTGCAGTTAATTTATGGTTTTGGCAAAATAAAAAATCAGGTATTTATAACTGTGGTACCGGCCGCGCTGAATCATTCCAAGCGGTTGCTGATGCGGTGCTTGCCTATCATCAACATGGCGAAATAGAATATATCCCATTTCCTGACAATCTAAAAGGGCGCTACCAAGCATTTACCCAAGCCGATTTAACCAAATTTAGACAAACGGGTTGCCCAATTGAATTTAAAACCGTTGCGCAAGGTACGGCTGAATATATGCACTGCCTAAATGCTAAATAAGTTTGTCAGATAATTGTTGAGAACCTGTATGAAAACGTTAATTATTGGGCCGTCTTGGGTGGGTGATATGATGATGTCACAAAGCCTTTATCGGACAATGAAAACACTAAACCCAGAAATCGAAATTGACGTGATGGCGCCGGCATGGTGCAGGGCGCTACTCAATAAGATGCCTGAAGTGAGTAAAGCTATTTCGATGCCAATAGGTCATGGAAAACTTGCATTACGTGAGCGCTACCAACTCGGTAAATCGTTACGTAACGATAATTATGATCAGGCGATAGTTTTACCTAACTCATTAAAATCGGCATTAATTCCATTTTTTGCTGGCATTCCTAAACGAACAGGTTGGAAAGGTGAACAGCGTTATGGTTTATTAAATGACATTCGCACCCTTGATAAACAAGCTTTTCCATTAATGGTTGAGCGCTATATTGCTTTAGCTTATCCAAAAAATAGCGTCGCGTCAGCGGCTGATTTACAAAAACCGTTACTGTATCCAAAGCTAATAGTTGAAACGCAAGATGCAATTAAAACTAAAAGTGAGTTTAATTTACAAGATCAAACCTCGTTAATTGGTTTTTGCCCAGGCGCTGAATTTGGGCCAGCTAAACGTTGGCCTGATTATCATTATGCAAAACTCGCTGATATGTTAGTCAAACAAGGGGCTAAAATTGTTATTTTTGGTTCAAATAACGATAAGCAAGTTGGTGATGCGATAATAAATCAGATGGCATTTCCTGATAAATGTATTAACTTAGCGGGAGCGACATCTTTGCAGCAAGCAGTTAATTTAATTGCTGGCTGTAAAGCGGTTATATCTAATGATTCTGGCCTTATGCATATTGCAGCAGCGCTAGGTCGCCCACTCGTTGCGCTTTATGGGCCAAGTAGCCCTGATTTTACGCCGCCGTTATCTGACCAAGCCGTTATTATTCGCTTAATTAGTGGTTATCACAAAGTGCGCAGGGGAGATAGTCAAGAAGGCTATCATCAAAGTTTAATTGATATAAAACCTGAGTGTGTTTTTGAAAAATTGATGACTTTGCTTCATCAGCCGCAGGCGGACTTACAATCATGACTAAGCGCGTTTTAATCGTCAAAACCTCATCAATGGGTGATGTTTTACATACATTACCGGCATTAACTGATGCAAGTAATGCAGTAAAAGATATTCGTTTTGATTGGGTCGTTGAAGAAAACTTTGCCCAGATCCCAAGTTGGCATTTTGCCGTCGACCAAGTGATCCCAGTCGCGATAAGGCGCTGGCGTAAAAGCTGGTTTTCAAGCGATACTCGAGCCGAGCGAAAACGATTTATTGACCAGTTGCAGTTACAACAATATGACGCCGTGATTGATGCGCAAGGCTTAATTAAAAGTGCTTTTCTTATTACACGTAAAGCGCGAGGCATTAAACATGGTTTAGATAAAAAAAGTGCAAGAGAACCGATTGCCAGTTGGTTTTATGATGTGAAACATTTTGTGGCTAAAGATTGCCATGCCGTTGAACGCGTGCGCAAGCTTTTTGCCGAAAGCTTAAATTATTCTTTACCTAAAGAAATAGGTGATTATGCGATAGCAAACCATTTTTTATCGGTTCTACCAAAAGATAATCAGCAATATTTAGTTTTTTTGCATTCAACAACTCGCGATGATAAACATTGGACTGAAGATGAGTGGCGTGCATTAATTAAGCTTATTGAGCCTATCGGGTATAAAATCAAGTTACCTTGGGGCAGTGCCCATGAATATGAGCGCTCTCTTCGATTAGCAAAAGCATTTTCTCATGTAGAAGTCTTGCCTAAATCATCATTAGCCGAGATCGCAACAATTTTAGCTGGTGCTAAAGCAGTTGTATCGGTCGATACGGGTTTAAGCCACTTAACTGCGGCATTAGATAGACCTAATATTACACTTTATGGGCCAACTGATCCTAAATTAATCGGCGGTTATGGACTAAATCAAAATAGCCTTATTTCACCCCAAAAAAGTATGCAAACTATTTTAGCCACCGAGGTATATGAAAAATTAGCCTTGATTATTTGATAATTGAATTTTATAACTATTCTATTGGTGAATAAACAGATGAATTTAGACAAAAGCAGGCTTAAGACATTAAGAGTTAAATACCCTGATTGGCAAGGTGGCAATAATCCCGTTTATTATTTTGGCGCTGAGCTGCTTTCATTGTTATTACCAAAAAATACCAATCAAAAAGAAATAACGATCAATATTCAAAAACCAGATAATGGTGAGCTTCAAATTGAAGATGGTATAACGGGTCGGCATATCATAAAAAATAATATTGAATTAGCCAAACAAGCAATTGAAAAAGAAAACCCAGATAAAATTATAACAATAGGCGGTGATTGCTTAGTATCACAAGCGCCATTCGATTATTTACATGGAAAATATCAAGAACAGCTAGGGATCATTTGGATTGATTCTCATCCCGATATTTCAAATCCTGATATTTTTTATAATTCGCACGCCATGGTGCTAGCTAACTTATTGCATCAGGGCGATAAAGCATTATCAGGCTTAGTTAATAATCCATTTAAATCAAATCAGATTTTATACTTAGGGCTACAAGAGCCCACGCAAGATGAAAAAACAATTTTAGAAAAATTAAACATTAATTATCAAGATAGCCGGCAAGAAAACATCACGCATACTCAAATTAGCGATTGGATAGCCGTTAATAACTTTAAAAAAATAGCGATCCATTTAGATTTAGATGTTTTAGATCCGAAAGCATTTCATTCATTATATTTTAATGATCCTAATTTAACATCGATTCCAGACAATGCTGCAGTGGGTAAAATGGGCCTTGAGCAATTGATAAATTACCTTGTGGCTATTTTTAATACAACCGATGTAGTTGGTTTTAGTATTGCTGAATATCTACCTTGGGATGCTTATTATCTTAAAAATCTTTTCCGAAAATTAGCTATATTTAATGAATAATGGCTACCTTTAAAACTAACCGCTTAATTTTTAACGCTATCATCGATAAGATAATAATTTGAATTGATGATCGATTTTTTGATTGAAAAGGCATGTTAACAGGGCGAAAGTTAACAAAATTTAGTGATTTTTAAGGCCGACAAAGAATGACTATTTTTAGTAATATCAAATGTATTATGGTCGGTTTCTTTTAAGTTACAACACTCAAGATAGTCGATTCTTAGGCAGTTATCGGCACCGCAGAATCGTTTTTGCCATGCCGATTATAACAAGCCTAAATAGCTTGTTGTTCTAATGTTATGCTTATGGTTCAGTTAAGGTGTAAATACATCGAGTTCTTTCACCTTATTTTTGATTGTCCGTGACTTAAAGCGATCTACGGTCATTTTGTTTTTAGCGATAAGCTCATCTAACGATTCATTGGTATAAATTATCTTGCCATCTTCTTTGAGAATTTTCCCTTGAACCATAACCAGTTCGATGTTTGCTGGTGTTGCATTCATTGGGATCTGCGCTACTTCATCAAAATTTACCGCCATATTCGTTGATCTAGGATCAATAATAATGAGATCTGCCGCCTTACCTTTTTCTAACGTACCAGTAAGCTGGTTTAAACCTAGTACCTTTGCTCCTTCACTTGTTGCCAATAATACAACTTCATTGTAATTTGGGTATATAAGTGCAGATTCATGCAGAGCGCGTTGTAGTCCAACTGTTGTTTTCATCAGGCTAAAAAAGTCCGCACTATCATTTGTGCCGCCATCTAAGCCTAGGCCAATTACTAAACCAGCATTAGACAGTTTTTCAAGAGGCATGATCCCGGTTGCAAGTCGCATGTTGCTTAACGGATTATGGCTAATACGTGCTTTATAATCGACCATATTTTTTATTTCATCATCATCAACGTGTATCACATGGTTTAAGATCAGTGGGCGGGAAAATACTTCAGTTTCGAGCATTGTCTTTGTCTGCTCATGTTTTTTATCCAGAGCACTTTCAGCATAGTGGAAATTTAAGGGAACATCCATTTTTCGAGAAAGCTGCACTAAATCAGCCATTGAGTTTTTGAGAAGGTTGGCTGGATGGCCACATATCATAAATGAACCTAACGGATCTTCATCTACCATCCCTTTGATTTTATAAGCATTAGTTTCAAGATCTGTATTATTGTTGGGATAAAAACCAAAAACATAGCGAAGCCCTGATTGCTGAAGCGCCTCAAGCCCTCCGTATGCCTGCCCCTCAGAAAAAGAATGATTCCAGTCCATGACGGTTGTGATACCCGTATTAATTAAATCGTAAGTCGCCAAGCGAACTGCTGCAAATCCTTCTTCATGGGTTATGTCTTGCTGAACAATATCGCAGTCAGACAGCCAATCGAAAAGTTCTTGATTGTTTCCGCATCCCCGAATGGTGACTTGCCAAAGATGGTCATGTGTATCGACAAAGCCAGGTTGCACGATTTTTCCGGTCGCATCGATAACTTTGTCAGCGGCGCCGCTATTTAGGTTGCTACCTATTGCTTTTATTTTACCATCTTCAATAAAAATATCTTGATTGTGTAGTACTTCTGCTTTTCGATCAGCCGTAGGCTGCCCGGTAATAAGTGTCTGAATATTTTTGATAAGTACAGACTGGGAAAATGCGGTATTTGACAGCAATAATCCCAAAGTCAGCGCAGTCAACTTGCCATATGTTTTTTTCATAGCTTAACTCCCTTTTTGATATTTTTCGAATTGATGATTATTTTATATAAACCAATAGAGTTTCTTGTGTGGCTCGAATAGCGATTAACTAAATTAGTTTTTAGGCCTGATTATATGGCCTACTAAATTTGGCAAACAAAGGGCCAGTCAATCAAGCTCCAAAAACTTATTCATTGGGGATACGAGAAAAAACTGACGATACTAATACTCGGTACAGCAGGGCTGTTGTAATCAAAATTTAACTTTAGATATAATTAAGTTCTGGTTAACGTGTGAATTTTGATTCTATACCCGCAAGGGGTGAATGTCTATGATGAATAATATGGTAAATATTTATTTTGAGGTGATTATGATAGATAAATTCTAGGCCGAACTTTCATTAAAAATGGGAGGATTGCCCTAAGAAGTGTCATTATAGAATATAAGTTTTTTTTGTATAATAAGATTTAATATTAAATGGCACACCAGATGACATACTGGAATTTAATTGTTTATGATAATGGCTGGGGTATGAGGATTCGAACCTCAGAATGGCGGAATCAGAATCCGCTGCCTTACCGCTTGGCTATACCCCAAAATAAAGGCAAGTAATTTTTAGTAAAGTAGGTGGTGATTGTTAAGTATATATAATTTAGATTATACAATATGAATTTTTTGCATCGACTAATTAAGTCATAATCTTTAGTGAAGTTTCATTTACAATTTGATAATGACGTTATATTCGTTTTGCTAACTGCTAATAATTAGCAAGATGGCTGGGGTACCAGGATTCGAACCTGGGATGACGGGATCAAAACCCGCTGCCTTACCGCTTGGCTATACCCCAATGGTATAAGATTATTAAGATTAAAATGGTGCGGGTGGAGAGACTTGAACTCACACGCCTCGCGGCGCCAGAACCTAAATCTGGTGCGTCTACCAATTTCGCCACACCCGCACTGATACTTCTTTAATCTTAATGGTGGCTACGACGGGATTCGAACCTGTGACCCCATCATTATGAGTGATGTGCTCTAACCAACTGAGCTACGTAGCCATTCATTCGCAACGTCGTAACTAACACTGCGAGGCGCATTATGCTTGTCTTAAGTTAAATCGTCAACTACTTTTTTATGATATTTTAAATTTTTTTATCGATTGTTTATGATGTAATCAAATATTAGTTATTTTCCATTCATTGATCGCATTTGTTCGCCTACGCGCTAATTCATCTTGAATTTCTCTACCTTTAAATCCTGCCTCAATGATATCGTTTATCACAACTGATTTCGCTATTAAATATCCTTTTTGTAAATATTTTGCTTGAGGATAGGGCCTATTTTCAAAGCCTTGCCTGCCTCTTAAGTCAGCTGTACTAGTTAAAATTAATTTTTCAAGGTTTTCAGGACTGCGCCATACATCAATGCCATTAAGGAGTGAAACCAGGGCTGTAGCGGATAATTCAGTAATATGATGAACTTCATCATGATAACGGCACATTAAACTGGCAATTTTTTGATAGTGATTGGGAATTTTTAATCTTGTGCATAATTGATGGACTAGCGGGATCCCTTTTTCACCATGACCTTGATGATGTGGCCATTGTTCTTTAGGTGTCAATGCTTTGCCAAAATCGTGGCATAATACGGCAAATCGCACCGTTAAATCATCAGTCAGTAGCGCTGCTTGTTTTAATGCGAGAAGGGTATGGACACCTGAGTCAATTTCGGGATGCCATTTTGGCGGCTGTGGAATGCCAAACAGGTCATTTAATTCAGGAAAGAGGATCGCTAAAGCGCGACACGATCTTAAAACCTCAAAAAACACTTGTGGGTTTTGCGTGCTTAGCGCCTTTTCAGTCTCTTTCCAAACTCTTTCAGCTGTTAGGTGATTAATTTCGCCCGCTTTGACAATATCCGTCATCAGCTCCAGTGTTTTTGGTGCGATGGTAAAGCCTAAATGATGATAACGAGCGGCAAACCTTGCAACTCGAAGTACACGAAGTGGATCTTCTTTAAAAGCAGGCGAAACATGCCTTAATATACGATTATGCAGATCATTAATGCCGCCATAGGGATCAATTAAGTTACGATCTTCATCCATGGCAATGGCGTTAATGGTTAAATCTCGGCGCTGTAAATCTTGTTCCAAGGTAATATCTTCATTAAAATCGCAGATAAATCCGGTATAGCCTTGTCCTGATTTTCGCTCAGTGCGCGCTAAAGCGTACTCTTCTTTGGTTTTTGGATGAAGAAAAACAGGAAAATCTTTTCCTACTTGCGCATATCCAAGATCTAAAAGCTCTTGTGGCTTTGCTCCAACGATAACCCAGTCAGAATCAATAATAGCAATATTGAGTAGGGTATCTCTAACTGCGCCACCAACAAGATACTTTTTCATCGAGTTAATTCATCCAACGATCTTTCTTACGGCTACGGGGAATAATAAAAGGTAATAACAAACCAATAATTAAGCCAATACCTGCAACTAAGCCACCACGTAAAAACCAGCTAAGAATTAAACTTTGTCTTTTCTCATCTAATTGATTATTCATTGACTCAATTTGTGATAATTGTTCATTAGACTGCGTTTTTAACTCGCTGTTAGTTTTATCTAAATCGGCAATTTTTTGATTCGCAAGTGTTAATTGATTCGTGTAATTATCGATTAGTGCTTGTTTATCTTGAGTCGCATTATCTGCTTTATCTTTTAAAATTGTTAATTCTTGTTCAAGTGCTGGAACTCTTTCTTTTAGACTTGGCAGATTTGATAAAAATTCTGATTCAATCCAAGAAACACGATTTTTATCGTCCTTAATACGCGTATATTTACCGTCACTGCTGGTTTCTAAAACAGACACTTGCTCGCCGGCTTTTAATGTTCCTGTTATTCCATACTGAGGTCCTGGTCCACGCCTTAAATATACAGAAAGATCATCTGTAATATATTTATCAGCTGCAAACGCAGAAGATGTCATTAGTGTTGGTAAAATAAAGGAAAGCATTAATGCTATTAATAAATTCTTTTTATACATAAGGTTATTTCTTTCTATTTGATCGTTGAAGGTTCATGCCATTATACCATAAAAATATTCTATGATAGAGTTTGTTGTAAGATAGTATAAGAATCTATTCTCAATAATCGATAAATTTGCTATCTTAAAGCAAATTTTGACTTAAAGATTGTTATTTATGCCAACGTTAGACAAACACCAAAATAGCCCTAGTTTCAGTCATATAAATGCGCAAGGTCAAGCTCATATGGTTGATGTAACCGCTAAGGCAGAAACTGCGCGTGAAGCGGTCGCTGAAGCCTTTGTGCAGATGCACCCAGACACATTAGCGATGATTGTTGCCGGTAAACATCATAAAGGTGATGTATTTGCAACAGCAAGAATTGCCGGGATCCAAGCGGCTAAACGTACTTGGGAGTTAATTCCGCTTTGTCATCCGCTATTATTAACTAAGATCGAAATTAGTATTGAACCTGATGTTAAAAATTCACAAGTTAGAATAGAATCGCTTTGCAAATTGAAAGGTCAAACTGGCGTTGAGATGGAAGCACTCGTTGCAGCATCAACGGCTGCCTTAACTATTTATGATATGTGTAAAGCAGTACAAAAAGATATGGTTATCTCGCAAGTTCGGCTGTTAGCTAAAAAAGGCGGTAAATCAGGTGATTTTAAGGCTGACAATGATTAAGATATTATTTTTTGCCCAAACTAGAGAATTAGTCGGCACGGCCTGTTTAGAATTAGAGGCAAGTGCGATTACCATTGCTGATTTAATTAATCATTTAAGCTTAAAAGGTGATAACTGGCATTATGCATTAAAAGAAAAGACGCCACTTTGCGCCGTAAATAAGCAATTGGTTGATGATTCTCACGTTATTGGTGCTAATGATGAAATCGCGTTTTTCCCTCCAGTTACCGGTGGTTAGTAAAATGAATAACAGTAAAAGTATTGTGATTGTTAGTGAAAATGACATTAAGATTGATAAATATTATCAGTGGTTATCGCAATCACCTGAAGATGGCGCCATTGTCACTTTTACTGGAAAAGTCAGATCATTATCAAACGAGGTCTCTTCATTATATTTAGAGCACTATCAAGGTATGACTGAAAAAGTATTAGACAAAATTATCGATAAAGCGAGAACTCGCTGGCAGCTTAACCGCATTGTTGTTATTCACCGCATTGGTGAGATGGTTGCGAATGAAAATATTGTCTATGTTGGTGTTAGTAGTGCGCATCGTAAGGATTCATTTGCTGCAGCGGAATTTATTATGGACGTTTTAAAAAATGACGCGCCATTTTGGAAAAAAGAACTGACAGCGACCGGTAATAATTGGGTCGAAGCGAAAAAATCTGATAAAGATGCCTTGAAAAAATGGTATTAAGATACTATTTAGATATAATAAACAAATGTTGTACATCATTTTATAAAAAGAGGATATTAAATGAATAATTATTCCCCTAATAGCTCGATTATTGAGCAGTCAGGTAGCCGAGTTCAAACTTATATGAGTCATGTTTATGGATGGATGACCGTTGGCCTTGCTTTAACTGGGCTAGTTGCGTGGTTTGCATCAAATAATGAGTCAGTTTTTAGATTGCTGTTTAGCCAAGATGCTCGTGGTTATTGGACCTTAAGTGTTTTTTCATGGATTTTAATTGCCGCGCAATTAGGATTAGTTTTTGTCTTATCAGGCATGATAAATCGCTTATCTGGTAGCGCTGCGACAACGATATTTATGCTCTATTCAGCACTAAGTGGCTTAACATTAAGTTCGATTTTTCTTGCATATACTGCTTCATCAATCGTTAGTGTATTTTTTATCACGGCTGGAATGTTTGCCGCATTAGCATTTTATGGTTATACCACAAAACGTGATTTATCTGGATTAGGTCGCTTCCTATTCATGGGTTTAATCGGTATTGTGATTGCATCGCTTGTTAATATCTTCATGCAAAGTGCGCCATTAATGTGGGCAATTACTTACATTGGTGTATTTGTTTTTGCTGGCTTAACTGCTTATGACACACAAAAATTAAAAGCCTTTGGTGAACAATTATCAACTGATGATCCAAATGCATTTAGACGTTATGCGATTTTTGGTGCATTAACGCTTTATCTTGATTTTATTAACTTATTCTTAATGTTACTAAGAATTTTAGGTGATCGTCGATAATTATCGATAGCTGAAAAATAAAAAGGGCCGTAAGGCCCTTTTTAGTATTTGTTATAAAATAACGAGAGTAACCACTAAATTAATTGCCTAACGCTTTATCTGCTTGGCTATTTTCAATCAACTCAATTTTATAACCATCAGGATCTTCGACAAATGCAATAATAGTTGAGCCACCTTTGACTGGGCCAGCTTCTCGAGTCACTTTCCCGCCCGCTTGTTTGATTATTTGGCAGGTATTTGCAACATCATCAACACCAATTGCAATATGACCAAAGGCATTGCCATGATCATAGCTATCTGTTCCCCAGTTGTAAGTTAGCTCTATCACTGATGCTTTACTTTCATCATCATAGCCAACAAAAGCCAATGAATATTTATATTCAGTGTTCTCACTGGTTCTAAGCAATTTCATTCCCATTGTTTTAGTATAAAAATCGATTGATTGCTGTAAATTTCCAACCCGGATCATGGTATGTAATATTCGCATTTTTTATCCTTTTGCTATTTAACGTGACTTAACGTGGTGATGCGTTAACTTGTTTTCCATTGGTAACGAGGCGAACTTGTTGGCCTACTTGAAATTCACCTTGTTCAGCTTTTTGTACGATGACAATTGATGAGCCATTTGCTTGACGAATTTCAAGCTCTACGGCGTTGGTTTGACTAACTGCATTTTCGATTTCACTGCCCACTATCGCGCCACCAATTGCGCCGCCAGCGGTAGCTAATTTATTACCCGCGCCACCACCAATTGTATTACCTAAAAAGCCACCTAAGATAGCGCCGCCAATCGTGCCAATAATACTATTTGATGAATCATTTGAAGCATTGGTCTGTATTTTTACTGCACGCACTGATAAAACCGTACCATAACTAACATTTTGAACTTGCTTAGCTTGATTTGCGGTATATACGTTACCAGAATAGATATCACTATTTTGACATCCCACAAGTAATATCGTTAAACATGCTAATACCGTAATCTTTTTCATAAATTTCATCCCCTATGATGGCTAATTCTGTTATTTTCAAGAACTCAATAACATATTAATTAAGCTGATTGTTGGATATTTTATCAAATCTTAGCTAATAATATCGTTTTTTTATCGTAAAAATTAATGAATAGGCATTTATAGATAAAAAATGTTTATTTATTAATAAGTTACCGCTATCAAATTGATATAAGAGGCCTATGGCTAAGCTGAACAGGTTTTTATTATTTTCATAATTAGTGATACAATTCGTGTAACGAAAAAAGTGTATCAAACAATAGCAACAGTTATAAATATTGGTCTATTTTAAAGGGTAAATATTTTTTAACGGATCTATTTTAGTTATGTGTAATAATTTTCTGATTACTTCCACTTTCAATATAGGGGAGTGTGATATAAGAAGTTCAGTAAATTAAATTATGTAGTTGTTTTATTTATTTTTAGTTAGGACAGGAATATAGCATGAAGACAATCGAAATTGATGACGAATTATATCAGTATATAGCAGGGCAAACTCAGCATATTGGTGAAAGTGCGTCGAGCATATTACGCCGTTTACTTGCTATTGAAACTAAAGAATTAGTGATTAAGCCGTCAAATCAATTAGCGGATATTTCAACGTTAGTTAAGTTGGTTTATAGCGATAATTTTCTTGCAGAAAAAAAACTTGTTAATCGTTTTATCTCTATTCTTTCGACGTTATACCTTTGTAATAAAAGCTTATTCTCTGTTGCCGCGGCGTCTTTACATGGCAGTAAACGACGCTATTTAGCAAAAAATGAAGAGACATTATTGCGTTCAGGTAATAATACTAAACCTAAGCTAATTCCTGATACACCTTATATGGTTATCACTAACAGTAATACCGCTCGAAAAATTTATATTATTGAGTCATTGATGCAAAATATGGCAATATCGACTCACATCATTGAGCAAGTTACTAAGCAGTTTGTTACAAAATAACCTTATTAATGCAAAGGATATCACGCGGATGATAAATTCAAGAGCAGGGCAATTAGCCCAGCCAAAAGATCTTATTAATATTGATGCTTTATTAAATAACTATTATGCCATCGAACCTGACAATGAAGATCCTAGCCAACTTGTAATATTTGGTACATCAGGACATCGCGGTAGTGCAAATAAAGGAACATTTAATCAGTTGCATATTCTTGCAATTGCGCAGGCTGTTGCTGATTATCGTAAATCACAAAATATTACAGGCCCTTGTTTTATCGGTAAAGACACACATGCATTGTCAGAGCCAGCACTAAAAACCGTGCTTGAAGTTTTTGCTGCAAATCAAATTACGAGCATTATTGCTACCGATTGGGGATATACTCCAACACCGGCTATTTCTCATGCAATTATTAATTATAATCAAAAACATAAAAATTTGGCTGATGGTATAGTCATCACACCTTCGCATAACCCACCGGAAGATGGCGGGATAAAATATAATATTATAAATGGTGGGCCTGCTGATACGGCGGCAACAACGGCGATTGAAAATAGAGCCAATGAGTTATTAAAAAACAATTTAGTCGGCGTTAAACGAATAACGTTATCACAGGCAATGAATTCTGGCTTTATTCATACTAAAGAATATGAAATTGATTATATTGAAGATTTAACTCATATTATTGATTTTGATGTGATCGCAAGTGAAGGACTTAATATTGGCGTCGATCCACTTGGTGGCGCGGGGATCGCTTATTGGCCAAGAATAGCTGAAAAATATAAATTAAATCTGAATATTGTTAATGACAAAATTGATCCAACCTTTAGTTTTATGCATTTAGATCACGATAGCATCATTAGAATGGACTGTTCAAGTGCAGATGCGATGGCTGGTTTATTACAATTAAAAGATAAATTTGATTTAGCATTTGGTAATGATACTGATTTTGATAGGCATGGCATTGTTACGCCCGCAGGGCTTATGAAACCTAATGCTTACTTAGCAACTTGTGTTAACTACTTATTCAAGCATCGCCCTAATTGGAATAGTCACTGCTTGATTGGTAAAACATTAGTTACTAGCTCAATTGTTGATAGGATTTCGGCTAATTTACAGCGAACATTATTAGAATTCCCCGTCGGCTTTAAGTGGTATGGCGAAGGGCTATTTAACGGTTCAATTGGATTTGCTGGCGAAGAAAGTGCGGGCGCTTCTTTTTTAAGGAAAAATGGTCAAGTTTGGTCTACCGATAAAGATGGCATAATTCTCTGTTTACTTGCTGCTGAAATGACGGCGAAAATTGGTAAAAATCCTCAACAGCAATACGATTTTCTTGAACATGAATTTGGTCAATCTTATTACGGCCGAATTCAAGCTCCAGCCAGTTTTATTGAAAAGCAAAAATTAGCTAAACTTGATGCTAATCAATTGACTACTGATTCCCTCGCGGGCGAAAAAATCGAACAATGCCTAACTAAAGCGCCGGCAAATGATGCGGCAATTGGTGGCTTAAAAGTGGTGACTAAAAATGGTTGGTTTGCCGCTCGGCCATCAGGAACTGAAGATGCTTATAAAATCTATGCTGAGAGCTTTATTAGCAACGAGCATTTAGATCAGATCCAACAAGAAGCACAGCAATTAGTTACTAAAGCAATTAATTAGCTTAAGCTTTACATAAGCGAGTATATTTTACTCGCTTCTTGTCTTTAACTCGACAATGTTATTTGTTAATGATATAACTGTATTGATCTTTTAAGTATGTGTTTATAATGAAAAAATACAAGTGGTTATCTCGAAAATGAAAAAAAGAGTTATTGTTTATATTTTAATTGTGATCAGTGCAATCTATTTTAGTAATGTTAGCTTGGCTAAATTAACTAATCAGCAGATAAATTTATTACTAGAAAATGATGATATTCAAATTATTACGCCGTCCTCCACCGCAGTAAAAAAATCTACGCTTACCATAGACAAAAGCACTGATAATAGTCAGGGCAAAACGATTGCTGAGTACGATAAACAAGGGCTATTAATCAACTACTACTCCGCCTTCGCGACCGGCCACACGCTGGCAGAAAAAAGAACCATGATTATGACTTTAATGCGAACTGAAAACAATACATGGCGACGCAAACAGACCATGGGGAACTATCAAATAGACAACAGCATTTATGTTTTGAAAGATGATCATTTTCAAGTCACGTTACTTCCCTCACATAGTTTTGATGAAACACGTATGATGTTGCAAAAAAATGAAATGTTAGATAATGGTAAAAAATTGGCAGCTATTTTTAGCTATGACAAAGCATTATCAAAAGAAAAAATCAATATTGAATATCAATTTAACCAAGCTGGATTACTTAGTTCATTTGATTATTCAAATATTGACGGCAATGAAAATGGCTATACCTCAATTATTCAAGCTAATTTTGAATACGATGATCAGTTAAGATTAATTGGCAGCCGTGAAAATTCCCATTATCAATTTGTTAATGAAGCATCAGAAGATACACATAGTCAAGTTACTTATAGTAATTTTGATTTACATGGCAATTGGTTAACGAAAACAGAAAAATTTGACGGTGAAGAAGTGAGTTATAAACGCACTATTGAATATTGGTGATCCTATCTATTATTTTATTCATCTTCTAATCTAAACTAGCCACTTATCTTTTATAGTAAGTTGATAAGTTTGGGATTGTCATTGATTAAATCATCGATAGTATATTTCTCTAACTCAGTTAAAAAGGCGTCTTTAGCATCAATTAGATAATTCTTTAAGCGGCAAGCTGGGCTGATATGACAAAATGATGTCCCACAATTAAGCAGTGCTAAGGGCTCAAGCTGGCGAATTATTTGCCCTATGTTCAGCTGTTTAGGTGATTTTTTTAGCTTAATTCCGCCATTTTTGCCTTGGACTGTTTCAATATAACCAAGTTGCCCAAGTTTATGAACAACTTTTACCAAATGATTTCTTGAAATATTATAGTGTTCACTCACGGTAACAATTTTGGTTAATTCTCCATTGTCTAATGCAGATAAATAAATTAGCACACGGATACTATAGTCTGTAAAACTTGATAGTTGCACCTATTTCCCCTAATTCCTTATCTGCATTTAATGACAAATTTTTGAGTACCTTAACGAAAAGTCATCAATAAATCAACTCTAGTCTAACTTAATGAAACGTCGACATCACTTTTTACGATAGTTGAACACGCTAAATGATAGCCTTGCTCAATTTCTTGTTGGCTTAATGTTGCGTAGCTAGTTGATATCACCTCACCATGTTCAATTTTACATTTACAAGCACCACACACGCCAGATCGGCATGCACCAATAATAGGTAATTGACCCGACTCTAAAATCGTTAACAAATTATCATCAATTGCTGCTGTTTGCTCAAAGTTAAAATCGGCAACAGTAACTTTAATTCCTTGTTTATCAGATAGTTTATCATCAAGGCAACTTTCTAACGTAAAGCTTTCATAGTGGAACTGATCCATATCAAAGT
This sequence comes from Orbaceae bacterium lpD04, assembly GCA_036251935.1. Classification (NCBI taxonomy): domain Bacteria; kingdom Pseudomonadati; phylum Pseudomonadota; class Gammaproteobacteria; order Orbales; family Orbaceae; genus Orbus; species Orbus wheelerorum. Next base: position 2,436,259 of record CP133967.1, on the reverse strand, counting down.
TTAATGATTTTAAGTTATTTGCTATATCAGTCATAAAACGATGTGAACCACATAGAAAAATAGTATATTCGTCAAGATTTGAATAGTGCTCAATTAAAAAGTCATCAGTAATTCGCCCGATTGAACTATGCATTAGTGCAGGCTCAGTACTACTATTTTTTAGTCTAAGATGATAATTAAAATGACGATATTGCTTAGCCATTTGCTGTAGCTTAAGGTAGTAAATAATATTAAATTCATCTTTAGCGCAATGTAAAAAATCGATATCGACAGCAATTTTTTGATCTAACAAGTATTGCGCCATTGATGTAACGGGAGTAATGCCGCAACCAGCGCTTATAAATAATATTTTCTTTTTATACTTAACATCAATAATATTAAATTCCCCGCCAATGCTGCGCAAAGTGATTTGATTATTTAGCGCCAGATTATCAATCAACCAATTTGATACCAAACCATCTTTAACTCGCTTAATGGTCAGTTTTAGGCTAGGGCTATTTGGCTGAGAACTAATTGAATAGGCCCTTACTTGCGAGTTACCGTTAATATTCGCCTCTAATAAGATAAATTGCCCAGGCTTAAAATTAAACAATAACGGCTTTTTAGATTGAAAATAAAAACTTTCTGTATCATCCGTTTCCTTTTTACGTAAAATTAAAACTAAAGGAATATTTTGATATGTCATGCAATAACCTTAACTCATTATTTGATAGGTAGCCCTTATCTTTATAAGGGCTATATTGAAACTAAATATTATTATGCTGCGCTGGTTGTTAAAATTTTAGCTAAGTCATCTTTAGCATCAGTCGTTGCTTTAATATCAAATTTTTCTTGTAAAATACTAACTAGATTATCGGTTAAGAAAGCGGGCATTGACGGGCCGGTATAAATACCTTTCACTCCTAAAGATAACAAGGTCAGCAGTATAACAATCGCTTTTTGTTCAAACCAAGATAACACTAACGTTAAAGGTAATTCATTTACGCCACATTCAAAGGTATTTGCAAGTGCTAGCGCAAGTTGGATCGCTGAATAAGCATCGTTACATTGGCCAATATCAATTAAACGAGGGATCCCATTGATATCACCAAAATTTTGTTTATTAAATCGGTACTTACCACAGCCTAATGTTAAAATAACGCTATCTTGTGGAACTTGATTTGCCATATCGGTGTAGTAATGACGTTCATCTTTACCCCCATCGCAGCCGCCAATTAAAAAGAAATGTTTTATATTTCCTGCTTTGATTTGCTCAATAACAGTTGGTGCAACGTTCATTAACGTATTACGTGCAAAACCAATGGTAATATAATGCTCTAATTCGGTATGTTTAAAACCCGATTGATTTAAGGCACATTCAATGACCGCGCTAAGATCATCGCCATCTAAATGAGTAACTCCAGGCCAACCGACAATACTACGGGTAAAAATACGCTCGGCATATTTTCCAATAAAAGGGTTAATAATACAATTTGATGTCATCACTATTGCACCAGGAAAGTTGGCAAATTCATTTTGTTGATTTTGCCAAGCACTACCAAAGTTACCAACTAAATGAGGATACTTTTTCAGTTCAGGATAAGCGTGCGCAGGTAACATTTCACCGTGCGTATAGACATTAATCCCTTTGCCTTGGGTTTGCTCTAAAATTAAGCGCAGGTCGTGAAAATCATGGCCAGAGACTAAAATACATTTACCTGAAATCGGTTTAGTATTGACTTGCGTAGGTACAGGGTGACCAAAGGTTGTTGTTTCACCCGCATCAAGCATTTCCATAACGTTATAATTTAATGCACCAATTGCCATTGATAAATTAAGTAATTCATTAAGGTCGGTTGGATTATCACCTAACATATTCATTATTCGGTGATACTCAATGCAGATCTCATCGTTAAATTGATCTAATACAGCGGCATGTTCCATATATGCCGCTAAGCCTTTTAAGCCATAAAGGGCTAGCAAACGTAAACCAATAACATCATCATCTACCTCACCTTTACCTCTATTTAGCATAACGTGCGGGGCGAGTTTTAGTAGCTCTTCTTTCGTTTTTGGATAATTAATTTGTGCAGCGTAAGAAAGCGGTGGTAAAGATTGATTAGCTTGCATTGCGGCAGCTTTTGCCAATTCTGCTAATTTTTGACTATGCATGTCAGCTTGGTTGATATAGGCGAGCATTCGCTCTGGATCAAAGTTAACATTAGTTAGCGTTGCAAAAAATGTTTGAAATGACCAGCGATCGATCGTGTGATCAGCGATATCATATTGATGACAAGTTGATGCCCAGAAAGACACTCGTTGTAGCGCTGCGACTAAAATATCTTGTAAGTCTGATACCTCGGACGTTTTTCCACACATACCTTGTGAATAGCTACAACCTTTTGTGGTTGGTGTTATTATTGTTTGCTCACATTGAATACAAAACATAATTGTTCCTTTGTTTATTGTTATTGCGGGGATTTTTTAGATTTAAACATGTATATAAAATACATCTTTAAATCTAAAAAAGCAAAATGATTTTAGATAATAAGCCAGAGTCTTGGTAAATTTGATAAAAAACGCTTGTTAAATCAGGCTAAAAATATTTATAGTTAACCTTTAATATCAATCGCATTATGTTACAAAACGGTAATATGCCTTGGTGGTCGAAGTGGGATTTTATTTTTTAAAAGGTTATTAAAAAAGTCGAATTTTTAAATTAAATCAATTTCTTAGTAAGTTATTAACGGGTGGGTGGAAAGATGAACCTTATCAAAATGATTATGGGCATTATAATAATTGCAAAAGATAACAGGCATTTATCTCTCTTAACGCAACGATAAATTTAATCTCATAAAGCGAGCACAAGGCTCGCATTTTTATACTTAATCAATTTTTATTACTTAATTAATTGGGCTAAGGTTTTAATCCCTTGCTCGATTCGATCTTCTGGTACCGTAACAAAGGCTAAGCGTAAACAGTTCTTTCTTGGATTCGTTGCAAAGAACGTTTCACCAGGCACAAAAGCAACATTGTTTTGAACGGCTATTGCAAGTAATGCGGTACTGTCAATGTGCTCTGGTAGCTCAACCCAAATAAACATTCCCCCTTCAGGTTTGGTCCAACGCACGGTTTTTGGCATATATTTCGCTAATTGCTCAAGCATAAATTCACAGCGTTTTTTATACAGTTCACGAATTTTAGGAATATGATCACCTAAATAGCCATCTTTAACCACTTGATAAGCAATATGCTGGGTATAACTTGGTGTATGCAAGTCAGCGGCTTGTTTTAACTGGACTAATTTACGAATAAAATCCGCAGGTCCAACCACATAGCCTAAGCGCATACCGGGTGCTAAAATTTTTGAAAATGAACCTAAATAGACGGTATTTGTTGGTGCATAACTAATTAAGCTTGGTAAGCGATGGCCTTGGTAATCGAGTTCACCATACGGATCATCTTCAATCATTAGTAAGTTATTTGCGATCGCTTTATCGGCTAACTTCTTGCGTCGCTCTGCTGATAAACGCCTTCCTGTTGGGTTTTGGAAGTTAGGGATAGTATATAAAAAATTAGCAGATATAGCATCTTCATCGCTTAGTAAATCAGGGTTAAGTCCTTGATCATCACTCGCAATTGAAACATATTCAGGTTCATATTGAGTAAATGTCTGTAATCCGCCTAAATAAGTAGGGGTTTCAACGAGAATTTTAGTACCTTCATCTATCAATGCTTTACCAATGAGATCTAAAGCTTGTTGGGAGCCAGTAACAATCAGCACGTTATCAACTGTGAGTTTAGTCTTTTCACGTTGATTAATTAAATTAATAACCCATTCTCTTAGTGGTTTGTAACCTTCAGTTGGCCCATATTGTAAAGCACTAAACGCTTCATCACTGTCCATAATCGTATCAACCGCCTGCTTAATTTTTTCAACAGGGAAGGTATTTGGTGATGGCAGTCCACCAGCAAATGAAATGACATGTGGAAGCTCTGTTATTTTAAGAATTTCTCTAATTGCTGAACTTTGTAGTGCAGCCGCTCGTTTGGAAAATTGCCATATAGATGAAGACATCATAAATACCTTATAAATACCTTATACTTTTTATTAAGGTGATAAATATAATACTTGCAAATTTATTTGTCATTATTAAAAACAAAAATTAGAATAGATAAACCAAAGTTGTTATTAAGTGTTAATTCTAATTTATTAATTAATATAAATTTTATTTTAATTATTTCATTATGTTATGTTTATTGCGATAATAAGAAACACTGAGTGATAATCCGAATTTTTTTGACTAAAAAGAAAAGTCACAAATTTATTTATAACAAATAAAACTATAAGCTAAATTGAGAACACAATGCAAAGAAGAGTAAATGTTGTTGGCAAAGTTATTTTTATCGTATTTTTAATTCTATTGTCATTAATTCCGTTTTATTTAATGCAGCAATATGTACAATCGATATTAGAAGGGCAAAATACGCTCACAAATTTAACGTCAAAATCGCTCGATTATATTTCTGGTTTAGCTAAATCATTACAAAGCCAATCACTAGGTCAAGAGCCACTTAATATTAACAAAAATTATTTACTTTGTAGCAACAGCATTAAAAGTGCGCCCATCACCTTAGCATTAGGATTATTGCTTTTACTGCTCCTTGATACTATCAAATCGACTCAATTAAGCTTAACAAATTATATTGTTGTAACAATTGGATTAATTTTATTTTATTTAGTCGAAATTGTACTTGCAAACTATGTCCGTTTTGAATTTGCCTACCTTTTCCCCGCAATTGTATTAAGCTTATTACTGCTGATATATCTATCCGGCAGTATGAAATCAATTATCACAAGCATTTTATATAGTATTGGATTGCTAGCGATTTATGCGCTGTCATTTTATCTAATTGGTTATGTTGATAACATTTTAATGTACGGTGTGATTGGTTTAGTGGTGATATTTATTGCTATTATTGGTATGACGCGAAAAAATTGATTAGCCTCAAGCAGCAGAAAGCATTAACGGGCGTGATAAAAAACTTAATTAACGATTTGAACTATTAAATTTATAAAAATAAGCAGGAAAATTAATGTCAATTGCAACAATTGAAGTCAGTATCAGCGCATTATTGCATAATATCGCCTTTTTCAGGCGCCTTAGCCCTAGTTGTAAAATTATGGCTATCGTAAAAGCTAATGCTTATTCCCATGGCAAGGAGGATGTTGCGACTTTATTAGATAACGACGTTGATTACTTTGGCGTTGCTAGATTAGAAGAGGGGATTGCACTTAGACAAAATGATATTCAATCCCCGATTGTTGTTTTAGAAGGGCTATTTTTAGATGATGAGATCGAACTTCTACTCGACTATGATTTACAAACTGTCGTGCACTGCCCTGAGCAAATTACCAAACTAGCTAATGTTATTCAACCTTCAGTATTTAATGTGTGGTTTAAGCTCGATTCAGGCATGCATCGCCTTGGTTTTAGCAAGGATAAAGCGGCAGAATATTTTATGCAATTAGCCAATTGCCAATCAGTTAAAAAGCCGATCAATATTATCAGTCATTTTAGCTGCGCTGATATTTTGACATCAAATGAAACATTAAAGCAGATCGCAATATTTGATCAGTTTATTGATTCAATTGACGATTGCTCATTGCTTGGTAAACAATCACTAGCGGCATCGGGCGGCATTCTAGCATGGCCTTCATCGCACCGTGATGTAATAAGGCCCGGTATTGCGTTATATGGTGTTTCACCATTTGGTTATGATGAACTAAATAAAGCAACAGGTAGCCAATTAGGTTTAAAGCCAGTTATGAAATTAAAATCTGAAATCATTACGGTTAGAGAGCATAAAAAAGGTGAGTCTGTTGGCTACGGACTTATTTGGCAAAGTAGCCGAGATACTAAGTTAGGCGTCGTTGCGATGGGATATGGTGATGGATATCCAAGAGATATTATACCTGCAACCCAAGTTTGGTTAAATGATCGCTTAGTGCCGATTGTTGGGCGCGTTGCGATGGATATGATCCTTATTGATCTAGGGCCTGATAGTAAAGAACACGCAGGTACAGAAGTAATATTTTGGGGTAATGATGAATTACCCGTTGAAAAAATTGCCGCTCACTCTAGTATGAGTGCTTATGAACTCCTTACGCGCTTAACGGAACGTGCGAAATTACGCTATGTAGATTAATGCTTATGAAAAAGAAAGTGATCATATATTTTATTATTACCTGTATTGCGGTTTTAGCTGCGATAAGCGTTGGCGCTTACTATTATTTGCAAGGTTTCTCGCAAAAGTCGCTCCATGTTAATGATAGCAATACGATATTTGTTCTAAAACGAGGAACATCAATTGCGGGATTTATTAAGCAAATAGAGCAAGAATCGCTGGTTGATGATGCTTACCTTATACCTTATCTAATGAAATTAGATCCCTCATTGAAAGGCATAAAATCAGGCACATATCAATTATCACCGTCAATGACCGTTAAGCAGTTTTTACAACTATTAGTGAGTGGTAAAGAAGTACAATTTCAAGTGAAATTTGTTGAGGGAAAACGCGCTAAAGATTGGCTCGCAACGCTTGAAACAAAAGACTCGCTAGAATATAAACTAACGGGACTAACTTTAGCGCAAATTGCTGAAAAACTAGGTATTGAGGGATCAATTGAGGGATGGCTATATCCTGATACCTATTCCTATACAACCGGTGACAGCGATCTAGCAATATTAAAACGTGCCCATCAAAAAATGCAAAACGCCTTACAAACCGTTTGGGATAATCGGGAACAAGGATTACCTTACAAAACGCCTTACGAACTCCTGATAATGGCATCCATCATTGAAAAAGAGACCGGCGTTGACACCGAAAGGGCCAAAGTGGCTTCGGTTTTTATCAATCGCCTAAATTTTAAAATGTTATTACAAACCGATCCCACCGTCATTTATGGCATGGGCGATGATTATACGGGGCGTTTACTAACCAAGCATTTAAGAGATAAAAATAACCGCTTCAACACTTATGTTATATCAGGCTTGCCACCTACGCCAATTGCGATGCCAAGCCTTGCTTCACTTGAAGCCGCAGCTCACCCAGAGCAGACAAATTACCTTTACTTTGTTGCCGATGGGTATGGCGGACACATATTTACAACAAATTATAATAATCATAAAAAAGCGGTAAATGAATATTGGCAACTGATGCGTGAAAAAAATAGCACTAATGATGCAAAATAAACTGAGAAAAGCAGTGCCTAGTGATAAACCAATGCTACTTGCCTTATGGCAACGTAGTGTTCAAGCAACGCACCACTTTTTAACTAAGCAAGACATTGAAAAACTTCACCAATCACTAAGTGATGAATGGTTAGATCAAGTCGAACTTTGGCTTTTAACTAACAATAACCAAATTGTTGGTTTTATTGGACTTGATGATAACCATGTTGAAATGCTATTTATTGATGATAAGCAGCAAGGTAATGGTTATGGTCAGCAATTAATTAATTTTGTTAAACAGAAATATCAGCAAATATACCTTGATGTTAATGAACAAAATCCAAATGCACTGGCGTTTTACCAAAAGCAAGGATTCAAAATTACAGGTCGTAGCGACGTCGATGGGCAAGGTAATCCTTTCCCATTACTGCATTTAGCTTATCAAGCAACATAATAATATCATTAATTTGACGCGCCATTTTTTACGCTATAATGATACCTTACAACAAAAAAATAACGAAAATTATCATGATAAATAATTGCTGGCGCTAACTTGCAAGCTTAGCCTTATTAGGCAACGCTAGCTGCATCTTCTAAGCTATCTTATCGCTCAAGCTTACCATCTGGTGAATAATGACATTAACTCGACGATATTTAATGTAAACCAACTATAAAACAATTGATTAACTAACATGTTCATTTTTAACTTGCTTTTAAATATGGTAAAATCAGCATAATTTTGCCTAGCTAGGCATAGATGATAACAACATAATTAGGTGTATTTTTGAAAAAGTCAGACAAAGTATTAGGCGAACAACCAAAAATAAAATTTACTAACTCGCAAATTTTATGCGAAGTATTTTTATTTTTAGTTTTGGCCGGCGCAATTTATTTTCTATTTTCACTCGTTTCATTTGATCCGGCCGATCCTGGTTGGTCACAAACCGCTTGGCATGAGCCTATTCGTAACTGGGGTGGAATTGTCGGTGCATACTTATCAGACATTTTTCTACAATTTATCGGCTTTGTTGCCTATAGTCTGCCTATTTTAATTATCATTTTTTGTGTGCAAGGTATGCTTTATTTTTATCACCATACAGATAAAGCAGTTAACTATTTTAGCTTATCGTTGCGAGTTATTGGCTTTTTAGCCTTTATTTTTAGTGCGACAGGATTTTTTGCATTAAATATTCAAGATGTTGAGCAATTTCAAGCTGGCGGAATTTTAGGGAACATCGTTGCAGACGAAGTCTTACCGTTTCTCAACCATATTGGTGCTTCGATTATTTTATTTGCATTTTGTATTGCGTGTATCACCTTATTAACAGGATTGTCATGGTTTTTTATCGCCGAAATGACCGGAAGATTAGTGTTTATCATTGCTGGATTCGTTGTTAATATTACGCGAAAAATATTCACGCTTCTGACTAAAAAATCGCCAAAAGCTGATTTAGGCCAAGAGCCTGAGTTGGATTCTAAATTAGATATTAATACTGAAGATGAAAAGCCCGCCCCGATAATTGATAACGTCCAACTAGATAATGATACGCACCTTGTTGCCGAAGATGCTTTAGTAATAGGCGCTGTTGATGATAACCAATTAGAGCCTTACCAAACACTAAATCAACCTCAAATAGTGCGCGATGACGAGCAAAAAGTTGACTATCATGAGCCGTCAGCGATAACGATTGATGAAAACAATCCACCGCCTAAAATAGCTGGTGATATGGAAGGCGAATTATCACATGAATTCACCATCAACCCTGATTATTATTCACCCATTGCCTTACCCAAGGTAGATGATGAACCTATAGAACAAATTACTCCAGAAGATGACGTAATTAAATTAGTTCAACTTGATGAAAATGATTCAATTGCGCCAGTAGGCTCTTATACGCCACTAGTTGAAGAGCCTGCGCAGGTTATGCCGGTAATTAGCATAGCGAATGAGCCGACGGTAAATACCGCAATTACCAAAGATAATATTCACGATAGCTTGATTCACCCCTTATTACAAAAGGATACAAGGCCAGTTAAAAAACCGACAACGCCATTACCTTCGCTTGATTTATTAACGGCCCCACCAATTAAACAAGTTGAAGTGGATCATAATGCGTTAAAAGCAACGGCTGAGTTAATTGAAAAGAGCTTATCTGATTTTAGAGTCAATGCACGCGTAGTTGGGTATTTACCGGGCCCGGTTATTACGCGCTTTGAAATTGAACTCGCACCGGGCATTAAAGCTTCGCGCATCTCAACACTTGATCGCGATTTAGCGCGCTCATTATCAATGTCATCCGTGCGCGTTGTTGAAGTTATTCCGGGTAAACCGTATGTTGGACTTGAATTACCCAATCAACATCGGCAAACCGTTTATTTTAGAGAAGTGCTTGATAGCCCACAATTTAAAGATGCTCAGTCGCCTTTAACCATTGTTTTAGGTAAAGATATTGCCGGGCAATCGGTGGTTGCCGATCTGGCTAAAATGCCTCATTTACTTGTCGCTGGTACAACGGGTTCGGGTAAATCCGTTGGGGTAAATGCAATGATTTTAAGCATATTATATAAATCACAGCCTGAAGATGTTCGTTTTATTATGATCGATCCCAAAATGTTGGAATTATCTGTTTACGAAGGTATTCCTCATTTACTAACAGACGTTGTTACTGATATGAAAGACGCCGCTAATGCGCTTAACTGGTGCGTTAATGAAATGGAAAAACGTTACCGTTTAATGTCAAGTTTAGGGGTTAGAAATATCGCGGGTTATAACGAAAAAATTAAAATGGCTGAAGATATGGGGCGCCCAATTCCTGATCCATTATGGCGGCCAGGTGATAGCATGGATATTGATATGCCAATGCTTGAAAAACTCCCTTATATTGTGGTTATGGTTGATGAGTTCGCTGATTTAATTATGGCGGTTGGTAAAAAAGTCGAAGAGCTCATTGCGCGTTTAGCACAAAAAGCACGCGCCGCAGGGATCCATTTAGTACTTGCAACCCAAAGGCCATCGGTTGATGTTATCACCGGCTTAATTAAAGCAAATATTCCAACGCGCATAGCATTTACGGTTTCAAGCAAAATTGATTCTCGAACTATTTTAGATCAAATGGGCGCAGAATCACTACTCGGTATGGGGGATATGCTTTATCTCGCGCCAAACAGCTCAATTCCTATCCGCGTTCATGGTGCATTTGTTCGTGATGAAGAAGTGCATAGTGTGGTGCAAGATTGGAAAGCGCGTGGCATTCCAACCAAATATATTGAAAATATTACCACAAGTTCAGATGATGGCGATGGTGATGGCTTTGATAATGCTGATGAAGAACTCGACCCATTATTTGATCAAGTGGTGGCTTTTGTTATTGATAAGCGCCGTGCCTCAATATCAAGCGTGCAGCGCCAATTTCGTATTGGTTATAACCGAGCGGCAAGAATTGTCGAGCAAATGGAATCACAAGGAATTGTTAGTACGCCAAGCCACAATGGTAATCGCGAGGTACTCGCGCCGCCATCTGGACATGATTTTTCATAATTTTTAGATAAAAAAATAGGGTTAATACATTAAAATATCAACCCTATTTGAATTATAAACTAATCAAATTTAAAAATTAGTTTTATAACACGATTTATTGAAACTCTGGATCAGGTTTTTTAGTGAAACGGTTTCTTAAATCACGACGAACAATTTCAATTACCCAAACCCATAAAGCCGTTCCTAATACTTCAGAAATGATCTCGTCTAGACGTAAATCCCAAGCCGGCGTTGATAGCCCAAGAATAGGCATTAAAATACCGTGGAATGCGATAGCAACAATTAGACCAAAAATGATCCCTTGCCATAACTTAACTTTAGGGAAAACTTCAGCAACAACACAGTAAATAATTGCCGAAACAATTGAGAATACGATGTGAACTAAGTTACCACCGAAATAAACAACCTGCTCTGAATAGGTATACGCCCAATGGGTAACATCAACACCTAAATTTTTTAATAAAGTGACAGGAGGTGCTCCTTCAGTTAGTAATCGAGGGGGTAGTATTCCTTCTGTACCAGATTTAACTAATGCTGAAATGAACCCTGAAATAACACCTAGCCAAACTGCTAACGAATAGCATCTCGTGCTAGGTTTTGTTTTTTGAAATAAACCTGTACTCATTTTAAATATTCTCCTGACTGTAATTCATAATTAAATATGATAGTCGCGAAAGTTAGACTTAATTATATTTTCGATACTTCAAATTAAAAAGTAACTGCCCAGTATCTCATAAATAATAGCGCTATTCAATATAGCTGTACCGTGTAAGTTATTGACGGTAAATGATAAATTTGCATAATAATGCTATTTTAACCAAAATAATGACGGGGAAAATTACGTCGCGATTATCAATTAATACCCCATTTTCGATATGATTCATCATGTTGAGTAAAATCTTAATGGTGATTACAATTGTTTACTGTTTTTTTACACAGTTATTAAGCACATAATAAGCTGATAATTTATTTATTTTGATTTATTATAGACAGCATCAATGTGTAATTTTAGCGGGTAACGAGTGAAAAAAATTCTCTTAGTATTATGTTTATTAGTCTCTTGTTCGGTTTGGGCTGATGCTAAAGATGTACTTAAACAGCGTTTAGATAAAGTAAAAGGTTTTTATGCCGAGTTTTCACAAGAGGTTAAAACTGCTGATGATCAATTAATACAAGAAGGCAAGGGCAAGCTTTGGGTAAGCCGGCCTAATTATTTCAACTGGACACTTAGTGAGCCTGATGAAACGCTAATATTATCAGATGGTAACGCACTATGGATTTATACCCCAATGGTTGAACAAGTCACTGTCATGGCGCTAAACCAAGCTGTCGATAATCGATTATTACTACTAATCACCAATAGTGATAATGCGGTATGGAATGATTATCAAGTATCAAGAAAACAAAATACCTTTACGTTAATTCCGACAGATAACTCAGCGCAGCATTTTACCATTAGTGTACTACCAACAGGAATGATTGCTGATTTTACCATTATTGAAAGTGATGGACAGCGCAGTTTTTATCAACTTTCTCATCAATCGCTTGGTAAAGTTGATATGAAACATTTCAAATTCACTATCCCCAAAAATGTCACGGTGGATGATCAACGTTAGTTGGAAGGACGATATGTCAACATTCTCATTTGATTTCTCTAATGAACAATTTAAACCCCTCGCAGCTAGAATGCGCCCGCGCACATTATCTGAATATATTGGGCAAGCGCAATTATTAGGCACAGATAAGCCTTTGCCAAAAGCGATAGAAGCAGGTCACCTGCATTCAATGATTTTATGGGGGCCGCCTGGCACAGGTAAAACCACATTAGCCGAAATCATCGCCCATCATGGTAATGCGAAAGTTGAGCGGCTTTCAGCTGTTACATCAGGCATTAAAGATATCCGTGAAGCGGTTGATCGCGCTAAAAACAATCAACAAATGGGCTTTAGAACCATTTTATTTGTTGATGAGGTGCATCGCTTTAACAAAAGTCAACAAGACGCTTTCTTACCCTTTGTTGAAGATGGGACGGTGACATTTATTGGCGCAACAACTGAAAATCCCTCATTTGAATTAAACTCGGCACTATTATCTAGAGCGAGAGTCTATTTACTCAAGTCTTTAACCGAACAAGATATCGAGCAGATCCTACAACAGGCGATGGCAGATAAAGAGCGCGGTTATGGCAATAATTCAGTAACATTGCTTGATGAAACGAAAGCGCAAATTGCCCAATTTGTTGGTGGTGATGCAAGGCGCGCATTAAATACGCTAGAACTATTAGTTGATATGGCGGGTGATAGCCCAACATTAACGCCCGAATTATTAAAAGAGGTTGTTGGTGAGCGCAGTGCACGCTTTGATAATCAGGGTGATCGTTATTATGATCTAATTTCAGCAGTACATAAATCCATTCGAGGCTCAGCACCTGATGCCGCGCTTTATTGGTATGCAAGGATTATTAGTGCAGGCGGTGATCCGCTTTATGTTGCGCGTCGTTTATTGGCAATTGCCTCGGAAGATGTTGGAAATGCAGATCCTAGAGCAATGCAAGTTGCCTTATCTGCGTGGGACTGTTTTACGCGAGTTGGCCCCGCTGAGGGTGAGCGAGCGATTGCTCAAGCAATCGTTTATTTGGCTTGTGCACCAAAAAGTAATGCCGTCTATTTAGCGTTTAATCAAGCGCTGAAAGATGCGCAAAGTTTACCTGATTACGATGTGCCTGAACATTTACGCAATGCACCAACTAAACTTATGCAAAAACTAGGATATGGTGAAGAGTACCGTTACGCGCATAATGAAGCTAACGCCTATGCGGCTGGTGAAAATTACTTCCCCGCTGAAATGGCCGACAGTCAATATTATCAACCAACTGATCGCGGCGCAGAGCGTCAATATAAAGAAAAACTCGCATGGCTAGCTGATTTAGATAGCAAAAGTGCGATAAAACGCTACAGAAAATCTTGATTTTATACCAAAATAAGTTATTACAACAATATTTTAACTAAACTTAAGCTAAGCAAGCAAAAGCGATAAACTAACCTATTGACCTTGTAGTGACTTTAGGGTTTAAAGTGCTTACTATTAATAAAAAGTTCTCTATTATTTAAGCAGAACTCGCGCATTAATCCTAATGAGGTTACTTATGAATCAGCATAATTCATCTTGCTGTAGCAAGCAAAAATCTACCCCACATCATCATACGTCTAACGAGCATGATGACCATCACCATCAAAAAGAGCAGAAACATTGTGCTTGTAGCCACGATCAGCCTATTTTGTCATCAGATAATGCGCCTATTCCAGTAAGTAACGATACACAAGCTGTTTACCGTATTGGCAATATGGATTGCCCAACGGAAGAGGCATTGATCCGCAAAAAATTAGCTAATATGGCCGGGATTATTAAGCTCGAGTTCAATTTAATGCAGCGTATTTTAACCGTGCATCATAAGCAGGCTTCTTTAAAAGATATTGAAGCGGCATTAACTGCAATCGATATGGCACCTGAGCCAATCCTCAATTTTGATACCGAAAAAACAGCTGATTTTACGCCGAAAATAAAGTGGAAACAGCTCGCTTTTGCTGGCGTTTTAGCCTTAGCGGCTGAAATTACTCATTTTATGGCTGGCCCTGATTATCGAGTATTAATACTTGCCATTGTCGCTATCTTGCTAGGCGGCCTTGGTACTTATAAAAAAGGCTGGATTGCGCTTAAAAACTTCAATCTCAATATGAATGCTTTAATGTCATTTGCGGTAACGGGGGCATTACTTATTGGCCAGTGGCCAGAAGCAGCAATGGTTATGGTACTATTTACGTTAGCTGAAGCAATTGAAGCAAAATCAATGGATCGTGCCCGTAATGCCATAAAAAATTTGCTGAGTTTAACGCCAGAGCAAGCAACGGTATTACAAAGCGATGGTTTATGGTTAGAAATGGAAGTAAAAAACGTTGCTATAGATAGTGTTGTTAGGGTTAAACCCGGTGAGCGCATTGCCTTAGATGGCGAAATTGTTTCAGGTCAATCAACGATCAATCAAGCGCCAATTACTGGCGAAAGTTTGCCTATTGAAAAAGGAATTGGCGACCCTGTTTTTGCTGGCACGATTAACGAGTCTGGATCATTTGAATATAAAGTGACAGCGCTTGCAACGCAATCAACCTTATCACGCATTATTAAAGCAGTAGAATCAGCTCAAGGCACTAAAGCACAAGCGCAGCGATTTGTTGACCGCTTTGCTAAAGTATATACGCCGCTGGTATTTATCATTGCGCTATGCGTTGGCTTAATTCCGCCGTTATTTATGCATGGCATTTGGTTTGATTGGATCTATAAAGCGCTAGTGCTACTTGTGATTGCTTGTCCATGTGCACTGGTTATCTCAACGCCAGTAACTATTGTTAGTGGTTTAGCTGTTGCAACCCGTTATGGGATCTTAATTAAAGGCGGCATGTATTTAGAGCAAGGTCGTAAGTTAAAAACCCTCGCGTTAGATAAAACCGGCACTATCACTTACGGTAAACCTAAACAAACTGATTTTATTGTGTTTGGTACTTTAGATAGTCAGCAAATCAGGCAAATTGCTGCAAGTATTGCTTCTCGCTCTGATCATCCGGTGTCTAAAGCAATTACGTTAGCTGCCAACGACGATCAAATTACGCAATTCAAGGTCATTAATTTTAGCGCAATTTTAGGGCAGGGCACTCGCGGTGAAATCGAGGGCGAATTATGGTTTATGGGCAATCATCGAATGGTTAAAGAACTCGGTGTATGCAGTAACTTACTTGATCAGCAAATACAAGCCCTAGAACAACAAGGCAAAACCGTTGTTATGCTAATTGGGCCACAAGGTGTTCAGGCGCTATTTGCCGTCGCTGATACCATCAAAGAAACCAGTATTGAAGCTATCACCGAACTCAAAAAATTAGGGATTAAAACCGTAATGTTAACTGGTGATAATCGTTATACGGCAGAGGTCATTGCTAAGCAAGTTGGTATTAGCCAAGCAAAAGGTAACTTATTACCAGAAGATAAACTTGCGGTCGTTAGCGAGCTGGCGCAATCGGGGATCGTTGGCATGGTAGGTGATGGGATCAATGATGCGCCGGCACTAGCTAAGGCTGATATTGGCTTTGCGATGGGAGCGGTTGGCACTGATACCGCAATTGAAACGGCAGATGTTGCATTAATGGATGATGATTTACGTAAAATTCCCCAGTTTATTCGTTTATCAAAATCCACATTTGCGATTTTAGTGCAAAATATTACCTTTGCGTTAGCCGTAAAAATCGTCTTTTTTGCTCTCACATTTATGGGCGAAGCCAATATGTGGATGGCCGTATTTGCTGATATCGGTACCAGCTTACTTGTTGTTGCCAATGGGCTTCGATTATTAAGAAAGTAGCACAAATTATATAACGTCAATAAATTCTAATAGTATGATGCTTAAGGTAACTTAAAAAGATTAAGGAAAATAACATGAAACTAATTGTAGATAATATGAGTTGTGATCATTGCGTTAAAGCGGTAACTAAAGCCATTAACGATATCGATCCAAAAGCAAGTGTAAGCGTTGATCTTGCTAAAAAAGAAGTTACCATCGATGGGGGAACTATTTCGCAAGAAGCTGCGATCAAGGCGGTAGATGATGCCGGTTATCAATTTGTCGCCATTAGCTTTTAATTAAAATATCGCGCCAAGCTATATCGTAAACAGTATTACGATATAGCTTATTAAGGGTTAGTTAACATTAATAAATATCACACGTTATTCGATTTTTTGCAGCTTGGCGAGCTGTATAAAAATATCACAATCTTCAGATATCATTAAATTTTGTACATCCTCAAGTTTTTCTATTTGGCTTAACATCTGCGTTAGTCGTTCATCATCTTTAACAAGTAGCCAAATTCGACTGTAATTTGAATCATCTAATGGCAAACACAAAATGCCTTCAACGTTAAAGGCGCGGCGCGCAAATAAACCACAAATATGGGTCATTACTCCCGGATGATTTGCAACAGTGAGTACTAGAACGATTTGTTTAGTTAGTGATGACATATATTATTCTCCTACCATGTCAATATTTGCGCCACCAGGTGGCACCATTGGAAAGACTTTCTCATTAATATCAATATGGGCATGGATCAAGCAAGGACCATGGCTATTTAGCGCTATTTCAAGTACTTGCATTGGATCTGCAACTTGATTTAAATCACAGGTAGTTAAACCAAATCCTTGCGCTATTTTTATAAAATCGGCTTGATACGGCGATGTAGATGAAAAAATGCGTTTACCATAAAACAGCGTTTGCTGCTGATGCACAAGCCCTAATGCCTGATTATTTAGCAAAATAATCTTAATATCTAAATTATGCTCAGCCATTGTTGCAAGCTCTTGAATATTCATCATAATACTACCATCACCCGTAAAACAAATTACTTTACGGTTAGGTGCCACAAGCGCTGCGCCAATGGCGGCGGGTAATCCAAAGCCCATCGTACCAAGTCCGCCGGATGTTAGCAGTTGCCTAGGCTGACTAAATGGATAAGCCTGCGCAACCCACATTTGATGTTGGCCGACATCAGTTGTAATAATCGCATTTGAACCGATAATTTTAGCAACTTGCTTAATTAATCCATAATGCGTTAACGGATCATCACTTTGGTGATGACAGGGATATTGCTGTTGCAACTGCGTAACACGGGCAAGCCAATCAGCCCTAGGTTGCTTACTAACTTTAGTTAATAGCTGCGTAATAACATCAGCAACATCAGCATGGATCGCGATATCAGGTTGCTTAATTTTACCTAATTCAGCGCGATCAATATCAACATGAATAATTTTAGCATTTGGGCAAAATTGCTGGGTTTTACCGATAGCTCTGTCATCAAACCTTGCGCCAAGCACAATAAGCAAATCGGCTTCTTGTAAAATAAGGTTAGTGCTACGCTTCGCATGCATACCCAGCATACCTAGCGATAAAGGATGACTCGCAGGCATACAGCCAAGCGCCATCAGGGTTGTCGTTGTTGGCAAATTCGATTTTTCGGCAAGCTCTTGCGCCTTTTGATGTGCATTTGCAAACACAATACCACCACCAAGGTAAAGAACAGGCTGCTTTGCTTGATTAATTAAATTTGCCGCTTGCTCAATTTGCGTAATATTGGTTTTAGGCCGTGAATTAGGCATTAGTAATTCGGGTAGTCTATCGATATCGATTGTCGCAGTCTGAATATCTTTTGGAATATCAACCCACACCGGCCCAGGCCTACCTGATTGGGCTACTTTAAAGGCGTTTTGAAGAATAAAAGGCAACTCTTCAATGGTTCGCACCAAATAATTATGCTTAGTGATAGGTATTGATATGCCATAAGTATCGACTTCTTGAAATGCATCAGTGCCAATTGTTGATAAGGAAACTTGACCGGTAATACACACGATTGGAATTGAATCAAGTTTAGCATCGGCAATTGCGGTAAGTAAATTGGTTGCGCCAGGGCCACTTGAGGCAAGGCATACTGCTGGTTTACCCGTTACGCGGGTCATTCCTTGCGCAATAAATCCGGCAGCTTGCTCATGCCTTGTTAAAATATGCTTAATTGTTTTACTTTGGCTTAAGGCATCATATAACGGTAATATTGCTCCGCCAGGGATCCCTGCTACCTGCGTAATACCATAATTTTCTAATATTTTCACAATTAACTCAGCGCCGGTTAACTGCATAGTTGATAGGGTATTTAAAGATTGCATCGCTCTTTATCCTTATTATTAGCCGGGAAAATTAGAGCGGGAAGTCGGTAAAAAGAAACCCCGCTCGGTTTGCACCGGCGGGGTTTTGGTCAACTCGTTGATTCAATCCCGTCGCGGCGCATTGCCGACCACCACACGCACGACGACGAGCACTGAATTAATCAGTGTAGCAAGAAGCTGTGTCATAATACGTATAGTCATGGAATTAAACTCGTTTTATTGTTAATAAACTGCCTTCTATAAAAACATAATTTTTTTTGGCATGCAATTATTTTTATTTTAATTTTATCGCATTATACAAAAAATGTGAAAATGATCACGTAATGGGTTTGACGATTTGAATGAGATTTTAGTAGGTGGTTATTAATGAGTTTTGTGTTCTTTCGGTCGCTTAATGAGGTTAGTATGATCAATAAGGTTATTGCTCGCGACCGATTAAGGACGTTCCGCACGTCCTTAATAATCCTGCTCTCGACCTGTATATTGCGGTCGCAAGCGACTACTTTCGTCTATTGTGTTCGTTTTAACGCAACAGCGCGTATCGTATATCCTATACGACCGCGCTTTACCTTGCATCCTTGTCCGATTATGCTAACGACCACAATATCTTCAACGCAATACAACGGTCGAATGGGCACGGCTTTTTTTACATTAAAAACATATACTACGATAACTTTTGAACGAGATTTAAGTTAGTGGTTATTAATTGATTTGGTATTTATTCGGTTTGATTGGCCGATCATGCCCTACGCGTTCTGCGCAGGAAAACGGGGGAGGCCGAGGGGCTGCGTTCACAGCCCTTCGGTTCGCCTAGCTAGCTATTTAACCTATTTTGCTATAGCCCAAAAGGCGAAATGATTCACTGCTTTTAAAATAGTGACATACACTATTTTTTACATAAAGCCTTGCTCGGGCATAATAACCCTGTTCAGCTCTTCACCGCATCTTAATGCCCGAAAAAGCGAAACAAATTAATCCTAAATTTATATTAAAAACAGATACTACGATAACTTTTGAACGAGATTCAAGTTAGTGGTTATTAATGAGTTTTGTGTTCTTTCGGTCGCTTAATGAGGTTAGTATGATCAATAAGGTTATTGCTCGCGACCGATTAAGGACGTTCCGCACGTCCTTAATAATCCTGCTCTCGACCTGTATATTGCGGTCGCAAGCGACTACTTTCGTCTATTGTGTTCGTTTTAACGCAACAGCGCGTATCGTATATCCTATACGACCGCGCTTTACCTTGCATCCTTGTCCGATTATGCTAACGACCACAATATCTTCAACGCAATACAACGGTCGAATGGGCACGGCTTTTTTTACATTAAAAACATATACTACGATAACTTTTGAACGAGATTTAAGTTAGTGGTTATTAATTGATTTGGTATTTATTCGGTTTGATTGGCCGATCATGCCCTACGCGTTCTGCGCAGGAAAACGGGGGAGGCCGAGGGGCTGCGTTCACAGCCCTTCGGTTCGCCTAGCTAGCTATTTAACCTATTTTGCTATAGCCCAAAAGGCGAAATCATTCACTGTTATTTAAAATAGTGACATACACTATTTTTCCACATAAAGCCTTGCTCGGGCATAATAACCGTGTTCAGCGCTTCACCGCATCTTAATGCCCGAAAAAAAAGCCTCACCTTAATCCTTAGATTCTACGCCCATTGCATTCATTATAATAAAAAACAGATCCGTTTGATCCAGCAAGCCTGCTACATTCGCTGCATTTGGCCCATAACCTGCAATTCTTATTTGAGTTCCGGTATGATTTTGGCTATCTGTTTCACTTGTTGCATAATTAATTGTCATTAATGAGCCATCTTCAGTCATTAACGTTTGGTTAAGACCATAAGCTTTTGCTTTAGAGGGTATAATTTGCGTGGCATGAGCATGATCAGCCGTTACTATCACTAATGTATCATCATTTTCCTTAGCAAATTTAAGTGCGACTTGCACAGCTTCATCAAGATCAACTGTCTCACCAAATTGGCCACATGGGTTGGCGTTATGTGCTTGTTTATCAATTGATGCCCCCTCCACTTGTAAGAAAAAACCATTAGGATTATTTTTTAACAGTTCGATACCTTTTTCGGTCATCTGCGCTAATGTTGGTATGTTTTTATTGCGTTCTGAATTGATTTCACAACTAACTACAGCATCATTAATTGCGCCATGTAAGGTTGCCTGAGGGCCTTTCCAGCGAATAGGCATATTACCATTTGAAAAAAGCCCAAGAACGGGTTTTGATTGCTCAGCTAACGTTAAATTATTTAATTCATCGAGAGTTTTAACTATTTGATAACCTTTCGCAATCGCCTGTTCTTCAAGTGTCTTACCCTGCCACTTTCCAGCCTTAGGCATTTCTAAAAATGTTTTATAGCCACCTCCTAAGGTTAAATCTGCCCTCGTATTAATAAGTTGTTCGGTTATAGATCCTAATCCACCATTTTCTAATGCCATAGCGGGGCATAACTGACTTGTGGCGTTCGGCCCGTAACATTTACGATTTGGTACGTGAGAATATTGGGCTGCGGGCGTTGCATCTTGAATTTCTGCTGTTGAAATATTCCCCGTCGATTTACCCGCATTTTTAGCAAATTCAAGAAGCGTTTTATACGGTTTTTCATTTATATCAACACTAATTGCACCATTATACGATTTAATACCGGTAGCCCAGGCCGTTGCAGAAGCAGCAGAATCGGTGACATAATTTGGTTTATTGGTTTTTTTATCTAAAGAATAGTGCGTATAAGAGCCGGTGAAAGGTAAAGCATCTAACCCTTCAAAATACCCACCAGCGCCTTTTGCATAGTTCCTTGCGGCGGTGATTTCGGAATCTCCCATACCATCACCAATTAATAAAATGACATTTTTTACTTTATTTGTTTTAATTGCATCTTTTAAGGCATTACTTTGATCCGCTTTAAGCCTCGTTGCACCGCCAAGTTGTGTTAAATCTCCTGTCGCTCCTCGAATATAGAGTACATCGCTATTATTATTGGCATAACTAAGCGACATGCTTAATAACAAACTACTAGAAATTACGAATGCTAATTTATTAAAATTTTTAATCATTTTTCTAATATCCTCAGTTGTTTTAAATAAAGCACAATGAGTATAAATAAATAATGTTACAAAAATGTGACAGCGGCTTATTGTTTAGTTAATTATCTTCATCGGGAATGAATCAGCATCGTCACATTAAGCTCGCAAGATGAAGGAGAGCAGCCGCGCGGCCATTATATCCATGCGGATGCAGGGGAAGCTAAGGGGGCAAGCAAAGCTCCCTTGCTCGGGCATAATAAGCAGATTCAATTCTTCGCAGCATTTTTAATGCTCGAAAAACCTAAACCAACTAATCCTAATTTTATATTAAAAACAGATACTACGATAACTTTTGAACGAAATTCTACTCAGTGATTATTGATTGATTTGGTATTTATTCGGTTTGATTGGTCTATCACGTCCTACGCATTTTGCGCAGGAAAACGGGGCAGGCCGAGGGGCTGCGTTCACAGCCCTTCGGTTCGCCTAGCGGGCTAATTAACCTATTTTGCTATAGCCCAAAAGGCGAAATTATTCTCATCATCTTAAAATAGCGATATGAGCCTATTGTTAAAAATACATCAAAACCTATATCACCCTTTCCCAAACCAACACTTAAACTTTGATTGAAAAGGCATATTAACAGGGCGAAAGTTAACATCGTTATAAACTCACCATGATGAGTTAGCTTTTTAACTTACATTTTCTGGCCTTTTTATGATTAAAAAACCATGTTAAACTTGATGCGGTTTAGCGTATGTAAAATAACAATAATAATAGGAACCGCATCGCAATGTACTTTTACCAATTGGTGTTAAATAAAGAGTGGCAAGCACTTCAAGAAGATTACTATCAAACTCGGCAAAATACCAACAGGTACATTGCCAAGCCCAAACGGATTAAACATTATTATGACTGCGGCTACGATGATATCGTTAAGCACTTAGTTGCAAGCCCCGATAGTTGTAAAAATTTCTATCCTTTACTGCAACAAGTTGGTTTACCTTACCAAAGCTATTATCAAAAGTGCACCGAAAAAGTGGCAAACGTCTTAAAAACGGCGCTCTTTAGTGAGCAACTGGTATTAATTGAATTGCCACCGCGTGATGGCTATGTTAACGCCTCTGCCTTAGCAAATGAAACTATCACCGCTTTACCTGTAATAAAAGAGCCGATGTATGAGCCTGATGATAGTTGGATTATCGTTGATTTAGTTAACCACAAGCCTGAGCAAATCGAGGTTCGTAATGCCGGCAATAGCTATGAGCATATCACTTTTGCTAAAACCAGCAGCGATGAAATTTTTTTAAAACACGGTGATATTTTTTCAGTAACGCCAGTTCTACCCAAAGTGCATATTCTACTGGGCGGCAAACAAGGTCATTATGATTTAAGCCTACGCGGCGAACCGCCCCTTCGGGTTAAAAAACTCGCTCAAGCTTGGCTTGATGAACTAAGCGAACAACTTCGCACCGGTAATTCACCGTTTAGCATTGAGCAAGATGAGGCCATGGCCAGCGTGATTAACCATGGCTTTTCAGCGCAGCATAATCCTAATATTAAAGTGTTTGATGAATCGAAATGCTTTCGGCCTGACGAGCTAATTGGTGCACTATTTTATCAGCTATTGCTAACTCTCAATCAAACGCATTTTATTACCGCCAAGCAGCGCATGGGTGACCTTGCTTATGATGATAGCGAAGGCGCAATTACCGATTTCGATAAGCTCAAACAGGCGGTTAAATCACTCGCGAACTTACGCCACAGCGAGGGGTATGATAAAGATGACTATGCCTATCATAATAGCGACTTGGCTAAAATCGCCAAAGAGTACCTTAATCAGCCCTTAATCCATGATGGCACCAAGAGTGATAAAGATTATCAAAGCAAACTTAAAGCGCAAATAAAACACGATACGCAAGTTGATGGCCTAACCGATATTGAAAGCCTCTACTTTACTGCCGTCAAACTGCTTAAACAGCTACGTGAGCCCGGCATTATTAAGCATGTAGAAACGCGGCGAGAATATCAATTAAAAACCACTAAGTTAAATTATAAGCCTATCGAGTTAAAAGCCCTCGATTTTATTGCTTTAACCCTACACCGCAATTACCGCTATCAAATTAGCGCTGCCGATAACTCGGCTCAGTTTATTGGCCGTTTTAGCCTTGATGATAAACTCAAGATTAAAATCCCCGCTAAATATGCCCATATTACCGAGTGGAACTTAACCGCTACGCCCGTTGAAAATGACTTTGTTGATGAATTCTTCCCGACCTTAAAAAACCAATACCAAAGCATGCTATCAATGCCGGGCTTTACCCTTGGTGAAAGTGATGTGGGAATTATGTACGCAAATACCATGATTGGCAGCGATAAATCGTTAAGTAATTTAACTGCTTCAGCGCAAGTGGCCGGCGGCGCGGTCAGTTTATACTTGGCAGCGGCAATTGGCGCAACCGGCGTTGGCACCCCACTGGCCGGCACTATCGGATTTATTGGGCTTGATAACTTACAAGCGGGCACTCGAAGTTTATTATCACAAGATACAACAACCACTTACGGCGCCCAGTTTTTAGAGTGGGCTGGCGTGCCAAAAGGTTATGGTGAACTTGTTTATGGCCTATTTGATATCAGCGCTATCACCAAAGCCGGCTATGCATTAAAAGCCACCAATCAAGTCTATAATGTGGTTAAAGTAAAACCGATTGCGACAGCAAAACCACAACAGTTAATAAAAGCCGACGAAGTTGCGATTTCAGTTGAAAATATCACTAAAAACCAGCAACATGTGGTTGAGTTGAAAGGGTTTAAATTAGACGAATTAACGCCTAAAAAAATAAGTGATCTTTCACTAGATGAGCTAAAAAATAGTTTACCAGATGGTTGGACGTTTTTTGAAAATAACGGTAGAGTTCATATTAAGGATATCGGTAAAAATTTTCGTATTCGAATAGATCCTCCTGACAATGTTACTCATTATGAACATATTCATATTTTTGATATGAATAAAAATCCATTAGATATTAATGGAAAAATTGTCCCTTATAACAGCCTTGATGGGCATATTCCGTGGTCTAATAAATAAAGAGAGTTATTTAATGAATATAAAATTATTAATAAATCAAATAAATGAAACTAAATATTGGGATATGCCTATATTAGATCTCCAATCTAAATATTTTGGAGATGAAATATATTTATTTATTGAGAAGAATAATAAAGTTTGTTGGAAGATTAGTTTTATTTCTTGTTACAAGGTTAGCTATGAAACGGATGCAAACTGGCGCGGTGATTTCCAAGTAAAAAATATGACGAATGGGCAGTTAGGTTATTATGGCCAAGATATATCATTAAGCGAGTGTGATGACAATAAGGATTTTATCTCAGCATCACTTGATCTATCAATTATGACAATGAAAATTGTATGTAAAACTATCTTAGTTGAGGAAATTGAAATGCAATATGAAACTTTATTTTATAGAGAATAAGTATCAATTAATTAATACACCTAAAGTACAAATAAGTGCGATTTATTATGGATTACTTCATCTAAAAAATGATGAATCTGATGATGCTTTCAATGAGTTTGGGTTTTTTGTGTTAGCTAGAGGAAAAATAAGAAAAGAAAAAGACCCATTTCTATCGCCTTGTATTCCGACTATTGAAGATGGTGAATAATTAGATGAATGGGTTAAAGGTCCGTCAAGAACAGCTGGACAGGAATTTGAATGGGACGTTCAATTATCAAAATTAGGCGAAAAGCATTTAGGTTGGGCATCCCGAGATGGTAAACATCTGAATGTCTCTTTAGATGGAAAGATAACTCACAAATAAAAAATGCGATATGATTATGAATAGCAGATTAAGTTTTTTCTCAGAGGTTGAGATTTTAGCGGCTACAGCACAAAAACAACTTATTCATCAGAAAGGTGTAATTATAGGTATTAGTGAAGAAGATGGAGTTATATATGGATATGGTGTTTTAATTCATGGAAGAGAGGGGTTAGACTTCTTTGAAGCAAAAGATTTAAAACCAACAGGGAAACAATTTAAGCGTGAAGATTTTTATTAATACTTATTTAATTGATTTCACTTTTAATATTTTAACTTGGTTTTTTACATGTATATATCATTAGTTAGGGATAATTGAATGTTGAAAATTTTTAGTTTTAATACATCAAATATAATAGAAAAAATAAACCGATTTGAAGAGCAAAATAATATAAAGCTCCCCTCTTTGTATGCTGATTTTTTGAAAAAATATAATGGCGGTTATACACCCAAAACAAGCTTTGAAATAGATGAAATTTCTTCAGACATAAGAGGTTTTTATGGTTTTGAAGAGAATGATGAAAATTATAATTTTTTACTTTTAACTAGATGTGATGATTTTATCGACTGTATGAATAATAGTTTTTTACCAATCGCAATGGATAGCATAGGGAACTTTATAGTAATTGGTATTGGAGAACATAATAATGGGGAAGTTTATTTTTTAGACACTGAAATGAATCGGTATAATTATTTATCTTCAAACTTTAAAAATTTTATATCTCAAATCAATAGCCAGAAGTTTATTATTCGTTCTATAGACGAAAGACTGCAAGGAATGAAAAAAATTAACAGTAATGTTAAAGTCGATGATGAATTATTAAAACTTTGGCAAACTGAAATAGATAAGTACTCTAAACTGAAACAGCAGATTGTTATTATATAAGCTTTGTTACAATCAAAGTGAAATGGCAGTATTGATATCTGGTCACAAGAGTAGTTGGATATTTATGATTTAGTTTTGGATAAACAAGTAATGAATATTAAAAATGGATTTGGAAAATTAACAGTAGCTCAAATAGAGTATATTGAGCATAATTTAAACATTAATTTACCTAAAGACTATAAACAGTTTTTAATTGACTTTAATGGTGGGCTGCCTCAAAGTAATTATTTAACTTTGATGTTAAATAATTTAAATGAAACGCTGACACTGGGTGTTTTATTAGGTATTAATGACAATCCTAACTATAATTTAATTAGTTGGAATATAGAGTATAAATCTGATATGCCGATGTCCGCAATAATAATAGGAACTGATTATAATTCTGGATTATATATAATGATAACGGATAAAGAGCAGGCTGGTATATATTATTGGGATAATTCATACAATCTAGAAAGTTCTGATGATAATGAGAATGTATATTTTATTACATCAACATTTACTGAGTTTATGGAATTATGGGTGTTTGAAAAATAGGCAGTGTAAAGTTAAGTTTAAAATTATAGCTTAAAATTAACCAAGTATTATCTCTGTTTTGCTAAGGACTAAATTAATAAAGTGATAGTACTAAATAAGATAGGGGCAGCGTCTAAAATAAGTATCGAGCGCTTAGAAAAAAAATACAATCTAAGGTTGCCAAGTGATTATCAAGCATTTTTATTAAATACAAATGGTGGTTCAGTAAATATAAATGAGTATAATCAATTACCAGTTAATGGCCTTACTGAAAAAGTAGTCGTTGATGTATTATATGGAATTGATACTGGGCATGAAGCCGCTAATATTGATTTTTGGACTGATAAATTACAAAGTGACCTTCCTGCAAAGACAATAATTATTGGTGATAGTATTATGCACGGCTTGTTTATCATGATTTGTCGTGACGAAATGCAAGGCATATATTATTGGGATGACAGTTATCATTTTGAAACTTCTACTGATGAGAATAATACCTATTGGATAGCTGATAGTTTTAGTGACTTTATGGATTTATTCGAAGAGCATAAATAAATCGATATAGCGAAAATTGTTCTCTAAAATATATAAGGTTAATTTTAATTGTTAACTCAAGGGATTAGTCACCATTATGAAAAAGATATGTTTGACGACATAAGTTGGAACGATTTATTCAAATAATTATTTATTATATTAATAACCAGTCGGTCTGATGGCTTTTGAGAGCAAGTAAATATAAAAAATAAAATAAAGGTAACAACGTTGGCTGGATATTTATGTTAAAGAAGTACAGAAGATACTTAAAAATAAAACGGTTAACGCTAAAAAATAATTGAATTTTATATGTGATTTTTTCCCCAAAGTATTAAATATAGGTTCATTAATGTTTAATAAATCAAAAAAATAGGTTAAATATTGAATAATACACATGAATTAAAATCTATTAATGTAAATCATTTTTTGAAACATATACTACAAACTGATATCACTACGTTAATAAAATTTTTAAACGTAACCGTGTTAACAGAGTGTGAAAGTTCAGTCTATTACTGTTTTATCAATAAATCAGAGGTAAAGTCAGCTCTGGAAGCATTTTATATTTTATTTACTAGATTAATCTTTTTTTGGGAAGGTTGGGATTATTATAGAAACGATAAGCCTCCCATATTCATAGACGAACAATATCTTACTAAAATAATTAACGATTACTTCTATATTAAAGATAATCTCATTCAATTTAACGCGTTATCTACTAATAAAACAGCAAATGAATTTGCTAATTCTTTATACTATATGAATCTTGATAAAAATTTAACTTTCAATAACGATATAATGAATAAGTTCCCCATGATATCCTTATTTGAGCTTGTCAATTTTCCGAATAACTTTATGGAAGATCTAAATTATTTTATAGAGACAGAGTTTCACTATATCTGTGTTTCAAGTTTTTGTTCTGGTTAAAATAGACATTCAAACAAAGTAAAGTTTTTACTCTATCTTTAATCAAAAGATGTTAGGTATATAATTTGTTAATTGAATAAAAATAGCGCTCATAGAGTGTACTTTATCGCGTAAGTCTTCTTGGTTACGTTGTTGAATTGAGAAATGACGACAAACGTCAATTATCCAGAAATCATTCAATCCAGTCTGACCAAAAAGGGATAATAAAGATACTAGATAAATCGATATCTTTATAAGGTTTAACATTAAATTCAACAGCAAAATAATCCCACAAATTTTTACCATAATAAATAATATCGGTTTGATAAATTGATAATACCGGAGATAACTGATCACTATTCGTGTTTGCCAGATAACGGTGAGAATAGATTGGTACTAGTTTAGGCATTTGTTTAATATTCTTCTCCGCGATAGTTAAACGCTCTATCATCGCTTTGGGTTCTGTTCCCCATTGCTTAGATAACCAAAATCCATTATGTTCAACATCAAATAGCATACCTTCTAATGGCCAATTCAAAGCATTTTTTATATAGGTTTTATTTGTTTGTGAACTATCAATCCAGTCATAAAAAGGCGCTGAGACAGGTAACACAGCCATTAATAAGCTCTTTAACTCTAAAGGAAATTCGATCTGATACTGGTGTTGTGCTTGTTTAATTTGCGTTTCCGTCATTCCTTGTTTTAAACGAATATTATTATTTTTTAAAATATTAATAACATACTCGATCTGTGATTTGAACATATTATTTTTTCTCGAATACTTATATTAACAATAGCTTATAATAATTCATAAACTTTTTATATTAGAAAAATTATTAATAAATATTTAAACTCTGCCTAATAAAACGTTTCTATTGATGATATTGCTATAATTATGGGAATTACACCAAAAGCCTTTGAACATATTCTTAATAATAAAAAAACTAATAGCTAATAATTGAATATTTTTTTAAGTTAATTTTTCACTCAACAAAAAGAAGATATTGGAATGTATAAAAAATTTTACTACTATTAATTTTATTATCATTATCAAGCTTTGCGGGTAGCAGGAATAAAGAAAACGTTGGCGAGGAACATTTGGAACTGCTTACGGTGATGGAATGCCATCATGTGATGGCGGAACAATTCCCGATAAAGATCGTAAGTTTTATTTATCTGGAATTAAAATAGAATGCAATCCAAGCCAAAACGATTTAGATAAGGCAAATAAAAATAAAGATATTAAACAAAAAAAACTAGCTATACGCCTTGCGCGTAGCAAAACGGGGGAGGCCGAGGGGCTGCGTTCACAGCTCTTCGGTTCGCCTGAGCAAATAAACTAAAAGATCGCATCATAGCTATAGAGGCGAAACAATTCCCCACAATCTAAAAATAACGCCGTTTGAAATCCCCACACAAAAACACCTAGTTTGACACTGAATTAACAAACATGCCGTCGCATAACCAATCCCATTAACTACAAATCTTCACTATTCCACTCAGCCTCAAACTGTTTAACAAAGCTTAATAAAAACTGATGTCGCTCAAGGGCGAGTTTTTTACCTTCTTCTGTATTCATTTGATCTTTAAGCAGTAATAGTTTTTCGTAAAAATGGTTTATCACGGTAGACGGTTTTTTATAATCATCTAAGCTCATATTTATACGCGGCGCAATCGTTGGGTCATACATGGTATGTTTCTTATTGGCGCCATAATAAAAGGTTCTACCAATGCCAATTGCACCAATTGCATCAATGCGATCAGCATCTTGCACAATTTCGCCTTCTTTACTTAATGGCTGCTTGCTAGTTAAGTTTTTACGAAATGACATATTATCAATAATATCAAGAATCGCTTGCTGGCTAGATTGTTCAATTTGCTGCTGCTGCATAAACGCGATCAGCTCTTGCCGGCCTTTTTCTACATTTTCAATCACCTTATCATCGATCACATCATGTAAATAGGCCGTGATAGTTACAATAAACAGATCAGCCTCTGGCTCGGTTTTTTGAATATGCTGAGCAAGCTTAACAACTCGGTTAATATGAGCAATATCATGGCCTGAAAAGTCATGAGAAAGTTTTTGTTTGGCATAGTGATAAGTATTGGTAATGACTTGCTGTTGATGCTCAGTTAGCATGTTGAATTTATATCCAGCGAAATAAAACAATGTAGCAATTATACATAATAATCGTGTATCTTGTGAGTGAAAATCCAGAAAGTGCGTAAAAGAGGTTAATAAATGAAGCTCGTTGTTTTGGTTGATAACAATACTTTCATCGATCGTTATTATTATGGCGAGCCTGCGGTATGTTATTACCTTGAAGATGGTAAAGATAACGTTTTATTAGATGTTGGGTATTCTGATATTTTTATTAAAAATGCACAGCTGCTTGATATTGATTTAAGTGCGGTTACAACCATTGCGATTTCACATGGTCATAATGATCATACTCGAGGGTTACAATATTTAAGTCAATCAATTAATTTTGCTCAGACTAAAATCGTTGCTCACCCAGATGCCTTTAAACCGCGCTTTTATGATAATCAACCGGTCGGGGCGCCGTTTAATGAGCAAGCGTTAAGCCGCATGTGTTTATTAAAGCTTTCTAAAAAGCCAGTTAAAATTACTGAAAAAATCACCTTTTTAGGGGAAATTCCCTCATCAAACCAATTTGAAATGAGGCAAAATTTAGGCAATATTATTGATGAGCAGACAAAGCAGTCTCAAATTGATTATGTCATGGATGATACGGCGCTAGTTTATCAAGGTAAAGCGGGGCTATTTATCATTACCGGCTGTTCCCATAGCGGCATTTGTAATATTGTTGAATATGCTAAGCAAGTTTGCGGTGATGATCGCGTTGTCGGAATTATTGGCGGTTTTCATCTTATGGACATCTCGCCACAACTCAGTGATACGATAGCTTATTTTAAAGCGCATAACATTACGATGCTTTATCCGTGTCACTGCGTCTCTTTTGCAGCAAAGGTAGAAATTAATAAGGCGATCCCTATTTTCGACGTGGGGGTTGGTTTAACTATCGAAATTGACTAAGTTTGTGTGACTTTATTTTATAAAATACAAATCGATTTAAGCCGTGATTTTATTAATTAAACATAATAGAATAAATAACGCTTAATACAATTATTTAGTGAAGGAGTTTGACATGAAAGATCGTTTGAAATGGATTGATGAATTTGGTTTTATTGGCGAAACAGCAAGTGGTCACACGTTAGTTATGGATGGCGGCGTTGAACATGGTGGACGTAACCGCGGTGCTCGCCCGATGGAACTGTTACTTCATGGCGCAGCAGGCTGCATGGCGTATGATATTACCGCGATATTAAAAACGGCTAAAGAAGATGTCCGCGATATGTGGATTGATATCGAAAAAACACAAGCTGATACGTCACCCAAAGTTTACACGTCAATTAATTTTCATATTGTTTTAACGGGTAATTCAATCTCTAATGAATCGGTTGAACGCGCAATCAAGCTTGCTTCCGAAAAATATTGTAGTGCCTCGATTATGCTAGGTAAAACCGCCAAAATGAGCTATACCTACGAAATAAGAGAACAACAATAATCTTGCTTTACATGCTAACAATTCCCGCGCTTGCGGGATTTTTTACCTCACATAAATCGTATCTGCAATAAATACGCTTTACAATCAATGCCAACTATAGCCTTAAGCATATAACCGATCGGAATAACATAATAGCGTTTTATTCTTAGCATATTTATACAATCTCACTAAGATAGTGACAGTTAAAAATCAAATTATTGAGATTAGGTTATGCAACAATTAAAGAAAAGCATGCGTTTTAGGGATTTGGTGATCCTTGGATTACTCTTTATTGGCCCCGCAGCGCCCGTTGGATTATTTGGTGTGCTTGATGCAATTAGTGATGGCGCCATTGCACTGGTTTATCTTGTTGCAACTTTCATCATGGCATTTACGGCATTTTCTTACGCTAGAATGTCATCTGTGCTACCTAATGCTGGCTCGGTTTATGCCTATTGCTCGGCGGGTATTCACCCGAATGCGGGTTTTTTAGTGGGCTGGTTATTACTACTTGATTACATGTTTATTCCCGCAGTTGCTTACTTATTTAGTGGGATCTCATTAAATGCGCTGATC
This sequence comes from Orbaceae bacterium lpD04, assembly GCA_036251935.1. Classification (NCBI taxonomy): domain Bacteria; kingdom Pseudomonadati; phylum Pseudomonadota; class Gammaproteobacteria; order Orbales; family Orbaceae; genus Orbus; species Orbus wheelerorum. The sequence continues at coordinate 2,403,880 of CP133967.1, read as the reverse complement.
CCAGAGGTGCCAATTTGGGTTTGGACATGTATTGCTGTTGTTATAACAACCACCTTAAATCTTATTGGTATTAAAAAATCGGCTAAAATCACACTAATCATTTTAATGCTCGAAATCATTGTACTTGTTGCCGTTTTATCAGTTGGGATCTGGGTTTTACTGCAAAGCGGCGCAAAGCGAGAGTGGTTAGCGCCTTTTATTGGCGGTGAATTATTTAGTTGGAACAGTTTATTTACAGCGGTTTCAATTGCAGTCCTTTCTTATTTAGGCTTTGATGCTATTGCAACCTTTGCCGAAGAAAATGGCGGTAAACGCAGCTTAGTGAGCAAAGCGATTATTGGTTGCTTAATTTTAGCTGGCGCACTATTTATTATACAAACCTATATCGGTGCGTTACTTAGCCCTTATTCACCAGAATATTTGCGGGCAAATCCTGGGCTACAAGGCAAAGCTTATTACCAAATTGTAAATCAAGAATTATCATTATGGCTTGGCTGGTCTTTAGGATTGATGAAAGCAATTGGCGCGGCGTTTGCCGCCATGGTTGGGCAAGCTGCCGCAAGCCGTTTATTATTTAGTATGGGACGTGATAAACGCTTACCGTCAATATTATCAAAGGTCGGTAAAAAAAGTGGTATTCCAACTACGGCGGTATTATTTGCCGCAATATTTAATCTTTGCTTAGCCGCCATTGCCGCTAACTATGCCAAAGGATTACCAACATTAGTTTCCTTTGTTGATGTTGGTGCATTAACGGCATTTATAATGCTACATGTTGCGGTTATTGGTTACTTCAAATTTAAGCAAAAACGCCGTGGTACATCATCATTTTTTATTGATATTTTAATCCCGATTATGGGGATATTGGTGCTATTACCCGTACTAATAAATATTGATAATGACGCTAAAATAGTGGGCATTATTTGGTTAATAATTGGCGTAATGGTACTATTTTTTAATAAAGGAAAAGCTAATTTAGCATGGCTTGAGTCATCAAAGTCAAATTTAATAACGAAGCCAAAATCCTAATTTAAAATAACATGGGTAGATAAATAATTTATAGTATAAGTATTATCTACCAATTACTTTTTATACTAAAAATAGCTATCACGATAAGTTTTGAACGAAATTAAAATAACCTAATCAACTAAAATCGCAATCAGTAGGCGGTATTTAACTGCGCGTTATATCATTTGTGTGTTAAGCCAAAAAAACCGTGCGACAAAACGTATTTTTTACTGCATTTTCCATGATAGATGTTGTATATTGTTTTCCTTAGACGCATGTTTTTAGTTATTAAATACAAATAAATGAGGTAAATTGAAATGGTTAAAATTATCAATTCCGATAAAGCGCCAGCAGCGATTGGCCCTTATGTACAAGCGGTTGATTTAGGTAATTTGATGTTTGTTTCGGGGCAAATTCCACTTGATCCAGCAACGGGCACGATGCCTGAGGATGTAAGTGCGCAAACCAAGCAGAGCTTAGCGAACGTAAAAGCAATTTTAGCTGCCGCAAATTGTAAACCTGCCAATATTGTCAAAACGACCATTTTTTTAGCTGATATGAATGATTTTGCTGCGGTGAATGCTGTTTATGAGCAATTTTTTAAAGAAAATGATGCATCATTTCCTGCTCGCTCTTGTGTACAAGTTGCTCGAATACCTAAAGATGCTAAAGTTGAAATTGAAGTTATTGTTGCTAAATAATCAAACGAAAACGCCTCGGTGAAAATCCTCACTGAGGATAAATATCTTATAATCTAATACCTTAGTGAGTTATTGTCTTGCATTATCACATTACAATGATCTTAATATGTGTTAATTGGTGACATAATAAGGACAACCGCCGTGCGCAAATTTATATTTAAAATGATTATCATGGTTTTTTCTTTAATATTAATGAATTCTGCTTTTGCAGCGTTAGTTGAAAATAAAGATTATGTCATGCTAGAAAAACCAATTGAGGCCTCGCCAACTAAAGAAGCGCCGATAGAGGTTGTTGAGTTTTTCTCTTATGGTTGTCCATATTGTTATATGTTAGAGCCGCAAATTAATTCATGGTTAGCACAAAAACCGGATAATGTTATTTTTACGCGAATTGCGATCCCTCGTAAAGGCAAATGGGTTGAGTATGCGCGTTTATTTTATGCCCTTGGCATGATATCTAAGCAAGAGCAAGAGCGCATTACGCCACTAACCTACAACGCGATCCATGAGCAAAGATTGAATTTCAATGATGCTGATGAAATTTTTGATTGGGCGGAAAGTAATAATATTGACAAAGCGCTGCTTAAACAATTTTATAATTCAAAAGACGTGACTGAAAAGTTAGAACAATCCGTTATATTGGCTCATTCTTATCATCTAAAATACGTTCCCTCTATCTATATCAATGGTAAATATCAATTACTGATTCATAGCTCAAATCAGTATCAAGATGTGAAAGACAAGTTAAACCAGCTAAAACAGCTCATTGAGATCGAGGAAAAATAAGATGAAAACAGCATTTATCGGCATTGATTACATTATTGATATCATGCATCACGACGGCAAAATTGCAAGCAGTGCACCGCTTGCAAAAAAGCGACATATTATTGAAAAAGCGAATCAAATATTAGACATTGCAAGTAGCAAGGGGTGGCTAAAATTACTGGTAAAAGTCGGTTTTAGTGCTAATTACATTGAGCAGCCAAAAAACTCACCTGTATTTGCCAAAGCAAACCAACTTGGCGCTTTAATGCTTGGCCAAAAAGGCACCGATTTTCACCCGGAGCTTGATGCAGATAAAGCCGATATGGTTATTATTAAACCTCGAGTAAGCGCTTTTTATTGCACTGAACTTGAAGCGGTATTACGGGCAAATAAAATTGAGCGATTAATTATTGCAGGTGTTAGTACAGCAATGACGGTACAAAGCACAGCAAGGGAAGCGCATGATCGTGATTACGAAGTCGTCATTATTGAAGATGCCTGCGCGGCACCGAGCGAAGAGATGCATATAAGCTCGATTGAATTTTTAAAAAGCATTGCAACGGTTATAGATACCGAACAATTAAAAACTCAATTTTAAGTACAATAACTTTTGAACGAAGTTTTAACAAGTATTAATTCAGTGTTTGTCTAGTTTTATAAATTATCACGCCCTACGCATTTTGCGTAAGAAAACGGGGGAGGCCGAGGGGCTGCGTTCACAGCCCCTCGGTTCGCCTAGCTAGCAAAGTTAACATATTTTGCCATAGCCTAAAAAAGCGAAACAATTCACCATTCTCAAAATAGCGATATAACGCTATTTTCATCAGATAAAGCCAGCAGTTGCTACTCAATTAACGAACTTACTATTTATCCACTCGCTAGTGAATATCGCGCTTATTTTTATATTAAAAACAACCACTACGATAACTTTTTAACGAAGTTTTAGTCGGTGATTATTAATGAGTTTAGTATTTTTTCAGTTTGATTGACTTATTATGCCCTACGCATTCTGCGTAAGAAAACGGGGGAGGCCGAGGGGCTGCGTTCACAGCCCCTCGGTTCGCCTAGCTAGCAAAGTTAACATATTTTGCCATAGCCTAAAAAGGCGAAATAATTCACCATTCTTAAAATAGCGATATAACGCTATTTTCATCAGATAAAGCCAGCAGTTGCTACTCAATTAACGAACTTACTATTTATCCACTCGCTAGTGAATATCGCGCGTATTTTTATATTAAAAACCATCCCTACGATAACTTTTGAATGAAGTTTTAGTCGGTGATTATTAATGAGTTTAGTATTTTTTCAGTTTGATTGACTTATTATGCCCTACGCATTCTGCGTAAGAAAACGGGGGAGGCCGAGGGGCTGCGTTCACAGCCCCTCGGTTCGCCTAGCTAGCAAAGTTAACATATTTTGCCATAGCCTAAAAAGGCGAAACAATTCACCGCTCTTAAAATAGTTGTATAATGCTATTTTCATCAGATAAAGCCAGCAGTTGCTACTCAATTAACGTACTTACTATTTATTCACTCGCTAGTGAATATCGCGCGTATTTTTATATTAAAAACAACCACTACGATAACTTTTGAACGAAGTTTTAACGAGTATTAATTCAGTGTTTGCTAGGTCAAGTTGTTGAACTTAGCTTTTCCGCATTTGTATGATGTCGACGACTGATTGTAAGCCGTGCATTTGTCATGGATGACAAATGAGGCGCAGCTTCATCGGGAATGAATCTGCGTCGACACGTTAAGCTTGCAAGAAGAAGGAGTGTAGCCGCATGCGGCCATCATACCCATGCGGATGCGGGGGAAGCTAAGGGGGCCGCAAAGCCCCCTTGCTCGGGCATGATAACTGTTGCCTAACTATTCACCGCATTTTTAATGCCCGAAAAAGCTAAACAAACTAACCCTCATTTATAATAAAAACACCTACTACGATAACTTTTGAACGAAATTAAAAAAACTTAAACCTTACAAAAATATCGTGTATAAAAGAATAATCAATGCTCTTTAACGGATCTTAGACAACGGATAAAAAAATTAAGGTAAATTGCAATAACTAGCATTAAATAAAATTAAACAATAACTTAATATTTATTTATTAATTTTTTATTAATTTTTATTTTTATTTTAAGAATTAATTATTCCTAATTATATAAAAATGAGAGCAGCGTCACAGCATAATATTAAAAAAGAACTTATTATGCTAAAAAAAATAAGTTAGCTAATTGAATATAAGGATTTGCAATGAAAAAATTACTCCTCCTATTAATGGCATTATCAAGCGCTTCCTACGCTGCGGTTATCAGCAATGACGAATTAAAACAATATCAGCAGTCACCCGAAATATCAGCAAAACAGATCGTCAGTGAGATGAGTTTTGAAGAAAAGATTGGCCAAATGTTAATGTTTGATTTTCGTAAGTGGGACGTTGATGAGCTACAAAATAAAAAATTGGTTATCGACCCTAATCCCGAAATTAATAATATTATCAAGCAGTACCATCTTGGCTCGGTAATTTTATTTCGGGAAAACTTAGTTAATGTTGAGCAAATGGTCAAGTTGATTGCCAGCTTACAGCAAGCGCGTACTAACTTACCGCTTTTTATTAGTACCGATCAAGAGGGCGGATATGTTACTCGGTTACAGCAAGGAACCGAAATGCCCGGTAACATGGCTTTAGGTGCAACGCGCTCTCCGACTTTAGCCAGTATCTCGGCAATGGTGCATGGTTATGAATTATCTAATTTAGGGTTTAATTTTAATTTTGGGCCTGTTGTTGATATTAATAATAATCAAAATAATCCGGTTATTGGTGTGCGCTCTTATTCAGATAATCCGCAATTAGTTACCGACCTCGCTCGCAGTTATATTAGCGGCATCCATCAATATGGCATTATGACCTCGTTAAAACATTTTCCTGGCCATGGCAACGTCGCAACCGATACTCATTTTGCTTTACCAACAATCAATATTGATGAGCAAACATGGCGAAATTTTGAATTATCGCCTTTTGTTGCATTGATGGATGATGCTGACGCGATTATGACGGCGCACGTGGTTGTACCTGCTTTAGACAATAATATGTTAACGACAAAAGATAATAGCATGATGGGCACACCAGCAACATTATCGCGCAAGATCTTAACAGATATTTTACGTGATGAATTAAGTTATCAAGGATTGATTATTACTGATGCGATGGATATGGGGGCAATTGCCAGTAATTTTGATAAAAATTGGTCAATTAAACAAGCGATCCTTGCGGGTAATGACATCATTTTAATGCCGTTAGCGATTGAAAATAAAGACGATATACAAAAAATCGATAGTTTGTATCAATACTTAAAACAAGAAGCGGCAAATGATCCCCTCTTAATGAAGCATATTAATGATTCAACAACGCGCATTGTGAAAACCAAATTAGCAAAAAAATTGCAGGTGAATGAGATTGATATCATGGTGGCGAAAAATGTTGTTGCCTCACCATTAAATAAAGATATTGAAAATCAAATTGCTGAAGCATCGATTACTTTAATCAAAAATAATGCGATCTTACCGTATCAGTTAAAGGCAGATAATCGCGTGGTGATTTTTTCTGACGAATTACCGCGTAATGAGCTTATCCGTAAGCAGTTGCAAGAAATCAGTGATATTTATTCGGTTAATATCGATATTACGGATCATGTGGTTAAAATGATGGCCAATACCATTGATAAATCGGCGTTAACCAAGCAAATAGCGGGTCAAGATTTAGTGCTGCTCACAACTTATAACTTAACAAATAATCCATATAATGCCCAAGCAATTATTGACGTTGCAAAAGAGCAAAATGTACCACTTGTCGTTATTTCAAGTCGCAACCCATACGATATTGCTTATTTAGATCATGTTGATGCAAATATTGCGATTTATGGCATTACGGGTTTTGATGTAACTAATAATGTGAGAAATAGCCTAGAAACTAACATCCGTAGTGGTATTCGAACACTGTTTGAATCATCAGGGCATATTTTAAATTATCCTCATGGCAAGCTACCTGTTGATATTAAATCAGCTGATTTACAGCAAATTATTTACCCTTATGGGCATGGGTTAACCTATTAATAACAATAATAAGGATTAAAATAAGATGAAAAAATATATTTCCTTAGCGTTAGTATCATTAATCTCTTTTAATATCTCGGTAGCTTATGCAGATGAAAGTAGCGATGAAAGTATCTCTGCATCTTATGAAGCGGAAATTATCAAACTAAATCAAAAAATTAGTGAATTACAAAAAAAGCCTGACTCTAAATGGCATGTCGATACTTATATCGGTTCAGAGCAAGAACGCGATCATTATAATAATTGGGACTTGCAGTTGGGTAGCATTAATACTTCTCCTTACGCTGGTGCCTTTATTTATCAAGATAATTCGTCGTGGTTATATGATCTTCAATTTTTAAAAACCTATGTCGACCGTAATCATGCCTACGATCGAACTCGATTTCAGTTTGGTGTTACCCGTTCATTTCCATTTAAGCTGGCCGATAAAGATGCTGCGTTTAAACTGCGTTTAGGTTACCGTAATGATAATTGGTTTTATGCTCGAAAAATTTCAGCGACAGAATTGACTCGTAACGCTGAAGAGCGTCATGAGTATTGGGTTAAACCGTCATTTTCGTATAAATATTCTGATAATCTCAGTTTTCTAGCGAGCTTTTCATTTCGTTTTCTTGATCGCAGACTTGCTTACGAACAACAAAATAAACCTAATGTATCTAAAAGCGATTGGGGGCATATTAATGAGCACTTTGCTGGTGGTACTTATCGATTTAATGCCAAGAATGCCTTAACGGTTTACTATTTAAATATTAATGAAAAGCTAGTAAACACGTTATACAATAAAGAGCATTTTTTATGGGCAATGTATAACTATAAATTTGATAATGGTTTTAGGGTGATACCGTATACTCGTTATTCATTAAAACATGGTGAACAAAGCTTCCGCAATACTAATAATATTCAAACAAAATTTAAAGAAAAAGATCGTAGCCGCTATGGATTCCAAACTATTTATCCATTTACCAAACAAACTTCACTATTTACTGATTTTTATTATCGACCGGAACAAACATGGGAAACAGGTCAAAAAAAGGTAAAAAACCACTTCACTTTTATGGCATTAGAACTTCGACATAATTTTTAGTAGGGAGAATATTAATGAGGTATTCACTAATAAAATGGATCACATTAATTGCTATTTTTATCACTTGCTCATTTACGTCAGTGGCGGCAACACCTAACTTTAAGCTAGGTGTTGATCGCGATGATGTGTATGGCCCATTATTAAAAGGTAAGCGCATTGCCTTAATGGTTAACCAAAGTTCCCTTACGTCTGATGGCGTGCATACGATTGATAAGCTACTTGCGCAGCAAGAAAAATACGGCTTCAAGGTTGTTAAGCTCTTTTCGGTTGAGCACGGCTTAAGAGGGAAAGAAGAGGCTGGATTTGGTGACAATAATAGTATTGATGCAAAAACTGGATTAACCGTTATTTCACTTTATGGCCGCGATAGTGATGGCCGAGAGCGCGCTAATCCGACCGCGCAGCAGTTAGACGATATTGATTTAGTGATCTACGATTTACAAGATGTCGGCGTACGTTATTTTACCTACACTGTATCTATGCATTATTTATTAGAAAGTCTACAAAAATATCAAAAACAGTTTATGGTTTTTGATAGGCCAAATCCTGTTGGCCAATATGTGTATGGGCCGATATTAAAAGAGCCTTATATGTCAGGAATTGGTATTGATCCCGTGCCGATGGTACATGGCTTAACGTCGGGCGAATTTGCTAACATGATGGTTCAAGAGGGATGGTTGACTAATTTTGATCACCGAAGCTGGAGCGCTCATCATCAGCAAAAATATCAATTTCCGATTGATAATTTATTTATCATTCCAATGGCTAACTATCAACATGATATGCCATATTCATTGCCAGTGCCGCCGTCGCCAAGTTTAAAAACAGACTTATCGGTTGCGCTATATCCCTCTTTAGGTTTTTTTGAAGCAACCAGTGTTAATACTGGGCGCGGTAGCGATCATCCTTTTGAACAAATAGGTTTTAGTGATAAACGGTTTTATATGAATACGCATTATAACGTGAGTGATGCGATAGCTAAAGGCGGCTGGCCGCAAGCGGGAAAAACCGTATATGGCGAACGGATTTTACAGCCGGTTAAGCCAACGGTTGGCTATTTAGTTGATTGGTGGTTTAAGTTTAAACAAAATGGTTACCAACTTGCCGCAAGCGAGGGGGAAGAAAAGGATTACCTTTTAAACCAACAACGTTATTTTGTCAGCCGTCCTCTTTGGTTAGCTAAAGTTGCTGGTGATAACCAACTATTACAGCAGCTATTGTTGGCAACTAAACAAGGTTTAAATAAAGAGCAAACCATTGAAATGATAGAGCAAAGCTGGCAAGCTGAGCTTAATAATTATCATCAACTACGTGAAAAATACCGTTTATACCCATAATCTGCATTCGCCTTATTAAATAATTAACTTAATAAGGCGCTTTATTACTTATCTTGCAGCTGCTTAATCATATTGGCACTGTTTTTAATGCTTTTTTCGGCGTCTTCACCAATTAATTTTATTACTCCCATAAAAATAAGATCGCTAATGGTATTTTGTGCCGTTCGAGATGAAATTGATGAGCTACGGCTATGCACTTCATCGGCGACGGTATCAAGAATATGATCAGCAATTTTACGCAGTGGGCTTTGTTGTAATGAGGTTATGGCATAAACTGGCACACCATTATTTTTGGCAGTTTGCGCTGATAAACAAATCTCTTTATGTTTGCCGGTATAAGATATTGCAATTAGTAAATCACTTTTTTTAAGCGATTGCACAATTGCAAGTTGAATATGGGTATCAGCCTCGGCGGTAACGGCTAAGCCGAGTTTTTGTAATTTATAAGCCAAATCTTTTGCGGTAAGGGCTGAATTGCCAATACCGATTATTTGTATCCGCTGTGCTTTAACCATTTTATGGATAAGCTTATTTAGCACCTGAAAATTAACACTTGCGGTGGTTTGTATTAAAGCTTGTTGTTTTTCAAGTAGCAATTTTTCAGCTACGACTTCATAGGAGTCAGATCGCTCTATTTGGTTATGTAAAAGTCGCTCTTGCGTGTCATTGATGGTAATACGAGCTCTATCTGATGCGAGTTGTAACTTAAATTGTGTGAAACCATCAAAGCCTAAAGATTGAATAAACTTAATTATGCTTGATTGGCTTACGCCAATTTTTTGCGCTAAAATTTGTGACGATAACTCGGTGATCATCTCTTTATGCAGCAAAATATACTGGGCAATTTTTTTTTGGCCAGTTGAAAAATTTTCGATATTTATTTTTAAGTTTTCAATAATATTCACACTACACTCCATATATTGATGCTTACTGACTCTTTTATGCAGCAACAACAAACGCTTAACATGTATATTGCATAACAAGTCAAAAATCATACCTGACATTAAAACGACTGACAACCGATCATTCCATGATTGTATTGGTGATTATTATTGTGGCGCACGTAATAATTTGATCAACTTCACATAATAATAGATAAATTATTTCTTTTTATAAAAATAAAAGGAATAATATATTCCTTAATTTTGACTAAAAAGTGAGATAACATGAAAAATCATATTGATTTAACTACCATGGTAACCGAAAGCCGTAATCCTTATAGTGAGCAGATTGATAATTTATCTACCTTTGATATGTTAAAAGTGATTAATGATGAAGATAAAAAAGTTGCTGTTGCGGTAGAAAATGAACTTGCACATATTGCGCTCGCGGTAGATGCAATAAGTCAGGCATTTATGCAAGGCGGCCGATTAATTTATAGCGGGGCTGGCACATCAGGGCGTTTAGGTATATTAGATGCAAGTGAATGCCCGCCAACTTATGGCACTAAAGCCGAAATGGTTGTAGGCCTTATTGCAGGTGGGCATACGGCCATTTTCAAAGCGGTTGAAAACGCTGAAGATAATGTGCAACTGGGCATTGATGATTTAAAAGCGATCGAATTTAATCAGCGTGATATTTTAGTTGGTATTGCCGCAAGTGGTAGAACGCCCTACGTTATTGGCGGGCTCGACTACGCCAATCAACTTGGCGCAACCACCGTATCAGTGAGTTGTAATCCAAATAGCCCAATTGCTAAATTAGCCAAAATAGCAATCACCCCAATTGTTGGGCCTGAAGTGGTGACGGGATCATCGCGAATGAAAGCGGGCACTGCTCAAAAACTGGTATTAAATATGCTAACAACCGGTTCGATGATAAAAATTGGTAAAGTCTATGGCAACTTGATGGTTGATGTTGAAGCCACCAACAAAAAATTGATTGAACGACAAGTTAATATTGTGATGCAAGCGACAAGCTGTTCACGAGAGCAAGCTGAGCAGGCTTTATCCCAGTGTAATAGGCACTGTAAAACCGCAATTGTTATGATTTTGGCTGATCTTAATGCTAATGATGCCAAATCGTTATTAGCCCAAAATAATGGCTTTATTCGGTTAGCGATTAATTCATAACGCGTTTATACGGAGTCAATATGTCAAAAATCAACCAAGAAATGATTAATAAGATTATCGTTGCTGTTGGCGGCAGTAACAATATTGCGCGTAATGGTAACTGTATGACGCGTTTACGGCTAGGATTACATGATCGCCACTTAGCCGATCATAGTAAACTTAAGCAAATTGATGGTGTGATGGGTGTGATTGATGGTGATGATCAGCTGCAAATTATTTTAGGGCCAGGTAAAGCGCAAAAAGCGCAAGAGCTCATGGCAATAGCGCTACAAACTAATGATGGTTTAGTCGATGAGCAATCACCACAATCTTTAGATGAGGTAGCTAAAGCGCAAAAAAGCCAATTAAAATCGAAACAAAATAGCCTCATCCAAGGTTTTTTTGCTAAGTTTGCAACGATCTTCACGCCGCTCATTCCCGGTTTTATTGCCGCTGGCTTATTGCTGGGCATTGCAACGGTACTTGAGCAAAATTTTGTTATCGGTGTTAAAGAACATAGCAGTTTTTTAGTTGATAGTATTAATTATACTAAAGTTTTTAGTAAGGGATTATTTACTTTTTTAGGTATTTTAGTTGGCTATAATGCGCAGCAAGCTTTTGGGGGTACCGGGGTTAATGGCGCTATTTTAGCCTCACTTTTTGTATTGACTTACAATAGCACGGGCACTGTTGGTTATTATTCTGGCATGCACGACTTTTTCGGTTTTGCAATTGATGCTCGCGGTAATATTATTGGTATATTAATTGCGACGATTTTAGGGGCCAAAGTTGAGCGGTTTATTCGCCGCTTTGTGCCTGACAACTTCGATATGTTACTTACTTCAACTATCACTTTATTAATTATGGGGGCGGTAACGTATTTAGCCATTATGCCAATGGGCGCTTATTTATTTGATGGGATGTCATTTTTATTTAAGCACTTAAATAGCAATCCAATTGGCGCTGCGATCTTAGCTGGTTTATTTTTAATTGCCGTTATGTTTGGTATTCATCAAGGCTTTGTCCCTGTTTATATCGCGTTAGTTGCCGATCAAGGATTTAACTCATTATTCCCAATCCTTGCCATGGCGGGCGGCGGTCAAGTTGGCGCAGCAATAGCACTGTTTATTCGTTCACCAAAGGGCAGTTTATTACGTAAACAAATTAGTGGCGCGATTATACCCGGCTTTTTAGGTATTGGTGAGCCGCTAATTTATGGCGTAACGTTACCGCGCATTAAGCCATTTATTACCGCTTGTATTGGCGGCGCGGCAGGGGGCTTTTTTATTGGGTTAGTTGCGATGCTAGGATTACCGATGGGATTAAATTCCGTTTTTGGTCCATCGGGTGTGATTGCGATCCCTTTTATGACCTCTCATGATGGCGCTTTACCTGCTATGTTAGTTTACTTGGTTGGTTTGGCTATTACCTATGTTGCAGGCTTTATTATTACTTACTTTTTTGGTAGTAAAAACGTTGATCTAAGGTAGTTTTTCTCTCATTTTTTCATCTTTATTTGGCACCATATGAAAGTAAATATGGTGCCGTTTTTTATCGGTTTTTTTCGCTAATTGAATAATGACAATATTAAAAATTTATTTTTAATTATTAGGTGAATCGTGATTTTGACGCTATCAATAAAAATATCTAGTGATAAATATTGATTGGTTAAAAGGTTGGTGTAATAATCAGATGACAGTTTTAATTCTTTCTCTAATTATAAAAAAGGCACCATTATGTTTGAAAAAGTCGAACCCTATGCAGGCGATCCCATCTTATCTTTAGTCGCTGATTTTAATAATGACAATCGAGACAAGAAAGTTAATTTAAGTATTGGTTATTATTATGATGAGCAAGGCATCGTTCCTAAATTAAATAGCGTAAAACAGGCAACGGATCACCTTTATAAAACTAATCAAAGTGCATCACTTTATTTGCCTATGAGTGGATTACCTTCTTATTGCTCGGCTATTCAAACGCTACTTTTTGGCGCAGATAATTCATCGGTTACCGCGGGTCGAATTACTACGATCCAAACTTTAGGTGGCTCTGGCGCATTGAAAGTGGGCGCTGATTTTTTATTTCGTTATTTTCCTAGCTCACAAGTTTGGGTAAGCGATCCAACTTGGGATAACCATGTTGCGATATTTAATGGTGCTGGTTTTAAGGTAAATCGTTACCCTTACTTTGATGCAAAAACCGGCGGCGTTAACTTTGATGGCATGATGCAAACGATTAGCCAATTACCGGCAAAAAGTATTGTACTTTTACACCCTTGCTGTCACAACCCAACGGGCGCAGATTTAACTAATGCCCAGTGGGATAAAGTGATTAGCGTATTAAAAGAAAAAGATCTTATTCCATTTATGGATATTGCCTATCAAGGATTTGGCAAAAGTATTGATGATGATGCTTATGCAATTAGGGCACTCGCCGCTTCTGGGTTATGCGGCCTTGTTGGTAACTCTTTTTCTAAAACATTTTCGCTATATGGTGAACGTGTTGGCGGTTTATCAGTGCTTTGTGAAGATAAGCAAGCGGCAGCAAGAGTGCTGGGTCAATTACAATTTACCGTAAGACGTAATTACTCAAGCCCTGCTAATACTGGCGCTCAAATTGTTTCTTATGTGCTAAACCAACCCGAACTAAAGGCGCTTTGGGTTAGCGAAGTTAATGCGATGCGAGATCGTATTAAGCAGATGAGATCAACTCTCTTCAATACATTGAAAGAGTCAGTGCCCGATCGTGATTTTAGTTTTTTAACCGAGCAACAAGGTATGTTTAGCTATACCGGTTTTAGTAAAGAACAAGTTGAAAGGCTAAAAACAGAGTTCGGAGTTTATCTTATTGGCAGTGGTCGGATGTGCGTTGCCGGGCTAAGTAATAATAATGTTTACCAAGTTGCTAAGGCTTTCGCTGCATTATAAATTTTTAGCGGTAGTTAATAAACGATAATTAAACCATAGCGAGGGTTTTAGCAATAACGTGCTTGCTTACGTTTATGCAATTATATTTTATGATAGGCGGATTGTTCTGACATGAAAAAAAATCTCTTATTATTAACGCTACTATTAATGTTGTTAAATGGGTGTCATTCACTTAATTTTCAGGATAAGCCTAAAATTATACAAGATTGTAATTATCAGTTAATGTACGGTATCGAGTTTGTATTTGCGCCACTAACTGATAATCAATTGAAGAAAGGATATGTTGATGTTTATGTGGCTCAAAGTAAAGATAGTGCAACATTGCCAGCTAATTATCAAGGCGTAAAAGGAAAGTTAACAAGCCTTATTATTGAGCGTAACTATCCTAAAAATGCGATTAAAGGGGACCGATTAAACCCACTAAAAGATGGCTTACTCAATGATAGTTATAATGATTTTTATCTAAGTAAAGAGCAGCGCGAAATACGTGAGCGTAGCGCTAAGTTTATTTTTCAACAAGCGGTTTTAGAGAACTGCCAAGTTGTTTATATTGCAGTTGATTCATTAGCACAAAATCCTAATGATCCCTTTCTAATCGAGGATAGCGCTTTAAAAATTGTGCGCTAAAGTGTCAGCAAGGTAGTATCACTATTGTGATAAAATCAACTATAATAAGCGAATTATTTTATATTATAAAAAGGATTAATGATGTTCTCAAATTTTGAACCCTCAGTAAAAGGTAAAGTGACTAAAGCCGTTATTCCCGTTGCAGGGCTTGGTACTCGAATGTTACCAGCCACTAAGGCTATTCCTAAAGAGATGCTGCCGGTTGTTGATAAGCCGCTAATTCAATATGTGGTAAAAGAGTGCATTGCAGCTGGGATCACTGAAATTATTTTTGTTACTCATTCATCAAAAAATTCAATTGAAAATCATTTTGATACAAGCTTTGAATTAGAGGCAATGTTAGAAGCGCGTGTAAAGCGTCAATTGTTGCTAGAAGTACAATCTATTTTACCTAAACACGTTACGATAACAAGCGTAAGACAAGGGCTTGCAAAGGGGCTAGGGCACGCGGTGCTATGTGCTTACCCGTTAGTTGGTAATGAACCTTTTGCCGTTGTACTACCTGATGTGATTATTGATGAATATGAAAGCGACTTAGCAAAAGATAACCTTAAAGCGATGATCGATAATTATCATGAAACTAAGCGTAGTCAAATTATGGTTGAGCCAGTGCCACAAGAACTTGTTTCATCATATGGTATTGTCGATTGTCACGGTGAAGCATTACTTGCAGGTAATACTGTGCAGATGTATGGCGTTGTCGAAAAACCTTCACAAGAAGATACACCGTCTAATCAATCTATTGTCGGACGTTATGTTTTATCAGAAAATATTTGGCCGCTACTTGCTAAAACGCCAGCCGGAGCCGGTGATGAGATTCAATTAACGGATGCAATTGGTATGTTACTTGAAAATGAGCCGATTGATGCCTATTGTATCAAAGGCTGTAGTCATGACTGTGGTAATAAATTTGGTTATGTGCAAACTTTTGTAAAATATGCTATGCGACATAAATCGCTTGGCCAAGATGTGACTAAATGGTTAAAAGGCCTAAAATTCTAATTTGTTGGTCTAACTTATGAATTTATCTGCCTATCAATCACTGCTTGATCCAATTGAAGCATTTTTGCAATGTCAAACGCCTTTAGCATGGATAAATGAAGCGAAAAAAACGGAAAATTTATCCATCTTATTAATTGATCATATGATATGCGAACTAAAAGCGGCGCAAACTGCCGCTTGGCTAGTTCGCAAGTATGCGGTTGATAAGGCGAGCGGCGATGCTCTATTGGGGTGGTTACAACCTTATGAAAATTTAATCTACCGCCAAGAAGGAAATTTAGATCAATTAGTTGACAGTCATCATGATATTTCTAAAAAACTCGTACTGCGTTCAAATTGTGCTTATGGTGAAGAGTTAGTTGATAAAATGATCATGCTAATTAAAGAAGAACTACATCATTTTTACCAAGTATTAGATATTATGAATCAACGTTATATTGACTATAAAAATATGACAGCAGGTCGTTATGCAAAGACGTTAATGCAGCAAGTAAGAACCCATGAACCGGCTACATTAGTTGATAAATTAATATGTGGCGCCTATATTGAGGCAAGATCGTGCGAGCGATTTGCTAAATTAGCCCCTTATGTTGATGATGAGCTAGCCCGTTTTTATGTCTCTTTATTACGCTCTGAGGCAAGGCATTATCAAGATTATCTTAAATTAGCACAGCAAATTAGTCATCATGATATTGATGATAGAGTGAAATTGATTGGTCAAGTGGAAGCGGCATTAATTTGCCAAGAAGATAGTGAGTTTCGTTTTCATAGCGGTGTGCCATTAATGTAAAAAAACCCGCAATGCGGGCTTTTTATTATGCTATTTTTTAATGCTATTAACTAACATTTTAGGCGATCAGGCCAATCATTTGATGTCAGTGTAATAAAATCTTTAACAACTTTAGGGCTACCTGCAACCACGTTGCCTGATACCATATAGTTATTACCACCAGCAAAATCAGTTACAATTCCGCCTGCTTCACGTAAAATTAGCTCACCTGCCGCGATATCCCAAGGTTTTAAACCAATTTCAAAAAAGCCATCAAATCGACCTGCCGCAATATAAGCTAAATCTAAAGCAGCCGAGCCAGTACGGCGAAAATCAGCGCACTTAGTAAATAGTTTTTGTAGCACACTAAAATAACAATCACTGTATTGTTTTTGTTTATAAGGCAAGGCAACCGCTAAGATAGTACTTTCTAAATCTTTAACATTATTTACCCGAATACGGTAGCCATTAAGCTGGGCGCCTTGGCCTCGACTTGCGGTAAATAACTCATTTGCCATTGGATTGTAAACGACAGCAGCTTCTGTTTTACCTTTGATACGTACAGCAATTGAAACGCTGCAGTGAGGAATACCTTTAATAAAGTTGGTAGTACCATCAATTGGATCAATTATCCATTGTACGTCGTTATCTCGCCCTTTAGTTAGGCCACTTTCTTCGGCAATAATCGTATGATCTGGGTAGACTTTTTTTATCGTTTCAATAATCAGCGACTCAGCTGCTCTATCTACATTAGTTGCAAAATCATTTTCGCCTTTGGCGTCAATGTTTACTGAAGCAGGGTTTTCATAAGATTTAATAATGACATTGCCAGCCTTACGGGCAGCACGAATAGCAATATTTAGCATCGGATGCATAATGTTTTTTCCAATTGATGTTAAAGAACAGAAAACGAATACTCGATTAAATCGGGTAATATTTTGCGGCACAGTATAACAGTATTTTAGGCTTTTTCTAGTTTATGTTAGAATGTCGACAAAATTTTTTACTGGATATAGCAAATGTCTTTACTTGATAACATTAAAATTGTGTTAATTGAAACCTCCCATACGGGTAACATGGGATCGGCTGCAAGGGCCATGAAAACGATGGGGTTATCTAAGCTATGCTTAGTAAATCCGATTGTAAAACCCGATTCACAATCGATTTCATTGGCAGCGGGCGCAAGTGATATTGTTAAGCAAGCTCAAATTGTTAACTCAATGCAAGAAGCGATTGCTGATTGCCAATTAGTTATTGGTACAAGTGCTAGGTCACGTCATTTACAATGGCCTCATTTAGAGTCTTTTCAAAGTGGAGATAAAATCATTGCTGAGGCTTTGTTGGGGCACAAAATTGCCTTAGTTTTTGGCCGTGAACGCGTAGGGCTTACAAATGAAGAGCTACAAAAGTGCCATTATCATGTTTCGATCCCCGCTAATGAAAAATATAGTTCGCTTAATTTAGCGATGTCGGTGCAGGTGCTTTGTTATGAAATTAGAATGGCAATGCTAAGGCTTAATGAACAACCACCGGTAGAAAATGAATCAATCGATTATCCTAAGGATCAAGATCTTGAGCGTTTTTATCATCATTTAGAGCAAACTTTGTTACAAACTGGTTTTATCAATCCAAATCATCCAGGCCAAATTATGGGGCGATTAAGACGCTTATTTACTAGGGCGCGCGTTGAGCAGCAAGAGCTTAATATATTACGTGGCGTATTGACCTCAATTGAAAAAAAATAAGATGATGAGCTAACAAACAGTAAGTTATTATCTTAATATCTCGTTAAATGTGTCTGCTTTTATATCAGACTATTTTAAATAAAATCAACATAGCGAAAATTCGAATCTGTGCTAAAATTACCGCATTATTAAAGGGCTAAGCAAAATCTAGCTAGATTCAAAGGAACTATTATGCAAACTATCGAAGGCCAAGTCGCAGCACCTAAAGCCAAAGTTGCCATTATTGTGGCACGTTTTAACCATTTTATTAATGACAGCTTAGTTGAAGGTGCTATTGATGCCTTAAAACGCGTTGGTCAAGTTGATGATAAAAATATCACCGTTATTAAAGTCCCAGGTGCTTATGAAATTCCTTTGGCGGCTAAAGTTGCAGCGCAAAGCAAAAAATATGATGCAATTGTTGCATTAGGTACTGTCATTCGTGGTAGTACTGCTCATTTTGATTATGTGGCTGGTGAATCAAGTTCTGGTTTATTATCTGTCTCTTTAGAGCATTCAATTCCGGTTGGTTTTGGTATTTTAACCACTGAAAATATTGAACAAGCAATTGAGCGAGCAGGTACTAAGGCTGGAAACAAAGGTGCGGAAGCAGCTTTAACTGTGCTTGAGATGTTAAACACCTTAAAAACAATTAAGGGGTAAGCTGTGAGCTCAACGATAAATCCAAGACGCCGAGCTCGAGAGTGTGCCGTACAAGCTATTTACTCTTGGCAAGTTTCAAAAAACGATCTTTCTGATGTCGAAGTCAGTTTTATGGCAGAACAAGATATGAAAGGTGTTGATAAAAAATATTTCCGTGAGCTATTAAACGGTGTTGCACTTAACACTGTCGAAATAGATAGTAAAATGGAACCCTATTTAAATGAACGCTCTTTAGAAGAACTTGGTCAAATTGAAAGGGCAATTTTGCGTATTGCCGTTTATGAATTATTAAAACGCGAAGATGTACCTTATAAAGTTGTGATAAATGAAGCAATTGATTTGACAAAAACGTTTGGTGCAGAAGATAGCCACAAATTTATTAATGGTGTACTTGATAAAGTCGCACCAACAATCCGAACCCGCTAAATAGTGAGATCCCAATGAGTGATAATGCGTCATCAGATAATAAAGCCAAGCCAACGATTTTTTATGCACAAAAATCGCAGGAAGAAAAACCAAAACGGACGTATGGAAAACGCGATACGGATAAACCAAGATCAAATGATCGTGGAAATTATGGCAAGTTTTCATCAGATAAACCGCGTTCAGACCGAACTCGTACTGATAGCCGCCGCGTAGACGACGGCCGCGCTGAAACGTCTGGCCGTAGCAGTTATGGTAAGCCTTCATCTGATAAACCACGCTCAGACCGACCTCGCACCGACAGCCGCAGAGCAGATGATAGCCGCGTTGAAACGTTTAGTCGTAGCAGCTATGGTAAGCCTGCATCTGATAAACCGCGCTCTGACAGGCCTCGCACCGACAGCCGCAGAGCAGATGATAGCCGCGGTGAAACGTTTAGTCGTAGCAGTTATGGTAAGCCTGCATCTGATAAACCGCGCTCTGACAGGCCTCGCACCGACAGCCGCAGAGCCGATGATAGCCGCGTTGAAACATTTAGTCGCAGTAGTTACGGTAAGCCTGCATCTGATAAACCGCGCTCTGATAGGCCTCGCGCCGATAGCCGCAGAGCCGATGATAGCCGCGTTGAAACGTTTAGTCGTAGCAGTTATGGCAAACCTTCATCTGATAGACCTCGCTCAGACAGACCTCGCTATCAAAACGAGGAAGTTGAGGAAGGTGGATCACCGTGGAAAAACCGTTTTCAAAGCACAGAGCAGTTACCAACCTTTGATACAGAAAGTAAATCAACTGTTGACAACGAACAAATAAAACGCCAACGCAAAGAAGAAACCTTTGTGTATAGTGAAAATAGCTGTAAAGCGGTATTTGATAATCGTCCCGATATGATTGTTAAAGCTTTCTTATTGCAAGAAAAAACCTATGAATTTAAAGCGTTAATTGCCTATTTAGTTGAACATCGATTAGGTTATGATGTGATAACTGATGAGCAAATGACAAAAATAGCTCAAACCCCTCATCATGGTGGTATTTGCTTAATTGTTAAAAAGCGTCAACCACAGCTTACTTTAGATTACTTATCAAAATCAGCACAACTAGAACAAGATTGTGTGCTTGCTATCGATGATATCAATAATCCTCATAATTTAGGGGGCATTGTTAGAACTGCCGCATTTTTTGGGGTAAATGGTTTATTATTACGCCAACTTGATCTATTAGAAAATGGCGCTGCTTTGCGCGTATCAGAAGGCGGGGCTGAAACTATAACTCCGATTAAGGCAGATGATTTATCGGTATCAATCGATCAATTTAAACAACAAGGTTATCAAATTGTTGCTTTATTACCTTGTAAAGTGAATTCAATTAAAGCTGAAACTTTTGCCAAAGCGAAACTAAATGCTAAAGTGGTATTTATCGTTTTCCAACAAATAAATACTCACTTAGCAAATCTTGCCGATAAAATTATTTATTTACCTGGCAGTGAATCGATGTCAGCACTTAATATTTCGGTGCTAACCGGTATTATGTTAGCTAAATGGCAAGAAAAAACGAGTAAAATTTAACCTTTCATTTCGCCCATTAAGAGAGATCATCGAAAATGGGCGAAATAATTAAATCACGATGAATTAAATAGCATCTTTTGAATAGAAAGAAATTACATTTTGGTTACAGTGTATAATCACCAACCACAATAATTTCGATATCCTATGAATATTCACTCAACGAATAAACGTCAAGTTGGCTTAATCTTTGGTAAATTTTATCCACTTCATTGCGGACACATTTATCTCATTGAGAAAGCAGTAAGCCAAGTTGATGAGTTGCATGTTTTTTTAGGCTGTGAACAAGCTCGAGATTTAAGTTTGTTTGAAAATAGTCATATGCCAAGGCAACCACAAGTTAAAGATCGTCTTTATTGGTTACAAGAAACATTTAAAAATCGCCGTAATATTCATATTCATGTTTTAGATGAAGAGAATATCGCCTACTATCCTAATGGTTGGCAAGATTGGAGTGACCGAGTGAACGCCATTTTGCAAAAACACCAAGTCACGCCAACGGTTGTTTTTACCAGTGAATCTCAAGATGCAAAAAATCATCAACTTTACTTTAATTGTGAGGTTAAATTGGTTGATGCAGATAGGCAATTTATAAACATTAGCGCCACGAAAATTCGTAGTGAGCCCTATCAAAATTGGCAATTTATTGCTAAGGCTGCCAAGCCGTTTTTTATTAAACGTATTGCAATTATTGGTGATAAACAATTTGATAAGTTACCAAAACAGCTCGCTAATATTTATAATACGCAGTATGTTTCTAATGGTTATATTAACTATATTCAGCATCAACATTTGCATAATAATAAATTAGTTTTAAATGAATCTGATTATATTCGTATTGCTCTATTACATGCACAGCGACTTGATGAGGCGATGCCGTTAGCAAATCAAATCATATTCACTTCTCTCGATTTTCAAACCTTACATGATTTTTATCGCAAAGCGTTTGAGAAAAGCAGTAAAATTTTACAAAAATTAGAAGATAATTACTATTTCGACCAAGTTATTGATGCGAGCTGTTTTAAGCAAAGTGATTCATCACTCACTGTTTTTGAAAAGGCGGTTGATATGATTAATAAACAGCTAAGCTAATTATCTACACTAAAAATAGTACAGTGCTAGACTCTGTGATAAAATAGCTGAAATTTTGTTATGGTATAGATCATTATGTCAAAAACTCCAGATGGGAAAAACGCTAATAACAATCAAGAAACCATTGATTTTGGTTATGAGCAAGTTCCAACACAAGATAAAGAAAAACGTGTTGCAGATGTATTTAATTCTGTTGCTGATAAATACGATGTCATGAATGATTTAATGTCATTTGGCATTCATCGTATTTGGAAGAAAATAACCATTGAATATAGCGGTGTTAGGCAAGGCCAAACGGTATTAGATTTAGCCGGCGGAACAGGGGATTTAACAGCTAAGTTCTCTAAACTTGTTGGCGATGATGGCTTAGTTGTTCTTGCTGATATAAATCAAGCCATGCTTCGAGTAGGGCGTGATAAATTACGCGATAAAGGGCTATTTAAAAATATTGAATATGTTCAAGCAAACGCTGAAGCACTGCCGTTTGCCGATAATACATTTGATTGTATTACCATCTCATTTGGTTTACGTAATGTGACCAATAAAGATAAAGCGCTGGCTTCTATGTGGCGGGTATTAAAACCAGGTGGACGTCTACTTATTTTAGAATTTTCTAAACCAGAATATAAGTTATTAAGTAAAGCTTATGATCTTTATTCTTTTACTATGTTACCTTTAATTGGCAAATTAGTTGCTAACGATTCTGATAGTTATCGTTATTTGGCTGAGTCAATTCGAATGCATCCTGATCAAATTAAACTTAAACAGATGATGAATGATGTCGGCTTTAGAGACGTTCAATACCATAATATGACGGGCGGCATTGTTGCTTTACATGTTGGCTTTAAATTTTAAATTGTATGATGAAATTTCTAAGACTATATAAAATTCTTGTAACGTTTAAAGCTTATCAATTAGCTGAATTATTACCTAAATCAGTTTATTCCACTAAATTTAAATCATTATTAGGTTTACTTTTTTGGGTAAGAAAACGAGCCAAGAATAAAGCGAGCGGCGAGCGATTAAAGCTAGCTTTACAAGAGCTGGGTCCTATTTGGATCAAGTTTGGCCAAATGTTATCTACTCGCCGTGATCTGCTGCCTGATGACGTTGCTTGCGAACTGGCGATGTTACAAGATCAAGTGCCTGCTTTTGATGGACTTGTTGCCAAAAAAATTATCGAACAAGCCTTAGATTGCCCAATTGAACAGCATTTTGCTGACTTTGATCCTATTGCATTAGCTTCAGCCTCAATAGCGCAGGTGCACTGTGCGACACTAAAACAAAGCGGTGCAAAGATTGTAATAAAAGTCCTTCGCCCAAATTTGATGCCAATTATTAACGCGGATATTGCGGTAATGTATTGGTTAGCGCAGCAGAGTGAAAAATATTTGCCTGACGGTAAAAGATTACGAGCAGCAGAAGTTGTTAGTGATTATGAGATCACCATCTTAAAAGAATTAAACTTACTGCAAGAAGCTGAAAATACAAGGCGTTTACGTAATAATTTTATCAATAGCGACATGCTTTATATTCCTTATGTTTATCCTGAACTCTGCCGTAAAAATATATTGGTAGAAGAGCGCATTATGGGGATCCCAATTGCAGATATCGCGCAGCTTAAAGCCAATAATGTTAATCTCAAGTTACTTGCTGAGCGCGGCGTTAATGTGTTTTTTACCCAAGTATTTCGAGATAACTTTTTTCATGCCGATATGCATCCGGGTAATATTTTTATCGATGCAAAAGTGCCAGTTGACCCGCGCTATATTGGCATTGATTGTGCGATTGTTGGTGAACTCAGCCGTGAAGATCAGCGCTTTTTAGCGCAAAATTTTATCGCCTTTTTTAATCGTGATTATCAAACCATTGCTCAGCTTTATATTTCATCAAGTTGGGTGCCTGAAAACACCGATGCATTAGCTTTAGAAGCAGCTATGCGCACAGTTTGTGAACCTATTTTTGCCAAGCCACTGGGTGAAATTTCATTTGCACAAGTGCTATTTAACCTCTTTAAAGTTGCAAGGCAGTTTGAGATGGTGATTCAGCCGCAGTTGGTATTGCTTGAAAAAACATTATTTTATATTGAAGGCCTTGGTCGTCAGCTTTATCCTCAATTAGATCTTTGGTCTACTGCTAAGCCATTTTTAGAATCATGGTATCAAGAGCAGATAAGTGTTAAGCATATAACGAAACAATTTATTGATACGTTACCACAGTGGCAAGAAGTTTTGCCCGACTTACCAAATAAAATCAAACAATATCAAAAGGATAATCAGCAGCTTATGTTACAAGTTGCGAAACTTAATAAGCAATTAGCAACAACGACAAGAAAACAGACTCGGTTATGGCAATTAACTATTGGGCTGGTTGTTATTGTTACAATATTGAGTTTTTTATTACATTAATATTGATTTAAATGTTTAGTACAATTTATTTACTGTACTCATTTTGCCTAATTAGCAGGCAAAAATAAAAAATAAAGTAAAAAAGTCTCAAAAGAATACCAAATAATCGTTCTTATTTTGCATATGGTTTGATTAGCAGTATATAATCACAAAACTAAGCATCATACACTTTGCCTAAAATTAGGTGTATGATGTGCTATATATTTTATCAATTAATGGAGTGCTAACTATGATGATAAGTTGGACAAAGTTACTTATCGTACTTGCTGTCGTGGTATTAATTTTTGGAACTAAAAGACTTCGCACTATTGGTTCTGACTTAGGTGCCGCAATTAAAGGGCTAAAAAAAGAGATGAGTGATGATGATGAGAAAAAAGACAGCCGCAATGATGCTGATTTTCCATCTGATAAAAAATCTGAAGGTTTAGAAAGCAATCAAAACAACGACAAAAAAGAGTAAGTTGTGTTTGATCTTAGCTTGGGTAAATTAATTCTTGTTTTGATTATTGCATTGGTTGTTTTAGGGCCAGCAAGGTTACCTAAAGCAATCAAAACCGTTGCAAGCTGGGTTAAAGCGCTTAGGCGCCTTTCCGCGACTGTGCAATTGGAGCTTAATAAAGAACTAAGATTACAAGAATTGCAAGATAGCTTGAAACAAGCTGAAAAAAGCGGCTTGGATAATATCACACCAGAAATAAAAGCATCAATTGATGAGCTAAAACGCGTTGCTAAGTCAATTCAAAAAGATTTTTACGATACCGCCGACCAAGTTAAGTCTTCTGTCAATGACGTTACTCATAGCGTTGAGCAATTAGATCCATCTAAGCGTAATGTCACTAATCAAGCAGGTGCTATAGGACAATCTTCTGTCAGTATAGGGAAAGACGATAATGTCAGATGATAATGCTCAGCCACTAATTGGTCACCTTATTGAACTGCGTACCCGTTTATTACGCTGTATAATTTGTGTTATGGCTATATTTTTAGCCTTACTCTACTTTTCTAATGAGATATACTCGATTGTTGCAAATCCCCTTGTCAGGCAATTGCCAAAAGGCAGCGTGATGATCGCAACAGATATCGCCGCGCCTTTTTTTACGCCAATTAAGTTAACGGCAATTGTAGCCTTATTTGTTTCTATCCCTTATTTACTTTTTCAAGTTTGGGGATTTGTTGCGCCCGCCCTCTATCAAAAAGAGCGCCGCTTAATATTGCCATTAGTTATTTCAAGCACCACATTATTTTATATAGGCCTTGCTTTTGCCTATTTTATTGTTTTTCCGCTGGCATTTTACTTTTTTATAAATACCGCACCTGCCGATATTGCAATTAATACCGATATTACTAAATACCTTGATTTTGTGATGACATTATTTGTGGTATTTGGTTTTGCTTTTGAAGTGCCGGTAGCCATTATTTTATTATGTTGGTCGGGTGTTACGTCGCCAAAAAGTTTAAAAAAGAAACGCCCGTATATTATTGTTGGTGTTTTTATTGTGGCGATGTTTTTAACCCCCCCTGATATTTTTTCGCAAACATTACTTGCGATCCCAATGTGTTTACTGTTTGAAATTGGGTTATTTTTTGCTAAATTTTATAAACCTCGACAAGAGGCTGATGATAAACAAGAACTTGATGAGTAGGATTTGATAATGAAAAGCAGTTTGCCTGATTTTAGTGTTGCAAATGTATTAGTTGTTGGCGATATTATGCTTGATCGTTATTGGTATGGCGCGACGAGTCGCATTTCACCCGAAGCCCCAGTACCGGTTGTAAAAATCGATGCATTAGAAGAGCGCCCTGGCGGCGCGGCTAACGTGGCGATGAATATCACGGCACTTGGCGGCGAGGCTCGGCTAATTGGGTTAACGGGCATTGATGAGGCCGCTAGGATCCTTGACGAGCAGCTGGTTAAACAGCATGTTACCTGTGATTTTGTTGCGCTTTCTTCTCATCCAACAATAACAAAACTACGTGTATTGTCTCGTAATCAGCAACTCATTCGCCTCGATTTTGAAGAGGGTTTTGGTAAAGTTGATCCAACCGAGCTACTTGAACGAATTAAAAAAGCCTTACCGCAGTCAAAAGTAATGATCCTATCTGATTATGCTAAAGGAGTGTTAAGCTCAGTGCAAACGATGATTAAACTGGCTAATCAGGCAAATATTCCGGTTTTGGTTGATCCTAAAGGGACTGATTTTGAACGTTATCGTGGCGCAACCTTATTAACGCCAAATATGTCTGAATTTGAAGCGGTTGTTGGGCTTTGTGAAACCGATGATGATATTGTTGAAAAAGGCTATCAGTTAATTGAAGATTATCAGCTAAAAGCATTACTCATTACGCGTAGTGAAAAGGGCATGACCTTATTACAAATAGGTAAACCTATTTATCATTTACCTACCCAAGCCAAAGAAGTTTTTGACGTAACTGGCGCTGGCGATACGGTTATCGCATCTTTAGCTGCGGCTTTATCAACGGGCTGCACACTTGAAGAAAGCTGCTTTTTAGCTAATGCAGCAGCAGGGGTTGTTGTCGGTAAATTAGGTACCTCTACCGTGTCACAAGTTGAACTTGAAGACGCTATTCGCGCTAGAGCGGACAATGGTTTTGGCGTTATGAGTGAAGATGAACTCAAAGATGCGGTCGCTAAAGCGCGTAAACGCGGTGAGCGCATTGTGATGACAAATGGCTGCTTTGATATTTTGCACGCTGGGCACGTCTCTTATTTGGCAAATGCACGTAAATTAGGTGATCGCTTAATTGTTGCCGTTAATAGTGATAGCTCAGTTAAAAAATTGAAAGGTCAATCAAGGCCGATTAATCCATTAATGCAGCGCATGATTGTGCTTGGCGCTCTTGACTCAGTCGATTGGGTTGTACCGTTTGAAGAAGAGACGCCACAACGTTTAATCGCCAATATCTTGCCTGATATCTTAGTTAAAGGCGGCGATTATATGCCTGATCAAATCGCGGGTGGTAAAGAAGTTATTGCTGCGGGCGGCGAAGTTAAAGTGCTCAATTTTGAAGATGGCTGCTCAACAACCAATATTATTAATGCGATAAAAAATCAGCACTAATTTAACTAGCAGCGAAAATAATCGCTGTTTTTTTAGTTGATAGTAAAAGAGCGAACTGCTCGGTAACAATAATAAATAATAAGCAATGAACGAGCTAAAAAAAGAACTGAGTTTACTACAAGGAATTGGTTTACTTGCCACCTCGTTGCTTGGCACTGGCGTATTTGCCGTGCCGGCGATTGTTGCACAAATTGCTGGTCAAGATGGTTTATGGGCATGGTCAATACTGTTAATTCTGGTTTTTCCAATTGCAATTATCTTTGCTGAGTTAGGTAAACATTACCCAAATGCTGGTGGCGTTGCTTACTTTATCTCTAAAGCATTTAATCCCCATTTAGGCCGAGTAACCAGTTGGTCATTTTTATCGGTGATCCCATTTGGTTTGCCTGCGTCGCTTTATATTGCAACAGGGTTTTTCAGTTCGCTTTTGGAATTATCGCCAGTAGCTGAACTGCTTATTCAAATTGTAACGTTATTATTGATTTGGGTGATCGGCTTATTTGGCGCTGGTGCGAGTGGCTGGATCCAATCGATTATTACGCTGTTAATTATTGCTTTAGTGTTGGCAATCTGTTTTTCTTCATCGCCCTCAGTTTTGACAGTTGAATGGCCAAATATTACTGATGTTAAAATAATGCCTATCATTAGCGCGTTAGCGGTTATGTTTTGGTGTTTTGTCGGCCTTGAAGCCTTTGTTCATTTATCAACTGAGTTTAAGCGACCTGAAAAAGATTTTGCTAAGGCATTAATTTTAGGCCTTATTTTAGCTGGTTTTGTTTACTGGGCATGCACTGCTGCAGTGATCTTTTTGGCGCCTAATTCCACGATTGCAACCGCGGCATTACCGCAAATTATCGAAACATTATTTGGCAAACAAGCTTTGTGGATATTTTGTCTTATTGGCTATTTAGCCTGCTTTGCCTCGATTAATATCTACTGTCAAAGCTTTGCAAGGCTTGTTTGGGCACAAGCTGAAATCGATTACCCTAGTAGCCCTTTTGCTAAGCTATCACGCCGTTATACTCCTGTTAATGCTTTAAGCTTAGTGGTTTTATTAAGCCTCTTTTTTCTATTATTAATTTATTTTTTTACCATTCCACTTAATAGTATGCTGGAATACGCTAACGGCGTTTTTGTTTTGATTTATCTTTTAGCCATGATCTCGGCAATTAAATTACTTCAAGCTAAACTGCGCATACTGGCAATCGTATGTACATTAATTTGTATTGGCTTACTTTTTGTCATTGGCTATAAAAGCCTTTACGCAATTGGCATTTTTATCTTATTTTGGCTAGTTGCAAAAAAAGTGATACCCAATAAATAGCTATCGGATTTAGACTTTAATTTAGCGGCCTTGAATTCAAGTACCAAGTACAAATTTTGATTGAAAAGGTATCTTAACAGGGCGAAAGTTAACAAAATATTCAGGTTTAACAATGTCTATATCGCATTTTATAACAGTAGAAAAATCACCAATATTTAATATTATCAAAATAATCATTAAACTTTATGAAGTTTTCCATTTACAATGGTTAGCGCTATCGACTAAAAAATCAATTAAAGCTACCAACAAAAATAGATAATAGATAATAGAAAATGCAACATGATAAAAGGGGAGAGGCGATGATTGACAGTTTAGATAATAAGTTACCTATATTTGCTCGCAAATTTGGTTTTATTCACCACAACCGACATGCGCTTACAATACCATAATCATAGCCTCACTTAAGGTAGTTGGTATTTTTAGTCATTAGATCAGAATAAGGCTATTTGCTAACTAAGCCTTAGCTGAACTGAAAGCACAAAACTACGCATTGTAAAAATGAGGCTAGAACCCAAAATAGTTAAACAATAATGAATATCGATAATAAGGAACTGGATATACTATTACAGAAATTAGTCTCATTTGACTCAATAAACTTTTCTCAGTAGTGACGAAGGGATATCGCAACCATGACAATCAAAAAAATAACGAATTTTGTGTTTCCTGTTGGTAATAAAGAATTAAGTCAAAATGCCTATTATCGTGCGCTATCTGATGCCAAAAGTGGTTTTTATCCTTTTGGGGAAAATGGATTATGGCATGGTGGTATTCATATTGACGATGGCGTATTTAAAACCGTCAATCGTAATGACAACAAAATTCGCTGCATGGCAAATGGTGAGGTTATCGCTTATCGGGTTAACTCGGTTTACCCAAAAGTGACCTATAATGAAAACCCAGCTGTTTCCGCGCCGTTAAGGCATGATAGAGAAAGCGTGGCCTATTTCTCAACCGGTTTTACCTTAGTGCGTCATTATTTTGTGATGCCAAAAGTCGCGGGTGAAACAGATTCACCGCCTAGTATTACCCTTTATAGCTTATATATGCACCAGCTTGATTGGTATGGTTATCAGCAACTAGCGAAAGAAAACCAAGTCGTACATCCCAATTACTGGCACTTAACGTCAGGCCGGGTGAGCAACCAGAGCAAAGACCGAATTAAAGGCACTATTGTCCGCCAAAATGGTCCAAAAACCACCGGCGTCGCATTATTACTTAAAGGCAGTAAAATCAAGCTTGGCGACCAAATTGGTAAGACAGGATGGTATAAATTAGAATCGATTGTTGAAGGTGGCTTAGTAAACAATAATGGGACGTTTCACTCAGATTTAGTGTTGATAACAGGTTATGTTTTTGGCAAAGAAATCGGCACCATTGAGTCTGAACCACAAGCTCATAAAAATACGGTTTATACGGTAAATAAAGAAAATAACGATAAAATTGGTTCACCAGAAGCAACCGTCGCTGGTATTGCGGTCTATGCCAATCAAGATGGTAAAGAAGTATTAGCTTATTTACCCAAAGCCACGCTTTTTGTGTTTGATGGGCAAGAAAACGGCTATGCTAAGATTAAAAAAATTGAAGGGAATTATGTGCCTTCAGCCTTAAAAGTCGAAAGTAGTGAAAGGACTGAATCACCTCACAAGGGTTGGGTTAAAATATCAAACTTAATATCACTCGACTACCAACCAAAAGAGTTTGATAAGGTGGTCGTGCTCGATACGCCTGCCGCCATCAGTGGCGGCGATTTTATCGGTTATTTAGGTCATAATGTGAGCCGTAATGGTCAGTTTTTACAACCGAAAACACCTGCGCTGGCTACGCAAAAGCGTCCTTCTGATGAACGGTTAATCAGGCAAGGGCATTTTGAGCTATTTACTGGCGATGATTTACCGTCGTTCATCACAAAAACACGAGCATTGGCAGATAAATTACCCGAGAGTGAGAAAACGCTAATATTAGTCGAGAAAGGCGCTCAGTTAATTAATGAAAGTGCGTCAGATGAGCTAATTCAAAGTGGTAGATGGATTAACGTGATGGGCTCGGTAAGTCAAAGCTGTTATGTAAAGGCCTTCATCTATTATAAACTGAGCTTAAATCGCTATCAATGTACTCCTGATAACGTGATTACGCCCACATCACTCAAAACAGGTGAGTTGGATACTATCGGTATTAGTCAGCCTGTTCATTACCGTTTAACGGCGGATGATAAGGCAGCGTTAATTCGCTATTATCAAATTCAATATCCAGAGTTAACGGTTGCTAACATCCCTGATACGGTCGAACTTATTGGTTATACCACTGATTCTCCTTTTGAAAATAATGGTCAGTTATTTACGTTAGATAGGGAAACGAGTTATCTTGATAACGTTGAAATCCGTTTTAATTTAGTCGGTGATAAACCGCGTTGGGTTAAATCACTCGATGTCATACATTTAGGGCGTGACGGTCAACTAAATCAATCAATAATAAGTTGGAGCGAGTTTCCGTTAACCTTAGCAAACTTACCAACGGCAAATGATTCAAATACCGTTTATTACCCTCTTACATTACCGCTCGCATCAATTAAGGCTGAAAATCATATCGCCATTGATGATAACGCCACTAACTGGGCCTATATTACCACGGGGAATTTGCACGGTGAGCCAATTAAAGGTTGGGTGAATATCAGTAAAGGCGAGAGTGAATATTTACAGCCACATATTAAACGCGTCAGCCCTTGGGCATGGACAGATTTTGACACAGTTAAAGAAACAGCAAGTATTGCTAACATGGTTGAAAAGCTGCAAACGAATCGCAAAATGACATTAGATTTAAATGATTACAGCGAGTCAATGATAGCCCTGCATTATATTTTAACCGATACACCATTAAATAAAAATCTACCTTACGTTTTACCGCCCTTTACCCATAAACAGTTACAAATGGGATTACAAACCCCTTGGACGGCTGAAATGATAGGTCGATTAGCTATCAATTATGAAAGCGAATGGTACGCCGACGACAGCTTAAGCAAATGGAATGAAATTGATACTTTCTATCAAAAACAGACTGAGCAAAAACGGCAATCAATTATTGATGAGTTAACCAAAGCAGGCATAACCCAACCAGCAGCACATCAACATGCGTGTAAAATACTGGATGAAAAATCGGAATATCAACTGAGCGAATGGCAACTCGAAAAACAGCAACGCATCAAACCATCACTCTGGTGGAGTGAGGTTGCTAAAGCGCAAGCGGTGCAAGTCGCCTCAAACACGACAACAAATACAGCATCCACTAATCAACCTGTACTATCTAGCCTACCAGCAAGCGGTAAAGTATGGTATTTGCATCCGGTGGGGATGAGGGAGTTTGTTATTAGCGACTTATTGATAACAATGGAAATGTTATTAGCTGCTCATCCTAGTGGCTCGAAAGCCTATTATAATGAAATATTGCCTTCTCTTAATCAGTATGCTGTAGTGTACAAATTGACTGAAGCTAAAGAAATAGCTCATTTTCTATCACAAATTGCTCATGAAAGTGGATTTAGGATTATAAATGAAGACTTAGGTTATACAGCTCATAGAATGAAATTGAAGCTTGGTTGTAAGAAAGGAGAAACTCACTATAATGAAAAGACTGATAGTTGCGATTTAGGACAGCTTAGACCCAAATTGTGGACAAATACCGCCTATTATGAAAAAAATCCAGAACACTTAGGTAATTACGTTTATGCCAATAGAATGGGTAATGGCGATGAATCATCTGGAGATGGCTATCGCTATAGAGGGCGAGGAGTTATTCAATTAACGGGAAAGGATGCCTATCGCAATTTTACTAGAGTTCATAATCGAAATAATCCAGATGATATTCAAGATTTTGTAGCTAACCCAGATTTACTTATAAGTTCAATGCAATATGGTATTGAATCAGCGTTTGTATTTTGGTTTACTAAAACAGGAAAACCCAATCCCACAGTAAATACATTCGTGAACCTACGTGATTTAGCTAAATCAGGAACCGTTCAAGAAGTAACTCAACTAGTTAATGGTGGGCAAAATGGTTATATTGACAGAAAACAGCGATTTAATCGAATTGCTAGATTATTTGGTTTAAGAGAAGAGGAATAGGCATATGTTAAAAGCACTTCATATTTTATGCGTTGTTTTATGTTTAGTATTTTCATCCTTCGTTTTTAGTCAGCAAAACGATACTATTATTCATGGGCCATTTAATATATCTTGGTGTGATAATGGAAAATTTTATTTTCAAGATACCTCGGATTTAGAGTACCCGATAAATTTTATATTGGAATGTGGTAGTGACAAAAAAATAATAGATAAATACTATGTTGATGGCGCAAATTTTGTCATTTTATCAAATGGACAGAAGCCAGACATGAGCATAGAATCCGTTTTTCTTCAAAAAATTGGTTCAAAAAAAAATTTGTTTGTTATTGTTAAAAGAAATATAACGCATCGAGCTTTAGGTATAAACGGTGACGATTATCGTGTGTATGCTTATGAGAATGCCAGCAAAAATATTATCCAATTAGACACGCATCTTATGACAGATAGTAATTTATGGGGCTTTGAAGGTGAATCAGATGGAAAGGAATCTCACTTTAAATATAAAACAGCCGCTGAGGTAAAAAAATATATTAATGAGACATATAATAAAAAATAAACATATTGCTCAGACAAAATAAAACTGACACTGATATTATAGTGCATAGCCTATTACTAGCTCCGATAAAAGCTGAAAATCATATCGCCATTGACGATAACGCCAATAACTGGGTCTATATTACCGCGGGGAATTTGCACGGTGAGCCAATTAAAGGTTGGGTGAATATCAGTAAAGGCGAGAGCGAATATTTACAGCCACATATTAAACGCGTTAGCCCTTGGGCATGGACAGATTTTGACACAGTTAAAGAAACCGCAAATATCGCGAACATGGTTGAAAAGCTGCAAACGAATCGCAAAATGACATTAGATTTAAATGATTACAGCGAGTCAATGATAGCCCTGAATTATATTTTAACCGATACACCATTAAATAAAAATCAGCCTTACGTTTTACCGCCCTTTACACATAAACAGCTACAAATGGGATTACAAACCCCTTGGACGGCAGAAATGATAGGTCGATTAGCTATCAATTATGAAAGTGAATGGTACGCCGACGACAGTTTAAGCAAATGGAATGAGATTGATACGTTTTATCAAAAACAGACCGAGCAAAAACGCCAAGCGATCACAAATGAACTCACTAAAGCAGGCATAACCCAACCAGTGGCGCATTAAACCATCACTCTGGTGGAGTGAGGTTGCTCAAGCGCAAGCGCTGCAAGCTGCCGCAAACACGACAACAGAGACAGCATCCACTAATCAACCCGCCCTATCTAGCCTACCAGCAAGCGGTAAAGTATGGTATTTGCACCCGGTGGGGATGAGGGAGTTTTTGATCCCATTTGGTATTACAGTTTAGATGTTGAAAAAAATTTTTACATCTGTACCTAAAAGTAGACAAGATTTATTACAATTCATGGCTGATGATATAAATGCTCATATGGATGAATATAAACTTAATACACCGCTAAGATTAAGTCATTTTTTTGCACAAGTTAGACAAGAAGTTGGCACTAACCTTACTGTTGAAGAGGTTTTTATTTATAGCATAAAAGCATTGAAAAATTTTAGTTATTTTGCAAAGCACCCAACAGAAGCCGAATCTTTAGGATATAGCAATAGTAGTAATAAATTTGTGTCGACAGAAAAACAAATTGAAATAGCTAATAAAATATATGCAAATCGTCTACTAAATGGTGATATAAAGAGTGGCGATGGTTTTAAATATCGAGGTAGAGGATTAAAACAATTAACTGGTAGACTGAATTATACTAGCTTTAATAATGAATACCCGTCTATTTGGAGTGATGAATTAGTTGATTCTGTTAGTGACCCCAACTTATTACATACTAACTATAAATATATTGTTCGTTCAGGGGTATTTTTTTGGATAAAAAATAAATTATATAATTTAGCAGATAAAGGAAGCTTACCAGATAACGTTGATCTAATAACAGAAATAATCAATAAAAATACTAAAAGCTATCAAGATAGACAAAACAATTTCAAGGAAATATATCATGAGAAAAAAATTTTTGAAGGTATTTAGTTTCATTTTGGCGATGGTTATATTTTCTAATACCGATGCTGTAACTAGAATAAATCAACTTAAATTATCGACTATTGATGTTGATTATTCTTCTTC
Organism: Orbaceae bacterium lpD04; assembly: GCA_036251935.1. Taxonomy (NCBI): domain Bacteria; kingdom Pseudomonadati; phylum Pseudomonadota; class Gammaproteobacteria; order Orbales; family Orbaceae; genus Orbus; species Orbus wheelerorum. Next base: position 2,368,960 of record CP133967.1, on the reverse strand, counting down.
TGGTATAGACTCAAGTGGTGAGGAAATTAAATATCCTAATTTTTATGATAAACATGTAATGCTTCATCCCCCAATTTTGGTTGAATACAATAATAAAAAGTCTATTCTATTTTTTCTTCCACCAGTTGAGAGTGGAAGTGGACAGCAAGGATTAATTCTCAATTATAATTTAGGAAATAATAAAATGAATGTTGTTGGATTTGTGCATGGAATAAATGAGCAAATACAATCCGTTTTTGGTTATAAGTACAACAATGATGATGCAACAATATTAGTATTAACTAAGAATACTAGTGATAACCAAATTACTTATTCAACCTTTACAAATTCTATTCTGGAAGAAAATGGTGGTCTTTATATTAAACAATTCCTAGATGACGAAATAAATATATCTCCTTTGAGTAATTGTATTGACGGTGGCACTGATCATTTAGGAAATAAGCAAGTTTGTAAATACAAAGATGCAGCTTCTATTAAAAAATTTTTTGATGATATGAATAGGTAAAATAAGTAGAGTGATTATTTTAATCTTAATATCTAATTAATAAAAATAAGTCTTACTAAATTTAGTATAAAGGCAAGATATCACCAGATTAATGTGAAAACAGTACTACCAAAATAGCGCATTTATATAGGTAAGTACTGTCTAATACTTTGGCGAGGATTACTATATTGAATTTTAAAATAAATATAATGTGTGTAACTTCATCTAGAAAATAGATTACAGGAGCTACGTAAATACGCTTGTTCTACTCATTTTTTTACTTATTTAGAGATAGACAAAGTGAAAGGTTATTTAGTTTAATATGTTATATCTAATAGCTAAAATTTGGTTGTATACCAAACTCTATCGTTCGTTTGATAATGCTGAATAATTATCAATTACCGCTACTGAGAATTTTTATGATGATTAGACAGTTTTTTTTGTGTGTGTTTTTAAGTTATAGTTTTATTTGTTACGCAACAGATGATTGTTTAAATAAAAAACCTAATGAGCATCATGTTTTTTATCAAAACAATAAAAGCTATAATTTTAGCTCTTATGATTGTGATTATGATAAGCAAGGATTTTTAAGTCCAACTATTCTAAAAGTTGAAAGTAATGATTTTAATATTACACTAAAAAATATCATTGGGCATAAAGGGATGACTGATAGTGGTGTTTTAGATTGGAATAACAAACCATCGTTATATTTTTATAGCGGTTCATCAACGAGAACTGAAGCATATATGACATTGTCTATTGAAAATAAGGCTATTTTTATTGATTGTATTTATGTCAGTAGTAGATTAAAAAATCTTATTAATACACAATATTCATTTTGTGGCCAACATCGATTAGTTGTTGATGAATTAGATCTTGAAGACTTGATTCCTGATTTTTATCTAGACCCGTTATTTGAAACTACAGATTATTCAGTAGTTGATCAATATTCATTAAACCAACCTTTTGATATATTTATTGGTAAAATAGATGATTTGAGTATTTATCGACGGTATTTGTCTCAAAATGATTACATGTCAGAAAAATATGACATTATCGTTTCTTCAAAAGATAAACAGTATCAATTTAAAAATTCGAAGGTCTATCAAAGAATGACAAATAAGTCTGATTTTATAGGGCTAGATGTTATCACTGAAAATCATGATATTGTTTTTTATGATAAAAAATCATTATTAAAATTATTAAATACATCAACGGATAAAAGGCAATGCCTTTAACAATTTTTAGACGATAGCTTATATCATTAGTAAAAAATCTTTGATATCCGTTGAGAAAGATGCCTGTAGTTCACCCGATATGACTGCACATTAATAGGCGAGATTAATTTAAAAAACAATATTCTCAATATTAAAAATAACTATAAACTCCCTCAGGAATGGCTAAATAGAGTTGATGGCTGTTTAAAGGTGAAAATAGATGATTAATTATATAAAAGTAATACTTTTTGTATTATTTAGTATTAACATAGCAAACGCCAATCAACTTTTATTAGAAGGTGATTGGAATAATGAAGTATATTTAGCTAAAGATGGATTACCTTATTCAGTATTCACTATTAATTTAAAAATAGATAAAGATAATAAAGTTATTGGTGAATTATGCTCTATCTCTCACTACAGTAAAAAAATAGATTGTCCTATCAATTTTTCATCTAGGCTTATAGAAAATAAAATTTTATTTAATTTCAATAGCAATTTCGGTGGTTTAAATGGACAGGCTTTAATTCAATTTTCTAATTGTGATCTTAATTGGGAGCTAATTCGTTCGCCTGATGGAGAATCTTATTTTCCTAAAAAAACGTTATTATTCCCAGATAAAATAATTATTAATAATTTGATTAATGGTTGTTCAAAGGATAGCAATAACCATGTGATTTTATATAAATCTTATTTATTTAATATGCCAAGTGAATCTGATAAAACAAAAATGTATCTAATTAAAGGTGATAAAGTTAAATTATTACAATATAGCAATAGTTTTTATCAAATTGAATACATAACCAATAAAAATAAAACCATTCATAAATGGCTGCACTGTTCGGCAATCGATGCTTGTTAGTATGTAACAATAGTCTTATTACTGTGAACAAATAAAGAGATAGAACGATCATTCCCTACAAAATGAAGCAGGATAAGTAGCTATATTATTTTTTATTTATTTATTCAATCGAGAATATACAGAAATATGAAATTTATTTTGATTATTGCATTTTTATTATCTTTTAAAAGCTTAGCTAATGATTGTTCTTATGATATTAAGTATGACTCTTTAGAATATAATATATTAGTTACGTATTGTTGTGAGGAAGGAAACTTAGATTGTGATAAAGTTTATTATAAAGGTGTGAATAAAAAAGACCAATCATCTATTTACTTGAAAGGTAGAACAATTAATAACGCTTTATCTCATCGTTTTTTAGGTTATCAATTTGAGAATAATGGATATACATACATTATTCAAAATAATTTATTGAGTATTTATAAAGGTGAAAAATTGTTACAAAATAATACATTATATGAAATTGAATGAGAATAAAAATACCAAATAAATCAAAGAAACTGAGATTTAATCGAATCGCAAGGCTGCTTGGCTTGAGAGAAGAGGAATAGGCGTATGTTAAAAGCACTTCATATTTTATGCGTTGTTTTATGTTTAGTATTTTCATCCTTCGTTTTTAGTCAGCAAAACGATACTATTATACATGGACCATTTGAAACTAATTTATATAATGATGGTGAGTTTTATTTTGAACAGACATCAAATTTTGAATATCCTATAAATTTTGTTTTAAAATATCAATGTGATAGAGAAATTAAAAAATATATTATTGATAGATATTCTCACAATGGTGGTGTACCAGAAATAGAATCTTTATTCTTCTACAAAATAAATAAAGTTCCTTATGTTTTCACTATAGTTTTATGGAATATAAATCATCGTGGTATTGGTACATATGGTCAATATTACCAAGTATATGGATATAAAAAAAATAATGAAAATATTTTAATTAAAGATGAAATTATTGAATATGATAATAACTTATCAGGTATAGAAGGAAGTGATAATGGAGAAGAATCTCACTTTAAATATAAAACAGCTGCTGAAGTAAAAAAATACATTGACGAAAAATATAATAAAAAATAAGTATATTGCCATTGATGATAACGCCACTAACTGGGCCTATATTACCGTGGGGAATTTGCACGGTGAGCCAATTAAAGGTTGGGTGAATATCAGTAAAGGCGAGAGTGAATATTTACAGCCGCATATTAAACGCGTTAGCCCTTGGGCATGGACAGATTTTGACACAGTTAAAGAAACCGCAAATATCGCGAACATGGTTGAAAAGCTGCAAACGAATCGCAAAATGACATTAGATTTAAATGATTACAGCGAGTCAATGATAGCCCTGAATTATATTTTAACCGATACACCATTAAATAAAAATCAGCCTTACGTTTTACCGCCCTTTACACATAAACAGCTACAAATGGGATTACAAACCCCTTGGACGGCAGAAATGATAGGTCGATTAGCTATCAATTATGAAAGTGAATGGTATGGGAATTGGTTCTCACAAAAAAAAGAATATTGGCAATAAACCAATATCCTTATATTTAAACACTGCTCTAAATATTCTTTTTACGCCAAATGGTGCCGCTTGGGCCATCTTCTAATACAATATTCATTGCATTTAATTCATCGCGAGCTTTGTCAGCCAGTAGCCAATCTTTACTTGCACGTGCATCATTACGCTGCTTAATTAAGGCTTCAATTTTTGCAACATCAATGCCACTTTGATTATCACTTTGTAAAAACTCAATAGGATCTTGTTCAAGTAAGCCAAGCACAGCAGCTAAGTAGCGTAATTCGGCAGCTAACTCATTTGCCATTAGCATATCGTTATCGGCTTTTGCTTTATTGATTTCACGCGCTAAATCAAATAAGACAGAATACGCTTCTGGTGTATTAAAATCATCATTCATCGCTTCGCAAAAACGGCGATAATAATCGCTATCGGGCGTTGTGTGCGGGGTTGCTTTGTCGGTATCACGCAGCGCGGTGTATAAACGTTCTAATGCCATGCGCGCTTGTTTTAGGTTATCTTCACTGTAATTGAGTTGGCTACGATAATGGCCAGATAATAAAAAGTAACGCACTGTTTGTGCGTCATAATGTTTTAAAACATCACGAATGGTAAAAAAGTTACCAAGTGATTTTGACATTTTTTCTTGATCAACCATCACCATGCCAGAATGCATCCAATAGTTAACATATTGCCCATCATGCGCGCAAGTTGATTGGGCAATTTCATTTTCATGGTGAGGGAACATTAAATCTGAACCGCCGCCGTGGATATCAAAATGTTGACCCAATTCATGGCAGTTCATTGCCGAACATTCAATATGCCAACCCGGGCGACCTTGTCCCCAAGGTGAATCCCAACAAGGCTCATTCGGTTTTGACATTTTCCATAAGACAAAGTCCATTGGATTTCGTTTAACATCAACAACATCAACTCTGGCGCCAGCTTGTAGCTGCTCTAAATTTTGTCGCGATAATATTCCATAGCTTTTATCACTATCAACAGCAAACATAACATCGCCATTATCAGCAATATAAGCATGATTTTTGGCAAGTAATTTGCCTACAAGTTCGATAATTTGTGGCATATGGCGCGTTGCACGGGGCTCTCTATCAGGGCGCTTAATATTTAATGCATCAAAATCGGCATACATTTCATTTAACATACGCTGCGTTAATTCATCACCGCTTTCACCATTTTCAATTGCACGTTTAATAATTTTGTCATCGACATCGGTAATATTGCGGACATAAGTGAGTTCATAACCTAAAAAACGTAGGTAACGCGTTATTACATCAAATGCGACAAAAGTTCGCCCATGACCAATATGACACAAATCATAAATGGTAATACCACAGACATACATACCCACTTTATTATTATCAATGGGTTTAAAGAGTTCTTTTTCACGCGTTAATGTATTGAAGATTTTTAGCATCGTTATCTACTTATTATATTTGGTTCGAATTGCCCATTAATATAACAAAAATTTGTGCGAGGTGAAATTACTATAGAGTAATGAACGTTAAAATAATGAAGTTAAATTGAGATCATGTTATTAAATGTTGTTGAATTATTTTAGGTAGGCTTTAATATTTGTACTGCTTAGTTTAATGAATTTATTGGTTAGGTGCTAAGGCAAAAAGCAGCTAGATAAAAAAAGATATTATTGGTGGTGATTTCCACCAATAATAGAAGAACCATGTTTATTTTCTTAATAATCGATAAGCATAGATCAATATAATCGCACCGACTACAGCGATAATTAAACTTGGTAAATTGAAGCCCGTAACGCTGCCCCAACCGAAAAATGTACTGATATAACCACCAATAAGTGCACCAGCAATACCTAAAATAATTGTTTTAATAATTCCAACGCCACCAATTGGCATAACAAATTTCGCTAACAATCCAGCGATAAGCCCAAGAATCACCCAACTTAAAATACCCATAATTTTTTCCTCATTACTATTAATTGGATTTGTAGTATATTGATATAAAAGAAAAAATTCAATTATTGTTCACGGTTTGTTCGATAGGTAAAATCAATTAATCAATGGGGTTTCCCCCATTGACAGGCTTTGAATGAATTATTCAAAAATCACTTGATGAAGTATTTTCACAATATTTTCGGCATCATTACCTTTAACTAAAAAGCAGATATTGTGGGTACTGGCACCAAAACAGGCAAGGCGAACACTGAACTGATCCAGTTGGTCAAAAACTTGTTTAGCCATTCCCTTTGTTGTCGTCAAGTTATTACCAATAAGCGCAACAAGCGCTAAATCTTCTTGTATTTCAGCGCAGCATACCATCGATAGTTCATCAATAAGCTCTTTAGTTAATAAACTGCTACCATCAGTATTTGTTCCAGCGGTATCAATAGTTACCGCAACACTAACTTCTGAGGTGGTTACTAAATCAACCGAAATATTATGTTTAGCAAGGATTGCAAATACATTGGCTAAAAATCCTTGGGCATGAAGCATATTTAGGCTATGTAGGGTTAATAAAGTTTGTTTTCGGCGTAAAGTCACCGCCCTAAATAACGGCAGGTTAGAAGTGATGTTATGCCCATTATAGACAATTGTGCCACCGTCATTTGGTGCTTTACTTGAGCCGACAAAAACAGGGATATTACTTCTTACAGCAGGAACTAATGTTGCTGGGTGTAATACTTTTGCGCCAAATGTTGCCATTTCAGCCGCTTCTGCAAAGGTGATTTCATCAATACGTTTGGCATTAGGGGCGATTCTTGGGTCGGTTGTGTAAATACCTGCAACATCTGTCCAAATATCAATTTGCGCAGCGTTTAGTGCCTCACCAAGAAGCGCTGCGGTATAATCACTACCACCACGACCAAGTGTTGTTGTTTTACCAGAGCTTTCACTACCAATAAAACCTTGTGTCACGATAATTTGATCACTATTTAATGATTTTAAGTGAGCACAGCAAAGCTGCTTAATTTCTTCTACTTTTGGTGATGCTTTACCAAATTTGCTGTCGGTGCGCATCACTTTACGCACATCAAACCATATTGCATTTTTTTGTTGTTCTTTTAATACCTCAACAAATAATCGTGATGACATTAACTCACCATGGCAAACGAGCTCATCAGTTAATGCGGCTGAATTGGCTAAGCTCGCCGCCTCGGCAAGTGCTGCAATATTGCTGATGATTTGATCTATCGTTTCACGAAGTACAGGGTTTTCAGGTAACTGCTCAAGTATGTTGTATTGAATAGCTTGAATTTTTGCGATATGTTGCTTGCGAATTTCAAGTTCACGGCCTTCAGCTAATGCGACTAATAAATTAGTAATTCCGGCTGATGCAGATAATACGACAACTTTGACATTAGGATTTGATATGACAATATTGGCACTATTACGCATTGCTTGATAATCGGCAACACTGGTGCCACCAAATTTTGCGATAACACATTGTTGATTCGAGCTGCTCATCTTTTCCCCATTATTGTTGCTAGCAAAATGCTGTTATAAAATCGATAATTGATTCATTGTACAAGCTTTAGTTAGCTAAAGTAGACAGTTATTAAAAAATATTATGTTGTAATAATTTTAAAAAAATAACATGATATCTTTTTACTTCTCATCATTGCTCCTATTAACCATTGCACTTCCTCTAAAAAAGAGTATAATTTTGGGGCTTTTATTTCTATTTTGCTTAGAGGGAATATACTATTAAGCAATAGCTGAAATAAGTTAAGCAAAAAAACAATTTAATTTTAAGAGGAAGTTATGGTAACTATTCGTTTAGCTCGTGGCGGTTCTAAAAAACGTCCATTTTATCAAGTCGTTGTGACTGATAGCCGTAACCCACGTGATGGTCGTTTTATTGAGCGTGTTGGTTTTTTCAACCCAATTGCACAAGGTAAAGCAGAAGAATTACGTTTAGATCTTGATCGCGTAAATCACTGGGTTGGTTTAGGTGCTACTGTATCTGATCGTGTTAACACACTGATCAAACAAGCACAAAAAGCTGCTTAATCTTTTTGACTAACAGCTATAGAGTGATATGTAGATGAATTCTAAAAACTTAATCATAGTCGGCAAACTTGGCTCAAGTTACGGCATTCGTGGTTGGCTAAGAGTGTTTTCATTTACAGAGCAGCCAAATAGTCTTTTTGACTATAAACCTTGGTATATTTTAAAAGCAGGGGAATGGCAAGAAGTTGTAGTTGAAAGCTTTAAGCCGCATAACCAAGATATCGTTGTGAAAATCAAAGGTATTGATGATAGAGACGATGCCAATACATTAACAAATTTTGAAATTTATGTTGATGCAACCAAATTACCGAGTCTTAATGATGGTGATTTTTATTGGAAGGATCTTATCGGCTGTAAAGTTGTTACAGTTAATGGTTATGATTTAGGTCAGGTAACTGATTTAATGGAAACTGGTTCTAATGATGTGCTTGTGGTTAAAGCAAATTTAAAAGATGCATTTGGTGCAAAAGAGCGTTTGATCCCGTTTGTTGAAGATCAATTTATTAAACAAGTTGATTTATCGGCGAAACAGATCACGATAGATTGGGATCCTGCTTTCTAGTTTTTTTGGTAATACAAAAAAGCAAGTAGGTATCATAAAAGTATTGAGGAGCAAAAATTGAAAATTGGCATAATTAGCCTATTTCCTGAAATGTTCCAAGCAATTACTCATTATGGTGTTACGAGTAGAGCAGTTAAGAACAATCTATTAGACGTTAAGTATTGGAGTCCACGCGACTTTGCTTATGATAAGCATAAAACGGTTGATGATAGGCCGTACGGTGGGGGACCAGGCATGTTAATGATGGTGCAACCCTTACGTGATGCGATTCATGCCGCGAAGAGTGAGCTTGGCGATGATACAAAAGTAATTTACCTGTCTCCACAAGGGCGTAAACTCGATCAAAAAGGTGTTTACGAGTTATCTAAGCATGATAAGGTTATTCTTGTCTGCGGCCGATATGAGGGAATAGATGAACGGATAATCCAAACTGAGATTGATGAAGAATGGTCAATCGGGGATTATGTGTTAAGTGGCGGAGAATTGCCAGCGATGGTAATTGTTGATGCAATCGCAAGGTTTATACCTGGTGTATTACATCATGCAGCTTCAGCAGAAGAAGATTCTTTTGCTAACGGCTTGCTCGATTGTCCACACTATACCCGGCCTGAAGTGTTAGATGCAATGGCGGTGCCTGATATATTAATGTCCGGTCACCATGAAGAAATTCGTCTCTGGCGGTTAAAACAATCACTAGGACGGACTTGGCTTAGAAGAGAAGATCTTCTAAATAATCTAGCTCTGACTGACGAAGAACAGCGTTTACTTACTGAGTTCAAACGTGAATACAGTGATAAACAATGTAACTAGGATTTCAGTGTACCTAGGAAGAGAATTAATATGAAAAATGCAATTATTCAGCAAATAGAACAAGAACAAATGAAAAAAGACATTCCTGCTTTTCGTCCGGGTGATACCGTTGAAGTAAAAGTATGGGTTGTTGAAGGTAATAAGAAACGTCTTCAGGCTTACGAAGGTGTTGTTATCGCTATTCGTAACCGTGGTTTACACTCTGCATTCACTGTTCGTAAAATTTCTAACAATGAAGGTGTTGAACGTGTATTCCAAACTCACTCACCAGTTATTGATTCAATCAGCGTGAAACGTCGTGGTGAAGTGCGTCAAGCTAAACTATACTACTTACGTGAACTTCGTGGTAAAGCGGCTCGTATCAAAGAGCGTCTTAACTAAGTTAAGTTGTAAGCTCAAAAACTTCTCAAATCAGCGACATTTTGTCGCTGATTTACTTTTTAATCTTTCATTTCCACCGCGCAAGCATAAGCGCTACTCCAAGCCCATTGAAAATTATACCCACCTAGCCAGCCTGTAACATCCATTACTTCGCCAATAACATAGAGATTCGGCACCGATTTAACTTCCATCGTTTTAGATGAGAGTGCATCTGTTGCTATTCCACCTAATGTCACTTCGGCGGTGCGATAACCTTCGGTACCATTTGGTATGATCTGCCAATTTGTTAGGTGCTCGATTAATATTTGTTGCTGCCGAGCACTTAACTGTTTTAATACAACATCAGGAATAATTTGTAACTCAATAAGGCTTTCTATTAGCCGTTTAGGTAATAGCTTAGCTAAAATCGTTTTAAGTAGTTGGTTACTTGCTTGCTCGCGCTGGGTTGTAAAAAATAGTGCAAGATCTTCATTCGGTAGCAAGTTGATGCTAATTGCTTCACCTTGTTGCCAATAGCTTGATATTTGTAATATAGCAGGGCCAGATAAGCCACGATGAGTAAAGAGAATATTACCATTAAAGCTACTTTTTACTGTCGAGACATTAGCAAAAACAGAGATCCCCGCAAGCGGCGATAATATATCAAGTAACGATTGTTGCAAGGTAAATGGTACAAGTCCTGCTCGAACAGGCACAACAGGTAAGTTAAACTTTTCTGCAATTTTATAACCAATTGGTGTGGTACCCAGTTTTGGCATTGACAGCCCACCAGTTGCAATAATCACTTTGTCTGCGGTAATTTGACCTTGGTTTGTATCAAGCACAAATTTATTGTCAGTTTGATTAATATCGTATAACTCTGTTTGTAATTTAAATTTAACCTTACCTTTTTGACATTCATTGATTAATACGTTAACAATATCTTGCGCGCTATTATCACAAAAAAGCTGACCTTGTTCTTTCTCATGATAAGCGAGATTATATTGGCTGACTAAATGAATAAAGTCCCATTGGCTAAAGCGTTTTAAAGCAGATTTACAAAAGTGATTATTTTGTGAAAGGTAATGATTTGCATCAACATTAAGATTGGTGAAATTGCAGTAACCGCCCCCAGACATTAAAATTTTACGGCCAACTTTTTTGCCATTATCAATGACAGTAACATCAAAGCCTCGCAGGCCAAGTCGGCTTGCACAAAATAGGCCGGCAGCGCCAGCGCCAATAATGACAATTTTAGATAGCATAAGTTTATGGATCATAGATAAAAAAGCCATTATAACCAAGTTAGTGAAAAATAGCCGAGTATTATTTTATAAAGGATCTAAAGGCATCGATTTAAGATGCCAATAAAATAGAAATAGGAGTTTGAATGATAATAATACTACTAGTCCAATTTGGGGCTAGTAAGTGCATTATTTTGGCAGCTAATATGCAATATATTTGGGTAAATATTAAAATACATTGTCATGCGCATACGCATTCCATAAGAAATAACTTCACATTGGGTTAAGCCAGTCGGCACACTTGCGCCAATGCTATCGGGTAAGAATATATTGCCATGATGTATCATATTCCACATATGATGAAAAACAGATGGTTTTATTCTAAAATAAATAGATGATTCACTATCACAATGATCCGAATAGCATCCTCTAACACCCCAAATATTTTCAGCAGGGTAGAGCTCTTCAGAGTGGTTAAGGTAAATCACTTCTTTTTTATAGGTAGCAAAGTAATAGCCAGTGAGTAAAACAAAATAGATAGCTATTGGTATTAATAGCGTTACAATTAGCATTGCAACGCCTCGTTTATATACAAATTCATCGTATTTATTATAAGTAAATTTTACCCACCATTTTTTATACCAGCCTAAAATGATATAAACCTTTCCCCATAACCATTTAACCAAATTAATAATCAAGCTCGCTTTGCTGGTTATAAATTCAACTTTAGACATGAGTTGTTGCAAAAAATTGCGTGGTTCGCTCATTCACGTTATTCCTTGTTAATTTGGGCTGAAAGTAATCTCAAATTTATGTGAATCTTTATTATATAAGGCATTAAATCTACCAGTATCATTAGGGTGATGCAAAATATGATTCACGATAATTGGCCGGATATTAGTCTTGATATAACCTGGCAATCCTCTTGCGCCCCGAATTAAATCATAATGGTCATAACAAAATGCACTAATGCACGAATCGTTCATCTCAATTGATAATCCTCTCGCTTGATATGACTGATTGAGTTTGGTTATTTCACGGCGAATAATGCGTTCAATGACGGTTAGTGGTAAGCGTTTAAAGTGCAGAATATTTTCACGACCATTAAAGCGGTTAAGTAACTCGGAACGATAAGTATTATTTAATTCACTTGATGCGAGTTCTTTAGCATTATCATCTGATAATTCAGTATTTAAATAATATTGCTGGCCGATATTTGACGTCATAATAATCATGATGTCTGAAAAATCTACTGTTCTACCAACATTATCAGTTAGCCTACCATCAGATAAGATTTGTAAGAAGATATTGAATACGTCAGGATGCGCTTTTTCTATCTCATCAAATAGGTAAACGCCAACGGGTCTTTTTCTTACTGAATTTGTTAAAATACCACCAGCTTCAAAGCCTTCATAACCTGGTGGGGCACCGATTAATTTTGCAACAGCATGTTTTTCCATATACTCTGACATATCAAAGCGAACTAATGATTTTTCATCACCATATACATATTGCGCTAATGCTTTTGCCATTTCAGTTTTACCCACACCAGATGGGCCTAAGAATAGATAAGAGATAGCAGGGCCAGCTTCATCAATCGTATCGACTTTAGACACTTTGACAGCATTTGCCACATGTTTAACGATGCTATCTTGTCCATAAATTCGTGTTAACAAGTTCTTTTCTAGATTGATAAGGTTTTCAACTTCATTTTCATCGAGTTTATTTGCTGCTATGCCTGATATTTGACTAAATTCGGAAATAACGTTTTGACGCATTAAGCGTAAGTCTTTGTTTGCTAACATAACTAATTGATTGTGTCGCTCATTATTTTGGCTAATTTCACTATCAATTTGACGGATTTTTTCTTTGAGTTCAGTGATTGCCGGTGAATCAAATCCTCCTGCGGTAAGCTGCGCAAAGGTTTTAATAGACGAAGACTCTGCGGTTTGATTATTTTTCTCTTCTTCTTGTAATGCTGTAATTTCATCTTGTAGTTTAAATCGCAGCGATTCGGCGTCGCGTTGGTATTGGTAAGTTTTACTTATTTCGGCTTTAAGCTCTTGCCAATCTTGTTGCCATTGTTTTAGCTGGTGTTGTAATTCTAAGCGCGCTGTCTCATCTGTTGTTTTCGCAATTAAAGCGGTAAGCTCAGCTATTTTAGGATGCTGTTTATGCGTGAATTGACGATAACTCGCTAATGCTCTATCAAGTAATGAAATAGCTCGTTGTGGCTGTGCACCACCTAGTCCTAAACTATCACGATATTTGCTGGTTAAATGAATTGCTTCATCAATTGCTGATATATCAATATTAATTTTATGATACATCGCAAGTTGTTTTGATACATTGGTAACAATTGCATTTAAATTATCACCTGTCGGCTCTTTTACGTCATAAAGAGTGTAGAGCTCAGACATATTGGTGCTTGCTTTTAATACGCTACTTAATTTTTCATCACGAACTTCAAGAATAACCTGAAAATTATCTAATTTATCTGCATTATTCAACGCATTAATAAAATGGGCATTTCCAGTATTATTCGCTGCCTCTAAAAAATTAGCCGTATCACTAATAATTAATACCGACTCCGATGTTTGGGTTAATTTTTTTAGAATATTTTGAAATTCATTATTAATTTTTGCACTATCACCACTAGAAAAAAGGGCATCGGTATTTAACCAAAATAGTTTTTTAACAATTAGGTCAAATGGCGTATCAATATTCGCTTTTGCTGCTTGTAAACCTAATGTTAGCCAAGACGTTCCAACGCCGTTTGGGCCACTTAGTAATAGAGAATTAGATGAGCGCCGAATCAAGATAGATGATATTCGCTCGAGATCATTTTCCCTACCGACTAAGCTATAATTGGGATGTTTAGCCAGATATTCACGTCCTCTGATTAAATACATGATTAATTCCTTTTATATCATAGTTTAAATGGTGAAGTAGTGCTTGACTCAGGTTTCTTAGTTTCAGTTTTTTCTGATATGACATCACTTGTTACCGCGATAAAATCACGTGTATCTGTTTGCACATCTTTCGCCATTTTTTCAATTTCATCTAAATTTGCACGCATTGTTTCGAGTGCAGATCGGGTAATTTCAGTCGCTTCTCGCTGTGTATCGCCAAATTCAGCTAAATTTTGCAGCATAATTTCTAAATCAGCATTGATATCATCACGACCAGTTGCAATACGAATAGCTTCATTTTTAGCGATATCGTTTGTTACTCGAGCCATTTCAGCTAGGGTATTGCCTGCCATTGATTGGGCTTCGTTAATTGCAGCTGAATTGACTGCTGTTACAACCACGCTTAGTTGTGAGGCAACAGAGGCGATCCCTCTCGAGTGCATTGCTCTTGCGCTTTCAACTTGCTTTTTAGTTGCGGTTTGCATATTACGAATTTTAATTGCTTCAGTTGTTAATTCGCCATAGGTTTGCATAGTGTCTATCGTTGCTGTTGACACCGTATCAATGTGTTCATCGAGGTTACGGCAAGTTTCATCAATTTTCATTGATTCAAGTAAGTTATCACCAGTATTTTTACTTTCTATCTCTTTTCTTTCTTCCCGGTGAACTTTTTCAACTTTCTTTGTTGCTTCATTCATAATGGCATAAATTTGGATCATATTGCCGTTATTGTCACCAAGCCCTTCAATTTGCTTAACCATTTTTTCTAAATGACCACGGATCGCGCCAAATCGTTCTTTTCCTTGATTAACAAATTTTAATGCCGATTCAACCATTTCTGATTGACGTAAAGTATGTTCTTCTGATGTTAAATTAAGTAACTCTTTTAGTTTTTCAACTTCAACTGATTTAGATCGATCAGCTTGATGAGCTTTAATTTCATTTTCAAGAGCGTTTAATTTAGCGTTTTTACTCTCAATATTTTGTTTAGATTTTTCAATTTTATCTTCATTAGCGAGAATTTTTGCCTTTGATGCTGCTTTTATTTGGCCTAAACCAAAAAAGCCTTTATCTTGTTGTAATAAATAAATTTCTTGTTGTAGCTGCTCTATTTGTGTCTCTAAACTGGCAAGCTCATTTTTAAGCTGAACTTTTTCTTCATTTTTAAGCTGATCCCACTCTTGGTCTGCTTTTATTTGTGCAAGCGCATTGCGCGTTTCGCCATTTTGGCGCAAATTATACAAGGCGTCAGTAATTTCTGTTAATGGTTTTATTTTGTCGATAAAATCATTTAGATCGTTATTAAAATCAGAATACACAGTTTGAAGTTCAGCAAATACTTCAGTATCTGTCATTTTTATACGTTGTTTGGACATCTCTTCTGAGATAGATTGCAAATACTCTTTAAAAGTATCAAACTCTTGAATTTTTGCCCGATCTAACTCTTTATTATTGGTAAATTCTAAAATTTTAGTTACATTTTCAACTTTTTCCTCTAATGAGAGACTGTCTGAAAAAATAACTTTAAAAAAAGAATTATCTTTAATATCAGCAAGTGGAGTTTCAGTTTTGGCTGCTTTAGCTCGCTGTCTTATTGAAGAATCACTACGTTCGGAACTGGCTAATTTCTGACTTGAAGAACCACTCATATCCTTTTTCCTATTTTATTTTAAATGTAATAAATTGTTAAATGAAACACATAAACAAAGTCATAGATTTCTTGTCTGTGTTTTTATTTTAATCTTAAAAAATCAGCGGGTATTATGTAATTACCATGCTATTTTGGCAAGCTAAAGCTGATTTTATGAGCGATTTTGCATCAATTATTTTGATATATAGCTGATTAACGAATTAATATAAATTTTACCATTACGGTTATGCCAATAATGTGCTACTCAATAACTAAATTATTTGTAATAATTAATCGAACTATATTGCTATCGATTGAATAATTATCATCTATTTACTCATCATAATAGTGATAACGACTTAGCAAATAAATACAGATAATTGAGATCAAAGCTAAAACACAATAAAACAGTGCTAAGGGATACCAAAAAGTACCATATTGATAAATAAGATAACCACCAATTAGCGGAATGATACTGCCAAAAATAGCAGCGCATCCTTGGTAACTAATTGAAAGGGCGGTATAGCGAATTCGCACTGGGAATATTCGGCTTAAATAACCGGCAATAACCCCATAAAATCCACTATAACAAATCACGGTTAACGAGATACCAATGATGAAACTTGGCTTAGTGCCGATATTGACTATTGGGAACAGTAAAAAAACGGATAGCAGAGCTAATAGCGCCGAGATCATTAAAAAGTAGGATGCCTTCATTCGCTCAGCAAGATAAGCGGTAAAAGGCTGGCAGATGAAGTGCACAATAGCTACCCAAAATAGGGCATCTAAAATAAGGTGTTTTTCTGTCTGTAAGGCGAGGGTAGTATAGCCAATCATCAGAGTATTTGAAAATATGCCACTAAATGATAATGCATTGGCGCCGATTGCAAGCATGATAAGAGGTAATGCATTTTTAAATACACTAACGAGCGGGGCGGATTCTTTTTGTTTGATCATCTGTTGTTTTTTATTTGATTCAATAAAAACAGGTGATTCAGTTAGGGTAATGCGGGCAATAAGGCCGATGATTAATAAAATAAAACTCACCAAGAATGGTAATCGCCAGTAGCTACTGTCAAATAATTCTGTTTTAGGTAGGCTAATAATATAAGAAAATACTAGAAGGGCTAATACATTGCCAGCTGGGCTACCCCACTGTGCAAATGATGAAAAGAAGTTTTTTAACCCTTTAGGAGCATGCTCTCCTGCCATTAATACTGCGCCGCCCCATTCGCCGCCAACGGCAATACCCTGTACTATCCTTAATAATACTAATAAAATTGGCGCAATGATCCCTGCTGTTTCATAAGTCGGTAATAATCCGACGCAAGTTGTCGCAATACCCATCAATATTAAGGTCATAATCAGTGATTTTTTACGACCTAGCCGATCACCGATATGACCAAAAATAATAGCGCCAAGTGGACGAGCTAGAAAACCAACCGCAAATGTTCCGAAAGATCCTAAAATGCTAATAAATTGATTATCAGAAGGGAAAAAAAGCTGACCAAAAATAAGGACTGAAGCTAAGGCGTAGATATAAAAATCGTACCATTCAATTGTCGTTCCGATAAACGCAGCAAAAGCTACTTTTTTGGCTGAAGAACCTACCATATAAGCCTCTAAGGATGATGAATTGGAATAAATATTTTATTCAATTATGGGCGTATTTAATTTTGCCTATTTTAGCGAGTAACGCAGGGAAATGCCAATATTACCTTTTGCGCAGTATGATCATATTATTTATTCAAACATTATGGGCTAAGCTTAGATTGCGGATATAAAAATGCCCCACTATTTTAATAGTAAGGCATTTTGTTAAAATCATAATAACTAAGCACGACTTATATCAATCACCTACCAGATTGTATCAATTTGGTAGGTGGATTAATTTTAGTGAGACATTGATGTTTTCACACCACCTTCAGGTACAGGTACATAAGCTGTCTCTTTATCTGAACGTTCTTTATTATTACGAACTTTAAGTGCGGTTTTAATACCGTAGAAAATAATACTATAAACAACGATTAGGAATAAAATACTTAATCCTGCATTGGTATAGTTATTAATAACGATATGAGTCATATTACTAATTTGTTCTGCTGTTAAACTTGGATCTTCAACAATTTTACGGTTATAGTCTTTAGCTAAATATAAGAAACCTTCTAATTGAGGATTATCACTAAATAGTTTTAGACCAATCGCCCAAGTAGTACAAATTAATAACCAAATGGCTGGAATAATCGTTACCCAGATATATTTCGCACGTTTCATTTTGATTAATACGATTGTTGCAAGGACTAATGCAACCGCTGCTAACATTTGGTTTGATATACCAAATAGTGGCCATAGGCTCTTAACGCCGCCAAGTGGATCAACCACGCCTTGATATAGTAAATAACCCCATAAACCAACGCATCCAGCAGTACCAATAACGCCAGCAACCATTGAATCGGTTTTCTTTAAGAACGGCACAAAGTTACCAAGTAGATCTTGTAACATAAAGCGACCAGAGCGAGTACCAGCATCTAAAGCAGTTAAAATAAACAATGCTTCAAATAAGATACCAAAATGGTACCAAAAGCCCATATCAGCGCCAGGTAAAATTTTATGGAATACATGAGCAATACCGACAGCAAGTGTTGGTGCACCGCCTGCGCGATTTAGTACAGATGGCTCGCCGATATCTTTCGCTGTCTGTAAAATTTCTTCAGGTGAAATAATAAAGCCCCAAGAACTTACCGTTGCAGCGGCGTGAGCCGTAACCTCTTTTAACTGTGCCATGATAAGTGGCGCAGCGTTTGGATCGCTAAGGTTATGCAAGTTAGGCATAGTAATACCTAAGCCCGCTGGCGGCGTATTCATCGCAAAATAGAGGCCAGGTTCAATTATTGATGCGGCAACTAACGCCATGATAGCAACGAATGACTCCATTAACATTGCGCCATAACCAATAAAGCGTGCATCTTTTTCGTTAGCAAGAAGTTTTGGCGTTGTACCTGATGCGATCAAGGCATGGAACCCTGATACTGCGCCACAAGCAATAGTAATAAATAAGAATGGGAATAACGCACCTTTCCAAACTGGGCCCGTACCATCAATATACTGTGTTATTGCTGGCATTTTTAATTCAGGGTTTATGATGACGATACCGACGGCTAAACCAACGATTACGCCAATTTTTAGGAAGGTTGCTAAATAATCACGAGGAGCAAGAATCAACCATACCGGTAATAATGCTGAAATAAATGCATAACCAACTAAAACAAAAGTAATTGTAGTATCTTTAAATGTTAACGCAGGTCCCCAGTATGGGTCGTGAGCAATAACGCCACCAAACCAAATTGATAACACTAATAGCACAATACCGATAACCGATATTTCTAAAACTCTACCAGGGCGAATGAATCGCATATAAATCCCCATAAATAGGGCAATTGGCACGGTAGAACAAACGGTGAATACACCCCAAGGGCTTTCAGCTAATGCTTTTACTACGATTAATGCTAGCACTGCTAAAATGATTAACATAATTAAGAAACAGCCAAATAATGCGATAGTACCTGGTACTCGCCCCATTTCTTGTTTAATCATTTCGCCAAGTGAAGCACCATTACGGCGAGTTGATAGGAAAAGTACCATAAAATCTTGTACTGCGCCCGCAACAACAACACCAGCTAGTAGCCAAAGTGTACCGGGTAAATAACCAACTTGCGCAGCAAGAACAGGCCCGACTAATGGCCCTGCGCCAGCAATAGCGGCAAAGTGGTGACCAAATAGGACATATTTGTTAGTAGGGACATAATTTAAACCATCATTATTAATGACAGCAGGTGTTGCCCTCGTTGGATCGAGTTTCATTACCTTATTGGCAATATATAAACTGTAGTAACGATAAGCGACTAAATAAACTGAGATTGCAGCGGCTATAATCCATAAAGCGCTGATATGTTCACCGCGCCTTAATGCGACAACGGCTAGGCAACATGCTCCAAAAAGTGCGACTAACACCCATGGAATATGCTTAAGATACTTATTATTCATTTTATTTTCCTTTGTGATAAGCACAATTAATTTTTTAAAATTAACCAACGATATATTAAATAAACTGGGTTTTAAAATATATCGTGATTTAGCTAACTGGTTAAATTACAAAGGTGAGTGGTTAAAAACGACTAATTAATGGTTTTTTCATTATAATATAGCCTTACAACAATATTTTAACGAAAATGGTCTATAAGCTATAAAAATGAAAAAGATATTAAGTCAGTATCTTGATATAAATTAATGATTAACTGAGTCCTAGTTGCTCTTTTAGTGTTTTTAAATAACGCCGACTAACTGGGATCGATACATTATTAGTTAATATAATTTCAGTACGGCCATCTTGGTCGAAACGTATTTCTTTGAGCTGTTTAATGTTAATAAGATATTGTCGATGACAATAAACGAGTTGGGTTTTTTCTGCTAATGTTCGCAGAGTTAACTCGGTAAAATATTCGGTATGTTCTTGATTAAATACATAGACGCCACTTGCTCTTGAACTCACATAGTAAACATCTTCAGGATTGAGTAGATAGATTTTACTATGACCAATGCATGGAATATATTTTAAATGATGACTGATATTTAATTGGCTAACATCTTGCCGATCACTCTCATTAGATAAACTGTTTGATAAACGCTGTAGTGTTTTGTTCAAGCGATTAGATTCAATCGGTTTAAGTAAATAATCGAATGCTTCCGCTTCAAAGGCTTTTATTGCATATTCCTCATAAGCGGTTAAGAAAACGATATGAGGCATTTTTTGTGGATCAAGCATGCTTAGCATTTCAAGCCCACTAATTTTAGGCATTTGAATATCTAAAAAAACCACATCAGGATCAAGAGTATGGATAGCTTTTATTGCTTCAAAAGCATTACTGCATTCAGCAATAATATTAATATGCTCATGTTGTTTTAATAAACAATAAAGGTTTTCACGAGCGAGCGGCTCATCATCGACAATTATCACATTTAACATCAATTAAGCCCCTTTTCAATTGGCAATGCAATTACCACTCGGGTGTAAATATCTGCTTTGCACTCAATTT
This sequence comes from Orbaceae bacterium lpD04, assembly GCA_036251935.1. NCBI lineage: Bacteria > Pseudomonadati > Pseudomonadota > Gammaproteobacteria > Orbales > Orbaceae > Orbus > Orbus wheelerorum. The sequence goes on along the minus strand of CP133967.1, from coordinate 2,348,251 downwards.
TCATGCCATATTGCTTTCCATATCTAACTTGGATTCGCTTATGCACTAAATTAAGCCCAAGCCCTTGATTATCTTTTAATTCCTCTCTGTAATTACCCGCATTATCTTCTACTTCAAGCATTAAAATATCTTGCTGTTGATAGGCTTTTATCGTAACACAGCCTTGGCCAATCATTTGTGATATGCCATGTTTAATCGCATTTTCAACTATCGGTTGCAACGAAAATGCAGGTAAGCGAGCATTTTCCAGCGTTGTTGGAACATCAATAATAATATCGAGTTTATCCATAAACCGCATCTTTTCAATTTCAAGGTAGGCAGTTATATGATCGAGCTCATCTCTTAATGATACGATTTCTTCAGGGCGTTTTAAATTTTTTCGAAAGAAAGTTGAAAGATTTTGCACTAACTGCGATGCCTGTTGCTTATCTCTACGTATTACTGCTAATAAGGTATTTAAGGCATTAAATAAGAAATGGGGATTAACTTGTGCATGCAGCAATTTTATCTCGGTTCCTGATAGCAGTTTTTTATAATGCTCATTTTGCCCCGTTAAAATTTGTGCGGATAATAGACTTGCGATCCCTTCGCCTAACGTGCGGTTCATTGAACTAAATAGTGTATTTTTTGCTTCATAAAGTTTAATTGTACCAACAACTTTATTGTTTTCTCCTCGAAGAGGGATAACTAATGTTGAGCCGAGTCGACAGTTTTTACTTATTGAGCATTGATAAGGTTCGTGTACGCCATCAAGGTATTTAACCTCATCGTCTTCGATTGATTGCAGTGTTGATTTTGAAGCAATTGTAGTGCCGGGTAAGTGATGATCACTGCCCACGCCAATAAAAGCAAGAATTTTCTCTCTATCGGTAATTGAAACAGCGCCAACGCCTAATTCCTGATAAATAATATGGGCAACTTTAGTGCTATTTTCTTGGTTAAAACCGTCACTGAGTAAACCTTCCGTACTTGCTGCAATGGTAAGCGCTTTAGCTGAAAATGCAGAGGTGTATTTTTCAAACATTGCTCTGCGATCAAGTAATATTCGCATAAACATCGCAGCGCCAAAACTATTGGCAATAATCATCGGCGCTGCAATATTTTGCACGGTATGAAGGATCACATTAAAAGGCTTTGTAAAAATAAGGATCATGATCATTTCTAATGATTCCATTAAAATTGCTAAAATCGCAATAACTAATGGATTGTAAATAAGATCAACACGGCCTTTTTTCATTAAAATATGATGAACAATGCCGCTAATAAGCCCAGTTAAAATGGTTGAAATCATACATATTTCAGCAGTTATACCGCCTAAGGTATAGCGATGAACGCCGCCAGTAATACCAACTAATAATCCGACATAAGGCCCACCAAGCAGCCCCCCTAAAATCGCACCAATAGCTCGGGTATTGGCTAATGTATCTTCAATTTTAAGACTGAAATAGGTTCCCATAATACAGAAAAAAGAGAACACCAGATAACACAGCAATTTATGTGGTAAATGAACAGTTACCTGAGTAACTGGAATAAACAGTTTAGTTTTACTTAGCATATAAGCAATAACCAAGTAAACGCACATCTGCTGTAAAAGCTGTAAAATTAAATTAAATTCAAACATATTTGTCTTTTATTATTCGGCTAAATGCTAGCGACAGATTCTAACTTACGTTAAACTATTAAGCTAATTTATTGTATAGCAAGATGATAGTATGGATCAAAAAAACAATATGATGACCTCTCAATTTATGGAAGATGGGCGTCCACTGCGTCAAATTCGCAGTTTTGTATTAAGGCAAGGGCGATTAACGAAAGGGCAAGAGCAAGCACTGCTAACTTTATGGTCAACCTTAGGGATTGATTATCAATCAGACACAAAACTTGATTTTAGCCAAGTCTTTGCTAATAACAATAAAGTTACTTTAGAGATTGGCTTTGGTATGGGAGCATCATTTGTTGAGATGGCAAAAAATGCACCGACTGAAAACTTTATAGGTATAGAAGTTCACCAGCCAGGTGTTGGTGCGTGTTTGATGGCAGCGGAGCAAGCTGAGCTTAGTAATATTCGGGTCATGTGCCATGATGCAGTTGAAGTTCTTAATAATATGATTGCCGACAGCTCATTGGCGAAAGTACAAATATTTTTCCCAGATCCTTGGCATAAAGCAAAACATAATAAACGGCGAATTATACAACCTGATTTTGTGCAATTATTGAAACAAAAATTGGCAATAGGTGGTGTTTTACATTTAGCAACTGATTGGCAACATTATGCTGAGCATATGTTAGAGGTATTAATAGCGGCCCCTGGTTTTATTAATTTATCATCTGATAATAGCTATATTCCAAGGCCTGGATCACGGCCAATGACTAAATTTGAAAAGCGTGGCTTAAATTTGGGGCATGGTGTTTGGGATTTACAATTTAAACGTGTTGAATAATAAAAACTATTAATGATTTTTATGTATAATCAACATGTTGTAAGCATTTTTAAGTTGTACTATTGGTTTAATTTTAAGATGATAATTAAAGACTAATTATCGATATAACAAATAGATAATTTAGGCATAAGTGTTTATGCTAGCGTAATATTTATAAAATGACATAAAACGATTTATCGTTATATTGATGCAACTACAATATAACGATAAAATTTATTTTAGGAAATAAGATATTATGACTAATTCAACCATTGATTTACTTTGTCAGCACCGCTCAATTCGCGCTTATTTATCAACCGCTATTTCATCTGAGCAGCGTGATATTATTTTTAATGCTGCGCATGCCGCATCAAGTTCAAGTTTTTTGCAATGCTCAAGTGTTATTCGTATCACTGATCACGATAATCGTAAAAAACTCGCGCATTATGCGGGTGATCAAAATTATGTGATCCAAGCACCTGAATTCTGGATCTTTTGTGCTGATTTTAATCGTCATCATCAAATTGATCCAACAATTAATTTAGGTAAAGCCGAGCAGCTACTTTTAGGTTGTGTTGATACTGCAATTATGGCTCAAAATGCGGTGATTGCCGCTGAATCCTTAGGCCTTGGCTGCGTGTATATTGGTGGGATCCGTAATAATATTAAACACGTTACTGAACTACTCGCGCTCCCTAAATTTGTTTTACCGCTCTTTGGTCTATGTATTGGTTATCCTGATCAAAATCCTGAAATAAAACCTCGCTTACCAAAAGATTTAGTGTTTTTTACTGATAAATATGAGGCATTAGATGTAGCGCTGCTTAAGCAATATGATCAGCAAATAGCTCAATATTATGCAGATCGCTCAAGTAATCATAAATTAGGGGGATGGAGTGATAAAATTGCGCAAACTATCAACAAAGAAGAGCGCGATTTTATGCTTGATTATTTACATCAACAAGGGTGGATTATTAAATAATGACATCTTTAGAATTAGAGCAAGTTATTGTTTTAAGTCGTCATGGCATCAGAACGCCGCTTCCAAATACGCTTGATTGTTTAACCGCCGTGACACCTAAAAATTGGCCTCAATGGCAATTTTCGCCAGGCTATCTAACGACTCGAGGTGGCACTCTTGAAAGTTATTTTGGCCATTACTTGGTTAATTATTTAGCCAATTTAGATTTTACATTAACTTCCGACGATGTTTTTATTTACGCCAATAGTTTACAGCGGACGGTTGCAACGGCGCAGTATTTTAATGTAGGCGCTTTTGCTGGGCTTGATATTCCAGTTAGGCATCGATATCCGATTGAGCGAATGGACGCCGTTTTTAACCCCATTATTCGTGATAGCTCATCAACATTTAAAAATAGGGTTCTTGATGATCTTAAGCGCCATACCGGATCGTCGCAGTTAATTGATAAGCTTAATCAAAACTTAGCGTCAACTTATGATTTATTATCTGATATTTTAGACTATAAGCACTCTGCGCTTTATCAGCAATATCGATGCGAATTTTCGCAGTTACCTACTCAAATCGATATTATAAAAGATGAAGAGCCTATTTTAATCGGGCCACTTGCTTTAGGAACCGCAATTGCTGATGCCTTTACGTTGCAATACTATTGTGCCTTTGCAAAGCAAGATATTGCTTGGGGCGAAATTAGCACCTCTTTACAGTGGCAAATGATCACGAAAGTTAAAAATCAGTATCTTAATTTATTATTTCAATCACAACAGTTAGCCGCTCACCTTGCCTTGCCATTAGTTGAATTTATAACCATGTTATTTACTGAACAAAAGCATAAATTTAATCTACTCGTTGGTCATGATAGCAATATTGCTTCATTATTAAGTGCACTTGGCTTTCAAAGTTATCAATTACCCGAACAATATGAAAAGGCACCGATCGGCGGTAAGGTGGTATTTTATCGTTACTATGATAAACAAGATCAGCAGCACTATTTTAAAGCAGAATATATTTATCAAACCTTTGAGCAAATCCACTTAGCACAGCCACTAACGTCAATGACGCCGCCCAAACATTTCACACTAAACTTTACTGATCTTAACCCAAACAGCCAAGGATTATATTTATGGCAAGAGGTGAGTAATAAACTGCATGATTTTTTAGTTAACGCATAGAATTAGAGAGGACATAAGCAGATGAGATTATTACGTTATGGTATAAAAGGGCAAGAAAAACCCGCAATACTTGATGAAAAAGACCAAGTTCGGGATTTAAGTTCTATTATTTCTGACATTGATTCAACCACGCTAAATTTTGCACTTATTAATAAATTGCAGCAGCTTGATTTATCAACATTACCTATCGTACAAAATCCACACCCAATCGCTGCGTGTATTGGAAAAGTTGGAAAATTTATCTGTATTGGGCTCAACTACAAAGAGCATGCTAAAGAGACTGGCGCTAAAATTCCTCAAGAGCCGATTATTTTTAATAAGTGGACGAGCGCTATTAGTGGGGCTAATGATGATGTTTTATTACCAAGGGGATCGACTCATACCGATTGGGAGGTTGAGTTAGGGGTAGTTATTGGTAAAGCTGGAAAATATATTGCGCAAGATGAGGCGCTATCTTATGTTGCGGGATATTGCGTTGTGAATGATATATCAGAACGTGAATATCAAAGCCATCGAGGCGGTACTTGGGATAAAGGTAAAGGTTGTGATACCTTTGGCCCCATAGGTCCTTGGCTTGTTACCTACGATGAAATTGCTGACCCACAAAAGCTTGAGTTATGGCTGGAAGTTGACGGTAAACGCTATCAACATGGTAATACTGATGATATGATTTTTAGTGTTAAGCAGCTAATTAGTTATGTTAGTCAATTTATGAGTTTACAGTCTGGTGATATTATTTCAACAGGAACGCCATCTGGAGTAGGGCTTGGTATTAAACCAGACCCTATCTTTTTAAAGGCTGGGCAAATTATGCGCTTAGGAATAGAAAAATTAGGTATTCAGCAGCAACGCGTTATTAGTGAAGATTAAGTTAATATCGCATGCTTTAGTTCCATGTTAATCACATAAAATGCAAGTTTTTAGGCCAAATTTTATGTATAATAGCTCAAAATATTGATAACTAATGTAATTTGGGCTATATATTGTGCCGCTCCATGTTTTAGATGATTCGTTAACATTTCCTGATCCCTATGATGGATTAATCGATCCAAATGGCCTACTTGCAGTAGGAGGGGATTTATCACCTAGGCGGTTACTTACTGCTTACAAGCAGGGTATATTTCCTTGGTTTAGTGATGGTGAACCCATTTTATGGTGGTCTCCTGATCCAAGGGCTGTACTTGATCCTTTGCAGTTTCATTGCAGCCGTTCATTTAAAAAATTTTTAAATCACAATGATTATCGCGTGAGTATCAACACTAATTTTATCGCCGTGATAGAAGGCTGTGAAAATAACCATGATGAAACGTGGATTACGAGTGATATGATTGAGGCCTATATTAAATTACATCAATTAGGCTTTGCCCATTCGGTTGAAGTTTGGCAAAATAATAATCTCATCGGCGGATTATATGGCGTTGCGCAAGGAGCATTGTTTTGTGGCGAGTCAATGTTTAGTACCCAAACCAACGCTTCTAAAATTGGTTTATATGCCTTTTGCCAGCACTTTGTTCGCCATGGTGGTAAACTTATCGATTGCCAAGTGCTTAACGATCATACGGCTTCGTTAGGCGCTTACGAATTATCGCGAGATATTTACCTTACTAATATTAAACAATTACAAGCAGGTTCAATTGCTGAGCACTGTTATAACCAACAATTTATTGAATATCATTGATGGTGAGGGGAAAGATGTTTAATTATTTAACAATAATATCAAAGTCATTGATGCTATTGGGTTTATTAGCAGGTTTATACCAGCCATTTGCGATGGCTAACGAAGCCGAATTAGTTGATAATAATCAACCATTGGTAATAAAGACTGAGCCAATTATTGATGACTCTATCGTCGATGAAGCTCAAAGCGATGAGCCAGCGATAAATAGCACGGTTGAGATCCCTCAAGCCCCAACCACTTCTAGCGAAAAAATTATTACCAGTAAGACCTTTGCGTTAATTGGGGAACCAAAGTATCCAGCTGATTTTACGCATTTTGATTATGTCAATCCGAGTGCCCCTAAAGGTGGCATTTTAAAACGTGCTGAAATTGGTACCTATGACAATTTAAATCGCTATGCTAGTCGCGGTGCTCCTGAGCGGTCATCAACCGGTATTTATGAGTCGTTATTTACCCAGTCAGAAGATGAGCTAAGTAGTTACTATCCCTTACTGGCAAGCTCGATCACTTATTCAGATAAATACCAATGGGCAGAGGTGACATTAAATCCAGCTGCACACTTTAGTGATGGTGTACCATTAACGGCGGCGGATGTTGAATTTACCTTTTATAAAATGATGACTGAAGGGGCATCACAATACCGAATCTATTATCAGGGTGTTATCGTAAAAGCGCTTGATAAATACAAAGTAAGATTTGAATTACCGAAAGCCAACCGTGAACAACTGCTAACTTTTGTTGGTAATTTCAGCGTATTTCCCCAGCATTTTTGGCAAGATAAAAACTTGGCTGAGCCATTAACTACGCCGCCAATTGGTAGCGCACCTTATACTGTTGGTGATTATAAGCTTGGGCAGTTTGTTATTTATCAGCGCGATAACCGTTATTGGGGTAAAGATTTACCCGTTAATCAAGGGCGTAATAATTTTGATGCGCAAAAAATTGATTATTTTTTAGATGATAGTATCGCTTTAGAGGCATTTAAGGCCGGTGAATATGATTTTAGAACTGAGAGTCAACCAAAAAATTGGTTTACTCAATATCAAGGTAAGTCATTTGATAAAAATTTTATTATTAAAAAACAAGGTGATATAAATACCGCTATCGATACTCGTTGGTTAGCCTTTAATATTGAACGACCAATTTTTAGCGATCTTCGAGTGAGAAAAGCCTTAACGCTGGCCTTTGATTTCGCTTGGCTTAATCAGGCATTTTATTATGATAGCTATAAACAGCCTACGAGCTTTTTTGAAAACACCCCTTATGCGGCAAAAGGTGAGCCAAGTGAACTTGAACTCAAATGGTTACAGCCTTTCTCGGCAATTATTCCTAAAGCAGTTTTTGGGCCGGCTTATCATATTCCACTAAGCGATGGTCATGGCTTTAATCGGCAAAATTTAATCTCAGCAAAAGCGCTATTAGCACAGGCTGGTTGGGTTATTAAAGATAACCAATTAGTTAATCAACAAACGGGTGAACCTTTTGAGTTTGAGCTACTTGCGTATATGGGTTCGGATCTAAAATATGCGATCCCCTATCAACAAAATCTGGCTAAATTGGGTATAAAAATGACCATCACGACCGCCGATTATGCACAGACCCTTCGGCGGTTACGTAAACGTGATTATGATATGATCCCAAAGCTTTATAGCGCACACGCCTATCCATCATCATCATTAATCGTCGAATGGGGCAGTGCTTATCTTGACTCTTCGTGGAATTCTTCGCGTTTACATAACCCTGCGATTGATTTTTTAATTGAGCAAATTCCAAACTACATCGATGATGAAGCCAATTTACAAGCATTAGGGCGGGCATTAGATCGCGTTTTAACCCAAGAATACCCGATGATCCCAATGTGGTATCCGCGTTATACATACTATGCTTATTGGGATAAATTTGCTCAGCCAGCCATTAAGCCGCTTTATACTATTGGTTTAAATAATTGGTGGTATGATAGCGATAATGCCGCTAAATTACCTAACCACAATGAGTAACAAGGACACGTTATTATGCTAGGTTATTTTATTCGCCGATTATTACTCATTATTCCAACATTATTAGTTATTTTAACGATTAATTTTTTTATCGTACAAATCGCGCCAGGTGGCCCAGTTGATCAGGCTATTGCGAATATCGAAAACGGTCGTCAAGTCGGGCAAACTATACTGCCAGGCGGTGAGGCTGAGTTAGCGATAAATAATAAACAAATTTACCGCGGGGCGAGAGGGCTTGATCCACAAATTATTGCTGAAATAGAAAAACAATACGGCTTTGATAAGCCTGTTTGGCAACGCTATATCGAAACGATTAAAAATTTTATCTGTTTTGATTTTGGTAATAGTTTTTTTAAAAGTGAATCAGTGATTGGCTTAATTATTAAGAGCTTACCGGTTTCCATTTCACTTGGCCTTTGGAGCACTCTGCTGGTTTATTTTATCTCAATACCTTTAGGTATTCGTAAAGCAGTTAAAGACGGCTCTAAATTCGATTTTTGGTCAAGTATGGTCATTATTATTGGTTATGCCATTCCCGCATTTTTACTCGCAGTATTATTAATTGTGGTCTTTGCTGGTGGTAGCTATTTTAGCATCTTCCCTTTACGTGGGCTCATATCGACTAACTTTGATCAGCTTAGTATGTGGGGCAAAATTTGTGACTATTTTTGGCATATTTGTTTACCAACGATTGCTATTGTCGTGAGTGGCTTTGCCTCTCTGACGATGTTAACTAAAAACTCCTTTTTAGATGAAGTGCGCAAACAATATGTGGTAACGGCGAGGGCTAAAGGCCTGAATGAAAAACAGATTTTATACCGCCATGTTTTTCGTAATGCAACGCTACTCATTATATCGGGATTTCCTGCGGCCTTCGTCGGCATTTTATTTACAGGTGCATTACTTATTGAGATCATCTTTTCACTCAATGGCCTTGGTTTAGTCGGCTATGAGGCAATTATTCAACGTGATTATCCGGTGATTTTCGGTTCACTCTACATTTTTACCTTAATTGGGTTAATAACAAAATTGCTTAGTGATTTAACCTATATGTTAATTGACCCGCGTATTGATTTTGAGGCGCGCTAATATGACGATAACAATAATAAATCAGGCCGCTAAGCCATTATCCATCAATCAACTACGCATCAAGCGCTTTAAACAAAATAGACGAGGCTATATCTCGTTATGGATCTTTATTGTCTGTTTTGTATTTAGTTTATTTGCTGAGGTGATTATTAATAATAAACCAATTATGATTCAATACCATGGTGAGCTTTATTTTCCAATTATTAAGAATTATCCAGAAACGGATTTTGGCGGTGAGTTTAATACCACCACCAATTATTTAGATCCGATGATTAATCGAAAAATACGCCAAGATGGTTTTATTATTTGGCCGCCATTTCGTTATAGTTATAATACACTTATTTATAATACTGCAAGCACGTTCCCAACGCCGCCATCATCTGAGCATTGGCTTGGTACCACCGATGCTGGTTTTGATGTCCTTGCCAATATTGTTTATGGTTTTCGAATTTCGATGTTTTTTGCTATTTTGTTAACGCTAATCACTTCTATTATCGGTATTTTTATTGGTGCACTGCAAGGCTATTACGGCGGTAACGTTGATTTATTCGGTCAGCGCTTTATTGAAATTTGGAGTGGATTGCCCGTTTTATTTGTTATCATTTTATTATCGAGCATTATGCCACTTAATTTTTGGTGGCTGCTTGCCATTACCGTTATATTCGGTTGGATGGGGTTAGTTAGTGTTGTTAGAGCAGAATTTTTACGAACTCGTAATTTTGATTATGTTCGCGCAGCGAGAGCATTAGGCGTTAGTGACAGTAAAATTATGTTTAAACATATACTGCCTAATGCGATGGTGGCAACATTGACCTTTTTACCATTTATTCTTTGTGGGTCAATTACCACACTAACGTCACTCGATTTTTTAGGCTTTGGTTTGCCACTCGATGCGCCGTCGCTAGGACGCCTTTTGCTGCAAGGTAAAAATAATCTCCAAGCACCTTGGCTTGGCATTACGGCATTTATCGTTATTGCAACGCTACTATCGTTATTGATCTTTATTGGTGAAGCCGTTCGAGATGCCTTTGATCCAAATAAAGGGGGATTAAGATGAGTACACCTTTATTATCAGTTAATGATTTAAGTATCGTCTTTAAGCAATCGCAAGGCTTTAGTCAAGCTGTTGAACATATTAGTTTTGATATTAACGAAATGGAAACACTTGCATTAGTGGGGGAATCTGGAAGTGGTAAATCAGTTACCGCCTTGTCAATTCTAGGTTTACTTTCACCATCGCAAGTGCAATACCCAAGTGGTGAAATATGGTTTGATAACCAAGATTTACTTAAAGCCGATGAAAAATCATTAAGGCAGATTCGTGGTAATCAAATTAGTATGATCTTTCAAGAGCCGATGGTATCGCTTAACCCTTTGCATACGATTGAAAAACAGCTTTATGAAGTATTGTCTTTACATCGAGGCATGCGTCAACATCAAGCCCGATCTGAAATTATTGAATATTTAACAAGGGTTGGCATTAAAGATGCCAAGCAGCGATTAAATAGTTATCCTCATCAATTATCAGGCGGTGAACGACAACGCGTGATGATTGCGATGGCTATTTTGACACAGCCTAAACTATTGATTGCCGATGAACCAACAACCGCACTCGATGTTTCTGTGCAGGCACAAATTATTACGCTGCTTAAAGAGCTAAAAAATGAATTAAAGATGAGTATGTTATTTATTACGCATAATCTCAGCATTGTAAAAAAAGTTGCGGATAAAGTTGCAGTGATGAATCAAGGGCAAATTGTTGAATTAAATAGTCGTCAGCGGATCTTTTTACGCCCAGAGCATGGCTATACACAATTATTGCTTAATTCTGAGCCTCAAGGCGAACCCGTGCCATTACCTGATGAGCCCGGTATTTTACTTAATGTAAATCATCTCAATGTTAATGTTATTAGCCAAAAGAAACTGTTTAGAAATAAAAAAAGAGCGATTGTCAACGAGGTTGGTTTTGCTATTCATCAAGGTGAAGCAGTTGGCTTGGTTGGTGAATCTGGATCAGGTAAGAGTACGACTGCACTGGCCATTTTACGGTTGATTAAAGCGCAAGGCGATATTGTATTTAATGGTCAGCAATTAATTAAGCTTAGCCAAAAGAAACTATTGCCGTTTCGTAGCAAAATCCAAGTGGTATTTCAAGATCCTTTCTCATCGCTTAACCCTCGTTTCAATGTTGAACAAATTATTAGTGAAGGATTAGTTACCCATAAAAAGTTGTCTCGATCTGAGGTTGTGCAGCGCGTGATTGAAATTATGCAAGAAGTGGGGCTTGATCCTGACAGCCGGCATCGTTATCCGTTAGAGTTTTCTGGCGGGCAAAGGCAGCGTATTGCTATTGCTCGGGCGCTGATTTTACAGCCAGAATTATTAATTTTAGATGAACCAACATCATCACTCGATCGCACGGTGCAACTGCAAATTATTACGCTATTAAAATCATTACAACAAAAACATCAATTAAGTTACTTATTTATTAGTCACGATTTATCGGTGATCCACTCATTATGTCATCAAGTTGTGGTTATGAAAGAAGGGCAAATTATTGAGCAAGGTAAACGCGATACTATCTTTAATCAGCCACAGCAAGATTATACCAAAATGCTATTGTCATTTTTAGATCGGCCAATAAAAGTAAAACCAAAGCTTAATCCAAATTTTAACCCTAATATGGCAGTACCTAAACGTAAAAAAGAGCCAAATAAAGAGAGTTGGAGCGATGCACTATTAATGAGGCGCGATTAAGCGGTAGTTGGCATGTTATTAGGTTTGGTTTTTTCACTATAATGATATGTTACAACAACTTTTTAACGATTTTTATATAAAAAAAGGCTAGAAAATTCTAGCCTTTTATCGTTATAGAACAGTAAAAATTTGCTCATTGGGTAAACGCGATTTTGGCCTATGTGCATTACCATCATTGACATCACGGTAGCCAAGAGAGACGACGACCACGCTTTTAAGTCCTTTTTCTTTTAAACCTAAAATCTCGTCCATCTTGAGAGCGTCATATCCTTCAATCGCGGTTGAGTCAATTCCAATTGCCGCTGCGGCAAATAGTAGCTGGCCTAAGGCAATGTAAAGTTGTTTACTTTCCCAGCAAAGCTGACTTTCTGCTGTTTTGCTATTTTGCTCAACAAAAAAACGACGACCTTTGTCTTGACCCTCTTTAAGGTCAGCGCTAGGAAAGCGGCCGTCTTTATCTTCTTGCTTTAATAAATTTTGTAAATGTGCTTCATCTATTGGTGCTTTAACACAAAATACGATCGAATGTGATGAGTCAGCAACTCTTGGATGGTTAAAATCAAGGATAGCCGGTAAAATTTTTGCTTTAGCCGCTTCATTATCGGCAATAAAAAAGTGCCATGGCTGCGAGTTTACTGAAGAAGGGCTATTTTTTAGCACGGTTAACAGCTGCTCAATATGCTCAGCCGAGATTTTTTTACTTTTATCATAATGTTTGGTGGTATAGCGTTTATTTGAAATATCAACAATATTCATATTATTACTCCTCGTAATATTACACTGCATTATTATAGGATATTTAAACATAATTTAAATAATTAATTCATCAAAGCTGCGCTAGAAAATTTTAACTTGTTGGTTTTAAACGTTAAAAAGTAATTTTATATCAGTAATTTATCAAATAGGCAATAATAATATAAATAGGTATTCACTAATTTTTATACCTAAAAAAGCTAATCGATATTAATCTAAAAAATTAGATAAACGTTATATTAATAAGGCTGTTATTAATTTAATTAATAAAAAAATAGGATTTTTACGCTTATAATATCTAAAATTTGAGACAAAAAAGAGGGCCTTTGTAATAAACCATTATTGCAAACAGTCCTGCTAGTAATGAGCATAGTATGAATTCTAAAACAGATATTGATAAACATAATGCGGACGATTCTTCTCCCGCTATTCTAACTAAAACTGATCCACAACATGCTGAGTCTTATTGCTATCAAATCAAAAGCGTTGCCACTTCTATTACCGGTTACATGGTTGAAGGTTTTGATTTATTGATGATCGGATTTTTAATTGCCGCGATCACCACATCCTTATCGATTAGCGATACCGCTGCTGCAGCCTTAGTTACTTGGACATTGATTGGGACCGTAGCAGGTGGAATCTTTTTTGGAATATTTAGTGACCGCTTTGGCCGAGTAAAAGCATTAAAGTGGGGAATAGGCTTATATATTATTGCAACCACGTTATGTTTTTTATCGGTTGGTTACTATGATTTACTTATCTACCGCTTTTTAGTCGGCTTTTCGTTAGGGGGTGAATATGGTATCGGGATGACGCTAGTTGCTGAAGCTTGGCCAAGTAAAAAGCGAGGGCGAGTTGCGTCTTACGTTGGTTTAGGTTGGCAAAGTGGCGTACTTTTAGCCGCGATTTTACCGCCAATTTTAATTCCCTTAATTGGTTGGAAAGGGATGTTTTTAGTCGGTATTTTACCTGCGTTAGTGGCATTTTTACTCAGAAACAGTTTTCATGAACCTAAAATTTTTCAGCAACAAAAATCGGTTAAAAAAGATCAGCTTTCAATAAAATTATTATTTCGTGATGCTAAAACAACTAAAAACTCAATAGGCATTATTATTCTCACCTCGGTGCAAAATCTTGGCTATTACGGTTTAATGATTTGGTTACCTACATATATGGCAAAACGGTTTAATTTTTCACTCACTAAATCAAGTTTGTGGACAGCGGTTACAATTATTGGCATGGGTGTGGGGATTTGGTTATTTGGGCGAATGGCCGATAAATTAGGCCGTAAACCAACATTTTTAATTTATCAGGTTGGTGCTTTTATTATGGTTCTCCTATATTCGCAGCTTGCATCTCCTGAATTGTTATTAATTGCAGGCGCGTTTATGGGATTATTTGTTAATGGCATGTTAGCGGGTTACGGCGTTGTTATTTCTGAATCCTACCCAACTGAAATAAGGGCTACGGCACAAAATGTACTCTTTAATGTTGGGCGCGGCATTGGTGCTTTAGGGCCTATATTGGTTGCTCACCTCGCGACGCAATACTCGTTTTCATTAGCCATTGCATTCCTTGCCTCTATCTATATTTTTGATATTGCAGCGACGCTATTTTTAATTAGTGAAAGTAAAAATAATCAATTGCACTGAGCTTTGTAAATATATGATGTTTAAAAACATCATTAAAATTTTATATTAATTGTCGCATTAGGTCAGAATTGTTTTATCGCATTCCTGCACTTTATCGCGTTTTATTTTGAAAGGTAGATTTTAATGTCTGAAGTACAAAAAATAATAATCAAAAAACCTGATGATTGGCATTTACATTTACGCGATGAAGAGATGCTTAAAGGGGTACTACCTTATTCAAGCAAAGATTATGCTCGCGCGATTATTATGCCAAATTTAATGCCACCATTAAAAAAATTAGCCGATATTATTGAATATAAAAAACGATTATTATCCGCTATTCCAAGTAACGATAATTTTACGCCTTTAATGACAATTTACTTATCTGATGATACCGATGTTAACGATATTATTCATGGTTATCAAAATGGCGTTTTAAAAGCGGTAAAATTATATCCAGCCCATGCTACAACCAATTCCGCTCATGGTGTCAGCTCAATTAATAATGTATTACCTGTGCTTGAGGCGATGCAAAAACAAGGTATACCTTTATTAATACATGGTGAAGTTACCGACAAGGCTGTTGATGTATTTGATCGCGAGGCAAAATTTATTGATAACACGCTAATACCATTGATGAAAAAGTTACCGGAATTAAAAATAGTTCTTGAACATGCAACAACAAAGGAAGCCGCAGAATTTGTCATGGAAGGCCCAGCAAACTTAGCTGCGACCGTGACACCTCAGCATATATTATTAAACCGTAATGCGTTATTTCAAGGTGGATTAAAGCCGCATAATTACTGCTTACCGATCTTAAAAAGAGATGTTCATCGCGTCAAATTAATGCAGGCGGTAACCTCGGGGTGTGATCGCTTCTTTTTAGGTACGGACTCCGCGCCACATGAAAAAAATCGTAAAGAGGCCGCTTGTGGATGCGCCGGCACATTTAACGCGCCAGTTGCATTATCTGTCTATGCGCATGTTTTTGAACAGGCAAATGCATTAGACAAGCTAGAGGCATTTACCTCAATTAATGGTGCTAAATTTTACCAACTCCCCATCAATCAAGATACTGTCACCCTCGTTAAGAAAAAGTACAAAGTCGAAGAGGTGATTTATATTCCAGGTGTTGGCGATATTGTCCCATTTTTAGCCGGTGAAGAGCTTAATTGGTCGGTTGAATAAGGATATTAAAGGCGCCTTGCTTACAATAGCTGCATTTATTATAAGCGTATTATATCGGTTATTAGCCAAATTTAATCAAACGTTATTGATAACTATTGATTGTCTTATTAAGCTATTGCCCCTAAAATAGTGCCAAAACACTAGGTGGTACATCATGGAACAGATCATTAATCAATTACATACTATTCAAGATTTTATTCGTTGGGCGGCATCAATGTTCAACCGCTCTGATATTTATTATGGTCATGGTAGTGATAATGCTATTGATGAGGCAAAGCAGTTAGTATTACCAAGTCTTAATTTGCCATTAACGATCCCCGCTGAGTTTTATGCTGCTAACTTAACCCTAGATGAAAAACGTACGATTATTGATAATGTCACAGCGAGAATAGAACAACATATTCCAACGCCTTATTTAACTAATATGGCTTGGTTTTGTGGTCATCAGTTTTATGTTGATGAGCGCGTTCTGATCCCTCGTTCACCAATTGGTGAACTGATTCAAAATCATTTAGCTGGTATTATCGATTTTGAACCTCGTAACATTCTTGACCTATGTACCGGAAGTGGATGCATTGGCATTGCATGTGCTTATGAGTACCAAGATGCTCAAGTTGATGTCGCTGACATTTCTATCGATGCACTTGAAGTTGCACAAATTAATATTGAATCTCATCAGCTTTCACATCGTGTGTTGCCAATATTATCTGATTTATTTAATGATCTTCCAAATGTTCAATATGATGTGATTATTTCTAATCCACCTTATGTTGATGAGGAAGATATGGATGATTTACCTTCGGAATTTAAAATTGAACCAGAGCTAGCACTTATAGCTGGCTATGATGGGCTTGATATTGTTAAACGTATATTAAAACAATCAGCCGATCACTTATCAAAATTTGGTGTTTTAATTTGCGAAGTGGGTAATAGTAGTGTTGCATTGCAAGAACAATACCCTCAAATTCCTTTTAAATGGCTTAGCTTTAAACAAGGCGGTGATGGCGTGTTTATGCTAACCAAAAAGCAACTTGTTGAATTTAATGACATTATATAATTATAACAATATCACTAACACGAAATAAAGAGAAAGGTTAATTATGGCTGGTAACTCAATTGGCACACTTTTTAAAGTCACAACATTTGGTGAATCGCATGGGCTTGCACTGGGTTGCATTGTTGATGGCGTACCTCCTGGGCTTGAATTATGTGAAGATGATCTGCAAAAAGACTTAGATCGCCGTAAACCTGGCTCATCGCGCTATACAACTCAGCGCCGCGAGGCTGATGAGGTGAAAATTTTATCGGGTGTATTTGAAGGTAAAACAACCGGTAGCAGTATTGGTTTATTAATTGAAAATACCGATCAGCGCTCACAAGACTATAGCCGAATTAAAGATATTTTTCGTCCAAGCCATGCTGATTATACCTATCAACAAAAATATGGGATCCGCGATTATCGTGGAGGCGGTAGGGCTTCAGCTCGTGAAACCGCTATGCGAGTTGCCGCCGGCAGTATTGCTAAAAAATACCTACAAGAAAAACTTGGCATTACTATTCGTGGTTATTTAGCCCAAATGGGTGATATTAAGTGTGAGTTAGTCGATTGGCAACAAGTTACGCAAAATCCATTTTTTTGTGGTGATGAAGCGAAATTAAATGATCTTGATGAACTACTACGTAATTTGAAGAAAAACGGTGATTCGATTGGCGCTAAGGTAACCATTGTTGCTGAAAATGTTCCAGTTGGGCTAGGTGAGCCTGTTTTTGATCGCTTAGATGCTGATCTAGCGCATGCATTAATGAGTATAAATGCTGTTAAAGGCGTTGAAATTGGTGATGGTTTTGCGGCAATTAATAAACGTGGCAGTGAAAACCGAGATGAAATAACCTCGAACGGCTTTAAATCAAATCATGCCGGCGGCATTTTGGGGGGCATTAGCTCTGGACAAACAATTCAAGCAAATATTGCATTAAAAGCAACCCCAAGTATTGAAATCGCAGGCCAATCGATTGATATTCACGGTAATACCGTTGAGGTATCGACCCATGGTAGGCACGATCCTTGTGTTGGTATTCGCGCCGTGCCGATTGCGGAAGCAATGATGGCTATCATAATCATGGATCATTATTTGCGTCATCGTGCTCAGTGTGGTGATGTTAAGCCCGTCGCGTACTTTTAATCGATTATTATGACTGATGATAAAATTAGTGGACTACTCTTAGCTATCCCCATAGTCATTATTGGCTATATATTGGTTATGCTCGATAAGCACTATTTTAATAGTCGCATGGCAAATTTATTTAAGCGACCTAAATTTAGGTTGTTTTTTATGGCATTAATTTTTATTACCGTGATGCTTTCAAGTATTTATTGGCGAACTTATGTTGGACTTTAGGTAATTAAAATGGATATTACAGTCAGTTTATTGTTAATCTTGTTTGCAGTTGCACTTATTGCTGGATTTATCGATTCGATTGCTGGCGGCGGTGGTTTATTGACAGTGCCGGCGCTACTTGCGGTTGGTATTCCACCCCAAGCGGCTTTGGCCACAAATAAATTACAAAGTTGTGGCGGTTCATTTTCAGCAAGTCTTTATTTTATTCGTCAGCGCATGGTTAATTTGCGCGAAATGAGGCTATCAATATTATTAGCCTTTGTTGGATCAGCATTAGGTACCTTGCTCGTTTTGCATATAAAAGCTGACTTTCTACGTATTTTATTACCGATTTTAACTATTAGTGTTGGCCTTTATTTTTTACTCTGCCCTAAAATTGGTGAACAAGATCGGAAAAGGCGATTATCTGAAACGCAATTTGCTATCATTGCAGCTATGGTAGTTGGCTTTTATGATGGTTTTTTTGGCCCTGGGGCGGGATCATTTTATGCGGTAGCTTATGTCACTTTAGCCGGTTTTAACCTAACAAAAGCAACTGCGCACACTAAGGTGCTTAATTTCACCTCTAATCTTGCTGGTTTACTATTTTTTATCTTTAGCGGGCAAGTGATTTGGGTAATTGGGCTTACGATGTTAGTTGGTCAAATTATTGGTGCAAGATTGGGGGCAAGAATGGTGATATCTAAAGGTAAAAAATTGATCCGTCCAATGCTTATAATTGTATCAACGGTTGTCAGTATTAAATTAATCTGGGAAAACTTCTTTTTATAAAAATACCAAGTGCTCAAGTAAATCATTTTTTTCACAATGATAAGATATTTCGTAAATTACCGGATTTAGGCTATTACATATTATGAATGTATGGATTACAAACCTAAGATTATTTTTCTTCGGCTTTAATCCATAATTTCTTATTTTTAAAATCAATTTTTACTACGTTTTTACTAAAAAAATCAAAACCTAACAATCCATCTGACTGGAATTCGGTGGGAAAAGAATCGAAAATAATTGCCTCAATTTTATCAGTAGGTATATTACTTATTTCAATAGCAATAAACTGATAACCGCTATCATCATTAATTCTAGCCGTTTGCGATGAAATAGATTGTTCTTTGATGATCGAAGTGCTGGCTCCACTATCTAAAATCATTTTATAGTTTTTTACACCATCCGACATATCGATAACAATACCCTCCCCATTAAGTTGGAAAGGAATTGCAATCCACTTTTTATTTAAGTCAGCAGATATATCCGTTTCATCAGATATTATTATTTTGCTTTCTGGAAAATTTATGGTTAGTATATAATCATTGAATAAATTTAACCCAATAACAGGGATATCAATATTTTCATTTTCTGTATTATCACCAGAAATACTCATTCCCCAATTTTTATACTCAATCACCTCTATTTTTTCAAAAAGAAACGAATTTAATGTTAGATTGTTAATAGTAAACGATCTAGTTTCAGTGATATTACCCGATAAATCCATACTTTTTCTTGTTTGATCTTGTTCAGTTTTATTCGGAATCTTATCAATTAAGTCTATCGGTAGATATAAGGCTCCTTTTGCACCAGTGTCGAGTATTAAAATAATATTTTCACCTTCAATATTTAATGTAATAAATGGTAAATTAAATTTATAGTCAAAGGTTAAATCCCAAATAACCTCGTTACTTTGAGCAAGGTTACTTATAAATAATAGGAGTAAAGAAACTAATTTTTTATACATACCAGACCTTATTGTATCTTCACGATTAAAGTAAAAATTGCAAAATTTAATTTTTTTGAACAGGTTCATTTAATGAATCTTAAATGATTAAACTATCATCTAATAGTACCACTCGATCCGTCATGTTAATAGTTTCTGGTCTATGAGCAATAAAAAGTTTAGTAAAAAAATAGCTCAACATTGAGCTATTTACAGCAATTTCATTAGATATATCTAAATAAGTAGTCGCCTCATCTAATACTCGAATTTTAGGTTCTCTATAAAGAGCTGTAGCTAATAAAACTCGTTGTTTCTATCCTCCGATCAATTCTGTTCGAATATTGCCAATCAAAACTTGACCTTCGACCGGTTTTAAAAGCACCAAAATTATTTTCAATAGTGTGGTTTTTCCGCAACCTAATACACCAGTTATTGCGATACATTGCTCCATTGGTATAGTCAAGTTTAAATTTTTTAAAATAAAAAGGTTCATTTTGAGAGTAACGAAAAATATATTTTTTAGTTCAATTAAATTATTCCGATAATCATGATTATTTATTTTTTATGAATTTATTTTTTTGATATTTATTAGTGCTATATCTATTTGACGATAATTAATAGTGTAGCTCCAAAAACCAGGCTAAAATATTAAACAGCGCTCACTTCTATGAACCTGATTCTTATTTAGAAATTAAAATTACGTTGTTTTACATACACTAATAAGCCACATGTCCTATTTATTAAGTAATATACAAATATATTTTAATAGATTGATTTAGCTTATTGACTTAACCTCTTATTATTGTAAATATTAAGTTATCTTTTGAATATGTATCGAATATCAATAATTATATCGATTTTTATTAACCAAAGTTGTGAGGAGTCAAGATGTTTACTAAAAAAATGACAATAGCTGACTATGACAAAGATTTATGGAATGCAATTCAAGGTGAAAATAAACGTCAAGAAGAACATATCGAATTAATTGCCTCGGAAAACTATACTAGCCCAAGGGTTATGCAAGCACAGGGTTCGCAGCTTACTAATAAATATGCCGAAGGTTATCCTGGTAAACGTTATTATGGCGGGTGTGAGTATGTTGATATTGTCGAGCAACTTGCAATAGATCGTGCTAAAGCGCTATTTGGTGCGGATTATGCTAATGTTCAACCTCATTCTGGTTCGCAGGCTAATTTTGCTGTTTATACAACGCTATTAAATCCTGGCGATACCGTTCTTGGTATGAATTTATCTGAAGGAGGCCATTTAACGCATGGCTCGCCTGTTAATTTCTCGGGTAAATTATATAATATTGTCGCTTATGGCGTCGATGAAAACGGCCGTATCGATTATGATCAGGTAGCTAAAATAGCAAAAGAGACCAAGCCAAAAATGATTATCGGTGGGTTCTCCGCTTATTCTGGTATTGTTGATTGGAAAAAAATGCGTGAAATTGCTGACAGTGTTGGCGCTTATTTATTTGTTGATATGGCGCATGTGGCAGGTTTAATTGCGGCAGGTGTTTATCCAAGTCCATTACCTTATGCGCATGTAGTTACAACAACGACACATAAAACATTGGGTGGGCCACGCGGCGGCATAATCTTAGTAAAAGGCGGTAGCGAAGAGTTATATAAAAAACTTAATTCTGCCGTTTTTCCTGGCGCGCAAGGCGGCCCTTTAATGCATGTTATTGCAGCTAAAGCTGTTGCATTAAAAGAAGCGATGGAGCCTGGTTATAAAGAGTATCAACAACAAGTCGTCAAAAATGCTAAGGCGATGGTTGAAGTGGTTATCAAGCGCGGCTATAAAGTCGTTGCTGGTGAGACACAAAATCATTTATTTTTAATTGATTTGGTTGATAAAAATATTACCGGTAAAGCTGCCGATGCAGCATTAGGTAAAGCAAATATTACCGTTAATAAGAACAGTGTTCCCAAAGATCCGCAAAGCCCATTTGTAACATCGGGAATTCGATTAGGTACACCTGCAATAACAAGGCGCGGCTTTAAAGAGCAAGAAGCAAAACAGCTCGCTAATTGGATTTGTGATGTACTTGATAATATCGATGATGAAGATGTAATTAAACAAGTACAAAAACAAGTATTGGATATTTGTGAACGTTTACCTGTCTATCAGGAATAAGCTTTACTGATGTTTTATAACAAAAATGCGCTAAATATAGTGCATTTTTATTATATGCGTTGTCTATAAAAATACATTACTATATACCATCTATTTTTGTGCAAAATACTATCGTTATTATAACAATAAAAGGGTATATAAATGAGTGAAGAAATTGAACTAAAATTTGAGATTGAGTCGTCATCAATTAAGCAATTATCTACTTTTTTACAAACTCAACGTATTGATGAAGAACATAGCTTACATTTAACCAACAGTTACTACGATAGTCTTGACAATATTTTGCGGCGCCACCATGCAAGTATCCGAATTCGGGGTATTGAAGAAAATGCAAAACAAGATGAATACGAGATCACGTTAAAGTCGTCTGGTGGTGGGCAGTCAATCGCCGGTTTACATTCAAGGCTAGAATTTAATGCGCCATTACCTAATAAGCAGTTAAATTTGTCGGTGCTTCCTGCTACAGCTTTCCCTTCTGGATTGAATGCAGATAATTTATCAAAGCAACTAACTCTCTTATTTACAACAGACTTTCATCGTAAAACATGGCTGATTTATTTTAATCAAAGCCAAATTGAAGTTGCCTTAGATCAAGGCGAAATATCCGCGTCTGGATTAAATTTACCTATTTTGGAAATTGAATTAGAATTAAAGCTTGGCGCTAGAGTAGACTTATTACTTTTTGCTCAAAAATTAAGCCAGTTTAATATTCATCTTTTTTCACAAAGTAAAGCAGCTAGAGGTTATCGTTTAGTTGAGGGCAATGACATTAAAAAAATCCCTCAATTAATAACCACCAATTTGCCATCATCATCAGTACTACCAGCTATTTTAGAGTTTTGGCAAACCAATGAAGAATATGCTTTAGCGCATAATGATTTAAATCTTTATATAAAAACATTGCAGCAAGTCGATGTTAATCTAACGCCAATACTACCTTCCCCACAAAATGAATATTCTACAGAATTAAATCAGATATATCGTAAGTGGTTTGGTCAAATAAGATCAATTACAAATATAAAAAGCTTTGCATTTAGCCCAATTAACACGCAATTTAAGCTCTATTTGATGCTATTAATATTTTAATGTTTAATTAAACGGTAACGTATGACTTTACTCATGACCCAGCAAAAAAACGTAATAGCTCAATTGGATAATTGCGATCAAACACTCGTTAAGCAGTATATTAATGTGCTAATTAGCAGTGATTTTTTAGTTGATTCATTTTATCGTTTTCCAAGTTGGTTAATTGAAATTAGTGATAATGCGCCCAATAACTGTGAATATGTCAATTATCAGCATTGGCTAAATGATGTTATTGCTACTATCAATAATGAAGAACAGTTGATGGCTGCTTTAAGGCAGTTTAGACGAAAAATGTTAGTTAGAATTAATTGGTCGCAAATCACCAACACCAGTACAACTGAGCAGACATTAATACAGTTAAGTGTATTGGCCGAAGTACTCATTATCGCAGCCAAAGATTGGCTATATCAGTTAAGCTGCAAAGAATGGGGAACACCTACCGATTGTAAAGGTAATACGCAGCCTTTAATAATATTAGGTATGGGAAAATTAGGCGGGATGGAACTTAATTTTTCGTCTGATATCGATCTTATTTTCACATATCCAGAACATGGTATTACAAAGGGTGGACGGCGAGAGTTAGATAATTCTATTTTTTTTACTCGATTAGGACAGCGATTAATAAAAGCCCTCGATCAAATAACACAAGATGGCTTTGTCTATCGGGTTGATATGAGGCTTAGGCCACTTGGCGATGGCGGACCTTTAGTACTAAGCTTTGCGGCTATGGAAGATTACTATCAAGAGCAAGGTCGAGACTGGGAACGCTACGCCATGGTTAAAGCAAGGATACTTGGTGATCAAAGTGATCCTTATGCTAAAACGCTCTACACAATGTTAAAACCGTTTGTTTATCGGCGCTATATTGATTTTAGCGTATTACAATCATTACGTAATATGAAAGGGATGATTGAGCGTGAAGTGCGGCGGCGTAAACTTGATAATAATATTAAATTAGGGGCAGGCGGGATCAGAGAAGTTGAATTTATTGTACAGGTTTTTCAACTAATTAGAGGTGGGCGATTACCTGCTTTACAAACACGTTCGCTGCTTGAAGCATTAAGTATTATTGAACAAGATAAGTTACTTATGACGGAAGAAACCGATACACTTCGGCATAATTATCTTTTTTTACGACGCTGCGAAAATATTTTACAAGGTATTAATGATGAGCAAACACAAACCTTACCTGATGATGAGCTTGATAAGCAAAGGCTAGCACTTGCAATGGGTTTTGATTGCTGGCTTGATTTTAAACATCAATTAACAACCAATATGCATGCAAACCGTATGATTTTTAATGGACTTATTGGCCAAGATGATGAACAAAGTGTGCAAGCAAATTATAATCAACAATATGATGAGCTTTGGTCAAATGATTTAGAATTTGATGACATTAAACAAGTTTTACCTTTATTAAGTGATGATGATTCGCGGCAACTTTATCAACTCATCGCACAGTTTCGTGAAAATATTGGCAAGCGCACCATTGGTGTAAGGGGCCGTGATATTCTTGATCAGCTGATGCCTCGAATTTTTGCCTTTGCATGTGAAGATGAAGCCCGTTTGACTATTTTATCTCGAATATTACAATTACTGGTTAATATTGTTAGCCGAACTACCTATTTAGAATTATTAGTCGAGTATCCAAATGCCTTAAAACAATTAATTCGTTTATGTGCAGCATCGCCAATGGTAAGCGATCAACTGATGCGCTACCCATTATTATTAGATGAATTAATTGATTTTAACGCATTGTATAAAACGGTGCCAATTGATGGTTATAAAAGCGAATTGTATCAGTATTTATTACGAATAGAGTCGAATGACGAAGAGCAGCAGATTGAAGCATTAAGACAATTTAAGCAAATGCAATTATTACATATTGCAGCAAGTGATATTGCGCATATTCTACCAACAATGAAAGTGAGTGATCATTTAACCTATCTTGCTGAAGCAATGCTAGATTTTGTGGTACAAATTGCTTGGAACCAGATGGTTTTACGTTATGGCAAACCCGACTATTTAGTTGATGATACGCAAAAAGGTATTATTGTTGTTGCTTATGGAAAATTAGGCGGATTAGAACTAGGTTATAGTTCTGATTTAGATCTGGTTTTTTTACATGATTGCCCAGCTAATAGTATGACAACAGGTGATAAGATTATTGATAGTCGCCAATTTTATTTACGCTTAGTCCAACGTATCATTCATCTATTTAATATTAGAACCAATTCAGGTATTTTATATGAAGTTGATGTTCGCCTTAGGCCGCAAGGTGATGCTGGATTACTAGCTTGTACGCTCGATTCATTTGAAGATTATCAAATAAATGACGCTTGGACATGGGAACATCAAGCACTTGTTAGGGCGCGGGTTGTCTATGGTGAACCGATGCTACAATCACGATTTAATCAGATCCGTCACCGGATTTTAAGTAAACAACGTGATGAACAATTATTACGACAAGATGTAAGAGAGATGCGCGAAAAAATGCGTAGTCATTTAGGTAATCATGATAAACAACATTTTAATATTAAAGTTGATGCAGGTGGGATCGGCGATATTGAATTTATCTCTCAATATTTAGTGCTTAATTATGCAAATCAACAACCTAAAATGACGTTATGGAGTGACAATGTTCGAATTTTGGAGCTAGCTGCAAAATACGATATTATGCCTACTGATGAAGCTGAAATACTGACGCAAATTTACATCAATATGCGTAATGAAATCCATCTACTTTCTTTACAGCTATTATCTAGTCAAGTTGATGGACAATTATTTCAATCAGAGCGAGAGTTTGTTAATAAAAGCTGGCAGAAATGGTTAACAAAGTAATTGTGTGTATTATAGCCAAGTGAAATCAAGATGCTTGATTTTTTAGTTTTAACTTTAAGGTTGTTATAAGTAGGGTGATTAGAGGTTTCGTCTCTCGCTCCGTTTTAAAAGGGTTCAAGACGAAGTCCTGACATCCCCCAGCTTCTGATTTTCAGCGCTATTTTTGAGAATCTTTATTGGTCACGAGTATAAATAGCAATAATAAGTAAGTTTAAATGAGTATTAACTGTAATAAAAATATAACCCATAGATAATATAAAGGATAATTATGCGGGCGCTATTCGTTATTTTTTTGATTTTTATACTAGCTGCGTGTTCATCTAGACGCACAGCTGAAGATGCTTACAAAGAGGGGAAATATCTAGAAAGTATTGAGCTTATTGCGCTAGATATGGAAGAAAAGGGCCAAGCTAAGCTTGATGCTGATGATTTAGCCCGTTTTAGTCAGATGGTAAGTAATGTGATGGCTTTTTATGAAAATCAGTTATTAAGTGCTGATAGAACTGATTATGCAACTCGTATAACAAGTTATGAATCATTACTGCAAATGAAAACCCGCTTAAGCGATCGTTTTTACAGTCAACAAGTCTACTTCTTTAACAATAAATATGATATTAAGCAGTTAAGACAATTAATTGCCGAAGAGTATTATTTGTACGGAAATTCAATTAATGCAACCGATGGGCAAAGTTATTACCGTAAAGCGACTTTATATCGTAAAGGTATGGAACAATATAAATATAAAGATATTGAAGTATTATATAAAAAAACGAACACTAAATATATGCAAGTTGCCGCGCAAGAGAACTATCAACAAGGTAAAGCACTTGCTGAAATTAAATCATATAAAGAAGCCAGTGAGCATTTTACTAACGCAGCAGATATTTATGAACCTTTAGGTAAATATAAAGATAGTCGTGAGCTGGCAACTGTTTATGATAAAAAGTACCGTTTAATTGAGGCTCAAAATTTTTATCAACAAGCTAGTGATATGAAAAAGTATGCAAATACCTATTATGAATATCGAGAAATTGCTAATTTGTATGATAACGCGGCTAAGATTTACCGCCCTTATGGTGAATATAAAGAGTCGAGTAAGTTAGCTAGGCAATATCAAGAAAAGGGTATAATAAAGATTTATTGCCCACCAGGTAGTTATTTTAAGCTAATAGAAAAATCAATTAGTGAAAATTATATTCGCCTGGTAACTAATCAAAGTATTGCCAACATCACAATTAAAATAACGGATAAAAATCGCTATAAAAATCTTAATGAAAAGCCAATTATGCAAGCGATGAGTGAAAATATTGTGGTTAAAACAGTTCAGCAAACTAATGCTGATGGTAGTGTTGAATCAAAAGACATTTATAAAACTTACTATTTTAATTTACAAACATCTGTGCAAGCAAATATGCTAGAACTTAGTACCTCTTTTAATGTTAGTGGTGATTATCTTTACAATAAAACCGACACTATTACTAAAAGGTCAAGTATTACTAAGTATGTCTATAGTGGCGATGTACCAAGTAAATATAAAAATCGTACTTCGGGTCGCTACTCATCAGAGCAAGCACTATTAGATTCTGCTAAGGATGAGCAAAGCCAATTTATTAAAGATGAGCTGTCAGAGTTAATGTCAGTTTTGGAGCGATTATAGTTAATAATAATGTGCTTATTTCAATGGCATTGATTATTTACTATTTTTTGTCAGATGCCACTAAAAGCTTAGATTTTTTACCGTTGGTAATTCACATCCTGTCTTATTTGTAATAAGATTGAGAATAATTCGTATTATTGATATTACGCTCAACTTGCCGTTGAGACAGGATGTAACAAATGAATATTCCCGTATTAACGCTAGATCGCCTGCCATTTGGCAAAGAGGCGGTTATCGCAAAACTATTACCTGAGTCACTACCATTTCGTCGAAAACTATTGGCTATGGGGATAACTCCCGGTTGCCAGGTATCAGTAATTAGGGGCGCTCCTCTTGGTGATCCATTAGAAATTAAAATGAGAGGTTTTACGCTTTGCTTAAGGCGTAAAGAGGCCGCATCAATTGCCGTTGTTGAGGTGGCAAAATGAGTATTGCATTAATTGGTAATCCAAATTGTGGTAAAACCACGCTATTTAATATTTTAACCGGATCTCATCAGCGCGTAGGTAATTGGCCTGGCGTTACTGTTGAGCGTAAAACGGGTATTTTTGAATACAAGAAAAAACAATATGAAATTGTTGATTTACCCGGTACTTATGCCATAGAAAGTAATAGTAATACAACCTCTCAAGATGAAATGATTGCTCGTGATTACGTTTTATCGGAATCTGGCAATGTTATTGTCAATATTATTGATGCAACAAATTTGCAACGTAGCTTATATCTAACATTCCAATTAATTGATTTAAATCTACCGGTTATTGTCGTTTTAAATATGATTGATGCAGTTAATGAAATGGGTGAGCGAATCGATGTTGAAAAGCTATCAACGTTATTAGGTTGCCCTGCCGTTGCAATTTCATCGACGAAAAGAAAAGGTTTAGATAAGCTTTACACTCAAATTGAGGAATTAGCCGTTGGCATGTCAAAAGCAAGCCCTACGATCCCAACTTTAGCGGTTAATCAAAATCAAATTATCGAAAAATATTTAGCAACATTGCCAAGCGATAGTTATATCAATAAGCTTAATCGTTGGCAGTTTATTGAAGCGTTGATAGATCACAACCATTTTTCTTTTAATGAGCAAGAGTTGGCATTGATTGTTAGCTGTCGACAAGATCTTGCTTCATGGTGTGATAATGAAGTAGATATTGCTATCGCAAGTAGCCGCTATGAAGCGATTGATGAAATTTGTAAAGAGGTGATTGAAAAGCCAAGAGAAGCAAGTAATTCACTTTCAGATAGACTTGATAAGATCACGCTTGGGCGAATTACCGGGATCCCATTCTTTTTAATTGCAATGTATTTAATGTTCATTGTCGCAGTTAAGTTTGGTTCGGTATTTATTGATTTCTTCGATGTTTTGTTTGCAACTATTTTTGTTGAAGGCTTAACTTATGTACTTAATTTGATTAATGCGCCTGATTGGTTAACGGTGATTTTAGCTGATGGTATTGGTACCGGAGTTCAAACCGTTGCAACTTTTATTCCCGTAATTGCGGCGATGTTTTTTTGTTTATCATTTCTTGAAGATTCAGGGTACTTAGCGCGGGCGGCGATGGTAGTTGATCGCGCGATGCGAGCGATTGGTTTACCCGGTAAAGCATTTGTGCCAATGTTAGTTGGTTTTGGATGTGGTGTACCTGCGATTATGGGGACTCGGACACTTGATAGTACTCGTGATCGTATCATGTCAATTTGTATGATCCCCTTTATGTCTTGTGGCGCTCGCTTACCCGTTTACGCGCTGCTGGCCGTAATATTTTTTCCACATAGTGCCTCAACCGTGGTATTTATTCTTTATTTGCTCGGTATTGCTGTTGCTATCGTAACTGGTTTTGTACTTAAATTTACGCTGCTTAAAGGCGAATTAACGCCATTTATTATGGAAATGCCTGTTTATCGTATCCCGACGTTACGCAGCATGCTGAGTTTAACTTGGCAACGTCTAAAAAGCTTTATATTTAAAGCGGGTAAAGCAATAGTTATAATGGTCACTGTACTTAGTTTACTAAATTCATTAGGAACCGATGGTTCATTTGGTCATCAAGATTCCGATAACTCAGTTTTATCAGTTGCAAGTCAAAAAATTACGCCAGTATTTGAACCAATGGGGATAACGGAGGGTAACTGGCCTGCGACAGTTGGGATATTTACCGGAATATTTGCCAAAGAAGCGGTTATTGCAACACTTAACTCCCTTTATTCGATGGCTGATGATAATGAACAAGAACCAGATGAGTATAGTTTATTCGGTGGCATTAAAGATGCTTTTGCCACAATTCCTGAGAATATTTCAGGCCTCGCTGATTCATTCCTTGATCCACTTGGTTTATCAACTGTCGATGAAGATATTGACTCATTACAAAATGATCTTGAAGTTAATGCAAGTGCGGTGAGTAAAATTGAGTCATCATTTGGTACATCGGCTGCAGCAATGGCTTACCTTATCTTTATTTTATTATATACACCGTGCGCAGCTGCATTAGGTGCCGTGTATCGAGAGGCGGGATCTAAGTGGACAGCATTTGTTGCAATTTGGACTTTTGTGATTGGTTGGATCTGCGCAACGGCTTATTATCAAATGACGTTATTAAGCACGTCTTCAGATGCGGCGATATGGTTAATTAGTTTAGTTGTTATTTTTGCATTAATTGTTGCAATATTAAGAATAATTGGTAAATATTCATCATTATCTCAAACCTCATCGATAAATAAACCTAAAAAATGTGGTAAATCAAACTGTTGTTGCTAGAAGAGTGGTATAGCATAAGATTATGCTATACCATTACATAATTAGATTATTTAAATTAGGTTAATCATTATGTTAATGACGGATATTGCTTCATACCTTGAGTTAAATGGTCGGGCTTCTTTATTAGATTTATCAAGGCACTTTCGTATTGAAGAAAGTGCCATGCAACAAATGCTCTCTTTTTGGGTTAAAAAAGGGAAAATCAAACTTGTTGATGCATCACAATCTAATTGCACAACGGGGCACAAGTGTAGTGATTGTTTTGAATGTGATGATAGTGCCCATCAGGTTTATATTTGGGCTCATACTACTTAGCAAACAAAGGATTACCAGTAGCGTAGACAGAGTGCTCAATACCGACGATTAATATCAGTCCCATTAAGATAAATACAAGTCCGCCAACTAATCCAATAAACTGTATTATTATCGCAAATATTTGATATGAAGAACTTGATTGTTGCCTTAATAAGTATTCAGCAAATTTGCGGGCATAATGAACTAATAATGCAAAAAATGAGGTGGTAATGCTTGTGCCAATTGCCATCGCTAATGTAGCCATAATGCCCCAATAGTAGCTTCCCATCGTAAATGAAAAAATTAATACTAACAATGCGCCCGAACATGGCCTAACACCTACCGCTAAAATTATCGCTAAATCATCAAGCCAGTTTGTAGAACGAGTTATTTTATTTTGCCCACTAAGAACATGATAATTACAACATGCACATGAATTATGTTGTGCCGTTAAGGTATTTGAGGCGTCAGTTAACCGCGTTATTTTTTGTATTTTTAAATTTTGTTTATAAGCAAATTTGGTTAAATTAAGTAACTTTTTTGCGGCTTTATAGCATAAAAACAAGCCAACTAAGATGATTAATATGTAACTTGTTAACATCAACCAATACTCACTTATTTTTAGGTATTTAGTCGATAACTTGAGTACTATTAACATTAAGCTAATTACTACAATTGCAACGAGTGCTTGCATTAACGATGATAATATCGTGAGTTGTAAACTTTTCTTTAATTGTTTAGGCTGAGTTGCTAGATAGGTAGTAATGATAAATTTTCCGTGCCCAGGCCCTGCAGAGTGCAAAATGCCATACAAAAAACTAAACGACATTAACAATAATCCTGTCTGTAGTCCATCTGTTTTCGTTTTAATTAATAGCGCTATTAATTGTTTATGAAAGTAACGTTGCCAGCTTTGAGCGGCTATAACTAACTCTGTCCAATAGCTGTAAATTAATAGCCCGCCAAGCGTAATAAGTATGGCAAATAAACTTAGCTTAAGCGATATATGAGCAATGTTTTTTACTTGCATGACAAGATCACTTTTTGAGCAAATAGTTTACCTAGCACAAAATCGTCGGATTCCACTGGTGTATCTTCATTATCGAGTGATTGTGCATAGTCTAGAGTTTTATCATCAGGTGTTGGCTTTTCGATGATAATATTGCAGTTAGCATTGTTAACGGTAATATCATTGTCCTTTGCATAATACATATCAACATAAAACGTTTTTTCATATGTGATTAGTTCAAATTGATTATCGATGATTGATATTGGATTTTTTAATTTTACCCAAAAATTGACTACCGCTTTGTTATCATCAAAATCAAGCGTTGCATCTTTTTCTTGCGGCATTAGGATAATGGCTTTATTTTTTTCGATCGATTTTAGCCAAAATTCTGAGAAAAAATGATTTTCAAAAATATTAATCATTAAGTCATCAAAAACAACCTTTGGATCTTGTTCATATTCTAATTTGAGATAACTTGATGTTAGTTCATCCATTTGCCAAGTAAAGTGAAGCTTGGTTAACTGATTATCTTCAATATAAAATTCTGTGTTTAGGGTAATAAAACTATGAGGATGACTATAAACCATTAATGGAATTATAAGGATTAAACCTAAAAAATACTTTACGCTAGTAGGTCGTTTCATATCATTATATTCGTAGGTTATTTTGTTATACTATAACATAATGAATTTATAATTCTAATAGTATGATTAATTTAGTGTTGATATAAATAAGTTGGATTATAAAAAAATTAAGGGCGAAGATTCGCCCTTAAAGTATCGTTAAATTAACGGTTAGCTTAGTAATGCTTTGGCCTGCGCCATAACATTATCGATAGTGAAGCCA
The DNA here is from genome assembly GCA_036251935.1 of Orbaceae bacterium lpD04. Lineage (NCBI taxonomy): Bacteria > Pseudomonadati > Pseudomonadota > Gammaproteobacteria > Orbales > Orbaceae > Orbus > Orbus wheelerorum. Next base: position 2,315,844 of record CP133967.1, on the reverse strand, counting down.
AACTCTTTAAATAGTAGCTCTGCTGGCGCTGACTCACCAAATGATGTCATACCAATCACTTTACCGTTTAAGCCAGTATATTTATACCAGTAATCAGCAATACCTGCTTCAATGGCAATACGTTTACTTACTGACGATGGTAATACAGACTCTTTATAAGCGGCATCTTGTTTATCAAAAGCATCCGTTGCAGGCATTGATACCACACGAACTTTTTTGCCGTCTTGGGTTAGTTTTTCATAAGCTTCAACAGCAAGTTCAACTTCAGATCCGGTTGCAATAAAGATAAGCTCAGGCGTTCCTGCGCAATCTTTAAGGATATAGCCACCACGATAAACATTAGCAAGTTGCTCAGCTGTGCGATCTTGCTGTTTAAGGTTTTGTCTTGAGAATATTAATGCTGTTGGCCCATCTTTACGTTCGATAGCATATTGCCAAGCAATTGCTGACTCAACTTGGTCACATGGTCTCCATGTACTCATATTTGGCGTTAAGCGTAAGCTTGCGATTTGTTCAACGGGTTGATGAGTCGGGCCATCTTCGCCGAGTCCGATTGAATCATGGGTATAAACAAAAATATTACGAATTTTCATTAATGCAGCCATACGCACCGCATTACGAGCATACTCCATAAACATTAAGAATGTCGCGCCGTAAGGAATGAATCCGCTATGTAGCGTAATACCATTCATTATTGCTGACATACCAAACTCACGTACACCATAGTGGATATAGTTACCATTTGGATTTGCTAGAATTTCTTTTGAGCCAGACCACATTGTTAAGTTACTTGGCGCAAGATCTGCACTACCGCCTAAAAATTCGGGTAAGATTTTAGCAAATTCTTCAATCGCATTTTGTGATGCTTTACGAGTAGCAATAGTTGCTGGATTTGCTTGCAGCTTTTCAACAAAGGCCTTAGCGTCGTGATGCCAGTTTTTAGGTAATTCATTATTGGTACGGCGCTTAAATTCGACTGCAAGCTCTGGATAAGCTTTTTCGTAAGCGGCAAATCGGTTATTCCAATTTGCTTCAAGTTCTTTACCTTTAGCTTTTGCATCCCAAGCTTCATAGTATTGCGCTGGAATTTCAAATGGCGCGTAGTTCCAACCAAGCTCTTTACGAGTTGCTTCAATTTCAGCATCACCAAGTGGTGCACCATGGCAATCATGGCTTCCTGCTTTATTAGGTGAACCAAAACCAATGACTGTTTTACACATTAATAATGATGGTTTATCCGTAACCGCTTGAGCTTGTTCAATCGCCACTTTTACCGCATTTGCATCATGGCCATCAATGCCGCGAATAACATGCCAGCCATAAGCTTCAAAGCGTTTAGCGGTATCATCAGTAAACCAACCTTCAATATGACCATCAATGGAAATACCATTATCATCATATAGTGCGATTAATTTGCCTAATTTTAAGGTACCAGCGAGTGAACATGCTTCATGAGAAATTCCTTCCATTAAGCAGCCATCACCTAAAAATGTATAGGTATAGTGATCAACAATATCATGGCCTGGTTTATTAAACTGCGCTGCCAATGTTTTTTCGGCAATTGCCATGCCAATTGCGTTAGCTATACCTTGGCCAAGTGGTCCGGTTGTTGTTTCAATTCCAGGTGCGTAACCATATTCTGGGTGACCAGGTGTTTTTGAATGTAGTTGACGGAAGTTTTTTAAATCATCAATAGATAGCGCATAACCAGTTAAATGTAATAGGCTATAGATCAACATTGAACCATGTCCATTTGATAATACAAATCGGTCGCGATCAACCCAATTTGGATTGGTTGGATTATGTTTTAAAAATCCTCGCCATAATGTTTCAGCTATATCCGCCATTCCCATTGGTGCTCCTGGGTGACCTGATTTTGCTTTTTGTACTCCATCCATACTCAGTGCACGAATCGCATTTGCCAACTCGCGGTGAGATAATGTACTTGCATTCATGTTGTCTTATCTCCAATAAAATTAAATTTATAAACGGTTAATACTGCCCGAAAAAAGGAGCAGTATTATTTAAATTTGGGCAATTATAATTGCTTTATCAACATATCTTCGAGTTTACCTTGGTCGACTGCAAACGCTCTGATCCCTTCTGCTAGTTTTTCAATAGCCATCGCGTCAGAATTATGTTGCCATCTAAATTCAGCTTCGGTCATTGGGGCAGGGCGACTAACTTTAGATTGGTTTGGTTCAAGTTTACGAACCACAGTTGCATTTGAGTTTTGCATTTCTGTTAATAAATTTGGTGAGATAGTTAAGCGATCACAACCTGCTAAAGCAAGAATTTGTTCAACCTTTCTAAAACTTGCACCCATAACAACTGTTTTGTAATCATGTTGCTTATAATAATTATAAATATTACGTACAGAAACAACGCCTGGGTCTTCATCTGGAACATAATTCGGGGTTGGCTGTTTTGCTTGGTACCAATCGTAAATTCTGCCAACAAAAGGAGAAATTAAAAAGGCACCGACTTCAGCACAAGCACGAGCCTGTGCGAAAGAGAATAGTAACGTTAAATTACAATTGATCCCTTCTTTTTCAAGAACTTCAGCTGCTTTTATGCCTTCCCAAGTTGAGGCGATTTTAATTAGGATACGAGACTTATCAATCCCTTTTTCTTGATACAGTGCAATAATTTTACGTGCTTTATCAACACAGCCTTGCTTGTCAAATGATAAGCGAGCATCGACTTCAGTTGAGATCCGACCGGGAACATATTTTAAAATTTCAGCGCCAATATTTACGGCTACTTGATCACTGGCATTTGTTAACTGCTCTTCTTTTGAGCCACCTAATTTTTTAGCTGTTTCAATCGCTGAATCAATTAAATATTTATATTGTGGTAATTGTGCTGCTTTTAATACTAACGATGGGTTAGTTGTTGCATCTTCTGGAGAGAATTGCTTGATTGAATCGATATCACCTGTATCGGCAACGACAACTGTATACTTCTTAAACTCATCTAATTGACTCATGGATATATCCTCAAAAAGAAAACATGTTTGATAAATAATAAACTCAATTATTATAGTAGAGTTATTGTGTTAATAACATAATAATTATACTCAATCACGTTTCACTCTAAGTTTGCGTGATCATAATTGGTTCTCTCTACTTCCGTTATTGGCTATTAAATTTAATACTTAGATTCTTCAATAATGACTTAGCAGATCTTATGAATTAAATTAAATACCTTTAATGTGTTCAAAAGTTCATTGCTGTAACTTTTGTTAGTATATAATATAAATATAAAACGGTACGTGATCAAGATCGTAATTTAATATTTTATGAGTAAATTATTACTAATAGCATTTATATATGCCAAGAATGATAAAATTAGACACTATACCAATAGTAAATGGCGTAATGATGTTGAACCTAGCATTATTTATGCTGTTGCAGATTTAGCACCGTACGAGCATTTGAGGCACTCGTTGCAATAATATCAATAACACCTGATTTTAATGCACCTAATATAGCCATTGCCTTCGTGTTTTCAGAAGCAATCGCTATCACACAAGGGATATTTTTTAGCTCTTCAATACTTAGCCCAATAACACGATCATTCATAACCGTATCAACGGGTCTACCTTGAATATCAAAAAATCCATAGCCCGCAATTTCACCTATCGCGCCTTGATTGATACTAGCATTGATGATTTCTTGAGGTGTAAACCAACCCAATTGCACCATATAACTATTATCGTTCATATCACCAAGGCCAACTAAGGCAATATCAGCTTTCCTCGCTCGTTCTAAAGTTTCTTTAATTACTCGGTTTTGTAAAAATGCTTTTTTTAATTCTCTATTTTCAACATAAGCCGGTGCATAAAGTGTTTCACTTGTTGCATTAAATTTTCGAGCTAAATTACGACTAATATGGTCAGCATCAATAAATTCGCCATCTCGAAGCGTTCCGCCAATACCACAGATAAATTTACACTGTTTTTCAGGAAAGACACCAATATGACTTGCAATGGCTGCAACATTCCGGCCTTGACCAACCGCGATTGACATGCCATTTTTTAGTACACTTGAAAGATAATTAGTGACGAGCGAAGCAACTTGTCTACGTTGTTCTTCTTCATCTTGGTGGTCAATGGCAATTAGCGCTCTTTTGATGCCAAATGCGTTAACAAACTGCTGTTCAATCTTTGAGCTAAAAATAGGGTGATATTTAACATTAATTTCAACAATACCTTCAGTTCGAGCTTTCTTTAATAAACGACCGACTTTGATACGTGAGATCCCAAATCGTTTAGCAATCTCTTCTTGAGTTTGCGCATTCTCATAATAAGCAACAGCAATCTCGGTTAGTAGTTCATTCTCTTGGTCTCGATCAAATATATCCATAATGTTGGCCTTAATAATCAATTATCTTGATTTATCTAAAAAGTATATTACAGAATCTTTTTACCCGTTTGCGAAAAGTCATTAATAACTCAATCAAGAAATATCAGCTTTTATTGCTGGTATCTCTTGATTTTATGAGTTCAAGTTAATTACACCAAAAGCCAACGACCTTTACTTTATCTTGCTGTAAAATAGCACGAATAGGCATATTAACAATATCTTTTCCATCTAAAGCTTGCGCTAAAACTGTTTTTTTACTATTACCAACTAAATGCAAATAAATGTTTTGGCTATTTAAAATGGCAGGTAATGTCAATGTGATGCGATCAAGTGGCGCTGTTAAGGGCGTCATGCCGACAACAACTTTGTTTGAATGCATGTCTAAGCCTGATGATAAATTTTCAGCATGAGGAAATAGTGACGCCGTGTGGCCATCTTCACCCATACCAAGAATGACAACATCAAATGGCATCGGTATTTCAGCGAGTTTTTCTTGCGTTGCAAGTTCGCCCTTAAAAGGCGTCGGTGCATTATTTTTTAAGCCGATAAAATTAGCTAGTGTTGCTTCATTTTGTAATAGATGAGTTATCACCAGTTTTTCATTACTCGCATCATCAGTACTATCAACCCAACGATCATCAACCAAGGTGATATAGATTTTACTCCATGGTAGTTGCTGTTTGCTTAATAGGTTAAATAATGGAATAGGTGTTTTACCGCCCGATACTGCAATTGAAGCAACGCCGCGTTTGTTTACGGCGCTTTTTAATTCAGTCACAATATTATTGACCATATCTTGTGTTAACTGCTCTGACGAACTATATTCATTTAATATAAACATAATGTTACCTTATTAAAATTCATTCCATGAACGGCCATCTTTAGTGATTAGTGCAACAGAGGCAACTGGGCCCCAAGTGCCTGCTTGATACGCTTTAGGTGCTTCTTTATCATCAGCCCATGCATTTAGTATTGAGTCTGCCCATTTCCATGCAGCTTCAACTTCATCACGGTGGACAAATAGTGCTTGGCGTCCACGCATAACTTCAAGTAATAAGCGCTCATAAGCATCAGCAATATGCTGGTGAAATGTTTCATCAAAACTCAAGTCTAGCTTAGTGGTCTGTAATGTTGTATTACTCTCAAGCCCAGGGACTTTATTTAAGATCTCAATATCAACACCTTCATCGGGTTGTAAACGGATCGTTAATTTATTTTGTGGTAACTGTGGATAGGAGTCACTAAATAGATTAAGTGGTTGATTTTTAAAGTAAATAACAACTTCTGAACATTTACTTGGCAAACGTTTACCTGTCCTTAAGTAGAAAGGTACGCCAGCCCAGCGCCAGTTATCAATATCAACGCGTATTGAGATAAATGTTTCAGTATTACTGGTTTTATTCGCACCATCTTCTTCTAAATAACCTGGTACGTTAACGCCATTAACAAATCCTGCTGTATATTGGCCTCGAACTGCTTTTTCTCGAATATTATGTTTTGTGATTGGTCTTAGCGCTTTTAATACCGTTATTTTTTCTTGGCGGATGCTGTTATCTTCTAAGTTTGCTGGAGGTGACATGGCTATCATTGTTAAAATTTGTAATAAATGATTTTGTACCATATCACGCATTTGGCCTGCTTTATCAAAATAGCTCCAACGTCCTTCAATACCCACTTGTTCGGCAACCGTAATTTGAACATGATCAATTGAGTTTCTATCCCATAAAGTCGAAAAAATAGGATTTGCAAAACGAAGTGCAAGAAGATTAAGCACTGTTTCTTTACCGAGATAATGGTCAATTCGATAAACTTGAGACTCTTCAAAATATTTAGCGACGGCATCATTAATATCACAAGAAGACTGTAAATCAGTTCCTAGTGGTTTTTCCATCACAATACGATTTTGACTCTGATTTAACCCCGCTTGAGCAAGGCCCTGACAAATAGTACCAAAGGTACCTGGATGCATAGCAAAATAAAAAATAGCTGGTTTATTTGAATTTAATTGATTTTTAAGGCCTTCAAAAGCAGCAAGATCATTTACATCAAGTTTATGAAAATCAAGCCTTGCACAAAAACGTTGCCAAATCTCATCTTCAATTGGATCACTCATAAAAGTAGATAATGCATCTTTAGCGATTTCTGCATAAGCGGTTTTATCCCAATCAGCTCTACCAACACCGAGTATTTTTGTTTCTTTAGGTAGGTGGCCATACTTTTCTAGCTGATACAAAGATGGGAGGAGTTTTCGCCTAGTTAAGTCACCTTTAGCGCCAAAAATTACCAGATCACATGCTGGTATATCCAAGTTATCAAAAGACATCACGTCTCTCCTAAATTTACTCATTAAGATTAATCTCTTTATATTATCATATCTATTTATGATTTATATATGCAGTCGATCAGTTTAGTGGTTCTTTAACCACATATACAATAATAATTAAGATACCGTTTTAATTATTATCATTTTTTCGGAATAATAATCTAGTTATTTCTGATTATTAGATTGATAGGTTGTGATTCTTTTTAGTTTTTCGCTTTGAGGAATAAGTTAAAAAGAATAATTGAATTAAGTTATATATTAGCGAAGATAATAGGGGACATTTAGGTTATTAAAAAGGCTGCAAATGCAGCCTAATATCAATTATATATACTATGCTCTAACAAAATCCATATGTAATAATTTTGGTTTGAAAGGATGGCGTTGTACAGCTTGAATTTTAACTTTAATTTCTTTGCCATCTACTGAAATTGTTAAAACTTCAGAATAAAATTCAGGTTTAGCTTGCATATTAAATACTTGGTTATGATCAAGTATGATTGATACAGCAGCTTCTGAACCACCGTAAATAATTGCTGGGAATTTACCCGCAAGACGCAGGCGGCGGCTCGCACTCTTTCCCTGCTCTTTTTTTGTTTCAGCATCTAATGTAAACATAATATCTCTCTTATTTATTAATAAACCAATTACAGGCGACCCAGCAATTGGCAAAATTTGATTGCTATATAAAGCGCGTGGATTATAGCTTTTTATTGTAATGACCGCAACTTAAATTAGTATTAAGCGTTAATAATCTCAGGTAGTTGAACATCCCAAGGTTGATTTGGGATATAGCTAATTTTTTGGCAGGTAAATGCAAGGCCAATTGGGTAGATGTCGGTTTGCTGATAACCCGTGAGTAATCGGTCATAATAGCCACGACCCATGCCAATACGATAGTTTCGCTCGTCAAAAGCGACAAGTGGCGTAAAAATAATATCTAATTTTTTATAAGGAATGATATTTCTAACATCCAATTTGGGTTGTAATATACCAAATCGATTACGCGTTAATTCTGTTTGTTTATCATAGCGAAGAAAAAGCATATGGTCATTATTAAAAGGGTGAATAATCGGGATGAAAATAGATTTTTTTTGTTGCCAGAAATACTCAATGATGGGTTTCGTATTTAATTCGCCATCAAAAGAAAGAAAAATGGCAATATGTTTTGCACTTGATACTTTAGGATGCTTTTTAATTTGTTGGTAAATACCATGCTCAGCTATCAAACGCTGTTCTTGTGGTAATTCGCGTCTAATATTACGAACTTTTGAGCGAATTTCTTTTGTAACTGATGATTGTGTTTGCATAATTTATTTCAAATTAAATTATTTAAGGTCTCCAAGATGTCGTTACAGGTTGTAACCCTTGAACCCGAAGTTCAAGGTGAGCACCACGTTTGATCTTTAGGTTTCCTTAACGAGAAGGCATACACACCAATCAATATTCATAGTAGCTCTATAAGTAAAGATTATCGGCTCAGGGGACTGACCCGTTCGCGAACATCTCAGAGATATCTATCATAATACAAATTTCTACAAATGGGCAAAAATTTTTTGACTATTTCGACTATAAAGATGACTGATTGCTAAAATTTAACGCATTTTCTAGTAATTTTTGTAGTGTTTTTAGACGATCATTAAATTCACTATCTAATTGGCCATTTTTAAGTTTTTCTTTAGTCAGCTCGTACGATATGTTAAGCGCAGCAGTAATAATAAGCTGATCGCTATTCATGAGTTGTGTTTTACGACGTAATTCATTAAGCCTATCATCGAGATCTTTTGCCGCTAAATTGAGCGCATCAATTTCATTGATCGGGCAAGATAACTTTAATGTCCGACCAAAAATATGAATATTAACAACTTGTGTATCCATGATTAACCTATTAATTTATAAATGATTTTATTTTTTCTGTTAGCTTATCAGCAGTTAAGCCGAGGCTATCTCTTATTTCTGCTTGTGAGCCTTGAGGTATAAACTTATCAGGTAAACCCAAATTTAACATATCACATTTAAGTTTTTTCGCCAGAATAAATTCATTTACAGCACTACCAGCGCCACCTTGAATAACATTCTCTTCTAAAGTGACTAGCGTTGAATGAGTTTGTGCCGCTTGTAAAATTGCAGATTCATCTAGTGGCTTAATAAATCGCATATCAATTACCGTTGCATCAAGCATTTGTGCTGATTTAAGTGCTTCAGGTAGTAATGAACCAAAGTTGAGAATAGCAATGTTACGCCCTTGACGGATAAGTTTACTTTTACCTATTTCTATTTTTTGTGGTGATGATGGCTCGTAATTATTTACATCACCTCTAGGATAGCGAACGACCGCCGGGCCTGAGCAATGGTAACCGGTATCAAGCATATTAAGACACTCAGTGCCATCACTTGGCGCCATAATAATTAGGTTTGGAATACAGCGTAGAAAGCTAATGTCAAATGCGCCTTGATGAGTAGGGCCATCTGGGCCAACAATTCCTGCACGATCAATTGCAAATAATACTGGTAAGTTTTGAATTGCAATATCATGAATAACTTGATCATAAGCGCGTTGTAAAAAAGTAGAGTAGATTGCAACGACTGGTTTTTTGCCATTAATTGCAAGCCCGGCTGCAAAGGTTACTGCGTGCTGCTCTGCAATTGCGACATCAAAAAACTGGTTTGGATAAAGTTCAGCAAATTTTTTCATGCCAGAACCTTCTCCCATAGCTGGCGTTATTGCCACTAACTTTTTATCTTGCTTTGCAACTTCACAAAGCCAATCACCAAATATTTGTGAGTAAGTTGGCACATGATTTGTTGTTTGGTCAATAATTCCTTCAGAAGGGTTAAATTTTGGTACACCATGCCAAAGTACGGGATTTTTTTCAGCAGGTGCATAGCCTTTGCCCTTTTGAGTTATAACATGTAATAGCTGTGGGCCTTTTAATTGACGAACTTTGGTTAGTGTACTTATTAAACTTTCTAAATCATGACCATCAACGGGGCCAATATAGTTAAAGCCAAGTTCTTCAAATAATATTGCTGGTGTCACTAAGCCTTTTAAATGTTCCTCTGTTTTCTTTAAAAATTCTTTGACTGGCGGAATATTTGAAAAAACCTTTTTACTGCCTTCACGCAGTGAAGCGTAAGTTCTGCTTGATAGGATCTGCGCTAGATGCTGATTTAGTGCGCCAACATTTTCTGAAATTGACATATCATTATCATTAACAATGACGAGCATGTCCGGCTTTAAATGGCCTGCGTGGTTCATAGCTTCAAACGCCATGCCAGCTGTTAATGCACCATCACCAATAACACAAGCGACTTTACGGCCCGTTTTTTCTTGCTGCTCAGCGATTGCAATTCCTAACGCGGCACTAATCGATGTTGAAGAGTGGCCAGTGCTTAAAACATCATATTCACTCTCTTCGCGCCAAGGGAAAGGATGCAGTCCATCTTTTTGCCTGATAGTTAACATCCGATCGCGCCTACCCGTTAATATTTTATGGGGATAAGCTTGATGACCGACATCCCAAATTAGCTGGTCAAAGGGTGTATTATAAACATAGTGTAACGCAATAGTGAGCTCAATGACTCCCAACCCTGAAGCTAAATGACCGCTTGAACGGCTGACACAGTTCAATAAAAATCGTCTTAATTCATCACTAATTTCAGGCAGTTGGTTAACAAGATAACGCCTTAAATCTTTTGGTGAATTAATCTCTTTAAGTAATGGATAATTATCAAGGTTCATTTTACTATTTTAACTTCTCTATTTAATGACAAAGTAAATTAACTATTTCGGGTAATAATAAAATCAGCTAATTGACGCAATGCCTTGCTATTATAAGGTATTTTATCTAATGCCTCGATAGCTTGCCGATAAAGATGCTGACAAGTTTGTATCGATTTTTCAAGGCCAATTAATGAGGTATACGTATTTTTAGCCAGTTGTTTATCCATACCTTGATTTTTACCCATTATATTTTTATTGCCAATAACATCTAAAATATCATCTTGAATTTGGAACGCAAGCCCGATGCAATGCGCATAATTATCGAGTGCTGATTGATATTGCATTGCTTTATCACCTACAGCAAACATACCAAAGCGCACGGCGGCTTTAATTAATGCGCCAGTTTTATATATATGAATTTGATCAAGCTCATCAATGGTAATGATATTATGCTCTGCTTGCAGGTCAAGTGATTGCCCTAAACACATTCCAGATATGCCACTTGCAGCAGAAAGCTCTTGCAGCATTAAGATTTTATTACTATCTGGCAAATAAGGATCTTGAGCGATTAATGAATATCCAAAAGATTGTAAGGCATCACCAGCTAAAATTGCCGTAGCTTCGCCATATTTGATATGACATGTCGGCATGCCTCGTCTTAATTCATCGTTATCCATGGCTGGTAAATCATCATGAATTAGCGAATAGGTATGGATAGCTTCTATAGCCATAGCTGAGGAATCAAGCTTTTCAAGCATACAATCAAACATTTGCCCAGTTGCATAAACTAAAAAAGGACGAATGCGCTTGCCACCTGCAAGTAAGCTGTATTGCATTGCCTCTTTTAACAAAGAAGCGTCAATATTTTCCATGCAATTAGCCAATAATTGATTTACTCTTTGGCTATATTGTTCATGTAACTTAATAAATGAATTATCCATAATCACAATTTAGTATTAATTGGCAGAATCAACAAAGTCAGTTAACTGTGCATCACTGCTCTCGGTAAGTAATATTTGAATTCTTTGCTCGGCATTTTGTAACTGAACTTGGCCTTGCTTCGATAATTTGACGCCTTTTTCAAATTCATTTAAGGCTTCATCTAAAGGCAAATTACCCAGCTCTAATTTGCTAACAACATTTTCTAATTCTTTAAGTATTTCTTCAAAAGAGGGTACTTTCTCACGCGCTTTAGCCATATTCTATCTCCTACTTTTACTGGCGGTTAGTATATACTCAATTCCATCGAAGTTATAGATTTTGTCAAATAATTATTCCGCAATTTAAATAAAAAAGTGTGTAAAGTTAATCTAACGCAATTTTTATTATATATTTTATGTTTTTGAAAAATATTAAATTGTTTTAATTTTTAGTTAATTAACCGTCATGATTGATTTAAAATTTAAAGAAGTGAAGATTATTTTGTCAGTTGTTATAACTTTACTATGATTTATAAGTAAATATTGATAGAATTTGTCGCGTTTATATACGAGATTGGTCTAAAGATGAAAAAACATAGTGTTGAAGTGATGATATCTGAACAAGATATTAAAAAAAGAGTACAAGCGTTAGGGCAGCAAATTAATAATGATTATAAAGATAGTAACAATGAATTAGTCTTGATTGGATTATTACGAGGCTCATTTATTTTTATGGCGGATTTAAGCCGTGCCATTACTGTAGGTCATGAGGTGGACTTTATGACTGCTTCAAGTTATGGCAGCGCGATGAATAGCAACCGTGATGTCAAAATTTTGAAAGATCTTGATGAAGATATTCGTGGTAAAGATGTATTAATTGTAGAAGATATTATTGATACCGGTAATACGTTAAGTAAAGTTAAAGAACTGCTTGAACTACGTGGACCAAGAAGTTTAAATATTTGTACATTATTAGATAAACCGTCTCGTCGTGAAGTTCCGGTGCCAGTTAAGTACATTGGATTTTCAATTCCAGATGAATTTGTTGTTGGTTATGGTATTGATTATGCTCAGCATTATCGCCACCTTCCTTATATTGGCCATGTTGTACTAGAAGAATAATTTAGTTTGAAATGAACTTTTTGACTAAAAGATAGGTCAAAGAACTCATAATTATTGGTAATAAGTTTAAGTTGTATTTTTAATGCTAAATCATTTTAGTTAGGCATTATGGAGTGAATGTGCGAAGAATTATTCTTTCGATTATTTTATCGTTTATTATGATAGCGGCTGTATCAGCTAAGCTCAAACTTGATGTTAAGGGCTTGTCAGGCGCGTTGGAAGATAATGTCGATGCACGTTTATCTATGATCGATGATGAGCGAATTACCGATACCCCTTATTTTAAACGTTATTTAGAAAGTGAAATAGAGAAAAGTCTACGTGCGTTAGGTTATTATAATCCAACATTTAGCTACAATGAACCCGATGAGAATCGGTTAGTTGTGACTGTTGATCCTGGGCAACCTGTTTTAATTGAAGGCGTTGACGTTGATATTACGGGCGAAGGCGCAAAAGATAAAGATTATCTCTATTTATTAGATCATGATTTGCCTAAAAAAGGCAGCATATTGAATCATGGTGAATATGATAGTTTTAAAAAACGCTTACAAAGCATAGCATTACGTAAAGGTTATTTTGATGCTGATATGACTAAACATCAGCTCGCGGTTAGCGATCCTTTGCATGAAGCTTTTTGGCAAATAGACTTTAACACCGGAAAAAGGTACGAATTTGGTCATGTTACTTTTAGTAAATCAGATATTCGTGAGTCTTACCTAAGTAAAATTGTGCCGTTTAAAGACGGTGAACCTTATACAGCAGATCAACTTTCACTACTTAGTCGGCGCCTATCTTCAACCAATTGGTTTAGTTCTGTTACTGTCGTTCCTCTATTTAAAGATGCAGATAAAGATAAAATATTACCGATACATGTAATAACAACACCTCGAAAAAAAAACATTGTTGATGCTGGGATTGGTTTTTCCACTGATAATGGTGCAAGAGGAAAGCTGAGTTGGAATAAGCCTTGGCTTAATAGCCGTGGCCATAGTTTTCAAAGTGATCTTGTTTTATCATCGCCAGAACAATCGATCACCGGTGTTTATAAGATCCCGCTATACGAGTCACCATTAGAAGATTATTACACACTACAAGGTGGCTATAAAAAAATTAATAATAATGATACCTATTCGAATTCTTATACCTTTGGTGTTTTGCGCAATTGGGACAGCTTCGAGGGCTGGCAAAAATCGATTGGCTTAAATACCATGTATGATAACTTCACCCAAGCCAGTGATAGCTATAAAACCTTTTTATTTTACCCATCATTTAGTTTTTCCCGAGCGAGAAGTGATGGTAAATTATTCCCGATGTGGGGTGATTCACAGCGCTACTCTTTAGAGGTTGCGGCGGAAGATCTGGGCTCTGATATTAATTTTGTTCGTTTCCAATTACAACAAGTTTGGATCCGTTCACTTGGCGATGATAATCGCTTTATTGCTAGAGGTAATTTTGGCTTTATCCAGGCAAGTGATTTTGACCGTGTACCACCTTCATTCCGATTCTTTGCTGGGGGGGATAGAAGCATCCGCGGTTATAGTTATCAATCAATATCGCCAGAAGATAAAGCTGGTAAATTAAAAGGGGCATCAAAATTAATTACAGGCTCCCTTGAGTACCAATATAACTTTACTGGCGCATGGTGGGGAGCGACATTTGTTGATAGCGGCGAGGCCATTGATAAATTTGACCAAACCAATTTTCATACCGGTGTCGGTGTTGGTATCCGCTGGTCATCACCAATTGGCCCAATTAAATTTGATATTGCAACGCCAATCAATGATTCGAAAACATCGGTCCATTTTTATATTGGTTTAGGCTCGGAGCTATAAAGTATGGCGAATCATAAAAGATTGAAAAAAGTTAAGCGAATCAAACGTATTCGTAAATGGAAAAAAAGTAGTTTAATTGTCCTGTGTACTTTTAGTGTGCTAATTTGCTTTTTATTAATTTTAATTTATACCAGTTTAGGTATTAAAATCATCACCACTGTACTTGAAAAAGTGATGCCTGAAATCAAAATAGAACATGCAACAGGCGCGCTTAATGATTTAAATATCGAAGGCTTCTCTATGGAGCTTGATGGGGTTGATGTCAAAGTTGGAAAAGCGGCATTATCGTTATCAGGTTTATGCTTAATAGAGGGCAAAATTTGCATTAAAAATCTGGATGCAAAAGATATTACCGTCAATATCCACACAGATGCCTTTCCTGCTGATGATAGTGAGGCTTTAGAGCCAGTGCAAACCGCACGCTCGGTTATTAATATGCCATTGCCTATGGAACTACGAAAAGCGTCTTTGACTAATGTATCAGTAAACGTTGATGATATGCATTTTGATTTATCCTCATTTAACGGTCGTGCGACTTGGGTAAATGAGAAAATTTATGTTTTTCCTGCTACGGCAATGGATGTTAAAGCCATTTTCCCTGATACACCTACTGATGTCGAACCGGTTAAAACAGATGCAAATAATGATAATTTATCAATTAGTGAAACAATCAATCAAATTTTTAATAAACCTTTAATTAGTGCATTACCAACGGTTAATATTCCGTTAGATATCTATGTTAATAGCCTTAAAGGTGATAATTGGTTATTACATATTGGTGGTCAAGATTACCAGTTTAATAATGTCACTATTCAAGCGAGTACTGAAAATAATTATATTAATGCAAGGCTTGTTCAAGCAACAGCCAAAACGCCTTATGCTAATGGTGATGTAAAAGTTTCAGGTAACATCACACTCGGCGATAAATGGCCGGTATCAGCTAATATTGATGTTAAAACAAAGCAGCAAGATGAGCTGGGTGAAACTGAAATTAGCGGTAAAATAACGGGGCAATTGTTAGGGAAATTATCAGCTAAAACTCAAATTAAGGGGCTTAATCAAGCGGATATCGATGCGCAAATTGATTTCGTTGAGACTTATATGCCAGTAACCGCAAAAATTAGTGGTAAGGCCATTCAATGGCCGATATTTGGTAAAGCAGAGTATCAGTTAAAAAATTTCGATCTTGATTTGTCTGGCTCTGTCAAAAATTACCATTTCAATAGTAAAGGTGACTTTTATGGCACCGGATTACCATCAGTATTATTTGATATGAAAAGTGATGGTACCAATGAATCCTTTAATATTAAATCTATTTCAGCAACCTTACCGCAAGGTGAATTTGACTTATCGGCTAAAGTTGGCTGGCGCCAAGCACTAAAATGGGATGCGAGCATTGATTTTAATAAGATAGATTTAAGCCGTGAAATACCTGATTATTTAATTAAATTAGACGGTAAATTAAAAACTAACGGCTCTATTGACGGTAAATCTTGGATAGTTAATCTAAATCAGATGCAATTAGATGGTAATATTAATAAGGCTCCTTTACATGCAAGTGGTAATATTGCGATTAATTCAAGTAAATTTATTTCTGCCGATAAGTTTAACCTCTCATTGGGTAATAATCACATCGATTTAAATGGTTCGACAACAAAAAGTAATTTAATTGCTGATTTAAAACTGACTGATCTTAAAGTTATTGATCCAGACCTAAAAGGTAATATAACAGGGCAGGTGATAGTCAATGGTTCAATCGACAAGCCGATCATTAAAAGTAATTTAGTAATTGATAATTTTGTTTGGCAAGATATTAAGTTACATCAAGGTTCTTTGACCGGAGATATAAAATATAGTGATATATTAGCGGGTAATATCAAGATACAGGCTAACCAATTTGATATGCCAAATGTAACGGTTGATAATGCAGAAATTTTACTCTCCGGTAATGAACAAAATCATCATCTACTGATTAATGTCAAAGGAAAACCTGTTTCAAGTGCGATTAACTTAAACGGCCAACTAAATAAACAAAGAACCGAGTGGCAGGGATCCATTGCAGACGCTAATCTCACATTTAGTCCTAAAAATAGCTGGCAAATTAATAAGCCGATTAATCTTAAATATAATCTAGATACGAATCAAGCAAGCATCAGTGCTCATTGCTGGGTAGACAACGAATCACACATCTGCTTAGACAAAAATGTTATTATTGCCGATCGTGGTGAAGCAAATATTATTTTATCTAATATTGATTTGACTTTATTTGAATCAATCAATCAAGGCGAGACCAAATTAGCCGGAACGATATATGGTAAGGCGAATATAAAATGGGATCCTGCTCATAAAATACCGACCATCGTTGCCAGCATAAATAGTAATGACGTTTACATTCGTCAACAAATAGCCTCACAAACGTTACCGATCCCATTTGATCTATTTGCTATTAACGTCAATATTAATGATAAACAAGCAAAACTTGATTGGAAGTTTAGCACGAAAGAGTTTGGCCGATTTGACGGTAATATAGTTGTTGATGATCCAACGGATAATAAACGGTTAAGTGGGCAAGTGATTATTGACCAATTATCGCTCTCAATTATTAATCCATTACTCAATGACAATGAGCATGCTAATGGTGCTATTAATGCCAATTTGAAATTTTCAGGGACACTGTTAGACCCTTACATTACGGGTAAATTTGCGCTATCGCATAGTGATATTAAAGTGTCTCAATTACCAGCTGATATTCAATCTATAGTAATTGATATTGATTTTAAAGGTAAATCTTCAGAGCTTAAAGGGCTGATGCAAACCAAATCGGGTAACGTTAATATTAATGGTAAGGCAGACTGGCAAAATATCAATAATTGGCAAGCTTTTTTAACCGTTAAGGGTGCGGCGATTGAAGTCACCATCCCTCCGATGATAACCATGTCAATTGTGCCCGATATTCGTATTGATGCTAATCAAAATGAGCTCAACTTGGTTGGTAAAGTGACAATTCCTAAGGCAAATATTAAAGTTGAGTCACTTCCACCTTCAACTGTTGATGTGTCATCGGATGAAGTGATGCTTGATAGTAATTTGCAAGAGATTGCCCCACAAGACTTAGGGATAAAAATTAATAGCCGCGTGTTGGTATCTTTAGGTGATAAAGTTAATGTTGATGCTTTTGGCTTAGTTGCAAGGCTAACGGGCGGTGTTTATGTGACACAAACAAACAAAGGCTTAACGGTAAATGGGCAAATATTTGTTCCAGATGGCCGTTTCCACGCTTATGGGCAAGATCTGATCGTTCGTAAAGGTGAGATCGTTTTTGCTGGGCTTGCCGACCAACCAAGACTTAACATTGAAGCGATTCGAAATCCTGAATCTATTGAAAATAACGTTATTGCCGGTATTCGCGTTACAGGGCTTGCTGATGACCCTAAAGTTGAAATATTTTCAGAGCCAGCAATGTCACAGCAAGAGGCATTATCATACCTACTTAGAGGGCAAGGGCTGGATAGTGGTGATCAGAGTGAAAATGATATGATGACAGCTTTACTCATTGGTTTAGGCACCGCCCAAGGTGGCCAAATTATTGGTGATATCGGCAATACATTTGGCATTAAAAATTTAAGTTTAGATACTCAAGGTGTGGGAGATAGTCAAAAAGTTGTTGTTAGTGGTTACATTTTACCTAATTTACAATTAAAATATGGGATCGGTATTTTTGACTCGCTGGCAACATTCACATTACGTTATCGATTATTGCCTCGCTTATATTTAGAAGCGGTATCAGGCGTCGATCAGACTGTTGATTTAATTTATCAATTTGAGTTTTAAATTTACCAAGATAGTTTTATTACTGCCCCTATTTTCAAGGGGCAATTTTGATTATATTTTAATTAACAAATAAGTTAATGATCACAAATTTTACTACTATCAACGGTAAATTTTGCTAATTGAGTTGGTTTAAACTTCCCTTTTCTTTTTAATAACTCAATAAGCTCAATAGCGCACATATCTTGTTTGGAGCAGGTATGAAACTTAGCATTTAAACCAAATTTTTCATTAATTTGCTTAAGTAATGAGTCCTCGTTATAGTTATTCCCTTCCATCATATTTAATACTTCATGACCATGAATTGAACTCATATTGACTCCTGTTGTATATTTAATCAGCGTATTCACTATGTCTGATAAATTATAATTTATTGAATTTATTTACTATTGTATTTTTTTAGCTAACTTTTATTAACATTTTCACTCTAAATGTACAGAATTAGGATGTACAATCTCAAAATTAGCAGTATGATAGCGACTTCTCGTTTTACTAAAATGATTCTATCAAATGAACGAAATAATTAGAATAACGTTTGTCATATCAAATCGATGTTTTCAATTCTCATGTAATGGCGTGTAATTTTCTTATTAACAACCTAATTACTCTTTAACTTAACTAATGTAAATTATTATGAATAACTCAAATCATAGAATTCCGGTCGGAATGCTTGGTATTATCAGTGCTATAGGTATTGTATATGGCGATATCGGGACATCTCCACTTTATGTTTTAAAGTCAATTATTTCTGGACTACCTGAAAACCAGTGGTCAAATTCCTTTTATATATTAGGTGCGGTGTCTTGCGTGATATGGACGCTAACGCTACAGACAACGCTAAAATACGTTATCATAACCTTAAAAGCAGATAATAAAGGTGAGGGGGGGATTTTATCGCTCTATGCACTTATTAGGCGGCGTTATCGCTGGGCGTATATTATTGCAATTGTTGGCGCAGCAGCATTACTTGCTGATGGCGCGATTACGCCAGCAATTACCATTATTACTGCGGTAGAAGGATTGAATTCACTTTATTCGAGTATTCCTATTATTCCTGTAACACTCCTTATTATTGCAGTGCTATTTTTGATTCAACCGTTAGGAACAGCATCGTTAGGCAGGTATTTTGGTGTTGGTATGACGATCTGGTTTACAACGCTTGCAATATTAGGGCTTAATCGACTTTTACCTAATTTAGATGTTCTTGCTGCCTTTAATCCTATGTACGCAATTGAATTTATTATTCAAGCGCCTGATGCGATTATTATATTAGGTGCTATTTTCATGTGTACAACCGGCGCAGAGGCGCTGTATTCCGATCTTGGGCACTGTGGGCTTAAAAATATTCGTATTTCATGGGGCTTTGTTAAAGTCTGTTTGATTCTTAATTATTTAGGGCAGGCAGCATGGATTATTCATAATCCAGACATGGTTGACCCAAGTATTAACCCATTTTATATGATGATGCCAGAATGGTTTAGACTAATTGGTATTATTATGTCAACCGTCGCTGCATTTATTGCTTGTCAGGCTTTAATTAGTGGGGCATTTACTATTATTAGTGAAGCGGTTTCGTTAGAGCTATGGCCTAATGTTCATATCAGGTACCCAACTTTAATTAAAGGGCAAATGTATATACCATCGGTTAACTACATATTATTTATACTATGTGCGCTTATGGTATTAGGTTTTGGTTCATCCGTAAATTTAGAGGCGGCTTACGGACTTGCCATCACACTTAGTATGTTGATGACGACAATTTTGCTATTTTTCTATTTTATGAAAAACAATAAACCACTATGGTATAGCGTGCCGTTAACACTTTTCTTTTTAACTATTGAGAGTGGTTTCTTTGTTGCTAACATTCAAAAATTCTTCCATGGTGGTTATGCCTCAATCTTGATTGCAGGTTTTATTTTCGTCATCATGTATGCATGGAACAGCGGTAGACGATTAAAACGTGATTATAATACTTTTGATCGCCTAGATAGCGACTACTTAGCCAAAATCGTATCGGTTAGTCATGATAAAACGGTTGAAAAAATTGCGACCCATTTATTCTATTTAACAAGGGCACAAAGTCCGCACTCGATTGAAAGCAAAATCAGTTATTCTTTATTTGAAAAAAAACCTAAACGCGCAGATACATATTGGTTTGTTGCCATTAATCGTATGGATGAACCCTATCGATTCGATTATGAAATAGAAATTTTAGTTCCTTATAAAGTCTTTAGAATTAATATTAACTTAGGCTTTAAAGTTGATATGCATGCTGAGCAATATATGCAATTAATTGCAACTAAAATGGAACAACAAAAGCTAGTTTGTTTATCATCAAGGTATTCATCACTTAAAGATAAACGAGGCGATAGCTTATATGTGATTGTGGAGCGAACCTTACGCAATGTTGATATCTACTTTATTCAAAAACCACTTATCGTGCTCTATACATGGATTAAACGTAAATTCACATCTGATACCGAGATGTTTGATTTAGATCCAACTTCAACGTTAATTGAATATGTGCCACTGGTGGTAAATGAATATGAAAATGATAGCGAAACATTAAAACAACTCATCGAACAATCGCAAATGAGTATTACGGGAAATATACATTTACTTGATGACGAATCAACGCCTACAACACCATAATGGTGAGTGTGCTAGATTCAAAAATAAAGATGTAAAATAGCTATCAAGCTATGATTTTGTTATACTAATTTTATACTAGCTTGATAACTATATTTAACCACGAATGTTATGGGGGATATATGACAAATTCTGTAAATAAATGCAAGGCTAATGAAACGCCAGCATGTTGTTGTACTGATGTTGGTACGATTATTGATAATGAAGATTGTACTGCTGAATATGAAAATGTTTTTGCATCTGACGTCTTAGCTCAAGAAAAATTACAATCACTCACGAAGGCAGCTCAAGATGTTGAGTCAGAGCCTTGCCAAATTGTAAGTCAAATCGATAAAGTTGAAAATGGTTATAAACTTACGGCAAAATTTCATTTTTGCTGTGGCGCTGAATGCCTAATTTTTCAATTAAAGTTACGTTAATCGCATAATACTAACGTAAATCTAAAATGTAACGTATTAAAAGGTTTAAATTGATACGTTACCCTTTTTATAGGTGAGTAAGTGAATGATAAAAGTTTATGTGATGCGACATGGTGAGGCGGGTTATAGTGCAACATCAGATTCAAGTCGCGCTTTAACGCCTTTTGGCCATCAGCAATGTGTTTCTGCTGCAACTTGGTTTAATGAACAGAAAATAACTTTTGATTTTGCCTTAGTCAGCCCTTATCTGAGAGCTGAGCAAACCTTCTCAATTATAGCTAATTTTGTAACAGTAAAACAAAGTGAAACCAATGATTTTCTAAAGCCTAATGGCTGCGCTGCGCATATTGTTGATAATATCAGCATGCTACCATTAACCGGCATCGGATCGGTACTCATCGTATCGCACTTACCTTTGGTTGGTTATTTGGTTAACGAATTATGCCCACAAGTTGCACCGCCGATGTTTTCAACTGCAGATATTGCTTGTATTTCGTTACCTCAAACAGGTGAAGGTATATTGGAATGGTTTCACCATCAAGTTTAAAGCACTTTGATGAGCTTAACCTCTTTTCATTACCCTTAACGGGGCGATCATTAATTGAGGCCTCTGCTGGTACCGGTAAAACCTATTCTTTGGCATTTATTTATTTACGTTTATTGTTAGGTGTTGGTAAAAATAATTATCAGCGCCCATTATCGATTGAAGAAATTCTCGTTGTTACCTTTACTAAAGCAGCTACCGAAGAGCTGCGTTACCGTATTCGACAAAATATCCACCAATTACGTGTTGCCTGCATTATTGGAACGCATTGTGATCCAGATTATCAAACATTAATTGAGCTTATAGACGATAAACCCCTTGCTCTAAAACGCCTGCTTTATGCTGAGCAAAATATGGATGAGGCGGCTATTTTTACTATCCATAGTTTTTGTCAGCGCATGCTAACGACTTATGCCTTTGAATCAGGTGTTTTATTTAATCAAACATTAGTTAAAGATCAAACGGATCTTTACTTACAAGTTGTAAATGATATTTGGCGTGATAACTTTACCCCAATGCCAAAAGACATTGCTTATACTATCTGGCAAAATTGGGCCGATCCTAAAGCGCTATTAGCTGATATTTCGCCTTATCTTAATCAAGCAATACCAACTAATGTTATCTTATCAACCCAGCCATTAGCTCCAACAATTAAGCATTTTCATGCTGAAAATATTGCTAAAATTGAATTGATAAAAATACGATGGCAAGCCGCAATAATCGATGCAACGGCAGATATTTTAAAATCTGATGTCAATAAGCGCTCATATAGTAAAACTCATTTACCCAGATGGATTGAAACCATTTCGACATGGGCTAATTCGCCGACTTGTGATTATAGCGTGCCTAATGAATTGGTTAAATTTAGCCAAGCAGAGCTATGTAATAAAACTGATAGTGATAAAATTGCACCTAACCATCCCTTATTTACTGAAATAGAGCAATTTTTAACCTGCTCATTTAGTCTGCGTGATTTTATTTTATTTGATATCATTGCACTGGTGCGCCAGCGAGTAAAAGATGAAAAAACACAGCTTGCACAGATGGGATTTGACGATTTACTTAATAATTTACACCAAGCACTACAAGGCGAAAATCGTGATGTGTTGACTGCTCAAATTTTGCAGCAATATCCGGTTGCCATGATCGACGAATTTCAAGATACTGACCCAGTACAATATCAAATTTTTGATACTATATATCATAATCGCAAACAATCGGGTTTATTACTTATTGGCGATCCTAAGCAGGCGATTTATGGTTTTCGTGGCGCAGATATTTTTACTTATATTGAAGCTAAAAAATCGGTCGATCATCAATTTACGATGATGACCAATTGGCGTTCAAGTGCTAGCATGGTTAGCGGCGTTAATAGCTTATATCGTCGTAAAGAGCAGCCATTTATTTTTGATGCAATTCCATTTATTGCCATGAATAGTGCAGCTAAAAATAATCAAAAAAACTTTTATGTTGATGGACAAAAAATCAGCGCGATCCACAGTTATTTATTGCCTGAATCAGTGACATCAAATAGTGATTATTTAGACTATTCTGCCGAATATTGCGCTAAGCAAATTATGACGTGGCTTGCGAGTGATGCTTATTTTTATGATAATGAGGTGGAAAAAGAGAAAATTAAATCCTCAGATATCGCCATTTTAGTTAGAACTGGCCGAGAAGCTGAAATTATTCAACAAAAGCTCAATCAACGTAATATTAAAAGCGTTTATGTATCAAATCATAAAAGTGTCTTTACATCATTAGAGGCCCGTGAAATATTGCGGATCTTGCAAGCAGTATTAATGCCAACCAATGAAAATTATTTACGTAGTGCGCTTGCAACGCAGTTAATTGGTATGTCAATGAGTGACATTGATATTCTTTCTAATGATACAAGTAAGTTAGAATTAATTATTGATGAATTTAGGGAATATCAAGCACTTTGGCTGCGCTATGGTGTGCTAGTTATGCTACGCCGGTTAATGAATCATCGTCAACTCATTGAAAATTTACTTAGCTTACCTGATGGCGAACGCATAATTACTAATTTCATGCATTTAGGTGAACTATTACAAGACGTTGCCCAAGAGCTCGATACGCCTCATGCACTTATTCGATGGTTAACCAAACAAATTAATGAACCAGATCGTAACCTTGAAAATCACGAGCAGCGACTTGAAAGTGACGAAAATTTAATTAATATCATTACTATTCATAAATCAAAAGGGCTGGAATATCCTATCGTGTTTCTGCCTTTTATTGCTTTACACCGCGAATCTGATAGTTTAATTTTTCATGAACGAAAAAATTATAAAATCAATTATGCTTATCATTTATCGCCTGAGATTAAACGCTTAATTGAACAAGAAAGGCTTGCTGAAGATCTCCGTTTACTTTATGTTGCCTTAACGCGTTCAATTTATCATTGTAGCTTTTCAATAGCAGGGTTGAAAAAAGGCCGAGCAAATCAATTAACGATACAACATTCAGCAATAGGTCATCTATTATTAGATCCCACGCAAAATAATTATACTGATCTTGAAAATAGTCTACATCAACTCGAAAGTACCACTGTTATTAACGTTGAATTGCCGATTGCAAAGGGCACATTGGCGGCGGCTCAGCCGGCCTCAACAGCGCACCTTGCTGCAAATATATTCAGGCGTAAACTTGATTACAGCTGGCGGGTAACGAGTTATTCAGGATTGGTGCAATCTAGCCATTATAGCGATAACAAATCGGCGGCATTATTAGGTGATATTTTACCTTCATTTGATATTGAGGTATTAGCTGATAATCAAGTTGAAGATAATGTGATGATTAACACTCAAGATAATATTCTCATCTATGACATCCACCATTTCCCTAAAGGCGCGATAGTGGGTACATTGATGCATGAATGTTTTGAAAATAGTGATTTTAGCCGCCCTGACAGTCAAAATATTGCTGAACATTTAGTGACTAAATTAAATTTACCACAAGTTTGGCTCATGCCGATAAGTGAATGGTTTTTAGGTGTTTTAAAGGCGCCATTATCAGCGCAATTATCTTTATCTGACTTATCATCTAGTCAGCGTTTAAACGAGTTACAATTTTATTTACCTATTCGCCAAGATATTTCAGCAGCTAAGCTTGATGCGCTATGTAAGCATTATGATCCTTTATCTAAACAGTGTGATGAACTTGATTTTTCAACAGTGCAAGGCATGTTAAAAGGCTTTATTGACATGGTTTTTGAGTGGCAGGGAAAATATTATATTGTGGATTATAAATCTAATTATTTAGGTCAATCGGTTAATGATTATAATCATGAGTCAATTACACTTGCAATGCGTGAACATCGTTATGAATTACAATATCAGCTTTACTCATTAGCACTTCATCGTTACTTAAAAAGCCGTATCCCTCATTATCAATATCAAGCGCATTTTGGCGGCGTCTATTATCTGTTTATCCGAGGCATGGTTCCTGATGATGCCGAGCACGGTATTTTTTATACTAAACCTGATCTAGCCTTTATCGAGGCACTCGATAAATTATTTGGTTAACGCGCTTAATATTACTCGCTTTTGATCACTTATCATATTTCACACTATTGCAATAACTTCGACTACTTTCGTTAAATTTTTGTTGTAAGGTATCAATATAGTGAAAAAAATACCATTGCATTAATAATATAAATAACAACTTAAAAATTAAAAAATGAGAGATCACTAAATTGGCGCTGTATCACAGTATTATCCAACCATTTTTATTAAAATGCTTATCAAGCAATGTTACAAACAACATAATTTTAATAAGAGTCATTACACGTTATCAAACGCACCTTTTTGTTTATAAACCCGTTTATCTTAGCTAATTTATTTAAATGAAATATATAATATGAGGAAGTATGATGAAAAAAATAATTTTTCCTTTATCAATATTAATCAGCTTAATGCTCGTTTCAAATAGCGCTTTTACCCAAAAACTCTCACATAATAAATATACAATCGAAGAAAAAAAAGTCGGTAATATCACCTTAATACTCGTGCATAATCCTAATAATGGCGCGGTGCTTGGCATGACAAAAGAGGGCGGTATAAATCTCATTGAAGTTCAAGCTAAAGATGGGTCAATTTATGCATTTAAAGATATGAACGGTAATGGTCAACTTGATCCGTGGGAAGACTGGCGATTAAGTGCCGATGATCGCGCCACTGATTTGGCTAATGCATTAAGTAAAGATGAAATTGCGGGTTTAATGTTATTTAGCGATCATGAGCGAAACCCAGAATATGGCTTAACAGACGAGCAAAAAAAATATTTGCAAAATGATAACTTACGTAATGTATTAAATGAGGGAAAAAATGATGTAAAAGCCACCGTACTTTGGAACAATGAGATGCAGGCTTATGTTGAAAGCTTTGTTAAAGAGGGTAAAAAAGTTATTCCAGTTAACTTCAGCTCCGATCCGCGTCATATTGCCGGATCTGATGCACAATATAATGCTAAAGGCGATGATATATCAAGGTGGCCATCGACACTTGGTATAGCTGCAACGTTTGATCCTAATGTGATGTCACAATTTGCCAACATCATGTCACAAGAGTTTCGTGCACTGGGCATTAGCACCTCACTTGCTCCGCAAATCGATTTAGCAACCGATCCTCGTTGGTTGCGAACGGATGGCACAATGGGGGAAAGTGCGCAGCTAACGGTTGATATGACAAGCGCTTATATTGATGCAGCGCAATCCACTTTCATTGATGGTAATGATACCGGGTGGGGAAAAGAATCGATTATTACCATGGTAAAACATTTTCCGGGTGAAGGGATGGGCGAAAGCGGCCGAGAATCACATATGGAAAGTGGTAAATACGCTGTTTACCCAGGCAATAATTTCAATGGTCATTTGACATCTTTTGTTGATGGCGCCTTTCATCTAAAAGGTAAAACAAAAGAGGCTGCATCGGTAATGACATCTTACTCAATAGCAATTGGCGCTGATGGTAAGCCGCTGTTTGAAGATGCTGTTGGAACCTCTTATGATAAAGGTCGGCTCGATTTATTGCGTCAAAAATTAGGTTATGACGGCGTTATTAGTACTGACTGGTCGGTTACCAAAGTGAGTAGCGATCCAGATAATAAATTAAAGTTGGGCATGGCGTGGGGCGCTGAAGATAAAACGGTTGATGAACGGCATTATGCTATTTTACAAAATGGCACCGACATGTTCGGTGGTAACAATGATAAAAAACCGGTATTAGCAGCTTACGATTTATGGCAACGCGATTATGAAGCTGGTAAAAATGCGATTTCAGCTGATGAACGATTTAAGCAAAGTGGTAAGCGAATTTCTAAACTCATGTTTGAAACAGGGCTTTTTGAAAATCCTTATTTAGTGTTATCTGAATCTGAAAAAATTGTTGCTAGCCCTGATAAAGTAAAAGCTGGCTACGATGCACAATTAAAATCGATCGTGATGCTTAAAAATCGCAATAACACCATTAAAGCGGTAGATAACGAGGCTAGCTATAAAAATAAAACGGTTTATATACCAAGTTCAATTCATAATCAATTTAAAACTGTTTTTGGTGAAGCCTATACAACTAGCGATCCAACCATGGATATTGATAGAGCAAAGGCTTATTTTAAAACCGTGTTAACTGATAAAGCGATTTTAAATGATAAAGGTGAAGTGACTGGATTTGAAACGCCGGATCTAAGCAATGTTGATTTGATTATTATTGGTATGAATAGCCCTGATAGCGGAGGGAATTTCAATCATGCCGGGCAAAGAGAAGATGGCTCATTTTATCCAATATCATTACAATACCGTCCTTATATTGCAAATGGTGAGTCGGTTCGCAAAGCATCGATTAGTGGTAATATCAACCAAGACGGAACCAAAGAAAACCGATCTTATTTTGGGCAAACATCTGACATTAGTAATGAATATGATTTAACGGCATTTGAAAACGCCCATCAAAAAGCCAATGAGATAAAAAAAGCAACAGGTAAAACGATCCCAGTGGTCGTTGCCTTAAAGGCTAAAAATCCAGTGATTGTTGCGGAATTTGAAGGCAATAGCGATGCTATTTTGACTGGTTTTTCTGTCGATGATAAAGCCTATTTTGATATTATTGTCGGTAATTATGAACCAAGTGGCTTATTGCCATTACAATATCCTCTTAATATGGATACCGTTGAAGCGCAGTTAGAAGATGTGGCTCGAGATCTTAAGCCTTATGTTGATGAAGCGGGTAATCTATATGATTTTGCTTACGGCTTAAATTATCAAGGCGTGATTAATGATTCGCGGACTCAAAAATACAGATAATCAATTAATCGTTTATTAAAATTATCATTAATATGTTAAGTTTACCGCATAATAACGTGGGTAAACTTAACGGACTTATTGCTGCTGATAAGGTTTAATAATAAATACACAAGCTGCTGCAACTAACAGCGGCAGGGCCAAAATAAAAAAGTAATGGCCACGAGGTAGTTCAGCTGCAATCAACAATCCAGCTACATAAGGACCAAGCGTTGCGCCAAGGCGGGCAAGCCCTAACACAAGGCCAGTGCCTGTTGCCCTAATTTGAGGGGGAAATATTGCCGGCGCAGTTGCATATAATCCGGCCATGGCGCCAAAAATGGTAAAACCAATAAAAGCGATTAAGACAAATAGTAACGGTAAATAATTGTTACTAAAACCAAATGTGATAACCACAATAAAGGCCGCGATTAACATAAGTGAAGTCACTTTTTGAACCGAGTATTTTTTTGACAACCAGCCTAGTAATAAGCCGCCAAT
The DNA here is from genome assembly GCA_036251935.1 of Orbaceae bacterium lpD04. Taxonomy (NCBI): domain Bacteria; kingdom Pseudomonadati; phylum Pseudomonadota; class Gammaproteobacteria; order Orbales; family Orbaceae; genus Orbus; species Orbus wheelerorum. The sequence goes on along the minus strand of CP133967.1, from coordinate 2,287,320 downwards.
AATACCAAAAATATTCATAATCAGTGAACCGCTGATACTTAAGTCCGTTGAATAGCCCAAACTGACCAAAATTTTTGGAGTCCAGTTCGCTAAAAAGTAGAACGAACACATCAACATAAAGTTACTAATGCATAGTAAAATGGTTGCTTTAAGCATTTTGGCGCTCAGCAGTAGGCTTAAATTGCTCGCTTTTTTAGGGGCAGCCTGATCTAATTTTGGGAAATCAGCACAATGAGTTAAGCCTAATTTAGTCAGTAGCTGATTAAGTTTAGCAAGTCGATTATGGCTTTTTTGAGTTAAAATAAAATCGAGGGATTCAGGCAATTGATAAAATACGACTGGGATCAACAACGCAGAAAATAAGCCACCCAAAAAAAACACATACTGCCAACCAAAATAGTTTATTACATATATGGCGATCATACCGCCGATCAGTGCGCCAACAGTATAACCTGCGGCCATGATACTAATCGCTAGTGATCGATAACGATTAGATGAATACTCAGCGACAACGGTATTAATACCGGGTAATATCGCGCCCATCCCAAGGCCAGTAAAAATACGTGCAATCACTAATTGTGAATGATTATTTGCAAAACCAGCTGAAAACATACCAACAGTTAAGATAACTAAGCAGCATAAAATAATAAAGCGCCGGCCAAATTTATCGGCAAAAGGCGATATGATAAGCGCACCTACCACCATACCAGCAAGCCCTGCGCTAAATAAAATACCCAATTGTTCAGCGCTAAGTTGCCACTGCGCTGAGATAACTGGGCCAACAAAGGCAATAGTTAATACATCAAAACCATCAATTAAGCTAATAAGTACACAAACTGCTACCGCAAAGATCTGAAAATTAGTCATTTTATTGTGGTAAATAATCTGCTTTATTTCGCTGGTATTCATCGTTAAATCTCTTTTTTAAAGTGGCAAAAATATATTATTAATAATTAGCGCTTAGTTAATCTCAGTTGAGCCCCAAACATCCTTGGCTATATCAACGGTTAGCTTTAATTTAGCGCGCTGATCATCAAGCGTGATATTGTTACCATGTACTGTACTACTAAAGCCACATTGCGGTGACAGTGCTAATTGCTCAAGTGGCGCAAATTTTGCTGCTTCATCAATACGGCGCTTAATATCATCCGGGTTTTCTAACTGGGCAAATTTACTTGAAATAAGACCTAAAATAGCAATTTTACCTTTGGGTAAATATTTGAGAGGTTCAAAGCCGCCGCTTCTTTCATCATCGTACTCTAAAAAATAACCATCTAATTTCATTTCACTAAGCAGTGCCTGCGCAACTGGCCCATAGTTACCACTAGCTGCAAAGGTGCTTTTAAAATTACCGCGGCATAGGTGAATTGATAGAATTAATCCTTTTGGTTTTAAATCAACCACTTTATTAATGAACTCTGCATATTTAAACGGTAATTGGTTTGGATCATCGCCCCGTTTGCGAGCCGCATCACGCATTTTTTCATCACAAAGGTAGGCAAGATTAGTATCATCCATTTGTACATGACGACAACCTGCGTTATAGAGTGATTCAAGTTCAAGTGCATAGGCTTTAGCCACATCGTTATAAAATTCAGGTTCAAGAACGGGATAGGCTTTTTCATCAATACCAGCGCGTCCACCGCGAAAATGCAGCATAGTTGGTGAGGGAATGGTTACTTTTGGTACAGATAGTGTATTTGCTTGACTCTTTAGGTAATTAAAATCAGCAAGCTGAATATCATTAATATGTTTAACTTTACCCGTTACGCGGATATTGGGTGGTAATAATTTTTCTTTACCATCGCTATCAATTAAGGTTCCTGGTGCATCAGTTGTAACGCCGCCAAGTTGTTGTAAAAAATCTAAGTGAAAATAAGTACGTCGAAATTCCCCATCAGTCACGCTACGAATACCGACATCTTCTTGAAATTTTACAATTTCAGCAATCGCTTTGTCTTCAATTGCCCGTAATTGTTCAAATGAAATTTGTTTAATCGCAAATTGTTCACGTGCATCAAGCAGATATTTTGGGCGTAGAAAGCTACCAACATGGTCTGCACGAAAAATAGGGTATGTACTCATGGAATATTCCTTTTCAAATTCAGTAATTGACAAATTTAGCCGTCTAGATGAGATTAATTATAAAGGCTAGGGCATTATTATCAAATTGATAATAATTATACTTTGATATAGAAAAAAACTATATCAAAGTGTTTAGTTGAAAAAATAGATTAGGCGAACGAGGTTACTAACCTATTATGCTAATAAATTTGCAGGATTTGTGGTACATAATGCGTTGGTCATTGATGGTAAAATCCCCCTGTTTTCTAATAGAGATAAAAATACATTAGGGACAAAAGCCCAGCCATTACCGCCATTTTTTGCCCACATTTGCTTTAAAAAAAGATCATGACTTAATAATAGTTGGTTTTGATATCCTGACGTTATCAAGTTATATACAGCCTCAAGAGTTTGATTAACGGTTGGTGAAACCCCTTCTTTTGGAAAGGTGATATCCAAGCCAATCATATCAAATTCTAACCAGACACCGCGATCGAGCAGTGATTTTTGATAATCATAATCACTACCCGATGGATCGCAGTGAGCAAGCGATATTTTTTGTGGATTAACGCCAACATCTTTAATTAGAATATCAAGTACTTGGTGGGCAACCCTTAACCAACCGGGTAAATGAACATTAATTGCGATGTGTTGATTATTAAGCTGAGCAAGGCCTGCTGCAATTAGGCTGTTTTTTTCATTTAAAGTAAAATTTGGTGAAATGCCGATTTCGCCAATTAATCCTGCTTTAATATGACTGCCTTCGATACCAACCCTCAAATCGTTATCAATTTCTTTAGCAATCATTTCAATGGGGCGAGTTATCCTCTCTTGCTCAAATTTTTCTAGATATAGTCCGGTTGATGCAACGATATTAATGCCCGTTTTTTCGGCGACGATTTTCATACTTTCAATATCGCGGCCAATTGATGCTGAGCCAGTAGCATCAACAATTGTTTTACCACCAAATTTTTTAAAGTTATCAACTTCATCAATCACATTCGCAATCTCTTTTTTAGCCATATTATCCGAGCAACAATAGGGATCTTGTTTTAACGCCCACTGAATACTTGGTGAGACGGCTTGAGCACAAATTTCATTGGAAAAACGGTGAAAAGGCTCATCGACAACCGATGATAAATCGTTAAATAAATGTTCGTGAGGTAAGATTATCCCTAACTCAGATTTTGCAACTGGCCCTAAAATTGTTTGTACATATTGAGTCATTATTTTTTCCTTATCAAATGTCCAACACTAGTTTTGTTTTTTATCTGGGATTGAGGTTATTATGGCACCGAATAAAGCGACTAAAGTACCAATGATTGTGACGGTATATACCGCATTGCCAAGTGCTGGAATTAATAGATCAATCAATACAGAGCCAACTAATTGGCCTGCTGTTGACGCAACGCCAAGTAATAACAAACCTAAGCCTCTTACAAGAATGGCCATCAATGCAATTGACATAAGGCCAAGTGGGCCGCCTAAATACATCCACCAAATATCAGGTAAAACTAAGCTTGCCTTACCGAGTAAAATGCGAATACACAACATAATTGTTAAGGCGGTAAAGCCAACGATAAAATTCCACGTAATTGAAACTATCGTTGAGCCTGTTGTTTCAGCAATGGTTGCATTACCTGCGGGTTGCCAGCCTGCGAGTAAACCGGCTAAAAAAGGTAAAATTGCAAGTAACAACATATGGGGAGTATTCCATTGTGGGGAAACAACGAGTAACGTTGCAATTAATGCAAAAATGGCACCAGAGATCCGCAGCAAAGTAAATGGCCTTTTTTCTGGTACGCCAATCCCAAAGCGATCACAAAGTAAGCCCGACAGTAACATGGCACAAATTAATGAAGTTTGGAATGTTGCAATGCCTAAATAACTTGCACTAGCACCTTCTGAAAATACCACCATTGCCCCACACAGGCCGGCAAACCAGTTCCATAAAGGCACTTTTCTCTTTTTTATTAAAGAAGGGATAGAGGAGATCTGTTTGCGGTAGGTTTTATTACTTATGATAATTGCAAACATGACAACTAATCCACTAGCAAATGAGATGACGGCACATAAATTACCATCTTGAACGTATTCTCCAAGCTTACCATTAACCGCTGATTGCATTGGCGAGAGCATTCCTGCCCCAATTGTCGCAAGCATTAAAAAAGGTATTGTTAAGGTGTTTTTCTTTTTCATTTTGGCCCCTAATCGTACATTTAATTTGTTTTACTAATAGCTTGTAAAATATTTAGCCATAGCTTGGTATAACTTTCCCATTGTAAAAATTGGGGGCTTCCCCAATGAGGTGCACAATCACTTGTAAAACAAGCGACTTTACCTTGTTGATAGTTACCAAGGACAATCAAAGGGTCGCCATTGATATCAACAACGGTTTCGGTATTTTCTTTGGCCATAACTTTGTTATAACCTAAAAATACGGGCCAATCATTGTTAATGCCGGCTAACAAAGAGTGATTGCTTAATAGTGCCTTCGGCGTAACGCCTTCAGGGCACTCAATACGATCATCATAAGCTAACATTTCAACCGGTAACGCCTCAGCAAGCTGAGAATTACGCCAGTTACCTTTCCCTTCAATGCCCATAAACGTAAGGTAACCGCCGATCATTAATAGCCCGCCGCCATTTTGAACATAGGCTTTAATAAGATTGAGGGCGTTAGGTGTTTTTTCTAAGCCATAAAACGTTTTATTGGGTAGCAAAAAGGTATTACTACCTATATCGCTTATCACAATAGAATCAAATTGATTTAACTCTTGTAATGTTGTTGGAAACTCGATTAACACTTGATGAGCCGGCATATACGTGATATCAACGCTTGCTTTTTTTAAACAATCTAATAAAAACGTAGCACCTTCTTCATACCGACTAGAGGTAAAACTGTCGTAGCCTTTGGTATGGATCATATGAATGTGCCATGATTCGCCAATAAATAAAATTTTCATGTTTTACTCCTTACTTTAAATAAAGGTTTTAGGGATAATTTTGTTTATGTTTTGGTTAATTCGATCTAATACCATTTGATGATTAGGCATGCTAGATGCGCAGTCTGTTTCAACTGATAATGAAGCAAAAGCCGATGCATACTGTAATGAATAAAGTAAAGCTTTACCTTGAGCTAAAGAAGAGGCAAACGCGCCATTAAAAGCATCGCCAGCTCCAGAGGTATTTTTAACAATAGCTGGGTACGCCGGTGATAAAATAAATTGCTCACCATCAAAACATAACGCACCTTTAGAACCTAATGTAATAATGACAACGTTTACCCCCATTGCGTAAATTTTTTTCGCTGCTCTTTTTGCGCTTTCTAAATCGTTGATCGAAACGTTTGAAATCAATGTGGCTTCTGTTTCATTTGGTGTGATGATATCGATATCAGAAAGCAAATTAAGTAACGAATCATTATAAGGTGCAGGGTTTAGAACAACTTTTACATCATTCTTCTTGGCAATATCAATTGCGCGTTTTATTGCGCTAGTATTTGTTTCAAGTTGTAATAAAATTACACTTGCATTTTTTATTTCATCTTCAAGGTAGTCAACTTCACTATTCGTAATTTCCATGTTTGCACCTGGCGATATAGCGATACAATTTTCGCCTGACTCATTAGATACCAATATAACGGCGCAGCCAGTTTTACTTTTTGTTGATTCAAATAATTTGTAATTACTAATTTTTGAATTTTCAAAATACCGTTTGGCATAATGATTAAACTCATCTTGGCCTATTTTAGTTACAAAATAGACATCTGCTTGTGAGCAACTCGCCGCTAATGCTTGATTAGCACCTTTACCACCCGGTGAAAAAGAGGAGTGCGATGCGAGTATTGACTCCCCGGGAGCGGGAAGATGTGGCACAACATTGGTAATATCAACATTAAATGAGCCCAAAATAAAAACGTGATTATGCATATTCTTTAGCCTTTCAGTATTAATAGATTGTTCGTTTAATTGAGGGTAATTAATTAAATCTTGTAATGACATTGAATCAAAAATTTGAGAATTGAGTATTGCGCCGCCATGATGCCTTTTGACGTAACCTTCATTTTCTAATTCGGATAAATCATTGCGAATTGTTTCTTTCGTCACGTTTAATTGTTCTGATAATTTTTTAACCTGAACAATTTTTTGTTTTTTAAGAAAATTCAGTATGTTAGTTTTTCTTTCTATTTTTAACATATTCTTACCCTTTTTATTTAGCTTAATCATAAATTGATTTATTAGCGTGGGGTGTGATGAAAATCATTGTTTAGCCTGCAAAGCAAAAGCAAAACAAAAAATAACAAAAAATAACAAAAATCATGATTAAAATAGCGATTAAATTTTTTACTTTTTTGAGACGTACGATGACGTTTTTGACCTGTTATTTCTCATAACCAGAAATAATGTGTATTTATCGACATATAAAAAAACGTTATGCTTATTATTATTTTCTATAAAAATGATGCCTATAATGATAAAGTTTCGCCTTATTTCATCTATTAGGAAAATATCATGCCGCATCGTCAACACCCAATAATTCGCTTCTATTTTAAAATTGGGCTCATTCCCCAAATTTTATTAGGGTTAATATTAGGAATAACGCTTGCGATGGTATCGAAAGATGCGGCAATGAGTGTTGGAGTACTTGGGCAGCTTTTTATTAATGCATTAAAATCAGTAGCGCCATTACTGGTATTAGTCCTTGTTGTCTCGTCAATTGCTAATCATCAACATGGTAAAAAATCAAACATTAATATATTGATGATCTTATATTTTGTCGGCATGATGTCAGCGGCACTTTTAGCAACGTTTGCGAGTTTTTTATTCCCATCGAAAATAACGCTTGCTGAAAATATCCAAGAAATAGGGTTAAGCCCACCTAGTGGCGTACAAGAAATCTTAACCACCTTATTAAGCCGAATGATTGATAATCCAGTGAATGCACTTGTGCAAGCAAACTATATTGGATTAATTATTTGGGGGGTTGGAATTGGCTTAGCATTGCGCCATGCAAGTAGCAGTACCAAAATTATGATGGCTGATTTATCGTATGCTATTTCGTTTATTGTTAGAATTATTATTCGCTTTGCCCCTTTAGGTATTTTAGGCCTTGTTGCATCAACACTTGCTGAAACAGGCTTTGGTGAATTAGCTAATTATGCACACCTATTATTAGTATTAGTCAGCTGTATGTTAATTGTTGCTTTAGTCATTAATCCATTACTCGCATTTTTAGTCATGCGTAAAAATCCTTATCCTTTAGTTTTCATTTCGTTAAAAGATAGCGCTATTCCAGCCTTCTTCACGCGTAGCTCAGCGGCTAATATTCCGGTTAATATGGAAATTTGTAAAAAATTAAAAATGCATGAAGACACTTATTCCGTAGCAGTGCCACTGGGCGCGGCGATTAATATGTCTGGCGCAGCGGTTACGATAACGGTATTAACACTTGCAACGGTTTATTCAATGGGGATTTCTGTTGATATTTATTCAGCGGTATTGCTGTGCATTGTCTCATCAGTGTGTGCCTGTGGCGCATCGGGTATTGCTGGTGGCTCCCTATTACTTATCCCCGTTGCTTGTAGCATGTTTGGTATTCCAAATGAAATTTCGATCAAAGTTATCGCAATTGGCTTAACGCTTGGTGTGATCCAAGATTCGGTCGAAACAGCACTTAATTCATCGAGTGATGTTGTTTTTATTGGCGCCATATCTTCAGCCATCAAGCATAAAGATGGCGCAAAAGCTTAAGATTTTATGCCCTATTTGATTAATAGGGCGCCTGCTGGCATCACAATTTTATAAAAATACTGGTTTTTCCAATTTAACTGTATATAATCACATAATCTGTATAAAAAAACAGGAAAATAAAAGATGAAACCACTTACAGAGCGGCAACAACAGATTTATGATTTAATTCGGTCCCATATTCAGGCAACGGGAATGCCACCTACTCGAGCGGAAATCGCAGCACAATTAGGCTTTCGCTCAGCTAATGCCGCAGAAGAACACCTTAAAGCTTTAGCGCGTAAAGGTGCAATTGAAATGATTGCTGGATCGTCTAGGGGCATTCGTTTACTGCTTGAAGATGAAGCTGAAGACGGTTTACCGCTTATTGGCAGGGTTGCTGCTGGTTCGCCGATTTTAGCGCAAGAACATATTGAAGGCCGCTATCAAGTTGATCCTAGCTTATTTAAACCAAATGCTGATTTTTTATTACGCGTTAATGGTATGTCAATGAAGGATATCGGTATTTTAGATGGTGATTTACTTGCGGTACATAAAACACAAGATGCAACTAATGGTCAAGTCGTGGTTGCTCGAATTGGTGAAGAAGTAACGGTAAAACGCTTAGAAAAGAAAGGCACAAAAGTTCGGCTAATTGCTGAAAATGCTGAGTTTTCACCGATTGATGTCGATCTACAAATACAAGATTTTTCTATTGAAGGATTAGCCGTTGGTGTTATTCGTAATGGAACATGGATGTAATTATTGATAACTTGAGCTAGAATAGCTTAAATTTGTTAAAGCGAGGAGCTTGAAAATGTGGTTATTTTGGCTTTATGAAGTATTAGGTTTTCTAGCTGTTGTCATTGCAATTGTTGTATATTGTCACGTACGTAAGGTCGGTTTTTGGTCCTTTATTTGGCGTCAATTAAAGTGGGTTTCATTAGCAATTGTTTGTGTATGGTTGCTAATTATTATCCTATGTTGGACGCATTTATATCATGCAACACAATGTTATTTTAGAGGTGTGAGTATGAAAGCAAATACCAAATACTCTATTTACCTTAGTGAATGCCAGATAGAAACGCCTAGAGGATCATATATTCCTATCGATAGAACGCGCTCATTACCTGATGGCAGTAAACCAGGTGATGATGGTAGCGACCAGTATTTTGGTGATTAAACGTGAAAAAAAAAGCGACATAAACGTCGCTTTTTTTATGATTAAAGTTGCCATCTTAGCCAAGTAAATAAAATATTACCGGTGTTTCTTTTCACGCCAGGGACATAAGCGCTTTGTACTGATAAACGATCATATTCGACAGAAAATAACGGTAATGGTGCAGGAAAAGGGATCCAATTATAATCTTTACGTGCCGTAATGCTTAGCGTATAACCAATACCAATTCGCCATTTATCACTGTTACCCGGCCGCCAATAAGTTTGGTAAGCATAACCGCCAATAGGCTCTATAACATTATGTGAGTCTTGAAACTCCATAATATAAAGCGCATGCCAATCACCATCTTGGTCAAAACGATAAACACCCGCGCCAATGCCCCATGGCCTTTCATTATACCCATCGATTTTATCTTTATCGTAAGTGGCGCGATTATGCCAAGTGTTAACCGGAACATAGAGCTCATAAGTATTAGAGTTCCATGTATCAGACAATGAATTTTTTATGCCTTGCCACCAACTTGTATCATTGTCGTTAGCAAATGCTGATAGAGGAGATAAAAATAAAAAAATGAATAGGTATTTTTTTAGCATATAAAATCTTTTTAGTATAATAGTTATATTTTGTGGTGCATATTTTAATGAGAATATCTATTTTGTGAAGTGAAATTATCATAAAAAGGCGCCTTTTTATTGACGCCACAACCGCTGTTAATGCTTAAGTGCGCTACCTAATTTACCGATATCATAGCCAGTTGGCGTTTGATGAATACGTAGGCCAAATTCTGAAATAATAGCAAAAATATGATCAAAAATATCGGCTTGAATATTTTCATAAACAGCCCACTGAGTGGTATTTGTAAAGGCATAAATTTCGAGAGGTAAGCCATTTGAGGTTGGTGATAATTGACGCACCATCAAGGTCATCTCTTTATTGATTTGTGGATTATTACGAATGAAGGCTTCTAAATATGCGCGAAAAGTCCCTAAATTGGTTAAACGCCTTGCATTGATTTCATCATCAACATTTATATGATTACTATCATTATAACGCGTTATTTCGGCAAGTTTATCTTCAATATAAGGGGCAATCAGCTGTGATTTTTTCAGTTTTTCGCAGGCTTTAGCATTTAAAAAATGAACGCTAGTTGTGTCAATATAAATGCTTCTTTTTATGCGGCGACTTCCAGAATCTGTCATACCTTGCCAGTTTTTAAATGAATCTGAAATCAATGCATAAGTTGGGATTGTCGTAATTGTTTTATCCCAGTTTTGTACTTTAACGGTGGTCAAGTTAATATCGATTACATCACCATCAGCGCCATATTTAGGCATTTCAAGCCAGTCACCAACATTAAGCATTTTATTTGCTGAAAGTTGGATCCCAGCAACGAGTCCTAATAAAGGATCTTTAAATATTAACATTAACACTGCCGTCATTGCTCCAAGTCCACTAAGCAGTAATAACGGTGAGCGATCGATTAATAATGAAATGGTTAAAATAGTCATTAAAATCGACATGATAATTTTAATACTTTGGATCACGCCGCGGATCGGCAGTCTTTTTACTAATCCATTACGCTGTGAAATACTAAGGCCAGTATCTAAAAATGAAAATAGCGATAAAGTAATTGAAATTAATATCCAAATTTGTGAAGCAACAATGAGTATTTCTTGTAATAACTCATCATCATTTAACCAGAGCCTTGCTTGCATATAGACTAATAAACCTTGTAGTACATACGCAAGGCGGTTAAATACTTTATGCTCAATAAAATACCGTCCCCAGTTTTTACCTGTATGATTATGGCTAAAATTTTTGAGCAATATCCGGTGGACAACGAGATGCACAATAACGGCAATAAAAATAATTAAGCACAGAATTAAACCTAGTGCAATATATTGAGAAAACTGCACATTGTATTGATTGAGTAACTTGATAAGATAATTTTGCATGACTTATCTTCTCCTTATCATTGGTGGATAAAACCATTATTTATGAATCTACATTTTATATCCTACCATTATAGTTATATATTATATAAATAAAACAATGAATTAATTACATAGATAAAAAATTATTGACAAACACTTGAAATTTAATTAAGTGAACATATCTAATTATCAATGCAAAGGTTTAACTATTTGAAATAATTAAACCAAATTATTGCCAAGGAGAGATTAAATATGCGGTTAGATAAATTAACTAACAAGTTTCAACAAGCATTGGCTGATGCTCAGTCAATGGCTTTAGGTAAAGATAATCAATATATCGAGCCAGTCCATGTACTTGCTGCGATGCTAAATCAGGAAAGTAGTAGCGTTAAGCCACTACTTGCCTCTGCTGGTGCGAACCTCAACTTATTATCACGTGAATTAACGCAAGCAATCGATAAATTGCCACAAGTGCAAGGTATTGGCGGTGAAGTTTTACCATCACAAGATTTTGTTCGGGTGCTTAATTTATGCGATAAATTAGCCCAAAAAGGTGGAGATAGTTATATTTCATCTGAATTATTTATTTTAGCAGCCTTAGATGATAAGGGCATGATTGCTGATATTTTGAAAAAATCAGGAATTACTAAAGATAAATTTACTCATGCAGTTAACCAAGTAAGAGGAAGTGATAACGTGAATGATGCCGGTGCCGAAGATCAGCGAGATGCGCTAAAAAAATATACCATTGATTTAACAGAAAGAGCAGAGCAAGGTAAGCTTGATCCGGTGATTGGCCGTGATGAAGAAATTCGTCGTACAATTCAAGTATTACAGCGTAGAACTAAAAATAATCCCGTATTAATTGGTGAGCCAGGCGTTGGTAAAACCGCCATTGTTGAAGGCCTCGCGCAGCGTATTGTAAACCATGAAGTGCCAGAAGGATTACGTAATAAACGTGTAATGTCACTTGATATGGGCGCATTAATTGCCGGCGCAAAATACCGAGGTGAATTTGAAGAGCGCTTAAAAGCGGTATTAAAAGATATTTCAAAAGAAGAAGGCAATATTATTCTTTTTATTGATGAAATCCATACCATGGTTGGCGCCGGTAAAAGTGACGGCGCGATGGATGCGGGTAATATGTTAAAACCTGCGCTTGCGCGCGGTGAGCTTCACTGCGTTGGGGCAACAACGTTAGATGAATATCGTCAATATATTGAAAAAGATCCTGCGTTAGAACGCCGTTTCCAAAAAGTGTATGTTGCTGAGCCAACTGTTGAAGACACTATTGCTATTTTGCGTGGATTAAAAGAGCGTTATGAGCTACATCACCATGTACAAATAACCGATCCGGCAATTGTTGCTGCAGCGACGTTATCGCATCGTTATATTTCAGATAGAATGTTACCGGATAAAGCGATTGATTTAATCGATGAAGCGGCGTCAAGTATTCGGATGCAAATGGACTCAAAACCTGAGTCATTAGATAGATTAGACAGACGAATTATTCAGTTAAAACTCGAGCAACAAGCGCTCAAGAAGGAGACCGATGATGCGAGCAAAAAGCGTCTTGAGATGCTCAATGAGGAGCTCTTTGAGAAAGAAAAGGAATATGCTTCACTTGAGGAAGAATGGAAGTCAGAGAAGGCTGCTGTTTCTGGCACTCAAACAATTAAAGCAGAATTGGAAAAAGCGCGAACTGAGTTAGAGCAAGCGCGCCGTGCTGGTGATTTAAATAAAATGTCTGAACTGCAATACGGTAAAATTCCAGAGCTAGAGAAAAAACTCGCTCAAGCAACGCAGCTTGAAGGTAAAACCATGAAGTTACTGCGCAATAAAGTGACTGATCATGAAATTGCTGAAGTACTTGCAAAAGCTACAGGTATTCCCGTTTCAAGAATGTTAGAGAGTGAAAAAGACAAATTATTGCATATGGAAGAGGCATTACACAAACGAGTCATTGGCCAAAATGAAGCGGTTGTTGCGGTTGCTAATGCGATCCGACGTAGTCGGGCTGGGCTTTCTGATCCAAACAAACCGATTGGTTCGTTCCTATTTTTAGGACCAACAGGAGTTGGTAAGACCGAGCTTTGTAAATCACTGGCTAACTTTATGTTTGATAGTGAAGATGCGATGGTACGTATTGATATGTCTGAATTTATGGAAAAACACTCAGTAGCACGTTTAATTGGTGCACCTCCTGGTTATGTTGGTTATGAAGAAGGTGGCTACTTAACGGAAGCGGTAAGACGTAGACCATATTCAGTGATTTTACTTGATGAAGTTGAAAAAGCGCATCCAGATGTATTTAATATTTTATTGCAAGTGTTAGATGATGGGCGCTTAACTGATGGTCAAGGTAGAACGGTTGATTTTCGTAATACCGTCATTATCATGACATCAAATTTAGGTTCTGATTTGGTTCAAGGCCAAGTTGAGCTAACTTATGATGAAATGAAAGCGTTAGTGATGACCGTTGTGACTAAACATTTTAGGCCTGAATTTATCAACCGTATCGATGAAACGGTGGTATTTCATCCGCTAGGCCAAGAAAATATCAAAGCGATTGCGAAGATTCAATTGGCAAGAGTTGATAAACGCCTTGAAGAGCGAGGTTATGAAATGGAAATTTCAGATAATGCACTTGAGCATATCGCCAAAGCAGGTTTTGATCCACTGTACGGCGCAAGGCCATTAAAACGTGCAATACAGCAAGAGATTGAAAATCCACTTGCTCAGCAAATATTATCAGGGCAGCTTATTCCGGGTAAAAAGATCTACCTTGATTTTGTTAATGATAATATTGTTGCTAAGCAGTAATGACTATTAGCATGATTAAACCGACCTAATGGTCGGTTTTTTTATGTCTTGCATTTAAAATATATTTACTTCATTATAATAGGTAGGTCGGTCTATATAAATATGGTTTGAATATGAGTAATAAATCGGTAAAGAAAAAAATTTTAAATTCTGCAGCTGAATTATTTTATAACGATGGGATCGCAAACACTGGGATCAACGCAATTACTGAAAAAGCAGGTGTTGCTAAAATGTCGTTGTATAATAATTTTTCGACAAAGTCTGAACTTATAACGTCGTATATTTATCAGCGACATCAAGAATGGTTAGGATTATACAACAAGAGATATATTAAAACTAACACACCGATAGATGCGATCTTAGCTGTTTTTGATGCATATCAAGATCATGCTGAATTTGCTTATGAAAAAGGTTTTAGAGGATGCGGATTACTTAATGCGGCGGCAGAATTTTCTGCAAATAGCCCTGAACGATTAGCGGTTAAAATGCACAAGGATGAAGTTGAAGAGATCATTGCAACTCACTTATCAAAAATAATTACAAACCAAAACAAGATAAAAGAGTTAGCATTAATGCTCTCTTTTCTACTCGAAGGCGCGATAGTAAGAGCCGGATTGGAAGGTTCTAGTCATAAAATTCTATTAGCAAAAAACATCACCTTAAATATCCTTGAACAAGACATTAACCAATGAAATTATCAATCAAAATGGATTCCGCTTATGGTTTTATTGCGGTTCTGATGGCTGCTTTTCTGTGGGGAACAACTGGCACTGCGGCCTCATTCGCACCTGATTTAAGTCCTCTTACTATTGGCGCTGTTGCTATGGGCGGAGGCGGGTTATTACAAGCATTACTGGCAAGAAAAAATATAATTCACCATTTTAGTGGCATAAAAAATCATTATTTATATCTTGTAATTGGAGTACTTTCTGTTGCTATTTATCCGTTAGCGTTTTATTCATCTATGCATTTAGCTGGGATCACAATTGGAACCGTTGTTTCTATTGGAACCGCGCCGTTATTCACTGCATTATTGGAAAAATTTTTTGATAAAAAGCATCTTTCAATAATGTGGTTTATCTGCTTTATTTTAGGTGTAACAGGCGTTATTTTACTCTCAATGGGCGGTACACATTCTCGTATGTTAGACGATCCTCAAGATCACTTAAAAATTATTGGTATTGTTTTAGGTATTATTGCTGGATTAACTTATTCCCTATACTCATGGGCAGCTAAAAAATTAATTGATCAAGGTATTGACGCTAAAGCATCAATGGGGCTTATTTTTGGCTTTGGTGCACTATTTTTATTACCAACACTTTTTTACACTGGAACAAATATATTTGATACAGCCATAAATATCTATGTGTTAGGTTATATGATGTTAATTCCTATGTTTTTAGGCTATGTTCTATTTGGCTATGGACTTAAAACGATTTCTGCAAGTAAAGCAATCACTTTGACACTATTTGAGCCATTAGTTGCAGCGGCTTTTGCTATTTTTCTTGTCGGGGAAAAATTAGATTATATCGGCTGGCTCGGGATGGCATTAATCTTTATTTGCCTAATAATGCTATCTCGAGTCGATAGTTAATCTTTATTTTGATTGAAAAGGCATATTAACAGGGCGAAAGTTAATAAATTATTCCTTAGTAATTAAATTATCAGTTTCACTAAACAGCCTCAGTGCTAAAAGTCCATGCCCCATTGTAGCTCCTGCCCTTACTGCTGCTGCAATTGAAATCAATTCTGCTAATTCCTCCTTTTGGGCTCCTGCATGCTTTGCTGCTTTAGTGTGAACTTCGATGCAATAAGCACATTGCGTTGTTAATGCAACCGCTAATGCAATAAATTCACGTGTTTTTTCTGGAATATTGCCATCTTTTCGTTTTATTGCATGATCAAAATCGATAAATGCTTTTGTCTCTTGTGGGGCTAAATTTAACAACGATGGGATATATTGAAAATCACTCGGTGATTGATAATGGCTCATTTTGACCTCTTTGAATGTTAATGTTAAAAATATTTATGGATTAATTTTTTATCAAACTTATCAACAAACAAATAAAACTACACTTAATCGTTTATTACGCCGATAAGTAAGATTCGATTAATAATAGGGGGCATTATTAATAAACTAGTATAATTGTGACTAAACTTTACTCGAATAAAGTAATAGAAACCTGACAATGTATTAATACTGGGTAGTTATTTAAATACTCCTAGCGTCTAATTCTTCTTTTATGATAATCCTCGCACGATGAAGCCTACTTTTTACCGCTTCAATACTAATACCAAGTTTTTTAGCGACTTCTGGCGCTGTAAATTCTTCAATATCCCGCATGATTAATATCTGGCGATATATCGGAGGTAACCTAATAATTAAATTTATTAAATCAATACGTAGATCTATATCTATTATTGGCGAGTGGATATCATCCAAATTTACATCATCATCTGTTTTTGTCGTGTGTCTGGCTTTGAACAGACGATAACATTCGCGCTCTATAATTCTAAACAGCCAACTTGCAAAGGTCGCTATGGTTTTAAGTGTTCCTATTTTTCTATGTAGCTGCCATAGTGCAATTTGAACGGCATCTTCGACATCTTCGCTTGTTGAGCACGTCCGTCTGGCAAATCTTTTAATATCCGTTTGGCATACAATAAGTAATTCGGATAATGCCTGCTTATCACCAGAACGAGCAGCTTGAATAAGGTGTTCAGTATTTTTAATCATTTCAATTTATCCATTTTGATTCGATTGATTATTGTCCTCATCGGACAAAATCCGATTAAAGCAGTACTTGCAAATATCAATACGATAATAAATATCGTAATTTTTAAAATAATTGAATATATAAAATAAGTTGTAATTAAGCCTATAATAATAGATAAAATCAAACGAAAAAAACGTTGCCTATTTTGTAAATTTCGCTTTAGGTTTAACATAAATGAGCTCTCCTTTTTAAATGTTATTTACTTCTATATAGAGGATTCAAAATTGAAAAAGGATTCATTTTATTTATTTTGATTGAAAAGGCATATTAACAGGGTGAAAGTTAACAAACTTATCGATTAATAATAATCGCTTACTTATCTAACTAAAATACGCCAGATCCTAGTGGAGTGATAAATTGAAATAGGTCGAAAATTCAACTACGGTTGAACTGGAAACAATACCTATTAGATAATATTTAACAACATCCCGTCTATTTTACGAAAAAACCGATTCTTCTACTTACGTGAAGTTTGTTTTTCCATTGCTGAGTTATGGAAGGCATCCTTAAATCTAGCCCCTGCATCTTGCTATGAAACAGCGTATACTATTATGACAACCTTCTTAGTTTTTCCCTTTATGAAAAATACACATTATGAAAGAAATAACTATTGTCATTAGCACTGCTTTTCAAGATGCTGGCGATGCCACCCGCGCAATTGAAATCGCAAAAGCGGTTAAAAAATATCAACCCGCTGGGATTAATGCTCGCATTGTATTTATCTCACATGGAAGTCGTTTTGAACAAAATGTTCGTGCGTTGAACTTTGACATCTATCATGCCACGCCGAAATTGCCTGGTGAAGGCTTATATCAAGATTTAGGTATGACGATAAGCAATCTGATTGGCACAGAAGACTTAGCCAAAGAATTATTATTTGGTGAGATTGCGGCATATAACGATATAAAACCTGATATTGTGTTGTATGGGTTTTGGCCTATTGCAGGATTAGCTCGTCGAATGACAAAGCGAGAGATACCTGGGATTTGTTTTGCACCTTTGCCATTGGTTCCTGATTTTTTTGATGTACTGCCGGATATTCCTGAACAAATTAAAATATTTTCTCTATTACCAAAATGGTTACGATTATTTATTTTTCGGAAAATCCCTAAATTTGTAAAAAATAGAGTTCCGATATTGCGTCAAAACAATATAAGGCACGCTGCTTATAGCATAGGTTGGGACAAAGATAAATTGGTGAATGTTTTTGATTTACTGAAGGCTAATTTAATAATTGTAAATGATTTACCTGATTACTACATGCTTGATAAGTTTCCATCTAATGTCAAATTTACAGGGCCCTTATTTGCCATCCCCAATGATACAAGAGCCATTGAACCCGGTATTTTAGATGTTTTTAGTTCAAATGTTAGTCACCCAAAAATATTTTGTACATTAAGTAGTTCTGGTTCCGAAGAAATGTTAAAACCACTTTTGCAAGCATTTACATATGGCCCAGGTTTAAGCTGGAATGTAGTTATTCTTTCCCCCCACTTTTCTGTGGAAAAAGCCCGTAAAATTTTAAACGGTAGAAACGGAGTTTATATTACAGACACATTCATTCCAGCATTGAGAGTCAATACAATGGCGGATATAACTTTATGTCATGGTGGACAAGGAACATTGCAAACAGCACTTTGTGCAGGTACACCTATTGTCGGCGTCGCTATGCAGCAGGAACAATTCATTAACTTATCTAATATAGAAGCTCACGGTGTTGGCATTCGCATCCCTCGCAGGAAATGGAGTTCTCAGCATATTCAGCTCGCTATTCTACATGTTTTAGAAAATAAAAAATTTAAAGAAACCGCTTTGCTTTTTCAAAAAAAGATACAATCCGCTGATGGCGCACAAAATGCCGCAGACGCCATATGGAAAGAAATGTTAAATAAAATATGAAAAAATGTATAAAAAGAAAATTTATAATATGAGACTTTTCAACCTAGAGGGATATATCAAAATTTTAACTTTGATTGAAAAGGTATATTAACAGAGCGAAAGTTAACACCGTTATAAACTCACTCATGATGAGTTAGCTTTTTAACTTACATTTTCTGGCCTTTTTATGATTAAAAAATCATGTTAAACTTGATGCGGTTTAGCGTATGTAAAATAACAATAATAATAGGAACCGCATCGCAATGTACTTTTACCAATTGGTGTTAAATAAAGAGTGGCAAGCACTTCAAGAAGATTACTATCAAACTCGGCAAAATACTAACAGGTACATTACCAAGCCCAAACGGATTAAGCATTATTATGACTGTGGCTACGATGATATCGTTAAGCACTTAGTTGCAAGCCCCGATAGCTGTAAAAATTTCTATCCTTTACTGCAACAAGTTGGTTTACCCTACCAAAGCTATTATCAAAAGTGCGCCGAAAAAGTGGCAGACGTCTTAAAAACTGCGCTCTTTAGTGAGCAACTGGTATTAATTGAATTGCCACCGCGTGATGGCTATGTTAACGCCTCCGCCTTAGCAAATGAAGCTATCACCGCTTTACCTGTAATAAAAGAGCCGATATATGAGCCTGATGATAGCTGGATTATCGTTGATTTAGTTAACCACAAGCCTGAGCAAATCGATATTCGTAATGCCGGCAATAGCCATCAGCATATCACTTTTGCTAAAACCAGCAGCGATGAGATTTTTTTAAAACACGGTGATATTTTTTCAGTAACGCCAGTTCTGCCCAAAGTGCATATTCTACTGGGCGGCAAACAAGGTCATTATGATTTAAGCCTACGCGGCGAACAGCCCCTTCGGGTTAAAAAACTCGCTCAAGCTTGGCTTGATGAACTAAGCGAACAACTTCGCACCGGTAATTCACCGTTTAGTATTGAGCAAGATGAGGCCATGGCCAGCGTGATTAACCATGGCTTTTCAGCGCAGCATAATCCTAATATTAAAGTGCTTGATGAATCGAAATGCTTTCGGCCTGACGAGCTAATTGGTGCACTATTTTATCAGCTATTGCTAACTCTCAATCAAACACATTTTATTACCGCCAAGCAGCGCATGGGTGACCTTGCTTATGATGATAGCGAGGGGGCAATTACCGATTTTGATAAGCTCAAGCAAGCGGTTAAATCACTCGCGAACTTACGCCACAGTGAGGGGGATGATAAAGCTAACTATGCCTATCATAATAGCGACTTGGCTAAAATCGCCAAAGAGTACCTTAATCAGCCTTTAATCCATGATGGCACCAAGAGTGATAAAGATTATCAAAGTAAACTTCAAGCGCAAATAAAACACGATACGCAAGTTGATGGCCTAACCGATATTGAAAGCCTCTATTTTACTGCCATCAAACTGCTAAAACTATTACGTGAACCGGGTATCATTAAGCATCTAGAAACGCGGCGAGAATATCAACTTAAAACCACTAAGCTAAATTATAAGCCTATCGAGTTAAAAGCCCTCGATTTTATCGCTTTAACCCTACACCGGAATTACCGTTATCAAATCAGCGCTACTGATAACTCGGCTCAGTTTATTGGCCGCTTTAGCCTTGATGATAAACTCAAGATTAAAATTCCAACTAAGTATGCCCATATTACCGAGTGGAACTTAATCGCTACGCCCGTTGAAAATGACTTTGTTGATGAATTCTTCCCGACCTTAAAAAACCAATACCAAAGCATGCTATCAATGCCGGGCTTTACCCTTGGTGAAAGTGATGTGGGAATTATGTACGCAAATACCATGATTGGCGGCGATAAATCGTTAAGTAATCTAACTGCTTCAGCGCAAGTGGCTGGCGGCGCGGTCAGTTTATACTTGGCTGCGGCAATTGGTGCAACCGGCGTTGGCACCCCACTGGCCGGCACTATCGGATTTATTGGCCTTGATAATTTACAAGCAGGCACTCGAAGCTTATTATCACAAGATACAACAACCACTTACGGCGCCCAGTTTTTAGAATGGGCTGGCGTGCCAAAAGGTTATGGTGAACTTGTTTATGGCCTATTTGATATCAGCGTTATCACCAAAGCGGGTTATGCATTAAAAGCAACCAATCAAGTCTATAATGTGGTTAAAGTAAAACCGATTGCGACAGCAAAACCACAACAGTTAATAAAAGCCGACGAAGTTGCGATTTCGGTTGAAAATATCACTAAAAACCAGCAACATGTGGTGGAGTTTAAAGAGTTAAAAATAAATAAAGGACAACAAAATAAACATATTGTTGGAACGAATGAGAATAAGACAGCTAATGGAAGCGCCCAAATGCCAAGAAGTCCTATTAATTCAGATGTTAATCTTCAGACGTTAATCAATGAACATGCGGGAACGGGGCGCTATATAGAAAATGGAACACCTTTGGGTAAACCAGGTTCAAAAGAAGTAATCTCAACAAATAAGGTAATAGGACAATATTTTGATCCTGCATTAGATTCATTTGTTCCAACAAATAATTTTACCATTCATTATTCGAAAACAGGCGTACATATTGTACCAGCGAGACCTTAACTATGAATACTATAACAAAAGAACAATTACTTGAAAAAACAAATAGAGTTAGGCTATATACAATGTATAGCTTACTCGATCGTGCAACAAAAAAAATGCGAGGAATTACAGCGAATTGGGACGGAACAGATTTATTGATAGAAATGTTTTTCGATTGTGAGCTAACCGAAGATGAAGAGGAAGAAATGCAAATTGCTAATACAGAGGTTGTTTCTGATCTGTATCAAGAGTTTAAAGGTATGTATTTAAATTTAACTGTTATTAAACCTTCGGTTTCTTTATATGATAAGAAAGGCAATCTAGGTTGGTTCTATCTACGTAAAGAATATGCAGAGTAAAATAAACAAGAAATCTTTATTTCGATCTTTCTCAGTTCTGCGATTTTTATCGCAGAACTGACCTAATTATCTTTCAGTTATGTGATATACCTCGCAAGTTTAACAATTAACTTACCTTTTTTAGCGATATAAATAACCGATTTTAAAGTAATAAGCATGAATTAATCTTCTAACTCGATTCTTTGATTGAAAAAGCTAGTTAATAGCGTGAAAATTGACAAAAACATATTAATAAAGCAATTACTATTAGCTTTCGTTATATTGAAAATTGCTCCTTGCCAACAGCTAATATTGAAGATCCAACCAATAGCAATGTAAGCCGTAATAAGGTTGTGCTGGTTGAACCAAACACGCCGTTACCCAATAATAGTATTTATACTATCAACAAAGACGTTGATAAAAACTACCTGATTGAAACTAGCTCACGCTTTACCAATAAAAAGAGTGGTTAAGCTCCGATTATATGCTTAAGCAGTTAAAAGCCGAACCGAACACTATCCAGAAACGCTTGGGTGATGGTTACTATTTAGTAGCAATTAATTAAAGAGCAAGTTGCGGTATTAACAGGGAAACGTTATTTGGGGGATTATGCAGATGATATTACGCAAAATAAAGCCTTAATGAACGCCAGCGCCGTTTATCAATTGGGGATGGTCCCGACCGTCGATCAGATGAATGCCTTAACCAGTAATATCTTTTGGATGGTGACAAAAACCGTAAATGTTGTATTGAGCAAGATAGGCCATGTCCAGCGAGATTAACCATGGCTTTTCAGCGCAACATAATCCCAATGTCAAAGTACTTGATGAATCGAAATGCTTTCGGCCAGATGAAAAAACTGGCAGGCACTATCGGGTTTATTGGGCTTGATAACTTACAAGCAGGCACTCGAAGTTTATTATCACAAGATACAACAACCACTTACGGCGCCCAGTTTTTAGAGTGTGCTGGCGAGCCTAAAGGTTATAGTGAACTTGTTTATGGGCTATTTGATATCAGCGTTATCACCAAAGCCGGCTATGCATTAAAAGCCACCAATCAAGTCTATAATGTGGTTAAAGTAAAACCGATTGCGACAGCAAAACCACGACAGTTAATAAAAGCCGACGACGTCTCGATTTCAGTTGAAAATATCACTAAAAACCAGCAACATGTGGTTGAGTTAAAGAATGCGGATGATTTTGTTGAAATAGCAAAAGTTACAAGTAAATATTCTGGTGGTTTAATTAAAGTTAATAAACCAGACTCTGCAGCAGATATGCTTGCGCTCAAAATCGATGGTAAATCAAGAGTAAGATTTGCTAATGATATAAGAGAATTTGATGTGATTTCTGATTTATATATAGCTCAAACAAAACCAGCGTTAAAACAATTGAATATAACAGTTAGGAAGCAAATGAAAGCAACTTTTGACGCGGCTCTAGAGACAAATAGATCTGTGTATTACCATTTTGAGGGTACTCCTGCAAAAGTCGTTACCGATAAGCTTTATGAATATAGTAATCGTTATGGTGTGAAGGTTATCATAGATACCATGCCCTTAAAATAAATAGAGAGGAAATATAATGATTGAATATTATGGTTGGATATCAATAAGTGATTCAACATATGAGAGTGATGATAATGAGATGGATTCAATTTTAAATAATATCAATACATTTATCTTGAAGCGTCAAATAGATAAGGATAGTGGTTTTATCAAGATTCATGGCGTTAATGGTTCTTACCAATTACTTGTTAGCGGTAACACGAATCATTACTCACAAGATGTGAGAGATATTCGTGAATTATACCAATATATAGCAAGTATTGCCAAAGGCTCTTATGGATTACTTTATCTAAGAAATGATGAATCTGATGATGCTTTCAATGAGTTTGAGGTTTTTGTGTTATCCAGAGGAAAAATAAGAAAAGAAAAAGATCCATTTTTATCGCCTTGTATTCCTACTATTGAAGATGAAGAGTAATTGGGTGGGTCATTAGATATTCATCTAATATAGTTTAAGTAATTTTTTAACATGTTAAAGGAAGTATATTCATGCTAAATTTTGAGGAAATAATTAATTCTTGTGATAAAGATCAACAATTATCGTTAATACTTGGAAATGGTTTTTCACAAGCTTGGAATGCTGAGATCTTTAACTATTTGAACTTATTTGAAAAAGCAGATTTTGGTTTACGAAATGAAACGATTCGCGCTCTTTTTGATAGCTTGAAAACATATGATTTTGAGGTGGTCTCTAGACATTTGTGCGCAACTGAGACAATTTTGAAGGTATATGATCCTACAAGTGAATTAATTCAATCTATTAGTTCTGATATTCAGTTACTTAAAAATTCTCTTATAACAGCAATATCTAATACTCATCCTGATAAACCATCAGAAATTACGGATGAGCAATATGTTTCTGTAAGGACATTTTTATCTCAATTCAATAATATATTTTCAATTAACTACGATTTATTATTTTATTGGGCAAGAAATAAAAAAGATTTAGATCCAAAAGATTATAAAACTGACGATGGGTTTAGAAGTGAATTACGTTGGGAAGGATATGGAACAGATCAAAATATATATTTTTTACATGGTGGACTCCATATATATGATGCGGATTTAGCTATAAAAAAACATGCATTCAAATGTGATGGTACTACTATTATTGATCAGGTACGGAATAATCTGAATGATGGAAAATTTCCTTTATTTGTATCTGAACCAACTTGGGAAAAGAAGAAAAAGAGAATAGCACATAATCCCTATCTAAACTATTGTTATAGGGCTTTAGGAGAGTTGACAGGGATTTTATTTATACATGGTCACTCAATGGATGAAAATGATAAGCATATATTCAAACAAATAAAGTCTAGCCGCGTTTCTAAAATTTTTATCAGTATTTTTGGTAATGAGGATACTGATGCGAATATAAAAACAAAAGCGAATGCAAGAGAATTTTTAGCGAAAAAAGGAATTAAGGTTAAATTTTATCAAGCTGAATCTGCACCAGTTTGGTATCGTTAGTTTAAAATGTGCTAGCTCAAATTTTATCTGACTGTCAACTGTTTTTTAACTGTGACCGTCAGATAAAATATACTTTAGATTTTTCTTTTTCTAGGCTTATTTTGGGTTAAGTAATGTTTTCATTAGTATTCGACCTCAGCACTTTTTCCCCTGACGAGTTTGTTCATTATTGTAAATGGTAAATCATTCTTGTGTTTTAACTCACTTATTACAAGTTTCTAACAATATAAATTTTATTAGTAAAATTATTAAATAGTAAACGCAATCTATAATACAACGGCTAGTATCCACAACCCATTCCTTGATTGAAAAGGCATATTAACAGGGCGAAAGTTAACAAAATAGACTTCTTTTTTTGAATTGTATGAAACTACGTATCTTCTTAATACCAATAGTTAAATAAAAATTCAATAAAAGTGAATAAAAATTCATTTTAATGTTGAATTCTGCTTTTAAATCTATTATTCTATTCCTCAATTTATGCGGTTAAATAATAGGATCTGTTATGCTAAAAGCGTTAATTGTTGGAGCAAGTGGTTATGCAGGCGCGCAGCTTGCTTATTATTTAAATCGACATCCGCACATTGAAATAGCGGGTTTAACCGTATCAGAAAAAAGCCTTGATGCCGGTAAATTAATTTCTGATTTTGATTTGCATCCACAGTTAAAGGGCTTAGTTGACTTTCCTTTACTTGCAACATCTGACTATTCCTCAATAATCAAAGACATCGATATCGTATTTTTAGCAACCGAGCACTCAGTTAGTCATGATATTGCGCCCTATTTTTTAGAACGCGGCTGCACGGTATTTGATTTATCTGGTGCATTTCGAGTTAATTCAGCTAGCTTTTATACTGAGTTTTATGGCTTTGTGCATCAACATCAAACTTGGCTTGATAACGCCGTTTATGGCCTTGCTGAGTGGAATGATAAACAAATTAAAACCGCGCAATTAATTGCAGTGCCAGGCTGTTATCCCACTGCTTCGCAGCTACCATTAAAACCACTTTTGGTTGACAAATTACTTGATACTACGCAGTGGCCAGTGATTAATGCCGTAAGTGGGGTAAGTGGCGCCGGTCGTAAAGCCTCGTTAAAAAATCATTTTTGCGAAGTGAGCTTGCATGCTTATGGGCTTTTTACGCATCGCCATCAACCCGAAATTGCCAGTCACTTAGCTCAAGAGGTTATTTTTACCCCTCATTTAGGCAGTTTTAAGCAAGGGATCCATGCAACTATCACTTGCCGAGTGAATGAAGGCGTAACGTCAGAACAGATTTTAGCGACATTAAATAAATACTATGCAAGTAAGCCGTTAGTTCGCATTTATCAAAAAGATTGGCCAGCGTTAAAATCGGTTATTGGCTTACCCTATTGTGATATCGGCTTTGTACTAAAAGGCCGGCATCTTATTTTAATCTCGGTTGAAGATAATTTATTAAAGGGCGCAGCAGCTCAAGCAGTGCAATGCATGAATATTCGCTTTGGTTTTGATGAAACCACATCGTTACTTTAAGGTTAGGGGATAATATGAATCCGTTAGTGATCAAGTTAGGTGGCGTATTACTCGACACCAAAGAGGCACTCGAAAAATTATTTACCGTTATAAAGGATTATCAAAATCAGTATTCACGGCCTTTAGTTATTGTTCATGGTGGTGGCTGCGTTGTTGATGAGTTAATGACCAAATTAGCCTTGCCCGTTGTGCGTCGTAACGGTTTACGCGTAACGCCAAGCGATCAAATCGATATTATTGTTGGGGCATTATCGGGTAGCGCCAATAAGACGCTACTTGCCCAAGCTAAAAAGCATCAGCTACTAGCCGTTGGTTTATCATTAGCCGATGGTAATAGTGCGATTGTTAAACAAATTTCAGCCGATTTAGGCTGCGTAGGTAGTGCGTCACCAGGCGATAATACATTACTTAATATGCTATTAACTCATCACTATTTACCGATTATTAGCTCTATCGGTATTACACAAGGTGGCCACTTAATGAATGTTAATGCTGATCATGCCGCAGTTGCAATAGCCAAAACAATTAATGCCGATTTAGTGTTGTTGTCTGATGTTGCAGGTGTATTAGATCAAAATAAACAGCGCATTGCATCATTAACGGGGCAAGCGGCCGAGCAATTGATTGAGCAGGGCGTTATTACTGATGGCATGATTGTTAAAGTGCGATCAGCATTTGAAGCAGCAAAAATATTAGGGCGAGCAATTGATATCGCAAGTTGGAAAAACAGCGAGCAATTAATTGATCTATTTAATGGCGCACCAACAGGCACAAGAATCATTGCCTAATGATTAGCTAACAAGTATATTAAAGACGGTTTGCGGGGAATTTATTGGCAAACATAGTGTTAATTCGGTGAGTACTTTAATTTAAAGTGTATAAATTCATAAAGGGTATAACATGAAACAAAGTGGAATCAAAAAGGTTGTTTTAGCCTATTCAGGTGGTTTGGATACATCAGCAATTATTCCTTGGCTAAAGGAGAATTATAAGGGCTGTGAAGTTTATGCGTTTGTTGCTAATGTAGGGCAAGATCCACAAGAACTCGTAGATGTTGAAAAGAAAGCGAAGGCTTCGGGTGCCGCTGCTTGCCGTGTTGTTGATTTACGTGAAGAATTTGTTAAAGATTATGTTTATCCGGTCCTAAAAACGGGCGCTCTTTATGAAGGAACCTATTATTTAGGCACCTCAATGGCTCGGCCAATTATTGCCAAAGCTCAAGTCGAATATGCTTTAGAAGTCGGCGCTGATGCGCTTTGCCACGGCGCAACAGGTAAAGGTAATGATCAGGTGCGTTTTGAAACGACCTATACCGCGCTAGCGCCACAATTAAAAGTTATTGCGCCTTGGCGTGAATGGGATCTTCGTTCTCGCGAGGCGTTAATTGATTATCTTAAAAAACGCAAAATACCAACGACAGCAACCATTGAAAAAATTTATAGCCGTGATGAAAATGCATGGCATATTTCAACCGAAGGTGGGGTGCTTGAAAGTACTTGGAATGAATCTAATGCCGATTGTTGGGCTTGGACAGTATCACCAGAAGATGCACCAAATAAAGCTGAACTAGTCACAATTGGCATTGAAAAAGGTGAAGTTGTTGCCGTTAATGGTAAAAAATTATCGCCTTATAACTGCGTTGCAACCCTCAATAAAATCGGCGCGAAACATGGTATTGGCCGGGTTGATATTATTGAAAATCGCCTCGTTGGTATTAAATCACGAGGTTGTTATGAAACGCCGGGTGGCACGATAATGATGACAGCATTGCGTGGCCTTGAGCAGCTAGTACTTGACCGTGATTGCTTTAAATGGCGTGAACAACTCGGGCTAGAAATGGCTTATGTAGTTTATGATGGACGTTGGTTTGCCCCTTATCGTCGTTCACTACAAGCATCTGCCGAAGTCTTGGCTGAAGATGTTAATGGTGAAGTTGTTGTTAAGCTTTATAAAGGTAATGCAACAGCAATCCAGAAAAAATCACCAAACAGTTTATATAATGAAGAATTTGCAACTTTTGGCGAAGATGACGTTTACGATCATAGTCACGCAGGTGGATTTATTCGTCTGTTCTCATTATCATCGCGTATTCGTGCATTAAATAGTGATGCAAGTAATAAAGTCGTTAAAGCTAAAAAAGAGCCTGTAGTAAAAGCTGCAGCTAAAGCAAAACCAGCGGCTAAAACCAAGTCAGTAGCTAAGGCCACAGCAAAAACGACAAAGAAAAAGTAGTCTAGGTTTTATTACCGCTTTTTTAAACTACAAAATAAGGCGATGTAAAAGTCGCCTTTGGTTTTCTTGCGATAATCAAATAATCTTGATTATTAGTCTATGATCAAATATTTTGCTTATAAATCGAGTTTGTATATTAACTGCAATTAGAGATAGAAGATCGTCGAATCGGTTCGACACTTAAAATAAAATTGAATAAATATTATTGAGGTAATTATGGCATTATGGGGTGGGCGTTTTAGCCAAGCTGCAGATCAGCGTTTTAAGCATTTTAATGATTCATTACGTTTTGATTATCGTTTAGCTGAACAAGATATTATTGGCTCTATTGCTTGGTCAAAATCATTAGTTACCGTCAATATACTGTCAATTGATGAGCAAAAACGCTTAGAGCAAGCCCTAAATGAACTCCTTATTTCAGTACAACAAGATGCTGCGCAAATTTTACAAAGCGATGCTGAAGATATTCATAGTTGGGTTGAGCAAAAGTTAATTGAAAAAGTCGGTGATCTTGGTAAAAAATTACATACTGGCCGCAGCCGTAATGATCAAGTGGCAACGGATCTTAAGTTATGGTGTAAAGCTGAAATCACTGATTTAATAAAAGCAATTAGCCATCTACAATTACAACTTGTTAATACTGCCGAGCAATATCAAGATGCAATAATGCCAGGTTATACGCATTTACAGCGAGCTCAGCCGGTAACGTTTGCTCACTGGTGCCTTGCGTATTTTGAAATGTTAGTAAGGGATAAGAGCCGTATGCAAAGTACGTTAGCGCGCCTTGATGTTAGTCCGCTCGGCTCTGGTGCATTAGCCGGCACAGCTTACCCAATCGATCGTGAATTACTTGCGCAAAATCTAGGCTTTGCCACAGCAACCAATAATAGTTTAGATTCTGTTTCTGATAGAGATCATGTGATGGAGCTTTTATCAAATGCGTCGATCGGTATGAATCATTTATCCCGCTTTGCAGAAGATTTGATTATTTTTAATAGTGGCGAAGCTAATTTTGTTGAGTTATCTGATCGCGTTACATCTGGCTCATCATTGATGCCACAAAAGAAAAATCCTGATGCATTAGAATTAATTCGTGGTAAATCAGGTCGCGTATTTGGTGCATTATCGGCGGCAATGATGACCTTTAAAGGCTTGCCTTTAGCCTATAATAAAGATATGCAAGAAGATAAAGAGGGCTTATTTGATGCGCTAGATACTTGGCATGAATGCTTAGTGATGGCAGCGTTAGTTTTAGATGGACTTAACATAAATCATCAAGTATGCCTTAATGCCGCCAAGCAGGGCTATTCAAATGCAACAGAACTTGCCGATTATCTTGTTGCTAAAGGGATCCCATTTCGTGAAGCTCATCATATTGTAGGTGAAGCCGTTGTTGGCGCAATAGCTAAGAAAAAAGCGCTTGAAGAGCTAACAATAGACGAATTTAAGTTATTTAGTCCGGTAATTGAGCAAGATGTCTATGCTATTTTATCAATCGAATCTTGTTTAAATAAACGCAATGCTAAAGGCGGCGTTGCCCCAATACAAATTTCGACTGCAATCAAAAAAGCTAAAAATAGCTTAAATGATTCAGTAAGTTAATAAAAAAGTATAAAATTGTCATTAATTTTTTCTTTAAGATATTAATAATTAACGCTTAATTTGTGGTGCGTAATCGTATAGAATGAATCTAATTATGGTAATAAAGTAATAATTATTGTTATGCTTTATTGCCATGTTTTTCTTTTCATTTTATAAAAAACAACGCCGTCGGGGGCAGTCATGAATATTCGTGATTTAGAATATTTTGTAGCGTTAGCTGAATATCGTCATTTTCGTAAAGCAGCAGATTCGTGTAATGTAAGTCAACCAACATTAAGTGGACAGATTCGTAAATTAGAAGATGAGCTTGGTGTAATGCTACTTGAAAGAACGAGCCGAAAAGTATTATTTACCCAAACAGGATTAATGCTTGTTGATCAAGCGCGAGAAGTCTTGCGTAATGTACAAATCTTTCGAGAGATGGCAAGTAAACAAGGCGAAGATATGTCTGGGCCGATGCATATTGGTCTGATCCCAACACTTGCACCTTATTTGCTTCCTCATATCATTAGCCTATTACATGATGCTTATCCGTCGTTAGAGCTATATTTACATGAAGCGCAAACACATGTCCTCGTGTCACAATTAGAACAAGGTAAGCTTGATTGCGTTATCTTAGCGCAAGTTAAAGAAACAAATCCATTTATTGAGTTACAATTATTTGATGAACCGATGTTCTTAGCTGTTCCTGCTAGCAATCCATTAGCCAAACAAAAAACGGTTAATTTATCTGCGCTTCGTGGCGAAAAATTCTTAATGCTAGAAGATGGTCACTGTCTTCGTGATCATGCGATGGGTTACTGCTTCCAATCGGGCATTGAAGAAGATAAACGTTTTAGGGCAACGAGCCTTGAAACATTACGCAGTATGATTTCAGCCGGTCGTGGAATTACCTTGTTCCCTGAACTTGCTGCGCCAAATGAACGAATACGTGATAATATTTGTTATATTCCTTGTGTTGATCCTATTCCATCGCGGGTGATTGAATTGATTTATCGACCCGGTTCGCCACTACGCTCTCGGTATGAGCAAGTTGCTAAAAAAATTCGTTCTCGCATGCCAGAAGTCCTTGCTGAGAAAGAGTTACTTTTGAAAAAAGGTTAATATTTACAGGTTATGAAAAGTACTAAATGCCCTCAATCCTCAGGGGTTAGGGCAATACAAAAAGAGCGGACGCGGCGATCTTTAATTGATGCTGCATTTAATCAGTTAAATGCTGAGCAAGGTTTTGCCAGCTTAAGTTTACGAGAAGTCGCACGTGAAGCTGGCATTGCGCCCACATCATTTTATCGCCATTTTCGCGATATGGATGAACTGGGCCTTGCTATGGTTGATGAAAGCGGTTTGACATTACGACAACTGATGCGCCAAGCACGTAAACGAATTGAAAAAGGCGGCAGTGTTATTCAAACATCAGTAACCACGTTTATTGAGTTTATTGATAACAATTCCAAAGTGTTTTTTTTATTATTACGTGAGAGAGCAGGGACTTCTGCCGCATTTCGATCGGCAATCGCCAGAGAGATCCAGCATTTTATTCTTGAGCTTACTGATTATCTTGATAATGCGAACAGCATGCCACGTCGTTATAATGTCGCTCAAGCAGAGGCGATGGTAACAATTGTATTTAACTCTGGGGCTGATGCGATCGATTTTGAGCCAGAACAAAAACAAAAATTAATTGATAATCTTATTTTTCAGTTACGTATGTTATCACGGGGTGCTTTTTACTTATATCATCGTGAGTTATTGAAAAAACAGAATATTGACGATATCACTTAGTTGATTTGAATAAAATAAAAAGCGAATTTTTAATGGTATTAGACAAATTGTCTACGATTAAAAACTCGCTTTTTTAACTTTAAAGAATAAAACTATTTTTTAGCTCGTTCAAATGATTCGATGATCTCTTTACGCGCAGCTTCAGCGTTTTCCCAACCATCAACTTTAACCCATTTACCCGCTTCAAGGTCTTTATAGTGTTCAAAGAAATGTTTGATTTGTGCTTTTAATAGCTCAGGTAAATCACCCACATCTTTAATGTGATCATATTCTTTAGATAATTTAGTATGAGGCACCGCAACTAACTTGGCATCTTCACCTGATTCATCAGTCATTTTTAACACGCCAACAGGGCGGCATCGAATAACAGCGCCTGGTTGTAATGGATAAGGTGTTGGTACTAATACATCAACTGGATCGCCATCAAGTGAAAGCGTATGGTTAATATAACCATAGTTACATGGATAAAACATGGCAGTTGACATAAAACGATCGACAAAAACAGCGCCTGACTCTTTATCTACTTCATATTTGATTGGGTCAGCATTTGCTGGAATTTCAATTACAACATAAATATCATCAGGTAATGATTTGCCTGCTGGTACATTTAATAGTCCCATTTATTCGTCCTCTAATTTAGCTCTAATTTTGTTTAAAAAGTACGTCTATTATAAAGATTATTCTACTTCACTCAATTGTTTTAGGTACTGAAAAATTTGTTTTGATGATTTAGCCGGTTTATTTTCTTCTTGCTCTTTCTTGGCAAGTCTTGCTAAATTTCGTAATTGTTGTCTATCGGCTGCTGGATAAATTTTTAAAATCGTTTCAGCATCGCCCGTTTCAATTAATTGGTCGCGTAGTTTTTCAATTTTATGAACTTGAGCAATTTGCTGATTATGACGATTCTTTAATTTATCAAGTGCTTGCGTTATAGGTTCAATATCACGACTGCGCAGTAATTTACCAATGTATTGGATTTGGCGACGATGGCCTTCTTTTTTTATTTTTTGAGCCAGTTCAACCGCATAAGATAAACTGTCGTCTAGCGGGATCCTTTCTAGCTCATGTTTACTTAGTTCGACAAGCTCTACCCCAAGTTTTTTTAATACTTCAGCATCACGCTTTATTTCACTTTTACTGACATAGATGATCTCTTCATCATCGTTCAGTTCGTTCTTATCTTCATTTTCAAATGGTGTCATACGTTATCTTTAAATAAATATTATTAAATTGATGTAAATGATAAATACTAATTGTATTATTATAACGTATCATTACCACAAAGACAGAAATTAAATAAAAATTGCGAATATATTATTCTTTTTTTGTTTAAATCAGGTCAAATAATAATATTATTGTCATATAAACGTGTTGATGCACAATATTCGGATAACATGAATGAATATCTTACAAATAAAAAATCAGTCTTATCAAGAACAACAACAGCTAGAGTCGGTAATAGCAAATGCGATTGAGATCGCAAAAAAGAAAGTCGATTCAGTTGAAGTTGCAATCAATAAATCAACGGGCATTAATGTTAGTACACGTTTAGGTGAAACAGAAAATATCGAGTTTAATAGCGATGGTGTACTCGCCATTACCGTATACCAAGATCAGAAAAAAGGTAATGCATCAACCAATGATCTCTCGCCACATGCAATAGAGCAATCGATTAATATGGCGATAGAGATAATGAAATATACCTCAGCTGATCCTTATTCAGGTTTGGGCGATAGATCACAAATGGCATTTGAATGTCCTGATTTAGATCTATTTTATCCGAGCTCACTTAATGTCGATGAAGCGATAAAACAAGCCGCAAGAGCAGAAACTGCGGCATTGGGTTTTGCTGAAATTACGAAAAGTGATGGCGGGCATTTTAATAGTAGCTATGGCATTCATGTTTATGGTAATAGCGAGGGCATGTTACAAGGTTATCGTGCTAGCTCGCATTCATTATCATGTTCGGTCATTGGCGAGCGCGGTGGCCTGATGGAGCGTGATTATGCTTATACGTCATCACGAGATATTAATTTATTAGAATCGCCTGAACTCGTTGGTGAGAAGGCAGCTAAAAGAACAATTGCTAATTTAGGTGCTCAGCAAATTGATACGATGCAAGTACCGGTAATATTTAGTGCGGAAATTGCAACTGGCTTAATTGGACACCTTGCCTCAGCAATTAGTGGCGGCGCTATTTATAAAAAATCTTCTTTTTTACTTGATAAAATAGATCAAGAAATCCTACCTAATTGGCTTACAATCAAAGAGCTACCTCATTTATTAAAAGAAGTGGGTTCTGCGCCTTTTGATAGTGATGGCATTCGAACTTTCGATAAAGATATTATAGCCAGTGGGGTTTTACAAACTTATTTACTTAGCAGCTACTCAGCTAGAAAGTTATCAACTAAAGAGAAAACATTTAAAAGCACGGGTAATGCTGGCGGTATTCATAATTGGCGCTTGCAAAGTACTAACTTAATGCCAACGTTTGCTGAGTTAGTAAAAATGATGGATCGCGGCATTATTGTTACCTCGTTAATGGGTCAAGGTGTTAACTTAGTCACCGGTGATTATTCGCGCGGCGCAAGTGGCTTTTGGGTTGAAAATGGTCAAATCCAATATCCTGTCAATGAATTCACAATTGCCGGTAATTTAGCTGAAATGTATCAACGTATTGTTGCAATTGGTAGCGATGTAGAGGCAAGAACTAACATTCAATGTGGTTCAATACTTATTGAACAAATGAGCATTGCCGGAAAATAAGTGATTTAATATGGCAAAACTTAGTGATCGGTTATTGTTTCAAAAAATATTCAAGTGGATCCCAGGGCTTGCTATTTTATTTAATTATCGTCGAGAGTATTTAAGCTATGATATTAGGGCAGGATTATCCGTTGCCGCTGTATCATTACCTGTTTCAATAGCCTACGCTGATTTAACTGGTGTTGGCGCAATCGCTGGGCTTTATTCAACCATTTTGCCACTAGTTGCTTATGCATTATTTGGTTCTTCAAGGCAGTTAATTGTCGGGCCAGATACGGCAACTTGCGCAGTTGTTGCAGCGGTTGTTATTCCTTTAGCGGCTAATGACCCAATTTTAAGATGGCAACTTGTTATCGTTATGACCATCATGATTGGTATTTGGTGCCTAATTGCCGGTAAATTCCACCTTGGTGCGTTAGCCGATCTTTTAAGTCGGCCAATTTTAATCGGTTTACTTAATGGGATCTCAATTACCATCATTGTTGATCAATTTGCTAAAGTCTGTGGTTTTAGCTATGACGCCGGTAATTTCTTTGCTAGATTATTTTATTTGCCATTAAAAGTGCCCGATATGCATTTTATTACGGTATTAATTTCACTATCGACTTTGCTACTGTTGATTGGCATAAAAAAATTTCGTCCACGTTGGTCTGCCCCACTGATCGTTGTGGTTATTATGACCTTTGCCTCATGGGCAATTGGTTTTGATCAATATGGCGTTAAAATTATTGGTCAATTTAGTAATCAAATGCTCTCTTTGGCATCATGGGGGGATTTTGATATCGGCCTAATGCGTGAGTTGGTTGTGCCATCAGTGAATATTGCCGTTATTTGTTTTATTAGCATGATGATAACGGTGCGTAGTTTTGCCGCTAAAAATAATTATGATACTGACGCTGATACCGAATTTAGGGCGCTGGGTATAGCAAATATTGTTGCTGGATTATCGAATGGCTTTGTCGTTAGCGGCACTTCATCACGAACAGCGGTCAATGATGTTAATGGTGGTAAAACACAATTAGTATCAATTGTTGCAGCGCTGGTTATAGCACTTGTTGTTTTCTTTTTATTATCGCCATTAGAATATATTCCAACCGCTGTATTAGCGATTATTCTAATCTATTCATCGTGGTCATTAATTGATATTAAAAGCATTATTCGCTTTTTTAAACTTAATCGTGACGCATTTTATTTAAGCTTAGCAACGCTTATTGCGGTATTATTAATTGGTATTATTCCTGGCATGGCATTAGCCGTTTTACTCGGTTTATTTATGTTTTTAAGGCGAGTATTTAGGCCAACTGATCAGCTTCTTGGCGTTGATGCTGATGGGCGAATTCACTCCCTAAGTCAGCATGTCACGCCAATTGACAATGCGATTATGTATCGTTTTAACTCGCCACTAACCTATTTTAATATTGCTTATTTTAAAAAACGTATTATTAATTTAGTTGATGAATCCCCCGAAAAAGTTGGGTATGTCATTGTTGATACGATCCCTTGTTTTACCTACCAAGATGTCAGTGTATTACTTGGCATTGAAGAGCTTGTTCGAGCATTAAAAGCACGGAATATTGTCTTTATTTTGGCTGGGCGACGAAAAACGCTAAAACGTTGGTTTAAAGATATGAATATCAATATGGATAAAGCGTATATTGAGTTCGCTTATGATCTCTATTTCTCGGTAAAAATGGTGCAGAGTAAAGAGCACATGGCTGATATTGAGGACCAAGATGAATAATGCCCTAAAAATTGAAATGTTAAGTACTGGTGATGAAGTTTTATATGGACAAATCACCGATACCAATGCGTCATGGTTATCTGATTTTCTATTTCAACATGGTTTTACAATGACCTCTCGCTTTACTGTTGGCGACAATCTTAATCAATTAATTGATACATTAATCAAGCGTAGTAAAGAAAATGATATCTTAATTATTAATGGTGGCCTTGGTCCTACTAGCGATGATTTAAGCGCTCAAGCAGCAGCGCAAGCAAATAATGAAGCGTTAGTACTTCATCAAGAGTGGCTAACCGTATTAGAGCAATATTTTGCAAGTCGTGCTAGAAAAATGCCTCCCGCTAACATTAAACAAGCAATGTTGCCTAAAAGTGCATCAATAATTGATAATCCGGTTGGCACGGCATGTGGCTTTAAAATGGTTATCAATAACTGTACCCTATTTTTTACGCCAGGTGTACCGTCTGAATTTAAAGTGATGGTTGAAAATCAAATTCTACCTGATCTTAAAAAATTACAACCTAATATCATAAAGCCGTTATGTTATCGTCTTACCACAATGGGGCGAACAGAAAGTGACTTAGCGGATGAAATTGAAAAAAAATTATCTGTTCCAGCAGGTATTGACGTTGGCTATCGCTCCGCCTCGCCGATTATAGAGCTTAAATTGACAGGTAAAATGTCTGACCAACCAATAATCGATAATTTATGGGAGCAGCTAAAGCATTTAGTTAGTGATAATCTATTATATGAAGGAACAATAGGACTTGCAGGTATTGTAAGTAAAGAGCTTCGCGATAAGTCACAACAATTAGTCGTACTTGAAGAGCAAACGGCAGGATTAATTGCTTATCAACTTTATGGCGAAAATGCCCCATTAATAAAATCTGAAACGTCAACCAATATCACCCATCGTATTACAGAATTAACTGCGCAATTTCCGCATGCCTTAATTTTATATTTAGGCCAATTTAGTGACGATAATAGCCAATTTACCCTTCAACTTGTTACACCAAAGCAAACATATCGCTATCGTCTTAAGTACCGTAGCCGGCGCTATAATAGGCAAACTGAACAACAGATTTTTTCGGCCATTGCACTTGATGCTCTAAGGCGCTACTTAACTAACCAACCGTTAATTGGCCCCAATACTTGGCTAGATGTGATTGAAAATAATGTGCCCAATCAATAATTTTTATTATTTTAATCAAACATATTTTAGTCAAATCAAAAAAAATAGTTTTTTGACCTTTTTCAAGCTTAAAGGGAAGCACAATACTTCCCTTCTTTCGGTTATATTACTTTGTTAATCACGTTGATATAAAGCTTCAATAGTACTTGATGCGATTGCATTGGCATTTAGCATAAATCCAACTAAAGCAGCAGAGCTATCTTTTGCCATATCCAATTTTTCAGGTAAGGCATATACAGTAAATTGATAATGATGTTTGGTATCACCAATTGGTGGGCAAGCGCCGCCAAAACCATAAATACCATAATCATTTCTCATTTGCATGGCGCCATTGGGAATTTTAGTTTGATCTGAATTACCTGTACCTCGGGCAAAATATAAAATATTTTTAGGTATATTTATCACTTGCCAATGCCACCAACCACTGCCAGATGGTGCATCTGGATCATAGAGGGTAATTGCAAAATATTTAGTCCCTTCTGGAATATTTTTCCAGGCTAACATAGGAGAAATATTATCACCATTACAACCAAAGCCATTAAATTCGAATACGTTTGAAAGATCTTCGCCTTGTTTTATATCACTACTAGTTAGCTCAAATGAATAGGCTGATATCGATACCATTAATATTATAGATGCGATAAGTATTTTATAAATTTTCATATAACTACTCTTTAGTAAAATAGGAGATGTATTATATTGATTTGTGATATGTCATACTGTCCGAAAACAATCATTTATTAACGATATTCGGTCAATAATTAATATGATTAATTACTTTATTCACAGAACCAAGCAAGCTTTACTAAACAGTAAATCGTTACCTTTCTACCTCTATAGCGCTAGCAGTGAACAGAATTTACAAAATATCGCATTTACAAAACCGATACTTATTTTTATCGTAAATGGAACCAAAGAGATTTGTTCAACTGAAACAATTTTATGTCGTAGCAGTGAATTTATTTTTTTATCTGATCACAAATTGTTAACAGTAAGAAATATTCCCCAACAAAATGAGTATATGGCATTTATTCTTGAATTTGAATGTGAAGATTTTATTGGGATCCCAGCTGCACAGCAAAGTGATATTACCTATATTCAAGGGAAGGTTGGAATAGAGCTACAAGAAGAATTGGACCAATTTGTGACAATATCTGCTTGGGCTTCTAAGTCTATTTTAGCTCATAGACGACATGAAATTTTGAGGCTGCTTTATGAGCTTGGCTACAAAAATATCGCAAGATTAGGTACACAATCATTTTTAGGTAATAAGATTCATGATTTTTTTATTCAAAGTCAATTTCAAAATATAACATCAAAAAAAATTTGTGACTTACTTTTTATGAGTGAATCTACACTACGACGAAAATTACGACAAGAAAAGCAATCGATCAAAGAAATTAAAGCTAATGCACAATTAGGACATGGGCTCCATTTATTACAAACAACTGAGTTTTCCATTCAAAATATTGCTGAACAATGTGGCTATCAAACCCATTCTAGATTTACTGAAAACTTTAAAAATCGTTTTGGGCTAACACCCAAAAAATTAAGGAAAACTAAAAATATTGTTTAATAGTGACTTTCCCAAAAATACCTTATATACTGTTTTTATATACAGTTAATTAAGCTTAAGATTATGAAAGATAGTACAATTAAAAAGCTAGAGATTTTGGCAGAATCAGCTAAATACGATGTTTCGTGTGCTTCAAGTGGCACTACGCGTAAAAATCAAAATGGTGGTATTGGTAGTGCTAGAGGCTGGGGAATTTGTCATAGTTATACGGCGGATGGCCGCTGCGTTTCATTGCTCAAAATCATGTTGACTAATTTTTGCCTTTATGACTGCGCTTATTGTGTCAATCGTCGTAGTAATGATATTGAACGTGCTGCTTTTTCGCCCAAAGAATTAGCCGAATTAACCATTGAGTTTTATCGCCGAAACTATATCGAAGGGCTATTTTTAAGCTCAGGTATTATCAAAAATGCCGATCATACGATGGAAAGAATGATTAGAGTGATTAAAGATTTGCGCACTGTTCATCGTTTCAATGGCTATATTCATATGAAAACGATCCCTGGTGCGAGCAGTGAACTTGTTTATCAAGCTGGGCTTTATGCAGATAGGCTAAGTGTTAATCTTGAGATTGCGACAGAACCAAACTTAAAGCACCTTGCACCTGATAAGGATCACCAAAGTATCTATTTACCGATGCGTCATATTCAACAGCATATGATTGAGAATAAAGAAGAACGACAAAAATTTCGTCATGCACCTAAATTTGCCGCAGCAGGGCAAAGCACTCAAATTATTGTTGGGGCTACGGATGAAACTGATCAGCAAATTTTACAACTTACCTCAAAATTATATAAAAGGCCGAGTATGAAACGAGTCTATTATTCAGGCTTTGTTCCAGTAAATAGCTATGACAAGCGGTTACCAGTGGTTAAAGATGTACCTAGAATTCGTGAAAATAGGCTCTATCAGGCGGATTGGCTACTTAGGTTTTACCACTTTAATGTTGATGAAATTGTGAATGATGACCACCAAGAACTAGATCTTGATATGGATCCTAAACTCAGTTGGGCGATTCGTAATCCAAGCTATTTTCCAATTGATATTAACCGTGCCAGTTATGAGAAAATACTGCGAGTACCAGGAATAGGCGTTAAGTCAGCGCGGTTAATTGTTTCTGCTCGTCGACACGGACGCCTTAACCTTGACGCTTTAAAACGCATAGGGGTTGTGCTTAAACGAGCACAATTTTTTATTATCTGCCATGAAATGCACTCTTTTAAGCTACAAGAAGCATCGGCTGACTATATCCGTTTATCTTTAAAAGAGCCATCAGGGCTTGAACAGGCACAGGCAAAACAAGCGCCTAAACAGCTAGTAATGACATTGTAATAGGGCATAGTATGATTGTTTTTCGATACGACAATAGCTTTGAAGGACTACTTTCTGCTATTTTTGATGCGTTTTCATTGAAAAAATGGCCGCAACTGATCCTCGCGCCAGATGAGGTTTTGCCATTATTAACATCAGAAGAGTACTACGTACAAACGACAGAGGGAAAATATAGCCGCGTCAGTTTGGCAATGAAAAAACGTTTATCAAAGACTGCGTTGATGCAGCTAACTTATGTTTGGTATTCTGAATTACCTGAGCGCAGCTTACTGATTTTTAATTATTTAGCTAAAATATTTAAAGCTACACACGATATCAGTCATAATTTTGCTGATCTTGATATTTTGGCAATCAAAAAGTTAGCAAAAAAAGTGTCTCATGAACGGCACTATTTAATGATGTTTATACGTTTTAATGCCATTGATAATCAAGGTGATAAAGTCTATTTTGCAACCGTTTCACCCCGCTATAATAGCTTGCCGTTAACGATTGATTTTTTTCAAGATCGCTTTGCCGATCAAAAATGGGCAATTTTTGACACCAAAAGGCAATATGGGTATTTCTATGATTTAGCACAAACAGAAATAATTACTTTAAATGAGCAAGATAACTTTCTTGTCAATGGCAGTATTAATGATGATTTTCTTTCGCCAAGCGAGAAACAATTTCAACATATGTGGTATCGTTACTGCCAATCAATTACGATTAAAGAGCGAATTAACCCAAAATTACAACGGCAATTTATGCCAACGCGTTTTTGGCAGCACTTACCTGAAACTTGGCACGATTTGGATAATATCTAGCGTAAAATAAGATTACACTGAGCGCGTTATTATAACA
Source organism: Orbaceae bacterium lpD04 (assembly GCA_036251935.1). Lineage (NCBI taxonomy): Bacteria > Pseudomonadati > Pseudomonadota > Gammaproteobacteria > Orbales > Orbaceae > Orbus > Orbus wheelerorum. The sequence continues at coordinate 2,246,399 of CP133967.1, read as the reverse complement.
TTATAATAATCCGTTTATTATCGGCATTATAGCCGATTACTATAATTAAAGTGTTACGCTAAATATAGTAAATATTTGTAAGAAAAAATTGAAGTGAGGAATAAAATGAAAATCTATCCAGTTGCAATATTAGCATTAAGCTCTTTGTTAGTTTTATCTGGCTGCTCGACCGATCCTTATACTGGTGAGCAAAAAGTTGCTAATACCACTAAAGGTGCACTGCTTGGCAGCGCTGTTGGCGCAGGTATTGGTGTACTATCATCATCTAAGCACGATCGTGGAAAAGGTGCATTAATTGGTGCCGCGTCCGGCGCAGTACTTGGTGGTGGCGTTGGTGGCTACATGGATATTCAAGAATCTAAATTACGTGATAAATTGCGTAATACTGGCGTTAGCGTAACAAGATCAGGTGATAATATCATTCTTAATATGCCAAACAGTGTGACTTTTGATACGAGTAGTTCTACACTTAAGCCGCTAGGAACAGAAACGTTGACCAGTGTCGCATTGATATTAAAAGAGTACCCAAAAACTGCTATTAATATTGTAGGGCATACCGATTCTACGGGTAGTAATGCAACCAACCAAAAATTGTCATTAGAACGCGCAAATAGCGTGGCTAATCTATTAATTCAGCAAGGAACATCCGCTGCTCGAATGTCAGTTTATGGCGCCGGTGCATCACAGCCTATCGCATCAAATACAAGTGAAACAGGCCGAGCTCAAAATCGCCGCGTTGAAATTACGTTATCACCATTACAATAATGTTTATTACAAGGCGCTATTTAAACCGCGCCTTGTTTTACTTACGCGTTAATATATTTGCTTCTATCAGGTAGCCAGCTATCAACAATTGTAACGGCGGCTGTAAAATCATGTGTAAGTAAATAAGCAGATACACTTTGTATCGTATTTATCATATGTTGGTCACGAATTAAATCAACGACTCTAAAATCAGCAATACCAACTTGCCTTGTTCCTAATATCTCACCGCCGCCGCGGATCTCTAGATCTTTTTGTGCAATAACAAAGCCATCATTACTATCACGCATTACATTTAATCTTTCTTTGGTGACTCGGCTTAGCGGTGTTTGATACATCAGCACGCAGTGAGATGCCTCGCTTCCTCGCCCAACGCGGCCACGTAATTGATGCAATTGTGATAAGCCAAGTCGCTCAGCATTTTCAATAACCATTAAACTGGCATTTGGTACGTCAACGCCGACTTCAATAACCGTTGTGGCAATTAATAGTTGTATATTGCCTTGTTTAAAAGCCTGCATGACTTCCTGCTTTTGTATCGGTTTCATTTTGCCGTGAATAAGGCCAACAGTGATCCCTGGTAATAACTCTTGTAGCTCAGCAAATACAACTTCAGCTGCTTGTGCTTCAAGGACTTCAGATTCCTCAACTAGCGTACAAACCCAATAAGCTTGTTTACCTTCAAGGCAGGCTTGTTTAATTCTTTCAATAACGTCATTACGGCGAGTGTTTGATAATACAACGGTTGTTATTGGCGTTCTACCCGGCGGCAGTTCATCAATAGTTGAAACGTCAAGATCGGCATAAACTGTCATGGCAAGCGTACGTGGAATAGGGGTTGCCGTCATAATAAGTTGATGAGGATAGATATTATCTTTCACCCCTTTTTGCCACAATGATAGTCGCTGAGCAACGCCAAAACGGTGTTGTTCATCAATAATAACAAAACCTAAATTGGCAAATTTAACTTGCTCAACAAATACAGCATGTGTACCAATTAGTATATCGGTTTGCCCTGATTCTAGGCTTGCATAGCATTCACGCTTATTTTTAGCTGTTAATTTACCTGACAATAAGCTAACCGTTAGTCCTAACGGTTCAAACCAACGGCAAAAATTGAGATAATGCTGCTCGACTAAAATTTCTGTCGGCGCCATTAAGACGACCTGTTGATTATTTTCAAGTGCATTAAGCGCTGCAAGTGCGGCAACTAATGTTTTCCCTGAGCCAACATCACCTTGTACTAAACGCATCATCGGCACATTTTTTGCCATATCTCGATAAATTTCACTGACAACTCGATTTTGCGCATTAGTTGGCGAAAAAGGTAATGAATGCAAGAATGGCGTAATATATTGGTTCGTCACTTTGAGCGGCATTGCATGCTGATTTTGATTATGTGATTTAGTCATTTGCATACTGAGGTGATAGGCCAGTAACTCTTCAAATATTAATCGTTTTTTAGCTGGGTGACTGCCATCTTCAAGCCCTGCAATATTAATATCTAATGGTGGCTCATGAATAATTTGTAGTGCCTGCTCAATGCTTGGAAAACCAGTTAAAAATTTACTTGGAATTAGTTCTGGTGTGGGATTACGCATTAGGAGCAGTAAAGCTAAATGAATAAATTTACGCAACATGGTTTGTGTTAAGCCATAAGTTGCAGGATAAATTGGTGTATATCGCTCGGTTTCAATATCATCGAGCGCGTGTTCGTTATCGCGGATCTGTATTTGTGGGTGGATCATCTCAAGGTAGACTTTACCTTGTTTTACTTCACCATAAGCTTTTAACCATCGACCAACGGCCATATTTTGTTTTTGACCTGGATAAAAGTTCATAAATCGAAGATTAATTATGCCCGTTTCGTCTTTAACCGTGCAAATTAACATACGTTTTTTAGCAATAATCACTTCACTTTTAATGATTTGACCTTGAATAGTCGTGTGTTCACCAATTGATAACGTGGCAATTGTGCTTGAACTTGAGCGATCTTCATAACGCATAGGTAAATGCAATAATAGATCGCCAACAGTGTAAATAGCTAATGAGTTAAATTTTTTTTCTAGTGCATCGCCAAGCCCAGGCAAATGACTAATGTTTAGGTGATTGAGTAATCGTTTATCAGCCATAATTTAATTAATATTACGGTTAATATTGACCACGTCTTGCTGATAACTTATTTTACGGATAATTTCATTGAGCTGAATTGAATTTTTGACTTCAATATGCAAAATAACAGTATAAATTTTTGAGTCTTTTTCTTCGGTATTTAGCCATTGTACATTTGCTGATTCGGCATTAATTACTGAGATAATATTGGCAAGTGCCATCGCTGCATTATTGGTAATATCAATCCAAATTTCAGCAATAAACCAGGGTTCTGCTGCCGGCGCCCATTCAAGCGGAACATATTTATCGGGATGATTTTGGTAACCGATAATATTACGGCATGATTCATGATGGATTGATAAACCTTTTTCTGGGTTAATTCTACCAATGATTGGGTCATCAGGAATCGGATGGCAACATTTAGCAAATGAGACTAATAATCCTTCAGTGCCGGTTATTATCAGCCTTTTATTTGATCCATAACGATTAAGGTCAACTTTATCGCTATGTTCAATACTTTTTACTACAAACTGGCTCATGATATTACCAAGGCCAATCTCGGCAAGTAGATCATCAAACGAGTTTAATTTAGTAATAGTTGTTATTTTATCTATTTTAGCCTTTGGAATAGCTTTAACGCCGCCTTGTCCAACTAACGAATAATCTAATAAGCGCTTACCTAGCGCGATTGCATCATCTCGCTTAAGGCTTTTTAGTGCTTGGCGAATACGCGAGCGTGCCTTTGAGCTAACAACAAAATTTAACCAACCAGCACTTGGTCTACTATCGTTAGACGTTAAAATTTCAACTGTCTGGCCATTTTTTAATGGCTGCGAAAGCGGAGAGGGCTTGCGATCAACAATAGCGCCAATACATTGATGGCCAATATCGGTATGAACGGCGTAAGCTAAATCGACAGGGGTTGCGCCTTCGGGTAATTCAACAATACGGCCTTTTGGCGTAAAAACATAAATCTCTTTAGGAAATAAATCAGATTTTACATTTTCGATAAATTCAAAAGAGTTAACAACACTTTGTTGAAGTTCAAGTAAATTTTGCATCCAGCGCTGAGCTTTAATTTGGGCAGTAGTATTATTTGATTCATCGTTTTTATCATACACCCAGTGCGCAGCAACGCCCATTTCAGCCATCTGATCCATATCAATAGTGCGAATTTGTATTTCAACTGGCGTGCCATGAGGACCGATTAAAGATGAATGAAGAGACTGATAGCCATTCACTTTTGGAATGGCGATATAATCTTTGAAGCGGTTTAGGCGCGGTTTATATAAATTGTGCACCAAGCCTAATACGCGATAACAACTATCAATGTCTTTGACAATAATACGGAAAATGTAGATATCCATAATTGACAGAAAGTTTTGCTCGCGCAACTGCATTTTTTGGTAAATAGCATAGATATTTTTTTCAATACCTTCCACTTTCGCCTTAATTTTTGCGCTACTTAATCGTTGTTCAATTTCAGATAAAATCTGTTTAATTAATTCTTTACGGGTTTTTCTTGCTGATGAAATGACTTTTTCAATCACTTTGGCTCGATTTGGATGCATCGCGGTAAAACTGAGCACTTCAAGTTCAGTTTTAATATGATGGATCCCTAAGCGATAGGCTAAAGGTGCATATATTTCAAGTGTTTCTTTCGCAATGCGTCGACGCTTATCAGGCCTTAATGAACCTAATGTGCGCATATTGTGCGTACGATCAGCAAGCTTGATTAAGATAACCCTAACATCTTTAACCATCGCGAGCACCATTTTGCGAAAATTTTCGGCTTGTGCTTCTTGACGGTTACGAAATTTAAGCTTATCGAGCTTAGAAACCCCTTCAACTAACTCAGCTACGTCCTCGCCAAATCGGTCAACAACTTGTTCATACGTAACAGGTGTGTCTTCAATTGTATCATGCAGTAATGCAGCGGTGATTGCCTCAAAGTCCAGTTGCATATCTGCAAGAATGCAAGCAACGGCAACAGGATGAGTAATATAAGGTTCACCACTTGATCGAAACTGACCATTGTGAGCATCATAAGCAAAGATATACGCTTCCCGAATTTGCTTGATTTGCTTACTAGGAAGATAACTTTTGATTCGTTTCTCTAATGAAGCAAAATATTGCATATCAGCTGTCATTTTATGATGCTTTACTTATTGTCTTAGTCGTATGATGGTGTGTTTTCGAAAAGAATTGTTTCGTGTAGTATAGAACGAGTTTCTGCTTCTTCTTCTTGACGAGCTTGGAAATCAGCAGTATCAAGGATCTTTTTATTGACTAAACCTTCTTCAATCTCACGCAATGCGATAACGGTTTCTTTATCGTTTTCTTCTGCGACTAGTGGTGTTTTACCTTCAGATTGAATTTGATGTGCGCGTCTTGCTGCAACTAATACTAAATCAAATCGATTACCAATTTTATCAACAGCGTCTTGAACGGTTACACGGGCCATACTTACCTCATAATCAATAGTGGGATTTTTGCAAAATAATCGTCAATTTTACTTAAATTTACGGTAGATTGCTATGCTTATTTAAGTTTATATGCAAAAAGTTAAATTTAATTTGATAAATATCATAAAAATTGGCATTATTTTTCAATAAACTATTGCGCTAATTCATCCTTAGCGCAAGGCTTTAAAGCGATTACTCGATAAGATTGCCAATGACGTCTTGATAAAGCAAAAATTGTTTATCTGTACGTAAATTTTCTGCTTTAATAATGATATTTAGTGCATCTAATGCACAATTAAAGTCATCATTGATGATTAAATAATCATATTCAGAGTAATGCGACATTTCAGATTTGGCTTTTTGCATTCTTTTGGCAATCGTTTCAGCTGAATCTTGCTCCCGTTTAATGAGTCTTTTTTCTAGCTCAGTTAAAGAGGGCGGCAAAATAAAAATACTTTTAGCATTGGGCATTTTTTCCCTAACTTGCCTTGCTCCTTGCCAGTCAATATCTAAAAATATATTAATCCCTTGCTTTAATTTACCATCAATTGCTGCTTTTGATGTGCCGTAGTAGTTTTCAAAGACCTTGGCGTATTCAACAAAAGCATCTTGCTCAATTAAGCTTTCAAATTCATGATGATCAACAAAGTAGTAATGTTCACCATGGTTTTCTCCTGGTCTTGGCTGGCGAGTTGTATGCGAGATTGATACGTTAGCCTGTTGCTGACTATTTTGTTTAAGGTAAGCATTAATTAAGCTTGATTTTCCTGCGCCACTTGGCGCTGAAACGATAAAAAGTGTTCCTGTATACATAATTTTTTTATTCATTGATTTGAATTGGCACTATTATTGTTGAAATTGAAAAAAAATAAAAGAGTTAGGTTTACCTAACCCACAAAAACATTAATCGGATTTTATTATAATTAATTATCGATTAATCAGGTACTAATTTTTATGCCATAATGATACCTTACAACAATAAAATAACGAAAATTATACAGTATTATTTTTGGCGATAGATAATTGACCATTTTCCATTAGGTAGATGCGATCAAACCAACTATGCTGGGTTAATCTATGAGTAACCATAATGAGTGTTTTATCTGTATAGCATTTTGTTATAATGGCTAAAATTTGTTGTTCAGTCTGGCTATCTAAGCTTTCAGTCGGCTCGTCCATTAAAATAAATGGCGCATTATGTAATAGCGCTCTTGCAATACCAATACGGCGTTTTTCACCACCGGATAATGCTCTGCCGCCTTCACCTAACCAAAGATCAAGCCCAGCCTCACTATTGGTGAGCTTATCAAGTTCGACGCTAGCAAGTACCTCTATTAATTTTTTATCGGGCAAACGAGGATTTGCTATTAACAAATTGTTACGTAATGTGTCGCTAAAAATACTAATAGTTTGTGGAATAACTGCCATTAAGTTACGCAGTGTTGATTCATCAAATTGTGTAATATCTTGCTGGTTTAATAAAATTTGACCCTTTTCAATTGGCCAAGCACGTGTAATTAAGCTTAGTAAGGTAGATTTACCACAGCCTGTTTTACCAATTAATGCAATATGTTCGCCATTTTTGATAGTAAAGTTCACTTTTTCAAATACACTCAACGGCTGATTTGGGTAAGTAAATGAGACATCATTAAAGCTAATTTCACCACAATTAAAATCAGCTTTTACCCCAATTTTGGGAAAACTAATATCGGGTTTTTGCTGCATTAAATCATTCATGCGATCAGCCGAGGTTAATACTTGGCCTAAAAATAGAAATGCGCCAGGAATAGGTGCTAATATTTCAGTGCACGATAAGCCAACAAAAATAAATAAGGCAATGATCGGCTGCTGATAATTGGCAATCCCGTCTGCTGCTAGAAAGATAATTAATAGTGTCATTGCGCCAATAATAAGTAGAATTAATGCACTTGATATACTTAATAAGGTAGATTGTTTTTGTTGGTTGGTTAACCACTGCTGTTCAATCTCGTCAAGCTCAGTGCGATATCGATTAGTTGCATTAAATAAAATGAGTTCGGCTTGCCCTTGCAAATAGCTAACTAATTTTTGTCGATATTCACTTTTTTGCTCGGCAATTTTTGCACCAATAACTTTACCGGCTTGGTAAAAGATGATTGGCACAACTAAAATGGTCATTAATAATATTATTGCGATGCAACTAGCAATTGTTTGATCAAAATAACTGACAGCAAAATAAATGAGTATTGTCATTAGTAGGCCACTTACAATTGGCATAAATAACCTAAGATAAAGGTGGTCTAGATGATCAATATCAGCAATAAAGCGATTGAGTAAATCGGCTTTTTGGTAGTATTGCATTTGCCTTGTGCTAAAAGGTAATATTCGCTTAAAGGCGTCAGTTCTTAAATACGATAATATTTTAAATGTTGTATTATGATTGACTAATCTTTCCGCGTAGCGGGCCGCGGTTCTGATTATTGCAGCGCCCCGAACACCAGCGGCAGGTAGCATATAGTTAAAGGTATATAAACCCGCTACGCCAACAAATGCCGTTGCCGATAAAAACCAGCCTGAAAGTGAGAGTAAAAAAATACTCGCGCCAAGTGCGACTAATACTAAAATAATACCGAATACCACCATAATAAAATAGTGGCGATAAAGCTTAATGTAAGGAAAAAGTTTTTTCAGCATGACATGTTCCTATTTATCAATATGGATCTGCTGATCACTAAGTTGCCAAATTTGATCAAATGACATGACTTCGCTGATATGGTGAATGACGGTTATGATATTACAAGTATGGTAATTTTTTGCCAAAATAGCTTCAATTTCCCTCGCGGTTTGTTTATCTAAACTGGCTGTTGGTTCATCGAGTAATAATAATTTGCAGGGCTTTAACAGCGCCCTTGCAATGGCGATTCGTTGTGCTTGGCCAACCGATAATCTAACGGCATCTTCGCCTATTTGAGTATCAATGCCATTAGGTAATTGCTTAATAAAATCAGTTAATTGAGCATTATTTATGGCATCATTTAGATTATCTTCACTGGCATTTTGATTGGCAAGTAGAATATTATTGCGAATTGAATCATTAAGTAGATATGGATTTTGACCCAACCAACTAAGTTGCTCTCGCCACGCAGTAAGATCAAGGGTATTAAATTCTACCTGATTAATTTTAAGTGAACCGGTATAAGGTAAAAAGCCAAGTAATAGGTTTAATAGTGAGCTTTTTCCTTCGCCACTCGCTCCCATTAAGGCAATGTTAAAAGGTGCTGTAAGGCTGAAGTTTAAAGGGCCAACAATGGCTTGATTATCTGGCGATAAGATAACTAAGTCTTGAGCAATTATCGTGTCAATTTTATCAATTTTTACTGTATCAATCTGTGGCTGCTTAATCACATCGGTAGTTAGTTTTGCTAAAAATGTTTCGATATTGTCAGCCGCGGCAATTGCTTGAGCTTTTGCGTGATAATAAGTTCCTAAATCTCTTAACGGCTGAAAAAACTCTGGGGCTAAAATGAGCGCAAAAAAACCAGCAAATAGCGTTACCGTGCCACTATAAGATCCAAAATGAATTTCACCTAAATAAGAAAAACCAAAATATACTGCAACGACCGCAATCGAAATGGAGGTAAAAAACTCTAATACCGCTGATGATAAAAATGCCATTTTTAGCACACTCATCGTCTTAATGCGAAAATCTTCAGCAGCATGATGAATAGCATTAGTCTGATTTTTTCCCTGATTAAATAGTCGGATGGTTGATAACCCTTTAATTCTATCGAGAAAGTGACCACTCAAATACGCCAATGCTTTAAAATTTTTACGGTTTACGTCGGCAGCGCCCATGCCGACTAAAATCATAAAAATTGGAATTAATGGCGCGGTACAAAATAAAATTAATGCAGCAGCCCAGTTAAAAGGCAATACCACGATTAAAACAAGTACTGGGATCATTGTTGCCAAGCGCATTTGAGGCAAGTAGCGAGCGTAAAAATCTTGCAGATCTTCGATTTGCTCAATTAATAGTGTACTTAAGCCTCCACTTGTATATTGGCTAATAGCGGGTGGGCCGACTTGTTCAATTTTATCGATAAGCTGCCTGCGAATGCTTTGTCGTAAAGATTTACCCAACACAAAATTAATTTTTTCACGTAAGTATGTGAGTAAGGCTCGCATAACAAATACGGCCATTAATCCGATAAAATAGGAGATAACAGCAATAAAATCACTTTTAACAATGATTAAATTTTGCAGTATTAAGGCCAGTAATACTGCCTGGGCAACAATACAAATAGCTGACATAAAACCCATTAAAACAGAACTGCGTAATATTTTTTTATGTTGCTTGGTTTGTACTTTTAACCAACTTAATAATTGTTTTTGACGCTGTTTATCTAACGATGATGACATAATATTTTTTACATTATTTTAAATTATTAATACGGGACATTATCAAGGTAATGTTCTGCATCAAGCGCAGCCATGCAGCCTGTTCCTGCTGATGTAATTGCTTGACGGTAATTGTGATCCATTACATCACCTGCGGCAAAAATCCCTTCAATACTGGTTTGTGTGGCATTACCTTGTAAGCCTGATTTTACTTTAATATAGCCATTATCAAGTTCAAGTTGGTCGCCAAAAATAGCCGTATTAGGCTTATGACCTATTGCAATAAACACGCCCATGACGTCGATTTGCTGTGTTTTTTGCTGATCTTGTGTGCTACGTAAGCGAACACCGTTTACACCCATTTGATCACCTAATACTTCATCAAGAATTTGATGAGTATGTAAAATGATTTTGCCTTCCGCAACTTTGTCCATCAGGCGTTTTATAAGAATTTTTTCAGCTCTAAATTCATCACGGCGATGAATTAAGTGAACTTGGCTGGCAATATTAGCTAAATATAACGCTTCTTCAACAGCAGTATTACCTCCACCAACAACCGCAACTTTTTGGTTGCGATAAAAAAATCCATCGCAAGTTGCACAAGCCGACACACCTTTACCTTTAAACGCATCTTCTGAGGGTAAGCCTAAATACTGCGCGCTAGCGCCAGTTGCAATAATTAGCGCATCGCAAGTATAAAGTGTTTCACCACCATAAAGCTTAAATGGTTTTTGGCTAAAATCGACACGTTCAATTTGATCAAAAATCATTTCTGTTTCAAAACGCTCTGCATGCTCGCGCATTTTAACCATTAATTCAGGGCCAGTAAGTTCTATTGTTGCCGATGGCCAGTTTTCAATTTCAGTTGTGGTCGTTAATTGACCGCCTTCTTGCATACCCGTAATTAATACTGGGTTTAAATTAGCTCTAGCTGCATAAATTGCAGCGGTATAGCCTGCTGGCCCAGATCCTAAAATCATTAAACGTGCATGTTTACTATTCATTATCAACTCCTACTATTTAGCTTATGGCCTGATAGATATAAATTTGTTGGTCAGTCTAACACGATTAGACATTGTTGCTAGTTATTGTATTACATTAGTTAATTTTTTCTATTAACTTTGTTGATTATATTAATAGGTTATTTATTAAAATCTTGTGCTATTTTAGCTATATTTTTCATTTACTTAATTATTCATTATTGCTAATCATTGACGTAAGTTAATAAAATTTTATTTTAGCTAATATAAATGCTATGAAATTAACCCAATAACACATAAAATAATGCCTCCTATTCACGACTAAAATAATTAAGAGAATTAATATGTCTATATTTTTTATTGTTATTATAGTTTTAGTGTTACTAGCATTAATTACTGTATTTAAAGCGATTACAGTTGTTCCTCAAGGCTTTCAATATACCATTGAGCGCTTTGGTAAATATACCCATACATTAGAGCCGGGCTTAAATATTATTATCCCTTATATGGATAGTATCGGGCGTAAAATTAATATGATGGAACAAGTATTAGATATTCCATCACAAGAAGTGATTTCGAAAGATAATGCCAATGTGCAAATTGATGCGGTTTGCTTTATCCAAGTTCAAGACGCGGCAAGAGCTGCTTACCAAGTTAATCAACTTGAGCGTGCGGTTTTAAATCTAATGATGACAAATATTCGTACCGTTTTAGGGGCGATGGAACTTGATGAGATGTTATCACAACGTGATCACATTAATACTCGCTTATTAGGTATTGTTGATGAAGCAACAAGCCCATGGGGCGTTAAGATAACGCGTATTGAAATTCGTGATGTTCGTCCACCAACCGAGCTTATTGCTGCCATGAACGCACAGATGAAAGCTGAGCGTAACAAACGAGCTGAAGTTTTAGAAGCTGAGGGTGTGCGTCAAGCGGCAATTCTTCGCTCTGAAGGTGAAAAGCAATCAGAAATCTTAAAAGCTGAAGGTGAGAGACAAGCGGCGTTCTTACAAGCAGAAGCGCGCGAACGTGCCGCTGAAGCGGAAGCTAAAGCTACTCAGATGGTATCTGATGCGATAGCTGCAGGTAATATTAATGCCATTAATTATTTTGTTGCACAAAAATATACTGATGCACTGAAACAAATTGGCTCTGCTGAAAATAGTAAAGTTATTATGATGCCTCTTGATGCAACGAGCTTAATGGGCAGTATTGGTGGTATTACCGAATTAATTAATAATACTAAAAAATAATTGAGTAAATTAGAGGATCGTGATGACTGAATTTTTATCAGTAATACATTCCAATCCCCACTGGATTTTTATCGCTCTGGGCGGGATTTTGCTTATTATTGAATTACTTGGCACTGCTGGTTATTCTTTATGGAGTGGGATCTCAGCTTTTATCGTTGGCGTGATTGCATGGATAATTCCACTGTCATGGCCAATTTTATGGCTTTTGTTTGCTATATTTACCTTGGCCACCGCTTACATTTGGTGGTTATGGCTAAAAAAACAGGGTAGTGATAAAGCTGGAAAAGGTACCTTAAATCAGCCACAAAAAGAGCTGATTGGTATTAAAACCGTGGTTGTTGAGCCTATTAAAAATGGTTATGGGCGCGTCAAAATTAAAGATGGTACATGGTCGGCTAATTGTGACGAAGATCTTGCTATTGGTCAGCAAGTTGAAGTGATTGCAGCAGATGGCTTGATGCTAACGGTTATAAAAACTAATTAATATTATAAGGGTAACTAAGTGTTACCCTTTTTCTAAAATCTATCTATATTTTATAGTTGTGATTCGATGGGTAAGTAACTCGCTAGTGTAGCGATTGTTCTTTGCCACCATTTGCTTTGCGGATCATTACTCCATGTGATAGGTTCGTTTTGCTCATTCTCATCAAGCCAACGCAACTTATCATCTATTAAGACAACTTGATAGCTAAAATCATGACTGATTTTCATATTAAACTCATTTTGTAGTGCTTTAACAATTGATGGCTCTATAAAAATAATCCCCATTTCAGTATTAAGATTTGCTGATCTCGGATCAAAATTAAATGAGCCAACAAAGCCGATGGTATTATCGACTAAAAAAGCCTTTGTATGTAAACTTGCATCACTTGAACCAATTAAACTACGTTCTGTTTTACCAAATGGTTTTAATTCATAAAGTTTGATACCATTTTGCAGTAGTTCTTTGCGGTAGGGGGCATAACCACTATGCGCCATAATTACGTCATTTGCAGCAAGTGAATTGGTTAAAATATCAATATCGATTCCTTGTCGATGCAGCATTGAGAATTTATTAACGCCAGCTTTACCAGGTACAAAATAAGGCGAAATAAGGCTTATCTTTGCCGATGCATTTTCAAGTACAGGCTTTATATGATGAAAAAGCCACTTATCTTGATCGTTGCCAAAAGCTTTGGTTGCAGGATCTGAATAAACATGTACTTGGTTTGTCCAATGAACTTGCCAACCTTGCTCATTTAATTCACCTTTAAATAATGATTTAACATTAGGGGCATCTTGTAATTTTTTAAGGTAAGGAAGGGCTGCGATATTTTGACGTTTTAATTGAATTTTTTGGCGTAACTCATTTAATGAGTTAGCCTTGGCTGTTACTAATGCTTCAATTGGAATAACGGCATCACTATTCCAAAAATCATCAAAAATGGTTTCAGTCTCTTTTACTGCCTCGCCGCCAATAAGTAAATCGGCATCAAAAAAATTTCGATTATCAGCCGCGCCAAAATATTCATTACCAATGTTACGACCGCCAACAATAGCCATTCTACCATCCGCGATCCACGATTTATTATGCATTCGCCTATTAATACTAAATATTCGCAGTATCATTTCAATACCCCGAATTAAGCTATTATTACGTGCTCTTGTTGGATTGAACATTCGGATACTGATATTAGGATGTAAACCTAGTGTTGCAAGTAAACTACTACGACTATAAGCATTCATATCATCTAAAATAATTCTAACCCTAACGCCACGATCAGCGGCATCAAGTAGCTCTAGCCCAAGTAATTGGCCGGTTAAATCATCATGCCAAATATAGTATTGTAGATCCAAACTTCGGCCCGCATCACGCGCACTTATTGCTCGAATTGCAAATGCATCTAAGTTACTAGGAATTAAAAGTAGGCTACTTTGATTTGGATGCAATGCTGATTGATAACCAAGGATCCGATCTAATTTTGTTTGATCTTTTTGTATTTTTAAAGCGTAGCTTGCATCGCCTTTGGCTTGCCGGGCAAAGTGACCGAAACTATAGACTGCAATTAATGATGCTAAAATAAAGAGTATAATTATTATGATAAACATACGCAGCTTCCTAATACGTTTCATGGTATATCCAGCTCTTAATGGCAGAAAATTGATTATGCTATGAATAATTATAACTGATTAATAAAAAAGGCCACAGCAATAACTAACGTATGCCATGACCATTTTTTGAAACGATTAAATATACGTGTTAATCACGAAAATTATTAAACTGAAAAGGTTGTTCTAGATCAGCACCTTTTACTAATGCAATAGTTGCTTGTAAATCATCGCGCGCTTTAGCTGTAACACGAACTTGCTCGCCTTGCACTTGCGCTTGTACTTTTAATTTACTGTCTTTGATTAGCTTAATTAGTTTTTTAGCTAGCTCTTTATCAATCCCTTGTTTGAGTTTTACTGTCGTCGAATAGGTTTTACCACTATGATCTAACTCTTCTGGAATTTCTAATGCGCCGCCATCAATGCCGCGTTTAGCTAATTTATCGCGTAAAATATCAAGTAATTGTTGGACTTGAAAGTCTGATTCGCTTGATACTTTAATGGTTTCATTTTTTTCGTTTAGTTCAAATGAAGCCGGCACATTACGAAAATCCCAACGTGTCGTTAATTCTCTCGTTGCATTTTCGACACCATTACGAACTTCAGGTATATCAATTTCTGATACAATATCAAAAGAAGGCATATGATTTTTTCCTGTTAAATAATTATCGCCATATAGTATGGCGATAAGAGCAAGATTAATCAATAGTACGAAGTAGTTCGTTAATACCAACTTTACCACGAGTTTTGGCATCGACTTTTTTAACAATAACGGCGCAATATAAGCTATATGAACCATCTTTAGATGGTAAATTTCCCGATACAACAACTGAGCCAGCAGGAACACGACCATAAAATACTTCGCCAGTTGCTCTGTCATAAATTTTAGTACTTTGACCGATAAAAACGCCCATTGAAATAACAGAGCCTTCTTCAACTATAACGCCTTCGACAATTTCACTGCGTGCGCCAATAAAACAGTTATCTTCAATGATGGTTGGATTTGCTTGTAATGGCTCAAGTACGCCGCCAATTCCAACACCGCCTGACAAGTGAACATTTTTACCAATTTGAGCACATGAACCAACCGTTACCCAAGTATCGACCATTGTGCCTTCATCAACGTAGGCGCCGATATTTACGTATGATGGCATCAACACCGTATTACGCGCGACATAAGCGCCTTTACGAGCAATAGCTGATGGCACAACACGAAATCCTTCTTCTTTAAACCGTGCTTCATCATAATCAGCAAATTTTAGTGGTACTTTGTCATAATAGTTGGTTTCACCACCATCAATTAACTGATTTTCATTGATACGAAATGATAATAGCACTGCTTTTTTTAACCACTGATGTGTTACCCAGTCGCCGTTAATTTTTTCTGCAACACGCATTTTTCCACAATCTAACAAATTTATTGATTGATTGATTGCATCACGAGTTACTGTGTCAACGTTAGTTGGCGTAATTTCAGCTCGACGCTCAAATGCAGCCTCGATGATTGTTTGTAATTGTTGCATAATATTTATCCTTTG
The DNA here is from genome assembly GCA_036251935.1 of Orbaceae bacterium lpD04. NCBI lineage: Bacteria > Pseudomonadati > Pseudomonadota > Gammaproteobacteria > Orbales > Orbaceae > Orbus > Orbus wheelerorum. Next base: position 2,230,821 of record CP133967.1, on the reverse strand, counting down.
CTGTACAAAAAGTTTCAACTTATTAAATCGCGGTAGTGAGACAGTATAATATAAAATGAGTCACTTTTTAATGCTCAAGATTTTTTCTTATAATTGAGCCTAAATCATAATATAAAATAATCATAGATAGCTTATTTTAGCTAAAATTAAATCATCTATTAATTGAGTCTATTCTTTTGGTATCGCAGCTTATAGTTCGTGTGATTAATAATAAAAAATAGCCCAAATGAATTTGTAAAACATTTAAGGGTGGTGATAACTGAAATATAACTATTCGCTTTTTAGCTCATTTTGCCATCAAACGTAATTTAGTGATTGATATGACGCATTTTATGCAAAGCCTTGAAGTGATTAAATCTTATATGATAAACAAATATCCGTTTTATCGCTAAGTACTCAAAATTGAGTCAGTGTATGAAAGGTCACTTTTGTGATATAGCTTGCCTGCAATTTTCGTTAAATCAAATATTTATCGTAAATACAGCTATTGCGCCAGTGATGCGTTATAATCTAGCTAGCCGGTAGTGGCACCGAGCAGCCAGAACTGATCTAGACAATGGTATTTGGTGATGTACATGAGTAGTTTTTAATAGATGAGTAATTAAATGAAGATAAATCAATCCGATAAATCATATCGTAAGCCGAATTTGACTGATATGCCAAATAATTGCTGGCTAAGATCACGTTATTATTTATGTTATATTGCACGTGCATCAACATCATTTTTTATGTTATGGATTAGTATTGTGCTTATGTATGGCGTTATTTGCGCCCATACAAATGAAATGGGACGAGATGAATTTTATCGTTTTATTTTCTTTCTACAACATCCCGTCGTAATTGTTCTTAATGTACTTGCGTTGATGGCGGCATTACGCCATTCAATTATATGGTTTAATATTGTGCCAAAAGCTACCAATACCCGGTTATCAGGAAAAAAATTGCCGGCACTATTGATTACTAGTGGATTGTGGTTACTGACCATTGTTGTATCAACGGCATTATTATTGCTTGTTTTTGGTTATTTTAAATAGAGGCTGAAAGTGGAAAACAAACAAAAACAACTAAAGCGGTCAAATGAGCGTTTATTTTTGGGATTATTTAACGTTGGTGGAATGTGGGCTGCAATTTTTGCACCAGCTATTATCATTATTACTGCTTTTATTATTCCTTTTGGTGACGCTGCAACGCGAAGTTATATTTTAAAATTGATGACAATGTTTACGGGTAAATTATTCTTATTTTTTATGATTAGTTTACCTATTTGGTATGGCTTACATCGTATTTTACATATGTTACATGATTTTAATATTCACCCTAGGCGAGGCAAATTATTAACCTATGGATTAGCTTTAGCTTGGACAATCCATACTGCTTATATCTTATTTGTACGTTAATAAAACCGATTTTTTCTAAGCTATTTTCTTGTTTATTTGTGTATTTTAGCGTTTAAATAATTTGCTAATATTTCAGTTTTTTGAAACTAAAAAAATGACAATCTTGTCATTTTTTTGTCATTTTAAACCCATCTAATAGGTGTTAGTATGAGTTGATTTTATTTTTCATCATTATTATTACTTTCCCAGCTTCGGCTGGTTTTTTTTTATTTATTAAACGCCCTTGCAAGTTTACCTAAGCCTTGATAGGTAAATGAACCCGCACAATAAGCAATAAATACCGATTCACCTGCTTTTATCGTAAAACGCTCTGTCACTGTCGATAGTGTTATTTCGCCTTCAATACAAAAAATAATTTCAGCGCTCTGTGTTTTTTCAGTTTGTAACTGCTCATTACTATTAAGAATTTCAAAAGCAAAATCATTAATTGGTACAGGGAAGTCAATCTTATTATTTTGAATAACTGGTGGCGTGCGTAATTGCTCGATAGCAATACTATGAAAGATGGTATTATCAAGTAATTCATTTATATCAATATATTTTGATGTTAGGCCTGCTCGTAATACATTGTCTGAACTTGCCATAATTTCAAGTCCAGTACCTTTTAAGTAAGCATGTGGTGTTTGCGCTTTTAAGAACATTGCTTCGCCGGGTTGTAGTTCAATAACATTTAAAATTAATGCTGAAAATAGGCCAATATCATCGGGGAAACTTTTTGCTATCTCTTTAATAATATTAAAAGGGAGGTGATTTAGGGATTCAATTTTTGACTTAAATTCTAATAGTGCTTGTTTTTTTCTAGTGCTATCAAGTGTTAGTAAATCGGCAAAGAACGTTCTTAAACCATCATCTGTTTGGTTATTTGTTAATGCATTTACCTCTGGTTTTATCGTTTTTATATCAAGTGAGGTAAATAGCGATATAATTTCAGTTATAGGCCGAAAACCATTCATTGCCCAATAAGGCGTTAAAGCATAGACTAGCTCAGGTTTATGGTTAGGATCTTTATAATTTCGTTTAGGTGAATCAAGCGCAATGCCAAGTTGATTCTCTTTCTCATAACCTTGCTTTGCTTTGGATAGTTCAGGGTGAACTTGAATAGATAAAGGCTCTTGTGCCGATAATACTTTAAATAAATAAGGGAGAGTGTGGTACGCGTTATTGGTTTTTTCACCAAGAATTTGAACTGGATTTTTTGCGATAAGTTGATCTAATTTTATCTGCTTTCCTTGTGCGTCAATCGCGGTTGATATACCTGATGGATGAACACCCATCCAGATCTCTGCTTGAGGCTTATTATTTGTATTGGCAATATTAAATAATTCAAATAGTGCTGTTTTAGTACCCCAATCATAATCTTTTATAACGTTAGCTAATTTCCACATCGTGTTATTCATATTATTTCCTTATTCATAATTATTAAAAAGTTAGAATAAATTTCAGCTATGCCTTAGGCTTTTTTCTTCTGAAAGCGCGCTTAATCACATCAAAAAAACCAAGCGATTTTACCATTTTTTTGCCGTCAATATAGACTCTAATTGCGCGTAACACTTTTTTGGGTTCTTTCGATGCAAAAGTAAATGTGCCGTTACGTTTGGTTTGAATTGAATAACGAGGGATCCATCTACCGTTAAATAATACCGAGGCTATAACATAATCGACTTCATCCCATGGAATTTGAATATATTTACGATGATCTTGTGTATGATAAAATTCAAATGCTTTATCACCAATCATAATTTCACCATATTCAGATAGTCCCATAAAGGCTGTACCTTTGATAGTTAGATCAATTTTTGTATTTAATGATTGCACCATAACTAACGATTCTCTCTTTTATGTATTACTTTTAAGTATATACTCGTGACCAATGAAGATGCTCGAAAATAGCGCTGAAAATCAGAAACTGTGGGTTCTCAGGACTCCGTTTAAAACGGAAGTGAGACACGAAGCCTCTAATCACGCTGCTTTATAACAACGCTAAAGTTAAAACTAAAAAATCAAGCTTCTTGATTTCACTTGGATATATCAATAACGTACTTTATTTGAAATAATAAAGCCTAGATAAACTAGGCTTTGTGCAACAATCTCAATTGTTATAATAGACCGATTAAGTGCCCAGCAATACCGACAACAAATAAGCCAATAATAATCGCAATTGGTGATACTTTTTTACGTAGTAACCACATACAAAAGAAAGTCAATAATAACGGAACTAGGCCCGGAATAAGCTGATCTAAGTTATTTTGTAGTGAGGTGATTTTTTCTTGCGTTAAAGATAATCCACTTTGTGCTTGGATTAACGCTTGTTTTATTCCTTCACTTCCAAGCGGTAATGAACTCCAGTCAATAAAGGCGCCTTTATCTAAATTTACCGTTGATACGATGGGTTTGAAATTAATCGATACCCACCTTTGTACCAAAGCTGCAAGCACAAACATACCTAGAATAGATGCACCTTTAGTAATTTTTTGTAGCAACCCACCCGATAAATTATCGGTAATTTTAGAACCTGTACGGTAGCCAAATTCTTGGGTATACCACATAAAGCTCCAACGAATAATATTCCATAATACAAAGAATAAGATTGGCCCCATAATATTACCACTTATTGCAAGTGATGCTCCGAGTGCACCAAGCATTGGTCTTACTGTGAACCAAAATACTGGATCGCCAACACCGGCAAGTGGGCCCATCATACCGACTTTTACCCCTTGAATTGCAACATCATCTACTGGTGCACCATTAGCACGTTCTTCTTCTAGTGCTAAGGTTACACCTAGTACAGGTGAGGCTATGTAAGGATGGGTATTAAAAAACTCTAAGTGGCGCTTTAACGCTGCTGCGCGATCTTCTTGAGTTTGATATAATTTTTTGATAGCTGGGATCATTGAATAGACCCAACCCCCATTTTGCATTCGTTCATAGTTCCAAGAACCTTGTAGAAAGGTTGAACGCCAAGCGACAGATAGACGATCTTTTTTAGTTAATTGAATTCTCTTTTCCATTTTATTTTCCCTGTCCTTAGTAATCGTTTAAAATATCATCAAGTGAATCACCAGTATTGCTGCCACCAGATGAGTTACCACGTTCAGAAAGATTTAAATAAATTAAGGCAAGTGCGATACCTAAAGCACCAAGTGCAATAAGTGTTAGCTGTGAAATTGCAGCAACGACAAAACCAATGATAAAAAATGGCCATACTTCTTTATTCGCCATCATATTAATAACCATTGCATAACCAACTGCAACAACCATACCACCGCCGATAGCCATGCCCGTTGTTAACCATTCAGGCATTGCGTTTAATGCACTTTGTACAACGTTTGCAGGGATAAAGATTAATGCTGTGGCTGGAATAGCAATACGTAATCCTTGCATGCAAATAGCAAGTATTTGTAATACTTCGATCTGTTTAATATTGCCTTTTTCAGCAGCTGAATCCATCATATGTACAATTGGTACTGCAAGCGTACGCACTATCATCGTTAAGAATAATCCAGCGACCGCAAGTGGGATCGCAACAGCAATTGCAGTTGGTACACCCGCTATGCCTTGACCGCCTAAAACAAGGATAATTGCCGAAGCAACAGATGCAAGGGCTGCATCGGGTGCGACTGCTGCGCCTATATTTGCCCAGCCAAGTGCTATCATCTGTAACGTTCCGCCAAGTACAACACCCGCTTCAAGGTTGCCAGTAACTAAGCCAATTAGAGAACAAGCAACTAGGGGTTGATGAAATTGGAATTGATCCAAAATGCCTTCCATACCCGCAAGAAAAGCAACAAATATGACCAATACAATTGATAAAATAGATAAGTCCATGATAAAACCTCTTTAATTTAATACTAATTTTTTTGTTCGGCTAATTCTTCTTTCGCTTTTTTCAAAAGCTCATCCATATTGCTACTTGAATCATTAGGAACTTTACGAACGTTAAATTTCACGTTCTTTTGTTTTAGCTGTTCAAATACCGCAACATCATCTGCATTCATCGATAATACTTTATTTACCATAACTTTACCGACGGAATGAGCCATTGAACCGACATTTAGATCATTAATTTCAACGCCGCCCTCTATTGCTCGTAATACATCTTGTGGGTTTTCAAATAACAATAAAGCTTTGGTATTGCCAAAACGGGGATCTTTAGATACTTCAATGATTTTGCTGATTGGTACAACATTTGCTTTAACTCCCGGAGGGGCCGCTTGCTCAATCAGTTTTTTACGTAATTCATCTTTTGCAACTGAGTCTGAAACAACAATAATGCGAGTAGGGCTCGTTGCTTGTGTCCAAGCTGTTGCAACTTGACCATGAAGTAAACGAGAATCAACTCTAGCAAGTACGATTTTAAGTTTACCATCACCTAGCACAGTGCCAGGGGCGATAGCTTTTTCTACGGGTGCCGCTTTGTTTTTACTTTTAACATCGGCGGTTGATACATTGCTTTTAATTCCCTCTTGAGCCGGCTCAATAATTGCAGTTGCAATTTCTTTAGCTGATTCCATCGATAATCTTGATGCATAGGCTTCAATTAGCATCGGTAGATTAAGGCCAGATACGATAACCCATTTATCTTCATGACCATCACATAGGCCATTTGCTTGATTAAATGGTGTTCCACCCCATAAATCGACTAAAAATAGAATTTCTTCACTGTTATCGAAAGACGCAATGGCTTCTTTCATTCGATCTTTTAAACTTTCAGGACTATCACTTGGGTGCAAAGTAACGGCTTTAACGTTTTCTTGCTCACCAAAAATCATCGATCCTGATTGTAGAATACCTTCGGCAAAGTCACCGTGACTTGCCAGGATAATTCCTACCATCTTTTACCTCCTGCTTTATACTTTAATGGCTATAGTATAAAAAATTTTCAATTATATCAAAGAGAAAACTAAACTATGACATAGTTTATGTCACATACAAAATATCTTTTGCTGGTGACGATTAAGTTTTCGATTATTTAAACTTAAAATAACACTTATGTATGTCTTATTACCTAAAATAGTTAATGACTAAGAAAACTATTTCGTTGTAATGATGATACGAACTAAAACACTTGTTTTGAACAATAAAAATTAAAAAATATAGCTAAACTTAATAACAAAGGCCACCTGATATAATACGCTGTTAATCAGATGGCCCATTTTAGTGATAAAAATTACATATAATTGCTTGTAACTTATACTTTTTCTTTTGGCTTCATAATGACATCTTTATCATTAAAGAAGATCCAAAAACCAATAGTTACAACCGCTGCAACGACTGCTGGATAAATCCAAAACTCTTGCCATTGAGTTGATGCTTGTGGTAGGGCTTTTTCTGTTACGACGCGGTTATTAATAAAACCACACACCGAGGCTGCCATAAATACACCAAAGCCGTTAGACACAATAAAACGTAAACCCTGTGCTTGTGCTTTTATTTCTGGTTTGGCTTTTTTATCAACGTAAATGTCGCCAGCGGTAAAGAAGAAATCCCAACATAAACCTTGCAGTAATAGGGCGCCAATAATATACAATAAATAATCGTCAGAAACGGCTGCATGCGATAGCATTAAGCTACGAATAATCCAACTAATTGAGCCGAATAAAATAACCTTTTTAAAACCAAAGCGACCCAATAAGAAAGATAAAAATACCATAAATATGACTTCAGTTGCTGTCGCAATTTGCATCATTGAGGCGGGATCTAAACTTAGGACGGGTAAATAAACGGGTAAGAAAGCACTATAGGCTGTTTTTGCTATCATCAAAATAAATGTTGAAAACATAAAAATAGAAAAATATTTATCTTTAAATAAAGATAAAGCATCTAAACATAATATTTCACGCAGAGAGATTTTTTTATTTTTAGCAAGCGGAGGGGTGCTTGGAAGTGTGAAACAATATAAACCGTAAAGTACAGATGCGCCCGCAGCAAGTAAGAAAGAATTTGTTGACTTCGAAATATCAAGAAATGTACTACCCATGGTAAAACCAACAACCATAAAGCCAATTGTGCCAAAAACGCGAACGATTGGGAACCATCTGACACCATCGATATGCCTAAAACTGACGCTATTTGCCAGCGCAGTGGTTGGGTAAAATAGCAGACCAACAACAAACATCATCGCTAAAAAACCGATTTCATTATGGCTTTGAATAAAACTTGGTATTAAAAATAATACGATCGCATTTAGTAAATGTAAAACCCCCATCACTTTTTGCGAAGAAAAAAAACGGTCAGCAATCATACCAATAAACAGCGGTGAGATGATTGTTGCAACACCTAAAATAGAATAAGTTGAGCCGACAATTTCTTTTAAACCATAAGCAGCAAGTACAGCGCCAATTACCATATTCCATGCACCTTGCACAAAATATTGTAAAAACATCATCACGAGCAAACGAGGTAGCTTAAACATAGATAATTCCTTAACGATTAGATTGTTTTAATTAAGCCGTCATAGGCAACTTCAATATTATAGGGTTTAAATATATCGATTAGTTCATCATGCATAAAACCACTGCTGTGAGAATGATGTGAAGTTAATAATTGCGTTTTATCATGAAATATTCCATCATTAATCATACGTTTTTGACATGATAATACGGTTTCAATACTCATATGATTATTGGTTCTATCATTTTGCTTATAGCCATAAGAACATTCAAAAATAGCAAGATCAATTTTTTTACCGCTATTTTTTAACCATTGCCAAGTTAGTTCTGGAAAATACCCAGAATCGTGGCCATATAACATGGTTTTACCGTCTTTTTCAATTAAGTAAATATAACAAAATTCCCATCTAGCATGATTTGACAGTAAAGGCGTAACTTGATAGCCACTCGATGATGTTACTGTTTGAAATGGAATGGCTAAATTAAATACAAAGCGCTCTTTACTATAACCCGGTAAAACAGCCAAACAACCATTAATGGCAATATCGTTACCGTAAATATAAAGCGGATGAGTAATGTTAAATCCATAATCCACCATACGGCTAAATAGATCGCCAACATTGAAATGGTCAGGATGAGTATGAGTGAACAGTAGATCTTTGATTTTTGTAACATCGACGTTTTCACGCATGACCTGATAACTAAATTCAGGTGCAAAATCGATTTGCATAACATCATCAATTAACAGCGCACTACGCGTTCTTATGTTTTTACCTTTTAATACTCGAGCTTTTTCACAAATCTCACACTTACAAAATGGATTAGGAATACCTTCTGACGCTGCGGTTCCAAGAAATTGGAGTTTCACATTATTCTCCCGAATTATTTATTCTTATCAATGATAAAATTGAAGCGGATTATAGGTTGGTTAATTTTAAATTGGAACGTTTCAATTTTGCTGGCAAGAATAATATAAATTAGCTGAAATGAAAAATAAATTTTTATATTTCGTGAGCATGATCAACAAAGGCATATCGATAAAATACCTTGTGGGCTTTTTAGCAAAGGCTTTGGTACTTTATTTGTAAATCTAATTTCTTTACACTAAAATAGCATGTTACAACAAAAAAATAACGAAAATAGTTATATTTACTCAGTTTATCCATTCTATAAAATGCGCGACTGGCATTTTTATCAACTAAAATTGAACTTTATTTGTACAAGTTAAGCCAATTGAGTATATTAACTATCAAATATGATTACTCAAGGTTTTTATATGTATTTAGTCCAAGTAGATATTCAAGGATATAAAGGAATTAACCATTTAGTACTCAACTTAAATAAAGATAATAATATATTAATTGGTGAGAACCGTTGGGGACGTTCAAGTTTAATTAGTGCTTTAATGTTATTATCGTTAGATAATTTATTTTATCAATTTAGTGAAAGTGATTTTTTTTGCGATGAACATCATCAGCTTGATAGCGCAAATATCCGCTTCACATTTAGTGAAAACAGAGAAAATGAACTAAAACTTGAATACTACTTTCCATTAAATACTGTTTGTTATCAAGATCCTAATTTAATGAAAAAAGTGATTTGTTATCAAATCAAAGCCAAACAGCAAAATAATGAAATCACGACTGAACACTATTTTACCGATGCTGATGGCGATAGAATTGAGATTAACAATAACGAGCAGTTGATTAAGTTGCTTATTATGCTTAACCCGATGATGAGTTTAAAAAATCCAGTTAATGGAAATACTCTCCCTATCGATAATCAGCCCTTATCAAGTTACTATATTGAACAACTATCATCACAACTTACCAAACATTCTCAGCAGTTTTCACCGCAAGACTTAGCGCAAGGATTAGTTGCCGTTAGGGCACTTATCGAATATTACTTAGTCGATAAAAACGAGCGTTATCATTATAAAAATATCGCTAAAAAAGCAACCCCAACTAATGATGAGTGGAATTCTTTAGAACGTATTAATGATTTGCTCGATGAGTTAGATAACGATTATATTCGAGTTATTTTAATGGGCGTATTTAGTGCCATCATTATTGCTAAAGGCAATAACCAGCTATTACCTCACGCCGTTCCGCTACTGATTTTAGAAGAGCCAGAAAGCCAATTACACCCTATTATTTTATCAATTGGATTTCGATTATTTAAAAATTTCCCAACACAAAAAATTATCACAACTAATTCAAGTGATTTAGTCTCATTATTTTCACTAGAACATATCTATCATTTAATTCGTGGGCCATTAGGCATTATCGCTATGCACATTGGCGAAAAGGGGATGAGTGTTGCCGATAAAAGGCGCATTTTGTTTCATATTTTATATCGGCGAGCATCGGCAATTTTTGCCAGATGTTGGTTATTAGTAGAAGGTGAAACGGAGGTTTGGTTACTGCGTGAACTTGCTGAGCAAAGTGGTTTCCATCTTGGCTCAGAAGGCATTGAGTTAATTGAGTTTGCTCAGTGCGGATTAAAACCCTTAATTAATTATGCCAACAACATGGGAATTAAATGGTATGTTATAACTGATGGCGATATGGCTGGTAAAAAATATAGTGATACGGTTCAGTCACTTTGCCCGAAAGGGTGTGATGTCAATCATTTTTTGACCGTTTTACCTGCGCGCGATATTGAAAACTTTTTATTTAAGCATGGATTTAGTCATGTTTATAAACTAGCAGGTTTTGGTTCTACGGCTCATATCGATTTACCGATTAATCGAATTATTCATAAAGCGATACAACGAAGTTCTAAGCCAGATTTAGCTATTGCGGTGTGTGATGATGCTAAAAAACGTGGGGCAGATGCAATCCCTAGCTTATTAAAACAGACGTTTTATAATGCGTTAAAGTTGGCAAAAGCATCAAATCAAAACATTTTACCAACGTAAATTATTCATTGTGACATAGATCGGATTCTGCTAGACTAGTATCCCGTCTGATTAACAGTAATATTGTATTTATTGTAGTCAAAATTGTTCTACTTTAAAGATAATATTCATCAAAAAAAATGGTCTTAATTTAATGGTCACGAATTATATTTTTGTTACAGGCGGCGTTGTTTCTTCTTTAGGTAAGGGGATCGCTGCAGCATCATTGGCGGCAATTCTTGAAGCACGAGGTCTAAAAGTGACCATGCTCAAGCTTGACCCTTATATCAATGTCGATCCAGGGACGATGAGTCCAATCCAGCATGGTGAAGTATTTGTCACGGAAGATGGCGCTGAAACTGATCTTGATCTCGGTCATTATGAACGATTTATTCGTACAAAAATGACGCGAAGAAATAATTTTACCACAGGTAGAATTTACTCTGATGTATTACGTAAAGAGCGTCGTGGTGATTATTTAGGGGCAACTGTACAAGTTATTCCGCATATTACTAATGCAATTAAAGAGCGCGTTGTTGAAGGCGCAAAAGGTTTTGACGTTGCAATCGTTGAAGTTGGTGGCACGGTTGGCGATATTGAGTCTCTGCCGTTTTTAGAAGCAATTAGGCAACTTGCAGTTGATGTTGGGCGTGAACATACGCTATTTATGCATTTAACCTTAGTTCCTTATTTAGCCTCATCAGGTGAAGTGAAAACTAAACCCACACAGCACTCAGTAAAAGAACTTTTATCAATTGGTATTCAACCTGATATTTTAATTTGCCGTTCAGATAGAACAGTACCAGCGAATGAACGTGCAAAAATAGCCCTATTTTGTAATGTACCGGATAAAGCCGTAATTTCATTAAAAGATGTGGATTCTATTTACAAAATTCCTTCTTTATTAAAATCACAAGGCTTAGATAGTTACGTTTGTAACCGCTTCCATTTAGCATGCCCAGAAGCTGATTTATCGCAGTGGGAACAAGTTATTTATGAAGAAGCAAACCCAGTAGGCGAAGTGACTATTGGAATGGTTGGTAAATATATTGAATTACCTGATGCTTATAAATCAGTCAATGAAGCACTAAAACATGGCGGCTTAAAAAATCGTTTAACCGTACATATTCGTTATATTGATTCAGAAGATCTTGAGTCAAAAGGAACCGATATGTTAAAAGGGTTAGATGGGATCTTAATTCCTGGTGGTTTTGGTTATCGCGGCGTTGAAGGTAAAATTATTGCGGCTCGTTATGCAAGAGAACATAAAATTCCTTATTTAGGTATTTGCCTTGGTTTACAAGTTGCATTAATTGAATTTGCGCGTAATGTTGCTGGGATCAAAGATGCTAACTCAACTGAATTTGTTAAAGATACGGCAAGTCCAGTTGTTGCGCTAATTACTGAATGGAGCGATGAATCAGGTGAAGTTGTGCAGCGTAATGAAAATAGTGATCTTGGTGGCACAATGCGACTTGGTGCGCAAGTATGCCATTTAGAGCCAAATTCTTTAGTACATAACATGTATAATAAAGATTCGATTGTTGAACGTCATCGTCATCGTTATGAAGTGAATAATAACTTATTACCTGCTATTGTTAATGCAGGACTTAAGGTGACAGGACTGTCTACTGATAGAAAGCTTGTTGAAATTATTGAAAACCCAGATCATCCATGGTTTGTTGCATGTCAATTCCATCCTGAATTTACATCAACTCCGCGTGATGGTCATCCGTTATTTAGTAGTTTTGTTCGTGCCGCAAGCGAGTATCAGCAGCGCTAAATTTTTTATTTTAATATTGTTTTTAATATGTCATATAGAGGAAAAGAAAATGGCAAAGATCGTTAAAGTTCATGGTCGTGAAGTTATCGATTCACGTGGTAATCCAACAGTTGAAGCTGAAGTTCATTTAGAAGGTGGTTTCGTTGGTCTTGCAATTGTCCCATCAGGTGCATCAACAGGTTCTCGTGAAGCATTAGAACTTCGTGATGGCGACAAATCTCGTTTCTTAGGTAAAGGTGTATTAAAAGCTGTTGCTAATGTTAATGGTCCAATTGCTGAAGCGCTAATTGGTAAAGATGCGTTAGACCAAGCTGCGATTGACCAAGTTATGTTAGATTTAGATGGAACTGATTTTAAATCAAACCTAGGTGCAAACTCAATTCTTGCAGTATCGCTAGCGAATGCTAAAGCAGCAGCAGCGGCGAAAGGTGTTCCTTTATTTGCTCATATCGCTGATTTAAACGGCACTCCAGGTAAATATTCAATGCCACTTCCAATGATGAACATCATCAACGGTGGTGAACATGCCGATAATAATATCGATTTACAAGAGTTTATGATCCAACCTGTTGGTGCTAAAAGTGTTCGTGAAGCGATTCGTATCGGTTCTGAAGTATTCCATACTCTAGCAAAAGTATTACATGCTAAAGGTATGAATACAGCAGTAGGTGATGAAGGTGGTTTTGCGCCTAACTTAGCGTCAAATGCTGATGCATTAGCTTGTATCAAAGAAGCAGTTGAAAAAGCAGGTTACGTATTAGGTAAAGATATCACTTTAGCGATGGACTGCGCAGCATCTGAGTTTTACAACAAAGAAACTGGCAAATATGTATTAAAAGGTGAAGGCGGTAAAGAGTTTACTTCTGAAGAGTTCACTCATTATTTAGAAGGTTTAACAGCTGATTATCCGATCGTATCTATTGAAGATGGTTTAGATGAAAGCGATTGGGATGGCTGGGCTTACCAAACTAAAGCATTAGGTCATAAAATCCAATTAGTGGGTGATGATCTATTTGTAACTAATACTAAGATCTTCAAAGAAGGTATTGATAAAGGTATTGCTAACTCAATTCTAGTTAAAGTTAACCAAATCGGTACATTAACAGAGTCTATTGCTGCAGTTAAAATGGCAAAAGATGCAGGTTATACAGCAGTAATTTCACATCGTAGTGGTGAATCTGAAGATTCAACTATTGCTGATTTAGCTGTTGGTTTAGCGGCAGGCCAAATCAAAACTGGTTCTATGAGCCGTTCTGACCGTATTGCTAAATACAACCAATTAATTCGTATTGAAGAAGCATTAGGTAACAAAGCCCCATTTCATGGCTTAAAAGAAGTTAAAGGTCAATAATCGTTATTTGACTCTTAACCATAAACCCTCATTGACACTCAATGAGGGTTTTTTATTCACTAAAAATTCCTCTAAAAATTCCCTTATTAATTTCTACTTTTCTGATTTTTAATAATTAATTGACATTATTAATGACTTTTGTTTATTTTTATAATAAATAAACACAAAGAAAACGTATTTTTTTTACAAATCTTATTCTCAATTTGCTAAAATAGACCAACTTAGTATAAAAATCTATAAATTTGGAGTTATCATGGCAGTAGCTGTTAATAAACGTTCTGTAATGACTTTATTTTGTGACACAACAGACATCTATGGTCATCAGATACGTTTTGTTTTAGCGGAAAAAGGCGTGACCGCCGAGATCGAGTTTGTTCAGGCAAATAATTTGCCACAAGAGTTATTAGATCTAAATCCTTATGGCTCAATCCCGACACTTATTGATCGTGATTTAACCCTATATGAACCGCATATTGCTTTAGAGTATCTTGATGAGCGTTTCCCACATCCCCCTTTAATGCCAGTATATCCAATTGCTAGAGCTAATTCTCGTTTAGCGATGTATCGTATGCGAAAAGAGTGGTATAGCGCATATCATACTATTATGAATGCACCTAAGTCTGAAGAAGCTAAAGAAGCAAGAAAAACGCTACAAGATGATTTAACAGCCGTTTCAATTATGTTTAAAGAAAAACCTTTCTTTATGAGTGATGATTTCACATTATGTGATTGCTATTTTGCCCCATTACTATGGCGTTTGCCTCTGCTTGATATTACGCTACCTAAAACGGCGGAAAAGCATTATCTTGGTTATATGAGCCGTGTTTTTGAACGCCCAGGCTTTCTTGAGCTATTAACTGATGACGAAAAGAAAATGAGAGCATAATTTTATTATGGATATGTCGACAATGACGGCTCGTCGTCCCTATTTATTTAGGGCGATGTATGATTGGATTTTAGATAATGAACTAACACCATATGTTGTTGTTAATACAACGGTATATGGCGTTTTAGTACCAACTGAATATATTCAAGATAACCAAATTGTACTCAATATTGCACCCCAGTCAGTGGGGCAATACTTGATTAACAATGAACAACTTGAATTTAATGCAAGATTTGGTGGTAATCCTCATCATATTGTTGTGCCGATGGCTGCAATTGAAGCGATCTACGCACGTGAAAATGGTGCAGGACTTGGATTTGAAGCAGAAGCACAATATGAAAACCACGCTGAAGAACCCAAAAAACCGACTAATCCGTTTAAAGTAATAAAATAGTCACTATCAATTAGAGTTACAGACTCTTACAATCACAATCAAATTGGCACAATAATGTGCCATTGATTGCTGCCTAACTGAAAAATTATTGTTTGATTAATGCGTTATTTTACCAATAATCGTTAAATTCTCAGCTTTAATTTCATTAATTGTGACGGCTATCGTATCGAGTAACTGATATTTTAGCTCATCTTTAATTTTTATTTGGCCATCTTCGGGTAATAGTGTTAACTCCGTGCGAACAGCATGAATTAATGATGCAGGAATAAAGACAACGGCGCCATTATCGGTCAAACGCGCTTTTATCCCACCACGATTAAGGTTAATAATTTGAGCCTCAAACGATTGACCTATTTTATCAGACAAAAACTGACAATATAATTTATTATTAACTTCACGCTCGGCAAGCTTAATGGCTTTACGTCGTTCATTCATTATTGATAAAATCTGTTCATCAGGCTTTGTATGGGTTTGCTTCGTTAGCATTGCCTTAATTAAGCGGTGATTAAATAAATCACCATATTTTCGAATAGGTGATGTCCAAGTTGCGTAAGCATCAAACCCTAAGGCAAAGTGCGCGTTTGGCTCGATTGAAAAATCGGTTTGAGACTGAAAACGCCTAAGGCGATACTCAAGTAATTCATTATTTTCAATTAAGTGGCGCAAGTCTTTATATCCATCAAAAGAAGAGAGTCTCTCTTTATCAAAGCCTTCGATTTTATTTTCTGCCAATAACTTAATTACCGAGTCATAGTACTTAGAATCAAAGCCTAAATGGATATTAAAAATACCAAATCCTAAGTTCGTTTTTAACTGATGGCTAAAAACTTGATTGGCAACAACCATTGCCTCTTCAACCATTTTATGTGCAGTTTGTTTGAGTTCTTTATTAACCGCAATGAGTTGTTTGTTATCATCAAAAATAAAGCGATATTCATGATTATTCTTAAATAGTAAAGCATGGTCATTACGCCAATTGGTTCGGCTATTTGCAAGTTCAGACAACCAATGTAACTGTTGTGAAAGCTGACCATCATTGCTTAAAAGAGGCTCATTATTATCAATAAAATCTGAAACATCATCATAACTGAGTTTAGCTTTAGATATAATCCAGGCTAACTGAAATTGCACTGAATCATAAACAATATCGCCTTGTTGGCTGATAGTCACTTTACAAATTAACGCGGGCCTTTTTTGATTCTCTTTTAGGGAACAAAGTTCATTGGCAAATGAGGTTGGTAGCATCGGCACAGTAAAGCCCGGCAAATAAGTAGAAAAGCTACGTTGACAAGCTATATTATCTAATTTGCTATCTTCATCTATGTAGCAACTCGGATCTGCAATCGCAACGGTTAAATGGTAATTGCCTTGCTCATCTTTATCGATTGATAACGCATCATCCATATCATGTGTATCTTTACCATCAATGGTAAAAAAGAAAGTATTAGTCAAATCAAGGCGGCTTAAATGAGTATCATCTTGTAAGTTAGCATCAATATCTGCTGGGGCTAATGAATCAAGATTATACCTAGCAAGCGCTAAAAGCCAGATCAAATCAATCGCATGATGCTCGCTAATAAAGTGTGTAATTTCAGCAAAGAAAGGATTATTGTCCTTAAGCGGATGCGAGGTTAATCGTGCTTTTACCCAATCGCCGTCTTTAAGCTGCTGTTTAACATCATGGCTTACTTTACACTTAATCGAAAGCTTTGCTGCATTTTCAGGGGTAATTTCCATTATTTGATTATTAAAATGCACCTGCCCTAAAAAAATTTCGAATGCAGATTCAAGTAATGTTTCTGGCTCAAAAGCCGTTTTATCACCATTTTGTACTAAAATTCCCGAAACTTTGTCACCTTCTATCACTTTTTTCATTTTATTGGCTGCAATAAAATAGCTTTTTTTATTATCGGTTTCTAAAAAACCATAGCCTTTTTCATGTGCTTTAACAACGCCCTCTGCGCGAGGTGTTTGTGAATGAAATTTTTGCTTAAGTTGTGCAAGTAATGGATTATCTTGTAGCATAATATTATCAGAAGTAGGGGTGATTGGCATAATTGTAGCAGAATTTGCACTAGCTATCTGCTAATATTTGCAGATCATCCTTAACAATAAATAATATTGGCAATTGGTAAATAAATACATTAATCAGCTAAAGAGAACATATCAATAAACATCAAAATTCGTTATATTGGTCATTAATAAAGATTAAACTCGATTTGGCTAAATGGAACTTCACTATAAAATGGCTGGCAATGGTCAACCAATCATCTTTTTACATGGCTTATTTGGTAGTTTAGATAATTTAGCAGGCCTTGCGCGCGAATTTGCAAATAACTATCAAACAATCCAAATTGATTTACGTAACCATGGTTTATCACCATGGTCGGACGCACATAATTATCAATTAATGGCTGATGATATTTCAAAATTAATTAATCAACTTGGGTTAAACGATGTTATTTTAATTGGTCATTCAATGGGCGGTAAAGTTGCGATGCAATTGACCGAGTGTGTAGCGCATTTAATTGCGCAAGTCATTATTTTAGATATCGCTCCGGTTAATTACTTGCACGACTCCCATACAAATGTATTTAACGCGATTAATGCCGGGCTCGAAGCAGAAGTAGAAAATAAGAACCAACTGCATACAATTATGGGCAAGTATTTAGATGAGGCGACGATTCAGTTCTTATTAAAATCATATAAGTCTGATCATTGGTTATTTAATTTCAAAGCCATTACTGAGCACTACGCTGATATACGTGCTTGGCATGAAATCTCACCTTACCGGCAACCCATCTTATTTATTAAAGGTGCACAATCAAATTATATTATCGATGATTATTATGGAGATATTTTAACTCAGTTCCCTTATGCAACTATCGAAATAGTCGACGGGGCGGGGCACAATGTTCATTATGATAAACCAAAGCAGGTTATTGCTTTAATCAAAAATTGGCTGGATTAAAATAGACGCAATTGCGTCTATTTATGTAGATAAGCGGCAATAAAAATAGGTAAGTAAGTTTAGTTATACCAACCATATTTTCGTAAATCAATTTTATCCTTTTGATTAAATTCAATTCCTTCGGATATTAATTTAAGTTTATATTTTAAATACGAATCACCCGTCACAGATAAACGACCTTGACCATTAATAATACGGTGGCAAGGTAATTTACTGCCTTTGGGAAGATGACGAAGAACAAAACAGACTTGACGAATATAGGTAGGCATTCCAGCCATCTTTGCAATTTGACCATAGGTAATGACTTTACCTATAGGTATAGCTGCAATAATTGCATACACTTGATTTGCGAAGGTTTGTCTATCGTCTTGAGTCATATTTTTAACGTCAATTGATTTATTTTACATCGATACTCTCATCAATTGATGAAAGTATCGATGGGTCATATTATTTTTTTAGGGCTGATAACGCGCGGCGCACAAACGCTACACAAATAACAACAAATACCAGTAGGCCAAGTAACTGCTGCACAAGATCTAAATCACCGCCAAATAGACTACCAAGCCAAGGCGCTAACGACATAGGTGCATCACTCCCACCACTTGAAACGCTAATGACAATAACGACTGCCATAATTACACCAACTAGGCTTTCACCAACAATTAAACCCGATGCGATCAGTGCTGCTTTACGATCAACGCGGCGATAGTTTTCACTGTCTGGTGAATGACCATTAGACTTAGTTACGCGTCGACGAATAAACCATGAAATAAGGGCGCCAATAAAAATTGGGGTAGTAATAACAGGTGGTAAGTAAATTCCCATACCAACAGCAAGCGCTGGTAAACGGAACTTACAATTATTTTTGCCAAGTACTAAGTCAATAATAATAATGACAGCGCCAAGTGCTAGGCCAATTATTATCATCGTCCATTCCATTTTATCGGCAAAAATACCTTTAGCAATCGTGGTCATTAACGTTGCTTGTGGGGCTGCTAATACTTGCGATGGATCCATATCGGCCCTAGGCATTGCGCCAGTAAAGCCATACGCGTTATATAAAATATCTAATACCGGCGCAATAACAACAGCACCAACCACGCAGCCCACTAATAATGCAACTTGCTGACGCCATGGGGTTGCTTTGACTAAATAACCGGTTTTTAAATCCTGTAAATTATCATTTGAAATTGTAGCGATAGCAAGTATTGCACTCGTTGTAAATAACGCTAGTGCCGTGGCAAAATTTGAACCCTCAACCGTATCTAACAAGCCGTTTGCTTTACCTAATGCCAATAGCAGCAGTGAAATGACGGTAACGGCAACAATACCAATACCTGATATCGGGCTTGCCGAAGAACCAACTAAACCTGCCATATAACCACAAGCAGCGGCAACTAAAAAGCCGATAATGAAGGCAAACAGTACCGAGCAAAAAACTAAAGACCAAGCAACACCTGTCGATACGCCGCTATCAGACACAAAAGAGTAAAAAGTACCTAATAAAATAACTAACATTGCCACCATAATCATTACAATTGTTTTAGGTGATAAATCTTGTTCTGTGCGCGGCACTTTAGTATTACTATTTTCGGACTTGAATGAACCAAATGATATTTTTAAACCTTCAATCACGGGTTTAATTAATGTTAATAATGTCCACATCGCTGCAATTGCAAGGGTACCTGCGCCAATAAAGCGCACATCATGTGCCCAAATGCCCATTGCTGTTTGTGCTAAAGAGGCATTTGGATCGTAATCCATGGTTGAACTTAAAATAGGAATGGCAAAGCCCCAAGCGATAATATTACCAATTAGAATTGAAATACCAGAAATAATACCGACTAAATAACCAGCACTAAGTAATGCCAATGAAAAACCAAGTGGAATTTGGAAAATAGATTTACCTTGTGTAAACCAATACGCAGTGCCATCGCTGATGACACGAAATCCATTAGTCAAGATGCTCACACATGAAGCAATAACGCCGCCAAAGATAATATCTTTTAAACCATCGTGATTTGCTTTTGATTCTTGTGTGTCATCGGATTCACAGCCTGCTTTTAAAATTTCCGCAGCCGCAACGCCTTCAGGATAAGGCAGTGAGCTTCTAACCACCATAACTTGACGAAGTGGGATAGAAAATAACACACCTAACATCCCTCCCGATGCACAAACTGCAAGGGTTAACCAAAATGGAAAACTTTGCCAGTAACCAATCATCAATAAACCCGGTAATACAAAAATAATTGATGATAATGTGCCGGCAGCTGAAGCTTGGGTTTGCACCATATTATTTTCAAGAATGGTCGTACCTGAAAAGAAACGTAAAACAGCCATCGAAATAACGGCGGCGGGGATGGCCGATGAAAAAGTTAAACCAACTTTTAAGCCCAAATAAACATTAGATGCGGTAAAAATAACAGTAATAAAAGCCCCTAAAATAATTCCTCTAAGGGTAAGTTCGCGTAAATTATCCATAATTAAATATTCAATATCAGTGAGTCATCGAGTCAGTATACTATAAAACTGATGGACAGAAAAATAATTGAATTAATCTTGGCTAAATGTGCTGAAATATAAAATTATGCGTATAATGGCGATATACGATCAAAATTAAGCGAGGAAATGTTTTGCAATCAATCGAACAATTGCTAACGGTGGTAAAGCAGCTACGTGATCCGCTGACTGGCTGCGAATGGGATCGAGTGCAAACCTTTGATTCAATTAAAGGTAATACACTTGAAGAAAGCTATGAAGTATTACAGGCTATCGAACAAAAAAATTTTCCTGAATTGAAAACAGAATTAGGTGATCTACTATTTCAAATTCTTTTATATGCGCAGATGGCTGAAGAACAGCAGCATTTTAGTTTTGACGATATCTGCAATACCCTCAAACAAAAATTAATTAGCCGTCATCCCCACATCTTTGGTGAACAAAAAACAGCTAAAATTAATTGGGAAGTATTGAAACAAAAAGAGCGCGATCAGAAACAACAATATTCTATTTTAGATGATATTCCTCAAGCCTTGCCAGCTTTAATGCGTGCTGAAAAAATCCAAAAACGCTGCGCATCAGTTGGCTTTGATTGGCAAACTTTACCGCCAGTTATTGATAAAGTTAAAGAAGAAATTGATGAAGTTTTAGCTGAAATTAATTGTGATAAACAAGTTACTGAAAAAATCGAAGAAGAAGTTGGTGATCTATTATTTTCCGTTGTTAATCTAACACGCCATTTAGGTTTTAACGCAGAACTAACGTTAAATAAAGCGAGCCAAAAATTTGAGCGGCGCTTTCGGCAAGTAGAAAACATTATCAGCAAGCAAGGTCATAAGTTAAACGAAGTAACGCTTGATGAGATGGAGCAAGCTTGGCAACAAGTAAAACGCAATGAACCATAAATAATGAGTACAAGGACATAACGATTATGGCAACAGATAAAAATGAGCTTTACGAAGAAGTTCAAGCATGGGCTCAAAATGCAATTTTTAATAGTCCAACTTGGAGTATTAATCAACTGGATTATAGCGAAAAAAGTATCAGCGTTGTTGAAATGGTACTTAGCGAAATGGCTGAACAAAGCTTAATGTTATCTGAAGAGCAAATTGCAATGACCACCCAAGAATATGGCTGCTACTTGTTATTAACAGCCTACAAACTTTATGGTGGAACATTTTTTTGGAACAGTGAATATGAGCAGCCAATGCTGATTGTGGGTGAACCTGATGCCTGTATTGTGCTATTGACATGGAATAAAGTTAAGGGCCGTTTAATTGGTGATAAAGCTGATCATATTGCCTACTTCATTGAGCAATTTGCCAATGATGCACAAAATCCTGAACTAGGTAAACGGGTAATTTACTGCTAGACTCGCTCAAGCTAAGTACATAATATCAAAAAACTTACTTGGTCATAGATTAATCTGATGGCCGAACTTATCAAAGTCATCGAAATTATTAAGGTAAATAACGCGTTATATTCAAGTAAAATCAAGATACTTGATTTTTTAGTTTAAACTTTAGCGTTGTTATAAGCAGGGTGATTAGAGGCTTCGCCTCCGTTTTAAAAGGGTTCAGGACGACGTCCTGATATACCCCAGCTTCTGATTTCAGCGCTATTTTCGAGCATCGTCAATGGTCATAAATATATATTAATTATTTAAGTCAGTTTTGAGTTTATCTATCAACTGCTTTAATGCTTGACCGCGATGAGAAATTTGGCTTTTATGCTCTTTAGTTAGCTCAGCTGCGCTTGCGTTTAATTCCGGGATAAAAAATAACGGGTCATAGCCAAAGCCGCCTTCACCTTGCGCTTGTTCTAAAATCATACCACGCCATTTACCCAAGCAAACGATCGGCGTCGGATCGCTGGCACTACGCATATAAACTAAGGCGCAATAAAAGTAAGCTGTTCGTTTTTGTGGTGGAACATCTTGCAATGCGGCTAACAATTTTTGATTATTTTTTTGATCTGTCGCCCCTTCACCAAAATAACGGGCAGAATAGATCCCCGGTGCGCCGCCTAATGCATCAACTGCTAATCCAGAATCATCGGCAATCGATGGTGATCCCGTTAACTGTGCGCAGTGCCGCGCTTTAATAATCGCATTTTCAATAAATGTTAAACCTATTTCATCGGCATCAGCAATGTGATATTCACTTTGCGCTACAACATTAAAGCCTGCATCAGCAAGTAAGCTTTGTAGTTCTTTGACTTTACCTTGATTATTGGTGGCTAAAACACATTTTTTCATTAAATACTCCTATAAGATCGCAATAACGATAGCGATTAAAAATCAGGATCACAGCTAAACATCATACTTTCGCCCGATAAAGGGTGATTAATTGTTAACATTTGGGCATGCAGTAATAATCGACTTGCCATCGCAAACGCCTCGGGCCCAGCATAAAACTTATCACCCAAAATCGGATGGCCAATTGCTTGCATATGCACACGAAGTTGATGTGAACGGCCAGTATGAGGTAAAAGCTCTACATCGGTGGTGTTATTTTCATTACGTGATATAACGTTATAGTGGGTTAGCGCCTGTTTACCATTTTCATAGTCAACCATTTGCTTTGGTCTGTTTGGCCAATCACAAATTAGCGGAACATCAACCTTACCATGATCATGCGCTAGGTGACCAAAAACCCTAGCAATATAACGTTTTTTAGGAATGCGCTCGCGAAACTGTTTTTTTATTTCACGATCAGCAAGTTTAGATAACGCCGCAACCATAATACCGCTCGTTGCCATATCAAGGCGATGGACAGACTCAACATAACTGTATTTTTGCTGTAAGCGATGAATAATACTATCTTGATATTCAGGTTTATTGCCAGATACAGACAATAGACCTGATTGCTTGTTAACGACCACAATATGATTATCTTGGTATAAAATTGTTAACCATGGGTCAACAGGGGGATGGTATTCGAACAACATTATCTATCAACTTTTTACTAAAATTGTCGCCATTCTAGCAAAAATAAAATCAAAAATCGCGTTTATTTATTACCGTTACGGTGAACTGCTTATTTGGATAACATAAGTTCGCAAAAAGTACCAAAATACCAAGAACCATATAACAGCTAAAAATAATAACCATCCACTGCGACATCTCAATGGTTAAAAATGACCATAATTTATCAGCGCAAGAACCGTAAGCATTAAACACATTAGGAAACCAATGATTAAGTGGTAGCCAATTAGGGAATTGAACGTTAATTGAACAGCTATCGGTAAATGAGGGCGCAAATTGCAATCGCGCTTGTTGAAAAGCCAAATTAAATCCACAATACGCACTGTATAACCAAATAAAGATCCCAACCACCCTTGCAATAATATTTTTGGGCGAAAAAAGCGCGATTAAGCTGGCAAAAGCAATACCGAGGATCGCAACTCGCTGATAGATACATAATGTACAAGGTGGTAGGCCTTGATAATGTTGAAAAAATAAAGCGATTGATTCAAATACAATTGCTGATAACAACAGTAAAAACCACGCAGTGCGGTTTTTTGAATACTGGCTAAGTAATTTTAGCATACTGTTTTATTCCTTTATTTTCCTATATAATCGTTGCATTAACGGAACAAAATTAAATAAATTGCACCGAACGTGTAGTTGATTCTATCGCAAAGTAAATTTTTTTTATAGTGGATTAACAAAATATATGACATCTCCTGCGTCCCAAAAACAGCTTCAAGTTCAATTAGTTACCATATCAAGTAATAATGAGGGACAGCGTATTGATAATTTCTTAATTACTCAATTAAAAGGTGTTCCCAAAAGTATGATCTACCGCATTTTACGTAAAGGTGAAGTTCGGGTGAACAAAAAACGGGTAAAACCTGAGTATAAAGTGAATGTTGGTGATGAAGTGCGGATCCCACCAGTTAGAGTCGCTGAAAAAGTTGAGACCTTTTTATCGCCAAAGCTCGATAAAATAGCGATGTTAGAACATACGATTATTTATGAAGATGACTGCATTTTAGCCATAAATAAACCCTCGGGTATTGCGGTGCACGGCGGTAGTGGTTTAAGTTTTGGTGTTATTGAAGGTCTTAGAGTATTAAGGCCTGAGGCTAAATTTTTAGAACTTGTTCATCGCATAGATAGAGAAACCTCAGGCATATTACTCATTGCTAAAAAACGCTCGGCGTTAAGGGCGCTACATGAACAGTTACGATTAAAACAGATGACTAAAGATTACTTAGCATTAGTTAAAGGTGATTGGTCATCTGCTTGTAAAGTGGTACAAGCACCGCTATTAAAAAATGTATTAAAAAGTGGTGAGCGCATTGTTCGCGTTGACCAAGAAGGTAAACCGTCAGAAACACGTTTCAAAGTTGAAGCGCGTTTTGGCTTTGCAACCTTAATTAAAGCAAGCCCAATAACTGGCCGAACCCATCAAATCCGCGTACACACCCAATATGCAGGTCATCCAATAGCGTTTGATGATCGTTATGGTGATAAAAGCTTTGATGCAGCGCTGATTGGTACTAAACTCAATCGACTATTTTTACATGCAGCGCATGTACAATTCACTCATCCCAAAACAGAACAAATAATGCAGTTACAAGCACCATTAGATCCTATTTTACAACATTGCTTGGCAGCTTTGCGACAAAACTAATTTAAGTACTATATCGAAAGGATAACCAATGAAAGATTTGAATTTATATTTAATTAGACATGGGCAAACAGAGTGGAATATCAAAGATCAAATGCAAGGTTCAAAAAATTCCCCACTAACGGCTGATGGGGTATTAGGTGCAAAAATTACTGGTCAACACCTGAAAGATATCCCCTTTGTCGCGGCCTATTCAAGCCCACAGCAACGAGCGGTTGAAACAAGGGATTATATATTATCTGAGCGTGATGACAGCGTTGCAGTACACACCTTAGATGGGCTTTGCGAAATGGATTTTGGTTTATGGGAAGGTCAGCATGTGCCTGAACTATTAAAATTACCTGAATTCAATCTTTACATGCATGAGCCAGAAAAGTTTGATGCCAGCACTAACCAAGGCGAAATCTATCACGATGTTCTTGTACGCATGCAAAAGAGTTTAGATGAAATCGTTAAAAATGCCCCTGATAAAGGTAATATTTTAATCGTTTCACATGGCACGGCATTACGTTTACTTATTTGTGTATTAAACGGCGGTGATTGGCGTAAACACCGTGATGAAAACTATTTTCCACGGATATTAAATACCAGCATCAGCAAGGTTAATTATCAAGGTGATGGTAATAGTGGTCATTACAAGGTTGACTATTTTAATGATGTTGAGCATATCAAAAAATAACCTTAGATTCAAAAATCAAATACGCTATAAAAATATAGGCGGTAAACAAGTCGTTATTCACAGTGATAACGGCTTTAAAGTCTTAAAGATAAAATCTTAATTATGGACGAAAAATCATTAAATATTTTTTATCGTAAGTGATCTCATGGGTATTTAGCTTAGCTAAAACCACAACCGCTAATTTTTATTAATATTCATCATAAAAAAATAACCATCAGTTCAATATTTGTTTTATAATTGCCTTTGTTCAATCCAAATAATAGATAATTTATAAAAATTAATTAGTTAACTTACTAATTGTAATAATAAAAAAATAATGAAAGGATAACTTCGTCTAATGCAAGCGATAACGCAACAATTATGCATGGAACTGGATAACGAAATAAATCACAAAAAATACCGTTACCTATTCGTTGATAGCTTAGCTATCGTCAGTGAACTTGATTTTCTACATATCGACAATCTTACTCTATTACTTGGGAGTGATGCGATTGCAACGCTTGCCCGGCCCGATCTATCTCATTCACCTGAAATTTGTCCCAAACTTATTACGATTGCAAAGCCACATCAAAATTTAGATGAAGCGCTAATCAATTTTAGTGTGGTACAAGCAGCCCAAGAATTAAATCGTACCAAACGTTATATCTGTAGTTGGATAGTCAGTGATCACCCGGCAAAAATTATAACGGAACAGTTTATTAAAATAGGGCTAGCGATTGAGTCGCGCCGTAAGTCAGACTTTATCCCTATTTTTGAACCTTTTCGCTTTCAACTTTTACATGAGTCTAATCAAGAGAGTCAGTTTGGCTTATCGTCAATCTCAAATTTTTGCGATTATTATTATCTCAATCTCAATTCAACGCTTCAAGTGGTTTATCAAAACACGTCGTTACCAACAATGAATGATATATTGATAACGAAAACGGCATCATTTTATCAACAAAATAGCCGAGAAATTTTTCAACTTTATGCTTCATGGCAACGCTATTGTCAAGAAACCCAGCAAATAGTTATGCCTGACACATTAATGAACGTCGCACAGG
Organism: Orbaceae bacterium lpD04; assembly: GCA_036251935.1. NCBI lineage: Bacteria > Pseudomonadati > Pseudomonadota > Gammaproteobacteria > Orbales > Orbaceae > Orbus > Orbus wheelerorum. Next base: position 2,203,893 of record CP133967.1, on the reverse strand, counting down.
TATTTTATCGGGCACATAACGCAGGATTAACCGATAGTGCGGACCATGCTATTTTTAGCTTGATGACACTACGTTATGGCAATTTATTGACTGAAAACAAGTTACAGCAGGCAATTAATAATGCGATAAAAAAACCAGGAACACTGGCTGCTGAATTTAAATTAATAGATAGGCAGATTTTTTTAGACTTATCATATAATGCGAAAGGATGAGGAGCAAGGAATGGCATATTCACCAATAAAATCACATGATCACACTGTTGATGATGATTTTGACAATAAAATTATTTATAACGAAGCCGAAAAAAGCTCTGCGATTGCAAAAAATGAATGTGGAGTATGTAAAAGAAAAGGCTTCCCGCTGTTTTTAGTTCGGAAAGCGATTGTACCTAAAAATTACCGTAATATTGATTGGTCAGTCGGTATGATTAGTTTAGGTCGTAATGAAAAATCACTCTCTGATGTTTATCAATATGCGTACCGTACTTTGCGAACTGGCTACGTGTATATTTTGGTTAAAGAGTTAGATGGTGTATATCGTTATATGGCATATGAAGTAACCCCATCTGGGGTATTTCGGCATAAGTCTATTGAGGATGTGGTTGAGCACAATGTTCGAGAACTTCCCAAACAATGTACAGCAAAACACGATCACATTCCTGGTGTCTTTATCAATATCGATCGTACGCGTTATTCAGGCGCTGCTTATGTTGGGTATTCAAGGCGAGCATGGTCAAAATCAGCGCTTGATACTTATCGACTCGCAGCTAATAGTAACAACGTTGATGAACTAAAGCGTTTTACAACCATCAATCTAGGTGAGTATGGTTCAAGCGCACCATCACCACAAGTGCTTGGAACTGTCGCAAATAACTCACCTTCACGCTGCTTTGCATTTAATAATTTTAACCCACAACCTAACTTACTCAATTTAGCTGCGCCAGCATTCAATGCCAACAATGGAGAATTATCAAACTCGCAGGCTAAATTGATGGAAGTTGAGTTAGCATCGCCACATATGATTTATTACTCTAATAACAATAACTTAAAGCAAACATTAGATACGCATCAGTTTGAACGAGATAGTTTTATAACGGCGCATCAATTTAATAGCTTTAAAGGTGGCAATTTAGGGTCGACATTATTATATGCAAATCATATTAATTTAGTCGCCAAGCTATTTACTCACGCTGAGTCATTAGGTGAAAAACTTGGCACTCAAGTTAGTGCTGTAGTGCTTGATGATCCTTTCGCAATTGCCGAAGAGCTCAGCTTACAGAGACAATTATTTATTGATCCTATTATGGATCTGATCGAAAACGGTGAAGTCGATTTTAATGAAAGTACCGCAGAGGTATTTAAAGATAGGTTAAATAGTCAGCGTGATATTGATAAATTTGACGAACTCATTAAACAATCCATCGCTATTTATTACCAAACTAATCCTCAAGATGCTCAAACAATGTATGGTAATGAAGATGATGTGGTTGGTGATGTTAAAGTCGATAGGAATAATTTACCTAAATTAAGTCGCGTATCTTATTTCGATCATTTATACCAGAATATGTCATCGTTATATTTAAAGCCTTATGAGGCAGATAAAGCGTATTTTTCTGAAAAATCGCTGCATCAGCGTAAAATTATTGGAATGATTAATAATTATAAAGTTCATTTAAAAGATTATTTTGATAATTGTGAGGAGTTTAAATATCACCGAGCATTTAGTTATTCAAGAACAGTAAATACAAGTTCAAGTCAAGGTAGCTTTGTAAACTTTATTGATGAAAGTAAAGCATTTTTAGCTCAACCTGATTTATATCAGGAAGTTGTCATTAGTGAAGAAGAGCGTCAGCGTTTAATTGCCAGTGCGCAGCAGGAAGTCGGATCTTACGAAGTCAATTACGATGGAGTTAGAGTTTTTAAATCACAATCTGAAATATCACGCGATGGTAAAGTGCAATACGATAAAGAGCTAAAAAAGGTTCAAGATCACATTGTTCAAAAAGAGCTTGATACGTTTATAACGAAAAACAACACACACTTTACCAATATAGCCAAAACAGTTGAAAAATATTCGACTGATTATTTTAACTATTTAGGCTGGTTATTTGGCAGTGAAGCAAAAGCATCACCTTATTTAGCCAATTTAAAAAGTTATAACCAGATCCCTTTCTGGTTAATAGAGAGTGACCAAAATTGTTCAAACAACCATCTCGGTTATTTACAAGATTTTATCAAAATGACCGATTTTAATGTGCTAGGTGGCGTTGTATTAAGTGAACAATATGGGGTATGGGATACCTTACTTCGGGATAATCAAACCTTATATTATCGATTATTTAATACCGATAGCGAAAAGAGTTTTTGGCATTTAATGATAGATGCGCGTTTAAAACAAGATTCTGATCAGACGTTAAAAGAGAGTGGCAAAAATTTAACCAATGCGATTAGGTCGGTAAAAGCCAAGCACAGTAACGTATTAGATAGCCAATTTTGTGATAATAAAGGAAAAATTATTATTGATCTATATCAGCTGATTATTCAAAAGTCGATATCTGGCGCCGCGCAGCGCAGCACGCTCAATCATGATAAATCAGCGGGTCAATTAGAAAGCGTAATGGACAGAGATTACTTTAAAACCCATTTATGCCAAGCGATGATGGTGTTTAATAAAACCTATGCGCGGTTAGTTAAAGTGAATGTGCCATTAAATGAAACGGATGATTTTTTTCAATATTGGTCGTTAAAGCATGGTGTTTTCCTCGAGCAAAATGATGATGAAACCTTAGCCTTAATTAATCAAATAAGCCCGTATCAAACAGTGGGCAATGGCAGCTACGCAGCAGAAACAAAAGATAGCAAGCAGTGGGGCTTTACATTTTTAGACTTGTCAAACTCGGTATATAGTGAGCTAGGTAATAAAGCGGCTATTTCGGTCAATATTGGCATGACTAAATTAACCAAGGCATATCGAGATGAGTGGCAAAGCTTATTAAAAGACCCGACTAAAAAAGGATATGGGGCGGAGCAAGCGCGAGGTGCATTTTTAAATAGCATTTCGTTATACCTAACGTTTGAAGGGTTAAATAACGATTTAGCCGAATTAGAGCAAGCGAAAGATGAACAATACGGGCAGCACTATAAAGATAGGCTGATTGACAGTATACAAAAAGCGCAAGTGACGTTTGCGGCGCAGACGATATTAGCACTTAATTCGGGGCTTAATTTACTGACCAAAGGCTCAAGAATAGTCGCTTATTTAGCTCAAGGCAAAAGCGGCTTACAAATGATCAATCAAATACTAAAAGGTGGGGTAGCAAGCTCTTCCGCGGCACTATCATTAGCAGCAAGTGGTGTATTAGGTGTGATGTCAATTTTAGAAAGTATTGAAACCTTTAAATCGGCAAAACAGCTGATTGATGACGGCGAATATTGGACGGGGAAATTACTGCAAGTTGGTGCAGTAGTGCAAGGTCTTATTGGGGTCATTTTATTGCTACAAACATTTAAGATCATTCCACTTACCGGGCTGTGGGCGATAGGATTTATGTTAGGGGCGGCGCTAATTGCCTTATTGGTGTATATTTTTCGAGATAAAACCCAAGATTGGATCCCCATTGAAGTTTGGGCAAATCGGATCTTATTTGGTAATAATGAAAAGCCAAAGAAATGGCCGACCTATCCACCAACCGTATTGGGAACAGGGATTGCAACTAATGATTATTTGGCAGCAGTGCAGGGGTTAAATTGTAATATTGAGTTTGGGCAACAACATGAATCAGCATATATAAATCGGCTGGCGGCGCTATCTGATAACCAGGCAGAGCTTGATAGGGAGTACAATAAATTCTATACAAGTATGGAAAGTACGACGGATTATCAAACACGATCGAGATTAGAAGATGACTGGTATCGTTATTTAGAAAATAAACTTAATTTAGAGCGCTCATACCTTGAAGGTATTCATAAAGCAGCATGGTTAAATTCAGGACTGCGTGGTGATGAATCAAATCAGTATCTAACCTTAGCACAAAATAGAGCAAAAGCAGAGGCACAGGAGCGAGAACGCTCAATCCTTAAAAGCAAACTTAAAGCCGATGCCTTTTATCACACGCAGGGGCTGTATATTCAGATGACCTTACCGAAGTATGATCCAAAGGTTAGTAAATTAGAGGCATTTTTGCATATTAGTCAAGGTGATAAAACGATGATTTTGTCGATCACTAATAGTGATGAGTTTCCTGAAATTACCGTGTTATCGGGTGAGTTGCCAAGCGTGGTATTGCGCGATGAAAATAGAAAGCCAATTAGGAATATTGATGAAAATAATCCTGAACAAGTAACTAAAGAAGAATACTATGATTTGATTAAGCGACCAAAGACCAAGCTTGAAACAGGATTGCCAATTTTAGTGATTAATCCCGATATTGGGCAGCCTGTTCCAATTTTAGAAGATACAGATACGCAAAAAATCACCTATAAAGTGGCAGAAATTTATGGTGCCCATTATATTTATTTAAACGTTAACTACTGGCAAGAGGGTAAAACTAAAATCATTAAAAGCCAAACAGGTGAACAAAAATCGATTAGCCTAGCACCGTTAGTGCAAGTGTATAATTATCAAAAGGATTAAAAATGATGAAATTGTTTAATATTAAAATGATATTAATTTTGCCTTTGCTACTATTACTAACTAGTTGTCAAGATTATAGTAGTATGAAGCAGCGCTTAGTTAACGGTTATAATGGTCTTGATGCTTATTGTTTATATGTTGGTCGAATGGAGGGCTTTCCTTATTTAGCGCAGCCATTAGATCTGTTTCCGGAAGAAAGCAAAAATATATCTCATACTGCCCGAGTTAATGCGCGTTTATCTGCTTTTGAGCAAGCGGGTTTATTAACCTCAGTTCAAGCCAAAGGCCGTGATGGTAAGCTTTACCCCCTATATAGCCTAACTGAGGAAGGAAAGCGTTATTATAAATCACCAAAAACGGCGGGCTTTAAAGGGGAAAATTTAAAAGATGCACAGTTCTGCTTTGGTCGTCGTGAAATATTAGAGGTTATCGATATTACCGATAGGGAGACTGATTTTTACGGCGGTCGAACTACAGAAACAACGGTGAAATTTACTTATAATTTAAATAATGTACCTTCGTGGGTTAATCATCCCGCGATAAAGGCATTAGATGCTTATAATGTCGATTTTTCAGGGGATAACAAAAATAGAAAAAGTCGCGTCTATTTAACTAAAAAAGGTGGCACTTATTATAACTATAGTACAAGCACAACCATTGAAACCGTAAGATTAGGTTATTACCTTTAATTCTACTCAGTAACAAGGATGTTATCTATGTGTTTTGTGATGGTTCGGTCACTTAATGGTGGTTGTGATATTAATGGCAACGCTGTTAGTGACCGGTTAGGGGAATACCGCCTTCCCCTAACAACCCCGCTCTCGACCTGCCAATAACGGTAATAATGTTGCGAGTTTATTCTGTTATAGTGGTGTTACCGTTATCTAAACGGTCGAAATTAAAGAACAAGGTCAATATCAAGGTAAACAAATGGGTTGACCTTTTTTCGACCGTTAAATGATGTTGAGGATGGCGTGCACGCTAGCCTATCGGGCAGGGATGACCGATAAAGCGAGGTCGCACAGGAAGTGCGCTCTGCGCAGTGGCGCAAAATGTCATCGATAAAAAAGCTAAAATACGCGACCGAACAAACACGATACTAATATGAAATACCCAAACTCAAGGGATTAAACAACGATGAAATTAGCTTATTTAAAATCGCTATTATTACTGCCGTTACTTTTATTGTTAATCGGTTGCCAAGATTACGGCAAAATGAAACAGCACCTGGCTGATGGTTATAAAGAGCTTGATGCTTATTGTTTATATGTTGGTCGAGTGGAGGGTTTCCCTTATTTAGCCCAACCGCTTAATATTTGGCGAGAGGAGAGCAAGAATATCTCCCATACCGCTCGTATTAATGCGCGTTTAGATGCCTTTCAGCAAGCAGGCTTGTTAACGTTAACTCAGGCGATAGGGAAGGATGGTAAAACCTATCCATTATATAATTTAACAGCGGAAGGTAAACGTTATTATAAATCACCGCGAACGGCGGGCTTTAAAAATATTAAAAACTTAAATGATGCGCAGTTTTGCTATGGTCGTCGTGAAATATTAGAGGTTACCGATATTACCGATAGGGAGACAGATTTTTACGGCGGTCGAACTACTGAAACGATTGTAGATTTTACCTATAACCTTAATGATGTACCAGATTGGGTCCATCACCCTGCGATAGATGCATTAGATGCTTATAATATTGATTTTTCAGCCAATCCTAAAAATAAAAAAGGTCAAGTCTATTTAACCAAAAAAGGCAATACCTACTATAATTATGGTACGAGTGTATCCATTGAAACCATTTTGTCTGGTTATTATCTCTAGATGCTATAAGTAATAAAGGCGTTATCTATGTGTTTTGTGATGGTTCGGTCACTTAATGGTGGTTGTGATATAAACGGCAACGCTGTTAGTGACCGGTTAGGCGGATCCCGCCTTCCCCTAACAACCCCGCTCTCGACCTGCCAATAACGGTAATAATGTTGCGAGTTTATTCTGTTATAGTGGTTTTACCGTTATCTAGACGGTCGAAATTAAAGAACAAGGTCAATATCAAGGTAATAAATGGGTTGACCTTTTTATTATTAAACAACTTGATGTATTCTTGAAAGAAATAGTAAGTAACTTTCCCATATTGGTCGTTAAAGCATGGTATTTTCCTCGAGCAAAATGATGATGAAACCTTAGCCTTAATTAATCAAATAAGCCCTTATCAAACGGTGGGCAATGGCAGCTACGCAGCAGAAACAAAAGATAGCAAGCAGTGGGGCTTTACATTTTTAGACTTGTCAAACTCGGTATATAGTGAGCTAGGTAATAAAGCGGCTATTTCGGTCAATATTGGCATGACTAAATTAACCAAGGCATATCGAGATGAGTGGCAAAGCTTATTAAAAGACCCGACTAAAAAAGGATATGGGGCGGAGCAAGCGCGAGGTGCATTTTTAAATAGCATTTCGTTATACCTAACGTTTGAAGGGTTAAATAACGATTTAGCCGAATTAGAGCAAGCGAAAGATGAACAATACGGGCAGCACTATAAAGATAGGCTGATTGACAGTATACAAAAAGCGCAAGTGACGTTTGCGGCGCAGACGATATTAGCACTTAATTCGGGGCTTAATTTACTGACCAAAGGCTCAAGAATAGTCGCTTATTTAGCTCAAGGCAAAAGCGGCTTACAAATGATCAATCAAATACTAAAAGGTGGGGTAGCAAGCTCTTCCGCGGCACTATCATTAGCAGCAAGTGGTGTATTAGGTGTGATGTCAATTTTAGAAAGTATTGAAACCTTTAAATCGGCAAAACAGCTGATTGATGACGGCGAATATTGGACGGGGAAATTACTGCAAGTTGGTGCGGTCGTGCAAGGTGTTATTGGGGTCATTTTATTGCTACAAACATTTAAGATCATTCCACTTAGCGGGCTGTGGGCGATAGGATTTATGTTAGGGGCGGCACTAATTGCCTTATTGGTATATATTTTTCGAGATAAAACCCAAGATTGGATCCCAATTGAAGTTTGGGCAAATCGGATCTTATTTGGTAATAATGAAAAGCCAAAGAAATGGCCGACCTATCCACCAACCGTATTAGGAACAGGGATTGCAACTAATGATTATTTGGCAGCAGTGCAGGGGTTAAATTGTAATATTGAGTTTGGGCAACAACATGAATCAGCATATATAAATCGGCTGGGGGCGCTATCTGATAACCAGGCAGAGCTTGATAGGGAGTACAATAAATTCTATACAAGTATGGAAAGTACGATGGATTATCAAACACGATCGAGATTAGAAGATGACTGGTATCGTTATTTAGAAAATAAACTTAATTTAGAGCGCTCATACCTTGAAGGTATTCATAAAGCAGCATGGTTAAATTCAGGACTGCGTGGTGATGAATCAAATCAGTATCTAACCTTAGCACAAAATAGAGCAAAAGCAGAGGCACAGGAGCGAGAACGCTCAATCCTTAAAAGCAAACTTAAAGCCGATGCTTTTTATCACACGCAGGGGCTGTATATTCAGATGACCTTACCGAAGTATGATCAAAAGATCAGTCGGTTAGAGGCATTTTTGCATATTAGTCAAGGCGATAAAACAATGATCTTATCGATAGTTAATGGAAAAGATTATCCTGAAATTAACGTGCTTTCGGGTGAGCTGTCTAGTGTAGTATTGCGGGTAGAGTATAAAAAACCTGTTATTAATAGAAAAGAAAGTAACTCAGTTGGTGTGACTAAAGATGAATCTTATGATGTGATTAAGCGACCAAAGACCAAACTTGAAACAGGATTGCCAATGTTAGTGATTAATCCAGATTCTGGGCAGCCTGTCCCAATTTTGGAGGATACGGATACCTATAAAATCACTTATAAAGTGGCAGAAATTTATGGTGCCCATAATATTTATTTAAACGTTAACTACTGGCAAGACGGTAAAACTAAAATAATTAAAAGCCAAACCGGTGAACAAAAATCAATTAGCCTTGCACCATTAGTGCAAGTGTATAACTACCAAAAGGATTAAAAAGAATGAAATTAGCTCATTTAAAATTGCTATTATTGCTGCCGTTACTATTATTGTTAATCGGTTGCCAAGACTATGGAAAAATGAAACAGCATCTGGTTGTTGGTTATAAAGGTCTTGATGCTTACTGTCTATATGTTGGTCGGATCACGGGTTTTCCTTATTTAGCCGAACCTATTACCGATGGTAATACTCAAGAAGATAATGACTTCTATACAAATAGGTTGAATAATGAGCGGCTTCCTGCTTTTGAACAAGCGGGTTTATTAACCTCGGATCAGGCAGTAGGGAAAGATGGTAAAAGCTACCCATTATACCGTTTAACTGATGAAGGTAAGCAATATTACAAATCCCCGAAGGCAGCAGCAGTTCGCCATCGTGATGATTTAAAAGATGCGCAGTTCTGCTTTGGTCGTCGTGAAATATTAGAGGTTACCGATATTAGAGATAGGGAGACTGATTTTTACGGCGGTCGAACCACTGAAACGATTGTGGATTTTACTTATAATCTTAACGATGTACCAGCTTGGGTTAACCACCCTGCAATAACCGCGTTAGATGCTTATGGTATTGATTTTTCTCGTGATCCCAAAAATAAAGAAGGTGAGGTTTATTTAACTAAAAAAGGTGGCACTTATTATAACTACGGCACAGGTCGAACAATAGAAACCTTAAGATTAGGTTATTACCTTTAATGATTCTTAGTAATAATGGCATTATATATTGGTTTTACGGTCGTTCGGTCACTTAATGGTGGCTGTGATATAAACGGCAACGCTGCTAGTGACCGGTTAGGGGGATCCCGCCTTCCCCTAACAACCCTGCTCTCGGCCTGCCAATAACGGTAATATTGTCGCGATTTTATTCTGTTATAGTGGTTTTACCGTTATCTAGACGGTCGAAATTAAAAGGCAAGGTCAATATCAAGGTAATAAATGGGTTGACCTTTTTTCGACCGTTAAATAATGTTGAGGATGGCGTGCACGTTAGCCTATCGGGCAGGGATGACCGATAAAGCGAGGTCGCGACACAAAATGTCATCGATAAAAAAGCTAAAATACGCGACCGAACAAACACGATACTAATATGAAATACCCAAACTCAAGGGATTAAATAACGATGAAATTAGCTTATTTAAAATCACTATTATTACTGCCGTTACTATTATTGTTAATCGGTTGCCAAGACTATGGCAAAATGAAACAGCATCTGGTTGATGGATATAAAGGGCTTGATGCTTATTGTTTATATGTTGGGCGAATTACAGAGTTTCCCTATTTAGCTGAGCCTACTCATTATGGTCCTGATGAAAAAAAAAATCTATCTCATTATATTCAAGTTAGTCAGCGTTTAACTGCCTTTGAACAAGCGGGTTTATTAACCTCGACTCAAGCGATAGGAAAAGATGGTAAAAGCTACCCATTATACCGTTTAACTGATGAAGGTAAGCAATATTACAAATCCCCGAAGGCAGCAGCAGTTCGCCATCGTGATGATTTAAAAGATGCACAGTTCTGCTTTGGACAGCGTGAAATATTAGATGTTACTGATATTACCGATAGGGAGACTGATTTTTACGGTGGTCGAACCACTGAAACGATTGTTAAATTTACTTATAATCTTAACGATGTACCAGATTGGGTTAACCATCCAGCAATAAAGGCAATTAGGCAGTATAATGAAAATTTTTCAGACGATAATTACAATTTAAAAGGCCAAGTTTATTTAACTAAAAAAGGCAATACTTATTATAATTATGGTACCAGTCGCTCTATCGAAACCGTTCGGTTAGGTTTTTATTTTTAATTATCCCTAGTAATAAAGGGGTATATATTAGTTTTGCGGTCGTTCGGTCACTTAATGGAGGTTGTGATATAAACGGCAACGCTGTTAGTGACCGGTTAGGGGAATACCGCCTTCCCCTAACAACCCCGCTCTCGACCTGCCAATAACGGTAATAATGTTGCGAGTTTATTCTGTTATAGTGGTTTTACCGTTATCTAGACGGTCGAAATTAAAAGGCAAGGTCAATATCAAACTAATATGAAATATCCAAACTCAAGGGATTAAACAACGATGAAATTAGCTTATTTAAAATCGCTATTATTACTGCCGTTACTATTATTGTTAATCGGTTGCCAAGACTATGGAAAAATGAAACAGCATCTGGTTGATGGATTTAAAGGGCTTGATGCTTATTGTTTATATGTTGGGCGTATCACAGGCTTTCCATATTTGGCAGAGCCAATTGATATGTGGGATGAAGAAGATAGAAATATAGAAACAACAAAATTACTCGAACAACGATTACCAGCTTTTGAACAAGCCGGTTTATTAACCTCGGTTCAATCGGTAGGGAAGGATGGTAAAAGCTATCCATTATATAATCTAACAACGGAAGGTAAGCGTTATTATAAACAAGTAAAAGCTGCTGGTATTTATCATCGCGATGATTTAAAGGATGCGCAGTTCTGCTTTGGTAGTCGTGAAATATTAAAGGTTACTGATATTAGAGATAGGGAAACCGATTTTTATGGTGGTCGAACTACTGAAACGATTGTAGATTTTACCTATAACCTTAATGATGTGCCAGATTGGGCTAAGCACCCCGCAATAACCGCGTTAGATGCTTATGGTATTGATTTTTCTCGTGATCCCAAAAATAAAGAAGGTGAGGTTTATTTAACTAAAAAAGGTGGCACTTATTATAACTACGGCACAGGTAGATCTATAGAAACCTTAAGATTAGGTTATTACCTTTAATGATTCTTAGTAATAATGGCATTATATATTGGTTTTGTAATGGTTCGGTCACTTAATGGTGGTTGTGATATAAACGGCAACGCTGCTAGTGACCGGTTAGGGGAATACCGCCTTCCCCTAACAACCTCGCTCTCGACCTGCCAATAACGGTAATATTGAGGCGAGTCTATTCAGTGATATCGACGTAACTGTTATCTAAACGGTCGAAATTAAAGAACAAGGTCAATATCAAGGTAAACAACAAATGGGGTGAGATCTTTTCGACCGTTAAATGATGTTGAGGATGGCGTGCACGTTAGCCTATCGGGCAGGGATGACCGATAAAGCGAGGTCGCACAGGAAGTGCGCTCTGCGCAGTGGCGCAAAATGTCATAGATAAAAAAGCTAAAATACGCGACCGAACAAACACGATACTAATATGAAATACCCAAACTCAAGGGATTAAACAACGATGAAATTAGCTTATTTAAAATCGCTATTATTACTGCCGTTACTTTTATTGTTAATCGGTTGCCAAGACTATGGAAAAATGAAACAGCATCTGGTTGATGGTTATAACGGTCTTGATGCTTACTGTTTATATGTTGGTCGAATGGAGGGCTTTCCTTATTTAGCGCAGCCATTAGATCTGTTTCCTGAAGAAAGCAAAAATATATCTCATACTGCCCGAGTTAATGCGCGTTTATCTGCATTTGAGCAAGCTGGCTTATTAACCTCAGTTCAAGCCAAAGGGCGTGATGGTAAGCTTTACCCTCTATATAGCCTAACTGAGGAAGGTAAGCATTATTATAAATCACCAAAAACGGCGGGCTTTAAAGGGGAAAATTTAAAAGATACACAGTTCTGTTTTGGTCGTCGTGAAATATTAGAGGTTACCGATATTAGAGATAGAGAGACTGATTTTTATGGTGGTCGAACTACTGAAACGATTGTGGATTTTACCTATAATCTTAATGATGTACCAGATTGGGCTAAGCATCCAGCAATAAAAGCAATAAAGCAATATAATATTGACTTTTCTCGTGATCCTAAAAATAAAAAAGGTCAAGTTTACTTAACTAAAAAAGGCGGCACTTATTATAATTACGGCACCAGTCGCTCTATCGAAACTGTTCGGCTAGGTTATTATCTTTAATGATTCTTAGTAATAAAAGGGGTATATATTGGTTTTACGGTCGTTCGGTCACTTAATGGTGGTTGTGATATAAACGGCAACGCTGCTAGTGACCAGTTAGGGGGATCCCGCCTTCCCCTAACAACCCGGCTCTCGACCTGCCAATAACGGTAATAATGTTGCGAGTTTATTCAGTGATATCGACGTAACCGTTATCTAGACGGTCGAAATTAAAGAAAGGTCAATATCAAGGTAAACAAATGTGTTGACTTTTTTCGACCGTTAAATAATGTTGAGGATGGCGTGCACGTTAGCCTATCGGGCAGGGATGACCGAAAAAGCGAGGTCGCACAGGAAGTGCGCTCTGCGCAGTGGCGCAAAATGTCATAGATAAAAAAACTAAAATACGCGACCGAACAAACACGATACTAATATGAAATACCCAAACTCAAGGGATTAAACGACGATGAAATTAACTCATTTAAAATCGCTATTATTACTGCCGTTGCTATTATTGTTAATCGGTTGCCAAGACTATGGCAAAATGAAACAGCATCTGGTTGATGGTTATAAAGGTCTTGATGCTTATTGTTTATATGTTGGGCGAATTACAGATCTTCCCTATTTAGCTGAGCCTACTCATTATGGTCCTGATGAAAAAAAAAATCTATCTCATTATATTCAAGTTAGTCAGCGTTTAACTGCCTTTGAACAAGCGGGTTTATTAACCTCGACTCAAGCGATAGGAAAAGGTGGTAAAAGCTACCCATTATACCGTTTAACTGATGAAGGTAAGCAATATTACAAATTCCCGAAGGCTGCAGCAGTTCGCCATCGTGATGATTTAAAAGATGCACAGTTCTGCTTTGGACAGCGTGAAATATTAGAGGTTACCGATATTAGAGATAGAGAGACTGATTTTTACGGCGGTCGAACCACTGAAACGATTGTGGATTTTACCTATAACCTTAATGATGTGCCAGATTGGGTTAACCATCCAGCAATAAAAGCAATTAGACAGTATAATATCGATTTTTCAGGCGATAATAAAAATGAAGAGGGGCAAGTGTATTTAACTAAAAAAGGCAATACTTACTATAATTATGGTACGAGTATATCCATTGAAACTATTCAGTTAGGTTTTTATTTTTAATTATCCCTAGTAATAAGGGCATTATATATTGGTTTTGTAGTGGTTCGGTCACTTAATGGTGGTTGTGATATAAACGGCAACGCTGTTAGTGACCGGTTAGGCGGATCCCGCCTTCCCCTAACAACCCCGCTCTCGGCCTGCCAATAACGGTAATATTATAGCGAGTTTATTCTGTAATAGCGGGGTAACCGTTATCTAAACGGTCGAAATTAAAGAACAAGGTCAATATCAAGGTAATAAATGGGTTGACCTTTTTTCGACCGTTAAATAATGTTGAGGATGGCGTGCACGTTAGCCTATCGGGCAGGGATGACCGATAAAGCGAGGTCGCACAGGAAGTGCGCTCCCTTTGGCGGTCGCGACGTTAAATGTCATAGATGAAAAAGCTAAAATACGCGACCGAACAAACACGATACTAATATGAAATATCCAAACTCAAGGGATTAAATAACGATGAAATTAGCTTATTTAAAATCGCTATTATTACTGCCGTTGCTATTATTGTTAATCGGTTGCCAAGACTATGTCAAAATGAAACAGCATCTGGTTGATGGATATAAAGGTCTTGATGCTTATTGTTTATATGTTGGGCGAATTACAGATCTTCCCTATTTAGCTGAGCCTACTCATTATGGTCCTGATGAAAAAAAAATCTATCTCATTATATTCAAGTTAGTCAGCGTTTAACTGCCTTTGAACAAGCGGGTTTATTAAGCTCGACACAAGCGGTAGGAAAAGATGGTAAAAGCTATCCATTATATAATCTAACAACGGAAGGTAAGCGATATTACAAATCCCCTAAAGCAGCAGCTGTTCGCCATCGTGATGATTTAAAAGATGCGCAGTTTTGTTTTGGTCGTCGTGAAATTTTAGAGGTTACTGATATTAGAGATAGGGAGACTGATTTTTACGGCGGTCGCACTACTGAAACAATTGTTGATTTTACTTATAATCTTAACGATGTACCAGATTGGGTTAACCATAAGTGGTTACATTCTTCGTTAGGCTATTTGCCTCTCGTTAAATTTAGCAAACAAGTACCCCTTAATTTTTTTGTATGAAAAGGTGTGGACATTCCAGATTCTTTTAGATGGGGTTTGAGGTCCAATGATGTAAAAAACCATGATAAGAAGATAACTTGCTGTTTTTTTTATATTAATTAGAAGAACCTTTTTGTTATTAATTTTTTCAACTCTTCTCCTTGAAAAATAAAAGATTACCCCCATTATCATGTTTTAGTAAATAACTAATTTGTGTGGGTTTAGGGGCCGCATGGAAAAGGGAAGATAAGGTTTTTTTTAGCCAGAAAGGTGTCAGTAACTACCTAAAAAAAACTGTTACACCTTTTTTCGTACAGTTGGCCCTCCCCCCTAATTGAAAAAGAATAGGTGATGTGATTGAGTAAAAAAAACCAAAGTTTGTTGTGCTTTGTGGTTATGGGCTTCGGAAAAAAAACTGATTTCCGGTCTGGTAAGCTCTTAAACCTGGATGCAACGTACAATGAGATAATTAAACCGGCAGCAGAGGAGCTAAGGATAAAGTGTGTCAGGGCTGACGAAATAATGCAGTCTGGGATTATTGATGTGGAGATGTATAAGTTGCTACTTTCTGCAGACATTGTTGTTGCTGACATATCGACAAGCAACGCAAATGCGATATATGAACTAGGGGTAAGGCATGCACTAAAAAAAGGCACGACCATCATCATGTCTGAAAAGTCAGCCGTGCTACACTTCGACTTAAATCACATTGCAACCATACAATATGAACATCTTGGTGATGACATTGGTTGCTCTGAAGCTAGAAGAATAAAAGAGCAGCTAAAATCGTTAATGGAGGCAGCCTTAAATGAAACTCGTACTGATAGCCCTGTGTACACTTACTTGCCAGATTTAAATACCCCAACGCTAACAGCAAAAGAAATAAAAGAAATCGTGCAGGATTCAGATGAGGCAGAAAAGGAATGGGGGGACATATTCAATAGTGCAGAAGAAAAACTCAAGCTGGGTGATTTCTCAGAAGCAAAGGAGCTTTATCAGAAAGCTTTAGGGATAAGGCCTAGAGATGAATATTTAATTCAAAGATTAACACTCTGTACATACAAAGAAAAAACAGAATCAAAAAGCAGAGTGATGTGTTGCATGGATGCCATGGTTATTTTAGCTACTTTATTTCCTGATACCAGTAATGACCCAGAAACCACAGGGATGGCAGGCGCCATAAATAAATACATATGGATGGACACAAAAGACATTACATTCCTAAATAAAGCAATTTTATTCTATAACCGTGGGTATGCTATAAAAAAAGATTATTTCAACGGTGAAAATTTAGCTCTTTGCCATTTTGAAAAGGCTAAACAATTAAGGAGTACAGAAAATGTAAATAATAAAGATATCGTATTTAATGAGGTTAGTGCCGAAAAAATATTTAGCTCTGTACTTGAAATCACAGAAGGGATCATAGAATCAACTAACTTCGATGAAAGAAGCGATGTGAAATGGGTTTACGCAACAGCGGCCAAGGCAGCATCATATCTAGAGTTAAAAGAAAAAGAGGATTTATACAGTGGTAAATTTAAATTACTCTGTGACAACTCATGGGATTTTGATACATTTGAAGAAAACAAAATAAAAAGGATTTGATTTAATGAGTAAAACATACCGCGTTTTTATTAGCCATTGCTGGGATTACAATGATTCACTTATAAAGTTAAAAGATTTATTAAACAAAGAGGATGGACTTATTGCATCTTATGAAGAGGTAACTGTAGATGCACCTATAAACTCAGAGGATGAAAAATACATCAAGCGAGTGTTAAAAGCTAAAATAGAAGCATCAGACGTATTTATTGTTGTGGCAGGGATGTATACAGCACATAGTGATTGGATGAAATGGGAAATTGAAACAGCTGTAGCTAATAACGTACCAGTTATTGGAATTAGGCCGCATGGTTCCCATAGAATACCTCTGACTGTCACAAATAATGCGAAGGTTATTGTTGGATGGTACACGCCATCAATAATATCAGCAATCAAAGACTGCTAACTAAAAAAACGCAATGTTGACACAGCTTCGTTATACTATAACGATGCTGGTTTGCTTTTAGGATATCGATTTTCGTCCCATTATCAGTGCAAAACTAATAAACAGAAATCGGTGGTCTATTATGCCGATAAAATTTTAACTATTTTTAAAAATAGTTACCGCGCATATGGGACTCGGCGAATTCGCCTTGCCTTGCAGGACGAAGGCATTCATGTTTCTCGTCGTTATATTGCTAGGGTAATGAAATCGTTATTACTGACATCAAAGTATACCATTAAACGGTATAAAACTCACAATGAAGAGGTGAATGGGGCAATCATTTACAACGTGAATTTTATGTGGGTGATAAAAGACAGCTAATTGTTGCTGATTTGACCTATATTCGGGTTAATCAAAGCTAGAATTATTTATGTGTTTTATTGAATTTATCTAATAGAAAAACTGCTGGCTACAGCGTTGGTAAGCATAAAACAGCAGGCTTAGTGATGTCAGCATTAAGTCAAATTAAACAGCCATTATCAAGCCTAAATTAATTCCATTCAGACCGAGGGAAAGAATTTGACAATCAGCTACCCGATGATTGTTTTAAGACGTTTAATATTCAACGTTCATTAAGTAAAAAAGGCTGTCCTTACGATAATGCCGTTGCGGAAGCCACATTTAAGACGATTAAAACGGAGTTTGTAAAAGATGAAGAATTCATGACAACAACAATGCTACAACAAGCATTTACTGCATATGGTTATTAGTATAACCATATGCGGTTACATTCTTCGTTAGGCTATTTGCCTCCCGTTAAATTTAGCAAACAAGTACCCTTTAATTTTTTGTATGAAAAGGTGTGGATATTCCAGCAACGCTACTAGTGACCGGTTAGGGGAATACCGCCTTCCCCTAACAACCTCGCTCTCGATCTGCCAATAACGGTAATATTGAGGCGAGTCTATTCAGTGATATCGACGTAACTGTTATCTAAACGGTCGAAATTAAAGAACAAGGTCAATATCAAGGTAATAAATGGGTTGACCTTTTTTCGACCGTTAAATAATGTTGAGGATGGCGTGCACGTTAGCCTATCGGGCAGGGATGACCGATAAAGCGAGGTCGCACAGGAAGTGCGCTCCGCGCAGTGGCGCAAAATGTCATAGATAAAAACGCTAAAATACGCGACCGAACAAACACGATACTAATATGGCATAGCCTAAAAAAACGAAATAATTCGGCAATTAATTTTTGCCTAGCCAATTAAAATAACGTAATCCAAAAAGCTGAAATTGGCATAACGATTAATAGCGAAAATAGCATATTGGCAACCGGGAACGATTTAATACCACAAATTCTAAAACCCGTTGCTAACATAATCATACCGCCACAAGCTGAAAAATCGGCGAACATATTTGCTGAAATCAGCGGCTGAATAATAATTGCAAGAAAAAACAATATGGTTTGAATGATAAACTGTGGAATAGCAATTAGTGACACCGCATAACCTAGCGTAATGGCAAAAATTGTAGCAGTAAATAGATCTAAAAATGCTTTAGCAATCAATAGTGAGGGATCGCCAGAAATTCCCTCGGTTAATGATCCAAAAATACCCATGCCACTGGCACAAAATAGCACAACTAATGCCACATATTTTTCAACAAAGTCTTCTCTAGAGGCTATCAACACTTGATCCGGTTTGGGTTTGTCGACAAATTTACGCAATTTTAAAGCCAGTTTTTCAATGCCTCGTTCAAGCTGACAAAGTTCGCCAATTAGTGAGCCAAGCAGCATTGAAAGTACCACCGCAGGGATTGAGTTTACTTTCATAATAAGTGCAATACCAATGCCCATTGACGCGCAGCCAAATGTCATCGGTAATGCTTCACGTACTCTTGCTGGAATATATCTACCTAATACTGCGCCTAAAATACCGCCAATAGCGATGGCGGCGCCATTTATAATTGGTCCTACTAACATTTTTACCTCAATTAACCTAACTGACGCTTATAAGGGGCGTAACGCGTTTGTAATTGCTCAAGTTCATTAATGCGCGCATCAATTCGAGCCAGTGTAAATTGATTATCTTGCGCTTGTTTCTTGGCATTTTTTAATAGCGTTATCGCTTGTGGAAATTGACCTTGTAGTGCCAATATTTCGGCTCTGGCCGTCATTTCTTGAGCGCGCTGTCTTTGCTGCTGATAAACTGACATTAATAAATCCCAGCCATTGATATCATCACTATATTGATGAGTATAACGATGCAATAAGCTTATCGCTTTTTGATAATCTTTGTTCTCAATATACGCACTTGCTAGATTGATTTGTAATGCACTACTACTTGGATTAACTTTTATTGCGGCTAAAAGGCGATTAATTGCTTCTTTTTTCTGATTAAGTTCTAAATCAATATCTGTCATTAAATCAATAAACCAAATATTATTAGGATCTTTATCAAGTAAAGGCTGCAATTTAGTTTTAGCGCCGACATAATTTTTACCACGATAGTCAACTAACGCACTCGCATAGCCTAGCGCAATATTTGCCCTAGGATTATTTAGCTTTTGATAATCTTGTAATAAAATCTGCGCAGCGTTTTTGTTATTGCCAACCAAAATAACTAATCTCGCTTTCGCTAAATAATAATTTAACGATGAGGGAACTGTTTTTTTAGCATATTGATTACTGCGATTACGAATATCAGATAAACGGCTATCGGGTAATGGGTGAGTTAATAACATTTCTGGTGGTTTAGACATAAAACGTGTTTCGTCGGCTAATTTTTGTAAAAAATCTGCCGAGGCATAAGGATCAAACCCTGCTTTAGTTAGCGTTCTTAGCCCCACTCGGTCGGCTTCTTGCTCATTACTTTGGGTGAAACTAATTTGGCTTTGAGCAGAGCCCGCCATCGTGCCTGAAATTGCCGCCATTCCAGCTTCCGGGCTTGCTAAGGCAAGCAGTAGCGATCCTAATGTTGCCCCCCAAATATAAGGGCTGTTTTTATTACGCGATTCCATGGCTCTAGCCAAGTGCCTTTGGGTAACATGGCCGATTTCATGTGCCATAACCGAAGCAAGCTGGCTTTCGGTATCGGTATCTACTATCAAACGAGAATGTACAACAATATTACCGCCAAAATAAGCAAAAGCATTGAGTACATCGCTTTGTAAAACATAGAAGTGAAAAGGGGTATGTACCGAATCGGCATTAGCAACTAATTTACTACCCAATGAGTTTATATACTCATTTAACATTGGATCATTAATTATCGGGGCACTTGCTCGAAGTAGGCGAGTATAATAATCGCCCATCTCAATTTCTTGACCGATACTAAGGGTTGTTACCGCCGCTGTACCAATATCCGGTAGAGTTGTATTATTATTGGCAATTACTGGTACAAATATCTGCGGGATCAGCATTAGCGCAGATAAAAAAACAACGGTAAATTTTTTCATAGTTGCAATATTCCAGAAACAAATTATCACTAATTTTATACTAAAATTACCTAAATAGCGAAGCGATCTATGTTGCTAGCCGTGCTATTATTCTATTGGCTGATCTAATGCCTGATATTCCAAAATATCACCAGGTTGGCAATTAAGGTATTGGCAAATAGCTTCAAGCGTTGCAAGCCGAAATCCTTTTACTTTACCCTGTTTTAGTAGTGATAGATTTTGCTCTGTAATGCCAATGCTCGCCGCTAAATCTTTTGATTTTACTTTCCTTTTAGCAAGCATCACATCTAAATTAATAATAATGGGCATATTTGTCTTCCTTATACAAATTGTTTATTTTCTTCTGCAAGTTCGGTTGCTTTTTTAAGAATCTGACCAATAAGCATAATACTCATTGCCGGGAACAAGGTAAGAATATCTTCACTGGTTAACGAAACAGAAATATAACGCCCTTCAGTTAGGTTATAGCTTAAAATGAGTGATTGTAATGGCTCAAATAACATACCTAAAATAACCCACGATACTAAAAATAGGCCAAAATAATAACAGTGTTTAGCGGCTTGTAACGAAAAATAATCAGCGTTGCTGTAACAGATAAAAAGTTGTCGTAGCTGATAAAATGCATATGCTAAAGCTATAATAGGTAACGTATCAAGGATCGTTGCTAAAGTTGCCTGCCATATCTTTAGTGTCGTTGGGTCAACATCGACAACTGTTTCGATAAAGAGCGAATAACCACCTGACTCAAGGCCAATATTTGTTGTATTAAAAAAATAGAATAATACTGGCGAAAGGCAAGCGGCTATAACGCAAATGAGTGGTATTAAGGTTAATGAAGCCATAAAGTAGCTATAGCGATTAAGACGTGTGCGGGTGTTCATATTAATTCCTTATGATTGATAAAATGAAAAATAAGCAGTGACGATAGATTATACTAACTTTAATCTTAGTCAATAAAAAATTAAAATAAAACGATAATAAATCACATTTTAATCATCAAAAAAAATCCAAGCTATTGTGATTAATAGCTTGGATAATTGTAAATGCCAACAGTAATAACACCATTTTTTACACTAAATTACGATGTTACAACAAAAAAATAACGAAGGTTTATTTCACTTCTTTACCTTGTGCCTGTAAATCAGCATGATATGACGAGCGAACAAATGGGCCACATGCCGCATGCGTAAAGCCCATATCTAAGGCAATTTGCTTAAGTTCATTAAACTCGTCAGGCGATACATAGCGCTCAACTGGCAAATGGAACTTACTTGGCTGTAAATATTGACCTAACGTTAACATAGTAACGCCATTAGCCCTTAAATCTTTAAGTACTTGAATCAGCTCTTCATTGGTTTCGCCAAGGCCGACCATCAAGCCTGATTTAGTTGGAATAGTTGGGTGCGCAGCTTTAAATTTAGCCAGTAACTCAAGTGAGCCTTGGTAACTTGCACCAGGCCTAATTTTTTTATATAAACGCGGAATATTCTCAAGATTATGATTAAAGACATCAGGTGGATTATCTTTAAGAATTGCCACCGCATCATCAATACAGCCACGAAAATCAGGTGTTAATGTTTCGACCTTAATATTGGGGCTTAAGGCTCTAATTTCACGTGTACAATCAGCAAAATGACTCGCGCCACCATCTTTTAAATCATCCCTATCAACGGATGTGATAACCACATAACGTAATCGCATCTCTTGGATTGTTTTAGCTAGTTTTTCAGGCTCTTGTTGATCAGGCGGTAGTGGGCGGCCATGAGCAACGTCACAAAATGGGCAGCGGCGAGTACAAATATCACCTAAAATCATAAATGTTGCCGTGCCATGATTAAAACATTCTGCAAGGTTTGGGCAAGAAGCTTCTTCACACACTGAATGTAAACCATGTTTACGCATGGTATTTTTGATATGTGCAATATTTTCAGTTTGCGCAGAGAGTTTTATCCTCATCCAATCAGGTTTTTTTAATACTGAATTATCATCAACCGTAACTAAAGGAATTAGCCTTGTTTTATCTGCATCACGATATTTTGAACTTCTAACATTATGGGGCTCAACATTGGTATTGGTCATATTTGGCATAGTCTCTTATTTGGTGCCTGATGTAAGTTGTGTGATAAATTCATTTACCATGAAATTTGCAATTTCATGTTGATTAATTTGACCGATATAATCTTTCATCTGCGTCATTTCTAACCCGGCGTAACCACAAGGATTAATATTATTAAAAGGTGTTAAGTCCATATCAATATTTAACGCAAGGCCATGTAATGTGCAGCCGCGTGTAATATGTAGGCCTAACGAACAAATTTTTTTACCATTAACATACACCCCAGGGGCGTTTTCTTTGGTCATAGCAACGATATTATAGTTAGCTAATGTTGCAATAACGCTATTTTCTAAATAACCAACGGTATCACGAATTCCAATATTTAAGCGTTTTAGATCTAACAAAATATACATAATTTGTTGGCCGGGCGCATGATAAGTAATTTGCCCACCACGATCGGTTTGAATAATTGGGATCGTTGTTGTATGCAATAAATGCTCGGCTTTACCTACTTTCCCTTGAGTAAAAACGGGTGGGTGCTCGACTAACCAAATTTCATCGGGTGTTTGGCTGTTGCGCGTTTGGCTAAATTGATGCATGCGCTCATAAGTTTGCAAATAGGGTTTCAATCCTAAATTTTTGACAATGGGTTTATCCATATCACGACCTATTTATCCTGCATAATTGAGTGGTATTATCAATAATAAAACATTTATCTCATCGATGATGAAAATCGTTGTTACTCGCAAACATAAATTACTGCTAAGAAGTCATCAACTATTTATAATGTCGCCAATATTAGTCTATTTATACTCATAACCAATTAAAATACTCGAAAATAGCGCTGGAAATCAAAAGTAACGGGATTTCAGGACACGGAAGCAAGAGGCGAAACCTCTAGTTACGCTGCTTATAACAACGCTAAAGTTCAAACTAAAAAATCAAGCATCTTGATTTCAGTTGTGTATATATTATGGTTTTGTTGCCGAATATAACAAAAACGAATAGCGATTGACAATATAAAGCGCATAAGGCAATAAGGGGCTTAAATATAAATTTATATTTGAATTTTTAAAAATTCAAATATATCATATAGATAAAAGTATCGAATTCATATATATTGGAATAGTTGATTAATTTGATAGGAATTAACATTCCTTTCATTGGGTGGGTAAGCTTTACCTTTAGCAAGGTAAGTGGCAGACTGTCAAAAATAATTTATGTTTATAAACACACGTAATGCAAAATGCGCAAATTGCGCTGCATTTTTTATAACAAAAAAGAGGTTTAAATATGTCGGACATGCAAATGAATGATATCGATCCTATCGAAACACAAGATTGGCTCAAGAGTATTGAGTCAGTAATTCGAGAGGAAGGCACTGAAAGAGCACAATATATTATTGAACAAATCGTTAATCAAGCTCGCCAAGGCGGCGTGCCATTATTATTTGGTTCTTCAACGAGTAATTATGTCAATACCATCTCTGTAGAAGATGAGCCAGCTTATCCAGGTGATTGGGAACTTGAAAGACGAATTCGTTCTATCGTTCGTTGGAATGCAATGATGATAGTGCTACGTGCATCTAAAAAAGATCTCGATTTGGGTGGCCATATGGCATCATTCCAGTCAGCAGCGACATTTTATGAAGTCTGTTTTAACCACTTTTTCCGTGCTCGCAATGATAAAGATGGCGGCGATTTGGTTTATTTCCAAGGTCATATTGCACCAGGCGTTTATTCGCGTGCATTTATTGAAGGCCGTTTAAGTGAAGACCAACTTGACAACTTCCGTCAAGAAGTTCACGGCAAAGGTTTACCGTCTTATCCGCACCCTAAATTAATGCCAGAATTTTGGCAGTTCCCAACAGTATCAATGGGCCTTGGTCCAATTAGTGCAATTTATCAAGCGCGTTTCTTAAAATATTTAAACCATCGTGGACTTAAAGATACGACTGAACAACGTGTATATGCATTCTTAGGTGATGGTGAGATGGATGAGCCAGAATCAAAAGGTGCAATCACCGTTGCAACGCGTGAAAAACTTGATAACCTAACATTTGTTATCAACTGTAATTTACAACGCCTAGATGGCCCTGTTACTGGTAATGGTAAAATTATCAATGAACTTGAAGGGATTTTTGCTGGTGCTGGATGGAACGTTGTCAAAGTTATCTGGGGTAATCGTTGGGATAAATTACTACAAAAAGACAAATCAGGTAAACTTATTCGTTTAATGAATGAAACCCTTGATGGTGATTATCAAACGTTTAAATCAAGAGATGGTGCTTATATTCGTGAGCATTTCTTTGGTAAATATCCAGAAACGGCTGAACTTGTTAAAGATATGTCTGATGATGAAATCTTCCGTTTAAATCGTGGTGGTCAAGATCCTGCGAAAATGTTTGCGGCTTTCCAAAAAGCAAAAGACACGAAAGGTCGTCCAACAGTTATTTTAGCGCATACTATCAAAGGTTATGGTATGGGTGATGCTGCTGAAGCTAAAAATATTGCGCATCAGGTTAAAAAAATGAATATGGATGGCGTGCGTCATGTGCGTGACTTCTTTAATATTCCCGTTACTGATGATGCGATTGAAAAACTACCATATATTAAATTTGAAGAACACACCCCTGAATATAAATATATTCACGAACGTCGTGCGGCGTTAAAAGGTTATGTTCCTTCACGTTTACCTAACTTTACTGAAAAAGTTTCTATTCCAGCATTAAGCGAATTTAGCTCATTACTTGAAGCTCAAAATAAAGAAATTTCAACCACTATCGCGTTCGTGCGTGTACTTAACATCATGCTAAAAGACAAAGATTTAGCACCACGTTTAGTGCCAATCTTAGCGGATGAAGCACGTACATTTGGTATGGAAGGACTATTTCGTCAAATCGGTATTTACAGCCCTAACGGCCAACAATATACCCCACAAGATAAAGAGCAAGTTGCTTACTATCGTGAAGATGAAAAAGGTCAAATCTTACAAGAAGGGATCAATGAAATGGGGGCAGGCGCTTCATGGCTTGCAGCTGCAACATCATACAGCACTAATGACTGCCCGATGATCCCATTTTATATTTATTACTCGATGTTTGGTTTCCAACGTATTGGCGATCTATTATGGGCAGCTGGCGATCAGCAAGCACGTGGATTCTTAATCGGTGGTACATCTGGTCGTACAACGTTAAATGGTGAAGGTTTACAACATGAAGATGGTCATAGCCATATTCAATCACTAACTATTCCTAACTGTATCTCTTACGACCCTTCATACGCTTATGAAGTTGCGGTTATTATGCAAGATGGTTTACGTCGTATGTATGGCGAACAAGAAAATGTTTACTACTACATCACAACGCTAAATGAAAACTACGAACAACCTGCAATGCCTAAAGACGCTGAAGAAGGTATTCGTCGTGGGATCTATAAACTTGACAGTATTGCAGCTAAAAATGGCCAGCCAACCGTTCAGTTATTAGGTTCTGGTGCAATTTTACGTCATGTACGTTTAGCGGCTGATATTCTTGCGAATGATTACGGTATTGGTAGTGATGTATATAGTGTTACCTCATTTACTGAAGTGGCTCGTGAAGGTCAAGATTGTGAGCGTTGGAACATGTTACACCCAACTGACAAACAACGTGTCCCTTACATTACTCAAATAATGAATGATGCGCCAGCCGTTGTATCAACTGATTATATGAAACTATTTGCAGAACAAGTTCGTGCTTATGTTCCAGCTGAGTCTTACAAAGTTCTTGGTACTGATGGTTTTGGTCGAAGTGATAGCCGAGCTAATTTACGTCATCACTTTGAAATTGATGCAAATTATGTGGTCGTTGCAGCATTAGGCGAGCTTGCAAAACGAGGTGATATCGAAAAATCAGTTGTTGAACAAGCAATTAAAAAATTCGATATTAACGCAGAAAAAGCTAATCCACGTATTGCATAAGAGGTGATAACAATGAGTATTGAAATTAAATTACCTGATATTGGTGGTGATGAAGTTGAAGTAACCGAAATTTTAGTTAATGTCGGTGACAAAGTAGATGCAGATCAATCAATTATGACGGTTGAAGGTGATAAAGCATCGATGGAAATTCCTGCGCCACAAGCCGGAATTGTAAAATCAATTAGCGTTAAAGTGGGTGATAAAGTGACCACTGGCGTTGATGTAATGGTATTTGACAGTGCAGATGGGAGTACAAGTTCTGCTGAGCCTGCTAAAGCCCCGGTTAGCGCAGCTACGCCTGCTGCAACTAGTGCAAGCCAAGTTGTTGATGTTAACGTGCCTGATATCGGCGGTGATGAAGTTGAAGTAACCGAAATTTTAGTCAAAGTTGGCGATAAAGTTGCAATAGATGATTCACTGATTACTGTTGAAGGTGATAAAGCCTCAATGGAAGTACCTGCTTCAATTGCCGGCACAGTTAAAGCCATTTTAATTAATGTTGGCGACAAAGTGAAAACTGGCGCTAGCATGATGCAATTTGAAACAGCAGCGACAGCTGTGAGTGTAAGTGCGGCGCCTGCGCCAGCTGCTAGCGAAAAAGCATCAGCACCCGCTAGCGAAGCGCCAGTTAGCAAAGCACCTGCGCCAGCTGCAAGCAGCGGCTTTGTTGATAATGAAGCTTATGCACATGCAACGCCATCGATTCGCCGCCTTGCGCGCGAATTTGGTGTAAACCTTGCTAAAGTTTCTGCAACAGGACCTAAAAAACGTATTTTACGTGAAGATATTCAGTCTTACGTTAAAAACGCGGTTAAACAAGTTGAAAGTGGTAATACGGGTGGTTCATTCCCAGGATTATTACCATGGCCAAAAGTTGATTTTAGTAAATTTGGTGAGATTGAAGAGTTACCATTAACGAAAATTCAAAAAATATCGGGCGCTAACTTGCACCGTAACTGGGTTATGATCCCGCATGTTACTGAATTTGATGAAGCTGATATTTCAGATCTTGAAGCATTTCGTAAACAGCAAAATCTTGAAGCTGAAAAACGTAAAAAAGATCTAAAAATAACACCATTAGTCTTCATTATGAAAGCGGTTGCAAGCGCATTAGAAGCATATCCACGCTTTAACAGCTCATTATCTGAAGATGTACAAACGCTAATTGTTAAAAAATATATTAATATCGGCGTTGCCGTTGACACGCCAAATGGGTTAGTTGTACCCGTATTTAAAGATGTTAATAAAAAAGGTATTGTTGAGTTATCTAACGAACTTGCTGCAATCTCGAAAAAAGCGCGTGATGGTAAATTAACGGGTGGCGATATGCAAGGTGGATGCTTTACAATTTCAAGCCTTGGCGGTATTGGTACGACCTCATTTACTCCAATTGTTAATGCACCTGAAGTCGGTATTTTAGGGGTTTCTCGCTCAAGCATGAAACCAGTTTGGAATGGTAAAGAGTTTACGCCTCGCTTAATGTTACCTTTATCATTATCATTTGATCACCGCGTGATTGATGGTGCTGATGGAGCAAGATTCTTAAGCCATATCGTTAACGTATTATCCGACCTACGTCGTTTAGTGATGTAATAAGGGGATAGTGATGACAAAACAAGTAAAAACACAGGTTTTAGTGTTAGGAGCAGGGCCTGCCGGTTATTCGGCAGCCTTTAGAGCCGCTGATTTAGGTCTTGATGTTACGCTAGTTGAGCGTCATGCAACACTTGGTGGCGTATGCTTAAACGTTGGTTGTATTCCATCTAAAGCATTACTGCACGTTGCAAAAGTCATTGATGAAGCTAAATCATTAACTTCGCACGGCATCGAGTTTGGTACACCAAAACTTGATTTAGATAAAGTTCGTGGCTGGAAAGAAAAAGTGATCACCCAATTAACAGGCGGACTTGCTGGTATGGCAAAAATGCGTAAAGTTAATGTGGTACAAGGTGAAGCAAAATTCACGGGTAGTCACAGTATGGATGTTAAAACGGCTGAGGGAATAACCACGGTAAATTTCGATAATGCAATTATCGCAGCGGGTTCAAGACCAATTGAATTGCCTTTTATTCCACATGAAGATCCTCGTATTTGGAATTCAACTGATGCACTAAAATTAACGACAATTCCAAAACGCTTACTATTAATGGGCGGTGGTATTATTGGGTTAGAAATGGGTACGGTTTACCATACACTTGGCTCTGAAGTCCACGTTGTTGAGATGCTTGATCAAGTTATTCCTGCTGCAGATAAAGATATTATCAAAGTCTTTACCAAACAGATCGAGAAAAAATTCACTTTAATGCTTGAAACTAAAGTGACTAAGGTTGAAGCGAAAGAGGATGCCATTTACGTCTCAATGGAGAAAAAAGATGGTAGCGTTGAAACCCATCCTTATGACGCCGTATTAGTTGCCATTGGTCGTACACCAAACGGAAAATTAATTGATGCAGAAAAAGCGGGGATCACGGTGACTGATCGTGGTTTTATCGAAGTTGATAAACAAATGCATACAAACGTACCGCATATTTATGCAATTGGTGATATTGTTGGGCAGCCAATGCTTGCGCACAAAGGTGTACATGAAGGTCATGTTGCGGCAGAAGTTATTGCCGGTAAGAACCACTTCTTTGATCCAAAAACAATCCCATCGATTGCTTATACTGAGCCAGAAGTTGCCTGGGTTGGCTTAACTGAAAAAGAAGCCAAAGCTAAAGGAATCAACTACGAAGTTGCGATGTTCCCGTGGGCGGCATCAGGGCGCGCTATCGCGTCAGATTGTTCTGATGGTATGACCAAATTAATTTTTGACAAAGTAACCAACCGTCTACTTGGTGGCGCCGTTGTTGGTGTTAATGGCGGTGAACTACTTGGTGAAATTGGTTTAGCTGTTGAAATGGGCTGTGATGCTGAAGATATGGCATTAACCATTCACGCGCATCCAACACTTTATGAGTCAATTGGGCTTGCCGCTGAAGTATTTGAAGGTTCAATTACTGATTTACCAAATGCTAAAGCAAAAAAAAAGTAATTAATTAACGTCATCTACCTTAAAAAGCCGACTTAACCGTCGGCTTTTTTTTGAACAAAAACGCGATTAACGTTAGCAACTTAGCAAATTAGGTAATAGTCAAAAAAAATTATCGTGTTAAAATGCACCAAATAAAAATAAATAATCTTAAAATAAATAACATAAGATGTTATCTGGATGAAGGGAGTATTCCATGGCCACAGAGCTGAGTCATGCCTTAAATACATTCGCCAGTGAGTTAATCGGCGGACGTAATAATCGTTATAGCTTAAGTATTACCGATATGCTATCACCGATATCCGTGTTATCAATCCAAGGTCATGAGCAGCTTAATCAGCCATGGCATTATGCCATCACCTTCACCAGCCGTGATAAACAAATTCGTATTAGCTCGGCGCTCAGCCAATCTGCGTCACTGGCTTTTTTAGCCCCCAATTTTACCCCGCAAGTTACGCAAATCAGCTCCCTTGATAAACCGGCAACAAACCGCACCTTATATGGCGTTGTTACCGAGTTTAGTCAGTTATCGGTTAATAAAGACGAAGCCCATTATCGGGTAGTCTTGCAGCCACGGCTGGCACTGTTTGCAAACGACCATTACAGCGCGATTTACCAAAACCAAAGCGTGGTTAGCGTGGTTGAAGAGGTGCTGCGCCGGCATGGTTTTACCGGCGTTGATTACCGCCTAGAGCTTAAAGACAGCTACCCAGCGCGCGAGTTTATTACCCAGTGGCAAGAAAGTGACCTTGCGTTTATTCAGCGGTTACTTGCCGATGTTGGCATATGGTTTCGCTTTGAAAGCCATAGCGAGCATCACTGCGATGTGCTGGTACTCAGTGATTACGAGCAAGGCTTTGACGATGCGGGGAGCATTGCTTACACCTTACCAAGTAGCATGGTTGATAAAGCCCGTGATAGTGTGTGGGATTTACAGTTTCAAAGTCACAGTGTGCCACGTCAAGTGATGGTGCAAGACGATAACTACCGTCAGGCACAAACTGATATGTACTCGCTGGTTAACAGCCAGCCAAAAGTGACCACCACCTCAGGCACTGATTACCACTATGGTGAGCACTTTAAAAGCAAAGGTGATATCAGTATTATTGAAAGCGGCAGTTGGTATGCCGCTATCCGCCATCAGCAGCACATTAGTGACCAAATTATTATCAGCGGTAAATGTAATGACTACCACTTAACTCCTGGGCAACGCATCATTGTCACCGGTAGCCCGATGAATGGCATTAGTGAAGGGATTGTTATCTTATCGACTGAGTCCTACGGTGACCGCAGTGAGTCGTATCAAATACAATTTACTGCTATTCCCTACAACGTATTAAAGCCGTATCGCCCACAGCCCCTGCCTTGGCCACAAGTGAGTGGCACACTACCTGCACGGGTAACGAGCCCTGATAATGACACCTATGGTTATATTGACACCCAAGGCCGTTACCGGGTTAAATTTGATTTTGACTTAAAAACCTGGCGCAGCGGTGAAGAAAGTTTATGGGTACGACTTGCTAAGCCCTATGCGGGGGATACTTACGGTTTCCACTTTCCATTAATCGATGGTACTGGCGTTGCTATTGCGTTCACGGGGGGCAATCCCGATAGGCCGTATATTGCCCACAGCTTACATGACAGTAACCACCCTGACCACGTCACCACCGCCAACAAACACCGCAATGTGCTTAGAACGCCGGCCAATAATAAACTGCGTATGGATGATAAGCGCGGCCAAGAGCATATTAAACTTGCAACCGAATACGGTAAAACTCAGCTCAATATCGGGCACTTAGTTAACCAAAATAAAGAGCAGCGCGGTGAAGGCTTTGAGCTACGCACCGATGAATGGGGCGCAATTAGCGCGAACAAAGGCTTATACCTAACCGCGCAAAGCGAACCGAAAGCCCAAGGCCAGCAGCTTGATATGCAAGGCGCTATCACCCAGCTTGAAAATGCGTTATCTATCGCTAAAGCGCTACAAAATGCGGCAAGCACCGCACAGGCGCACCAAGCGGATACGAGCAGCCAAGCCGAGCTACAAAGCGCACTCAAACAGCTAACGCAGGCGGGCATTATTGCCTATGCGCCAGCCGGCATTGCCTTAACCAGTGATGAAAATATTCAGTTATCAAGTAGTAACAGCCTTAGCTTAACCAGTGAGCAGCAAACTGATATTAGCGCACTAAAAAACATCACCTTAGCGTCATCAGAGGCGGTTGGTATATTCGCCCATAAAGCGGGCATAAAGCTATTTGCCAATCAAGGCAAAGTTGAAGTGCAAGCGCAAAACGACGCGATGGATATTGCGGCTAAGCAAGATATTAAAATTGATAGTGTTGATGGCAATATTACCATCACAGCAAGTAAAGAGATTTTGCTAGTTAGTGGTGGCACTTATATTAAAGTTGAACCGTCAGGTATCGAGCTTGGTACTAGCTCTAATGTAACGATTAAAGCGGCTGCGATGCAAAAAATGGGGCCGGCGACAGCCGAGTCAGAACATATTGAATTAAAACTAAGTGAGCTTTCAGTTAAACGCTGCGCAGAGATGAGTTAATATGCTAAATAGAGTAAATAACCATACTCATTTTTTTCAATATCGCTATTTACTAGTTGATAATTTGGCGGCTTTAGCAGATGAAAGTCCACTTTCAAGTCCCTCATTAGTTAAAACCTTTGGTGATAAAAATATCACCAAAGTGTTACGCAGTGATTTATCTTATGACACAAAGGTATGCCCAACATTAATTACCCTTGCTGAGCCTGCTGTGTATCTTGAAAATGAAATCGTCACCGATATTATTAGCCAAGCGTCGCTAGAGTGTTTATGGCCAAAGCGCTATATTTGTGCGGTTATTATTAGTGACCTTGCGCCGCAGGCGCTGGCTGATAAAATTATTGCCATCGGCGATAATATCGCTGGCAAAATGCAACAACTTTTTTACCCGTTTTTTGAACCCTTTCGAATGGAGTTTTTACAGCAGGTTGCAACTAACCCAGATCAAAATAATTTATCAGCGCAATTATCTGGAATTGAGGGGTATTATTATCCTTCTATTCATCATGGTCGCTTAACGCCTTACTCAGTTACGGTTAAAGATGAGGCGACGAATACAAACTGGAGCAGTGCGTTGGTTGATTCATTAACGCATTTAAAGCTGACTCAAACACTGGTTATTGCCTGGGCAAATAGTCGCACTAAACGAGAAAGCGAACAAGGTTTACCGCTTGCTCATAATATTGTTCGCCAATGTCACAATTTGGTTGAACAAGCGATAATGCTGGGTTTAACTAATAGTAATGATATTTTATTTTGGGGCTTAAATAGCCTTAGTTTTAACGTCGATTTTGCAAAATATGAAGATTCACTCACGCTGATAAAAAAGGCTAAACAATCGCCCGGCACGTTATCACAAGGGTTTATTGATACACAAAAATCGGTATGGAATAACATTCTTTTTAGTGAAAAATCGCAGTAGATAGGTTATAGGGAAATAGGATGAAACAAAATCAAGCCACGGCCAATCAAAGTGCCGCTGACGCAGAAGCAAAGTGCGCTGCATGTCAGCGTCATGGACTTAAAGTTTTTTTACTACGCCAAGCAATAATCGCTAAAAATAAAACAGATAGCTCACCAAATGGTGATCCAGTTTACCTTGAACTGGCGCAATATACCGAAAAGCTCAATTTTAAAGATAGAATGCCTGATGAAGCACTAAGCGATTACCAGTATATTTTAAGAACCATTCGTGATGGTTACGTCTATGTGATGCAGCAAAATGGCACGGATAGTGCTAGTCGCATAGTTGAGGCTTATGAATCGATCGATGGGGCGTTACGTAGAAAAGATGCTTACAGTTTACCCGGTAGCAAGCCAAGGCCATTACCTAAAGCATGTCGTAATTTGCATCATTCAGTGCCCGCTTCATTTATCCACCTTGATGAGCAAAAATATACTCAGGCATGGATTGGCTATAGCCAACGGCCGTGGTCAAAAGAGACCATTGACGGCTACCTTGGCGAGCAAGACTTAACGGCTTTATCACGGTTTAGTTACGCCGACTTAAGCCAGTTCAAACAAGATCAATCGATTGCAACGCATAATCGAGCAGTGCCTTTTGCCGATGTTTTTGGTTATTTAGGCGATAATAACGTTAACCCACCAAGTAAAGTGCTCGAATTTCGTTTTGCAAAAGATTCATTACCGTATTTTGACTCGGTTGAAACATTTAACAGCCGCCTTGCCGATCGCAAACTCTACGCCAATCATGTTAATGATTTATATAAAGATGATAATAGTGTCAGCTCGTCAGCGATTGTTTTAGAAGATCCGTTTGCCATTGCTGAGGAGTTAAATGGGCAGCGAATAAAATTTTGTGACTACTATTTTAATGCGCCAGAGCCAACTATTGTTAATGAACCCTATGAGCCACTCTCCGCAATGGGACGATTTAATAAAAATTCACAAGATAAATACTTTGAAGCTCGGGCTAAGAACATCCTTAAAACAGTTAATCCGGAGCTAAAAAAACTTGCTTATTTTAGTGATAATATTTTTAAAAAGCGTCTGATTAAACTCTATACCGATAAATATATTAATGGCATGAGGCAATCCTATGATAGCCAAATAATTAAAGAGCAGCGAATAATCGATATTGAACGAACTAGATTAATTGCTGACTATAATAACCAAGATAATTATCAATCTGCTGCAAGAAGAGTCAACCTATCTCAAGCTTATATTCAAGCATCTGACAAAAAAACGTATTTAGAAAAACAAAAAAAAGAGAAAGTAGGTGCATTAACTGATCGTATTAATCAGCAACGGGTAGACGAGTTTGAAAAAGAGCTACAGCCTCATTATGAAAAGCTACTTGAGTATTACAAAAAATATGCAGTAGATTACTATACTTATACACGCTGGTTATTTGGTCAAGCAACCAACAAATTATTAGCAAATAAAAAAAATATTTCAATCTTTGCAACAACACAGCCAAGCTCTTTTGAGCTAACTCAGTTTTGGCGCCGTGAGTTTAATTTTGACTTAATTGGTGATAAAAATTTTAATTTGACCCTCATTTATAAAATACTCTATTCAGGTACTCAGCTTAGCTATTTAGATGAACATTATGCTCTTTGGGACGAGTTACAAAGTAACCCTGAAAGTATTTTATATGTGGTGTTATATCAAGATAAATCAGGTTTTGATTTACTCAATAGAAACTTTAAAAATATTGGTACCGATGAAGATGTAAGTGTTAGCGACATTGTGACTAATTTGATTTCAAATATTGGTTCTTTAGTGATAGTCATTGATGCAGAAAAATTGAAACCCTATGAAAATGAGATTGCCATACGAGAACAACAACTTGAAGAACTCAATGGTGAAAAAAGTTCATTGCAAGAGAGCGTAGTTTTACAACAAGAAGAGCTTAAAAAGCTCAAAGAAGAATATCGACAGTTAAATAGGCAAGCTCTTTCTGAACTAGAAGTGAATAGATTGAGTAGTAAAATTAATGAATTACGAGAGAGTTTAGCATTAAATAAGATTTATTTAGAACGTATTAATGAGGGTATGATTCAAGTTCAAGAGGCCATTAAATCGACGAAGATGGATATGGAAACAACAAAATCGAGAAATCAATCATTAATAAATGAACGTACTCGATTAACACAATTTGAAGAGGTACATACCAGGCTGACAACCTTAATGACTGAAGAAGCTGCTCAGATACTAAAAATTAATGAAAAACAGATGATTAGTTCTAGATTGATGCCGCTGCATAGTATGCAATATTTAGCGAGTAAAGGCGTGTTTAATATTGAGTTTCAAGCGAAAGCAAGAATCGGTACGATTGATGTATTATCATTAAAATTAGCCGAAATGCAGATGATGCAATTTCGTGATGTCAGTAAATTATCTACTGCGGAACGTTTGGTATGGCAAAAATCTATGCCAATATCTTATCAAGAACTGAGCGCTGAAGGTAAAATGGGTAATTTTAAATTTGCTCTTAGTTTCAATAACCTCGAAATTTATCAACTTTTTATTACGTTCTTAAATGAACAAGGGATCGCTAACGGTAATGTGTTAAATCCGCATCAATTAAATAAATTTATTACTGAGAAATTACCTGCTAAATTACAAAAACACTTTGCTAATCAATTGAATTCGGTTAATCAAGGTATCACCAAATCAGCCGAGACAATTAATGAACTAAATACTGAAACAGAGAAACTGACCGCTGATTTAGCAAAATTAGAGCAAGAGCAGATTAAAGTAACTGAGACCACTGAAGGACTAAAACAAGATGCTAACATTAAAGATGAAATCTATAAACAACAGACAGATCTTCATCAAGAGCGGCATTTAAAGGAGCTTGCGTATAGTGTAACTAAAGGTAAGCTATATCAAGATTTAGAAAAGTTGCGACAACAAACGACAGCAAATGTGCAGCACCTACAACGATCACTCATGATTAATGGTGCAATTAATGGTTTTGTCGGTTATTTAACGATAAATAGTATTATCGACAATATTAAGCAACTTAGCAAAATGCAACCTGCCGAAAAAGAGTATCTTAATGAGAAGGCACTACTGACTAATATAACTTCGCTAACGATGACCACCATTGATATGTTCGCTCAGTCAGGGATCCTCTACTTAAATAGTCGGCTTTTAACCCAAATAGAGGCAAAATCTGTTAATTTATTAGCGAAAACCACCGCAAAAATCGCGATTATGGACGGAATTAGTTTTGGGGTTAACCGTATTTTTGCCGGGATAACGATTTATAATGCGTTGGCTGAAATTGGTAGTAGTTTTTCAATGAGGGATATTGATAATGAATATTATCGAAATGCTAGAATTGGTGGCGGAATATTAGAAATTTTTGGTGCTATTTTTCTTCTATCTACTAATCCATGGCTCATTATAGCAGGAATAATAAGTATTTTTTTAGGAAATTATTATATAGATAAAAGTTATGTACTTGATAAATGGACACCGATAGAGCATTGGTTAAATCGGCTTCAATTTGGTCAACAAGCCGAATTTGCCTATTTTAAGTATGATGCTTACGGTGAAGATACTTCGTTAGCAAAGTTTGGTTACGCTTTGAACGATTATTTTTTAGCTATTGCAGGCATTGATGGCTTAATATCATCAAAACCGACGCTTGCTAGGTTTGACCAACTCGGTGCAGCAATGAGTGCGGGTGACGTTGATGTTGAGCTTTATCTAGCCATTCCTAATTTTGCTTTTCATAAACCACACGACTATATTGTTTGTGAAGTGGTGTTTGCCAAAGACTCACATAGCCTAATTACACTCTATTATTTTATTGATCAATCAACTGTGCGCCAGTTACCAACCGTAACGCTATATCCTAAAACATCTAATTTTGATATCGGTACCTCGTTTAGTTATAATCAGCTAGAGCCAACTGAAACAATACCAACTCAAATTTATACAATCAGGGAGCTTGAGCTGGAGGCTGATGTTGTTAGTCTAAATCAGCTACAATTGCAACTCATGCCAAATAAAGAAGAGGCAATAGAACAAAATCGCCAAGTGGGTGAAGAGGGGACATTATTAGTCGTGAAAAAACCGATAGCTAAAGCGAATCAATTAAGTCAAGTAGAGTATGGATTAACGATACTTTATTATCAACCAGATAGTGATGAGTTACCTGTAGTGATAAAGAAAACTGGCAAACTATAATATAGCTAATAATTAAGGAGAGATTGAATGTCATCAAAATACCAACCCCAGTTGTTTGGCTGGTTTGCCGATTTAGATAAAGGGGCTTGTTACCGATCTGAGCTCGATGAAGAACTGATTTATACTAATAACACATTTTGTATGATTAAGCGCTTATCTGCCGAGAATAGATTATTTTCTGGCATTTTATTTTCCTTAGCTTTTATATTAAGCATACCTCTTTTTTATATTATGCTATTCTCCTTTACATTACCTTTATTTTTTTCTTATTCAGATATCCCATCTGATTTTATAGAATTATCATTTTTATCCATAATCGCGTTAATACTTTGTATTGTTGCTGATTACTGCTTTGTTATCCCAGAACTTTTTAAAACTTTTTTCTCGCCCAAAGATAGCCCGATTGTTTTTAATCGTAAAACCAATAAAGTTTATATTAATGAAAGTGAATTTTTTAGCTTTAAACCCAGATTCCACCCTAAGTATTTGCTGCAAGCGCGCAAAAAAAATATTAAAGAGTATGATTGGGCTGATTTACATGGCGTTGCGATTTCAAACTATTCAAAAGTGTCAAAAAATACCATTATGTTAATGGCATGTAAACCCGGAACCTATGATGTTGAACGGCATATTATTTTAGATCATGGACGCTCAGGGTTATTAAATTTATCTCGTTGGGGTTGGATTAATAATTATCTGGTGGATTATGACCTGTATGATGAACAAGGCGAAGGAAAATTACTTAACTTAGCCTATTACGAACAACAGACAGCCGATGCCGACCTAACCGTTTATGGCTGGCCAGAATGGATGTTAGACGCGTTTAATGCCAGTTCACTTGATGAGCTTGCGCAAATAAAACAAAAGTATGGTATTAAGGAATAACCATGGATAGGGCAGCTTAGTTATGTCATCAAAATATCAACCGCAGCAATTTGGTTGGATTGGCGATCTAGAAAAAGGACTAAGCCCTCGTTCAGAATTAGATGATGAATTGATTTATGTTAATAATACTTTTTGTATGCTTGGTCGATTTAGACAAGCACAACGATTATTAAATGGTATTCTAATGTCAATCGCCTTTATTCTTGGTATGGGGTTATGCATCGGTATAATAGTTTTTGCTATTCCTAGTGAATTATTAGATTCATCCTCGAGAGATTTTAGTGTGATTTTTGTATATATTGCTAGTTGTGTTTTGATAATCGTCGCAATTTATTGTTTTCTTATCCCAGAACTCTTTAAAACTTTTTTCTCCCCGAAAGATAGCCCGATTGTTTTTAATCGTAAAACTAATAAAGTCTATATTAACGAGAGTGAATTTTTTAGCTTAAAGCCAAGGTTTAATCCGCTATATTTACTTCAAGCGCGCAAAAAAAATATTAAAGAGTACGATTGGGCTGATTTACATGGTGTTGCGATTTCAAACTATTCAAAGTTTTCAAAAAATACCGTTATGTTTATGGCATGTAAACCTGGAACCGATGATGTCATAACTCAGATTATTTTCGACCTTGGTCGTCCGGGCTTATTAGATTTACCGCGCTGGGGCTGGGTGAATAATTATATGATTGATTTTGACGTAAAAGATGACCAAGGCAATAGCGTATTATTACACCTAGCCGATTATACTGAGCAAACGGCCGATGCGGATTTAACGCTTTATGGCTGGCCAGAGTGGATGTTAGATGCGTTTAAAGCCAGTTCACTTGATGAGCTTGCGCAAATAAAACAAAAGTATGGTATTAAGGAATAAAAATGGATAGGGCCGCTTAGTTATGTCATCAAAGTATCAACCGCAGCAATTTGGTTGGATTGGCGATCTAGAAAAAGGACTAAGCCCTCGTTCAGAGTTAGATGATGAGCTGATTTATGTTAATAATACTTTTTGTATGATCGGTCGATTTAGGCAAGCACAACGCTTATCAAATGGCATTCTAATGTCAATCGCCTTTATTCTTGGCATGGTATTATTAGTACTTATTATTTTTTTTGCTTTACCAAGTAAATCCTTATATTCATCTTCGAGTAATTCGGGGGTCATCTTTGCATATATTGTTGGTTTTGTTTTGACAATCTTCGCAAATTATTCTTTTCTTATTCCTGAACTCTTTAAAACTTTTTTCTCGCCGAAAGATAGTCCGATTGTTTTTAATCGTAAAACCAATAAAGTCTATATCAATGAAAGTGAATTTTTTAGCTTTAAACCAAGGTTTAATCCGTTATATCTACTGCAAGCGCGCAAAAAAAATATTAAAGAGTATGATTGGGCGGATTTGCATGGTGTTGCGATTTCAAATTATTCAAAAGTGTCAAAAAATACCATTATGCTAATGGCATGTAAACCCGGAACCTATGATGTTGAAAGGTCGATTATTTTCGACCTTGGCCGGCCGGGCTTATTAGCGCTACCTCGTTGGGGCTGGGTGAATAATTATATGATTGATTTTGACTTAAAAGATGACCAAGGCAATAGCGTATTATTACACCTAGCGGATTATACTGAGCAAACGGCCGATGCTGACTTAACCGTTTATGGCTGGCCGGAGTGGATGTTAGACGCGTTTAATGCTAGTTCACTTGATGAGCTTGCGCAAATAAAACAAAAGCATGGCGTTAAGGAATAACCATGGATAGGGCCGCTTAGTTATGTCATCAAAATATCAACCGCAGCAATTTGGTTGGATTGGCGATCTAGAAAAAGGACTAAGCCCTCGTTCAGAGTTAGATGATGAACTGATTTATGTTAATAATACTTTTTGTATGATAAAACGATTTGGTAGTGAACAACGCAATTGGAATGGCGTTATTTTTTTACTAGTTTTTATATTAATGATCCCGTTTATTTTTATTGGTATTAATAATTTTATTTTTCCTTTATTTTTAAATCACACAGAAATAGATTCTAATTTTATTAAAATATCTTTAATTTTTTTTATTATGATTATACTTTGTTTATTTGCAAATTATTGTTTTGTGATCCCAGAACTTTTTAAAACTTTTTTCTCGCCCAAAGATAGCCCAATTGTTTTTAATCGTAAAACCAATAAAGTCTATATTAATGAAAGTGAATTTTTTAGCTTTAAACCCAGATTGCACCATAAGTATTTGCTGCATCCGCGTAAAACAAATATTAAAGAGTATGACTGGGATGATTTACATGGCGTTGCGATTTCAAACTATTCAAAAGTGTCAAAAAATACCATTATGCTAATGGCATGTAAACCCGGAACCTATGATGTTGAACGGCATATTATTTTAGATCATGGACGATCAGGGTTATTAAATTTATCTCGTTGGGGTTGGATTAATAATTATCTGGTGGATTATGACCTGTATGATGAACAAGGCGAAGGAAAATTACTTAACTTAGCCTATTACGAACAACAGACAGCCGATGCTGACTTAACCGTTTATGGCTGGCCAGAGTGGATGTTAGATGCGTTTAAAGCCAGTTCACTTGATGAGCTTGCACAAATAAAACAAAAGTATGGTATTAAGGAATAACCATGAATAGGGCTGCTTAGTTATGTCATCAAAATACCAACCCCAGTTATTTGGCTGGTTTGCTGATTTAGATAAAGGGGCTTGTTACCGCTCTGAACTCGATGAAGAACTGATTTATGCTAATAATACTTTTTGTATGATTGGGCGCTTATCTGTCGAGAATAGATTATTTTCTGGAATTTCATTCTCAATTATTGCATTTCTGACAATAACTTCTTTTTTTATATTTTTATATTCGTTATTCTTTGGAAATTGATGGTGATTTTATTCTCATGCTTTCAATGAATAGCTTTCTTTTTATTGCAAATTATTGTTTTGTTAT
The DNA here is from genome assembly GCA_036251935.1 of Orbaceae bacterium lpD04. Lineage (NCBI taxonomy): Bacteria > Pseudomonadati > Pseudomonadota > Gammaproteobacteria > Orbales > Orbaceae > Orbus > Orbus wheelerorum. The sequence continues at coordinate 2,163,113 of CP133967.1, read as the reverse complement.
TCCTGAACTATTTAGAGCTTTTTTCTCACCCAAAGATAGTCCGATTGTTTTTAATCGTAAAACCAATAAAGTTTATATCAATGAAAGTGAATTTTTTAGCTTTAAACCCAGATTGCACCCTAAGTATTTGCTACATCCGCGTAAAACAAATATTAAAGAGTACGACTGGGCGGATTTACATGGTGTTGCGATTACAAATTATTCAAAGTTTTCAAAAAATACCATTATGCTAATGGCATGCAAGCCGGGGACTTATGATGTTGAAAGGCCGATTATTTTCGACCTTGGCCGGCCGGGCTTATTAGCGCTACCTCGTTGGGGCTGGGTGAATAATTATATGATTGATTTTGACGTAAAAGATGACCAAGGCAATAGCGTATTATTACACCTAGCGGATTATACTGAGCAAACGGCCGATGCTGACTTAACCGTTTATGGCTGGCCAGAGTGGATGTTAGACGCGTTTAATGCCGGTTCACTCGATAAGCTTAATGAGATTAAACGACGCTATTGTGTTGGTGCTTAGCAGATAGTTAAAGGCTAATATTTTCTTAATCAGTCATCTGATTTAGTGTAAATAGCGATCAGGTGCTTATCTTATAAATTTTGATTGAAAGGGCTACTTAACAGGGCGAAAGTTAACAAAGTGTGCCGTGTTTACTTAGCCTTATTGTAAGTAGTATGTCTCTTTAGCATTAAGGCGCGATATCCATTTTTATCGTATTCATTTCTTAACATTGTGCTTAAAAAATAACATTAAACTCTGTGTATCTATTTAATCAATAAAACTGATGTCTGCTCCTTTTCATTACGATTATCGCTACTGCCAAATAATACTGTTATTTATCTCATAGCATGTTCATTTTTAATTTTAAATTCAAACTTAAATACTCGGCTTACTTTTAGATGCTCTATTTTATTTAATTGATAATTATACGATTTTTTACAAAACTAATAGCAATTACCATTCAAGCTATCTCTTTATTAAGGGAATTTTATTATGCTATACTGCGTATGTTTTGGCTCGGAAATAATTACAATAATATGGATCCACATCACTTATATATTCTTGTCAATTACGGCTAAGTAAAATGCGATAAACGATTATCGGTATTGTTTATCAAACATTATGATGCGGTTATCCGGAAAATCCAAGCGTATCGAACATTTTTAAAATAGCGATTACTTAAAAAAGTAACAGTAACATAATAAATAAAATGGACAAATAATGTATAAGAGAACTCTTTTTTTAGCTATTTCAGCAATCCTTACCTCCCATAATGCCTTTGCAGTATGCTCTGATGAAAATTACAGTCAAATAAGACATTCTTACGATGGGATCTCGGTTTGGAGTAATGGTGGCGCCGTTGGTGTTGGTGATAATTATGGTGACTGCGTTAAAATAACCACTTATTTACCTCGCATTAAAGACGATAATAGTTGGGGCGGCGAAACAAATAATACCAATGGTATTTATTTTGCTTGGGTTGCAAATCCACACGGTGACATGATCTTTGGTGATGGCTTATGGGTAACAACAAAAGGCAATTACTCCGATGTGGTTAAAACCAATAGCGCTAATTCTGCGTTTGGTGGCCATTCAATTATTATTGGTAATGGCGCGCTACTTGAGAGCGAAGGTTTAAATGCGAGTATCATTAATGTTGCGCAGTCGCCAAATGGTGGAACAGGCTATGGCCGAGTGATTATTGGCGATGATAGTCAATTAATTGTAAGAGGAAGTGGAACTGGCGTTAGAGTTAATCTAACCTCGAGCGAAGATAAATATAATTTGGCATATATTGGTAATAATTCAATTATTACCGGTAATGGTGATAGCATTAATTCCAACGATAGTATCGGTTATGGCGTGTTTGCTGGAAATAGGGATACGCTAACTCATAATAATTTATTTAATGGCTACGCAAAAGGAACCAATGCGGTTGCTATTATTAACTCGGGCGCGGTTATCTCAACAACGGGTCAAAAATCCCATGCAATATATGCCAATAAAGGCGGCGTTATACAGCTATATGGCGCGGATATTACGGCTTCCGGCACTGGCGCTGACGCGATTTTTGCCGAAAAAAAAATGACTGCTGATAATAATAATAGTGAATTAGGCGGCATAGTAAATATTGCAGGAGATCTCTCTATTATTAAAGCTGATGACGGTTATGCAATGCACACAATGGGTGATAATACCAAGATTTCGTCAAGTGTGACTAACTATTACTGGGGCGCTGAAGATAAATTATATGATGGTATCGGCTCGGTATTAAATGACAATGCCAAAATAACCAGCGATACTACGGGCGTTTATCGTATACAAGGCAACTTGTTTGCAGAGTCTGGCTTAATTGATTTAAGAATGACAGAAAACGCGAGTGATGGGAGTCAGTTTATTGGTTATACCAAGCTTGGTACCAATCTCAATTCTCTTGAAAAAGGAAATATAAACTTAGCAATTAGTGGTGAAAAAAGTTATTGGAAAATGACAAATAATTCCGAACTTACCCAATTAAGCCTTACTAACTCAGCAAGGCTAGAGGTGAGTGATAATAATTTTACATTAATTGGGCAGTTAATGAATCCATCTGGAATAATTAATTTATCAGGAACATCTAATCAGCCAAGCCGTTTAACTGTTGATGGTGATTATGCAGGAGGAACTCTGCAACCAACTATCAATAATCAGTTTCCGCAGGGCAATGGCACAATCGTTGTCAACACCGTTTGGAATGAAGGCTCAAATACCGGTAATACTCGCTCAATCAATAGTTATACTGATTCGGTCTATATTAAAGGCACCGCTTTGGGTTATACCGAAGTAAAAACTAAAAATGGCATTATTGGTGATATTGCTTCTGATAGTGTAAATTCAAGCGATAAATATTCACCAATCGTTATAACGGTTGATAACCACGCTTTAGGCGCGAATAGTTTTTATGGCTTTGCTAACACAACAGGTCAAGAGCAAGCGATCTTGGTGCAAACCGATAATAATAATTATGCATGGAAACTCTTTGGTTCACAATCACCGCCAATAAACCCGGTTAATCCCATCAATCCTAAAGTCCCTGAAGCTATTTTAATGCCCAAAGCTAACTTAAATGCTGGTTACTCAATACTTGCAACATTACATGAGCGATTAAGTGAGCGACAAACAATTGCTTGGGATGATTGCGGGGCTTGTCAAATCGAACATATTGACGGCTTAGTGTGGGGGCGCATTATCGGTAATTATAATAAAACTGAGGGAAAAACTCGATTTGATTACCGATCTAAACTGTGGGGAATGCAATTTGGTTACGACTTTAATATTAATGATAACAAGGACAATAATATTCGAAGTCACTCCAGCATCATGGTGACTTATGCAAAAGATAATTTAGCATTTTATAACTCAAAAAATATTTATTTTGATACAACAAGTGGCAGCTATGGCCAAAATAATATCAAAACCGCACATGGGCAATCAGATATCTACAGTTTAGCGCTATCACATGCTTATTATGATAGTAATGGCAGCTATTTGGATTTTGTGGGTATGCTAAATTATATTCAAAATAAATATACAACAAACACTGCCTCAAATGACAAAAATCATGCTTACGGTGTGATATTCTCTGCTGAAGCTGGAAGGCCTTTTGCAATAACTCATCATGGCTTAAGTCAAGGTGATTGGTTTATCGAGCCTCAAGCGCAATTAATCTATCAATATCTAAACTATAACAGTTATCGCACAACTGATAATATCAAGGTCGATCAAAATAATCAGCAGGGATTAAGAGGGCGAATTGGGGCTAGGTTTGCTTATAACCAAGGCACTGAAAAATTAAAAACACAATCTCTTTATTTTACGGGCAATATTATCCATGATTTTTTAAATCAAAAAAATATTGATTTTGGCACCAGCAAAGTAAGTGAGAAAAACGCTAAAACGGCGGCTGAATTAGGTATTGGTATTCAATTACCTTTAACAAATACCTCTTATATCTATTTTGATACCCGTTATTACCATTCTTTAACCAACTCTGATGGTAAAACAAAAGAATTTAGCGGCACACTCGGCCTTAAATACTTTTGGTAATTATTGGTAGGCGCTTCTACGTATGAATGGTGAAATATTTTGGATTTTAGCTGCATATTAAACCCGATCACTGAGCTAATCTTAGTTTTACTTTAGCCTAAGTGTTTTATACTTCATTGGTATCGCACTTGGGTTTATTATTTAAAATTGCCGATTGCGCGATTTTTTGATTGAAAAGGATGCTTAACAGGGCGAAAGTTAACAAAATATTATGATATGATTAAGTAGTTTTCTCATCTGCTATTTGAAACATAAGGAATACCATGATATTAGCAATCGATGTTTATTATATTGATGATAAGGCAAAAAGTGTCGGAATATTGTTTAACGGCTGGCAAGATGAAACGCCTTTCGGCATTATTGCTGATTATCGTGATAATGTTACGCCTTATCAATCAGGTGAATTCTATTTGCGCGAACTTCCCTGTATTATGCCGCTGCTCGAAAAGATAGATTTATCAAAAGTTGATATAATTGTTGTTGATGGTCATGTTTATTTAGATGATGGCAAAATCGGTTTAGGTGGTCATCTTTACCAAGCATTAAATCAATCAATACCTATTATTGGTGTTGCCAAGAACCCTTTTTTTACTAATAACAATCAGGTTAAAGAGGTATTTAGGGGCAACAGTAAACATCCACTTTATATCACATCGGTAGGCATTGATGCCGAGCTCGCAGCAAGCAATGTTCGTGCGATGGCTGGCAAGCATAGAATGCCAACGTTGCTTAGTTTTTTAGATCAGCAAACTAAACTTTTTAAAAATGAATGTCGCTCTTAGTTTTGATTGAAAAGGATACTTAACAGGGCGAAAGTTAACAAATAACTTTTTATCTATTTAATTAATATTAATAATTAACTGTGATGTAATATATGAAACACTTGAAATTAATATCATCTTTACTGTTATGTTTTTCTGCTTTTGCTTGGTCTAAAATGGATGCTACTCCTAAATCTGTGCCACAGACATTAATCGAAACTTATGATATTAATGGTAATTCCTTTGAATTTTATAAAAAATTGAGTAAAGCTTTGAATCATGATGTCGCTTATCGACTTTATTTTATTTCAGGTGATAGTCGCAAAGAGATATTTGATTGGGAACGTTCTGATCAAGAGTTTTATAATGAGCATGAATACAAAGGGATCGATATTTCTTTTGAGCCTGACTTAGGTGATATGTCTCCCGATAGGAAGTTTATTAAAATTTTTATTCAAGACTATATAGGTACATTTATTCCAATAGAGAGTGATGAAGAAAGTGATTATTCAATAGGACACTCCGATACCTATAAATGCTATGTTATTTCAACCGAAACGGGTGAGCAAGTTTATTCTGGAGATGGGTTTGAATGTCTATTTGAATGGGATTTTATGTATAGTGGTTTGCTACGATTTAACGATTTTGATGATTTAAATGATGAAGGGAAATCTATCGATAAATATCATTATAAGCTAGTTGATTTAAACTCAGATAAATCATCTGATATAAGAATAAAATATGATGATTTATCAACCGTACTAAGTCAAGTTGAACAATTGTATAAAGCGAATGATTATCCACAAATCAGGACTATTGCTAAACAGATAGTAATTAACTTAGTTGCAATACAATCAAAAGATTTAATCGCACTAAATAGCCTTGGTGACTATTATACGAAAGCCGGAGCAGATGCTGAAGCAATTCAAATTTTATCTGCAGTCAATAATCAATATTTTCTTCAAGAAATGGCGACTTTAAATTTGGCTGATATATTTTATAAAATGAAAAACAACGAGCGTGCGAAATTTTATTATCATAAATATATTTCAGATATGCACCATCTTGGTAAATATGAGCAAATTCCAAAGAGAGTTTTTGTTGTATTTGGTTTTCGCTCATAAATTTTTTGCTATTTAGCTATTTGAAATCCTATATTTTCTCTCAATTTTATGTAAAAACTCATGGTTATTAAATAAGATTTTATAAGATAATTTTGTTTTGCATATTGAACAATTGTATTTTTTAATTTATATTGTGTTTAATATATAAAACAAAAAGGTGACTTATGTCGAGTTTCAGTTATTTAAAATCAGCAATTAAACGCAAAAATATATCACTACAAGTGGTTGCCGATGCAACTGGCATGACCAAAGGCTATTTAAGCCAATTGATTAATGATAAAGTCAAAATGCCCAGCGCACAAAAGTTAGAAGCGTTACATCAATATTTAAATCTAGACTATCCTCTTAAACATAAAAGAACCGGTGTTATTTTTGGTAAATTCTATCCGTTACATACGGGTCATATCTATTTAATTCAGCGCGCGATAAGCCAACTTGATGAGCTTTATATTATTCTTTGTTCAGATACTAAGCGTGATGAAGCGCTATTTAATGATAGTGCGATGTCTCGGCAACCGACCATTAACGACAGAATGCGTTGGCTTTTGCAAACATTTAAGTATCAAAAAAATATCCATATTGAAATCTTAGAAGAAGATGGTATTCCTGCTTATCCAAATGGATGGGATGAATGGAGTTCGCGGGTTAAGTCGCTGTTTAACGATAAAGGTATTGAACCCGATTGTATCTACTCAAGCGAGCCGCAAGATGCAAAAATGTATGATAAATTGTTCGATTTAAATACCGTGCTTATCGATCCTGATCGTAGTTTTATGAAAGTAAGCTCTACGCAAATTCGCCAAGCACCACTTAAAAATTGGCAATATATTCCAACTGAAGTCAGGCCTTTTTTTGTTAGAACCGTTGCGATTTTAGGCGGTGAATCAAGCGGTAAATCAACTTTAACCAATAAACTTGCCAATGTATTTAATTCAACGAGTGCGTGGGAATTTGGCCGTGAATATGTTTTTTCTAACTTGGGCGGTGATGAGAGGGCATTGCAATTTTCCGATTACGATAAAATTGCGTTAGGTCAGGCTCAATATATTGATTTTGCCATTAAATATGCCAATAAAGTCGCGTTTATTGATACTGATTTTGTCACTACGCAGGCATTTTGTAAAAAATACGAAGGTAAAGAACACCCTTTTGTGCAGGCAATGATTAATAATTATCGATTTGATCTCGTTATTTTATTAGAAAACAATACACCATGGGTCGCTGATGGAATGCGCAAATTGGGGAATCCAAATCAGCGCAAAGATTTTCAGCAGTCAATTAAAACGATGTTAACTAAAAATAATATTAAATTCGTCACTATTGAGTCTGCCGATTATGACGAGCGTTATTTACAATGTATTGATTTGGTATCTAAACTTATCAATCATAGCAATGCATAAAGAGGTATACCATGATTAATTTTATTTTAACTATTGGCCGTAATCGATTTTATCCCTATGTTTGTGTATTACTTGTGATCCTAGCCTTTTTTTATACCGATCCTTTTACGTCATTTAATCTTCGTTACGCTATCTCCTTTTTTGGCGCGATATGTGGGCTGTTATGCGTTATTTTATTAGCCAAAAGGCGTAATAGCGGTAATGTTTTAGGGATGTTTGCCGCCTTTGGTGAGTCTAGCGCAAATATTCTAGGCGGCAACATCGGCGCGAGTTTACCGTCATTTTATTATTTTGGTGCCCATATTTATGGCCTGGTTACTTGGCATAAAAATAAAACGAGTGACCAAACCGTTAAAGTGCGATCGTTAAATGAACGCTACTTTTTAATAACCTTAATATTTTTAATTGCCGCGGTGTTTTTTAATATTTATTTAACGGGCATATTTGATGTTGAGAATTCAGTTTATCAACTTGTCACTAACTGTTTTATTTTTGGCCTCGGCATCGTTGCTCAGTTACTATTGATGATGCGTTTTTCATTTAATTGGTATTTATGGATTATTTTAAATGTACTGGTTGTTGGCCTAAATATTTATACCGATAACCCGATTATTGCTACGCAATACTTAATCTATTTATTTAATGCGATTTATGGCGTGTGTGAGTGGAAACGCTCTGAGTTAAAACCAACATCATAAATCGTATAAACGCTTTTATTATTTATGCAATAAATCACAGAATTAAAAAACCGACTTTGATGTCGGTTTTTTTAATAGTATGATAGGTTAATGTTTTTATTAAATTGGAGAGCGATAATGTTTGGTCTGTTTAAAAAGAAGAAAAAATCAGTCGAGTTATTTGCCGTATGTAATGGCACCTTTAAATCAATTGAAAAGGTTAATGATACCGTTTTTGCAGATAAAATTATGGGTGATGGCTTTGCCGTTAGTCCAACGACTGGCAAAGTTGATGTGTATTCACCGATAAAAGGTAAAGTGCTAAGTATTTTCCCAACTAAACATGCCATTACCTTTGAGACAGAGGAAGGCATTGAAGGATTAGTGCATATGGGGATCGATACGGTTGCGTTAAAAGGTGATGGATTTGTTGTTGATGTGAAAGAAGGGCAAAAAATCGATCAAAATACTCGTTTGGCGCAAATGGATGTTGATTTTATTACGACGCAAGATAAAGATTGTGACATTATTGTAGTATTTACCAATTTAGATAATAAAAAAGTGGCAATAAACCAAATGGGTGATGTTAAAAAATCACAACCAATCGGCAGTATTGAGCTGTAATTTGCCCTGTTAGTATTAACCTTAAGTAACTGTATTTACGATGAAAGGCCTAATGAACGTATTGTTTATTAGGCTTTTTTATTTGCTAGTGTTAAGGATAGTTGTTAATTATTAGTTATATAACAGCCCATCAAATTAATTTTTTTAATCGATTTTACCGATATTGTCCATTGACAATATCGATGCAAAAGATAATCTATAATGGTTCTTCTCTTTTTATATCAAAATATAGAATTGCATATTTAAGCAGTTTTATTGCATATTTATTTTTCCACGTTATCATGTTAAAAGCAGTTATTAAAAATATCATATAAAAACAATGAGCAATGAGGGGTTACCATGATTTTTGATCTTGAACTAATTAAACACGTTTATACCCATTATCAAGACACCGTTAATCATATTCGGCAAGTGATCGGTCGACCGTTAACATTAACCGAAAAAATCCTTTATGCCCATTTAGCCCAAGGTGAACAATTAAAAGATTATAAACGAGGCGTTGATTATGTTAACTTCGCCCCAGATCGGGTTGCGATGCAAGATGCAACAGCTCAAATGGCATTGTTACAATTAATGAATTCAGGCCGCGATCGCGTTGCCGTGCCATCGACAGTGCATTGTGATCATTTAATTCAGGCTTATAAAAATGCTTATGATGATTTGATTATTGCTGAAAGTAATAATCAAGAGGTATATCAATTTTTACGCGATGTGTCGAATAAGTATGGTATTGGTTTTTGGAAACCCAATGCCGGCATTATTCACCAAGTGGTTTTAGAAAATTACGCTTTCCCTGGCGGTATGATGATTGGGACTGATTCACATACCCCAAATGCTGGCGGCTTATCGATGATTGCTATTGGTGTTGGTGGCGCCGATGCGGTTGATGTGATGGCCGGCATGGCTTTTGAACTTAAAATGCCGCGTTTAATTGGCGTTAAATTAATCGGCAAGTTATCAGGCTGGGCCTCTGCAAAAGATGTGATTTTAAAATTAGCAGGCATTTTAACCGTTAAAGGTGGGACAAATTCAATTATTGAGTATTTTGGTGAAGGAACAAAATCGTTATCGGCAACCGGTAAAGCGACGATTTGTAATATGGGCGCTGAAGTTGGGGCGACAACCTCGATATTTCCTTATGATCAAAAATCAGCTGATTATTTAGCGATAACTGGCCGCCAAGATATTGTTGATTTAGCAACGAAGCTAGTTGATTGCTTTAATCCTGATTTAGCTGTTCTTAATGAGCCAAATAAATACTACGATCAGGTTATTGAAATTAATTTATCCGAGCTTGAACCTTATGTTAACGGGCCTTTTACGCCAGATTTAGCTTACCCTATTTCACAATTAGCAAGCGCAGTTAAGCAGCATAACTACCCAAATAATATGGAAGTTGGCTTGATTGGGTCTTGTACTAATTCTTCTTATGAAGATATGAGTAGGGCTGCGTCAGTTATTGATAATGCAACTAAATTGGGCTTAAGTGTAAAAGCCAAATTGATTATAAATCCCGGCTCTGAGCAAGTAAAATATACCGCTTTACGTGATGGCTTATTAGATACATTTGAACAAGCAGGCGCGGTTGTTATGGCTAATGCATGTGGCCCTTGTATTGGTCAATGGCGACGTGATGAGGTTAGTGATGAACATTACAACTCAATTGTTACCTCATTTAACCGTAATTTTGCTAAGCGTAATGATGGCAATGCTAATACCAATGCTTTCGTTTGTTCACCAGAAATTGTCGCGGCATTATCAATTGCCGGAACGCTAACATTTAACCCATTAACCGATACGTTAACCAACAGTAAAGGGGAAAAAGTTAAGTTACCTGAGCCAGTTGGTGATGAATTACCAACTAATGGCTTTGCTGTTGATGACGCAGGGTACATCGAGCCAATCGCTGATGGTAGTCAAGTTGCCGTGAATATTGCGCAAAGTTCTGAGCGGCTACAAGCACTATCGCCATTTTTACCTTGGGATGGTAAAGATATTGTAGCGCAACCGTTATTAATTAAAGCGCTGGGTAAATGCACAACTGACCATATTTCAATGGCGGGTAAGTGGTTAAAATATCGTGGCCATTTAGATAATATTTCAAATAATATGTTAATTGGTGCAGTTAATGCGTTTAATGAGCAAACTAATTTTGTACTTGATGCGCAAACAAATTCCTATTTGGCGGTGCCAGAACTGGCTAGAAAATTTAAAGCCGAAGGATTAGGCTCTATCGTAGTGGCGGAAGAAAACTACGGTGAAGGCTCTTCTCGTGAACATGCTGCGATGGAACCTCGATTTTTAAATGTCAAAGCCATTGTCGTTAAATCGTTTGCTCGAATTCATGAAACGAATTTAAAAAAACAGGGTATGTTGGCATTAACTTTTGTAAATAAAGAAGATTACGACAAGGTACAAGAGGACGATAAAATTAGCATTCTCGGTTTGACTGACTTTACGCCGGGTAAAAATTTAACAATGGTGCTAAATCATCGTGATGGTAATGTCGAGGCTTTCCCAGTCGCTCATACTTATAATGAGGCTCAAATTTCATGGTTTAAAGCAGGTAGTGCGCTTAATAAATTAAGCGCAGAATTTAAAAATAGTTAAAAAGGATATGATATGAATAATAAAATAACGATCACCGGTGGCAAACTGAATGTTCCTAATAATCCGATTATTCCTTTTATTGAGGGCGATGGCGTTGGTCCCGAAATTTGGCGTTCTGCTAAGGCTATTTTTGATAGTGCGATAGCGAAAGCTTATCAAGGTGCTCGTAAAGTTGAATGGCAAGAAGTGCTTGCTGGTGAAAAATCTTTTAATCATAGCGGTTCTTGGTTACCCGATGACACAATGAACGCGTTTAGAGAGTATTTAATTGGTATTAAGGGGCCGTTAACCACGCCAGTTGGTGGGGGAATTCGTTCACTCAATGTGGCATTAAGGCAAGAGTTAGATCTTTATGTTTGTTTGAGGCCAGTGAGATGGTTTAACGGCGTTGAGTCACCAATTAAACACCCTGAAAAAGTTAATATGACCATTTTTCGTGAAAATACTGAAGATATTTATGCCGGGATCGAATGGCTTCAAGGAACGCCAGAAGCGGAAAAATTTTATCAATTTTTATCTCAGCAAATGGGCGTAAAAAAAGTTAGATTTCCCCAAACATCATCTTTTGGTGTCAAGCCCGTTTCTGTTGATGGTAGTGAGCGATTAATTCGAGCGGCCATTAACTATGCCTTAGATAATAAGTTACCGTCTGTAACGTTGGTACATAAAGGTAATATTATGAAGTTTACCGAAGGCGGCTTTAAACAGTGGGGATATGAACTTGCCGAGCGAGAATTTGCAAGTAGCGTATTTACTATGCAGCAATTTGATAAGCTAAAAACACAGCAAGGCTTCGCTGCGGCGAATGCTGCGCTTACCGCAGCGAAGTCAGCGGGTAAATTAATTATTAAAGATGTAATTTGTGACGCCTTTTTACAAAATACCTTACTTAAACCTGAAGAGTACAGCGTTATTGCAACGTTAAATCTTAATGGTGATTATGTATCCGATCAATTAGCAGCAATGGTTGGCGGCATTGGCATCGCGCCAGGCGCAAATATTAATTATTTAACTGGTCACGCTATTTTTGAAGCAACGCATGGCACGGCGCCAGATATTGCAGGCCAAGATATGGCAAATCCATCTTCTTTATTATTATCGGGGGTGATGTTATTTGATTATTTGGGCTGGTATGAAGTCGGTCAGTTAATTAATTCTGCGATGGAACAGCTATTCCAACAAGGTCAAGCTACCGTCGATTTAGCTCGCTTTATGTCAAATGGCAATATTTTGACAACAAGCCAATTCACTCAAGCTGTAATTAATCATTTATAGGTTTTATTCGAAATCAATAAGGATAACGTTTTTACCTTTATCCTTATCCTCTTTTTGCCTTATGTGCATAGGCTATCGTTTATGAAAGGTGATGTTTATGAAAGATAAATTTATGATTTATAAATTGTCAGAAGCCGTTAAGTTAACTTGCAAGATTGATAATGAATTATTTGAAAAATTTAATGTTAAACGTGGACTGCGTAATGCTGATCATACAGGTGTGTTAGTTGGACTAACAAATATTGGTGATGTAGTTGGTTATGACCGTTTAGATGATGGTTCGTTAAAACCTATACCGGGTAAATTGCTTTATCGAGGTATTGATATTGATGATCTGGTCCATTGTGCTCAAAAGGAAAAGCGCACAGGCTTTGAAGAAGTAATTTATTTATTGTTATCTGGTGCTTTGCCCGATAAAGAAGAGTTAGATCTTTTTTCTCATATGCTATGCGAGTCAATGGCATTAGAAAAACAAACTAAAATTGCCATTATTGATCTTGAAGGTCAAGATATTATGAATATTTTGGCAAGAACGGTGCTTGAAATGTATAACTATGATCCTGAGCCTGATGATACATGCCGCGATAATTTGATGCGCCAATCTGTCGATTTAATCGCAAAATTTCCAGCTATTATTGCTTATGCTTATAATATTTTACGCCATAGCGCTAAAGGCCAATCGTTACATATTCGTCACCCTAATGAAGATGTTTCGATCGCAGAAAATTTTTTATATATGATAAAAGGTACGAAAGGCTATACCGAGCTTGATGTTAGAGTGCTTGATTTAGCCATGATTTTACATGCCGAGCATGGTGGTGGTAATAACTCAACATTTACGGTTAGAGTAACAAGTTCAACAGGCACCGATACTTATTCCTCGATTGCAGCCGGTATTGGTTCGTTAAAAGGCCCATTACATGGCGGCGCTAATTTACAAGTCGGTAAAATGATCAATCATTTGAAAGAGGTGATAACCAATTGGACTGATGAGCAGCAAATTGATGACTATTTTAAAAAGATGCTTAGTAAAGAGGTGTATGACCAAAAAGGGCTGATTTATGGTATTGGCCATGCGGTATATACCGTTTCTGATCCACGGGCAGTGCTGCTAAAAGAGATGGCTAAAGAGCTTGCTAAGGAAAAGGGCCGAGAAGCTGAATTCGCATTTATGAACTTACTTGAAGAGCGCGCTATTTATGCCATTACCCATCGTAAAAATGCCAAAACCAAGAAACAAGTTTGTGCAAATGTTGATTTTTATTCAGGCTTTGTTTATGACATGATTGGTTTACCAAAAGAAGTCTATACGCCGTTATTTGCGATGTCGCGTATTGTTGGTTGGTGCGCACATCGCATTGAAGAACTGAATTTTGATGATAGGCGCATTATTCGCCCTGCTTATAAAAATGTGAGTGAAGCAGTTGAATTTACGCCCCTTACTCAGCGTTAACTTTTTGATATTAATTCGCCAAGGCATGGTAATAACATGCCTTTATTTTGTTAATATTATACACGGTTTTGTTTGTTTTTTCGTAAGTTCAAACCTAAAATAAGCTTGAAGTTACTTTATGTTCCATTGGTGTGATTGGCACTTTCTCAGCAAGTCAAATAAATATGACAAGCTTTCAATTTCATGTATAATTGATCCGTTTTGCATTAAGATCATTGTTTCATGTTTCGTACGGCTAATGAGAGCTTTATTAGCAGCGCTATTTTTGTTGTTTCTCGCCATGTATTTAGTACATAAATAGAAAGCATTTAATAAATCTGTCATTAGTCGTAACAATGAAGATGGTCGAGTTATTTATTATTTTTAATGAGGAAATCGAATTGTTTAATCCAACTATACAAGAATTTAAATATGGTCGCCATACCGTTAAGTTAGAAACCGGCGTTATTGCACGTCAAGCGACCGCAGCTGTTATGGTCAATATGGATGATACGGCTGTATTTGTTAGTGTTGTTGCTAAACCAAAAGCGAAAGAAGGGCAAGATTTTTTCCCTTTGACCGTTAATTATCAAGAAAGAACCTATGCCGCAGGTCGTATTCCTGGTGGCTTTTTTAAACGTGAAGGCCGCCCAAGTGAAGGCGAAACATTAACGGCACGTTTAATCGACCGTCCATTACGTCCATTATTCCCTGAAGGATTTGTTAATGAAATCCAAATTATTGCAACTGTCGTGTCGGTTAATCCACAAGTTAGTCCTGATCTCGTTGCAATGATTGGTGCATCAGCGGCATTATGTTTATCTGGCGTTCCTTTCCATGGCCCTATTGGCGCTGCGCGCGTTGGTTTAATTGACGGTGAATTTGTATTAAATCCATCGGTTACTGAATTAGCAAATAGCCGCTTAGATTTAGTTGTTGCAGGTACTAGTGGCGCGGTATTAATGGTTGAGTCAGAAGCTGATATCTTAACTGAAGATCAAATGCTTGCAGCAGTGGTATTTGGTCATGATGCACAGCAAGTTGTTATCGATAATATCAATGACTTTGTTGCTAAAGCAGGTCATGCTAAATGGGATTGGACTGCGCCAGTTAAAGATGAAGCGCTTTATAACGCAGTTAGCGAAATTGCTAAAGATCGCATTGGTGAAGCTTACCGCATTACTGAAAAACAAGCGCGTTACGCACAAATTGATGCGATTAAAGATGATGTTTTAGCCGCGTTAAAAGCGCAAAATGAAGCATTAGATGATACAACCATCCTTAATATTGTTACTGAAATAGAAAGTCAAACCGTGCGTCAACGCGTTATTGCAGGCGAACCACGTATTGATGGACGTGAAAAAGATACTATCCGCGCACTTGATATCCGCACTAATGTTTTACCAAGAGCACATGGTAGCGCACTATTTACACGCGGTGAAACTCAAGCATTAGTTGTTGCAACACTTGGTACTGAGCGTGATGCGCAAATTATTGATGAGTTAACTGGCGAAAAAACAGATAAATTCTTATTCCATTATAATTTCCCTCCGTATTCTGTTGGTGAAACGGGTATGGTTGGATCGCCTAAACGCCGTGAAATTGGTCATGGTAGACTTGCTAAACGTGGCGTTGCAGCGGTAATGCCTAAAAATGGTGAGTTTCCTTATACGGTGCGCGTTGTTTCTGAAATTACTGAATCAAATGGTTCATCATCAATGGCGTCAGTATGTGGTGCATCACTGGCATTAATGGATGCGGGTGTGCCAATTAAAGCATCGGTTGCTGGTATTGCAATGGGCCTAGTTAAAGAAGGCGATGACTTTGTTGTATTATCCGATATTTTAGGTGATGAAGACCACCTTGGTGATATGGACTTTAAAGTTGCAGGAACACGTGATGGTGTGAGTGCGCTTCAAATGGATATCAAAATTGAAGGGATCACTAAAGAAATCATGCAAGTTGCTTTAAATCAAGCAAAAGGTGCACGTTTACATATTTTAGGTGTAATGGAACAAGCCATTAATCGTCCTCGTAGTGACATTTCTGAATTTGCGCCACGTATCTATACAATGAAAATTAATCCTGAAAAGATTCGTGATATCATCGGTAAAGGTGGCTCAACAATTCGTGCGTTAACCGAAGAAACGGGTACAACGATTGAAATTGAAGATGATGGTACCGTTAAAATTGCAGCATCTGATGGCGATAAAGCACAAGCGGCTATTAAGCGTATTAACGAGATAACAGCGGAAGTTGAAGTTGGCCAAGTTTACGCAGGTAAAGTGGTTCGTATCGTTGATTTTGGTGCGTTTGTTTCAATTATTGGTGGCAAAGAAGGCCTTGTTCATGTGTCACAAATTGCTGATCACCGCGTAGAAAAAGTGACAGATGTGCTTAGCGCAGGTCAAGAAGTTCAAGTTAAAGTACTTGAAGTTGATCGTCAAGGACGTATCCGTTTAAGTATGAAAGATGCGATTGCAACTGAGCAATCTGTAGACAACGCAGCAGAGTAATATATGTTAATATGCTGGTTGTTTTAACAATTAGCATATTTTTGTATACTTGTAATAAGGGGTTTTTAATGAAAAGATATAACTTGAGGGTAATAGGTTTACTATTAACCATTTTTTTATCAAGTTATATTTCAGGATGTAGTACTAAAACTCCGTTACTTGCGGTACCTTTGCAGGTATCTTACGATGATGAAATCAAACTAGCGCAGATAAGTCAGCAACTATATAATAAAAACCTTAGCGAAAAGGCGAGAATGCAATTGCTTTTTCAAAGAGGGTCTTTGTATGACTCTTTAGGGTTTAGAGCGTTTGCTCAAACTGATTTTAATCAGTTATTAAGTTATAATGTTGCGATCCCCGATGTATATAACTACTTAGCGATTAATGCAATGCATGATGGTGATTATGATACCGCATTTATGGCATTAAATACCGCACTGGAGTTAGCACCGGATTATCAATTTGCTTATATTAATCGAGCGATAGCATTATATCGTAATGAAAGATATGAAGCGGCGTCAGTTGATGCGTTAAAATTTTATCAATATGCTCCTAATGATCCAATGCGTATGCTTTGGCTTTATTTAGTTGAAGAAAAACTAGATAAAAACAAAGCGAATGAAGGGATCCTTAGACGGTATAATGAAATGGCAGATAAAACTGTCTGGGGAAGTGATATTGTTGCGTTTTACCTTGGTAAAATTAGCGAAGATCACTTGATGATTAATTTACAGCAAGGTGTTGAAACTAACAATGAGTTAGCTCAGCGTCTTTGTGAAACCTACTTTTACTTAGGTAAGTATTATCAAAGTAAAGGTGACAATAAACGTGCCGAAATGTTATTTAAGTATTCATTAGCTAATAATGTCTATAATTATTTAGAACATCAGCAGGCACTTTTCGAAATAACTCAACTTAATAAAAAGTAAGTTGTATTGGGTCATGCCAGTTTAGATGTGAATATAAGTAGTTATAGCAGCGTTCTTTATTTAACCATTTAATGAAATTATTGTCGTTATTCATATTATTGAATGAATATAATAGTCATTATTAAATGTCTTGTTATTTTTGGGTGGGTTGTAATATTCATTGCGTGGACTGGCATTATAAATGTTTTTAACAACTGTATCAAAGCAGTTATAAGCGAGTTTACATGACAAAAGAAATTTCTTTTATTGACCTTGGTTTATCCGAGGAAATCCTTAACGCATTAAATGATCTTGGCTTTATCAAGCCATCGCCAATTCAATCTGAGTGTATTCCATTACTATTAAATGGACACGATGTACTTGGAATGGCACAAACCGGTAGCGGTAAAACTGCTGCATTTTCAATTCCATTTTTAATGAAATTGGATCCTAATTTAAAAGCCCCACAAGTATTAGTTTTAGCGCCAACGCGCGAACTTGCTATTCAAGTTGCTGATGCATGTAGCGAATATGCTAAACATATGAAGGGTGTTAAAGTATTAGCCCTTTATGGTGGACAACGTTACGATGTGCAATTACGTGCATTAAAACAAGGACCACAAATTGTTGTTGGTACGCCAGGTCGTCTACTTGACCATTTAAATCGCAAAACATTAGATTTATCGAATTTAAAAGGTTTAGTACTTGATGAAGCTGATGAAATGTTACGTATGGGCTTTATTGATGATGTTGAAAGCATTATGGCTGCGATCCCTGATGATCACCAAACTGCATTATTTTCAGCAACCATGCCTGCACCAATTCGTCGAATCACTAAACGATTTATGCAAAATCCACAAGAGATCCAAATTAAGTCAACTAATCAAACAGCGCCTGATATTGATCAAAGCTATTGGTTAGTTCGTGGCTTACGTAAGAATGAAGCATTAGTTCGTTTCCTTGAAGCTGAAGACTTTGATGCGGCAATTATCTTTGTTAGAACCAAGTCTGCAACCTTAGATGTAGCCGATGTGCTTGAGCAACATGGTTATAATGCGGCGGCACTTAATGGTGATATGACTCAGCAATTACGTGAGCAGACACTTGATCGTTTACGTAATGGTCGTCTAGATATTCTTATTGCAACTGATGTCGCAGCTCGTGGGCTCGATGTTGAGCGCATTAGCTTAGTAATTAACTATGATATTACTTTAGATTCAGAGTCTTATGTGCATCGTATTGGTCGTACCGGACGAGCTGGGCGAGCTGGGCGCGCACTGTTATTTGTTGATAGTCGTGAACGTCGTTTATTGAAAAATATCGAACAAACAATCAAAAAGGCAATTCCAGAAGTTCAACTTCCAGGAAAAGAGTCTTTAGAATCACGTCGATTAACTAAATTTGCAGACAAAGTTGCCAAAGAAATCACCGCTAATGATTTAGATAATTATCGTAGTATTTTACCTAAATTGTTAAAAGATGATCAAACTGATATGGAAACGTTAGCCGCTGCGCTATTAAAATTAGCCCAAGGTGAACGACCATTAATTTTACCACCAGATCCTGTATTTAAACCTGCTCGTAATGATCGTGATAGACCAGAACGAGGTGAGCGCAGTGATCGTGGCGATCGTCGCTTGAAAGGTGATAGCCGTGAAGCACCAAAACGTCGTGAGCGCCGTGATGTCGGTGAGATGGATCTTTATCGTATCGAAGTTGGTAAAGAAAACGGTGTCGATGTACGTAATATTGTCGGTGCAATTGCCAATGAAGGTGATATTAGCAGCCGCTATATTGGTAATATCAAATTATACGAAAAATATTCGACGGTAGAATTACCGAAAGATATGCCAAAAGATTTATTAAAACATTTCGAAGGCGTTCGTGTGATGAATATACCAATGAACATGCGATTAGCCGTTGAGGGTGGTGATAAGCCAGCACCAAGACGTAGTCGTAGTAAACAAGATGATTCTTTTGCTGATCAACCTAAACGTCGTAGCCGTTCGGTGTCAGGTAGCAAAGATGGTGCTAAAGAAGGCGCGCCAAAACGCCGAGCGCCAAGAAAGCCAACATCTTTTAACGATTAGTCGTTGCTAATAAAAAAGCCGAATCATATTGATTCGGCTTTTTTTTATTCATATAAATTTTATATCACAACCTGATCTGCATTAATTTTGATTGATTAAAATTATAGCCATGGCTATTATATCGGTTTTCCCTGCATCAATTTTAAACAGTGTCAATCCTAAATCGTTTTTGAATTTATTAAGAAGGCGGATCGAAATATGACAAAACTTGTTGGTGGAACGATTACTCGAATTAGCTTAGCGAGTTTGATTTTTTTTATTATTATATTAGTGTGCAATATTTATTTTCATTCTGAAAACGGGATATTAAAACCCATTATTCAATCATTAATTGCAACATTAATTTATACCGTTTTTTTTGTTGTTTTGAAGAAAATTGAGAAGTAACTCAATTCTTCAATCAAGTTTATAAAGATAAATGGCTCTATTATCTTTAAACAATAAATGCAATGATACCTATTTTTATTGAATTAAAATAGCGCTGTAACCGTTTGATAACGAGTTAGATAATGTTTATAGATCCTTTAGCGATGATGAGTAAGTGATCGTTTAAAGTGATGTGATTGAGCTAACAAATATGATTAGAATAAGTCGTTACTAATTTAGAGCTTAGATTTAATAATGTACGGCATATCACTATGCCGTACATTAGCTTATTATTTAACTAATAATTTATTCATACGTTGAATAAACTGGCTTGGATCAACTAATGAGCCTTTTTCAGCAAGTAATGCTTGGTCAAGTAGTAACTCAGCCCAGTCAGCAAATTCGCCTTCATCAGTTGTACTTGCAGCAAGTTTAACTAGCTGATGATCTGGATTAAGTTCAAATGTATATTTGACTTCTGGCGCTTTTTGTCCCGCCGCTGCAAATAATTTTGCCATCTGAGTTGTCATTTCATCAGCCGCTGTCGTGACTATTGCCGGCGTGCTAGTTAAACGATGGGTTAATTTTACTTCTTTAACCTTATCACCTAATACAGTCTTAACTCGCTCAATAAATGGCTCTAGCTCTTTTTCTGCTTGTTTTTGCTCTTCAGTCTCTTGATCTGCTAATTTTTCAATTGATTCATCTGATTTACTGATCGATTGGAATGATTTACCCGCAAATTCAGTTAAGTTGCTCATCATCCATTCATCAATACGATCAGAAAGTAATAAGACTTCAATTCCTTTTTTGCGGAACAGCTCAAGGTGAGGGCTATTTTTAGCCGCATTATAACTATCAGCAGTAATATAATAGATCTTATCTTGACCTTCTTGCATACGTTCAATGTATTGGTCTAACGAGATTGATTGTGCATCACTATCAGTGTGAGTTGAAGCAAAACGTAATAATTTGGCAATTGATTCACGATTAGCTATATCTTCGCCAGTACCTTCTTTTAGTACTAAGCCAAATTCACTCCAGAATTGTAGATATTTTTCGTGATCATCTTTAGCCAGTTTTTCTAGCATTTGTAGTACGCGTTTCGTGCAGGCATTGCGTAAATTTTGTGTTACTTTGCTATCTTGTAAAATTTCACGCGATACATTAAGTGGTAAATCGTTAGAATCAATTAAGCCTTTTACAAAACGTAAGTAATTCGGCATAAATTGCTCTGCATCATCCATAATGAAAACACGCTGTACATAAAGCTTTAAACCGTGTTTATGATCGCGATTCCACATATCCCAAGGTGCTTTAGCCGGAATATAAAGTAAACTAGTATATTCTTGTTTACCTTCAACTCGGTTGTGGCTCCAGCTAAGTGGATCGGTAAAATCATGTGAGATATGTTTATAAAACTCTTTATATTCATCATCATTAATTTCACTACGGCTGCGTGTCCAAAGCGCTTGTGCTTTATTCACTTTTTCCCATTTAGCTTCTTTAGTTTCTTCATCGATCGTTTGAATTTCAACCGGTAGGGAAATATGATCAGCATATTTACTGACAATTGAACGAACTTTCCAATCATCTAAAAATTCTTTATCATCATCTTTTAAATGTAAGATAATTTCAGTGCCGCGCGTCTCTTTATTATCATCAGCGATAGTGTATTCACCTTCACCAGTTGATTCCCACAAAATGGCTTCATCTGATTTTGCAGTAGCAGCTCGAGTTCTAACCGTTACTTTGTCTGCAACAATAAAAGAGGAGTAGAAACCAACCCCAAATTGACCAATAAGCTGGCTATCTTTAGCTTGCTCACTACCAATTGATTGTAAAAAGGCTTTGGTACCTGATTTTGCAATTGTACCTAAGTTATCAATCACTTCATCGCGAGTCATACCAATACCATTATCTGCAATAGTTAATGTACCCGCTTCTTTATCAACAGAGATTTTAACGCCTAGCTCAGCATCACCAGCATAGAGATCTGGATTTTCTAATGCTTTAAAACGTAATTTATCAGCAGCATCAGATGCATTGGATATTAATTCTCGTAAAAATATTTCTTTATTGGAATAAAGTGAGTGAATCATTAAATGAAGAAGTTGTTTAACTTCTGATTGAAATCCACGCGTTTCAGTTGCTTGTTTACTCATTAAATAATACCTCAAAGTTTACTAATTAAATTAAACATAGTTAGATATATAAGAATAAAAAGCGAGTTTTCAAGTATAGCGTAATAACATATCGTGAAATTTGTATCATTCAATTACGTTAATATGAGTTAATTAATTGATATTATTGATGTAATTTTTATTGATAATTAATAAAAAAGCGACGGTTTAAGTCGCTTTTTTAACAAAGATTGCGTTAATTTATAGGAATGAACGGTAAGGTAGCTCTGGCTCATCGGTAAAGATATCTTTAAAGCCTCGAAAATGTTGATAATGCATTTTATGTGTATCAGTTGGATAGGTATATTTACCACCAACTTGCCAGAAAAATGGGCTAAAGCCATATTCTAAGCGATCTTTTTTCATTTCCCATAGTACTTCTATTTCACGAGGATCACTTTGGAAATTTGCCCAAATATCATGATGGAATGGAATAACAACTTTTGTATTAAGAGATTCTGCTGCTCGTAAAATATCAGCAGATGTCATTTTATCAGTAACGCCACGAGGATTTTCACCATAAGATAGTAGCGCAACATCAATTTTATGGTCATTGCCATGCTTTGCATAGTAGTTAGAATAATGTGAGTCGCCAGAGTGATAAAGCGATCCTCCCGTTGTTTCAAATAAGTAGTTTACGGCTCTATCATCCATTCCATCTAAAATGCTTTTATCCGTTGATGAGGTACCTTTTGGTAAGGTTACGAGTGATGTTCTATCAAAAGAGTCGAGTACTTTAATTTTTATATCGCCAACTTCAATTGTTTCACCTACTTTGGCAACAATACAACGATTTGCAGGAACTCCCCAGCTTTGCCATAGATCTACGCAAGCTTTTGGGCCAATAAATTTAACTTTTTCACTGCAATTTTGTATAACTGCTGCTGCAACGTTAACATCAATATGATCGGCATGATCGTGAGTTGCCATAATGGCATCTACGTCTTTAATGGCAAAGGGATCTAGTACAAAAGGGCTGGTTCTTAAATTAGGCTGTAATGCTCTTACGCCGCCCATGCGCATCATTTGATGTTGCTTGTTCATTAACGGATTGGCATGGGTTTTTTTTCCAGTACCACACCAAAAATCGACCGAAATATTGGTATTGCCTGCTGATTTTAACCAGATCCCAGTACATCCTAACCACCACATACTAAAAGTATTTGGTTTAACTTCTGTTGCCTCTATTTCTTCATTTAGCCATGTGCCCCATTCTGGGAAAGTACTTAAAATCCATGATTCACGGGTAATTTCATTTACTTTACTCATTATCGTATCCCTTTTATTGTTTATTAAACTAAGATAACTTCAACACCTTGCTCTTTAATGGCGGCAATAACATCTTTATTCGCCTGTTTACCTGTAATTAAAATATCGATTTTGCTTGCCCGGCAAAACAGCATGCCTGAATCAACTTTGGTACTAATTTTAGAACTATCAACGACTACTACTAGTTTTTCAATTTTTTCCAAAATTTGTTGTTCTGAAACGGCGGTCAATATTTCAGTTTTATATAAACCCGCAGGAGTAAGGGCTTTTCCACTGGTAAACATCCATTTACCAGCATAAGAATTGCTCATATCAATGATGGGATTAAGGATGATATTTTGTGTTTTATTGTAGAGTCCACCCATAATAATGACATTCTCATGATCGTTTTCGATTAAATAACTCGCTAACGGAAAATAATTAGTGATGATCGATAAATCTTTACCACATAATTCTCTACCTAATAAAAATGCGGTGGACCCACAGTTAATAACGACACTTTCACCATCATTACATATTTTGGCTGCGCGTAAGGCAATTCTCGCTTTTTCATGGTAATTATCGGTATTGGTTGTATCAAGCGGCTCCCAAGCTACTTTTTTTTCTTCGATTTTAACAATACCGTTACGTACTTTTTTGACCCGTCCCTCTTGATCAAGCTTTGTGATATCTCGCCTTGCTGTCGCTGGTGAAATGTCAAAAAGTTCAATAAGTTCTGTAACTTTAACCATGCCTTTAGCTTTCACTAGGGCAACAATTTCATTATGGCGCGTTATTTCGTTCATGATGATTCCTTTATGATAAAAATCATATTTAATCATTACGTGATTTTTTATGATTCTAATTTTCATTTTAATTATTGTCAATAGATTGTTATTTAATAATGTTAACCAATTAATTAAAAACAATATTTTTATTTATTTCCACATTTAAATTGATAACTTGTAATATTTTATAGAGTTACGAATCGTTATAAAAAGAATAGTGATCAACTTCAAATAAATCATAAATAATCATTGAGTGATTTTTTATGATTAGTGCATACTGGATAAGTCAAATTCAGCTAGATAAAAATAAATGTCAACTTAGTCAGTTTACTAGATTGATTATTAATTGAATATTTTAATAACAGCGTTGAGGGCACTATGGAAAGCAATTTTTTTATACAATTATTGAATAAACCGCCTTTTCTTTTGGGTATTGTTACGCTATTAGGATATTGTTTATTAAGGAAAGATTTCACAACAGTCCTTAAAGGTACTATCAAAACGATCGTCGGTTTTATGTTACTGCAAGTGGGCTCTAGTGTTTTGGTCTCTACATTTAAGCCTGTGATTGAAAAATTATCTCAATATCATGGTATCAACGGTTCAATTATCGATACTTATGCATCAATGGTCGCCGTTGAAAATGCAATGAAAGACAGCTATTCGTGGGTTGGCTACGCGGTTCTGTTAGCGCTTGCAATCAATATTCTATTAGTTATTTTTCGGCGATTTACTGGTATTAGAACCATCATGCTTACTGGCCATATTATGTTTCAACAGGTCGGGCTGATCGCATTATTCTATTTTATGTTCGGTTTTAGTATGTGGGAAACCATCATCTACTCTGCAATAATTATCGCGTTATATTGGAGTATTTTCTGCAATATGATGTTTAAACCAACAGAAGCCGTTACCGGTGGCGCTGGTTTTTCGATTGGTCATCAGCAGCAACTTGCATCATGGATTGCTTATAAAGTCGCACCCAAATTGGGTAAAAAAGAGGACTCAGTTGATTCATTAAAATTACCCAAATGGCTACATATTTTTAACGATAGTATTGCAGCTACCGCAATTATCATGACGATATTCTTTGGAATTATTTTACTCTCTTTTGGTATTGATAATGTGCAAGCGATGGCAGGCCCAAATACTCATTGGAGTTTATACATCTTTGAAACCGGATTAAAATTTGCGGTGGCAATTCAAATTATTATTGTTGGGGTAAGAATGTTTGTTGCCGAGCTTTCAGAAGCGTTTAAAGGGATCTCTGAAAAACTTATTCCTAATGCTGTATTAGCAATTGATTGTGCGGCTATTTATGCTTTTTCACCTAATGCGGTTGTCTTTGGCTTTATGTGGGGTGCTTTAGGACAGTTTGTTGCAATAGCACTGTTACTGCTATTTAAATTTCCAATCATGATTATTCCTGGTTTTGTGCCGATGTTCTTTTCTAACGCAACTATTGGCGTATTTGCCAATCACTTTGGCGGTTGGAAAGCAGTGATGAAAATCTGTTTTGTTATGGGCATAATTGAAGTATTTGGCTCAGCTTGGGCACTTTATATATTTTTACAAAATGGTACGCCAATTGATGCTTGGATGGGTATGGCTGACTGGGCAATTTTATTCCCGCCAATTTTACAAGGCTTATCTTTCTCTCATTTATTTATCTATGTCTTAATCGCCTTAGCGATGGTTTATATGTTCTTTGCCGCTAAAAAACTTCGATTAGAAGAAGCGGCTCAAAAGCTTACAACCAATAGCTCAGAGCGCAATTTATCTGACGAAGATAGTGATCCTTTGATCGTTAAAAATCTACAAGAAGCACAAATAGTAAGTGAAGATCGAAGACCGGTTAGGATCTTAGCTGTATGTGGCAGTGGTCAAGGCTCATCAATGATGATGAAAATGAAAATAGCCTCTTACCTTGATAAGAAAGGGATCAAAAATGTAATGGATTCATGTGCTGTCACTGATTATAAATCAAAGCTGCCAAGTATCGATATTATTGTTTGCTCTAAGCACTTAATTCATGAAATCACAGTAGGTGAGGGGCAATACGCTTTAGGTGTACAAAATATGCTTAATCCGGCAACGTTTGGTGATGAACTAATTGATTTAATAAATAAAATTCAAGATTAAGCTTATCAATAATTTAAATCTATAAAGGTGAAAGATTATGGCATTAAAACAATCATTAATTGAAAACAGATCAATAAAACTACAAGCCGAAGCAAACGATTGGCGCGCCGCAATTAAGATTGGTACCGATATGTTGATCGCATCGGGCGCGGTTAATTCTAATTATTATGATGCAATTATTAGCGGCGTTGAGAAATATGGACCGTATATTCTTATTGCTCCTAATTTTGCTATGCCTCATGCAAGGCCAGAAGATGGGGTTCATCGAACGGCATTTGCGCTTGTTACCTTGAAAAAACCAATCTATTTTGATGGGGAAGAAGAGCCTGTTGATGTATTAGTGACGTTAGCTGGTAGCACTTCAGATGAACATATGGCTGGTTTAACAGAAGTAATACAAATTCTAGAGGATGAAAATTGCGAGAGTGGCATTAATTTAGAGCCATTAAGGCAATGTCGCACCGATGATGATGTTTATAAAGCGATTGATAATGCATTAAATTAATGAGGAGTCATTATGTATCAAAAGTTGAAACAGATTGTCTTGCAAGCAAATTTAGCATTACCTAAATATGGTTTAGTTACGTTTACATGGGGGAATGTTTCTCAAATAGATCGGCAGTTAGGTGTGATAGCCATTAAGCCATCTGGCGTTGATTATGATGTGATGTGTGAAGATGATATCGTCGTATTAGATTTAGATGGCAATATTGTTGAAGGAAAACTTAATCCTTCAAGTGATACACCTACTCATATTGAGTTATATAAAGCGTTTACTAATATTGGTGGCATTGTACATACCCATTCGCGTTATGCAACAATTTGGGCACAAGCTCAAATGGATATTCCTGCTTTAGGGACTACCCATGCGGATTATTTCTACGGCGATATTCCGTGTACTCGCAGATTAACTGAACAAGAAATTAGCACTGACTATGAAAAAAATACGGGCTTAGTTGTGGTCAGTGAATTTACTCAGCGTCACCTTGATCCAATTGCGATGCCTGGTGCGATAATTGCTGGGCATGCGCCTTTTTGTTGGGGGAAAAACGCGCTAGATGCGGTGCATAATGCCGTTGTGTTAGAGGAGATCTCGATGATGGCACTTGAAACGCGGCAGCTTAACCATTCGATTAAAATTCAACAAACATTATCTGATAAGCATTACTTTCGTAAACATGGCGAGAATGCTTATTATGGCCAAAATAAAATATTATAGGAGAGTAAAATGACAAAACCTAAATTACAAATCGCACTAGATCAAACTGCGTTACCTAGCGCTTTAGATGTTGCCAATAATGTTGCTGGGTATGTTGATATTATCGAAGTTGGAACAATTCTCGCTTTTGGTGCTGGTATTGAGGGGGTAAAAGTACTTCGTCAGCGTCATCCAAGTCATATTTTAGTTTGTGATTTAAAAACTACCGATGGGGGCGCGATACTGGCTAAGATGGCTTTTTCTGCTGGCGCCAATTGGTTAACTGTTTCAGCCGCGGCTCATATCGCGACTATTGAGGCATGTAAAAAAATAGCTGATGAATATAACGGTGAGATCCAAATCGAATTATATGGTCACTGGACGCTAGATGATGCTAAAGCTTGGCGCAAGCTAGGTATTAAACAAGCTATTTATCATCGCTCTCGTGATGCTGAATTAGCCGGGATCGGTTGGGGAGATGATGATTTAGTTAAAATGCGCCAACTTTCTGATTTAGGTCTTGAACTATCAATCACCGGTGGGATCGTTCCAGAAGATATTCACCTCTTTGCTGGCATTAAAACGAAAGCATTTATTGCCGGACGTGCACTTGCTAATGAAAATGGCCAAGCAACCGCTAAAGCGCTGCGCGATCAAATTGCCAAATACTGGTAATGTTTAAATACAGCAGCCGATTTTTCCTCGGCTGCATTTTTTCATCCTCAATAATAATTAGGCTTTGATATGTATCAGATAAAACAGCAAAACCGTATTGGACTTTATGAGAAAGCGTTACCCAATGAGCTATCGTGGCAAGAAAAATTACGTGAGGCATCTGAGCTAAAATTCGATTTTATTGAGATTTCAATTGATGAATCAGAGCAGCGCAGAGCAAGACTTGATTGGTCGGATAATGAAATTTATGCACTAAGACGCTTGTGTGAAGAGTCTCAAGTTCCTTTACATTCAATGTGTTTAAGTGCTCACCGTAAATATCCATTTGGTTCTGCTGATGCAAATATCCGTCAGCAGGCACAAATTATT
Organism: Orbaceae bacterium lpD04; assembly: GCA_036251935.1. Classification (NCBI taxonomy): domain Bacteria; kingdom Pseudomonadati; phylum Pseudomonadota; class Gammaproteobacteria; order Orbales; family Orbaceae; genus Orbus; species Orbus wheelerorum. Next base: position 2,134,634 of record CP133967.1, on the reverse strand, counting down.
ATGAATAAAGCCATCACGCTCGCTTATAAATTGGGTGTTAGGGTTATTCAATTAGCGGGGTATGATGTCTATTATGAAACGGCAAATTTGCAAACTCATGAGCGCTTTATTCAAGGAATGCAGTGGGCAGCTAAGCAAGCTGAAAAAGCCGGCGTTATGCTTGCGGTTGAAATTATGGATACACCTTATCTTAATGCATTAAGTAAATTTGAAATTTTAAAAAGGGAAGTAAGTTCACCTTATTTTATGGCATATCCTGACGTTGGTAATATAACTGCTTGGAATTACGATACTTGTACGGAATTAATGTTAAGTCGTGATCATATCGTACAAATTCATTTAAAAGATACCTATAAAGTTAAGGCGAATTATGCCGGTCAATTTAGAGATTTGGTTATCGGAGAGGGTGAAGTTGATTTTTCTGCTATTTTTCAAACCCTTAAAATGATGGATTATACGGCGCCGTTAGTCATTGAAATGTGGGCGAAAGATAATAACTGGAAAGATGATATTAGAACGGCAAAAAGATATTTACAGCAGATAAGTGTTGCCGCAGGGTTACCGTTATTTACTGAATAAAATTAATAGTATACCTATTTTTAAATAAAAAAAGCGGCTAAAATAGCCGCTTTTATATTGAGAGTTAAATCAATTATTTTTTAGATACACAAGCAACTAAATCAAGAACTTTGTTTGAATAACCAACTTCGTTATCATACCAAGCAACTAATTTAACGAAAGTATCGCTTAATTGGATCCCTGCTTTAGCATCAAATACTGATGTGCAAACTTCACCTAAGAAGTCAGTTGAAACAACGTCATCTTCAGTATAACCAAGAACGCCTTTCATTGGGCCTTCAGAAGCTGCTTTAATTGCTTTACAGATATCTTCATATTTAGCAGGTTTTGCTAAACGAGCCGTTAAGTCAACAACAGAAACATCTGGAGTTGGAACACGGAAAGACATACCCGTTAATTTGCCGTTTAATTCAGGGATAACTTTACCAACTGCTTTAGCTGCGCCAGTTGATGATGGAATGATGTTTTGAGCCGCACCACGACCGCCACGCCAATCTTTATGCGATGGACCATCAACTGTTTTTTGAGTTGCAGTTGTTGCGTGAACAGTTGTCATTAGACCTTCAACAATACCGAAGTTATCATTGATAACTTTAGCTAAAGGCGCTAAACAGTTAGTTGTACATGAAGCATTTGATACGATATCTTGACCAGCATAATCTTTATCATTAACGCCCATAACAAACATTGGAGTGTTATCTTTTGAAGGACCAGTTAATACAACTTTTTTAGCGCCAGCTTCGATATGTTTACGAGCTGTTGCATCATCAAGGAATAGGCCGGTTGCTTCAGCTACAACATCAACACCAACTTCATTCCATTTTAAGTTAGCAGGATCTCTTTCAGCTGTAACGCGGATTGTTTTACCATTAACGATTAATTTGCCATCTTTAACTTCAACTGTGCCATCAAAACGACCGTGAGTTGAATCATATTTAAGCATGTAAGCCATATAATCAACATCTAATAAATCATTGATTGCAACGATTTCAATATCAGAACGTTTTTGTGCAGCACGGAAAACAATACGACCAATACGGCCAAAGCCATTAATACCTACTTTAATTGTCATAACAATTACCTTCTTTTTTTTGTGTTAAATGAGAAAAATTGCTAGTGAATAAACTACCAAATTTCAGTGATTTATTCAAGACCATTATCAATAATAGGCACGAAATGTGATTGGTGGATAATGTGAGGTGAAGGCTCACAAATTAAAGGTTTTTAACTAAAAAAAGAAGCACATATTAAATATATTTAATATGTTAAGTGTAATTATCGTATTTATTAATTTGAGCCATTTAATAATTAGATATAGCTATTAATTTTACACTATAATCATATGTTACAACAAAAAAATAACGAAAATAATCATTACATGAATGATTAGTGGAGAAAGATAACATAATAACGCAATGTTAGTTTTTTTGGGGCTATTTTAGTATACTAGAGAGAATTTAATTAATTTGGTTTTATTTGTGCGTTTAAATTCAAGTCAACAACAAGCTGTCGAATATGTATCAGGTCCTTGCTTAGTTTTAGCTGGTGCGGGGTCGGGTAAAACTCGCGTTATTATCAATAAAATTGCCTATCTTATTCAAGTGAAAGGTTATCAGCCTAAGCATATTTTTGCGGTAACTTTCACCAACAAAGCAGCACGTGAAATGAAGGAGCGTATCTCACAAACACTTGGTCGAAAAGAAACGCGGGGATTAAAAATTTCCACTTTTCATACCCTTGGTTTGGATATTATCCGCAAAGAATATAAGCAATTAGGAATAAAAAGTAATTTTTCATTATTCGATGATCAAGATCAGTTTTCTTTATTAAAAGAGTTAACCGAGCAGTGGTTTGATGGTGATAAAGATTTGATAAACCAGTTACGTAGTAAGATCTCTAATTGGAAAAATGACCTTGTTGATGCAACCATTGCGATGGCAAAAGCTCAAGGTAAAAAAGAACAATTATTTGCTCATTGTTATCAGCTATATGAAGAGCAACAAAAAGCCTGTGGTATTTTAGATTTTGATGATCTTATTTTGTTGCCAACGCTGTTATTACAGCGCAATGAAGAAGTGCGAGATAAATGGCAAAATCGAGTTCGTTATTTGTTAGTCGATGAGTATCAAGATACGAATACAAGTCAATACGAACTGATTAAATTATTAGTAGGGTATAAGGCTAAATTTACCGTTGTTGGTGATGATGATCAATCTATTTATTCTTGGCGAGGGGCGAGGCCTCAAAATTTGGTTTTACTCAGTGAGGATTTTCAAAATCTTAATGTGATAAAGCTAGAGCAAAATTACCGCTCATCTGGGCGAATTTTGAAAGCTGCTAATATTTTAATTGAAAATAATCCGCATATTTTTACTAAAACACTTCATTCCGAGTTAGGTTATGGTGAATATTTAAATGTTATATCTGCCAATAATGAAGAAGATGAAGCTGAAAAAGTAATTAATGATTTAATTGGTCATCGCTTTGCTAATAATAGCCGTTATGGTGATTATGCGATTTTGTACCGCGGTAATCATCAATCTCGATTATTCGAGAAAATGTTAATGCAAAATCGGGTACCTTATAAAATTTCGGGTAGTACTTCATTTTTCTCCCGTATTGAAATTAAGGATATTATGGCTTATTTGCGATTATTGGTTAATCTTGACGATGATAATGCCTTTATTCGTATTATTAATACCCCAAAACGAGAAATTGGCCCTGCGACATTGCAAAAATTGGGGCAATTAGCCGAGAAGAAATCATTGAGCTTATTTAAAGCGGCATTTGATGCTGAGTTAACTGAAATTTTACCGCCTAAACGATTTGAGTCATTACAAAAATTTATTTATTGGTTTAAGCAACTATTTGATGATGCTGAAAAAGAACCCATGGCAGCGGTTTACGAATTACTCCATGGCATTGATTATCAAAGTTGGTTATATGAAACATCGCCATCGCCAACTGCTGCGCAAATGAGAATGAAAAATGTTGAGCAGTTAATGAACTGGCTTGATGAAATGATGAAAGGTGATGATATCGATGAGGCCGTTACCTTAGAACAAGCTGTTATGCGCTTTACCTTACGAGATATGCTTGAGCGCAATGAAAGTGAAGATGAGCAAGATGAAGTACAGTTAATGACGTTACACGCTTCAAAAGGACTTGAGTTTCCTTATGTTTATCTCATTGGCATGGCTGAGGGGCTATTACCTCATCAAGCAAGTATTGATGAAGATAATATTGAAGAAGAAAGGCGACTTGCTTATGTTGGTATTACTCGAGCTCAGCAGCAACTAACATTTTCTTACAGTACTGAGCGTAAGCAATATGGTGATGTTAGCTATTTAGAGCCAAGTCGATTTTTATTTGAATTACCGCAAGATGATCTTAATTGGCATGTTAAAAAGCAGCAGACGTCAGAGCAGCGATTAGAGCAGGGTAAAAATCGTTTAGCAATGATCAAAGCGCAGCTGGCAAAAGCAAAAGGAGAGTGAGCATAATTTTACTTAAAAAATTATCTTATTAATTTGATATGCTTTAAGTGGTCGTGATGACATTGTTCTAACCGTATAGAATAAAAAAGCGCCTACTTGAAGTAGGCGCTTTTTTTATTGATTAGTCATTCTCTTTTTTAGGTTTGGGTGAACAAGGCAGTACGACTTTATTCTTATGTTTTGTAAATAATTTAGTCACAAAGACAAAGAATAATGGTACATAGAAAATTGCTAAGAATGTTGCTGTTAACATTCCGCCAATTACCCCAGTACCTACCGCATTTTGGCTTGCAGAACCAGCACCACTATTAATTGCAAGTGGTAATACCCCTAATATAAAGGCAAATGATGTCATTAAAATTGGACGTAAACGTAAACGACACGCTTCAAGTGTTGCATCAATTAACGATTTACCCTCTTTTTCAAGTGCATCTTTAGCAAACTCAACGATTAGGATCGCATTTTTAGCAGCAAGCCCCATTGTTGTTAATAGTCCAACGATAAAGTAAACATCGTTAGATAAACCACGGAACATGGTCGCATAGACGGTTCCTACTATCCCTATTGGTATAATAAATAAAATAGAGATTGGTACAGTCCAACTTTCATATAATGCAGCTAACGATAAGAATACAACAATAATCGAAATCATATAAAGTGTTGTAGTTTGTGAACCCGTTTGCTGTTCTTGGTAAGAAACACCAGTCCACTCATACGTAAAGCCTTTAGGAAGATTTTTCGATAATTTCGCCATTTCAGCCATTGCTTGACCCGAACTTTGACCCGGTGCACCAGAACCACTAATCCCCATCGCAGCAGAACCATTATAACGGACTAATGAAGGTGAACCATAAGTTTTTGAGGTTGTTGCAAATGAGTCGAATGGTACCATTTCACCATTACTATTTTGTACATGCCAGTAACTAAAATCATTTGGTAACATACGATAAGGCGCAGCACCTTGCACATAGACTTTTTTAACTCTATTGTTATAGATAAAGTCATCAATGTATGAAGATCCTAGGCTCGTTGATAACACCGTATTAATTGACGATATCGATGTACCTAGCGCTTGTGCTTTTTCAAAGTCAACATTGATTTTATATTGTGGTACATCTAACATGCCAGCCGGTCTTATTTGCGCTAAATTAGGATTTTGCGCAGCAGCACCTAGCATTTGATAAAATGCCGCCATTAACGCATCATGACCAGCGGCACCACTATCTTTTAGCATATAAGAGAAGCCATTAGCCATGCCTAAAGCGGGAACTGCTGGAATATTTAATGCAAAGCTACGCGCCTGAGTAATTGTTGCTAAGAACTGGTTAGCATTACTAACAAGGTAATCTACTGACTGATCTTTATCTTTACGTAAACTCCAATCTTTCAGTTTAATAAAGCCAAGCCCCATGTTTTGTCCACGGCCCATCATACTAAATCCTGCGACGGTAAATACTTCTTCAACCGATTTTGCATGTTGGGTTTTAAAGTAAACTTCAGCTTTATCGAGTACTGCTTGTGTTTCTGATAATGTTGCGCCAGGCGGTAGTTCAGTCATCATGATGATAACACCTTGGTCTTCATCAGGTAAGAATGCAGTTGGTAATTTATTAAAGCCAAATAATAAGGCAAGAATTACTAATCCATAAGTAACAAAACTGAATAATGGATATTTGATAACCTTAATTACACCTTTTTCATACAAATGAAGGCTACGAGAAAATACTGCATCAAAACCAGCAAAGAATTTTGCTAATAACCAACTAAACCAACAAAAAGGTGGTAACTTAGCTATTCGCTGCGTGAAGGTTGCTTTTTTGTTTTTGAATTTTGAAGGCGCTTTTAAGATCTGCACACATAATGCAGGGGTTAATACAATTGCCATTAATACTGATAATGCCATTGATGTTACAATGGTAATGGAGAACTGTTTATAAATTCCACCCGCAGCGCCGCCATAAAATGCCATTGGTACAAATACGGCTGATAATACTACCGCGATCCCAACTAAAGCTGAGGTAATTTGTTCCATCGATTTTACGGTTGCATCATAAGGGGATAATCCTTCATCTTCCATGATACGTTCTACGTTTTCGATAACGACGATAGCATCATCCACCAGCAAACCGATGGCGAGTACTAATGCAAACATAGAAAGGGTATTGATAGTAAAACCTAAAATATATAATACTGCAAACGTACCAAGTAACACAACGGGTACTGTAATTGTTGGAATTAATGTCGATCTAAAGTTTTGTAAGAAAACAAACATTACAATAACAACTAATATAATCGCTTCAATTAATGTATCAACTACGTTCTCAATTGATAATTCAACAAATTTAGTCGTATCGTAAGGATATTTATAGTGAATATCTTCAGGAAAAATTGATGATAATTCTTCAAGTTTAGCATCAACGGCATTTGAGGTTTCAAGTTGGTTTGCACCTGTTGCTAAATAGATAGCTAAACCAGCAGAAGGGAGTCCATCGTAGCGAGATTGGAAGTTATAATCAGCAGATCCTAATTCAATATCGGCAATTTCACTTAATAATATTTTTGAACCATCAGTATTGACTCGCACCAAAATATTTTTAAACTGATCAACCGTTTTTAATCGCGATTGAGCTGTGATGGTTGCATTAAGTTCTTGCCCTTTAGTTGCTGGTAGTGAACCTAACTGCCCAGCGGTCACTTGCGCATTTTGTGCTTGAATTGCCGCACTAACTTCATCAGTTGAAAGTTTGAAGTAAGTCATTTTATTTGGATCAAGCCAAATACGCATAGCGTATTCAGAGCCAAATAAAGTTGTATCACCGACACCTTGAACACGTCGAATCGGATCTTGCACTGTTGAATAAACAAAGTCGGCAATGTCCGTTTGGGTTTTATCAGGGTTTGTTGAGTAAAAACCAATAACTTTTAAGAAGTTGGTATTGTTTTTCGCAACACTAACCCCATTTTTTTGCACACTTTCAGGTAATCGTGCTTTTACACTCTCGACTTTATTTAATACCTGTACTTGCGCAAAGTCTGGGTCGGTACCTGGTGCAAATGTTAAGGTTGTTTGTACAATCCCTTGTGAACTACTAGTAGATTGCATATAAATTAAATTATCAATACCCGTTAAATTCTGCTCAATTAACTGAGTTACGGTATTATTAATCGTTTCCGCATCAGCACCAGGGTATGATGCGGTTACTGTTACCGCGGGTGGCGCGATATCAGGATATTGTTCAACTGCAAGTAGTTTAATACCAAGCAAACCGCCTAGCATCATCATTATTGCAATTACCCAAGCAAAGACTGGGCGATCTATAAAAAACTTAGCCATTATTTAAGAACTCCAATTCCTACTTAACGTTATTCTCAATCATTTCATCTAGTTGTGTTTGAGACAATGACGTCGGCTCGGCAACAAGATTAGCGAATATTTTTGCATCAGTACTGCCTGGTTGTACGCTAGTTAAATTAAGTAGTCCACTAACAACGACTTTCTCGCCAGCATTTATTCCTTTGGTTACAATCCAATAGCCTGAAATACCTGAGTAGACTTCAATATCATCTCGTTTTTCAAAGTAGTAAAAAGTCTTATCTTTTTTGTCACTATCTTTTTGTGCTTTGATAATTTTTTGAGCTTCGATAACTGCTTTATCTTGTGCATCTTTTTTAGCTTGCGCATTATTTTTATCGTATGGAATTAATTCGTGAGCAAGTATTGCCTCACTAATTACATCGACTTCTTTATCTGCCGCAATAGGCACAGCAACAATCGTTGTATAATTACCAGCCTGATCACTTGTGATCCCTTTTTGAGGTACTAAAATTGCTTCTTTAATATTACCTAAGGTTAAAAGAGGTTTTAAGAACATACCCGGTAATAGTTGGGCATTAGGATTACTAAATGCAGCGCGTAGTACGACGGTACCAGTTGTTTCATTTACATTTTTATCTGAGAATATAATTTTGCCATCAGATGAGTATTTTGAGCCATCATTGAAAAATATTTCAACTTTTTCATCTGGAGTGTAAACTTTATTGCGCTCGTTTTCATTTTTCTCAAAAACTGATACAGCTTGGGTCATATCAACGTAAATTGGATCAATTTTTTGCACAATTGCCATTGCAGTAGATTGACCAGCGGCTACTAATGCACCTTCAGTTACGTTTGATTTACCAATATAACCGTCAATTGGCGAGTATACTTTAGTATAGTCTAAATTGACTTTTGCAGTGTTCAAATTGGCTTTAGCAACTAATACCGCAGCGTTTGCTTGCTGCGCATCAGCCGCCGCTTTATCGTAGTCTTGTTGACTGATAGATTTATTGGTTAATAGATTTTTATAACGATTAAGTGTTAATTGAGAAAGCTTCGCACTCGCCTCTGCACTTGCAACGCTTGCTAATGCACTATCATAATTAGCTTGATAAAGAGCGGGATCGATTTGATAAAGTGATTGACCTTCAGTTACATCACTACTTTCGTCAAATTCTCTTTTTAAAATAATACCATTAACTTGTGGCCTAATTTCAGCTATTTGAGATGCAACAACTCGAGCAGGTAATGCGACTTTTATTGTATAGTCCAAAGGCTGCGTCTCAAAGACGGTGACATTTACCGATGGGAGTTTAACTAATTCTTCATTAGAATTTTGGTTATCACAAGCCGTTAATAGTAAACTACTACCCAAAGCTAATGCTAACGTGATAGGGAATAATGCTTTTTTCAATTTCATATAAAAATAACCTCGGTAAAATCAATAACGCCTATATCTACTTATTGGTTAATTCAATAAATAAATTTTTTTTCAAATAGGGTAGAATTCTACAGAAATTTAACTTTTAATGTAAGTGACAATTACAACGATAGCACAGAGTACTAAAAATAAACATGACATTGGTAATGGTATTATTGATAATACGTTATCCTTAATAAGGAAATTATCTATTTATAGTAAAATTTACGCATTTTTAGGTCGATAGAGCAATACATTGCTCGAAAATTATAATTATGGATTCAAGTTACTTGAGTATTTATGTTTAAATACAGTAATATAGTAACATTAAATTAATACAGAGATTGGTATTATGGATAACTTACGTATTGTGCTAATTATTATTGCTTCTTTGGTAATAATTGCACTATTAATTCATGGCTTTTGGATTAATAAAAAAGAGCGTTCATCTATTTTTGATGCATCAAAAAGTAAAAAAAATAATAAAAGTAGTTTTAGTCACTCTGATCACCAGCTTGACGATGGTTTTTTAGATGGTGTTAGTGATGTTAGAGTTATTTCAACTAAACAAAATACCAACACAGAAATAAACATTGAGTTATTTGATGATTCAAATGCTGATTTAAAACCTGTTCAGCAAGATTTTTTTGTTGATGAGGGATCTGCCTATAAACCGAAAGAAAGTATCGTTGATCCTATCATTGCTGATAATAAAACTAATTATATCGATCCGAATATAAACCATGATAAGTCGATAAAAATAGACGAGTATTCGCCTGCTATTAAACCTGCCAATGTTACATCGCCAGAAACTAAAAAAACAGATGTGCTTATTTTACATATTGTTGGTCTTAATGATGAGAATATTCGAGGAGACTTATTATTAAGTAGTATTGTTCAATCTGGATTTCAATTCGGTGAAATGCAAATTTTCCATCGCCACTTAGATCCCGCGGGTAATGGTCCTGTATTATTTAGTTTGGCTAATATGGTGAAGCCAGGAACTCTAGATCCAGAAACAATGCATGAATTTACAACGCCGGGTATTTCAATTTTTATGATGGTTCCATCTTACGGTAATACTGCACAAAACTTTAAGTTAATGTTGCAATCAGCGCAGCGCATCGCTGATGACGTTAATGGCGTGGTACTTGATGATAATCGCCATATGCTTACCCCACAAAAAATAGATAGTTATAAGAGTCGAATTAAAGCTGTTACTCAAGAATAATCTGGTTAATTAACCAGATGTTTAAATCAGCCATAATATGATCACATGAGTGTTAGATGAATACGAAACAAAGCCCAACCGAGATAGAAAATCAAATAGCCCAGTTACGCCAAATTATTAGGCAACATGAGTATCAGTATTATGTATTAGATGATCCTAAAATTCCTGATGCTGAGTACGATAAGTTAATCGCTAACCTTACCACACTCGAACAACATTATCCTGAGTTTATCACGCCAGAATCCCCCACCCAACGTGTTGGCGGCATTGCATTAAGTCAATTTAAAACCATCAAACATGAAATGCCGATGTTATCATTAGACAATGTCTTTGACCAAGATAGTTTTATGGCATTTGATAAAAGGGTGCGTGAACGTGCTAATTTAGGTGATAGCGATGTTGAGTATTGCTGTGAGCTTAAACTTGATGGTTTAGCGGTGAGTTTATTATATGAAAAGGGTAAATTTATTCGCGCAGCAACGCGTGGTGATGGCACTGTTGGTGAGGATATTAGTGAAAATATCAAAACTATTCGAGCCATACCTCTCGCATTAACGGGTGATGATATTCCGGCAAGGTTAGAAGTACGCGGCGAAGTATTTATGACTCATCAAGGCTTTGATAAATTAAATCAAGATGCGCAAAAACGCGGTGAGAAAATTTTTGCCAATCCTCGTAATGCAGCCGCTGGTTCATTAAGGCAACTTGATCCAAAAGTAACCGCTAAACGATCGTTAGCCTTTTATTGCTATGGTATGGGCATTTTTGAAGGAAAATCACTACCCGATACCCATTATGGTCGTTTAATGCAGTTTAAAAAGTGGGGCTTTCCAGTCAGTGATAAGGTTATCATCAAACATGGCTGCGATGAAGCAATTAACTATTTTAATGATATTGAACAACAAAGAATGGCATTGGGATTTGATATTGATGGCGTGGTTATTAAGGTCAATTCAATTAGCTTGCAAGAACAGTTAGGGTTTGTTGCTAGAGCCCCCCGGTGGGCAACTGCCTTTAAATTTCCAGCACAAGAACAAGTTACCCAATTACGTAAAGTTGATTTTCAAGTTGGGCGAACAGGGGCAATTACGCCTGTTGCAAGGTTAGAGCCAGTACAAGTAGCTGGCGTTATCGTGAGTAATGCAACACTACATAATAGTGATGAGATTGAAAGGTTAGGTCTTCGCGAAGGTGATTATGTTACTATTCGACGTGCAGGTGATGTTATTCCAAAAGTGGTTGCAGTGATCTTCGATAAAAGGCCTAAAGAAACCAAAGAAATCGAATTCCCAACCCATTGCCCTATCTGTGGTTCGATAATTGTTCGTGATGAAGGTGAGGCTATTTCTCGTTGTTCTGGTGGGCTTTTTTGCCCAGCACAGCGTAAAGAAGCATTAAAACACTTTGTATCAAGAAAGGCACTCGATATTACGGGCTTGGGGGATCGAATTATTGAACAACTTGTTGATAAGGATTATGTTAAAAATCCAGTAGATCTTTATTCTTTAACTCTACCGATGCTTTGTTCATTAGATAAAGTTGGTGAAAAGCTTGCAACAAATCTACTTAATTCTTTGCAAGCAACGAAAGAAACTACCTTAGCTCGTTTTATTTATGCACTAGGTATTCCTCATGTAGGGGAAGTGACTGCCGAAAACTTAGCTAATGAACTCGGTAGCATTGAGAATATTCGTCAGAGTAATGCTGAGCAGCTACAAAATGTCAGTGATGTTGGTGAAGTTATCGCGCTAAGTATTGTTAATTTTTTTAAAGAAGAACATAACCGATATATTATTGATGAGCTTATCAGTGAAAAAATTGCTATCCATTGGCCGCAAAATATTGTAAAAACGTTAGTCACTGATAGTATTTTTAAAGATAAAGTCATCGTTTTAACGGGTTCATTATCTTCTATGAGCCGTGATGAGGCAAAAGATAAGCTTAAACAATTAGGTGCCAAAATTACTGGCAGCGTATCAAAAAATACCGATATCGTAATTGCTGGTGAAGCGGCGGGTTCTAAACTGGCCAAAGCAGAACAATTAAATATCCAAGTTATCGGTGAACAAGAAATGTTAGACTATTTTGCTCAGACTACAATTTGATGAGGAGAGGGGATGCCATTACTAGATAGTTTTAAAGTTGATCACACCAAAATGCAAGCACCTTTTGTTCGCGTTGCAAAAATTATGCAAACCCCTAAAGGTGATGTAATTACGGTATTTGACCTGCGTTTTACCAAGCCCAATAAAGAGCAATTACCTGAAAAGGGTATTCATACACTTGAACACTTATTTGCAGGTTTTATGCGAGATCATTTAAATGCAAGTGATGTTGAAATTATTGATATTTCCCCAATGGGATGCCGTACTGGGTTTTATATGAGCTTAATTGGTCAACCTAATGAATCACGCGTCGCCGATAGCTGGTTATCTGCCATGCATGATATTAATTTGGTACAAACACAAAATGATATTCCAGAACTAAATCAATATCAGTGTGGTTCATATAAAATGCACTCACTTGTAGAGGCAAAAACCATTGCTGATGCAATTATTAAATCTGGTATTAGTGTGTGTTATAACAGTGATATAACCTTAACTGATGAGCAGATGGCCGATATTAATCGCCTTACGCTTTAATTTACGATGAAATAAGGAAAATAAAATGCCAAATGTTGTAATTGATTTTTTAGCAGGAAGAAGTATTGAACAAAAAAGAGAAATGGCTAAACGAGTAACTCAGGCAATCGTTGAAACACTTAATTGTCCGCCTGAAGCAGTACAAATTGTTATGCATGAAATATCAACAGATCAAATTGCCAATGGTGGCGTTTTACGTTGTGATAATAGCAAGTAAACTGTAATAATAGGGCAATATAGCCCTATTATTAAACAAAATTAAAAGTCTAACTCATCCCACCAGATATCAATAAGTTGACCTACTTTTACATTTTGCACGCTATGGCTGTTTAACCAATCTTCTACAATTTTACGGTGCTCTTGTGTACAGTTACCTAATTTTTGTGTACATACAATACCTTGCCAGTTCAAATAACCACTGCCTTCATAAGCTAAACCATTAGGTACGATTGCTTCACGAATGAACTGATCAACAACTTTATCTAGGTTTGCTTCATCAGTTGCTTTATCAAAAGACCAACTAACAGTAAAACCTAGTTCTTTAAACTCTTCAATATGTAATTTTTTTCTTAAACGTCGACTACGATTAGCCATAGCATTATCCTTTTTAAACTTGATTCAATGATAGTTAGTTATTTTATCACTTTTTGTTTGATCGTTGGGTTATTTTTTGTTTTGGTGCTGCTTTTATATGTGGATTTACGGTAAACCCATCGGTTTTCATTTCAGGAATTGATGTCTTTATTAATTTTTCTATTGCTTTTAATTGCGGTAATTCATCAATACAAACAAGTGAAACGGCTTGACCACTATTTTGAGCTCTTCCTGTTCGACCGATACGATGAACATAGTCCTCAGCAACTTGTGGTAAGTCATAATTAACAACATAAGGTAATAGCTCGATATCGAGTCCGCGCGCAGCTATATCTGTTGCAACTAGGGCTTTTATTTGTCCAGTTTTAAAATCAGCTAAGGCCTTTGTCCTTGCTCCTTGACTTTTATTGCCATGAATTGCTGATGTTTTAATACCATCTTTAGTCAGTTGCTCAGCTAAATGGTTGGCACCATATTTAGTCCGAGTGAAAATTAACACTTGCTGCCATTGATTCTTACCAATTAAATAAGATAATAGTTCGCGTTTACGGCTTTTATCAACATGATGAACATATTGCTTAATTTGCTCAGAAGTACTATTTTCTTTTGCGACGGCAATTGTTTCTGGTTCATGCAAAATTGTTTGCGATAGTCCTTTTATCTCATTAGAAAAGGTAGCTGAAAACATCAAATTTTGTCGCTTTTTCGGTAATTTAGCAATTACACGCCGAATATCATGAATAAATCCCATGTCTAACATGCGATCTGCTTCATCTAATACCAATACTTTAACGGTAGATAAATCAACAGCATTTTTTTGTACTAAATCTAATAATCGACCAGGTGTTGCAATTAGTATATCAACGCCACCTCGTAGTTTCATCATTTGTGGATTAATACTAACGCCACCAAATACAACTAATGAGCGAATACTTAAATAACGACTGTAATCACGAATATTATCCCCGATTTGAGCAGCAAGTTCACGAGTCGGTGCTAAGATTAGGGCATGTAAAGGTCTTTTGCTTTTTCTGCTATCATCATTCTTGCTAGTGTTAATTTGTAATTCTGTTAATTTTTGTAAAATCGGCAAAGCAAATCCAGCTGTTTTCCCCGTTCCTGTCTGTGCACTGGCGATTAAATCTTTACCTGAAAGTACAATCGGAATAGCTTGTTTTTGAATTGGCGTTGGAGTTGTAAAATTTTGTTCTTGAAGTGCTTTTAAAATCTCGGTAGTTAAACCAAGTGAATCAAATGACATTAAATTATTCCTGTTAGAGCTAAAAATATTAAGGCTTTGAGCTGATTATAAATCAATTCAACAATATTTACCTGAGTATTTAACTATTTTAGCGATAAATAGTCGAAGATTACTTTTTAATAGGCTTTTTTGCGATATATTACAACATGCATTTGTTTGCTTAACGTTAAGCTGAAAATTCGTTATGATATCTACCAACAATTATTTTATGCAAAGTTAGTTATGAGTTTAACATTTAGAAATGGTGTAATTGACTGTATTCCAACCTTACTTGGTTATATCGGTATTGGTATCGCTGCCGGCGTTATTGGTAAAGCATCTAATTTAAGTATATTAGAAGTTACATTGCTTGCCATTATTGTCTATGCTGGAGCTGCGCAATTTATTATTGCAGGTTTGATGCTAATTAGTACGCCGATTTCTGCCATTATTTTTACTGTTTTTCTAATTAATTCACGTCATTTTTTGATGAGTATGGCAACCGCGCCTTATTTTAAAAAATTTTCATTATGGAATAATATTGGGATAGGAAGCTTGTTAACCGATGAGACTTTTGCAGTAGCAATGACGACAATTAGCAAGAAAGTCGCTATCAATTCAAAATGGATGCACGGATTAAACCTGACGGCATATATTGTTTGGATTTTATCTTGTTTACTTGGCGGCATGATTGGTAACTTTTTGCCAGACCCTCGGCTCCTAGGTTTAGATTATGCGCTTGTCGCTATGTTTATTGGCCTTCTTTATTTACAATTAATTAGTGATAAGAATAAAAGTAAAAAAAATATGCTTTTAGTTATGTTAACAGTATCTGTTTTATTAGTATTTTTAATGAAATTTATCTCGGCAGAACTAGCACTACTGATTGCAACCTTACTGGGTTGCTGTTTAGGGGTACTCATCGAAAAATGCAAATGACACTCTATAGTTTATTAATCATATTAGGTTGCGGCTTAGTAACTTGGTTACCGCGAGTTATTCCTTTTATTTTAGTGCGGAAAATTCGTATACCAGAAGTTGTGCTACGCTTTTTATCCTACGTCCCTTTATGTATATTAACCGCGCTGTTTGTACAAAATCTTTTAGTCGTAAGAGAAGGGCAGTTACCTGCCATCAATACGGCATATTTGTACGCAACAGTGCCAACAGTATTTGCCGCTGTGATTACTAAAAACTTGATGTGGATTGTTATTGTTGGTGTTGTATCTATGTCATTGATACGGTATTTTTTAGTTTAGCTACCTTTATATAAGATATTGCGCCATTATGATGCTTAAGTGGTTTTTGATTCTATTTCGATAACTATTTTTGTTAACGACTTATCTATTATTAAAACTTATTATTTTTTTGTGAATTATTTTAGTGCTATATTTGCACTAAATCAGTTCGAGTTATTTTTAAATAATAAGGATAAATTATGAGTCATTATACGTCAGTCGATCAATTCATTACCTCTCTACAAAAACGCGATCCAAATCAACCTGAATTCTTACAAGCAGTTAGAGAAGTTTTAACCTCTTTATGGCCATTTTTAGAAAAAAATCCACAATATACCGCGCATGGGTTATTAGAGCGGATCACTGAGCCTGAGCGAGCGATCCAATTTCGTGTAACTTGGGTTGATGATAAAGGCCAAGTGCAAGTTAACCGAGCATGGCGTGTGCAGTTTAATTCAGCCATTGGTCCATTTAAGGGCGGTATGCGTTTTCATCCTTCAGTTAATTTATCTATTTTAAAATTTCTTGGTTTTGAGCAAACATTCAAAAATGCTTTAACTACATTACCTATGGGTGGCGGTAAAGGTGGTAGTGATTTTGATCCAAAAGGTAAAAGTAATGGTGAAGTAATGCGTTTTTGCCAAGCACTCGTTACTGAGTTATATCGTCATATTGGTTCTGATACTGATGTTCCAGCTGGTGATATTGGTGTTGGTGGTCGAGAGGTCGGTTTTATGGCTGGCATGATGAAAAAATTAACCAACAATGCATCTTGCGTATTTACCGGTAAAGGATTGTCTTTTGGCGGAAGTTTAATTCGGCCAGAAGCAACGGGCTATGGACTTGTATATTTTGTTGAAGCAATGCTTAAGCAACATGGTAAAAGTTTTAATGGTTTAAACGTTGCAGTATCAGGCTCTGGTAATGTAGCTCAATATGCAATTGAAAAATGTATGCAATTGGGCGCAAAAGTAATTACTTTATCGGATTCAGCAGGCACTGTTGTTGATGAGGCCGGTTTCACTCAAGAAAAATTAGCACGTTTGATGCAAATTAAGAATATCGAATATGGCCGCGTTGAACAATATGCTAAAGAGTTTGGTTTAACATACCATAAGGGTCAAAAACCTTGGGGAATTAAGGCTGATGTGGCACTACCTTGCGCAACTCAAAATGAATTAACTATCGAAGATGCTAAAATGCTTATTAATAATGGCGTTAT
This sequence comes from Orbaceae bacterium lpD04, assembly GCA_036251935.1. NCBI lineage: Bacteria > Pseudomonadati > Pseudomonadota > Gammaproteobacteria > Orbales > Orbaceae > Orbus > Orbus wheelerorum. The sequence continues at coordinate 2,117,655 of CP133967.1, read as the reverse complement.
TGCCGTTGGTGAGGGCGCAAATATGCCAACAACGATTGAAGCAACTGAAGCATTTATTGCCGCAAATGTACTTTTTGCACCAGGTAAAGCGGCTAATGCTGGCGGCGTTGCAACATCAGGACTGGAAATGGCACAAAACTCAGCAAGAATGTCATGGACTGCCGAAGAAGTTGATCGCCAGTTACATAATATTATGCTCGCTATTCACTCATCATGTGTCAAGTATGGTGATCATGGTGGTAAAGTTATTAATTATGTTGATGGCGCCAATATTGCCGGCTTTGTTAAAGTTGCTGATGCGATGTTAGGGCAAGGTATTTTGTAATTGTTGCTTCTATTATAATTAAAAAGCCACCGACCCTGGTGGCTTTTTTTATATAATACAAATAAAAAATAGCTATTTTGATAATAAATTATCTTGGTAAACTTTAATTGTATCTTGATAAATTGTATTTTGCTTAATAGCCTTTGGCTGTGATTGCCACCATTTAAGCATATTACCAATACCTTCATGTTCTGCTAATTGTTTTATTCTACCTATGTATGCAGTATTTTTGAATTGATCAAGCTGTGTTTCAGTAAACGCTTCAGCCTTATACATTGCAGGTAAAATATTAATAATCGATTGGTAATCTTGTTGGTGGTAGTAAAGTTCATCCGCTAGCCGTAGTACTTCTGGATTACGCGGTTTTTCTTCCAGTAAATGTTCTATCGTTATTTTTGCCTCATGATATTGATGAGTTTTAATTTGTAGGCGAAGCTGTACCAGTTTAAATGCGAATTTTTCTTTGTCCTTACAAATTTTTGCAGCATTATCAAGATGTTCTCTTGCTATATTAAATTGTTTGCTATCAATTTCAGCTTGCGCAGTTTGTAAATAAATGAGCGCTGGGTTTGTCGCTGATTTTGCACTTTTAGCTAATAATCGTCCTGCTTTTTTATAATCTCCCTCAAGCAAAAATAGCTGAGCTAGTTCGATATTTTTTGCTGATTTTTTGGGAGATAATGAACGTAACCAACCGCCTAAAGCTGTTTTAGAGTAAAATATTTTAATAAACACAAAATAAAAGATATAAAGCAATAATAGAAAAAAGAACTCAACAAAAATAAACGTGAGTAAACTCATTTTTATTCGGTAGCCTGAAAATTGAAACAATACCATGCCTTGATGATCAGCTAGCATTGGGCCAACAATAATACCCGCGATAAGAACTAAGAAAATAATTAGAATTCGTAACATTATTTGCTCCTAGTTTACTAACATCGCACGGACGCGAGTTTGCATTAGTGTATCGAGTTCTTTCTGACTAGCTAATTGTTTAGGTACATTTTTATTGCTAATCGATTGTTGCTGTAAATTATTGAGTTCATCTAAAAATACTTTTACACTTGGGCTATTACCATCAAAATAGGCATTAACCCAAATAGCTACATCATCGAGTGCGCGTTGATAAATAAGCTGTTGATGCCGAGGAACCGCCTGCGCGGCAATGAGTAATCGTAATTTGATGTTTTCTCTTAAATAGAGCGCTTGTTCGGGCATAATAATTGCGGTATGAACCTGACATTTTTTTAACAATTCGGGGTTTTGGCCAGCATCGACAATACATTTATTAAAACTATCATATTTTTCAACTTGAATAAATTTAGCAAAAAAAGATTCACTACCTTTTATCAAATTATCATACCAATCACCTATTGAAGATGATATACCATTAGTCTGTGTCGATGATGAACTTGGTGCAGACGCTAAGTCATTATTTTCAGTATCTGACTCTTGGTTTGAAATTGTATCATCATACTGCGTCATACCTAAATCAATTTGTTGATAGTTATCTGCTAATGGCAGCTCGGTAACTGAATCAACTAATTCCATTAGCGTCATCACAATACCATCAAAGTCAGTAAAACTAATCGCTGCGAGTGCAGAAATATCTTTATTAATTGCTTGTCTAGCCGGTAATAAGCTAGGGTCGCTCGCTTGTGCAAGGCTTGCATCTGCATTTTTTAATAATAATCTAGCCGTTGTGTAGTCTTGATCATTCCAAATTTTACGCCCAGCTAAATTGACTAAATAATTAGCTTGCGATATTAACCAACTCTTATTATCTGTGCTCGACATAGCCGATAGTCGTTCATTAAAATGAATAATATTTTGTTCAGATACTTTTATTGCGTCATCAACTTTATTAATAAATTCTTGCTGCGTTTGTATTTGCTCGCTTAACTGATTTTTCACATTTTGCGTTAATAGTGTGAATTGTTTATTTTGGTTATCAACAGCTTGCGATACGTTCGCTTGGATATCACGGGTGATCGATTGTTGTAAGGTATCTTTTAATGTCGAAATTTCGGCCTGTAACTGGTCAATTTCAGCTTTTTGCACCATTGCTTGTTCATGAGCATGATAATAAATAAAACCACCTAAACAAATTGTTAAACCAATTGCGATAATCGATAGTTTTGATACCGGAATTTTAGTGATTGGTTTCTTCAGTTCTTGGCTATTTTTTTTATCTTGCGACGGCAGTGGCGTGTTTTCAGTATTTTTTTTCATATCTTGTTTCACTTGTTGAGGTTGTATTTGATTACCAATAGGTGAAGATTTAGATAAACTTGATTGTAATAAATTTTGGCTATCTGGGTTTTTAGATGCGGTAACACTAATATTAGACAGTGTAGCATTTGCACTAAAAAATCGCGAGTTACTGGAAATTAAGTTGTTTTGCGACATGGTGGCGATTGTACCCAATAAATTTATATTGATGTCGCATTATGACATAGAGTCGCTATTGTTTTAAATAAATTTTGATTATTTGCATTATCGGCTAAGTAGATATGCCGCCAATGATGTAATTTTGCAGCAGTCATTATCCTCGTACTACTAACAATCAAACAACAATTGTGCTTATGCATGTCGCTACAATATAACTCTAATTGTAATAGATGTTCAATACTCGTTATAACGAAACAATATTTTTCTTGTTTAAAAAAAAGCGTGCTTGGGTAATCAATTTTCTTGCGGTGGTAGCACTTAATGTTTTTAATTAATGCACCTTGAGCATGTAGGCTTTCTTGTATGAAAGTTCGTCCTATATCTCCGCATAATACTAAGACTTGCCGGCCTATAACACAAAGATCAATCGATTGAAAATACTCAACTAATCCTTCACTATTTTCATGTTGAGGTGGATATGCAACTAATTGGTTTGATAGCATTTGAAATTGCTTAGCTGTTTGCTGCCCAACTGCAAAGTATTGGACAAAATCAGGAAATTTAATTTTAGTTTGCAAAGCACCGATCATTAAATTAACTTGCGGTGATACGATAATCACAACATCACCTTGTTGTAAGCTATCAAGGTGATGTTGTAAATTATCTAAGTCGTGACCCTTTACGATATTAAAAAAAGGTAAGTATTTTGCAGCTAATTTAGCTTGATGACATAATTGAACAAGTTCTTCCCCATAAGGTGATGGACGAGTCACAATAATCATAAAGTTTACCTATTTATAATGGGATTAATATTGTTAAATTTGACTTAAAATTTTATCCGCACCTTGGGCGATTAACTGCTTAGCAAGCATGATACCTAATTCTGTTGCCTGCTGTTTATTTCCAATAACTGTTTCGGTAATAATTTGTTGTCCATCTAAGCTACCAACTAAGCCTTGCAAGGTTAAAGTATCTTGCTCTAGTTTTGAGTAACAAGCAATTGGCACCTGACAACCACCTTGGAGATGATTATTCATCGCCCGTTCAGCTATAACACAATAACGCGTGTTTTGATCATCGAGAGGGGCCAGTAATTGGTGAATTCTATCATCATTTTGACGGGTCTCAATACCAACAGCACCTTGGCCAACAGCTGGTAGCATAATATCTACAGGAATAAATTGTTTAATGCGCTCATCTAATTCTAATCGTTTCAACCCCGCTGCGGCTAAGATAATTGCATCATATTCATTATTATCTAATTTTTGCAGGCGTGATCCTATATTTCCGCGTAAATCTTTAATCGTTAAAGTTGGATAATGCGCTTTTAGCTGGCATTGACGCCGTAAACTTGATGTACCAACGATAGCATTTTTAGGTAGCTCGCTAAGGTTATTGTATTTATTAGAAATAAATGCATCACGCACATCATCACGAACACAGATAGTTGTTAACTCTAAACCATTAGGAAACTGGGCCGGAATATCTTTAAGCGAATGAACTGCAATATCAGCCTCATCATTTAAAAGTGCAAGCTCGAGTTGTTTTACAAATAACCCTTTACCACCAATTTTAGATAACGGGCTATCAAGCAATACGTCCCCTTGGGTTACCATTGGTACAAGCTCAACGGTTAATTCTGGATGACAAGATATTAGCCTATTTTTAACGTAATTAGCTTGCCACAATGCTAAAGGGCTTTTTCGTGTTGCTATTTTTATTACCTGAACTTGCACAATTTATCCTTAAATTATATTTTTTTTACTAATTCGACTGCATAACCAATATAATTAGCAGGAGTGAGCTGTTTTAAGCGTGCTTTTTCACTATCAGGTAAATCGAGGCTATCAATAAATTGCTGCATGCCTTGCTGATCAACGCGTTTACCTCGAGTTAATTCTTTTAATTTTTCGTATGGTTTTTCAATGCCATAACGACGCATAACCGTTTGGATCGGTTCAGCAAGGACTTCCCAGTTATGATTTAGTTCGTCAAGAATGTGTGCTTGATTTACTTCTAATTTATTTAGCCCTTTCAAAGTTGATTGATAAGCTATTAACGCATAACCTAAACCAACACCTAAATTTCGTAGCACGGTAGAGTCTGTTAGATCTCGTTGCCATCTTGAAATAGGAAGCTTATTGGCTAAGTGCTGCATCATCGCATTAGCGAGTCCTAAATTGCCCTCAGAGTTTTCAAAATCTATTGGGTTAACTTTATGTGGCATGGTTGATGAACCAATTTCACCTGCAATCGTTTTTTGTTTAAAATGATTTAATGCAATATAACCCCAAATATCACGGTCAAGATCGATAATAATCGTATTGAATCTAATGACACAGTCAAAAAATTCAGCAATATAATCATGTGGCTCAATTTGTGTTGTATATGGGTTCCAAGTTAAACCTAATGAATTAACAAATTCTTGGCTAAATTGGTTCCAATCAACCTCTGGGTAAGCAACGATGTGTGCATTATAATTACCTGTGGCACCATTTATTTTACCCAGTATTTCAACAACTTTAAGTTGTTTTAATTGACGTTCTAAACGGTAAATAACGTTAGCTAGTTCTTTACCAATTGTTGATGGCGTCGCAGGTTGACCATGAGTTCGAGATAGCAATGGAATATCTTGGTAAAGTTTTGCTTTTACTTTTAGCTCATCAATTAATTTAAGCCAGTAAGGAATGACCACGTCTTCTCTGGCTGTTTTTAGCATTAATGAGTAAGATAGATTGTTTATGTCTTCTGATGTACAAGCAAAATGAATAAATTCAGAAACAGCTTCAAGCGCCTTATTACCCGCGATTTTTTCTTTCAAAAAATATTCGACAGCTTTAACGTCATGGTTAGTGGTTTTTTCAATATCTTTGATACGCAGAGCATCTTGCTCACTAAAATTCAAAATAATATTATTAAGAAATTCATTGGTCGGGCGGTCAAATTCAGCAACTTCAGTGATTTGTTTGCAGTTAGATAACTTTTGTAACCATTTGATTTCAACTTCTACTCGGTATTTTAATAAACCATATTCACTAAATATTGATCTCAATTCTTTTGTTTTATCGCCATAACGACCATCAACCGGCGATAGGGCAGTAAGTGCAGATAATTCCATCATTCTACTCCATATTTTTCGTGACGTTTTGTAACATCAATGATTTAACTGTTAACCATTATTTTGCATTTGTTGCAAAATATTATCGGCAGCATTAATTATACTTTTACGAGAGAAGAGTAATTGCAAACGATTCCCTCCAACTTGATACCATAAAATGGCCGATCTAACGCTTGCAAATAGCGCCGAACGCACTCTTGCTTGAATTAAGGTATTTTGTAAATACTCAACTTTCCCTGTTACCCTAATTTTTGACGTAAGTGGACTAATGATGTCAGAGTAAATTCCAGCTAGGGAGTAAGAAATCTCATCGCGGTGATTGCTTAATGTCTCATTATTAATGATACCGTAAAGCGACTGGATTCGCTCTAGCCGGTTAGATATTTTAGCTAGGGCCGATTCGTTTTTAATTAATTTACTTGTCACACCGAGCGTACCTAATATGTAACGCATCACTTCAACTTTTTCTTGGCTATTATTCAATAGTTGTGTCAAAAATTGTAAGCCATTTTTAATATTTTCCGTACCGTCAAAAACATCTTCAGTTGATTGTGGCGAGATATTAAAGATACTTTTTAACGAAATATCATATAAAGGTAGATCACATTGCCCAGTATTAGCTAAACTTGGGACTAATATTGCACTTTGGCAAACACCACCTAACGCTATAGCAATATGATTATATTTATTGTCCATATTCATTCTCTTTATTAGCTTATAGATGGTTATCAAATTGGCGAAGTATTCTTTCTTCTATAATACCGCCGCCAAGGCAAACTTCTTGTTGATAAAACACGGCTGATTGGCCTGGCGTAACAGCTGACACTGGATGCTCAAAAATAACTTCGACTTTATCATCACCAACAGGATTTAACACACAAGCAATATCTTGTTGGCGGTACCGAGTTTTTACTGTGCATTTTAACGATTGAGTAAGTGCTTTGTTATCTACCCAGTGAAGTTGGCCTGCAATTAGTCCACCAGAATACAACGCTGGGTGTTCATGTCCTTGCGCAACAATAAGTTCATTTTCTAAAACGTTCTTATCAACTACGTACCAAGGCGTTTCATCGGCATTTTTAAGTCCGCCAATACCAAGCCCTTTACGTTGACCTAGAGTATGGTACATTAATCCTTGGTGTTCACCGATTACATCTCCATCAACGGTTCTAATTAATCCTGATTGAGCAGGGAGGTAACGAGCTAAAAAATCACGGAATTTTCGTTCACCAATAAAGCAGATCCCTGTCGAATCCTTTTTACTTGCTGTCGCTAAGCCTAATTTTTGTGCGATTTCCCTAACTTGAGGTTTTTCTAATTCACCGACAGGAAAAAGGCTCTTACTTATTTGTTGTTCATTTAAGGTATAAAGGAAATAACTTTGGTCTTTATTATTATCAATGCCACGTAACAACTCAACTTTACCATTTTGCTCTCTTCTGCGAACATAATGGCCTGTTGCAATATAGTCGGCACCTAAATCTTCAGCTGCATAATCTAAAAAAGCCTTAAATTTAATCTCTTTATTACATAATATATCTGGATTAGGTGTTCTGCCGGCTTGGTATTCTGATAAAAAATGTTCAAATACATTGTCCCAGTATTCGGCTGCAAAATTAATTGTGAGTAGCTTTATACCTAATTTATCACATACTGCTTTTGCATCATTGAGATCGGTCGTTGCTGAACAATACTCTTCATTGTCATCTTCTTCCCAATTCTTCATAAATAGTCCAACAACATCATATCCCTGTTGTTGTAATAAATAAGCCGATACCGATGAATCAACTCCACCAGACATACCGACGACAACCTTTATATTTGCGTTATTCATTTTTTTCTGCGACATATTAAATTTAAATCATAGATAAGTAGCTCTTATCTGCGATTTTATCACAAATGATAAGAGAGCAATAATTTTTTGCAGAAAAGAATGAAATAACCATTTATCTATACCGTCAATAAATGGTATTCAATCGTTGATTAAGACAGATCTTTTATAATACAAATTATTCTACCTATAACCTGGAAATCATTTTCTATATTTAGCTTATCTATCTGGATTGACGGATATTTTTCATTATCAGATAACAATAAAAGGTATTTACCATGATTTTGAATTCGCTTTATGCCCAGTGTATCGCCATATTTGATAAGGTAGATATAGCCATCAAATGGCATTATATTAGATGCGTTAAAAATTAATGTATCGTTATCTGATATAGTTGGTGACATTGAATCACCTTTTGCCCAATAGAAAAAAAGATCATCAACATAAAAATCATGAGATTTAAGACAATTTAAATCAAACGGTAATAAATTCGTTATACGATTTTTTACGCCTTTAATCTCGTCTAATAAGTCAGTCTCTGTATTTGGTTGATAGATAGGAATATTAACTATTGTATTAACTACATTATTTGGTAATAAACGACATTCTCCTTGACCGGTTGCTAGCCATTCAATTGGTACATCACATTTTTTAGCAATAATGGCTAAGCGGTTCAACGATGGATAAGTTTTTCCCGATAGATAGTCTCTAATAACAGCTTCTGACATCTCTACTTTTTTGGCAAAAGCATTTCCTGACATTCCTTCTTGGGCGAGTAATAATCTCTTATTAAAATCAATAACACCAGTACTTTCAAGTAGTTTTTTCTTTTCAAGATCTTTCATTGTCACCTTCGTATTTTTACACATTTAAAGTCAATGTAAGCAGATTTATATATTTTTTTGGAAAAAAATGCACTTTTTTGTTTGAATTCGTTTTTTTGTGTGGTATTCTTTCACCACAATTTAATGCTAAACAGCGTTAAAGTGGTATTATACCGATAATCTTAACTATATCTATATAAGAGGATCTCATAATGAGAGTACAAGATCAAGACTGGTTACCTTCGAGAGTTGTGGGGGAGATCAAAATTCGAGGGGGTAGTCTGCGTGAATTGTCCCGTTCAAACGGCTTACAGGCTGATACATTAAGAAATGCACTTTACCGTCATTGCCCTAAATATGAGAAAATTATTTCTGAATATTTAAACGTTCCGGTAGAAAAAATTTGGCCAACTCGATACAAAAAATAGTACTCATTATTCTATATAATTTGTAATTATTGCGAAAATCTTAAAGTGTTCTATTTGTTACTTTTGTGAGTTAAAGCGTACTATTTTGAATAAATTTTAAATGACTTACTATTTTATCGTTATTATAGTAAGTCATTTTTTTTTGATTACTTCTTAGCTTGAGCTGCTGCTTTGACAATTACCGCAAAAGCATCTGCTTTTAGTGACGCACCACCAACTAATGCACCATCAATATCAGGTTGGGTAAATAATTCTGCTGCATTTTTATCATTAACAGAACCACCGTACTGAATAATAACTTGTTTAGCCACATCACCATCAAGTTTTGCAATATGATCACGAATAAATTTGTGAATAGCTTGTGCTTGTGCTGGAGTTGCTGATTTGCCTGTACCAATAGCCCAAATTGGTTCATAAGCAATAACTGCATTATTAAATGCTTTAACGCCTAATAAATCAATTACTGCATCAATTTGTTTTGCACAAACAGCTTGGGTTTGACCTGCTTCATTTTCTGCTTCAGTTTCACCAATACATAAAACGGGTGTTAAACCATTTTCCTTTAATATGGCAAATTTCTGTGCAATAAATTTATCACATTCTTTATGATAAGTACGGCGCTCTGAATGGCCGATAATAATGTGAGTTGCTCCAACTTCTTTAAGCATTTGAGCTGAAATATCACCCGTATATGCACCCGATAGATGAGTATCGACATTTTGTGCACCTAAGATAATATTAGAATCGGCTAAAAGCTTTTGTACATAGTCAAGATATACAACTGGCGGGGCAATTGCGACATCACAACCATCAACACCAGTAAGCTCTTTTTTTAAGCCTGTTACTAAATCTAAAGCCATTGCTTTACTGCCGTTTAGCTTCCAATTTCCCATCACGAGAGGTTTGCGCATAATTTTCTCCAATAATTACGTTTAAATTGAGTGTAGATTTGATTTGAATTCGTTATAATGCTCAGCATTATACACAAATAATTGCTATTGAGGATCAATATGTCTTTAGAAATACTTAACCAGTTAGAAACTAAAATTCAACAAACAGTAAATACTATTCAACTATTACAACAAGAAATCAACACGTTACAACAAAAGAATCAAGAGCTAGAACTTTTAATTAGCGAAGAATCTGATGAAGTACAAAATTTGCGTAAGCAAAATGATGAGTTGAAACAAGAACAATCTGCATGGCAAGAACGTATTACATCGTTGCTAAATAAGATTGGTGGGCTTTCTCAATAGAGTTAATCACAATAACTGATCATTAAAAAGGGCTATAAAAGCCCTTTTTTAGTTTATCTCCTTAAAAAATAAAGTTATTATTAGTTATAGTTAAAATAAATGGCTTAGATGCACTGCTATAATATGTATCATTTTTTATATAATACTTATAACGAAATATAAAAAATTGATAGCGTTAATTGTTGTTAATAAAAGAGAAGCAATGAATCAATACTTAAAATCATTATGGTTAACCGAGACAGTCCGTTTAATCGAAAAGGATAGTGGACGTTTTCATGATGACGATGCAAACCGTCAGGCTCGAGCAATTAAAGCAAGCGTGTCAGAGCGTATTATGACACGAGCAGAAATTCTTAGTGAACAACATGGATTAAAACGAAGCCAACAAGAATGGTTAAATTCAGCCAAGTTATCATTATTTATTTTATTTATTATTGCACTATTTACTGGTGCGGGTCTTGCATTTAGCGCTTTAGCTCAAAATCCGGTCAATTTATATTGGGCATTATTGTGCCTACTCGGCCTCCACCTAGTTACCCTGTGCTTATGGCTAATATCTTGTATCTTTTTACCTAATGAAAGTGGTAGCTTTTTAATTCATATCTGGCTATGGATCGCAAAAAAACTATCAAAAAAGACAACTGTCAGCCAAGTATTACCTGCATTTATCAGCCTGTTTAATAAACAATTGCGGTGGTTAGTTGGTTTAGTTGTTAATTTATTATGGACTGTTATTTTATTTTCAGCATTTATTATACTGCTGACACTATTATCAACCAAACATTATAGTTTTGAATGGCAAACCACTTTACTAAGTGCTGACTCGGTTATTACCGTTACCCATGTTTTAGGTCAGCTACCAGCAATATTAGGTTTTTCATTACCAAATAATGATATGATCCGTGCTAGTGAGCAGGCAATGAGTAATGGCGAAATTAGGTCGGCTTGGGCTATCTGGTTGCTAGGTATTTTTATTGTATATGGCATTGCCGTTCGGTTAGTGCTGCTGATTTTTTGTTGGTTGAAATGGCGAATAGGCTGTCAAAGTATTACCTTAAATCTTCAATATCCACAGTATCAATTATTAGTTAATGATTTAGACGTTGTTGCAATAAAACACATTGTCGATAAAGAACATCATCATAATTCGGTTTTACATGCTGAAAATAAGCAAATCTACAGTACTGCAACAAATAAAATGCTGGTTGCGATTGAAATTGAAACAAATTGGTTACCGCCAGCTGAAATTGAATTTTTAGGCTTTTTAAATAGTCATAATGAACGAAAAGCCATGCTTGATTTTTTACAGCAGCATCCCGCTGAAAAATTGCTTATTGCTATTGATACCAACCGTTCACCTGATCGCGGTATAATAAATTTAATTCAATCATTGGCAACAAAATCAGTGCATTGCCGATTATGGTTTATTAACCAAGGACGACAATTTAGTAACTGGCAAGAGAGCTTAAGTAAGTTAAAAATGCATCAAACAGACACCGCATGGTTACTTAAAGAGGATGATAATGCTAAGCGAAATTAATTTGGCCATTGTCGGTCATGCTAATGTAGGTAAAACGTCACTTTTGCGAACATTAACGCAAGATAGTCGGCTTGGCACTATTTCCGATAAACCAGGTAGTACAAGGCATGTTGAGGCAATAACATTTTCGTTAGACAATAATTATAAAATTATTTTTTATGATACTCCCGGCCTTGAAGATAGTATTGCTTTATATGACTACATCAACCGCTTAGATGGGTATCAATCTAAAGCTGATGGTATTGATAAACTAAACTTATTTTTATCTAGCCCCGAGTCAGAACATAAATTTGAGCAAGAGGCGAAAGTGATTCGCCAGCTACTAAAAAGTGATGCGGCAATTTACGTTGTAGATGTAAGAGAACCAATTCTAGATAAATACCATGATGAATTAGCTACATTAGCGTATAGCGACAAACCTATTTTAGCGGTTTTTAATTATACCGCGTCATCTTCACCTTATGAAGCTGAGTGGAAAAAATTATTGTCGCGCATCGGCATTCATGCTCTTGTTAGTTTCGATGCCGTATTTCCTTCTATTGAAGGTGAGCAGCGCCTTTATCAAAGTTTATTATTACTAATTGAACCCGCAAAAAACATTCTTAATCAATGGCAAGAAAAAATTAAACAACAGCGCATTGATAGAAATCATCGCGCTAAGTTAGTCATAGCTGAAACCCTTGTTGATGTTGCAGCCTATAACGAAATTGCTAACGATAATATCGAAGAAATGATTAAAACGATGCAAAATAATGTGCGCCAAAGAGAGCAAAAAGCAATTAATGATTTATTATCGCTCTATCAATTTTCTATCTCTCAACAAAGTAGTGAAAATATTCCTGTTTTACAAGGTCGTTTCGCTAGCGATTTATTTAATAAAGAAGCCCTCAAATTAATGGGTATTCATTTAAGTAAAGGCGTGCTTTCGGGTGCTGCAATTGGGGCTGGTGTTGATTTAGCTGTTGGCGGTATAACACTAGGCTCAGCGGCATTAATTGGCGCCGCAATTGGTGGGCTTGCTCAGACGGCAAAACATTACGGTAACCGAATCAAAAATAAATTGTCAGGTAGAGCTAAAATGACAATTGATGATGCGATTATCTGTTTTTTATCATTACGCTTACTGCAATTAAAAGAGAGCCTAAATTTACGCGGGCATGCGAATAGTATGCCAATTATTTTAGCTAAATTAGATGAAAGTGCATGGAAAAAAGGCAAATTGCCTAAATCGCTACAAATAGCGCGAGCTCATGCTAATTGGTCTACAATTGGTCGTCATAAGCTAAAAAAAGAGGATGCACAGCGTCAAGAGGTATTATCAAATGTTGCTAACGAATTGGAATAAAAAATTGAAAATTTTTATAATGTCTATAATCATTATGTTATTTAGTGGCTGCAGTTCGCAAGCGTCATTACAATATGCAGATGATAAATCTGATTTTTTAATTATTCAAAAAATCGAGCAACAATATCAAGTGTGGAATAAGACACCTTATCGCTATGGTGGGAATTCTTTAAAAGGTATTGATTGTTCGGGATTTGTTAATAATTTTTATAATCAAAAACTTAATATGTTAATTCCTCGAGTGACAACGGACCAGCTTAAAGTCGGCGAGTCAGTTTCTCAATTAAAAGCAGGTGATTTAGTTTTTTTCAAAACGGGTCGGGGCACAACAGGCATGCATGTAGGTATTTATTACAAAAATGGTAATTTTCTCCATGTATCAACCTCTAAAGGTGTCAAATTTTCTAATTTGAACGAAAAGTATTGGAAAGAACGTTATATAGAAGCAAAACGTATTGTTAGCTAAAGTAGCCTTGAGCAAAAGTTACCTTAGCAAGTAAACAATTTAATGGTGTAGCATCTCGCTAATAATGTCGTTTTTATTTTGTGATAAGGGGTAATAAGTAGGCCAATTATCCATTTCAGTTAATAGTTTTTCATGAGACTCATTACCCATATAAATATGGAAATGGGCTGATGGCGTAGCTTCGATTATATGATCACTCAATTGAACATATTTTGGCGCATTAGATCCTTTTTCTTGGCAAGAAAAGAGATAACGAACCCCTTTATTGCCGGCGGTATAATGTAAAATTTTATAACCATCATAGTGGTACTTACATGATACTTCGCTCTCTTTTTTATGGAAATCTATTTGCTCCCCCTCAATACCAATAAATAATACATCAGTTGCATAACCTTTTTGATAATACTGTTTATAATTAGCAAAATTTTTAGTTGGGTCTTTCTTAGCTTTAGCAAGTATAACAAGATCCAAATCACCCGCTATCAAATAGTCATTAAGCGATTGCCAAGTACCTTGCCAATCAGATAATGGGCGATCTTTTACTTCATTATCGTCAAATATGCCTTCGCTTATACGTAATGTTTTTTCTGATATAACATGGTTATGTGTATGAGCCTGAACCGCGCTGGTTAATAATATTAAGCTTGTAATGGTTAATTTAATGTAAGTGAAGTTAATCAATTTATTAATCCTATGTTATGTTATAATGTAACATTATAAAATAGTTTAATTATAATACAATCAATCTTTATCTATAATCAATTTGGCGACAAAGAGTACCTTAAAAAAGCGTTCTAGCCTATAATTGATAAATACTTATCTTTATTTAAACAAAATATTTATGTCACTCTCTATAATTATGGTCTATTTGATAGCTACCGTATCATTATCAATTATCCCTGGACCAAATATGTTATTAGCGCTTAGCAACGGTACGAGTAAAAATAATCTTGTGATCTTAATGGGCATTATTGGCGCTGATATTGGTAATCTTATTTTAATTACGGCAGTTTCACTTGGGCTTGGTGCTATGATGCAAGCATCTTCGACGCTATTTAATTTAGTAAAATGGTTAGGCACACTCTATTTAATCTGGCTGACTATTGAGCTTTGGCGGCATAAACCTGATATAAAAAAACTACAGCTCAATACCAATAAAACGATCTATAAAGCAATGATTCGTGCCTTTGTTGTCGCTATTTCTAATCCTAAAGCGTTACTTTTTTTTACTGCTTTTTTGCCGCAATTTATCGATCAAGGAAAACCGCAATTTTTCCAGTACAGTCTGTTAGCTATCATAACCATTTTTGTGGATACAATTGTGATGGTTATTTATGCTTGCGGTGGTAATCACGCTGCTCGTTATTTAACAGACATCGGGTTAAGACGCTTAAATCGTTGCTGTGCGTTTATCATGTTTAGTTTAGCTGTATTACTTGCTTTTTATAAAAAAATTAACTAAAAGAGGAAATAATTTCTTGTTTAAATTTATGTTATAATGGCAAAGAATTCGATATTTTATAACCTGTGGTGATAGTCAAATATGAGTTATCAAGTTTTAGCAAGAAAATGGCGTCCTAAATCTTTTTCGGATGTTGTTGGTCAGCAACATGTTTTAACCGTATTAGCCAATGCGCTTTCTTTAGGGCGAGTCCATCATGCTTATTTGTTTTCAGGCACGCGGGGTGTGGGCAAAACATCGATTGCTCGTTTACTGGCAAAAGGTCTTAATTGTGAGCAAGGAATAACGGCTACACCATGTGGTGAATGTGAAAATTGTAAAGATATTGAACAAGGGCGATTTATTGATTTATTAGAAATCGATGCCGCCTCGCGCACGAAGGTCGAAGATACCCGAGAAATTCTTGATAATATTCAGTATTTCCCAACAAAAGGGCGATTTAAAGTTTATCTTATCGATGAAGTACATATGCTGTCACGTAGCAGTTTTAATGCCTTACTAAAGACATTAGAAGAGCCGCCAGAACATGTTAAATTCTTACTGGCAACAACCGATCCACAAAAATTACCGGTCACAATTTTATCACGTTGTTTACACCTGCATTTAAGCGCACTTGATGATAGCTTAATTAAACAGCAGTTGATTAAAATCCTAAAAGCAGAACACATTAATAGTGACGATAGGGCTATTCAATTATTAGCCAAAGCAGCCGATGGTAGTATGCGTGATGCGTTAAGTTTGACCGATCAAGCAATCGCATTAGGTAATGGGCAAATTGATGAGCAATCAGTTAGTGTTATGCTTGGCACACTTGATAAAGCGGTACCTTTTGTGCTTATTGAGTCATTGTATCAGGGTGAGGGTAATCAATTAATGCAGCGCATTGATGAGGCTGCTAAACAAGGTGTTGATTGGGATAATTTATTGACTGAAACATTAACTTTATTGCATCAAATTTCATTATTACAAATCGTACCGACTGCGTTAGGTGATTATAGTGATTATGAAGATCGCATTCGGTATTTAGCTCAACATGTTTCGCCTAATGATATTCAGCTTTTTTATCAAATGCTATTGATGGGACGAAAAGAGCTTACTTTTGCACCAGATAAAAAAATAGGTGTCGAAATGAGTTTTTTACGTGCACTCGCTTTTATACCTAAAGTATTAGCACCTTCATCAATTGAGCCTAAAGAGGCGAGTTCAGCTGCACACACCACAGCGAACGTTGAAAGTCGAACTGCCGGGCCAAAGTCTCTACAAAAAAAATCACCAGCGTTAGAACAACAAAATGAATCAGTTGCGCCATCAAGTGTGCCCGAAATTAATGTTGATGATAATGTTTCTGATGTGACGAAAAGTATTCTTGCGGCAAGACAACAAGTCATTGAGAGTGAGAAAACAAAAAAAAAGTCTGAACAGGTTGAAAGGAGTCAACCTGAAATAATCAGCAACAGCCCACGCTTAACTAAGGCGTCATTATCAGCGCAGCAACAGCAGCCTAATGATATAACAAAAGATATGGCTGATGAGGTAGTGCAATCAGCGCTAACGGCTGAAACATATCAATGGCAGTTTAGTGAGCATTTTACGCCCAATAATGATGATAGTCTTTTAGCTGCTAAAACCGTTAAACAAGCATTTGAACATGAAAAATCAGCTGAGTTGATCCAAAAACTTATTGTTCAATCAGCAGAAATCGATCCATGGAGTGCGGAAATTGAGCAGTTAATGTTACCGCCATTGATTAAACAAATTGCAATTAACGCTTTCTTAGAGCAAGAAAGTGATACAAAATTAATACTGCATTTACGTTCAGCTTTAGCGCACCTTATACGCGGTGATAATAATATCAAACGATTAGCTCAAGTGATATCGTCTTATCGCGGGCATTCATGTGAAGTCACGGCAATTATAGATGATGATACTTCACATTTAACACCTTTAGAGGTTCGCGAAAAAATCTATCAAATGAAATTAGCACAAGCGAAGCAGCGAATTGGACAAGACAATAAAATTGCAATGATTTGTCAAATTTTTGAAGCACGAATTGATGAACAAAGCATTAGTCCTGTATAATGGCTCGATAAAAACAGATCAAAACATAATGACAATATAAAGAGGAATTAATCATGTTTTCTGGTGGTAAAGGCGGTTTAGGTAATTTAATGAAACAAGCACAGCAAATGCAAACCCGTATGCAGCAAGTGCAAGAAGATATCGCAAAATTGGAAGTGACCGGCGAATCAGGGGCTGGTATGGTTAAAATAACGGTTAATGGCGCTCATAGTTGCCGCCGAGTTGAGATCGATCCCTCATTATTAACTGATGATGATAAAGAGATGTTAGAAGACCTTATTGCCGCTGCATATAATGATGCAAGTCGTCGCTTAGAAGAAACCCAAAAAGAAAAAATGGCACAAGTCACTGGCGGTATGCAATTACCACCTGGCTTCAAGATGCCGTTTTAAGTCATAGAATGTTCTATCGCTTACCGGTTTTATTTTCCGCGAGTTATTACTTTGTCGTATTGCTCGCGCATATCACTTTTTTAGTGTTTGACCCTACGTTTAAAAATGAACCTGATCACATGTTTTATTCAGTTAGCCGAATAGCATTGAATGATTTGACCTCTTTTTTCTTTATTTTAATCTTAAGCTGTCTGTTCTTTTATCAAAATAAACTTTATTTTTATATTCCTAAAAATAAACAGCGCGTCATTATATTAGGGATAATTTTTGCGCTTATTTATGTCGCGACAGCTTATTTATTAAATCGTTTAGTTATTAGGTTATTTTTACCTTATTTTATAAACACCAGCATTACTGATAACAGCTATGACGATCGTAACTATTATCAAATGGTTTCGCCAATGTTTGATATTATCGCTTATGTATGGACATATGTAGCTGCTATTATTATTTTATATTGCAGCGTAAAACTTAGTCGGAAATTTTTTAGCATCCCATTAATCGATAGCATTACACAATCCTCTTCAAGGCAGCTTATTGTTCCTACAAATCAGTTAAATAGTAATCAAAGTGTTCAAGATTATCGTAAATTGTATGCGGTTATTTTTGCTTCTATTTTTTGCTGTGTTGCCAACGGCGTAGTGTGGAATATCTATTTCAATCTATTCTTTGCGGTCGATGAAATTAACAATATGCTCACTGATTATTACCAACAAATTTTTTATTTCGTATTAGCATCGGTATTTGTTAATTACTTATTTTTATATAAGATTAGCCAAAAATTCATTATCAAAACTTACAGTTGGTTACCCATTGCCAATCTATTAACAGCAAGTACAATTACGTTAGTCTTATTTGGTGTTTGTGCGTCAATAATCACAGGTATTGTGCTACCCTTTTTATTTAAATCGATCATATTTTTACTTGCGTGGTTGGTTGTTTGTTATATTACACTCTATTATTCTACGCGTTTTTCATTAAGGCGTTACTTTGCATAATAGTTTATGTCATAATTTACAAAAATTAGTATAATGTTTATTCGATTAACCGCTGATAACTAGATGCGGTTAATTTTAAATTATTTAATAACATAGCAACATTGGTCGTGAGATGCAAATTAGCCCTTTATTACAATCTTTAGTCGACGCACTACGCTGTTTACCTGGCGTAGGGCCTAAATCAGCACAGCGGATGGCATTTCATCTTTTACAACGCAATCGTAAAGGTGGGATTGAGCTGGCACATATTCTTCATGAAGCGATGATTAACATTGGTCATTGCCAAGATTGCCGCACATTTACAGAGCAAGAACAATGTGCGATATGTGCAAATGTTCGTAGGCAACAAAGTGGTCAGCTATGTGTTGTTGAGACTCCTTCAGATATTGTTGCGATAGAGCAAACGGGTCAATATAATGGGCGCTATTTCGTGTTATTAGGTCATCTTTCACCATTAGATGGCATTGGTCCAAACGATATAGGCTTAGATAAACTTAAATTGCGCCTACAACACGAAGCAATTAGCGAGGTTATCTTAGCTACCAATCCAACAATAGAAGGTGAGGCAACCGCTAATTATATTGCACAAATATGCAGTCAATTTGATATTGTTGCAACGCGCATTGCACATGGTGTCCCCGTTGGTGGTGAGCTTGAAACGGTTGATGGAACGACCTTATCTCATTCATTTTTGGGACGTCAAAAAATCGATATTTACCCTTAAATCTACACTCTATGACGAGTGTTTAACCTTTTTTAAAATTATGAGGATATTATAATGTATAAGGCCGTTGCTTTTGATATGGATGGAACATTATTAAACAATCAAAGACAAATTCTACCTGAAACGATTGCGGCTATTGAAAAGATTAAACAAAAAGGGATTAAAGTTATCTTAGTAACAGGCCGTCATCACAGTGCTATCTATCCTTATTATCATCAGCTACAGCTTGATACTCCAGCTATATGCTGTAACGGGACATACCTTTATGACTTTGCTAAACAAACTTATTTTGATGCGCAGCCGTTATCTAAAAGCCAGTCTAAATTATTACTTAATCTAGTAAATCAATATAATGTACATACCTTGCTTTATACTGATCAATATATGACTTATGAAGTATTAGATGACCATCTTACTGGCTTATTTAAATGGGTTGAATCATTACCCGAATTTTTACGCCCTAAAATTGTTAAAGTCGATAGTTTTATTGATGTGATTGAGCAAAGTAAAGAGGTGTTTAAATTTGCTACCAGCTCGCACGATATTCCTGCGTTACAAGCATTTTCAAAAGCAGTTGAAGAGCAAGGAGAGTTTGAGTGTGAATGGTCTTGGGTAAATCGTGCCGATGTTGCCTTAAAAGGTAATAGTAAAGGAAATGGACTTACTAACTGGGCAAAATTTGAAAATATCTCTTTAGATGAGATTGTTGCATTTGGTGATAGCTATAACGATTTAAGTATGCTTAAAAATTCAGGCCTTGGCATTGCAATGGGTAATGCAGATGATGTTATAAAAGCGCAAGCAGATCGCGTTATTGGTGATAACAATGGTCCTAATATTGCAAACGAGTTAACTCGTTTATTTTTATCATAACGACTATGTTTGAAATTTTATATCAAGATCAATACCTCATTGCGATCAATAAGCCATCTGGTTGGCTTGTACATCGCAGTTGGCTCGACAAAAATGAAAAAGTAGTTGTGATGCAAACATTGCGTGATCAAATTGGCCAACATGTGTTTCCTGTGCATCGTTTAGATAGACCAACATCAGGTGTGTTGCTATTTGCCTTATCAAGTGAAATTGCCAATCTTTTATCAACCCAGTTTGCAGCGCGCCAACCACAAAAAACCTACCATGCTATTGTTAGGGGAATAATTGCTAAGTCAGGGCATATTGACTATCCATTGGTGGAAGAGCTTGATAAAATTGCGGATAAATTTGCTAATAAAGATAAACCTGCGCAAGATGCGGTTACTGATTATACGCCAATTAGTTCAATTGAAATTCCTGTTGCAGTCGGTAAACACCCAACTGCGCGCTATAGTTTTATTGAGCTAAAACCTCATACTGGGCGTAAGCATCAACTTAGGCGCCATATGAGCCATATCTTTCATCCTATTATCGGTGATAGTCGTCATGGCGATTTACATCAAAATCGAGCGTTTGCAAAGTACTTTAATATTAAACGGCTGATGTTACATGCGAGCACGTTAGAATTTTTGCATCCAATAAGTCAGCAAAATATCGTTATTGACGCTAAAATGGATGACGAATGGTTAGCTATATTAACCCATTTCACCACATAAATTCTGTATCATGATAGTCTTTAATGACAAATAAATTGAGCTATTATTATTCAAATAATCGTTAAATACCCGATCGTTATAACAGACTAGTTTATGTCATAAATCTAGTCTGTTATCTTAATTTAAATTATTTTATCGAATCAAAAATAGCCTTTATTTGAGCTCTGGCCAATAATCTTTATTGGCAATGATGAGATCATCTAAAATGGCTTTTGCAACACTCGCACTAGGTACTGTTTTTGATAATGTGATTGCTTGCCATAATTTTTGATAAGATTTTTCAATCCATGCCTCCACAACAAGTTTTTCTACCGCAACTTGTTGTTCCATTAATCCTTTTTGGAATAATGGAATTGGTCCCATAACCAATGGCTCAGGCCCACTTGAACCAACAATACATGGAATTTCAACCATCGCATCACTACTGAAATTTTCTAATGAGCCATTATTTGGTACAATTAAAAGCATTCTTTCTTGTGTATTAAATGCAATAGCCGAAGCCAAATCAACAATATAAGAGGCATGCTCATCAATTTCTAAGTGACCTGCTGATGAATTTTTCTGCTCTGTTATGGCTCTACATGAGCCAAATACTGTTTTTTCTCGATTATCCATTACCTCATTAGCCCTTGTATAATCTGGGTTTGAATGTTTAACGACATAGTCAGGGAAGAGGTAATATTTAAGATAAGTGTTTGGTAGCGTCGTTGAATCGAGCGCACTGACATCTTTTGCTTTGGCAAATGTATCATTCCAACTCGCTTCGACGTGCGCTGTATCAGAAAGGGGAATATAACCATATTTTTTAACATGATCTATAATTTTAGGCATTAAATCATTACCTTGTAAATCTTCAATTCGGCTCCACCAACCAAAATGATTTAAACCATAGTAACGAACGCGCATCTCTTTTCTTGATTTTAAGCCTGCTATTTGTGCCATTCGACTTTCGATACCAATTGGCATATCACAAATATTAAGGATTTTTGCATCCGGTTTTATTCGCCTAGTTGCCTCGGCGACAATAGCGGCTGGATTAGAATAATTTAACATCCAAGCATTAGGTGAATACGTTTCCATATAATTTAGAATTTCAAGCACGCCTCCAATTGAACGCATACCATAAGCAATCCCGCCAGGGCCGCAAGTTTCTTGGCCAAGCACGCCATGTTTTAACGGTATTTTTTCATCTTGTTCGCGCATTTTATATTTACCAACACGAATATGTGCCATAACAAAATCAACATCGCTAAACATCTCTTTTGGATCTGTTGAGTATGAAAACTTAATATCAGGCGCTTTTTCTTGCAAAATAATGGCACATGCATCGGCAATTATTTTTTGGCGGGCGCCATCATTATCATAAAATTTAATTTCTCGAAGTGGAAAACGTTTTATATTTTCTAAAAGCATTAATACAATTCCTGGTGTAAAAGTACTACCACCACCTGCAACGACGATTGAAAACTTTTTCATATTGATTTCCTTGTTAACAAATAGTTATAAAATGTGAAATAAATTGTTCTAAATACCCGGTAAACTTATGATTGAATCGATACGATCTCTAACTTTTCCTACATGTAGCCCAATTATAATTTGTAGCGATGAACCTTTTCTAACTACGCCATGAGCACCAATTTGAGTAAAAAATTGATCAGCTTCAACTTTGTTGACATCCACCACTTCAACTCTTAGCCTTGTTGCGCAGTTATTAAGTGTTTTTATATTATCTTTACCACCAAGCCCATTGATAATGGTATGTTCCAAACTAAGTTCACCATCTGAGTTATCTGTATCCTTTTTTGTTGTTTTTCTTTCTACGTCTTCTTTAGTATATAACTTGACATTATTTGCGTTATCACCGCGGCCCGGTGTATTTAAATTCCATTTAATAATGATAAATTTGAAAACAAAAAACCAAATGAAGGTAAAGATCACACCAATGATAATATGAGTGATAACCATCATTGTGTGATTATGGAACATCGGTCCCCAATTAAGTGGGATCATCGTATCAAGTAAGCCACCGCCCATATTCCCGACAATGCCAAATGAGTATAGGGTTGACGCTAACGTTGCCGATAAAAATGCGTGAACAGCAAAAAGAACTGGCGCAATAAACAGAAATGTAAACTCTAATGGTTCGGTGATCCCAACAAAAACGGCGGTTAATGTTGCTGGAATTAATAGACCTGCCAATTTTGCACGATTTTCAGGCCTTGCTGTTGAGTAAAGCGCAAATGCAATTCCGACAGAACCAAATATTTTGCTATTTCCATGCAGCGCAAATCCGCCAGCAGGAAAGAGTTCTTTAAGTGATTGGGTGGTTTGACTAAATGCTTGGATTTGTAGTGTCCAATCAACTTGAATTCCATTTTCAGTAACCGCTGGGCCAAAAATAAACGGGCCATATATAAAGTGATGTAACCCTGTTGGAATTAAAATGCGTTCAAGAAACGTGTATAACCAAACACCAATGCTGCCTGAAGAAATCATAAATGACTGCATTGATTTTATACCAATTTGAACAACTGGCCAGGTAAGTAATGTTATCCATGCGAGCACAAGCATGGCAAAGAAACTAACAATTACAATAAATGACGTTCCTTGAAAGATCCCTAAAAATGCCGGTAATGGTTTTTCATAATAGGTATTATGAATTTTTGTCACTATCCCTGAAATAATAATCGCCCCAATGATACTAGTATCAAATGTTTTTATACCAGCGATTAATGTTAGCCCAGTATCAAGGCCGACTTCTTGGGTAAAATCGACGCCAAATGATGATCCCCATATGGTGCCCATCGCAAAAATGAAATAATTCCATGTTAAAAAACTAACTAACGAAGCAAGGCACGCCCTAGCTGGAGCCATTTTAGCAAGGCCAATGGGTAATCCAACACAAAAAATAAGCGGCATATTACGAAAAACAGTCCATGCACCTTCTTGTAATACAAACATCAGTTTATAAAAAAAACCATTAGCGTTGGCAACGCTATCACCAACAAATAACGGATTTTGTAATAAAATGGTGATCCCAACGACAATGCCAGCAAATGGAAAAAGAAGCACTGGCGTGAACATTGCACCACCAAAACGCTGAATACCACTTAGCATAGGTATAGCTCCGATTTAATCAAAATGTATAAAAATATTAATAATAAATGGCGCGTAAATTTAAATTATTGTTTGATAATGTGATTGGAATCAAAAAATTAAAATAACAAAGAGATCTATAATAAAAGCTGATAAATAGATCTATTTCATTTCTTCATACAATAATTACTATAATAAGGTCTAAAAGTGATCTATAAAAAAATTGCTCATCAATTAAGAAAAGAGATTAATTCGCGAAAATATGCCATTGGCGATCAAATTCCGAATGAAAAGGAGTTAACTGCCTTATTTAAGGTTTCTAGAATGACGATTAGAAAAGCGATAGATGAGTTAATCAATTTTCAGCTTCTTTCAAGAGAGTGGGGAAGAGGGACATTTATCATCGCTAAAGATGTGAGTTTTGGCATCAATCATTTAAAAAGTTTTTCGGAAATAATGAACGAAGCCCACAAAGGCTATACCAATAAAGTTATTGAATTTAGCGTTACCTCAAATATTAATCCAGTTGTAAGCAATAAGCTCAAATTGACCGAGAAAGATAAGGTTTTTTATGTGCGGCGCATAAGATATATCAATAATAACCCGGTTATGGTTGAAGACAGTTACATGCCATATGATCTATTTAAAGGCTTAACGGTCAGTGATATGGAGAATTCTAAGTTTAATTATATTGAAAACATTTGTGGTATCAAAATAGAAGGAAGTTATGAAACATCATATGCCATCATGCCAGATAAAGAGATCCGCGAGCTATTACATTTAAATCTAGGAAAACCGATATTGATGGCGACAACTTACTCTTATGATAGCTATAACCGAATTATCAATTACGCAATTATCTATCGAAATTCACAAGAGCATATTTATGAATTTCATTTAAAGCGATAGCGCTTGAATGATTGGTTGAATTTTCACTATAATGATACCTTACAACAAAAAAATAACGAAACTAAGCTTAATTAAAAAAACTAACCTATTGCTAATAGATAATATAATGCCGTTTGCTCGGTATTATTACTAACTAAGAACAGTGAATAAATCACCATCGCTATTATTATTCCCCCCATTCCACCGAGTAAACTAAGAATCAACATTAAGGTTTTGTTTTGCATTGTTTACTTTTCCTTTATTCGTCCGTTATTCAAATCATTAAACTAGTTTAAAATCCTGATTATGATAAATCTCAAAAGCGTGTTCATATCGAGGATCTATTTACTAATTTTAGTCAATAATTACTGATAATACGAGGATTTTATTGTTCTTATTTTTTTGCTTCTAAATGTTATTTAAATCAAATTATCTATTAGATATAATCGCGAGCCTAATTAATATAATGGAATAATATTATGAGAAAGCTATGGCTTTCACTGCTTTTAGTATCTTTTTTTTCTTTTGCTCAGGAAGATGCAGCAAGAAAAATAACATTTTGGTTAATTGAAGCTAATGCTGATGCTTTTTTACAAGATGGGCCTGCAAATTTAACCGCGCAAATTCCTAAAATCAGTGCAGAACAGTTAATACAGGAATATCGAAATAACCCATTACAGTATGACGAAATTTATGATGGTAAGTTAGTTAGAATTGCAGAAGCAATTTCGGCCATTAAAGCAACGACCAACCATCAAATTTACCTTACTGTCGATGGCAAAGATAAATTTGAGTTTATTTCGCTTTATGTTGATAGAAAAGACGAGAATATTTTATCGTTAAGAAAAGGCGACATCGTTGATAAGATCTGTAAGGTTACAAACTATAATAACATCCGACCTCGGCTTGTTGACTGTCAAGATACGATAACTTATATCCAAGAAGTGGTTGAGATAAATAAAGCCTATATCGATAATATTGCTGGTAGACCAATAAACGCCGATCATTTAATTGGTGTTTATTACCAAGCACTTTATGTATTATCAAAAACTGATAGTCAGTTTACCCACATTCTTAGCCTCAAAAGTCCAGATGACTTTTATCGAAGTTTTGATTATCGCAAGCTATTAAGCCGTATTTATAATCAAATTAATATACTCTACTCAAGTCAAAAAACCCAAAATATGAATTGGTATATTTTACCCGAGCTAAAATAATTAAATAATCGGCTGGTTAATGGATCACTAATTTTTTCATTAAAATGCAACCTTACAACAATATTTTAACGAGTTGAGCATGAAATATAACAGAGGGATTAGATAAAATATCGATCCCTCTGTTTTTTTTAATTAAAAATTTTGGCTATGCATTAGGTTAAGTCTTCACCATTAGATGAAATCACTTTTTTATACCAATCGAATGATTTCTTTTTCGTGCGTTTTAAGCTGCCATTACCCTCATTGTCACGATCGACATAAATAAAGCCATAGCGTTTTTTCATCTCACCGGTGCCCGCTGAAACAAGGTCAATACAACCCCACGTTGTATATCCCATAATATCAACACCATCTTCGTTAACTGCATCTTTCATTGCTTGAATATGTGATCGTAAATAATCAATTCGGTAATCATCGGCAACATAACCATTTTTATCAGGTGTATCGATAGCTCCAAGGCCATTTTCAACCACAAATAACGGTTTATTATAACGGTCATAGATTTGGTTAATTGTGATCCTAAAACCCAGTGGATCGATTTGCCAACCCCATTCCGTCACCTCTAAATATGGATTTTTAACCGACGCAAATACGTTACCATCGGTTTTTTCAGCGGCGTCTTTTTCACCGGTTGCAACCCGTGATGAGTAATAAGAAAATGAGACAAAATCAACGGTATTAGCTTTAAGCAATTCAACATCACCATCGGCAATATCGAGCTTAATATTATTATTTTTAAGCTCTTGTAACGCGTAGTAAGGATACTCACCTTTGGCTTGTACATCAATAAAGAAATAATTCTCGTGGTTTGATTTAATCGCAGCCCATACATCCTCTGGATTACAAGTATTAGGATAGTAATCACCGCCTGCTAGCATACAGCCAATTTGATTATCTGGATTAATTTCATGGCCAATTTTGGTCGCTAATGCGCTAGCAACGAGCTGATGATGCGCCGCTTGATACTTGATTGCTAGTTCGTTTTCACCTGGCTCAAAATAGAGACCTGATGACATAAATGAGCCATGAAATAACATATTAATTTCATTAAACGTCAGCCAATATTTGACTTGCTTTTTATAGCGGGTAAATAATACTCGGCACAAACGTTCATAAAAGCCCACCATTTTACGATTTCGCCAGCCATTATATTTTTTAATTAAATACATAGGGCAGTCAAAATGGGTGATTGTCACTAATGGTTCAATGCCATATTTATGGCATTCGTTAAACAGATTTTCATAAAATAATAAGCCTTTCTCATTTGGCTCAAGCTCATCACCATTTGGAAAAATGCGTGTCCAAGCAATTGATAACCGATAAACTTTAAAGCCCATTTCGGCAAACAGTGCAATATCTTTTTTATACTCATGGTACATATCAATAGCTTGCTTTGCTGGGTAAAAATAGTTGTCTTCAAAATCGAGCATTTTATGGTGCCCGGTCATGATAGCAAGTCTTTCTGGACCTACTGGCATTACATCAACGTTGGCAAGCCCGCGACCATCAGCGTCGAAGCCGCCTTCACATTGATTTGCAGCAGTTGCGCCGCCCCAGAGGAAATTTGATTTAAATGACATGCTAAACTCCTTAATTTATTGATAAATCGTTAATAGGCGATCGCCTAACTTGGCGTCGGTTTTATCCGTTGCTTGAATTAAATTGTAATCAAGACTATTGATAATAATAATTGGTGTAATTAGTGGGCAATTAGCTTGACGAATTCTATCCATATCAAAGGTCATTAATAGATCGCCTTGATTAACACTTTGTTCAAGCTTGACATGGTATTCAAATGCCGGTGGGTTGGTGATTTTAACGGTATCAAGCCCAACATGAATTAATATTTCAACACCATCATCAGAAATAATCCCTATTGCATGTTTCGATTCATTAAAAAGCGTTAAAATTTTACCCGAACAAGGGGCATATACATGATTATCTTTTGGCTCAATGGCAATTCCTTCACCCATTAATTTATTGGCAAATACTTCATCAGGCACTTCGGATAATGGTTTAATTTCACCAATAATTGGGGCATTTAAATAGATAATTTTCTTTTTATCATCAGCAAGTTCCTGCTGTTTATCTTCCTCTTCCTTTGCTAACATCAGGGCATCTTTTTTCTCGCCAGTACCAAAAAATAGCATCAAGATAAAAGGAATAATAAACGACACGATACTACCAATTGCAATACCGATAATTGAGGTTGGAAAATTAATATTATAGCCATTAACAATGGTTAAAGGCCCGACAAGGCCTGCATAAGCAAAATAATAAGGGGTAAAAAAGCTCGCGATAAAGCCGCCCACAATACCTGCGCAACAGCCATATAAAAAGGGTTTTTTAAAACGTAAATTAATTCCATAAATAATCGGCTCTGTGATCCCAAAGATCCCAGTTAAAAAAGCTGAAAAAGAGACTTTTTTCAACTCTTTATTTTTAGTAAAAAAGAAAAACGCCAATACTGATGCAATTTGACCGATAACGGCAAAGGTAATATAAGCTTGGAACGAGTCACGCCCAAAATGCTCAAAATTCGCCAAAAATACTGGCGCAAACCCCCAATGTACGCCAAAAATAACCAGTACTTGCCATAAACCGCCAACTAATGTTCCTGCAAGCCAAGGCATTGTTTCAGCTAGCCAGTTATAGCTACTGGCAACAAAAAATGCGGTACCTGATGTAAGCGGCCCAATAATAACTAACGCAGCTGGGACTAAAATTAACAAGCAAAGCATCGGGCACAAAACGGGCTTAACAACATCATTTAAACACCGATTTAAAAAGCGCTCTAAATAAGAGAGGATCCAAACTAGAAAGAGCGGAGGTAAAACCGAGGAGGTATACACAGTTTGTGAAAGTGGAATACCAAAAAAGGTCACTGAGCCGCCAGCTTTTATCAGCGCAGCCATTGCCGCCCAATCAGGTGAGACGAGTGCTACGCAGCAAGCAACAGCAATAAAGGTGTTAGTCCTAAAAAACTTAGACGCGGTGATTGCAATAAATACTGGTAAAAAAACAAAGGGAGCCCATGATATAAAATTAAAAATTTTAAACGTATCGGTTTGTTCTAAATAAGGAAACACCCATTTAACTAAAATTAAGCCACCTTGTATTAAGCCCGCCGCAGCTAAAATATATACAAACGGTGCAAATACCGCTGACATAGAGGCGATAATACGGTTAAGAATCGATTGCTCACTGCCGCCTGTTGGCAGCGTATCTAAATTAACCAGTTTTACAAAGGCATCATAGACTTTATCAACATTAGTGCCAATAACGATTTGGAGTTGACCGCCTTTATCGACAACTGTAATAACGCCCGTTAACGAACTTATGCTTTCTTTTACATTCTCGGGTCGATGTTTAGTTACAACCCTTAGCCTTGTCGCACACCTTGTAACATTCTCAATATTAGACTCACCACCTAGTTTATCAAGTATCTGACTTGCCAGTTGATCGTAGTCTCGAATGATTGAAGCCATATAGCGTTCCTCGTATGATTAATTATAAATAGTGATATTCCTTATTGCATAAAGCTTTAATCTTGATATTTTTGCAAAAGTTGCTACTTGCAATAATGCTCGATATTTTAATGATAATGCTATTGATATTTGTTTAGATAAAACCAGACATGGTTTAAAACGATTACCTTTGATTATAGACAATTTTCAGTAAGACAAACATGATCCGCCTCACAGAACGAAAGGTGTAATGCGCTGAAATATAGATAAATTACGGGTTAGTTAGTGAATGATTAACTTTTCTATTTGATCTTATTTAGTCGATGACTAATTTTGTAGCGAGCATGGGCGCTAATTGTGGTTATAAATTGTTCAAGTTTGTCAGGTTCAAAGCAAGCCTTAATAAAGTAGCAACCATCACCAGTAATTTTATCCATGGTAAGGACTTCTTGATAATTGCAAACTCGCTTTTCAAATAAACTGAATTGATTGCTATTCATATAAATTGTTATAAATTGCAAATTTTTGTGACGAATTTGAATGGTAAATTTTTCGATGATATTTGCATCAAGAAGCTGCTCAACTCGGCTACCAACCGCTTGCCCAGATAGGTAGACTTTATCACCGATTGTTTTCCATGACCGTCGGCTATTTTGACTGAGTAAGGCTAGAATTTGTTGATCTTTTTTATCCATTTTCCATCACTTTTTCAATATGAAAATAAATTAAGCAAAATTGATTCATTTAACAATGTCATTAGTTTAACGCATCTTACATACTATGTTAACTTTTGTTAAATAAGGCCTATTATGAAACAAGCACTATTGATTATCGATATCCAAAATGATTATTTTAACGATGGCAAAATGCCTTTAGTTAACCCCGATATTGCCTTAGCTAATGTGATTAAATTACAGCATATTTTTCGTCAGCAAAATAAACCGATTTTTTATATTCAGCATATTAAAGCAGATCCCAGCGCGGACTTTTTTGCCGTAGGGAGCAAGGGCGCACAGATCCATGATGCATTATTACCGATTAATACCGTTAATGAACACGTTATTATTAAGCATTATCCAAATAGTTTTAAACATACCTTGTTACAATCTGAATTAGAAAAAATGGCTATTGAGCAGTTAATTATCTGCGGCATGATGACGCATATGTGCATCGATTCAACTACACGTCAAGCCTCTGAACTTGGTTATAAACCGATTTTAATTGCTGATGCCTGCGCAACTGGTAATTTAGTTTTTGATGCAAAAACGGTTAAAGCGCGTGATGTTCACAATGCTTTTTTAGCTGCGTTAAGCCATTTTAGCCAAGTTATCGATACTAATCAGTACCTATTACCTTAATAAATAACTATATGGCTAACTCATTGTAAAAATGAAGAGTTATCTCTTCATTTTTATATAACTTAAAAGCTGCCTCTTGCACCGCCACCGCCAGAACTACCTCCACCACGAGAACCTCCGCCTCCTCCGCCTCCGCTACCACCATGAGAACCGCTGCTACTCGATGAACTACTTTTTCGTTTGCGCGGGAGCACCTTAGTATCTACTGATTCTTCCAGGCATTTAATACAATGATAATATTGCGTAAGTAAGCCTGATTGCTGATAAGTTGGTTCAATAATCGTGCTTTTTATAAGTTTTTTAGTCGGTAATTTACAATGGGGGCATATAGTCCAACCATCATTAACCTTGGATCCTTTAAATATTGCTTTGCAAGGTTCCTCATCACAGTGAAATAAACGGTATTTTACTGCGCCAATCGCCATCAAATATTGCTCATTTTCAGTCAATTCTATTTTCTTATTACGCGTAATTTCAATGATTGAACGATGACGGCAAGTGGGACAGATTAATTTTTTTTGCGATTCTTTGTTGTTTTTCTTTTTGAAAATAGAGAAAAAAATACTGATGACTATCGACAAGGCTATCGACCAAACTGATAGGAAAATCATGACTGAATAATAAATAGGATTGATATTAAAAAAGAAGGTCATCACAACCATAATAACCCAGATCAATAATAAAGACTTTTTAAATCGACCAAATGGTGTGACATATTTTGCAGTAGACCAATCTTTAATCATAAAAATCCTGTCACCCCAGAAGCTGTAGATTAGGACTAAAGCAGCGACTGCGATGGCAATATAAAATCCCATACCTAAATAACTGATAAAATCTAGGTTTAGAAATAATGTGAAAAATGATGGATTGCTACCAATTGAGTAAAGTGTTCCATCAGCATACTGTTGTTCTAAATATGTTGCGACACCATCAATCCCCTCAGACATACCTTGACTAAATTGATTCTGTTTAAATAGTGGCAACATATACTGATCCATGAGGCGATAGCTTTTAGCATCGGTTAAATTACCTTCAAGGCCATAGCCAACTTCAAATACCACTTGGCGCTGATCAATTACCAATAGAATTAATAAACCATTATCTTGACCTTTTTTACCGATTTTCCAATGATTAAATAGTTTATTGGCAAACTCTCTGGTATCAACTTGACCAATTGAAGGCAGGGCAACGACAGCGGTTTCAATGTTTGTATTTTGTTCTAACTCTTCTAGCCGTTGATTTATCGTATCAGTATCTTCCTTGGTCAAAACATTATCTGGATCAACGACATAAATAATCTCGCTTTGTTGATATGGATTAGGAACAGAATTGATGGCATAGGAATTGGCTAGAGCTAAATTAACCGTAGTAAGAAGCAGTAATAAAACACCGGTTATCGCGTATTTAATAGCATTCATTTGAGTAATGGATTGTTGTTATTATTTTGAACGATTTTAATGGAAAGCCTTAAAAAAGGCTAGTGTAATTATGTAAAATTAGCTTTGATACCGATTAGTTATAATGTTAATTTTATATATTCAATTAATCCTTATGTGATAAGGAACAAATAATTTAATTTATAAAAAAATAAAGTGCCAGGGCAAAGCCCTGAACCTGTTTTATTGCAATGGCATAACGGATTGTACTATTCGGTTGATGTTGAGTTTACGTTTTTTATTATGATTTTCTAACCATAGTTTATGTTGTGGTTGACATTTAGGGCCAAGGTAAATTTTATCAAGATAAGTAGAAATATCACCGTACTCTAAGTAAATTTGCTGGCATAAGTCAAATTGTTCGCCTATTTTAACTTTATCGTCACCAATATCAGTCACGTAAAAAATACGGCACTCATTTTCATCTTCAAAGGCTGCATGTTTAACTAAGCTGGCTATTGGCATAGTGGCGAGGGCAATAAGCTGATTAATATCTTTTAAGGTAATTTGCCACTCATTTTTATCAATTAACTCCCTCAATTTTTTGATTTCAGTTTGAACCTTATCCAATTGTTCTCGAATATCTGTTAATTTCTGTTCTTCTTCCAATGACGTTAAATAGCCTTGCCATTTTTTATCTATTTCATCGGGTTTCTCCGATTTATATTCTAGGTAAAACGATTGTTTACTGCGTTTGGCTAAAGCAAGATAATTGGTATTAGGATCGAAATAGATGCAGCGGTATAACGGCAGTGGAAAAATAGTTAGATTACGATTTGATTGTTGGTCACTTACAGTATCAGAGTTCATTAATTTTTGTGGCGATTTAGTGATTGCCTGAAGATCAATACTTTTATCTAACTCATCACAAAAAAAATCTTTTTTAAAGGTAAGGCTAACCCCTGAACCAGGCTGGTTACCCTCTAACCCATAGAGCCTAAACTGATTTAGTGAATTATGGTTAAATGAAAAGCTCGCGACAAAATTTTTAATATCAGGATTTGTTTGTGAAGGATCAATATTGAGCCAATTGAGCAGTACTTTATTTTCGCTTGGGTCATTCATAAAATCGACTAAATTAAGTCGAAATAAGCTTGCTTGTTTAAGTAGTAAAAATAACACGTTGGGATTGGTGTAATGGGCAATTGTTTGTTCGTAGTGATTATTTTTGTCGAAACGGACTAATGATTGATTTCGTATTTTTCCACAAAATTGATAAATATTATTAATGCTCTTAGTTGCTTGTCCTATTTCCCCTAATTTAATCGGCTTATCAGTTTTATTAGATAGAAAAAATAACGCAATTTGAGCCTCAGTATAGAGGTTAAAGCCATTTTTTATATAACTTACGTTATTATAATGTTTTTTAGCTTCTTCATTATTTTCTTTTTCTAAATAAATCCGCCCTAAACAATATTGAGCTAGTACATAACACTCAAAATCATCTTTCTGGATGGCTTTTTTATAATAGCCGATAGCAGTATCTAGTTCTTTTTTCTTAATTTCAAAAATGAGGCCTAAACGGATTTGAGCGCGTGCAAAACCTTCTTCACTATCTTCTTGACGGACGTTTTGATAGTAGTGGATAGCTGTATCGAGTTCTTTTTTCTTAAGTTCAAAAATGATGCCTAAGCGAAATTGAGCTTTTGCAAAATATTCCGCGTTATCTTCTTTACGGACGTTTTGATAATAGTTGATAGCGGTATCGAATTCTTTTTTAGTAAGTTCAGAAACGATGCCTAAGCGAAATTGAGATTCCGCATAGTCACTATCACCGGGTTTTATACTACTTAGTCTAGCAATTTTTTGTTCTATAGTTTCTTCCGTCATCATGATAATCCTTTAATATTATTATTGGCAGAATTATATGCTAATTAGATAATTATTTATGTGATTATTAGCAAAAGAATCTTATTAACTCGGCCAAATATTATTTTTAACTATGTTTTTCACTATAATGATACCTTACAACAAAAAAATAACGAATTAGCGGTTATTTAATCACTAATTCGCTATTTTGTTATATTACTTATGGCGGGATTTTAAAATCGCAATCACATCACTTAGGTTAAGATTTTGATCTTGCAGTAATACTAGCAAGTGGTAGATCAGGTCGGCAGATTCATTTTTTAGCTCTTCGCGGTCATTAACAGTTGCAGCAAGTGCAGTTTCAACGCCTTCTTCCCCCACTTTTTGGGCAATGCGCTTAGTGCCATCATGATACAGCTTCGCGGTATATGATGAGTTAGGATCGGCATTTTTGCGTGAGGCAAGTAACTGTTCTAACTCAAATAAAAATCCAAAGTCGGACTGGGCAGGGCTAAAGCAGCTATTACTGCCTGTATGGCAAGTTGCGCCAACTGGGTTTACGAGTATAAGTAAGCTATCATTATCGCAATCGGCGCTGATATTCACCAGATTTAAAAAATTGCCTGAAGTTTCGCCTTTCGTCCAGAGGCGGCTTTTGGTTCGAGAATAGAATGTGACTTTACTTGATTCGATAGTTTTTGTTAATGCCTCTTTATTCATATAACCAAGCATTAACACTTCGCCTGAAATGGCATGTTGAATAATTGCTGGCATTAAATTATCGACTTTTTGCCAGTCAAGCTGATCGATTTGTTGTAATGTTAACATAAGCGTATTTCGACTCCGTTATCAAATAAATACTGTTTTAATTCACCAATATTAATAATTTGTTTATGAAAGACTGATGCAGCTAAAGCTCCATCTATATTTGTTTGGTTAAATGCATCAAGAAAATGTTGCATTGTACCTGCGCCGCCAGATGCAATTAATGGCACATGACAGACTTCGCGCACGGCTTTTAGCTGGCTTAAATCATAACCGTTTTTAACGCCATCTTGGTTCATCATATTAAGGACGATTTCACCTGCGCCGCGCTGCTGCACTTCTTTAACCCAATCGAGGGTATTCCACGTTGTTGCAACAGTGCGTTTTTCATCACCAGTAAATTGATAGACATGGTAATCATTGGTTTTTTCATCATGCCAAGTATCAATGCCAACAACAATGCACTGCACTCCAAAGCGATCAGCTAAGCGAGTTATCAAACTTGGATCGGCAAGCGCAGGGGAGTTGATCGAAATTTTATCGGCACCAAATGATAAAATGCGGCTTGCATCATCAATGGTTTTAATACCACCTGCTACGCAAAACGGGATATCTATCACTTCTGCAACTTTAGCAACCCAGCTTTTATCAACCACGCGGCCATCAGATGACGCGGTAATATCATAAAATACCAGTTCATCGGCGCCTTCTTGCGCATAGCGCTTTGCCAGTGGCACAATATCGCCAATAATTTCATGATTACGAAATTGAACGCCTTTAACCACTTGTCCATCTTTAACATCAAGGCAAGGGATTATCCGTTTTGCCAGCATGCGATTGCCTCCTGTAACGTAAATTTACCTTCAAGCAGTGCTCGGCCAACAATGATGCCGTCTACGCCGCTATTTTCGAGTGCTTTAACATCCGCTAAACTACCAATTCCCCCTGATGCTTGTAGCGCAATCGTTGGGTATTTTTGGCTTATTTCTTGATAAAGCTTAACGTTTGAACCTGTAAGGGTGCCATCTTTTGATATATCAGTACAAAGCACATGTTTTAGGCCAAAAGGCAAAAAATCGTCAATGACTGACTCTAATGTTTGATTAGATGACTCTTGCCAGCCATGGATTGCAATATGTTTTTGACCCGCCTCATTAATATTAACATCAAGGGCGAGCACCAAACACTCGGCGCCGTAAGTTGTAAACCACTGTTTAACGAGTTCGGGTGATTTGATGGCAGTTGAGCCAATAACTACCCGAGCAGCGCCAGCTGATAATAAAGCCTCTACATCTGCTTGACTGCGGATCCCACCACCAATTTGCACGGGAATAGAAACCCCTGCAATCAGTTTTGTTATTAATGGAATTTGCCTTGCAGTTGGATCTTTAGCGCCAGTTAAATCAACGAGGTGCAAAATAGTCGCGCCTTGTGCCTCATAGCCTTGTAACCTTGCTAACGGCTCGCTGCCATAGTCACGTTTTTGCTGATAGTCGCCTTGATGTAAACGCACTACGTTGCCGTCAATGAGATCTAGCGCAGCAATAATTGTTGGATTTGACATAGCGGTTACATCTCCAAAAAGTTTTTCAGCAGTTTTGCACCGGCCGTGCCAGAACGCTCGGGATGAAATTGCACACCGAAGTAATTGTCTTTTTGTACGGCTGCCGTAAAGCTTTCGCCGTAGCTGGTTTCTGCTATAGTTGTTGAACATAATGGTAATGCATATCCATGTACGAAGTAAAAATAAGCGTCTGCTGGAATATCGCGAAACAAGTGTTCGCCGGCTTTAGGATAGACTTTATTCCAGCCCATGTGGGGCAGAGGTAAACCATGATCAGGAATTTTGATAATGGTTTCATCAATAAAACCTAATGTATCAATATCGCCTTCCATACTATGTTTTGCCATTAACTGCATACCCAAACATATGCCTAATATTGGCTGAGTGCATACTTTGATGAGTTCAATTAAGTTACGTTCTTTAAGCTGCGCCATTGCAGCACTTGCGGTACCAACGCCTGGCATAAAAAGTTTATCTGATTGTAAAACAAGCTCGGGCTCAGCCGTAATTATTGGCTGATAACCCAAGCGCTCAATTGCATATTTTACTGATGATAAATTAGCGCAGCCAGTATCAAGAATAACCACATTCATTACAGCACTCCTTTTGAACTTGGTAGATGATCGCCATCAATTTTAATTGCTTGTTTTAATGTGCGGGCAAAGGCTTTAAAGAGACTTTCAACCTTATGATGATCATTATCACCGGCGGTTTCAATATGCAGCGTAACTGCCATAGCATAGCTAATTGAATAGAAGAAATGTTCAACCATTTGGGTGCTCATATCGCCCACTTTTTGATGGCTAAATTGCGCTGAAAATTGTAGGTAAGGGCGGCCCGAAATATCGATAGTACATTTAGCAAGGCACTCATCCATCGGGATCACTGATGCGTAGCGAGTAATGCCGCGTTTATCACCTAAGGCAACTTTTAATGCTTCACCAAGTGCAAGCCCCGTATCTTCAATGGTGTGGTGGTCATCAACGTGTAAATCGCCATCGACTTGAATATTAAGTTTGATGCCGCCATGGGTGGCAATTTGGTCAAGCATATGATCAAAAAAACCTATCCCAGTGTCGATACTGCTATTACCTTGGCGGTCAAGCCACACTTCAACTAAAATTTTTGTCTCTTTGGTTTTACGCTCGACTTTAGCGTAACGATCTGGCGTTGTTAACCTTTGTGTTATCTCACGCCAATCTAAAGTGACAGGGCTATACCGTAAGCCTGTTATCCCCATATTTTCGGCTAATTTGATATCAGTTTCACGATCGCCAATGACATAGCTATTTTGTTTATCTAGTGCACCGTCAAGCAAATAGGGTAACACCAATTTAATTTTAGGCTTACGACAATCGCAATTATCAGTTGAAAAATGTGGGCAAATTAATACATCCTCAAATTTTACGCCTTGTGATTCAAAAATTTGCATCATTAAATTATGAGGGCCATCAAAGTCGGCCTGCGGATAACTATTTGTCCCTAGGCCATCTTGGTTAGTTACCATAACTAATTTAAAGCCAGCTGCTTGCAGCTTTAATAGTGCGGGAATGACATTAGGTTCAAATGCCAGTTTTTCAAACTTATCAACTTGATAATCGATCGGCGGCTCGGTTATTAATGTGCCATCACGATCAATAAAAAGATATTTCTGCGTCATCTAGTTATCTCCTTGACGTTTGAAATTGATTAAAGCATTTATTACCGCATCACATTGTGCTTGTGTGCCAATTGTGATGCGGATCATGTTAGTTAAGCCAGGTTGTTTATTTTGGTCTCGTAAAATAATACCCTGATCCCAGCAGTACTTAAATACCTGTGGATCATTAAATTTGACCAAAATATAATTAGCTGAGCTTGGATAAACACATTCAACCACATCAAGCTTATTTAGTTCACTTGTAAAACGCGCTTTTTGGCTATTAAGGTTTACGACATGTAATTTCATTACCGCTAAGTTTTCATGGCTTAATGCTGTCGCTGCAATATCTGCAACAGGTGAAGCTAGTGGGTAAGGGGCAATCACTTTTTGTAATGCATCAATCACGGGTTTATTTGCAATAGTAAAGCCGCAGCGTAATCCAGCTAAAGCAAAAGCTTTCGATAGAGTCCTTAAAATCACTAAGTGTGGATAGGTTGCCAGCCAGCTAACTAGTGAATTTTCTAACGAAAATTCAATATAGGCTTCATCGACAATCACTAAAGCTTTACCTACAGTCATTGCAAGTAGCGCTTTTATATCATCAGGATTTAATAAGTTACCGGTTGGGTTATTTGGTGAGCACACATAAACTAATTTAACCGAATCGAGGTTTTGTTTAATTGCCGTTAAATCTAACTGCCAATCGGGTGTTTGTGCAATGGCTTTGTAATTAATGCCTAACGTCTGGGCACTAACTAAATACATTCCATACGTTGGAGGACAATAAATAATACTATCTTGACCCGGCTCACAAAAGGCACGCATTAAAAGCTCAATTGCCTCATCTGCGCCGCGACTAACAATCAGCTGCTCGGCTTCTACGCCAGCATAATCGGCATAACGATTAATCACTTGCTCGGGCTGTGCTTGTGGGTAGCGATTGAGACATTGCTCGGTAAGCTCAAAATTTGGCGCAGTTGGGAATTCATTAGCATTTAACCAGACATCGCCTTTACCGCCTATGCGGCGCGCTGATTGGTAAGGCGTTAGCGCTTGTACATTTTTACGCACTAATTGGTTTATATCATTAAAATTATTCATCATATTGTCCTTTACTTAATGCATCAAGTCGTAACGTTACCGCTTGCTTATGCGCGGTTAATTGCTCAGCTTGTGCCATTAACTCAACAGTTTTACCAATAGCTGCTAATCCTTCCGGCGATAACTCCTGCACCGTCATCCTTTTTTGGAAATCAGCAAGCCCAAGGCTTGAGTATGTGGCCGTATAACCGTAAGTAGGGAGTACATGATTGGTGCCAGATGCATAATCACCGACTGATTCCGGTGACCAGTCACCTAAGAAAATAGAACCAGCACTTGTTATTTTATCAACTAAATTTGCTGCATTGCGAGTTTGAATAATCAAATGTTCAGGCCCATAGCGGTTACTAATTTCAATACATTGATTGATATCTTTGGTAATAATTAAGCGGCTTTCTTTTAATGCCTGTTGGGCAATATCTTTACGCGATAATTGCGATAATTGTTTGGTAATTTCAATAGCGACTGAGCTTGCAAGGTTTTCATCGGGCGTTAGTAAAATAACTTGTGAATCAGGGCCATGTTCCGCTTGTGATAATAAGTCTGCTGCAATAAATACTGGATTTGCACCGCTATCAGCAATAACTAATACTTCTGATGGGCCAGCTGGCATATCAATTGCTGCGCCATCGTTTAGTTGGCTTACTTGGCGCTTTGCTTCGGTAACATAAGCATTACCAGGACCAAAAATTTTATCAACACTTGCAATCGTTTTTGTGCCAAATGCCATAGCCGCAATTGCTTGGGCGCCGCCGAGTTGATAAATTTCACTCACGCCACAAAGTTCTGCTGCATATAAAATTTCATCTGCAATTGGCGGCGGCGAGCAGAGCATAATTTTATTACAGCCCGCAATTTTAGCTGGGATCGCAAGCATTAAAACGGTAGATAATAATGGCGCTGAGCCGCCAGGAATATATAAACCGACTGAATTAATTGGCCGCGTCATTTGCTGACATTTGATGCCTGGTAAAGTCTCAACGGTGATAGTTTCTCGAATTTGCGCTTTATGAAAACAGGCAATATTTTTTGCCGCTAGCTGCATCGCCTCTTTTAATTCAGCGCTTACGCGACTCGTTGCTAGTTTAATCTCGCTTTCATTTAGTTTTAATTCGTTAAGCGTGACGTTATCAAATTGTTTGCTTAGCGTTTTTAGTGCCGCGTCACCCTCATTTTTAACTTGGGTAAGAATTTTTGCAACAGACTGACTAATGGTATTTGATTGACTTAATGCCGGCCTTGTTAGTAATGTTTGTTGCTCAGCTGTAGAACACGTTTGCCAATACGTTAATTTCATCTTGTTACTCCATCATTTTTTCAATCGGTAGAACTAAAATTGAGCTGGCCCCTAATGCTTTTAATTTTTCCATAGTTTCCCAAAATAATGACTCGGTACTAACCATGTGCAGAGCAACCCGGTTTTTCTCATTTGCTAATGGTAAAATGGTTGGATCTTCAGCGCCAGGTAACAGCGCTACAATTTTTTCAAGTGCATCAGTTGGCGCGTGTAACATAATATATTTCGATTCGCGTGCTTGGATCACACCTTGTATACGAGTAAGGAGTTTATCAACCAGTGCTTGTTTATCAGATGAAAGCTCACCGCTGCGCTGAATTAAACACGCTTTAGATTGATAAATGACTTCAATCTCTTTCAAACCGTTGGCTTCAAGCGTTGCACCACTTGATACTAAATCACAAATTACATCGGCAAGCCCAGCCCTTGGTGCTACTTCGACTGAGCCATTAAGTAGGCAGGTATTAAATGTGACATTATACTCGGCTAAGTAGCGTTTTAGTAAGTGAGGGTAGGTGGTCGCAATGCGTAAATCTTGTAAACATTTTGGCCCTTGGTAGTCAAAATCTCTAGGCGCTGCAATTGATAAGCGGCAAGCACCAAAATCTAATCGCCTTAGCTGTTTGAATTGTGGATTTTGTCCCTCAGCTTTGCGATCAAGCACTTCTTCTTCAAGTACATTTTCACCAACAATGCCAATATCCACAACACCGTCAATAACAAGGCCCGGAATATCGTCATCACGCACGCGTAAAATATCAATTGGCA
The DNA here is from genome assembly GCA_036251935.1 of Orbaceae bacterium lpD04. NCBI lineage: Bacteria > Pseudomonadati > Pseudomonadota > Gammaproteobacteria > Orbales > Orbaceae > Orbus > Orbus wheelerorum. Next base: position 2,076,479 of record CP133967.1, on the reverse strand, counting down.
TGTTTTCAGCAAAAGCAATAAGGCGTTGTTCTTGTAGGTTAATTTTAATGCCGCATTGTGCCAATAGTTTTTTTGATTCGTCGCTAAGGCGACCTGATTTTTGCATGGCAATACGTAAACGTGAATTATCTAACATCTTTCTCTCCAATTGTATAATAGTTAATAATCTTGAAAAGCCTGTGAATAAAACCATAAAAAAAGCCCTCGGAAGTTGATCTTCCGAGGGCTCTTTCTAAAACTTTCTTTGCGCTCATCTGGAAGATCAAATGTCTTCCAGCACCAAACGCCCGAAGACTATTGCGGGAAATGGTGATGATGATGGTTGTTGTTCAAACAGACGAAAAGTAAGTTCATAATATATTTAATGCTCCAAATAAAGTGTTATTAACATATAACACTTTATTTGGCTTAGCAAGTTATTTTTGGCTGAGTTTTTTTAAAAAAGAGTTAAATCGTTCGATATCATCAAGGGTTGTTGCCCATGATGTACAAAAACGTAAACAAGTATGTTCACTATCCGGCTGACCAAAAGCGTAAACACTATAATTTTGCATAATATTATCAACCAAACGATTGGGAATATTGACAAATAGTTGATTAGTTTGTGGCCTGATGTTAAATGTAAAACCGTGCTCACTAAAAATAGTTTGTAACGCTTTTGCCATTTTATTACTATGATCGCCCAATTGTAGATAAAGATCATCTTGCATTAAGGTTAAAAACTGTAACCCTAAAATCCAACTTTTGGCCATCATTGCGCCTTTTTGTTTCATAGTAAAGCGAAAATCTTGATTTAGCGTTAGATTATTAATAATTAATGCTTCACCAGCAAACGCCCCAACTTTAGTGCCACCAATATAAAATGCATCGGTCAATTGCGCCAAATCTTGAAACGTTAAATCATTATCTTCAGCAGTTAGTGCCATTGCAAGCCTTGCGCCATCGAGGTAGAGATATAAGTTATGTTGCTGGCAAAATTGATATAAACGTTGTAATTCTTGTTTACTATAAATAGTGCCCATCTCTGTGGTATTTGAAATATAAACTAATTTAGGTTGAACCATGTGCTCATCACAGTGTTCGTCAAGAATAGGTTTAATTAATTCAGGTGTTAACTTCGCATCAATGCCTTGCGCTGTGATAACTTTATGGCCAGTCGCTTCAATCGCGCCAGTTTCATGTACGGCAATATGGCCTGTGTTTGCAGCGATAACCGCTTGGTAAGGGCGAAGTACATGGCTAATAAAGGTGAGATTGGTCATTGTGCCACCAGGCAAAAAATGTACTGCTGATTTTGGCGAACCGATTACCTGACGTATTTGTTCACTGGCAAGTTGGCAGTAGTCATCTAAACCATAACCACTGTTTTTTTGCTTGGCTTTGGTTAATAATGACTCTAATAATTTGGGATGAGCCGTTTCATTATAATCATTGGTAAAACTATACATAATTCTATCCTTTATTAATATTATATATCGCTAAATTATACAGACAAATAAAGTCAATTTATATTGGCTTTATTTGTTATATTCACACTAAAGTGTAATTAACGCGTTATGATGATTTAAACCGCTTGATGTCGATTGATTATTAGCAGTAGAATAACCCGCTGTAATTAATCGTATTTTATTGTAGCTAAAATCTATTAGCTAATTCCTCGTTGTTAACAACGATCATTAATCGCTTTTATTACAAGTAATACCTTATTTTATCACTTTTTGGACGTTTGGTTTTGCAATGGATCGTTTACATAATGCATCAATTTTTATTTGCGATATTTTTGATCAGTTTCGCAAAAAAAATATCACTTTAATTCGTTTTATCGATGAGCTTGAAGTTATCAGCTCGGTATTTCTCGCAATCATTTTTGCTCATTTACTTAATGCTCAAAATATTGGCTGGGCAGCCTTTACTGGCTATATGATTATGCGCTCTCATGTTATTGATACATTAATTCGTGGTTCGCTGCGGTTTTTAGGCACTATCATTGGAGCGTTATTAGCTTATTATGTCAGTTATTTATTAGGTCATAATCTTATCTTCATTGCATTAGGTATTGCATGTGTGGGCGGTATTACGCTTTATTTCGCCGTTACTAGCAAGTATAGTTATGCTTGGTTTTTTTTCGGTATTACCTATATTATGATAGGTGTCGATGCGCTGGGTAATCCATTTAGTCAAGTGCAAGCATTTGCAATTACCCGCGTTATTGAAGTGTTGGCGGGTATTTCAGCTTCAATGGCTGTGAGCATTACCTCTAACTTAATAAAACCAAAACTGAGGATTAAACCATGTAAAATAGGTTTAGCTGAGGTTGTTAAATTTCCTTGTTATGCAAAATATACCGCAATCCACTCTTTACGAGTCATGTTTGCACTCGCAACGCTGCCATTTTTAGAGCATTTTTTTGATCTTCGTTATTTAGGCCAAACGGCAATTACGATTTTTGTGGTATTAACCGTTCCATTATCGACCATTAGTAATGCTAAAATTGTTTCTAAACGAAATTTTCATCGTTTTTTAGGCTGCACATCGGGTGGTTTGCTTGCCATCGTTTGTTTACCATTTTATCAAATCAATCTGGCAATTACCGCACTAATATTAGGCTTAGGTATTTTTATTGGTCGTCATATTGAAAATAGTTGCCAATCATTTTCCTATATTGGCACTCAATTTGTGCTTGTTTATCTAGTTGTCATGGTGCCCGATTCATTAGTCTATACATCGGCAGACCCTGGTATTTCAAGATTGTGTGGGGTTATAATTGGTATCATTTTAGTTGAATTGTCAAAATTAGTTGTCTTACCAATAAAAAATTATTGGAAACTTTAACGGCTACTTTAGTGATTAATTTTACCGAGTCGCTAATAATGTGAAACGCTGATAATAGGAAGATTAATTGTGACTATTTCTCGTTAAAATATTAGTAATGCATTTAATTTTAATATAAAATAGCCGCACAATAAATTATAAGAGGCAAGCAAAATGTACTCTAATTTTGTGCCAATAAAATTACATAATAATGCAGATGCGTTGGTTGCTGATTTAAGCGCCTTAAGTGAAAAACCTACGGTTTGCCCCTATTGCCAACATCATCAACTTTATGCCGTCAATTCTTCATCAGGTTATTATCGCTGCAAATCGTGTAAGCGTGGTTTTAATCGTAGCTTAAATACCCCTTTTTACCGCTTAGCACCACTCGAATGGCTACCAATTATTGCACAGCGACGGTTATGTGGGCAAAGTTATACCAGCATTCGCCGTGAACTTAATTGCAGCGCTTGGGTCATTAAAAACCGCATTGACGTTATTGATGAGTATATGCAAACTTATTATCCTGAGCTTTATCAGTGGTATCAAGATTTTGTCAATGATGTGAAAATTGATGAGCCTAAAATCGTACAACAACAAGTCGAACAGCTTAAAGCTTGGGTAAGCGGTATTTTGCAAGTCGCTGATGCCAGTTGTCCACACTGTAGCTCAACAAAAGTACAAAAAGTGGGTGAGGCGAGGGCGCAGTTTCGCTGTAAAAGTTGTTGGCGCTATTTTAGTAACCTCAAGGGCACAGGGCTTGATCATTTAGGCCGTTGTGAAAATTGGTTTACAATGATCGATTTATTAGTCGAAGGTAAAACAAATCGCGAGATTGAAAATACCTTAAAAATTAGTTCTGGCACGATGATTAAAGCCAAAAAGCAGTGGTTTGATATTATGCAACAACACAATTTATTAATATTAAGGGAGTGGATCACAAATAGAAGAGGGTAACATTTATTGTTTTTACTCTATCTTTTTCACTCACTAAATAATATTTAAACCGCTGTGACTTGGCTTGCAGCGGTTCAATTTATCCCCTCATTATTACCATGCATCTATCTAGTTATTTTATCGATTAATAATATTAAAGCATATTAGTTGCTAGCTCAATTAGTGCCCAATTTTACAGATATTAATAAATATGCAACCAATCAATCGTTCATATATTGTTCATTTGTGATGCCTCTCACAGAATAAAAAATCATCATTTTCATAATTTGATCGCGATCACGAATCTGTACGGATTCGTGTGCAAAAAAAAATGATCGATTAATACTAGTTATGCTTAGTTAATTAAATATGGAGAAAATAATGAAGTTAGTTAAAAAAATAAGTTTATTAGCAACCACTATTTTGGCTATAACTGATCTATCTTACGCCGCTGTGCCCGAAACGGAGTATGAGCTTAAACAAGTTGTGATAGTAAGCCGTCATGGATTAAGAGCACCATTAACAGAGGGCGCTGATTTGTTGATTAATGCAACTCCCTATAAATGGCCAAAATGGGATACTACCGGCGGATTTTTAACGGCAAAAGGTGGGGCGTTAGAAACGTATATGGGGCATTATTTTAATGATTGGTTTGCTCAACATAATTTAGTACAAAAAAACACCTGCCCAACAGATGAACAGTACTATATTTATACTAATATTGTGCCAAGAACGATTGCCACTGGACAATTTTTTACCGTCGGCGCATTTCCTGGCTGTGATAAAATAAAATATCACCATTTAGCAGATTTAGCGGGGCAAGATCCAATTTTTTTCCAAGCAATCAATGATAATAGTAAGGAGTATGTAACAAAAGCTGTTGCAGAAATTGAATCTTTTATCAATGATCAAAATCTAGCCTCTTCTTACGCTAAATTAGAAGAAGTTATTGATTATAAAAATTCTCATGATTGCAAAGTCGACAAACAATGTAGCCTTGCAAAGCTGCCTAATAAAGTCAACCTTATTTATGGTGAAGAGTCATCAATCGATGGTCCTATCCACACGGCTTTTTGGATGATTGATGCCTTTATGCTGCAAGACTATGAAGGGTTTCCTACTTCCCAAGTTGCTTGGGGTAAAATAAAATTTGATAAAGACTGGATCACCCTTGCAAAAATAAGGAATGCTTATATCGATGCGGCTTATTTACAGCCAATGGTAGTTAATCAAACGATTAAACCGATGTTATCACATCTAAATACTCTTATGCCGCTACAACAATCACCCGATCAAGCTAAAATCACTGTGCTAGTCGGTCATGATACGACAGTTGGGCCGATTATTCGTGCGATGGGCTTTGAGGATTACAATTTACCTGGTCAGTATGAGAAAACACCAATTGGCGGTAAAATTGTATTTCAGCGTTGGAACGATAAAACAACGGGTCAAGATTTGCTCAAAGTTGAATATGTTTATCAGTCGACTAAACAGCTACGCAACCTTGAAAAATTAACCCTTAATAATCCACCTCAAAGAGTAACTTTATCATTAAATGGTTGTCAGATTGATGCCAATGGTTTTTGTCCTTGGGTTGATTTCAAAAAAGTGTTAAATAATCTCGTCAAATAATTAACAAATAATATTTTATTCGTTCATACAGCCCGAATAGTAGGGCTGTTTTGTTTATTAATCATAAAATGGTGCTTATTTCCATCATATTTTGATGGATTTGTGCTAAAAAAAATTACCATAATGTTACTCACATCAAAATATCATTTTTTACTGATTAAAATTTAATAAGTTAAGTTTTTGCTGATAATGTTACTCTTTAAATTTACTTTTTTTTATTTGCATTGTTAGGTTGTTTGCATTACCTTATTAAGTAATCTAAACCGCGTATAAAAGTGTGATATTTAGGATATGAGTAACGTTTATTTTTTATTTATAATTATATTATTTCTAAAAGAAATTTTGTATACGATTAAATCATTAGCTATCAAATCTCTTTTTATTCAAAACACATTAATCAATGACACTATTTCATCTGATTATTACACGCTACGACTAAATCATGGTTTTATGCCATTTTTAGCTCAGCGTGCCTACTTAAGCTATTTTCGCCATTTAATCGGTTGTTCTTTTTCTTTCAAGGTCAATTGGCCTCCCACTAATAGTTAATTAATTAAGCCTTGCTTAACGACTATTTAAGAAATTTATATCAAAACTATCAATAAACTAAGCCAAAATTATGAGCTACTGAATCAATGTATAGGTAACTAATTTTTGCACAGCTAAATAATTTTTTAATAGTGATTTCATATTAAATTTATTTCGCAACAGAAAAAAGTTAAACATGGAGTGAGCCTTTATTGCACCGGCAGTTAAGTTCTAATTTTAACAATAATTTAAACTTATAATTAAAGGGTACCAAGATGAAAAATATTAAGCTAACGCCTTATCAACTAATGTTCTATTACGAATGGCGAGTTAATCCTTTACGTACTGATTATAATCTTGTTGCCGACAATACCCTTAACGGCAATATTGATGAACAGCGATTTATGGATTGTTTTAAAAAGGTGTTTAATGAGCACTTTATTTTTCGTCATAATATTATCGATAAATCCCCTGATATTTGCTGGACATTAAGGCCGCCAGCCTTGGCAAGTGACATAATAACTTATTATGATCATCCGTTAAGTGATGAAGAAATGCGTAATTTAACCTTGCAGCCTTTTGATTTAGAAAAGGATCTATTAGGACGAGTGTACCTGTTTAAATTGGCTGAAAATCAATATCGTTTTATCCTTATTTTTCATCACATTGCGGTAGACGGCATAAGCGTTGAAGAGTTTTGGTCAAAAATTAGATCTTATTATAATGGTGAAAATTATTACTTACAAAGTTTCGATTCCCAAATTGTTAGTCATCAAAAACTTAATACGAATTTTGAACAACTATTAACCGAGCAAAAACCCACTATGGTTGCTTTTTGGCAAGATCATTTAAGGGATACGAAAAATATTGATTTAACTTTTTTAAAGTCGCAACAAGGCACTCAGCCCGAAAGCAAACGGGTAATAACAGAATATTTATTTAGTTATGATGAACAAGTAGTACAACAAGTTAAATCGCTACGCCGGCAATATAAAATTACCACTTATTTATTTGGTCAATTGGTAATGGGATTACTACTGCACAAAATGGTAAACCAGAGCGATATCCCACTCGCTTATCCGGTCGCTATTTTAGAGGGCAAAGAGCTTATCTATGGCGCACATGTTAATGTATTACCTATCAATTATCATTTTGATGATAAAACGACATTACAATCGACGATTGATCATATATTAGCTTATCATCGCGGTGTTAAAAAAACGAATGCCAAATACCTGCCAATTTATGACATTATTTCAACGCTTAATAACCCCAATATTTTAGATGTTGCTTTTGTTCAAACCTTTTTAAGGGATCACACATCACATTTTAATGGCTTATATGACGAGAAAACCAATCACGATTTACAAGTTGATCTAAGTAATATTTTGGTTGTCGAGCAAGAGGAACATAATAATCATATTAACTATCGAATTAAGTTTAATGAAACTGTGTTAGATAAACATTTAGTCAAACAGTTTATCGTATTATATCAAAAATTATTTATGACAACGCTTGATTATTTACTCGATGGTAAGGCTGATATTTTAACTAAAAATATTAATATTCTTGATGACAATGCTAAGCAAGAATTGATTATGGCTAAAAATCAAACTCATGTGCCTTATGCGAAAAATCAGACAGTTATTGAACTATTTGAACAGCAAGTATTAAATACTCCACAAAATATAGCGGTAATTTTTGAACAAACTACGTTGACTTATCAAGAGCTTAACTTGCGGGTAAATCAGCTGGCACATTATTTAAGGCAACATTTGCAAATTAAGGCTAATGATTTTATCGGCTTATACCTTGATAGATCACAGCTCTCAATTATGAGTATCTTAGCTATTTTAAAAACTGGCGCAGCTTATGTTCCAATGGATCCTGATGCACCAGATGAGCGTAATGCTTATATTATGCAAGATGCTAAAGTTAAGGCAGTAATTTGCCAAGCTCATTATAGCGAAAAATTAGCTAAATTAACCACTGATGTGCCACTTTTTGCTGTTGATTGCAAAGATTTAATCGCAAGCTTAGATGATTATTCTAACGAGAATTTAATTAGCCTAACAACGGCTAATGATCTTGCCTACAGCATTTATACCAGCGGCACGACAGGTAAGCCTAAAGGCACCTTAATTGAACTACATAATATCAATCGTTTAGTGATTAATACTAACTTTGTTACCATAACACCAGAAGATCGATTACTGAGTATCTCCGGTTATCATTTTGATGCTTCAACATATGATATTTTTGGCTCGTTATTAAATGGCGCTGCAGTGGTTATTGCAACCAAAGATAAATTTTTAAATCTTAGCTATTTTAATCAGTTAATTGCCGATAATCAGGTCTCTAACTTTTTTGTGACTACTGCTTTTTTCAATAGTTTAGTTGATGCCGATTTACCCAATTTAGGTAAGTTAAAATATATCCTAACCGGAGGCGAATCGTTATCGGCAGTGCATGTTAATAAATTTTTAACTAACTATCCGCAAGTTAAATTACTTAATGTATATGGCCCAACTGAAACTACCACATTTGCAACTGCTTTTTTAACTAACCAAGTAGATCAGCCATTTGCCCATAATGTGCCAATTGGTAAGCCAATAAATAATACCTCACTTTATATTTTAGATCAGCGGCAGCAGTTAGTACCAAAAGGGGTAATTGGTGAGCTTTATATTGGTGGGGCAGGTGTTGGGCGCGGTTATTTAAATAATCGAGAACTAACAAATAAAACATTTATTAATAATCCATTTCAAACTGATGTTGAAAAAGCTGAAGGCTATAATGATAGACTTTATAAAACAGGTGATTTAGTCCGTTATTTAGCTGATGATAATATTGAATATATCGGGCGTAATGATTTTCAAATCAAAATACGTGGCTTTAGGGTTGAATTGACCGAAATTGAAAACCGTTTAATTTTGCATCCGGATATTAAGCAAGCTATTGTGATTGCGGTAGAACATAGCCCAAATAATAAATTTTTAGCCGCGTATTATGTCGCAGATACCGCTATCGCCTCACAGGTTATTATTGATTACTTGCAGCAATTTCTACCTGATTACATGTTACCGTCAGCATTAGTTCATTTAACGGTTTTTCCACTTAATATTAATGGCAAAGTTGATCGTAAAGCGCTACCCGTTGCAACCTTAAATCATCAAGGTGAATATATCGCGCCAAGTACGCAAACCGAATCGTTATTAGTTGATGTTTATGCCGAATTTTTACTTTATCCTGCTGATAAAATAAGTGTTACCGATGATTTCTTTAAGTTAGGTGGAAATAGTATTTTAGCTATTAAGCTTGCAAGTAAGTTAGCTAAATTACTGAATAAAAAAATTCATGTGGCCGATATTTTAGCTAAACGAACGGTACAAAAGCTCGCACAGTTTATCGATAATAATTTAGAGCAAGTCTTAGTTATTACCGCGCCGAAAGTGAATCACTGTGAAGAACAATTATTATCTTACGCACAAGAGCGGCTGTGGTTTATTCATTGTTATGAAGGCGAAAGTAGTGCGTATAACGTTCCCTTAGTTTTTAAAATTACCGATGGCATAAAATTAAATGGCTTAGAGCTCGCACTACAACGCATCATTTCACGCCATGAAATATTACATTCTATTATTAAAACTAATGAAGATGGCCTAGGTTATCAGCAAGTTATCGATTTAGGCAAATCGCCTATCGTGATTGAGCATGTTATTTGCAAGTCAAAGCAGCAACTCAACAATTACTTGTATAAGCATACTCATTATCTATTTAAATTAGATAAAGAGCCGGCTATTTCAATTAAGTGCTATCAACTTGGCGAGCAGCATTATATTAGTATTATTATTCATCATATTGCGTTTGATGGCTGGTCAACTGATTTATTTATTAAAGAACTTCTCCATTATTATTGGCAATATCACCAAGTACTTGCTGGTGAAATTAATGAAATTGAAGAGCTGTTTGCTGTTGATGTGCAGTATAAAGACTTTGCATTATGGCAGCGCCAATACCTACAAAGCGATGTACTAGATGAGCAGCTTAGTTATTGGCAACAACTATTAGCAAATTATACTATCTTAAATTTACCAACCGATTATACTCGCCCATCACAAATTGATTATCAAGGCCATGATATTCAATTCCAACTAAATGAATCACTTAGCTTAGCGCTGCGCCAATTAGCGACCGAGTTAAATGTTAGTTTATATACGGTATTATTGAGTGGTTATTATTTACTATTAAATAGCTTTAGTCATCAAAATGATATTGTTGTTGGTACTCCAACAGCAGGAAGACATTACCCTGGGATTGAAAATACCATGGGCTTTTTTGTCAATAATTTAGTGTTAAGACGGCAACTTGATCATAAAACGCCACTCGCTGATTTTATTAAGCAAACTGGCGAGCTAGTTGCTAATGCACAAAAATATCAAGATATTCCCTTTGAAAAGCTTGTCGAAGCGGTTCAAATCGATAAAGATACCTCAAGGCACCCAATTTTTCAGGTAATGTTTGGCGTACAATCATTTGCTAACGTTGACGATCACGAATTAAACCGCCTAATTACCTTATATGAAACCGAACAAACCCATTATGAGGCCGCAAAGTTTGATATCACAACATTACTTGATGATTCTCAAAAAACAATAAAAGGTTCATTTAACTATGCGACAAGCTTATTTAACGAAAATACTATCAAGCAATATATTAACGTTTATCTTAATATTCTAGGTCAGTTTGTTGATATTTGTCAGCAGCAAAAATCGTTAGCGCACGTTGCATTTTTAAATTCAGATGCGGTAAAAACGCTGATCTATGATAAAAATCAGACTTATGTGCCTTATGCAAAAGATCGCACCGTAACCGAACTATTTGAACAGCAAGTTTCAACAACACCAAATAATACCGCGGTAATTTTTGAGCAAACCGAGCTGAGCTATTTCGAGCTTAATCACCGAGTAAATCAGTTAGCGCATTATTTAAGGCAACATGCCCAAATTAATGCTAATGATTTTATCGCCCTATACCTTGATCGATCTGAATTATCAATTATTAGTATTTTAGCAATTTTAAAAGCCGGTGCCGCTTATGTGCCAATGGATCCTGATGCACCCCAAGAGCGTAATACCTATATTATGCAAGATGCAAATGTTAAAACGGTTATAACCCAAGCGCATTATTTAGAAAAATTAACACAATTAGCGATAAATGCCCCAATTATTGCGGTTGATAGCAGTGATTTAACCCGCTCACTTAGTGATTATTCGAGCGATAATTTAGTCAGTCAAACCACACCAGATGATTTAGCTTATTGTATTTACACCAGTGGCACGACAGGCAAACCTAAAGGCACCTTAATTGAGCTACATAATATTAATCGCTTAATTATTAATACTCACTTCGTTAAAATTACGCCAGAAGATCGATTGCTCAGCATTTCAGGTTACCATTTTGATGCCTCAATCTATGATATTTTTGGTTCGTTATTAAATGGTGCCGCAATTGTTATCGCAACCAAAGACAAGTTTTTAAATCTGGAATATTTCAATCAGTTGATTGCTGATAAGCAAATAACTAACTTTTTTGCGACCACTGCATTTTTCAATACCTTAGTTGATGCAAGGTTACCTAACTTAGATTTATTAAAATATATTATTGCCGGTGGCGAAGCGCTTTCTGCCGTGCACGTTAATCAATTTTTACAACATTATCCGCAAGTTAAATTTCTTAATGCTTATGGCCCAACAGAAACCACGACATTTGCTACAACCTTTTTAGCCAATCAAGCTTCTCAGCCTTTTGAACATAGTGTGCCAATCGGCCGGCCTATTAGTAATACTTCGCTTTATGTTTTAGATGATTTACAAAGGCCGGTTCCTTTTGGCGCTATTGGTGAACTTTATATTGGCGGGGCTGGCGTTGGGCGCGGTTATTTAAATAATCGCGAACTAACGGCGAAAGTATTTATTAATAATCCTTTTCAAACAGAGGCTGAAAAAGCGCAAGGTTATAATGATAGGCTTTATAAAACAGGGGATTTAGTCCGTTATCTCGCTGATGATAATATTGAATATATTGGCCGTAATGATCTGCAAATTAAAATCCGTGGTTTTAGGGTCGAGCTAAGCGAAATTGAAAATCGTTTAATTTTACACCCACAAATTAAGCAAGCGACAGTAGTTGCACTTGATCATGGCACAAATAATAAATTTTTAGCTGCTTATTACGTTGCAGATAACGCACTTTTATCACAAGATATTCTCGATTATTTACAGCAGTTTTTACCCGATTACATGCTGCCATCGGCTTTGGTACATTTAACGGCGTTACCACTTAATATTAATGGTAAAGTTGATCGTAGGGCATTACCGCTACCACAGCTTAATCATAGTACTATATACGTTGCGCCAACTAATGATACTGAGCAGCTGTTTTGCCAAACTTTTGCCAGTATATTACGTTTAGATGCTAGTGAGATTAGTATTGACGATGACTTCTTTAAGCTGGGCGGTGATAGTATTAGCAGTATTCAATTAGCTAATCGAATTAGGCAAACGCTTAATTACTACTTATCGATTAAAGATATTTTCAACTATCGAACCATTAAAGCCTTAAGTGATTATGTGATTAATAACCAAAAAGCATCACAAATTTCTATTAAGACGGAGCAAGGTATTTTAGATGGGAGTATTGAGCTGGCGCCGATTCAGCAATGGTTTTTTAGTAACGTTGCAAGCGGAAAATTACCTGACTATGGGCACTGGAACCAAGCCTTTTTAATTAAAGTGCCGCCACTTAATATTGCACTATTAAAACTAAGCTTAGCGAAATTAGTTGAGCAACATGACATGCTACGTGCCTGCTATCCAAGCTTATCAAAAGGTTATTATTCATCACCAACTGACGTTGCCTTTGACCATTGCAATATTAACAATTGGAGTGAGAGTGACATCAGTTCACACTTAACGACCTGGCAAAATCGTTTTGATATTAATAATTGCCCGCTATATCATTTTGGTTATTTAGAGGGCTATCAAGATAATAGTGCCCGAATTCATGTTGCGGTTCACCATTTAAATATTGATGCTGTAAGCTGGCGTATTATTATGCAAGACTTACAAACGATTTATCAGTTTTTCTTACAGCAAGATAATTTAGATCCTAGTGTTGGTGTCGCTAAAATTCTTGGTAATAAAGTGACTAGCTATCGTCAATGGGTAGAAAATGGGCAAAATTATCCAGTAGTAAATCAACAAACCGGTATTGATGAAAGGGAATACTGGCATCAAGTTTTAACTGATTTTACTGGTTATCAGCAGCATATTAACCAATGCCGTAGTAAGGCGCTAGCAAATACGCAGATGCAGCTATCTAAAGCACATACTGATTTATTATTACGCAAAGTGAATGATGTCTATCATACTGATATTAATGATATTTTATTAACCGCTTTAGCGCATAGCTTAAGTCTTATGTTTAAGCAATCTGAGCATTATATTTTATTAGAAGGGCATGGACGAGAAGCCTTATTTAACGATATTGATATTAACAATACGGTTGGCTGGTTTACCTGTATGTACCCGGTTAAACTTGTAGCCAATTTACCGAGCAAATTAAATAATCTTGTTTGCATTAAAGATAATCTACGGGCGATCCCAAATAATGGGATGGGGTATGGCCAGTTAATGGGCTATATTAAGCATCCTTTACCGGCAATTAGTTTTAACTATTTAGGTCAATTCAATAGCGAGCAGCAAGCTTTATGGTCATTTAGTCATGAAAATGCGGGGATTGCGATGTCGGCTAACAATAATAACACTGACTTTTTATCGTTAAATGGCGGCGTGATTGATGAACAATTGCAATTTACTATTGCAGGTTATTTATTGCCTGAGCAATTGGCTGTATTTTCAACCCTTTATACTCAGCAACTTGAAGCGCTAATTGATGAACTAAGTAAAACTGAACGTAGCTACTTAACGAGTAGTGATATTAATTACCTTATTTCACCGAGTTTACTTAGTAAGTTACAAGCAAATGATGAAATCGAAGCCATTTGCCCAACTAACAGTTTACAACAAGGGTTTATCTACCATGCGGTTGCGCAAGGTGACCTTGATAGCGCATATCGTGTACAGATGATTTGGGAATACCATAATCCGCTGCAAGTTGATTTATTACGTCAAGCATGGCAAATCACTCAAGCACAACTGCCATCATTGCGCTTACGCTTCAATTGGGATGAGGAATTAGTTCAAATTATTGATAAAAAAGGTGATTTTCCATGGCAGTTTATTGATCTTAGCAACGATTCGAAAGATCAACAATTAACGAAAATAGACCAAATTAGCCAGCAAGATCAGCAAATAAGCTATGATTTGGCGAAAGGTCAGTTGTTTAGGCTCTACTTAGTTAAACTTAATCAAACCCATTATCAATGTATTTTTAGTAATCATCATGCGATTTTAGATGGTTGGAGCGTACCAGTTTTATTAAAAGCGGTGCATCAAAATTATTTATCGCTAGCTAATAGTGAGCCGTTAGTTACATTTGATGATAATTGCTACTTAAATGCTCAGCATTTTTTACAGCAAAATTTGAAAGCAACAGCGGATTTCTGGCAAAGTTACTTACCGAACGACATTGAGCCTGAAAACTTAACAAGTTTAGTTAAACCAGCCATGCGTCATGTTAATTTAGCTGATCATCGTTACGTTTCAGATCCGCAAGAATTAATTCTTTGCTTTGATACTCAAAGTGCTACGCAGTTAAAAGAATTGTGCAAAGCAAATGATTTTACTATTAACGCATTAATGCAGTACTGCTGGCATCAACAATTAAATCTATATGGTAACAGTGATACAACTGTTATTGGTATGACAGTATCGGGCCGAAACTTACCGATTGATGGTATTGAAACATCGGTCGGGCTATATATTAATACCTTACCTGTGATTTTAAATCACACCGATGATAGCGTGATTAATAAAGTCAAAGAGTTACAATCGCATATTAATAACGTTAATAATCATGCTAATGCTAGTTTAATTAAATTGCAAAATACGGGTGTTAGGTTATTTAATTCATTATTTGTTTTTGAAAACTACCCAACTTCAGCACTTGATACAAACGAGTTAAAATTTGTCTTTAAAGAGGGTAAAGAAAAATTAGATTACCCACTTGGCTTAGTCGCTTTTGAAAATTCAGAACAAATAGAATTAAAACTAAAATATGCCGGTGAGCTGTTTGAAGCACAAACAATTTCCCGTTTATTAACCGGTATTAAGTTAACGATTGAACAGTTAATTTGCGATCCAACTATTTTAGTGAAAGAGGTAAAATTATTAACTGATGTTGAGTATCAGCAGCGAGTAATTGCGCAATCTGAGCAGACGCTCCCTTTTGCTAACGACAAACTACTTACGCAAATATTTGAAGAGCAAGTCCAGCGCACACCAAATACCGTTGCCGCGGTTTATCGTGATGTAGCGCTCACTTATCAAGCTTTAAATAATCAAGCTAACCAATTAGCTTACTATTTAAGCGCTAATCTTGATTTACAACCTGATGATTTTATTGCTTTATATTTAGATAAATCTGAGCACATGTTAATTAGTATGTTAGCAACGCTGAAAGCAGGCGCTGCTTATGTACCTATAAGCCCACAAGTGCCGATAGAAAGAACCGAGTTGATGGTTAAAGATAGTCAGGCAAAAGCGATCTTATGCCATCGCCATTATCAAGCATCTTTAAATGCGTTATTCGCAGGTCATGTGCAAGTTATCGCCATTGATGATAATTCGCTGTTAGCGACGGTTGCCGAATTTGACCAACATAATCTTGTCACATCAACAAAAGCTAATAACTTAGCCTATATTATTTATACCAGCGGCACGACAGGGAAACCAAAAGGGGCAATGATTGAGCATCATAGCTTAGTTAATATTGCCATTAATCAGCTTGAAACACTATCTCTACCTATTTGCTATAATAGCCATGACGCAAAGCGTGTATTATGGTATGCCAACTACGCTTTTGATGCACATGTATTAGAAGTTTACTGCGCTTTATTAAATGGTCATACAGTCTATATTTTGCCAGAAGAACAACGTTTTGATTTTGGCTTCTTAGCATCTTATATAAAAGATCAGCATATCGATTTTACTTTTATGACGCCGGCATTATTAGATAAAAATGATCTATTACCGCTACCGATTTTAGGTATTGGCGGCGAGGCTGCCAATAATGAATTAGTTAATCGATATTTCGAGCAAGGAACGCGGTTAATCAATATTTATGGGCCGACTGAAACCACCGTTTGGGCAACTGCGCATATTTATCAAAAAAATGATATGAGCACCAATTTAGGTCATGCACTTAATAATTATAGCCTTTATGTACTTGATAACTATTTACGCCCAGTACCAACAGGTGTAATTGGTGAGCTTTATATTGGTGGTGAAGGTGTTGGGCGTGGTTATCTCAATAATGCCGAATTAACGAGTAAGGTGTTTATTACTAATCCGTTCCAAACGACAGCTGAACAGGCTAAAAATTACAATGCACGCTTATATAAAACTGGCGATTTAGTGCGTTATCTAGAAAACGGTGACCTTGAATATATCAGTCGTAATGATTCCCAAGTTAAGATCCGCGGCTTTAGGATTGAACTCGGTGAAATAGAGTCTCGTTTAGTTGCTTACCCAAGTATCAGTCAAGCATTAGTCCTTGCGCTAAATAATAGCGCTGGCAATAAATACTTAGCTGCTTATTATGTGGCCGATAAACCTACGGCACATGAACAAATAGTTAGTTACTTAGCGCAGTTTTTACCTGAGTACATGGTGCCTGCAACCTTTATTCATTTAACGGCTTTACCCGTTAATATTAACGGTAAAGTGGATCGTAAATTATTACCCGCGCCAACTCTCTTAATCGAAAACGATTACATTGCACCAAGTAATGATATTGAGCAATTTATTGTTGCGGCATTTGCAGATTTATTATCGATGGATGTTACCGATGTTAGCATAAAAAATGACTTTTTCCGCCTAGGTGGCAATAGTATTTTAGCGATTAAATTGTCAAACAAGATTGTTAAACAGTTTAATAAAAAAATTCATGTTAGCGATATTTTTGCAAAACGAACTGCTAAGGCGATTGCCCAGTTAATTGAAGCCAGCGGTGAAACCCAGCAACATTTTGTGATCCCAAAAATTGAGAGTCCTGAGCAGCAGTTATTATCATTTGCACAAGAGCGATTGTGGTTTATTGATAGCTACGAGGGCGGAAGTAATGCGTACAATATTCCGTTGGTATTTAAACTTGCCTCGCAAATCGATATTCATCGTTTTATTGATGCCTTAAAACAAATTATTACTCGCCATGAAATACTGCGTACGGTCATCAAAACTAATCGTGATGGTATTGGCTACCAGCAAGTCGTTAATATCGATGAGTACCCATTACCAATTGAGCAGATTGTTTGTAGCGATAAATCAGCATTAGATAGCCATATTTATCGCCATGTTCATAAGATATTTTTGTTAGACAAAGAGTTACCTATCTCAATTAATATTTATCAACTCGCTGATAATCATTATATCAGCATGGTTATTCACCATATTGCTTTTGATGGTTGGTCGACTGATTTGCTAATCAAAGAGATGGTTTACGCTTGCGAAAATATGATGATAAGCAGCCCTGCGCCGTTACCGGAGATTACTTTACAATATAAAGACTTTGCTTTATGGCAACGGCATTACTTGCAAGATGAGGTGTTATCAGCGCAATTGCAATATTGGCTAAACCAGTTAGAGCATTACGAGCCGCTCAATTTACCGAGCGATTATGTTAGGCCAGTACAAACTGATTATATTGGCGCTGATATTAATTTTGAACTGGGTAAAGAACTAAGTGCAAATTTACGTAGCCTTGCAAACGAACTCGGGGTAAGTTTATATTCCGTTTTGTTGAGTGGTTATTACCTAGCATTACATGCATTTAGTCAGCAAAATGATATTGTAATTGGAACGCCGATCGCAGGTCGGCACTATGCTGGCGTCGAAAATACGATGGGCTTTTTTGTTAATATGCTCGCGATTCGAAAACTGATCAAGGGAGATGAGACACTAACCCAGTTTATAGAGCAAACGAGTGAGAGCATTTTTCAGGCGCAAAAATACCAAGACTTACCATTTGAAAAACTGGTCGATGCAATGCGCATAGAAAAAGATCACTCACGCCATCCGATATTCCAAGTTATGTTTGGCGTGCAATCATTTGGCTCAGCGATTGGGTTAAGCGATAAAACCTATTTTACGCCATATCAAACACAAGATACTCAATATAAAATTGCTAAGTTTGATATTACAACGCTACTCAATGATTCAGCTGATTCGATTCATGGCTCATTTAACTATGCAACCAGTTTATTTAGTGAACAGACGATTAATCACTATATTCAAGTGTATCGTTATATTTTGTCACAATTTACTGATCTTTATCATCAGCAACAAACTATTGCTAATTTGGCGTTCTTAGATGAAAGCACGTATCAAAAAATTGTCTATCAATGGAATAAAACGCGTTGTGATTATCCAAAAAACACTACAATCCATGCATTATTTGAGGAGCAAGTTACAAGAACGCCAAATAACTTAGCGCTTATTTATGAAAATGAACGCTTAACATACCAAGCGCTTAATGAAAAGGCCAATCAACTTGCGCATTATTTGAGAGATAACTTTGCCATCAAACCCGATGATTTGGTAGCGCTATGTTTAGATAGATCGCAATATATGCTAATTAGTATTTTAGCCATTATTAAAGCGGGCGGCGCTTATGTGCCAATGGATCCACAGGCACCTAGTGATCGTATTGGCTATATGATTGGTGACACCAAAGCTAAAGCGATTTTAACAACAAGCAGTAGCTACAATAAAGTTAGCACGCTTGCTAGTGAGCAGCAAGTGGTCGTCAACTTACAAGCAGATAATATGGTAAGTCTTTTAAATCGTTACCCTAAAACTAATCCGGTGCCACTTGCCAAGCCAAATAACCTTGCTTATGTGATCTATACCAGTGGCACGACGGGTAATCCAAAAGGGGTAATGCTCGAGCACCAAGGCGCAGTTAACCGTATTATTTGGATGCATAACGAATACCCAATTACTCAGCAAGACCATATTTTACAAAAAACCAACTACACTTTTGATGTGTCGGTATGGGAACTATTTTGGGCAAATTGGTATGGTGCATGTATTGTCTTTGCGCATTCAGAGCGCTATAAAGATAATGTTTATTTAGCCGAGCTAATTGAGGCTGAGCAAATCACCGTACTACACTTTGTACCATCAATGTTGGTTGCTTTTGTTGAAACCTTACAAGCACAGCCGATGCTACAAAGCAAAGTAGAAAAATTGAAGTATTTATTTTGTAGTGGTGAAGCACTGAACTTATATGAAGTTCAGCAGTGCCAAAAATTAATGCCAAATTGTCAGATCCATAATCTTTATGGGCCAACAGAGGCGACGGTTGACGTATTATATTATGATTGTAATAACCCTAATATTAAGCAAGTGTTAATCGGTAAGCCAATTGCTAACACCTCAGCTTATGTATTAAATGAGCGGTTACAGCCGGTGCCAATTGGCGGACTCGGCGAGCTTTATATTGGCGGTGATAACGTCGGGCGCGGTTATTTAAATAACCCAGTGTTATCGGCTGAAAAATTTATTACTAACCCATTCCAAAGCGAGCAAGAAAAACAGCAAAACTATAACGGACGAATTTACAAAACGGGCGATGTGGTGCGTTACCTTGGTGATGGTAATATTCAATATTTAGGGCGTAATGATTTCCAAGTTAAAATTCGCGGTTTTCGTATTGAACTGGGCGAAATTGATGCTAGATTAACGCTTTACCCTGATATTAATCACAGCGTTGTTATTGCTTATGAGCAGGCAACAGGGAGTAAATATTTAGTTGCTTATTACGTTGCGCAGCAGCCAATTGATAGCCATCTTTTACATAACCATTTAAAAGAGACGTTACCAAGCTATATGATCCCAACGGCCTTTATCTACTTAACTGATTTACCTATCACGTCAAATGGTAAGCTTAATCGCAAAGTACTACCTAAGCCAGAACTAACTGATAACGTTGAATATATTGCAGCTTCAAATCCGATTGAAGTGACATTATGCGATATTTTTGCTGCTACCTTAAAAATTACAGCAAGTAATATCAGTATGATGGATAACTTTTTTAAATTAGGCGGCAATAGTATTTTAGCTATGATGCTTAATAACCGCATTAATGAAGCTTTCCAAATCAAATTGCGTTTAGTTGATGTGTTAAGTAGTGAGACGATAAAGGCGCTAGCAACGAAAATTGCCGATCAAAAACAGTCGTTTAATCCAATTGTGCCGCTGAATAAAGCGGTTAATAAGCCGCAGATGTTTATGATCCATCCTGGTATTGGCGGCTGTGATGTATATGCATCGTTAGCCAATAAATTAAGTGAGCGTTATCACTGTTATGGCGTTGACTCTTATAACTTCTATCATGATGATAAAATCGCTAATTTGGCTCAATTAACTAAGTATTATCTTAATTATGTTGAGCAAGTAAGGGTAAAAGATCAGCCGATTAGTTTACTCGGTTGGTCGTTAGGTGGGCATATTGCGCTTGAAATGGCCGGTTACTTAGAGGCGCAAGGCTATAACAATATTACCGTCTACTTACTTGATACATGGTTACTTAATCAAGCTGATTTAGCCGCGAACATTCACCTTATCGACCTTAATCATGCGATGAAAGAGCTGAATATTCCAGCAAGTTTACAGCGGCAAGTTGAAGATATTGTCGCGGTGGATAATCTACTCACTGTACAACCACTTTCCTCCGTTTTAAACGCAACTAAAGTCACATTGTTTAAAGCAATTAAAGCGCAGCAAAGTATATCGGAGCAGTATATTAAATATCCATGTAACAATATCGACAGTTACCTTGCCGCAAAAGTGCAGCTCACCGTTATCGAAATTGATTGTGACCATTATCAAATTATTAAACACGAGCGTGAATTGATTCGTTGTATTGTTTAATTAGTCAGTAAGTAATAGCCCCGTTTGGCGTCTTTCAAATGGGGCAATTTTATAGGTTAAATACAGCACTTTTTTTGATTAAAAAGGCATGTTAACAGGTCGAAAGTTAACAAGTGATCATATCATCAAGATCAGTTATACCCTTTGGGATTAACGTTAAGTGATCGTCATACTACACGCTTAGTAATATTGTAAGTGGATTTATTTGTCTAATAGTAAGGCAAATATAATGATGCGATATAACTATGATTACTTAACCAACTGCTAATAATTAAATTCAATACACTTACCGTTATCATATTTCATGTTGCTGGCAAATATTGGGTTGTTATTATCTTTTCACATCTAATAATTTTTATTTATCATGATTAAGATCGTAATTAAATTGTTTGTAATATTTTTAATTTAAATAAAAATCGGATTAAAATTAAACATAGTCTTTATTTTATTTTTTTTAAGCGTTAAGTGCGCTTTAAAGTGTTAAGTTTGTGAAAAAAAGTGCTGCTTTACTTGCCATAGTACATAAAACAATCATATAGTGCACCATTTTTAACGCATGTGAGTGAGCAATGGGTGTGGGTAAAATGGGTCTAATAGTAAAACTTGTATTAGTAATGCAAATTTTGTTGCCATTATTTGTTAGTGCTAATTCGGTAGCTTCAGCGATTAATTTAAATTCTGAAGATATTAAAAATAAGCAACGCTTATCAAATATTAAAAATAACTTACCGGAACTAAGTAGTTCATCAGACGGATCGACTGATTCGGCCGAGAGCTCCATCGCCGCAGGGCTATCACAAACCGGTACACTTATCTCAAGTGATAATACCAGTGATGCGACTAAAGACTGGCTTGAGAATTCAGCTTATGGCTACTTAAGCAATGAAATGCAAACTTGGTTAAATCAGTATGGTAATAGCCGTATTCAAATTAATTCTAATGGCAATTATAGCGCTGAACTCCTGATCCCATGGTTTGAAAACAAAAATAATTTATTCTTCTCGCAATCGAGAATTAGCCGTGAAGATGAGAATAAAAGCACCCTAAACCTAGGATTAGGTTATCGTAATTATCTTGATAATTGGATGTGGGGCGTCAACAGCTTTTATGACCGAGATTTAAAAAATAATAATGCAAGACTTGGTGCCGGTTTTGAACTTGGCGCCAACTATCTCAAATTATCCACCAATGGTTATTTTCGTTTAACCGACTGGCGCCAGTCAAAACTCGATGAATTTAACGATTATGATGAGCGTCCAGCAAATGGTTTTGACATCCGAGCAGAAGGCTATTTACCCAGTTACCCTAACCTTGGCGGCAATCTTTTGTATGAAAAATATTTTGGTGAAAATGTTAACCTTAAAGGCTCAAGTTCACTGAGTAATCTAAAAGATGATCCGGAGGCTTATACCGTTGGCTTATCTTATACGCCGGTTCCCTTGTTTTCGTTTAAAGTAAATCAAACAATGGGCGATGTGACGGAAACCAAAGGGATATTTGAACTCAATTACCGCATGGGTGTTCCTTTAGCTCAACAATTAAATGAAAAATTTGTGGCTGAAATGAGAACACTACAAGGCTCTCGTTATGATTTTGTTGATAGAAACAATGCCATCGTCATGCAATATAAGAAGCAAGTTCTATTAAGGATTGCATTACCGAAAACATTATCAATCATTGCCACTAAACCGGAAATATTAATACCGACGATCACTAAGAATAAATATAAAATCGATCGAATTGAATGGTCATCGCCTGCATTAACGGCGAAAGGCGGCACGATAATTCCGAGCTCATCTTATCCTTATTCGGCCACAATCCTGATGCCGTTTTATGACTATGTCTCGACATTAGCGGGCAATAGTTATGATATTACGGCGGTCGCAGTGGATGTAAATGGTAATCGCTCAAATATTGCAACCACCAATATTTTGGTCTCACCAAAACCGATAAATGAAGTGTTTTCAACGTTTACCATTTCACCTAATACCAATGTTGTTGGTGATGGCGAGGCGCAAGGACTGGTTACGGTGGTGGTGAAAGACAGCAATACTGGCGACTTACTCGCCGATGTTGCGGTTAATTTTACCCTTGTTGACAGCCAAGGCGCCGTTGTAGACGGCATTAAGCTTGATGGCAATAGCGTATCAAGCCTAAGTCGTATGACTGATAGTAATGGGGCAATCACTTTCCCTATAACCAGTATCAAATCGGGTGAATTTACATTAAATGCCATAATTAATGATCGGGAGTCAAGTAATGAGAAAATTTCATTTATCGCCGATGAAAGCACGGCCCAAATTAATACGGGTGATGTAACCGTCATTGGTGGTGGGGCGTTAGTTGGTAGTGATAGTGTAACGAAAATCAAAGTAAAAGTGACCGATCAAAATGGTAACCCCGTACCCAATCAAGATGTGACATTTACGGCGGATAATGGCGCCACAATCACGCCAACAGGTCGAACTGATGAAAATGGTATGGTTGAAGTTATTGTCAGTAATAAAACGGCGGGCAGAACAAACATCTCGGTTAAAGTTGGTTTACAAGAAATATTAACCGGCGTTGATTTTATTGCCGATATTACCAGTGCCCAAATTAGCTTTGAAAGCAGGGGGAGTTATCTAGCGGGTCGTAATAGCGAGACGTTTGTTAAAGCTATCGTCACCGATAAAAACGATAATATTATATCGAATCGAGAGATTGCTTTTACGGCAAATAATGAGGCAACCTTTGGCGAAAATGAATCGACGACATTTGTTGGAAAAACGAATGATGACGGTGTGATTGAAATTGCATTAAATAGTAAAAAAGCGACGGAAATTACCGTAACTGCCACGGTAACGGCCGTTAATATCTCTTCAGATACGGCAGTAAGCTTTGTTGCTGATGATAGTAATGTCCAATTTGAATTTGGTGATAATGGCGTTGTTGATGATGCGGTAGCGGGCACTGATACCCCGGTTAAAGTGATTGTTAAAGATGCTAATGGCAATCCGGTGATTGATAAAGATATCACGTTTACAACGAAAAATGAGGCCGGCGAGACGGTTACCTCAACGGGTAAAACCAATGATAAGGGTGAAGTTGAGGTTATCATCAAAGATAACACCGCGGGCAGTTCAACTATCACAGCTGAACTGGGGAATAGCAAAGGCAGCACTGAAATTACGGTAGTGCCAGACAGTCGCTCCGCTAAAATAAACGCGATGGATGTCGTAAAAAAAGAAGCAGTCGCTAATGGTGAGGACGTAATAACGGCTATTGTTACAGTAACGGATAAATACAATAACGTATTAAAAGGCCAAAAAATCACCTTCACAGCGAGTAATGACGTTAATGTTGCAGAATTTGGTGAAACGGATGCTGAGGGTAAAGTAACGATTAATTTAACCCACACCAAAGCTGGAGATAGTGCAATTGAAGCCGTTATTGTTAATGCACAAAGTGAGCCTAGCAGTATAAAAGATAATATTAAATTTGTTGCTGATGATACTAGCGCACAATTTGAATTTGATGTGATAGGTGATCCTGTTGCGGGCGCTGATACCACTGTTAAAGTTAAAGTGACGGATAAAAATGGTAATCCAATTATCGGTAAAGATGTGTCATTTACCGCTGATAATGGCGCAACGATTACACCAACGGGTAAAACTGATGAAAACGGTATGGTTGAAGTTATCATCAGTAATAATACTGCCGGTAACACAAACGTTACCGCTAAAGTAGGTGATATAGAAGGCAATGTTGTGGTTGATTTTGCACCTGATGAGTCGACCGCGCAAATAGCCACGATGGAAACGGCGATAAAAGAAGCGGTTGCAAACGCTAAAGATACCATTAGTGTGATTGTCACGGTAACTGATGCTAATAACAACGTATTAAAAGGTCAAAAAATTGCCTTCACGGCAAGTAACAATGCAAGTGTTGCAGGCTTTGGCGATACTGACGATAAAGGCCAAGTGACCATCACCTTAAGCAGTATTAAAGCCGGTGTGAGTGATATTAAAGCCTCATTAACCAATGCTAAAGGTCAGCAAAGCGCTAAAGAAGATCAAGTTAGTTTTGTAGCCGATGATAGCAACGTAAAATTTGAATTTGGTAACAACGGCGTTGTTGATGATGCGGTAGCGGGCACCGATACCCCGGTTAAAGTAATTGTCAAAGATGTTAATGGCAATCCGGTCATTGATAAAGATATTACATTTACAACGAAAAATGAAGCGGGTGAAACAGTTACCTCAACGGGTAAAACCAATGATAAGGGTGAAGTTGAAGTTATCATCAAAGATAACACCGCAGGCAGTTCAACTATTACGGCAGAACTAGGCAATAGCAAAGGCAGCGCTGATGTTAAAGTGGTTGCCGATAAAACCACTGCGCAAATTACCACGATGGAAACGGCGATAAAAGAGGCGGTTGCTAATGGTAAAGACACCATTAGTGTGATTGTCACGGTAACTGATGCCAATAATAACGTGTTAAACGGCCAAAAAATTGCGTTCACGGCAAGTAACAATGCCAACGTCGCAGAGTTTGGTGAAACCGATGATAACGGTCAAGTGACTATCACCTTAACCAGCATTAAAGCGGGCGTGAGTGATATTAAAGCCTCATTAACCAATGCTAAAGGTCAGCAAAGCGCTAAAGAAGATCAAGTTAGCTTTGTTGCCGATGATAGTAACGTAAAATTTGAATTTGGTAACAACGGCGTTGTCGATGATGCGGTAGCCGGCACCGATACCCCGGTTAAAGTGATTGTTAAAGATGCTAATGGCAATCCGGTCATTGATAAAGATATTACATTTACAACGAAAAATGAGGCGGGCGAGACGGTTACCTCAACGGGTAAAACCAATGATAAGGGTGAAGTTGAGGTTATCATCAAAGATAACACCGCGGGCAGTTCAACTATTACCGCTGAACTCGGTGAGAGCAAAGGCCGCACGGATGTTAAAGTGGTTGCCGATAAAACCACCGCGCAAATTACCGCAATGGAAACGGCGATAAAAGAGGCGGTTGCAAACGGTAAAGACACCATTAGTGTGATTGTCACGGTAAAAGATGCCAATAATAACGTGTTAAACGGCCAAAAAATTACATTCACGGCAAGTAACAATGCCAATGTGGCTGAGTTTGGTGAAACCGATGATAACGGTCAAGTGACTATCACCTTAACCAGCATTAAAGCGGGCGTGAGTGATATTAAATCGTCATTAACCAATGCTAAAGGTCAGCAAAGCGCTAAAGAAGACCAAATTAGCTTTGTTGCCGATGATAGTAACGTAAAATTTGAATTTGGTAACAACGGCGTTGTCGATGATGCAGTAGCAGGCACCGATACCCCGGTTAAAGTGATTGTTAAAGATGCTAATGGTAATCCTGTCATTGGCAAAGATGTCACTATTACGACGAAAAATGAAGCGGGTGAAACGGTAACCTCAACGGGTAAAACCAATGATAAGGGTGAAGTTGAAGTTGTGATCAGTGATAACACTGCAGGTAACTCAACGATTACAGCTGAACTCGGTGATAACAAAGGTAGCACAGATGTTAAAGTGGTTGCCGATAAAACCACTGCGCAAATTACCACAATGGAAACCGCGATAAAAGAGGCGGTTGCAAACGGTAAAGACACCATTAGTGTTATCGTCACGGTAAAAGATGCCAATAATAACGTGTTAAACGGCCAAAAAGTTACATTCACGGCAAGTAACAATGCCAATGTGGCTGAGTTTGGTGAAACCGATGATAACGGTCAAGTGACTATCACCTTAACCAGCATTAAAGCGGGCGTGAGTGATATTAAAGCGTCATTAACCAATGCTAAAGGTCAGCAAAGCGTTAAAGAAGATAAAGTTAACTTTATTGCCGATGAAACTAGCGCTCAATTTGAATTTGATGTGATAGGAGAGCCTATTGCAGGTAACGATTCAACTGTTAAAGTTAAAGTGACTGATGCAAATGGTAATCCAATTATCGGTAAAGATGTCTCATTTACAGCCGATAATGGTACAACTATCACGCCAACAGGGAAAACCGATGAAAATGGCATGGTTGAAGTTATCATTAGTAATAATACGGTCGGTAACACAACTATTACCGCTAAAGTGGGTGATAGAGACGGCAGTACCTTAGTTTATTTTTCGGGAGATA
The DNA here is from genome assembly GCA_036251935.1 of Orbaceae bacterium lpD04. NCBI lineage: Bacteria > Pseudomonadati > Pseudomonadota > Gammaproteobacteria > Orbales > Orbaceae > Orbus > Orbus wheelerorum. The sequence continues at coordinate 2,049,300 of CP133967.1, read as the reverse complement.
AGACAACAGCACAAATCGTGACGATGGAAGCCGCTAAAAAAGAGGCTGTCGCAGATGGTAAAGATCTAATTAGTGTTATTGTTACGGTAAAAGATGCCAATAATAATGTATTAAAAGGTCAAAAAATTACATTCACGGCAAGTAACAATGTGAACATCGCAGACTTTGCAGAAACCGATGATAAAGGTCAAGTGACTATTGCTTTAAGCAGTATCAAATCAGGCGAGAGTGATCTTAAAGCTTCATTAACCAATGCTAAGGGTCAGCTAAGCGTTAAAGAGGACAAAGTTAACTTCATTGCTGATGATTCTACGGCAAAATATGAATTTGATGTTGGCGATGACGCAGTAGCAGGTAGCGATAAAACGGTAACCGTTAAAGTGACCGATGCAAATGGTAATCCAATTATTGGCAAAGATGTCGAATTTGTTGCTGATAATGGCGCAACTATCACGCCAACGGGTAAAACCAATGAAAATGGCGAGATTGAAGTTGTCATTAATAATAATACTGCTGGTAAAACAACCGTAACGGCACAAGACGGTGGTAAAGTCGTTGGTGGCGTGGATGTTAATGTTGTTGCTGATATCAGCTCAGCTAAAATCAATTCGATTAGTTCAGCGGGTAGCAAGGTAGCTGGCCGAGCTGATGCGACTACAGTTATCGTCCAAGTGACCGATAAATACGGCAATATTTTGATTAACCAAAACGTTAGCTTTGTGGCCAATAATGACGCAACGATTGCATCTACGGGTACAACTAATGATAAGGGACTGATTGAAGTTCCGTTAAATAGCAAAAAAGCAATTAATGTTACCGTTCAAGCAAAACTTGGCGAAAATGAACCATCGTCAATTGAGGTTCAATTTATTGCCGATAATGTTGGTGCGACAATACTTGATGGTAACTTAACTGTTGAAGGTGGCGCTGAGCACATTGCTGGCCGCGAGGTGCTCGTAACAGCCCTTGTGACTGATGCAAATGGTAACATTATAGCTAACCAAGAAGTGACCTTTACAACGGATAGAGCGAGTGCAACGTTTAAAGCAACGTCATCGGGCACAGCCTCAGGGACGTTGACGGGGATCACCGATAAAGACGGTAAAGTGAACGTTATTTTAGTTAACCCTAAAGCGGTCCTAACAACCATTACCGCTGCGGTAAATGGCAATAAAGCGACGACAAAAGTGAACTTTATTGCTGATGATTCTACGGCAAAATATGAATTTGATGTTGGCGATGACGCAGTAGCGGGCAGCGATAAAACGGTAACCGTTAAAGTGACCGATGCTAATGGTAATCCAATTATTGGCAAAGACGTCGACTTTGTCGCTGATAATGGCGCAACTATCACGCCAACGGGTAAAACCAATGAAAACGGTGAGATTGAAGTTGTCATCAATAATAATACCGCCGGTAAAACAACCGTAACGGCAAAAGACGGCGGTAAAGTTGTTGGCGGCGTTGATGTTAATGTTGTCGCTGATATCAGCTCAGCTAAAATCAATGCAATTAGTTCAGCGGGTAGCAAGGTAGCGGGCCAAGTTGACGCAACAACAGTTATCGTCCAAGTGACCGATAAATACGGCAATGTTATCGCTAACCAAAACGTTAGTTTGGTAGCCGATAATGACGCAACGATTGCATCTACGGGTACAACTAATGTTCAGGGACTGATTAACGTTCCGCTAAACAGCAAAAAAGCAATTAACGTTACTGTTCAAGCAAAACTTGGCGAAAATGAACCTTCGACAATTGAGGTTCAATTTATCGCTGATATTGCCTCTGCGCAAATTCTTGATGGTAACTTAACTGTTGAAGGTGGCGCTGAGCACATTGCTGGCCGTGAGGTGATTGTAACGGCCCTTGTAACTGATGCAAATGGTAACATTATAGCGAACCAAGAAGTGACCTTTACAACGGATAAAGCGAGCGCAACGTTTAAAGCAACGTCATCGAGCGCAGCTTCAGGGACGTTGACGGGGATCACCGATAAAGACGGTAAAGTGAACGTTATTTTGGTTAATCCGAAAGCGAGCCTAACAACCATTACCGCCGCGGTAAATGCCAATAAAGCGACGACAAAAGTGAACTTTATTGCCGATGATAGCAATGTTAATTTTGAGTTTGGTGATAACGGCGTTGTCGGTGATGCGATAGCGGGCGTTGATAAAACCATTAAAGTCAAAGTGACCGATAAAAATGGTAATCCTGTCATTGGTAAAGATGTGACATTTACGACCACCGATGACTTAGGTAATACGACCACTCAAACCGGTAAAACGGATGAAAATGGTCTGGTTGACGTGGTAATTACTGATAACACGACGGGGAGCAAAGAGGTAACGGCAAACCTTGGTAATAGTCAAGGAAGCACCAATATTAATATTATTGGGAACAGTGACATGGCGCAAATTGTTATCTTTAAAGATAACGGAAGCAAAGTCGCAGGCCGTGATGGCGAGACAACAGTGCAAGTCAAAGTGACGGATTCATACGGTAATATTTTACCGAATCAAAATGTCACGTTTACCGCGAACAATGAGGCAACGATTTTATCGACAGCGACAACCAATGCTGAGGGGCTGATTGACCTCCCACTAAACAGCAAAAAAGCGGTGTTGGTGACGGTTACGGCAACCACTGGTAAAGCCGAGCCTAAAGAGATTGGCGTGCAATTTATTGCGGATGTTAAAACCGCTAAAATTGTGGCAGGTAATGTGACGGTTGAAGATGACCGGGCGCTAATTGGCGGTGAAAAAACAAATAGCGTTAAAGTAAAAGTTATTGATGCTAACAGTAATAATGTCCCAGGCTTAACGGTGGTATTGACTGCCGATAATGGGGCAATTGTTGGTAAGATTGCGGAAACAAACGCTGATGGTGAAGTGCTTGTGACGTTAACGAGTAATACCACCGGTGAAAGTAACGTGATTGCCTCAATAAAAGAGGGTGCTCAGCAAGAGGCGTATCCAGCCGTTAAGGTGATGTTTATTGCTCAAATTCTGGATAAAGATTTTATGCCAGGAAGCAATAGCGCCGCCGCTAACAATGTTGCACTAAACAGTGTTTATGCGAAAGTGACGGATTCGAAAGGGAAAGGCGTTGCAAACCAAAAAGTGACCTTTACGGTTGAAAATACAGAGAGTAATCATCCGACATTCTCAAATAATGACACGACGATAACGGTGACTACCGATGAAAATGGTGCGGCGACCACCACCCTTAAAAATACCAAAGCGGGCCCGACAACGGTCACCGCAGCGCTATTTGATTCGAGCCCAACAACCGTGGTTGATTTTGTTGGTGATACCGCGACAAGGCGCATTGTTGTGGGTAACTTAACGGTTGAAACTAACAATGCCATTGCCGATGGACAAGCAACTAACAGTGTTAAAGTTAAAATTACTGATGAAAACGATAATCCGTTACCGGGCGAGTTAGTCAATTTAACGGCTGAAATATACAATGGCACCGTGAACGTTGGCAACATTGCTAAAACAGATGCAAATGGTGAAGTGGTTGTGACATTAACCAGTACTACGGCGGGACTGTCTGATGTGACGGCGTCGATAACCAATGATCAGAACATCACCAGTAACCAAGTTAAAACGGTTAAATTTGTTGCAAACACTAGCACCAAACATTTGACGATTTCAACAACGGGGAATAATGCGAGTGCAAATGGCTCGGAGACGAATGTTGTTGAAGTGAATGTTGTTGATGCCAACAACAATCCATTTGCCAATGAAAACGTCGAGATTACGGTTCCCGCAGGTGTGACCATTAGCACGGTTAATGGCGCGGCTTATAGCGCTGCAACTGGGTTTGTGTCTGACAGTGAGGGGAAAGTTGTGCTCACCTTGATATCTCACACCGCCAATACGTATGCGATAACGAGTCGCCTAAGCTCAGCTGACGCGTCGACAACTATCACCTTTATTGCCGATAGTAACACGGCGACATTAAACCGTCTTGAGGTGATAACGGTAGACGGCGTGCTTGCCAATGGCCAACAAATGAATAGCGTGCTAGTTAATGTAACCGATGCAAACGGCAATGCATTATCGGGTCAACAAGTGACGTTCACGGCGAGTGGCAGTGCTAACGTGGTTGATTTTGGCAAAACGGATATTAACGGTAACGTGACAATTTACTTAACCGATACCGTCGCGGAAGAGAGCGACGTTGAAGCCTCAATCACCAATGCAAAAGGTGAAGTAAGCCGTAAAAATGGCAGCGTTAAGTTTGTGGCAGATAGTGATAACCCGATAATAAATAGCCTTGAGGTGATGACACCAGCGGGAGTCGTTGCTGACGGTGTACATATTAATATTGTTTCAGCGAGTGTGACCGATGCGATGGGTAACCCATTAGCCGGTAAAAAAATCAACTTCACCGCAAGTGGTGATAATGTCAAAGTGCCTGAATTTGGCGTAACAGATGCTGATGGTAACGTAATTATTTACTTAACCGATACCGTTGCTGAAGAGGTTGATATTGTTGCCTCAATTGCCAATGCGAAAGGTGAGATGAGCCATAAAAACGGCAATGTGACGTTTATTGCTGATACTAATACGGCGAAAATAACCGGGTTTACGGCAAATGGTACCAAGGTTGCGGGTGGTGAAGGTGAGACAACGGTGCAAGTTAAAGTGACGGATAAATACGGTAATATTTTACCAAATCAAGTCGTCACGTTTACGGCCAACAATGACGCCGCGATCTCATCGACAGCGACAACCAATGCAGAGGGAATGATTGTTCTGCCGCTAAACAGCAAAAAAGCGGTGTTGGTGACGGTTACGGCAACCGTTGGTAACGCGGAGCCTAAAGAGATTGGCGTGCAATTTATTGCGGATGTTAAAACGGCTAAAATTGTGGCGGGCAATGTGACGGTTGAAGATGACCGGGCACTCATTGGCGGTGAAAAAACAAATAGTGTCAGAGTTAAAGTTATTGATGCCAACAATAATAATGTCCCTGGTTTAACGGTGGTATCAACTGCCAATAATGGCGCAAGCGTGGGTAAGATTGCTGAAACAAACGCTGATGGTGAAGTACTCATTACGTTAACGAGTAACACAACGGGGGCAAGTAAGGTGACGGCCTCATTGACAAATAGCGCGGCACAAGAGTCTAGCGAAGATGTGACGGTGATGTTTATTGCTCAAATTCTGGATAAAGATTTTATGCCAGGAAGCAATAGCGCCGCTGCGAACAATAAAGCACTAAATAGTGTTTACGCGAAAGTGACGGATTCAAAAGGGAAAGGGGTTGCAAACCAACAGGTGACCTTTACGGTTGAAAATACAGAGGATAACAATCCGACGTTCTCAAATGATGGCACCACCATCACGGTAACAACCGATGAAAATGGCGCGGCGACAACAACGCTTAAAAATACTAAAGCGGGCCCGACAACGGTCACCGCAACGTTATTTGATTCGAGCCCAACGGCGACCGTCGATTTTGTCGGTGATACCGCGACAAGGCGCATTGTCGTTGGTAACTTAACGGTTGAAACTGACAATGCCATTGCCGATGGACAAGCAACTAACAGTGTTAAAGTTAAAATCACCGATGAAAATGATAATCCGTTGCCGGGCGAGTTAGTTACTTTAACCGCTAAAATATACAATGGCACCGTGAACGTTGGTAATGTGGCTAAAACAGATACGAATGGTGAAGTGATTGTGACATTAACCAGTACCACAGCGGGACTGTCTGATGTGACGGCGTCAATAACCAATGACCAAAATATTACCAGTAATCAAGTTAAAACGGTGAAATTTATTCCAAATATTAACTCGATAACGTTTACACTGGCAACCACCCAAAATAATGCCGGTGCAAATGGCCTGGATAGTAATACTGTTGAGGTCAATGTATTTGATGCAAATAACAATGCTATTGCAAATCAAAAGGTCGCTATCACCATTCCATCGGGAGTGACCGTAACGCAGGTTAATGGCGCGGCTTATAGCTCTGCAGCTGGATTTGTGACAGACAGTGAGGGGCAAATTGTGATTAAAATGACCTCAAATACCGTTGGCAGCGCTAAGGTAACCGGTCAGTTAAATTCCGTTGAGTTAGCAACGGATATCACATTCGTTCCATCTATGGGTAGTGATACGACAGCCGTATTAAGTGCCAGTCGCATTCTCAATAACGACAACGCATCAGGCTCGACGGGTGGGCTTTCAACATTAACGCTTAAACTGGTTGATGATAAAGGTAAAATTGTCACCGGGATGGCAAATAATATTGTCTTAACGCCAGATCAAGCAGGATTAAATATTGGTAAGTTGACGGAAACGGCAACGAAAGGAACGTATACGGCGACAGTGACTAGCTTAACGGCGAATAACTATAATATTGTGCTTTCGTTTAATAATGGCATTGCTTATACCACAACGCTTCCATTACTGGTCTACACTTATAATTTTGCGCTAAATGTTCAAGACAAAAAAATAGGTGAGCAGATGATATACCAGTATTCTTTGACTGCAGTTGAATCGGATACTTATGCGACGGTGTCTGTCAATAATGTAACGGCCACATGGTCATCGTCAAATACAAGTGCTGCAACCATTGTCGGCGCTGGCTCGGGTGCTACCGTAACAGGGGTTAAAGCTGGGCAAACTATTATTTCAGCCGATGATATTGTGCTTAATGGCGTTAAGGGATCAACTAGTGCCGCAGCTAAGTTAATTGTTTCAATACTGAATTTTAGTCCTAAATATGGAGATTATACGACAAACCCAACAGGAATACAGTCCTTAATCCAGCCACCTAATTATTCCTTCAAAGGGAGTACAGGGAATATTGTTGACTCCATAGGTAATAGTGGTGGTACTGGTGGGGGCGCTGGAGAGGTGACAAACACTGATTTAGTGACTTCAATTGATATTACAGCGTGTACTTTTAATGGTGTAAGAGTAATTGGACAACTAGTCTTTCATTATAGTGATAATCGTACACCAATGAATTTTGGTGCGGCAAAGGGGTGTAAAGCACCAATAACAACGGATACTTACACTATACCGGCGAATCAACAATTTGTTGGACTTGTGGCTTTTAATAGTGCCAAATATAGAACTAGTGTATATGTAGGGGGGATTCAATTTATTACTACTGAAATTTAATCCATCTCTAATTTTGGGCGCATTAGCGCCCTTTTTTATTATAAAAATTTAATTATTAATCGATATCACTTCGAGCCTATTTTTAATTGCTATTTCTATATAACAAACCGTTATAAGCATGTTCATTTATATTATTAACCACTTCTATTAACTATTGATAGACTTAAATTGTCTTACAAGTGGAGAGTAAAAATGATATCCAAATTAAAAAAGATAACCCCGTTATTTCTATTTATTGCCTCATTAGTGATGGTAAATACAGCTTATGCTGATCGCTTAGATGATATTGAAAAAAGCGGCGAGATTAAAATTGCGGTATTTGATAGTAATCCCCCTTTTGGTTATATTGATGAAGCAACTCGGCAAATTGTTGGCTTAGATGTAGATTATGCAAATGCCATAGGTAAGGCATTAAATGTTGATGTGAAATTAATTCCAACTAACCCCGCTAACCGTATTCCATTACTAAATTCACAAAAGGCAGATTTAATTGTTGCTAATTTTACGGTAACAAAAGAACGAGGTAAAGCGGTTGATTTTAGCGTGCCTTATTTTGCTACAGGGCAAAAATTTATCGCTAAAAAAGGGCTATTAAAGACGCCTGATGATCTGAAAAAATTACGTATTGGCGCTGATAAAGGCACTGTGATGGAAATCACATTACGTGAGCAATATCCAACCGCCAGAGTGATTTCATATGATGATACTCCCTTTGCCTTTAGTGCACTGCGAAGCGGCGTGGTACAGGCAATAACGCAAGATGATGCTAAGTTAATTGGTTTACTTGCTAATGTGCCCGCTAAGCAGCGTGAGGAGTTTGAAATATCGCCCTTTAGTATCACCAAAGAGTATCAAGCTGTTGGCATTGCCAAAGGTGAAACTCGCTTAAAAGAAAAAGTCGATGCGGCATTATTTAAGCTAGAACAAAATGGTGAAGCCGTTACTATTTATAACCGCTGGTTTGGCCAACTAACGACATCTGCTATGCCAAGAGGCGATTTTAAAATTGGTGATGGTGCATTAGAGTAACATGCGTCAATGATTATTATTTGTTAGCTAGATCCGCACTATGCGGCAATTTTATTTAGGGCACTTTGATGGTTTTACAACAATTATCAGACCAGCTACTTGCACCACGTTATTTATGGTGGTTATGGGATGGGTTTATGGTAACGATATATATATCGTTACTGGCAATCATCTTATCAACTCTTATTGGTTTTTTGCTAGCGATTGTTGGGCAAAGCCGAACGCTAATTATACGAGTATTAGTTAATAGCTATATTGCGCTTTTTCGTAACTCACCGTTATTGCCACAGTTATTTTTTTGGTATTTTGGCGTCGGTAATATTCTACCATTAGATATTAAATTATGGCTATTTGATGAACCACAGTTGGAGCTTGGTTTTTGGGTTCTTAAAATGCCTTCATTTGAATTTATTATGGGCTTAATTGCTTTAACTTTTTATTCCTCAGCTTTTATTGCACAAGAATTTTGGGCGGGGATCTTAGGTGTTAAACGAGGCCAGCTTGACGCATCACTTGCATTAGGATTAAGCCGTTGGCAAGGATTGTGCTTAATTATTTTACCACAAGCATTGCGCATCGCTTTTCCGCCTTTAGTTGGGCAATACATGAATATTATTAAAAATTCATCCCTCACCATGGCAATTGGTGTGCTTGAGCTTTCTTATGTTTCGCGGCAAATTGAAACCGAAACATTAAAAACCTTTCAAGATTTTGCTTTAGCAACGCTGCTCTATATTATTGCAGTCATTGTTGTTGGTATGATCGGTAATTTTTATTATCATAAAATTCTGATCAAAGGAGCAAGATAATGGATTTTAGTCATATTTTTAAAGGGCTTACCATTATTTGGCAAAATTTAGATTATTTGGCTTGGGGCAATTACCCTAATGGGCCGGTAACAGGCATTATGTTGACGCTATTAATAAGCCTTGCTGCTATTTTATTATCGACAGTACTCGGCGTGGTTGCAGGGATTGGGTTAACGGTGTTAAAAGGTTGGACTCGCGCTATATTAGTTTGCGCACTTGGCTTTTTAAGAGCGATCCCCGTTATTATGTTAATATTTTGGGCATATTTTTTATTACCTGTACTATTTAATGTTGATGTACCAGCAATTACCACTGTAATTATGGCACTAGCCTTGATTGGTGGTGCATATATTGCCTACGCAGTTTATGCCGGTATGATTGCAATATCGACTGACCAATGGCAAGCCGCTTATTCGCTCGGATTAAATAATAGACAAACAATTTTTTATATTATTTTACCGCAAGCAATTAAGATGATGATGCCATCGTTTATTAATCAATGGGTATCTTTAATTAAAGATAGTTCATTGGCATACATTGTTGGTGTGGCTGAATTTACTTTTTTAGCCGCTCAAGTTAATAACCGTAGTATGATTTATCCAACCGAAATATTTTTATTTGTGATTATGGTTTATTTTATTATTTGTTTTGGGCTTGATATGTTAATGATGCAGTTTATTAAAAGGCATTATGGTTAATTTCAAGCTATTATAAATCTTGCTAGAGGTAGGTAAGTATATTTTTTATATAATGCGTAGGGGACTACCGCCTACCCATCATATAAACTCATTAATTTGTCTCGTCACAATTGATCTTATGATCACGGTAAATAACTTTATTGTAACCGTATTCTAAATCACGTTGTTCAACCACTTTGCCATTACGGATAAAAAACCAGTATTTTTTAAATGGCTTGTAATAACCCTCTGATTTGACACCACCAATATTTGCACAGACAGAATAACCGAAAATAGCTTGTTGTTTTTCTGAATCTTCAACGAGGTATTCTTCACGGGGTGAGCTCATCGATACGTAGCTAACTGCTTTTGCATCATCAAAATGATTATCGCCCCATTTTTTGATAAGTTCAGGATAATTGGTCGGATATTTACCAAAATTAGCATTAGTCATGTCTGGCCGCCAGTTTGGGTCAGTTGGCGTTGATGAACATGCGGCAAGTAGCCATACCAAACTTACTATGCCAAGCGCTTTTTTCATTGTATCTTCCTTTTTCAAGCTTATTTAATCTGAATAATGTAATGAAAAACTTATAACATTGCTAGTGGTTTTTTTATCGTAGGCGCTGGAAAGATACTATCTAACTGTATAAAATCTTGTTTGCTAAGTGTAAGATTAAAAGCGTTAATATTATCTAATATATGCTTCGTTGATGACGCTTTTGGAATTGCGATAATATCATCGTAGCGTAAAAGCCAAGCTAAAGCGATTTGGGCTGGTGAAACTTGATGCTCATTGGCTAGTTTAATAAGCGATTCATTTTTTAAAATTCGCCCTTGTTCAATGGGGGAATAAGCCATTGTTGGTAATTTTTTTTGCCTACTCCAGGGTAATAAATCAAACTCAATACCGCGCCGGCTTAAGTTATAAAGCACTTGATTAGTCGCGATTTTATTAGCATCAATTAAGGGTTCTAATTCAAGTAAATCCATAACATCAAAATTACTAACGCCCCAACGTTTAATTTTGCCTTGTTTAATTAATGCTTCCATTGCCTCAATAGTTTGCGATACTGGAATTGAGCCCGGCCAGTGCAATAAGTAAAGATCAAGATAGTCGGTATTTAAACGTTTTAAACTGTTATTACAAGCGTCAATTGTGCCGTGATAAGAGGCGTGATAAGGTAACACTTTACTCACTAAGAATAGTTTATCACGAACGCCTTTAATTGCTTTTCCAACAATAATTTCAGCGCCGCCATCTCCATACATTTCAGCTGTATCAATTAAGGTAAGCCCTTGTTCGATCCCAAATTTTAAAGCGGTTATTTCTTGCTGAGTATTTGCGGGTGATTCACCCATAAACCATGTTCCTTGGCCTAAAGCAGGGACTATCGTTCCATCGGATAACGAGACATATTTTAGTGTTGTCATAATCATTCCTTGTGTTATTTACATCTTAATATGAAGATAAATAGTTAATAGGTACGACCTTAATTTTGACTATATTTGTAGAAATCTGTTTACTAAAGCATTAGCAGATTATACGATTAATGTTATATTATCATAGAGTGATACTTGAACTATCTTGCAATAGTTGTGAGGCGGGATTTTTATTTTTCCCCTATTTTCTGTTATATTAATTTAAAAGCGATAGCAGTTTTGAGCTATCCCACATAAATTCACTTTTAGTCTGCTATATACCAGTTAAAGTTCTCAATCAATAATAGTCTTCAATTGATGTTAAATTGTCTATTTTTGTGAGTATCTTCTGTGATTTTCTATAAAAATAAGTATGAGGAAAATATTTATGACAACCAAAATTTTGCCCGAAATTAGCAATATTCAAAATGAGATGATTGCAATTAGACATAAGCTTCATCAGCATCCTGAAATCGGTTTTGAAGAGTTTAAAACAAGTGAGCTAGTTGCAAATCTTTTAACTGAGTGGGGCTATCAAGTAACAAGGGGCATAGGTGGCACGGGTGTTGTTGCTCAACTTAAAAATGGTAATGGCCCAGCAATTGGGATCCGCGCAGATATGGATGCTTTACCCATTGATGAAGCAACTGAGCTATCTCATGCAAGCCAAGTAAAAGGTAAAATGCATGCATGTGGTCATGATGGGCATACTGCAACACTACTAACAACTGCGCGTTATTTTGCTTTGCATCGTAATTTTAATGGTACACTTAATTTAATTTTTCAACCTGCAGAAGAAGGGCTTAGTGGTGGGCTTGCAATGGTTGAAGATGGGCTATTTGATAAATTCCCGTGTGATTATATTTTTGCTTTTCATAATATGCCTAAAGTTGAAGCGGGGAAAATGGCTTTTCTTGACGGGCCAGCAATGGCATCTTCTGATAGTGTAATAATTAAGGTCAAAGGACGTGGTGGCCATGGCGCGATGCCGCATCTTTCTATTGATCCAGTTGTCGTTGCATCATCAATTGTAATGGCTTTACAAACTATCGTTTCTCGAAATGCCAATCCATTAGAAACAGCAATTATCACTGTTGGTTCTTTCCAAGCGGGTGAAGCGAATAATGTGATCCCCGATGAAGCAATATTAAAATTAACGATTCGAGCACTTAACCCCGACATGCAAGATCTTATTGAAAAACGTGTAAAAGCGCTCGTTACTGCGCAAGCCGCGAGTTATGGAGCTGAAGTCGAAATTGACTATAAACGTCTTTATCCGATGGTTATTAATGATTTGCAAGCAACTGAATTTGCAAGAAATGTGGCTATTTCATGCTTTGGTGAAGAACAAATTATTCCTAATTTTCCTAAAATGACAGGTAGTGAAGATTTTTCATTTATGTTGCAACAATGTAAAGGTTCATATATTTTTGTCGGTAATGGAACTGATGGCGCTAATGGCTGCTCATTACATAATCCTAAGTATGATTTTAATGATGCTATTTTACCAGTTGTCGCATCTTATTGGGTTAAATTGATTGAAAGTTATTTAAAGTAATAAAGTAAGGATAATTATGGCATTTAATATTTCTAAAAATGATGGAAAACTAAGAAAAGCAAGAAATATAGCGGGCATTACCATGGGTAATGCGATTGAATTTTATGACTTTGCTATTTATGGAACCTATGCGGTCCTTCTTGGCCAACTTTTTTTCCCTGGAACGAGTGACTTTGAAAAACTAATGCTATCATTTGCAACATTAGGCGTTGGTTTTATTACTCGGCCTTTAGGCGCAATTTTAATTGGTTTATATGCTGATAAATTTGGTCGCCGTCCAGCACTACTCTTTACACTGTGGTTAATGTCAATTGGTACGCTATTATTTGTAGTCACACCGACTTATCAGCAAATTGGTATTTGGGCAACCGTGATTATTATGCTAGCTCGCTTAATGCAAGGCTTTGCTTTAGGTGGTGAGTTTGGTGCATCAACAACGATGCTCATGGAGTATGCAGATAATTCTAACCGAGGTTTTTACAGTAGTTGGCAATTATTTGGTCAAGGCTTAAATACCTTATTGGCTTCACTTGTTGGGATTTCGATTGGTTTTTGGTTAAAAGACGATATCGCATCTTTACATAGTTGGGGATGGCGACTCGCTTTTGCAATAGGCCTGTTAATTGTACCAATGGCGCTTTATATCCGTAAAACATTACCTGAAACTAAACATAAGAAAACAGATGAATCAACTGGCACATTACTTAAGTTAGTTTTTAAAAAATACCCGAAACAATTAATTACCGGTATATTGCTAACTTTAGGCTCTACAGTGCCAGTTTATATTACGCTCTTTTATCTTGCTAACTTTGCTATTTCTGAATTGCAATTTGAAATGCGATCAAGTATTGTTGCTTCATGTATTGCCGCATCAGTTCAAATTGTATTAGTGCCATTTATAGGCATGCTTTCTGATAAAGTCGGTCGTAAACCTTTAATTTTATGGTCACGCATTTTAACGATTTTAGCTATCTATCCGGTATTTATGTTGTTAACTTCATACCCATCGCTAATAACGCTTTATTCGTGCGTTTTTGTGCTAGCGATTTTAATTGCGGTAAATTCTGTACCAAGCCTAATAGTGTGTGCTGAAATCTTTCCTAGTAAGATTAGAGCAACAGGATTATCGGTAGTTTATAGTCTGTCTGTAGCGATTTTTGGTGGCTTTGCCCAAATGATTGTAACAGGGCTTATTCATTGGATGCATGATTTAAAGGCGCCAGCATATTATGTGATAGCAACGATGGCAATTAGTATTATTGGGGTATTTATGTTTAAAGAAACCGCTGGTAAAGAACTAGAGTAGTTATGTTAGGGGGAGCGAGCAATTCGTTATCCACTCAATGATTAACTAAAAAAGGCAACGTTTTAATAAAGCGTTGCCTTTTTTATTAATATATACGCTAGATATAGCGTTTTGAGTTAGGTAGCCAAATGAGCAAAAATAGTGTTCTAGCTAGGCTAAATAAAATATAAGATAACCATAAGCCATTATTCCCCCACATAGGCACAAACCAATACTGGGCAATTAGCCAAACAATCAATGCTAAAATCATGGAGTCACGAATGGATGATGTATAGCTAATGCCGGAAAAGACGCCATAATAAATTAAGCCACCAGCAACGACAACAGGGAAGATAATTAGCCAATATTGATATTTGATGCAAAGGTCAATAATCACTTGTTGATTGGTTAATAGTTTTATAATTGCTGTATCAAAGCCAAACCAAATTGTAATAAGAATAACAGGGCAGATAATACACGCCCATAATGACCAACGCAGGGTTAGATTATAAAGTCGAATATCTTTAGTCCCTTTGGCTTTACCACTAAATACGCTTGATGCATTGGCAAAGCCATCAAATAAATAGGCCATTAAATAGTGAATTTGAAATAATACGGCATTTGCTGCTAACGTCTCGGTATTAAAGCTTGAACCAATCGAGATAAAGTGATTAGTGACAATTAATAGGCAGATTGTTCTTATCATTAAATTGGTATTAACCAAAATAACACTTTTTAATGATTGCCAAGATAACATCGCCTTTAAGTCTGGCTTATTGAGCGTTTTAGGTAGGTAAATATAGATAAACCAAACGCCCAATAAGGTACAAATAATCTGGGCACTTAGGCTCGCTAATGCCACGCCCTTGACATCCCAATGACATCCCCATACAAAAATTATCGCTAGTATGATATTAAGAAAATTAATTAATACTTGTAAAAATAGTACAGCTTTAATCTTGGTCATGCCCATTAACCATCCAACAAAAACATAATTAACCAATACAAAAGGTGCACCCCAAATAAGAATCGTAAAGTAATTATCTGCATGATGTTGTACTTGTGCATTGGGTTTAATGAGCAGCATTGCGCCATTAAAAATCGGTTTTTGTAAAAGAATAAATATCACACCCAGCGCGATAGCAATAAATATTGGGCGAATGAGCGATGCGCGTAGTTGTAATGGGTCATCTAATGCTTGTGCGGCAAAGCCGGTAGTACTAACGCGTAAGAAACCAAACAACCAATAAAGGGTATTAAAAATCACCGCCCCCACCGCAATTCCTGCAATAAAAGCCGGATTTGGTAAGTGACCAACAAGCGCTGTATCAACAATACCAAGCAATGGCGTGGTAATGGTTGAAATAATAAAGGGTAATACTAAAGCAAGGTAATTTTTAAAGGTATATTGCTTAGGTATGGGTTTTGGATTTTTTGTCATAGTTTAAAAACCTAAAACGGATTGTAAAAGTTGTTTAGAATAAGCGTGTTTAACATTACTTAAATTGCTTATTGGATTTATGTGTTCAATAATCCTACCTTGGTAAAAAAACATAACACGATCACATAGATAAGTCACGGTGGTTAGATCGTGAGTAATAAAAATACTGGTCAGGTTTAGCTGCTGTTGTAACTGTGCAAGTAGTGATAATATTTGTGCTTGTACCGATATATCTAACGAGCTTACCGCCTCATCAAATAAGATAAATTTAGGAGCACAAGCAATCGCTCTAGCAATGCATACTCTTTGCAATTGACCGCCACTCATTTTATGTGGATAGCGATGATAAAATGAACTATTCAGTCCTACTTGCTCAAGTAGTTGGTGAATTCGTTCTTTTTTCATTGCAGAAGATAATTTTTCATAAATATCGATCGGTTCAGCAATAATTTGTTCGACAGTAAAATAAGGATTTACTGAAGCATGATAATCTTGAAATACAGCGCTTATATTTTTACGAACCGTTAAATGGCGGCCTTGTCTTTGATGGATATCTATATTGTCGAATAGTACTTTGCCACTATCTGGTTTTTCAAGTCCTAAAATTAATTTCCCTAAAGTGCTTTTACCACTACCACTTTCACCAACAATACCTAAGCATTCGCCTTGGTAGAGCGAAAATGAAACATCTCGAATAATATGATTTTGTTTACGGCCAAATAGCTTCTGATTTGGCTGTAAAAACGATTTTTTAACCTGATCAACGTGCAATAGTGGTTGCATCACTATTTTCCTTTACGGTAAGTTTATTGTTATTTAGTGTGGCATTAAATTTAGCTAATAGCTGCTTGCGAGTATCAATCAAGTAGCGGGTATATTGGTTAGTTGCATGGTGAAAAATTTGATTTTTGTTGCCTTGTTCGACAATTTGTCCTTGATTCATGACTATAATATCATCTGCAATTTGATGAATAATGCCTAAATCATGGGAGATAAATATCATGGCGGTTTTTGACTGTTGTTTTATTTTTTCAAGGGCTTTTATTATTTGAAATTGAGTGATCGAGTCTAAAGCGGTTGTCGGCTCATCAGCAATAATAAGTGCGGGTTTAAGTATTAATGCCATGCCAATCATGACACGTTGTAACATGCCACCACTTAATTGGTGTGGATATTTATTAATAATCTGTTTTGGTTTTTCAAGTCCCAACTCTGTCATCATCGCCAATGTTTGTAACATCGCCTCTTTTTTGGTTATAAACAGATGTGCTTGTAGCGTTTCTATCACTTGGCAGCCTATTTTATATAGGGGATCAAAAGCACTCATTGGATGTTGTAAAATGATCGCAATGGCCTTACCGCGAATATTCTGTAATGTTTTTTGACTTTGTTTTAATAAATCAAAATTAGAAGCAGAGCCTTGTGCTGATGAAGTCGGTGTAAATAAAATTTGTCCTTGGACCGAAAAATAAGGCTCTAATAAGCCGATAATTGCTTTGCATGTTAAGCTTTTTCCGCTACCGCTTTCACCGACAATGCCTAAGCATTGGTTTCGATTGACGATAAATGAGATATCCTTTAGCAATTGCTTACCGCTACTTAGGGTTAAGGTAAGATTTTTTACTTCAAGTAGTTTGAGTTTATCACTCATATTGGTTACCTTTGGGATCTAAAATATCGCGTAAGGCATCGCCTAACATATTAAATGTTGCTACAACAATTAAGATAGCAAGTCCTGGATATACCATCTGCATTGGGTGCTGAGTCATTACATTTCTTGCCTCACTTAACATCACGCCCCATTCGGCCGTCGGCGCCTGTATACCTAAGCCAATAAAAGAGAGCGCTGAAATATTTAAGATCACCCAGCCGGTGTCAAGACTTGCCAATACGACAATTTCAGACATAACATTTGGTAGTAAATGACGACGAAGAATAAATGTGCTTGGCGCGCCAATCGTTCGTGAAAAAAGAATATAATTTTTACGGCTATATTTAATTACTGAGCTGCGGATCATACGACTATACCAAGCCCATTTAACAACGATATTGGCAATAATGACATTCTCAATACCAACCCCAAGTACCCCTACAATTGCTAAAATCATCACTTGGCTTGGGAAGGACAGCATAATATCGCAAGTGCGCATAATAAGCTCATCAATCCAGCCACGTTTATAACCTGAAATTAATCCAATAATAGCACCAATTAAGATGGTAATTACCATCGTTAATAAGGCAAGAAATAATGTCGTTCGAATGCCATACAATAATCTTGATAGAATATCTCGACCTAGGTGATCACAGCCAAGAAGATGCTGAGCAGAGACTGGCGCATATTTACGAATAATACGAACTTTATTTGGATCAAATGGCGCAATGTATGGTGCCAATATTCCTAAAGCAATCACCAACACAATGATGATTATACAAAATAGGGCAATTTTGTTTTTAATTAGTTGTCTAATTATACCCATTAGGAGCCGCTCCTTTCTCGCATACGAGGATCGATTATTTGATGAATAATATCGACGATAAAATTACAGCTAACAAAGAGTAAAGCCATAATTAAGATATAAGCTTGAATAATTGGGTAATCGCGGTTCATAATCGAGGTAATACAGAGCCTGCCAAGTCCCGGCCATGAAAAGATATATTCGACAACAAATGAACCAGCGATAAGCTGAGGTATACTCATGCCTAATGCGGTGATGGTCGTATGAAGCGAATTAACTAAAACATGTTTTAAAATTATCGTGTGACCTTTTAAACCGCGGCAGCGGGCATAAAAAATAGCGTAATCTTGCATGTTTTCTATCATGTTGTTACGAATAAAGCGTATGTAGGTTGCGATATAAACAAAAGATAACGTTAGGGTTGGAAGTATTAAGTTTTGCCATGTACCATAACCATTTGTTGGTAGTAAGTCCAAATAGCCAGCAAAAAACCAGATCAATAATAAAGCTAGCCAGTAGCTAGGCATAGCCGTCCCCACAAAAACAATAATGCGTATCATGTAATCAAAAAGTGAATTAGCAAAAATAGCGCATAAAATGCCGACGATTAAACTGATTAGTAGTATAAAAATAAAAGATGATAATGCTAAGATTAAAGTCGGCCCTAAACTTCGGGTAATTTCATCCCAGACTAAGCGATCTCGGTGAATAAATGATTTACCAAAATCGAGCTGAAACGCGTTATAAAGCCAGCAAATATAGCGATAAAAAAAAGGCTGATCAAGGCCAAGCTCTTGTCGCATGCTGATAATCGCGTCAGGAGTTGGCATAATCTCATTCACTCGTAACGCAACTTCAGCAGGATCTGACGGCGCTAAGTTAATAAGAATAAAAGCAATGAATGAGATCCCAAGTAAAATTGGGATCATCATAATCAAGCGCTTTATAATATAATTAAGCATGGTGCATTAATTTATTCAAAGTACATTTTATCAAATGGGATATCGAATTGTGATGGTGCAAATTCAATACCTTGCAATGATTTTATGGCAATAGCGCGGTTACGTTCGTAAGTTAGCGGGATATAAACGGCTTGATTATGTAATGTTTCAAGCACGTAGCGATAAAGCGCTTGTCTTTCATTTTCATCTGTTGAAATTAGTGCTTTAGTTATACTTGTATCAATTTTAATTTTTTCACTAAGCCCTTGCTGTGCCATATAGTCACCATATACAGGTAATTTCATGCCCGACAAAAAGGACTGTGGATCATAGGGCATTCCCCATGAAATATCAAAAACCATATCAAAATTACCAGCTTTTTGGCGATCACGATAACCTTGTTCTTCTTCACCGTGGATATTCAGTTTTAAACCAACTTGCGCGAACTCATCTTGCATGTATTGGGCAATTGTTTTTTGCGATGCGGTATTACTATCATAATAAAGTGTTATTTCAAAGGGTTTGCCATCTTTTTGTCGATACTCTTGACCTTTTACAATCAGCCAGCCTGCTTGTTCAAGTAGCGTTACCGCCATTTTAGGATCATATTGATAGGGTTTTAGTTTAAGATCGGCATAAGGTATATTATTTGCCATTAAGCTATCAGCTGGGGCTTCACTGCCATTAAAGATCCCTTGTGAAATATCGTCTTTACTAATTATATGTTCAATTGCTCGGCGCACGTTTACGTCATTAAGTCCCGGTTTTGTGGTGTTCATTAGCACAATTCGACTTGATACTGGCTTAGACATTAATGCTTGAAACTTAGTCAGCGCTGAAAATCGCTCAAATGAATCTGCATCAACCATATTTTTACCGTAAATTAAATCTATTTCACCTTTTTCAAGAGCCATCAAACGGCTTTGGTTATCGGCAATAACTTGCATGGTAATTTTGTCTATTTTAGGTTTTGTGCCCCAATAGTTGGGATTAGCAGTAAATATAGCATACTGATCTTTTTTATGTTCAGCTAAAATATAAGGGCCGGTGCCGATGTAAGATTTTACGCCACTTTTAGTTCCACCATCGATCATTGAATTGGGCGAAATAAAACGCATAGGCCTTGTGACTGCAATTTCAATTAGAAAAGGGTAGTAAGGTTCGGCTAACTCAATTTGCAAGGTATAGTCATCTATAACATTAATTGCGGTAATAAGTCTAACCATTTCAAGCCAAGTATGACGGACTTTATTAGCTAATATGGCGTCCCAGTTTAATTTGGCACTATGGGCATCAAATTTAGTGCCATCACTAAAACTGACATCTTTTCGTAATTTAAATGTGTAAGTTTTTCCATTATTCGTTATTGCCCAACTTTCTGCCAGCCAAGGGGTAAAACTACCATCATCATTATAATGAACTAATGACTCATATAAGATATTTTGTGCCCACATTTCACCTGAATACAAATGCGGGTTTAAATCTCGAATATCACGAAAGTTAGCAAAAGTGATATCACTTTTTGCGTAGCTGAAAAAAGAAGAGCAACAAAGGGGGAGTATAATAAAGATGAGTTTAAGAAAAGTTGAGTGCAGATGCATATTTTATCCATTATAGTCAGCATAGCAAGGATAAGAATGCTATCATCATTGATAATGATAATCAATATTATTTAGGTTTTTTGTGTCTATTAATTAACCATAAAGGCATTACATATTGTAATGCCTTTTATTGCGTAATAACGATATTTAGTGGCAACATAATTGTGCGAGGTTAGTGCTGATATTGCTTATATCATGGGGTGTTGTACGACAACAGCCACCAATTAATTTTGCGCCATTTTTTTGCCAGTCAGCCAGTTGATTAGTTAATGTATATTGATGATTAGATGCCATCCAAGTTTTGCTTTTGACATCATATTGTTCACCAGAATTAGGATAGACAATCAATGGTTTATTGGTCAATTTATTTAAGGTAATTAGTGCATCTGTTACTTTTTCTATCGCAATACAGTTGATACCAACCATGGTGACTTGTTCAATTGAGTTTAAAAATTCAATGACATCTTTGAGCTGTGTACCATCACTTAAATGTTGGCTATCTCTTAAGGTAAAAGTAAACCAACAGGCGGTATTTTTTAATTGTTTGATGATATTTGCTAATACTTTTATTTCAGCAAATGAGGGCATTGTTTCGAATGCCAAAATATCGACGCCTGATTCAACTAATGCATAAATACGATCATAATGGAAATCGAGCATTTGGTTATCTGTTAGATGATAGTTACCCGTATATTCAGAACCATCAGCGAGATAAGCGCCGTAAGGTCCAACTGAACCTGCAATAATTAAAGGTCTATTATTTCCGGTTATTTGTTGATATTTTGTTTTGGCTTGTATTGCTACATCGACACTTTTTTTTATTAGCGCAAGTGATTGTGTTTTTGATAAGCCGCGTTTGGCAAAGCCTAATGATGTTGCTTGATAGCTTGCTGTAATTGCGCAATCAGCGCCAGCAATAAAATAATCATAATGTACATCGGTAATAAGTTGTGGCTGATCTATTAAAATCTTTGCTGACCATAAGGGATCGTTAAGATCACAACCGCGGTTTTGTAATTCGGTAGCTAATGCACCATCAATAATAACGTACCCTTTTTCATTTAATATTGCTTCAAATGGGTTAATGATGGCCATTATGTTTACCTCGTTTTTTGTTATAAATTTGTGTTAAATAATAAGCAATAAAGCATACAATAACAAAAGGGATCCCACAATAAAGGGCAATACGTTGCTCAGGGTCAAATGCTAGGCCAATACAAGCAATTAAACACATAATAAAACCTAAAATTGGCACATAAGGGTAGAGTGGTGCTTTGTATTTTAATGCTGACAAAGGCTTTCCTGAGCGAAGATAATCTCGCCTAAAAAAATAGTGTGATGCACAGATACTTAGCCAAACAGCAACCACTGCAAAGCCTGATATTGCTGTTAATGCTACAAAAATTGTATCTGGCGCAATGATACTCGTTAATAAAGCAAGTACTCCACCAAACATGCTAATTGTTAGCGCAATAACTGGCACACCTCGTTTAGATAACTTAGCAAAGCAGCGTGGTAGCGTTCCTTGGTTTGATAGTGACCAAAGCATTCTTCCTGAGGCATAAAGCCCTGAATTAGCAGCAGATAAGATCGCAGTTAATATAATAAAATTAAAAAAATCGGCAGCATAAGGGACGCCAATATTTTTGAAAACTTGTACAAAAGGGCTTTCAAGTACACCAGCTTCTTGCATAGGCAATAGCGCGGATAATACAATAACGGTACCAACGAAAAAAATGACTAAACGAGCAATGGTTGTTTTAATTGCAAGGGGAATACTCTTTTCAGGATTGACAGTTTCGCCTGCAGCAATACCAATTAGCTCAGTGCCAGAAAATGCAAAATTTACGGCAACCATTGTCATAATAATTGGTGTTACGCCATTAGGCAGCCAGCCAGAAGACGTGATATTTGATAAAAAGGGTGCTGGTGTTCCATCTTTCATCGGGATAAAACCAAACATGGCGGCAGTACCCGCCACAATAAAAAGAATAATTGTTAGCACTTTAATTAGTGAAAACCAAAATTCGCTTTCAGCAAAAAATCGCGTCGTAATAATATTTAAGCTAAAAATAATGCAGCAAAAAATTAAGCACCATATCCAAACAGCGATATGTGGGAACCATTGCTGCATACACAGTCCTGCTGCTGTTAAGCTTGAGCCTAATGCAACGGTCCAAGTTAGCCAATAAAGCCAGGCAACAGTATAACCGGTAGCGGGATTAATAAAGCGAGCGGCATAGGTATGAAATGCGCCAGTTTCGGGCATAGCAACAGCAAGTTCGCCAAGGCATAACATAACAAGATAAACAACAATTGCGCCAATAAGGTAGGCGAGGATTGCACCAGCAGGGCCCGCATTTGCAATGATATAGCCAGTATTGAAAAATAGCCCTGTACCAATGACTCCGCCAAGCGATAGCATCACTAAATGGCGCGTTTTCATTGTTCGCTCAAATTGATTGATATGATTATTATTTTGTCGATTATCCATATAGACGTCTATACCGCTAAAAACAAATATTGTATCAATTTAATATCATATTACCAAGAAAATATTTACCTAATTATAAAATAGCGACTGCTAGCAATTTTTATTAAGAGCTTCAAAATTAGAATTATTATTTTATTTTTAACACTTTTTAACATAAAAATGAGATAAGTAATTTGATTCTTTAACTTATTTGACTTTATTTGTTAGCTCTGATATTTGTATGGGATATAGAGAGATAAAATATAAAGAAGGATGTATGTCAAATAGCAGTATTCGCGATAAATTAGTTATTAAACCTGTTACTCTTGAGCATTTAGATCAATTTGATGAATTATTACGTTATGTTTTTCAAGTCACAAGCAAAGATATAGAAAAATCAGGTTATGAAAAAGATGATGAGTTGCTACGGGAAAAAAGACCTGTATTGCAAAATACTGACGTAATTGGTTGGTTTAATAAAGATAAATTAGTTTCACAGTTATGTATTTATCCCTGCAAAGTCAATATTCATAATACTATTTTTGAAATGGCTGGATTAACTGGTGTTGGTACTTATCCTGAATATGCTAACTTGGGTCTTATGAATGATTTGATTAAAACCGCATTAACTAAAATGCGTGATAATCAGCAATGGATCTCATACCTTTATCCTTATTCTGTGCCTTTTTATCGTAAAAAAGGTTGGGAAATATTTAGTGAGCGAATTACGTTTAATATTAAAGATTCGCAGATCCCTTATTATGAAAAACAACCTGGTTTTGTTGAGCGACTTGATGTTGATGAAGAGGTTGTAGTCGATGTTTATAATCGTTTTTCAGCCTCAAATCATGGTGCTCTCATTCGTAATAAACTATCATGGAATGAATATTGGCGCTGGGAGAATGAACAAGATCGTACTGCGGCGCTTTATTATAATCAAAGCGGTGAACCAATGGGCGCCATGTTTTATTGGATAGATAAAGATGTCTTTTATATTAAAGATATGATCTATCTAAACCAAGAAGCACGTAAGGGGCTATGGAACTTTGTTTATGCTCATTACTCGATGATAGATAAAGTAAAAGGGCGTATTTATCGCCATGACCCAATCGCATTTCAATTATCAGATAGCCATATTAATGAAACAATTGAAGCTTATTATATGGCTAGAATTGTTGATGTAGCTGAGTTTTTAAAGGCTTATCCGTTTGCTATTTTACCTAAAGAGCCGTTTCATTTTATTGTTACTGATCCGGTTGCTGAATGGAATAACGGCATTTTTAGTCTCTATACCGATAGCAATGGGCTACTTTGTATCGACGATCAGCCAAGAGGGAAAGCTGTGACACTATCAATCCAAACTTTATCATCAATGATGATGAATTTTCGGCGTCCACAATTTTTCTATGAATATGAGCGGTTAAAAACAGATAAACAGATGGTTGATATATTAGAGAGTATGATCCCACCAAAGCAGCCCTATTTTTCGGATTATTTTTAATTTATTTTGATTGTTTGACTCTACATGGATTGCCCATCGCAATACTATTGTCAGCAATTGATTTCGTTACAATACTGCCTGCTGCAATTACACAATTATTGCCAATTGTGATGCCAGGTAGTACAACAACATTACCGCCAAACCAAACATTATCGCCAACCGTAATTGGGTAGGCATACTCAATACCGCAATTACGCTGATTTATATCTAATGGGTGACCTGAGGTGTAAAAACTACAATTAGGGCCAATAAAAACATTATTACCAAATTTAATCGGCGCAGCATCTAACATAATGCAATTAAAATTAGCAAAAAAATGATCACCAATTGTAATGTTATAACCATAATCACACCAAAAACCAGGCATAATAGTTGATTGCTGACCAAATTTATTTAAAAGTTGTTTTAAAATATCTAAGCGCAATTGTGCTTGAAAAGGTGGAATTTGATTGAACTTAAAACAGTTTTCTTGAGCAAATCGGCGTTCATCATCAAGTTCTTGTGTTGATGGGTTATAAAGCTGGGCACTTAACATCTTTTCTTTTTCTGTTTGCATAACACTTTCCTAACGATATCTAATAATGCTAATTATTGGTTAAAGGCTTATGATTTGAACATGAAATTTTCATGTTCAAATCAGTGTTTAAGGAGTGAATCAATAGTGATGATGTTATTGATTTTCGATTTTTTTATTACTTAGCGTAAATGATCCGATAACAAGTGAAACAATAACGACGCATGAAATAATAAAGAAAATAGTATGATAACCCACTTTGTCAAACAGCATGCCAATTGGTATTGATAAGATAATAATGCCAACGGATGTTGCAATTTGGAAGCCGACTAGAAATAGTGTTGAAGATAAACGTTTATCAAAATTAGCCGCATTATATTTAAAGATCGAAATAACAAAGAGGGGCACTTCAATTGCATGTAGCATTTTTATGAATGAAATAATATAGATATCATCAAAAATTGCAGCACCAAGAATACGGCAAGTCATGATAACGCCACCAAGTAATAATGATGATTTAGGCCCAATTCGGTTAATTAATAAAGGTATACAGGCCATTCCAATACCTTCAAGAATAACTTGTACTGAGTTTAGTTGTCCATAAACGCTCGCACCAATTTTAGGATCACTAAATAAATTAGCATAAAACACCGGGAATAATTGTTGGTCATAAATATTATAAAATGACCAAGTTCCTAAGGTAAAAACAACTAATCCCCAAAATTTGGTATTCTTAAAAATAATAGTAAAATCATTTAACGTAATGGAGTTATAATTATCTGTTTTTTGTTGGATCTCTTTACGCTTAAGTGATTTTGTCGGCTGGTAACAAACATTAGTGATAAAAAATAGCACACCAACAACAGATACCGCCCAGAAATTTAAATGCGGATTTATACTAAAAAAGAGCCCACCAATTGCCGCAGAAACCGCATAACCGATACATCCCCATGCGCGAGCTTGACCATATTCAAAGCCAAATTTTCGACTGATTTTCTCAACATAGCTATCTATTAAACCACAAGCAGACAAGTATCCAAGAGAAAATAAAATAGATCCTAAAATAACGCCAAGCATAAAATTACTGGCTAATAAGGGTTCATAAACATAAATTAAAAATGGACCTGTCGCAATTAAGATCACACTAATAATCCACATTAGGTGCTTACGAATACCAAGTTTATCTTGAATAACGCCGTATAAAATCATAAAAGTGATGCTGGTAAACTGGTTAATCGAATAAATTGTTCCAAGGTCAGAGCCCGTGACACCAATATTATTTTTTAACCAGATGGCATAAAACGACCACCATAATGACCACGCAGCAAAAAAGAAAAAAAGGTATGAAGAAGAGAACAGGTAGTTTTTGTTACTAAACGGTAGCGATATTTTCATATTATAATCCATTTCTTGAATAGACAAATGTTAACGTTACCAATTAACAATATATGATAATTTAAATAAAATCCGTGATATTGATAGCATAATTAAAAAAATATATTGAAAATATCTAAATAGCGATATTTTCAAAACTATTGAGAGATTAATTCGGATGATAAAAAAGTAGTTGCTATTGCAGCTTTGTCATACGAAAATATTTATACTTATTTTTTTATTATAATCATATGTTACAACAAAAAAATAACGAAAATATACAAGTTTAACCGACCTAATTATGAAATAGCTAAAGAGGTGATATGTTTGATATTATTGGTGATATACATGGTCAAGCGGCAAAACTAAAACGTTTATTAGTTAAATTAGGGTATAAAAAGACCTCATCAGGTTTTGCACATCACAAATATAAAGCAATCTTTGTCGGTGACTTAGTTGATCGTGGGCCGTATCAACTTGAAACACTTACCATTGTCAAAGAGATGGTCGATAATCAAAATGCATACATTGTGATGGGTAATCATGAATTTAATGCCATTGGTTGGCAAACTGAAAATGAATGCCAAGCGGGCACATTTCTAAGAAAACACAATCATATTCATCATAAACAGCATAAAGTATTTTTAACACAAATTGGTGAAAACTCACAGCAGCATCAATATTGGATTAATTGGTTTAAATCTCTGCCATTATTTTTAGATTTAGAAAAAATTCGAATTATTCATGCATGTTGGGATAGCGATATTATTCAGCAAGTTTTACCTTATCTTGATGATAATTACTGTTTAAAAGAGCAATATATTCAGCAAGCATTTAGTCCTGCTTCAGCGTTATTTAATTATTGTGAAACTTTATTAAAAGGCAAAGAAATTGTATTGCCCGATGGTATTTATTATCATGATAAGGAAGGAACTCAGCGACATAAATCAAGAATCAAATGGTGGCTTAAACAAGCACATACTTTTAATGAACTCTGCTTAATCCCTGATGATGAAAAAATTCCTGCTCTTGAGCAGCAAGTAAATCTTCATCTAGAGACATATCAAGAACAAAAACCTGTATTTTTTGGCCATTATTGGTTAACAGGTAAGCCAAAAATTCAAACTCGTAAAATTGCCTGTGTAGACTATTCGGCAGCAATCGAGTCTGGCAAACTCGTTGCCTACCGCTGGCAAGGTGAAGCGATATTAACTAATGAGCATTTTATTTACTAATGTGATTTATTTAAAATAACTCTATTATTCAATTAATTAAAGGTTAATCTCTTTTTTGAGAATAACCGTTTTTTATTTGTTTTATATCCTTTATTACTTTGGCTGATAACCGATGTTAAATAATTGTTAAATAAAAAACTATTACGTATACTCGTTAAATCATACTGACAAAATTATCCATCGTACTCGCATTTTACGCACCTTGCGTATTATGACATGAATAGATTATTGATAAGAGGTTATATGAAAGAGATCCGTAGTATTTTAGTTGCTAACCGTAGTGAAATTGCTATCCGTATTTTTCGTGCCGCTTATGAATTAGGTATTCGTACTGTAGGGATTTTTTCGATAGAAGATCGCTTAGCCTTACACCGATTAAAAGCCGATGAATCCTACCTTGTCGGTAAAGGTAAAAAACCAATTGAAGCTTATCTTGATATCGATGATATTATTCGTATTGCTAAAGAAGCCAGTGTTGATGCCATTCATCCTGGTTATGGCTTTTTATCTGAAAATCCTGATTTTGCTGATGCATGTGCTAAAGCAGGAATTGCCTTTATTGGCCCTAATGGTGATGTTATGCGTGATTTGGGTAACAAAATCGCCGCACGTCATATGGCCGAGGTTGCGCACGTTCCTGTTGTTCCTGCGACACAAGCCTTACCTTATAATATTGGTCAAGTCAAAACCATGGCAAATGCAATCGGCTATCCATTCATGCTTAAAGCCAGTTGGGGTGGCGGTGGTCGTGGCATGCGAATTGTCGAAAATGAAACAGAGCTTGAACCTGCTATTAACGAAGCTCGGCGTGAAGCTAAAGCCGCATTTGGTAATGATGAAGTATTTTTAGAAAAACTTATTCGTCGAGCTCGTCATGTTGAGGTGCAAATTCTTGCTGATAAACATGGTAATTTTGTTCATCTATTTGAGCGCGATTGTACTGTTCAGCGCCGTAATCAAAAAGTGGTGGAACGTGCACCAGCGCCATATTTTAACGCTCAGCAACGAGAAGAGTTAAGCCAAGCTGCGTTACGTTTAGTTAAAATGGCTAATTATACTCATGCAGGAACAGTAGAATTTTTGTACGACGTTGATGAGGGTAAATTCTATTTTATTGAAGTCAATCCTCGCATTCAAGTGGAGCATACCGTTACCGAAGAAGTCACCGGTATTGATATTGTAAAGGCGCAAATTCGTATTACTGAGGGCTATCAAATTGGTGATAAAAAAAGCTTTGTGCCACAGCAAGATGACATTCATTTATTAGGGCACGCACTGCAATGCCGAGTCACAACTGAAAATCCCGAAAATCATTTTACGCCAGATTATGGACGAATTTCGGTATATCGTAGCGCATCGGGTAATGGTATTAGGCTTGATGCGGGTACCGCTTATACTGGCGCGATCATTTCCCCTTATTATGATTCACTATTAGTTAAAGTGACGGCCAAAGGCAAAAGCGTTGAAGAAGCAACATCGACAATGGCTAGAGCTCTTCGCGAATTTAGAATTAGAGGGTTATCGTGCAATTTATTATTTTTGCAAAATGTCATCTTGCACCCATGTTTTAATCTAGGTGAATATACGACTCGTTTTATTGATAATACGCCAGAGCTATTTAAGTTTGATAAACCACAAGATCGGGCGTCAAAATTGCTCGACTTTTTCGCTGAAGTTGCCGTAAATGGTAATTCGGAAATGAAAGGGCGCGAAATTCCCAAGTTACCGTTGAGTATTCCCACTTTACCCGATATTAAATTAAGTACCCCGATTGCGGAAGGTTCAAAAGATCGTTTACAAAAATTAGGTATTGATGGCTTTATTGCTTGGATGAAAAATAGTCAACAAGCCTTAATTACCGATACATCAATGCGTGATGCCCACCAATCATTATTTGCAACGCGTATGCGCAGTTATGATATGTTAGCCATCGCTCCTTATTATGCTCGCATGTTACCACAGCTTTTCTCTATAGAGTGCTGGGGCGGGGCAACATTTGATACTGCGATGCGTTTTTTGAAGGAAGATCCTTTTGAACGATTAATTCAATTACGTAAAGCTGTGCCTAATATTTTACTGCAAATGTTATTACGTTCCTCAAATGCGGTTGGTTATACCAATTACGCTGATAATGTGGTGACATTTTTTGTAAAACAAGCAGCTAAAAATGGCGTTGATCTCTTTCGTGTATTTGATTCATTAAATTGGGTTGAAAATATGCGAGTTGCCATTGATGCTGTACTTGATTCAGGTAAGTTATGTGAAGGAACAATTTGTTATACCGGTGATCTATTTGATACCAAACGCACTAAATATAATCTTCATTATTACGTTAAATTAGCGAAACAATTGCAAAAAACGGGCGTTCATATTCTTGCGATCAAAGATATGTCTGGCGTATGCCGGCCACAAGCTGCTAAAGCATTAGTTAAAGCATTGAAAGATGAAGTTGGTATGCCAATTCATTTTCATACTCATGACACGAGCGGCATTGCTGGCGCATCGGTACTATCAGCGCTTGATGCCGGATGCGACGCTGTTGACGCGGCTATGGATGCTTTAAGTGGCATGACTTCACAGCCTAATCTTGGTTCAATTGTTGCAGCTTTAGAGCATACACCACGCGAGCCGGGCTTAAATCGAGGCGCTTTATTACAAATTTCTAATTATTGGGAAGGTGTTCGTGCACAATATAAACCATTTGATGTAAATATTGCTGGCACTTCTGACGTTTATAATCATGAAATGCCTGGTGGACAATATACTAATTTACGCGAACAAGCCAGGGCATTAGGACTTGCCGAACGCTGGCCTGAAGTATCAAAGGCATATTGCGATGTAAATACATTATTTGGCGATATTGTTAAGGTTACGCCAACTTCTAAAGTTGTTGGTGATTTAGCTGTGTACATGGTGGTAAATAATTTGACCATTGATGATGTCGCAAATCCTGATTATGAAATTGATTTTCCTGCCTCAGTTGTATCGATGATGAGAGGAGAACTCGGTTTTCCACCTGATGGATTTCCAGCAGCTATCCAAAGTCGTATCTTAAAAGGAAAGCAACCGATCGATGGCCGAGTTGGTGATTTTTTACCGCCTATTGATTTAGAAAAAACGCGGTTCGATGTTGCTAAATTACTAAATAAAGAGGTGAATGAAGTCGATGATAAAGCCCTTGCATCTTATTTAATGTATCCAAAAGTTTTTTTAGATTATAAAGCGTATATTGAAAAATATAGTGATGTATCAAAGATCCCAACAGCTAACTTCTTCTATGGCTTACAAAATCAAGAAGAGATCAATATTGAAATTGAAAGAGGAAAAGTGATTGTCATTAGT
Source organism: Orbaceae bacterium lpD04 (assembly GCA_036251935.1). Lineage (NCBI taxonomy): Bacteria > Pseudomonadati > Pseudomonadota > Gammaproteobacteria > Orbales > Orbaceae > Orbus > Orbus wheelerorum. Next base: position 2,018,494 of record CP133967.1, on the reverse strand, counting down.
CGAAGCGGCAGATCTGAGCGTGATGATAGCGGCAGCGCTAAAATATTCTTTGAAATGAATGGGCAACCACGAACGGTAACTATTGTAGAAGCCGGTAAAGAACATAAATCATCTTTAAAAGCAAAAGCTGAATTAGGTAATCCACATCATGTAGCAGCGCCGATGCCGGGTATGATTGCACTTTTATCTGTAAAATCAGGACAAAAAGTGATTAAAGGTGATGCGCTATTATCAATTGAAGCAATGAAGATGGAAACAACCATTACCGCTGAATGTGATGGTGTAGTGAAATATGTCCATATTAAGCCTGGAAGTGTTATTGAAACTAATGATTTACTTATTGAATTAGCTTGATTCTTTGACCACTCATAAAACCGCGCTTAATTGGCGGTTTTTTTATTTTATATTCGTCCTTAATTATTGAGTTCTCAAACGGCTATTTCTAGTCATATTACTGATGACAACATAATAATCATATTTGTATCACATATTTGATATTTTTCAATTTCAAAAACCGTCAATTAATTCTAGTATAAATTATCGTATTAGTTTGATTTTCAATTTTGAGGGGCTTGCAACTTAGCCGCATTTAACTATATTAAAAAATAGGGGAATTGTTAATGAGAAAAGCATTTATTTCACCAGCAAAATATGTTCAAGGTGAGGACGAATTATTAAATCTAGGATATTTTATCAATACCTTTGGAAATAAGGCGTTACTTATTGGCAATGCTCAAGATATCGAGCGCGTAAAAGTACAACTCAACAAAACAGCAGAAAAATATCGATGTGAATTTATTATGGCTGATTTTAAAGGCGAATGTTCAAAAGTTGAAGTCGCTCGCTTAAAAAAATTAGCGATTGAAAAAAACTGTGATTGTACGGTTGCATTAGGTGGTGGGAAGGCAATTGATGCTGCTAAATGTGTTGCACAAGGTGAGGCATTAATAATTGTGCCAACTATTGCGGCAACCGATGCGCCAACTAGCCACTCAGCTGTGCTTTATACCGAAGATGGGGCATTTGATGATTACGCTTATTTTAAGCAAAACCCTAGCGTTGTATTAGTGGATACTAAAATTATAGCTAATGCACCCGTTCGTTTTTTAGTGTCAGGAATGGGAGATGCCTTATCAACCTATTTTGAAGCAAGAGCAAACTACCATTCCTATGCAGCGGTTAATGCTGGATTACCCTGCGGTAGCCAAGAAGAATCAATTGCACCTGCAAGGCAAACGATGGCAGCATTTGCATTAGCAACACTTTGCTATCAGACATTACTCAATGATGGTATTAAAGCAAAGCAGTCTTGTCATAATAAGGTCGTTACCACTGCGCTTGAAAATATTATTGAAGCAAATATATTGCTATCAGGGCTCGGCTTTGAAAGTGGCGGCTTAGCTGGTGCGCACGCGATCCATGATGGATTAACTCTTTTAGAAGAAACTCACCATTATTATCATGGCGAAAAAGTCGCTTTTGGTACTTTAGCGCAATTAATATTAGAAAACTCACCAAGTGAAGAGATCGAAGAAGTGCTTGATTTTTGTTTAGCTGTTGGCTTACCAGTTTGTTTAGCTGATTTGGGGGTTAAATCTATAAATGATGCGCAATTAACTGCGATTGCAGAAAAAGCGACCATTAGTGATGAGTCGATCCATGCAATGCCATTTCCTGTAACTGTTGATGCTGTTAAGGCAGCGATTATTGTCGCTGATAAAATAGGTCAAGATTATAAGCAATATGGCACGTTCACTAAATAACAAGGGTGTTTAGATATGAAAAAATTAATTAATAATCCTGCTCATATTATCGATGAAATGATCAATGGATTAACAAAAAGTTATGCTCATTTAGTGAAACGAATAGAAAATACGACCATTGTTATCAGCATTGAAAACGCAGCTAAAGTTGGCTTAATTAGTGGCGGAGGAAGTGGGCATGAGCCTGCGCATGCGGGGTTTGTTGGCCAAGGAATGTTAACGGCTGCAGTTTGTGGGCAAGTCTTTACCTCGCCAACACCTGATCAAATTCTTATCGCAATTCGAGCTGCGAATAAAGGCCATGGGGTATTTATGGTCGTTAAAAATTATTCGGGCGATATCATGAATTTTGAGATGGCAAAAGATTTAGCAGAAATGGACGGTATTGATGTTGAATACTGCATTGTGGCTGATGATATTGCGGTTGAAAATAGTACTTATACCCAAGGCCGTAGGGGCGTTGCAGGCACAGTTTTAGTTCATAAAATTTTAGGCGCAGCAATTGATCAAGGTGCAACACTTGCCGAGGTGAAATCGCTATCTGATGCAATCTTACCCCATATTAAAACCATCGGTGTTGCGTTTTCTGGTGCAACCGTGCCGGAAGTTGGCAAACCTGGATTTGTACTCGCAGATGATGAAATTGAATATGGTGTTGGTATTCATGGTGAACCGGGTTATCGGCGGGAAAAGCTACAATCAAGTGCCGACTTAGCAAAAGAGCTAGTTAATAAACTAAACAATGAATTTAACTTTCAATCAGGTGATAACTATGCCTTACTCATTAATGGTTTAGGCTCAACGCCATTGATGGAGCAATATGTTTTTGCAAATGATGTATTCAAATTACTCACTAATGTAGGCATCAATATTCATTTTAGTAAAATTGGTAATTATATGACGGCGATTGATATGGCCGGCGTATCATTAACATTAATGAAGCTTGATAACCAGAAATGGACTGAATATTTAAACTACGGCGTTAAAACAGTCGCTTGGTAATATTACCTTTAGAATATTCGTTTGAAAATAGGAGAGCGCAATTTATGAATGTACAAGAAGTGCTAAATTGGTTAAATGATTTTGCTACACTTATTACTGATAATAAAGATTATTTAAGTGATCTTGATACGTCAATTGGTGATGGTGATCATGGTAATAATATGCTTCGAGGTGTGATCGCAATGCAGCAGCAGTTAACAGAAAAGCAGCCTACAACGATTGGTGATATTTTTAAGGTTACGGCAATGGCGTTAATGAGTAATGTTGGTGGTGCTTCAGGGCCTTTATATGGCAGTGCATTTATGGCTATGTCGAAAAAAGCTAATGAAAGTGAAGTATTAGCTGATTTAATTCTTGCTGGGGCAAATGGCATTCAAGCGCGAGGTAAAGCTGAACTCAATGAAAAAACCATGATCGATATTTGGTTTGCCGTAGCAAATGCCCTACAAGTAAAACAATTAACGCAGCGTGTGATTGATGACGCTATTGCAGCAACTAAAAATTTACAAGCAACTAAAGGACGGGCATCTTATTTAGGCGAGCGTTCAATTGGGCATTTAGATCCTGGCACGGTTTCAAGCGGGTATTTGTTTACGGCTATGATGAATAATTTGCAAGGAGAACTTGCATGATAAGCTTAATTTTAGTCTCTCATAGCAAAATGATAACCGATGGTTTAAAGCAGATGATCGACGGTATGGCAAATAATAGCAATGTAAATGCTATTTCAGCTGGTGGAATTGCGAATGGTGATTTTGGCACTAATCCTATTACTATCTACGATGCGATTATGACTGAATTACAAAGTGAAAAGATTCTTATTTTTACCGATATTGGTAGCGCGGTACTTAGCGCAGAAACGGCAATTGATATGTTAGAAAGTGAGTTACAAAATAAGGTTCATTTAGTCGATGCGCCATTAGTTGAAGGGGCATTTATTACGGCAGTACAAATTACTGATTTAAGTTGTTTAAATGATGTAATTGCTGAAGTTGAAGCGATCTAAGTTATTGACTTAATTGTGTAAAAATAAAAGCCCTGATTTAACTCAGGGCTTTATTCTTTATACTTCAGGCGGTGTTTCGGCTTCATTATAGGTTGATAACAGTTGTAAGAACCTATATTTAGCATTCACCGCTTTATTTGCTTGTAAGTGAAGCTTATCGGCAGTAATTGGTTCAAGTGTTTCAAGCCGTTTAAAACGCTGCTCTTTAAGTAGGGTATCACTTAACATATCACTACTTGGTGGCCTTGAATCAAGACTGAGTGCTGATTTACCTTCAAGTGCGCGCCTTGGATCATAACGATATAGCGACCAGAAACCTGATTTAACTAAGTCTTTCATCTGCTCATGAGATTTAGCTAAGTCATAACCGTGTTCTTCACAAGGGCTATAGGCAATGATAATTGATGGGCCATCGTAGCTCTCCGCTTCTTGTAGTGCTTTAATTGTTTGATTAAGCTGTGCTCCAAGGGCAATTTGTGCCACATAAACATGACCATACATCATCATGCTAACACCTAAATCTTTACGCGCTTTTTGTTTGCCTAAATCAGCAAACTTTGATACCGCGCCCATTGGCGTTGCTTTAGATTGTTGTCCGCCGGTATTGGAATAACATTGGGTATCAAGGACTAAAATATTGACGTTTTCAGTTAAGCTCATGACATGATCAAGTCCACCAAAACCGATATCATAGGCCCATCCATCACCACCAATTGCCCAAACTGATTTATCAATTAAATAATCAGCATGAACTTGCAGCTCTTTAGCCGCAGGTGACATTAAACTACTTAGTTGCCTTTGTAGTGCTTCAACTAATTGGCGCTTTTCCATTAATGGTGTTTCGGCTGATTTTATGCCGACCACTAAATCGGGAGGTACTTCAGCTGCAACTTCATCAAGTAAGCGCAGTGCACGGTTTTTATGTTGAACATAAGTTAAGCGATAACCGAGTGCAAATTCAGCATTATCTTCAAACAGTGAATTAGCCCATGCGGGGCCACGGCCATTTCTATCAGTTGTGTATGGCGTTGACGGTAAATTGCCGCCATAAATTGATGAACAGCCAGTTGCATTAGCAATCGCTAAGTGATCACCATAAAGTTGGGTAAGTAGTTTAATATAAGGTGTTTCACCACAACCTGCACATGCACCTGAATATTCAAATAATGGTGTTAGTAGCTGCGATGTTCGTATATCAATGCGCTCAATCGTATTAGGATCGCGATCTGGTAGATTAATAAAGTAGTCATAATTTTGTTTTTGCACCGCAAGATTGTCAATGCGTGATGCCATATTAATCGATTTAATATCAAAATCATTACGATCACGAGAAGGGCACACTTCGACACATAAATTACAGCCGGTACAATCTTCAGGCGCAACTTGTAATACGTAGCGTTGGCCTTTCATATCCCGCGCTTTAACTTCTAACGAGCTCAAGGATACTGGCGCATTTTCCATCTCTTGTGGGGCGACAACTTTAGCACGTATTGCAGCGTGAGGGCAAGCAACAACGCAGTGATTACATTGAGTACACAGCTCTGGTTTCCAAATAGGGATCTCTTCAGCAATATTGCGTTTTTCCCATTTAGTTGTGCCAACTGGCCAAGTACCATCTGGCGGAAAAGCAGAGACAGGTAGGCTATCACCAATACCTGCTAACATAGCGGCGGTTACTGTTTTAACAAAGTCTGGAGCGTTGTCAGGCACAATTGGTGGCATCGATTTACTATTTTGATCCACACAAGTTAGTGGAATATTTTCAAGTGAACTCACTGCCATATCAATCGCCTTCCAGTTGCGTTCAACTAGATCTTGACCTTTACTGCTGTATGCCTTAGCTACCACGTCTTTGAGTTTTTCAGTGGTGAAATCTTTTTTGAATATTTCAGCCAAATAAAAGAATGCTGCTTGCATAACGGTATTAATTCGCGCACCCAGCCCACATTCACGAGCTATTTTTGCTGCATTGACAATATATAAATGAGCGCGTTTTTTAATTAATTCAGCTTGAACTTCTTTTGGTAAACGGTGCCATATTTCATCTTTGCTATAAGGTGTATTGAGTAAAAAAATACCGTCTTCTTTTAAGTGCTGAACAATTTGGTATTTGTCAATAAACTGATCTTGATGACAGCCGATAAAGTGAGCACTATCAATAAGATAAGATGATTCTATTGGATCAAGGCTTACACGTAAATGTGAAACAGTTAAGCCGCCTGCTTTTTTAGAGTCATACACAAAATAACCCTGTACATGAAATGGCGAGCTATTGCCAATAATCTTAATATTATTTTTTGTTGCAGATACCGTACCATCACTACCTAGACCATAAAATAGTGCTTCGAGTGCTGATTTTTGGATAATTGACTCATTTGGTAATGGCAATGATAAACCAGTAATATCATCAAATATACCAACGCTAAAGCGGGGACGAGGATTATCTAAATTAAGTTCATTAAAGATGGCAAGTACGCAGCGAGGATCAAATTCTTTTGATGATAAGCCATATCTGCCACCAATAATTAACGGTAACGATTTACGCTCTCCTCGTGAGAATGCTTCAGCAAAAGCTGTCATTACGTCAAGATAAAGTGGCTCAGCTAGTGCTCCTGGCTCTTTGGTTCTATCAAGTACTGCAATTTTCTGTACTGATGTTGGGATAATATCGAGTAGATGTTTAGCGGAAAAAGGTCTAAATAGCCTTACAACCACAACCCCAACTTTTTCACCTTTATTAATCAAATGGTCGATAACTTCTTTTGCTGTGCCAATAGCTGAGCCCATTAAAATAATGATTTGCTTGGCATCTTTTGAACCATAATATTCAAATGGTTGATATTTTCGCCCTGTTTGTTCCTCAAATGCGGCCATAGCATCAGTAACATATTGATAAGTTTTGTCATAATAACTATTGATTGCTTCACGACATTGGAAATAAGTATCAGGGTTAGCTGAGGTGCCTCGAACAACTGGTGCATCAGGCGTTAATGCGCGTGAACGATGCTCTGCAATTGCATCATGGGGTAATAAGTTTTTGATTATCTCATCACTAATTGGGGTAATTTTATTAATTTCATGTGATGTTCTAAAACCATCAAAAAAATGAATAAACGGAATTCGGCTATTAAATGAGGCAATTTGAGAAATCAGTGCAAAATCTTGAGCCTCTTGTACCGAACTTGCACAAAGCATTGCACAGCCAGTTTGGCGCACAGCCATCACATCTGAATGATCACCAAAAATCGAAAGAGCATGGGTTGCAACGGTTCTAGCTGCAACGTGAAGAACAAAGGGAGTTAATTCGCCCGCAATTTTATAGAGCGAGGGGATCATTAATAATAAACCTTGCGATGAGGTAAATGTCGTCGCAAGTGCTCCCGTCATTAATGCACCATGTACCGTTGAAATTGCTCCTGCCTCTGATTGCATTTCAATGACACGAGGAATATCGCCAAATACATTTTGTTTATTAAATTCCGACCAAGTACTTGCTTGCTCGGCCATTGTTGAACTCGGTGTAATAGGATATATCGCAATGACTTCGTTAGCGCGATAAGCAACGGAAGACACCGCGCTATTTGCATCTGTTGTAATCATTAAAAAACCTTTTATTTATAGAATAATGACATTGCTACTTGTTTTATAACTGCATATTGTAGCAGAAACTCGCAAAACTTTGAGCGATTAATGAATTAAAAGTTTTACGAAAAGAAACCTTATAGATTGTATTGATAAAATAATATATGGTTTAGCTATCGATTGAAATAACAAGTTATTGGCTTTTAGCGTAATTATCATTATCATTGTAGCTTAACGCAAGATAATCTACTTAACTAGGTCAATTTATGCATCGTGACAAACAACAAAAAAAGGTACTCGCAGTGCATGATATTTCATGTATTGGTCGATGTTCACTAACAGTTGCATTACCTATTTTATCGGTCGCAAGTATTGAAACTGCAATTATACCTACCTCAATATTATCGACTCATACGGGGGGATTTAGTGGGTTTACTTTTCGTGATTTAACGGATGATATATTACCGGTCATCGATCATTGGCAGTCGTTATCACTTGAATTTGACAGTATTTATACTGGTTATTTAGGTTCAATAAAACAGCTAGATATAATTTCGACACTATTTAGCCGACTAAAACAAGCTGATACGTTAATTTTTGTTGATCCTGTCATGGGCGATCACGGTAAATTATATACCAACTTTTCGGCTGATTTTCCAAGCAAGATGGCCAAGCTTTGTAAGCATGCTGACATCATAAAACCCAATATGACAGAAGCATTTCTAATGCTTGATGAACCTTATATTGAAGGCCCTTATACTAAAGATTATATTGAGTCGATAGTTAAACGCTTGGCGCAATTAGGTCCTAAATTGGTGATTTTGACTGGAGTTTATCTTACAGGAAATGAAAATCAAATTGGCGTTGCCGCTTACCAGCAGCAATCAGATAATATTATTTATCGCTTTGCCGATAAAATTGATGGTGTTTATCATGGGACTGGCGATATTTTTGCTAGCACATTATTAGCAGCATTACTCAATAATCAACCATTAGGTGAGGCAATTTCAATAGCCATAGCGTTTACCGTTAATAGTATTAAACGAACTAAAGCTGCTCAAACGGATGTTCGTTATGGTGTTAATTTTGAAGCCGGTCTTGCTGAACTCGGTTTGTTGCTTCAAACAAAAGATTGATATTTTTTATATTGTTTTACTTAATCTAATTTAGTTGTTTAATGTTTAAATAAGCGACATAACATTAACAAGTGATTAAAATATCAGCTAAATTAAGTGCGGTTATTCACTCTTATACTCTTTTCGCCTAATTATTAGTTTATTTTATAACAAAATACCTAATACTTACTGGATAAATCGAGTGACATAAGATAGCATTATCGCGCAGGTTTTTAATATAGGTTTGCTATTATTTATTTTGAGGAATTTTATGCGTAAATATTTTTATTTATGGATTATGGCATTTTGTGCAGTTTTTTTGTTAAGCGCATGTGATAACCAACAAAAACAAGATGGCGCAAATTCAGCGTCAAACACAAACGTTCAAACAATTGTTATTGGTTTAGATGATAATTTCCCCCCAATGGGATTTCGTGATGAATCAAATAATCTAGTCGGTTTTGATATCGATTTAGCGCGTGAAGCCTCGAAAAGAGCAAATTTAAGCGTCGAGTTTAAGCCGATTGATTGGTCAGCTAAAGAAGCTGAACTTAACAGTGGCCGCGTTGATGCGTTATGGAATGGTTTAACTATTACCGATGCTCGTCAAAATAATGTTTTATTTTCAAAGCCTTATATGATAAATCATCAAATAATTGTGGTTGCACCAGATAGTAATATAAAAAGCAAAGCTGATTTATCTGGTAAGATTATTGGTTTACAAAATGGCAGTAGCGCACTAAATGCTGTTAATGCTGATCCTATTCACACATCATTTTCAGCATTAAACCAATATGCTGATAATGTGACCGCATTACTCGACTTAAGTAATCAACGTCTTGATGCCGTGGTGGTTGATGAAGTTGTTGGTCGTTATTATGTCGCTAAAAAGCCAGACCAGTACCGAGTGCTTGACGATAATTTTGGTCAAGAGCAATATGGCATCGGTTTTAAGAAAGATAATACTGAATTACAACAAAAAATTCAAAATTCGTTAGATAGTATGCAAGCTGATGGTACTACGGCTAAGATCTCACAAAAATGGTTTGGTAAAGATGTTACAAAATAGTATTTAACAATACTATTTTTTTTAACGCAGCCCGCTATTGGACTGCGTTGTTGTTTTTATAGGAACATAGATGGATTATTTACTGCAAATCGGCCCACAATTATGGGTTGGTGCAAAACTGACATTAGGTTTATTTTTTATTACGTTACTGCTTTCAATTCCGTTTGGATTGTTACTTGCATTAATGCGTTTATCTAAAATAAAAGTTTTGGAATATTTAGTTAATGCTTATATCTGGTTGATGCGTGGTACGCCATTAATGCTGCAGATATTTTTTATCTATTTTGCCTTGCCGATGTTAAAGATCCGCTTTGATAGTTTTTCAACAGCGGCGCTTGCCTTTGCATTAAATTATGCAGCTTATTTCGCCGAAATTTTCCGTTCAGGTATTCAAGGTGTTAATAAAGGGCAATATGAAGCGGCTAAAACGCTTGGCATGAGTTATAGCCAAACAATGTGGCGCGTTGTATTGCCACAAATGGTGAAGAAAATTCTGCCACCACTAAGCAATGAAACCATTACGTTAGTTAAAGATACCTCACTTGTGTACGTTATCGCTTTACAGGACTTGATGCGAGTTGCCTATCAGCTAGTTCAACGCGATTTTGATTTATCACCTTTTTTTATTGCGGCGGTATTTTATCTGTTAATGACGCTTATTTTGACTTGGCTATATCAAAAACTGGAGAAATATTATGCCCGCTACGATGACTAATTCGATGATTTATGCACAAGAAATTTATAAATCATTTGGTAACTTAGCTGTGTTAAAAGGCGTTAATTTGACTGTCGCTAAATCTGAAGTGGTAGCAATTATTGGCTCATCTGGATCAGGAAAATCAACACTATTACGTTGCTTAAATCATTTAGAGCAGATCGATTGCGGAAACATTATGATTGAAAATGAGTGGATGGTTAAAAATAATAATATAAATCAAGCCGTTTACCAACCAGAGCGTGAAATTAAACGAATTTGTACTAAAATGGGCATGGTTTTCCAGCATTTTAATCTTTTCCCTCATATGACAGTATTACAAAATATTATTGAAGCCCCAATGATTGTCAAGAAGATGAAACGCGACGAGATCGTGCCTTTGGCTAGAGAGCTATTAAGTAAAGTTGGCTTACTTAATAAAGAAGACGTTTATCCGTCACAATTATCGGGTGGCCAAAAACAGCGCGTAGCGATTGCTAGGGCACTTGCGATGCAGCCTGATATTATGTTATTTGATGAACCCACATCGGCATTAGATCCGGAATTAACGGGTGAAGTGTTAAAAACGATGCAGCAGCTAGCCGAAGATAAAATGACGATGGTAATTGTGACCCATGAGATGGGATTTGCTCGTGAAGTTGCTGATACAGTACTTTTTATGGATAAAGGCATTATTGTTGAGTCAGGGCCTGCTAAATCACTATTTGATAATCCACAAAACCAGCGTACGCAAGAGTTTTTAAGCTCAATGTTTAAGTAAATTAATCGACTCATCATAAAAATGGCGCACTAAGCGCCATTTTTATTTTTTACTTAATACATAATTCAATTGGTTTATAAGCTTTCACATCGAATAAACCAGTTGAAGTTAGTTTTAGTTCAGGAATAACGGGTAGCGTCATAAAAACAAGCGTCATTAATGGATGCGCTTTTGGGTTAATACCAAAAGACTCTTTAGCGACTTTGATCATAGTATGCAAATCATCGGCAACTTCTTGAGCTGGTTTATCTGACATTAATCCGGCAACTGGTAGCGCTAAATGAGCGAGTATTTTGCCGTTTTGACATAATGAGAATCCGCCTCCCATTGCTTCAACGTCTTTAACCGCAGCTAACATATCTGCATCATTATCACCAACGACGACAAGGTTATGTGAGTCGTGGGCAACTGTTACAGCTATCGCGCCATTTTTTAATCCATAATTAGCTAAAATGCCCATGCCAATATTACCCGTTGCATGATGGCGTTCAATCACAGCAAGTTTATTTAATCCTGGATTTTGTTTAGCATCAAAATTGCCGTAGCTATCTTTTTTTACATCTATTTGTAGGTGGGTTGTGAGTACACTACCTGGCTTTATCCCAATTGCATTCACTTTTTCAGTCAATAATGGCAAAATAAAGCTTTGCTCAGTAAGCTTTGGTAACCGGACGGTATTAAGTACACTATCAGATAGATAATCAGGCCACTCTACTAATAATTTACCATCACGAGCGATTTCTTCACCCGCAATGAATACGTGTTTAGGCGTAAAGTCTTTTAGATTATCAACGATTAATAGATCTGCATCAAAATTCGGTGCGATGGCACCTTTATCTTTCAGGCGGAAGCATTCCGCTGCATTAAGTGTTGCAAGTGTAATTGCGATTAATGGGTCTAAACCATGCTCAACAGCGAGTTTTAAGCTCTTATTAATATGGCCAGTTTCTAAAATATCTGACGGCTCTCTATCATCAGTGCATAAAACACAGCGACGCGCGTTAGCTGGCGTAATTGCAGGGAGTAAGTTGAGTAGGTCTTTACAAGTTGATCCTTCACGTAATAGCACATATTGACCTAAACGTATACGCTCAAGCATCTCTTGCAAAGTACTACACTCATGATCTGTCATAATACCGCCCATGACATAAGCAGTAAGATTTTTACCGGTTACACCTGGGCTATGGCCATCAATCACGCGATCATGATCTTTTGCCATCCAAAGTTTATTCATCATTTTTTCATCATGATTAATCACACTCGGATAGTCCATGACTTCACCTAAGCCTTTAACTCCGGGTTCATTGATTAATTTGACTAAATCTTCAGCTTCAAGTACCGCGCCAGCCTGCTCATATGGCGTTGCAGGAACACAAGATGGTAACATTATTTGCACATTAAGAGGGGTTTTTCGTGATGCCTCTAACATATAACGAATACCATCTAGCCCACAAACATTACCAATTTCATGAGGATCGGCAATAATTGTTGTCGTGCCAAAAGGTAAAATACAACGCGCAAATTGTGGTGGAGTTAATGACGATGATTCAATATGGACATGACCATCAATTAACCCAGGCATTATATAACCACCTTTTGCATCAAGTGTTTTTTTCGCTTTATAATCTGCACCATAGCCAACAATTTTACCGTGGCCAATGGCTAGGGGACCATCAACAATAAGCTGATTGTAAACATCAATCACTTTACAGTTAGTAATTAAAAGATCGGCATCTTTTCTGCCTGCCGCCATATCAATAAGATCATTTAATTGTTGTCTTTTTGTCACTGGAACCTCGTCTATTTGGTCATACTTGCAAAATCGTAAGTAAAAATAGCCAACTTTTATTCGCTATTTCTACTTAATATTACTTACCTAATTAGTGGTGGCATTTTGGGTGTAACTTACCGTGTGTACAACCACATTTGAACACTGGATCCATAACCGCTTGATCATGGAAATCAATCACACCTAGATCGGTGATAGCAAAATCAGGGATAGCGGTAATTTGTAAACAGCACATATAAAATAGCGGATCAGGTAGATCACAACCTAGTTTTCGAGCTAGTTGTAACAGTTTTTCTTCCTCGGCAGCCATTGTATGTGGATCAAGATCAGATACAATTCCACAAATCGGTAGTGATAAAAATCCGATAACTTTTCCGCCATCAACTATCACTTGACCACCACCATTTTCAGCTAGGTAATTAATTGCAATTGCCATATCTTCAGAGTTAGTCCCAATACAAACCACATTATTATCATCGGGTGCACATGAGCTTGCCATTGCGCCTGATGTTAATTTCCAACCAGAGCAAAAACCAACTTTTGGTTTGCAATCTGTTTTACCAAAACGTTCAATAACTGTTGCATATAGAACATCATTTTTGATATCAGGTAGCACTATGCCATCTTTGACATTGAGTTCGACTTGGCGACCACGACGAACAAATGGAATATCAAAATCAACATCTAATGATAGCGCTTGAACTTTAGCCTCTGTTGACTCAGTTTTTACTTTCATATCATCAGCAGTTACTGATTTTAATTTCATGCTTTGCAACAAGGTATTACTACGTTTAGGTGCAATAAAATCGTAAACAGTTTGGTTATTTTCAACCACTAATTGCCCTTTAGCAATCACGGTATCAATCTCAAATTTGACGAGATCTTCAACCAATAAAATATCGGCAAAGCGGCCTGGGGAAATAGATCCGACTAAGTGATCAATGCGGTAAGCTTCAGCAGAGTTAATTGAGCCCATTTGGATCGCAGTTAATGGATCAACGCCATTTGCAATTGCCATACGAATTAATTTATCCATATGACCATTATTAACAATGTCGGATGCAATAACATCATCAGTACAAAAACTAACGCGGCGTGAAAGACGTGGATTTAAATGGGTGATCACTTTAACATTTTCTTCAAGGAAGTGTGAAATTGATGATTCACGAATAATTACGTTCATTCCTTTACGAATTTTTTCCATCATTTCGGTATGATCATAGCTTTCATGATCAAGGCGAACGCCGGCACAAAGAATCGAGTTTAATTTATGACCGCGCGTCATTGGCGCACAGCCAAAAATAGGTAAACGGTTAATTCGCGCATACTCAATTGCTTTCATTACATCACTATGTTGATTTTCAATAAATTCGCTTACCGTTTCCCAAACACCAAATACTTCTGGCCATTTTTGCACTTCAGCATGAGTTTTCGCGGTAACATTAAAACCAACGTTACTTTGAGGTAGGGTGTAAGGGGTTAAAAAAGGGAGTCCCCAAAATACTTTAAGCGGAGTGCCATCAATTTCTTGTAAGATTTCTTGAATGCCATCAAGGCCGGCTGTTACGATATATTGATCTAAACCTGAAATAATACTTGTCGTGCCATGCGGTAGTACCGCTTTAGCAAAGCTAGTCATCGATAATTTGCTGCACTCAATATGTAAGTGACCATCGATTAAACCCGGGACGATATACTTGCCATTAGCATTAATCGTTTTAGTATTGTTACCAACATATCCTGATACATCACCAGTTGCAACAATACGCGATTTATAAATAGCGACATCAGCTTGGTAAATTTCTGCTGAGTTTACGTTAACTAATTGGCCATTAGTAATGATTAAGTCCGCGGGAATTTTTGCCGCACCAGCATCAATCATTTCACAGATATCTTCTTTATACATTGAAGTCATAATAGTATTCCTGTCATTTTTAAATTAAATAGTCATAAAGTTAAAGTAAAATATAGCGAGCTAAAAATAAGATAGCCATCACTACTGAGCACACGGTTAAATCTTTAAATCTGCCCGTAAAGACCTTCATAAATACGAATGTAATAAAGCCCGTTGCAATACCTTCAGTAATAGTAAAGCTAAATGGCATCATAATGGTTGCAACAAATGCAGGTACTGATTCTGTTAAATCACTCCATTTAACCCGTGCCAAATCAGATGCCATCAATACTCCAATGTAAATTAATGCGCCGGTTGTTGCATAAAGTGGAACCATACGCTCAAGTGGTGATAAGAAGATTGCACATAAAAATAATATTCCAACACCAACTGCCATCATGCCTGTGCGGCCACCAACGGCAACACCTGATGCACTTTCAACGTAAGCTGTGACTGCTGATGTTCCCATTGCAGCGCCAAGTGCCGAGCTTGCACTATCAATATAAAGTGATCGCTGTTGATTTGGGTAGCGGCCATTTTCGTCAGCAAGTCCTGCTTTATCGGTAACAGCAATAAACGTTCCTGACGATTCAAATAAGTTAATTAACATTACAGAAATTATGATACCGACTAATGAAATTTCAAAAATATTTTGAAACTTTAATTGTCCTATCACGCCTGTAATATCAGGGGGCATGCTTATAATGCCATGATATATTACCTCTGGGTCGATAGCCCAACCAATTAACGTAACGACAACAAATGAAATTAAAATTGATGAATTCCAACCACGCTGTGCAAATACCGCAACAAGTAGAAAGCTTAAGCTGCCGAGCACGAAAGGAATTGATGTTGGATCACCAAGCTTAACCATTGTATCGGGATCTGCAACGATAATATTGGCATTATGTAAACCTATCAACGTAATAAGTAGCCCACAGCCACTACTAACACCGATGCGGATTGAAAAAGGGATATTGGCAATCATCCAATAGCGTAGACGAAAAATCGATAACAAAAATAATCCAGCAGCACCAAGAAAAATAAGTGTCATACCTGTTTGCCAACTTAATCCCATTGAACCAACAAGTACATAAGCAAAATAAGCATTGATCCCCATGCCAGGAGCTAATGCAATCGGCAATTTAGCAATAATACCCATTGCCATACAAGCAACACCTGTAATTAACGCAGTAGTCACAAATACTGCTTGTGAATCCATACCTGCATCACCTAAAATTTTAGGGTTAACAAAGATGATATAAACCATGGTAATAAAGGTAGTAAAGCTTGCAACTAGTTCAGTTTTTAAAGATGTTTTATTTTCCTGAAATTTAAAATAGCGATCTAAAAACGATCGATTTTTGCTCGACGTCGAGTTAGTTGTGTTCACGGAAAGACTCCAGGTGATTGGATTAGAAATAAGTGTTGATAACTGTAAAGAGGTTTACAAATCATTTAATCTAATTGAGGTAGCATATAGATACTTTGGCGCGGCGTACGCTAATAATAGTTTCTATAGCGAGGCGAATTATAACAATAGATCTGAAATATATTCAACCGCAATTATAAAAAATAAATTAATTTTTTATAATTGCAAGTAAGATAAAGATGGTTAATGTTTGTTTTATCAATGAGTTAGCTAGCTTACTAAGTATTGACAATAATGATAGAGATCTTTTAATAATGTCAGTTTTTTTGGTTGCTGCTGATATTGTAATGCTAAATTTTCAAGCATGAGCAAATAATCATGAATAACTTCATTGCTTAGTTTATCTAGACAATAATCTTGCCATTGAATTTTTTCATTATCGCTTAATTGTTCAGGGTAATTGCGTGCTTTATACCTAAAAAAGAGAGATTTTAAACGATGATCATGTGGCGTAATTTGTAATGAACTTAGATCCTTAAGATCCGTTTCTCGGATCTGATCGCCAAGGGATTTATCATGTTGGTCAAAAAAGCCTTGATAGATTTGTCCATCAACATCTTTGTCTGTTTGATAAGTAATTTGCTCAGAAAATACAAGCTCAACTTTTTGTTGAATTAGCTCTCTAGCTGCAATTATTTTACTTAGTGCCAGCTCGCAATTCGCTAAATCTATCGATAAACGGTTAGCATTTTCGACTGATAATGTTTTTGCTGGTGCAACAATAGGACATTTATTAATATGAACTAATTTTAGCGGAATTCGCGATTCATCATCAGCTAAATCTTCACTTTTTGTATATAATCTGTCTTTTATTTGTTCTGCTGATAATTTTAGCAGTAAATCGATATCACCTGCTAGATCACAAACTATTACGGCATTATTTTGGGTTGGATGCCATAAAATTGGCACAATTAATGTTGTATTACCGCGGTGAGCGCCAAGCATACCAGAGACATGAACTAATGGCGTTAGGTTAATGATATCAATTAAATTTGAAACCTTATTTTTATTGCGTAGTTGGAAAAAATATTCAAATAATTTCGGCTGCTGTTTTTTTATAAGTTTAGCCATCTCAATAGTTGCATAAACATCAGACATCGCATCATGGGCTTGTTGATGACTAATGTTATTGGCCGCGGTTAAATGTTCTAAACGAAAACTAGTATGACCTTGCTCATTAATTGGCCAGTTAATGCCTTCCGGACGCAGGGCATAGCAGGCTCTAACTATATCTAATAGATCCCATCTTGAATTGCCATTTTTCCAACTATAAGCATAGGGATCATAAAAATTACGATAAAAAATATTACGCGAAACTTCATCATCAAAGCGAATATTGTTGTAGCCAATAATACAAGTATTAGGTTGACTAAAAGCGGCATGAATTTTTTTTGTAAATTCAGCTTCACATATTCCTTTTAATATTGTTTCTTGTGGTGTGATCCCCGTAATTAAGACTGCTTCAGGATTTGGTAAATAATCTTTTGCCTGCTGGCAATAAATGATAAGTGGTTCTTCTGTAATATTGAGATCATGATCAGTTCTAACTCCTGCAAACTGAGCAGGGCGATCAAAAGCTGGGTTGATACCAAATGTTTCATAGTCATGAAAGTAAAAACTGGGTTGTTCAAAGTCGCTCATAAGTATCTTTAATTGTGTTTGTTTTTTTGTATAAGCCTTGATCCATAAGGTTTATTTTGCTTTGGTTTGTTTTAAGTTGTTTTTTTATTTTTAGTTTGTTCATTTGCTATTTTGTACACATTGAGCACGTAATTAACTTTTAGCTTGTGCACAGATTATAATATGGCTCTCAGAGATACTAAATTAAGAACGATATCAAATAAACCATACCCAGGATCGCCAGAAATAACAGACGGCGTGGATTAAGCGTAGAATAACACAAAAAGGAACTATTGCGTTTCAATTTCGTTACCGCCGGTAAAATAAACCAATTAGATTAACGCTTGGGCGATATCCTGCTTTATCTTTAAAAGATGCAAGAATTATGACAGGCGAGCTTCGGTTGCTTTACGATAAAGGTATTAACCCAAAAACTCATTTTACATGTATAAGCAATTCTGAGTTAACATTAAATTATTGTTTAGACTATTGGATGGAGCGCTATGTATCTAGATTAAGAGAGAAAACAGCAGCATTATATAACGCTGTTGTGTACAAAAGTTTATTCAACCAATTTAATGAGATTTCAGTGCAAGAAATACCGGTTAGAGATTGGGTTAAATATTTTGATGAACAAGAGAGATTAAACCCTAAAAAAGCAAGAGTTATTTTTGTACAAGCAAAATCAGCTATTAACTGGTGTATTGGTAGACAGGTAATCGAATCGTGTGAGTTAATGAAGATAAACCCAAAAACATTGGGGTTAAAAAAGAGGTGGGTGATCGTGTTATTACTTATAAAGAATTAGCTAAAATATGGTTGGCTATCGAAAGAAGTAGGGCTGGAACGCCAACAAAAATATTACATCAAATGTTAATGCTTTTTGGCGCAAGAAATTCAGAACTTCGATTATCTAGCGTTAATGATTTTAATATGAGCGAACTGATTTGGACAGTGCCAAAAGAGCATAGTAAAATGGGTAATGTGATAAGGCGGCCTATCTCTGAACAAGTTAAGCCAATGATTGAAAGACTACAACATTTATTTGATGATAAAATGTTTCCAGCAGCAAATTTGCACAAACCAATGACTATATCAGCAGCAAATAGATACGTTAGGCGATTGAGAGATAGTTTAGATATGCCTGAGTGGAGTGCACACGATTTTAGGCGCGCATTGTCCACTCGATTATCAGAAGACGGAATTATGCCTCATGTGACCGAAAAAATGCTAGGAGATGAGCTTGGTGGTGTTATGTCGGTTTACAATAAACATGATTGGATTGAAGAACAGAAAAAAGCTTACGAATTGTATGCTGATAAAATATTTTGGCACATTAAGAATTTTGATTAACCCCACCATCTTCAAGCCATTTAGATACGGCGCTTTTGCTGTATCTGGATGGGTATTTTAGTACCGGATTAGGAAATCCTTTCTTTGTTCTAAGAGTCCATAAAGATGATCTACTTTTATCATTTAACTCTTTCATCAAGTATTTTTCTTCAATTAATTCTGTCACTCTAAACCTCTCTTTTTGTTTAAACCTTCAAAATCCTTTAAACAATCACTATTGCAAAACGGATAACCATCTGGTGTTGGCTCTTTGCAATATCTACATACTTGATAGTAAGCTGGCTTTTCAACTACTCTATCTTTAAGTATACTTTCAATTTCTAATTGACTTATGTCATTAGCGCTATCTGCGATATCAGCCATTTTTCATTTATCTAATTTTTTATGACAACAAGGGCAAAACGTTGAATAAACGTGTTTGTTGGGGTATTCTTCTTTTAAATATAAAATAGAACTGTATAATCCAGAAATCGCTCTCTCTATTCGCTCTGGAATTCAGTTTTCTGTAAGTTTAAACATGACAAACTGAACTACATGATATTCAGTATCGTTTAGAAGTTTTGATATATGATACCCATTTGCCGCGGTCAACGCTCTTATTCGCCAGTCTTTAGAGTTTACTAAATCATCAAAATCCCATTTAGCAAATTTTGTATTCATGACCGCATCAATAATCTTCTGTGAGTGATTGGGCCACATCCTTAGTGCCTCGGAATAATGACGCACTACAAAACCATCACCCTGATCTCGTTGTCCCAAAAAGTCACCAACAAGCAAAATATCATACATATCAAAATGATGATTTTTCCAAACCCTACCGCATTTCGCAATAGTTCCATTTTCTTTTTGCGTAATTTAAGAAGCCGTTTAATCATTATATTTATCCGCATCGTTCATGAGTAAGTAGCATTCCGCTATAGCCCGGCATGGGTTTTCGTTAAATGCGCAAATAACTAATGGTTGGATATCGCCAGAACAATATGAAAAGCTGTATTATCTAAATATCTCATTTATAGAGGCGAACACTGTCTAATATTTTGGCGAGGATCACTCACCTATATGATTTTGTTGGGCTGAAGTTTGCTAATGGCGACTAAATAACGGTTGAGAATATTTTTATATAGATAAATGTGTCTATATAGGTATTGTTAACAGTTTGATTCTTTTTATTATTCTTAATAAATTCACAATATCTAATAAATAATTTATCATTACGCTATATTTTATAACTATATAAAATCCTACCACTTATGGATAAAGGTCAAATAAAGGAATTTTTAGTGACAAAATGCTTAAATTGCAATGAAGAGATCCATTTAGGTCGCTTTCGAACTCAATGTCCCTTTTGTTATTATCCACAGCCAACTTGGCAGACTAAAACTTTAATTATATGTTGGTTCAATTATGCAATTACAATTTTATTTTTGGCGGTGTTTTTTTCATGGCTATTTTTCGTTTTATTTTTTTTGATCTTATATCTCTATTATTCAATATTGAGAGATCGCAAAAATATAAGGTTAACAACGAAAAGAATCTCACCAGATTTTGCTTCCAAAACAACGAGGATTTATGGCGATTCAAATATTGATGATTATACGTATTATGATCAAACTCATTTTTCCAATAGAAATGAATTAGAATTTAATGACTTTGATAATCATTTATTAGCTATATGGGATAAAGAGAGATATTTGATTGCTTTTGAATATATTAATTATCAAGGAAATTCTTGTAAAAGAGGTTTCTCACTTGATAAAGTATTAATCAATTCAAGCAATGAAGTTTATTTTTCAGGGTATTTTTTTGATAGCAATGAGGATCGCATTTTTAAAGCAGAAAAATTTATTTTTCCAATTGAATATCTTGGCCAAAAATATAACATTAACCAATTTCTTACACAGGTTTTAGGGTTAGCTAAAGACTATGTTAAGGTATTGAATTTTTGATATAATAATATTATATTAAATAAAAAGAACATCGATTAATTTTGCTAAATTGTAGTTTGCCATCTTTATCTATAGTGTGTAAAATTTTAGCTTATTATTTAGATAGCACATAATTTAATTATGGAATTATCAACTATATTTGCTGATATGAATAAAAAGATAAAAATTTATTGGCAAACTAATGTTAAAAAAATTTAAATAGTCGTATCAATGTTAACGATAAAGTCGGTCTTTAATCAATATTGCTTAGCAAACATGAGTCGTAATTATTCAGCAAAATAGGAGCGAGAAATGAAAAGATTAATCTTAATAGCAACTTTAGCCGTGTTAGCAGCCGCATGTGCTAAAAAAAATACTATTAGCATGGCTAATCCTGCGTCGGAGTACTGTGAAAATATAGGTGGAACGGTACAACTAGTTAATGATCCTAAAAGTGCGTATGGGCTTTGCCATTTACCTGATGGTCAAGTTGTTGATGAATGGGATCTTTATAACGCTAATAATAAATAACCGCTTAGGCGGTTTTTTATTAATAAAAAACGATATTTTCGTTATTTTTTTGTTGTAAGATATCATTATAGTGAAAAATTTATTAAATAGGCCTCGCCATTAAATATTAAATCTAATTTATTTTTTGCCAATATTGGTAATATTAGTTATCACATTAAGGTAAACAATAGCCATATAGTAAAATGCAATTAACGGTTATATTTAACAGGAGCTACTTATAATGAAAGCTATGGTCAATTTAGCTGCCAATACACATCTTGCTTTTTTTTGTTTACTGGCTTTTATTGGCGGCTTTGTTGATGCAAGTTCTTTTGTTATTTATGGCGTCTTTACTGGTCACCTTACCGGTAACAGCGTATTAAGTATGGTTTTTCTTGCACAAATGAATTGGGCAATGTTGATAATATCGCTGATCTCAATTTCAGGATTTTTAGTAGGTACATTGTTGGGCGCTTGGGTTAGAATGAAATATTCATTACCGTTGCTACATCTTTATATTATTTGTGCTGAGTTTTTGTTATTTGCAGCCGTTTTTATGCTGTATTTTTTGGCGCCATTATTTTATGTCAGCAATTTAGCTATCATTATGATCAGCTTGGCAATGGGGATACAAAATGGTTATTTTAATAAATCAGGAACTATTAATACCCATTCAACTTATATTACTGGAATGGTAACAACTTGCGTTGCGGCATTTCTAAATAACGCGAAAGGTGATGTTAGTAAAAAAGTATTACTTTGCTGTGTACTGTCATTTATTGGCGGGGCACTTGTTGGTGGCTCGCTATCAGTTAATTATCATTTGTTGGGATTTGCAGGGGTGCTAGTTTTATTATTTTTTGCAATTATCTATAGCGCTATATTGGCTAACCGCTGGAAACAGTAATACCAAATGATTACTATGATTTTTTAGTCTATTAATCAATAGGTTGACAACTCACCTTTAGCGAGTTGTTAAATATCCCTGATATATTCATCGCTACATTGATCTAAAATCAAAATATTAATTAAGTTACTTAATTTTCATTGTCAATTTATCATCGAATTTAAGCCGCTTATGGCGGCTTTTTTTCTATCTAACTGCAGTTTTAGCTTATTGCTATTTTTTATTGCTGGCTTTTAATTGAGCGAACTCATTTTTGGCTTTTTGTAATTGTTGTGCAAACTGCGAGTTAGAATGTAGTGTCGCAACGATGGCAGAGCCGACAATTCTTGCTGCATCAACGTCACTTTGCCAATGATAGCCACAAATGACTCGGCTTTGGCCTAAATCGTAACCTCTTTTAAGGATCTTATCTTGATTATCAGGATTAATTTCGGCTAATACTAAAGCTGATGCCCAACCGGTTGATGTATGACCTGACGGGTAAGAGCCATTAGTTGACAGCGTTTTTTGTTCTTTGGTATTACAAGTCGGCACACCATAAAAAGCAAATGGCCTAATACGCATATAATGAATTTTGGCAGAGCGCGTTGCAAGGTCGCCAGCATCTTCCATCATATTAGTAAGGAGCTTATAGATTTCAGGTGCATTTTTTGGGGTTATTTGATAGCCAAAAGCTTGAGAAAATGCATTCGCAATACCACCATCTGATAAATCTGCATCAGCAGCGGCTTGTTTTCCTCGCTCTGTATTACGCAATAATCGGCCTTTTTCATACATCGCTTCATCATTTAAAAATAAAATACTACCAGGCTCTGGCGGTGGTGGTAGTAATGCAAGGCTATCTATTGCCTGAGCATTCGTTAAATAAAAAAGATGGGGTTTGGTTGTTACATCAGGGCCTGAAGGAATTGCGGCAAAACTACTAATTGGCACAAAAAGAGTTAATAACATTGTAGCAAGTAAATTTTTTTTCATCTAAAACTCCGTTTTAATTATATGAGGTAACTTAAGATCATATAATATATTTTTTGCTATTTCTTAGAGTTTGATCACAAATTGACGTTGGTTGAATTGCATATAGATTTATTGCTTTTTTAACCATAGCAACAGTAGTCGTTGTCGCTATGGTTATTTTGTATCAAGAATTAATTTTAGGTTAGTGTGAGGCCTTTTAACTAATTACTGCTATCAGAAGCCTTATCTTTAGCATTATTGTAAGCATCAGTTGCTTCTTTTTTTGCCTTATCATAGTATTCACTGCTTTGTTTTTTCGCTTTATCTAATGTATCTGCGCTTTTTTGTTTTGCACTATCATAGCTATCATTGGCACTTTTTTTCGCTGATTGATAAGACTCATTTAACTTTTCTTTAGATGTGTCATAACTATCTGTTGTTGCCTGTTTAATATCTTTTGCAGCTTGTTGAGTACTTTGTTCTGCTTTTTCAATAGATTGGCTGGTTTTTGCATCTTGACTATTATCACAAGCGACAATAGCAAAAGCAGATAGTGCTAAAATAAGTAATTTCTTCATATCAAAACTCCTATTTGGTTATCAAAAGGTTAAATGAATCACTAATTTACTCTCTTTATCGCCATCATAGCGATGATTGATACTATCATTCACTTTGTTTTTTTTGAAGTTTTTATTGATTTTTAGGCAAAAATTTACACTATAACAATTTGATTATTTAAAGTTATATGCGCTTAGGCATTGATAGTATTACTTAAGTTGGCTGCTACTTAATTACCTTGATATTTTATTACGCGTATTTCGGGATCTTTATTGATTAATGGTGTTGCGTTAATTCATATTGTAATATCATATATTTATATTATCAGTCTTTATAACTGGAGTTATGTATGTTGGGTTCAATAGAAGCCGGTGGAACAAAGTTCGTTTGTGCAGTTTCAGATCTTAATTTAAATCTAATAGATAAAGTAACGATAGAGACAACGACGCCAAGTAAAACACTTCAACAAGTATTTCAATTTTTTACTAAGTACTCTATTCGTTCATTGGGTATTGGCTGTTTTGGTCCGATTGATCTTGATATTTATTCCCGCACTTATGGTTATATTACTGCGACCCCAAAGTTAGCATGGCAAAACTTTAATTTTGTACAAACAATAAAAGAGCAATTTAATATTCCTATTGCTTTTAACACTGATGTGAATGTAGCTGCTTATGGTGAGTTTAAACTTGGCGCTGCTCAAACTAAAAATAGTTGTGTTTATGTCACTGTTGGCACCGGGATTGGTGGTGGCGTGGTTTTAAATAATAAAATATTATCAGGTAAACATCATCCTGAAATGGGACATATCTTTGTTAAGCGAGATGCACAAGATGACTTTATCGGTAATTGCCCATTTCATAAAGACTGCCTAGAAGGCATGGCCTGCGGTCCTGCTATTGAAAAACGTTGGAACATGAAACCAATTAATATTACCGATGACCATAAAGCTTGGGATTTTGAAGCGTTCTATTTGGCGCAAGCAGTAGTTAACTACACTTTAACATTAGCACCAGATATGATTATTTTAGGTGGCGGCATTATGCATAAAGCCAATCTTTTAGATCGAATTAAAGCCACTTCTTTGGCGTTATTAAATGGTTATTTCGAATTAGGCAAAATTGATGATTATTTATGTTCACCAAAATTAGGTGATAATGCAGGAATTATTGGTGGTTTACTACTGGCGAAAGAGGAATTAAATCAAGCCTGATAATGGCGGACTTATCACAAGCAGTCTATAATTAAAATACCTTAATTAATGATTAATTTAATTTTAATTATAGACTGTGTATCATGTCATTAATGACTTTTTTTGCCAGCCTCAATAAAGTTAGCTAAATTTTCTAGGCCTAATCGAACAAATTTTGGCATTGACTCCAAATCAATTGAGTCCATCAAATTTTTAACACATAATCCTAACTCTGTATCACCTTCAACAATTAATTTGCGTTGAAAAAATAACGTATCAGGATCTTGTCGACGCGTTGCAATTAGTACAAGATCGTTGGTATTACCACTGAAACTGACATCAGCAATTTCAGATCGGCTAACAATTAGTTTATTATTCACATTGCTAATAAACCAGACTAATTGTAAATCACGTACTTCTATTTTCAGCCAGCGATTATCTAAAAAATCGAGATCGCCATCCGCTAAAGAACGTTCAAACTGTGCTTGTAACAGTTGCTCAATAATTTTTTGTTTTAGTGAAAAAGGCACCATCTGTAGTGGCTTACTTAGCACGTCTGGTGTTTTTTCTACTAACAATGAATGTACTTTATGTAACATGTCGATTCCTAACTTAATGAGTCGTAAATTATTTTTCTGAAATCATTGCTTCGTATAAATCAAGATCAAGATTTAATCGGTCGAAGGTTTCATCAGAAATCTCATTTTTAATTTTTAGTTGATATAAAGCCGAACGCTCTGAACCTATTGCGACAAGTCGCATACGTCTTTCTAAGTTTTCAGCTTCTAAAGCTTTTTGTTCAAGATCTTTTAGGCCTGTTCGTCGTCTTAGTGAACCGATAACTCGTGAGCCAACTTCATTGACAATTTCATTATCTATACCATCTGAACTATCGAGTAAAAGGCTATTTTGCATTTTTTCTAAGCTACCAATTGCTTCTTCAGCCATATAACCTTTTGCATAAAGTAGTTCATTGTCCATTTGACTATTACCCAAAATAACTTTACCGCGTAATAAAATAGGTAAAATAACAGAGGCAACAACTAATGATATTAATATCACCCCAGCTGCAATAAATACTAATTCGTAACGCTCAGGTATCTTAGATGAAATCGGGATAGATAGCACACCCGCTAAGGTGATTGCTCCACGTACACCAGCAAATGTTGATATAAACAGATCGCGTATCGTGTAATTTTTAAAAGCTAATGTGCGTTTATTACCAAAAGGTAAAGATGGCAGGTGCTTCATTATCCAAAGCCATAGAAAACGCGTTGCCATTAACACGACAAAAACAAATAATACAACACAGATTAATTGCCAAAACTCAATCGATGTGTCAGCTTGGTTTGTTAGATAAGTTTCAGTAATGATACTTGGTAATTGTAAACCTAATAAAGTAAATATCACGCCGTTAAATACAAACGTTAACATAGACCAAGTACTTTCTGATTGTAACCGTGTTGCTAATGGTGCGTTTCGCATAATACCTGATTGTTTTACTGTCATACCAGCACTAACCGCCGCTAAAATACCCGAAGCATGTAAAAAATGCTCAGCAAAAAGGTATACAGCAAATGGTAGTAAGAACAGAAGTACAATTTGAATGGCTGAATCATTATTCGTCAATTTATTGATTTTACGCAGAACAATAATATAAACCCAAGTAACTAATGCACCAACAGCAAGTCCACCAAGCGCTGAAACGAAAAAGGCGACCGATACATGTAAAATATTAAATTCCATCGCGCCTATGGCAATAGCAATGGCAAATTTTAAGCTCACAAGGCCAGAAGCATCATTCATTAATGCTTCCCCTTCGATGATTTCCATTTTACTTTTTTCGATACGACCTTTACCAACGATACCACTTAATGCAACGGCATCGGTTGGAGATAGTACGGCGGCAAGGGCCATAGCAGCAGGTAATGACATATTAGGTAGTAGCCAATGTAAAAGGTAACCTAGCGCGACAATTGTTATAATGACGAGCACTAAGGCTAGGCCAACGATTTCTCGCACATTATGGACAAAATCTTTAATGGCAGTTTTTCTTCCGTCATCAAATAACAATGGTGGGATGAAAAGCAATAAAAATAATTGCGGATCAAATTGTTCTTCATAAACATGAAAAGCTGCTAAAATACACCCTAATAGAATTTGCATTAGAGGCAAAGGGATCTGGACAGGAAAGAGTTTAACAAAGATCCCAGAGATAGAAACGAGTAAAATTAAAATTAGAATGGTGGAAAATAGCGCCATGATTTTTTACTTCAAGTTTTCAGATTAATAGGCGTTATTATAGCTTAATTTTTTATTAAATTCAGTGAAAAAAGTGCGCGTTTTATGTATTTTTTTTAAAATTTACGTTATTTTGATATAGTAAATAAATACACCATACAATTGATAAGATAAATATGAAAGAATGGCAAAGAGCATTTGTTTTGCATAATAGACCTTATAGCGAAAGCAGTTTGCTAGTCGATTTATTTGTTGAATCAAAAGGACGTATCACGGTAATAGCTAAAGGTGCAAGGCGCAAAAGTTCAGCTTTAAAAGGAATTTTACAACCGTTCACGCCACTAATTGTTCAATATGGTGGTAATGGTGAGGTTAAAACCTTAAGACAGGTTGAGGCAATTTCTCTTTCATTGCCACTTTTTCATTACGCATTGTATAGTGGTTTTTATCTCAATGAGTTGGTGCATCGAGTCATTGTCTCAGAATCAGACTCAACACCATTATTCCAAGCTTATTTAGATGGCTTACAGCAGTTAGCAAAGGGCATTGAACCTGAAAAAGTTTTACGTAAATTTGAACTTACTTTGCTTGAATATCTTGGCTATCACATCGATTTTATGCATTGTTTTGCAACAGGAGAGGAAATTATTGATGATATGTATTATCAATATCATCCTGAGCAGGGCTTTATTAGTAGCATGATGCAAAACAGCAATAGCTACAATGGGCGAGAACTTCGGGCATTTGCTGATAGAAATTTTGACAATGTAGCTTGTTTAAAAGCCGCTAAGCGATTTACCCGATTAGCACTAAAACCTTATGTAGGCGTTAAGCCATTTAAAAGTCGAGAGCTATTTATAAAACTAACCTAAGTGGCTTTGGCAAGCATAAGTACAGCTTTGTTACTGCACTTATGCTAATTGATTATTGTGCATCAATATCATCTAAATAATCACTGATTGCTGCTTCTCGTTGCTGCTGCCTATTTTCATCAACTTCACCGCCAGAGGCTAAAAAGTCATTACGTTGGAAATAAGCGTTACGCATAAAGTTATATGGGTCATCACTCTTATTTAGCAATTCCTCATAATCGATCGCAACGGCTCTAGCTTCAATACCATCAAATGCCCAACGCGCGACATTCCATTCAAAAGTTAACCAATGTAATGGTGGATAGAGATAATCAACCATTTTACCACCATCTTCACGTAATGTTACTGAGCCATAAAATGGTAAAACAGCATATGGGCCATATGGCACATCATAATGACCTAACACTGAACCAAATGTTTGCTGATTACCTTTTTGTAACTGAGGATCTGCCATACTTGCAACATCAATTAAGCCACCAAAACCAAAAATGGTATTTAGCATAAATCTTGCTAAGTGCACTCCAGCTTGATGGATATTACCTTCTAATAAGCTATTGACTGTTGAGGCTGGCTCACTAAGGTTAGATGACACGCCACTAATACTACTACGAATAGGTGATGGGACATAATCTTTCCATGCAACTGCAACAGGCCTTAATAAATAAGGGTCAAGGACATAATAGTTAAAATCAAACATCTTACGGTTAAAGCCCGATAATGGATCGCTGTAAGTATTTGTTTGTGTGTCATATGTTGCACATCCACTAAGGGCTGTGATAGAGAAGATTATACAGATTATTCTTTTACTTATATTCATGACTATTTTGTATTCTCTAGAGAGTAATTATTGGTCGTCATTATATCATTTGTTTTAAATTTACCGAAAAATATTTATTATAAAACAGATAAAGCGCACTAAACATACAAATACGCTAGAGTCAAAACAACATAAAGTATTGCTGGTAAAAATTTTAAAATACATTAGAATAATGCGCCTACGACTCCATAGTTAAACGGATATAACAAGCCCCTCCTAAGGGCTAGTTGCAGGTTCGATTCCTGCTGGGGTCAATACTATTTAGCTAAATTCAAACTTTTATGTTATAGATTTCTATCAATTCAAATGTAACCCTTTCTATTTGAAACCGAGTCAAGACTTTTAACCAGCCATTATATTCCCGAATTTCAGCTGACTAATGTAGCGAATAAAAATCGTGAAATGTACCGCAAATGGATTAGTTAAGGCTGGATAAGGGTTACTAAAGGCGATTGTATTGACTATGACCAGATACGCGATGACATTTCAAAAGATAGCGAGGAGTTTAATATCAAGCTAATTGGCTTTGATGTATGGAACGCGACTCAGTTGAGAACTCAACTACAAAATATCGGCTTAGACGTTGAGCCATTTCCGCAAACTTACGCACGCTATAGCCCGACTTCAAAAACTGCCGAGGTATTTATCAGCCGTAAACGAATTAAACACAATGGCGATCCTGTTTTGGCTTGGGCGGTCGGTAACGTGGTTATGGAAACCGATGCTAATGCAAATATTAAGCCTAATAAAAAGAAAGCAGCTAACAAGATAGATCCTGCTGTTGCTTTCCTTATGTCATTTGGTACTTACTTGCTTGAATATGGCGAGGTTGATATCAACCTATCAGAAGACCAAAAACAAGCCTTAAATGAATTTAAAGGGATAGAATTATAAAATATTTTTATTCTTAGCGAGTTTTTCTAAAAAAGTATCCAACTCATCGTTTATATAGTTTAGATCACCTGTAAAATCGTTTGAGATTTTGTCTAATATAATGATTAACTCTTCTCTTTCTTTAATTTCATTATATTGTTCATCAAAATTTTGATTTTTGTAAAATTCAAATACAGCTTCTATTAATCTCTTATGAATATTATCCACTCGAACATGTTGCTCTGAATTCATTATCTTATATAGATTTTTTTTGAAATCAGATAACCACCAATTATAGTTAAAAAATATGAATTTTTTTTCTTGGCAGTTGCGTTTTCTATAATCTTCAAGGTGAGTGTGTAACACTGTAAATAATGGATTATATTTTTTAAAGTCATCATCACTTATCTCTGATAATAAAGGATAATTATGTATAATTTTATTACATTCATATTGAAGTCTTGCATGTGTCGAATAAAATTGACCAAGATATTGATTCAAATCCTTTTGTAAACTAAATAAAATATCTTTATTTTTAGCTATGCTAGTTTGTTTACCAATAAATTTAAAACCAATAATAGTACAAATTAATAAGCCGATTGAAGCTATTGCTGATAAACCACTAAAGATTAAAGCCCAAATCTCCATTTTACTAATCCTATTCTTTATTATTTAATGTCATTTTACTATGTTATTAACAACATACAACTCTATAATAACATGCATTTAACTGTTGATTATTAATAATAAATTTTGTTATTGTTGTATAATTGCAAAAAAGAAGTTTTCCTTTCAATTTTTTAACTTTTCAACCTGTAATGTAGGATTGATTCTTTAATCAAGAATCGAATATAGAAATATCAATATTGCTTGATGTTATACGATAAATTATAATAAAATTATATCATTTTTATAATTCAATGAATTACTTAATTTTTTAGATTCCTGCTGGGGTCAATACTTCACACTTTCGTAGTTACAATAGATATTAACTACTCCAATTAATATAATCATATAGTTTTATTTATTATCCAATTTTATTCAAAATCACATTTTTATAGCAAATATAGTAAATGTGCTCATCGGCAACTATTACTTAACTATTATCGTAGCAACGCAGCTTGCTCAATTTATAAGCTAAATCTTTAGCACTGTTATGCAGATAAGTTAGACATTTCATACTTATTGACAATTTCGGTTGTATATTTATCTTGACCTGATTGATCTTGCTATTCACGCGTTTGTAGTTGGCCCTCAATATAAACCGGTGAACCTTTTATTAAATATTCACCAGCAATTTCAGATAATTTGCTAAAAATAACGACGTGATTCTATTCAGTACGATCCTTTTTCATAATAAATGAAATAATCATCTAACCATCATTGATAACTTTCTTGTGCTACGCGTTGCTGTATTGTCTTACCCGTAACCATCTTCATCAAGAAACCCTTTATCTCATAATTCATTTATTAGCTCACTAAGTGCGTACTGAGTGTATTCAATAGAATTTTAATGTGATTTGATTTTTTTTTAGAATTGATTGATATTGCAATTTCCATTGTTCATACGTCATATTCATTCACCTGTAAAAAAGCCCCAAACTTCAGGGCAGTTGAGGATTAACGTAATAATCCATAAAAACACTCGTAAATGGGTTTGTGAATGGTACGTTTTTGAGTATATAATTCACCAAATTAATTTTTGAGGTTTATATGGGTGTATTAAAAAAACTTGCTAAAGGTGAGTTTAGCTTAGCAGTTACATTTTGGGTGTTTGGGTGGTTAATTAATGGGCTGCTTTTAAATTCTTTACTTAGACTTTTATTATTTAGTGCCCATGGACCTACTAAATTAACAGCTTCTGTGTTACTGGTTATTATTGTTATCAAAGTATTCTTAGCAATAATGATTTGTATGGGAATTTATTCCATAATAAAAAACAAAGGTAAGACATTTTGGAGTGTTGTAGCCTTAGTTTTGCAAATTTTAACCGTCTTAGTTGCATTATTTTTTTCTGTAAAACTTGTACCTTCAATGTTAAAAGTGTTAATTTTTTTATAAATTATAATAGGTGGTGTAATCAAAACCACCTCACTTGTTATCAAATTAGATCGTTCTCATTGAAAGCTATCGGATTTGAATACTAACTTATCGCGTTAACAGGTTTAGCTGTAACATGTAGAACAAACTATCTTATCTAAACCTACTACGCTATATCTAACCTTTACGAGTTTTTCCAGTTAGTAGGGAACTTTTTGTTATTTAGATAATTCTCGTTTATCCCTGTTACAGTTCTAATTTTTAATCGATTTATTTTTTGAAGTGAATTTTAGGCGTGAAAAAAGCGACTGAAGTCGCTAAATAATTGATGATCTGATATTGTTAATTTAAATCTAATGCGTTTGCTCTAAATAAAGCCAAGATAACATCCATTTGGTTGTTATGCTGAATTGCGCCATCTTTATTTCTTGAGCTAGTGCTTTTCAATTCAAGGTATTTCCATAATGTTGAGGGGGCAATATTCGTAACATCGTTCCGCTGTACATAATCTAGGGCAAGATCAACACATATACTATTATTACTTTTTTCTTGTTTATCTGTTAATTTGAAGCCACTAAATCCTTTCAAATATCCTTTTGCAACGACGTAATAAAATGTTGATCTAGGGCAGCCTTTTATATATTTTTTCTGTCTCGCGATATTATCAAATTCTTTTTTAATTTGATTACTATTGATATGCTCTTTTTTCATTTTGGATAGTATTTCTAATGCCACATCACCAAAAGTATAATTAGGTTTTTTCATGTAAACTCCAATATAAATAAGAATTAATGATTCGGTATCACACTATTTTGCATAAAAAAGCGAATAACGCCAACTAGTGGCGTCGTGAGTAACTATTGGAGAGTTAAACACAAGAGTACTTTAAATGACATAAATACTAAAAGTCAATGCGAAAAAGTACTGGCAGGATTACAAGCTGATAAACGCATAACACAATTAAATACTTCTAGCAGATATGGGTCATTTGGGCTAGGCGCACATGTTTATGATCTTAAACAATTGGGTTATCCAATAGATAAAGTGAACATCAAAAATGAGCAAAATGACAAACATTATGCTCAAAATTTCATGAGGGTTAATTGATGAGTAATTTTATTGTCAATTCTTTCCAAGTTACTAGCTTGATAGTTGATGAATTAATGTCTACTGTTTCGGCTAATGCTTTTTCTAGCCGATGTGGTTATAAAAATATTAGCTTAATGTTTAGTGTGTTATATCCTAAGTGTGACAAAATAGTCATAGAAAATTAAATTGAGTTTATAGAGAGTTGCTTATTAAAACTAAAAAATTCACACAATAAAAAGGGAAAAGTGCAATATAAAATAGCCGAGCATTTGAATATGCCGAAATCAACAGTATTTGATAGAGTTAAATCTATTGAGAGTCATATTGTGCAGAAATGTCACGTTGCAATATAAGTAATTCCATATAACCCTTGGCGTTTTCGGGCAGGTATGATATAAATGTCTTAGTAAGTAAAAATTCGAGCCTTAGAGAAATCTAGGGCTTTTTGTTGTAATAATTATATGATATTCAAATATGAAAAAGTACTTTATAATCGCTTCTATTCTGCTACCCGTGTGTCTGCTGGCTATTTATTATTGGCCGAACAATGAATCTAGGGCAATTAGCGCCCTAAAAAAAAGAGCAACAGAAAAACTAATTGATTTCGAAAACTTAAAAACTTACAAACATGACAAATATGAAAACAATAAGTTAGCTTTTCAGGCGGTGACTATTTGTGGTCAAGTTAAGGTAAAGACAGATGTTGCTGATAGTTTTATGTATCTAAAAAGAAACTTTCTTGTTAATGTTTTGACCATCAATGATGGTAAAGATCTAGATGAAGATTCAATGCATTTTAGTGATTTTCAAATAGAATATAGAGAAGATAATTTCTCTTCTTATGTTTATGAAACAATGTATAAAGCGTATTGCACAAAATAATTTTAAAATTTCCAAAAGCCTGATTTAACCGTCGGGCTTTTTTATTTATAAACCCCTCAATTAAGAGGGTTTGTTAGCAAGGTAGAATTTTACAGCATCAACAATTAATTGAGACTGCGGGATATTTAAATCTTTACTAGATTGCTCAATCAATGTGATGTCATCAACGTGTAGTTTAAATCCTTTAACTTTAATTCCTTTTTTGTCATCGCCTCTTTGATTTAATCATGTTGGAAATACAGTTCAAACTAGATGGTTTAATAGGTATGCTCTTGCTTTTTCTAAAAAAGAACCTAGAATAGGGCATAAATTCTCAGTTGTTCCATAAATAATGATTAATTCAAAATTTACAAAATGTTATAAATATTTATCAGGTGTATCATCTGTATGTATTGTAATGTTATCTGTTTTTGGGGTCATAAATAGCTTTGATGTGTCAAGTGAGTGGTTGAAGGATCATCCGTTTTTTTTAAAATTCATTAGGTTAGTTATTGAGTATAGCATTCCATCTTATTTACTATTAATTGTTATATGGGTACTAAGTAAAATATTAAGTTGTTTTTTTTCAAATAAAAAATGGTCCCTTATCAAATCAATTTTGGATTACACTCAAAAGTCATTTTTTTCTTATTTAGATGAGCCTGAAGATTATCATAGAGTAACTTTATTTCAATTAAAGAAAAGTTATAAATGTTCTCCATGGTTTGAAAATGATAATTTTTTAAAGCGTTTATGTAATAGAGATAAATACTTAATCCCTATATTAAGATCTGGTGAGTTGTCACAAAAAACTAATGTGAAATTTAAAGTTTGTGATTCTAGCGATAAGAGTGAAGGAATAGCTGGGCGAGCTTTAGCTTCAAGAAAAACTATTTCTGTATCAAATCTTCCTTGTATTGGTGAAAAGACTACAATAAATGACATAAAAAAATATGCTAAGGATACTTTCTCTGATAAAAATATGATAGAGTATTACAGGAAAGCCAAAAAAACAATGCCAAGATCCATTGTGGCGATACCTATAGAAGTTAAAGGTAACCTTTGGGGGGTTTTAGTTTTTGATAGTCGATCTCCTGAGGCTATTTTTAATGAAGGTGAGAATATTAGTGGCGTGCATTCAATTCTTTTGCCATTATCTATTGCTGCTATATTGGAGGAGAAATCATGAAAAAACTTATATTAGATGAATGGATCAACATTCCTTATTCCGAAATTAAAAAAGTTAGAACTCATCAAAATACGGAATATTCATTAATGCCATCAGATGTTCCCTCTGGTGTTAGATTTGATGTTGAGAAAGTTAATAATGAAGTCTTTTTTTTAATTTATTTTTCATATTTTATCAATAAAGAGGATCTTGAGTTGAAAAAATTAGACGAATCGCTATTTATAAAAGTAGGTAAGTCTAGTCGTAAGCTCTATCAGATTAAATACCAAGTTGATGATATAGCAAAAGCAGAAATGCTTTTGAAGCTAAAAGAACAACAGTCAGTTAGTCGAACACACAAAGATCAATTTAATGACTTATTAAAACTATATAAAAATAATGATAAATTTCTTAAGGATAATATAACCAATTACTCTATGTTTAAAAATTTTCAGAAGATGTTTTCGAATATGACTCTTTCTAACAATCAGAAAAATCAGCATCAATGTAGTTAAACTTAGTTTATTAAATATATTTTTATAGCCTCAGTAAATACTGGGGCTTTTTTATTTCCAAAATTTGAGTAAGTCGGTAACTTTTTAAGGTTATATATAGATATTTTTTTAACTCGGCTTACTCAATTCAAATGTGGCGGACAGACTCAATTTCAAAATATTAACTTATACACAAGAACTGTTAGCGCCCACCCTATCAACTCACCGCTTCCAATAGGAGGCAATCATGAAGACTTTCATTATGGATAGATATTCATCGCCTGTCTCTTATTTTTGGGGAGCTATATGTACTTTAATTGGTGCTTTTAGCTTAAATGAGATAGCTATTATCATCGGTATTATTTTATCAGTTGCCACGTTCTTTATTAACTGGGCATATAGGCGTCGAGACTTTCAGCATAAAAAGAAGCTAAGAGAAGAATATTATGCCAAATATAAAAAGGATAACGACGACAGCGATTTGTAGTGTATCGGTCATTATTGGTATTGTTTTCGGTGATTATTCAGATGAAATCAGAACAAGTAAGGCAGGATTGGAAATAATCGGCAATGCAGAAGCTTGTCGAAATGAGCCATATTATTGTCCGGCCAACATTTTAACTGTTGGTATCGGCTCAACTACTGGCGAAATCGAACAACGCAAATACTCAGATGATGAAATAGCGCGGCGCTGGGTTGGTGATATCAAAAGTGCTGAACAATGCGTTAACCGGTTCGCCAATGGCTTTCATCTTCCGCAATCGGTTTTCGATGCGACCGTATCAATTACTTTTAATGTCGGCTGCTCAAAGATGAAAAGCTCAACAATGTATCGATATCTCAATTCGGGTAACTATCAAGCAGCTTGTAATGAGTTACCGCGCTGGAATAAAGCAAACGGTAAAGTATTAAAAGGCTTGGATATTAGGCGAGAAAAGGAGATGGCATTATGTCCACGCGATTTAAATCTATCGCAATAATTGCTGATATAGCCGCATTTGGGGTTTTAATAGCGATTTTTATCGATATTAATAACACATATACAAAGCTTGGGGTTATCGAAGTTGAGTTATCACAAGTTAAAGACGAATTTAAGCAGTACCAAAAATTAGTTATAAAAGTTAACGAGATAGATAGTAAATTTACTCATGAGCTTACTCATGCAAAAGCTGAAAACAATAAGCTTTATAACAATGTTATCAATGGGCTTGGTCGGTTGCAGCTCAACATCGATAAAACAACAAACCCACCTCCGCCAACTGGGATGATGCAAAAAACTGCGAACTCTCTGGAGAAGCTAGACAAAATTATTATTTACTCCTAGACGACATCATAACCAAAGACAATATGATTGTAGGATTAAAACATTACATTAAAGAGGTTTGTTTAGTAGATTAAAAATAGCGGTATGAGAATTCCCATACCGACTACCTTAGTCAATTAGTAATGTGGCGTGCTGCTGGCTATTTGTAATATAATTAATTATTATGTCTGAGAGGTTTATTATGAGAAAAAAAATATATTGTGTGCTGTTAAGCTTTTTTGGCTTTAGCGCTTACGGGGAGCTGCATCAAGTTACTGCTGATATGTTAGTAGGAAATTGGCGTTGTGTAAAAAGCGCATCAAAAATTATAAATTATAATGAAAAAGGCGATGCGATTAGCTATGAAACACAAGATTTAGGAAAGATATCATTAGCAACCTATAAAAAAGGTTCTAATGGAATGACGATAGTTTTGAATAATAAAGTACCCAATCCACCATATGGTTTTAAGATAAAAGATGAAGGGCAGTACACTCCACTTTTCCATGATGGTAGTAATGAGCAAGGAAACGATGTTAGATTAAGTTACGAGTATAGCTATATTTCTAATGACGAATATAAGCTAATAAATAATATTTTTTTTCGTGGTTCTAAATCAAAGCAAATAATTAGAGAGAATCACTCTGTATGGGAGTGTGCAAGAACTACAAAATAAAGAATTGACCATGTCTAGCCGTGAGATTGTTGTTTTTTGTATTTAAAACAAAGGTCGAATTTCAAATGTAACCCCACCAAGCCGACGAAAGTCGGTTTTTTTATGTCCGATTTTTATCCATTGAACTCGGTCAACTGCTCAAATTTTCAAAATAGATCATACTG
Organism: Orbaceae bacterium lpD04; assembly: GCA_036251935.1. NCBI lineage: Bacteria > Pseudomonadati > Pseudomonadota > Gammaproteobacteria > Orbales > Orbaceae > Orbus > Orbus wheelerorum. The sequence goes on along the minus strand of CP133967.1, from coordinate 1,980,750 downwards.
CCAATCACACGGCAAATCATCAACCAAGAGCTTTACAGGATGAGTCTAGGAGAATAACCGCTAATGTCGAACTCTTAAGGCTGTCAATTCTGTGTGACTTAGGCTCATTCTATTGAGAGACATAATATGAACATTATTCAATTCAATTTTAACGAAATGGTTACTTTAAGCTGTAATCAAGTAATGACGACATCTTTAAAAGTGGCTAAGTATTTTGGTAAGCGTCATAAAGATGTTTTAAAGAAAAATTAGACATACGATTAATGATTGTGAAAACAACGAATACACACAGCGCAATTTTTCGCTATTTGATTTTATTGATAAAAATGGTGAAATTCAGCCTGCTTACAATTTAACAAGAAATGGATTTATGTTATTGGTTATGAGCTTAACAGGTAAAGCAGCCTTGCGCAAATTAAGGTTAAGTATATGTAGGCTTTTGACTGGATGGCTTAACAACTTCATAAAATGCAAAACAGCTAAATGAAGCAGTACAACGATTTAATGCTTGAGTATATGAAAGAAAAAGATGTGGCCAGTATGTCAGGTCGATTACTGCGTCGTTTGGGGAGAGAATAGAAACCATATCTTTCAGAAAAAATGAAGCAACTCGAATCACAATCGCAAATCAAACTATTAATTTAACTATTCAATTAATTAGTTTAATAGGAAAGCACTATACAATGTTGTTATAAAGTCTGTATTGCACACACAAGCTATTCAAATCTTAGGCTTGCAGGAATATGTGAGGAAAGTTTGTTTAGATAATTAAAAACCCACGTTAGTGGGTTTATGGTAAATCAAGATGAAGGACAGCCATTAAAAGCCCAGCCCTTAAAATCCTTTCTATAGTAACCCACAACTACTCCATTTGAAGATTTTTCATAATAACAATAAACTGTAGTCCAATCAGGGAAAGCTCCAATAAGTCTTATTTCAATTCCTGATGCACCAGGGGCTCCTTCATTTTTGGAATTACCTTGTGCATAAGAAGATGACGAAATGGCAAGTAAGCTTAGTACTACACTAATGACTAAAAATATTTTTCTCATAATAACCTCGTTTAAGTTATCCAAACAGCATGTAAATAGTATTATTTTTTTATTATTAATGCAATAGTTTAAATTTTATAATTATTTGATATATATCAATATTGTATCAATTTTGGTTTAATGATCTTCAAGATAATAAGACGCTGAATTGAAGTGACCCCATAAAGTTGGACACTTTGGTTAAGTAGCTCGTAAGGCTTGGTTTGGAATAATTCCCGGTGTGACTAAAACTCATTTCTAAAGGAAAAAATAATGAACTTAACTAAATTAGATTTTAACGAAATGGTTACTTTAAGTGGTAATCAAGTAATAACGACATCTTTGAAAGTGGCGACTTATTTTGCTAAGCGGCACTTGGATGTATTTAGAACAATTAAAAGACTTGATTGCTCAGGTGAATTCACAGAACGCAATTTTTCGCTTTACCATAAAATCGCCAGCTTACAGAATAATAAACCTCAACCATTCTACAATATGGCAAAGGACGAAAAGAAAAAAGTAGGCCGCCAGCAAGTATAAATCTGAGTTTGCGCAGCAAGCTAGAAAGCTCTGCTTACTTGACGCAACGGATAAGGGGTTAGCAGATTTTCTTGAAGTATCTAAATCAACAATAAACGAATGGAAACTTAGTGAAATAACGTTCTTGGACTCGACAAAAAAGGGGAAGATACATGCTGATTCTAAAATCGCTGATAAATGATATTATCGAGCTTCTGGTTATGAACATGAAGATTTTATACACGTTAAAATCATAGTTAATTCAGTTGATACCAGGATAAGTTAGATATTTCATATTTATTTAAGATACAAAAGCGCACAATGATTGATCAGTGCGATAAGATTAGCTTAATTAGTGGGTTAACAGAGTTACTAAAGTAGTTATCAACAGATTTTGGGGATTAAAAAAAGCATTTGGCCCTTAGACTTTAATTTTACAATCTTACTTAGTGCTATTATCACCTATCATTTTTATGTGACTTAAAATGCACCGTATTATATATACATTCAGTAAAATGCATAAACTAATATCTAATCGGATTTTTATCAGCAGGTATGGTTTACGCTGATCATGAATTTATCTTTATTTTTCATATTGATACCCATAACAAAGCCTACTATTTAATTCGTTTTCGATATTTTGTAACGCTATACATTTATTGAAATTTTGATACAATTAGTTGATTGTTAATTAACCACTCAAGGGTTCTATTCATGCCAAAAATTGGTAAAAAGGTTTTTTGGGGCGTTATTGCTTTAATACTGGTAATTTTAATTATTGTTGATTCATCGATTGATTTTATATATTAACGAGATCACATATTCATCAAACGGCATAACTCATCTTATTTGATACTGAGTAATTCTTAGCGCATATATTTGGCTAATGATAAAAAAGCTACTTACCGCTAAGCTTTTATAATGTTTGAATTCTGTTATTTTTTGTTATTATCGATTTTGCTATTATTTGCGGCTTAAAAAAATACTGTAAATAATATTAATGAAAAAATCACTTATCACACTAATCTTAATTCCATTTCTAGCCACTTCAGCGCAGCAAAATTTTAATTATGCTAAAGTGCAATTAATCAAAATTTATCAATCTAACCCAGCACAGAAAGAATTTTATTGTGGCTGTGATTTTAATTTTACCGGTAAAAAAGGGGTTGTTGATCTAGATAGTTGTGGCTATCAAGCTAGGAAAAATCAAAATAGAGCAGAGCGCATTGAATGGGAACATGTAATGCCTGCCGAAAATTTTGGTCGTCAATTACAGTGCTGGAAACAGGGCGGACGTAAAAACTGTAAAAAAGATACCGCCTTTAATAAAATTGAAGGCGATATGCACAATCTACAGCCTTCAATTGGCGAAGTAAATGGTGATCGTTCTAATTATTCCTACTCCTTATTCACAAAAATATTTAATCAATATGGACAATGCCAATCAGCTGTTGATTTTAAATACCGCCAGTTTCAACCTCGAGATGAGATCAGAGGCATGATTGCCCGTACTTATTTTTATATGTCAAATAAATATAACATTAGCTTATCAAAACAAAGTAAGCAATTAATGATGGCTTGGGATAAAATGTATCCACCTAATCGTTGGGAATGTGAACGAAATAAGTTAATTAAGCAAATACAAGGTAACGATAATCAATTTATTACCGAGCAGTGCCAACGTTTCAATTAATTAATAATAAAATTATCACCGATTAATATTTGCTTAATATTTCTTTGATTAAATACTAAGCCTAAAGAGCGAAACGATAGTTAATAAATGAAAGGGGATAAATATGAAAAAATTAATGCCATTAGTACTAATTGCAACATTAGGTGTTTCTGGGGCAGCTTTAGCTAAGCATGATAATCAAGGCGGCTTTATTAATGCTGAAAATATGACACAAGTGGCACCAGGTGGATTTGCGGGTGGATTAGTTTCAGCAACAACTGTTGAACAAGCAAAGCAATTGCCTGATGATTCATGGGTTATATTACAAGGACATATCACTCAGCAAACCGGTAAAAAAGATTATATTTTTAAAGATAGTACCGGCGAAGTAAAAGTAGAAATTGATCATCGACGTTGGATGGGACAAACCATTTCTCCGACAGATCTCGTTGAAATAGCTGGAGAAGTCGATAAAGATTGGAATTCATTTGAAATCGATGTCAAAAGTATTAAAGTAGTTAATCAAGCTAAATAAGCCCATCTTAATAATTTAAACCGCCTCGTTGCGGTTTTTTTATTACCTCGATAAAATAATTGCAGTTCGCTAAAGTATAAAGACATCGCTAATAAAAATAGTGTATTATAGGCAAAATTTTGAATCTAAATCAAAGCCTTATAATTAATAAGGTTATTTATATTTTACCTCTCCTTTATTAGAAATTGAAAATATGTTTATTAATGCAAATAATGTTCTTAACACCTTAAATCCTCATAATAAAATTAATTATGATGCCATTTTACAAACAATGATTGAATCATGGAAACTAGAAACTAAAAAACCTAAATTACTTATTCATAGTTGCTGTGCGCCTTGTAGTACGTATGTCCTTGAGTATTTAGCTCAATATGCAGATATTACCATCTACTTTGCCAATTCAAATATTCATCCCAGAATTGAATATGAGCGACGTAGCCTAGTCCAACAAAAATTTATTGCAGATTTCAATCAAAAAACGGGTAATCAGGTGCAATTTTTAGAGGCACCTTATCAACCTGCTGAATTTATGAAACAAGTTGGCCATTTACGAGATGAGCCAGAAGGTGGAGCGCGTTGCCATCTTTGCTACAAGATGCGCCTTGATCTTGCTGCGATCCAAGCTCAAGAATCTGGTTTTGATTATTTTGCGAGCGCCTTGACGTTAAGTCCGAAAAAAAATAGCCAAAAAATCAATGAACTTGGTTTTGAAATCCAAGAAATTTTTACTGTTAAATACTTACCATCAGATTTCAAAAAAAATAATGGTTATAAAAGGTCAGTCGAAATTTGTAAAGAATATGATGTTTATCGTCAGTGCTATTGTGGATGTATTTTTGCCGCTAAAGAACAAGGTATTGATTTCAAAATTGTGATTGAAAATGCCAAAAAATCGCTTGAATCTTTATAATTCGACTAAACTATTAGCCCTTTCTTGATTTCCATTTAGGTAAATAAATACTATTTACCTTTTCTTATTCTTATTCAATTAATTTAAATCTTAATCCGATTTTTTATATTTTATGATTGTTTTTATTGATAAAAAAATTATGCAAATATTTTTTTCTTAAGATAAATCTATCTGTATTAATTTTATTTATACAGCCTTTTTAAGGTTCTAATCATCATTTCCTCAATTTATTTTATGATATCATACCGATAACCAAAACGGAGTATAAAATTAATAATGAAATAAGGATGAGTATGAACAAGATTTATAAAATAATGAAAAATAATTCGACAGGTTGTATGGTAGTTGTTTCAGAGTTAGCAAAAGGAGGAAAAAAAGGTAATAAATTAAAGTTAGCATCATGTCTTTTATTAGCAACACTATCTTATCAATCAGAAGCAACCGAAATAATCTCACAAGACTTTAATGCTAAAGACAATAGTCACAAAGCGGGAGAAATTATTATTTCTAACACTGTAGATAATATTGATTTAGGATTAGGAAAGGGTTTTAGCGGTATTCAAAAGGGAGAAGAAGTAAAACAACATACTATTACGACTCAAGAGACAATATCTTCTTTATATAAAATAAAATACACAGATGTAAATAATGCTGTAAATCATTTAACTCAAATAACGAATAATTTTAATAATGGCATAGCTACACAGGCGGATTTAGATAGTGCCAAGAATATGCTACAACAAGCACAAGATAAAGCCTCAGCAATTAGCGATAGTAAATTTATGGTTAATGACCCAAATAATTTAATTGGTAATAATAGCGAAGGCACTGAAATATCTGAAAAGCAACTCAAATATAAAGATCCGGTTAGTGATAAGACTTTTGAAATTACTGTAAAAGATAATTTAGTTAAAACAGGGGGGCGTAACGATATTCATGGTTTGGGAGTATCTGTCAATTTTTATGAAAAAACGGACAATGATGTGCAATATGACGAGATGGAATTAATAAAAGTTGTCGGTAATGGAACGGATATAACTGTTGAGAACAGCATTAATAATACTTTAAATAATCAAATTACTGCTATCTCCAAAAATGGCTCTGCAGTCATTCGCATTGAAGATGGTGCAAACCTAACCTTTGATACAAATATTTCATATTATACTGGCGGCGGCCGGTCGACATCTCAAGAATTTATTGAACAAAATCAATATCAATCAAAATTATCAACATCACTTTATAAAGTAAACTATAAAGGCGATGTTAACACCATATTAGGTGTAAGAAGTATTAATTCAGAAAGTGATTTTAACCTCTTTAATCAAGAGCTAATTAGCTATATTCAAAATAATGAACAACTCCGCCTTGATTATCCCAGCCAAGAAAAAATGCAATCGTTTTATGATGCACAAATTGCAGGATTATATACAGTTAGCTCGGTAGGCTCTTACGAAGTTAAATATGTGCTCACCAAGGAGGAATTAGCTGAGCTAGCTAAAGAGCAAGGCCTTGAAGATGCATTTAATAATAAAGTAACTTTAGCTGATTCGAAAACTGATGTTGGGCTAAAAACAACACATAATAACCATTTTGTTGGAATTGATAGTAGTGGTTCTATTATTACAGTTAATGAAAATTCAACGATAGATAATTATATTGCGGGTCAAGGGATCAGTGATGGCTCTGTTATTCGAGCTGATTTTTCAAATTCTGGTATAAATGGTAATAATATTATTAACGTTGATGGCGTAATAAATGCTCATGGTTTGGATGTAATAAGGGCTAATAATGCGGAAGTTTATGTCTCTGATACCGGAATAATTAATGGTAATATTAACGTGTATGGCCCAGGTAATTTTGGGGTAAGTAGCGGTAATATTATAAAAAATGCTGGGAATATAACAGGAAAAATAATTACTGAAAATAGCCATATTTCTAATTTAACCGGCGCTATTATCGGTTCGATTGAAAGCCTTGATGAAGTGCATATTATAAATAGTTTGGGCGCAAAAATAGCGGGTAAGGTGACAATTGGTAACAATGGTTCGATTGACAATATTGGTTCAATCAATGACTCAATTACGACCGGTAGTGACAGCAATATTACTAATCAATCAGGAGGGATAATTAATGGTAGTATTATTACTAAAACAAGTTCTCATGTTACCAATGATAATAATGCAAATATTAGTGGCTCGGTAGTTATTACCGGAAATAGTTCGACTTTTGATAATAATGGCGTTGTTGGTGGATCATCTTCTACTGATGGCGCAATAAGTACCAATAATAATTTAATTATTGGTAACAATGTTGTAAATTTAAAAACTAATTCAACATTAACTAACAATGGCGATATATATGTTGGTTACACTTATAATAACTCAACAAATACAAAAGCAATTGCTAGCAATAATAACGATGCTTATTCCGCAATAGATATAACGGATCTTAATACCCAACTAATCAATAATAAAACGATTCATGTTTCAAGTAGCCAACACGATATTAACGTTATCTCGATTAAAAATGGTAGTGAGTATGTCGATACGGTTAATTCGAATATAGTTTTAAATGAAGAAAATAGTATTATCCAAAATGTCGATAAGGATAAGGGAAATAATAATACGATAATCTATGTTGCAGGCAATAATACGGCAACCGATATAAAAGGAACACTTACCTTAAATGATGCTGGTAGTTCGGCTTTATTGGTTAAAGATCAGGGTAAAATCACGTTAAGTGGAACAGTAAATCTTAATAGCAAAAATATTTATGATTCGAATACAAATCAAAGCAGCCAAGTCAGAAGTTTTGGTGCTTGGATCGAAGGCGATGGTGCTAGATTTACGATGAAAGATAATGCTCAAATTCATTTAAATGCTGATAGAGCCATTGGTGTTCACATTCGAGATGGCGCAACGGCAGAAATTGATGATCATGCGGGTATTGTTTTTAGTGACAAACAAAATCAGATAGGTTTTTTAATTTCAGGTATAACCCAGCCAGCTTCTCTTATCTATAACAGTGATAAAAAATTATTGCTTAGCGGTGAGGGATCGGTATTGTTTAGAATTGAACGAGGCTCTATTTTCAATTCAAATACAATTGCATCACAAACGCCATCTTTATCCGTGTTAGATTCGAATAATACTAAAAATTCAACATTAATGAAAATAACGAATGGCGCCACATCAACGGGAACAAGTAATCAAACTATCGCCAATTTAAGTGGTTTTACACTCAATATTAATGGTGAAAATGCGAAAGGTATCAGTGTTGAAGGGGGCGCTCAAGTAAAAATAACCGATGATACTAAAATTTTATTAACTGGTGATAATTCGATTTTAGCGCAGATTGATGGTAATTATTATGATATTAATGGTGTTAATATCGCAACTTCTAATGGTAATTCCTACGTAGAAAGCTCAGCTAACTTAACCACCGATATTACTGCCGCAACAAATCAAATGGTTTCTGGTAAAAATTCCATTGGTTACTATATTACTAATAGTGGAAGGCTTGCTCATAAAGGCAGTGTTGATTTTAAAGAACCGAGCCAAAATAATATTGGCGTAAAAATTGATAGTGGAGGCACTTTAACGAGTCAATCGGGTTCATATATTAAAGTTATTGGCACGGCAGTTGAAATAAGTGGTAGCTCATCACTAGCAACAATTATTAATGCAGAGAATGGTAGTAACCCTGTTATTTGGGCTATTGGTAGCCAAACGTCAAATAGTGACGCCGCTTATCATGTTAAAGATCAAGCGAGATTAAAATTAACCGGGGATGGCATAACAAAAGCTGAAGGAACCGCCCACGGTATTTTAGTCGATGGTGCAAGCAAAATTATTTTAGATAATACTAAAATAGCGTTGTATAACAATGATGGCATAAGTTCAAGTTCTGGTAATGGCATTGAAAATCGCTCATCTTTAAATAATATTCAATTTGTTAATGGTGCTGTCATTGACGTTAATGATGGTTATGGTATTCACTCAAGTGTTGGATTTCTACAAACAGTGAGTGATAAAACATCGGGTATTATTAACGTTTATGGTCAGGGTACTGGCATTCGTTTTGAACAAATTGATTCCCTAACGGGTAATGTACTTGGGACTACCGATAATAGTATTAATAATACTGGTTATGAAAAAGTTATTATTAATGTTTTACAAAATACTGGCCATGGTATTTATGTCGACTCCAATAAAAGTGTCAATACTTCAGCTAGTGTGAATATTATTAGTAATATCGGCCGCTCGGCATTAGAAATTAAAGGTTCGACTAATACAGCTTCTCAATCAGGAAATTTACATACGGCAAATAATGACTCGGTTATTGTCGATTTAAATAATGGCTTTGTCGATACATTCACAAATGATGGTGAATTATTATTTGGTGATTTTAGTCAAAATAACTTAAATGAGTATCAATTTACTGCACAAGATAAAAGCGTTGCAAAAAATAGCTATGCAATTAAAACTCAAACTAATGAAAATGCCCTTTCTTTTACTAATGGCAGTAACGGTAAAATAAATGGAACTGTTGAGTTACTTGGTTATGGCAACTCTTTAGATCCTAACGATACCAGCAAAGGTAATACGTTTGTTTTACAAGGTGAGGGAAATATATTTAGGGCTGGTATTGGTGATGATCAATTTATTATTCATAGTGGATCTGGTGATGATTCAGGGGGCGAAAATCAACTTAAACAATTTACAAGTATTGATGGTGGTCAAGGTAATAATCAAATTACGTTTACGAGCGGTGCTAATTTTACGATCACTAAAGATGAAACGATCAAAAATATTCAGTATCTAGGACTAAATAATGCGAGTAATATCTCATTTAGAAACCTCAACACCAGCGATGGTTTAAACTCTGGTATTGAAACGTATGATATTGTCGATAAAGCAAGTAAATTAACCTATCAGTGGGCAAATAGTAATACGCTGTTTGATCGCACGTTAAAAGGAGAAGGAACATTTATTGTTGACCTTCAGCCAATGAGTCGCATGAATAGCTCTCTCAATGAATTCGCTTTTAATAATTCAGCGAATGTTGGTGACTTTACCGGAACATTGAATCTATCGAACCTTAAATTTACATTATTAGATACTGCTGAGCATCTTAATACCTCTGCACTAGCTAATGCAACGCTTAACGCCTCAAATAATAGTTATGTGATAATTGGTGCGGGTGAGCAAAATATTAAAGGATTAACGATTAGTGGCGGCACGCTCAATTTTGGCAATATTGACCTAAGAGATAATACTTCAGCCAATCATGTGTCTGTTAATGATCTAATATTAGAACAAGGTAATATTGAAATAGATGTGACTGGCTCAATTTACAATCCGACGATCCCATCGTCTTTACCAATACTTGAACAAGATGATGGCATTATCTTTACTAAATTGGTTTCGGCAAACAATATTTCAGGTAGTGCAATAAATCTCGATATTGATCGTAGTAAAATTAAATTAATTGATAATGATGGCAATGAAATTACCGAGGAAGCGGTAAGTCATTTAATTCAAAATTCACAAGTTGTTGCAAGAGCAACCTACGATTCAAGGATAACAAAGGGTAGCAATAATGACGGCTTATATGTGGGTTACGGCTTAACAAAAGTTGAATTAAATGCTAAAAATGATCTTAATGGTAATGCGTTTATTTTGGATGCCACTAATAGTAATCAAGCGAAAGCAGGAAGTCAGGAGCTCGATGCAATTATTACAGATTATGTAAATAGTGATGGAACATTGACTTATGGGGATCTGCAAATTAGAGGTGACAAATCGGTAACATTAAGCAGTACAAATACCTATCATGGTTCGACCTTTATAAAAGATAGCAGTACGTTAATTTCAGGAGCTAATAATTCACTTGGCTTAACAAGACTACTAAAACTTGATAGTAATACCAAGTACACGCTTAATGGTTGGGATCAAACGTTAGGTAGCATATACACTAGCAATAATTCACTTGTTGACATCAACAATGGGCAATTGATGATTAATGGTATTGATGGCACTGATTCAACAGCCGCATTAAGCTCTTATCTTTCCGCTGGCTCATTAATTGGCGCTGGGCAATTGATTGTAGGTGATCCAAGTTCGATTAGAACAACGTCGCCAACAGCAAATATTACGATTGTTGGTGATAATCTTGGCTTAACCGCTAATGTTACTAACAGCGTTAATGGTAGCATCAATATGGATTCACAAGGTGGATTAGGTTTAAGCTCTTTAATTAATGACGGCGAATTAAACCTTTATATGGCTAATGATAGTGTTATGAGTAATAGTACTATTAGCGGTAATGGCACCTTAAATAAATACAATTTAGCATCATTAACATTCACATTACCTCAAGCTAAAAACTACACAGGAACGACTAGTATTAAAGGTGGTTCCCTTATTTTTAAAGGTAATAATAGCGCTACGACTGACAGTTATGCAACTCACTTAGTCGATATTGAGCGTAATGGTACATTAGTTGGGCTTGATAATGCTATTTTTCAAGGAAATATTAATAATAGCGGTCGATTTTATATTGGTGAATCACCCAATAGTAATCGCGTTAGTCAACACAATGTGACGGTTAATAACTATGTGGGCACGGCCGAAAGTCGTTTGATTTTCAATGGTAAATTATCTGATGATAATTCACCAATAAGTAAGCTAATCATTAATGGCGATTCATCAGGGACAAGCTATGTATTGGTAAATAACATTGCTGGTTTGGGCGCAAAAACAATGAATGGTATTGAAATTATTGATGTAAATGGCCAGTCTAATGCGGAATTTATCCAGTCAGAGCGCATTATTGCTGGAGCATATGATTATATCTTACAGCGTAGTACGACAAATAATAATAACTGGGTTTTACAAAGTCAGTTAGCCGTTAGGCCTGAAATTGGTGGGTATATTGGTAATATGTTTGCTGCTAATAACTTATTTAACTCTCGATTATACGATCGCTTAGGCGAAACTCAATATACTGATTTACTTACTGGTGAACAAAAAGTGACAAGTATGTGGTTACGTTATCAATATGGGTACAACAAATTTGAGGCAGCTGATGGTGATTTATCGATTAAAAATAATTGGAATTTGACTCAAATTGGCGGTGATATCGCTGGCTGGAGCACTAATGGTCTTAATCGTCTGCATATTGGTGTGATGGCAGGTCAAGGTCGAAGTAAAAATGATTCAAAATCTAATCGAGATAATACTAAATCAGACGCTAAAATTGATGGCTATAGCGTTGGTCTTTATGCAACATGGTATAACAATAATGAAGATAAAACCGGTCTTTATATTGATTCATGGGCGTTATGGAATCATTTCAATGCAACCGTTTCTGGTGATAACTTTTCTGAAAAATATCACTTAAAAGGCATGACGGCATCGATAGAGTCTGGCTACTCTTTAGCAACAGGCACATTAGGTCATTATGACGTTTGGTTACAACCGAAAGCACAAATGATTTGGGGCGGCGTTAAAGCTAATGATTTTACCGAAAGTAACGGTACTCGTATTAGTTCTAATGATGGTAATTTACAAACCCGTTTAGGTCTTAGAGCATCATTAATTAGTAAGCTAGATATGCAAGAAATGACAAATCAATCAGCTCAGCTATTTATAGAGGCGAACTGGCTACATAATACGAAACTTTTTGATGTTACACTCGATAACGATATGACCGTCAGCCAAGATAGCGCTCGCAATATTGGCGAACTTAAAGTCGGGGTAGAGGGGAATATCCATAAAAATACCAATATTTGGTTTAATTTAGCCGGGCAAAGAGGTGATCATAATTATGAAAATGCATCAATTATGTTAGGCCTTAAATATAGTTTTTAATCCGTTAATAAAAAACAAAGCCGGCATTAAGCCGGTTTTTTTATTACAAAAAGGTGAATTTTTAGTAATTTAGTATTATAGTGTATCGGTCAGCATTGCTGATAATTCTCAGGGCGGGGTGTAAGTCCCCACCGGTGGTTATAGCCCACGAGCGCTTAATTATTTTTATTAAAGAATTAAGGTCTAGCAGATTTGGTGAAATTCCAAGGCCGACAGTTAGAGTCTGGATAAAAGAGAGTTGCTTATAAGCCTTTCAAATAATTATCATTGCAGGTATGCATGATATTGCTAATGGTCAAGCACTTGCCCTGATTCTGGTATTTAATTAATAAATAAGGAATATTTTACCATGAATCAGAAAACAGAAAATAGTATTAAAATTGTACATAATACCTTTAGTCTCGCCGAATTTGGATCCCCCATTGAACGTGTTAAAAATGCTTTAGCTGCTTTAAAAGCAGGCAAAGGTGTGCTTGTTCTTGACGATGAAGATCGTGAAAATGAGGGCGATGTTATTTGGGCGGCTGAAAATATTACATCAGAGCAAATGGCTTTAACTATTCGTTATGGCAGCGGCATTGTTTGCCTATGCATGCCTAAAGCTTATTGCGATAAACTTGCGCTACCGATGATGGTGCCACATAATACCAGCAAAAATAAGACTGCCTTTACCATTAGTATTGAAGCTGCTAACGGCGTATCAACGGGTGTATCGGCAAGTGATAGAGTCACAACGGTAAGGGCGGCGGTTGCCGATAACGCAAAGCCTACTGATTTAAATCATCCAGGGCATGTTTTTCCTCTTGTTTCGCAAGATGATGGCGTTTTTGCTCGTAGGGGGCACACTGAAGCTTCAGTTGACTTAGTTAAGTTAGCCGGTTTTAAGCCCGCCGCGGTGATCTGTGAATTAACCAATGATGATGGCTCAATGTCAAGAGCTCCCGAGGTCGTTGCTTTCGCTAAAAAATTCGGTTTACCGGTTGTAACAATTGAAGATATTGTCGAATATCGTCGAGCAAATTCTTAAGCATCTCAAGATAAAAAGGGCGTTATTGCGCCCTTTATCATTCATGATTTTTACACTGTAATTAGGTGCTACAACAATATTTTAACGAAATTAGCATTTCATTTGGTAAATTGTTATATTGCGTGATTTTCAAACCAGCTTTCTAAAATAATGACGGCAGAGCTAGCATCAACTTTACCTTTATCAAGTGCACGATAACCACCCGAAGCAAAAAGATGTGATTTAGCTTCAACAGTTGATAGCCGTTCATCTTGTAACTGAACTTGATTACCAAATCGCCCATGTAAGCGATTGGCAAACTTTCTAGCCCTAAGCGTTAATTCTTGCTCACTACCATCCATATTCAAAGGAAGACCAACAACTAAATAATCGGGTTGCCACTCTTTCAATACTTTCTCGATATCACCCCAATTAGGTTTTCCATCACGCGCTTTAAAAGCACAAAGAGGTCTTGCTGTTTTAGTAATGTCTTGGCCAATAGCGCAGCCAATACTGCTAGTACCAAAATCAAATGCAATAACGGTTGCCATAGTCTTTATGCTTTACCCATTTGAGTTGAAATAAGGTCAATGTTAACACCTATTGATTGGGCTGCAAGGTGCCAACGATCATCAATTGGACTTTCAAAAATTATCTCAGCTTTTACATCGGCAACAAGCCAATCATTTTGAACAATTTCGGTTTCTAGTTGCATATTTCCCCAACTGGCATAACCAAGTGAAAGCAATAAATTATTCGGTTGCTCAGGTGAGCCAATCGATTTTAATACATCTAAAGATGTGGTTATCATCACATCATCAGATATCGCAATACTTGAAGAAAATCCTGCTTGCGGGGTATGTAAAATAAATCCTTGTTCATCCGCTAATGGGCCACCAATAAAAACCGGCTGTTCTAGCTCAGCGCACGATTTGTAAGGCGTAATATCCAATTTTGATAATACCGTTTGAACAGACAGATCATGAATCGGCTTATTAATAATAATCCCCATGGCGCCTTCACGATTATGTTCACAAATATAGACTACCGAGCGATTAAATAACGTATCATTTAATGCCGGCATTGCAATAATAAAGCGGTTTTTTAAATTCATAATTTACGTATTACCAAAATATCGTCCATTTGACTGTTATAAAGCACATTTACCAATTTTGACATGGTGCTCTAGATGGCAGCTCATCAAATATTCGATCTCATTGGTTTCATCATTAATTGATTCAGATATTACTTCAAATCCTTGGGATAAATAAAACGCAACCGCTTTATCATTTTTTTGATAGACATGGACAGAAAGATCATTATGCTTTTGTTTCGCTTTTTGAATCAGTGCGGTTCCAATTCCCTGATGGTGAAAATTAGAATCAACGAAAAGACCTGCAATATAATTGTCAGTTATACCAATAAATCCCTTAATACCATTTAAATCTTGCACATAAACAGTCGACATTGGAATTAAGGATTTAACGAGCTCAAAGTTATTAATAAAAAAATCAGCATCGATAAAATTGTGAGCCCGTTCATTTTCAGTCAACCAAATTGACATTATTTTATCTAAATCGCCTGATTGATATTGTCTAATCATTGTAACTCCTCAATTATTGTAAACGTTTTTCTATCGCATCCATTAACATGCCAGTAATTGATAAATCATTAACATGACCTTCAATCTCACGAACACAAGTTGGGCTTGTCACATTAATCTCAGTAAGCTTATCACCGATAATATCTAAACCAACAAACAATAAACCTTTCTCTTTTAATGATGGACCAATTGCATTAGCAATTTTCCAGTCACTTTCTGATAACGCTCTAACTTCACCAGAACCGCCAGCAGCAAGGTTACCTCGTGTTTCCCCTTTTTGTGGAATACGTGCAAGGCAATATGGCACAGGTACACCATCGACAACAAGTACTCGCTTATCACCCTCTTTAATAGCTGGTAGATAGGTTTGTGCCATGCAGTATTGGCTATTGTTATGGGTTAATGTTTCAATAATGACTGAGACATTGGGATCACCTTGCTTAATTCTAAAAATTGAGGCGCCACCCATACCATCTAACGGTTTTAAAATGATATCTTGATGGGTCTGATAAAAGTTTTTTATTAAGGCTGTTTGCCTAGTTACTAAAGTTTGCGGGGTAAACTGCGCAAACCAAGCGGTATATAATTTTTCATTACAATCACGCAAGCTCTGTGGTTTATTGACAACTAATACACCCGCATTTTCAGCGCGTTCTAAAATATAAGTGGCATAAATAAATTCAGTATCAAATGGCGGATCTTTGCGCATTAAAATAACGTCGAGTTCACTTAATGCAATAGTTTGTTCATTTGCAAAATCAAACCAATGTTGTTTATCGTTGCAAATCGTTAAAGTCCGAGTTGTTGCATACGCTTCACCGCCATTTAAAAAAAGGTCGCTCATTTCCATATAATAAATCTGATAACCTCGTTTTTGTGCCTCTTGCAACATAGCAAAACTGGTATCTTTTTTTATATTAATCTGACTAATGGGATCCATAACGATGCCAAGCTTTATCATGACAACTCCTTAATTACTATTTATCATTTTATGCTATTTTGATTAGTATATACTGAAATTTAATGAATAGAAGCCTTTTTGCGACTTATCTAAACAACTATTTCGATAGTTATAAGCTATCATTATTTATTGAAACATGAACGATCGCCATTAGATAAAAATATTAATAAAAAGCGTTTTAATATTACGTTAATGAGCGCTTTGATAAGCATCGTTATTGTTTTGTTGAATATGAATGATATTTAGCCCAGATCACCAAATTTAACTTGTAAAGCGGTAATTGCCGTTAGTGCGACAGTTTCAGTTCGTAAGATCCTAGGGCCAAGTAAAATTTCAATGAACTGCTGCTCGGTAGTCATATTTATTTCAGTTTCAGTTAATCCGCCCTCTGGGCCAATGAGTAAAGCGATATTTGAATTAATCAAGCTTAGCTGGTTTATGCCGTGTTGGGCTCTTGGATGTAGTGTTAATTTAGTATAATTATCAAGAGTTGCACACCATTGCTCGAGTTTTTGGATCGGATTTATCGTCGGAACGATATTTCGTCCACATTGTTCACAAGCTGATTGGGCTATTTTTTGCCATTGTTGCACTTTTTTATCCAATCTATCCCCATCTAGCTTAACTCCGCAGCGATTTGATAAAAGTGGGGTAATGGTATTGACCCCTAATTCAACTGATTTTTGGATCGTAAATTCCATTTTTTCACCTCGTGACAACACTTGGCCTAAATGAATATTCAAGGGCGATTCTCGATCATCAATCGTACTGTCTAAGGTGTTAACAATTAAGTTTTTTTTATTAATTTGACTAATTGTGGCCTCGGTTATTTTATTACTGCCATCAAATAGTGTAATTGATTCACCTTGCTTCATTCTAAGCACTCTAACAATATGATTAAATGCATTATCATCGAGTTCAATAACACTATTGGGTAAAATAGCTTTTGGTTGGAAAATTCGTACCATAAATATAACTTTTAAATTTATTAAAAAAATTTTAAATAAATTATAGCGTAATTTATATAGATTGGGTAATCTCTTATTGAATAGATAAAGAGGATATTTTTATATGATAAAAGATAGCGTTTTAATTGAAGGTTTAACTATTATTACAACCATTGGCGTGTATGATTGGGAAAAGACCATTAAGCAAAAATTGGTACTTGATCTCGAAATGCAGTGGGATAATAAACCAGCAGGGCTAAATGATGATGTGACGTTTTGTCTAGATTATGCCAAAGTAACGAGTGCCATAGAAAACTACGTTAAAAATCGCCAATTTGGTTTAATTGAGCGCGTCGCTGAAGACGTTGCCCAATTAATTATCAATGATTTTTTTGTGCCTCGCGTTAAAATTAAAGTTAGCAAACCAAGTGCTATTCCAAGTGCTAAAAATGTTGCAGTTATCATAGAGCGCCAGCGTTAATAAGGTTTTATTATGAATTATAAAAACCCATATTATGACATAACTAAAAAACATCATACTGTACGTGGATTTTGTAATTTATTATCAGGAGATTCGATCCCTGTTTTTAGTATTAAAAATAGGTGACTATACCAAAATGAGTAATTAATGATTATTTATTAAACCACAATTAATATATAATCAATTTAAGATAGAGCAGCTCAAAATGAGGATATAAAATATGAAAAGAATAATCGTATTGTTAAGTTTTTCAGTAATGTGTTTCGGGCTTGTTGCATGTGGTGGGCAAAAACAACAAACTGAAGATAGCCGATGGTCAAAACCGCAAAGAGTTATAGAAGGGTGTGATGGGGTAATGAGCAATTCTCAGCAATGCCAAAAAAATCCAAATACCCAGCAAATGATGATCCAAATAGATAGAAATTAATATTATGAGTGCTTGGTTAATTTATGCATTACTATCGGCAATAACAGCCTCTGCAGTAGCTATTTTAGGTAAGATTGGTCTACAGCATTTAGATGCCAATACGGCAACGGCAATTCGTGCCGTTGTTATGGCCATTTTTTTGGTTGGAGTTGTAATAGTTCAAGGCAAATTACAATTAGTTCAAACCTTTATGGCTGATAAAAAAGCATTGCTTGTGATTGTATTAAGTGGCATTGCAGGAGCATTATCATGGCTATTTTATTTTATGGCAATTAAAGTCGGTAATGTTTCACAAGTTGCTCCTATTGATAAACTCAGCGTTGTTTTTGCTGTTGTGTTTGCGGTGATTTTATTTGGTGAAAAAATTTCATTATGGGGCGGTGTGGGCGTTGCTATGATTGCAATTGGTGCAATTTTAGTTGCACTTAATTAAATAGCGTGATTTCACTGATAATCGATTAAATGTAGCGACTATCGCTCGCTATTTTTTAATCGAATATATCCTAACCGGGCGCCCAACAGATAAATGGGTCAAGTAACTTTCTAATTCACCAATTTCTTCTAAATAATCGATGTATTTCTTTAAAGATATTCGAGATAGTGTACTTGATGACACCAAATCGCTCATCGCAAAATCGTTAGTATAGTTAATTAACATATCACGGATATTTTTGAGTGTATCAGCTTCAATACCTTTTGGTAATTGTTCAGACTTTTCAATATTCTTAGCAAAAATTCGGTTGTCGAGCTGTTTTTGATCTAATATTTCACTCGAACTTAGTAACCTAATTCGTTCTAGGTAAGTAATTAATGCCGTTCTAAAGCGTTTAAATGTGAATGGCTTAACAATGTAATCAATTACGCCTAATCGTAGTGCAGCCTGAATATTCTCACTATCACAAGCCGCCGTAACCATTATAATATCAATATTTGGATAGCTAATGCGGATATGTTGTAATAATTGTAAGCCATCTAATTTTGGCATAAACATATCTAATAAAATGAGTGAAACAGGATTGTCGTGAATAAAATGTAATGCTGTTTCACCATCCTTTGCTTGCCCAACTAACTTAAATCCCGGTATCATCTGTAAATATTTCTTATTTAATTCTGCTACCATCGGATCATCTTCAACAATTAAAACATTAATCATCTCATTTTCCCTGATAAATTTCGTGCAATGGTAGTAATACCTTAAAACATGCACCTGCCGTTACATCCGATTCACATAATTCTATGTGACCATTTAATTCGTCAACACTTGCTAGGACTAAATACAAACCGAAGCCTCGATTATCGCCCTTGGTTGAATAGCCTTTGCTAAATATCTGTTTAGAGTGCTCTTTAGTAATACCTTGGCCATTATCTTTGACTTCTATAATAAAGCAATCATCATCAATTTTTAGATTGATCGTAATTTGTTTATCATCTAAAAACTGCACCGCATCTAAACCATTATCAATTAAATTACCTAATATTGTCACTAACTTATGCGCGATAGAACTATTGGTAAGCCCTTTTAGTTGTCCTGAGATATGAAAATGTAATGTGACGCCGAGCTCTCTTGCCCGGCTAAATTTACTATTTAAAAATCCAGAGATAATTGGATCGTGTATTGACTGTGATATTTGTCCGTACTCTTTTTCCTGACTTCCCATTAAGTCTTCTAAATATTCAATTAGCTCATGATTATTGTCATTAAATGCTAAGCCATAAATAACATGCAATTTATTGTTAAACTCATGAGATTGAGAACGTAGCGCATCTGCGTAACGATTAACGCCAGTTAGGTTTTCGGCGAGCTCACGAATTTCAGTCATATCACGAAATGACGCAATTGCACCGGTTAGTTTACCATTGACAAAAAGCGGTATTCGATTGGTTAAAATAACAATACCGTTAATATTTTGTTCACAATCATATTCTGATTTACCTGTTAACATAACCTCATCTAAGCGAGTATTAGCAATGATTTTCTTAACATGACCACCAATGATTTTATTTTTATTTTCGGTAATACGTAATATCCGTATTGCTTCATCGTTAATTTGAGTAATGATCCCATCTCGATTAATAACTAAAATACCTTCTTTTACTGTTCGAATAATTGCATCTCGCTCTTCAAAAAGTCTAACCATTTCATAGGGTTCTAAGCCTAATAAAATATTTTTAATACTCTTTGAAAACCATAATGCTAAAGATACGGCAATAATGAGGGAAATAATTAATGTAAGTAAAATAGGCTGCCTTGTTCGTGACGCTAAGTACTCAATGTTATTAACTGTTTGGCCAACCATTAACGCGCCGATTTGCGTTTTGTCACTTGAATATATTGGCCTAAATGCCCGAATTGATAGCCCTAATGTGCCTTTAGCTGTTGATAGGTATGATTCACCTCTTAAGGCAGCTTCGCCATCGCCACCAACAATTCTTTTTCCTATTTTATCTTTATCGGGATGTGAAAAACGGATCCCTTGCATATCAAAAATAGTAATAAATTCGACCTGAGATATTTGCCTCGTATTTTCGGCATATTTTTGAATGGAATCTAAATTTTCAGGCGTTGGATTGGTGATATCATTTATGATATCAGGCGAGGTAGCGATGATATTTGCTATTTCCTCTACGTGCTGACTTGCATCGTCATAATATTGATTATTAACGATTTTAATAATATAGGTATTTTCAGCGATGACAGCCAAGATAAAAACAAAGCAAATAAGAATGATTAGTTTGGTTTTTAATTTTAAATTATTGAATAATTTTCGCACCCGATTCCCTAAATTGCATTTCTTATCGTTACTTGTAAAGTTTGTTTTTGTTATGTATAAAAAAAGCTGCTGTTTAAACAACTTAAACAGCAGCTATGTTATCGCGATAAATTAAATAATGATATTATTTTTTCACAGCAGCGCGAACACTTTCTGCAACAACTTTAGATACATTTGGTTCAAATGCATTAGGTAAAATATAATCAGGGCCTAGCTTATCGTCAGTAACAATGCTTGCAAGCCCTCTTGCCGCAGCTAATTGCATTTCAAGTGTAATATCTTTCGCTCTAGCATCAAGTGCGCCGCGGAAAATACCAGGAAAAGCAAGTACGTTGTTAATTTGATTAGGATAATCACTTCGACCAGTACCAACAATATAAGCGCCAGCCTCTTTGGCTTCCTCTGGGAAAATTTCTGGAGTAGGGTTGGCCATTGCAAAAATAATTGCTTTATCGGCCATAGTGGTAACCCATTCTTTTTTCAATGCGCCTGGCGCTGATACACCAACAAATACATCTGCACCTTTCACCGCATCTTGTAGGGTACCAGTTTGTTTTTCTCTATTGGTCTTTTTCGCCATATCTAAGTGATGAGGCGGTAAAGATTTATCGTCTTCACATAAAATACCAATTTTATCGACAACCTTAATATTTTTTGCACCTGCAGCTAAAAGCATATCAGCAATAGAAAGGCCAGCTGCGCCGCCACCATTAATGACGATTTTAACTGTTTCAAGCTGTTTTTTAGTCACTTTGATTGCATTATAAAGCGCTGCTAATACCACAATTGCGGTGCCATGCTGATCATCATGAAATACCGGAATATCTAATATTTCTTTTAAACGCCGTTCTACTTCAAAGCATCTTGGTGCACTGATATCTTCTAAATTAATGCCACCAAAAGAAGGGGCGAAAGCGGCAATATGACTGACAATTTCATCAACATTTTGAGTATTAACTGAGAGTGGAATTGCATCAACATCAGCAAAGCGTTTAAACAGTATTGCTTTTCCTTCCATCACGGGAATGGCGGCTTCTGGGCCAATGTTGCCAAGTCCCAATACAGCGGAGCCATCAGTAATAACTGCAACGAGATTACGTTTAGATGTATATTCATAAACATCATCTTTATTCGCTGCAATTGCGCTACAAACCGCAGCAACGCCAGGCGTATAGGCAACACTAAGATCTGCCATTGAATTGATTTCTACTTTAGAGCGAATTTCTAATTTTCCGTGTTTTTCTTTACTAATTGCAAGTGCTTTTTCTTGAACCGTTGTCATGATTTTCACCTTTCTATTTTTGACTAACTGATAAATTTTTATATTAAAGTATAAGATATTTTATTAAGAATGAAGGTAACGCAGTAGCGCCGTTGCCCCAATAACCATTAACGCACCACCAAGGCGAGTTGCAACTTGTGCAAATGGCATTAGATTCATACGATTTGCTGTTGATAAAATCGCAACATCACCCGTACCGCCCATGCCACTTTGACATGATGAAATAATTGATGCTTCGACTGGATACATTTTGAAAAAATAAGCACAAACAAATCCAGTTAAACATACGGTTAAAACTACCGATACAACGGTTAAGAAGTAAGGAATGGTTAAGACATTAACCACACTGCCTAAATCAATATAAAGTAAACCAAGTCCCGCCATTAATGGATAGGTAAAGTGACCTGAAATAAATTTATACCACTGTTGGCTGCCTTTTTCGACACTAGCAGGCAAAATACGTAAATATTTAACAATCGCAGTAGCAATAATCATTAATACTGGGCCAGGGAAGTGAGTTATTTTTTCAAGAATTGCACCAAGCATAAACATCGCAACTAAAATCATTACGGCGCCGCTCATCGCTCTTGCATCAAGAGGGCTAGTATCTTCTTTTAATGCCTCTTCCATGCCATCAAATTCAATTTTTACTAGCTGTCCTTTACCACTTAAATGGGGTTTTAACTCACCAACACGATTAATTATTGCTGTATAAGTTATCGCAAAAAAGTTACCTACAACGGTTGCCGGTATCAAAGCACTGACAAACGAATCATAATCAAGGCCAAGTATATTACTATAAGCGTTTGAAAGCTGTAACACACCCTCACCAACACCACCTGCCATAACCGGCGCTACCGTATAGAAAAATGCATGTTCCCAAGTATCACCAAATGCAACAGCGACGCCAACACCAACTACCGCAGCAAGGCACATACCTATTAACATTGGGATCATCATACGGATAAAACCGTTTACTAAGATAACTCGGTGCATGCCCAATATACTACCGCAAACGAGACTGGCAATATAAAATAATAAGAAATTAGAGTCTTTCATCAACATTTTAGCAGCCATTAATGTGTTGCTGTCAAACACATTGTTATAAACTAAAATTGATGGCACGATCAGCGCCAAAATTGCAGGGGCACCAAATTTTTTCAGGTAGGGTAGATTTTGACCGATAGTACCGAGCAACCAACCTAGGGGTAGAATGACGGCAAATCCACCAATTAAACTTTTTGGCAAAATATCAAGCCAAGCAGAAACCATAACGATGATTGAACAGCCAATGAAAACGGATAAAGGTAAAGAACCAATATAGAATTTTTTTTCTTTTATATCTTGTAAAATACTCATAATGAAACCTCATGATGGGATTTGCTTTTTAAATAATTCTTCTGAGGCGGTTAGTTTAGATTGGTTATATAAGAATGAATATAATTAGAAAGTAATTGAATCAATTATGTAATTAATGTAAGTGACAGGGCTATAAATTTATAAAACATACTATCATTACGTTTATTTAGTAAAAATAGTATGCTATTTATTTTGGTGTTATAAACTTGCTTATAAAAGAAAACTATCGAATATTTCAACTGTAACTAATTCACCTGATGTAACATTACCTCGCTCAGACTCTAGTACAATAAAGCAATTTGCCTGATTAAATGATGAGGTAATATGTGATCCTTGTTCGCCTGTTGAGCTAACAACAAGTTCACCATCTTTATTGGCATGCACATATCCACGCTGAAAGTCTAAACGGCCAACTGATTTTTTTAAGTTTGAAACTGTTTTTAGGTTTAGAGTATGGCTATTACTATCTTGCTGATATAGCGCTAAAATTAACGGCCTAACTAATTGATAAAAAGTAACAAAGGTTGATACTGGATTGCCGGGTAAACCACAAAAAAGCGCATTATTAATCTTACCAAAGGCAAACGGCTTGCCTGGCTTCATGGCGATTTTCCAAAAATTAATTTCACCAATTTCAGCTAATGCCATTTTAGTATAATCTGCATCACCAACCGATACACCGCCACTAGTTACCACAATATCAGCTTCTTTGGATGCTTGTTTTAACGTATTTGAGATCAAATCTAAATCATCTTTGATAATACCAAAATCGATGACTTCACAGCCCAATGCTTTTAACATTAAATGAACGGTAAAACGATTACTATCATAAATACTACTTATTGATGGTAATTGCTCACCAATAGGGGTTAACTCATCTCCAGTCGAGAATATTGCCACCTTTATCGGTTTATATACCGTTATCTTATCTAAACCTAACGTTGCTAGCGTCGTTAATTTTGCAATCGTTAATTTTTCACCTGCTGGAAATATTTCGCAACCAGCTCGGACACTTTCACCAACATAACGAATGTTTTGGCCGGCTTTTATTTTAGTAGCATCAAAGCTAATTGTATTAGCTTTCTTTTCTACGTTTTCTTGCATAATAACGGCATAAGCACCTTCGGGAACTGGTGCTCCGGTCATTATTCTTAAACAACTCTTTTCTGGCCAATGAGTGAATTGTTTTTGTCCGGCAAAAATACTCTCTGCAATGGTCAGTGAGTGACAATTTTTTAGATCAGTTTCTCTTATTAGATAGCCATCCATTGCAGAATTATCAAAGGACGGAATATTCATTGGTGAAATAACAGATTCGGCAGTGACTCGATTTACGGCATCAAATAGTTTAATTGATTCAATTTGCTGGTAATTTATCGAACTTGTCGTTTGTAAAATGAGATTTTTCGCTTCAGAAAATGATAGAAGAGGGGCATTAGACATAACGATTTCCTTACCTTATTGGGAATATAACCATGAAGTTATTTCTAGTGTTGAGCCTAAATTATATATTGGGCAATAAAATAAAGCTCAAAAAATTGAAATAGATCACAAAATTGACTAAAAAATATTATAAATTAATTAAAAAGTATTATAATGACTTTAATCAAATATAACTATAAAGTTTCATATTAAAGTGATATTTAATATGAAATAGGACATATCCTACTAAAACTTAATCATCAGGCTCGATGAATTAAGTTTTTTTTTGACCAAAATTTGTATAAGTTTTTTATCTCAACTCTTTGTACAAATAATAAAGCCGACATTTAGTCGGCTTTATTATTTATGTTAATTTTAAACATTAAATAAGAAGTTCATTATATCGCCATCTTTAACAATATAATCTTTTCCTTCTGAGCGCATTTTGCCCGCTTCTTTTGCACCTTGCTCACCTTTGAAGTTAATAAAATCATCAAAAGCAATTGTTTGAGCGCGGATAAAGCCTTTTTCAAAATCAGTATGAATTTTTCCTGCTGCTTGTGGTGCGGTTGAACCAACAGGTATTGTCCATGCTCTCACTTCTTTTACGCCTGCGGTAAAATAAGTTTGTAAATTGAGTAATGAATAACCTGCGCGAATTACTCGATTTAAGCCTGGTTCTTCTAAGCCAAGATCTTGCATAAACTCATCACGCTCTTCATCATCAAGCTCTGCAATTTCAGCTTCAATTGCTGCGCAAACTGGCACAACAACTGCATTTTCTTGATTAGCAATTTCAATTACTCTGGCAAGATAAGGGTTGTTATCAAAACCTTCTTCATTAACATTTGCAATATACATTGTTGGCTTAATAGTTAAAAAGCTAAGGTATTTAATTGCTTCAGCTTCTTCTTTGGTCAGTTTTAATGTAATAAGTTTATTGCCTTGTTCCAAATGAGGTAAGCATTTTTCAAGTACTTCTTGCTCATATTTGGCATCTTTATCGCCACCTTTAGCTTTCTTTTGTACTCGTAAAATTGCTCGTTCGCAGGTATCTAGATCGGCTAATGCTAATTCGGTATTAATTATTTCAATGTCTTGTGCTGGATCAATTTTACCTGCAACATGGATGATATTATCATTTTCAAAGCAGCGCACAACATGACCAATTGCTTCTGTTTCACGAATATTTGATAAAAATTGGTTACCAAGTCCTTCACCTTTAGAAGCACCTTTAACTAAACCTGCAATATCAACAAATTCCATGGTCGTTGGTAATATTCTTTGTGGTTTAACGATTTCAGCTAATTTATCTAAACGAGCATCAGGCATTGGCACAACACCTGTATTTGGTTCTATTGTACAAAACGGAAAATTTGCTGCTTCAATTCCTGCTTTGGTAAGTGCATTAAAAAGTGTTGATTTGCCCACATTTGGTAAACCGACAATTCCACATTTAAATCCCATGATTATACCCTAATTAAACATCAAAAAATGGCTGCGATTATATACTAATTTCGATTGTAACGATATAGCTAAGATCGCTATCCTATTTTTCAATTTAGTTGATTTAGCGATCTTATAAAGGCAATCGATTTATATCGAGTCTCTTTATATCCGCTAATAATTAGCTTTTTATCAATAAAATATCTTTGTTTTAATTCTGTGCTGACACGGTGTATGATAGCAAGATGCTTATAAAGGAAAATTACATATGAATCAAAAAGTATCAGCTCATAAACGTTCGATTATTAATGGCATATTAACAGTTAAGCAAAGTGAGCGTTTATCGCCTAATCTTATTCGTATCATTTTTAATTGTGATAAAACGTTTGAATTTGATCCACTCTGGATTGGTCCTCATGCAAAATTACTTTTTCCTATCAAGGGAAGTCGTGATATCGTTTTTCCCCAAGCGAATGAAGAGAATAAAATTATTTGGCAAGACGGTACTCGCGAGCGAGTAAGGACCTATAGTATTCGAAGCTATAATAAAGCTGATAATACTATTGCTGTTGATTTTGTGGTACATGATAGCGGCATCGCAACGTTATGGGCTCAGCAGGCTAAAATAGGCGATTGCATTGGTTTGATTGCAATGGGCGCTAAAAATCGATTTGATGAAAGTAAACAATTAGTATTATTAGGTGACATTGCTGCAATGCCAGCGATTTGCTATATATTAGAGAATTTACCACAAGGGCAAAAAGCAATAGCGGTAATAGAAGTTCGAGATGAGCAAGATAAGTTGCCTTTAACAATAACTGGATCTGCCCAATTGACATGGATTGTTACCGCACACGGTCAAGATAGTCAATTAATTAACCAGTTAACTAAATTAAATCTAACTATCGATCCACAAAATACAATCTTTTGGGGCGGTATGGAATCCTCTATTGCACAGGCAATACGCCATTTTTTAAAAGATAATTTTGCAACGTTACCAAGTGATGCAATGCATTTTATTAGTTATTGGCGGGAAGGCTTTGCTGAAGGGCAATTTAAGCATCATGATTAATAAAGTATAGCTAATTAATTTATGAATATACTCGCCCATCTTCATCTTGCTTCATTGGCTAATAGCTCGATTATTGGCAATGCGGCGGCTGATTTTGTTAAAGGTGATCCTTATCGGCAATACTCAAAACGTATTGCCGATGGCATTATGATGCATCGACGGCTTGATAAATTAATCGATAACTTACCAGCAGTGAAACAAGCTAAGTTACTTTTTCGGCCGCAAACTCAGCGAGTAGCACCAATAACCCTTGATATTATTTGGGATCACTTTTTAGCGAAAAATTGGCCTAACTATGTAACAAGTGTTAGCCTTAACGAGTTTAATTTACAAATAAAAACCATTGTTGATAAAGATATTACGCTTTTTTCGTCGGATTTTTCGCAATTTATGAGCCACCTATGGCAAGGTCAATGGTTGGTAAATTATGCAAATATCGATTTTATTGGGCGGGTATTAAATGGAATGGCTAATCAGCGGCCAAAACTGGTTTTATTGCGTGACACTTTTCTCGACTTTACTGACAATTATCATCAATTAGAGCAATCATTTATCACTTTTTACCCACAGTTAATTATTCAAGCAACTGATCGTCAATTATAGCCTTTTATTGACCGAAAGATTTTATTTTATACTGCGATAATTAAAGCAAACTTAGTTATTTAATCTAACAACTCACCAAATATTGATAAATTATTTTATACCTATTTTTAATCTAATTTATGTGGTTAGTTATGCAAAAAATTGTGCTGATAATTTTATTACTAGCTAATATGGGGTGGGCGAATTGCCCAAATTTTACTACCTACCAAGCCGAAAAAGAGCTACTTTCACTCGAAAGTCAAATTGCGATTTGGGATAATGCCTATTTTATTAACGGACATTCATTAATTCCTGATGAAGTCTATGATCAAGTGCTAAATCGTTACCAACAGTTGCTTATTTGTTTTCCAAATTATCAACAAACTGATTTTAGTCAGCAAGTGATAATCAACCATAAAATTATTCATCCAGTTGTTCATACTGGCGTAAAAAAACTAACATCAATCGATGCAATAAAAAACTGGATGGTAAATAAAACGGATCTTTGGTTGCAGCCTAAAATAGATGGCGTTGCGGTGACACTCATCTATGAACATGGCATATTAGTTTCAGCAATTAGCCGCGGAAACGGTAGCTATGGTGAAAACTGGACCGAAAAAGTCAAATTAATGCCCATGGTACCTCAAAAAATAATAACTCTCACGCCACAGGTTTTATTACAAGGCGAGCTATTTTGGCTGGTTGAAAACCATATACAAAAGCAGCATGGCAGCAATAACTATCGTTCAAAAGTTGCTGGCGCTTTAATGGAAAAATTACCAAATCACGAAAAATTAAGCCAAATTCGATTTTGGGTATGGGAATGGCCAGCTGGGCCACCAATGATGACGCAGCGCTTAACAGAGTTAAAACAGATGGGATTTAATTATGGGGTTGATGATACAACAGCCATTAGCACTTTTTTGCAGGCACAGGCAATTCGTGAACAATTATTTAACTCCCCGCTTAATTATCCCACCGACGGTATTATTATTCGCGAAGGCAAAAGGCCAGCAGGGCAATATTGGCAGGTTAAAGAACCGTATTGGATTATCGCTTGGAAATACCCAATACAAGAAAAACTAACCGTCGTTAAAGATATTCAATTTTCTGTTGGCCGAACCGGTAAAATATCAACAATTATTTATATTGAACCCATTACCATTGATAGTAAAAAAATAACCCGTTTATACCTCGGTTCAATTAATCAACTTATCAAAACTGATATTGCTATTGGTGATAGCATTGCCGTTAAATTATCAGGGCAGAGTATTCCACAGTTAAAATCAATTGTTTGGCGCGCATTCGATCGTAAAAAGCAGCTATTACCTGATGAAAAAGTTTATACATTTATGACATGCTTTACATATAGTAAGGCTTGTCATCAACAGTTTTTAGCGCGCCTGGCTTGGTTGAGTGGTAAACAGGGTTTCAATTTTAATCATATCGGCCAAGCAACTTGGTTAAAGTTGGTAAATGAAGGCAAAGTCACCTCGGTGATTAGCTGGTTAGAACTAGAACTTAATGACTTTGCTAATATTCCAAGTATTAGTGAGCAACAGGCCAATAATCTCTTTGCCCAGTTTCAATTAGCTAAACAATCATCATTTGTTCTATGGCTAGCAGCATTAGGCATAACCGATTTACCACCAACAATTAATCAATATTGCTGGCAAGACATCGTCTTATGGAGCATTGATGAATGGCAAACCAAAACAAATATATCTTTATCTAAAGCAAAAAAATATCGATTATTAGTGAATAGTGAGCAAATTAATAAGCTACAAAAAACCTTAGCAAGGCAAAAGGTTAGCGGATTTTTTTAGCTTTGTTACCTAATGATAAAAATAGGCTATTTAAGCTTTTAAGTATATAATTTAGCAACAATTGAATACCACAATAGCGGCTAGGTTATTGATGATGGGTAAACAAATAAAAGCAATTACGTGTCCTAAATGTGGTTATAATCACAAGGCAAATCTGGATAATGAGCGATATCATTGCAAAAATTGTAACACTGATTATTCTTTAAATAATGATCAAGTTAATATCAATAATAGCCCTGATAGACCGCAAGCAAAAAGCCCACTTGATGCGGTTAATATTAGTAAAAATAAGACCAGCGTAAGTATTATAAGTGCTATTATTGGCTTACTTTTTGTTGTTATGATAATTAATAGCATTACAAGCAAATCGACACCAAAAAATGATAACAGTAATACTCGCTTTTCAAATAATGATTTACCAACCAGCGATAAAAATAGCATTATTAGCCAGCAATCTGGCGCGATCTTAAAAGACAATATGAAGTAATTTTATTAATCTATGGATAATAGTCATGAATGAGTTAAACCAAACTGTAGCGCCAAACCATGATAGTACAACTGTGCCGGCTATTTTGCCGATAAAAAATAGTTTACTTTTATCTTGCGCCCCCATATACAGTTGCCAATTAGATGGCAAAGGAAAGTCGATAGCAATTGCGCCTGATGGACAAGCAACAGTAAAACAACCTTGCTGGCTACATTTGGATTTTACCAACCCACAAACCATTGATTGGGTAAACTCAACTCAATTGCTATCTGACCTGGCTAAAGAAGAATTACTAAAACCAATTCAAATAGCTAAAGAGGCGCGGTTTGATAGTGGTATTTTAGTGGTATTAAAAGGGGTTAATATAACGCCAAACGCATTACCTGATCCAATTGTCACATTTCGTTTTTACATTACTGATAATTTAATTATTTCAACTCGTCACCAACAAATTGATGCCATCGCTTTCTTAAAGGAAAACTTAGATAAAGGAATTGGCCCTGTTGATGTGGCTGATTGGCTGATTCAAATTTCTCAATTAATTAGTGATCAAGTTAATATATCATTTGATAATGTACATAATAATATTATTAGGCTTGAAGATAATGCACTAAATCAACGCACTTTTTCTTATAAAGAAATTGGCCGAGTTCGTAAACAGTTGATTGTTTTACGGCGACTATTATCCCCACAACGAGATATTTTTGTTCGCATCTCAACTGAGCGAATATCATGGATTGATGATAATGATCGGCAACATTTGCATGATATATCTAATCAGCAAAGTCATTACATTAGTGACATTGATAGCTGCTTATTAAGGCTGGGTTCATTAATGGAGCAAATCAACGGATTTTTAGCCGAATCAACCAATAAACGTATTTATTTAATGACCTTAGTTACGCTTATTTTTATGCCACTGACTTTTTTAACTAGCTTACTTGGGGTAAATTTAGCTGGCATTCCATTTAGTGAAGCAAAATGGTCATTTGGAGCCTTCGTTATTATCATTATTGCGGTATGTATTGGTTCAATTATTTGGTTAAAGTCTAAAAAATGGATGTAATTTATATCTCTAAAGTCATAAATAATATTTAGGCATACTAAGGTAAATTTTCATGGTTATTTATGATGTACAAGATAGGGCATCGATTGCGCAATTATTCCTAAGTTGTGATAAGACGTTTATACAATCGTACTTTCAAGGTTATATGGGAAAGGGCTATGTCGATGATTTAAATAACCCTAAGTCGGCTTTAATTATTATTGGTGAATTCTATTTTTTTGCCGGTACTGAAAATTACCACTTAGCCAGTTTTAAGCCCAGTTCCTACCACAGTAATTTCGCTATAATGGTGCCGCCTAATCAACAATGGGCAACGCTTATTGAAAAAATATATGCGAGCAACGCCCAAAAAATAACCCGTTATGCTTTTAAAAATAACACATTATTTGATATTAATAAGCTTGAAAAAATCGTTTTACAGCTACCGTCAGAGTATCAATTAAAACTCATCGATAACACATTATATCAGCAAATATTACTCTCTGACTGGGGCAAAGATCTTTGTGCTAATTTTAAATCTTACAAAGAATTTAAACTGCGAGGTATTGGTGTAGTTGCACTAAAAAATGATATAATTGTTGCCGGAGCATCATCTTACGCAGCCTATAAAAACGGTATTGAGATTGAAGTCGATACAAAAGAAACGGAAAGGCGTAAGGGGTTAGCGTTAATTTGTAGTGCAAAATTGATAATGACATGTTTAGATAAAAATATTTATCCAAACTGGGATGCTCACAACGAGGCTTCGCTTAATTTAGCTCAAAAACTTGGTTATCATTTAGATAAAAACTATTTTGCATATATTATTGGTTATTGTTGTTTATGAGTCAGATTTCTACTAATGGTTATAAATTATTCATTGCTGAAAAGCCAAGCTTAGCAAGAGCGGTTGCCGATGTGTTACCCAAACCGCACCAAAAAGGTGACGGTTTTATTCGTGTCGGTAATGGCGATATTGTCAGTTGGTGTATCGGTCACTTACTCGAACAAGCCCCACCAGATAGTTATAATGAGCGCTATAAAAAATGGCAAATTAGCGATCTACCTATTATTCCTCAAAGCTGGGTATTATTACCTAAAAACAGTACCCAAAAGCAGTTTAATGTTTTAGTTGGTTTAATCGGTAAGGCAACTGAAATTGTACATGTAGGCGATCCCGATCGTGAAGGCCAATTACTGATTGATGAAGTGCTAAACTACTGCAAAATCCCAAACGATAAACTTCGTCTAGTTAAGCGCTGTTTAATTAGTGATCTTAATGCTTCTGCCGTTGAAAAATCACTCAATAATTTACGTGATAATTATGATTTTGTTCCGCTATCAACCTCAGCTTTAGCAAGAGCAAGAGCCGATTGGCTTTACGGCATTAATATGAGCCGATTATGTACGATAAAAGGTCAAAATCGGGGTTATAAAGGCGTGCTATCAATCGGCCGAGTACAAACGCCGATACTTGGTTTAGTCGTTAGGCGAGATCTCGATATTGAAAATTTTGTCAGTAAACCGTTCTATGAAGTTTTTGCCATCATTCAAACTAAGCATCAAGAAACCTTTAAAGCAAAATGGCAACCAAGCGAAGCATGCGCACCTTATCAAGATGAAGAAGGCCGGCTTTTAATTAAAGCATTAGCCGAAAATGTTTGTGAGCGCATCAAAAACCAGCCAGCATTCATTGAAAACGTCAGCAATAAAAAGAAAGAATTAGCGCCGCCGATGCCATTTAATTTATCGGCATTGCAAATTGAAATGGCCAAAAAACTTGGTTTAAGTGCGCAAGATGTATTAGATACATGCCAGTCATTATATGAAAAACATAAATTAATCACCTATCCTCGTTCTGATAGCCGCTTTTTACCTGAAGAGCATCTACAGCAAATTGATGGCATAATAGCCGCAATTAGCAATAATTGCACCAACTTACAAGATGCGATTTTAAATGCAGATTTAAAGATTAGAACTAAGGTCTGGAATGATAAAAAAGTTGAAGCGCATCATGCCATTATTCCAACACTAAGAAAAGCAGATACCACGCGCTTAAACCATAATGAATTTGCTGTTTACACCATGGTTGCAACTCAATATTTAGCCCAGTTTTACCCGAATTATCGTTACGCTGAGCTGCAAATTGATGTCGATATTGTCGGTGGTAAATTTATCGCTAAAGCGAATCAAATGTTAGCTGAGGGCTGGAAAGTATTATTTAAAAATACTCAAAATGTTAATGCAGAAGAGTCGGAGCCATTACTGACTAAACTAGTTAAAAAAGGTGAGCAAGCATTATGTATTGATGCTGAGCTAATTAGTAAAGAAACCTCACCCCCTAAGCCGTTTAGTGATGCAACACTACTATCGGCAATGACGGGAATTGCGCGCTTTGTGAATGATCCTGAAATCAAAAAAATCTTAAGGGAAACCGATGGCTTAGGCACCGAAGCAACGCGCGCAGGAATTATTGAGTTACTGTTTAAACGTGAGTTTTTAACGCGCCAAGGTAAAACTATTCGCTCAACTGAAATCGGGCGGCAATTAATTAATATGCTACCAACGGTTATGACCGTACCGGATATGACTGCCCACTGGGAATCCCAGCTTGACGCAATTAGCCAAAAGTCATTTAGCTATCATCAGTTTATGGGGGAATTAACCCAGTCCATTTATCAGTTAATTGAAAAACTTACTAATATCCGTTTTAACCGTTAATTATTGCGTGATAATTATAATTTAGTCCATCAAATTTATGCATTAAAAAGTAACATTTAGTTATAATCAAGTTAAATAATTAAAGGGAATCATATAATGGCTATTATTGATAATGCAAAATATTCATATTAAAAAAATAATTTTAATTTTGATAATTGTAAATTAAATAGAAAGGCATATGGTGAGTTTATAGCATCTTATATAACTGGTGAGAAGGAGGGGTTTGTTTTAAATATAGATAGTGAATGGGGTTCAGGTAAAACTGAATTTTTAAAACGCTTATATATAGAATTATTAGCAAGAAATCATCCAACAATTTATATTGACGCGTGGGAAAGCGATTTTTCAAATTGTCCTTTAACTGTTGTTTCAAGTGAATTAATTAGTCAGTCAGTTATCTTTATTCGATGAAAAATTAATTGAAAATAGTACATTAGATGCTATTAAAACTAATGTTGGAAAAGTTATAAAAGTTGCAGCAGTAGGAATGGCTGGAATTGTTTCTCATCGGCTTTTTGGAAATTCGACAATTGGTATCGATACAGTAAAGGAATTAATAAATAAAAATCCAAACTATATTTAGATAGCTTAAGTGATGAGTATCAAGAACAAGTGAAGGCCATTAGTTGTATTCGTTCCGACTTAATCTGACGGTTTTCACTTGTAGCATACAATCAAATCTGACAGTCTGCTTTGAGCGAAAGGCGGAAGTTCTCAATCGTTTTACTCAAAGATTAGTATTTAACTCAGAAAAGTCCCACTTCAGTGTCGCTTCGGTACAATTCTATTTTTGTGCCCTTAGGTAGACTGATAACTCATTTTATTTAAGAGGAGTTTCAATATGTCTGATATTTTTAAAGCCGCCTTTATTTTTGTTGCGCCGGCTGCTGACTCTAAAAAGCACATGTCTTGGGTAAAGACAGACAAGGTTCATGTTAAAATGGTCGCAGTGCATGATTATCATCAAGGCTGTATGATAATTGATGATTTATGTCTCGAAGGTATCAAAGCAATAGAGTTATGTGCAGGATTCGGTTATTTGGGGGTTGCTAGCATAGTGAAGGCTGTCGACGGACGGATGCATGTTGGTGTTGTACGTTTTGATCGTCATCCTTGCTTGGATAACCTCAGCGGTGATACACTGTTCATGTCATCTTCTGAATCTTAAATATTGCACCATATATGCTATGCCGCAGATACCGACCTCAACCCGATTTGGCGCCTTGGCTAGCTCATTGTTGGGAATGGAGCTTCAATAAAAACGACATTTTACCAGAAATTTTCCCAGGGACGGGCGCTGAGATTCTTTTTAATTTGGGAGATAATTTTTCGATAACAAGCATATCTCAGTATGGCTTACCTCAGAATTTTTTAGTTAATCAAGGTGCTGTGATATTACTTAGTCCACGCTACAGCCGTCTGATTTTTTCCACTTGTAAACAAGGCCATATATTAAGTCTACGACTACGCTCTGCTGCTTGGTTCGAAATTTTTAATATACCGTTAGATCTTCTCTGTGATCAGGTGTTACATCTCGATGAATTGGGTGTTTTTCCTACGAAAGCAGAAATAATTCTTAAACAAGGAGCCCCCATTCTAAGCCATTGGATACGACAAGAGCTTACTAACCGATCTCGTCGCAATATCAATTTTTTGCAGCCGATAGAAAAACTTTATCGTGGTATTCCATATAGTGAGTTTAGACAGTTACTAGACATAAATACACGTACACTTCAGAGACGGTTACGTTGCTATCTTGGTGTCGATGCCCGTTATTTCCAACGCACAGCTCGCTTTCAGAGAACGTTACACAGGCTTTCATCAGGGACACTATTATTTGATGCTATGTTAGAAGAAGGTTATTATGACCAATCTCATTTTATCAAGGATTGTCAATTTTTTACTCAACGTTCACCAACTAACTTACTAACCCAAGAGCAAATCATTATTAACTATTACAATCACGAAATAGACACATTTGTTAGTTTTTTTTAAATAATTTCACATGGGTGAACAAGAAGAAAATCACCTATTTCAGATCCTGATGATTATTCGACTAGCTAGGCTATTGATTAATAAGGACAGATATAATTACAGCACCCATAGTTTGGCGAGAAGTTAGGAATGTCCGTTTCTGGCACAGAGCTGCCTGTCAGATTAGGTTTAGGTCTGTACCGTAGGGGGGCAGGTGGAATCTGAGCTAATACAATTAAGTGATTCTATAGTTACTTTTTAAATAGAAAATAACTATTTGTATATCAAATAAATAACTTAATCCTATTTTTTAATAATTATCATTGAATTATGCCGTAACATGCCCATGGCGATTTTTGACTGATTTGAAATACCAGTAAAGAGTTAAATAGGCAAGTATGCTTGCAAGTAAATCAGAAACGGGAGCGGCTAACCAAACACCATCTAAACCTAAAAACTTTGGCAAAATATAGAGCGTAGGTAATAGTATTAAAACTTGCCTTGATAAACTTAGAATGATAGATATTTTTGCCATACCAATACATTGGAAGAAGCTCGTTGTTACCATCTGAAAGCCAATCAAAATAAATAATAGCGTAATATAACGCAGCGCGGTTGATGATAAGTCAATCATATCTTGCTCTGAGGTAAAGGCACTGGCTAATAAATTGGGAATAAACATACCAAGTAAAAAACCAATACCGGTGATGACTGTTGCAATTTTAACAGCATAAAAAAACGTCTCTTTAACGCGAGCATAGTTTTGCGCACCATAATTATAACCGACAATTGGCTGCATCCCTTGATTAACGCCAATAACAACCATAATAAACAAGGTAATTAATCGATTGGCGTTTGAATAAGCTGCAATTGCATCATCACCACTAATATTGGCTAATGGCGCATAGTGATTGAGTTGCCAGTTAATAAATACAACCACAACTGACGTTGCAACTTGCATCGCAAAGGGCGACATACCAATTGATAAAATATCTAAAATTGACTCTTTATCAAGGCGTAGGTTTTTTAATCGAAGCCTGACAACGCTTTTATTGCTAGTAAAATGAATCATGACCAAAATAAAGCTAAGCATCATTGC
Organism: Orbaceae bacterium lpD04; assembly: GCA_036251935.1. Lineage (NCBI taxonomy): Bacteria > Pseudomonadati > Pseudomonadota > Gammaproteobacteria > Orbales > Orbaceae > Orbus > Orbus wheelerorum. The sequence goes on along the minus strand of CP133967.1, from coordinate 1,943,698 downwards.
GATAGTTGTTGCAAGGGCAGCTCCGCGCATTCCCCAATCAAATAACTTAATAAAAATGGGCGCTAAGATAATATTTGCAACAACGGTTGATAAAATAATCAGCATTGCTTTTAATGGGTAACCACAAGCCCTCATCATATTCGCGTAGTTAAAGGATAATGTTAAAAAGAGGCTTCCTGGTAAAAATATTTGTAAAAACTGTTTGGCATAAGTATGGGTAACCTCGCTTGCACCAACAAGGTAGAGCAGTGGATCAATAAATATCATTAAAACGGCAAGCGTTATGCCACTTAGTAACAATGTTAGTACAAATGACGAGCCAATAATTCGTTCCGCTTTATCTTGTGCTTTTTGGCCTAAAAAAATCGAAATCCGACTTGCAGAGCCAACACCGATTAATAAACCAATTGCGGCCGCAATGGTCATAACTGGTAGGATTAATCCCGCAGCACTTAATGCCTCACGGCCGATCCAATGGCCAATAAAAATACCATCAATAATGTTGTAAAGTGTATTCACGGTTGTGCCAATAATCGCAGGTAAAGCGTATTGCCAGAAGAGTGAACTCATTTTTTTGTCGGTAAAATCTTTATAATTGGTTGCCATCAGCGGATCTTTTTTATTTATGTAGTGAGCAAAAGTGAATATACTTGCATGAATTAAGGCTAATCAATACATTTTGCTATTAAAATATACTTATAGTCTTATTTGAATTGTGGCTATTCTAACAGACAAATAAATTGTTTATACGCATTTTTTTGATAATTTCTGTTAAAATAGCACTAATGTTTATCAACCAAAGATAGGTTAGCCAATGAGTTTACAAATTGAACAAATTATACTTCATCAATTGATCCGAAAAAGTGAGACAGAAATTGATGTCGTATTACGTGATTCAGTGCTTGAAAATCATCAGGTTGTTACTGATTTAATCGCTGATATTAACCGTGTTTATAATAATAAAGCGAAAGCTTATGGTTTATTCCATGAAAATAGCTTATTTGAAACATCAGTTAAAGAGATGAAATTAGGTAATCAAGATTTTTTAAATTTTAGCCAACAATCGGTTAAACAATTACGTAATGAACTTGCGAAGTATCCTTTTGCGGAAGGTGGTTCAGTAGTATTTTGCCTCTATCGTTATTTAGCCGTTGAATATTTATTAATAGCCGTACTAAATACTTGCCATAGTATGTTAGTTAATGACAAGCTTGAAATTAACCAAACTCAATATCTAGACATTGATCACGCTGATATTATTGCAAGAATCGACATTACTGAGTGGCAAACCGATCCTGATTCTAAGCGGTATTTAACGTTTTTAAAAGGCCGTGTTGGTCGAAAAGTGTCAGACTTCTTTATGGATTATTTAGGGGCTAGCGAAGGCTTAAATGCAAAAAACCAAAATAAGAATCTAGTCCAAGCTGTTGATGATTATTGTCAGGAAATTCAACTTGATAAGCAAGAGAAAAAAGCCGTGCGCGAACAAGTCTACGGTTATTGTAAAGGGCAGTTAGAAGCAGGTGAAGAGATAAAATTGTCTAATTTGGCTAAAGAGCTACCAACGTCAGATGATAATAATTTTACGTCTTTTGTTGCCGGTCAAGATTATGATCTTGATGAAGAGTTTCCAGTTGATCGCGCGACATTACGCCAATTGAAAAAATTCTCGGGTAGTGGTGGCGGATTGACGATTAATTTTGATTCAGACCTTTTAGGCGAACGAATTCGATGGGATGCTCAAACCGATACGCTTGTGATTAAAGGATTACCGCCTAATTTACGTGATCAGCTGCAACGTAATAATAAATAATTACTATAATTACGATGATTTAAACATCTAAATAAACGTTTTAGATGTTTTCGTTATTTTTTTATTGTAACGTATCATTATAATGAAAAAACACACCATAGAATTTTAACCATTAATTATCATTAGACTGACTGGCGCTATTTATAAATCTAATTATTGTAATAGCTTTAAGATAATAGTTGGATTAGCTATGATAGGTGCAATAATTTATCGTATGGTTAGTTTAAATAAATGGAGAGATAAAGCATGAAATATATTGGTGCCCACGTTAGTGCATCGGGCGGCGTTGATAATGCCCCGATTAATGCAAATCAAATTGGTGCGACGGCTTTTGCTCTATTTACGAAAAATCAGCGTCAATGGCAAGCAAAGCCACTTGAACGTGCAACGATTGATAAGTTTAAATTAAACTGCGAAAAATATGGTTATAGTAGTAAACAAATCTTGCCTCATGATAGCTATTTGATTAACTTAGGTCATCCAGAAAGTGAGCAGTTAGAAAAATCGCGAGCTGCATTTTTAGATGAAATGCAGCGCTGTGAGCAGCTGGGTTTAACACTATTAAATTTCCATCCTGGTAGTGATTTAAGGCAAATATCGGTTGATAACTGCCTTGCTCGCATTGCTGAGTCAATTAATATCACGCTTGATAAAAGCAAAAATGTGGTAGCCGTGATTGAAAATACCGCCGGACAAGGCTCAAACTTAGGTTACAAGTTCGAACATTTAGCGCAAATTATACATCAAGTTGAAGATAAATCGCGAGTGGGTGTTTGCATTGATACTTGCCATGCATTTGCTGCCGGCTATGATCTACGCACGGTTAAAGCGTGCGATGAAACTTTTGATGAATTTGATAAAATAGTTGGCTTTAAATACTTACGCGGCATGCATTTAAATGATGCTAAAAGTGAACTGGCTAGCCATGTCGACAGGCATAACAGCCTTGGTAAAGGAAATATTGGCAAAATAGCCTTTGAGTATATTATGCAAGATCCTCGCATCGATGAAATCCCGTTAATTTTAGAAACTATCGATCCCGATATTTGGGCTGAGGAAATCGCTTGGTTAAAATCCTTCACCTAAGCCAGCATGACTTTTAGTTTTTCAATTATCATCTCTCGACTTGGTCCTTGATAAATCGGAGGATCGGGTCGTTCACAAAATTCTCGCCATATAAAAAATGTAAGCTCAGCACCATCTGTTATTGTTTCAGGGTTTTCAGCGCCAAAAGACTGCAATTGGCGATATCTTTGATCTTGCCAAAAAAGATTGATTAACCACTGAGTGATTGGAATAAAGTGAAAATGAATAGCTAAATTTTTATTATGGCCATAGCGGCTTATATATAGGTGGTTGGGCGTCAGTAATTCATTTAACGCATAGTCAATTTTAGACATCAAATATGTCATCTCTGTTAAAGCTTTTTGGGGCAGTAAATGCAGTTGCCCCTCATCTAATCTAGAACTTAACATAATATAGCCTGGTAGCGCAGAATTAATACGATGGTTAATATTCCAATAAGCTGTCTGCTTTATAAGCATATTTGCAGGGATTTGCATAATGTTCCTTTTATTGCAAGGCTGACGAACTTAATTTTCTAAAATGAACATCATTAATATAATAAAATAGGGTTATTTCTACTCATTGTATTATAAAAAATAGCAATGCCAAATAACGTTACTAAAATTATATGATAAAGTATTTATGGATCCTCTTTCCGCTATGTCGTAATAAACGATCCCACATCGATAATACATAACTATATAAAATAATATTAGGAGATACTCTACATGTCGAGTAATAGTGATAAATCCCATAAGGTACCGATTAAAATCGGTATTAAAGCTTATCTTTCACTTATTGTTGCTATCCTCTTTTTTTCAGGCCTTTTTCTTAATGTAGATGGCATGAAATGGCTAGGAGCATTCGATTTTACAACCCTTGGTGGGTCATTTGGTACGATGCAAAACCCAGCGAAAAATACCTTTGTTGGTGAAGCTGGAATTAGTGCCAAGGCTGGTTTTTTATTTGCACTATCATTAGTCCCAACGGTAATGCTAGCACTTGGGGTGCTTGAAATTTTTACTCATTACGGCGCAATTCGAGCTGCACATAAATTACTTACACCATTATTAAAACCAGTTTTAGGTTTACCGGGTTTAACTGGCCTTGCTTTAATTACCGATTTACAAAGTACTGATGCGGGGGCCGCTTTAACTAAAGAATTATATGATGAGAAAGTGATTGGCCAAAAAGAGTTAATCATTATGGGCTCGTGGCAATATTCAGGCGCGGGGCTAATTAATAACTATTTTGCTATTGGCTCGGCTCTATTTGCGTGGCTAACGGTGCCCGTTGTTATTCCATTAATTTTAATGTTTGTAATGAAATTTGTTGGCGCTATTTTTGTTCGTATTGCATTAAATACATTTTATAAAAAGGACTTTTACTAATGAATAATACGACTAAAAAAGAGACAAATAACCCATTTGATATTTTTATCATTGGTGCTAGAAAAGGCTTTAATATTGCTATTAATAATCTAATGCCTAATGTATTAATGGCTTATGTTATTGCGCAAATTCTTAATTTACTAGGCTTAATGGATTTTTTAGGCATTGTTTTTTCACCAGCAATGTCGATTTTTAATCTACCAGGCGTTGCAATAACTGTGCTCTTAACTGCGTGGTTATCGGCATCAGCGGGGACTGGTGTTGCGGTAAGCCTATTTGCCCACCAGCAACTAGGTATTACCGATATCACTATTTTGGCGCCAGCTATTTTTCTAATGGGCTCACAGTTACAATATATGGGGCGCCTTTTAGGTGTAGCAGACGTGCCTAAACGATACTGGCCATTACTGATGGTAACGAGCATTCTTAATGCGATTATTGCAATGCTAGTGATGAGAGTTATTATTTCTCTCTAATTTAAAGGAGTAAGCATGTCACAAGTACTAGAACATTATAAATATTTACACACTATTCCCGAACTTGGGTTTGTTGAACACAAAACCGCAGCGTATATCAGTCAGCGCCTCAAAAATGCAGGATATGACGTTTGTGAGCACGTCAATAATACAACTGGGATCACGGCGCTTTATGACAGTGGTAAACCAGGGCCTACGTTAGCGCTACGAGCAGATATGGACGCGCTTGGTCATATTATTGATGGCAAACACTGCGCAATGCATACCTGTGGCCATGATGCGCATTCGTCTATTGCACTAACGACCGCCGAGCAAATTATGCAAGAAAACATCGTGAATAAGGGCCGTATCAAATTTATTTTTCAGCCAGCTGAAGAACTAGGTTCTGGCGCGTTAGCCATGATTGAGGGCGGGGTTATTGATGATGTCGATATGATTATTGGATTGCATTTGCGCCCTAAAGATGAGTGCCCCAAGGGCTTTGCTTCTCCTGCAATGTATTATTCTGCCTCGACAACCATTGAAGTTGATTTTATTGGTATTCCTGCGCATGGTGCGCGTCCGCATCTAGGTATTAATGCCCTTGATGCCGCATCACTTGCGATACAAGCCGTTAATAGTCTTCATTTAAATCCAGCCCTTAATTATAGCGCTAAAGCGACGCGCTGCATTTGTGATGCAGGGGTTACTAATGCTATTCCTGCTAAGGCTCATGTTTGCTGGGATTTAAGAGCACCAACTAATGAGGCAATGGATGAGTTAAAAGCTAAAGTACTTAACGCGATTGAGTTTGCTGCAAAATCGATTGGTGCAAATGCTAACATGTTAGTTTCCAAAGAGATCCCAGCCGCTGTGATCCATGATGAAGTTACTGACATTATCGCTGAAAGCATTAAAGATGTACTGGGCGAAGCGGGCTTAAAGGCGCCAATTTATACACCCGGTGGAGAAGACTTTTTTAATTATCCACGCGAAAGAGCACACATTAAAGCCGGATTTTGGGGATTAGGCGTAGATTTAGTGCCTGGTTTACATCATCCCGATATGCATTTTGACACCACTGCTATGGTCGATGGCGTTAATATCTCTAAAGCATGTATTAGGCGGGTTTTAGGCTAATTTACTTTCCCTTTTTATCATTTAATAAGTTTGTGAAAAAGTCACAAACTTATTTCTAATTTCATCGTTCACTCATTAGCAGCCAATTGAATTTATCATGCTTAATATATAACTAAACGCTATATGATTATGCTTAATTCATATTTAGTTAGTCAGATTTTTATTGTTAGATTATTACTAAAACAATACCTTATCAGGATTATATTAGGGATAAATAATGAAAAAACTACTAACGCTACTTGTACCATTAATTTTTATGAGTGGTTTAGCCAGCTGCGATAACGCCGATCAAAGTACTCATAATCAAAGTAAACACATTATTAAAGTTGGTACTTCACCTGGTCCTTACAGTGAACTGTTCTTAAGCGCAATTAAGCCCATTTTAGAAAAAGAAGGTTATCAAATAACTGTAATTGATTTTACTAATTTGCGTCAGGCTGATGTTGCACTTAATGATGGCGATATCGATTTAAATGTTGACCAGCATACTGCTTACTACCAAGATTTTAATAAAAGTACTGGCGCTAACCTAATTGGCATTACCCAGATCCCAACCGTGCCAGCTGGAATTTATGGCGGTAAGAAAAAGTCATTAGATAAAGTCGCTAAAGGTGATACGGTAGCAATTCCGGTAGATCCATCAAATACTGCGAGAGCTTATACATTATTACAAAAAGCGGGCTGGCTTACATTTAAAGAGGGCACTGATTTAACCAAAGTATCGGCTAGCGATATTGCTGGTAATAAATATAACCTCAATATTATTGAAATCGATTCTGCAACAATCCCACGTTCATTAGCCGATGTTGATTACGCAATTATTCCCGGCAGTGTTGCTTATGCAGCAAGTGTTGATATTAACAGTACATTATTAGCGGAAGATATTTTGGAGCACTTAATTTTAGTTGTAACAATTAAACAAGTTAATGAAGATTCACCATGGGCTAAAGCGGTAGTTGCAGCTTATCACAGTGAACAATTCAAACAGTATTTAAGCGCGCATAATCAACATAATTATTGGTTTATTCCACCAGCATTAAGATAAGTCGGTACTAATATTTAGGATGAATGATAAGCGATAAATCCCTTTTAATAATATTAAGTTGCGAAATATGATTAAGTTAGAAAACATTGATGTGATCTTTAATGATAAAAATAAACAGCCATTATACGCGGTAAAAGGAGTTAATTTATCGGTTAAAAAAGGCGAAATTTTTGGTATTGTTGGCTACAGTGGGGCCGGCAAATCAACGCTGGTGCGAGTGATTAATTTGTTACAAAAACCTACTTTGGGTCAGGTTACGGTAAATCAACAAAATTTATTAACCTTAACATCGGCTAAGTTACGCCAAGCTAGAAAAAAAATTGGAATGATATTTCAGCATTTTAATCTGATGAATTCTCGCACTGTTTATGACAATGTCTTATATCCACTACGTGATTCAATTTTGTCTAAAAGTGATAAAAAGCAAAAGGTAATTCAGCTACTTGAGTTGGTCGGGTTGACGGATAAAATGCACGTTTATCCGTCACAGCTTTCTGGTGGCCAAAAGCAGCGCGTTGCTATTGCAAGGGCATTAGCTAATGATCCTAATATTTTATTGTGCGATGAAGCGACCAGTGCCTTAGATCCTAAAACGACTCAGGCCATTTTAAAATTATTAAAAGAGTTAAATCAAAGGCTTGATTTAACCATTGTTTTAATTACTCATGAGATGCAGGTAGTAAAAGAGATCTGCCACCAAGTTGCGGTGATGGAACATGGTCAAGTAATAGAGCAAGATGATATCGTCAATATTTTCAGTCATCCAAAGCAAGCCTTGACGCAAGACTTTATTCGAACTGCATCAAATATTGAGCAAGCCTATGAAACGATTTTTAATCACCCATTACTCGCTAACGAATTAAAAAATCAGACTCTTTTTGAGCTGCGTTTTACGGGCAATAATCATTTTTCACCTTTTGTTAGTCAGTTATATCAGTTATACCAAATCAAGGTCACTATTTTATATAGCCATTTAGAGATCATTCAGCGCCAGCCAGTAGGTAGTCTAATTGTGATCTTTGATGGTAATGAGAAGGCGGTTATTACCGCTGAATATTTTCTTAGTCAGCAAAATATTTCAGTGAGCCGTTTAACCTCACTACAAAACAAAAATTATTACTCAATATAGTACAAGGGATAACTATGTATCATTTATTTGCCGAATATTTTCCAAACGTTGTTTTGATGCCAGATAAATTTATTCAAAGTACCATCGAAACGATTTATATGACCTTTTTTTCAGGTATTATTGGCGGCGTATTAGGCGTAGTACTTGCAATTGCATTAGTTGCAACTAAAGCAAATGGTATTTTAGCAAATAGCGTATGTTATTCTTTTTTAGACAAAGTAATTAATTTATTTCGCTCAATTCCCTTTGTTATATTACTTGCACTAATCTATCCAATTACTCGATTTATTGTTGGCACAACGATTGGTATGAACGCCGCTTTAGTACCTTTAACAATAGGTTTTGCACCATTTTTTGCTCGTCAAATTCAAAATGCATTATTGGAAGTTGATGAAGGAATTATTGAAGCGGCTAAATCAATGGGATCATCTCCGCTAGAAATTCTTATCTATGTCTATTTAAAAGAGGGATTACCTGCAATTATTCGCGCCTCAGCCGTCAGTATTATTAGTTTAATTGGTTTAACCGCTATGGCTGGGGCGATTGGCGCGGGTGGTTTAGGCAGCCTTGCAATTAATATCGGTTATAATGGCTTTAAAAATGATGTAGCAGTCATGAGCACCTTAATTATTTTGTTGTTCGTTTTTATTACGCAATGGATCTGTAATTGTTTAATTAAAAAGGTCAGTCATTGATATTGGCTTTTAATGAAAACCTGAAGTAGCGGTAATTTTACCGCTACCAAAATTTATGATAATTGGATTATGATTTTTTTTTCTATACCTTTTTCAACCACATTTGCTTGGTTTATGTAAGGCAGATTCTGCTTGCTGGCATCGGTGATTTGTTTTAAATCAAAGCCATGTTGAATTAGTGATGCTAGCGCTGAATTAGGCAAAATAGTATTTAAAATATTAATAAAAGCGATGGGAACAGTAAATGATTCATTAAGTTCATTGTGAATAAATTTTTTAATAATTAGTTTTTTCATAAGTTATTCCTATAATTAATTAAAATATCATTGATACAAAGTATGATTAATTATGACATTGTTCTAATAGCATCATCATTGCTCCTAGCTTTGCTCCTAATGTGCGTTCAATTAAAACTAACATTGCTTGTTTTCGTGCCAGTTCCTCTTGCTTGGTCCAACTAAATACACTTTCCCCAAACAAGAATAATGAACCTGCCAAAATAAACTGAATCGTACTAAGAGGATCATCAACGTGAAAAAGTTGTTGTTTATTACCTTGCTCAATTACCTGCGCTAATATAGGTCCTAATATTTTTATTATTTTGATGTTGATACGATCATGTAGTTCTCTATTTTCAGGTAAATGCATACTATCAACGATATTTTGCTTTTCATTTCGTAAACGATTTTGTTGGCTAATGATGCTCACAATTTTTTCAATTGCATTGCGATCGTTACTATCTGCAATTTGCTTGGATTTGATCGCCATCTCATCGACAAGTTGCTTCGTTAGTGCTTCAAGAATATCTTCTTTTGATTTAAAGTAATAATAAAATGTACCTTTAGCTATACCTGCTTGACGTACAATCTCCTCGACGGCCGTTTTACTATATCCCTTGCTTTGAAATAAATTATTTGCTACTGCTAATATTTCTGCTCGTCTAACATCAGGGGTTTTCACTGTTCGCATATTATGTGATCTTTTCTAACTATTTTAGAAATAATACATTATAGACTGACCGTCGGTCAATTATTTTTAAAGTGGTATTGTATGAAACCTAATTCATGAAATAATGAGAGATGTATTTTTATAGGTTGTTGATTACAAGAGCAAATATTTGCTCTTGTAATCAATCGTCAGCCCAACTGACTTTGGACAAAGTATTTACTATTTTTATAGTGGTAATGTTTAACTGAATAATCAAACGGCTCACCAGCTGAAGTATAAAATATCTCTTCGACATAGAGCGTGGGCGAACCTTGCGGTAGCTCAAGTAGCATGGCACTGTCAGTGTCAAGCGTTGTTACTTCAAAATATTTATCAGAAAAACCAATATTGATATTAAAAACGTGTTTGATGTAATTAAAAATTGATCCAGATATGATTTCTAAATTTAAATATGGCACCAAACTTTTGCGATAATACGACTGTTCAAGGCAATGAATATTATTTTCAACATAGCGAATGCGTTTAACCGAATAAATATCCTCACTTAAATCACATTGTAACTCTTGAGCAATTTTTGCCGTCGGTTTGATAATGCTTAGCTCGATGGCTTTGGTTGAACTTGGAATTCGATCTTGATCATTGGTAAAGCCATGGCTTTCAATAAAACTAATATAATCATTTTTTTTGGGCTGCCTAACAAATATGCCACTACCTTGCTGTTGGTATATAATGCCTCGACGCTCTAATTGGTCGAGCGCTTTAATAATGGTGGTTCGACTTACATCATAGTGTTTAATTAACTCTTCAATATTTGCAAGTCTCGTGCCTGCAACGGGTTTTGTAGCATAAATTTGTTGTTCTATTTTTTGTGCTACTTCATCATATTTCAACATATAAAATCTCAATGGTAGGTTTTGTATTCACGAGGTATAAATTAAAAAAGCGAAGGTTCTTTTTTATTCATTTTTAATTATTTCATTGTTTATTAACGGTTTTTATTCTTTTATTAACTATTTATGCGACGTAAAATACGATTATTGGCGAATAGTTTAGCGTTAATTAGGGTATTTTTACAATTTAAAATGCAGATAATTTGTGATTTAGATCCCAAACAATAAAATTGTTAGTAACTAATTTTATTGTTTGCGTGTAATAATTTGATCTCAATAATAATGAGGTTATGTTATGACTAAAAAAGTAAGAGATTACGACAAATTAGCAGCGCAAATTTTACAAGAGCTTGGCGGTGAAAAAAATATTATCAGTGCCGCTCGCTGTGCAACTCGCTTAAGGCTCGTAACCCAAAATCAACCGGCAGACGCCAAACAAAAAATTAGTGCTTTAGCCGGTGTTATAACGGTGGTTGAAAAAGGAGGGCAGTTACAAATTGTTATCGGTACTCATGTTGATAAGGTTTATGACGCTTTTTTAAAGCTAGTTAACATAGAAGGCGCAGCGCCAAGCGAACAAAAAATGTCGGTGTTAAATCGTATTATCGCAACCATGTCAGCTGTTTTTGCGCCTTTTGTCTATATTTTAGCAGCAGCAGGGATTTTACAAGGTATTCTTATTTTAACTTGTTTAGCTTACCCCTCTTTTAATACGACAACGACATATCAAGTGTTAAGCTTTATGTCTTGGACACCATTTCATTTCTTACCTATCTTGATTGCAATTACGGCATCAAAGCATTTTAAATGTAATTTATATATTGCATTAGTTTGCTGTGCGGCTTTAGTTTCGCCTGATTGGGGCGCAATTGCATCATCAATTAAGAGCGGTGAAAACTTATATTTTTTAGGGATCCCGTTATCTGAAACGGTCTATTCTTCAAGTGTTTTACCGCCACTTTTTTTAGTTTGGCTACTTTCATATCTTGAGCGTTTTTTAGAGCCACGAATTAACAGTGTCATTAAGCCATTATTTTTACCGTTAATTTGTATGTTAATTATGATCCCGTTAACAATTGTGTTTATCGGCCCAATTAGCTCACATGCCGCAAGTTTTATTGCTGATAGTTATAATGGCTTAGTTGCCCTTTCTGCGCCGTTAGCCGGTAGTGTGATAGGGGGCGTGTGGGAAGTCTTTGTTATTTTTGGTGTGCATTGGGGAATAACGCCAGTTGTCATGGCTAATTTTCAAATGTATGGACATGATTCGTTCCAAGCATTCCAAACAATTTCTGTTATCGGGCAAGTTGGTGCGGCATTAGGTTTCTATCTAAAATCTAAAAATCATGAGATGAAAGGTATCTCGTTATCTGCGTTTATCACCGGAATTTTTGGTATTACCGAACCAGCTATTTATGGTGTTAATTTAAGATTTAAAAAACCATTTATTTATGGCTGTATTTGCGGACTGATTGGTGGTTTAGTTTCTGGATTTTTTGACCCATTCTATTTTGCTTATGCAGGTTTACCTGGGCCGCTAACAATTGTTAATGGTATTAGTGCCGAGTATCCTAGCTCAATTGTTGGTATTGTCATTGGTTCAATTATTGCCTTAATTGGGCCGATTGTTTTAACACAGTTTTTTGGCACTGGTGAAAAAGCATTAACGAATGATACGGTCGATGAACAACCAAAAATTATGTTTGAAAGCGTGCAAATTAAAAGCCCAATGATTGGTGAAGTATTCCCTTTATCTGCTGTACCTGATCCAGTTTTTGCAGAAAAGATGATGGGTGATGGCGTTGCAATAGAGCCTAGCGATAATCATGTTTATGCCCCATTTGATGGTGAAATTAAGGTGTTATTTGATAAGTCACGTCACGCTGTTGGTTTAGTTTCACCGCAGGGTGTTGAATTGTTAATTCATGTTGGTATTGATACTGTCAAATTAACTGAGCCTTATTTTAGTTATCATGTATCACTTAATCAAAATGTTAAACAAGGTGATCTATTAATGAGCTTTGATATGGAAAAAATTAAAGCAAGCGGTTGCCCATTAATTACGCCAGTTATTATTACCAATTCAGCTGATTACCAATATATTGATCCAATTGATCAAGGATTGGTTACGACGCAAAACACCATATTAATTATTAAACAGTAAAAGGATATTGTATGAAAAAGAAAACATTTTTATGGGGCGGTGCATTTGCCGCTCATCAATTTGAAGGTGGATGGGATCAGGGCGGCAAAGGCCCAAGTGTGGTTGATGTAATGACGGCAGGCGCACATGGCGTAGCAAGGCAAATTACTCAAGATATCGATCCCGATAAATTTTATCCCAACCATACAGCGATTGATTTTTATCATCATTATAAAAGTGATATCAAGTTATTAGCTGAGCTTGGGCTAAAATGTTTTAGAACATCAATTGCATGGAGCCGAATCTACCCTAAAGGTGATGAGTTAACACCTAATGAAGAGGGATTGATGTTTTACGATAATATGTTTGATGAGCTTATTCGTTATGGGATCGAGCCAGTTATTACGTTATCACATTTTGAAATGCCACTTCATTTAGCGCGCCATTATGGTGGTTTTAAAAATCGTAAAGTGGTGGAGTTTTTTGAACGATTTGCTAAAACCTGTTTTGAGCGTTATAAAACTAAAGTTAAATATTGGATGACATTTAACGAAATTAATAACCAAATGGATACCGCTAATCCTATCTTTTTTTGGACTAATTCAGGTGTAAAAGTTGAGGCAGGTGAAGATCCGCAGCAAGTATTGTATCAAGTTGCTCATTACGAATTACTTGCGAGCGCTAAAGCGGTGATTGCCGGCAGAAAAATCAATCCGGATTTTGAAATTGGTTGCATGATTTCTCATGTTCCAATCTATCCTTATTCTTGTAACCCTGATGATATTATGGCTGCTGAAATTGCGATGCGTCAGCGTTTCTTTTTTCCTGATGTTCATGTTAGAGGATATTATCCGTCTTATGCCATCAAAGAATTTGAGCGCAAAGGCTATCAATTAGATATTACTCAAGATGATTTGGCTATTTTAAAAAAAGGCACCGTCGATTACATTGGCTTTAGTTATTATATGTCGACTGTAGTTAAAGCGGACGTTAATAATGATAATAAAGAGAATATTGTTAATGGTGCATTACCCAATTCTGTGCCAAATCCATATATTAAAAGTAGCGATTGGGGCTGGCCAATTGATCCAGAAGGTTTACGTTACACGTTAAACCGGTTATATGAGCGTTATCAATTACCCTTATTTATTGTTGAAAATGGCTTTGGCGCAATAGATGAGGTAGATGCACAATTTAATATTCATGACACGCCGCGTATTTCGTACTTAAGCCAGCATATAAAAGCAATGTTAACTGCGATTGATCAAGATGGCGTTGATGTGATGGGTTACACGCCTTGGGGGATAATTGACGTTGTTTCATTTACTACTGGCGAAATGAAAAAACGTTATGGCGTTATCTACGTTGATCGTGATAATGAAGGTAATGGGTCGATGAAACGTTATAAAAAAGACTCTTTTACTTGGTATCAAAACGTGATCTCAACCGATGGTAGCTCAATTTATCCTAAGTAAATTATGAGGATCAACAATTAAACTGGTTAATTATAGCCAGTTTAATTGGTTTGTCAGGTAAAGATTAGATCCCATCATCGATAGTGGTTTTTTTGATTGAAAGGGTATGTTAACAGGGCAAAAGTTAACAAAAATTAGTTTTGCTCTAAGATTTCGAACTTTTTAGAATAAACCCGCGATGAATCTCCCCAAGGATGATAGCCTAATCCATTATAGGTAAAACCCAATTTTTCATAATAACCAATTAGTTCTGTACATAAATGAACATCGTTAAAACCCAATAATTTAGCCTGTTCAAGAATATGATCAACTAAATAACGACTCAAACCATGTCCACGGTGATTGGCTTCAATATACAGTGCACAAAGCCAAGGGTATAGCTCACATCGGCTTATAAAATCATTAGGAATTAAGCCTGCGCAGCCAATAATGTTATCTCCATCAAATAGTAAGTACCATTGTGGTAATGGGTTTTTGGCATCAATCGAGCGCATTATGGCATCTTGATATACCATCATCGATTCTTTTGTCGCCCATTTTTGTTGAAAATAGCTGATAGCTTTGGCCGCAAATTCAGGTTGGTTGCGGATTGAAATAATGTTCATTAATATCGCCTAAATGGATGTAACACTAAGTTATAAGATTATGCCGAGTTAGTTTATCGATAATTAAAGTCATTGGCTTAATGTATGTCATTATAAATATATTGTGCAGGTAAGGTAAATGAAAAACAGCTACCTTTGCCCAATTCACTTTGTATTTCAAGTTTAGTATTCGTATGATTTTGGAGCGCATGTTTCACTATGGCAAGGCCTAATCCGGAGCTATTTTTTACATGTGTTCTTGCTGTTTCAACTTGATAAAATCGTTCTGTTAGGCGGTGTTGATGGTGAGGGGCAATGCCAAGCCCAGTATCTTTGACGCTAAAATAAGCACCCTGAGCAGTTTTTTGCCAAGTGATGGTTATATGCGTATTGGCCGGAGTATGTTTGATTGCATTGTAAATTAAATTACTAACGACGCCATAAAGCTGGTCTTTATGTCCCATAACCATCAATTTATCATCAATATGACTATTTACATGATATTGAGGATAAATTTGACGAATATTTTGTATTATATTATGCAATATTTCAGGTATATCTATTAATTGAATTTGATTTTTAATGGGATTATTTTCGATCTGGCTTAAGGTTAAAATTTGCCCGACCAATGACTCCATTCGTTCAATTTGACCTTGCATAGTGGTAACGATTTTTTGCTGACTATTTGGCGGAACTAAGCCGTCATTAAGCATATCTAAATAACCTTTTACAACCGTCAACGGCGTTCTTAGTTCATGACTTGCGTTAGTAAAAAAATCATGACGCTGCTGTTCTGCTAAATAGAGTTGGTCAACGTCACGGACAATAATCATCCAATGGCTATCGATATAGGGAATAATACGAAATTCAATATAGCTTTTATTATTAAATAATAGTGTTAGGGGATGTGCAAAATTTTTTTTCTGCATATAGCTTGCAAATTCAGGGTGGCGAATTAAATTTATAATATTTTGTCCTTTATCATTAGGCCAACGAATATAGAGTTGATACTGAGCAATTTTATTACACCAGTCAATTTTGCCATCTTTATTGGTTAATATCAGTGCATCAGGAATTGACTCGGCGCCGTAACGAAAGCGTTTAATGATTTCGGCCAGTTCATTTTGCTTTTGCCGCATTCGTTTTTGGCGCTTGTGTAATCCATAAAAAATAATATTAAAACTTCCCATACCGGTTGGGGGATAAAGTGTATTTTGCTGCCAAATCCAAGAGGATAAAATAGAGAGGTGATAAATATTCCATAATAGTAAAAGCACGAAGGCAGATAATACAAATAACAGGATTTTATCAACAATGATCCCAAGTATTATTGCAATTAATAACGTTACACTAATTTCCAGTAGTATGCGTTGCCAAAAGTTTTGCTTTAACAAAATATCTCCTGTTATTTTAGATTTTCACTGAAAATCGATAGCCTGAGCCACGCACAGTTTGAATAAATTGGTCATGACCAGATTTTTCTAACTGTTTACGTAAACGGCCAATATGAACATCAATTGTGCGATCATCAATATAGGTATCTTGTCCCCAAATATGATCAATTAACTGATCACGGGTAAACACGCGCTCAGGTCTACTCATAAAAAATGAGAGCAATTTATATTCGGTAGGGGCGAGTTCGATTTCTTGATTATTGGCAATGATACGATGTGATTGTGTATCAATTTTGAGGTTGTTAAACTCAATAATATTGCTATTTTCTGGGTAAGTTCGGCGTAATATTGCATTGATTCTAGCGATTAACTCTTTATTTGAGAAAGGCTTGGTTATATAGTCATCTGCGCCACTATTTAGGCCCGTTATTTGATCGTCTTCATGCTGCCTGGCGGTTAACATAATGACAGGTATGTGCTGGTTTTGGTCTTGTTTTCTTAATTGCTTTATAAAATCAATACCACTGCCACCAGGTAACATCCAATCTAATAAAACTAAATGGAAATTAGCTAATTGGCTTTGTTTAATAGCCTCGGCGTAGTTTTTTGCCTCAAGGATATGATATTGATGTTGTTCAAGTAACATTTTGACCATATCAAGAATTGCTTGTTCGTCCTCGACAATAAGAATGGTTTTTGTCATAACAGCGATCACACTTAATAACGTTATATTAATACACCAATTATGTAACAAGTATATGACAGTTTTATGAAATGAGTAAAATATTGTGACAAATGTCGATAATTTTGCGGTTATTGGCCCATTAATATATGGGCCTACTATCACTTAGATTTATTTGCCTTTTTCGATGTAACTCATGTCACCAACCGATTCGACAATAAATTTCCCATCATCGCTATAGCGAATTTTAGTAACACTTGCATTACCTAATTGGCGATTAAGGGGTTTATCGGTCATATCATTAATCATCGCTAAAATTGCCATGCCATGAGAAACAATTAACACATTACCACCGCCTTGTGCTTGTGCTTTTTTCGCTATCATGGTTAATGTATTTTGCATACGTTCTTTAACTGTTTGGTAATTTTCTGCCTGCCCAGATTGCTCGACAGCCGCAATTGCATTCATCATTTTATCAATCGTTATGTTACCCGCAGAAAAATCCTGCATTAATGCTTTATCAGATTGATAGCCTAAATGCTTAGCCGCTGGGCCCCACATATTGGGGTCTAAATCACCCTCAAAAACGCCAAAACATGTTTCACGTAACCCTTCAAGCTCCGTTATATCAATTTTATCACCTTTTGCAGCTAAAATAACTTTGGCTGTTTGCCTTGCCCGGCCTAAATCACTTGAATAAGCGGCAATGAAATCAGTGCCTTTTAAACCACGACCTAATTGCTCGGCAACGTCGATCCCTGCCTTAGTTAACGGGGTGTCTGACCAGCCTTGCGCACGGTGAGTGGTATTAAACATAGTTTTGCCATGGCGAGTAACATATAAATACACATCGGCGGCAAATGCGTTTGAATAGGTAACAACAAGCAGTAAAAGAATACTGATTGATTTAAGTAGTTTTTTCATAATAAATTCCTTTAGTTATGTCATCGATTTAATTTTTCTTATTTTATTAAAGTAAATTAAATCGGTATTCAATAATCGCTTCACCAGATAAGCTTGGCGAACGTTGATATTTGCCGTTTTGATCTAAAGTTGGTGTTCGATTATTATTTTTGTAAGACCAACCGTAACCAAACATGGTAAATACCGATAGATTTTTTAACCTTGGATCGGTTGGTACCCAGCGGTTAAAAATATTGATTTCACCAGTTTTTACAGTATTGCTTTTATAATCAAATTGGCCGTAATTGAGTTGTAAACCTGTTGTTAATTCATCAATAAAATTATAAGTACCAACCGCGGTTAACGCCAGTTCACCATCGCGCATATAATCAGCGCCTGCAGAGGTTAGGGCATTAAACCGGCCTCGAGTGTTTTGTGCAATATGGCGGCCATAATAACCAATTGCATTATTTTTTTTGGCATTGGTATAAGCAACGCCAAATTTTAAGCTCCAGTCTTGCTCCTGCCATTTGGCATCGGCAGCATAATGCCAGGCGTGATTATCGTACTCTTTTTTGTTTGCTGGCATATTTTTATAAGCATCTAATGCATAGCTGCCGTAAAGCTGACTACCTAATGTGAACTGCTTTATTGGTTTATATGAGGCTTCAATCACATGGCGGCGCTGATAATCCTGCGCTTCACCGTAATTATAAGTTAAGAATAAATTTTTATCTTTGTAGGTAAGTCCGCTGGTAACGATGTAATCGATATTTTTTTTATTTTTGGTTTGAAAATGGGTCTTATTAGGTGAGTCACGATTAATTGCCGACGTTACATAAGCGGTATCTAACGATAAATTTTGATAAGATAGCGTAGCACTATAACCAAAATAGCTATTTTGCGATAAACGATTTGAGGCGGTTAATACGCCATAATTTTTTAGTATTTGCCAGCCGTACTTACCATTAAATTTTAGCTCGTCATAACCCAACTTTATTTTTAAATAACGTTGGCCAATTTTGCTAAAACCTTTGGCATTGTCTTTATTAAAACCAGAACCATCGTTATAGAGTAAACCACGGGTTGAAAAGTAATCACTGGCACCTAATTTAATTACGCCAGTAAATGTTGCATCAAAACCAATAAAATCTAAAAAATAACCAGATTTGTAATCTATGCCAAAAGCTTGCCCCCAAGCATTATGAACTTCTTTTGGTTGAGCTTCATTTTCTTTTAAATATTTCCAATAATTTCGTAATGTAAGATCAACTTTACTGTCTTTAAAAAATGAATCTTCGGCTAAGGTATCTAATAATTCATAATGGTTATTTTCGGCTGCTTGTACGCTAAGTGTTGCTGATATTAGTCCTAAAATTATCAATTTATTCATATTTTTTATTTCCTAAAATAAAAAACCCAATAATCCAGATAAGCGAACTTATCAAAACTATTAGGTTTTGCCTGCGACGCAGTAACAATCCTATTCATTAAATAGTATTTACTTTATCTTATTGATTCTATTGGTTATTTAATGCGATCTTACCTTTATTTACATAGTCCATACTACCAATTTCATCAACATGATATTGGCCATTCTTGTAGGTGATTTTTATAATAGTTGCATTGCTTAATGGTTTATTTTTTGCAATATCATCGGTTAAATCAGATATCATCACTTGCATCGACATACCTGATGAAATGGCTAATATATTTTTATCACCATTTTGTAACGCATTTTGCACAATGGTATTAAGTGCATCTTGGGTTCTTGATTTCACTTGTAGGTAAGTTTCAGCAAGTTGCTTTGGATCGACTTTTGCAATCGCATCAACCATTGGCTCTATAGCAAGTTGTCCATTTTTGTAGTCTTTGAAATAGTTATCAACTGATTTATAACCAACTAGTTTCATGCTATCAGCAACAATCTTAGCATTTGGCCCGCCTTCAAATCCGCCATAAAAAACTTCTCGTAACCCTTGTAGTTCATTAATTTTATAATCTTTAATGCCCATTTGCGCTAAAATAACTTGCATCGTTTGGCGCTGACGGCCTGCATCGCTAGTATAATACGCATCAAATTTGATATCTTTAAGTCCTTCACCTAGGTAACGAGCAACTTCAATACCTTGCTCGGTTAATGGCGTGTCAGCCCAACCTTGCACGAGATCGAAACTGTTAAATAACGTTTTACCATGCCTTGCAAAATAGATAGTCACGCTATCATCATGTTTGCTTTGGGTTGAACAACCGACTAAAGCGGTTGTTATAGCAAGTAATCCAACAATGAGCAGTTTCGTTATTTTCATCATAATCTCCTCTGTTTTAGGGGTAGAGCATTATTTTAATGTGTTGCCATTAGACTTTATAACTGATTGATACCAATAAAAACTTTTTTTACGAGTACGGTTTAGTGTGCCAGAGCCATCTTCATTTAGATCAACATGGATAAAACCATAACGTTTCGATATTTCAGCTTTAGATGCACTGATTAAATCGATAGGTCCCCAACTGGTATAACCCAGTACTTCAACGCCATCTTCGATAGCTTCATGCACTTGCACTAGATGGTCATTAATATAATCTATTCGATAATCGTCATTAATTGATCCGTCAGTTTCAACTTTATCTTTAGCACCTAAGCCATTTTCAACAATAAACAGTGGCTTTTGATAACGTTCATAAAGTAAATTAAGTAGGTAGCGAATGCCTGTTGGGTCAATTTGCCATCCCCATTCAGATGCTTTTAGATGTGGATTAGGCACCATATCTAAGATATTGCCTTTTTGGCGTAAAGAACTATCCGCAGTACCACAACAGCTCATGTAATAACTAAATGAAATAAAGTCGATGGTTTCTTTTAAATCTTCACGATCTTGTTCAGTTATTGTTAGTGTTATATTATTTTCTTTAAAATAACGAGTCATATAACTTGGGTAGTAGCCACGTACTTGCACATCACCAAAATATAACCAGCCATGATTTTCAAGGTGCGTTGCCCAAACATCTTCAGGTTTTGAGGTTAAAGGGTAGGCAACTGCGCCAAGTAACATATTACCAATTTTAGCCTCAGGCATTATTTGGTGACATAATTTAACTGCTCTAGCACTTGCGACTAATTGATGATGAATTGCTTGATATATCTGTTCTTTGCTACTATCTCTTGCTAAACCAACGCCCGTAAAAGGTTCATGTAATGACATATTTATTTCATTAAACGTTAACCAGTATTTCACTTTGCCTTTATAGCGATTAAACACGGTTTTTGCATAGTTAGTAAAAAAATCAATTAATTTACGGTTGCCCCAGCCGCCATATTGTTTTACTAGTTGGTATGGCATTTCGTAATGTGACAAGGTGATCATTGGTTCAATATTATATTTGGCCATTTCAGCGATAAGTTTATCGTAAAATTCAAGGCCTTTTTCGTTCGGTTGATTTTCATCACCGTTAGGAAATATTCGAGACCAAGCAAGCGATATACGTAAACAGCTAAAACCCATTTCAGCAAATAAAGCGATATCTTCTGGGTAGCGATTATAAAAATCGATTGCGGTATCTTTAATGCTAGTGATATCGGTTTGGCTGCGGTCAACGATGTCACCAAAAATTCCATTTGGTGTACAATCTGACGTTGATAATCCTTTACCGTCTTTTAAATATGAACCTTCTACTTGGTTCGCCGCGACTGCGCCGCCCCAAAGAAATTTTTGTGGAAATTGTATTGTCATATATTGCTCCTTATTTTTGCGATAGTACTAACAGTGATTCACCGCATTTAATTTCTGTTTGATTAGTGATTGATGTGACATCAGTATAATTATCACTGTTACTAATAATAATTGGGGTTGTTACTTCAAATCCAGATTGTTTGATAGCGTCAATATCAAAGCTGACGAGTAATGTCCCTTTTTTAACTCTATCACCCATTTCAACATGAGCCTCAAAATATTTTCCATCAAGTTTAACAGTATCAATACCAACATGAATTAATATTTCAGCATTGGAATCAGTCATAAAACCAATGGCATGTTTGGTCCTAAATAATGAGACTACTTCGCCATCTTCAGGAGCGACGACTTGACCAACTGTTGGAATAATTGCGATCCCTTTGCCCATTAATTCGCTGGCAAAAGTTGGGTCATTGACTGACGATAATGCAATGCATTGCCCTGTCATTGGGCTACTGATGGTGATCGTTTTGCCATGTTCATTATCTTTAGCTAGGGTTGTTGCATCTAAGGTATTTGACGGCGCAGTTGATTTAGGTAAGCCCCAAAAGTAACTGAGTATCATCGCAATAACGAAGGCAATGATCGTTGCAACAATCGCCGCGTAAACCGTTGCGTCAATTCCGGTAGAAGGGATAATTTGTATAAAGGTAAATACACTTGGGAAACCAAAAGAAAAGATCAAGGTGTTATATAAACCAACAACGCCACCACCAATCGCTGCGCCGACGCAGCCAAAAATAAACGGTTTTTTATTGGGTAGATTAACGCCATATATTGCAGGTTCAGTTACCCCAAACAATCCTGATAATACTGATGAACTCGCGAGTGCTTTAAATTCTTTATCTTTAGAACGTAACATAACGCCCAGTGCTGCGCCGGTTTGTGCAAATACGGCTGGAATAAGAATAGGAATAATAAAATCTGATCCTGACACGGCTAAGTTATTCATAAAGACAGGGATCATTCCCCAATGAATACCAAATATTACTAGCACCTGCCAAATAGCAGCAAGGATCATCGATGCTATCACCGAATTTAGTTGATAAACAACCATGATCCCATCAGCAATTGCGCCACTTAAATAAGTTGCAACTGGGCCAATAAGGATAAAGGTTAATGGCACGGTGATAATTAAACCACAAAGCGGTGAAATAAACTTTTTAAAAGAATCATGGAAAATTTTATTAAAGTTTTTTTCTAACAACGAATAAAACCAAGCGGCTAAGATTACAGGAATAACTGATGATTGATAAGGTACGAGCATAACCGGAATTGAGAAGAACTCCGTCGTACTGTTAAGTTGCCCACCTAGCATATTAACAATGTCGGGATAAACTAATCCCCCGCCTAATGCCATACCAATAAAGGCATTGCCGCCAAATTTTTTCACTGCACAATAACCTAAAATTATCGGTAAGTAATAGAACGCTGAATCGGCAATAGACGATAAAATAATATCAGTTGATGATTTTTCGCTAATAACATCGGTAATGCGTAAAAAGGAGACGATCCCTTTTAAAATACCCGCTACAACCAGCACGGATAACATCGGCGCAAAAATACCAGATATAATATCAATTAATTTTGATAAGATATTGCGTTTATCTTTTGTGGTTGACTTAGTTTCATTGTCTAGTTGGGCGATTTCCATTATATCGCTATAAACTTCATTCACATTATTACCAATAACAACTTGAAATTGGCCACCACTTTCGACAACCATAATAATGCCTTTTTGTTTTTTCAACATTTCAGCATTGGCTGTCGCATTGTCCTTAAGGACAAACCGTAATCTGGTCGCACAGTGTACAAGGCTAATAATATTCTCTTTTCCACCAACATTTTTTATTATCGACTCTGCAAGTTCTTTGTTTTTCATAAAAAAATCCCATATTGAAGCCAAAAAAAAACCTAAATCCTCTTATGCAGAGAGATTTAGGTTTTGCCTGTCTTTTAAGTAAAAGCAGTAACAATCCAAAATTTAAACGCAGACTAACAGTTTTATAATATGTTGAAAAGTACTACCCACGGGATAAATTTAATTTTGTGATAAATATCACGCTTTCTTTAATTCAGATTGATGCTGTAGTTCTTTTCTTAATCGTTCAATATGAATCGTTAAATATAGACTTTCATCATCAGTTAAAGGATGCTCATATTGTTGAATAAGATGCATATCGATACGATTAGTACAGAGATAGGACTGATGATATTTTTCTTTAACTATTTCATACAATGAAATATCCTCACTTGAGGAGAAATTACCATTAATTACGCGCTGAGCAAAAAACTTTAAATGAGTGATAAAGCGTTGATAGGTTAAACTTTCTTCATCATACTCAAATTTAAAATGATATTTAACAATATTTAAAATTTCACGCATCACTTTCGTCATTGTGACGATATTTGGCATGGTGTCATTTAATTGTGCATTGATAATATGGAAGGTAATAAACCCAGCTTCATCTTCGGGCAGTCCTACATTTAAACGTTGTTTGATAATTTGTAGCGCATATTCGCCGATCTTAAACTCTTTTGGGTAAAGCTTTTTAATTTCCCACAAAAAGCCATTTGGAATATCAAAACCTTGTTTATGTCTTTCTATTGAAAAATTAATATGATCAGTGAGTGAAATATAGATGCTATCTTGTAATTTTTCACCCAGCACAGATTTAGCATGGTTGATGATTATCTCGCTGACGGTTATTACCTCAGTTGGAATTTCAGATAATAGTTCTGCAAATCGAGGTAGCGTCTCTTTATTATTGAGTGAAAATTGTTTTTCAATTAAAGATTCATCAATAATATCACCTTCTTTTTTCTTAAAGGCAATACCACGACCCATAATAATGAGTTCATTATTTAATTTATCAAGCGTTACAATTACATTGTTATTTAATATTTTATGGACTTTCATTATTGTTCTAAAGGAAAATTTATTAAATTAAAGGCGCTATATTATTGTGATGTCTTTGAATACGCCAAGAAAAAATATCTATAGTGTGATTTATCTCTGATTATTTTTCATGATTTTTTATTTAATCATTAATTGAGTAAGTACTTTTAGTATTTTCGATAAGATATTTCATTTTTTGTACTTCGTTTATATCGATGGTATAGCGTAGTGATTCATTATTTTGAGTATGGCTCATATTTACATCGCTATTTTGATGCCGCATAGGCGATAAAATGGTTTTCGTGGCCGATGAATGAAATTCGCTGAGGCCGATATTAATAAATTGTTGAAGGTTAGCGGATTTTATCCCACATCCAGGCATGATAATTAAATTTTTACTAGAATTATGAAGTTGTTCAATTAGGTTTATTCCCTCTAGCGCAGTATTTTTTTGACCCGATGTTAATAAGCGGTGAAAACCTAAATCATGCAGCTGTTCTAAGGTTATTAACGGATTTTTACAAATATCAAAAGCACGGTGAAAAGTAAGTGATAATCCTTTAGCTGCCTCGATTAAACGCGTTAAATTTTCAATATCTAACGTTGCCGATAATGTTAACGCGCCAAATACTACCCCTGCAAAATTGAGATCATGCACTAATTTAATATCGTTAATCATGGTGTTGATTTCACTTTGGCTATAATAAAAATCACCACCTCGAGGCCTAATTATTGGGTGAATTGGTATGGGTAAATTGAGTTGTGATAATTGTAATAAATCACCGTAACTTGGTGTTAAGCCGCCATCGCTTCGACCCGCGCAAAATTCAATACGATCTGCGCCGCTTTGAGCTGCAACGATGATGTCATCAATGCTATAACAACAGATTTCTAGCTTCATGTTGATTAAATTATAAAAAAGTATAGTATGAATTTTATTATATCGTTTATTGCTGAATAATTCACGATTATCAATGTCTTTATTAACCTATTAAGTGGGCCTATTATGTTTTATGATGCAGCTTTCAGGCAGAAAAAAATGGTAATTTTTGCTGCTTTTTTAATTAGTACATTCATTATTGGGATAGCTGGAGCACTTCAGTCTCCAACATTAAGTCGGTATTTATCTTTTGAGGTACAAGCCAATCCTATTTTTGTCGGGATATTTTTTTCAGTTAATGCGGTTGCAAGTATTGTTGCGAGTTTCTTAATTGCTAAATATTCTGATAATCATGGCCAACGGCGTTACATTGTTCTGTTTTGCTGTATTATGGGCATTTTTAATAGTATTACTTTTGCATTTACTCGTCATTATTATGTTTTGATTACTGTGGGCGTTTTTTTTGCTGCACTTGCATCAGCCGCGATGCCTCAAATATTTGCATTAGCGCGTGAATACGCAATTAAAACTGGCAGTAATGTTGTTGCATTTAATTCACTAATTAGAGCACAGCTTTCGTTGGCTTGGGTTATTGGGCCGCCATTATCGTTTTTTTTAGCGGTAAATTATGGTTTTACAACCATGTATTTAAGTGCTGTTGCAATGTATATTGTGGTTATTGTGGTGATAACGTTGTTTTTACCCTCAGTACAACGAAACCCAACACCAGTAGACATTTCGCCAACCATATCAGCCGATCCCGAGCAATCAATTCTTAAAAATAAGAGCGTTATTTTTCTATTTTTAGCAACCATGTTTATGTGGATTGCAAATATGATGTATTTGATTGATATGCCACTATATGTTGATAGTGTATTACATTTATCTAGCGCTTTGCCAGGCAAACTAATGGGGCTTGCCGCGGGAGTTGAAATTCCAGTTATGCTTATTGCTGGTTATTTGGTTCCTTATGTTGGTAAGCGTAATTTAATATTTTTTGCAGTGGTATGCGGAGTATTATTTTATATTGGGCTTATTTTATTTCAAAATGAATATGCCTTATTGGCGTTACAAATTTTTAATGGATTATTTATTGGGATTGTAGCGAATATTGGTATTATTTATTTTCAGGATCTATTGCCTACTAGAGTCGGCGTTGCATCAACGCTATTTAATAATGCGGTGACATGTAGCGTGATTATCGGCGGATTAATTCAAGGCATTATTTCAGATCTCTATGGGCATCAAGCTATATATTGGATTGGGCTTGTTATGTTACTTATTTCGTTATTATTATGTACACAAGTAAAAGCAGCGCAATAGTATTGCGCTGCTTGATAAGATAAAATTATTTTAATTTTGCCTTTAGTTCTTCAATCTCTTTGATCCACTGCGAATTCATTTTTTTAGCATATTTGGGCATATGTTTTAATCTTACTTCATAATTATTTAGCTGCTTTTTTGCTTCATCAAATTCTTGCCAGTAGATTAACGCTTGTAAGTAATTTGATAACGCATCTAAACTCGGATAATAATCGACTAACGCTTTAAACTCTTCGTGTGCTTGTTCTTTTTCACCAAGTTTAACCAAAATGTTAGCATATAATAGGCGTCCTTGATCTGTGCGATAATTCGGATTGGTTTCTCGCAAATACTCGAGTGTATTTTTAGCTTTGGTGTAATTATTAGTTTTAAATAATGCGTAAGCATATTCTAATAAGATATCTGGTGCGGTTTTGTAAATTCCCGATAATGCCGTCTCATAATAGTGAA
Organism: Orbaceae bacterium lpD04; assembly: GCA_036251935.1. Classification (NCBI taxonomy): domain Bacteria; kingdom Pseudomonadati; phylum Pseudomonadota; class Gammaproteobacteria; order Orbales; family Orbaceae; genus Orbus; species Orbus wheelerorum. Next base: position 1,916,663 of record CP133967.1, on the reverse strand, counting down.
GGGCTTCTTGTGCTCGGTTATTATCAACAAGTGATTTAGCCAAACGGACTTGGTTATCTACTGTCGGTGATATTTCAATTGCATTTTGTGCCGCTTTTAGTTCCCGTTGAGGGGTAAGTATGTGACGAACTTTAGATTCAATTTGATAAGCAGAGCGAGTGTTTCGTAATGAAGGTAGAAAGATCGCAATAAAATAAACAATACTACCTAAAAAAGGAAACATGAATAATATTAAAAGCCAATAATAGCTTTGTCCAGAACGTATAACATGTATTGCAAAGCAAATTGCAATGATGGTACTTAATCCAATTCCGAAAAATGGCATAACAAAACCTATTAGTGTAGAAATATAAATCAAATAAGGATAAATTTAACATATATTTTGTAATTAGAAAAACATGCTCTTAATTAGCATATAACAATAATATTGTAATAAATATACGACCACTCAAAATAAAAGGGCAGTTAAGCCCTTTATCGATAATAATTAGTTATTAAACTAATTGATCTGCTGATTTTAGAATCGAAAGTAGTAATTGCCAGTATTTTTCAACTGAGTGAATATGAACTTTTTCATCTGGTGAATGAGGCGATACGATAGTTGGCCCGATTGATATCATATCCATATGAGGATAGTGTTTGGTAAATAAACCGCATTCAAGTCCTGCATGGATCACCATTATTTTTGCTTTTTGGTCAAAAATACTGTGGTATCGATTTTCCGCAAGTTTTAGTAGTTTTGAGTTAAGGTTTGGTGTCCAACCTGAATACCCACCATTAATTTCATAATTTGCATCGATTAATTGGCTATGGGAAATTAATGATGATGCTACCGCATCTTTAGCTGAATCGACTTGCGAGCGAATTAAGAAATAAGCGGCAATTTGATTATCTTTAATTTCAACAATCCCCAAATTTAGCGATGTTTCTACAACTCCAGCAATATCGTTACTCATTGTAACTACACCATTTGGCGCACTGTTAAACCAATTTAATATTTTTTGTTGCTGCTCAGCACTAATGACGCGTTTTACGTCCTCTTTTTCAAGCTGATTATAGGTAAGCGAAATATTGGGTTCAATATGTTTAAACTCATTTTGTAAGGTTTGTTGGAACTGTTTAATGAGTGCATCAAAAGCAGGTAAGTCTTTTTGACTTAATGTTATTTCAGCAAATGCTTCGCGTGGGATCGCATTACGTAGTGTACCACCAGAAAAGTGAGCGAGTCTAAATGGTACATCTTGAGCATATTGAGCTAAAAAGCGAATTAATAATTTAATCGCATTCCCTCTACCTAAATGGATATCACAACCAGAATGACCACCTTTTAATCCTTTTAGTGATAAACGTAAAAAGGTATCTTGATTATCAGGAATAATTGCGTAGGTAATAGGAAAACTTGATTTAAAATCAACACCGCCTGCGCAACCAGTAAAAATTTCACCTTCGTCTTCTGAATCGGTATTGATTAAAAATTGACTTTTGAGCCAGTTAGGCTGTAAACCAAAGGCACCAAACATTCCAGTTTCTTCTGATGCCGTTACTAAAACCTCAAGTGGGCCATGTTCAATTGTTGGATCAGATAATGCAGCTAAAGCTGAAGCAAGGCCAATCCCATTATCAGCGCCAAGTGTTGTACCTTGCGCTTTAACCCATTCACCATCGATATAGGGTTTAATTGGATCGACTGAAAAATCATGAATGGTATCTTCATTTTTTTGTGGAACCATATCCATATGAGCTTGTAGCGCAATAGAAGGGTAATGCTCCATGCCTTTGCTAGCTGGTTTGCTTAACAAAATATTGCCCACTTTGTCTAATTTACACTCAATTTTATGTGTTGTGGCAAAATCAACAATATAGTTAGTTATCATCTGTTCATGATGAGAAGGGTGCGGAATTTGACAAATATGGTCAAAAATAGTCCAAAGTGACTTTGGTGCCAAAGAAGAAATCATAATAACCTCAATATTGTATTAATAAATTAGTAGTTTTTATTTACTACTCACTCTATAATTAGGTGCAATTTTACATTCATTTTGGGTGTATTGATATCTCAATCTATCGATTTGGATATTCAATGTGCTCTATTATCTAAAATTGTAGGTCATTATGTTAACACAAGAAGAATCATTGCAAGAAGAAATTAAGGCAAAAAAGCAAATCAAAGCTGATCAAATTGCCGAAAAGCAGAAGTACACCGTAACGTGGGATATGTTACAAATGTATGGACGACAGCTATCCGCTCGGTTATTACCTGCGAGCCAATGGAAAGGTATTATTGCCGTTAGTCGTGGCGGGCTAGTCCCTGCAGCTATCCTAGCGCGAGAATTAAGTATTCGCTATGTCGATACAGTTTGTATTTCTAGCTATGATCATAATCATCAACGCGAAAAGCTTATTTTAAAACAAGCTCAAGGTGATGGTGAAGGTTTTATTGTTATCGATGATCTCGTCGATACAGGCGGCACCGCTCACACCATTCGCGATCTGTATCCTAAAGCAAGGTTTGTAACTATTTTTGCAAAACCTGCGGGTAAACCACTTGTTGACGATTATGTTATCGATATTCCTCAAGATACTTGGATCGAACAACCTTGGGATACGGGTATTAGTTTTGTTCAACCATTAAGCGATAATAAATAAGGTAGATAGCACTTAACGGTGCTATTTTGATGTACTCCACCATTATCTTTATTGATTTTGAGTATGACAATTATGGCTGCGAATAAGAATTTATCGGAACAATTATTTAATCCTAAGTTTGATTATCCTGAAACGTCATCTCTTGTTCAACGTAATGATTCGTTTGCCTATCAAATAGGCTCGGTTCTTGATGGTGAGAATCGTGATAATTGGTATCGTATCATTAATCGTTTAGCTTGGCACTGGCGTGGATTACCTTTACTTGATGTTGAAGAAGTGTTATCACGTATTGCAGTATCGACGCGTAAACATAGTTATGATAAATGGTTAGATACCGTTATTGGTTATCAAGCAGGTAATTGGATTTATGAATTTTTGGCCAAGGCCGTAATATGGCAAAAAAAAGCTGAAAACTATCATGAAGATGATGAGGCAGTACAGTTAAAATTTCGCTGTCACCAAGCATGGTTGACGGCGAGTTTGTTTGCGAGCTTAGCGAGTTATCCTCATTATCGTAATGATGATCTTGCTATTCAAGCTCAAATGTTTGCTAATCGCTATTATCGGGAAGCGATGAATCATAGTGAATATCAAATTAAAGATCTTGAGTTTATTGTTGATAATAAACCCGTAAAGGCTATTTTGCATACGCCATTAAAAATTGATGAGACACCAAAGGCTTTTCCTGTGGTATTTTTATGTGCAGGCTTAAGTAATTTGCAAATAGAATTTTATAATTATTTTTCACAATATCTAGCGCCCCATGGGGTTGGCTTATTAACTGTTGATACGCCATCATTGGGTTATAGTCGTCAATTTAATCTTTCACAAAATACCAGTATTATTCACCAATCAATACTTGAGCAGATTAAAACGGTGCCGTTAATTGATTATGATAATATTATTTTATTAGGTCATCGGTTTGGTGCAAATATTGCGACAAGGCTTGCTTATTTAATGCCAAATAAAATTAAAGGTATTATTAACGTCGCACCTATCTTGCATCAATTATTTGTTGATCGTCAAATGCAGACAAGTTTACCACCAATCTATCGTGATATTATTGCGAGTCGTTTAGGTGTTAATGGTATTTCAGATCAGCAGTTGATGGCTGAATTAAAATTCTTTTCATTAAAAGAGCAGGGCTTACTTGCAAGGCCATGTTCAGTGCCCGTGCTAAATATTCATTACGAGGGTGATGTAATGAGTTCACTTAACGAGATAAAGCTACTCACGTCAAGTAAGAAAGTCTCATTAGTTCAACTTAAATCGCTTTCTTTAAAAGAGAGCTTAAAACAATCATCAGCTCAGTCAGCTAAATGGATTGAAGCATTAATTAAATAATTATTTTAAAATTAAATGGTTGAAAAATGAAGCTACAGACTATTGTAATAAAACTTGGCACTAGCGTTTTAACGGGTGGGTCAAAAAAATTAGACCGCTCTAAAATTGTAGAACTAGTCAGACAGTGCCATCAATTACATCAACAAGGGCATAAAATTGTTGTAGTTACGTCAGGCGCAATTGCCGCAGGGCGCGAATGCCTTAATTACCCAGAACTTCCTAAAACGATTGCTTCAAAACAATTATTAGCATCGGTAGGACAAGGTAAGCTGATTCAATTATGGGAACAGTTATTTTCTATCTATAATATTTTTATAGGGCAGATGCTATTAACTCGCGCTGATTTAGAAGATCGTGAGCGCTTTCTTAATGCGCAAGATGCATTAAAAGCGATGCTTGATAATCAAATTATTCCGGTCATTAACGAAAACGATGCGGTCGCAACAACTGAAATTAAAGTCGGTGATAATGATAATTTATCAGCACTAGCTGCAATTCTTGCGCAAGCTGATAAATTAATTTTATTAACTGATCAAGAAGGGTTGTTTACCGCCGATCCAAGAATAGATCCTGATGCTAAATTAATTGCTGAGATTGAAACTATTGATACCGCATTAAGAGCAATCGCGGGTGATAGTGTTTCAGGGCTTGGCACTGGTGGTATGGGAACAAAATTGCAGGCGGCTGAAATAGCGGGTATAGCTGGTATTGAAGTGATTATCGCGGCAGGCAGTCGAGCTAATGTTATTATTGATATTGCAAATAATATTCCTGTGGGGAGCCGCTTTCTTGCTAAAAAAACGCCGCTTGAGCATCGTAAGCACTGGTTATTTGGTGCTCCAGCCGCTGGCATGATTGTACTTGATGATGGGGCTGTAGATGCCATTTTACATCAAGGCCGCTCTATTTTACCCAAAGGTATTATTAATGTCGTGAGTAATTTTTCACGCGGTGAAGCAATTGATATTTGTAATAAAGCGGGGCAAAGTATCGCTCGAGGAGTATCGCGGTATAATAGCGATGCTTTAAGACAAATAGCGGGTCATCACTCACAAGATATTAGTCAGTTAATTGGCTATGAATATGGCCCCGTTGCGGTTCATCGTGATGATATGATTGTTAAATAAATATGGAAAGTAAACTCAAAATAATAAAGAATGAATATAGGGTTTAAGCTGTACTAAATATTCAATAATTAATGGGCTTAAATATAGGAGTAGTTATGTTAATCGAAATGGGTGAATCAGCAAGGCAAGCTGCATTTCAATTATCCCAGTGCTCTACCTCAAAAAAAAATGCTGCATTAAATTGTATCGCTGATTTGTTAGAGCAAAAAACAGAATCGATTTTAGCGGCTAATGATCTTGATATACAAGCAGCCAAAGATAATGCGGTTAGTGACGCAATTTTAGATAGGTTGTTACTAACTAAAGAACGATTAATTGGGATCGCAAATGACGTTAGAAAAGTCGCTACATTGAATGATCCTGTTGGTGAGATAATTGATGGCAGTACATTAGATAGTGGCTTAAAATTACAACGACGCAGAGTGCCATTGGGCGTCATTGGCGTAATTTATGAAGCAAGGCCAAATGTTACGATTGATATTGCATCACTATGCTTAAAAACGGGTAATGCTGTTATTTTACGAGGTGGTAAAGAAACAGTTTATACTAACAAAGTTATGATTGATGTTATTCAACAAGCACTTGAACACGTTAAACTGCCCGCTTGCGCTGTGCAGTCGATTAATAATTCTGATCGTAAGTATATTAATGAATTACTTAAGCTTGATAAGTATGTAGATATGATTATTCCGCGTGGTGGCGCTGCGCTGCATAAGCTATGCCGTGAACAATCAACGATCCCTGTCATCACTGGTGGCATTGGCGTTTGCCATCTTTTTATTGATGAAAGTATGGATTTTGATAAGGCATTACCCATTATTATTAATGCCAAAACCCAGCGACCAAGCACATGTAATACACTAGAAACACTGCTTATTCATGCAAGTATTGCTAAGCAATTTTTACCTAAATTAAGTCAAGTGATGGCTGATAATAGGGTCGTTTTACATGCCGACTCAGCTTCGCTCGCGATGCTAAAAGGAACCCCGGCTAGTGTTTTACCTGTTACAGATGATGAGCTACGACAAGAATGGTTATCAAAAGATCTTAATGTGGTAATTGTTGATTCATTAACATCGGCTGTTAAGCATATTCGTGAATATGGTAGCGCTCATTCCGATGGAATTTTAACGCGAAGTTTAGTAAATGCTGAAAAATTTGTTAACTTAGTCGATTCTGCCGCTGTATATGTTAATGCTTCAACACGGTTTACCGATGGCGGACAATTTGGACTAGGCGCTGAAGTTGCTGTTAGCACGCAAAAACTGCATGCAAGGGGCCCGATGGGGCTTGAGTCGTTAACCACTTATAAATGGATTGGTTACGGTGATGATTTAATTCGTGATTAATTTTTATATCAAAAAAAAGGCGACTAAGGTCGCCTTTTTGCTATTTGCTTAATGGATTATCGGTTGTTGCGCCATCAGGAAAATTACGCATCAATAAGGCAAATTCAAGAGAGATATCCTCAGATATTGGTAAATAAACAATGTGCCCATCACCAAGGCCTGATGTTACGTCTTGACCTTTCTTATTTTGCATACTTTCAATGACAAAATTAATATTACCATTAGGTGTCATCAATTCAACACTATCACCTACTGAAAAGCGATTTTTTACAATAACTTCAGCAAGGCCATTTAAACGTTTACCGCTAAATTCACCAACAAATTGTTGTCGCTCCGAAACAGAATGGCTATGAATATAGTTTTGCATATCTTCATGATTATGACGACGCAAAAAGCCTTCGGTATAACCACGATTAGCCAGTGATTCAAGCTCAATGAGTAAGCTTGGGTCAAATGGTTTACCTTCAGCTGCCGCATCAATTGCGCGGCGATACACTTGAGCGGTACGAGCGCAGTAGTAGAACGATTTTGTGCGACCTTCGATTTTGAGCGAATGCACGCCAATTTTAGTTAAGTCTTCAACAAGTTCAATTGCTCTAAGATCTTTTGAATTCATGATGTAAGTGCCATGTTCATCTTCAAAAGCTTGCATGTATTCACCTGGTCGACCTGATTCTTCGAGCATAAAGACTTGATCAGTGCGACTTGCTAATCCTTCAATAGGTTTTATTTCAGTGATGGAGATTGGCTGATGCTTATGGACAATTTGACCTGTTTCGTCTTCTTTACCTTCGGTAATGTTATATTTCCAGCGGCAAGCATTAGTGCAAGTCCCTTGGTTTGGATCGCGCTTATTAATGTAACCGGATAATAAACAGCGGCCAGAATAAGCCATACAAAGTGCTCCATGAATAAACACTTCTAGTTCCATTTCAGGTACTTTTTCCCTTATCTCACTAATTTCATCTAATGATAACTCTCTTGATAAAACAACGCGGGTTAAGCCCATTTGATGCCAAAATTTTACCGTTGCCCAGTTTACTGCATTCGATTGTACCGAAAGATGAATTTCCATTTCAGGGAAATTTTCTCGCACTAACATTATTAAACCTGGATCAGACATAATAAATGCATCAGGTTTCATTTCGACAACGGGTTTTAAATCGCGAATAAATGTTTTAAGTTTGGAATTATGTGGCGCGATATTCACGACAACGTAAAATTTCTTACCTTGTGCATGGGCTTCATTTATACCGATAGCTAAATTTTCGTGATTAAATTCGTTATTACGTACACGTAAGCTATAACGGGGTTGGCCTGCATAAACGGCGTCAGCACCATAAGCAAACGCATAGCGCATATTTTTAAGTGAGCCAGCAGGGGATAACAGCTCAGGTTTTAGATATTGAGATTTCATTTTATAAAATGCCTCTGATTTCAGGTCAGTGAATTGACGTTTAATTTATCAAGTCAACTCGTTTTTAGCATATTGTTTAATTACAATTTACTGTATAAATTTTAGGAAATTTTGACTATTTGTAACTAGCCGTAAAACCGAGGCATTATTACCGCCTTTTTGTTTTACTTCAAGTTGTTTTTTAACAAAAATGGATGTTATGCTAGCTACGATTAATTAATCGTTATTTTATTGTTGTAAGGTGTTATTATAGTGAAAAACAACATAATGATAAATTGTAAATTACTGGTTATTTAAATAAGGATTATAGCAATGCAACATAACCCATCTTTTGAAAAACTGTGTGAAAGTGCTCGGGAAAATGTTAAAGAGATCGATATAGTACAAGTTAATCATTTAATGCAAAACAATCAAATGCCCTTGTTTATCGATGTACGAGAAGATAGTGAATGGCAAAATGATCATTTACCGCATGCAAAGCATATTGGACGGGGAATTATTGAACGAGATATTGAAACGCTAGTACCTGATAAAAATACCACCATAATTTTATATTGTGGTGGCGGTTATCGCTCTATACTTGCAGCTGAAAGCCTACAAAAGATGGGCTATAAAAATGTTATCTCAATGGCTGGTGGATATCGTGGATGGAAAGAACACGGTTACTCTTTAGTAAAAGATTAATCTTAATAAAAAAATTTGTTTCGATGAATTTTAATCTGATTGAGCAATTATATTTTTTGTCTGTTAGTACGTTATGCTTTTTATATGAAAAGAGCATAACGTTGATTAATCACTGTAAAACAGCATGAAATGAGTTAGTTATAGCTTTTATTTAAACTATCCAACTCTTGCCCCACCTTTTTTTGTATCTCAATGGATTGTTTTTGCAGTAATGCTATTTCATTTTTATCTTCTGATGTGAGCTCAGTTTTTGAAGATATTTCTTGAAGTTTTAAGGCTAGATTATTTCCGTCAATGATACCTGTTCGAACTTTCTCAACTTCTTGGCTTTTGATGTTCATTGCAGCCAATGAGCTATTGGTTGTTTCGAGTAATTTTTTAGATTTTGCTATGACTGATTTTATTGATTCTTTATCATGATTTTGCATTGCTTGCGATAGGGAATTGCGTATGGTTATCGCTTCATTATTGGAATTGTTTATAATCGTATTAATTAACTTTAAATCAGTACGAATATCTGCCTCATTTTGTAATGAAAGCGAGTTAACACTGCTGGTTAACTTGCTAGATGTATTTGTGTGATTATCTGCATTATCACACCCAACTATGAATAAACATAGTAACAACAGCGGAATAGATTTTTTTTGCATCAGTATTTCCCTCATAATTGATTAAATTCTATCGAATAGCCTTTGTTATCGCAATCTGCATTCTTTCTAATGCTTTAGTTAAAATGAAAATATTTCAACATTAGCTAAAAGCATTATGTTGGATAATAAATGATCCGTTAATGGATAAAAGAATAAATAAGATAACACAAACAGCGTAATTATAACTGAAATTTTTCTTTTTTTAGTAATTAAGTCATTTAGATTAAATTTTAGCAGTAATGTGGGGTGGCTTTTTGATTGAAATGATATGATAACGGGGTGAAAAGTTAACAAAATAATATAAGTTTATAAATTTTTAGTTTATTTCTTGAAGAATTGAATTGATTATATTGAAAATTTTAATGGAGGCGCGTCCCGGAATCGAACCGAGGTCCGCGGATTTGCAATCCGCTGCATAACCACTCTGCCAACGCGCCAAATAAGCGACGCTAATTATGGCGTTATTTTATAATTATGACAAGAAAATTTTTCAAATTTATATTTTATTGAATAAATATTCACCTTTTAAGTGATAAAAAGGGCGGCTAGCTTAAATTTAATACGAATTCAAGCTATGTCATAATTATAAAATAATCATTATTGTATTAACTTTCTTTCTCTTTTTGATAAGAATATATCCAGAGCTTATTTTCATGCCATTCTGCCAAAAAAATGTCGTCTAGCTTAGAGTGCTGTTTAGCAATTTCACTTTTTAACCATTGCTCGGTAAAGTTTAATGACTCTAAGTTTTCAGTATTAATGTTACTATTCTCAATTAGCGCAATAGCCATCTCTTGCTCACCTTTTTTGACCACCGTCAGTTGCCCATTATATTCATACCAAACATTTTCAATGTCATTTAAATTGGTGTAACCGCGCTGATGTAAAAGCATAATAAAATCACGGATGGAAATTTTGGCAGAAGCAAAATTTTCGGATAAAATTTTTCCGTCTTCTATTAATCGAATTGGGCGACCATCGACCAGATTTTTTGCTTCACTACGTTTAAATGTTACGTAGCGAACGAGCAATAATAAACCCGCCCATGCACCAGCTGCACTAACTAATAAATAGACGGTAATTGAAGGATTGTAAAGAGGCCCCCCAATGATGGCACCCAAGACGATATTACCCACTTGATCCAGTGCTGAAATTGGTGCTAAAGAACCTTTACCGGATAAATGAATATAGATAATAAGAATGATGAAGGCTGCTGCCATTTTGATAAAAATGTTGATATAAATAGAGTCCATCAGATCATACCCCTTATAGGCCATAAGTAAGATTACATTATGATTATGCTATTTAAATTTCAATAAAAATTAAATTAATCAATTAATTAATTTCAGACTAAGCATAATTCTATCTTTAATTATTAGCAACCATTAAAGATAAATTTTTAAGATCTAAGCGATATAAATATAGGCGTAATTTAGATTTAAGTACATAATTAATTTTATTTTTTAATGTGTTCAATAGGTTATGATATCAGGCTTTTAGGTGGATTTCTATTTAGTCTAGAACAACTCGGTTAGCGATATTGTAAATAGGTATCATAATAGTATTTATCGATTCTATTTACTAAAATATCATAAGGTTATAAAGTTTTCACAAAATATAAAGAGAGGTCCCGTCCTAAAAAAAACTGATCATATGGACGGGATAAGGCATGTAAACGTTGTCGTTGTTATGCGGTAAAAAAATATGCTTTGGCACTATACATAAAGCATATTTAATTAACAATTTTCGTTTAAATCAATTTACTCATCACCCAAAAAACCACCACTTTGGTGCTTCCATAGCTGAGCGTATAAACCATTTTTTGCTAATAACGCTTGATGCGATCCTTGCTCAATAATTTTACCTTTATCTAATACAATCAAGCGATCCATTGCCGCAATAGTGGATAAACGGTGCGCGATCGCAATAACCGTTTTACCTTGCATTAATTTATATAGGCTATCTTGTATTGCAACTTCAACTTCAGAATCAAGTGCACTTGTTGCTTCATCTAATAGTAAAATAGGTGCATTTTTTATCATTACACGCGCAATGGCGATGCGTTGCCGCTGTCCACCAGATAATTTAATTCCCCGTTCACCAACAAAGGCATCATAACCACTACGACCTTTAGCATCTTTGAGCGATAAAATAAACGGCTCTGCTTCAGCTTGTTTAGCCGCATTACGCATTTGTTCTTCTGTTGCGGTTGGTTTACCATAAAGTAGGTTTTCTCGAACAGAGCGATGCAGTAATGAGGTATCTTGTGTGACCATACCAATTTGAGCTCGTAAGCTATCTTGAGTGACACCGGCAATATCTTGATCATCAATTAGAATTTGGCCACTTTTGATATCATACATACGTAATAGCAAGTTGATGAGTGTCGATTTACCCGCGCCAGATCGGCCAACTAAGCCAATTTTTTCGCCAGGATTGATGGTAAGCTGCATATTTTCAATAATCGAGTTATCTTGATGATTATCATAATTAAAGATAACATTATTGAAAGTTATTTTACCTTGCTTTACGCTTAATTCTGTCGCATTTGGTTTATCTTGCACAGCTTGAACTGCTGAAAATGTATTAATACCATCTTGTACTACCCCCATATTTTCAAATAGAGCGGTCATTTCCCACATAATCCAATGAGATAAGCCATTTAGCCTTAATGACATTGCCGTTGCAGCCGCGATGGCGCCAAGCCCTACCAGAGAATTTGTCCATAATAATAATGCGATCCCAGCGGTGCTTAATATTAAGCCTATATTGAGTAGATGATTGATTATTTCAAAACTACTGACTAATCTCATCTGCTTATTAACCGTTGTTAAAAATCCATCCATTGACTCTTTTGCATAGCTTGCTTCATTACCCGCATGTGAAAATAATTTTACCGTCATGATATTAGTATAAGCATCGGTAATTCTTCCTGTCATCAGTGAACGGGCATCGGCTTGCTGCCGTGCAACTTTGCCAAGTCTTGGTACAAAATAAATTAAAGCGATAATATAACAAGTTAACCACGCTGCAAATGGTAATAAGAACCAAAGGTCAAATCCCGATAAAACCGCTGACATTGTTATAAAATAGATCACTGCAAAAACAAGAATGTCAGCCAGTAAAAAGCAAGTATCACGTACCGCTAATGAGGTTTGCATTACTTTAGCCGCAACGCGACCGGCAAATTCATCTTGAAAAAAACGCATACTTTGGTTTAACACTAAGCGATGTAAGTTCCAGCGTAAGCGCATTGGAAAATTACCTGCAAGTGCTTGATGCTTAATGATGGTTTGTCCCGCCACTAACAACGTGCTGGCTAAAATAATTGCGGCTAAAATAAATAGCGTTTTCCCTTCTTTTTGCCAAAGCTCATTAGGGGCAATAACCGTTAGCCAATCGACCATTTTACCCATCATTGCAAATAAGAATGCTTCAAAAGCACCGGTTGTTGCGGTGAATAAAATCAGCAAAAAGATGAATAGTCGAGACCCCTTAGTTGCTTGCCACATAAATGAAAATAAACCTTTTTGGGCAATTTCTGGCGTCGAGTCTGGGTAAGGATTAATTAATTTTTCTATAAATTTATACATCAATATCTATCCAATATGATTACTTCAATATTCTTATATGTAGGTAAACTAGCACAGTTTCAACCATTTGACTGATATAATTTACTACAACTGCGTCAAATAAATATTATAAACAAAAAGTGATAAGCAATAATTATCGATATTTTTTTTATTTATAAAAATTTAATTTTAAACGTTATTTACGGAATTTAAGATATTTTAAGTTTTACAATGAAAGTTAGCTGGTTTATTCAAGCTAGGGTGATTTATTTCTTTAAACTGTCTAATCATATTCACCAGAGAATTTATTAATTTAATGAGTGTTAATTATCATTAGGTATTTAAATGGAAAACGTTATAGAACAAGATTTCAATTTACAAAAAAACAAAAAATCAGCGCGGGTAAAAAAAATAATAATTCTTGCGCTTATTTTTATTATCATAGGCTTAAGTTATGTAATTTATTGGTATACCTTTTCTCGCTTTAGACAATCTACTGATAATGCATATGTTATGGGAAATCAGGTTGCAATCCATGCACAAATTGGTGGTGGGGTATCATCTATTTATGTTGATGATAATGATTTTATACAGAAAAAAGACGTTATTGTTACACTCGAGTCTATTGATGCTGAGAATGATTTTGGTTATGCAAAAAATGTTTTAGCAAAAGTTATTAGAGAAGTACAACAAATCAAACTGACAAATGAAAAATTATCGGCAAGCATTGAGTTAAAAAAAGTAAAGTTAGAAAAATCACAAAAAGATTTAGATAGACGGGAAGCACTTTGGTTACGAAAATCGATCTCACAAGAAGACATTGATCATGCTAGGCAAGATGTACAAATTGCACTTAATGATTTAGAAATCGTTACACAAGAGTTAGCGATTAACCATGCACTGTTAATGCAAACACCATTGTTGGCACATCCAAGTATTCAACAAGCGATTTTTAAATTACGAGAAGCATGGTTAAATTTAAAACGGACAAAAATTATTGCGCCAGTAACGGGATATATTTCTAGACGCAGTGTTCAAATTGGCGAACAAATAACAAAAGGCGAACGATTAATGATAATAGTGCCTCTTGATCAAGTTTGGGTTGAAGCTAATTTTAAAGAAGTTCAGTTAAAAGATATCCGTATTGGTCAAAAAGTCACATTAACTAGCGATTATTACGGTGATAATATTATTTTTAATGGCAAGATTGCAGGCATTGCGATGGGTACAGGCAGCGCATTTTCATTGTTACCAGCACAAAATGCGACAGGTAACTGGATCAAAGTAATTCAACGCTTACCGGTCCGTATCGAGTTAGATAAAGAACAAATTCGCGTTAATCCATTACGCATTGGCTTATCTATGACTGTCAATGTCGATACTCGCGATCATAGCGGCAAATTATTAACCGATATTCCTGCTCGAAAGATTAAATATCAGACAGATGTGTTTGATTATGATGATGATGAATTTGAACAATTAATTCAGCAAATTGTGCAAACTAATCTCAAATCAACCCCAAAATGAGGTATTAAATGCCATCATTCCCTTTTTCTGGAATTAAATTAACGGCGTTTATTTTTGCTTTAGCAACGATAGCTTTTTTGCAAATTTTAGATTTAACGATAGCTAACATTGCACTTTCAACTATCGCTGGAAACCTTGGTGAATCTACATCACAAGGCACTTGGGTTATTACGTCATTTGGCGTAGCTAATGCAATATCGATTCCTTTAACTGGCTGGTTAGCAAAGCGATTTGGTGAGGTAAAGCTATTTTTAGTTTCAATTCTATTATTTATTTTTAGCTCTTGGCTATGTGGTATTTCTAATAGTCTTGAAATGTTAATTTTTTCGCGAATATTACAAGGCGCGGTTTCTGGCCCCATTATTCCTCTTTCTCAGAGTTTATTATTAGCTAACTCGCCAGATTCTAAAAAAAACATGTCGCTAGCAATATGGTCAATGACCATTATTATTGCCCCTGTTTGTGGTCCTATTTTAGGCGGATGGATCAGTGATAATTTCTACTGGGGTTGGATTTTTTTATTAAATATCCCGATTGGTATTGTCGTATGGTTGAGTGCAAGAATATTATTAAAAGGGCGGGAAAGCGAAACTAACAAGCTTCCTATTGATACGGTTGGGCTCGCTTTATTAATCGTTGGTATTGGCTGTTTACAATTGATGTTAGATAGAGGTAAAGAGCTAGACTGGTTTAATTCTTCAGAAATTATATTTCTTACTGTAATAGCATTAGTTTGTATCTCATTTTTAATTTTATGGGAAACGACATCAAGTTATCCTATCGTGGATCTTTCTCTATTTAAATCACGAAATTTTACGGTTGGTACTATTTGCATTAGCCTTGCATTTTTACTTCATATTGGTACGTTAGTTATTTTGCCGCAATTATTACAACTGGTTTTTGGCTATAGTGCAACTTGGGCAGGACTTGCACTTGCGCCAATCGGCCTTATTCCAATCATATTAGCCCCCATTATCGGTCGTTTTGCTTCTCAGCTCGATATGCGAAAATTGGTCACATTGAGTTTTATTATTTTTGCTTTATGTTTCTTTTGGCGAGCTTATACATTTGAACCCAACATGAATTTTGCAAGCACCGCTTGGCCTCAGCTTATACAAGGGTTAGCTATTGCTTGTTTTATTATGCCTTTAAATATTATTATTTTATCTGATATTCCTACTAATAAGTTAGCTGCAGCAGGGAGTTTATTTAATTTTTTTAGGACGTTAGCAACTTCAATCGGCACTTCTGTAACAAATTCATTATGGGAACGAAGAGAAGTGATTCATCATAATCACTTAACTGATTTTATGAGCACGAACGTACAAACCGTTGAAACAACTTATCAGCAATTTAAAATACAGGGATTTTCAGTTACACAAACGTCAGCAGTATTAGCAGAAAAAATCACACAACAAGGGCTAATCATATCGTCAAATGAAATTTTCTGGTTATATGGTGTTATTTTTATCGTTCTTATTGTGATACTTTGGTTTGCAAAATCAACCATAAAACCTAAAAAAGCACTTTACCCCAAAAAGCTAATTTAAATTAATAGATAAGTGATTACTCTATTTTTTTACGAGTTCTCAAATATTCTCGCATTGCACTTTATTAACTTTAGACATTAATTATGTTATCTTTTTAGCTTGGTTAATAAGTGGTTTTTCGTTGTGAAATGCGTTAACCGATGAATAGCTTTTAAATAAATAAGTTGTAAAAATAAATAATAATTCAGTCTTTATTTAGCTAAAAAATCAGAGCGAAGAATTATGACAAATACTATTATAAGAAATAATTCGTTAATTAAATTATATAAACAAGAGTTATCGACATTATATTTTTTATCAAATATCACAACTGATTGGCATAGCCATCCTAGTATCCAGTTATGTATATCATTGCATGATGTGCCTTTAGAATTGGAGATAATTGGTAAAAAACATAAGGCGTTTGGCTTTATCATTCAGTCAAACGTTTCTCATAAACTCAATACAACAGGAATATGTTGTATGAATTTTTTAGTTAATCCAGAATCGCCTTTTTATCATTTATTATCTCATTTCACAGAAAATAGCACTATTCATTGTCTTAATAATCACGAGGCACTTAAACTTGCTAATTACTTTATTAAATCGATTGTAACGCAGCAATCTTTGGATATTTACCATATTTGTGGTTTATTAGGTGGATTAGATGCAAATTGTGTATGCCGTCAAGATAACCGCATAATTAAAGCTGCAGCTATCATTTCATCATTACACATAAAACAGATTTCCTCACGAGAAATTGCAGCTAAAATACATCTTTCAGAAAGTCGTTTTCTGCATTTATTTCGATCTAAATTAGGTGTTAATTTTCGAGGTTATCTTTTATGGCAAAGGTTACAAGATGTTCTTGATACAATCGATTCGCAATTCACATTAACAACATTAGCCAACGACATGGGATTTTCTGATTCTGCGCATTTTAGTCGAACATGTTTATCTTGTTATGGACTAAGGCCTTCTGAGCTTAAACGGGCACTCATTGATAACGATGAAATGGTATGTAATACTCCGAATAGAAAAGGTTATTGCCTTCACCGTATATTTAAAACGCTGTATTCTCAAAATAGCAAGTTAACGATATAAACTTATTGTATATTATTTTTTAACTCACCAAGGAACAGATTATGACCAATTCGGTGACGATTGCAGCTATTCAAATGGTTTCGACTCAAGACTTACAGCAAAACCTTGCTAAAGCGAAGCAGCTTATTAAAAAAGCTGCATTACAGGGCGCACAATTTATTTTATTACCTGAATATTTTTGTTTAATTCATCAAGATCCAAATGCAAAACTAACTATTGCAGAGTCTTTTGGTCAAGGGCCAATTCAATCGATGTTAAGTAAGATTGCCTGTGAATATAAAATATGGCTTGCAGCTGGAACTATTCCACTTAAGAGTCATGAACCAAACAAAGTAACGAATAGTTTATTGCTTTATGCGCCAGATGGCTCAATACATACGCGTTATGATAAAGTTCATTTGTTTAGTATTCAAACACCAACAATGCAGATAAATGAAGGTGACACTATGGTTGGTGGGCATAATATTGTCACCGCAGATTTACCTTTTGGCCGTGTTGGTTTTGCGATTTGTTATGATGTACGTTTTCCGGCTTTTTTTGCAGCGATGGGTGAGTTAGATCTTATCTTAATGCCCGCCGCCTTTACTTATCCAACCGGTCAAGCGCATTGGGAATTACTACTTAGAGCAAGGGCTATCGATAATCAATGTTTTGTGTTAGCCGCAGCTCAAGGCGGCATGCATCAATCAGGTCGGCAAACTTGGGGGCATAGTATGATAATTGATCCGTGGGCATCAATTATCGACTGTTTAAATGAAGGTGAGGGCGTTGTCATTTCAACAGTCGATTTTAGTCAAGTACAAAAAATACGTCAAATTTTACCTGTGACGCGTGATCGTCATTTACTTGATTCATTATAATAAAATTATTTATTTAGGAGTGTTTCAATAACATCATCGCCAACATGTCTAAAATCTTGGCCTTTTATAAAATAAAAGATTAGTTCGCTAATATTTTGACAGCGAGAACTGATTCGTAAGATTGAGCGAGCGCAGTTTAAGGCTGTGATAATGTTTGGAATAGAGCGCGGATCTTCCATCATAAATGTCATATGTTGGCGGATCACCATTTCATAATTTTGATTAATACGTTTATCTTCTTTATAAACGCGTACCGCTTCATTAAGATCCATACGAGTAAAGGCATCTAAAACATCACGAAGCATTAAAATGACGTTATGGCCCATTGCATCAAGGCCGGTTAAAATATCTTGTTGCTCTTGAGTAAAACTTTGTTTCGCAATTTGGCAGATATCTTTAGCCGAGTCGCCAATGCGCTCTAGTTCAGTTATTGCTTTAATAATGACCATAATTAAACGTAAATCACTTGCTGTAGGTTGCCGCTTGGCGATAATTTTGACGCAAGCTTCATCAATTTCAACTTCTAATTTATTCACTTTTTGATCATTTTCAATGACTTGTTCAGCCAAGTTCACATCGTGATTAAGTAGGGTACTTATTGCATCAGTGAGTTGTTTTTCAACTAACCCCCCCATAACCATAATTTGAGTACGAATATAAGCAAGATCAGCATCAAATTGACCAGAAATATGTTTGCCTAAATAATCCATAATGTCCTCTTTATTTTACTTGAGACGATGTCACACCACATATAATAACGGTTGATTCAATCAGCATTAAAACGGATCATATCAACCGTAACGACCAGTGATATAATCTTCGGTTTGTTTCTTAGTTGGTGAGGTAAAGACATCATCAGTATTACCATATTCAACTAATTCACCTAAATACATAAATGCGGTAGAATCAGAACACCTTGCCGCCTGCTGCATATTATGTGTGACGATTAAAACGGTATACTCTGATTTAAGCTCGGTTATTAGCTCTTCAATTCGCCCTGTTGATATTGGGTCAAGTGCTGAGCACGGCTCATCAAGGAGTAGTACTTCAGGGCGAATAGCAATCCCCCTTGCAATGCAAAGGCGCTGCTGTTGACCTCCAGACAAACTATAACCGCTCTGGTGTAGTTTATCTTTTACCTCAGTCCATAATGCTGCTTTTGTTAACGCCCATTCAACCCTTTCATCCATTTCAATGCGAGATAATTTTTCAAATAATTTAATACCAAACGCGATATTATCATAGATTGACATTGGGAAAGGCGTCGGTTTTTGAAAAACCATCCCCACTTGGGCTCTTAATAGTGAAATATCTCGGTGGTCAGTTAGTATATCATTCCCGTTTAATAATATTTCACCGGTTGCATGCTGCTCTGGGTAGAGTTGATACATTTTATTAAAAGTACGTAGTAGCGTTGATTTACCGCAACCAGAAGGACCGATAAATGCAGTGACGCAATTTGCTTTAATATCAATTGAGATATCTTTTAAAGCATGAAATTTATCATAGTAAAAATTAAGATTATTTACTTGAATTTTTGTCGTTGAATTTAATGTCATAGTTAATCCAAATCATATCGATTAATGAGTTTATTTCGCTTTTCGACTAAATAGCAGCCTTGCCACAATATTTAATAAGAGCACAAATAGTGTGATGATAAGTACGCCAACCCAAGCGAGCTGTTGCCACTCGATAAATGGACTCATTGCGAACTTAAATATTGTTACTGGTAAGTTGGCAATTGGGTGCGATAAATCGGTGCTCCAAAACTGGTTTGATAAGGCTGTAAATAACAGCGGAGCTGTTTCACCTGCAATCCTTGCAACTGCCAGTAAAACGCCCGTTACAATTCCTGATAATGACGCTTTTAAGGTGATTTTAACAATCACTCGCCAGCGGGGTGTACCAAGTGCATATGCTGCTTCGCGTAGGGTGTTGGGTATTAATAACAGCATATTTTCTGTTGTTCTGACAATGATAGGGAGCTGGATCAGTGCTAATGCAATAATGCCTGCCCAACCAGAAAAATGGCCCATATATACAACAACAAGCATATAGACGAATAAACCGATAATTATTGACGGTGCTGATAGCAAAATATCATTGATAAATCGAATAATGCTGGCTAATAGCCCTTTTTTACCATATTCGGCAAGATATACGCCGGCCAAAATTCCGATAGGTGTACCAATTACGGTCGCCCATACAATCAGTAACATACTGCCCATAATGGCATTAGCAAGGCCGCCTCCATCGGTATTTGGTGGCGGGGTCATTTCGGTAAAAACATCAAGCGATAAGCCGCCTAATCCTTTCTCAAAAGTTGAGAATAAAATCCATATCAACCAAAACAATCCAAATGCCATGGTTAATAGCGATAGAGTAATTGCAATTTTATTTTTAATATTGCGCCATTTTTGTAATCGATTACGACTTGATAGATTGCCGTTTGTCATTATCGACCTTCCTTCTTATTCAATCTTGCGATAAGCAGTTTAGAGCAAGCAAGGACGATAAAGGTGATCACAAATAAAATAAGTCCAAGTTCCATTAATGCCGCCGTATGTAAACCCGGCTCGGCCTCGGCGAATTCATTTGCGATAGCTGACGTTATGCTATTCCCTGGCATAAAGAGTGATAAACTATCAAGTTGATAAGTATTACCAATAATAAACGTAACAGCCATCGTTTCGCCAAGTGCGCGGCCAAGCCCTAACATAACGCCCCCAATAACGCCGTTTTTGGTATAAGGTAATACGACGTGGCGAATGCATTCCCAAGTTGTACATCCAACGCCATAAGCGGCTTCTTTCATCAGTACTGGCGTTTGCTCAAACACATCACGCATTACTGAAGCAATGTAGGGAATGATCATGATCGATAAAATGAGTCCAGCTGCTAAAATCCCGATCCCAAAAGCAGGCCCGGTAAAAAACAAATTAAGAAAAGGAATATTGGCAAAGATATCATTCATCGGCGTTTGAAAGTAGCTTGCAAAAAGTGGCGCAAAGACAAATAAGCCCCACATACCATAAACTATGCTTGGGATCGCAGCTAATAGTTCAATTGCAATGCCTAAAGGCCTTTTAAGCCAATTAGGTGATAGTTCAGTTAAAAATAGCGCAATACCAAAACTCACAGGAACTGCAATTAATAACGCAATAATTGAGGTGACAATCGTACCATAAATCGGGACTAAGGCACCAAATTGCTCAGCTGGAACATCCCACTCTTTATGCCATAAAAAAGATAGCCCATACTCGCTAATACTTGGCCAAGCTGCAATAATTAGTGCGAGAATAATCCCACTAAGAAGTAATAACACTAAAATTCCAGCGCCCCGTACGAGAGCATCAAAAATTATATCGCCCCATTTAGAGGGGGCTTTAGTCGTTTGCTTAATTTTTATCATTGTCTATTTAATTTTATAAAGTTAATTACATCAATTAATAAATTGCTTTGCCATCAGGACCTAAAATATTCGTTGCCCATGCCGCTTTTATTTTTGCAATAACAACATCAGGTAAGGTTGCATAATCAAGGTTTATGGCTTGCTCGCTACCATTTTTATAAGCCCAATCAAAAAATTCGAGGATATTTTTACCTTTAACTACATCAACTTGAGACGTATGGACTAGAATAAACGTGGTTGATGTAATCGGCCATGCATTTTGACCTGGTTGATTAGTTAAGTCTTGTGCAAATGATTCATCCCATTTAGCTTTTTCTGCCGCAGCACTAAAGCTTGCTTCAGATGGGGAAACCACCGTTTTATCAGCCGAAAATAATTTGGTATAGGCTAAGTTATTTTGTTTAGCATAAGCATATTCGACATAACCAATCGATCCTGGCAAACGCTGAATAAAGGCAGCAACGCCATCATTACCTTTACCTCCGATGCCAACTGGCCATTTTACCGTAGTGCCAGCGCCGATACGACTTTTCCAATCCTCATTAACTTTGTTTAAATAGCTCGTAAATACAAAAGATGTACCTGAACCATCAGCACGTCTTATGACATTGATTGCTTGATTGGGTAATGTGATAGTTGGGTTAAGTTTGCTAATTGCCGCATCATTCCATTTGGTAATTTTACCTAAATAGATATCGCCAAGCGTCTGACCATCAAGCAATAAATCACCTGACTTAATACCCGGTACATTAACGGCAATGACAATACCACCAATCACTGTTGGGAACTGAAATAGGCCTTGTTCTTTTAACTGCGGTTGAGAAAGCGGGGCATCACTTGCACCAAAATCAACGGTGCCAGCGTTAATTTGTTTAATGCCGCCTGATGAGCCAATTGATTGATAATTAACTTTAACACCGGTTGCCTTATTATAGGAATCTGCCCATTTGGCATAAATAGGTGCTGGAAATGAAGCCCCCGCACCAGTAATATTAACATCGGCTTGAACTGATGTGGAAAGAAGAAATAATGACGAAATAATAGAAGAAAGCATAATTCGATTTTTCATATCTGCTCCATTGGTCTGATTGCACAATTTATTTTATGCTAACAATAATATAAAAGTTTTGTGACAGTCTTATGACAATAGAATATTAATTATTTCGTTATTTTTTTGTTGTAAACTACAATTATAGTGAAAAACAGCATAATGGATATTATGCTGTCTTGGGAGGATCAGTCTGTTTTGACTACCTAGCTAATTAATCGACTATCAAGGGTCTTATTTTCGTTAATGAATTCTTGCAAGTAACGGTTATCAGGTAACGCAGTGAGTGCGCCTTTTTTGGTTGTTGCTAATGCACCACATGCACTGGCAATTGAAATCATGGTGTCAATCATCGCAATGTTATCGGGTAAGCCATTTATTGCAATACTGCTTAATAAGCCTGCAACAAAAGCATCCCCCGCACCAGTAGTATCAATACTACTAACTTTATAAGATAAATATTGATACTGATGATTATTCCATAAAATGATACTTCCTTCGCTTCCTTTCGTTATAATTTTTAAGCTCGCTGGGTAGTTGTTTTTTAATTTATCTAATGCAATCGACCAGTCTTTGCTTTCGGTGAGCCAAAAAAGTTCTTCATCAGATAATTTTAAAATATCAGCTTGATTAACAAAATCAGTAATAATATCGCGCATTTCTTGCTTATTATCCCACATTTGTTCACGTAAATTGATATCAAAACTAATTTTCCCTGCACTCGATTTTAGTTTTTTAATTGCATGATCTAACGTTGCTCGTCCCGTTTTTCCAACTAAAGCTAGTGAGCAAAAATGCAAAATATCAGCGCCAAAAGCTGGGATTGCCTCTTGTGATAAAAATTGATCGGCTGAGGGTGAAACTAAAAAGGTAAAACTGCGTTCGCCATTCTTGGCTAAATCAACTAATACCGTACTGGTTTTGATTTTAGGATCAAATTCCAAACATTGGCAATCAACACCATAATCAGTGAATGTGTCTTTCATAAAATGGCCAAAAGGGTCATCACCGACTCGCCCAATAAATCCGGCTGGATTACCAAGCTTTGCAATGCCAACTGCGACATTAGCCGGTGCACCACCAGCACAAGCTTGATAAGTTTTATTTTCTAATGGTAACAAATCAACAACTGCATCGCCTAAACACCAAATTTTTGTATTTTGCATAGTTCAATTCTTATAGTTAGTGATAATCATCAATGATTATAGGAAAGTAAATAATAAATAACTAAATTTATTTTATGTTAGGTTGATCACAAATAGCTAATGTTAACGTTAACTTTCGTGATTAACATCACATTTTTTAAATCAAAAGATACCATTTCTATAGGTTAACGTTAACATGTCGGAAGATTAATAGTAAATATGAAGGTTTAATTATTATGAAAAAGTCTAGTAGACAGTATTATTTTTTACTTAGTGGATTGTTTTTCTTTTTCTTTTTTACCTGGTCTTCATCGTTCTCGCTTATTTCAATTTGGCTGGAACAAACGCTGGGTTTAGGTGGCATGGATACGGGGATCATCTTTTCAGCTATTTCAATTGTTGCTTTATGCTTACAGCCCCTATATGGATTTATTCAAGATAAATTAGGCCTAAGAAAAAATTTATTATGGGTGATTGGATTTTTGTTATTAGCCTCTGGGCCATTTTTTATCTTCGTTTATGCGCCAGCATTAAAGTTTAATATTATTATTGGGGCGGCATTAGGCGGAATATATGTGGGTGCAACTTTTGCGTCAGGTATTGGTGCATTAGAATCTTATATCGAACGAGTTAGTCGTATTGCTGGTTTTGAATATGGACGTGCCCGTATGTGGGGATCGCTTGGCTGGGCTGCGGCAACGTTTTTTGCAGGGTTTTTATTTAATATTAATCCAAATATTAACTTTGTATTGGCGTCATGTTCTGCTGTGGTTTTTCTTATTCTTCTATGCTTTATAAAAGTTGCCAAAATCGATGCTATGGGACAACTTGAATACGGTAAAGCGAGTAAATTACAAATTAGCGATGCGCTCGGATTATTAAAACTTTCGCAGTTTTGGGCATTAGTTATTTTCGCTATTGGCGTGAGTATGTATGGCGTTTACGACCAACAATTTTCTGTTTATTTCTCTCATCAGTTCGCAACAAGAGAAGATGGTAACCGAATCTATGGTTTTCTAAACTCATTACAAGTATTCCTTGAAGCAGGGGGTATGGCATTAGCACCATTTTTAGTTAATCGAATTGGTGCTAAAAATAGTTTACTATTAAGCGGCGCTATTATGACTTTACGTATTATTGGTTCCGGTATCGTTGAAGGGCCAATATTAATTTCAGCAATGAAATTATTGCACGCTGTTGAGTTACCCATCTTATTAGTCGCAATTTTTAAATTTTTCTCTACCCGCTTTGACCACCGTTTATCAGCAACACTGTACCTTGTTGGGTTTCAGTTTGTTTCTCAAGTTTGTGCCAGCTTTTTATCGCCATTAGCAGGCTATGGTTATGACAGAATTGGTTTTGCAGATACATACATGATAATGGGCTGTGTAACTGGGGTATTTATGTTAATAGCTGCTTTCCTACTTCAAGGGGATAAGCAAATAAAATCAGTAATTGGAGGAGTTGTAAATGAAAGCGTTACTCACTAAAGGTAATCAAGCTGTTGAGGATTTAGCTAAACAAGTTAAAGATCGTTATTATCCGGCGTATCACATTGCAGCTAAAGCTGGTTGGATTAATGATCCTAATGGCCTTGTTTATTTTAATGGTAAGTACCATGCCTTTTTTCAACATTATCCTTACAATGAAAATTGGGGGCCAATGCATTGGGGCCATGTTGTTAGTGATGATTTAGTACACTGGCAACATCTGCCTATCGCCCTTGCACCATCGGAAGATTACGACATAGATGGGTGTTTTTCAGGCTCGGCAGTTGATGATAACGGTGTGCTCGCGCTAATTTATACTGGCCATGTATGGCTAAAAGAGCCTGGTGATGATAGTGCTATTCGTGAAGTACAGTGCTTAGCTATTAGTCATGATGGTATTAATTTTGAAAAACAAGGTGTTGTACTAACGCCTCCTGATGGGATTATGCATTTTCGTGATCCTAAAGTTTGGCGACAAGCTAATAAATGGTTTATGGTAGTTGGCGCCCGCGATCAGCAAGATGTTGGTCAGGTTCTACTTTATAGTTCAAATGATTTACGTCATTGGAATTTTGAGCAAGTGCTTGCTAAAACCGATGATCCAGATGTGTACATGATGGAGTGCCCAGACTTTTTCCCATTAGGCGATAAATATGTCTTACTATTTTCACCACAAGGGATGAAAGCTAATGGTTACGAATACCGTAATCGTTTTCAATCAGGCTATTTAGTGGGTGAATGGCAGCCGGGCTCGCCATTTAAAATCGTGCGTGAATTTACCGAAATGGATAATGGTCATGATTTTTATGCCCCTCAAACATTAATTGCAAAAGATGGTCGCCGCATTGCAATTGGTTGGATGGATATGTGGGAATCGCCAATGCCAAGTAAAGCCGATAAATGGGCGGGGGCTTTAACGCTACCTAGAGAGCTGACTTTAGCATCAGATAACAAAGTACTTAGTAAACCTGTGCGTGAAATTAAATCATTACGTGGTGATGCACAAGAATTTACCCGCATAGAATTAAAAAGTACCAAACAAGATTTACAAATAGCAAGTAATCAGTGCGAACTTATTGTAAAAATTGATTTATCTAAAACTAGTGCAGAAAGAGCAGGGCTTGAATTATCTGCATCTAAAGATTGCAACGAATCAACGCTTATCTACATTGATAATCAAGCTAAACGTTTGGTATTAGATAGAGCTCGCTCTGGTGAGGGGGTACAAGGATATCGCAGTATTCCTTTGCCTGCTGGTGATGTTTTAACGTTACATATATTTGTTGATCACTCCTCTATTGAAGTTTTTGTGAATCAAGATCAGGCAGTACTTACGAGTCGTATATATCCAACCCATGATGAACGAACGATCTATTTATTTGCTGAAAATGGAGAGTTAGTCGTTGAAAAAATAAACTATTGGTATTTAAATAAAATGAGATAGGTAATAATAAATGAAATCATCTAGTTTAATTCTTGGTCTATGTTGTTTGTATTCAGTACCAGCTTTGGCATCAATTGAGTGGCAAACGCCACAAGGTGAACTAAAGCTGTATGGCGATGTTGAATTTAATGTTGATGCTGCAAGCAAGAAAAAACAGCTCACTTCAGTTAAAACAACCGCTAAAAAGGATTTTGATGCTGACGATATTAATCGTTGGGATGTTAATGGGCGAATTTTAATTGGTTTAGATGGCAAAAGAGTATTGGAAAATCAAAATTATGCAGGATTTTCCGTGCAACCCCTTGCTGACCTAAGTGGAAAAGTTAATTTAGATGATGCTGATTTTTATTTTGGTAAACAAAATGACTGGCAATTAAAAATAGGTCGCTTTGAAGCGTATGATATGTTCCCATTAGGTCAAGATACCTTTATTGAGTATTCAGGTAATACTTCTAATGACTTATATCATGACGGCTTTGGCTATATCTATATGATGAAAGAAGCTAGGGGGCGTAGCAGCAGTGGCGGAAGCTTACAGCTTATAAAAAACTTAGGTGGTTTTAATTTTGAAGTTAATACGATGATAAAAGACGGTACAACGTTATTTTATGATGATCTTTATCATGGTTATAAGTTAAAAAATGATAAAAACGTGGTTTATTTACGCCCTGTTATTTCGTATAAAGATCAAGATTTTTCAATCGCTGCCGCAGTTGAAAGTAATGTTGTTAATAATGCTTATGGTTATCATGATGCTAATGGTGATTGGCAAGATCAATCTAAACGAACCGGTTATGGATTAACGATGAGCTGGAATAGTGTCGGTGATTTTAGTCGTGCATCAGAGGGCTTACTCGTTAATATGAGTACCGCTTACTTAGATGCTGAGCAAGAGAAAGACTTTACGGCAGGTATTAATGCTATTTGGCAGCAATATGCATTAGGCTATATTTTTGCAGCTAATGATATTAAAGCGTTTAACCCTGCATATACTAACTTTAATGGACTTGACACTGTTGGTAAATATAAAGTACATACTGTTCATGCTTCTTATCTTATTCCTAATGTCATGGATATGGATAATTTTAACATCTATTTAGGTGCATATTGGTCAATGCTCGATCGTGATGAGAAGCAGGGCGGCGGTGACGAACATCGTTATGGTGGAAGGGTTAGGTTCAAATATTTCTTCTAAACGATCGGTCGATTTAATTCACTTACTTTGCTAAGTTAGTTAAATAAACTCGGTATTTAAATAGATTGCCTGATTAATAATGGGCAATCTATTTTATATTCTTGTTTGTCTTTTATTCCATTAATAATATGCAATGCTGCTCGTTCGCCAATTTGATAATGTGGCAGTTGCACGGTCGTTAATGGTGGATAAAACAATTCACCGATCCCAACCATATTATCGTAACCTAATACCGCGACTTGTTGGGGAATTTTATAACCTAGCCCAAGTAATACTTGATATACGAGCAAAGCAATTCGATCATTACCACATATAATCACATCAATATCTGGTGATCCTTCTTTAAAATAGCGATTAATAATTTCGATCGTGTCGAGGTAGTGTTCATCGCCAAGTTCAAGATTTAAGTGGTATGACGTTAAGTCACTCAATAATAAATTATGATCTTGCCAAGCTTGTTCAACGGCTTTACGACGAAGTTTACCTGCTAGTGTATTTAATGATAAGTATATACATAACGGTTTTTTATAACCTTGCGCAATAACACGTTCCATTGCGTGGTATTGTCCTTGATAATCATCAGGAACATAACTTGCGACAGGCAAATCGGAGCTAATGCAATTAGCCAGAACAAGAGGCTGACTTTGTAATTTAGACGGAATAGTTATTTTCCTAAATCCCATCGAGGTGAAAATAATCCCCGCAGGCCTATAAGAGAGTAGCGTATTAATTGATTGCTCAGCATCATGATCATCAAATAAGTTTACGATTAAAGTAGTACATTGGTGTGCTTGCGCTGTTTTTTCAATTGCTTGTAATAACTCTACAGAAAAGGGAGTGGTTGCCGTATCTAAGGCAAGTACGCCAATTAATTGTGGTACTTTTCGATCGCCACGAATTTTTAATGCCGATACATCTGGCACATAATTTAGCTCATCAATCGCTTTTTTAACTTTTGTGTAAGTATCTTTATTTAATTTATCAGGGCTATTAATCGCTCTAGATACCGTCATTAATGATACTTGCGCTAATTTTGCCACATCCTTTAATGATGCCATTTTTCCCTCATAATATTCCCTGAACTAAAGCCTGACTATCATATCATACTTCACTATTCGATATCATCTTCGTTAGACGAGCTAGCTATTTAATTCACCGATTTAACGAGACGACGTTTGTTGGTGGTACTTTCAATAAATTACCTCGTTAATTTAAGTCCCTTTTAGATAATAATTATTTTTAAATATTTACTTTTGTATGTGGTACCGATAAAAATTGATTAAATTTCTTTCTTATGTAAAAAAAAAAGTATAGTTATAATGAAAGAAGCTTAACCTTTGTAATAAAGTATATATAATATGAAAAATTAAATTTGATTTTAATCAATTAAATTTTAAAGAAATAAAGTGGGATATGGATAATTAAGTATATCTCACAATAATAATTTGACAAACAAAGCAAAAAGAGATGAAAGATGAATAAAATTTATAAGATCAAGAAAAATGGTCAAGGGCAATCAGTTGTTACTTCTGAATTGGCAAAGAATAAAAGTGTGAGCGCTTCCATATTAGCTGTAATGGTTGGCTCTGCTTTATTATCTGTATCAAGCCTAGCTCTTGCAACCCCAATCAGTAAAACTGCAACGGGCTCAGGAAAGACAGTAACAATTAGTGAGAATGAGCTAAATAACAATGAAACTGAGACTGCAATTATTGGAGTAGGTACTGATGGTGCAAATTCTTCAATAACAATTACAAACTCCATTATTTCAACATCAGGTACTAATACGTCGGCAGTTGTTGGTAAAACAACATCATCAACACCGGATACTATTGGTAAAGTTACCGTTACAGTAGATGAAGGAACCTATTCGACAACAAACAGTAATGATGCGAATGTTATTGTTGGTGAAATTAGTAATTATACTGGGGCAGGTAAAGATGTGAGTGTTACGGTTACCTCTTCGACAGTTAATGCGGCAGGAACAGGTAATGCTAATGGTATATTCGCAAGTACTAGTGCTGACTCAGGAAAGGTTAGTATTGAGTCAGCAAATTCCTCCTATAATATAGACACTAAGGGGAATGCGATTAATGGTGTTAGTAATTCGGCCGATAATTTATCGATAAGTTCAACTTCAGATACGATTGTGTCAACCCAAGGTGGCGGGATCTATGCTAATGCTCAAAGTACTGGCGCATCGAGTATTGATATTAACTCATCATCCTCTATGATTGTAAAGGGGAATGGTATTAGTAGTATCAATAACGGTTCAGGTTCGAGCACGATTACTTCATCTTCATCTAGTATCACTGCAAATGGAATTGGAATTAGCAGTATCAATAACGGCTCAGGTTCGAGTACGATTACTTCATCGTCATCTACTATTACTGCAGATGGAGTCGGAATTAGTAGTATTAATAATGGTTCGGGCGCTAATGTAATTACAGTCGGAGGAACCCTTAAATCAGGCGAGAGTGGTATTTATGCTACGTCAAAGTCTGGAAAGATAAATATTAATAACACGGCAAGTATGGAAATTTTAAATGATTCAGCCAATGCTATTGATGTAATATCTGCTGGCGGTGATGTTAATATTTCTGCTAATGATAATAGCATTAAAACTAATGGCAATAATGCTAATGCTTTCAATGTTGTGACAACTGGCGACAAAGCTGCAATCACGGTAAAAGCATCTCATATGAAATACAGTTCAACCGGTGCTGATACGTCTCTTGTAAATATTCTATCTAAATCGGCCAGTGGTGATATCGATGTTAGAATGACTAGTATTGACGCTAATTCGGTTGGAAATAATGCAAATGGAATTATCGTTGCAACCGATACAGGTAGTTCTGCAAATAATATCTCTATCACAACTAGTGGCGGGATAATAAACTTAGATACACCGGTAGGAAGTAACACCAATACGTATGGTATTTATGCTGTACATGAGAGTGGGTCAGTTAACAGCGGTGATATTAATATCTTTAATACTGATACCGCAATTACCATCGGAAATTTAGCCGAGGCTAATGATACGCAAATCAAATCTCATGCGATTAAAGCCGGTATTTTAAATAGTGCAAGTACCGGTATTATTAATGTTACCAATACTGGTAAATTAGTGACATATTCTGGCGGCTCAAATGGGATCGATATTGTTAATAATGGTTCTGGAACAGTTACTCTTAGTAATAGCGGTGAAATAATTACATCGGGCGTTAACTCGCATGGCATTAGTGTTTCGGGTGATAATAATGGAGTAATGATAGAGCAAACTGCGGGAGATATTGTAACCAACGGAATCGACTCTTCAGGTATTAATGTTACTGGCGTTACATCGGGTGATATTGATATAAATACTCAAGCTGGCTCAACGATTACAACCAATGGCGATAATTCAAATGGTATTACCGTTGCCGGTAATAGCTCATTGGGCAATGTAAATATTAATAATATCAGCGATATTAATATCAATGGCAAAGCAAGTAGTGGTATCAATTATTCAAGCATGCCAACTACTCAGGGCGTGACTGCTAATATTATTAATAGTGGTAATATTAATCTATCAAATGCGGCTAATTCAGTTATAGCTTCAGGAATAGTTGCGCAAACCAATGCTAATGATTCTTTAGTTATTACCAATACCGGTAATATTACACAAACGAGCAAAACTAATTCATTAAGTGCAATTAGAGTAAATGTTCAAGAAAATTCAAGTACTACAGAAACAAATCTGATTGCTAAATCAAGTGCGAAAAGCGTTATAATCAATAATAGTGGCGCTATTAATGCCGAAAATAGTATGGGAATTGCAGCCTATTTAGTTAATGGCGATATCACAATTAATAATACAGGTAATATTGCAACAACATATAACAATGCTGATTTTATTGCTTATACTCATGGTATACAAGCAATCTCAGATACAGGAAATATTGTTGTAAACCATGATGGTGGAAATATCGTATTAAAATCCGATCCTAACAATACTGTATCTAATGCAGGTATAATGGCATTACAAAATGATTCTAGCGTGGCAAATACGATTAATGTCAATGTCAATAATGACGCGGTTGTTGACGCTTCGTTAGGATTAAAAGGTATTGATGTTAGAACGTCAGGAACGGCTGATATTTATATTGCAAGCGCAGCTAAGGTAACGGGCGGTGCTCATAGTGGTATAGCGATTAATGCCTATTCAAAAGACGGTACATTTACCGTGACCAATGACGGTACATTAAATTCAAGTAATGACCGAGCTATCTTTGTTCAAAATGGCGGCACAGCAGCGGTCAATGTGACTAATGCTAGCAATATGACAGGTTATATCCAAACGGGTACTGCTACTGACTCAACATTTGCAACAACTAACCTAACCAATACTGGAGCGTGGGATTTACGAAATACTTACCAAGCAGCCGCATTAAATTATGGTAATTATACTAAAGATACGGAAGGCGCTGCTATTTCAAGTTTTGGCGGTGGTGTGATTGATAACCAAGGTACAATTAGTTTAGTTGCCAGAAATAGCGATTTAACACTTGATACCACGGGCGATTATCATTCTGTTGGCGCATTAAGTATGGCTGATGGTGCAAGCCAAGCACAACTATTAAATGTGAGTCGTTTTAGTAACTCGGGTATTATTGACCTAACCGCTAATGGAAGCTCTAAAGCAGGGAATGTACTAGTTATTAGTGGTAGTGATACGGCGGGAACCAATGGTGATGGTACTTTTGTTGCTAATGGTGGCTCAATTAAAATGAATACTGTTATTAACCAAGGTGATGCAGATAGCCAAAGTGATATGTTAGTACTAGATAATGTTGAACTAGGAAGCGCTGCAACGAAAATCTTTGTTACACCGGTCGTTGGTAGTACAGCAGTAGAAACGATTAACGATGGTATCAAATTAATTGATGTATTAGGCACACAAAACAATGATGCCTTTGTTTTAGGTGATGTTGTGGTTTATGGTGGATATGAATATCGATTAACGACAGGAAGTGGTCAAGGCTTTTATTTAACTTATTTTGATAAAGTTAATAATAAAATGGTTGATCCAAATGTTGGTACACACTTAGCTAACCAATATATTGCAGCCACAATGTTTAACCAAGATATCTATGATAGACGTTATAGTGTTAGGGAAGGCAATAGCGCAATTTGGGGGCGCACCAATTATTCAAAAGCGAAAAGCGATACACTTAATGGTAGACAACACTTTAAAGCCGATACTTACATAATGCAAATTGGTGCTGATATTGTTAAAAGTGATGATTTTGTTGGTGGTATTTATTATGGTTATGGTCACAGTAATGTTAAAAACCATTCAAATCAATCAGGCACCAAATCAGACGGTACGGTTGATGGGTATATGATGGGGATTTATGCAAGCTGGGTACCTGATGAGAATAAAGGACCATACGCTGATTTTTGGGGTCATGGCGCGTTGTATAACAATGCATTAAAAGGTGATGCTCAAGTAAATAAAGTTAAATACGATAGTTACGGCTATGCATTATCATTAGAAGGTGGTTACGGCTTTGTACTATCTGAAGATAGTGATACAGGTCATAGCTGGATTTTACAACCACATAACCAAATTATCTTTAATCAAGTTAATTCTGAAGCATTTACTGATAGCAATGGTTCTGAATTTGGAAAATCAAAAGCATCAGGGATCACCAATCGACTAGGTGTACGTTTATATAGTAACTATACTGATAACGTAGATAAATTTAATCCTTATGTTGAAGCTAACTGGCTCTACAATAACGTATCGGAAAAAACGAAGATTGATATTGAATCATTTGACGATACAATTGGCCGTAATGTCGGTGAGATTAAAGTTGGTTTACTTGGTAAGTTAACGAAAGATACTAGCATATGGGGTCAGGTTGTTCATCAATTTGGTACAAATAGTTATAGTAAAAATGAAGTTCAATTTAATATTAGCTATGAGTATTAATCATTAAATAATATTATCTGTTGATAACACCAAAAAAGCGTATTTGCTATGAATACGCTTTTTTTTAACAATTTTTAACTCAATGAAAAGAAAATACTCACCCTTAAATGATTAATTATTATTTTTACTTAGTTGCTCAATTAACTGTAACATCTCAGGTAAAATATCTAATATCAGTAATAGTTGTTGCAAAATAATTGAGTCATTATTATCGATATCATGAGTTTGTTTATCTAACGTATCGCTAATAACTTGACGAAGTAAGACTAAGTGCTGATCAATTTTTTGTTGCTCATTTAAGACATTAATAATAAAAACTGACGTATCATCAAACAACGTTAATGTTCCATCTGTTATTGTTTTATCTCGGTGAGCTGCAAGTGTTGAAATATAGCTAATTAAACTGTGATTTAAGGTTAGAAAACGAAAGGCTTGATCGGTAAATTGCTGATCAATATGGGGCTCTTTGGTCATAATACTAATCAGCGCCGATAAGTCAGCATTATTTTCATGAACACTGCGCCTAATTAATCGATACTGAGCATCGTTGCTTTTACCTGAAAGATATTGGCTTCCTATTAAGGCAAGATAATGACTATCATCATTACATGCCCGTTTTATGAGTTTACCTAAATTTCGAAACTTCCAATCAGGCCAAATAAAACTGACCGCAAGCCAAGCAATAATGCAGCCAATAACCGTTGCAATAATTCTCAAGATAGCAACTGTTAAGCTACTTTCGCCAATAAGTCCAAAACTAAAAAACACCAGTAAAGTAATAAATGCTGTAGCATAGGCATATTGAGAGTTTTTAAATAGAAAAAATAACCAACCACTTAAAATAATAAGTAATAATTGTGCTTCAATGTTAGGTAATAAAAATGTAAGAGGAATACCTATTGCAATACCTGCAATCGTACCAAGTACCCTTAATTTTAGCCGAAATTTAGTGGTTGAATAGTTCGGTTGGCAGACAAATAAGCTGGTTAAAATAATCCAATAGCCATGCTGCATATTTGTTATTTGAATAATAATATATCCAATTGAGAAGACTAAACTCATACGCACAGCATGACGAAATAGCGGCGATTTAATCGATAAATTTTGTTTAATTTGTTGCCAACTGTCTTTTATACCACCTAAGTTGTTATCAATGAGTTGTCTTTGCGTATATTGGCTCGAGAGTTGCTGTTCATTGTTGATATTTGATAAAAGCAAATCAATATTTTGCAGATTCTTTAATAAATGGGTAAGGGCGTTAATGAGTTTACGATCGCCTTGGCTATTTGTAATAGCTTCTTCTAAGTAGCTAAAATATTTCTCAAATGCCGGATTATGATGATAAATTTGGTTATACTTAATGCTAATTGCAAGGGTATTACAGGCTTTTGCTTGTAAGTTTAAAATACGAGCGAAGCGAAATAAAATATCACTGTGTTTAAACTCCTGACAAAGCGTTTTATAAGCAACGTGAGTGGCACTTGCTCGTTCATGAATATCTTGAGCGACAAAATAGTAATTGAGCATATTACGGATATAAGTTTGACCACGATAACTTTTTAACCGATTAAATAGTGAATGCTTCGTTTGATTTAAGGCATCAATAAGTTGGTTATTTGCAAGTGTCAAACTTGATAATTGGCTTTTAAAACCATTACTTTCATCTGGATCGAACAAAGCCGCTTTTGCATCTAAGTATTGGCCAAGTTTAAAAAATAATACTGCTAAGTTTTGTTGTGTTGTTCTTATTGGTTGCAATATTGATTCAATAAAAGAGATCAAATTATACCAAATTGCTCCAACTAATAAGTATATAGGCTGCGAATAAAAGTCATCATACATTTTATGGCCAAGCATGGTATAGGCAGCAATGAGCAATGAGCCAAAAGCAATCACGCCATAACGTTGACCTAAAGCACCAAGCATCGTAAAAAGAAACGTTGATGAAACGAGGCCTATAATAAAAATAATAGGGTAGGGAAATAATAATTGAACAGAAAAGGCTGCTAATGCAAAGCAAGCTAATGTGAAAATTAGATTGATTAAGCGATAGAGTAAACGTGTATCAATCTCGCTTAATGCTGCGGCAACAACGCCGAGTGTTAATGGGATCACCGCCTTAATCTCACCAAAATACCAAGGAATAAAGGTAGTTCCAGCAAGACTAATTAAAATGCGCATACTATAAAGTACATTGCTATGATAAAAAACTTGTCTTAATGACGAACGTAAAGTATTCACAATTTAGCTAGTAACAGTTATTTATTGACTTTATTGTAGCCTAAACCATTAGCAAAATATAGGGTGTGTCGAGAATATATCGGTAATAGGTATCAGTTAGATAAAAAATAATAACTACAGCGATAGTTATTATCTATGCATATGATTGTTGAATTTTGCGCTAATATATCAAATTACTATACTTAGTAGGATTTGATTTAACGATGACAATGACAACTATTGAAAAAATTAAAAAGCAGATCGGTGACAACCCGATCATCTTATACATGAAAGGCTCGCCGAAATTACCAAGTTGTGGTTTCTCGGCACAAGCATCACAAATTTTATCGCAATGTGGTGCCCCATTTGCTTACGTTGATATTTTACAAAATCCAGATATTAGAGCCGAGCTGCCTAAATACGCTGATTGGCCAACCTTCCCGCAATTATGGGTTGAAGGCGAATTAGTTGGTGGATGTGATATTATGATTGAGATGTTTCAATCTGGCGAACTGCAAACCTTAGTGAAAGAAACGGCTAGTAAATATCAAACAGCTTAACGCGTAATCAAAATTCGTTACTAGATCTAAAATAAGGGAATAACTATATTCCCTTAATAATTAGTCATCCAACTCACTATCTGACGCTTATAAAAGTATGCAAGCTAGCTTAATAATAAGCGATTGAGTTATCATTTTTTAGATAAGTTAAATACAAATCAAACGTTAAGAATGATTATTTTCTTCGGTCAGAGGCCAACCACCGAGTGATTTAAACCGATTAACCATTTCACAAAATAAGACAGCAGTTTTTTCGGTATCATACAGCGCTGAATGCGCCTCTTTGTGATCAAATGGGATCTTCGCCGTTTCGCAAGCTTTAGCTAGCACGGTTTGCCCATAAATTAATCCCGCTAATGAGGCGGTATCAAAGGTTGCAAAAGGGTGAAATGGATTACGTTTGATTTTACATCGCTCTGCTGCGGCCATTAAAAAACCATGATCAAAATGGGCATTATGGGCAACGATAACCGCGCGATTACAATTATTATCTTTAATGCCTTGACGCACCATTTTAAAAATTTCATCTATCGCCGTTAATTCTGATACAGCGCCACGTAGTGGATTTGATGGATCGATACCATTAAAAGCCAATGCAGAGGGTTCAAGTATTGCCCCTTCAAATGGATTGACATGAAAATGAATTTTGTTATCTATAGCGAGCCAACCATCATGATTCATTTTCACTGTGATCGCAGCTATTTCAAGTATTGCATTGTTTTTATTATCAAAACCAGACGTTTCAATATCAATTACAACCGGGTAAAAACCGCGAAAGCGGTCGCATAATTTGTTTGCTAAAGTAGATTCAGGCACAATATTAACTTATTTTGTAAAACTAATGGCTATATTATGCCAGTAATTGTAAAAATTGGATAGCGATACTAAATTGATATAGGCGGTAGGATAAATATAGTATATATTGTATATTTATACAGTTGTAATGATAGTTTAGCGATGAATTTGGTAAAAAAAATTATTCATATTGATATGGATTGCTTTTATGCTGCGGTTGAAATGCGAGATAATCCTCGTTACCGTAACCTACCTATTGCGGTAGGTGGTGATCCTAGAAAAAGGGGGGTAGTTGCTACGGCCAATTACCTTGCTCGTCAGTATGGAATTCATAGCGCCATGCCAATGGCCCAAGCTATCAAATTATGTCCGCATCTTAAAGTTGTAGCTGGTCGTCATCATATTTATAAAGATGTATCTAAACAAATTCATCAAATATTCAAACAATATACCCCATTAATTGAAGCATTATCACTTGATGAGGCTTATCTTGATGTCACTGATTGTACTTTATTTCATGGATCTGCAACGTTAATTGCTCAAGATATTCGGCAAAAGATTGCAAAAGAGCTTAATTTAACCGCATCAGCTGGCATTGCACCATTAAAATTTTTGGCTAAAATTGCTTCTGATATGAATAAACCTAATGGCCAATATGTTATACCGCCTGATAATGTACAAGAGTTTATTATTAATTTACCACTAAAGAAAATCCCTGGGGTTGGTAAAGTAACAGAAAAAAAATTAGCTGAATTAGGATTAATTTATTGTCGAGATGTCACTCGATATGATTTAAGCAAACTCTTAAATCAGTTTGGTAAATTTGGGCGAGTATTGTATGAACGTTGTCAGGGGATTGATGATCGAGAAGTTCATAATGATCGACAACGTAAATCAGTAGGTGTTGAAAGAACGATTGCTAGTGATATTTATCGCTGGGAGGAATGTTTACCTTTTTTCGACTCATTATATGATGAGCTGGAAAAACGATTAAGTAAAGTCAGAGATGATTTAGTCATTGCTAGGCAAGGTGTCAAATTTAAATTTCATGATTTTCAGATAACTACACAAGAACATATATATCCAAAACTTAATAAGCAAGATCTCATAGATCAGGCTAATCAAATCTGGCAAGATAGGCGAAAAGAACGGGGGATTAGATTGATTGGTTTCCATGTGACATTAATCGATCCGCAGCTTGATAAGCAACTTATTTTGACCTTCTAATCAGACTTATTTTTCGTTAATATTTTGTTGTAAGGTGTTATTATAGTGAAAAAAAAGCTAAAGGATTGAACCCTTTAGCTAGCATAATTATTGCTTTATTGCTTTATTGCTTTATTGCTTTATTGCTTTATTGCTTTAATAACTTCAAATGATCCTGACATAGTTAATGTAATTGAAAACTCAGAGGGTGGCTGAATATCAATACTATCCTCAGTAAAATTTTGAGCTTGAGCGCTCAGCATTTTTTGTGTATAGCCATAATTTCTTGCTTGTACTGAGTAAATATTGCTATTTTCATCGCTATTAAGGTTAGTTGGAAAGCCTAGCTGATATTGCTGACCAAGTAATCGAGTGGCTTTTGCCGCAAGTTTATTATAAATAGCTTGTTCATACTGCGCTAAAACACGGTTTTTTTCTGAATCTGACACTTGGTAATTCATATCATTATTTACCATCATTTTTAATTCCTGAGCTTTTGCAATAATTTTGCCAATTAGCGTAAAGTCAGCTACTTTTATTTGAATGGTATTTTGAACATAGTATTTTTTTACAAGTTCAGTTTTATCTGAAATAGCTTTACTATCATAGCCTGCAATTGAAATATTACTAATACCTAACTTATTTAACTCATTAATAATTCGTTGATATTTTTGTTGCGTTAATTGTTTTGCTTTATCGATAGAATCGCTACTTTCTTCAATATTAAAAATATAAAATTTACTCTCGGGATTTTGTTTTATATCATTAATATTATTTTTATCGAGTAATTTTAAGGCATTGAAAAACTGATCATTAGTCATGTTAGCATGGACGGTAAATGTTGAATTATAACGTTTAGCTTGATCGGCTGTTGGTTGTTGTTTTTCATTTTCATAATTTTGATAAGCGACGGTCGTTAAATCATCATTTTTAATACCTAATTTATTAAGGTACTCATTTAACATTTTCATGCCAGTTGCATTACTATTGGATGCAATGGTTGGCGTTGTGCCTTCGGTGATAAAGGTAATTGAGAACTCAGCTGTATCGGGTTTTATTTTGATTGTTTCGCTTATACTGGTATTAATGTTGCCGATGACAATAGCATCGTTACCATATTTAAGACGTTGTAATTCGAGTATATTATTTGAATCATCGTGCGCGATAACTGATTGAGCCGCATGAGATACTGAGGTGATCCCTAAATTTAATAGTAGAACAAATAAAAGTTTCTTTTTCATTTTTTCAACCTTCTAAATAACGTGATTTATGGTGAATGAATTACATAAGTAAGCGATATTATGCTCGATAAAACACACTTTGTAATAGAGCAATTATTGATTATATGTGATTTTGGGTCAATTTATTATATTAATAAAAATATGCATCTAATAGTCCGAAAAGATAATAAAAATAACACTGCATTATTGAATTAATATTATACCGTTGTAATGTGTTTCATTGATATTATTTTAACCAACTTAGAGAGTTTAGTTGCGGTGATAATTATTTGCTTAACGTTTTTTTAAAATGTGTTGCGTTGATACTCCTGATAAGAATTCATTAACAATGATAATTTTTAAATTTCGACTGTATTTTGACATAAAAAGACCCCCAATAATTGATTGTCCAACTATTGGGGGTCACTTCAAATTCGCACTTTTTTTATCGGATGACAACGCTACTGTTATTGAGTGACGCCATATTGTTTTTGGTATGCTTCAACGCGCGCCAATTCATCTGTTTTATCATCTTCTTCAGATAAATAATTAACTAAATCATCTAATGTAATAATCGATATGACATCACAGTTATAAGCTTTTTTGATCTCTTGGATAGCAGATAGCTCCCCTTTGCCTTTTTCTTGACGATCTAAGCTAATAAGTACGCCAGATAATTTTGAGTGATTATCTTCAAGAATACGCATTGATTCACGAATGGCTGTCCCAGCTGTAATAACATCATCAACTAACATTACGCGCTTATCTTTAATTGAACTACCGACTAAATTACCACCTTCACCATGATCTTTAGCTTCTTTGCGGTTAAAACAGTATGGAATTTCAATATTATGATGCTCTGACAGTGCAACAACTGTTGCTGCAACAATTGGGATCCCTTTATATGCAGGGCCAAAAATAACGTCATATTTGAGATTTGCATCAATGAGAGCTTCGGCATAAAAACGACCTAATAGCGCGAGATCTTTACCTGTATTAAACAATCCAGCATTAAAAAAGTAGGGGCTTTTTCGTCCTGATTTCAAAGTAAATTCGCCAAATCGCAATACTTCTCTTTCAAGTGCGAATTGAATAAATTGGCGTTTGTATGACTTCATATGATATTTCTCCAGACGTTAAGGTACTAATACTTTAAAAAATAGCTTTAATAAATGAGCTTTAATAATATAAATAAAAATAAAGCGACTTATGTCGCTTTTTAAATCGATTTTATGAGGCAATACTTAATGCTGTTTTTTGTGCCTCAATAATAGTACTAATGCCATTTTTTGCCAAAGCAAGTAAGGTCATTAATTCATCGTGACTAAATGGTTCGCCCTCAGCGGTTCCTTGTATTTCAATCATTCGTCCATCGTCAGTCATAATTACATTCATATCGGTTTCAGCATTAGAATCTTCGATATATTCTAAATCACATAATGCTTCATTTTTAACGATCCCAACTGAAACAGCGGCAATAAAGCCTTTAAATGGGTTGGTTTTCAATACACCTTTTTCTACCATGCCATTAAGCGCGTCATAAAGTGCAACACATGCGCCAGAAATTGATGCCGTGCGTGTACCGCCATCTGCCTGGATAACATCACAGTCAAGGGTTATCGTATATTCACCTAGTACTTTAAGATCAACTGCTGCGCGAAGTGAGCGGGCAATTAAGCGCTGAATTTCCATTGTTCGGCCACTTTGTTTGCCTTTAGCTGCTTCACGTTGAGTTCTGGTATTTGTGGCTCTTGGTAACATACCATATTCAGCTGTTATCCAGCCTTGATTTTGACCTTTAAGAAAACGTGGAACACCTTCTTCAACGGTTGCATTACAAAGTACTTTAGTTTCACCAAATTCAATTAAAACAGAACCTTCGGCATGTTTAGTATAATTACGCGTAATTTTTATCGAGCGGACTTGTTCCGCAGTTCGGCCGGAAGGGCGCATGTCTATCTCCAACGTGGTTTTTTATTTTATATTGAATCAATACTGTATTAGGAGGACATTTCTCAATTTGAATGAGCAATGTTTAGCCTAAGCTAAGGGCGCATTATACAGAATTTGTTGCATAATGCACAGATCAATTTGTGTAATATACTGAGATTTTAGTGATTAAATCGAGCTTTTTGATATGACAAATTTAAAACCCGCAATTTTGCGGGTTCTATTTAATAATGATGAACTTAAGCGCCTACTGTTAAATCAACAACTTCAGCGATTGGGGCATTTTTTTGTACTGATTCAACGCCATTATCTCTCGCTGATTCACTTGAATATTGCTGGCTTGTACCAATGATTTGGCCATTATCTAATGACTTTAAATTAAAATATTTTGGTTTTTTGTCATAAGCTTTCTCGCTAGGGGCATTTTTCTTAACTGATTGAACGCCATTTGAGCAGTTACTTTTCGTTGTATATCCTTCGCTTTGTAAAATTATCTGACCATTACTTGCTTTTAAATGGAAATAAAACTGATTATTCTTCGGACTTTTAAAAATTTCAAATTTACTACTCATGATTAACTCCTGATTAAAGCTGATTAAAAAATAAAAAACATGCAGCGCAAATTATATACTATAAATTATTAATTTTAATGCAGCTTGTTATTCTATTTTGAAATAATTATGTAAATAAACAGTAAGTTAAGTTCTATTCTTTAGTGTGTTATCTTGAGATATTAAAAATCAGTATGATAATAATCTGTTTTATTATCTATTATATTAATCATTCTTTAATATGATATTATGGGCGTAATTTGTTATTAAAGGTTAAGATTATGATTCGTAGTATGACAGCATATGCAAGAAAGGACGTTAATGCCAGTTGGGGACATGCCGCTTGGGAACTTCGCTCCGTAAATCAACGTTATTTAGAAACGTATATCCGTTTACCAGAACAATTACGTTCACTCGAACCCATCATTCGAGAAAAACTTAGAAGCCGTTTAACGCGGGGAAAAGTTGAATGTAATTTGCGTTTTGAGCTTGATTTGGCTAATCAACATCAAGAACTCTTTTTAAATAAAGAGCTTGCTAAACAGTTATTACAAGCCGCGAATTGGATCCGCGATGAAGCATCAACGGGTGAAGTCAATGTTGTTGATGTATTACGATGGCCGGGTGTTATGTCAGCGAAAGAACAAGATCTTGATATTATTTCACAAGAAATTTTAGCATCACTTGAAATCGCGATTAATGACTTTATTGAAGTAAGAGAAAGAGAAGGTAACGCGTTAGAGTTATTGATTATCCAACGTTTAGAGGGCATAACCCAAGAAGTGATAAAAATTCGTAATTGGATGCCTGAAATTTTACAGTGGCAGAAAGATAAATTACATGCCAAATTAGATGAAGCTAAAATTGAGCTTGAATCAAATCGTTTAGAACAAGAACTGATCTTATTAGCACAAAGAATCGATGTTGCCGAAGAGCTAGATCGATTGTCAACGCACGTAAAAGAAACTTATTCAATCCTTAAGAAAAATGAAGCGGTAGGGCGTAGACTCGATTTTATGATGCAAGAGTTTAACCGTGAATCAAATACTATCGCTTCCAAATCGATCAATGCAGATGTTACAGCATCAGCAATTGAGCTTAAAGTATTAATTGAACAAATGCGTGAACAAATTCAAAATATTGAATAATCATTCGTATCATTATAAATATGATAAAATTCAAAAAAGCCTTAAATAAAAGGCTTTTTTTATATTGAGATAATCAACAACGCTCACTGATAAGTTATACCGCCATCATAATAAAATATTGCTAGCGATTAGCTATATTGCTAATCTACCTTATTGGCAAAATAAAAAAATTAATAACTAAAACGATATTATTGCATGTTAAGCGAATGTTATTTTAGCAACGAATTTGATATTAAAATGGAGTTTTTATGTCTACGATGTTAGATATGCCGCAAATGATGGCATTTGTATTGATTCTTTTTATATTATATATCGGTGATGTTATTTCAACATATACCAAAGCATGGGTTCCTTCTGTTTTCATCTGTGCGGTGCTTTTCCTTGCCGGTTATTGGACTTTTTTCCCAAAAGATATTGTTGGTAGAGCGGGGATAACAACATCAGTTGCAGTGATGTTAATGTACCTATTAATTACGAATATGGGGACATTATTATCTTTACGTGATTTAAAAAAACAGTGGAAAACGATTTTAATTTCTTTAGCGGGCATTGTCGGCATTATTGTTATATGTGCAATTGTAGGTATGCTCTGTTTTGATCGTAATACGGTAATCGTTGCTATTCCCCCCTTGGTTGGGGGCATTGTTTCGGCAATTATCATGTCGGGTGGCGCGAAAGAAGCTGGTTTACTTGATTTATCGGTATTTGCAATAGTGATTTATGTTATGCAGGGTTTTGTTGGTTACCCATTAACATCGATTATGTTAAAACGTGAAGGTTTACGTGTGTTAAAAAAATACCGAGCAGGTGTATGGCAATCTAGCTATGAGACTACGTCAACAAATCATAAACTTGATGTGGTTAATACACTAGATGAATACCCAATGCCCAAATTATTTAGCAAGTTCCCAAATAGTTATAATAGCAGTTATTTCCAATTTTTGCGCTTAGCATTGGTCGGCTATTTAGCTTATTTAGTTTCAACTCTTTTAGCCCCTATTATTTCAGTTAGTCCTTTTGTGCTATGTTTATTATTTGGTGTGATTGCCTCATCTATCGGTTTTTTAGAACGTCATCCGCTCAAAAAAGCGAATGGATTTGGCTTTGCCGTTATGGCATTGATGTTATTTATTTTTGACACACTAAATCATGCAACTCCGCAGATGTTATTGAATTTACTTGTGCCATTAGTGGTTTTAATTTTATCGGCTGTAGTTGGAATGCTTATTTTTGCAGCGATAATAGGTAAGGTTTTAAAAGTTAGTATTGAGATGGCATTTGCCATTGCATTAACTGCACTATATGGTTTTCCGGCTGATTATATTATTACCAATGAAGTGATTAATAATTTGACGTTTGATGCAAAGGAAAGGCAAATTCTTAACAACCATATGTTAGCACCAATGCTAATTGGTGGCTTTATATCAGTTACCATTGTGTCAGTAGTGTTAGCTGGCGTCATGGTTGGAATGATAACGCCAATAAATTAGTAATAAGCTGAGTGAAGGAAAGGAAGAGTAATGATTAATAATAAAATAGCGACATTAGTTGCTCAATATAACCATGATATGGTGGCTTTTCGGCGCGATTTGCATAAGCATCCTGAATTACCCTTTGAGGAAGTTCGTACTACAGAGCGTATTGCACAGGAGTTAGATAAACTCGGCATTCATTATAAGCGAACTGAGCCGACGGGTATTATTGCTGAGATAAAAGGTGGTAAACCGGGTAAAACGATTTTACTTAGGGCTGATATTGATGCTTTACCCGTAAAGGAGCTAAACCAAACAATCGAT
The DNA here is from genome assembly GCA_036251935.1 of Orbaceae bacterium lpD04. Classification (NCBI taxonomy): domain Bacteria; kingdom Pseudomonadati; phylum Pseudomonadota; class Gammaproteobacteria; order Orbales; family Orbaceae; genus Orbus; species Orbus wheelerorum. The sequence continues at coordinate 1,871,697 of CP133967.1, read as the reverse complement.
TATAAATCGACCATTGATGGTAAAATGCATGCGTGCGGACATGATTCTCACACGGCAATGTTACTTACCGCAGCCAAAGTACTCAATGACATCAAACAGCAAATAGCTGGCAATATTAGATTCGTTTTTCAGCCAGCAGAAGAGATTGCTCAAGGCGCTAAAGCGATGATAAAACAAGGCGTGTTGGAAGGTGTTGATAATGTATTTGGTATGCATATTTGGTCACAAACACCCGTTAATAAAATTTCATGCATTGTTGGTCCTTGCTTTGCCTCTGCCGATTTATTGACTATTAAATTTAAAGGTAAAGGGGGACATGGCTCAATGCCTCATGATACCGTTGATGCCGTTATGGTCGCATCTGCATTTGTGATGAATGTACAATCGATCGTTTCTCGTGAAGTTGATCCATTAGAGCCTGCAGTTGTTACTATTGGTCGTATGGAGGTTGGTACTCGTTTTAATGTGATTGCTGAAAATGCCGTATTAGAAGGAACTGTGCGCTGTTTTAATCTTGATGTTCGTGAAAAAATAGTTTTAGCAATAAAGCGTTATGCAGATCAAGTTGCGGCAATGTACCGAGCTACGGCAGAGGTGGATTATGTTTATGGCACTTTACCCGTTATTAATGAGCAACGTAGTGCGTTGTTAGCGCAGTCGATAATTAAACAAGCTTTTGGTGAATCTTATTTATATCAAGAACGCCCGACAACAGGAGGCGAAGATTTCAGCTATTATATCGAAAATATCCCAGGTACCTTTGTATTATTAGGCAGCGGTAACAAAACGAAAGATACGCAGTGGGCGCATCATCATGGTTGTTTTAATATTGATGAAGAGGCTATGGCACAAGGTGCGGAGCTCTATGCTCAGTATGCATGGGCATATTTAAATCAAGATGAATTTTAAACGATAACGATTAAGCTACATACTTATGACGTATGTAGCTCACTTTCTTTAAAAATACTGTAACAAAATTAAGCTAAATCCCATTACTGTCATACCACAAAGAATACCAATGCTTGGGTTGCGCTTAGGATCCACTTCTTTCGCTAAAGGAATAAGCTCATCAATTGAAAGCGCAACCATAATACCAGAAACAACAGCCATAATGCTTGCCATTAGTGTTGGTGTTACGTAGTCACCGAGCATAACATAAGTTAAAGCGCCACCCACAATCTCAGAGAAACCCGATATGCTAGCCCAAAATAATGCTTGCCATTTTGAGCCCGTCGCAATATAAATGGGTGCGGCAACGGCTAACCCTTCGGGTATATTATGAATAGCAACCGCAATTGCAATGCCGATCCCTAATTCAATGTTTGCACTGGCGGTGATAAAAGTTGCAATACCTTCAGGAAAATTATGTAGGCTAATCCCAAGTGTTAATAAAATTGCTGTGCGTTTTAATTTATCTTTATGTGATGATGTAACCCGCTTTATACACTCAAGATCGCCACTTTCGCATGGAATATCTTGTGGATGATAGTGAGGTAATAATCGGTCAATGGCAAAATAACCAAGCAAGCCAACAATAAACATTAAGTAACATAAAATAGGCGAAACAGAAGGCGTATTAAGCGCCGCCGGAAGCATTTCCATTAATGAAATTAATAACATAATACCTGCTGCAAAGCCTAGGGAAAATCCTAATAGCCTCGCGGAAGGTTTTTTAGTTAAAACACCCAAAATAGCGCCGATAAATGTCGATGCACCGGCTAAGATAGTTAGGATAAGTGGAGTTGAAATCACATAACACCTTATCGGCTCAAGGAAATAATTCCCCACCATGGGCTAAACAGGCTCATAAACACCATATTCAATATAATCAAAATAAAAACAAAGATCATAAAAGATAGGTCAATATTACCAATTGGTGGCACAAAGCGTCGTATTGGTGCAATAAGTGGCTCGGTTAATTGATATAACACTTCTTCGAGTACCGATTTACCGCGGCTAATCCAGCTTAAAATAGCTCTAGCAAGTAACATCCAGAAAATTAAATTACCTAGCGAGTATAAGATGACATAAAATCCACAGATTAAGTACTGTAAATTAAAATTGGGTGCATTATTATCATACATTTTCATAATCACGATAAATTTAATTACCGCAAGAATATACAGTACTAATATTGTTGCTGTATCAATTTTACCAAGCGAAGGAATCAGTTTGCGTAGAGGACCAATCACCGGTTGGGTGATTTTAATTACAAATTGAGTACACGGATTATAATAATTGACTCGCGTATATTGCATCCATACTCGTAAAATAACCAGATAGACACAAAGCGTTAATAACATATTAATAATATAAAACAACGGTGACATCAAAAACTCCTTTATCTTTATTTTTAGCAATATAGCATAAAAAGGCTAAATTGTATTATCTCATACCAAATATAGCCGAGCCAATTCTTATCATATTACTACCCGCTAAGATTGCGGTTGTCATGTCATCACTCATTCCCATTGATAACGTATCAATTGGGTAATGTTTCTTTAAGGTGCTATAGAGATTAAACATTTGTTCAAAAGCAATGCGCTGCTGATTGGGAGCAGTTTCTGCTTTGGGAATAGCCATTAATCCTCTTAATTTTAAATTAGGTAGCCTTGCTATCTCATGGGCTAATGGTAGGAGTTCATCAGACATAATTCCTGATTTAGTTTGCTCATTACTGATATTAACTTGAATGAGAATGTTTAAAGGTAATAATGAATTAGGCCTTTGTTCATTAAGGCGTTTAGCTATTTTTAGCCTATCTACCGTTTGTACCCAATCGAAGTGTTCGGCAACAAGTTTACTTTTATTTGATTGCAATGGCCCAATAAAGTGCCATTCAATCGGTATATTTAAACTTAACTGCCTAAAATACTGTACTTTTTCAATGCCTTCTTGCACGTAGTTTTCACCAAAAGCACATTGCCCTGCATTAAGCGCTGATTCAATTGCTGAGCACGGTTTGGTTTTACTTACTGCAATAAGTTTTATTTGATTGGGATCGCGATCGCACGCTTTTGCTGTTTGCGTAATTTTATCATGTACATGCTGTAAATTATCTTTAATCATTATTGCTCACGTAAGGATTGATATATGGAAACTATTTTCGCATTAAGTGTAACTCAAAATGCCTCTGATTTGCATCTTTCTAGTGGTGAAAACGTTATAATTAGGCAAAACGGTCAATTAGTTAAAATAGAGGACAGTGCCTTAACGAATCAAGAGCTAGAAAAAAAACTTTTTGCTATTTTAACACAAGAGCAATTACAGCAAATAGAGAAACATAAACAAGTTGATTTTGCTTATCACCATGAAAAATTTGGTCGGTTTCGCGGTAATATATTTTATCAAAAAAGAGGTATTTCAGCCTGCTTTCGTCTTATCCGTGGCGCAATTCCCTCCCTTGAAGATATTAATGCCCCTGAAATATTAAAAAAATTAGTTATGAAAAAACAAGGGCTAATTTTTATTACGGGAGCAACTGGATGTGGTAAATCAACAACACTAGCGGCGATGTTGGAACATATTAATCAGCATCAAGGAAAACATATTTTAACACTAGAAGATCCTATTGAGTTTATATATCAAAATAAGTTAGCGTTAATCCAACAACGTGAAATTGGTACACATTGTACGCGCTTTTGTGATGGATTATCATCAATGCTTCGACAAGATCCCGATATTATTATGCTTGGCGAATTAAGGGATAAAGAGACGACCGCAGCTGCATTACAAGCTGCTGAAACTGGGCATTTAGTTTTAGCAACATTACATACTAACTCTGCGATACAAACAATTAATCGCATTATTGATTTATTTCCTGAACAATCGAAAAATTTTATCAGTTCACAATTAGCCAGCTCATTACTGGCAATCGTTTCACAGCAATTGATTATGGAAATAGGTGGTGAACGAAAAGCAATTTTTGAGGTATTAATTAATACATCCGCTGTGAGTCATTTAATTCTTCAAGGAAAAATTAAACAATTGGTTTCCTTAATGCAAACGGGTTCTAGTCATGGCATGAACTTGATAGCGGCAGAATAAAAAAAGGTGCAAAGTAGCACCTTTTTTTATTGCGATCAGGCTTAAAATAGACGCATGAGTAATAATAATACGCCTAATACAATAGCTGCAATACCTAATATATTTTGGAATGGAAGTAATTTGGTTATTAAATTCTTGCCAGTTACTTGAGATTTAGGATTCTTTGATAAAACATAATTATTAATCAAATTGAAACCTAAAAGAAAACCAAGAATTATCATAATTATCGCTGTCACGAGTAATAAAACCCAACGACCACCGAAACCAAAAGTAAAGTATAGATTTGCTTCACTTAATAAATCGATGATTTTAATTAAACCGATAAATATAATAATTACACCAAACCAGCCTTGATAGGGTGCGACTTTATCTAATAAATCTTTAGCACTTGGCTTTTTAGACAAAATTAATGTTGGGATAGCTAAAATTCCCGATATGATAAGAATTAATAAGTATAGAAAATACAACATCATAATTTTTGCCCTTCATTGTTAACTTGTTTTTACTATTACCTTGTTTTCAATTATTAGAAAACGAGTGAATTATCTGGCTTTTCTAAAATGAAATCAAGAAATTTCTATATGAAATAGCGTAAGTTATATAATATATTTTACGGTTATTCTAATTCCTTTTCAGTAAAAAGCCCGCTAAACAGGTCGGTACTTAAATAGCGTTCACCTGAAGAGGGGAGAATAACAACAATTGTTTTATCTTTATATTCTGGCAAATTAGCTAACTTATCTGCCACAAATACCGCAGCGCCTGATGATATACCTGCTAATATGCCTTCTTTATCCATAATTTTACGAGCGGTTTCAATGGCATCTTCATTAGAAACTTTTTCAACTAAATCAATTAAACTCAAGTCAAGATTATCTGGAATAAAACCAGCGCCAATCCCTTGAATTTTATGAGGCCCTGGCTGTATGGCTTCCCCTGCAAGCACTTGACTTATAACGGGAGAGCTTAACGGCTCAACTGCCACCGCAGTAACATTTTTACCTTGTGTCTTTTTTAAGTAACGAGTAACGCCAGTAAAGGTACCGCCTGTGCCAATCCCAGCGATGAACATATCAACTTGTCCATCTGTATCTTGCCATATTTCAGGCCCAGTTGTTTTTTCATGAATTTCAGGGTTTGACGGGTTACTAAATTGTTGTAGCATTAGGTTATGTTTAGGATCACTAGCGACGATTTCTTCAGCTTTTGCAATTGCACCTTTCATGCCTTTTGATGCTTCCGTTAAAATAAGGTTAGCTCCCAGTACTTTTAACAATTTCCGTCTTTCAATACTCATGCTTTCAGGCATGGTTAGTGTTAATTTGTAACCTCTCGCCGCTGCAACTGCGGCAAGTGCAATACCTGTATTACCACTAGTGGGCTCAATTAGTTCAACATCAGCCGTAAGTAAGCCTCTTTTCTCTGCATCCCAAATCATATTTGATGCAATGCGGCATTTAATACTAAAGCTTGGATTACGAGATTCTATTTTGGCTAGAATATTACCGTGGCCAAAATGTTTTAATCGTACAAGAGGTGTATGACCAATAGTTTGTGAATTATCATCAAATATTCTACTCATTAGGAAATCCCCGTTAAGATAAAAGGAATGGTTTATTTAAAAACCAATCAACATTATTATTAAAATTATAGATCGTTAATCATAAGATTGTACTAATAATTTGTTATAAGGATATATTTATTTGAGATAAGCTGTAGATTATTAATTTTTGCGATAAAGAGGCGTTATAGCCCCTAAATATCGCAAAAATTGAGATACTAATAATCGAGCTGATCGACATTTAGTCCTAAAAATACAAAAGGCTTACTGACTTTATAATCATTTGTTGCATCGCCAGAAAATATATTACGTTGTTCCTTGCCTAATTTAAGTTCTTTTACTTGACCTGTCTCTGCTGAAAAATCAATTTTCTTTAAGTCAGTCCAAAAAATATTTGGCGTTAATGCCGATTCAAAAAAGTAAAGTTGATGTTTATGGTTATAAAGTGTTCGCCAGCGAGTTGATGATATTTCTGGCGATGCTTCGGTTGTCAAGCCATAAGGTACTGAAACATTACGTATAACACTAAAAACACTTGCGATGGCAGTAGTGGTGTCGCTATCTTTGGGAATACTTTTAATATAAAAAGAGGCTCTTGCAAAGCGATCAGCCGCTCGATTGGTACCAGGTAAGAACGATAATCCGCCAATACCTTGCCAATACTCTTCCATTGCAAGCTGCTTATCATAAGTAGGGGAGTTGGTCATTACTTGATAATTACGGCTATGGTGAATAACTTGTTTTCCATCAATATATTCAATTATTGCGCTATCACCGCTACTATCTGATAATGATAAGTGCAGCGTTGCAAGTCTCTTTTGGCCTGGCACATTATCAGTTACAACCGCTAATGGATGCTCAGTTATATAATCTATTGCCTCAGCAACTGAAGCAAAATTATCTAACATATACTGCGCCCAAACTGAAACAGATAAGCCATTATTATTGGTCAATTTACTTGGATATTGTGATTCAGCAAGCCAAAGTAAATTAGCCACTAAGCCTTTTTCATTAACGCCATCGGTTGTTGAAACATCATAGCCGGAAGCAATCACACTACCATATTTTGATGTCCATTTTAACGCGTGCTCAGCTATTGCCCCATTACGATCCATTCCTCGAGGGAAAATCCATAAGTTAGTCGCAATTTCATCTTTCCAATCCATTGATCGCGCGGTAATAATTTGCTGATTATTACCTAAATAAACAATTCGAGTACAGGCGTCACTTATGGCTGAAAATCCAATTAATGATGCGATAAGTGCGCATTTTAATTGTGGTTTAAATTTAATGTATTTCATTACCTTCTCCCTTACTTTGTTAATGCACAGATTATCCCATTGATTTAAAAGGTGGTTTTGCTAACCAAATTGTAACAGTTAATGCAATGAATACCCAGCCACATAACCAAAAAATATCATTTGCAGAAAGAATTAAACTTTGCGCTGAAATCTGTTCATTTATATATATTGAAGTTTGTGTCTGGGACAAACCGTATGATGACATTTGCTGATAATATTGTACTGTATTTGGACTATATTGATTAATCGATTCCGTTAGGTTGGCATGATGTAGCGATGCTCTATTCGCCCACATTGTAGTTGTAATTGAGGTGCCGACTGAGCCTGCTAAAGTGCGAAAAAAGTTAGACAGACTTGAAGCCGAGGCGATACGATCGGCAGGTAATCCTGATAAAGTTAATATTGTTAATGGCATAAAAAAGCAGGCGACAGCAACCCCTTGAACTAATTGCGGCATCGCTATCCCGATAAAATTTATGTTTGATTCAAAGGTATAAGCTCGCCAAAAGAAGCATAATGCATAGAATAAGAATGAATTAGTAATAATCCAACGAATATCAATATGGTCAGCTAATTTCGCCACATAAGCGGATAATAAAATAGGCAAGAGCCCTATTGGTGCAAGGGCAATACCCGCCCAAGTTGCCGTGTAGCCATAAACTTCTTGTAATAATTGGGGTAATAGTACTATTGCGCCAAAATATGCCATATAAGATAGGCTTGTTGAAATGGTACCAATTGAAAAATTTCTAATTTTAAATAACGCCAGATCAACAACCGGATTTTTATTATTTAACTCCCAAATAACTAAAAATGTGAGTGCAATAGTTGCAATAATTGCTAGCACGACAATCTCTTTCGATGCAAACCAGTTAAGTTCTTGCCCTTTATCAAGGAAAACTTGTAAACAGCCAACACCAACTGTTAAAAGAGCAAGGCCGATATAATTAAAGGCTAATTTTACGGTTGTTGATTCCATTTGTTTTAGTAAATAAGCACCTAAAATAACAACAAGAGTACCGATTGGCACATTAATAAAAAATATCCAACCCCAGTTATAATTATCGCTAATATAGCCACCAAAAATTGGCCCACATACCGGCGCTAAAATAATTGTCATAGACCAAAGCGCTAGTGCTAATTTTTGCAGGGCAGGGGGATAACCTCGGAGTAAAATACTTTGAGATAATGGAATAACTGGGCCAGCAACCGCTCCTTGGATCACTCTAAAAAAGAGTAGCATTGCTAAACTATCTGATATGCCACACAAAAAAGAGAATAATGTAAAAAGTGCTGTAGCCCATAAGAAAACCTTTACTTCACCATAGCGTTTTGCTAAAAACCCTGTGATGGCAATCGATATGGCATTTGAAACCCCAAATGCGGTAATAATCCAAGTGCCCTCGGTTGTCGAAACGCCCAATGAGCCAGATATAGTTGGAATTGCCACATTAGCAATAGTTGAATCTAGCACTTGCATAAACGTTGCCAGTGATAAAATAACTGTCATCAGGACAAGTTTTGCACCTTTAAATGGTGTAAAGTTGCCCATGCTATTGCTCCGTTGTTACTCGATAAGTATTTTGTTCAATAATATTTTCAATGATCAAGTTAACATCATCTAAATTGAGAACAAGCGCATTACTTTCATAAAAAGGTGTTGTTCTTTGCGTTGTCGTCAATACTTGTCCTTCATCATTTCTTACGTCTACAGTGACATTCATTGAAAGCCCAATTCTTAGGGGGTATTGATTGACTTGCTGTTTATCTAATTCAATTCTAACGGGTAAACGTTGTACCACTTTAATCCAATTACCGGTTGCATTTTGTGCCGGTAATAATGAAAAAGCGCTACCTGTGCCCATATTTATACCGACAACTTTTCCTTGATAAGTGACATCATCACCATACAAGTCGCTCGTTACCGTAACGCTTTGACCAATACGAATATCTTGTAATTGCGTTTCTTTAAAATTTGCGTCGATCCAAACTGGCTCTTGTGGCACAATCACCATCAATTGGCTTTGCGTGCTAACTTGAGTCCCAACCTCTACATTTGTTCTTGCCACATAACCTGTAATCGGGCTTTTAATCGCTGTTCGTTGTAAATTTACCCAAGCTTGTCTAAGCGTATCTGCTGCCTGTTTGACGGCGGGCTGCTCATTTAATGTCACATCATGAAGTAATACTTGATTTGCCTGATATTGCTGTTTTGCTATTTCAACTTGTAACTGTGCTAACTCCATTGTTTGTTTTGCATGTTGCAACTCTTCAACCGATACATCATCTTTACGGCCTAACGAGATGCGGCGCTGATAATCTTGCTGTGCTTGTTGTAAGCTAATTTCATCAGATTTTATTTTTGACAAATATTGATCTGCATTAATATACAAAACTTGAGTTTGTCGAACGGTGTTAGCCAGTGAATCTTTGGCTTGCTGGTAAGCAAGTTTAGCATCAGTGTCATCAAGAATAATTAAAATATCACCGGCTTTAACTAAATCAGTATTAATTACATTAACTTGGGTAACTTTACCTGAAGTTTGAGCAACAATTGGCGATTGGATCCCTGATACGTAAGCATCATCAGTTGAGACTTCACCACGTAAGTTGATAAACCAGTAGATCCCATAGAGACAAAAAAGAAAAATAAATACACCGATAGCAATAAAGATCCATCGATTACGACGTTTAACGTTATTTGGGGCGGGGTTGGGTGATGAAACCATAAATAATTATCTCTCTTTTTTATCAATTATTAATCTCGGCATAATTAGCATGCATCAATAAATCAATTACTTAGAGTAATGCTGTTTAATATATAAGATAACGATTATTTAACAACTATGTAATACCTATTAATCATCTCGCTAATTTGGTTATACTTAAAAATAGCTTGTCTGGATTTTATTGTCGGTTATATGCTAGATTGTAAATAATTCGAACTAATCAGTGCCTAAAGCTTCATGTATTGGTATTTAAATAGAACTGCTGATGTTATTATCAAATAGGCGCTTATTGTTGATTAAAAGGTATTGATAGAATGGTAAAATCAGATTTAGATTGTCTGCAAACTAAATTACAACTTGGTATTAGTAAGTGCCTATTAGGTGAAAAAGTGAGATATGATGGCGGAGATAAACGATTATCCTTCGCGGTTGATGATCTTTCTCCTTTTGCAAATTTTCATTCTATCTGCCCTGAAAGTGCAATTGGATTACCGACTCCTCGCCCGACAATTGGTTTATATCAGACAGATCAACAATCGGTTATGATGCGTTTTAATGATCAGCAAATAGAAAGTGATATTGACCACCAAATGACGCTATTTTGTCAACAAATCATGAGTGATTTGCGTAATTTATGTGGTTATATTGTTTGTGCTAACTCGCCAAGTTGTGGTTTGGATAATGCCAAGGTCTACGAGAATGAAAGGGAACATCTTATTACATCGGCAGATGGACGATTTAGGGCCTGTTTACGCAGTTATTATCCTTGGTTACCTATTGAAGACAATCTTCGCCTAGCTAACCCTGATATTCAAAATCATTTTGTTATTCGCCTATTTGCCTTACAACGTTTAAATGATCTTAATCGTCATGGACTAACTCGTCATGCATTATTAACCTTTCATAGCCGATATAAATTACTTTTACTTGCCCATTCTCAGCCACTTTACCGCCAAATCGGCCCCTTTGTTGCAAAGCTTGATCAGTTTGATGATTTGCAAGCATTTTTTGTACAATATCGTGAACAATTAATGACATTATTATCTACACCGGCAACTAAGGAAAACCACACTAATGTTTTGATGCATATGCAAGGTTATTTTAATCGTTACTTAAACGGGCAACAAAAAAAATCATTAACCGATACTATTTTAGCATATCGCCGAGGTGAGTTACCGTTAAGTTCACCTATGTCATGTTTAAAAACATGTTTAGAGCAATACCCCAATAGCTATTTATCAGATCAATTTTACTTTACCCATTATCCAAAAGCACTGCCGTCTATCGATAATGGTGTGACTTAACTTTGTTCGATTTGCTGTTCAATTATCGATAAGGCATGACGACAATTAGCAATACGTTTTTCGATAACCGCTAATTGTTTTGTTTGCTCATCGGGTTGAAGTGTTAAGTCTTGTTGTAGCTGATATTTCATTGACTCTAACCGAGTTAAATAGCCTAGATTTTTCGCGAGTTGTTCATGCAGTGTTGACTCGGTTTGAACGTTATTTTTTGTTTTGCGCAGTGATAATGTCGATAATTCGCGTTGTAAAGCAGAAAGTTGCTTAACAATTAAATCAGATAAATAAACGATTTGTTCTAAATAATGATTTTGATTTTCCTTATTTATTAGATTGGTCAACTTTTGATAATTGGACTCTAATTCAGTTAGGTAAGGGGTATAACCGTTTAATAATACGCCTTGATAGTTAAATAGCTGAGCATCAAAGCAAGGCTCGTATAGTTTTTTTTTCGATAACGCGGCAAATTGCTGCGTTAATGAGGCAATTTTATCATTTAACTTAATTAAAAAAATTTCGTCTTGTGTCACTAAATATTGCCTTAGTTAATTGTGATATTTATTTTGATAATCATCGTCTAAATACATTGCTGATAATTTATATAATTGCATAAAATGCATTAAATCGATGGTTTCTTTTTCAACTGATTTTTTAGCTAAAATGCCAAGTTGAATCAGCTTTTGCTGAGTTTCGATATACCAAGGGAGTAGGTTAAGAGGTAAAGGACTACTAGCGCGTTTACCCAACCATAAAATTCCTTGTATCGGTAAGCTAATTGCAAATATAGCGGTAATTATAGTACTTATTATGCTTGAGTGCATATAAAATTGCCAAACAAAGAACGCGATGATAAGTGGTGGCAAGTATTTATTGGCGGCTTTAATATAAAAAATAATTTTTATTTCAGGGAAAGATAAAGCCAAAGACTTATCTGTCGGGCAGGTTTTCATATATTTATGGCCAGTTTTAAACAATTTTATTACATTCATTATTATTCGATTCCTCGACATTAGCTTTTTATTGCCTTAAAATAACTCCCATATTAAAGCTTAAGGGGCGCTTGCTATTGTAATGCAAAGTTTCAATAGATTAAAAGTGTTTCTTATTATCGTGTTAATCGTCAGATTAATTTAAAGTATTTTTTTCTAATAGTCTCACCGACGAGCCGTTGTGGGTGACTTTGTTTTATTTTAAAAAAGGGTTTGCTATGTCGAGTAATCTTATTCTCGTTCTTAATTGTGGTAGTTCTTCACTAAAATTTGCAATTATCGATCCTGCAAATGGTGATGAATATATTTCTGGCTTGGCTGAATGTTTTAATTTGCCTGATGCGCGTATCAAGTGGAAACTTGATGGTCAAAAGTCTGAAGCTTCATTAGGTGCAGGCGCTGCGCACAGTCAAGCGTTACAATTCATTGTTAATAACATTTTTTCTAAAAAGCCAGAATTACTTGCTAATATTAAAGCAATTGGTCATCGAATCGTTCATGGTGGTGAAAAATATACAAAATCTGTCGTAATTGATGATTCTGTATTAAAAGGTATTGAAGATGCAGCAGCATTCGCACCTTTACATAACCCAGCTCATTTAATCGGTATTCATGAAGCATTTACTGCATTTCCACATTTGAAAAATAAAAATGTTGCGGTATTTGATACTGCATTCCACACGACTATGCCTAAAGAAGCCTATTTATATGCTTTACCGAAAGAATTATATGAAAAACATGGCGTAAGACGCTATGGTGCGCATGGTACTAGCCATTATTATGTTAGCCGTGAAGCTGCTAAAATGTTAAATAAACCAGTAGATGAATTAAATGTGATTACTTGTCATTTAGGCAATGGTGCATCAATTACTGCGGTTAAAAATGGTAAATCGGTTGAAACTTCAATGGGATTAACGCCACTTGAAGGCCTTGTAATGGGCACTCGTAGTGGTGATATTGACCCAGCTATCATGTTTTTCTTACACGACAACTTAAAAATGTCAGTTGCTGATATCAATAATCTTTTAAATAAACAATCAGGATTATTAGGCTTAACTGATGTAAGTAGCGATTGTCGTTATGTTGAAGATAATTATGGTAAAGTTGAAGGTGCAACCAATGCGTTTGATGTTTTTGTTCATCGCCTAGTTAAATACATTGGTGGATATAGTGTATTACTTGATGGACGCTTAGATGCCATTATCTTTACCGGTGGTATTGGTGAAAATTCTGAAGGTGTTCGCCGCCATGTAATTGAAAAATTAAGTATTCTTGGTTTTGAACTTGATCAAGATAAAAATTTAGCGGCTCGTTTTGGTAAAGATGGTTTTATCAACAAAGAGGGAACTCGTCCTGCATTAGTTATTCCAACTAATGAGGAACTTGTTATTGCGCAAGATACCGCTCGCTTAACAGCATAATGATAGATGACCGCCTGATACAGGCGGTTTTTTTTAAGATTGATTTAAAAGGAGTACAAACAGTGGCTCGTACAATTATGTTAATTCCTACTGGCTCAAATGTTGGTTTAACTGGCGTGAGTTTAGGTGTTATTAGAGCAATGGAGCGTCAAGGCGTAAAAATTAGCTTATTTAAACCTGTCGCTCAACCTGCATCAGGTGGCGACCGCCCTGATCAGACAACTACGTTAATTCAAAGTAATACTTCAATTCCAACAAATAAACCACTTAAAATGAGCCATGTTGAAAAACTATTAGGGTTAAATCAACAAGACGTTTTAATGGAAGAAGTTATTGCACTTTATGCCGAAGGCAGTAAAGACTCTGAAGTTGTTTTAGTTGAAGGTATTGTTCCTACAGCCAATTATTCATTTGCCAACGAATTAAATTTTAATATCGCAAAAACATTAGGCGCTGAAATTATTTTTGTTATGTCGATGGGCAGTGATACGCCGGATCAACTAAAAGAGCGCGTCGAAATTGCACGATCTAATTTTGGTGGCATCAAAAATGATAAAATCACTGGCGTCATTGTCAATAAAGTCAATGCTCCAATTGATGCTCAAACACTTGCACGCCCTGATGTCGTTGAAATTTATCATACGCCGAAATACGATGGTAAAAAAATTGAAATCGATGACTTAAGAAAATATAGCCCATTACCTGTTTTAGGTTGTATTCCTTGGAATATTGATTTAACTGCTTGTCGTACAATTGATATGGCAAATCACCTTGCAGCTAAAATAGTTAATGAAGGTGAGATCAAACAACGCCGTATTAAACATGTTTCTTTCTGCTCACGAAGTGTCCCTAATATCATTTCACATTTACGTCCTAACGCATTGTTAGTTACCTCAGCAGATCGAGCAGATGTATTAGCAACGATTGCACTATCTGTTATGAACGGCACTGAAATTGGTGGCGTATTATTAACTGGTGGTTATGAGATAGAACCGCAAGTCGCTCAGCTATGTCAACAAGCATTTGAGACAGGCTTGCCTGTATTTAGTGTTGATACAAATACTTTCCAAACATCGATTAATTTGCAGCGTTTTAATTTAGAAATCCCAGTTGATGATAAAGAGCGCCTGGATTCAACGCAAAATTATGTTGCTGACTATATCGATTCTAATTGGATCAAGTCGTTAACGACAGAACTATCGTTACACCAAAGCCGTATGTCACCACCTGCGTTCCGCTATCAATTAACCGAACTCGCGCGTAAAGCTGAGAAAACAATTGTATTACCGGAAGGTGATGAACCTAGAACCATTAAAGCTGCGGCGATTTGTGCTGAGCGCGGCATTGCTAGATGTGTATTACTGGGTAATCCTGATGAAATTAAACGCGTTGCTAAGTCTCAAGGCGTAAATTTAGGTGAGGGGATTGATATTCTAGACCCTGAGGTTGTCCGTGAAAATTATGTTCCACGTTTAGTAGAACTACGTAAAAATAAAGGTATGACCGATATTTTAGCGCGCGAACAGTTAGCAGATAACGTTGTCCTTGGTACTATGATGTTAGAACGCAGTGAAGTCGATGGTTTAGTCTCTGGCGCGGTTCATACAACGGCTAATACTATTCGTCCACCATTACAGTTAATTAAAACAGCACCAGGTAGTTCACTTGTTTCATCGGTATTTTTTATGCTAATGCCTGAACAAGTTTACATTTATGGTGACTGCGCAATTAATCCTGATCCAAATGCACAAGAGCTTGCTGAAATTGCTATTCAATCAGCAGATACTGCAATTGCATTTGGCATTGAGCCTAAAGTTGCAATGATCTCTTATTCAACAGGTAATTCGGGCCAAGGCGCCGATGTTGAAAAAGTAAAAGAAGCAACTAAGATAGCGCAAGAAAAACGTCCTGATTTATTAATTGATGGTCCATTACAATATGATGCAGCGGTAATGCCTGATGTTGCTAAGTCTAAAGCACCTAATTCCAAAGTTGCTGGGCAAGCAACTGTATTTATCTTCCCTGATTTAAATACAGGTAATACTACTTATAAAGCCGTTCAACGCTCAGCTGATCTTATTTCAATTGGTCCTATGCTACAAGGCATGCGTAAACCAGTGAATGATTTGTCTCGCGGTGCATTGGTTGATGATATTGTTTATACAATTGCTTTAACGGCAATTCAAGCAACTCAGCAGTAATACTTCTACTTTAGAAAGTAGAATTAATTATATGAGGTGATATAATGTCGCCTCATATTTATTTAGGGTATTTATAAATAACGGCTTATTGTGAAATGTTATTTATAAGTATCATAATTTTATAAATAAAATCAAAGCAATCTGTATTGATTTATATTTTTAGTCCCATTTATTTTGGCTTTAGGAAACTTGCAATGAAAAAAGATATTCACCAACAGCGTATTTTAATTCTTGATTTTGGCTCACAAGTGGCGCAGCTTATAGCTCGTCGTGTTCGTGAAATTGGTGTGTATTGTGAACTTTGGCCTTTTGATGTTGCGGAAGAAAAAATTAAACAATTTAATCCGCAAGGGATCATCTTATCGGGTAGCCCAGAAAGCACGACAGAAGCAAATAGCCCAAGAGCGCCAGAGTATGTATTTAATGCAGGGGTTCCGGTATTAGGCATTTGTTATGGTATGCAAACGATGGCAATTCAAGCGGGTCAAGGTGGGCAAGTAACTGGTTCAAACCAACGTGAGTTTGGTTATGCTAAAGTCGATATTGTTGCATCATCTAAATTAACCGACGGTATTTTTGATAATAAAAATAGTGCAGGGCATAATGAGCTTGATGTTTGGATGAGCCATGGCGATAAAGTAACTAAAATACCTGATAATTTTACGTTAATTGGTAAAACCGAAACGTGTCCATTTGCCATTATGGCTAATGATGAAAAACAATTTTATGGTGTGCAGTTCCATCCTGAAGTGACTCATACGGTTAAAGGATTAGAACTATTACAACGTTTTGTAATTGATATTTGTCAGTGTGAAAAATTATGGACACCATCGTCAATTATTAATGATGCAGTTGAGAGAATTAAACAAAAAGTTGGTAAAGATAAAGTATTATTAGGTTTGTCGGGCGGCGTTGATTCTTCTGTAACGGCATTATTACTTCATCAAGCTATTGGTGATCAATTAACTTGTGTGTTTGTCGATCACGGCTTATTACGCTTAAATGAAGCACAGCAAGTAATGGATATGTTTGGTGATAAATTTGGCCTAAATATTATTGCTGTTAATGCTGAAGAGCGTTTCTTATCTGCATTAAAAGGTGAGGCTGAGCCTGAAGCAAAACGTAAAATTATTGGTCGTGAATTTATTGCAGTATTTGATGAAGAAGCGATTAAATTGAAAGATGTACAATGGTTAGCTCAAGGTACTATCTATCCTGATGTTATTGAATCAGCCGCAGCGGATACGGGTAAAGCGCACGTCATTAAATCACACCATAATGTGGGCGGATTACCTGATGATATGAAAATGGGCTTAGTTGAACCTTTACGCGAACTCTTTAAAGATGAAGTGCGTAAAATTGGTTTAGAGCTTGGTTTACCTTATGATATGTTATATCGTCACCCATTCCCTGGGCCAGGCCTTGGTGTTCGTGTATTAGGTGAAGTTAAAAAAGAGTATTGTGACTTACTACGTAAAGCCGATGCTATTTTTATTGAAGAACTATACAAAGCCGACCTATATCATAAAGTTAGCCAAGCGTTTACTGTATTCTTACCCGTTCGCTCTGTTGGCGTTATGGGCGATGGCCGTAAATATGATTGGGTTGTATCATTACGAGCCGTTGAGACCGTTGATTTTATGACTGCGCACTGGGCACATTTACCATATGACTTTTTAGGACGCGTATCTAACCGTATTATTAATGAAGTTAATGGTATTTCACGTGTTGTTTATGATATAAGCGGAAAACCACCAGCAACTATTGAGTGGGAATAATATCAATCGATATTATCGTATCTCATATCGTCTTGCCTAACCTAAAAGAGCCTTGTTTATCAAGGCTTTTTAGTCTCTTGTAATCTCAACTATCTTAAATTTTTTTATTGGTGTCTTTGGCGGTATAGAAAAATTAACATAGACTTTTTAGAAACAAATACCGACAAGCGTGACGGTATCGAGGTAATTATCTTAACGCAAACCAAGTTAAAATCAATAAAACCAAAAGAGAAATTATATAAAATACTTGATCGAAATAGATTGCATGCCTCAGTATCAAAAATAACCACTATATCATTTAGGTATGATTAACCAGATTAATGAACGAAGATAAACCATACAGTGCGATAAAGTGGTTAATTAATAAAATAGTTGTATAATTGGTAACAAATTAATGTCGTGAGCTATTAATATGTTTGATTGGTCAGTACCTGAATTAATCTTTATTATGTTTCTTCTTGGCCCTGCATATTTTTGGTATGTTTATGTTGTTGTTCTGTTTATTTCTATAATGCTAATAAGGCACAATAAGAAAAAGGAAAATATAAAAAATAAAATATTCTTTTTTCTTGGGTGGTTTTTAACTATATTTACGATTATCAATTGCATTTGTACTGGCCTATTTATATTGTCATGGGTTCATAGATAATATTTTTTCACACTCAATTTCTATTAAAATTTTCCGTGTTTATTCTACATAAAATAGATAAATATATAAGGTGAAATTTAGAGTTTAATGAATATGGATATTGGATAAAAGCAGAAAAACAGGTGATAATGGAGCGGTTACTGATCTCATAAGAGAAATTAAATATCGGTAAATAAAATACCTGCCATATAAGCCTGACCAAGTGTTGGGCTTTTTTAGATCCAAAATTTGAGTAAGGCGATCTTTTTAACCAAACCTGCATATAGATAATTCCATTCGGCTTATTCAATCTAGGTGTGTCATTTTAGTTAAGCTATTGTTTTATTTTTTAGTTTATTGATGTTAAAAGATTTGTTTTAAATAAAATAATGCGATACCACGTAAATTCAAATTGACAAAATAATGATATAGCTGTATATTTATACAGCATTAAGAGGCCGCTTAATTCACCAATCTAATCCAATAAATATAATAAAAAAGGAATTAAAATATGTATTATTCAGACAAACCTGCCAATATTATTGCAACAAATAGCATGTTTATTTTAAATGAGCATTATGATGGAAAAACAATTCAAGTGGGAGGTACGATCTCTTTTCCTGATACACCTGAGGCATCATTTAATGATGGTAGATATAACACTTACCTCTATTTAAAAACCTTTGAGGAAGATGGTCAAGGTAACTATAATGGAAAAAATAAATATGTAAAAATAGTTATTAAACCAACTCAAAAAGTATTTATTAGTGAGTATGGCAAGTCTTTAATGAGAGTTAATGACATGGGAGAAATTACGAGCAAAGACACTGCATGCACTATTTCTATTGTTAATGTTAATGACTTTTCTATGGATGATGAATTTTGTGACCAATCATATAACAAACGTCTCCTTCGTAAAGTCTATAGTTGTTATTTTGATAATGAGCGCGGCTTTTATGGTGATTCAGCAAGTTATATTATGAGAGCTTTTAATGACAAAGCAATTAAAGATTTTAATATAGAAGTTGTCGATGATATTGATCTTCATATACTGTACATGGCTGAACATTACAAAGAATAAAATAACATAATATTTAGCTATATTACAATTCCAAATAAAGCATTCCTAGTGAATGCTTTTCTAGATTTAACCTAATTTAGCAAAGCCAGACAAACAATCAGACTAACCTTCAAATAAGCGCTGGTATGCTAACTCCTTTTAACTAATCGCTTCTAATAGCAGGCTTTATGTTTTCTGTGTGTAAAAATGAGCCCTAAGAAGCTAGCTTTTGAACGACTAAGTTATATCTAAAAGTTAAAATGAAAATAGATAGAGTAGAAATCAATTTTGTGCAATCTAAATTAATCACTATCAGCATCAGTTTTTAGCGATATACTTAAGATACTCTTTATTTATTCTATTTTACCTAACGCCCGGAAAGCTATTTACTTTTTGAATGGTAAAATCAGGAAATGAATTAACGACTTTAACCTTATAGTCGGGAAATGAATCAACAATTTTTATTTTGCCATAAATTTTAGCTACATCGACATTTGCGATAGCAATAACAGGAACAAAAACAAGCAATAATATTGAGATATATTTTTTCATTGTAACTAAGCCTTGTCAGTTTTATTCATTATACAACACAATATCAGTGATTATTATCTAACATTAAAAATAATAATAGCCGACGAAAATCACTTTTTAAAAGTATTAGAGTGTCTATAAATTTATTGAGCAAAGTCTCGATTTCTTCTTTTTAAGGCATTTCGCTATTCAGCGTAAATTTTACGGATGGAAATACAGAAAAAAAGCGAGCTATAAAATAGCTCGCTAAAGCAATGAAGAGATGAAAGAATAAAAAAATCATTGCACTTTATTATTTTCAATTTCAACATTTTTGTCAATTTTATTTTTGTTTAAAAATTGTAAAATCACACAAAAAAGAGTATTTGTATTTAAAAGTGTTATTTTGATGTATGTTTATTCACTATTTGATCATTTATTATGATGTTTGGTTTTTTACTATCTGTTCCTGCTTATTTTGATAAGTCATAGGGTATAAATACTTAATCGAAAAGAATACGTCATCAGTGCAACATCGGTATTGAGTATTTATGATAACTATCTTTTTCTACTTTTATATCAAGACTAATATAGCCATTTGATTCTTATTTACTTTTATTATCTATTATACAATACTATATATAAATTATATTTGAATAGGGTATTTGTTATGCAAGTAGTCGAACATGATTTTTTGGAATTTTCATTGATAATACAGAGTTTTATCAAATGGCTTGATATTCCTCATGTATGGCAAGATTTTGCTTTTATGACGATATCCATCATTGTGTTATTAATATTTAGTTATATTTTTCAAAAAGTTACGCATAGTGTTTGTCGATTTTTATTAATTAAAGCTAACGACAAGTTACACTCTGCTTTCTTTAAATATATGCTGCAATATCACTTTTTACATCATGTTATTTGGCTTGTAAATATTGGCTTGATCCAATCACTCGTGCCACTAGTATTCTTCGGCTACCCCAATTCGATTTTAGTGATGCAAGCAATATTAAGTATTTATATCGTGTTTATTATAATGAATGTGATAATGTCTTTTATACAAACAGTGACAAAATTACTAGCCCAAAAACGTAATTTTAGTAACATTCCTTTTGATGGCTATTTGCAAGTTATTCGCATCATTCTTATTTGTATTGCTTGCTTACTGATTTTTTCGATATTAACTCATCGTTCTTTAGTTTCTGTTATGACAGCGCTTGGCGCTGCTTCCGCTATTTTAATCTTATTATTTAAAGATACCGTTATGGGATTTGTTGGTAGTGTACAAATCACGATGAACAACCTTGTACATGAAGGTGATTGGATAACCGTATCACAATATGGCGCAGATGGCATTGTTAAAGAAATTTCATTAACGACAATCAAAATTTTAAATTACGATAACACATTAACGACAGTTCCCACTTATTCACTTGCTGCGGGATCTTTTCAAAATTGGCGGGCAATGCAGGAATCAGGCAATAGGCGATTTATTCGTAATCTTTCGATTATATCCCATGATATTCGTTTTTTAAGTGCTGATGAGCTTGAGAATTTTAAAAAGGTTGGTGGATTAGATGATTATATTACTAAAATGAGCCATGAATACCAAAAACGTAATGATGCACTCAGTGTTGATAAAAGCATTTCGATTAATCTGCATCAACTGACTAACTGCGATCTTTTTATGGAGTACGCACGGTGGTATTTAACTAATCACCCTAAAATAAATAGTACGACCACGCAATTAGTACGGCAAGTTGGGATCACTGACGAAGGTGTGCAATTACAAATTTATGCTTTTACTAATACTTGTGTTTGGGCTGAATATGAAGCTATTTTAGCCGAAGTGATGGGGCATTTATTATCATCTATTTCTTATTTTGGTCTACATCATTACGCGGCAACAGCCGCTAGTGATAGCTTAGATGTGAATCTTAATATGCAGCAAGAGCCGCCAAAAGCGGTGACGAATAAGGAACCAGCCATCAAATAAAAGCCTTCCCCGTTAAAGCTCATTACCTAACGGGGAATTTGATTGTGTTGAGTGGAAGCTTGTTAACTACTTTGATTTATTTAAATCAATTAGCATCTATGCTACATGCAGCAAACTTAGCACTACTAAAAATAATAGAGCAAACCCGCACTTAGTGTACTTATATTGGTTCGATTAACAATTGGGCTTGATTTTACTTCATGGCTAAGTAAATTATAATCATATTCAAACACCGCAGACCAAGCCTGATTAAACTTATAAACGGAAGTTAATGTGATATAAGGCGTAATACTACTGCTTGGCTGATAGCTTGCAAAGCCACTTCGCATAGATTCGTTATTACTAACGCCATAATAATAACGATTATGTTTATGATTGTACCATGTTGCGCCAATTTGAGGGATCAGGGCTAATTGTTCGCTAAGTTGTAAATAGCCCGCATATTCGACATCAATTGACATACTTTGACTATTATTTAAAGTATCAACTAACGCTTCAGCCGAAAATTGCCCGTAGGGTGTAATGATTGAATAGGCAAGTCCGCTTAAAAGTGTCGCTTTACGGCGCTCAAGCTGCTTCATGCGTGAGTCATCATTATCCGAGGGTTTAAGTTCAAATGATTGGTATTCAAAGGCTAAATCGAATTGTTGATTATCATTTTGCCAAAGATGAATACCGCCAGAAGTACCAGACATAAATAGATACTGAGAATCATAATCAATGAGGGGTAACAGCGAAAACTGCCTTTTTTCGCCAATATAAGGTGATTGTTCCCATGAACCACTTAGTCCGATCCCAATATTATGTTCAGCAGCGAAAGCGCTAGAAGATAATAATAAGCTCGCTATTGGTATTATTTTTTTCATATTATGTCTCTTTATGGCAAATTTTAAACCACTAAATAATCGATTGGTTTCAAAACGTGAGCTAGTATAAATGTTTAACAAAAAATGCATAGTACAAATAAAATGATTTCGTTAAAAAGTTGTTGTAAGGTATCATTATAGTGAAAATTAATGCATTTTTTGACTTAGTGGTGAATGATTAATTCCTTTAGCAATAAAACTCTCTACACTACTAGCATCTAAATGCTGATTTAAATATTGCTCTAGAGCTAAAGCTTGCTCTTTACTATCACATTCACAAAAAATACATGATCCTGTGCCCGTTAGCCGAGTAGGGTGCTTAACTGATAATAGCTTAATTAAATATTCTATTTGCGGATAAAGCTGACAAACTACGGGTTCACAGTCATTAGCAAAAGGCTTTGCAAGTAGCTGTGTTATATTTTTTATTGCGCTATCACGTTTTAATTTAGGGTGAGTAAAGATTGAGGCAGTTGATATAGCAACATCGGGTTTAATAATTAAGTACCAATTTTCAATCGGTTTTATAGCCTGTAATTTATCACCGATCCCTTCTGCAAAGGCACTATGACCAAAAATAAATACCGCTACATCAGCGCCAAGCTTACTTCCAATTGCCATTAACTGTTGTTTTGATAATGCTAATTGCCAAATATGATTTAAGGCAACTAATGTGGTTGCAGCGTTAGATGAACCACCACCTAAACCACCGCCCATTGGCAGTTTTTTATCAATTGCAATGTCAATACCATAGATCTGGGGTAATACAAGCCCTTGCTTCTTAGCATACTCGAGTAGTAAATTGGCTGATTTAATAATTAAATTATCATCATGTTTGACATCTTTAACATCGGTTATTAAGTGAATTTGATTATCAATGCGTGGTTTAAAGTAAAGATAATCGCAATAATCAATAAATTGGAAAAGGGTTTGTAAATTGTGGTAACCGTCAGCCCTAAGGCCTGTAATATATAAAAATAAATTGAGTTTAGCCGGTGACGGCCAGCATGCAGCATCTTGCATATTAGTTAAGTTTCCAGTTATTAATGGTCATTTTTAATTTATTATTTTTATTAACAAGTTCAATACTTGCAGGCAGATAGATGGTGTTATTTGCAAGTGGGTAGCTGTTATACTTATTGATTGTTAATAACCATTTTTGATCATCTTGCGGTAAGGTTGTTTTTATTAGATGACCTTGTGCATCAAACTTATCTGTTGCCAAATTATTAGACATGCCTTTAAACCAATTATGCAGAGACTTAAATGGAATATTCATGCCAGTGAGCTTTGTCATTAGGCGTTCAACATTCTCATCAGTATATTTTTTACCATCTCTATCCGTTAATTCGGCTAGGTAAGGTGTTACGGTTAGTGAAAAAATTGAGGTACCTACTGGCGTAGTCAATTTAAGTTGGTATTGATTGTCTGAAATTTGATTAATAAAAAATCGGCCGTAATATTTCGAGCGATCGGTAACATAAGACAAACTACCGATTGCTTGATAAGCCGTTAAGTTAGATAATTGTTGTTGATGTTTTTCATTCGCAGTTTGCTGGCTTTTTTGATTAAGCCCAAACCCAGTGTTACTACAGGCTGTTATTAACGTAACAATAAGAAATAAAACAATAATGTTATAAAATTTAACCAATAAATGCATTTGAAAGGCACCACAACAAAGATATGATGGGATTATTATAACCAATACTCATGGCTAATGGAATCGATTGTATTTCATTGTTTTAAGCTATTAACTTTTTTTGCTTTATTGTGTATAATTGCCTGCAATAACATATTGTTAATATTATTAGTAAAAATAAAGAAATAATTGAGCATGTCTATCGCAATTCTTGGTATTAACCATAAAACAGCACCTGTCGCATTGCGGGAAAAAATCGCATTTTCTCCTGACACTATCGATAAAGCGCTATATAGCTTACATCAACACCCTTTACTTGGTGGCTGTGTTATTTTGTCTACCTGCAATCGGACTGAAATCTATGTTGGCTTTGAGCATCAATCTGATTTGGTTCGCATTAAAGCTTCCGTTGAGCAGTGGCTATGCCAATATCATCATATTACATTGAGTGATTATCAAGATTGCCTTTATTGGTATGATGGTAAAGCTGCGGCGGAGCATTTAATGAAAGTTGCCAGTGGGATTGATTCAATGATTCTTGGTGAGCCACAAATACTTGGGCAAGTGAAGCAAGCTTATAGCTATTCACAACAAAATAAATGTTTATCTAGTGAGCTGGAAAAATTATTTCAACGTATTTTTCACGTTGCCAAACGAGTTAGAACCGAAACCGATATCGGATCCAACTCCGCCTCCGTTGCTTATTCGGCTTGCCTTATTGCTCGGCAATTATTCCAATGTGCGGCTAATTTAAATGTCATGCTAGTTGGCGCAGGTGAAACGATAGAACTGATTGCTCGTTACCTTAAACCACATGGTTTTAATAAAATCATTGTCGCTAATCGAACTCGAGAAAAAGCATTAAAACTTGCTAATTTAATGGACGCCGAGATTATCGCTCTGCCTGATATTCCCATTCGATTAAAAGATGTGGATATCGTTATTAGTTCTACCGCAAGTCCACTGCCTATTATCGGTAAGGGAATGGTCGAAAGGTCAATCTCTTTACGTAAGGCAAAATCGGCTGCAAGTAAAATGTTATTTATCGACTTAGCTGTACCAAGAGATATTGAGGGTGAAATTGCTGAATTAACTGACGTTCACCTATTTACTATTGATGATTTGCAAAAAACGGTACAGTCTAATCTTGAGCAGCGAGCTATTGCCGCTAAAGAGGCTGAATATATCATAGAAGAAGAAGCCGAAATATTTATGCAGTGGTTACGTTCACGCAATGCAATTGATTTAATTAAGCAGTATCGTGAACAAGCAGAAATCATTAAGCTTGAACTAATGGATAAAGCTATCTTAGCCATTAAACAAGGCGGTGATGTTGACGATATTTTAACTAAATTTTCCTATCAGCTTACTAATCGACTTATTCATGCTCCCACTCAAACACTACTTCATGCTGCAACTAAAGACTGCTGTGATTGTCTAAAAGTATTGAGTGACGGTCTTGGTCTTAAAGAACATTAGCTTAAGTTAATGTTCTTAACATTTGCATGTAATTATTTTTAATAAAAAAATCAATAGATTAAAAAAAGGCGCCCCCTTTATATGAAACCATCCATTATTGCTAAACTAGAAGTACTAACTGAACGATTTGAAGAAGTTCAGGCACTCTTGTCAGATCCTAGTGTCATTTCTGATCAAGATCGTTTTCGTTCATTATCTAAAGAATATTCTCAATTAACCGACGTGGTTAAATGTTTTGAGCAGTGGAAGACGACACAAGATGATATTGAAACAGCTAAAATGATGCTATCTGATCCTGAAATGGGCGAAATGGCACAAGAAGAGCTCGATGAAGCTAAATCTAAGATCGAACAACAAGAAAATCAACTACAGTTACTATTACTGCCTAAAGATCCAAATGATGAATATAATTGTTTCTTAGAAATCAGAGCAGGGACTGGTGGTGATGAAGCTGCGATATTTGCCGGTAACCTAGCTAGAATGTATACCAAGTATGCTGAAACAAAGCGCTGGCGCACTGAAATCTTAAGCTGTAATGATGGTGAACACGGCGGTTATAAAGAGGTTATATTACTAGTTAGCGGTGATAATGTTTATGGTAATATGAAATTTGAATCAGGTGGACACCGAGTACAGCGCGTACCAGAAACAGAATCACAAGGGCGTATACATACTTCAGCTTGTACTATTGCCGTATTACCTGAAGTTCCCCAGGCCGATCTTCCTGAAATTAGCCCAGCTGATTTACGTATTGATACCTTTCGATCATCAGGTGCAGGTGGACAACATGTTAATACCACGGATTCGGCTATTCGTATAACACATATTCCAACAGGCATTGTGGTAGAGTGTCAAGATGAGCGCTCACAACATAAGAATAAAGCTAAAGCAATGTCAGTATTAGCGGCTCGTATTCAAGATGCCGAAAGACAAAAGCGGCAACAAGAAGAAGCTTCAACGAGACGTAACTTATTAGGTTCAGGCGATCGCTCAGATCGAATTAGAACCTATAATTATCCCCAAGGCCGAGTGACTGATCATCGTATTAACTTAACTATTTACCGTTTAGATGAAGTTATGGAAGGTAAGCTCGAAATGCTAATTGACCCTATTGTACAAGAATACCAAGCAGATCAGTTAGCCGCGTTATCGGATCAAGAGTAATGACCTATTTAGACTGGCTAAAGCAAGCAACACTACGATTAAATGGTGGCGATAGCCCACGGCGTGATGCGGAAATTTTATTAGGATTTGTAACGGGGCGAACGCGTACCTTTTTAATGGCCTTTTGTGAAACAGTTTTAACGCAATCTGAGTTAGCGCAGTTAGATACATTTTTAAGTCGTCGCCATGCAGGTGAACCGATCGCTTACATTACTGGCGTAAAAGAGTTTTGGTCGCTTAACTTTAATGTTTCCCCCTCAACTTTGATACCAAGGCCAGATACCGAAAAACTCGTTGAGCTAGCATTAGAGTGCTTACCTGAAACCCCATGTGAGGTGTTAGATTTAGGTACTGGCACTGGCGCAATTGCAATTGCGATGGCAACGGAAAGGCCTGATTGCCTTTTTACTGCCGTCGATAAAAGTGAAGAAGCCTTAATGCTTGCCCAAACTAATGCAAGGCAAATTGGGGCCAATAATGTTTACTTTTTGCAAGGTAATTGGTATAAACCAACTAGAGGGCGAAAGTTTTCAATGATAACAAGTAATCCGCCTTATATTGATCCTACCGATGTTCATTTATCACAAGGTGATGTTCGTTATGAACCTCGTAGTGCATTAGTCTCTGAGGATGACGGTTTTGCGGATATTAAATTAATTGTGCAAGGTGCAACAAGGCACCTTAATCAATATGGTTGGTTATTAATTGAGCATGGTTGGAAACAAGGCGAGGCGGTGCAAACGATTTTTAAGCAGCGTGGTTTTCAATTGGTAAGAACCTATACTGATTATAGTGGTAATGAACGTGTAACTGTCGGGCGATGGTTTAAACCATAATTTTGAATACAACTAGTAGGAAAAGAATATGAAACAAAAAATTGTTAAAATTGGTAATATTTCGGTTGCAAATGATCTTCCTTTTGTACTTTTTGGTGGTATGAATGTCCTTGAGTCAAGAGATTTAGCCATGAAAATTTGCGAGCATTATGTCAAAGTCACTGAAAAATTAAACATTCCTTACGTTTTCAAAGCCTCGTTTGATAAAGCTAATCGTTCATCTGTTCACTCTTACCGCGGTCCTGGCCTTGAAGAGGGTATGAAAATCTTTCAGGAATTAAAAACGCAATTTGGTATTAAAATTATTACCGATGTTCATAATGAAGAGCAATGTAAACCTGTTGCTGAGGTTGTTGACGTCATTCAATTACCCGCTTTTTTAGCAAGGCAAACAGACTTAGTTGTCGCGATGGCTAAAACCGGCGCAGTTATTAATGTAAAAAAACCACAATTTGTAAGCCCTGGCCAAATGGGCAATATCGTTGAAAAATTTGAAGAAGCGGGCAACGATCAAATTATTCTTTGTGACCGTGGTAGCTGCTTTGGTTATGATAATTTAGTAGTTGATATGCTGGGCTTTAATGTTATGAAAACGGTTAGCAAAGGCTCACCAGTGATTTTTGATGTAACACATGCGTTACAGTGTCGTGATCCTATGGGCGCGGCGTCAGGTGGACGCAGAGGTCAAGTGACAGAGCTCGCTCGCTCAGGTATGGCAATTGGTATCGCAGGTTTATTCATCGAGTCACATCCAGATCCAGCACATGCAAAATGTGATGGCCCTTCAGCGCTACCGTTAGATAAGTTAGAGCCATTTTTAAAACAGATGAAAGCCGTTGATGATTTAGTTAAACATTTTGAAGATATTGATACAGAAAACTAAATATTAATTGATAGCTAGTCACACCTTAATTCTCAGTAAGTTTATCAATCTACTGTAAACTTGCTGAGATTTATTCTTAATAAATCACATCATAATATAATTTTTTTAAAATAAATTATCATGTTAGCAAGTAAGTAAAACTAACCCTACATTTCTTTTTTTAACTAAAACCACATAATAACTGCTATATTCGTTTTTATAATTAAGCTAAATTATTATTGCAGCATCACTGATACCGCCTTTCGCATTTTAAATATTAGATTATCTATTTATTGTTTTATTTACTTTATATCATCAAAAAAATAAGCTAAGAATTCATCATTAGTAAATGATACCTAATGATTGAATATCAATATTTTGATTTGGTAGTCATAATATTCAAAAAGAGTAAATCTATCATCAAGCCCACAAAGCCAAATTAATAACAAAATCAAATTCAAAAGGGATGTTCGGTCACTCATTAGCTTCAAATTCAATGAGTACTATTGTGTTATTTGCTTTGCTATTATGCGAATTTATTTGTGCATTCGTATTAAAGTAATATTTAATTTAAGAATTGCGCTTGTTAAGGGATTGTTTTATATCAATAAAATACATGTAAACTTAATTGATAATTTTTTTATGTAGCAGGATTGGCGAAAATTTATCTAAATTTTAGATTAAAGTCGTATGTAGTTCACCAATGTGATTGAGTTCATGTAGAGATGAAAGGTTAAGGAATTGTAATGGTATCGCTTCATATAATAGATAGAAAGAATGGTTCAAAACAAGATATAAATAGTTTAAATGTTCAACTCAATGGTCCTAAAATCAGAGCGACTCGCTCAAACCTGATAGATAACTATAAAAAACAGATAACTATCAGATTCGATTTAAACTCGTACACATTAACCAAATCCAAAATATAGCTGCTATTAATATCAGCTATATTTCGATAAACTAAGGCTTGTTATCAATAATTATTTAAACGCTTAGATATATTCATTTCGATTTTACTAGGACAATTAGTGAAATGTTTCTTTGATAGTTTCATCATCTTCAAATTCATCATCGTCATCTTCGCCGTCTTCAAAATAGGTTCCCCAACCATCATAATTAACGCTAAACTTATTGGTTAGTTCGATTAATTGGGCGATTTGGGCGTTAATAACCTCTCCATCTAATGGGATCTCAGCAATAACATCACAGCAAACAAGCTCTTGCTCATTTTCATCATCCATGTCTTCAGGGTCAGTAACTTCATAACCTAGTTTAAATGCTTCAACAGCCACTTTTTCAAGTGTATCAAAATCAGTTGCAGATATGTGGTGTTCAATTAAATAGAGCGCATCAGGATCACTACCATCATTTAACAGTTCTTCAATAATAGAATAAGTATCTTGTTGGGCTAGCTCGATTTGTTTTTTCATAGTAAACCTATATGACAATAATATATAATGAGAAATAACGAATTTGTGTGGTATATTACACGTTTCTTTTATAAAGAATAATCTTTTATTAAGTTTAGTGTGCTGTTAAGTTAATATTTTCGTTATTATTTTGTTGTAATAGCTAATTATAGTGTAAAAAAGAGATGTATTCCATTTAATGACTAGCCAATCATATTGTTATGATCTTCATTCTCATTCAACTGCTTCTGACGGTATTTTTTCTCCTGCCGATTTGATGCAAAGAGCCATCGATAATCAGGTTAACGTCTTAGCATTAACTGATCATGACACAATAAAAGGGCTCTTAGCTGCTCATCAATATATTAAGCAACACAGTTTACCGCTACATTTAGTTAATGGCGTTGAAATTTCAACTTGTTGGAAAAATTCTGAAATTCACATTGTTGGGCTTAATATTGATGTAACAAGTAAGCCATTAAATATGTTATTAGATGCACAAGAAAATCAACGCATTGAACGGGCTAAAGAGATTGCTTATAAGCTTAAAAAAGTGAGTATTGATAATGCATATGAGCAAGCACAAATTTATGCTAAAGGGGACATTGTTTCGCGCGCGCATTTTGCCCGTTTTTTAATTGATAAAGGCTATGCAAAAGATATGAAGCGGGCATTTAAAAAATATCTAGGTAAATCAGGTTATGCTTATGTTGCGCCAAAATGGACAACAATAGAAGAGGCAATTTGTGTTATTCACCAAGCTAAAGGGCAAGCGGTTTTAGCTCATCCCTCACGCTATGACCTCACATTAAGCAAAATGCGTACCTTGATCGGTTATTTTAAACAACATGGCGGCGATGCAATCGAAGTATCACAAAGTAGACAAACTGTTGATGAGCTTAATATATTAGCGAAATGTGCTCGTGATTTTGATTTATTGGCTTCACAAGGTTCTGATTTTCATGATGCAATGAACTATTTAGATCTTGGCAAAACCCAGCCGTTACCGGAAAATGTGGTTCCAATTTGGCATAACTGGTCTTTATAAAATTAATTCAATGGGAAATCGTTAAATTATGGCTCAAATGTTTTATATTCATCCTGATAACCCGCAAACTAGGTTATTAGAACAGGTTGTTAAAATATTAAAAAATCAAGGTGTTATCGCTTTTCCAACGGACTCAGGTTATTCCATTGGCTGTCTGCTTGATAATAAGCAGGGCTTAGAACGGGTTTGTAAAATTAGAAATCTCGATAAAAATCATAACTTTACTTTAATGTGCCGTGATTTATCCGAGCTTTCGGCGTATGCACATGTTGATAATACGACATTTCGCTTATTAAAAAATAATACGCCAGGACGCTATGTTTTTCTTTTAGCTGCAAGCAAAGAAGTACCGAGACGTTTAATGAACGAAAAGCGTAAAACAATTGGACTTAGGATCCCAGATAATAAAATTGATTTAAGTTTGCTTGAACTTCTTGGCGAGCCATTAATGACATCGACCTTAATTTTACCAAATGATGATTTTGCCCAATCGGATCCCGAAGAGATCGAAGAAAAAATAGGCCATCAACTTGATGCTATCATTCATGGTGGTTATATTGGTGAGCAGCCAACAACAATTGTTGATTTAACTAATGACTATCCCGATATTATTCGCAGTGGTAGTGGTGATACGACACCTTTTAAATAAATTTTGTTAAAGCTGTATCAAATAGCTTTATATTGATTATTAACTAATGATACCTGTGAAGGTAACGAGGAAAAATGAAAAAACCTAACGATAATACTGAAAAACTACAAAAAGTACTGGCTAATTTTGGTCATGGTTCACGCCGAGAAATTGAGGCAATGATTGTTGCTAAAAAAATCAGTGTCGATGGTAAGATTGCAACTTTAGGCGATAGAATCGATATTCGCAATCAACCCAAAATCCGTATTAATGGTAATGTAATAACGGTTCGACCAAAAGACAAAGACGTTTGTCGAGTACTTGCTTACTATAAGCCAGAAGGCGAAATCTGCTCGAAAACTGATCCTAACGGCAGAGCAACGGTATTTACTAATTTACCGAAAGTTAAAAATTCTCGCTGGATCAATATTGGTCGTCTTGATATCAATACTTCAGGATTATTGCTATTTACAACAGATGGCGAACTGGCTAACCGCTTGATGCATCCGCGTAATGAAGTTGAGCGTGAATATGTTGTACGCGTTTTTGGGCAAGTAACCGATGCTCAAATTTTTCAACTTAAAAAAGGTATCCAGCTTGAAGATGGTCCCGCTGCATTTAAAT
Organism: Orbaceae bacterium lpD04; assembly: GCA_036251935.1. Taxonomy (NCBI): domain Bacteria; kingdom Pseudomonadati; phylum Pseudomonadota; class Gammaproteobacteria; order Orbales; family Orbaceae; genus Orbus; species Orbus wheelerorum. Next base: position 1,839,617 of record CP133967.1, on the reverse strand, counting down.
CGATTAAGTCTCAAGGTGGAGAAGGATTAAACAAATGGTTTAATGTCACTATTACAGAAGGGCGTAATCGAGAAGTAAGGCGTATGTGGGAAGCAGTAGGGGTGCAAGTAAGCCGATTATTACGCGTACGCTATGGTAATATCTCGTTACCTAAATGGCTATCAAGAGGTACTTGGACAGAGCTTGATCTCAATGCTGTTAACTATTTACGTGAGCTTGTTCATTTATCAACTGAAGAAAAAAGTTTTTTAAGTGTTGAACAGCAAAAAAGTAAGCCGAAAAGAATCCAAGCGAAGCGCCCGATTGTTAACTTAAAATCAAATAAACGCTAGTTATTAGTCATATTTAACCAGCATTAGCTGGTTAAATATTATCGTGAGTTACCACTATTCTTCACTGTTTCTAATGGTTTTTATTATTAATTGAGTGAGTAGGGCTTACAAGTCGTTTCGTTAATAACCACCCTCGGGCTAGATCATAAATATAAGTATAAACCATGGTATAAATTAAAAAGAAAATGAGGAAAAATGCCTCCATAAAGAACGCTTCTTTAAGACCAATTTGCTTGTAAAACATAATAAATGTTAAAGCAAAAATAGAAAAAACAGCCTCAAATCCAAATCCGTGTAATATCCTATCTTTAGCTGATTTTATAATGTTGCCTTGCTTTTTAATCAAATAGCGATCAAATAAATGATTGAATATCATATTCCAAAATAGCGCGATAAATGAAAGCATAACACTTAAAAAGAACGTATCTATAGCGTTGTAGTCACTTATTATTTTTAATAAAATAGAGGCGAGTACAGAGCCGATAATTTCATACAAAATAGCACTAAATATTAATTCTAATTTTTTTTTGGGTTGGTTTTGTAAATTTGTGAATGTCATATATACAATTAATTTCTTTTATAATTAACTGAAGTATAGCATGACTAACGAAAAATTTAATTAACAAACCAATTATATCATTTATTCAACACATTAATTAATATAGAGATTAAAAAGACAACGGGTTTTATTGAAAATAAAGCTTGTATTATTCTCTCAATTATGAGTTAATAGACGTAGCAGATAATTGCATTAACACAATATTTAGAATACCTAGTTTTTAGTCAAAAATAATTCCTTTCTTGTTTTATATCTATTTTCTTAATTTTTTAATTCTGTAATGTAAAAATCTAGCACATGTGCGCCTTATGGCTGTAATTAATTTATTAAGAGATATATTGAAATGACAAAGAAAACAGGTTTAGTTAAATGGTTTAATGAAAGTAAAGGTTTTGGTTTTATCACTCCTGATGATGGAAGCAAAGATTTATTTGTTCATTTTTCATCACTTATTGGTGATGGATTTAAGACCTTATATGAAGGTCAAAAAGTTGAATTTTCTATTGGTGATGGCCCTAAAGGACCAGCAGCAAATAATGTAACGGTTATATAATTTGAAAAAATATTATTTTCTTGTTAAACGCAAGAATAAAAAAACTAAAGATATGATGAAATTTTAATCGTTAAATCAATAGTTTTTGCAGAAATAAAAAGCCTCACAATTGTGAGGCTTTTTATTTTATTATAGTAATTATTATTGATAAGAATATGTAATTCCTATTAGCGAGTTTGCTGTTCCTTTCGATATTTCTTCACCGGTTGGTGCATAACTAAAGTTTAATGAATATATTAACGGAATACTCGAACCATAAGCACTTGTCGTTTTTATCAGCGCTCTATCTACCGTCGTATCACCAGAAGGGAACGCTGCTGAAATATCGGGGCCAAAACGTAATTTTTTTGAACTAAAGCTTACACTATAGCCAACCCCTTTAGCGGTAGAATCAGCAGTCAATTTAGATATATATGAAACATTTGTTTGATCGGTTAAATCAACTAAGGAAAGCCAGACTTGAACGTTTGGGTCGCATTTTAATGAGAACCCTTGGCTAACCGTTCCAACAGTGCTACCACTGGTCTTAGCCGCTTCTAAATCTGCAAGGGATATCGGTTCCATCTTAACAATATCCGTTTTTTTATCAGGTACACAGCTTGTTACTACCCGATTTGTGTTTAGTGGCGTCATTATTATATGATTTATTTCTCTTATGTGATCTTTAGTGTCACGGCAGTTATAGTCCATTAAAAGAGTTTCATTTGGCACAGGATATAGCTTTTCATCACCAGCGGGAACGCGATCTGTGCCTTTATAAATATAAAATCCGTGGTCGACCCTTACTCCGCCTGTTGTTGATGTGTTATTTGTCATTTTACGCTGAGCATCGGGCATGTTGCCTTGCCAAACGGTTGTTGTTTGATAATAAATACTGGCTTGCTTAATACCTGTTGAAGGCATATTTTCTCCGCCATTAAAATTACTTGTTGAATACCAAGGTGCAATTTTATAAGCAGGTATATTAGTTTCAAATAAATAAAGCATCCCCCACCCAACGCCGCTACTAAAAGACATGTTTGAGTAAGTTACTCTAGGGATCATTTCAATCCTTCCCAAATCATATGAGAAGTCTGTAGCGGTTGCATTACATAAATAGTGTGCATTGGAGCCTGAATTATAAACCAATGATTGATATAGTTGTGCATCTGCTGCGCCGGTATAATACAATGTATCGTTAATAGAACGAATTATTTTGTTGTCTTCTTTAATTATAAGCGGCCCATCGGCACTAGCAACAAAAGAGCTTAATAGTAATGATATGGCAAGACTATAGGTGATTTTTTTCATAATAATACCAATAAAATAAGGTTATAAAGTTGAACGATTTATTGTTTGTATAATAGACTCATCATCATCAATAATCGATATCCATAAATTACATTGTGAATTTTGACAAATTGATATTGGCATGAGTTCATTTGGTGAAATAGTTTTCTTAATAAATGAACGGTTATCTTTAGTTAAACTAATCATTAACGATAGCACAAAATCAGTACTATTTTCTAAATAAAATTGATTATTCGCTTTTTTAATTAATTTTAGCTTGTCAAAATTTACATTTTTTAATGGCTCATGCCTATAAATTAAATGTAAGTTTGATCTTATTGCGAGTGATACTGTGCTATTGCTCATCATCGGCGACTTAGGTATTGTTGCAATTGACAATTTACAAAGATGATCTTGATTATTCTTTTCTATCTTTGACGGAATTATAGTAACAATATTTTTGGTATTTTTAGGTAAAATAAAAAGTGGCGGTGAAACAATAAACTCGTCATTAGTGTTACAAGTAATACTTGTTTTAATCAAAAAATCACCTTCATCATCATTTTGTAAACGAATATTGAGATGCTTTGTCTTATCGTTAACAATAAAACGCGTACCTAAAACGGTCACGCCAGCGATGCTATAAAATGATAATAGCACCGTTATCATTATGAATAATCTAGTCATAAACAATTTCAAATGATGCAATGCCATTAAATTTACCGGCTGATGCATCATTACTCGTTTTAATAAATGCTGCACTAAAATTTAAGTTAGTTTGTGCATTCTCTGAATCAATTTTAAAGTCACTCCAATTATCTTGCATATCTAATGGTTGATTTAGTGAATTATATACCACAATAGAATAACCAGTCGCATTTCCCTCAGCGACCTGATTTTCAATATAACTTGATGTACTATTCGTGGTAGTTAATCTGACATGTGCGTTATCCGTGCCTAATGGGCAGTCCTTAAGGACAATCGAGAATGGGGTACGCTGAAAAGGCTCCCCAAGCACGGTGCCTTTACCATTTGCTATACTCATATCAACAGTAATATCGTTATTGATAATAGTACATGATTTTTCAACTACTTTAGCAATTATATATATAGGCACTTGCGCAGCTAAATGATAAGAGATTGAAAGCATGCAAAAAGAAGTAAAATATAAAATATATTTAATCATAATTAAAATCCAAATAAACCACGGCTGATGCATCACCTACCGTGACTAACTCTTTTGTCGACTTATACCTTAGGAAGAAATTAAAATCATAGTTTGTTTCATCTTTAAATACAACATTGGTAAGTACATACGACTGACCAAGCTTAATTTGGCTATTCTTTGAATCAAGGATCTCTACCGCTAATCCTTCTGCTACCTTTACAAGGCCTGTATTTGGATTTCCGCCAATAACTTTAAGTAAATCAGGGTTATCAGAGTCTTCTTGACCCGTAAATTGATAAGTAATATGATCTATTGATTGTGAACAGCCTTCTAAACCCACAGTCACCGCTTGAGACGCACTCACGTCGCCGATTTTTTTGAAATCAGTCTGATTAAAGTCATCAAAATATACATTTTTTTCTTTATCTTTTACGATGACGTTACAGGTTTGGGTAACGACTTTACCGTTTATCGTGACTTCTGTATCGGTAGCATAAGATGAAAAACTAAATATAATTAAAACGGGCATAAGATCTACTAAATATTTTTTTGCCATTTTATATTACCTTTATTATAAGCATGATATTGTTCGTTTATTAATCATATTAGGAATGAAATTATCACCATAATTGACTTTAAATGAGCAAGTTGTATTTTTATCCAATTGGATATTAAATGATGCATTATCTTCTACGCCAGTTAGAAATACCGTACCATCATCATTAGTGATAGACGTAGATTTATTTGTAACGTTTGTAACTAATGCACCAAATGGTATTTGTTTACCTTGATAGTCTAAAGTTATAAGGAAATTATATCCATTTAATACCTCAAAAGTAACCTTGGTAATAGCCCCTTGTGTTGGCACTGTTTTTAAAACTTTGTTTTGAATATCAAAAGAATCTGAGAATGTTCCTGGATCTAATTCCACTTCATTATAACGATATGGCTGAATATAAGGAACCAAAGCATAACCATCTTTACCAATGACAATGTTATCACCTGAGCGAGTAATTCTTGCACCAGCAGCGCCTTTCGCTTCGACTAAAACCGCGGTATCATTGATTTCTCTTGAGAAAACAACACCACCACTATGGGCAAGCATACTACCCGATATACCATAATTTACTTGTGTAGTATCAGATGTTTGTGATGCGCCGATATTTAATTTAGCAACATCAGCTGAATAGGCTGCATTAACATTAGTTGTACCAGACCCGCCATGATTAGACAAACTTTCGCTAACTCCATAACTAAGTTTATTATCAAATGCATTACCATATAAATTGGTATTGTTATTAACATCATGACTTGATGTATTATAAGTAGTGCTATTGGACGCATACATGGTGTAACTATTTGATCGACTTGATAGCGGCATGCTTAATGATAAATAGATAGAGTTATTTTTTTGATTAGCGTATTTATAGTTGTTATATGTCGCATTTAATGACAAGCCATTTAATATATCAAAGGTTTTACTCCAACCAAATTGCAAGTTGGTACTACTAGCTGCGCCCCAATAATCAGTTTTTGTTCCCCACACATACACTTGCCCATAATTTCCTAAATTTTGGGAAAAATTAACTTGGAAAGTATTTTTTCGTCTACCATATAAGTAACGATTGATATATTGCCCTGTTACACTATCAAAAGACGTGCTTTTTGAAGAGGCTTCCGCGAAAGAATAATAACCGGCAGTTGAGTAGCGATAACCCATTAATTGGAAACTCGTTCCAGACGTTAAAAAGTTTTTAGAATAAAGTAATCGATATGATTGCCCTGATTCGTAAGTATCATCATCAAGATGAGCTTGTGATGAAATTATATCAATTGACATTGCTCCAAAATAACCAAAATCATGAGCTAAACCAAAACCAAAGGCTTTATATTTAGATGATAATTGGGCACCCATATAAGCGGTAGTCCCCTTTGGTAAACCATAGGTGAACGAGCCTTGAATAAAGCCCCTGTCAAATGTTTGATTATTGTCTAATTTCCCAATCGCAAAGGAGTAGTCAAAATTACCATCTGTTAGTAAGTTAGATACCGTTGCATAGGGCACGGTGTACGTTGTTGATATTCCATTCGCGGCGGTCACCTCAACTTCATAGTCACCACTTGAACCAACTGGGTTTAAGTCAGTAATGTTATAAGGACCCGGGTCTACGTAAGTTTGATAAATGATTGAACCATTTTGCCTAATGGTAATTTTAGAGCGCGAATCAACAATACCACGAATAGGCGGTGAATAGCCTTTTTCACTGTCAGCAAGCATATCACCGGCACGTGATAAACCAATACCAACATAAGATAATGAATCAAATAAATTTGAACCTAGGGAAGTTTGCCCTATAATTAAATTACTTTTTATTGGCGTAATCGCTCTAGATAAAAAGATACTATTAGTCCGAAATTCATTTTCACTATTTGAACCCGACTTATTTTCACTCCAATATCCACTGCCATAAAGGCGCCATGGCCCTAAATTGATTTTATTATTAATATTTAGAAAATAAGATTGATAGTCACTGCTATCTTTATTTTTAGAATAAGAACCTGAAAAATTATAATTCATTAAATAGCTTGTAATACCATCATCCCAATCTTTTTCAGGTGCTAAGGTTGAATAAGAGGCAGACAAAAAGATTTGTGGAATTGATAGTCTTAATGAGGACGTAGTTAAATCTACCTTATAACTACTATTAGGTAGGCTTGACGAAATATTAATACATTCATCAGCTGATTTATTTTCTATATCTAGTTTTTTAAGTGCGACCTTATTAAAGGGGAGAGACTGAATAATCTCTTTTGTAAGACAAGGTAATACTTTTTGAGTATTGGTATCTTGATAAAATTTTATGGATATATTTTGTATAAAAGTTTCACCAACATATAAATCTAAAAAATAATCACCAGGAGTAAATTCATTCCCTTGGTTTAAATAAGTTAAGTCAGCAATAGATGCAATATCCGAGCCTAGAAATAAAGGGTTAAAATAATCCTGAGCAAAAGATATGCCTGACTGGAAACAAGCCGTTACAACTAAAATCTTTTTTATTGTTGACATATTTTTTCATCATCTTTAATTAATTATTATTACTATTATTACTAATTTATTATTATATTATGTATTAATACTATTTATTGTATTTTTGTTATTTTTGTCGGTATATTATTACTTTTTTAACGGTTTTATTATTATGCTATTGGCAATAACCAATATTTAACTAAAAATAGTTACAATAGTGGTTATTGCGAGGTTTCATACTTATAACGCACAAGAATTATCTTTTATTTGTGCACCATAATCACTAATCATATTAAAAATTAATGCATTCCCTTTTTCTGTCGTTTTAACTTGTGCTGAGTCCATTGGCGGGATCATTACTGCATTTGATACTTCTTTATTGTTAACTCTTAACGTTACGAGATTCATATAAAAAGGTGTTGGGTTTTCAATTTTTATTTGATTATTTTGATAACTGCATTTCAATTTTTTATAAGATTCCATCGCCTCTTCAACAGTTAAATTACTAGGGCGCATAAATAATTTAATTTTTGATGTGGTAGAAATAAGTAATGCACTTTGATTACTATTTAAATCAGCGGTTGACGGTATTACTTTTGAGTAAAGGTAGAATAATGATTCTCTGTCTTTTGGTAAATTATCTTTATTGCCAGTAAAAACGACTCTAAGTACGTTATTGGTATCAGCTTTGATTACAAATAATGGCGGCGTGATAATAAAATCATTGGTTTTTTTATCTACACTGTTAGTAACCCAAGACTGAACAAGGTAATTTCGTTTTTCATCGGAGTTATAAACTTTAAGTGTTACTTGATTTGCACTAATAGGATAGATAATTCTTGTCGCTCCTAGTGATACACCACCTGCATAAGCAACTTGACATAAAAAAATAGATAGAAATACAGCGATAAATTTTTTTAACATAACAACACCATTTACTAGAAGTGCAAGCTCAATTAAGAGCTTGTTATACAATAAACATTACCTTCAAAAAAAGAAGGTAATGTTTTTTACATATTACAGATGACTCAATTATAATTAGTTATAATTTAATTGGAAATCAGCAGTAGAGGTAACAGGTCCAGAAGTAACGCCTACTGAAGTTGAAACGTAGTCAACAGAATAACGAAGTACGTTAGTACCAGTAACCATAGTTTTTGCACCAGCTTCTTTTGTACCTAAAGTGATTTTATCACCATCTTGTCCATAAAGTTGTAATGCTACATTTTTAGCTGCGCCAGCACCTGGGTTATTGTTACCTAAGTATGCTGAGTTAGTTGTATCATTTTGACCACTAAATGTCACACCTACAGTTTTGTAAGTTTCGATGCTACAGTCTTTTAAAGTAATAGTAAATTCAGTTTTAGCGTTAGCTACTTGATTTGCCGCAGTAAATGTTGATGCTTTAACAGATGGTAATTTAACAACTTTATCGTTGTCACCAGCTTCGATACTACAAGCTCCATCAATGATTTCACCATTAAAAGTGATTTGACCACCATTAACTTTTAACTCTGGAACTGGATCAGCTGCAAATGCAGTTGAAGATAAAAATGCGCTAGCAACAAGTGCAGATAAAACTAACTTTTTCATATTGGATCCTTATTTTTTTATAAAATTTTCATCATAAAGTAAGTAAAACCATATCGGAATATCACTTACTGCGCGGAGTATATATCCTTTTTTAGCAAATCGCAAAACTTTTTAAGGTAAAGTCACGTGAAATTCGTTTAATTAATCGAAAAGATATTGAAAAACATTAACTTAAAGATGTAAATGAGCATAAAAATATTTAATATTTAATAATTTTGCAGAAATAGTACTAATTAATGGTTGTAAAAAAAACTATTTTAGTATTTTTATTGATCTTAATTTGTTGTTTATACATAAAAATACTGACGTTGATTTTATTGTGATTAATTATCTGATTTTATTTAAGTTTATTTTAATGATTACTCACAAGCAGGTTGTCCTAATTAAACGCACATTATTTAGTGAGCTCATAAAATAAAGTGCAATATTGAAAAATAGAAAAACAAAACGTAGAATCAAAATACAACAGTGATGTTACTTTTTTACTAATTAAATTATTACTTAAATTTAATGACATTAATCGAATTCTGAAATTATTTAATGTTACTTATACTTTATATATAAAATTATTATTGTGTAGCCGTTATTTTAAATGAAGTCTAACGTCATCTTATGAGGTAATTAATAATGAAAATAAAACCTGTTTGTTTATCAATAATCTTTTTTTTAGTGCCACAAATGCCAATAATCGCTTCAGAACTTCCATTTGAACCGGATTCATCTAAATCTGTAAATAATTTTATAACCAATGTAAATAAAGATCGAAGTATCACATTTCGTTTATTTGCCCCTACAGCTAAAAGTGTCACTGTAATAACCGGAGCAACGCCAGAAAGTTTAGTTGCAAATAAAATGACAAAAGATTCGAGCGGTACTTGGTCATGGACAAGCAACGTTATGGCTCCTAATTTGTATGAGTATTATTTTAATATTGATGGTTTTCGCTCAATAGACACCGGTAGCCGCTTTCAAAAACCTCAACGGCAAGTCAATACAAGCTTGATATTGGTTCCAGGTAGCCTACTAGATGATAACGCAGTTGCACATGGCGACTTAAAGGCTATCACATATCATTCAAAGGCGCTGAAATCAGAGCGAAAAATATATGTATGGACGCCGCCCGAAGATACAAATATCACTAAAAAATTGCCAGTTCTTTATTTTTATCATGGCTTTGGTGATACGGGGCTTTCTGCTATCGAGCAGGGCAGAATTCCACAAATTATGGATAATCTTCTGGCTGAAGGTAAAATAAAACCGATGATTATTGTGATCCCTGATACAGAGACTGATACTCCAGAGGCAATACCTGAAAATTTTCCACCTAAAGATAGACGAAAAGAATTCTTTCCGCTAAATGCTAAATTAGCAAATGATGAATTAATCACCGACATTATCCCGATGATGAGTCAGCGATATAATGTTCGTGATGATGCTAATGGCCGCGCTATAGCTGGTTTATCGCAAGGTGGATACCAAGCTTTATATTCGGGGATTAATAATCTTGATCTTTTTGCCTGGGTTGCAACTTTTAGCGGTGTATCAACTGCTACGGTTCCTAATAAAGGTGTACAAACAAAATTAGATACACCTAACGACATTAACAATCGTTTACGTAATTTTACCGTTACAGTGGGTAGCAGTGATTCGATCACCGGCGAAGACGTTTCTCTTTTAAAATCTGAATTACAAACAAAAGGGATTCATTTTGATTATATTGAGTACCCAGGACTAGGCCATGAAATGGATGTCTGGCGACCATCATATATTGAGTTTGTGCAGAAAATTTTTAATGAATAAATTAACATAAAATTCGATAGGGTATATAAAGTAGGGGAGACTTAATTAGGCAGTATTAATGGTGCCCCCTACAGGATTATTCGCGACATCCTATCGCTCACCCTTTGGGGTCAACGCTAAAGCATTGTTCAAATTTTTTCCATAAAAATTTGTGTCGAACCCAAGGTTCGAATCCAGTGCAACATAGAATATAAGTGTTGTTTGAATGAGTGGACGAAATTAAATGGTGTCCCCTACAGGATTATTCGCGACATCCTATCGCTCACCCTTTGGGGTCAACGCTAAAGCATTGTTCAAATTTTTTCCATAAAAATTTGTGTCGAACCTAAGGTTCGAATCCAGTGCAATATAAAATATAAGTGTTGTTTGAATGAATAGACGAAGTTAAATGGTGTCCCCTACAGGATTATTCGCGACATCCTATCGCTCACCCTTTGGGTCAACGCTAAAGCATTGTTCAAATTTTTTCCATAAAAATTTGTGTCGAACCTAAGGTTCGAATCCAGTGCAATATAAAATATAAGTGTTGTTTGAATGAGTAGACGAAGTTAAATGGTGTCCCCTACAGGATTCGAACCTGTGACCTACGGCTTAGAAGGCCGTTGCTCTATCCAACTGAGCTAAGGAGACAATAATAGAGATAATGCTATGAAGACGCCATGTATTATATAAAGCAAATTAATTCAGTCAATGAATTTTAACCATTTATTGACTGTTGTAATAAAATATAGCCAATTTTAGTCCTTTCATGTTAATTCATCTTCATTTTTACATTATAATATATGATTACAACAAAAATTTAACGAAAAATGATAGGGTAAGAAATTTAGCAAAGGTACTTGAATAATGTATAAATTTATTTAAGTACCAATAAATTTTTTTAAAGACTCATTCGATTATAAAAATCTTATCTTAAAAATTATAGCTTAATGTTGCCGTAACATTACGCTCTGCACCATAAAAACACCAATAGTTACAACTTGCAATATAGGTCTTATTGGTTAAATTAGCCGCATTAAGCTGTAGATTTAAATCACGAGTAATGTCATACCTTATCATTGCATCCCACACGGTATAACTTGGCACAACGGTACCTGCTGGTAAAATTGCTTCATCTTTTGTTTTACCAACATAACGAATACCACTACCAATAGTTAAACCGTCAAAGAGGCCTTGAGTGAATTTATAATCAATCCACGTTGCAATGCTGTGTTTAGGGATCATTGGTGATTGTACGGCTTTTGTTGGACTCAGATCTGTTTTAGCATTGGTATAAGTATAAGCAATATTCCAATTAATTTGCTCCGTTAATTGGGTTTTTAGTTGCAGCTCAACACCGTCGCTACGCGTTTCGAGGGTTTGTGCCGCTTGTCCTGTACCATCTGGGGTAAAGCCATTTTGCGCTTTTATATGAAAATAATCGAATGTCATTTCACCATTTAACCAATCAGGGGCGTATTTTACGCCAACTTCCCATTGCTTAGCTGAATAAGGCTTATAAAGTGTTCTTTGACTATCACTATAGCCATAAACAGGCGTAAATGATTCTGAATAACTAATATAAGGCGAAATATCATTATCAAATACATACATCGCACCAAGATTAAATGTTGTATGATTATAGTCACGATTAAAATCAGAACCGCTCCAGTAACCGTCATTTTTTATTTTATTATAACGGATCCCTTGGCTTAAAATTAAGCTTGTATCATAAATTAGTTGATTTTGTAGGTACACCCCATATTCTTGAGCTTTAAGTAAGAATGGCGTATAAGGTTCACTCGGTTTATAACCATAAGTAGGGTGATAGAGATCAACCGAGCTTGCAGTGCCATTATAATCTTGTCCAGACATTTTAGTATGCTGATATTCAAATCCAACTAACAACGTGTCTACCCAGTTACCCAAGTTAAAGGCCTTAGTTAAACGGTTATCAATAGTATGGCTATCAACTGAACCTTTTTGACCAAACGAACTACGAGAGAGCTTAGCTATTACTTTATCAAATGAGCCTGCAAACACACCTTTAATATCAACTTTTTCATGTCCATAACGATAATTTTGGCTAAACGTCCAATCATTATCAAAAATATGCTTAAACTCATAGCCTAGTGATTGGTTATCTTTACTATAATAGTTATAGCCTGGCTCACCAAAAAACGTATTCTTATCTATTTTTCCCATTGGCGTGCCAATTAGCGTACCATAAGTAGGGAAAAATCCATTTTCAGGCGTTCCATGCGTTTTTTGTATCGAGGCTAAAAATGTAATGGCGGTTTGATTATCTATATCCCAAATTAATGATGGAGCAAGGTAATAGCTTTTGTAATTGGTATAATCTTGTTGACCATCACGATCACGATAGGTTCCAATTACTCGATAACGAACGCGATTATCATCGGTTAAAACGCCGCTATAATCACCTGCAACGCCTCGGTTATGATCGCTTCCAAAGTAGGTTTGAATTTGACCTTGCGGATGATCGGTCGGGCGTTTTGATATTAAATTAACGGTGCCACCAGGTTTACTTGCACCATATAAAAATGAGTTCGCTCCTTTTACCACTTCAACTTGCTCAACACCATAAATATCAGCAGTTTCACCAAAGTAGCCAGTACTAATTACTGGTGAGCCATTAAAGGTATAGGAAACATCAAGCCCTCTCATTTTTAACCAATTAGTTTTGCTATCATTACCATAGTAGCCTTGTAAGGCACCTGAAGTATAAGATAGAGCCTGATCGACTTTTTCAAAATTGTGCTGCGCGATAGTATCTTGCGTTACGCTATCAACTGATTGCGGGTCATAAAAGCGCATTTCGCCAGATTTAGCAACAGATCCAATAACCGTAATTACTTCAAGTTCATCATTCTTTTTATCGTTATTGTCTGTATTACCGTAAACAGGGGACGTTAAAGCAAGCAGTAAACCATTTGCAATAATTGTACGTTTAAATATCATTGATGAGTTTTGACGCATAAAAATCTCCGACTAAATATTAACTATAAACAGCTTTGCTGAGTAGATTATTATATTGCTATAACTTTCTCATCAAGCCTAAAAAACAGGTTCCACCGATTAAACTTGCGATAAGCCCCGCTGGGATTTCGTAGGGATAAGCAATACTGCGCCCAATCCAATCTGCTATCATCATAAGCCCGCTACCAATGAGCATTGATATGATCATTTGCCAACGAGTTTCGCTAAAACCAAGTAACCTTGCCATCAATGGTGCAAGTAAACCAATAAAACTAAGTGGGCCAATTTGTAACGTTGCTAGCGTAATTAACAAAGTGGTTAGCATAATTAGCCCTATTCGAGCATTAAATACTGATAAACCTAATGAACGCGCAATCGTTGCAGGTAATAAAAATAAGGTTAAAATTCGATGTGCTAGCCACAAAATCATTAAGCAAACTAAGCCAATTAGCGCGTAAATTAAGGTTGGCGTCAACTCGCTTGCATAAGTTGATCCGGATAACCAAATCAGTAAATACTGCGCTCTAGGATCACCATTAGTTAAAAATAGCCTTAATAGGGCAGTTAATAAGGCGGAAATTGCAACGCCGGTTAAAATAACTTTGTCTGGCTGAAATTGGTTACGGTAATTGATTAAGGCAATAAATAAGAACGTCACAATGGCGCCCGATAATGCAAATAACCATAAGAATTGATAGCTAATATTAAAAAATAAAAAAGCGGTAATAACAAAAATTGCAGAACCTGAGCTTATCCCTAATAATTCGGGGCTAGCCATCGGGTTGTGGGTTAAACGCTGTAAAACCATGCCACATAAACTCAGCATTGCACCGCTGCAAATTGCGGTTAAGATACGTGGTAATTTAAGCTGCAATAGTACACGGTCGTCATCTAATAATACTAACCCATGCGATGAATTACTGACAAAAAAACTCACTATTAATAGTAAAATAAATAGCGCACTGATGATAAATAGCCATCTATATTTTTTGGCTACATTATAAGGTAAAGATCCTGAGTTAGGCTCATTTGCCTGTAATTGACTTGGTAAAACACTAAAAATCAAATACAGAAGTAATGGCGTGCCAATAAAGGCAGTCGTTGCCCCAACAGGAAGATAAAAATCAGTATATTGTTGAAGTAAGATAAGCACACTATCGGTTAACAATAATAGTAATGCGCCAATTAGATAAGTTACAAATAAGCGCAACTTTATCGACATTAATTGGAACTGATTCACAATTGTCGCGCTCGCTAAACCAATAAAACCAATCATGCCAACTAAACTAATCGCTGTTGCACACAAATAACATAAACTCATCAATATAATTAATCTGATCCACTTAACACTTACGCCTAAGCTACTGGCTTGATCATCAGATAGTTGCATTATTTGTAATGACCGACTTAGCGTTAAAAATAAGCTAAGGCAAACAATACTGACAATTGAAAGTTTAATAACATCTTGCCAGCTATCTTGAATTAGTGAGCCAGCCTCCCATTGAAATAGTGCTTGTGAAGACTCTGGATTAAAAATAACCATAATCGCTGCAATCGCACCAAGATAAAGATTCAAAACTAAGCCAGCAAGTAACATCCGTGTTGATAAAAACTGTTGTCGATAAGAAAGCGCTAGCACAATAAATAACGCAAGAAGGGCACCAACAAGGGCAATTAACGAAGGATCTATCCAGTACAAAATAGAGGGCACAAATAGCGTCACAACAAGTAGCAATAAATAAGCGCCACTACTAATACTTAATGTAGTATCTGATGCGAGTGGATTATGAGTTATTTGCTGTAATAATAGCGAGCTAAGACTTAATGCTCCGCCAACTAAAATAGCCATGGCAATACGAGGTAATAGTGAGTCAAAAACAATAGTTATTAGTAGATCAGGTGAAACTTGTGCTTGATATAAATTATATTGCGCAATAAACGAAAAATAACAAGCAGTAAAAGTAAGTAGGCTTATAAGTAACAGACATAATAAACATTGCATCGATTTTTTCATAGTCGCCTCTTATTATTTACGCCAAGAATAAGGTTTTGGATTTAATAATGAGTCGGTCAATAAATCACTAAATCGCTGCATGGATGGTAAAGCGCCGAATGCCCAAACTGCGGGTATAACTCGATAATTTTGATGATTTATAAACGGTAATTGTAACCAGATCTGGTTATGATTTAGTTTTTCGGCGATATTCGTTGGATAAGGGGCAATAACTATCAATAACGTATTCGGTGGTAAGTTTGCTAAATCAAGTAGTGATATTTGCATAAATCCCCAGCCATTGGTTGGTTTTTGCCAAGCATTATGCAAATGCAATTTATTTAACACAACGCCATATAAACTATTGTTACCATAAATACGCAGATGCCTTGAATCAATAAATTGTACCATTGCAATGGGGCGATCTTTAAATTCACTAATTCGTAACCCATTTTTATCTATTGATGCTTCAACGTTTGCAATTAACGCATTAGCTTGATCCTCGCGCTTGGTTATTTCACCTAACTTTAGGGTTTGTTCGATGGTATTTTGCCAAGAAAGGCCATCATTATTATAAAAATCAATTGCATACAACGTATATCGATCGTTAATTAACTCCGGTGGCAAAATTTTTTGAAACCAACTTGAATTAATCAACGTATTTGCATTGGCATTAATTAAGGCTTCCATATTTGGCTGCGCCCGCAAACCTAAGTCAATGACATTATTTGGAATATTAGGCATTACTACCCAATTATTATATTGTACTACATCGCCGATCCCAACGACTGGCGCATTAAGCATTAGTAATGTTTCTGCAATTGACCAGTCTGTTGTGATTATCTGCTGGTTTACACCCGCATGTTGTGATGGATTATTGATAATATTAGCACATGCTATATAACTACAGCACATTAGCAGTGTTGCAGCTAAATAAGCGACTATTTTTGTTATCATGGATTTAAGTATCATGGTAAAGCTACAGGATGATGACGAATAGGGTGATCAATAATCGTAAAATTAACATCATAGATATCAAGAAGCGTTGATTGCTTAATAAATGCTTGTGCAGCTTGGTTATAAATGAGTTTGCCACGTTTAAAGGCTAAAATTGAATCACAAAATTCACTTGCAAGATTGATATCATGTATAACCACAATAATTGCAATATTATGCTGATGTGCTAGATTTTGTAGCAATTTCATCACCTCAATTTGGTGATGAATATCAAGCGCTGATAACGGTTCATCTAAAATCAAATACTGAGATTGCTGAGCAAGGCACATTGCCAGCCAGACGCGTTGCCTTTCTCCACCAGATAGAAACTGCAAGAACTGATTTTGATAGATTAGCGTTTGTGTTTGCTTTAACGCTTGCCGAATAATTTTATTATCTTCATCATTAAAACGCTTTAATGAGCCTTTCCACGGGAAGCGACCTAATTTAACTAATTCAGCGACCGTAAGATGAATGTCAGCAGGTAAATATTGAGGTAAATAGCTAATTTTTCGTGCGAGTTTTTTTGTTTGGTATTGATTTATCGCTACATTATCGACAAGTATATGGCCCGTCGAACAAGCTTGCTGCTTAGCAAGGAGTTTTACGAAAGTTGATTTGCCAGAGCCATTATGGCCAATAATGCCATATAACTGACCTTGTTCAAATTTTGCAGATGTTGGGAAAAGAATTTGCTTTTCACCTACTGCATACGAAATTTCATCGGCAATTAACACAATAGTTTTTTTAGGTAAGTAATAATCAGCGAAAATGATAATGAAAATGAGAATGATTGTCTATAACAATCCTATCTTTAAATTCATAAAAATTTCATGATTAATTGTATTATCTATTCGATATAAAACTTAGATCTATTTATAATGCTATCAATTAGATAAACAGGAGCACATTTATCATGGATAAAAACGAAACAGATAGCCCATTACATCAAATTAATTTTATTATATTTATTTTGCTAGGCTTTGGTTTTTTTTGCGCCGCCGTCACTTCATTTATACGCCTTGAATTATTTGGATTTGTTTTTCTCGCAATTGCGTTATTCGCTTTCTATTTTGTCTACCGATCTATTACATCTAAAACTGCATTAAAGAATAATAATGAGCAGAAAAACTAAACATTATTTTCTGTTTGCAATATCGCCTTTAAAATAGTTAATCGTTCAAATAAAGTTAAAGAATATTCTACTAAATAATTAATTAGTTATATTTTGCTTATTGTTTGCTTTTATCGCTATGAACGGTAATAATTGAACATAACAAATGCGCCGTTAATCAAATTTGGTTAATTGGCCATAGGTGATCTTTAATCATTGATAATTGGGGTTTATATGAAAAAATTAGCTATTGTTTTTGCTGTTATATTACTTGCTGCGTGTTCAACCACAAACAAGCACTCTCCTGAAAATATCGCTAAAATTTCGCTTGACTGGTCTGGCGTTTATCAGGGCGTTTTCCCTTGCGCTGATTGTGAAGGGATAGAGACATCATTAACTTTAAATAGTGATGATACGTTCAAATTAGAAAGAACTTACAAAAAAGGTAAATTAACATCTATGCGACAAGGTACGGTTGGTAAATTTACTTGGAACCCAACTAAACCATTAATTTACTTACCTGAAGATGGCGCAATACTTACTTTCTTTGTTGGCGAAGGATATGTTACCGCTTATGATATAGATGGTAACCCTATCGACAGCAAATTAAATTACACCTTAAATAAAGTACAAAATATTGAGAGTAATAACTGAGGATAAAATAAGATAGAATAAGTTTTCAACTCATTATCTTTATTCAATAAAACAGCATATACGATTATGCTGTTTTCGTTTTAGTATCATTAAAATAGTTTAAAATATAATCAAAAACATACTGATTTATTCGATTATAACGTGATCTTTTTGGGCGACATAATAGAACGTTCCAAGAGATAGGATCAGTAAAACGCTTTTCAATAATATTTTTGTCTAAATAGAAATGACGCACAGGAGAGGGTAAAACAGTAATAAAATCGGAATCCTTCGCGACTAACATTAAAAAATCCCACGATGATGACATAGCTGAAATTTTAGGTTTAATATTATAGGCGTCAAACTGTTTTTGTAGCTTGTGTTGAATAATAAATGAGGGATCCAAAATTGCCATAAGTTGATTATGTAAGTCAGGCCAATCGAGTTTATTTTTTATCGCCAGTGAGTGCTGGTTATTCATAAATGCACTTAACTCATCTTGTTGCAACAAGTGTTCATCGATAATGTCAGGATCGATATGCGTAGGATCAAGTAAAATAGCAAAATCTAACTCATCAACCATAAACCGTTTACTCAATTCATAAGCGCCTTTTTCGATAATTTCAAACTCAATATCAGGATGATGAATAATAAGTTGAGCAATAACATCAGCAAAAACGACACCTAAAATTAATGGCGGGATCCCAATTCTTACTTTACCTTTTAACTTTGCGGAGCCTTCACGAATTTCAGTTAACATATTATCGTATTGTAATAATATTTTTTTTGCATTGTCATAAAATACCTCACCTACAGATGTGAGCCCTTGTAATCTGCCTTTAGAACGCTCAAATAACTCAATATTTTCACTATCCTCAAATGACTTAATTAATTGGCTTAATGCTGGCTGTGATATATAAAGTTTTTTAGCTGCCAATGAAAGGTTAAAGTTAGATTTAACCACCACAACAAAATAATGCAAATGTCTTAAGTCCATAATCAATACCTATAGCATTAGTTATAACATTGATGAAAGAATCATTGATGGTGACGAAAACTCTGATCTTAAACGCATAATAACAGGTCGTTTTATATTATCTATAACTCTATCTTATAGCTACTATAAAAAACAAGACTTAGACAAGAAAAAAACCATCACTTAGCATGTGATTAAATTTTGATGGGTAACAAAAGGACTTATTGATGAACGATGTCGTAATTGTTTCAGCAGTTAGAACACCAATTGGTAGTTTTGGTGGTGCTTTTAAAAATATTTGCGCGGTAGATTTAGCAGTTATCGCAGTTAAAGATGCGATGGAGAGGATTTCGTTAGATCCAAAAGACGTTGATGAAGTGATTATTGGTAATGTATTACAAGCAGGCCTAGGTCAAAATGTTGCAAGGCAAGTTACGATCTTATCAGGTATACCCAATGAAGTGCCGAGTTTTACTATCAATAAAGTGTGTGGTTCAGGGTTAAAAGCAGTACAGTTAGCGGCCCAAGCGATTGCCGCTGGTGATGCTGAGATAATTATTGCAGGCGGCACTGAAAGCATGAGTCAATCGGCGTATATTATCGAAAATACCCGATTTGGCTTAAGGATGGGAAATGGTCAAATTGTCGATACAATGATTAAAGATGGGTTAACAGATGCATTTAATCACGAGCATATGGGCATTACTGCTGAAAATATCGCTAACAAATATACGATCACGCGCAAGCAGCAAGACCAACTTGCATTTGAAAGTCAGCAAAAAGCAGACATCGCCATTAAATCAGGGCGTTTTAAAGATGAAATCGTAACAATTACTATACCTAAGCGTAACGGTGAGATTGAGGTTATTCATAATGATGAATACCCTAAATTTGGTATAACTCTTGATAAACTAGCAAATTTAAAACCGGCTTTTAAAAAAGATGGAACAGTAACTGCGGGCAATGCATCAGGCATTAATGATGGCGCCGCAATTTTGATATTAATGAGTAGTAAAAAAGCCAAACAATTAGGGTTGAAATCATTAGTAACAATAACGTCTTATGCCTCAGTCGGCGTTGCGCCCGAGATCATGGGAACTGGCCCAATTCCCGCGTGCCTTAAAGCATTAAAAAAAGCCAAGTTAACCATCAACGACATTGACCTTTTTGAAGCAAATGAGGCATTTGCAGCTCAAGCTTTAGCCGTTAAAAATAGCCTTGAGATCCCTCATGATAAAATGAATGTTAATGGCGGCGCCATTGCGTTAGGTCATCCAATTGGCGCAAGTGGTGCTCGTGTTTTAGTCTCACTCATTTATGAAATGAGAAAACGCCGAGCTAAAACGGGATTAGTCACCTTATGTATTGGTGGTGGACAGGGGATCGCGATGATTGTTTCTAATCTAGAAAGCCATGGTGAAAATAATGAATAAAGTTACCAGTATTGAAAAAGCATTATCACACATTAAAGATGGTGCAACTGTTATGGTGGGAGGATTTATGGCGAATGGATCCCCTGAAAAATTAATTGATTACCTTTGTACAACAAATATTAAAAACCTCACATTAATTTGTAATGATACCGGATTGCCGCATAAAGGTGTCGGTAAGCTAGTACTACTCAAAAAATTTAGCAAAATCATTGCCTCACATATTGGATTAAACAAAGAAACAGGGCGGCAAATGAGCACTGGTGAAACTGAGGTTGTGCTCATTCCTCAAGGTACATTAATTGAATCAATTCGGTGCGCAGGCTATGGTTTAGGTGGTTTTTTAACGCCAACGGGGATAGGCACCTTAGTTGAAGAAGGGAAACAAAAGATCACTTTAGATGATAAAGAATATTTACTTGAAAAGCCGATAAAAGCTGATGTTGCACTAATTTTTGCTACAAAAGCTGATAAAGCCGGAAACTTAATTTACAAAGGCTCTATGAATAATTTCAATAATATGATGGCAACAGCGGCAAATATAACGATTGTAGAAGCTGGTGAGGTTGTTGGTATAGGAGAACTTGATCCTAATTATATTATGACGCCAGGACTATTTATTGATTATATCGTAGATAGCGGAGCGAACTTATGATGGATAAAGAACAAATACAAAACTATATTGCAAAGCGAGTTGCTAAAGAGTTAAAAGATGGTGATATTGTTAACTTAGGCATTGGCTTACCTACTCGGGTAGCTAATTTTTTACCTGATGATATTGACATTACATTGCAATCAGAAAATGGCTTTACAGGATTAGGCCCTACACCACAAAATGATGAAATTGATGAAACGATTGTTAATGCAGGTGGTCAGCTGGTAACTATTTTACCTGGCGGATGCTTTTTTGATAGTGCGACATCATTTGGTATTATTCGCGGAGGCCATGTCGATATTTCAGTATTAGGTGCATTACAAGTTGATGAAAAAGGTAATATTGCAAATTATCTGATCCCCGGCAAAATGGTACCAGGAATGGGGGGGGCAATGGATTTAGTCACCGGTGCCAAAAAAGTAATTGTCGCAATGGAGCATACTTCTAAAGGTGTAATTAAAATACTAAAACAGTGTTCATTACCATTAACTGCTGTTAATGCTGTTAATTTAATTATTACTGAAATGGGCGTTATTGAAGTCACTGCATCGGGCTTATCATTAATTGAAATTAATACTGAATATAGCCTCAACGAAATTATTACGGCAACAGAAGCCGAGTTACATATTAATTTAATTTAATTGTTTTATGATTCTTTAAATCTAACTTGTTAACTAAAAAAGTTAGATTTAAAGAATTATTTTATATTTCAACTCACTAGCGATATTTAGAAAATCAATTCGACACTCTATTTAAAATAACAAAAAATTTTCACCTACTTAATCGTATTTGCTCTGGAATAATGCGAATTTTCGTTTTAAAACAATATAATTACAATTATTTTACATTTAATTACACGTATAAACGTTGTAAAAATATTTATATCATTTAATATCTCGCAGTTATTTGTCATTAGTCGACAAATAAAGCAACCGACACGCTAAAATGTGTTAATTAAATGGAAAATAAAATAATGAAATGTAAAAAAATAGTATTGATATCGTCAATTCTAGCTGCAATTAGCTATAGTGGTATGGCTAATGCAGCGGCTTTAACTGATAGTGCAACGATTAACTTTACGGGATTATTCCAAAGTACTACTTGCAGTGTTAATTTAAATAACAGTGATGTTACTTCAAATGGTACGGTGAGCTTAGATCTAGGAATGCATCCCGTTGCTGAAATTAAAGCCGATGCAGAGTCAACAGCTGCGGTGCCTTTTGCCATAAATTTCACTAACTGTGGTGGAATTACAGGTGCTGAAATTGCTTTTGCTGGTACTCAAACTACATCAACACTTTTTGATCTTAGTACTAATGATAATAAGACAGCGGTTGGTGTTGGGATTAATACCTCAACAACTGCAGGTAATTATATTGCAGCAAACACACCAACTACAATTGATATTACTGATGGTAGCGGAGCTATTAATTTTTATGCTCGTTACGTAAAAATTGGTGATGTAGCAATAACTGGCGCGGATGCTCCAGCAACCGTTACCATGAATGTTACATATAGTTAATCGATTACTAAATTAACAATTCATGAAAGCTAGCATGGTGCTTTCGCTTAAAGATGATTAACACGGTAGGAGTGTTTTATATGAATATTAAAGGTATTGTTTCGTTTTTGATATTGTGTTGTACGTTTTTATCGTTGAACTCATATGCGGGTATTATGCTTAGCGGTACACGCCTCATTTTTAATGGTAATAAAAATGAGGCGGTTATTACGGTCTCAAATCCTGATAAAACATCCTATTTGATTCAATCTTGGGTCAGTGTAGAGGGCAAAAAATCCCCTGAATTTATTGTTACGCCGCCTCTTTTTCGGTTAGATGGCCTTTCATCTAATGCGTTAAGGGTTGTTTTAGCGAAAAATCATCTACCCAAAGATAAAGAGTCCTTATTTTGGTTAAATGTAAAAGCGATCCCGCCGTCAAACCCTGATGCCACCGACGCATTACTGATCGCACTGAATACCCAAATTAAGCTTATTTATCGGCCAAGTAGCTTGATGGGGCCTGAGGCAAGTACGGCCTATAAAAAGCTCGCCTTTAACATTGACGCAGCGACGCAACAATTGATTGCAACAAACTCGACCGCTTATTACATCAACTTATCAAGCATTATGTTTAATAATAAAAATATTGATAATCCCGGTATTGTTGCGCCATTTAGCGAGACTAAATGGAAAATTAAGCCAGCAGCAACCAATAACCATGTTAAGTGGCAAGTGATTAATGATTTTGGTGGGGTAACTGCCGCCGAGTCGCAACAACTCAATTAATCGAATTAAACTCAGTTGCTAAGCGTGATTGAGTTAACCCAATTTATCGGCTTTTTTATATCTTTAGGTATAAATCAGCCTTTTTAGCAATAATTTCAAAAGCGAGAGAATGGTGTTTCAGGATAAATACAGTCTTAATAAATTAGCCTCTTATATGACACTACTGATAACGATATCGGTGATAGAGTTTAACTCGCCTCGAGTTTATGCTAAAGATTACTTTAATCCCAATGCCTTAAGCAATATTGATGGAATAGATCTTGCTGATCTACAGAATTTAGCGCAGTTTTCAACGCCGGGCGCTCAGCTACCGGGCGAATATAATGTCAATGTTATCGTCAATGATAATGCCGTTGGGGTAACAAAACTTGATTTTGTGCGTAACGATGAGGGACAGTTAGAGCCGGTGTTAACCAAACAGATGTTAACCGAGTGGGGCGTAAAAACGAATGTGATCCCCAGCTTAAAAGAGTTAAGCAGTGACGCTAAACTTGAGGGTATTAATCACTATATCGAGTTTGCCAGTAGCCAATTTATTTTTTCACAGCAACTTCTCAAAATCAGTATTCCCCAAATTGCATTAAATGCCGATGTCAGAGGCAATATCAACCCAGCTTTATTTGATCAGGGTATGCCTGCTTTTATTTTAAATTATGATGTGACGGGTGCAAGAACATGGTATAAAAATAGTGATTATCAAGATAACCAATTTTTAAGTTTACGTAGCGGCATTAACCTTGGTGCATGGCGCTTACGTAACTACTCGACTTACGAGCATAACGATAACCGCAGTAAATGGAATAGCATTAATACCTATTTAGAGCGAGATATTCAGCCGCTTAACTCGCAACTTTCGCTAGGGGAAGTGACCACCAATGGCGATATTTTTACCGGTTTCCAATTTAAAGGGGTTAAGTTAAGCTCAGATGAGGGGATGTTACCGTATAGTTTACGCGGATTTGCGCCGGTTGTGCGCGGCTTTGCACAAGGTAATGCAAAAGTCACGATCCGCCAAAATGGCGCTATCATTTATCAAACGTATGTCTCTCCTGGTCCATTTGCGTTTAATGATTTGTACCCAACGTCTTATAGCGGCAATTTGGATGTAACGGTTGAAGAGGAGAATGGCAGTTCGCAATCGTTTGTGGTGCCCTTTGCATCACTTGCTATTATGCAGCGAGAAGGCAGCATTAAATACTCGGCAACGGCCGGTAAGTACCGCACAGAATCGGATAATGGTAAAACGCCTAATTTTATGGAAGGAACGGTAATATACGGCTTACCTTGGAACACCACCGTCTATGGCGGCACGTTATTATCAAGTGATTATCAATCTTACGCACTGGGGGTCGGCTTTAATTTAGGTGATTTTGGGGCAATTTCACTTGATGGTAAATACGCGTCAACCCAATTTGATTTTGAGCAAGATAAACAAACGGGGCAAGCCTATCGGCTTCAATACTCAAAAACCTTACAAGAAACGCACTCGACGATCAGTTTAGATGCGTATCGTTACTCGTCGACCGGGTTTTATGATTTTTCGGAGGCGAATGAAAATACCGATATTAACGCCCGTAGTAACGCAAATAGACGTTCACGTTATCAGATAAACTTAAGCCAATCGCTCGCAAATTATGGCAGCTTCTATGTGAATGCTTATCAACAAGATTACTGGCACACGTCGGGTAAAGATCGCAATGTGACGGCAGGTTATAACTTGGTTTCAAATGGTATTTCCTATGGTTTATCTTATGGTTACACCGACTCAACGAAAAACAATAACACGTCGCATCAAGTGACTTTCCGGATCAATATTCCGCTGGGCGAATGGTTTTCAACGCGCAACTATTTAACCTCAAGTGTGAGTTACGCAGGTCAAGGTAAGACAACGGCGCAAGCTGGCATTAGCGGCAATGCCTTGGATAATAACTTAACCTACTCGGTGCAACAAAGTTATGTGCAGCAAAATCATTACACCGGGGGAAATGCCGCTATTGGTTATCAAGGCAGCAATGGTTATGCCAATATGGGGTATGCGTACACCCAAAATAGCCAACGCTTTAATTATGGGCTGCAAGGTGCGGTGATCGCCCATCCTTACGGTGTGACATTGTCACAAACGGTAGGTGATACGATAGCTTTAGTGGCGGCATCAGGGGCGAGTGACGTCTCTTTACAAAATACCCAAGGGGTAAAAACCAATTACTGGGGATATGCGATAAAGCCGTATCTGACGCCTTATGCCGAAAACAAAATCACATTAAATGCCAGTGAATTGGCTGAAAATGTGGACATAACCAATAATAGCGTCACGGTTATTCCAACAAGGGGAGCGGTGGTGCTAGCAAAAATGAATACTCGCATTGGTTACCGGGTGCTAATGACCTTAAGCTTAAATGGTAAAGCGTTACCTTTTGGTAGTAGCGTTACGTTAAATGATGGCGAGAGCAATGGGATCGTGGGTGATAATGGTGAAGTGTATTTAAGTGGCATGCCAGAAAGCGGCTCATTAATTGCGAAATGGGGTAACAAGGCCGAACAAGTGTGCCATGTTAATTATCAGCTTCCCGACAATGCAGGGGAAGACTCAATTAAGTTTATCACCGCGCAGTGCACTCAATAACGGACGGAATATTTATGATAAAGCGTAAGCAACGAATGAACCGGTTATTACTAAGCCTCTTGGCTGTTTTTTCAGTGCCGATGCCGGCCGCAGGTGTGGGATATGATTCTAATCCGTCGTCAATCACAACCCAAGTGACGGCGTTTTATGCGCCGACACCGACCTTACTTGCATCAGTCACCCCATCAGGTGGTCAGGCTTGCTCGTTAAGTTCAGCGGAGAACGGGTTTACCTCGGTGTCATCAAAATGGCGTAGCCCGAGTATTGCTGGCACATTTAGTAGCGGCGGGTATACCTATCAAATCCAGCGCACCAATATATCGGGTGTTGGGGTGGTTGCGCGCCTTGGCGCCACATTTGATGGTGGGGCAAATAGTAGCCTTGCGCAAGTTATTGGGCCTGAATATAAAACCATTGCAACCACAGGCGTTAGCTCGGCGCAAGTTGATTTGGGCGATAAGTACTGGGGACTGGTGACTATCCCCGGTGATCCACTTATTCCCGGTACTTATGAGCTCGGGCAAGCAGAAACCATGACGGATGTTTGGTGCCAATCTGATGATGCAAGCAATGACAGCCATGGGGGAAGTTATTTAAGCGGTCAAGTGGTGATAGATTCGCCGACATGCTATTTTGGGCCAGAGGTCTCATCGGTAATTAATATTGATTTAGGTCAGCACCTTATGGCAGATGTGCGCAGTTTGGGTGTTAATCGCAACTTTGGCTCAGCGACGAAGTCATTGTCGATGGCGTGTCAGGCAGGGAGCTGGCCGAAGCTGACGATTTCAGATAAGAATAACAGTAGCAATAATAGTGATATTATTACGTTAACAGACCCGTCAGGTGCAAGAACGGCTCAGGGATTTGGTGTGCAAGTTTTTCTCAATAATCAATCGACGGCACAGAAATTAGCCACGCAATTGAATTTGACGCCATCGGCATTAAGTTCAGATAGCACGATTAATTTACCGATCGAATTTAAATATATCAAAACCAGCACGGAGTTTTCTTCCGGAGAGGCAAATGCGATTGTTGATTTTACGTTTACCTATAATTAAAGGGGGGATAAGGTTTAAAATGAAAAGATTAATTTTAACATTCCTTAGCGCGCTGATATTTAGTTCGGCAAGTTATGCAAGTGATGTACTTGAGTTTAATGTTACGGGCAGTATTGGCGTTGCAACATGTGATGTTAAAAATGCAGATCAAACTCATGATTTAGGATTGTGGCTTGTTTCAGATACAGCTAACGTAAAACCCGGTGCGACATGGACATCCACGGCAGTTCCTTATACCCTTGATTTTGATTGCCCTGCAGGACAAAAAATTGCTCTCCAATTATCGGGCAATCAATATGACGCTGGAAACGAGTTTTATATTGGTTTAGATAAAACTGACGATACGGCAGAGGGGATCGTTGTTGTTATGCATTACTTTGCTGAAGATTCAAGATGGATATCTGTCGTTTATAATAGGGCGGTAGTGCCAATATCGATGACTGTTGCTGGGACTAATACAATAAAATTGCGGTCATTTTATCGAACGATCGGGCAAGCCGTTAAGCCTGGTACAGCCAATGCAACAGTAACAGTAAACGTCAGCTATCAGTGATCCGTGCCATAAATAATAGACAAAAAAGCGTTATTTTTAGCTACCTTACTCGATCTAAATAATTAAAGTTGTGTCAATTTCCTTATTTATAATTATGCGATTGGTTTTAATTAACTGCTTTTTATCATTATTGGTTAAATGGTTATTTAAATTTTCTCTAATAAATTAACCGACTTATTTATAGTAAATTTAGTGGGTGTTTTGAGTGAAATTCCATCAAATTTTTATTAAACTCCCACTCATTTCTTATTTATTTCAATACAAATCCTACGTTTTAATTTTTTAAAATTAAGAAAATAATATTTTAAGTGTATTTAAAGCGTTTACGTTTTCTTTAAAATAAAAACATTGCAATTATATTTATATGGTTTAATATCAGCGTGTTTTATTGTGCTATCCATAATTAATAAAATTTATATTGCGTAAATACGTAGAATCGGTTGGAAATAAAATTACTAACGATTAAGAATAGTATTAATGTCTTAAATTTAATCGTTTTAAGCATGCAAAGATATCGCTAAAAATCGCAACCATTTATTTGACAAGTTATTTCAAAATTGAATCTATAGTATTAATTAGAATAGATAAGAATGCTACCAATGCTCAGCACAATAAATGTTACATATAATTAATTACTAAATTAACAATTCATGAAAGCTAGCATGGTGCTTTCGCTTAAAGATGATTAACACGGTAGGAGTGTTTTATATGAATATTAAAGGTATTGTTTCGTTTTTGATATTGTGTTGTGCGTTTTTATCGTTGAACTCATATGCGGGTATTATGCTTAGCGGTACACGCCTCATTTTTAATGGTAATAAAAATGAGGCGGTTATTACGGTCTCAAATCCTGATAAAACATCCTATTTGATTCAATCTTGGGTCAGTGTAGAGGGCAAAAAATCCCCTGAATTTATTGTTACGCCGCCTCTTTTTCGGTTAGATGGCCTTTCATCTAATGCGTTAAGGGTTGTTTTAGCGAAAAATCATCTACCCAAAGATAAAGAGTCCTTATTTTGGTTAAATGTAAAAGCGATCCCGCCGTCAAACCCTGATGCCACCGACGCATTACTGATCGCACTGAATACCCAAATTAAGCTTATTTATCGGCCAAGTAGCTTGATGGGGCCTGAGGCAAGTACGGCCTATAAAAAGCTCGCCTTTAACATTGACGCAGCGACGCAACAATTGATTGCAACAAACTCGACCGCTTATTACATCAACTTATCAAGCATTATGTTTAATAATAAAAATATTGATAATCCCGGTATTGTTGCGCCATTTAGCGAGACTAAATGGAAAATTAAGCCAGCAGCAACCAATAACCATGTTAAGTGGCAAGTGATTAATGATTTTGGTGGGGTAACTGCCGCCGAGTCGCAACAACTCAATTAATCGAATTAAACTCAGTTGCTAAGCGTGATTGAGTTAACCCAATTTATCGGCTTTTTTATATCTTTAGGTATAAATCAGCCTTTTTAGCAATAATTTCAAAAGCGAGAGAATGGTGTTTCAGGATAAATACAGTCTTAATAAATTAGCCTCTTATATGACACTACTGATAACGATATCGGTGATAGAGTTTAACTCGCCTCGAGTTTATGCTAAAGATTACTTTAATCCCAATGCCTTAAGCAATATTGATGGAATAGATCTTGCTGATCTACAGAATTTAGCGCAGTTTTCAACGCCGGGCGCTCAGCTACCGGGCGAATATAATGTCAATGTTATCGTCAATGATAATGCCGTTGGGGTAACAAAACTTGATTTTGTGCGTAACGATGAGGGACAGTTAGAGCCGGTGTTAACCAAACAGATGTTAACCGAGTGGGGCGTAAAAACGAATGTGATCCCCAGCTTAAAAGAGTTAAGCAGTGACGCTAAACTTGAGGGTATTAATCACTATATCGAGTTTGCCAGTAGCCAATTTATTTTTTCACAGCAACTTCTCAAAATCAGTATTCCCCAAATTGCATTAAATGCCGATGTCAGAGGCAATATCAACCCAGCTTTATTTGATCAGGGTATGCCTGCTTTTATTTTAAATTATGATGTGACGGGTGCAAGAACATGGTATAAAAATAGTGATTATCAAGATAACCAATTTTTAAGTTTACGTAGCGGCATTAACCTTGGTGCATGGCGCTTACGTAACTACTCGACTTACGAGCATAACGATAACCGCAGTAAATGGAATAGCATTAATACCTATTTAGAGCGAGATATTCAGCCGCTTAACTCGCAACTTTCGCTAGGGGAAGTGACCACCAATGGCGATATTTTTACCGGTTTCCAATTTAAAGGGGTTAAGTTAAGCTCAGATGAGGGGATGTTACCGTATAGTTTACGCGGATTTGCGCCGGTTGTGCGCGGCTTTGCACAAGGTAATGCAAAAGTCACGATCCGCCAAAATGGCGCTATCATTTATCAAACGTATGTCTCTCCTGGTCCATTTGCGTTTAATGATTTGTACCCAACGTCTTATAGCGGCAATTTGGATGTAACGGTTGAAGAGGAGAATGGCAGTTCGCAATCGTTTGTGGTGCCCTTTGCATCACTTGCTATTATGCAGCGAGAAGGCAGCATTAAATACTCGGCAACGGCCGGTAAGTACCGCACAGAATCGGATAATGGTAAAACGCCTAATTTTATGGAAGGAACGGTAATATACGGCTTACCTTGGAACACCACCGTCTATGGCGGCACGTTATTATCAAGTGATTATCAATCTTACGCACTGGGGGTCGGCTTTAATTTAGGTGATTTTGGGGCAATTTCACTTGATGGTAAATACGCGTCAACCCAATTTGATTTTGAGCAAGATAAACAAACGGGGCAAGCCTATCGGCTTCAATACTCAAAAACCTTACAAGAAACGCACTCGACGATCAGTTTAGATGCGTATCGTTACTCGTCGACCGGGTTTTATGATTTTTCGGAGGCGAATGAAAATACCGATATTAACGCCCGTAGTAACGCAAATAGACGTTCACGTTATCAGATAAACTTAAGCCAATCGCTCGCAAATTATGGCAGCTTCTATGTGAATGCTTATCAACAAGATTACTGGCACACGTCGGGTAAAGATCGCAATGTGACGGCAGGTTATAACTTGGTTTCAAATGGTATTTCCTATGGTTTATCTTATGGTTACACCGACTCAACGAAAAACAATAACACGTCGCATCAAGTGACTTTCCGGATCAATATTCCGCTGGGCGAATGGTTTTCAACGCGCAACTATTTAACCTCAAGTGTGAGTTACGCAGGTCAAGGTAAGACAACGGCGCAAGCTGGCATTAGCGGCAATGCCTTGGATAATAACTTAACCTACTCGGTGCAACAAAGTTATGTGCAGCAAAATCATTACACCGGGGGAAATGCCGCTATTGGTTATCAAGGCAGCAATGGTTATGCCAATATGGGGTATGCGTACACCCAAAATAGCCAACGCTTTAATTATGGGCTGCAAGGTGCGGTGATCGCCCATCCTTACGGTGTGACATTGTCACAAACGGTAGGTGATACGATAGCTTTAGTGGCGGCATCAGGGGCGAGTGACGTCTCTTTACAAAATACCCAAGGGGTAAAAACCAATTACTGGGGATATGCGATAAAGCCGTATCTGACGCCTTATGCCGAAAACAAAATCACATTAAATGCCAGTGAATTGGCTGAAAATGTGGACATAACCAATAATAGCGTCACGGTTATTCCAACAAGGGGAGCGGTGGTGCTAGCAAAAATGAATACTCGCATTGGTTACCGGGTGCTAATGACCTTAAGCTTAAATGGTAAAGCGTTACCTTTTGGTAGTAGCGTTACGTTAAATGATGGCGAGAGCAATGGGATCGTGGGTGATAATGGTGAAGTGTATTTAAGTGGCATGCCAGAAAGCGGCTCATTAATTGCGAAATGGGGTAACAAGGCCGAACAAGTGTGCCATGTTAATTATCAGCTTCCCGACAATGCAGGGGAAGACTCAATTAAGTTTATCACCGCGCAGTGCACTCAATAACGGACGGAATATTTATGATAAAGCGTAAGCAACGAATGAACCGGTTATTACTAAGCCTCTTGGCTGTTTTTTCAGTGCCGATGCCGGCCGCAGGTGTGGGATATGATTCTAATCCGTCGTCAATCACAACCCAAGTGACGGCGTTTTATGCGCCGACACCGACCTTACTTGCATCAGTCACCCCATCAGGTGGTCAGGCTTGCTCGTTAAGTTCAGCGGAGAACGGGTTTACCTCGGTGTCATCAAAATGGCGTAGCCCGAGTATTGCTGGCACATTTAGTAGCGGCGGGTATACCTATCAAATCCAGCGCACCAATATATCGGGTGTTGGGGTGGTTGCGCGCCTTGGCGCCACATTTGATGGTGGGGCAAATAGTAGCCTTGCGCAAGTTATTGGGCCTGAATATAAAACCATTGCAACCACAGGCGTTAGCTCGGCGCAAGTTGATTTGGGCGATAAGTACTGGGGACTGGTGACTATCCCCGGTGATCCACTTATTCCCGGTACTTATGAGCTCGGGCAAGCAGAAACCATGACGGATGTTTGGTGCCAATCTGATGATGCAAGCAATGACAGCCATGGGGGAAGTTATTTAAGCGGTCAAGTGGTGATAGATTCGCCGACATGCTATTTTGGGCCAGAGGTCTCATCGGTAATTAATATTGATTTAGGTCAGCACCTTATGGCAGATGTGCGCAGTTTGGGTGTTAATCGCAACTTTGGCTCAGCGACGAAGTCATTGTCGATGGCGTGTCAGGCAGGGAGCTGGCCGAAGCTGACGATTTCAGATAAGAATAACAGTAGCAATAATAGTGATATTATTACGTTAACAGACCCGTCAGGTGCAAGAACGGCTCAGGGATTTGGTGTGCAAGTTTTTCTCAATAATCAATCGACGGCACAGAAATTAGCCACGCAATTGAATTTGACGCCATCGGCATTAAGTTCAGATAGCACGATTAATTTACCGATCGAATTTAAATATATCAAAACCAGCACGGCGTTTTCCTCTGGAGAGGCAAATGCGATTGTTGATTTTACGTTTACCTATGATTAAAGGGGGGATAAGGTTTAAAATGAAAAGATTAATTTTAACATTCCTTAGCGCGCTGATATTTAGTTCGGCAAGTTATGCAAGTGATGTACTTGAGTTTAATGTTACGGGTAGTATTGGCGCTGCAACGTGCAATGTTAAAAATGCAGATAAAACCCTTAACTTAGGGTTTTGGACTATTTCAGATACCGACACCAGTACGAGCACTGCCGCGCCTAAATGGACATCGACTATGCTCCCTTTTACCCTTGATTTTGATTGCCCAGCAGGGCAGAAAATTAATGTTCGAATGGACGGTAATCAATATGCCACGGGAGACATATTTTATATTGGTTTAGATAAAACGGAGCAATCAGCAAGTGGCATTATTATCGAGATGCACTATTATCAGCAGAAATGGAAATCGGTCGTTTATGGCGAAACTCGAGAATTAATTACTAACACCGTTAATGGTTCCAATTCCGTTCAGTTAAGAGCATTTTATCGGCAAATAGCTAAACCAGTAAAACCTGGCACCGCAAATTCAACGGTAACATTAACCATCAGTTATGCTTAGCTTAATATAATAATTGCTTTATATTATGTTAGATATTGTGGTAATTATCGCAACACCTAACATAACAACAAGATTTAATTAAAGTTTATTGGCGATCGCATTAAACATTAATGACGCTTCTAATGGCTGCGCATTAAAAGAAGGCTCAGCTATAGGCCACGCTGACCATTGAACAATAACCAAATTTTCAGCTTGATTTACCATAATTATTTGACCAAAAATACCTAATGCCCACTGTGTATCACTACTTTTTAATTTATTAATGCCATTGCCTTTAACATTAGCTGGCAGGCTATTATTCCACCACTCATAACCATACGAACCATCAGGATGACTATTTGTTATAGAGTTCTTGGCATGGTTCCAAGTTCTTGCATCTTTAACCCAATTATCGGGTAGAATTTTGGTGCCATCAGGCAATACACCATCATTTGCAATAAACAGACCAAATTTACCCCAATCCTCAAGTGTCGCATTAAAACCATGGGCTCCAACGTCGTGCTTGCCAGTTATATAACTTTGCCATACACCATCCCTAACCATACCATTTGGCTGCCAGATTTTATCTTGCAAGTAAGTGGCAATCGGCACTCCTGTTGCTTTTTCAAGTGTATCACCAAGTAACCACGCGCCGCCAGATGAATACGCCCATTCATCCCCAGGCTTTGCATAGGCCCCGCGAGTAGGGGATTTCACCAATTTATTTACGCAGTTATAAACATCATTACCCGCTTCACATAGTGTCAATTTGGCAAAATCAGAATTAGGATCGGTATAATCTTCTCCCCACTCAACCCCTGATGTGTGTTGTAATAGTTGTTTAATGGTCACTTTTTCCCAAACCGTGCCTTTAACATCCGGATTATACTTAATAATTAAATCATCTAAAGACGCGATTTTACCTTCTTTTAATGCAACCCCAACTAGCGTTGACACAACGGATTTACCCACTGAGCGAGATGTCCACAGCGTTGTGTCATCATTGCCATTACCATAATATTGAAAAACTATTTTACCGTCTTTAATCACCATCATTCCTGTTACATCATTACGTTTAATGTACTCACTTAATGTATAGAAATGATTATCATATTTATAGGTAATCTTTGATAAATCTTTTAGATCTTGCGTAATAGGCTGCGGATTAGTTGCTTTAAAAACATCACCAGAATAGGCTCTATAGGTATTTCTAAAACCGATAACACGATCTTGCTGACTCCAAGTTAACATGTCTTTTGCAGCCGGTAACTTTTGGTCAATAACAGATGGACAGGTTAAATTATCGATATTACATTTACTGGTAAGGGCATTTGCTTGCCAAGTCATTGTTAAGCATAATATTGTTAAACAGGTTTTTAATTTCATTTCAAAACTCCACATTTGTTTTGCTTTTAAAGATAATTACTACCATGTTTTGCACTGTATCAAAGTGCAATAACATTAGATATTAGGTGAATCATTTTTACAAATAAATTATTGCAATTATTTGTAGAAATATCTTAATCATGATTGTATTTTCCCCCAAATCAGTTAATGTAGGGAAAACCGTCATCTAGTTAGATATGTTATGTCATCGATTCATTTTACCTTAGCGCAAATAGAAGCTTTTGTTGCTGTTTGTGCCTCAAATAACTTATCGAAAGCCGCAAGTAAATTAAATAAAAATCGCACGACGATTAGTGAATTAATTAGCTTGCTTGAAATTAATTTAGGTTATGATTTATTTATCCGAGCTAAAAAGCCTTTACAGTTAACATTAGAAGGTAAGCAGCTCTACACTCAAGCTTGTTTATTTTTACAGCAAGTTAGTATTTTTGACCAATTTGCGATGCAATTACCAAAGCAATTGAAACAAACATTAACGATTTGCTATGATTGTTTTATTCCACACTCTTTTATTGAAAGGCTTCTTTGTCATTTTACTGATCAGCAAATTGAATTAAATTTATTGAATATTGACCGATTACATGCAGAGAAAATGCTACTTGAAGATAAAGCCGATATCGGCATCTATCCGGCGCTTAATCGTATTATAAATACTGAGTTTACGTGGTGCGCAATTGGTACAATTGAACTGGGTATTTATGCTAACCAGCATTTTTTTACTGAAAAGTCTGAACGAATTTCGATGCTTGAACTTGCATCGACCAATCAACTGGTGCCTTTTGCTGAATTATCTTATCAATTAATACAAATGTTAAAAATTTCAGATAAATTGCAACACGTAACCAATATTGAGTTATTAAAGCAATTATTAAATAATAAAAAAGGCTGGAGTATTTTACCTATTCATTTATTTGATATGGCTTATAAGGAGATAACTCGGTTTGATACCGAACTATGGGATAAAGGTGCAATGTTAAATATTGTCTCTATTTGTAAACCAACCAACAATAAGCAGTTACAGCAATTTATCGATCAAATTTCGCGTCTCTATTGATAGCCAGTTACTTTATAGGGTGGTTAAGAGGGGCTTTGCATTAAGCAAAAAAATAGTACTAGTCCCATCATACAGAGAAAAAAGCAGACAAAAATTTCTGAAAAACGAAATTGTTTATCCATAATATTTTCATCAAAACTAGAAATAAAAACACAAAAAAATACAATCACAACGATTAAATATATAAGAATATGGTGATAAGGTGTTAGGCTACCGTAAGCCATCAGTGAACTTTTTAGCACAGGAACAATGGCTAAGATTGCAACATACAAAATGCCAAAGCCTTTGATAATTAGAAAATGTTTTTTTAGAAAAGTATTGATATGGCTTCTATGATTTTTATAAAGATAAAATAGTGCCAAAATAGCGATAATGAAAATAAGTGTCGCTTTAACATAGTCCTCAATGCGATAAATTAAAGTTTGGTTGGCATTGAATTCACTTATATTCAACTTAAAAACCAATGTTGATATAGGTAAAAAAAAGGTTAAAGCGATACATATTGCTGCCAAGATGATAACTTTACGGGTTTTCAAATTAGACATAGTGGGTTTCATAATATTTCCTATTTAAATAATACCTTCCATTATACAAAAATATATACGCTAAACGAGTGCGAGTTATCAGGATAAAATAATTGTTATTTACTATCAATAATTTTTTTTAGTTATCATAGATAGGGCATTACACCCTGTATCAATCTTACTTGTTTGCTGATTTTTTGTTCGAGAACTTTTCATTATAATCAAAGTTTACAACAAAAAAATAACGAAACTTAAAACAAATATTCAATTAAATCATTGCGCTTGAATTTTACACCAAGTGGTATTTTTGCTATACTTGCTCGACATTTTCAACAAAAGGAAATTGTTTTGTATTTATTAAATAATACAACTATCATTTATTACATAACATCAAATTTAGCTTTTTTATTATTCTCTTCTTTAATTGTGATTAGATTTTTACTCATCTTGTTTTGTTGTTTTATCTATTATTGATATGAAATATAACAGTTCATTTTTATACTTAAACATTTAATGAATATTTTATTAAATGACGTTTTTAACAGTATTTATAAAGGTTATACATCATGAAAAAAAGTAAAAAAACTCGCAATAGGCCACTCAATATTAATGATATTACTATTATCGATGATAGTAAGCTCAAAAAGGCGATCACAGCAGCGGCTTTGGGTAACGCGATGGAGTGGTTTGATTTTGGGGTATATGGCTTTCTCGCTTATGTTTTAGGCCAAGTATTCTTCCCTAGCGTATCACCAAGTGTACAAATGGTTGCTGCATTGGCTACCTTTTCGGTTCCCTTTCTAATAAGGCCTTTAGGTGGCTTAGTTTTTGGCATGTTAGGTGATAAATTTGGTCGGCAAAAAGTACTTTCTATAACGATAGTGATTATGGCATTAAGTACATTTTGTATTGGTTTAATTCCTTCCTATGCAACAATTGGTATTTGGGCGCCAATTCTATTATTACTTGCAAAACTCGCTCAGGGCTTTTCAGTTGGTGGGGAGTACTCAGGCGCAGCTATTTTTGTTGCTGAATATTCGCCCGATCGCAAGCGGGGTTTTATGGGCAGCTGGTTAGATTTTGGTTCTATTGCCGGTTTCTTGTTAGGTGCGGGCTTAGTTGTACTACTTTCTAGCCTATTAGGGGATGAGATATTTCATAATTGGGGATGGCGTATTCCGTTTTTCTTGGCATTACCTCTTGGATTTATTGGTTTATACTTACGTCATGCATTAGAAGAGACGCCTGCATTTCAGCAACACGTCGATAATTTGGCGAAAAATCAGCCAGAAAATAGTGCCGAACAACAATCCAGTGTCTCACTTAAAGAAATTTTTAATAAATATTGGAAAAGCTTATCGATTTGTGTTGGGTTAGTTATTGTAACCAATGTAACTTATTACATGCTACTAACTTACATGCCAAGTTACTTATCACACAACCTTCATTATAGTACTGATCATGGTGTATTAATCATTATTGCCATTATGGTTGGGATGTTATTTGTGCAGCCAGTAATTGGGC
Organism: Orbaceae bacterium lpD04; assembly: GCA_036251935.1. Classification (NCBI taxonomy): domain Bacteria; kingdom Pseudomonadati; phylum Pseudomonadota; class Gammaproteobacteria; order Orbales; family Orbaceae; genus Orbus; species Orbus wheelerorum. The sequence continues at coordinate 1,801,896 of CP133967.1, read as the reverse complement.
TGTTAAGTGATAAAATAGGCCGTAAACCATTTATTGTTGGTGGAAGTATTTGTCTCTTTATTTTTGCTTATCCTGCATTTTTAATGATTACTAGCGATATCATTGCACTAATTTTTATCGGTTTATTAATTCTTGCTGTGATATTAAACTGCTTTATTGGTGTAATGGCATCAATATTACCCGCTATTTTCCCAACTAACGTGCGTTATAGTGCACTTGCAATATCATTTAATATTTCAGTTCTAATTGCGGGGATAACGCCAACTGCCGTCGCTTGGTTAGTTGAAGAAAGCGGTAATTTATATATGCCTGCATTTTACTTAATGGTGGTTGCTGTTATTGGTATTGTAACGGGCTTAAAAATGAAAGAGACCGCCAATAAACCCCTTCGTGGCGCAACGCCTGCGGCATCTGATCGCTCAGAAGCCAAAGAAATCTTATCTGAACATTTTGATAATATCGAGCAAAAAGTTGACGATATTGAACAACAAATTGATGATCTACAAAAGCAACGTCAAAATCTGATTGATCAACATCCAAAATTGGATTAAACCACGAAACGAAACGGCCTTAAATGGCCGTTTTATTACTTATCTATAAATTTAATGCTTAAAGTGATCAAAAAGATTATTTTGATTTTTTCTTAAGCTCACTAATATACGCAAAAAATGGCAGACTCTCATTAAGTGAGTCGATTAACATTTCAGTTATACGGCAAATATCGATATTATCTATGTGTTGAATTTGGTTGTTAAGTGATTGAATTATCGCTAAATTCCCCTTTGGTTTTAACGATAAAACATACAAAATAGTTTTAATTTGAATAAAGCAATCAAGATCAAGTTTTGGCTGTTCAAGTTTAGCGTGTAGCATGGTGATAGCATAACCGACATTTAGCGTTGATAACAGGCCATTTGGCGCAGTATCACCTAATTTCCCTGCGCGGCTTAAATGAAGCATTAAACGTAACAGTTGCCGAGTTGATTGCTCATACCAATTTTTATTAACCGCATCTTGGGCGGCAATAATTCGGTCAAGATCGCGCTGAATTGATAAAATCGCATGAAGCGCTTGTACATCAGGTTTTCGTGGTAGCAAAATAAACATACCACAAATAATGCCTGCGCATAAAACATAAATAATATCGGTACTTAATACTGAAAATGTATTAGCAGCAGGCATACCAATGTGACCTGCAAACAAAAATGCCATATTGGCATCAATTGCCGGGATAGCTGTTTTTGGATGAGCTCGGCAAATTCCCGCGATTATTAAAAAAGGAATTAAGGTTGTTAGTAGCCAAAACGGATCGGGAATGTAGGGCTGAACAACAAAGCGATAAATCATCGCCACAATAACGCCGCTTGAAACACCAATAAATAACTTGGGCGCATTATTTTGTGGTAATGGAAAAGAGCCAAAAACAATTGCAAAAATACTAATGCCAGATGCAACTTGTTCCGACAGATTTAGCTGACTTAAATAGCAAGATAAACTAACTATGAAAACAATAAAGCAGGTAATTAATGCAATATTGATAGCCATATGCCAATCACGATGAGGTAACAAAAGGGTAGATGAATAGTTTTTAGCAATAAAGCTTTTATTTTGTTCTATATTGTTGAGTAATGCATCTTCCGCCGCTAGTAACTGCTGCACCGTATAAAGTAATCTTTTAATCTCAGGTTTTAGACCTAAGTCATCAATTTGCCATTTAATAAAAAAGTCACTATCTTCAATATTAAAGGGTTGTTGCTTACTAATTTGTTTTGACAGTTGCAACAAGTCATCACTAAATTCACTCGGTAATACATTACCACGCTGATTGCGGGCTAATATTGCTCGGCTTGCTGCCATCACATCTAAAGATGCGGCAATAATTGCATCAATATAACGTAATTTACGATTTTTATTAATAGAGCCGGCCGCTGCAACTGCCGAATTATCATTAATATCATTAATATTTGCTAATATTGTTTGTTCAATATCTTGGCACTCTTCTTTATTATTTGATGTTATCACTTGGTTTGAATAAAAAATCACATCACTGGTTAATAAATGAATTTTTTGATAAAAAGAGCGAATTGGAAACTGCGGCGTAAATAATGCTAAAAGAATCGTCACAACGATGCAGCCAATAAAAGTACATACTACGCGTGAAACGGCTAAATGGATCGCATCATGTGGTGACATTATCGATGGAATAACCACAATGGCAGCAGTTAGGCCTGCGGTAAAAAAACCGTAGGCAATCGTGCCTCTAAATATATGCGTACAAGTTGTTGTAACGCCAATAATTAGGGTAAAGAAAATCAATTGAAGAATGGGCGGAAATGGGATGAGTAAAATACAAAAACCAATTGCCGCACCAACAAAAGTACCTAAAAAACGGTAAATCGCCCGTTCGAATAATAGCCCGCGTGTGGGCTGAAAAATAACCCAAGCGGGCATTGCTGCCCAATATGGGTTTGGCATATCAACCATCACGGCAATAAAAAAAGCAAACCAAGATGAAAAAGCTAAACATAAACCGTAATAAAGAACAGGGCGAGTAAGAAATGGCTTAAAAGTTAAATGACGAAGAAGCATAATTTGTTAGTTGATATAATTAAATAATATAAATCAAAGTGATTGGCGCGTAATATACTCCTATTTATGCTATCAATGAAGAGGTTTACACTATAATTACGATTTTAACGCAGTTGGCTATCTTTACTGCCACGTCGATTATAAAGCGTAAGCGTTTTTTGTTGTTTATCTAATTCATTTTGGCATTGAATACAATGCAAAACACCGGGCATTGCTTTTTTTCTTGCGTCCGAAATCGCATCACCACATTCCTGACAAAAATCTGCACTTGGTGTATTTTGATTTAGTTGACGCCTAACATTATTAATTGCATCTAAAATTGAACTCTCAATTTGTTCATTAACTGCATCATCAGATGCCCAACCACTTGCCATAGTAAGCCCCCTTTAAGTGTCATGCTTTAAACTATATAGGGATAATTTAATAATTTTCAATAGCTAACGAAATGATTTTATTGCAATTAAAATAGCTGATAGTATATAAACAAAATAAGTATAATCACTAATTAATATTGATGGATATGGCAAAATGAATCAAACTGAAAAAGCAACATTTGCCGGAGGCTGTTTTTGGTGCATGATAAAACCATTTGATAGCTATGATGGCGTGCTTAGCGTTATATCAGGTTATACGGGGGGCCAGGTCAAAAATCCCACCTACGAGCAAGTTTGTGCGGGTAATACCGGTCATACTGAAGCGGTCGAAATCACTTTTGAGCCAAGTAAAATCAGTTATAATCAGCTATTAGATATCTTTTGGCAGCAAATTGATCCAACCGATGGCAAAGGGCAATTCGCCGATCGCGGTGATAGCTATCGACCCGCTATTTTTTATCATAATCATGCGCAGCAGCAGCAAGCGATTGCCTCGAAAGATTTATTACAGCAAAGTGGTAAATTTGCTCAGCCAATTGAGGTAGCCATCGAAAAAGCAGTCGAATTTTATCCTGCCGAGCAATATCATCAACAGTTCTATCAAAAACAACCCGAACACTATAATCGCTATTATCAGTTATCGGGGCGTGCAAATTTTATCGCAAAAAATTGGAACAATAACAAGTCGTAACATAAGGTCAAAGACAATGAAAAATTACCCTCAATATTCAACTAAACAAAAATGGATCCACTGGTTAACTGCAATTTTGGTTTTTCTAGTTATTTTATTGCCCTTATTAAAAGAGCATTTAGCATATTATTTAGGTGGAATGGGTAATTTATTTACACTGCATAAATCAATTGGCGTTATTATTTTTTTTCTAACTTTATGGCGAATTATTGTCATAATCAAACAAGGCTTACCTAAAGTATTACCTAAAGAGGAAAAGTTCCAGCGTATATTGTCAAAGTCGGTTCAAGGCATTATGTACCTATTATTATTAATATTACCGTTATCTGGATATTTAATGAGTGGGCGCAGTATGAATTTTTTAGGCTTGATTCAAATCCCATCAATCAATCTACCTAACCATGTGCATGGTTTTTTCCACTCCGTTCATATTGTAACGGCTTATTTATTAATTGCTTTATTATGCCTGCATATCTTTGGCGCTATCTACCATCATTTTTGGGTTAAAGACAATGTGCTAAAATCGATGTTACCAAGTCGATGGTTTAATTAAGTTTAGTTTTATAACCTGATTTGTCGTAATGCATTATTTACGTTATGATCAGGTTAATTATCCTCTTTAAATCAATTAACAATGTCTTCATTACGATTATTACTTTCTAGCTCGTATGATCCTTGGTTCAACTTAGCGGTTGAAGAAACCCTATTTAAGCATATGCCGGCGAACCAAAAAGTATTATTTTTGTGGCGCAATGATAATACTGTGGTTATTGGCCGCGCACAAAACCCCTGGCGTGAATGTAATACAGGCAAAATGCATGATGATGGTATTAAACTTGCAAGGCGCAGTAGCGGCGGTGGGGCGGTATTTCATGATCTCGGCAATACCTGTTTTACTTTTATGGCGGGTAAGGCTGATTATAATAAAGCAATTTCAACGCAAATTATTATTGATGCAATAAACTCATTTGGTCTAAACATTGTCGCTTCTGGCCGCAATGATCTGGTACTTAAAACGTTAGAGGGTGATAAAAAAATATCTGGCTCAGCGTATAGGGAAACTTTAGATCGCGGTTTTCACCATGGTACAATCTTACTTAATGCAAACCTAGCTCGGCTTAATGATTATTTAAATCCTGATCCTAAAAAATTGCAGGCCAAAGGTATTACTTCGGTGCGCTCTCGGGTTACTAATTTAATTGAGTTTATACCATCAATTGATCACGAAAAAGTATGCCGTGTTATTAGTGAACTTTTTTTTAAGTATTATGGTGAAACGGCGATCGCTGAAATTATCTCGCCAGATAAATTACCTAATTTACCTAATTTTAAGCAAGTGTTTGCTAAGCAGTCAAGTTGGGAGTGGAATTTTGGACATGCGCCGTCATTTAGCCATACTGTAGAGGAGCGCTTTAAATGGGGAAATATCGAGTTTCATTTTGATATTGAGCAAGGCTACATTAGCCGTTGTCAAATTTTTACCGATAGTTTAAACCCAATACCCATTCAAAAATTAGCGGCGCTCGTACAACAAAATAGTTACACTGTAACTACAGTTAATGAGGCGATAGCACAGGTTATAAACTTACATCCTGAATTTGCTGTTGAACTTACTGAGATGTCGGATTGGCTAATATCTGCAATACGCTAGTTTCGTTATTTTTTTGTTGTAATGCCTTATTTTAGTGAAAATTACGATTTATTAATTAGGAGCCTTTGATGAGTGATAAACTTAAAAATAGAGATATAACAACATTAACGCCCTTACAATATTATGTAACGCAGCAAAATGGCACCGAGCTACCTTTTGATAATGAATATTACAACAATGAGTGCGAAGGGCTATATGTTGATATTGTATCAGGTGAACCGTTATTTAGCTCGCGTGATAAATTTGACTCAGGGTGTGGTTGGCCAAGTTTTAGTCAGCCAATTAATATGACCAATATTTTGCAAAAGCAAGATAATAGCCATGGTATGATGCGAACTGAAGTGCGCTCAGTAAAGGCAGACTCGCACCTTGGACATGTGTTTAATGATGGTCCTAAGGCGCTTGGTGGTTTACGATATTGTATCAATTCTGCGGCATTACGCTTTATTGCCAAAGACGACCTCAAGCAGGCAGGTTATGGCGAATATTTAGCCTTATTTGCAAACGACAAGGTTTGATAACACAATTTAACAACAAAGTCTCAAAGGGGAATATATGGCAACGCATCTTGTTTGGTTTCGTAATGATTTAAGAGTAACTGACAACTCCGCACTTTATCATGCTTGCCAAGAACCCAACGCAAAAGTGATTGCTATTTACATTGCAACGCCAACGCAGTGGCAAACGCACCACATGTCAGCACGTCAAGCATGGTTTATTTTTCAGCATTTACAACAGTTACAACAAAATTTAGCCGAACTTAATATTGAGCTTATCTATCAAGAGGTCGATACCTTTGATGACTCAATTGCCATAATCGAAACAGTTTGTCAGCAGCGTGCGGTTACCGATTTATTTTATAATAAACAGTACCAATGGCATGAACGTCAGCGGGATAATGCTTTACTTGGGCAGCCAGCGATGGCCAATGTTAACTGCCATGCTTTTGATGATTCGGTCTTTTTTGCACCAGGTCGCATTACCACTGATGCGGGAAAAATGTATCAAATTTATACGCCATTTCGTAATAAATTTTATGAACACTTACAAAATAACGTGATCAAGGTAAATCGCAAGCCAGCAAAAAGGCAGCAGGAACTATTGGTCGAACTAACCGCGCTCAAACCATTTAGCTACCCAATGCAAACAAGTCAATATGCCCCTATTGGCGAGCAACAAGCGATTATGCGCCTTCAGCAATTTTGCCGTGAAGAGGTTGATTTATATCTTAATTTACGTGATTTTCCGCGTTTATCTGCAACGAGCGAGCTTTCTGCCTATTTAGCAATTGGCGTTCTTTCGGTAAGGCAATGCTTGGCGAGGTTACAGCTTGAACGCCCTGAATTTACGCAGTCGAAATCAAGTGGTGCCTTTGGCTGGTTTAACCAACTTATTTGGCGTGAATTTTACCTACACTTACTGTTTATTTATCCAAAACTATCAAAAAACCAGCCATTTATTGATTGGACCAAGCGAGTACAATGGCGCCGAAATGAGCAAGACTTTGTGGCATGGCAAACAGGGCAAACGGGTTACCCCATTGTTGATGCAGCAATGCGCCAGCTCAATCAAACCGGATGGATGCATAATCGGTTAAGAATGATCACCGCAAGCTTTTTAGTTAAAGATCTATTAATCGATTGGCGCCGTGGTGAAGACTATTTTATGTCACAACTTATTGATGGCGACTTAGCACTTAATAACGGTGGCTGGCAATGGGCCGCCTCAACGGGGAATGACGCTGCGCCTTATTTTCGAATTTTTAATCCCACTACGCAAAGTAAGCGCTTTGATATCGATGGCCAGTTTATTCTTAAGTATTTGCCTGAACTTGCGCAGGTTCCAATAGACGCGATACATGAACCACATAAATGGGCTCAAAAAAATAAGATCACGCTCAATTATCCAGAGCCGATAGTTGAACATGCGAGCGCCAGATTATACACACTAGCCGCATATAATGCCGCTAAATAGCGGTAATTTGAGTTAATTAGATAACTGATCGCTTTTGTTGTTTAGTTATAATTCGGCTTTAGTGGAACTAAATATTTAGTAATGGTAGAATTAACAAACCTCAAAATACGTATTAAGACTGTTCTATCAGTTTATTTTATATTGTATTTTGTATATAGTAAGGCACTTTTTTAAGAAACTCATTGAGATAGATAATTATGATTATTAAACCCAAAATTCGTGGTTTTATTTGTACCACCACTCATCCAGTCGGCTGCGCAGAGAATGTGAATCAACAAATCGCGTATGTTAAATCTAAAGGTAAACTAACTAATGGCCCTAAAAAAGTTTTAGTTATTGGCGCTTCAACTGGATATGGACTTGCGTCACGTATTACTGCGGCTTTTGGTTCTGACGCGGCAACAATTGGTGTTTTCTTTGAGAAACCAAGTTCAGAAAATAAAACTGGCACCGCTGGTTGGTATAATTCAGCTGCATTTGATAAAGCGGCTAAAGCAGCAGGTTTATACGCTAAAAGCGTTAATGGCGATGCGTTTTCAAATCAATGCCGCCAAGTTGTTATCGATTTAATTAAAAAAGATTTAGGCCAAATTGACTTAGTTGTTTACTCTTTAGCATCACCGGTTCGCAAAATGCCAGATTCTGGCGAGCTTGTCCGTTCAACATTAAAACCAATTGGTCAACCTTATAAATCAGTTGCACTTGATACGAATAAAGATGTGTTAATTGAAGCAACGGTTGAGCCAGCGAACGAGCAAGAAATTGACGATACCATCAAAGTGATGGGCGGGCAAGATTGGGAACTATGGATGGACGCGCTATCACAAGCGGGAGTACTTGCCGATAACGCGCAAGCGGTTGCTTATTCTTACATTGGTACCGAGCTTACTTGGCCAATTTACTGGCACGGCACTTTAGGTAAAGCGAAAGAAGATTTAGATCGTGCAGCGCACGCCATCGATAAAAAATTATCAGCAAAAGATGGTCATGCTTATGTTGCGGTACTTAAATCAGTTGTTACCCAGGCTTCATCTGCAATTCCTGTTATGCCTTTATACATTGCCATGTCATTTAAAGTGATGAAAGAGCAAGGTATTCATGAAGGCTGCATCGAACAAATTCAGCGTATGTTTGCCTCTAAACTCTATGCAAATGCGTTACCTGATACCGATGATAAACACCGCCTAAGACTTGATGACTGGGAACTTCGCCCTGAAGTACAAGATGCTTGTCAGCAAATTTGGGCTAAAGTAACTGATGATACTATCTATCAAGTAACGGATTATCAAGGTTATAAAGATGAATTTTTACGTCTATTTGGTTTTGGTTTAACTGGTGTTGACTATGATGCTGACGTTAACCCTGATGTGCAATTTGATGTGATCACATTAAATTAATGTCAATTTAATCTTATTGATATCGATAAAAAAGGTGTTATAAAATTAACACCTTTTTTTATTTCTGCTTTTTAAACAAGGTATTTTAAGATGATAGTAAAAGCGTTAACGCTATCAACCACATAATAATGCCAATGATCACATCTAATACTTTCCACGAAATAGGATTGGTAAATAGAGGCAAAAGCATTCTAGCGCCATAACCTAATGAAAAAAAGAAAATCCAAGATGCCAAAATCGTGCCACAGGCAAATTGATAGGTTGCATCACTAAATTGCAACGAGACTGAACCAATCAACAATACGGTATCTAAATAAACGTGCGGATTTAACCAAGTAAAGGCTAAACAAACACCGATCACTTTGAAAAAACTCCCTTTTTCAAGGTCGCTAGGTTTTAACGATCCCTGTTTTTTTATGGCAGTATAAAAACTCCGTAAACCATAACAAAAAAGAAAAATAGCGCCAAAATATTTAGCGATAGTGACAACGATTGGATACTGGGTAATAAAATGTGAAAACCCCATAATACTCAAATAAATTAAGATAGAATCAGACAGTGCACACACTAAGCAAACTGAAAACACAAAGTTTTTTTTCAAACCCTGTTTAAGCACAAACGCGTTTTGGGCACCAATTGCCATAATAAGCGAAAAACCGGTGCCCATCCCATACCAAAAAGCTAACATAATTTATGGATCCTAATAATTGTTTTAAATTGTAAGTAAATAATATTTAAGTTTACTACACAAAATTTTTATATGAAGAAATCAGATGTGGCAATCAATTCTATTTTTTGCATCAATAAAAAGCATGAATAAGGTCATATTTGCTTCTAATTTTAGCATAAGCAAGATACACAATTAGCGTCAATTTTGGAAGCTATTTTTCATGCAAAAAAGCAGTCAAAATGAACACGAGTTACGATGAAATAAACGTTCGCTTTATCTATGATATATCACTTTTTATTTTTTATATCATGACTATTTAATGTATTAATAGATAAAAACGAATATTTTATAAATCAATCAAGATACGTTAAACCGTGGTTAGCGGGTGATTGTTTCATTAGTTTATATCCAGCAAATCGGTTATCATTACCGCGTAAATTAGTGACTAAATCATCAATAATAAAGGAATAAAAATGAGAATGAACAAAGTATGGTTAACCGGGTTTGCTAGCTTTTTATTAACAACTGGGCTATTTTGCTCCGTCGTTCAAGCCGATGTACAGCCGGTTGGCAATAATAGTCTTTATGGTAGAGCTATGCTTGGCGCTATACCGCCTAAACAGCAACATAAGCAAGTCGATGGTTATTATCGAATGATGTTGGGCGATTATGAAGTTACTGCACTTTATGATGGTTATACTAAAATTGATAATAACCAACTAATTGACATTAGTGCTGATGATGCAAGTCAGTTATTACAAAAGATGTTTATTAATGGTGAACAGGGCGTACAAACCGCTGTGAATGCTTTTTTAATTCATACCAATGACAATTTAATTTTGATTGATACAGGCGCTGCAAATTGTTTTGGTGATACACTTGGCCAGATCAACGGTAATTTATCTTTGGCAGGTTATGCCCCCGAACACGTTGATAGCATTTTGTTAACTCACTTACATCCTGATCATGCTTGTGGCTTGGTTCAAAAAGGAAAAGCGCTATTTCCTAACGCGATTTTATATGTAGCAAAGGCTGAGGCTGACTTTTGGTTAAGCGATGACATTGCAAAGCAAATACCCGATGAAATGAAAGGCTTATTTAAAATGGCAAAAGACGCAATTGCTCCATATAAAGCAGCCGAAAGGTTTGTTACTTTTACTAATGAGTTACCACTAATTAATAACGTAAAGTTGGTACCGACACCGGGCCATACACCAGGTCATATGTCCTATCAAATCTCATCAGGTGGTGAAAGTCTATTAATTTTGGGTGATATTGTTCATAACTACGCAGTGCAATTTGCTAAGCCAGACGTTGCTATTGAATTTGACTCAGATCCTAAACAAGCCGTTATTAGTCGTAAAAATATATTGGATTTTGCCGCTATAAATAAATTATGGGTAGCAGGAGCCCATTTACCTTTTCCCGGTTTAGGGCATGTAAGCAAAAGTGATACAGGTTATCGATGGGTTCCTATTGAGTACCAACCAATTATTAAAAAATGATGTTTACTTACACATTAAAAATAAAGCGGCTCACAAGTCGCTTTATTTTTACTAGAATAATGATTAACTGCCCGATAAAAACAAATTCAGTAATCTAACAATATAAAAAAATCAATTATTTACTGAATTTTTTTAATTCGAGGCTTGGTATCGCGAGTTGCAAGCCAACATAAAATCGCTCCCAAACAAACCATTGCCGTGCCTTGCCAAAAAGAAAAAGAGAGCGAGGTCTTTAATAGTAACGCTGATATTGAGGCCGATAACACCGGAATAAAGTACGAGGCACCCGCAAGAACCGTGATATTGCCATATAATACGCCAAAGTTCCAAGCCGCATAACCAAAACCAATAGCACTTGCCGATAAAATCAGATAGATAATTCCGGCTGCATTAAATATCATGGTATTTTCACCTAATAATAAATACTTGATCCATAAAACGAGTGCAGTTAAAAAGAAAAATAAGGTGATGCCATTTTTACCTTTAGCGCATTTAATCGTCACCATACAGTAAGCCGCCCAAATAAACGCACCAATTAGCGCTAATGCATAGCTTAACGGATTATCGCTAATATTTTCTAACATCATCCATAAGTTGAGAGAGTGATCGCCATTAAGAACCCAAACAATGCCAATTAGCGGCAAAATTGCGCCTGGAATAATTAATAAATTCGTTTTTTGATTATTAAAAAAAACTGCTGCAAGAATGGTTAACGTTGGCCATAAATAATTAAGCATACTCACTTCAATAGCTTGCTGATCACTATTGGAAAGAGCAATTGACAATGAAAAGCACAGTTCATACAAAACAAATAATAAACTGCCCCAAATTAAATAACGACGAGGAAGCTCGCGCAGCTTGGTTGGGCCAATGATAAAAAATAATAAAATTGCCGCTAAGCTATAAATAAGAGCCAACCCACCAACCGCACCAAAGTTTTCGGTAACAATTTTAAGGGTGGCAACAATTGAACTCCATAACAAAATGGCGATAAAGCCAATTAAGGTTGCTTTGTTTCTACTGGTCACAAGGTTTATTTAATAAAAGAATTTGGCTAAATTATCGCGCTGTTCACGCCAAAAATAAAGGATAATCTATTTGCTGCTTGTCTTATTGTTGGTTTATTGTGATTAAAATGAAAAAACGAACCTTAGTGGTTAATTTAGATATTTTTTTATATTAAAAACATAGGTCACGATAGATTTTGAACGAGGTTTTGATTAGTGATCATCAACTGATTTTATATTTTTTGTTATATCAATTATGATACAATTGTTCTACTTCATTAGTGAATAAAAAACACTCAAAATTAAAAACGAATACAGGGATGTTATGAAGCAAAACATGATGATTGGTGGCCTTTTTGCCTTAATGGCAGCACTATTAAATGCGTGCATTGGCATCATTAGTCTACTATTAATTAACAGTGGATTATCATCTGAGGCGATAGCTTTCTTAAAAACGGTATTAGCGTATATACTTGTTACGCTTATCTTAATAAAAATACCAAATCACCAACAAAAAAACATTATTAGCACAACGACAAACAGTAAACGATTATTCATCAAAATGAGTATTTGTGCTTTTTTAGGTATTTTTATCTTATTCTTTTTCGAAACGATGGCATATTCATTCAGTTACAGCTCTCCCGCTAATGTTGTGGTTATTTTAATGTCCAGCGCTGCTGTTTCTGCTTTATTTGTTGGCTATTTGATCTTAAACGAAAAGCTTTTTGTGAGTACTATTTTGGGGGCCATGCTTGCTATTATTGGGGTTTCAATCATATCATGGCAAGGCACTATCAACGTACCGCTTTTATTAAATGCGAGTATTGCAGGCGTTGGTTACGGCCTATTTACTGTTCTTATTAAAAAATTCAAACTCAATGGTGGTATCTATTTGACTAAATATTTACTCCTATTTGGTTCATTTTATCTATTTTTGCCATTTATTATAAAATTTGATTTTGATATTGCCGGTAAGCTAAATTTGGACATTTTTATGGGGATCTTGTTTTTAGCTGTACTGCCAACTATCTGCGGGTTTTATTGTACAACAAAAGCATTAAAATATTTGAGTGCAGGCAATGTTCAAGTCACTGAACTGTCTGAACCGATTTTCTCTGCATTATTGACCGTGATATTTTTTGGCACAATGCCGAATAACGCATTTTATATTGGCGCATTATTTATTATTTTAGGACTTGTATTAATCAATCAGCTCTTTAAGAGACATGGTTAATAATAAATATTACTGAAATTTTGCGATCTGTTTCACTAATTTTTTTTTATAATTAGTAATTAATAACATAATTCTTTATCTTATTTTTATATTCTTATATCTATCAAGGTTAGTTATGTCACTTCGTTACCAGCAGTTTAAAAATATTCCATTATCGTCGATATTTTTTGATTCTTTGAGGAATGATTATATTGGGTTTGATGCTTGGTTAAATAAAAAATCAGAACAATGTGCCTTTGTTTCTTACGATAAATCATTAGATATTAATGGTTTTTTATATCTAAAAATTGAAAATGAAGCCATTGAGGATATATAGCCTAAATTCCCTCAAAAACGGCGCGTAAAACTAGGAACATTCAAAATAGATGCGCATGGTACAAAAATGGGACAGCGTTTTATTCGTAAAATAATCGATTTTACTATTTTTCATAATGTTGATGAAATCTATGTGACAATTTTTGATAAACATAAAAGTTTAATTAATTTGTTGGAAAAATATGGCTTTAAACTACAAGCCAGAAAAATAGCTAAAACACAAAATGGTCATGAAGGTGTTTATTTAAAACAATTCAATTCTTATTACAATAATATTGATGAAAACTACCCTTTAATAAAGTTAAATCAACGAAATTTTTTACTAAGCATTCATCCTAAGTGGCATTCTAGATTACTTCCAGATTCAATTCTTAATAATGAGAAAACGCTAGATCTGATCCACGATGTATCACATACAAATAGTATTGATAAAGTCTATTTAACGGCCATGCAAGGAACAGAATCATTAAGACAGGGAGATAATCTTTTAATCTACCGTACTAGTGATGGCCTTGGTTCTGCTAGATTTCGTTCTGTGGTGTCATCTATGTGCGTAGTAAAAGAGGTAAAAAATATTAATGAATTTAATAATTATAATTCGTTTAAAAATTATTGTTCTGCTTATAGCGTATTTACTGATCAAGAATTAATGCAATTTTATCAGACTAAAAGGTATCGGGTTATAATCAAATTTACCTATAATTTTCCGTTGTTGAAAAGATTAACAAGACAAGATATTATTGATATCACACACTATAGTGAAAAGCAGTATTGGGGCTTTTTCCCCTTATCTGATAAAAATATCAAAACGATATTAAAGCAAGGTCTTGTAAATGAAAGTCTTATTATCGATTAAACCCGAATATGCAGAGCTAATTCTTTCTGGCAAGAAAAAATTTGAGTTTCGTAAAGGAATATTTAAAAGGCCAGTTAAAACTGTGGTTATTTATGCCACGTTGCCTGTCGGAAAAATTATTGGTGAATTTGATATCGATGAGGTTATTTTTCGTGATACCGAAACACTATGGCAAGAAACAAAAAAGCATGCAGGTATTTCAAAAGTGTTTTTTGATAGTTATTTTAATAATCGAAACAAAGGCTTTGCAATTAAAGTTAAAAACCCCAAACGGTACGAAAACCCGATGACTTTTAAAGATTTTTTACCCAATTCGATACCGCCTCAATCATATCGTTATATTTAATCTCAACTATTTACCCACTCAAAAAGCACCATCAAACCCCGTTGCCGCATAATACCTAGCCAAGTTCGTCTTGCTTTGGTTACGGTGCTATGGCTTATTTTTAATCTTTCACTAATGGCTTTAATGGTTTCGCCCGCGATAAACATATCAATCATCGTTAGCCAATACTCACTGTAGCCTAAATTTTCAAGCCCACTGCCTGTTAGGCCGCTAAAATAACGCCAGCAAGATTGGCAGCGCATTCGGGGGCGGTTTTCGGCTATATTTTTCACATTTTCTGATTGGCAATATGGACAAGTCACTTTATCAGCTTGTAATAAACTATTGACCCAATGCTTTAGGATCTGAGCTTCCTCGATAACGGCAATTGGCTGAGCTGTTTTCCTTACGGCAATAAACTCTTTATACCAAGCATAAAGGGGTGGGTGATTTTTCGCCATTTGCTGTTCAATAACATTCACCCGCCGCTTTACCACCGATGGCGTACAATAATCAAGCTGGTAACGGATCGCAGTACAACTTTTACCACATAAACGCTGCTCGGCAATTAATGGTAACCAGCCTAATGGTGCTAAGCGATGGTAGGGCGTGCAGGTGCTTTTATTAAAGCCTTTATGACAGTTTTTACATTGATAATGCCCAGCCTTAGCATTAATAATATAAAAGCCTGTTTGCTGACAATAAGGGCAAGCGTGAGGCTTACTGCCTAGATTTTTAAGCTGATTAATAAACTCTTCTGCTTGAAGATGTAATGATATGGGCACAAAGTGATGGTACATCGTTTCGCCTTAAATAATTATCATCAATGACAATTATTATACATGGTTTAGCGTTTTTTTATATTAAAAACATGGGTCACGATAGATTTTGAACGAAAATAATCGATATCCTGCTATCACACCACAGGATATTGATTAATTTTATGACTTAATGATTAACTAGCTTTAAGGCATCAGCCGTATAACGTTCACCCGTATTAGGGTAAGTGCGGATAATTGCATCAATCTCGGCAATCTCAGCAAGCGTTAATTTAGCGTCAACCGCTTGCGCGTTTTGTTGCAAATATTTAATTTTTTTGGTGCCAGGAATTGGTACAATATCTTGCCCTTGATGTAACAACCACGCTAAAGCAAGTTGCGCTGTTGTCAGTGATTTACCATGGGCGAATTCCGTTAACGCCTGCATTAACTTTTGATTATTGATCAAGTGCTCGCCTTGAAAGCGTGGTAAACGAAAACGCAAATCATCGGCTTCAAATTGGCTAATATCAAAATTTTCACTAAACATACCACGACCTAACGGTGAGTAGGGGACTAACGTCATGCCGAGTTCACGTACTGTTGGCAATATCTCAGGTTCAATGCCCCGTGTTAATAATGAATATTCGCTTCGTAGAGCGGCTATTGGGTGCACTTTATTGGCGCGTTTTAACGATTCGCTTGATGCTTCAGACAAACCCAAATAGCGAACTTTTCCTTCTTTGACTAAATCTGCCATCGCACCAACGGATTCTTCAATAGGAACATTTTGATCAACGCGGTGCATATAATACAGATCAATGCACTCAACTTGTAAGCGTTTTAAACTAAGATCGATTGCCTGCCTCATCCAAGCTGGCGAACCATCAAACTTTGAGCCAAAATCACCATTATTATTTTGATATTTAAAACCAAATTTAGTCGCAATAAAGATTTTATCGCGATTGGGTTTTAACACTTTAGCAATCAATTTTTCATTTTCACCATCACCATAAAAATCGGCGGTATCCCAAAAATTAATCCCCAAATCTAATGCGCATTGTAAAGTATTAAGGCTTTGTGCCTCATCGCGATCGCCATAAGCGTGCGACATTCCCATACAGCCAAGCCCAATTGCCGAAATTTTTTCGTTAGTTTGCCCTAATTGACGATATTGCATGGTGTTCTCCTTATAGTATTGCAATAAAAGTTGGTTTACTCTAATCCTTAGAGTAAACTCTAGGTCAAGCGTTTTTTTTTGAGGAAAGCTTCAACATGTCTTATACCATAAAGCAATTTGCGCAATTGGTCGGTTTGACTGACCATACATTGCGCTATTATGAAAAAGAGCAGCTATTAAACCCCTTGCGATCAAGCAATGGTCATCGCGTTTTTAATCAGCGGGATATCGATTGGATACAATTTATTTTACGATTGAAAGAAACCGGTATGCCACTTAAAGTGATTAAGCATTATGCAATGCTATTAGCACAAGGTGATAACACCATTAGGGAGCGCAAAGAAATTTTAGAATTACATCAAATCTATCTAGATAACAAACTTAATGAATGGCAAGGGCACCGCGAAAAACTACAGCAAAAAATTGATAATTATCATGCTATGTGCCAGCAAAGAAAGTGTATATAAGCAATTTTTTTTATTCAAGAATACATGTGACAAATTACATCATCGTTAACCAATAAGTATTGAATATAGCTGTGGTTTTTATATTCAAAACATAGGTTACGATAGATTTTGAACGGTATAAATTACTCTCATCAATTACATTACTGAATTATCTACACAAATATAATTAATTTAAGGTATAGTAAGCAAAATTTTTATCGATTCAGGGATCTTTATCACCATGTCAACCGTTTCAATGGCGTTTAGCCAATTACCGCTAATCTCGCCGTTACAAGATAACTTACATTCACTCGAATATACCACGATGACACCCGTTCAAGCGTTAACCTTACCGGTTATTTTAGCGGGCAAAGACGTTATTGCGAAAGCAAAAACGGGCAGTGGCAAAACGGCAGCATTTGGTTTAGGGATTTTATCGGCGATAAAAGTAGATAACTATGCGGTGCAATCACTGGTTATTTGCCCAACGCGTGAACTTGCCGAGCAAGTGGCGATTGAATTACGCCGCTTAGCAAGATTGATGAATAATGTGAAAATTTTAACATTATGTGGTGGTACACCCATTGCCCATCAAATTAACTCACTTGAACATGGCGCACATATTATTGTCGGCACGCCAGGGCGTTTACTCGATCACTTACAAAAAAACACATTAGATCTTAGTGAATTACACCTTTTAGTGTTAGACGAAGCCGATCGTATGTTAGATATGGGATTTGAAGACGATATTGTTAGTATTATCAAGCAGACACCAGCGCAAAGACAAACGCTATTGTTTTCGGCCACCTACCCAGATGGCATTCAAAAAATTAGCAATAAAATTCAGCAGCAAGCAGAATTTTTAGCTGTTGATGAAGTCAATAATCAAATTGAGCAATATTTTTATGAAGTTGATGAAAACAGCCGCAAATTGTTACTTGCAAAACTGCTTACCGAGCACTTAGCCGAATCGACTATTATTTTTTGTAATACTAAAATTGCTTGTCAGGAAGTCGACAACTACCTTAATCAGTTAGGCTTTAGTGTTATTGCGCTCCATGGCGACTTAGAGCAGCGAGAGCGAGAGCAGGTTTTATTACAGTTTACCAATAAAAGTAAAGCCATTTTAGTTGCAACCGATGTGGCGGCCAGAGGCCTTGATATCAAAGAACTTGATTTAGTGATCAATTACCAAATTTCATACGATCCACAAGTACACGTTCACCGTATAGGGCGCACAGGGCGAGCAGGTGAAAACGGCCTTGCAATTACCTTAGTTGCAGCTCATGAAATGCCTAAAGCCAATTTACTTGAAGAGCTAGAAAAGATAACCCTTAATTGGCAAACCGTTAACAATATGACCGTTGATAAATCGCGTATTGTTAAGCCTGTAATGCAAACGGTTTCACTCACCATCGGCCGAAAAAATAAAGTCAGACCGGGCGATATACTCGGCGCCTTGACGAAAGATGCCGGCTTAGAGGGGAACTTAATTGGCAAAATTATCATTACCGACCTGTATTCTTATGTAGCAATTAATCATAAAGCGATTAAAAAAGTGCTGGAATACTTTAAGCAAGGTAAGATTAAAGGTAAATCAGTTAGAGCACGCGCTTTGTAAATAGCGAGTTATAAGCGCTGTACAAAAAATATATACGCTCTTTACTCGCACCCGCGTATAGATTGTGGCATAATGTGCGCCAAATCACATTATGGCCCGTCATTTTTATGATGTCATCCCTTTATTTTGAGAGTGAATTTTAGTGTTAAGTACAAATAATATTACGATGCAGTTCGGCAGTAAGCCTTTGTTTGAAAATATTTCCGTCAAATTTGGCGGTGGTAATCGCTATGGTCTTATTGGCGCTAATGGTAGTGGTAAAACAACATTTATGAAAATACTGGGTGGTGATTTAGTGCCAACTGCCGGAAATGTTGCTTTAGATCCTCATGAACGTTTAGGTAAATTGAAACAAGATCAGTTTGCTTTCGAACAATATAGCGTTTTAGATACCGTTATCATGGGTCATAATGAATTATGGCAAGTGAAGCAAGAGCGCGATCGTATTTATTCATTAGCTGAAATGAGCGAAGAAGATGGCTATAAAGTGGCTGATCTTGAAGGCGAATATGCTGAAATGGATGGTTATAGTGCAGAAGCAAGGGCGGGTGAGCTGCTACTTGGTGTGGGCATTCCTGTTGAGCAGCATTACGGCTTAATGAGCGAAGTGGCGCCGGGTTGGAAACTTCGGGTATTACTTGCGCAAGCACTGTTTTCTAATCCCGATATTTTACTGCTTGATGAACCAACCAATAACCTTGATATTGATACAATTCGCTGGCTTGAACAAGTGCTAAATGAACGCGAAAGTACCATGATTATCATTTCCCATGACCGTCACTTTTTAAATATGGTTTGTACCCATATGGCTGATATGGATTATGGTGAGCTGCGAATTTATCCTGGTAACTATGATGAATATATGAGCGCTGCAACGCAAGCTCGTGAACGCCTATTATCAGATAATGCCAAGAAAAAAGCACAAATTAATGAATTACAGTCTTTTGTTAGCCGCTTTAGTGCCAATGCTTCAAAATCAAAACAAGCGACCTCGCGGGCAAAACAAATAGATAAAATTCAACTTGAAGAAGTGAAAGCATCAAGTCGTCAAAATCCATTTATTCGCTTTGAACAAGATAAAAAACTTTATCGTAATGCGTTAGTTGTTGAAAAACTCACAAAAGGATTTGATGATAATGTCTTATTTAAAAATCTAAATATGATGGTTGAAGTGGGTGAAAAAGTTGCTATTTTAGGTACCAATGGTATTGGTAAATCGACGTTACTTAAAACCTTAATGGGTGAATATAGTGCGGATACTGGCACTGTTAAATGGTCTGAAAATGCCAATATTGGTTATTATGCCCAAGATCATGAGTTTGAATTTGACGAAAATCTTAATGTGTTTGATTGGATGAGTCAGTGGAAACAACCTAGTGATGATGAACAAGCGGTGCGCGGTATACTTGGCCGATTACTCTTTTCTCAAGATGATATTAAGAAAAAAGTTAAAGTCTTATCTGGTGGTGAAAAAGGCCGTATGTTATTTGGTAAACTAATGATGCAAAGGCCAAATATTATCGTAATGGATGAACCAACAAACCATTTGGATATGGAATCGATTGAATCATTAAATATGGCATTAGAAATGTATCAAGGAACCCTATTTTTTGTTTCACATGATAGAGAGTTCGTTAGTTCACTTGCAACTCGCATTATCGAAATGACGCCAAATAAAGTGATTGACCACACTGGCAATTACGAAGATTACTTGCTTAGCCGCGGTATCGACTCGTTTTAGTTTTAATCCCACCTCGGTGGGATTAATTTTTGCTATCTTATAATGCTGATTACTTATATAAGTAATGAAAGGGGATCGTCAATTGTAACTGTGCAACTAATTGGCTAAGGTAGCTTTCTGCTATTGCCGCTAATGCGCGATAAAATGGACTGATTTCGTTTTCTGATAATAGCGCTAAGTAACGCGGCGCCCAGATCATAATATGCTCACTTAGTAAGGTTTTGGCAGCCGTAAATTGCTCAGCCTCAATTAATAACGCTAACGCCATTAGCATTAAGCCAAATTGGTCTTCAGGTTCATTAATGCCAGTTTGGATCACAATATTATTTTCAGCAAGAAATTGCCGATAACGCGCGGCAGATTCTCCCATCAATAAATTTTCTTTATCAAGGTAAACAGAGCCCCATGGCGGCGCGGTCATCGTTCCTTGTCCTTCAAATAAAACTGAATATTGATAAGCGAGCTCTGTATCAGTCAAGTTGTCTATCATGATATTACGCTGATTAATCACTTGCTGAAAATCACGCCAAGAAAATAACGATTCAATTTCATTTAACGCAGCTTGAAGTTGTATTAACGTTTCACTTTCTGGCGAATAATAAAAAAAGGCCCCTAATAAGCGAGCAGGTAAGTTAATGCTATTTATATCTAAAGGTTGGCTCATAAGTATTAATTTCTATTTTAGCGGTGATCCCTATCCCCGTTTAAGCTTACAAAATATAAAAATCATAAGCCATAACGCACTTATGATTTTTATTAATGAGAGTTGTTATAATCAAGTTACATCGTAATAGCCCAAAGATTATAAAACGCAATGCGCCCTGATAACTCAGCAACTAACGCTAATAGTAATGCAAAAGTATAAATAATAGTTGAATGGCGATTTTTAACGGTATTAATAATGGCAATAAACATCGCCAACACCAGTAAACTACATTGCATTATCCACCAGCAATATTGTGCTTGAGCTAACTGGGCAACGTTTTGGCTAACTAAATTAATATAAGGTAATTTGGCTACTAGCACTAATAATGACCCGATAATAAAAAATGTTAAGCCAATTTTACGGATCCCAAAAACCGTCGCTAAAATGCCGCCAAGGATCAGCATTGCACTATACATTTGTAGGGCAGTATAGTAAGTATCCCAATTTTTAACCGTTGGGATCATATACGTTGCAACTATCGTCCAAACGAAAAATAGACTAACAATAATCAGCAAGATGGCAATAATTTTATCGATAGCGGGGATCTTATTAATGCGGTTAACTAATTTTTTAATGGCGGCCAGTTTATTGCCTTTATTCGGTTTGGCAAAATAGGCAAGTAATACACTGGCAAAGGTAATACCAAATAGTACACCAAAGGTGAAAATTTCATTACTCATCGGTGAGCGGCCAATGCCAAAAACCACATTTAAAGCACGCAAAGGGTGACCTAAATGTAGTGATGCAATAGCCATTGCAAGCGCCATAACAACTAACGCTGCAATATTGATTCGTTCCACTTTTAAAACGCTTGGTACTTGATTACAAATTAGATAATAAAGTGCGGAGATCAATACTGCGCCAGCCCCCATTTGGCCAAGCACAGTAAAAAATACTAAGGGTAATTCATGCATAATTAAATTTCCTCCGGATTAAGTATACGGCCAATCGTATCACCAGAGCACTTTGCATGCGCATGAGTATTTATGACAATATTTGGCTTGGTTAATGACGAGTTTGGTAACGGTGCGATATCTCGCTCATTACCGTATTTTTCGCGTAATACGTTGATATCATCAAACTCAAGTGCGCGCTGCGGGCAAGAGTCGACACAAACGGGTTTTAATCCTTGGCTAACACGCTCATAGCAACCATCGCATTTTGACATCACTCGTTTTTGATGATCAAATTGTGGTGCGCCGTATGGGCAGCGCATCTCACAGTAGCGACAACCTACACACACATCTTGGTCAACAACAACAAGGCCATCTTCTTTTCGTTTATGCATCGCCCCCGTTGGGCAGCCATGAACGCAAGTTGGCTCCTCGCAATGATTACATGAAATAGATAAATAATAAGCAAAGGTATTATTTTGCCATAAGCCATTCGTTTGTTGCCAGCTTCCACCACCATACTCGTATACACGACGAAACTTAGTGCCGATGTCAGTATCTTTTTCATCTTTACAGCTTACTTGGCATGTTTTGCAGCCAGTACATTTAGCGGAATTAATATAAAAACCGTATTGCATATTTTTTTACGCCTCTTTTATAGGGATAGTAATTTTACATCGACTAAATTAGTATGTTGTGGATTTCCTTTGGCAAGCACCGTTGGGCGCTGTGACGTTAGGCGATTTATACAGCCCCCAATATCAACACCGTCTTTATTGGTTTTTGCCCATGCACCTTGTGGAATTGCCAAAACCCCCGGTATGATCCGCGGCGTGACCTTAGCCGGAAGGTACAATCGTCCCCGATCATTATAAACTTCGACTAATTGACCATGTTTAATTTGGCGTTTTTCAGCGTCAATTGGATTTATCCAAACAGCATCAGCCGATGCTTCTTTTAGTTGAGGTAAGTTGGCGTAACTTGAATGACAATGACCTTTAGTATGATAGCCAGTAAGTTGTAATGGATATTTTTCTAAGCCAGCAACATCTTCCACCCCTTCAATTGCCGGTAAATAAGCGGGAATAGGGTAGAGCTTATCTTTTTCATCGAGCTCCCAATCACTTGCAATATTTGCCAGTGTTTGTGAATATAACTCAATCTTACCCGATGGGGTTTTTAATGGTTGGTTTATTGGATCGTCTCTAAAATCTTTTAACGCAATATGCTCATTACTATCGGCAAGCCTTCTATCAATCACGCCTTGACCATCGGTTTTTGTAAAGGTTGGTAAATCAGGATTATTGGCGCGTGTTTGCTCATAACATAATTCAATCCAATCTTGGTAACTTTTACCTTCGGTAAATGCATCTTTGACATTTAATTTTTCGGCAACATCAGTAAGCACATCATAAGTAATTCGATTTTCCCATAATGGTTTAATGGCAGCTTGCATACGAATTAAATAGTTATAAGCGCCCGATTGATAAGAGTTATTAATTAGATCACTCGTTTCAACCCCTGATACATCAGGTAGCAATAAATCGGCATACTTCGCTGACGCCGTCATATGGGTATCCCAAACTAAAATAAATTCACATTTTGATTCATCAGCTAATATTTGGTGGGTTTTATTTAAATCGGCATGTTGATTACCAATCACATTACTGGCGTAATTCCATAAAAATTTAATGCCAACATCAAGCTTATCTTTACCTTTAATAAAGGCATTTTTAGCGGTTAAACTCTCGCCATCGTCAATCGCTTTCGTCCACATAAATACGGGAATTGTCACTTTTACCGGATTTGATAAAGTTGGCATGCCAGCAACAGGGTAAGCAACGCTGCCTCCCCAAGTACCAATATTGGTGCCAGGGCGGCCAAAATGCCCAGTCATAATCGGTAATGTCATAATCGCTCGCGCGGCGTGCTCACCAGTTTGTGTTCTTTGTACACCCCAACCTTGTGAAATCCAAGCTGCTTTTGCATCACTGATTTCTAACGCTAATTGGCGGATCCGCTGCGCCGAAATACCGGTTAGCTTTTCTGCCCATTCAGGGGTTTTAGCTACATTATCTTTACCTAAACCCAGAATATAAGACTTATAATCACTATTTAGTGGCGCACCTTCAGGTAAACTTTGCGAATCCCAGCCGACACAGTACTTCGCTAACATCTCCTCATCAATTCGGTTTTCTTGAATTAAGGTATAGCTGATAGCGGCAACTAAGGCGGCATCAGTGCCTGGGCGAATAGGGATCCAATCAGCATTATAAGCAACGACGCTATCATTACACCTTGGATCAATAATAATTACTTTCGCGTTACTTTCGGCTAAGGCGTGGTAAAGCTCGGTAACTTGTCCGCCGCCAGACATACGCGTTTCAGCAATATTTTGACCAAACATAACCACTAAATCTGAATGTTTAATTTGATCAAACAATGATTGTAATTGCGTGCCATAATTATTATTTGTTGAACCAAATAGATAGGGCTGAATGGTCATTATTTGGGCATCAGAATAAGTGCCGTGATAATCAACAAAGCCACCTAAGGTATTAAGTAGACGTTTACTCATGCCGCGGCCACTTAGATTTGCACCAGTTGTGCCAGAGCCATATTGGTAAAAAATAGCTTCATTGCCATAAGTATCAATGGTATGCCTTAGTTTACTGGCTAAAATATCCGTCGCTTCATCCCATGAAATGCGTTTGAATTTTCCTTCACCGCGTTTACCAACGCGTAACATCGGGAATTTTAGTCTTTCGGGATTATAGGTGCGCCAGCGCACTGCTCGTCCACGTAAACAAGGGCGGATTTGATGCTGACCAAAAATTGCATCATTAATGCCGTCTTCAGATGATATCTTGGTAATAATGTCGTTTTTGACATGGACTTTCAACGGGCATCGACTACCACAATTGACAAG
This sequence comes from Orbaceae bacterium lpD04, assembly GCA_036251935.1. Taxonomy (NCBI): domain Bacteria; kingdom Pseudomonadati; phylum Pseudomonadota; class Gammaproteobacteria; order Orbales; family Orbaceae; genus Orbus; species Orbus wheelerorum. Next base: position 1,777,034 of record CP133967.1, on the reverse strand, counting down.
GCAGGCGCTGTAACTAATGGTTTCTTGATTTTCGCCAGCAAAAGGCACTTTAGCAGGTAAGTCTGCTTGGCCGTAGGCAAGTGGCATCGTAAATTTGTTCATCAATGCGGCGGCGCCACCGACAAGCAGTGATTTTTGTAAAAAATTACGCCGACTAAAATTTTGGGGTTTATTCGTATTATCCATAAAGCATATCCCTATTGTTTTTGTGGAATTTCGCCTATGATAAACGGAAAACTTATTTGATAAAATAGAAAAGTTAAGCAATTGAAACTATTTTATTTAATGAAAATAATTATCATTTGTATCTGATTTGGGTAATGATTTAATCCCAAAAATAAGCCATTTTAAATCAATAAATTGGCTTATTTAGGCGCGCTTTAGCTTAAAACAATACCAAGGCAGTAGAGCACATTAGCTAACATCGCAAGCTTAACCATTTTAAATAATAAAGGGGCAATTGCTGTTGTTGAACGAAATTTAAACACATTATAGATCTGCATATAAACAAGTGGCGTTGCTAATAAAAACGAATAGCCCCAAAGCGTTTTTAGATAATAAAAAGAAAAGTGGGCTAATAATAAAAATGCTAAAATTAATAGTGCAGCATGATAATAACAACCCGCATTTTCACCGATCAAAACAATGAACGTTCGCTTATTATTTAATTTATCACTTTTTACGTCACGCAAATTATTAATATTAAGAACGGCAACTGATAATAACCCACATCCAATCGCTGGGTAGAGTAAAAATAAAGGCAACTCTTTTGCTTGCAGGTAATAACTGCCTAAAATACTGACTAACCCAAAAAAGATAAGCACAGATAAATCACCAAGGCCAATATAACCATAAGGTTTTTTACCGATGGTATAAGTCATGGCGGCAATAATTGACACGATGCCAAGTAAGATAAATTGACCAAACTGAGCAAATGTATCGCAGGCTAAAATAAGTAACATTAGGCCGCTTGCTAGGCACAGTAAGATATTAATCGCTAATGCTACTTGCAACTGTTTAAGCGTTATTAATCCTTTTTGGATCCCGCGCAATGGGCCAATTCGATCGAGTTTATCAGCCCCTTTAATGGCATCGCCATAATCATTGGCTAAATTAGACAAGATCTGTAATAGCGCTGCAGTAATTAGGGTAAAGACCATAATCGTGCTATTAAAGTGCTGTTGCCAATAAGCTAAAGCATTGCCGATTAAAATTGCCGATAAAGCGAGGGGTAAGGTTTTTAAGCGTAAACTATCAATCCATGGAATTATTTTTATTTTCATCAGTCTTTTATATGATACATCGTATGGCTATGCGCGAATAATATCAGTAATTACGCCAATATTCACGAGGTTTGAAATAAAAAATGCTATTTTTATACGATTGTTTTTTAAAAAAACGCATAGCTGTATTATAATAACTATTTATTCATCGTTATAATTTTTTAAAATAACTTATCAAAAGGTAATACGCAGTGGAAAGAATTATTGTAGTCGGCGGCGGCGCTGGTGGTTTAGAGCTTGTGACCAAATTAGGCGATAAACTAGGGCGTAAGAAACGAGCAGAAATTATGCTTATCGATCAAAACACGGAGCATCTTTGGAAGCCATTATTACATGAAATCGCGACCGGCGCATTGAATGATCAAACCGATCATATTAGCTATCTTTCCCAAGCTCAAAGCCATCATTTTTCATTTAAGCAAGGTAAATTAATCAATATTGATCGCGATAATAAGCAAGTGATTATTACTGATGCTAATCGCGCAGCACTTGGTTATAGCGATGCAGACGTTGCGATTAATTATGATGTGCTAGTTATTGCAATTGGTTGTACTTCAAATGATTTTGGTACTCCTGGCGTCAAAGAGCATGCTATTTTTCTTGATGATCAAAAAAGCGCGATCAAATTACGCAAAATATTATTATCAACGTTTATCCGTTTCGATATGGATGCACCTAATGCAGCGCAGCAAAGTAAAATCAAAATCGCAATTGTTGGCGGCGGCGCAACGGGGATCGAGTTAGCATCAGAATTACCAAATATGGTTAACACATTAAAAACCAGTGGCTATCCTAACTTAGGTGAGCAGATGCTTGATATTAGCCTTGTTGAAGCGGCTGATCGCATTTCACCTGCATTACCTGAAAAAGTCTCATTAGGGATCACGAAAACCTTACAAAACATGGGCGTAAAAGTATTAACCAAAACCATGATTGTAAAAGCTGACAATGAAGGGCTTTACACTAAAGATGGGCAAACGATTGCTGCTGATATTATTGTTTGGGCTGCAGGCGTTAAAGCACCTGATTTCCTAAATAATATTGCGGGCCTTGAAAGCAACCGTAATAATCAACTCGTTGTTAAACCAACCTTACAAAGTACCCGTGATGATACCATTTTTGTTATTGGTGATAGTTCATCATGTATGCAAGATAACGGTAAGTTAGTATCACCAACGGCGCAAGCAGCTCACCAAATGGTGCCGGTTTGTGCTTATAACATTGAAAAATCAATGAATGATTTACCAATGAAAAAATTTAAGTACAACGATAAAGGGATCATTATTTCATTACATAATACCGCGCAAGGTGTTGTATCAATGATCGGTTCAAAAGGTTTTCATGCTAAAGGGTGCTTTGCACTTTTAATTCATCGCGTTTTATACCGCATGCATTTAGCCTCGTTATTAGGGATTTGTCGCACTGTTCGTTTTACACTTGCGGCGCGAGTTATTAATAAAACGAAATCGACCTTAAGCGGCGATAAATAATTCTATATTTAACGTCAATAATTTGATTAAGAGAATACTGTTTATTCGGCATTATTTTCTTAATCAATTCTTCTTCCTTCATTTCACGAATTAAGCAAAAAAAGCCATAATTGTCTCTATTTAATCCTAAATATTGGGTATAGACTGTTAGTTGTTGAGATCATCATCGCTATTGGATTGCGTTTTGCCGCAATTATCCAGTCTATTAAAAGCTATTTTGATGCTAAGTTTAAGTCTATTTATTAATATGGGAGAAGAGAGATGACAGCAAAAGTACTTGGCTATGGTGCGTTACAAGCAAAAGCTAAACTTGCCCCTTATCATTTTGAACGCAGAGCGCCACGCGTTGATGATGTCGTAATTGAAATACTTTATTGTGGTGTGTGTCATTCTGATTTACATCATGTTTATGGTGATTGGGCAACCCGCTATCCTATCGTTCCTGGGCATGAAATCATTGGTCGTGTTACTCAAGTCGGTGACAATGTCACAAAATTTAAATCTGGTGATCTTGTTGGTGTTGGCTGTATGGTTGATTCCTGTCAGCACTGCGAGCCTTGTGATCACGGACTTGAACAATACTGTGAAGAAGGCAATACCTTAACTTATAATAGCTTAGACAGACATGATCACATGCCAACATTTGGTGGTTATTCTGAAAATATTATTGTCAGCGATAAGTTTGTGCTAAAAATTCCACAAAATATGGAACTTAGCAGCGCAGCACCATTACTTTGCGCGGGCATAACAACGTGGTCGCCATTAAAGCACTGGAAAGTTAACCAAAATAGCCGCGTTGCAGTCGTTGGGTTAGGTGGGCTTGGTCATATGGCAATTAAATTAGCCAAAGGGCTTGGCGCTGAAGTAACGCTATTTACGCGCTCTAAAGGCAAAGAGCAAGATGCTGTCCGTTTAGGCGCTGATCATGTAATTTTATCAACTGATGAAAATCAGATGCAGTCAGCTAAAAACCGATTTGACTTAATTATTGATACCGTGCCAAGCATTCATGATTTAAATCCGTATATTCCAACGCTAACGCTTGATGGAACAATTGTTTTAGTTGGTTATTTAGGCGATTTAAATCCATTTTTAAATACGGCGCCAATGGTTATGGGGCGAAAATCTGTTGCGGGCTCTTTAATTGGTGGCATTGCTGAAACACAAGAAATGCTTGATTTTTGTGCGAAACATCATATCACCTCAGATGTTGAAATGATCGACATTCAATATATCGATAAAGCGTATGAGCGTATGTTAAAAAGTGACGTTAAATACCGCTTCGTTATTGATATGGCCTCATTAAAAAAAGATAAATAACTTTCAACAATATTATCGTAAAAAAATAAAGCCACACTAGGTGGCTTTATTTAATTATCGTTACATTTAAAGGGCGCTAATCTTTATTTTCACTAACCGTAAGCTGACAAATTAAATCAGTAAGCTGGTAGCTTTTGATAAAAGATTGCATCGGTAAAAACTCAAAATAAGAGTGAAAATTATGTGCACCAGTAAAATAATTCGGGGTGAAAATTCCACGAGCGGATAGGGCAGAACCATCGGTTCCTCCCCGCATGGCCATCACTTTTGGCGTAATTGATAATGATTTCATTGCCGTAAAAATAAGGTCAATTGCTGTTTTATCTTCACCTAATGAGTCATGAATATTGCTATACACATCTGTTACTTGATATTCAATTTTTGCCTTAGGATGACGGGCGGCAATTAGCTTAACAACTTCGCCAATATAGCTTTTTCTTGCTTCGTAACTTTTCTTGTCAAAATCACGGATAGATAACTTAATTTCTGCTGAATCAGGGTTTGCCTGTAGATCGGTTACATAAAAATAACCTTCACGGCCTTCGGTATGCTCTGGCGTATCTTGCCTATCAAAGCAGCCAATAAAATCATGTGCAACGCGAATTGGGTTAACTAACACATTTTTAGCCGACATTGGGTGAGCTGTGATCCCTTTGATTTTAACGCTAACTGACGCGGCATTAAACGTTTCATAAACCACTTCACCTAATTGGCAGCAATCGATTGTATAAGCAAAATCGACCGGAAAACGCGTTAAATCCATAACTTTAGCGCCACGTAAGCCAATCTCTTCATCAGGAACAAATGCAACGTAAATATCACCATAGTTATCAGGGTGAGTTGAAACTTGCTGCATTAACGTCATGAGTACGGTAATTGCCGCTTTATTATCTGCGCCAAGTACACTTGTACCATCACTAAAAATAATATCATCACCGACATAAGCTTTAATTTCGGGATGCTCTTCAACATTAAACCAAATATCTTGCTCTTTATTAAGACAAATATTTTCACCTTCGAAATGTTTAACTTGCGGTTTGATATCAGGGGATAATCCAACATCGACGGTATCTAAATGTGCAACAAAACCAATTTTAGGTGCCTTAGGATTTTTACCTTTAAAATGCGCAGTTAAAACGCTGTGCTCATCAATATGAACATCGGCAATGCCCATCTCGCTGAGCTCACTTGCTAAGCATTTAGCCAGTAAATGCTGCCCTTGTGTACTTGGAACCGTTTGAATTGCCGCATTACTTTGTGAGGTTATTGCGACATAACGAAAAAAACGTTGTTGTAATTGTTGCATAATTAATTGCATAAAAACCTCATTACTGTGTTTGTACTACATTATAGGTATAGCCACTATCAAAACCAATTGGGATCTCAAATCCCCAGAAAACAAATAACGTGACAATTAAGACTAACCAAATACCAATAGAAAACGGGATCATCATCGAGCAAAGCGTACCAACGCCCGCATTTTTACAGTATTTATGGCAATACATCAAAATAAGCGGATAAAAAGGGAACATCGGCGTACTTACATTGACGGCAGCGCTGATCCTAAATGAGGCTTGGGTTAATTCAGGCGAAATACCTACCGCCATTAACATCGGTACCATAACTGGCGCCATAATAGCCCATTTAGACGTTGCTGATGTAATAACAAGGTTTATACATGATGATAAAAGGATCATACCGATAATGGTTAACCATGCTGGCATGCTTAGTGAACGTAAAAAGTCTGCGCCGGCCATTGAAATTAATACGCCAACATTTGAATGATTAAATGAATATAAAAACTGCCCAGCAATAAAGCAAAATACAATAAATGAAATCAGCGATTTGAGGATGTTCTCCATTGAGTTGGTGACATCTTTTGATGATTTAAAGGTACCGGCAACAAAGCCATAAATTAAGCCGGGAACTGCAAAAAAGATAAATAAAAGTGGCACAATTGCCTGCATAACGGGGGCATCAGCACTGGTTAAGCTGCCACTGCCCGTTGCGCGAAAAGGGGAGTTATCTGGGTAGAGTAACGCCGCTAATAAAACAACGAGTGCAATGATAGATAAGCCTGCATAGCGAAAGCCTCTATTTTCATTGGGCGCGATATAACTGACATCACTATTTTGTTCGATCTCTCTATCGGTATCAACCGGGCAATTTTTATTTAACCAAGGTTCAACAATTTTTGCTGTTACAAACCAACATACCAAAATAACGCCAAATGTTGCGCCAAAACTGAAAAAATAGTTACAAAGCACATTGACGTTATAGGTTGGATCTAATAGCCTTGCGCCATGTTCGGTAAATTTTTGTAAAATTGGATCGATTTGCGATGGCATATAACTGGCGGTAAATCCACCTGCAAGGCCTGCAAATGCAGTTGCGATCCCGGCTAATGGATGGCGGCCGCTGGCATAAAACATCAACGCTGAAACCGGCATTAAAATCACATAAGCAGAATCAGAAACAATATGAGCAACTACACCAACAAAAGCAACCGTTGGGGTTAGCATTTTTGGCGAGATAATACCGAGCATCTTTTTTAATGCGGTATTAACAAAACCGCTACCTTCAGCAATACCAATTGCTAACGTTGCAACAATGGTAATACTTAACGGCGGGAAGCTGATAAAGTTATTTACGATCGTTGTTAGGAATGTCACGATTTCTTGGTAAGAAAACAGATTAATTACTTCTATTTTGTTGTGAGTCGATGGATTGACATAATTAAAATCAACAAACGAAAGTAGAAACGAAAGAACCCAACAAATAATAAGTGCATATAAAAATAACATCGTAATACTTGGCATCGCATTACCGACGCGCTCGATACGATTTAAAAACCCCTTGTTAGAGGGAAGACTTCCAGCCATAGTTTATTCCTATTACAATTAACACAAAATACGACGTATTTTATACAATAAATGCTAACACACAAATTAAATCCTATTGATTGAATATACTTTAGCCATTAAACCTCATGACTTATGGCCAATTTTATCGTGATGTAACTTCAATAGCACAATTGGATCGGCCATTATTTGTAATTTGCTTGGTTCATCGATATCACTAAGTTGTTGGTTTGATATACGCTGAAAAAATGCCTCACGGTATTGTTTTTGTTTCGCATTATTTAAATGGCGGCGCGTTGATAATGCGCACACTAAGTGATTTAAATCCTCTTGCTCAATCACTTGCTTAAAGGCGTCATGGATAATGCGCTGCGACATTTCATCAAGATTTCTATCAGTATCTGTAATAGCGGCATTCGGTGAGGTTTCCTCTTTGGTTAAGAAAATATTCCACCGTTTTAATGCAAGCCCAATTGACGATAAGCTCGATAGTTTTATCACTAACGGTGAAATAATCAATGGGATCAAGATCGCAATAAACCAAGTGGTAAATTGAGGATCAAGTTTAATTACCGCATATAACCAAACAATACCGAGTAACATTAAAGGCCAACAAGAATAGAATGTCTCGCGCCATGTTAACGCATCATCACTGCGCGCCGGTGAGCGCCATTGAACTTTACTACCAAATAGGGCTTTAATCACAAATTTACTATGAAAAAACATTTTGACAGGTGCTAAGATCATCGAAAATAGAATTTCAAGTATAATTGATAGCATAAACGCAAAGATCCCACCAACAGATTTCGGCCCTTGCTTGACTAATACAATTAGGCCTGCAATGATTTTAGGAATAAGCAGTAAGGTAAATGTGGCTAACAGTAGCTGCATTGCCAGCGTTTCATTCCACCTTGGCCAGATCGGATAGAGTTGGTTTGGATGTAAAAAATATTGTGGCTGATAGTTATTAAAAACCAATAACAGTAGCGTTGAGCACAGCAAAAATATCAGCCATAGTAACGATGATAGATACGCCATTGCGCTCGTTGCAAACATAATACGATGGATAAAACGAATACCAGGTTTAAATATCACATTAAGATTAATTAAGTTGCCCATACACCAACGATTATCTCGTTTTAAATCTTCAATAATATTCGCGGGCACTTCTTCATAGCTACCTTCTAGATTATAAGCAATCATAACATGCCAACCAGCTTGCTTCATTAATGCGGCTTCAACAAGATCATGAGACATGATATGAACAGATTTACGCCTTTTATGAAACGGCGTTAAGATGCAGTTTTCGATAAACGGTTTAAGGCGAATAATGGCATTATGCCCCCAATACTGCGCTTCACGAAGCTGCCAATAATGCACACCACTACAAAAGATATCACTATACGTTTGGTTAGCAAACTGCTGAATACGGCCATATAACGTACGCATTCTAATTGTTTTGGGCGGCGCTTGAATAATGCCAACATTTGGTGATTGTTCCATCATTGCTATCATATTCGTAATGCATTCACCAGTCATAACGCTATCAGCATCAAGAATAATCATATATTGATATTTATTCCCGAAACGGCGACAAAAATCATCAATATTGCCACTTTTACGTTTTACACGCCTCTCGCGGTGACGATAAAAAATTGATGGCGCGTCACCAAGCTCATCAACTAAATCTGCCCAAAGTTTTAATTCATTAGCATACTTATCTGCCGAGTTAGTATCACTGAGGATATAAAAATCACATAAACTCAGTTGACCGCTCTGTTTTAGCGATTGCCATGTCGCTTTTAATCCAGCAAAAACGCGCGCTACATCCTCGTTACAAATCGGCATGACTAAAGCAGTTCTATGCTCGGGATCAATCGATGTTACCTTATCGCTTGGAATATCAATTGTGTAACGTTCATGTTTAAATAATATGACTCTGATCCCCATTAACGCAGTCCAAAAACCGGTTGAGATCCAAGCAAAAAGCACCGCAAATAAACTCAAAATTACAAATTGCAATAAATAAGGCAGCGCATTTTGCATTGCCAGTGTCGGATTTATTTGCCAATCTTGTAAAATGCGCAGCTCATCAAAACCTTGGTAGGGCAGGAGTGAGGCTAGATAGGTTGTTGCAAAAAAGGTTTGCACTAAAATTAATGCTAACAAAATAAAACGGCGAATCGTTGCGATAATACTAAACGAGGGTATTTTACGCGTTGGTTTATTGGCTTTATTCCAATAATGCGGCGCAATTGATTGCCTTGATATCGGCGGCGCTGAATATAATTTATTTTGTATTATATTGAGCGTGTAATGTTTTATCAAATTTGGCCATCGGCTACTTATGGAATGTAGCATGCTTTGATCAGCGTTATTATTCATAATCTTTTATTGCCATATTATCAGGTTATATTCTATTTTTTCGGCTGAAAATTAGAGATAAATTTATAGGTTAAAAGACAATAATTAGAAAACTGAAATTATCGTCTTTTAAGTTTACTTTGATTGCGTATTAATAGTCTAAATACTGGGCATTCCACGTTTCGGATAATTGGGTATTTTTACCATCATCAGACACTAAGCTGACGTAAATTTCAGTTGGCTGATCAGCCTTTTTAACATTAAAACGCAAAATAACACGCCAACCTTTATCAACGTCATTATAAACTAACTTAGAATCGATTAATTTACCGTTATCGCTGATATTAACAAAGGGTTTAATATGAGCATCTTTAGGTAAGCGGCTTAATTTATCGCCAACAAAATCAACCACGTAAGATATGGTGCCATCAAGCTTACGAATCAAATTCGCTTGTTTAATATCGCCTAAAGAATAAAAGGTATTTTTTACCCTAGCCACATCATTTGGATAACGAGAAGCTTCTAATTGGGTGAAATAGACACGGTATTTTGTGTAAAGTTTATCACCTGGTTGATACTGTTTTTCTGGTACCCAAAACGCGATGATATTATCGTTAGTTTCATCAGGGGTTGGCAGTTCAACTAATTCAACATGGCCCGCACCCCAGTTATTTTGTGGTTCGATCCAAGCACTTGGCCGTTTTTCATAGTGATCATCGAGATCTTGATAATCATCAAAGCCATCATCGCGCTGAATCAATCCAAAGCCGCTAATTCCCTTAAGCGCAAAAGAGGACAGCGATAATCTTTCGGGATTATTAAGTGGTCGCCAAATCCATTTTTTGTCATCAGTCCAAATAGATAGTCCGTTGGAATCGTGGAGCTCTGGCCGATAATTACTAATTGAACTCGGCTGATTTTTACCATATAAATACATGCTCGTTAATGGCGCAATGCCGAGTTTTTCAACTTTTTTACGGAAAAATACGCTCGATTCAATATCGACAATCATCGCATTATGAGGCGTTAATGTGATCTTATAAGCGCCAGTTACACTAGGGGAGTCAAGCAGTGCATAAATCACGAAATTTTTTTGATTCGGCTTGGGCTTTTCAAGCCAAAACTCTTTAAAGTATGGAAACTCTTCACCGCTCATCAAACCAGTATTAATCGCTAATGCCCTTGCTGATAAGCCATAAACTTGATTTTTACCGATAACCCTAAAATAGCTTGCCCCTAAGGCTGAAAATATTTCATCATCTAACTTTTTAGGATCGTTTATTGCGTATTGCACTTTAAATCCGGCAAAGCCGTCAACAACGCCATCTTTTTCTTTAATATTTAGCGCACTGGTATCAAAATAGTCCGCATGATACTTAATCTCTTGCACCTTATTATCAATAATTTCATTAATTTTAACGCGGTGGTCAAAATACATCCCTTGATGATAAAAGGCTAAGCGAAATGGTGAATTATCATTTTGCCAATAGGTTTTGCTTTTATTAAAGGTGATTTTTTGATAATCAGCAAACGCTAATTGTTTAAATTCATTAGGTAATGTGGTTTTTGGGCTTTTAAAGCTATGTTTACTTAGTTCATCTGCTTTTTTTTCGACATCTTCTAATGAAAAGGCATAACTTTTATTGGGTAATAAGAAAATGCATAACATACAGATAAGAAGCGAGGAATGCTTGATTTTAAAATATTTCATCTATTTACTCTTTTTCTTTTTATCAATTAATCAGCACCGCGATAACATTCTAGTGTCAATCATTGTCATTATAATAGTTAAGTTAGTTATTTGAAATTATAGGCTAAAGGAAGAGACATATTATTGGCTGTAACATTCAATGGTTAGGCAAAAAAACTATACTCAACTAATTTCATATAATATTGCTTATTTTGATAAATATCAAATTTATCTAATTCACAAATCGCCATTTAAATGAAATTTAATCGTGATTTATTTCACGATAAATCACAAATAAGGTTAAGTTTTTAATTGTCATGGTATTTGTCATAAAAATAACAGAATTAACTTACTAATTTTATTAATTATTTTTAAATTGTTGTAATTTTAATCAAATGAACGTTAATTAATGACAAAATATTCATTTTTTATGGACAATTTGTGCTCATTATTTTAGCATGGCGCACTTTTTGTAAACTTGTGTTAAATTTTTGTGAAAAATATAATAATAAAACCACTATTTTGGCTATGTTGTCTTACTACCTTATCATTTGATAGTATCAGTGCCCCGTTACCAACGCTAGCTGAAAAAGCGATCAGTGATCAGCAATTAATTTATCAGCAAGAGCGGCAAAAGGCATTGCAAGGCAGTTTAGCATCGCCGCAGCCCGATATTCGATTATTAAAGGCGAGGGTCAAAACCAATACAATTAATTTCCCGGCGGAAACACCCTGCTTTGTCATTAACCACGTTGAACTGCGTGAGCGTGATAGTTTGCCGTTTATTATGCCGCTATACCCGTTATCAAACCAAGCAATAGGGCGATGCCTTGGCGGTGAAGGGATTGGTTTATTAATGAGCGAACTGCAAAACCGCATTATTAGCTATGGCTATATCACAACTCGCGTGGTTGCTCCCGAGCAAGACTTAACGAGCGGCACGTTAGTGTTATTACTGGTTAAAGGAACGGTAAGGGATGTCTATTATGCTGACGGCAGTGATAAACACAATAGTTTACAAAGCACCTTACCGGTAAACAAAGGGCAACTGCTTAATTTACGTGATATTGAGCAAGGGCTTGAAAATTTACAGCGTATCCCAACCGTTAAAGCCGATATGCAGCTAGTCCCCGGTGAAAACCCGGGCGAGAGTGATATTGTCATTAACCGCACGCAGTCAAAATACTGGCGTATTGGCGCATCACTTGATGATTCAGGCACCAAAGATACGGGGCGCTATCAAGGTGGGCTTACACTCTATTTAGACAATCCACTTGGCATGAGCGATGCGTTTTATGTCTCTGGCGGTCACGACTTGGATGGCAACAGCAAATATGGCTCTAAAAACTACCTATTTTCGTACTCAGTGCCGATGGGCTATTGGGCACTAAGTTCATCACTAAGCAGCAATACCTATAATCAAACCGTTGCTGGCACGCCAGATTATCAATATAGCGGACGAAGTCGTAATATCAATGTGCAGCTAAGCCGGGTTATTCACCGTAATGAATCGCAAAAAACCACCTTAAGTTATGGGCTTAACTTTAAAGAGTCACACAACTACATTAATGATACCGAAGTTGAGGTACAGCGCCGTAAAACCACCAGTTGGATTTTAGGCATTAATCACCGTCACTACTTTGGTAATATTACCCTTGATGCAGGCGCTAGTTATAAAAAAGGGGTACGTTGGTTTGGTGCGCATCAGGCGCCAGAAGAGGGCACCGGTTATGGCACCGCGTTATCCGATATTTTTAATGTCAATGTCTCTTTAAATGTGCCTTTTACCCTTGCTGAGCAAAGCTTTCGTTATAACTTCGATTATCAAGGTCAATTTACCCGTGGTGGCGATTTAACGCCGCCAGAGCGTTTTTCAATTGGGAGCCGCTGGACGGTAAGAGGCTTTGATGGTGAACTGAGTTTAAGTGCTGATAGTGGTTGGTATATTCGTAATGAACTGGCTTTAGCAACGCCATTCAATAATGAACTCTATTTAGGCCTTGATTACGGCGAAGTCTCTGGCGCTAATTCAGGCTACTTATTAGGTAAAAAACTTGCCGGTAGTGCACTTGGTTTACGCGGCAGCCTTTATGGCGTTTCGTATGATGCGTTTATGGGCACGCCACTGTATAAACCCCATGGTTTTAAAACCGATGATGTGACGCTGGGTTTTAATATTAACTGGAGTTATTAAGTGCATCACACCTTGAAAAATAACGATAAAAACAACAATAACAATAACAATAACAACAAGAATAAAAAACGGAATGGACTATGAACAAGCATTTTTACCGAATTATTTTTAATCAAGCCCGCGGCATGTTAATGGTGGTTGGTGAGATAGTTAAACGCCATCAAGGTGAAGGGCGAAGCAGCCAACAAGCGACAGAAACTAAAATCAATGATAACACCATCACGGCGGCTTTAAAGCCAATTCGTTTTTTAACTTACGTTGCACTGGGTTTTGTTAGCGTTAATGCCGCAAGCTACGCTAACACGATTATTGTCGATAACAATGCCGATAAGTCACAGCGGCCAACGGTTAATCAAACTGCCAACGGCGCGACGCAAATTAATATTCAAGAAGCGAGTAAAGCCGGCGTTTCACATAATAAATTCAGTCAGTTTGATGTGTCACAAAAAGGCGTGATTTTAAATAATAGCGCCCAGCTGTCAAATACTGAGCTAGCGGGTTACATTAAAGGCAATGATAATTTAATTCGCTCGGGCAGTGCCAAAGTGATTTTAAATGAAATCAATGCAAAAAATGCCAGCCAACTTAACGGTTATATTGAAGTGGCAGGTCAAAAAGCGCAGGTTATTATCGCTAATGCCGCGGGTATTACCTGTAATGGTTGCGGCTTTATCAACGCCGATAGGGCGACATTAACCACCGGTAAACCCGTATTTGAAAATGGTCAGCTAAAGGGGTACTTGGTTGAGCAGGGCAATATTACCATTAACGGCAAAGGCATGGACAGTTCACGGCAAAACTATACCGATTTAATTGCCCGCACGGTTAATATTAATAGCAGCTTATGGGCCAATGATGTAACGGTTATCGCAGGTAAAAACAAAGTAAGCCATGATTTACAAACCATTGAGGCGCTTGATAGCCTTGATGATAAACCGCAAGTTGCTATTGACGTTGCCGCGCTAGGCGGCATGTACGCGGGCGGCATTAAACTGATTGGCACTGAGGGCGGCGTTGGTGTTTATAATGCCGGCAGCTTAGGGGCAAGTGCTGGCAACTTAACGATTAGTGCTGACGGTAAAATTGTTAATACGGGCGCTATGCAGGCTAAGCAAGATATTACGCTTAATAGCTCACAAAATATTGATAATCAAAACAAAATTAACGCTAAGGCGAATATCAACCTTAAAACAAAAACGACCCTAAATAATGAGGGGACAGTTGTTGCGCAAAATAATTTAACTATCAATGCCGATAATCTAAATAACCAAGCTAATGCAACAATTGCAGCGGGCATTGATGAAAATGGCAAACTGACTCAGGCTGGTAATTTAACCATTAAAGCAAATCAAGCCTCATTAAAAGGGCAGCAGCTTGCAACGAATGTGATTTCGATAAATACGGCTTCAAATCTTGATCTGGCCGGTAGTCAAAACCGCGCAGGACAACTACTTATTGAAAGTGGCTCGCTTAATACGCAAAATGCAGCCTTTGCAATCGATGGTGATGGCACATTAACTACCCGAAATTGGTATAATCAACAAAGTAGCATGCAAGTTAATGGTGCGTTTAGTGCATCAGCTGATCACATCATCAATACCGATGCGATTTTGTATGCCGATAAACTCGATATCAATGCCACCTCATTATCGGGTGATGGTAAATTACTGGCTGATTCATCGCTTAATTTGACATTAAAAAACGATTTTATAAATCGTAATCAACTGTTATCAAATGGTGATCTATCGATTTATTCCGATAATGCGATCGAAAATGAGGGTCAGTTAACCTCAGGTAAAACCCTTTCAATAACCGGTAATGACATTATTAATAAAGACACTGGCGAAATTGAATCCGCAAGCGTTAATGTAACCGGTGTTAACCTCACTAATCAGGGCTTAGTTAATGGTAACTTAGTTACGAGCCATCTGACGGGCGAACTGAATAATGAAAATAGTGGGCGGATCTACGGTGATCAAATTACCCTAAATGCGCAAACGTTAAATAATCGAGCTTTAGCCGCAATTTCGCCAGTGATTGCTGCACGTAATCAGTTAACTGTGAATGTAACAACGCTAAATAATCTCAATCATGCATCTTTATTAAGTTTAGGGGATTTGCGCATTGATGCAGCAACAGTTAATAACCACTCATCGAAGATTGAATCTGCCGATAATATGGTATTAAACGTCGAGACGTTAAATAATATTAATGACAAAATTGAGACCCAAGAAGTATTAATTGATAGTCAGGATGTTTTAGAGTATTCACCGATAGGTTCAAGTGTCCATTACAATGCCGATGTGGTTAAAGCCTATCGAACGTCATCAAACCACAATTACCTAACACTAGAATCATTGGCTGGCGAGTTTGCTAAAACTTACCAGTTTTACAAGTATAGTTACCGTGCTAACACTTATGAAACGCAGATCACAGAAACTAATCCGGGTGAAATTCTTGCCGGTAAAAATCTAACCATAATGGGCAATAATGTAAAAAATGATAATAGCCAAATTATTGCTGGTAACGAACTTACAATTAGCGCTGCAAATATTGAGAATATCTCGCTAAAAGGTGAGCACCGAGTTGAAAATATCGGAACAACAACTTATTACGATCGTAAAAAAAGGACAAAAGTCCCAGGCCAAAGTCGTAAATGGAAACAAAGTTCATCGAACTCCGCCTATAACCAAATCGTCAAAAATGAAATTGATGTTGGTAATGGCAAAATCGATGAGCATACTGTTATTCAAACACCAACAGCAGACATTAAAGATCTGACCAATGCTAACGTAAGTAGCAATGTGGTTGGTTTAGTTGAGCCAAACACCGCATTACCCAACAACAGTATTTACACTATCAACAAAGGCGTTGATAAAAACTACCTGATTGAAACCGACTCACGCTTTACCAATAAAAAAGAGTGGCTTAGCTCAGATTATATGTTTAAGCAATTAAAAGCCGATCCGAACAATATCCAAAAGCGCTTAGGTGATGGCTATTATGAGCAGCAATTAATTAAAGAACAAATTGTGACCTTAACAGGGCAACGCCATTTAGGTGATTATGCTGATGATATGACGCAGTATAAAGCCTTAATGAATGCCGGCGCCGAGTTTGCTCAACGTTATGGTTTATCGATAGGGTTTGCCCTGACTGCAGAGCAGATGAATGCCTTAACCAATGATATCGTTTGGATGGTAAGCAAAACGGTAAATATTAATGGTGAAAATATTGACGTATTAGTACCGCAAGTTTATGTGGTTAATCGACCACAAGTGACCACATCGGGTGCACTGATTGCAGGTAAAGGCGTCTCAATTGAGTCTCGCGGTGATTTAAGTTCATCGGGCAGCGTTGTAAGTAAAGACAGCCTTAATATCCTAGCAAATAACGTGAGTAACCGTGGCGTGATAATGGGTGATAGCCTTGATATTAAGGCAGTTAACAGCATTACCAGCAATGGCGCATTAATGGCAGAAAATGGCATTTCGCTGGCAGCCAATAATAATATCAATTTAATCAGTACGACCAAGACAACCGAAACAACATATGGGCAAAACAGCACCGCTAATACGGTGATTAATCACGTCTCATCGGTGCAGACCAAAAACGGCGACATCACGATTAATGCCGGTCAAGATGTTAACCTAGGTGCCGCATTAGTGGTTAATCAATCAAAAGACGGTAAAACGGCAATCAGTGCCGGTAATGACATTAATTTATCAACCGTCACGACCAATACTCAGGAAAATACCGTCTGGGGCGGCAATAATTACCGTAAAATTGATAAAGATGAGGTGGTGGGCAGTGAAATACGGGGTAAAGGCGATGTGACGCTCAGTGCGGGCAATGATATCACAGTTAAAGCGGGCAATGTGTCGAGCGACTCATCACTGAGCTTGAGCGCCGGTAATACCATTGCCATCACCGGTGATAGCCAGCATGAGCAGCTAACTGACCATCAAAAAGTGAAGTCTAGCGGTATGCTAAGTAAAAGCTCGGTGACGACTCATATTGATGTTGATAACCTGACCCAAAAAGGCAGTAGCCTATCGGGTGATACGGTTAATATCAATGCTGGTAATCACTTAGTGGTAACCGGTAGTCAAGTGGTGGGCAGCAAGAATGTCAATTTAACCGCTAACAACGACGTAACGATTGATGCGGCCGAGGAGTCTTATTACAATCATCAACAAACCATTAAGCAAAAATCAGGCTTAATGAGCGGCGGTAATTTAGGGTTTGCAATTGGCAAAGAGAAAGATGACCTAAAACAGACTGACCGCACGCAGGGTTATCAAGCCAGCACTGTTGGTAGCACCGAAGGCAATGTGACGATTAATGCCGGTAAAGACTTATCGGTTAAAGGCAGTGATATCATTGCCAAAAAGGATATTACCTTAACCGGTGACAATGTCACGCTAGAATCGAATGATTCAAAGGTGACTTATAAAGAAGAGTACAAGTACGAAAAAACCGGCTTAACACTTGCAATAACGGGTACGGCTGCGGATGTGTATGATGCGGCTAAGGCGGTTGAACAAGCGAAGAAAAACGATAATGATAAACTGCTTGCGCTACAATCGATTAAAGCCGCCTTAACGGCGGTTCAAGCGGCTCAGGATTTACAGCTCAAAAATGAAAAAGGCGATACCCAAGCGTCAATTGGGGTTAGTGCGACCTTTGGTACACAAAAAACCGAACGTGAAATCAATCAAGAGCAGCATAATGTTGTTGGTAGCGGCGTGTCGGCGGGTGACAATATCACCATCAAGGCGGTTGGTGATGTGCAAGGTAACGGCGGTGATATTACGGTGAAAGGCAGTGAGGTTAAAGCCGGTCAAGATATCACGCTTGAGGCCGGTCATGATGTCAATGTTATTGGCGCCGTTAATACCCAGCACAGCGATAAAGATGAAAAAAGCTATGGCGGCGGCGTGGGGATCAGCTTTACGGTTGGTGGCGACCAAACGGGACTGCGCTTTACTGGTAATGCCAACTTTAGCCGTGAGCGTGAAAATGCCGATGGCAGCGCGTGGAGTGAAGGGATTGTTGAGGCGGGTAAAAACCTCATGGTTAAAACTGGTAACGATGCAACCTTAATCGGGGCGCAGTTAAAAGGTGATGGTGTTAAGATGGACGTCGGTCATAACCTTAATATTGCGTCCCTGCAAGATACTGATAACTATGATTATGAAAAAATCACCGCTTCGGTCAATGGCTCATTTGGTACAGGTTTTAGTGGTAACTTAGCGTTATCACAAACCAAAATGGACAGTAATTGGGCCAGCGTCACCGACCAGTCGGGTATTTTTGCCGGCAAAAATGGCTTTGATGTGACCGTTGGCAATAATACCGACCTTAAAGGGGCGGTCATTGCCTCAACCGCTGAGGATAAATCAAACAATAAACTCGACACTGGCACCATTAGCTTTAGTGATATTGAAAACAAAGCCGACTTTGATGTCAGCCATGTATCAATCAGTATTGGTACTAGCGGCGCATCACCGACAGCGGGTATGCCATCGATTTATCACAACAGTGATAGCGCTTCAAGTACGACTAAATCAGCGGTAGAAGACGGCACGTTAATTGTGCGTAATCAAGATGAGCAAAAGCAAAATGTTGATGAGTTAAGCCGTAATACTGAAAACGCCAATAATCCATTAGGACAAATCTTTGATAAACAAAAAGAACAAGATAAAATGGATGCGCTTGACCTAGTTAGAGACATTGCCGCCCAAACGAAAGATGTGGTCAATAAATACGACCGCATACAGGCACAAAATGACTTAGCGAAAGATAAAGATGGCATAATTAATAATGCAAAGGATACATACGATAAGTTAACGGATAGCGATAAAAAAGCGCTAGCAGAAAAAGGCATCAACTCAGCCGATGATTATGCAAATAATAGCTATTATGTTGCAGTTAATGATAAAGTTATCGATAATAAAAAGAACAACCTTGGAGGAATGGGCAGCACTGTCAGTAAAGGCATTGATGCTGCAACTGCGATTGTTAGCGGCCTAATTACCGGTGATTTTACTGGTGGGCTTGCTGGTGCAAGTGCGCCTTATATCGCAGGAATTATTAAGGAACAAACTTATGAGCGTGACGATAAAGGCAATATTCGTTATGATGATAAAGGTGATCCAAAGGTTAATACTGAAGCTAACTTAATCGCTCATGCTATCCTCGGCGCAGCAGTTGCAGCAGCGCAAGGTAACTCAGCATTAGCTGGGGGTATTGGTGCGGTTACGGGTGAAGCAGCGGCTGACTTTATTTATAAAACATTATATGGTGATACGCCAAAAGATAAGCTAACTCAAGAACAAAAAGAAAACATCAGCGCCTTAGCGCAATTAGCCAGTGGCCTTGCTGTTGCAGCAGGAAGTGGCGGCAATATTGGTGATGTTGGTACCGCGGTTGCCGGTAGTAAAAATGCGGTTGAGAATAACTTATTGAGTAGCCAAAAAGGTACTGAAAAACTAGATAAGGAAAGTAAAGAGCTTTACGAAAAGATTAAAGATGTTGTTGGTTATGATGAAATCGATCAGCTACAAAAACAGTACATGAATTGCCAAAGCGATGAATGTAGAACCGCGATCTATAATGATTATTATCAAAAAGAGCAGGAAGCTGGTCAGAAATTAGTTGATTTATATAAATCAGGTCAATTAACAAAAGCTGATTTTGAGCAACTTGTTACTTGGTATAATGACTCAATGCTTGATGGTGTTGAGCAAGCAAAAGCAGATGCAGGAGGTAATCGTAAACTTTGGGATATTTATGATGCGTCATCAATGGATATGACACCTGCTGGTTTAATCGGAAATCCTTATTTAGCTGAAATAAGAGGATTAATTTTACTAGATCAATGGCGATCTGAAGGATTATCAGAGTCACAAATACAAGAGAAGTTTTTAAAAGATGGCGTGTTAGGAGCATTTGGTTCTGCTCCTGATGTTAATGCAATTGTTCACCAAATACGTAATGATGGCTTAAGTCTTGAAGATGGATTAAAATTTGCAACGTTAGCTGCTTTTGGTAAAGTCACTAGTGATGCAAGTCAAGGGAAAGTTTCTCAAACTACTGTGAAAGGGACTAGTAATAATGTTGTAAAAGCTGATACAGTAACACAGGCTGATGCAAAAAATTATTTTGGTCAGCAACGGCAGTATTGGTCGAATGATCCTGTTCAATTTAAAGGAAATAAAGTTTATCAGCGTAATGATTTGTTTGATATCAATTTTGTTGATGCTAAAGGTAGAACTAATCTTGAGCGTATGCAGAAAGGACTGGCTCCAATCGGTAAAGATGGTCAATCAGTTAATTTACATCATATGACTCAAAAACAAGATGGTCCTATTGCGGAAGTGACTCAAAATTTCCATAAAGATAATCATAGTGTTATACATGTTAATGATAATTCTATTCCATCAGGGATAGATCGAAATCAGTTTAATAAATGGCGCTCTGAATATTGGAAAAATAGAGCGGATGAATTTAAAAAATAGGTTTATTATGAGTATAAAAGATGTGAAAGATGCTATAAATATTATTAATGAAGATATTGATTTAGCAGACTTTATTGGAGAAATATCACCAGATTTGATTGATAAGGCTGAAGGGATGTTAGGTGTAAAATTTCCTGAAAGTTATAAGTATTTTCTAGAAAATCTGGGTTGTGGAGATATATATGGTCAAGAATTTTACGGAATAATCAAAGCTGATTTTATTAATTCCGGTATTCCTGATGCAATTTGGATTACTTTAAAAATGCGAGAAGAGTCAGGCCTTCCTGATTATTTTGTTATAGTTTATTTTGGGGGGGATGGTGATTATTACGCTATTGATTGCCGAGACCCAAATAAGGCACCTTTAATCTGTTGGATGCCAGGAGAGTCTAAATATGATGGCTTGCATACAAAAATAGCAAATGATTTTGGTATTTTTTTTAAAGAAACAATTTTAAATGCTAAAGAAAATTGGTGATCATTTTTTTAGCTCAGTTCTGCGATCTTTATCGCAGAACTGAACAAATTATTTACCAACTATACGATGTACCTCGTAATCTCAACAACCAACTTACCCTTTTTAGCGGTAATGGTGACGGGCTTGCCGGTGGTGAAGCCGAGTTCATTAAGCAAGTTACCTTTTAGGTGTAGTACTGGGTGTTTGCTGTAGTGAACCTCTGTTGGGCTTGCTTTGGGTTTATGGCGAACGTTGATATAGCAGGCATTAAAATGTCGCTGCGAGGTAGTTCGTTATGTTTTACTTGCGGTTTTTGTTTTATCGGTTTTTGCCGTAGAATGGGCGTTAGTCATGATAGCTAAGCATTGGTAGTAGGTTTTCGCCTGTTACTACTGCATTAATATATTGTTTTACATTTATTTCGTTGATTAACTAAAAATATCTTAACCATCGTCTTATCTTCTAAAACGTCTGAAACGGCTTTAAAAACTCTCTATCTTCAAATCGGGCATAACCCGCTATTATCTCACTAATAAGCTTTAAGCAGCAGCCGCAATTTTTATATTAAAAACATATATCACGATAAATTTTGAACGAAAATAAAGCAAGCTAATATCACAGGTAGGCTAGCTGGTACCAGTGCGCCTTATTTAGCGGGTGTTATTAAAGAAAAAACGACAAGCTATGACGAAAAAGGTAATCCTATTGTCAACACCGAAGCAAACTTAATTGCTCATGCTATCCTAGGCGCAGCAGTTGCTACTGCGCAAGGTAACTCCGCATTAGCTGGGGGTATTGGTGCGGTTACGGGTGAGACCGCAGCTGACTTTATTTATAAAACATTATATGGTGATACGCCAAAAGATAAGCTAACTCAAGAACAAAAAGAAAACATCAGCGCCTTAGCGCAATTAGCCAGTGGACTTGCTGTTGTAGCAGGAAGTGGCGGTAATATTGGTGATGTTGGTACCGCGGTTGCAGGCAGTAAGAATGCGGTTGAGAATAACTCTTTATTTGGTGATTACATTCGAGACGAAACTAAAAAAAGTGCGGAGTATTGGAAGGATAATGTTCGTGATGTTGTGGGTGAAAATGTGGCTTCAGTTATTATTAATGGCGCAATCACGGTAGCAACAGAAGGTATGGATGGTGTAGTTGCATCAGGCGATACTGCTTTTGATGTATTGGCATTATTGGCAACATGCTCTACTAGTTCAAGTTATTGTGAACAAGCAAAAACTGATTATTCAAAAATAAATGGTACAATAGGTGCAACAGTCGATGCAATAACGACTGGAGATGCTTGGAACAGCACTAATCAGATGCTAAATGATGCTTGGAATGGCGACCAAAAAGCTCAAGAGAACACAGCAGCCTTAATTGCAGCAATATTATCGCCATCAAAATCGTTAGGCAATCTAGGTAAAACAGGAAATACTATAACTAAGGTTGAAAATGTTGCTGAGAAAGGAGTTATTACAGAAATCAAAACTGGAAAGGCTGTTGGGCTGGATGAGTTTAATAAACTTAATCAAATAGATATTCATGCAGGAAAAATAAAGCCAGCAGAAGCGTCTGCCGCAGTCGAAATTCAAAATTCTTTTAGTGGTAACTTAAAAAGGATCGATGATATTGAGAGTCCTGCTGATTTTGTATTTACGAGTGGTCCAAATAAAGGCAAAACAGTTGATTTTATGTTCACAACAGCAAATGGCACAGCCAAAGAAATAGAAGGAATAAATAAATTTTTTAATAACAACTGGAATAATAATATTAATACACTGAGTGAACATTTAAATAAAGCAGATATTGTTCCTTTGGATTTTAGGAATTTGAATCAAGCTAATCAGCAAAGATTGCTAGATCATATTAAAACGCTGCCTGCTAGTAGTCAGAATAAAATAGTTATTATGAGGTAATTGAATGTCAGCTACTTTTAGCTTTGGTAATGATTTAATCGTCGTTGTAAATAATGCTGGAATGGGAATACTTGATAGAGTATTAAGACCATGTTTTAATAATTATAGTGCTCTCAGCGAAAAAATATATTTTCATTATGATTTGTATGATGGCCCTATAGATTTTTCTGAATTAACATCTGAACAATATATGAAGGCTTATGGAATTATGAAAGATATATTTGAAAATGACTTGCAAAATAATTTATCCATAGGTGATAGCTCATGCCAATGGGCTATTGATTTATGGTTTAATGAAATAAAACCAAAGATGCAATGTTCTCCATTATATCGATCTTAATGGTTTTCTTAATTAATATCTAGTTCTGCGATTTTTATCGCAGAATTATCTAAATTATCTTTT
Organism: Orbaceae bacterium lpD04; assembly: GCA_036251935.1. Taxonomy (NCBI): domain Bacteria; kingdom Pseudomonadati; phylum Pseudomonadota; class Gammaproteobacteria; order Orbales; family Orbaceae; genus Orbus; species Orbus wheelerorum. Next base: position 1,753,530 of record CP133967.1, on the reverse strand, counting down.
AACTATGCGATCTACCACTTCTGCATTAATATATTATTTTATATTTATTTCGTTGATTAACTAAAAATATCTTAACCATCGTCTTATTTTCTCAAACGTCTGAAACGGCTTTAAAAACTTTCTCTCTTCAAATCGGGCATAACCCGCTATTATCTTACTAATAAGCTTTAATCAGCAGCCGCAATTTTTATATTAAAAACATATATCACGATAAATTTTGAACGAAAATAAAGTAAGTTAATGCATAGTCAAACGGTCGCAATTGAAGCTAGCGGTGATTTAAGTTCGTCGGGCAGCGTTGTAAGTAAAGACAGCCTTAATATCCTAGCAAATAACGTGAGTAACCGTGGCGTGATAATGGGTGATAGCCTTGATATTAAGGCAGTTAACAGCATTACCAGCAATGGCGCATTAATGGCAGAAAATGGCATTTCGCTGGCAGCCAATAATAATATCAATTTAATCAGTACGACCAAGACAACCGAAACAACATATGGGCAAAACAGCACCGCTAATACGGTGATTAATCACGTCTCATCGGTGCAGACCAAAAACGGCGACATCACGATTAATGCCGGTCAAGATGTTAACCTAGGTGCCGCATTAGTGGTTAATCAATCAAAAGACGGTAAAACGGCAATCAGTGCCGGTAATGACATTAATTTATCAACCGTCACGACCAATACTCAGGAAAATACCGTCTGGGGCGGCAATAATTACCGTAAAATTGATAAAGATGAGGTGGTGGGCAGTGAAATACGGGGTAAAGGCGATGTGACGCTCAGTGCGGGCAATGATATCACAGTTAAAGCGGGCAATGTGTCGAGCGACTCATCACTGAGCTTGAGCGCCGGTAATACCATTGCCATCACCGGTGATAGCCAGCATGAGCAGCTAACTGACCATCAAAAAGTGAAGTCTAGCGGTATGCTAAGTAAAAGCTCGGTGACGACTCATATTGATGTTGATAACCTGACCCAAAAAGGCAGTAGCCTATCGGGTGATACGGTTAATATCAATGCTGGTAATCACTTAGTGGTAACCGGTAGTCAAGTGGTGGGCAGCAAGAATGTCAATTTAACCGCTAACAACGACGTAACGATTGATGCGGCCGAGGAGTCTTATTACAATCATCAACAAACCATTAAGCAAAAATCAGGCTTAATGAGCGGCGGTAATTTAGGGTTTGCAATTGGCAAAGAGAAAGATGACCTAAAACAGACTGACCGCACGCAGGGTTATCAAGCCAGCACTGTTGGTAGCACCGAAGGCAATGTGACGATTAATGCCGGTAAAGACTTATCGGTTAAAGGCAGTGATATCATTGCCAAAAAGGATATTACCTTAACCGGTGACAATGTCACGCTAGAATCGAATGATTCAAAGGTGACTTATAAAGAAGAGTACAAGTACGAAAAAACCGGCTTAACACTTGCAATAACGGGTACGGCTGCGGATGTGTATGATGCGGCTAAGGCGGTTGAACAAGCGAAGAAAAACGATAATGATAAACTGCTTGCGCTACAATCGATTAAAGCCGCCTTAACGGCGGTTCAAGCGGCTCAGGATTTACAGCTCAAAAATGAAAAAGGCGATACCCAAGCGTCAATTGGGGTTAGTGCGACCTTTGGTACACAAAAAACCGAACGTGAAATCAATCAAGAGCAGCATAATGTTGTTGGTAGCGGCGTGTCGGCGGGTGACAATATCACCATCAAGGCGGTTGGTGATGTGCAAGGTAACGGCGGTGATATTACGGTGAAAGGCAGTGAGGTTAAAGCCGGTCAAGATATCACGCTTGAGGCCGGTCATGATGTCAATGTTATTGGCGCCGTTAATACCCAGCACAGCGATAAAGATGAAAAAAGCTATGGCGGCGGCGTGGGGATCAGCTTTACGGTTGGTGGCGACCAAACGGGACTGCGCTTTACTGGTAATGCCAACTTTAGCCGTGAGCGTGAAAATGCCGATGGCAGCGCGTGGAGTGAAGGGATTGTTGAGGCGGGTAAAAACCTCATGGTTAAAACTGGTAACGATGCAACCTTAATCGGGGCGCAGTTAAAAGGTGATGGTGTTAAGATGGACGTCGGTCATAACCTTAATATTGCGTCCCTGCAAGATACTGATAACTATGATTATGAAAAAATCACCGCTTCAGTCAATGGTTCATTTGGTACAGGTTTTAGTGGTAACTTAGCGTTATCACAAACCAAAATGGACAGTAATTGGGCCAGCGTGACTGACCAGTCGGGTATTTTTGCCGGCAAAAATGGCTTTGATGTGACCGTTGGCAATAATACCGACCTTAAAGGGGCGGTCATTGCCTCAACCGCTGAGGATAAATCGAAAAATAAACTCGATACGGGCAACATCAGCTTTAGTGATATTGAAAACAAAGCCGACTTTGATGTCAGCCATGTATCGGTAAGTATTGGTACCAGCGGCGCATCACCGACAGCGGGTATGCCATCGATTTATCACAACAGTGATAGCGCTTCAAGTACCACCAAATCAGCGGTAGAAGACGGCACGTTAATTGTGCGTAATCAAGACGAACAAAAGCAAAATGTTGATGATTTAAGCCGAGATACCGAAAACGCCAACAATCCATTAGGGCAAATCTTTGATAAACAAAAAGAACAAGACAAAATGGATGCGCTTGACCTAGTTAGAGACATTGCCGCCCAAGCGAAAGATGTGGTCAATAAATACGACCGCATACAGGCGCAAAATGATGTTGATAAGAATAAGGATGAGCTAGCTAAAGCGGAAGCGAAAAAAGTATACGATAAATTAAGTGATGAAGATAAAGCAAAAATTTCGTTAGATGATTTTTATAAAAGTGATAAAGACAGCTTTTACTATAGTGCGGTTGATACCCAAGTCAAAAACAACCAAGAAAAAGGTAAAACCAATGGCGGAATGGGTAGCAGTGTTAGCAAAGGCATTGATGCAGCAACCGCGATTGTTAGCGGCCTGATTACCGGTGATTTTACTGGCGGGCTTGCTGGCGCCAGTGCGCCTTATTTGGCAGAGCAAATCAAATTGGCGACAGGATCTAAAGACCCGATAACCGGCAAATGGAAAAATGAGAATCCAGAGGCTAATTTGATTGCTCATGCCATACTCGGCGCCGCAGTTGCAGCCGCGCAAGGTAACTCAGCATTAGCGGGCGGAATTGGTGCGGTTTCGGGTGAAGCGGCAGCTGATTATATTCGTAAAACCCTGTATGATGGTCGAGATCCAAGCGACTTAACGCAAGCTGAAAAAGAAAACATCAGCGCCTTAGCGCAATTAGCCAGTGGCCTTGCAGTTGCAGCAGGAAGTGGCGGTAATATTGGTGATGTTGGTACTGCGGTTGCAGGCAGTAAAAATGCGGTTGAGAATAACTATTTATACGCACCAGAAGATAAGATAAAAACAGATTTAGAGCGTCAATTACCATATCTTTCGCCAGAAGAGAAAGAAAAAGCTCAGGCCGCAATAGATAAAATAAATCAATCGAGCAAAGAAAAGAATGAAGCATTAATTGATGCATGCCAAAACTTGAGCTCATCAAAATGTGGAGAACTAAGACAAGATCTTGATGCCGCAGGTAAGTCCTATGATGGAAAGTTAAGTCCTGATGATCCTTATTATCATTATTTGCAAAGTCAGTATAAAGATCAGTATGATGGTTATAAAGAGATAAATTCATTAGAGTTTGATTTAGCTTTAAAAGATGTCGAGGCTTATCGAGAATGGAAAGCTCAGCAATTGACTAAAAATTATGGGTTTAGCATAGAAACCTCTCGAAATTTAGTTTTTTGGGAAAGAGTCAGTAATACTGCAATGGCTGCAGCTGCTGCAGTTGTTGGACCTAAAGTAGTACAAGAAGCAACAGGAACCAAACCACCAGTTAGTAGCACTGAAAAAGGAACCTCGACAACAGCTAATAAGCCGAATAATATAGGTGGGGAAGTTGTTGGTGATGCAAATAAAGGGATTACTGGGAATACAAATAATATTAATTTATCATTAAAATTGGGTGAAACAAAAGTAATAAATGAAGTAAATGTTACCCGTGTAGGTCGTTGGATGTCTCCTGATGAATTAGCTCAAATGAAAAGTACAGGTAAAGTAGTACAAGGTGGCGGAGGGCAAACATTTATTTCAGTAAACGGTGTAGATGATTTCAAAGGTGCTGCTCCAAAAGGATCTGTATATGTAGAGTTTGATGTTCCTTCAAATAGCTTAATTCAAGGCGGTAAAGATGGTTGGTATAAAATGATAGGTACAGATGCTCAACCGTCTCAAAAATATCAAGTAGAAAAAAAAGGTGGTTCACTAACGCCAAATGTTGGTAATATTAGTATTCTTGAGCATAAATAGGGTTAATTAAAATGGATATGAATTATATTAAAAATAGTGTTTCTTCTAAATTAAGTGACTATAAATTGACTTATAGCTCATATCCTAGCGGCGATTTTGGAAGTTTAGAAAGGATGGTAGTTGAAGGCTGTAATAAAATGGGAGGTATTGATATATGGTCTAAAGGATGGCTAGATATTAATATTTATGATTTGGTTCTAGATAAAGAAGTAATGAATATCCTTTTAGAACCATCGGAAACTGAAGAACAGGAAGATGCAATAGCTAAATTTTTAGGAATACTATTAAGTGAAAAGTAAAATAGAAATTATTCATGGTGATATTACTAAAATTGCTGTTGATGCTATTGTAAACGCGGCCAATAGCTCTTTATTAGGTGGAAGTGGTGTTGATGGTGCAATTCATCGTGCTGGAGGAAAAAAAATTCTAGATGAATGCCAAAAGATACGAGCGAGGCAAGGTGGTTGTAAAGTAGGTGAAGCGGTAATTACGACTGCGGGTAACTTACCCGCTAAATATGTTATACATACTGTTGGTCCACGTTGGAATGGCGGTAATAATAATGAGATTGAATTATTAATAGCATGTTATTTAAACTGCCTTGAACTCGCAAATGAGAGCAATATAACAACAATTTCATTTCCTAATATTAGTACTGGGATTTATAAATTTCCAAAAGATGAAGCAGCTAAAATAGCAATAAAAACAATTAAAAAAAGCTTAGCTAAAAATAACCATATAGAAAAAGTAAATATAGTTTGTTTTGAAGCTGATAACTATCAACTTTACCAAGAAATGATAAAAATATTTTTTTAAATATAAAGCTATGGATTTTTATAGAATTGTCATATTAACTTGTTAATATGAGTTTAAACTAGCTCAAACCAGAGCTGACAGTTATCCATTTTTCATTGGTTCTGTCAGGTTAAATCCGGTTCATATTTTTTCATTTCTCCAATCTTTATCGTAGAACTGACCTAATTATCTTTCAACTATGCGATCCACTACACAATTCTTACGATTAATCTATTTTTTTGCGAGGATCTGGTGACTACTTCTAAAGTAACAAACCTGAATTATTCTGTTAGTTCAATTCTTTGATTGAAAAGGCTAGTTAACAGCGTGAAAGTTAACAGGAGTAACCTTAGTAAAACTGAGTAATAATTACTTAGCAACCGCGGTTCAAGCGGTAGAGAATTTACAGCCTAGCAAACAACGTCAATAACCAAGGCATGAGTGCTACTTTTGGTACACAAAAAACCGAACGTGAAATCAATCAAGAGCAGCATAATGTTGTTGGTAGCGGCGTGTCGGCGGGTGACAATATCACCATCAAGGCGGTTGGTGATGTGCAAGGTAACGGCGGTGATATTACGGTGAAAGGCAGTGAGGTTAAAGCCGGTCAAGATATCACGCTTGAGGCCGGTCATGATGTCAATGTTATTGGCGCCGTTAATACCCAGCACAGCGATAAAGATGAAAAAAGCTATGGCGGCGGCGTGGGGATCAGCTTTACGGTTGGTGGCGACCAAACGGGACTGCGCTTTACTGGTAATGCCAACTTTAGCCGTGAGCGTGAAAATGCCGATGGCAGCGCGTGGAGTGAAGGGATTGTTGAGGCGGGTAAAAACCTCATGGTTAAAACTGGTAACGATGCAACCTTAATCGGGGCGCAGTTAAAAGGTGATGGTGTTAAGATGGACGTCGGTCATAACCTTAATATTGCGTCCCTGCAAGATACTGATAACTATGATTATGAAAAAATCACCGCTTCGGTCAATGGCTCATTTGGTACAGGTTTTAGTGGTAACTTAGCGTTATCACAAACCAAAATGGACAGTAATTGGGCCAGCGTCACCGACCAGTCGGGTATTTTTGCCGGCAAAAATGGCTTTGATGTGACCGTTGGCAATAATACCGACCTTAAAGGGGCGGTCATTGCCTCAACCGCTGAGGATAAATCAAACAATAAACTCGACACTGGCACCATTAGCTTTAGTGATATTGAAAACAAAGCCGACTTTGATGTCAGCCATGTATCAATCAGTATTGGTACTAGCGGCGCATCACCGACAGCGGGTATGCCATCGATTTATCACAACAGTGATAGCGCTTCAAGTACGACTAAATCAGCGGTAGAAGACGGCACGTTAATTGTGCGTAATCAAGACGAACAAAAGCAAAATGTTGATGATTTAAGCCGTAATACTGAAAACGCCAACAATCCATTAGGTCAAATCTTTGATAAACAAAAAGAACAAGATAAAATGGATGCGCTTGACCTAGTCAGAGACATTGCCGCCCAAGCGAAAGATGTGGTCAATAAATACGATCGCATACAGGCGCAAAATGATGTTGATAAGAATAAGGATGAGCTAGCTAAAGCGGAAGCGAAAAAAGTATACGATAAATTAAGTGATGAAGATAAAGCAAAAATTTCGTTAGATGATTTTTATAAAAGTGATAAAGACAGCTTTTACTATAGCGCGGTTGATACTCAAGTCAAAAACAACCAAGAAAAGGTAAAACGAATGGTGGAATGGGCAGCGCTGTCAGTAAAGGCATTGATGCAGCAACTGCGATTGTTAGCGGCCTGATTACGGGTGATTTTACTGGCGGGCTTGCTGGCGCCAGTGCGCCTTATTTGGCAGAGCAAATCAAATTGGCGACAGGATCTAAAGACCCGATAACCGGCGAATGGAAAAATGAGAATCCAGAGGCTAATTTGATTGCTCATGCCATACTCGGCGCCGCAGTTGCAGCCGCGCAAGGGAACTCGGCATTAGCGGGCGGCATTGGCGCTGTTTCGGGTGAAGCGGCAGCTGATTATATTCGTAAAACCCTGTATGATGGTCGAGATCCAAGCGACTTAACGCAAGCTGAAAAAGAAAACATCAGCGCTTTAGCGCAATTAGCCAGTGGCCTTGCTGTTGCCGCAGGAAGTGGCGGTAATATTGGTGATGTTGGTACTGCGGTTGCAGGCAGTAAAAATGCGGTTGAGAATAATTCTTTGGCTAAACCTATAATTAAAGGTTTGGAAAAGGGTTATGAATTCTGTATGAAGAATGCGACCTGTCGAAATGGCCTTGCGCAACTAGGTGTGAATTTTGGTTTAACTAATTCTCAAATCCAGGAAGCAATGGATGCAGGAAGGAGCCGTGATCCTGAACAGATTAAAGGATTAATGCCTGAACAGGTTGCTTGGCTAGATCAACAAATTTTAGCCAAAAAAGGGCTTGCACCTATCATGTTTGGTAGTGATACGTGGGGCGATAAGATTTATCATGAATCATTAGATAATGAATTAAAAACGACAATAGCAATAGATCCAAATGATAGCCCTAAGTTGGAAGGTACTCCAATACCAGAACAGACTAAACCGATAATTATTGGCACGCCAATTCAAGAGCAAGATAAAGATGAAGGGAAATTTGTTACTCCAATCATAGATCGAGATAAAAATGAGGGCATTTATGCCGGTCCTGAAATAAGTGTAGGTAATTGGCAAGATAATGTTTTAACTGCAGATGGATTACCTCCGCCAAATATGTCGCCAGAGGGAGCTGGAAGATCTGGTGCTTTTAATGAAGCAAAAAGACAATCAGGAATACCTGTTACAACACAACCAGATCGAGTAGTTGATAACTATGACCGTCAAGGTAAAAAGCAGGAGGGAAGAGTGTATGAATTTGATGTTAGACATGAAGATGGAACTATAGAGGTTATTAAGATTCGAGAAGATGCTGGTGGGCATATCTACGGAGAGAATAACCCTCAAAACAGAGGACCACATTTTAATGACGATAAAGGAAACCATTATGATTACTGATTATAAAATAAGAAAAACTAAAAATATTCGAGGTGATGATAATGGCGTTTTATATTTTGAATATGTTAAAAAATTATCTCAGGATTATCCTGCTATTAGTTTAGAAGGATTTAATCCAAATCGTGAACAAGGATATTTTGATATTTTAATGAAACTTATTTATGCCACTGGTATGGATAAAAGAAGTAATATACTAGGTTACTATAGTGAGTTTGAACCATTACAAGATGATAATCCTATTTTAAAACATAAGGGCTACTGGTGGTTAAAAAAGTCACTAAATAAAAAATATATAAATTTACCATGGAAAAAATACCCATTTTTGAATAATAAAAAAGAATTTATTATTCAAGTTGATAAAAAATTAAAAATGGGAGGTATTGCTTATTTAGATATTAAAAATACAGATGAAATTGATGAATTGATCAGCAGTGTGTCGTATAAAATTAATCGTGGTTTTTTCTTTCTAATTGATAAATCTAAAATTGATGAATTTGATATAGCTATTAATCAGGCGGATTACTCTAAATGCATTGATTTTATTCTAATTCAAAAAGGTATAGTGTTTATCTTATTAGGAGAAGAGGATTTTAAGATATCAGAAATTGTCGCTATTTCTAATAATGGTATTATAGATAAAATAGTTTATAACTTAGAGCATAATAAAGAAATTAAATTAACAAAAGTACTGTAAAATTAATTTGTTAACATGAATTTAAATTTGATGATTATCTTCTTTTATCACAAAAGCCTTTCTTTAATTTCTAGTTCTGCGATCCCTATCGCAGAACTGACCTAATTATTTATCAACCATATGATCTTCCTCGCAATTTCCTCAATTGATCGCTTTTAAAGTAATAAACATGAATTAACCTACTAGCACGATTTTTTGATTAAAATAGCTAGTTAAAAGCTTTCTGTAACAGGAGCAAAACAATTTTGTTAGAGAAAGCAAACTGTTATACTACCTCGAAGCATGATCTCAAAAATAAAAAACCACAACAAAATCTGTTTCTAATTTAATTAAAGTAGATACTAAAATGTGAACTGAATTAGTACAATACTTTGAACGAGAACAGCAATATTGGTCAAGCGATCCAATTTAAATGAAATAAAGTTTATCTGTGTAATAATTTGTTTTATTCAAAATACTCAATATTTGACTATCACTAAAATTAAATCTTTTCATCGTAAAATCGCCTTTGAATCAGTTTAGAAAATAGCGTTCTGATTATTGGAAAACTAGAGCAAATGATTTTAAATAATAGAGGATACTAATGAATAAATTAGATGAAGTTATTAATCAGTTAAAAAAACTATCCAATGGAGAGGTAATGAATGTAGCTCTTCCTAATAACACGTTGCTTGATAGCTATGAAAAAGATATAGATTTTAGCTTTCCAGTTGAGTATAGAAAACTTCTTAAAGAGGCTGGTAATATTTTATATGGCACAATTGAATTATTGCTAGTAACAAAAGATAAACAGTATCCTTGCGAGTTATCTATAGTATTAAATGAAGCTAGAGAGCAAGGTTTACCTAAAGATTGGTTAACAATATGTGAAGATAATGGTAGTTATTATTGTTTAACATCAGATGGTAAAGTACGTTATTGGACATTAGATGGTTACAGTAATGACTCTTGGAATGATCTTGCAGATTGGGTTGAACAAGTATGGATTAATGGAAATTAAATATTGTTATATCAGTCGCAATATTTTTCTAGCCGTTACCAACTATACTATAGTTGATTAAAAAGACGACTTAACAGGGCAAAAGTTAATAAAATATCTTAATAAAGTATCCTTGCCATTAGTTTTATTGATACCAAAAACAAAACTGCTCTTGATGTTAGCCATATCTCAATTAGTATTAGTACTAACAGCCTGTATTCCATCAATTAATCGCAACAGCGATAGCGCATCAAGTAAAACTAAATCAGCGGTTGAAGATGGCACGTTAATTGTGTGTAATCAAGACGAACAAAAGCAAAATGTTGATGATTTAAGCCGAGATACCGAAAACGCCAACAATCCATTAGGGCAAATCTTTGATAAACAAAAAGAACAAGACAAAATGGATGCGCTTGACCTAGTCAGAGACATTGCTGCCCAAGCGAGAGATACTTTAGGTGATAAAGCAACCGAAGATGAGGTTAACAAGTTAGCCTATAGTTATGCGGTTGATAAGCAAGTCCAAATTAATCAAGAAAAAGGCAAAACTAATGGCGGAATGGGCAGCACTGTCAGTAAAGGCATTGATGCAGCAACCGCCATTGTTAGCGGTCTGATTACCGGTGATTTTACTGGTGGGCTTGCTGGCGCCAGTGCGCCTTATATCGCAGGAATTATTAAGGAACAAACTTATGAGAGTGACGATAAAGGCAATATTCGTTATGATGATAAAGGTGATCCAAAGGTTAATACTGAAGCAAACTTAATTGCTCATGCTATCCTCGGCGCAGCTGTTGCTGCCGCGCAAGGTAACTCCGCATTGGCGGGTGGTATTGGTGCGGTTTCGGGTGAAGCGGCAGCTGATTATATTCGTAAAACCCTGTATGATGGTCGAGCTCCAAGCGACTTAACGCAAGCTGAAAAAGAAAACATCAGCGCCTTAGCGCAGTTAGCCAGTGGCCTTGCTGTTGCAGCTGGAAGTGGCGGTAATATCGGTGATGTTGGTACTGCGGTTGCAGGTAGTAAAAATGCGGTTGAGAATAACTATTTATACGCACCAGAAGATAAGATAAAAACAGATTTAGAGCGTCAATTACCATATCTTTCGCCAGAAGATAAAGAAAAAGCTCAGGCCGCAATAGATAAAATAAATCAATCGAGCAAAGAAAAGAATGAAGCATTAATTGATGCATGCCAAAACTTGAGCTCATCAAAATGTGGAGAACTAAGACAAGATCTTGATGCCGCAGGTAAGTCCTATGATGGAAAGTTAAGTCCTGATGATCCTTATTATCATTATTTGCAAAGTCAGTATAAAGATCAGTATGATGGTTATAAAGAGATAAATTCATTAGAGTTTGATTTAGCTTTAAAAGATGTCGAGGCTTATCGAGAATGGAAAGCTCAGCAATTGACTGAAAATTATGGGTTTAGTATAGAAACATCTCGAAATTTAGTTTTTTGGGAAAGAGTGAGCAATACGGCAATGGCCGCAGCCGCTGCCATTGTAGGACCTAAAGTAGTACAAGAAGCAACAGGAACCAAACCACCAGTTATTAGCACTGAAAAAGGAACCTCGACAACAGCTAATAAGCCGAATAATATAGTTGGGGAAGCTGTTGGTGATATAGGTAAGGGGCCGACAGGTAGCCAGACTATTACTAATGATATCTTAGATAACCCTAGAGTTGGTTATGGTGAAAAAGGTTCAGGAAGTGGTAATAAGGTTGACCAAATCACCAATAAACCAGTGCTAGACATTGATGGTCAACAGATAACTGTTTATCCAGAAAAATTAAAACCAGGCGCAGTTCAAGAGTTCCCTTCTACTGCTAAATCACATGGCTTTAATGACATTATTGATAATTATGCTGGTCAAGCTACAAAAACAACTTTAAACAATGGAGCAACACTTCATCAGTTAGAAGGAAGTTTAAATGGTGTTTCTGGTAGATTTGAATGGATAGTAGATCCTAAGTTAGGAGGCGTAAGCCATCGAATGTTTGTACCAAATGGAAAAATAAATGGAGCTCCGTCTAAACCATGATAAATAAAATATTTAATGAACTAAAAAAGTTAGATATAGTTGATTGGGGTGTTGTTTATTTAGGTTGTAAAGGCCTCCCGATAGGTGAATTATCGCCAAACAATGTTAGTGACTATGCATGTGAGCAGTTAGCAATTATAGAATCGAATGATGCGACTTTTATGTCAGTTTCTGAATTGTCTTTTTGTACAGAGATAAATATTGAGGTTATTAATTTAATTAGTAAACTTTGTGACTTGAATAATGTTAATTTAATTCTTTCAAAGAAAAAATGGGTTGTGCTTTCAATCAAAGAATTAATGAATCACTTATCAAAAGATAGTGTGTATGGGCTTCTGGAATTAAATAATTTTTGGAATGAATGGGGAGAGCTAAATAATAGTCCAAATATAATTCAAGGAGTTAACAATAGAATGACTCCAAGTGAGTTTTATTCTGATGAGAATTATTTAAAAATTGTATTAGATTATAATTTATGGATAAAAAAAGAGCTAAATAAGCTGTACACATAATAAGATGTATTAACTCAAATTTAATCTGATAGTTACCAGATTTTTAATTTAGTTCTGCGATCCCTATCGCAGAACTGACCTAATTATCTTTCAACTATGCGATCCACTACACAATTCTTACGATTAATCTACTTTTTTGCGAGAATCTGGCGACTACTTCTAAAGTAACAAACCTGAATTATTCTGTTAGTTCAATTCTTTGATTGAAAAGGCTAGTTAACAGCGTGAAAGTTAACAAGAGTAACCTTAGTAAAACTGAGTAATAATTACTTAGCAACCGCTATTCAAGCAATAGAAGATTTACAGCTTAAAAATAACAAAGGTGACACCCAAGCCCTAATCGGGGCGCAGTTAAAAGGCGACAGCGTTAAATTGGACGTGGGTAATAACCTCAATATTGAGTCATTGCAAGACAGTGACAACTACGATTATGATAAAATCACCGCTTCGGTCAATGGTTCATTTGGTACGGGTTTTAGTGGTAACTTAGCGTTATCACAAACCAAAATGGATAGCAACTGGGCCAGCGTCACCGACCAGTCGGGTATTTTTGCTGGTAAAAATGGCTTTGATGTGACCGTTGGCAATAATACCGACCTTAAAGGGGCGGTCATTGCCTCAACCGCTGAGGATAAATCAAACAATAAACTCGACACCGGCACCATTAGCTTTAGTGATATTGAAAACAAAGCCGACTTTGATGTCAGCCATGTATCAATCAGTATTGGTACTAGCGGCGCATCACCGACAGCCGGTATGCCATCGATTTATCACAACAGTGATAGCGCTTCAAGTACGACTAAATCGGCGGTAGAAGACGGCACGTTAATTGTGCGTAATCAAGACGAACAAAAGCAAAATGTTGATGAGTTAAGCCGTAACACTGAAAACGCCAATAATCCATTAGGTCAAATCTTTGATAAACAAAAAGAACAAGACCGCATGGATGCCATCGATTTAGTTCGGGACATTGTTGTACAAGGTAAAAACTTAGGGCAAAAATACAGTAAAATAGAGGCGCAGCTTGAACTGAAAGCGCAAGGTGGCGTAAGTGATAAACAAAAAGACGAAGCTATCGAAGCCTTAAATCGACAAGGCATTAAAGCGACACCAGAAGCGATTTATAATTATACGGTCAATCAACTGGTGCAGAAAAATGGCATTGGTAGTATGGGCGATGGCTTTAGTAAAGGGCTTGATGCAGCCAGTGCCATTGTTATCGGCATTATTAGTGGTGATATTACCGGCGGCCTTGCAGGCGCCAGTGCGCCTTATTTGGCTGAGCAAATTAAAAAGCAAACCGGTCATTATGATGAGGCGGCCAAAGATTGGAAGACTGATGATAAAGCAGCTAATCTAATTGCTCATGCCATTTTAGGCGCCGCAGTTGCTGCAGCGCAAGGTAACTCAGCATTAGCGGGCGGTATTGGTGCTGTTTCGGGTGAAGCGGCAGCTGATTATATTCGTAAAACCCTGTATGATGGTCGAGATCCAAGCGATTTAACGCAAGCTGAAAAAGAAAACATCAGCGCTTTAGCTCAATTAGCCAGTGGTTTAGCTGTTGCCGCAGGAAGTGGCGGTAATATTGGTGATGTTGGTACCGCGGTTGCAGGTAGTAAGAATGCCGTTGAGAATAACCGTTTGGCAACTGTAGTTGAAGAGCGAATTGTTGATAAACTGGTTAAAGATGGGCATGATCAACATAAGCTTGATGCGGCTAGTTGTGCGCTGATAAAATGTTATGCCCAATATGCCATAGGTTCTGAAGCTTATAACCAAGCTCTCTCTCTAGCTAAAGAAGGTGAGCAGTATAAAGACGAGCAAGTGTTGTTAAAAAATAGCACCGTAACGGTTCACTACACACTAGATCCAGTTTACTGGAATAAGGTTGGGGAGAAAGTCTCAAAAGAAGAAGGTGGATTTGGTTATTCGCAGAAAGATCAGATTGCCGATGGGCAGCAATCAACTGATGAATTTAAAATTAACTATATTGCAAAAGAACTAGGTGTTGATCCTGGAGTTGTCCGTTTAACAGAAACAGGTTTTAATTTAATGGGTCAGGCTGGTAGCCTATACTATGCAGGAAAACTCACCAAACCCGGTGGCATGTTGTCTGATGACCCATACTTAGCTAAAGCAGAAAAGGGCGGAACGCTCAATATTGGGGCAGGTAATAAGCCAATTGAAGGAACATATAATATTTCAAATCCTGATTACCTTATGGGGAAAGGTGTTTATGCCGGAAATGCTAACGATTTATCTAAAATAGCAACAGGCTCTCAGAAAACAATAATTATGGAAAATCCATATGGGTTTAAACCTTTTAATGATGAAATATTAAGAGTTTTAGATAATAACGGGACTATAATTATTAAAGGTAGTTGGAATAACCCAAGTATGAAAAATCTTGAAAAAATAGCTGAAAGTAAAGGTTTTACCTTATCGGAAAAAAACATAATCTCAAGCAAAGGTTATTCTCAGTCTGATGGGATGCAAATAAAAAATGAAACAATAACTGAATATATTTTCAATAAAAAATAATGAAGGGATTTTATGGAATATCAATTAGATATAACTAGCAACTATCAGCAGTTTCTTTGTCTTGATAGTTGTATTGGGATAGAAAACTACCTATCTTTTGACTTTGCTAGTATAAATAATGACTTTGAAGTTAATTTAGAAAATATAGAAGTTAATATGAGTGAAAGTATTTGGTATTCTCCTATTATAGAAAAAAACCCAAAAAGTATTATTTCTAGTGGATTAGCTAAAATTGATTTGAATGACTATAGTAGCATATTTACCCTTTTGCTAAGAAAAGCGAAACTAGTTATAAAAAATGCTAGGTGTATATATCTAAAGCTCATTGATAATAAAGATGAGATTTACCATACAGTAGATTCAAATTTTTCCATTGGAGATAAATATATTTGGTTAGTAGGCAAAAGTGCAGACTATCCTAATATGCAAGTTAAGTTGAAAATTATTTTCTCTGATGAGTTAAATTTTATTTTTGAGGAATCAGATATCTTAATTCAAACAATAGAATTTGATAATTTTTTTACTAAACAGGATGTGGATTTTATAAATCAATATCAAGATTATATTATAAAATTAAAGAATAGATCTATTGATGGGCTTAATGTGAATAATATTAGTTCTAAATTTTTAGATTTTGATTTTTCGAAGAATTATTTTATTAGTAGTGAAAATGGTAATATTGCGATTAAAAACTATAAAAATGAAGAATAGAAATTAAATAATTTACGTATAATTGAATACGGAACCTATAATCTAATAATTTTTGTATATGTTATTAACTTTACTAGCTCAAACCTGATCTGACAGTTACCCGTTTTTCATTTGTGTCTGTCAGGTTAAATCTGGTTTATATTTTTCTCATTTCTCCGATTTTTATCGCAGAAATTGCTTAATTATATCCTAATAATACGATTTACTTCGCAATTTCTGCAATCAAATTACTATTTAATTATCCAAATGACCGTTTTTTAAATAATAAACCTGAATTATTTTGTTAGCTCGATTCTTTGATTGAAAAGGCTAGTTAACAGCGTGAAAGTTAACAAAATCACCTTTGGCCCGCAAAAAACCGAACGTGAAATTAATCAAGAGCAGCATAATGTTGTTGGTAGTGGCGGCAATATTGGTGATGTTGGTACTGCGGTTGCTGGTAGTAAAAATGCGTTTGAAAATAATAACTTATTGGCTATTCAAATGTCAGTTACTCAGATTCAACAATCAACCGCAGCAATGCTAGGTATTCAAGGTAGTAGTAATAATGCCAATGAACAAATTTCATTAGCAGTTGTAGAAGCACTTAAAAATATGGGTAAACTTGCTGCCGATGCTTATGAAAAATTGACAGATGGAGAGAAAGCCAAATTTGTTCATGAATTAGTTAAAGAAATGAGTCCAGACGATAAAGCGAAAATTCAGTATCAAATAAAACTGGATGTTGAACGTAACCAAGTTGCTACGGGTAATCGTCCGAAAGCGGATAGTTTAAATGATTATTTAACAAAAAATGATTATCTGACAAATTTACATAAGGAAATATCTGATTCTGGCTCATTACAATTACCGGGATATCCAATTCCAGAACCATTACCTCCGTTGCCAGGACTCTCTATTCCAGAGCAAGACAAGGATGCTGGAAAATTTGTTACTCCAATCATAGTTCGTGATAAAAATGAGGGCATTTATGCCGGTCCTGAAATAAGTGTAGGTAATTGGCAGGATAGTGTTTTAACTTCTGACAAACCTTATGAACCAAATAAAGGCTCCGTTGGAAATATGGGCGAGTTTTTAGGGCAATCTGGATTTGGGGCTGATGTTAAAAATAATTCAACAAAGACTAAACAGCAATATGGTGGCCAGAGTATTCATGTTGCAACTGATGATATGGCTAGTGGTATAAATAAAGGTGATAAATTCTATTTAGATGGATTACACAAAGATCATATAGATGTATTTGATAGTAGAGGCCGATTTAAGTTTGTACTTAATTTAGATGGCACGAAAAATGATGTTAAAACTGATGCAGGTAGAGGTAGGAGATTACCAAAATGAAAATAGATATTGAATTTGATAAGTTGAAAGAAACAATTTTATTAGCCGCTCAGGTACAGGGATTGTCAAAAGACGAATTATTGAATAACTGGTGTATTAATTATAAAAGAAATCAGGATGAAAAATTTAAATCTACATTAGAAAAATTAGATGAAAATATTAAACTACTTCATCAATCATTAGAGCAGAAAGATATGTTAGTTGCTAAAGTAGCAATAGTTAGAGCGAAAGTCTACTCTCATGATTTAATGAATTTTTTTGAAAATATTAATGACGATATTGATCAACTAGGTTGGGGGGATGAGCTAAAAGATAAGTGGCCTACGATCCCAGAAGACTACAGAGTACCCGATCATTATGATTATGCAGATGCTAACAAGCCTTATGAATAGCAAATATCTGTTAGATCTTCTTTGTAACAATATCGTCTGGTGGGAATTCCCAGCTTAAAAAACTGGGATTTTTTATATCTGCGATCCACCTAGTGGAACTGAACTAATTATTTACTAACTATGCGATCCTCTACCTAATTTCTACAATTAATCTACTTTATGCCAAAGATGAAAATGACTGCTTTTAAAGTAATAAACCTGAACTACTTTGCTAACGCAGTTCTTTGATTAAAATGGCTAGTTAACAGCGTGAAAATTAACAAAATATTCTAATAAAACCCTCTTACTATTAGCTTTGGTGATATTGAAAACAAAGCCGACTTTAATGTCAGCCATGTATCGGTAAGTATTGGTACCAGCGGCGCATCACCGACAGCGGGTATGCCATCGATTTATCACAACAGTGATAGCGCTTCAAGTACGACTAAATCAGCGGTAGAAGATGGCACGTTAATTGTGCGTAATCAAGATGAACAAAAGCAAAATGTTGATGATTTAAGCCGAGATACTGACAATGCCAACAATCCATTAGGTCAAATCTTTGATAAACAAAAAGAACAAGACAAAATGGATGCGCTTGACCTAGTTAGAGACATTGCTGCCCAAGCAAAAGATGTGGTCAATAAATACGACCGCATACAGGCGCAAAATGATGTTGATAAGAATAAATTGCCTGACGATGCGATTAAAAAAGCGAGAGATACTTTAGGTGATAAAGCAACCGAAGATGAGGTTAACAAGTTAGCCTATAGTTATGCGGTTGATAAGCAAGTCCAAATTAATCAAGAAAAAGGCAAAACGAATGGTGGAATGGGTAGCAGCGTTAGCAAAGGCATTGATGCTGCAACTGCGATTGTTAGCGGCCTAATTACCGGTGATTTTACTGGTGGGCTAGCTGGTACCAGTGCGCCTTATTTAGCGGGTGTTATTAAAGAAAAAACGACAAGCTATGACGAAAAAGGTCATCCTATTGTCAACACCGAAGCAAACTTAATTGCTCATGCGATACTGGGTGCCGCGGTTGCGGCGGCGCAAGGGAACTCTGCATTAGCGGGCGGTATTGGTGCGGTTTCGGGTGAAGCGGCAGCTGATTATATTCGTAAAACCCTGTATGATGGTCGAGATCCAAGCGACTTAACGCAAGCTGAAAAAGAAAACATTAGCGCTTTAGCTCCATTAGCCAGTGGCCTTGCTGTTGCAGCTGGAAGTGGCGGTAATATTGGTGATGTTGGTACCGCGGTTGCTGGAAGTAAGCTAGGTAAAGTCGGTAATAAGGTTACTAAAGTTGATAATGTTGTTTCAGATGCGAATAAGATTAACAAAGCTGAAAATGCAGTAACTGATGCTAATAAAAGTTCAGACTGGAAATACGCAGAAGGTGAGTATAGCCAAAAACCAACAAATACACTTAATGTTGAAGCTCCAACAAATGGTAAATATGATGCAAATAACTTACCTTATAATGATACAAAACAATTTGTTAAACAGGAATATGTTGATATTTTATCAGAAGAAGCTAAAAATCACATATTATATGGAGATAAACCTGGCAGTGGAGGTCATTTATTTCCTGGTCAAGCAAATAAAACAACATTTCCAAGTAACTGGCCAGCAGAAAAAATAATTAATGATATAGGGGATATTGTTACTTCGTCTAATACGCAATGGTATGCTCAAACTGGAACGGGTGGTTTATATACAAACAAAGGACAACCTGCTAAATGGGTTAGTTATACTGTTAAAGATGGAGTAAGAGTAAAGGTTGTTTATATGCCCGCTACAGGAAAAGTAGTAACAGCTTATCCAGATAATGCCCCGTTACCTAATTATAAGCAAATAAAATAAAGGAGAATAAAAATGTTTGCTAATCAAATAATGCATATTGGAAATTATTTTCGTGGAAGATTAGATGATACATATTTAAATGGTGCCCTGGATTATGTTAATCATAATGAGGAACCATTAGCAATAGAGACTTTATGTGAGCATCTTTCTGAATATGAAATCACTATTACTAAAAATGAATATAATGATATTATTCTACTTATTCATAAAATGGGGTTATCTGAACTAGATCCTCCATATAGTTATCTAGAAGAATTGATAAAATAGATCTTGTCATTTTATTCCGTTAGCTCAGTTCTGCAATTTGTATTGCAGAACTGAGCTAATTATCTTCTAACAATGTAATCTTCCCTGCAAGCTCGATGACTAATTAACCTTTTAGCGGTACAAATAAACGCTTTTAAAGAATAGGTCTAAGCTTATCCATTGTTTATTTAACCTCAGTTTCGTTTAAGGAAAAAATAAAAAAAGGCGGATTATTCATCTGAACATGGATCAAATTGAATAACGACAAACAACATAATCCAAAAGTGCTCAGATCAATGAAGATAAAATAACGCCAATTTTTGTTGATGTCGATGATTTTTGTCAATCCATACTCAAAAATTGGTATGCGTATCAAAAAAGCGTTCATAATCGGAAACGTATTCGCCACCAACAGCTCACAGAAAGTGAAATTATCACCATCATGTTGTTTTTTCATTTGTCGTATTATCACAAATTTAAACAATTTTATCTGTTATCTATCAAAAGCATTCTATCTAAATTCTTCCCAAGTGCGATGAGTGTAACGGTCAACTAAATTGGTGATGTTGGTACCGCGGTTGCAGGTAGTAAAAATGCAGTTGAGAATAACTATTTATACGCACCAGAAGATAAGATAAAAACAGATTTAGAGCGTCAATTACCATATCTTTCGCCAGAAGAGAAAGAAAAAGCTCAGGCCGCAATAGATAAAATAAATCAATCGAGCAAAGAAAAGAATGAAGCATTAATTGATGCATGCCAAAACTTGAGCTCATCAAAATGTGGAGAACTAAGACAAGATCTTGATGCCGCAGGTAAGTCCTATGATGGAAAGTTAAGTCCTGATGATCCTTATTATCATTATTTGCAAAGTCAGTATAAAGATCAGTATGATGGTTATAAAGAGATAAATTCATTAGAGTTTGATTTAGCTTTAAAAGATGTCGAGGCTTATCGAGAATGGAAAGCTCAGCAATTGACTAAAAATTATGGGTTTAGCATAGAAACCTCTCGAAATTTAGTTTTTTGGGAAAGAGTGAGCAATACGGCAATGGCCGCAGCCGCTGCCATTGTAGGACCTAAAGTAGTACAAGAAGCAACAGGAACCAAACCACCAGTTAGTAGCACTGAAAAAGGAACCTCGACAACAGCTAATAAGCCGAATAATATAGTTGGGGAAGCTGTTGGTGATGTAGGAAAAGGGGTTAATGGGCATGTAGATAAGGTAATACCTAATGGAAATGGTAATTTACCAGTAGTTCGTGAAGGTAAAGTTACTTATGAGCTATCAGCAAAACCTAATGCGGATGAGTTGAGAGCTGGTAATAAGTTTTCAGAGCTAGGCTACGATGTAACATTTAAGAAAGAAAGTACCCAATCAGGAGTCAGAACTCAAGATCTTTGGGTTAATGGCGTTGGTAAAGTTGATGTGTATACCCCAAAAATAACAGATCAAACAAAAATAATTAGAGCTATTGAGAAAAAAGATACTCAAACAACAGCAGTACTTACTCAAATAGATTTATCAGGTAAAGAAATGGAGCAAATGGCAGGTAGAGTTTGGGGTAAACCAAATGTTAAAAATATCAATACACTATTCTTTCAAGATTCAAAAGGTCAGATCCATCGTTTCGATCGCCCAGTAAAAGGAAAATAAAATGTCAAAATTAGTATGTCGTTGTGGATATATAATGGCTGTCCATACTATGGAAGAGGATTTTTTATATGATCTTATTCCTCAGAAAAACATGATGGAAATAGTAGGAGCGTGGGAAAGAATAAGGGACAATGAATATCCTGATGATTTGACAGAATTGTACGATAAAGATGCTCATGAGATTTATATATGTCCTTCATGTGGAAGAATACTAGTTGCAAGTAATAAAAATCCTAATACTTTTGATTCATATATCAAGGAAGATTAACACTCTTACTTCTTAGCTCTGTGATTCACCTCGCAGAGCTAAGTTAATTACCCTCTAATTATGTGCACTAGCTTAAACCACTTTACCTAATGGAAATAACTTAATTCATACACAGAGTTTAGGAAATTCTCAATCAGTTATCAGCCATGTCAGCGCCGTGCAATGGCAATTAATTAAAATTGGCTAATTTAGCCTCTTCAAGTCTATCTTCTGGTGGTAAGTTATCCGCGAAAGAAATTGAACGTATCTCACAAGATTTGGCTGAAAAGGGGACGAGTGCAGCAGGACAAGTTGGTAATAATTTAAACATCAATGAATTAGTTAACTCTGCCAATAAGCAAGTAAATGCTCAAGGATTATCTGAGGCGGCTAGAGCTTGGGAAAAACATGCGGGTAGACAAGGCGGAACATTTGAATCATTGAAAGGTAATATTACTCAAAAGAATGCGGCAGCTAGTGAATTTGTTAAGGGAGTATTAGAAAATCCCAATGCAATTAAAACTGAATTATCCGTGGTGGTATTGAATATAGATTACCCAATGGACAAGGAATTCGTTATAATGCAGACGGATCTTTCTCTGGCTTTTTAGATCCAAAAAGGAAATAGTCAATGATAAGTAATGATTTTGAAATCGATTTCTTTAGTGATAATAAATATGAAGAAATAACTGTTGAAGTATCCTATAAGGGACAAATACTTTGTCAACTTAATAAAGATAAAGGTATCGATAATATAGAAATAGAGTTTTTCTTTGATTTGAGAATATTAACAGAACCAGTAACACCTAAATTCCCACTGAGTGAATTTATTAATATTTTAAATGAAGCAAAGCAAGATTTAATTGCTTCATAAATAGAATAGGGACAATCCCGACCTAACCAGCGGAGAGATTTATTTTTAAATCTCTAGATCTGCATCGCAAGTTCAACAATCAACTTGCCTTTTTAACGGTGATAGTGACGGGCTTACCGGTAGTAAATCCGAACTGTTCCAGCCAGTTGCCTTTTAGGTGCAAGGCTGGATGTTTGCTGTAGTGAACCTCTGTTGGGCTTGCTTTGGGTTCATGGTGGACGCTGATATAGCCGACGGTATAATGTCGCTGCGAGCTGTTTCGCAATGTTTTATTTGTGGTTTTGCCGTAGAATGGGTGTTAGTCATGATAATTAAGCATTGGTAACAGGTTTCTGCCTGTTACTGCTGCATTAATATATTGTTTTATATTTATTTCATTGTTTTACTAAAAATATCTTAACCACTATCTTATCTTCTTTCGGCAGCTTCTCAATCGCTTTAATCAGCTTAAAAAACTCTCTGTCATTAAATCGGACATAATCCGCTACCATCTCATTAATAAGCTTTGAGATGCAGCCGCTATTTTTATATTAAAAACATATACCACGATAGATTTTGAACGAAAATGAAGTAAGCTAATATCACAGGTAGGCTAGCTGGTACCAGTGCGCCTTATTTGACGCTGTTTAAGGTGAAGCCTCCGCTATAATGCTCTATACCCAAAGCAGCTTAACGCAAGCTGAAAAAGAAAACATCAGCGCCTTAGTGCAATTAGCCAGTGGCCTTGCTGTTGCCGCAGGAAGTGGCGGTAATATTGGTGATGTTGGTACCGCGGTTGCAGGAAGTAAGAATGCAGTTGAGAATAACTTGTTGAGTCCAGCAGAGACCTCTCGATTATAGCAGTTAGAATTGCTATTAAAAAATGCAAAAAATGAAGATGACAAGGCTGCAATTCAAGCTGGAATTGATTCTATCCATGCAATTGATAAAGCGACAGATGAATATATCAATGATGTTTGTCAAATAGGTTCAAAAACGTCAGATGCGTGCCAATCTGCCCATAAAATAGTTGCTGATATGAAAGCTCAATATGATACAGAATATTCAGCGTACCCTGCTAGCAATCCATTGTTAGTTAAAGAATTATTTTATAATATAGAAGCAGCAAAGAAAGTCGATGCAACTTTTGCGAAAAGCGAAGCTGGAGCATGGATGTACACATTAGAAAACTATATGAAAGCTCATAATGTGTCGTTTGACGAGGCATACGAAGTCCATAAACTAGCAATTGATGTCAATGTAATGGCCAATATAGCCTCTTATTTAATTATGACCAAGGTTGCTGTTGATGTTGGCTATAAACCCGTTTCTAAAGGAAAAGGTAATGTAGCAAACGGTGTGGCTAAAGCCGAGGATTTGTTAAATAATAAAACTGAAAAAAGTCAGGGTTCTCAGACTGGTAGTGGGGTGGTGAAACCAAATATAGAGGATGCCGGAAAGGGAACTGGTAGTAATTTACAAGGAAAAATTTTAGGTGAATATTCAGCGGTAAAACCAGGACCTCTTTCTAATGATTTAGCCGGTACCTTGCTGGTGCTAAGTATAAGGAAGTAATGTTACAACAAGATACTATTTTGTATAGAGCGGGTACCGCAGATAAGCCGTTCGATCAATTTTTTAGTACGGAATCACCTCAAGGAGTGTTACAAACCCGTATAGACAAAGCTGTTTTACCACAATGGCCGGGGGGCGCTACTTCTCCAATTGATTCATCAATAGCTATAAAAATCCCCGCGGGAACGAAAGTTTATGTCGGAGAGGTTAGGTCCCAAAATGGAGTTTACGTTGGTGGTACTGAACAAATAGTTGTTCCTAAGTTATGGTCAATAAAAGGAATAGAAATTAAAGAGGTTAGTCCATTAAAATGATAAATAATGATGAAAAAATGAAAGAAATTCTTTATGAAATATCTGAATTGTTGATTAAAGGCGGTTATCCAGACTGGGGGAATAGTTTTATTAAATTTAAAGACGAAATTGCAGTTGATCCTTTATTTGTAAAAAGTCAATTAGCAAAGGTATTTGGCGGTATGGGATCTTTTAATGATATTGTTCTTTATGAAGATAAAACCCCATTGTTTGATGAGAATGAACGATTGGATTTTTTGAGAACGCAATTATATAAATTAATTAGTTACTAACTGTAATCGTCAAATTAACTTTTTAAAACGAGTTAAAATTTGATGGCTACCCTCTAATTTTGAATTTAAGTTGTAACTTGGGTAATAACGTTCCATTCTTTAAGTTAACACTCAGCAAGAATTTGAGAGGTTTTAGTTGAGTGTTATTTATTATACGATCTACCTCGCAATTTCAACAATCAACTTGCTCTTTTTAGCGGTAATGATAACGATCTTGCCGTTGTTAAATCCGAACTGTTCCAGCCAGTTGCCTTTTAGGTGTAGTGCTGGGTGTTTGCTGTAGTGAACCTCTGTTGGGCTTTTGGGTTCATGGTGGACGCTGATATAGCCGACGGTATAATACCGCTGCGAGCTTTCTCGCAATGCTTTACTTGCGGTTTTGGTTTATCGGTTTTTACCGTAGAATGTGCGTTAGTCATGATAATTAAGCACTGATAAAAGGTCACCGCCGGTTATTTTATATTTATTTCGTTGTTTAACTAAAAATATCTTAACCATCGTCTTATCTTCTCAAACGTCTGAAACGGCTTTAAAAACTCTCTATCTTCAAATCGGGCATAACCCGCTATTATTTCACTAATAAGCTTTAAGCAGCAGCCGCAATTTTTATATTAAAAACATATATCACGATAAATTTTGAACGAAAATTAAGTAAGTTAATATACAGTTTAAGATGCAGCATAAGGTAATTCCGCATTAGCGGGCTGTATTGGCGCTGTTTCGGGTGAAGCGGCAGCTGATTATATTCGTAAAACCCTGTATGATGGTCGAGATCCAAGCGATTTAACGCAAGCTGAAAAAGAAAACATCAGCGCTTTAGCTCAATTAGCCAGTGGTTTAGCTGTTGCCGCAGGAAGTGGCGGTAATATTGGTGATGTTGGTACCGCGGTTGCAGGTAGTAAAAATGCGGTTGAGAATAACTTTTTGAGTGCGCAGGAAGATAAAGAGAAGAAGGATGCTCAAGCTAAATTAGACTTGATTGAAAAAGGGACAATGGTTGTTTCTGATGACGAAAAGCAAGCGTTACAAAATGAAGTGTTAACGAAAGAAAATTTAGATAAGCTACGCAATGAAAAGCTAAATCAAGTGTGTCAAAATATCAGTTCGGATGAATGTGCATCAGAACGTAAAAAATTAGATGAAGCTTATCAATCGTATTTTGAGACATTAAAGCCAGCGGATCAAAAGAGCTATAATGATGCTTATGGGACTTATACTAAATATTATGATGGTTATAAAGATATTGAGTCTTTACAATTTGATCTTAATGTTGCGCAAGTGGAAAAAGATCGAGATATTTTAGCACAGCGGATAAGCGAAAACTGGAATCTTGACAAAGAAACCGCAGATAAGATAGTCTTAGGGATGCGAATTAGTAATGATTTAGCCGGTATAGCAGCAGTAGTCGGGCCGAATATTATTAAAGAGGCGCCGAATGCTGGAAAGGGGACGACGGGGACAACCACCAATGGATACAAGGTATCGAATGGCTCTGATAAAGCAATCGCTAAAACAGATTTAGAAAATCCAATAGTTCAGTCTCGTATTAATGTGAAAACTGGTGACACTGAAGCTGGTTGGATTCATGTACAAAATCGCCATTTCTCAGGTAAAACGAATGCTAGTCAATTTACAATTAGTGAAGCAGAGGCCAAGGCGATTCTGAATAGTTCTGATACAACTAAAATTCCAATTAGTAATACTAGATCTTCGTACAATAAAGTCACTGGTAAGACCGATACGCTTTATGAACGAGTTATTACATTAGACAAAAATATAGGTATAGATAAATTTAGTGGTAAGCCAACAAATACTATGACGGTACTTACTGATAAAAAAGGCAATTTAGTAACGGTAACACCAGGAAAAATAAAATGACTAATGATCAAGTAATGGCTGAATTCAATAAGATGGAACAAGAAATCGTTATTCCTTACTTAAAAAGCGTTTTTAATACAGTGGCTTCAGCATGTTGTTTATATCACATGATAGAACAGGGTGAAGATATATATACTTATCTTATTAATGGTGAGTCTGTTATTACTCTTGAAATTTCTCGAATTGATAATTCAATTATAAATGACGGAATTATCACTATTGAGGAATACGCAAAAATGAATAAAGGTAAACAATACCATCGTTATCTAAAAGAGCTTTTAGAACTATCCCAGCGGAGTGATTTTCAGGTTTAGTTTTATTGTTAAAAAAGATCCCAGCCTGATACTGGGATCTTTTTACCTATTTTTTAGATCTGCATCGCAAGTTCAATAATCAACTTGTCCTGTTCAACTTTAATGATGACGGCAACCCGGGGTAAAAGCCGAGCTGCTCCAGCCAGCGCCCATTAATGGTTAGCTGTGGTCTGGGGTTAGTGAACCAAAGGGGGTACATATTGTACCTGCGAGACCGTAAAATGAACAATAATAAATTGCCACCAGAAAAAATAATTGATATTAGATCTAAGATGCAATTCTATATAATGAATAGCTTATTGGGTGTCGCAACAAAAAAAATAAGAGGAATTTCATTAAATTACGTTAATGAAATAATGGATATTAACGTATTTTTTGATAATGAATTGACAGAGGATGAAGAGGAAGAAATGCAGAATATTGATACGGATGCTATTTCCAGTGCTTATCCAGTTCTCTTTGATTGGAATAATAATCCAATTTTAAATATAAAACAGATGAACCTTAATCTGCTTATTATTCCATCACCTATTTCAATATTGGATAAAAGAGGGAGTTTAGGATGGATTTATTTGCGTAAAGAGTATGCTGAGTAAATAAAGTAAAAGCTCTTAGTTGTACTAGTTCAAACCTTCAAAATTAGCTCGGCTCTGCGATCTCCGTCGCAGAATCGAGTTAATTATCTTCTCATTATGCTATCTATCTCGCTAGTTCAACAATCAACTTGCCTTTTTTAGCGGTAATCTTGCTGGTGGTGAAGCTGAACTGTTCTAGTCAGTTGCCTTTTTGGTTTAGTGCTGGGTGTTTGCTGTAGTGGGGCGGTGGCAGACACTGATATAGTCAACGGTATAATGCCGTTGCGAGCGCTCTCGCAATATTTTACTCTGGATCAGATAAGCTGCTTTTTAGTAAAAAAGGCCTCCGTCTTATCTTCTTCCAGCAGCTCCTCAATCTCATGAAATAGATTTAAAAACTCTCTCTTTAAATCGACTGAACCATCGCCCAAGAAAATGGTTTAAATATAAAATACCTTATTAAGCCTTTTTTAAACTGGATTCGCACTTAGATGTTGAATTTAGCCGCCATTTTTATATTAAAAATATATATTACGATAGATTTTGAACGAAAATTAAGTAAGTTAATATACAGTTTAAGATGCAGCATAAGGTAATTCCGAATTAGCGGGCTGTATTGGCGCTGTTTCGGGTGAAGCGGCAGCTGATTATATTCGTAAAACCCTGTATGATGGTCGAGCTCCAAGCGACTTAACGCAAGCTGAAAAAGAAAACATTAGCGCCTTAGCGCAATTAACCAGTGGCCTTGCTGTTGCCGCAGGAAGTGGCGGTAATATTAGTGATGTTGATACCGCGGTTACAGGTAGTAAGAATGCGGTTGAGAATAACTATTTGACGACAAAAGATGTTGAAGAAGCAGATAAAAAATATGCTGCTTGTGATACTGATAAAAAGTGTCAAATGCAGGTAGTCAAAGAAACTAATGAACTTAGTAAGCAAAAAGATAGGGAACTCCAAGATACCCTCAACCAAATCACAAATGAGATGGGACAACAAATGCATGAGGCAGTCCAATTCTGTGCTGGAGATATGGAGTGCCAGAAATCTGAGTATGATCGGATAAGACAAGAATCCAGAGATAAATGGGATGCTTATAAGTAATCGGCTTTAGATGGAACTGATTGGGAAAAACTAGATAATAAATATTATCCTGATGATACTAGAATTCAAGCTATTTGGGAGGGAATAACGGATGCACCTGATAAGTTTGTTGATTCAGCCATTGATGGCGTTGATAAAACGATTCGCTATATCGATGATAATTCACTAGATCAAATCGGTAGTGATACTTGGGACTTTGGTAAGAAAATAGGCAGTATTCCAGTTGACTGGCTAAATAAAGAAATACCAGCAGACTCCTTTGAAACAGCATTAAATAATCTTGGTAGTATGACAGGGCACGATGTTGGCGAGGCAACTTTTTATACGGTTGCAGGAACGGCAACAGCGACTTTAGGTGGTAAAGTAATACAGTGGATTGATGGTAAATGGACGCCAGTTAAGGTTAGTAAATTAGAACCTGGTAATCCTACTAGCACAAGCATTGTTAGAAATGGGGATCGCTTAGTATTAAACCAAGGTAATTTTCCAACTTGTGGAGCAAACTCTTGTGCAATGTCATTGAATACTCTAGGAAAGGAATATGACCTAGGCAAACTTATTACTGATTCTAAGGTAGGAACAGGAGGAGCAAGTATGTTAGATGTGACTAAAGCTTTAAAAAATCAAGGAGTAAATGATGCTAGATTTATTTCTAAGGCATCACTTGAACAAATATCGATAGCTACATCTCAAGGCAACCCTGTTATTGTTGCGATTAACTTAAATAGAGGCGGACATGCTGTTGTTGTTGATGGTATAACAGTTAAAAATGGTAAAGCGGTTGTTGCAATTAGAGATCCTGCTGGAGGGCGCCAATATTTTACTCCTCTCGATGAATTTAAACAGAAATTCACAGGACAGGCAATTTTTACTAATTCTAAATCAAAGTAGGAAAAAAGATGACATCAGTAAATGAAATAATTAATAAACATCAATCTGGCTTCGTTTATTTGCAAGGATATTTTTATGTTTTAGGCGGGAAGAATATAACGGTTTTTATTTCAGATAAGGAAGAGTTTATGCCAAACGATCCTTTTATTATGTTACCTTCAAATATAGCTGATATTGTAATGTCTCAGGATGAGATTTTAGGTGTTCTTGTTGGTGGAATTTATTTATACTATTCAGTGAGGATAGAAATAGAAGGCGATATTAGCTTTAGTAAGGAATGCGCGTGCTTTGAAAATATATATAAACTAGTTCTTTTTAATGATGATGTAAAGCAATCATTTATTATTTGATTCATTTCATTAAAGATATTGTGAGTGATCTTGCAATATCTTTGTCTGTAACATTATATTTATATTTTGGCGATGATCAATATTGGTTAGTTTTTTTCTGTTGTAATCCTCTTAGCCTAACTCAGTTCTGCGATCTATTTCATATTTGTTGCTTATGCGATCTCCATCGCAATGTTTTACTTGCGGTTTTGGTTTTATCGGTTTTTGCCTGTAACTACTGAATTAATATATTGTTTTATATTTATTTCATTGTTTAACTAAAAATATCTTAACCATTATCTTATCTTCTTTCGGCAGCTTCTCAATCGCTTTAATCAGCTTAAAAAACTCTCTGTCATTAAATCGGACATAACCCGCTATCATCTCACTAATAAGCTATGATCTACAGCCGCAATTTTTATATTAAAACATATATCACGATAAATTTTGAACGAAAACTAAGCAAGCTAATGCACTGTTAAATGAATGCCATCGATTTAGTTCGGGACATTGTTGTACAAGGTAAAAACTTAGGGCAAAAATACAGTAAAATAGAGGCGCAGCTTGAACTAAAAGCGCAAGGCGGCGTAAGTAACGAACAAAAAGATGCTGCTATCGCAGCCTTAGGTAAGAATGCCAGCGACAAAGATATTGAAAACTATACCATCAATCAACTGGTGCAGAAAAATGGCATTGGTAGTATGGGTGATGGCTTTAGCAAAGGGCTTGATGCGGCCAGTGCCATTGTTATCGGCATTATTAGTGGCGATATTACCGGTGGACTAGCTGGCGCCAGTGCGCCTTATTTGGCTGAGCAAATTAAAAAGCAAACCGGTCATTATGATGAGGCGGCCAAAGATTGGAAGACTGATGATAAAGCAGCTAATTTAATTGCTCATGCGCTCCTCGGTGCTGCGGTTGCAGCAGCACAAGGTAACTCAGCATTAGCCGGTGGGGTTGGCGCCGTAAGTGGCGAAGTTGTGGCTGATTATATTCGTAAAAACTTGTATGATGATCGAGATCCTAAAGACTTAACCGAACAAGAAAAAGCCAATATCAGCGCCCTTGCGCAAATCGCCAGTGGCTTAGCTGTTGCCGCAGGAAGTGGCGGAAGCATTGCCGACACGGGTACCGCGGTTGCCGGTAGTAAGAATACAGTTGAGAATAATGAATTACAACAGCTAACAGGTTTTAATAGAAATGATAATTTTATTGAAATTTTTGATAAACAACATGAAGAAAGAGTTGCAAAAATTGCAGCAGATATATGTACGTCAGGAATGAGTGCTCAAGTTTGTACGGGTAAAGTTAATGAAGTTATTAAAAAGGAGTTTGATAAAGGTGTTAGCCAACTTATTGAGTTTACAACCTTATCACCATTAGTTGGTGAAGCTGACTCAATTTATATCATCTGGAAAGGTAGAAGTTTATCTGGAGATGAAGTCGATCGTTTGTGGGGAGTGCTTGGTGTATTTACTTTAGGTTATGGTCAAAAAGTAAAAATGGTGGACAAGTTAGGTAATGAGCTGATTTCTACTGGTGGTAAAATTATTAACAAAACAGATAATATTTTAAAACCAACTGAAACAAATAATTCCAAATCATCATCAAACTTAGGAGCTCAAGCAAGTAGTCCTCCGACTAAAGTTGAAACACCGACAAGTGGCTCTTCGATTGATGTGCCAAAAGTAGAACATACAGGAGGAATATCAGATTCTGTGTCAGTGACAAATCCAGGCTCTCAGTCAAGTAGTACGGCAACAATTCCAGGAAAGGGGATGACTGGTACAACAAGTAATGGTTATAAGGTATCAAATGGATCAGATACGATAGTTGCCAAGGCTGAATTAGAACATTTAATTACTCAGTCTCGTATTAATATTCAAAATGGCGATAATAAGACTGGCTGGAATCATGTTGTTGAGCGCCATTTTTCAGATAAAAATGCTAGCCAATTCACAATTAGTCAATCTGAATTGAAAACAATACTTCAAAGTAAGCAAGTTTCTAAAGTACCTATTAGTAGAGTTATTGATAGTGCTGATGGGCCTCGTTTCGAGCGAGTTATTACATTTGATAAAAATATAGGTGTAGATAAATTTAGTAAAGGTAATTTGATTACAACAACACCAGGAAGAATAAAATGAGATTAATAGGTTCTAGGACAGAAAGCTTAATAAGAGAGAGATTAGAAAAATTTGAGCGGATTCTTTTAAGTGATGAGGTTATATATAATCTCTTAGTTAGTCATTTTGACGAAGTTAAACATAGTTATTGTTTAAGTCAAATTATCGAACAAGCTGAGGATATATATACTTTGTTAGTTAATGGTGAGTATATTATCGAGTTTGAATTGTCCCGGTTAGATTATTCAATTAGTGATATACATGTAGAATCATTAAATGAATATTCTAAAAAAATTAAGGATAAATCATCTAAGTTGACTCTAGCTATTGCTATGGACCTCTCTAATAAATAGTAAATATAATCCTTGTAACGGTCAACTAAAATTGGAGACACTTTTAGGCAGTTTTTAATAAATTATACTCAAATTTAGCTGGCGAAATAAATCCTAGTTTATAGTGCCTTCTACCACCACAACGGACACGCAGCGAGGCTACCAAGCAAGCACTGTCGGTAGCACTGAAGGCAATGTGACGGTTAATGCGGGAAAGACTTGTCGGTGAAAGGCAGTGAGGTTAAAACGGGGCAAGATATTAGCCTTGATGCGGGCCACGATTTAACGATGCTAGGCGCAGTCAATACGCAGCATAGCGATAAAGATGAAAAAAGCTATGGCGGCGGCGTGGGGATCAGTTTTACGGTCGGTGGCGACCAAACGGGACTGCGCTTTACTGGTAATGCCAACTTTAGCCGTGAGCGTGAAAATGCCGATGGCAGCGCGTGGAGTGAAGGGATTGTTGATGCCGGTAAAAACCTGACAGTTAAAACCGGTAATAATACCAGCTTGGTCGGTGCGCAGTTAAAAGGCGATAGCGTTAAATTGGACGTGGGTCATAACCTCAATATTGAGTCATTGCAAGACAGTGACTACTACGATTATGATAAAATCACCGCTTCGGTCAATGGCTCATTTGGTACAGGTTTTAGTGGTAACTTAGCGTTATCACAAACCAAAATGGACAGTAATTGGGCCAGCGTCACCGACCAGTCGGGTATTTTTGCTGGTAAAAATGGCTTTGATGTGACCGTTGGCAATAATACCGACCTTAAAGGGGCGGTCATTGCCTCAACCGCTGAGGATAAATCAAACAATAAACTCGACACTGGCACCATTAGCTTTAGTGATATTGAAAACAAAGCCGACTTTGATGTCAGCCATGTATCGGTAAGTATTGGTACTAGCGGCACATCACCGACAGCGGGTATGCCATCGATTTATCACAACAGTGATAGCGCTTCAAGTACCACCAAGTCAGCGGTAGAAGACGGCAAGTTAATTGTGCGTAATCAAGATGAGCAAAAACAAAATATTGATGAGTTAAGCCGTAACACTGAAAACGCCAATAATCCATTAGGACAAATCTTTGATAAACAAAAAGAACAAGACCGCATGGATGCCATCGATTTAGTTCGGGACATTGTTGTACAAGGTAAAAACTTAGGGCAAAAATACAGTAAGATAGAGGCGCAGCTTGAACTGAAAGCGCAAGGTGGCGTAAGTGATAAACAAAAAGACGAAGCTATCGAAGCCTTAAATCGACACCAGAAGCGATTTATAATTATACGGTCAATCAACTGGTGCAGAAAAATGGCATTGGTAGTATGGGCGATGGCTTTAGCAAAGGGCTTGATGCGGCCAGTGCCATTGTTATCGGCATTATTAGTGGCGATATTACCGGTGGGCTAGCTGGCGCCAGTGCACCTTATTTGGCTGAGCAAATTAAAAAGCAAACCGGTCATTATGATGAGGCGGCCAAAGATTGGAAGACCGAGGATAAAGCAGCCAATTTAATCGCTCATGCGCTCCTCGGTGCCGGAGTTGCAGCCGCACAAGGTAACTCGGCATTAGCGGGCGGTATTGGTGCGGTTTCGGGTGAAGCGGCAGCTGATTATATTCGTAAAACCCTGTATAATGATCGAGACCCAAGCAACTTAACCCAAGCTGAAAAAGAAAACATCAGCGCCTTAGCGCAATTAGCCAGTGGCCTTGCTGTTGCAGCAGGAAGTGGCGGTAATATTGGTGATGTTGGTACCGCGGTTGCTGGTAGTAAGAATGCAGTTGAGAATAACCGTTTGGCTACGGTTGAAGAGCAAAAGCCAATCGATGGACTAGCTAAAGATAATGAACAAGAAAAGCTACTTTATCAGGCAGCAGCTTGTACATTAATAAATTGTTCAGCGGAACTCGCTGACGATGATCCAATGAAAAAGCTATATCAAACATTGGAAGAGCTAGGTAGTACTGATGAGCTAAAATCTTACCGTGAAGCGTTAGCGTTGCAAGAGTATATAAAAACGAATTTTGTACCAGATGTAACTGGTTTTTATCCAATTACTTATGAAACCGTTGAAAAGCTGTTTGAGTATACAAGTGTTGATAAGTTTGTAGATTCAGCTGCTTATATTAATAATGAATACAGTGTGACAACCCGTGTAGGTGGGGCACTCCAAGTTGGATTTGCAGCAGGAGAAGGGGCTTTAGCAATGACGCTTTCTCCTGCTTGTACAAGCGTAGTTGGGTGTGCTCCAAGTGCATTATTAACTTGGTCTGCCATTGATAATGCGACAACTGGAGTGACAGTGATTATTGATGGTAAGAGTTATGCAACACAAACAGGAAAAGGACTGGCGAAATTACTAAATATTTCTGAATCTAATGGGGATTTGTTGTTTAATGCCGCAACAGGTTTAGCTTCAGCAAAAGGGTTGGCTAATTTAGCCTCTTCAAGTCTATCTTCTGGTAATAAATTAACTACAAAAGAGTCAGAAACAATAAAGAGTGAAGTTGATCGTGTTGGCAAATTAACAGTAGATCCACATGCAGGAAAAGTAAAGTTAGCAGAAGGTTCAGCTGCGACTGATTTAGAAAAATTGTTAGGTGGAAAAGTTGAACGTATTAAAGATAAGGATAATTTAGCTGATTTTGTTTTTACAAGCGGCCCAAATAAAGGGAAAACAGTTGATTTTATGTTCACCACTGCTAATGGTACAGAAAAAGAAATCAATGCCATGAATCAATTTTTTAACAATAATTGGGATAACAATATTGAAGTTCTTCATACTCATTTAGATAAAGCTGATATTGTTCCTTTGGATTTTAGAAAGTTGACACTTGAAAATCAACAACGACTTGAAAGCTATATCAATACTTTATCAAAATCACAGTAATCAAAACTTTATATTATGAGGTAATTATGGCAAATGCTTTTGTTTTTGGTAAAGATAATGTTACAGGTTTTGGTTCTACGTTTATTGATGTTCTTGCTGATTATTGGAGACCTTATATTCAGCAAGTGGGTGTAGATGAAAAAGTTTATTTTTTTTATGATATGTTTTACGGGTATATTGATTTTAGTGAATTAACCCAAGAACAATATATGCAATGTTACAAACAGCTTGAGAAAGCTATTGAAATTGATTTAGATAAGATAGAGAATTTTTATAATCACTATCCTAAAGAACTTGTTTATAAGGCTTGGTTTAATGAAATTAAGCCAAAGATGCAGAGCTCCCCATTGTACCAGTCTTAAAATGTTTAACCCAGTTTTGCTATCTACTTCGCAGAACTGACTAAATTATCTTTCAACTATGCGATCGGCTTCGTAAGTTGGACAATCAACTTGCCTTTTTTGCAGTAATTATAACGGGCTGCCCGGGCGCAAAGCCGAACTGTTCCAGCCAGTTCCCTTTTAGGTGTAGTGCTGGGTATTTGCTGTAGTGGGGCTGCGTTCGGTTTGCTTTAGGTTCATGGCGGACGATGATATAGCAAGTAATATAATGCTACTGCGAGAACTCTCGCAATGTTTTACTTGTGGTTATGGTTTTATCGGTTTTTGCCGTAGAATGGGCGTTAGTCATGATAATTAAGCATTGGTATCAGGTTACCTCCTGTTACTGCTACGTTCATATATTGTTTTATATTTATTTCATTGTTTAATTAAAAACATCTTAACCATCGTCTTATTTTCTTTCAGCAGCCCCTCAATCTCCGGAAACAATTGCAAAAACTATCTATCTTCAATTCGGACATAACCCACCATCATTTTACTAATAAGCTTTAAGCTGCAGCCGCAATTTTTATATTAAAAACATATATCACGATAGATTTTGAACGAAAAAAGCAATCTAATATCTCAGGTAGGCTAGCTGGTACCAGTCGCCTTATTTGGCGCTATTTAAGGTGAAGCCAGCTACAACAATTGTTAGCAGGCTGGTGACGGACACTAGTATAATCGGTATATAATAAGACAGGATTACCCAAAACTTATGTCTGGAAGTAAGGAATAAAATCAATAAAAGAGGTTAAACAATTATGTTTAGATTTGAGTTAGGTGGGTATTATTTAGATAAAAATACACGAGTTCAGTTACCTATAAAGAAAGCTCCGTCAATTGACGAACTCACTAATTATCTTAATATCTTAAAAAAATATAATGGTGTTTTAGTTTTAGACAATAATCAGGAACATAAACATCGTCCTTATAAAATGGTACTTTACTCTGATTATAATTATCTAATTATGTTAGAAACATTAATGACTAATGGGGATATTGAAGTTAGAACCTTTTATGATAATTCAGTCTCTAAAGAATTTATATCTATACTAGGAGAATCTTATGCAAAAGCTTCTACCGTTACTGATTTTTCATTAGTAATACAAGTATTTAAAGAATTTTATGAAAATGGTAATGTGAGTAAAGATATTCTTAATTGATTTTATATATGTCACTCTGAACCAAGGTTGATATTGTTAAGTTGATTTATATAAATCAGGTCAGTTAACAAAAGCTGATTTTGAGTAACTTAGTTGCCGCATGAAGTGGTGGTAATGTCAGTGATGTTGGTACCGCGGTTGCAGGTAGTAAAAATGCGGTTGAGAATAATGAGTTTAGTTCATTGAATGGTGTTGATTTTATTGGTTTATCACCAGAAACAGGAGCAAATTATACTTCTATAGCTAAAACTCCAGCGGAATATATGAATAGAGAAGAGGTTATTGAAGCATTTGGGGAACTTATTAAAGGTAAAGGGATGTCAACTGGCAGTACAGAGATTGTTTATATTTATAGTGCGCCAGGAGTTATCGTAGGAGCTGCAGCAGTTGCTATTGAAGCTGGTGTCCCTGTTGCTATTGTGCAAAGTTCTGTGATTAGTGCTGGAAGTAATGGTGTGTATCAGTTGATAAACAAACCTCTTGATCAGTTTAATTTAACTGATTTTAGTTTATCTGCAATAACAGGTGCTGCAGGCTCAAAATTTGGTGTAGTTGGTAATTCTATATTAGGAGGTAGTAGTGGTTTTGTTAGTTCACTAATAAATGGAAAAGATCCTGTTTCTAGCACTATTGGCGGGGTTATTGGTGGTGGTAGTGGGAGTGTTGTAGATAAAGTTGCTGGGCCTATTGTAGGTTCGATTATATCAGAAGCTGTTAGTGACAATGCCACTGACTATATTAGTGATGATATGAAACAAACAAATAAATGATAAAGAAATAGAGAATTAATAATGAAATTTTATTTATTGCTTTTTTTTCGTTTAACTTTTTTAGGTATAATTATTTTTCCTGTAGCCTATTTAGGGGCATTTATATTATTAGAATTAATAAGCTATGCTCATTTTGATTGGCAAAAAATTATCACTCAATTTCCGATTAAAAAGATGATTGTCTGTGGAGGAATTGTTGTTGTAGCTAATTGGGTTAATTTTATTCTTAAATATAGAAGATCAGTTATAAGAGGTATTAAAAGTATAGAAGTACTAGTTTTATTTGGATATAAGGCACAAGTTAATAGTATATCGCCAAATATAAAAATTCCATTTTACAAAATTAATAATGATTTTTTTTACAATTATTCCCCAACGATTAATAAAATAAACATTATTTTAAAAGAAATAAAAAAGATAATTAAAAATGCTGAGCATAAAAATATCGTAATTAATTTAATTGATTCACCTGTTACATTTAAAGATCTAAGAAAAAAAATATTTACTAATTTTAACAATGAATTCAATAAAATAATTATTATTGATAAAACAATGAATGTAATAAAGATTAAAGATGGTGATTGGTTAAATATTAACTCCCTTAACTTATTATACCAATGTCCTTGCTGTGGTAATCATACATTAAATCAGCAAGGAAAAGAGGAAGTTTGTTCTATTTGTAGCTGGATTGATGATCCTTTACAAACATTAGATCCTGATTATAAAAATGGCGATAATAAGATTAGTTTGAATCAAGCTAGATTAAAATGTAGAAAAAGCAGTTGTTGAGAATAATAATTTGGGTCTGGCTTTAGTTAAGGCTGCAGAATCTAGATGTAGTGGTGATAAAGAATGTGAGCAAAAAACAATCGATGATGGTATTAAAGGTTATAATGATGGGCTAGAAAAATATGGTACGCCACAGGTCATAGTTTTAGGTGTAGCAATTGCTGCTCCGATTGCTTTAGAAGCAGCTATTCCAGCAATATCAGCGTGTTTGGGAAATCCTTTATTATGTCTAAATAGTGTAGGTACTTTTTCAATTGAACTTATAGGCGCAGATGCCACGTCAATGGGACTTATGGCTGGTGTTGGTTGTGGCGCCAAATTGACACAAGAAGAGATAAAAATACTCGCTGAGGCAATGAAGAAAGATCCCGTTTTTGCTAAAAAACGGGAAACCGCAGCAGTTGATCAAGTTAAAGCAATCACCAAAGATGTTATTTATGATGCCAAATACAATACTTTAACAGTATTAAAAAAAGAAGCTGGAAAGGGGAGATAGGGCTAATCACTAAAAATAGCGATGATTTTATTAAGCAAACACCGTTAGAAGGATAGGATCGTCTGAATACGCCAGATCTTGGTGGCAGTGGTAAATTAAAACCAACCGAAGCGGCAGCGGCTGCACAGCTTGAGTCATCTTTATGTAAAATGGAGCGTTATACGTCACCATCTGGAGCAACGCAGGGCACATCTCCAGATTTTGTCATCACATCTGGCCCAAATAAAGGTAAAACAGTAGATGCATTGTATACAACTGATAAACTATCACAAAACGAAATTGATGGCATAAATAAGTTTTATGAAAAAATATGAATGAGGGTAAAGGTAAAGAGGTTATTCGGAAACATTTGGAAAAAGCTGATTTTGTTCCTGTTGATTTTAGAGTATTAACGCCAGCTAATCAAAAAAATATTTATGGATCATATAAAAACACTACCTAAGTCACAGCAAGATAAAATTATTATTATGAGGTAATAACATGGGGGCAGTTATATTTTTTAGTCAAAATGATGAAAATGAAAAAACTGAAGATAAATTTAAATCAACTTATGTAAACGGTAGCTATTGGGATGCTTTTGGTGATCTGCTCGATGCGGTATTTTTGCCTAGCCACTCTAAATTACATGAAATAATAAAGTCTGAGGAAGGTGAATATCTAAAGTTTTATTCATTTGTAGAGTTAGATAAAGAGCAATTTAATCAGTCAGTTAATTTAATTATGGGTTATATTGCAAAGCAACAAAATCCGACTGAATGGCAAAAAATGGCACAGGTTGTATGGAACGAGATTGCTGAACCTTATGTTGTTCAAGATGAGCGTTATCAAAAAGATTAAATTTGATATTTTCCAATCCTGCTATCTATCATGGAGAACTGGCTTAGTTATCTCTTACTTATGCGATCTACTTCGCAAGTTCAATAATAAGTTGCCCCTTTTTAGCGGTAATGGTGACGGGTTTGCAGGTGGTAAATCCGAACTGTTCCAGCCAGTTGCCTTGCTGTTGCAGCTGGAAGTGGCGGTAATATTGGTGATGTTAGTACCGCGGTGGCTGGTAGTAAAAATGCGGTTGAGAATAATTGGGGTGCTTCAATGTTTGGATTAAGTACTGCGCTTAAAGGTTACTACACATCAGAAAAAATATCAGATGAAGATAAGAAAAATGCAGCAGAAGGTGGTGTTATTCTTGCTGGAGTTACAGCTGGTGTTGCCGCTGGAGTAGTTGCTTCTCCACTATTACCTGAAAGTGCAATCATCGGTGGTGCGATTAGTGGACGTATGAATGCTATAACTACAGGGGATGTTAATGCCACTGATGTTGGTATATGGACCGTAGTTGGTGTTATAACTGGAGGTTATGGTACTGTCGGTTGGGGAGTTGCGGGAGCTGCGACATCTAGTTACTTAAAAGACGAGGATCCTGTTGTAGGAGGAGTAATTGCTGGAACTTCTTCACTTATTGGTTATGGAGCCGGGAAATATGCTCAAGGTTTTTTTCAGAATAAACTTAATCCAGTAGCAAATAAGTATCTATACGAGGCAAGTAATGGTTTTACTGGTTTCACAGGTAATTATATAGAAAGCTCTATTCCCGCATATGCAGGGGGGTATTTAGTTCTGGCTCAAGTGAAGGTACTAATTATCTAATCGATAAAATGAGAAAATATAAAAATGAAAAGAAAGATGAATAAATATTATGGTTTATTTTTTTTATGTACAGCAATGTATTTAGGTCTATTTTTAACAATCATTGTAATAAGCTTTGTTTATGCATTATATATTTATGTTAGTTATGATTGTTTTTTGTATGAAAAAGAATATATTATTCTAGCACTAAAAATTTCTTTGTTAACTATACCTGCTAGTATATTTATGTGGTGTTTAGAGTGTCGTCGTCTAGGTATTAAGATCTTTAGCAAATGAGAAATATTATACCTTTATCGATATAATTTTAGTTCTATGATTTGTATTGAAGAACTTATGAATAGATAAATTATAATGCCCTTATTTAAAGAATGCAAATTTGCACTAAAAGATGATTTTACTATTATTGATAGTGATTTATTGGAAAGTACTATCACATTATCGAAAAATTATTCATTTTTAATAATGAATTAATTTTCTAACTCAATTCTTTGATTGAAAAGGCTAGTTAACAAGGCCAAAGTTAACAATAGCATCTTGT
Organism: Orbaceae bacterium lpD04; assembly: GCA_036251935.1. NCBI lineage: Bacteria > Pseudomonadati > Pseudomonadota > Gammaproteobacteria > Orbales > Orbaceae > Orbus > Orbus wheelerorum. The sequence continues at coordinate 1,712,881 of CP133967.1, read as the reverse complement.
TAAATTATTTAATCAATCCTCGTATTTAAAAGCCTTCATGCCCTATCATTAGCTTTGACAATATAACCGACTATTGCCTAATAAGGCGTTAATATCAAGATGTATTTTTAGCTATCATGGCTAATTTCTGCATTATTTTTTCATTAAGATTAATTTTTCCTGATCGATAAGGAAAAAGTTGGTTAGTAATTTATTTTTTTCCTTTTTATAATAATTTTAAATTTAAAATCAACGATAGGTACTTAATTATGAATAATAAAGGATTACCAAAAGATTTTTTATGGGGTGGCGCAGTTGCCGCTCATCAACTTGAAGGTGCGTGGCAAGCTGGAGGGAAGGGAATTAGCGTTGCTGACGTTATGACGGTAGGCTCACCGAAAAGTCATCGTAAAATTACCGAAGGCGTGATTGCAGGTGAATACTATCCCAATCATGAGGCAATTGATTTTTACCATCAATATAAAGAGGATATGGCACTTTTTGCTGAAATGGGATTTAAGTGTTTTAGAACCTCCATTGCTTGGACTCGTATCTTCCCTAAAGGTGATGAACTGACACCAAATGAAGAAGGGTTGAAATTTTATGATGCGCTATTTGATGAATGCTTAAAACATAATATTGAGCCGATTGTAACGCTTTCTCATTTTGAGCTACCTTATCATTTGGTTACGCAGTATGGTGGTTTTAGTAATCGAAAATTAATTGATTTTTTTGTCCGCTTTGCGGAAGTTTGCTTCAAACGTTATAAAAATAAGGTCAAATATTGGATGACGTTTAATGAAATAAATAATCAAGCTAATTTTAATGAAGATTTTGCTCCATTTACGAATTCAGGTATCTTTTATAAAGCAGGTGATAACCGTGAATTAATTATGTACCAAGCCGCTCATTATGAACTTGTTGCCAGTGCAAAATCGGTTCAAATTGGTCATCAAATTAATCCTGATTTTCAAATTGGTTGCATGATTGCCGTGGTGCCAATTTATCCTCAAACATGTAAACCTGGCGATATATTAATGGCGCAAAAAGCGATGGAGCGCCGTTATTTTTTTACTGATGTTCATGTTCATGGCAGTTATCCAAACTACATTAAAAAATATTGGCAACGTAAAGGATTTGCATTAGATATTACCAATGACGATCTTAACATCTTAAAAAAAGGCACTGTTGATTACATTGGCTTTAGTTATTACATGTCATATGCTATTAACAAAAAAGCAGGTAATGATACCTATGATTATAATGAAAGTACCGATCTTGTTCGCAATCAATATGTAAAAGCGTCAGATTGGGGATGGCAAATTGATCCAGAAGGATTACGTTATACGTTAAATTGGTTGACTGATATGTATCGACTGCCACTCTTTATTGTTGAAAATGGTTTTGGGGCTTATGACCAAATTAAGGCCGATGGCACAATTGATGATCCTTACCGCATTGAATACCTACGTGAACATATCAAACAAATGAAACTGGCCGTTGAAGAAGATGGCGTTGACTTAATTGGCTATACGCCTTGGGGCTGTATTGATCTGGTTTCAGCCGGCACGGGTGAAATGGAAAAACGTTATGGGTTTATATATGTAGATAAAGATAACAAAGGCAATGGCACATTAGCGCGTCGTCGAAAAGCATCATTTGCGTGGTATAAGCAAGTTATCTTATCGAATGGGGAAACACTCTAAATACCAATTATCATTAGGAGAATATATGAAAAAAGCGTTAATTATCTGTGCTTCAGGCATGTCATCATCTTTAATGGCAAAAAAAGTAACAGACTATTTTGTAAGTAAAGATAAAGCGATTTCTGTTGATGCCGTTTCTGCAACCGAAGGTAATGGTATGATTAAAAATAGTGATTTCTCGCTGTTTTTAATCAGTCCACAAACTATGATGATGTTTGATAATCTGAAAAAGTTGGGCGATGAGGTGGGTAAACCGGTGGTTAGTATTCCTTTTCCTGCATATATTCCGATCCCATCAGGCATTGAGCAGCTAGCAAACCTTATCGAAGATAGTATTAAATGAGAATTATGATGTATTGCTCCTCATTATTTTTTAGGTGTCGTCATTTGGCGCCATCTAAAAATTAATGTAACAGTTAAGCTACGCTTATTTTCTGTTAGGTAAAATGCCTTAATTGCAAGCTTTGTGGCAAAGGGCGCATTATTTTCAATAATTATGGATACCGATGATAATGATAAAAAATAAGCAACGTGAACTAATTAGTTTGCTCGCTCGGTCTAAAAATACATTTAAAACCAGCACTGATCTTGCTATCGACTTATCATTATCTGATCGCACTGTTCGAACTTATCTTAAAGACTTAAAAGAGGTTATTGAAGATAACGGTGGACAAATTATTAGTAAGCAAGGACACGGCTTCCAGCTTCAAATTAAAGATAGGTCGGCATTTAATTCATTTTTAATCATGCACAATCTTTTAGATACAAATGAAAAACAATCGAAGAGCAGAGAAGCATCTGAAAGAAAACATTACTTACTCAATTTACTCTTATTAGAAAGTCAAAAAATAGATCTTGATGATTTATCCGAATGCCTATTTATCAGTACATCCCAGTTAAATAAAGATATTGCTGAAATAAAAAATCAGCTAATACCGTATGAATTAACGCTTAAAAAAAACAGATCAATCGTGTTTGTTGAAGGACTTGAAAGGGCTAAGCGGCACTTTATTATGAGTTATTTTTTTCGGCAAAAATCAGTTAATTTTTTGCAGCAGCTAACTAGTTCAAATAAGTTTTGCGAAGCGATCAGTTTTGATATGTTAACCATTATCATTTTAGATGAATGCCGTGAAGGTAATATAAGATTATCTGATGTAATGATCCAAAATGTAGTGTTACACCTTGCTTTAAGTATTAAACGTTTGCAATCAGGGCTTTCTATTCAAAATATAAGCATGCCTCAGGCAACGAAAACCAATGTTGAATATCAAATTGCTAAAAAGATTATTGATAGAATTGAATCTATTATTGGGTTTTCTTTTCCAAAAGAAGAGCAAATGTACTTAACGTTGCATTTAATGACGAAATCTAATTTTATGCGACACGAATCAGATTTAGATCTCTGCCTGCCATTGACCGATTTATTATTTAAAATCCAACAAGAAACCGGTTATCTTTTTGCTCAAGATGAGCAATTAAAAAATGGGCTCATTCAGCACTTAAAACCGATGTTGATACGTTTAGAGCAAAATATTAAATTAGACAATCCTCTATTAGATGAAATTAAACTAAATTATCCTGAACTTTTAGCGCTAATCAAACATTATTGTGGTCAGCTTCCTAATCTAATGCAGTTTGAAATTAACGATGATGAATGGGGATATTTAGCATTGCATTTTTTAGCGTCTATTGAAAAATTAAAAAATGAACAAAAAGCAAAAGTAATTATTATTTGTGCAACAGGCCTTGGTAGCGCTCAACTATTAAAAACTCGTGTTGAAAGTGAATTTGATGAACGAATAAAAATAGTTGCGATAAAAGGGTATTATGAAACTAATACTGAAATGTTAAACGATGTCGATTTTATTATTTCGTCAATCGATCTTTCCTCAAAAGTATTTAAAATTCCGGTTTTTCATGTTTCAGTTTTTCTAACTGAGCAAGATGTTCAGCAAATTCGCCGTTATCTTTCATGTTATAAAGCGCCTATATCAAATCGCAAAAAACCGAACGTAATGTATTCAAGTATCAATGCGGGTAGTTATTTAAGCGATATTGAGCAAATCATTGATGATTTAGCCGCCGATTATTTTTATCTTTGCCAAGAAACCGTAAAAGGCAAAGCAGAAATTTTAGACCATTTACTCAATTTATTAGCTTTCGATGAAGCCAAAAATTACAAACAAGAGATGAAACAGCAAATAGAAAATCGCATGGCATTAGGTGAAATCTTTTTTAGCCAAACCATTGTTGTGCCACATCCAGCCATTGCGGTGAGTAAATTATCTAAAATAGGCATTGCAATTATGCCTAATGGCTTATTTTGGGATCAAAATTACCCAAGTGTCCATTTTATTTTTATGATTTCCCCCTCTATTTACCAAAATCCTCATTTAGCAATAATGACGAAAGCGATTGTCGCGTTGATAGAGGATTTCGATGTACAACAAAAAATGCTACGGATTGAAAACTTTACTGAATTTAAAAAACTTTTTATGACGCTTATTGAAAAAGGAGCTTAGTAATGAATGAAAAAATGACCACCGAAGAGATCCAACTTGTTGCATTTACGATTATTTTGCATAGTGGTAATGCAAAAACCAAAACGCATCAAGCATTTAAAGCGATGCGAGAAGCTAATTTTACATTGGCAAATCAACTACTCGAAGAGGCAAATGACGAAATATTACAAGCTCATAAATCACAAACGGAGCTACTTCAATCCTATGCTAATGGCAAAAAAATTGAAATGGAAATTATTATGGTTCATGCGCAAGATCACTTAATGACAACGATGACTTTGCGGGAAATGGCGATTGAAATGGCTTATTTATATATGCAACTTAACAGTGTTACAAACAATGTAAGAGGTTAAAATGAATAGTATAATGAGGGAAGGGTTAAACATACAGAAAAAAGTCAGCTTGACCAATCTGTATTTCAACCGATTTTTAGCTATTCGTTATACCACTGCCTTTTTTTTATTTTTAAATCTTTATTGGGCTATATTTCTTATTGGTTCGTTATCATTTGCGGCTATTTTACCGTTGTTTTTATTTATTTTAAGCCTATTTACTGCATTGGAGCAAGTTAAGCTCTATCGCTGTCATAGTAACAAATTACCTTATGCGTATTTTTTTTATCGTGTTTTAGTGGTGAGTTGCATCATCTTACTTATTACACTTTATTCCCGTTTGTATAACGATTTCTACCCATTTCTAAAAAATACACACGATGTTTTAAATATATTAACGGTATTACTTATTTTTAGCCTATCTATTTCATTTTTAATGTTAAAAAAACTAAATAAAATTAAGCTCGACCAAGATAAACATTTTAAAAGAATTCAAGCTTATGAAGAAATTATTAATTAAATAAGGAAAATTCAATGAATACTGGATTTGTGGTTTTACAAAAGTATCTGATGACGCCTATGGCAAAAATATCTCAATTTAAGCTAGTACGTGCTGTCATGGCAGCAGGAATGGCATCGGTACCTTTCACTATCGTTGGCTCTATGTTTTTAGTCTTTAATATTTTGCCAATGACATTTACTGGATTACAAGGCTTTTTTGAAAGCACGTTTTTTAAGGTCAGCGATCTTTATATGATTGCAAATACTGCAACAATCGGGATTTTAGCGCTTTATTTTAACTTTGTTGTCGGTTACGAATTAACTAAAATTGAAGCAGAAGAAACAGGCCTTAATGTTAATGCACTTAATGGTGCGATGTTATCCACGTTTGCTTTTTTTATGACGTTGCCTGAATTAGTTGTACAAAATGGCATGATCAGTTTAATTAATAACCAAAGTGAGCAGGTGATCAATGGATTTCGAATGGGATCGGGAATAGTCCGTTTAGGCACCGGTGGCATTTTTATTGCAATTATTATGGCCGCTTTAGCAACCAAGCTCTATTTTTTATGCGTCAGGCGCAATTGGGTCATAAAAATGCCAGAAACCGTGCCATTGGGGGTTTCACGTTCTTTTACGGCACTAATTCCAACGTTTGTAATTGCGCTTAGTGTCATTATTCTTAATGGTGTATTAGTTTATTTTGGCACCGATATTTATAGTGTTATTGCTATTCCGTTTACCTTTGTAACCAATTTGACTAAAAGCTGGCTGGGTGTCATGGTGATCCTATTTTTAATCCATGCGCTATGGGTTGTTGGTATTCATGGGGCAAGTATTATTGGGGCGTTAATAACGCCTATTACACTGGTTAATATGTCTGAAAATACGATGGGAGCCCATATTCCATTTGCTGGTGAGTTTAACAATTCACTTGTTATTATTGGGGGTTCTGGAGCAACACTATTGATGACTTTTTTCATCGCTTTTTGTGCAAAATCAAGCCAATTAAAAATATTAGGTAGGGCATCTGCCGTTCCTGCAATATTTAATATTAACGAACCCGTTATTTTCGGTATGCCAATTGTTTATAATCCCTATTTAGCCATCCCCTTTTTCTTAGCGCCAATGGCGTGCGGCACGTTAGGTTATTTCGCAATTAATATGCAAATTATTCAACCTATTGTCGCATTAATTCCTTGGCCATCGCCGATAGGATTAGGGGCATTTATTAGCACAGGGGGGGATTATAAAGCGATTGTTGTTGCAATATTATCAGCAATTCTTGCGCTACTTATTTATCTTCCTTTTGTGAAGTTTTATGACAATAAATTATATAAAGATGAACAAAAAAAAGCTGAAAAATAGATTGAACGAGCATCATTATCAGTGACATATTGATAACCCCCAAAGTAATGGGGGTTTTTATTGCAAAGGGTATCAATAAATTGTTTCATTCCTCTTGAGTTTTTTTGCGTTTAAAGATAACCATTTTATTTGATTGAAACGGCTATTTAACAGGGCAAAAGTTAACAAAATAACCTTTACATAAATCACTAAAAAGTGCCTTATAAACAATTTTTAAAATTAGATGTTTTATCTTATGTCCAGATTGATTATGACGAGAAATCATCAATTAAATTTTACGCCTTAACGTAATGAGGATTTTATTTAATAACACAAATTATCGGTCATAATATTATCAATAAATGCTTTAATTACCTTGGCATTCTGCTTTTATGCATCGTTATTTGTTTTTTTATAAAAAATTTACACTTTAATAAGTAAATGTAGACTTAGTTAAGTTGAAACTGTTGATTTTTTTTGTTTTAATATCGTCGATTTTTCATTTGGTGACAAATCATACAACTTATTCTTATAAAATTTTTAACAAGGAAATAATAAAATGCGTTTAAAGCAGTTGGCAATCGCAGTTACATTAGGAACCATTTCAACCGTAGCGCTTGCTGAAAATACTGGATTTTATGTTGGTGGCAAGTTAGGTGCAAGTATCATGCAATCGAAAGATGTCCAGTCGCATGGTAATGATGTTACAGGTGCTGGTTATGACTATGATTTATATGGTGATAAGACAAAAACAGTTTTCAACCTAGGTGTAAATGCGGGTTATGATTTTAATGTTTCTTATAACATACCAGTGCGTGCTGAACTTGATTACACTTATCGTACTGATGCTAAAATAAGCACATCAGATTATATCTTTTCATCAATGCAAGGAACTGCTGGTGGGGAATATGAACATGCTAATTTTAAAATTAGACAATCAACATTAATGGCTAATGGTTATTATGATTTTTATAATAGTACTGCCTTTACGCCTTATGTTGGTCTAGGTTTAGGTGTGAGTTTTGTGAAATATAAAGATGACGTGGATATGTCAAAAACAAAATTTGCATGGTCGGCAATGGCGGGGGTAAGTTATAAAGTGATGTCAAACTTAACTGCTAATGTTGAATATCGTTATCTTGATAGTGGCAAAATTAAAGGCAGTGATAGTGATGATTATATGAATTATAGCTCTTCAGCTAAACTTCATACAAATGACGTCAGCATCGGCCTTCGTTACGCATTTTAATATTGGTAAAGCTTAAGCTATATTGATAGTAACTTTAAGCTAGTTTTGCAATTAACAAGGCAGAACTAGCTTTTTTCTAAACATTATTGCGCTATTTTTAATAAACACGATCTTATAAAAAACGATGAGGTATCGTTATCTCAAATCATTTTGATTAGCTGCAATAGGCGCTAATATCATCTATTTTAACAAACCTTCATTAACTAATTATGTGTCAAATAACTTAATAGTAGTGTAAAAACAGCCATTAAAACAACCGTTCCTAAGGCAATCCAATATTTACGTTTTACTTTATATTGTTTTGTTTGTCCAAATCCACCGTCGATATGAGAGTGCTTCTTGTTATAATAGTAATAAATCGGTAAGCCAATAAGTGTTAATACAATTGAGATAATACCATTTAAGGTTTGGTAAATTAACATACCATAAATAACATAAGCGGCGCCACAAATTGCAATTAACGGAATGATAGGGTAGCCGATGACTTTATAAGGCCTTGGTACATTTGGGTATTTTTTGCGGCCAATAATCACGCCTATGAAAGTTAATAGATAAAAAATCCAAATTGAAAACATCGATATTTCAGATAATCTATCGGCATCAAGTAACGTTACATATAAAAAAGCTAAGACGATAAGCAGTAAAATAGCATTAATTGGTGAGCGACTATCATCATCGATGGTACTAAGGAATTTTGCCCCAATAATATTACCTCTTTCACCCATACCAAAAATAGTGCGTGAAAGTGTCATAATATAACCATTAATCCCACCTAAAATTGAGATCATAATACCAACGGCAACAAGATTACCCCCAAGGTGACCAAACATACGCTGCGAGGCAACGGCTGATGCATCATGCCCCAGCGAAACCATCTCTTGTACCGGTAGGATTTTAAATAAAGCTATATTGATACAAGCGTAAACAACCACTAAAAATAAGATCCCTAAAATAATGGCTTTAGGTAATATTTTGGCTGGGTTATTAATTTCGCCAGCAACCGATGCCACCTGTGCCCAGCCATCATAAGCAAAGAGGGTAGCAAGAATTGCAACCGCAAACGGTGCCATTGATTCAATGCCTTGACCACTGCTACTAAATATCGCAACTTGGCCATTCCCTTTAAATAAGCCAAATACGGTAAGTAATAAAATTGGAATTAATTTACAAACGGTTGCAATGGTTTGTAAGTAGGCGGCCTCTTTTACACCAATTGCATTAACAAATGCAATAAAACCAAGTACCGCAATACTGACAACCATACGGTAGTCATCTGAGATCGAAAATAATAAGCAAAATACCGAGCTAAAATAACCGACTAAAGCGCCAACAAGGGAAGGGGCAAAAATGACGGTTATCATCCATCCATATAAATGGGCCACTTTTGGGCCGTAGATTTTTTCTAAATAAACTAACAACCCACCGGTTCTAGGAAACATCACACCGAGTTCACAAAGCGTTAATCCACCACAAATAGAAACCACACCGCCAACAATCCACGCTAATAATGCATAATTATAGTCTCCGGCGATTTCAAGTACTGCAGGTGGTTTCATAAATGCACCGGCGCCAAGTACCATACCAACAACTAACGATAACGCGGAAACGAGTCCGAGATCTTTACGTAATTTATTTTCAATATTGTTATTTTTTATATCTGCCATGCAGATCTCCTAAACGAATAGCATTTTAATGGCTGCAAATAATAGCTAAACTCTACTTTTTTGTGAGTTTTAGATTAACGATTTACTTTCCATCATCTTAATCAGGTTTAAATAGAATACTTTGCTGTATTATGCATTTATCTCGACACATCATCAAAGGTAAAAGTGAGTTAAAGTATGATTATAATTAATTTTAATGAGTGATAAGTGATCATTAAAAAATAGTCTCATTTTTTTGATTGCTCGTTATTTTAAATAAATTCACTGCATAAATCACCGATTTTTATCAATTAAGCCCGTTTATTATTCGCCTTTCATTCAATAAATAATTAATTTTACAGTTTATTTGTCTCAAAAATAATACTCTAACATTTTCATTTATTTATATTTTTTTTGAAATTAAAGAGTTGATATTCCTAGTTATTGCATTAAAATCGTTGCAATTAATGTCAATTAGGTAAATGAGCTTGAAAAGCGTGATGGTAAAAAGTATTGAATTATATTTTGAACGGACTGTTTTTAGACTCATGTATTCTAATTTTGGATCCTCCATTTCGGGGGATTTTTTTTGTCTAAAATTTATGTATCACAATAGTAAAATAGCGGGAGATTATCATGATAAATAAAGAAATTTTATTGGCGAGTCGAGATCAAAGTTTAAAGGCCTTTCTGATGAAAAGCATTAAAGAACAAGGTGGATGGGTTAATGCACATATGCATGCCGATCGCGCTTTTACTATCACTCGCGATAGCTTTGATGTCTATCAAAAGCAAACGCTTATCGAAAAATGGGATACATTAGATAAAATAAAAGCGGCAATGAGTGAAGATGACTATTATCGCCACTTTAGTATGGCCGTTGAGCGAATGATAGAACAGGGCGTAACCGCCATGGGATCATTTGTTGATATTGATCCTATCGCCCAAGAACGAGCAATTAAAGCGGCACTTAAAGCGCGAGAAAACTATAAAAAAGATATTATTATTAAATTAGTTAACCAAACATTAAAAGGCGTTATTGACAAAGAAGCGCGTTATTGGTTTGATAAAGGTGCTGATTTAGTCGATATTATTGGTGGCCTACCAAGGCGTGATGAACGCGATCATGGCCCGGGAATGGGGCTCGTACATTTAGATGTATTAATGCAAACAGCTAAAAAATTAGGTAAAATGGTGCACGTGCATGTTGATCAGTTCAATTCTCAAGATGAAATTGAAACCGAGCAACTTACCGACAAAACAATTGAACATGGAATGCATGGCCGGGTTGTTGCTATTCATAGTATTTCAATTACAGCTCATAGCCTTGAGTATCGACAAAAGCTTTATGCAAAAATGAAAGAAGCTAAAATGATGGTTATAGCTTGCCCATTTGCTTGGATTGACAGTCCAAGACGTGAGGATCAAGGGCCTACTCGTAATTCGTTAACGCCAGTGGATGAATTATCAATGGCAGGAATTCCCGTTGCGATAGGTACTGATAATATTAGCGATTATATGTTACCTTTCTCAACGGGTAATATGTGGGAAGAGTTGAAGTTACTTGTAACGGGTTGCCGTTATACCGATTTAGATAATGTTATTAATGTTGCAACAAAAAATGGTCGCCTTGTTTTAGGTATAAAATAAGTCATCAATATATAAATGACAGGTTAATTAATGAAAAAGACAATTACTCCTTTTTACGACCCATTATTAAGTTATGAAGATAACTATGAGCAGGGGCCATTTGGTGATTTTGCCCATAGTCCTAAGACAGTGATTGAGGTTACTAAGCCGTCACATTTTTTAAATTTAAGTGTTAATTTGCCATTTGGTATTCCCGCCGGGCCATTACTCAATGCCAACTATGTTAAAGCAGCTTTAGCATATGGCTTTGATTTATGTGTATATAAAACGGTGCGCACAAAAGCCCACAAAAGCCACCCATTACCAAATGTGCTATCTATTCATCCTAAAGGGCAATTATCTCATCAAGTCGATACGGTGCTTGCTGATCGTAATTATCAATCGCCTATATCAATTACTAATTCATTTGGTGTGCCATCATTTGATCCTGACGTTTGGCAAGAGGATTTAGCTGATGCGGTTAATGCGGCTAAAAAAGGTCAATATGTAATTGGTAGTTTTCAAGGAACGCCGGGTAATGAAGCAACGATCGAAAAAGACTACGCGTTAGCGGCACGTTTGGTTGCCCAAACAAATGCGCCGATCCTTGAGGCTAACTTAAGTTGCCCTAATGAAGGGGTACATAAATTACTCTGTTTTGATTTTGATAAAGTTGAACGCGTTGCCAAAGAGATTAAAAATGCGGTACCTGACAAGCCCCTATTTTTAAAATTAGCTTATTTTGCCAACGATGACGATGTGATGCCATTACTCAAAAAATTACACGGTGTGGTTGATGGGTTTAGTACCATTAATACCTTATCTGCAAGGCCTGTCGATAAAAATGGTGATCCTGCATTAGGTCATGATAGGCCAGCTGGCGGGGTTTGTGGTGATGCGATCCGCTGGGCTGGCATCGAAATGGTTATGCGTTTAGCGCGATTACGTAATGAGCTTGCTAGTGACTTTGCCATTATTGGTGTTGGTGGCGTGAGCTCAGCACAGCACTATCAGCAGTATATTGATGCTGGCGCTAATGCGGTAATGAGCGCAACTGGCGCAATGTGGGATCCAAACTTAGCTTTTGAGATCAAAAAGAATATTATCAAATAACGGTATTAGGATTATTCTAATCATAAATATGATAACGAGGGGATAAAGATGAGTATATTAAATATTGTCGCAATTTTTACTATTAAGCCTGAATTTAATGCTGAGTTTCAAACTGAATTTAAAAAAATTGTTGAAGGTAGTCGTAAAGAGCAAGGCTGCATTCAATATGATCTTAATCAAGATGTAAAAGATCCCTATACTTATGTTTTTACTGAGTCTTGGCAATCGAAACAAGCGATAGATGAGCATAATGCAGAGCCACATTATAAACATTTCGCGCAGTTTGCTGAGGGTAAAGTTGCGAAAAAAAAAGTTCATGTGATGAAACACGTTATTTAATACTTGTTTGCACGTTATATTACAAAATAATTATTAACAAACGCCCGGATGGGCGTTTATATTAATTAGCGATTAAATCGGTAGGGTTCATCCATGGGGATAAAATCTTTTTCAAGTAAGGCCTCTGCAATCCAGTCACTAATCCCTTTTGTTTGGTAGATAGTCTCAATATAACGATTCAAATGGTTCGAAGTTGGAATTTGATAGGTTTTTAATCTTAAACACATCGGTGCATAAAATGCATCAGCAACACTAAAATCACCAAATAAATATTTCCCATTCGACTTAGCTAAAATTGATGATATCTGTTCATCAAAAAATTTAATTTCATTTTTAACGTCAAGGTGGTCACGTAAAATAATTTGACCAATTTGAGCGAGTGACGCTTCAATATTCATCGGTAAATGATTACGAATATGCAAATAGCCATTATGCATTTTTGCAACGATGCTTCTTGCTATGGCTTTTTGTTTCGGATCTTTCGGCCATAACGCTAAATTTTGATGGTTTTCTGCAAGGTATTCACAAATCGCTAAAGAATCGGTGATGGTGGTATCATCATTAATCAGTACCGGCACGGTACCATAAGGATTAATCGTTAGAATGGTTTGTTTAAAGAGAGAGTCATTAGCAAAGCTATCAAATCGAATCAATTTTTCATCAAAATTGATATCAAAATATTTCATTACGACCCAAGGGCGCATTGACCATGTAGAGTAATTTTTATTACCGATGTAGAGGGTGTAGTCCATCAAAAGTCCTTATGTGAGTGAAGCTATAAAATAATATCGTAAATAAAATAAACAGCAATGCCATATCTATTGATATAACTTATTCTAATAACTCTACTTTGATTGTGCGAGCGTCACTGCGCCCTAAATCATCAACTACCAGTAATTTAAATACGCCGCTTTTCGTTGGTAGCAAATCTAATGTTTGGTTTTGTAAACTACTGCCAATGAATTGATTATCAATAAACCAGTATAATTTTTTAACCTCACCATCAACATTAGCATTTAAGCTAATACGTTCATTTTTTTGATTATTTATCCTAAATTGATATACCACATTCTTTAATGGCGAGGTGATTTTTGGGGCTTGACCTAAATAATTATGCGGTGATAAACAGTGAGAACTATCTGGGGGGGATTTCTTTTGCATGCCTGCTTTTGCAAAAATTTTGGCTAAGTCAGAGGGCCAATATTCAAATACTTCGACGTGTGATGTTTGCAAGTTATATGGCGCGCACGCAACTTTGCCCGATAGATTATCAATCATTACTGGGCGATAGATATTATCAACCGTGATTGGCGAAACGCCTGGAATAAACCATGTTTTACCTTTTACTTTGCACCATTTAGTAACGAGATTGCCGCTAGGCAAACAGATATCAACCTTTTTCATATTCTTTGGTAATTCCTGATTTGGTGCTCTGGTATTTGGATAATAGTTATTGATTGCATCAATAATGTTAAAAAATAGTGGGGTTGCGGCATCTGCGCCAACAAAGGCATTGTTGCTAGAACCATCAAAGTTACCTAACCAAACGATGAGTACATATTGTTTAAATCCGCCAGCGGTCCAAGCATCACGAAACCCCCATGACGTGCCAGTTTTAAAGTATACCGGGATTGCGGTATTTTGCTTCTTAAATAAGATATCTTGTTTACGCGTATTTTTAAGTAGCATATCTTTGGTCATAAAGCTTGCTTGTGGGCTTAAAAGCTTTTTAACAACTGAGGTATTATCTGTTTGCTTAGCGATAAATTTAAGTGGTTGCCATTTTCCCCGATTTTCAAGCATTGCGTATAATGTCGCTAGCTCTTGCGAGGTGACCTCACCACCCCCTAATACTAAGGCTAAACCGTAATGTTCTTCACTGGCTAGATTTGCGATATTTGCGGCTGTTAAAAACTGATAAAATGAAGGCGTTTTAAGTTTTGATGCAATAAAAACGGCGGGAATGTTACGACTTTTAATAAGCGCTTCGGTAGCTGAAATCGGGCCTTTAAAATTACGGTCAAAATTTTCAGGGGTATAAAAACCAAAATCAGTTTCAACATCTTTTAATATACTCATCGGATGTAAAATACCTTGATCGAAGCCAAGTCCATATATAAAGGGTTTTAAAGTTGAACCTGGCGATCTTTTGGCTATTGTCCCATTAACTTGGCCTTGTATATCATTATTAAAATAATCTGCCGAGCCAATAAGCGCTTTAACCCCCATCGTTTTTGTATCAACTAATAATACTGTGGCATTTTTAATGCCGGTTTGACTATTTCGTTCAATAAAGACATTTACTTGATTTTCAATGATTGTTTGTAAGTTATTATCTAGCGTTGTGATAATTTTTGATTGATGACTATTACCTAATTGCTGTTGAATAATTTGGTTAATAAAATGAGGCGCCAAAAAGGGCAGTTGCTCTGGCTGACGCATAATCAATGATTGATTAAATAATGCGGCAATATTATCCTCGCTATGGTAGATTTCTTGCCAGCGCTGAAATAATTGATTTCGAGCATTCACTAAGGCGTTACCGGCAATGCCAGTTTGTTTATCAATGCGATAGGTAGGTGATTGCGGTAAAACGGTAAGCGTCAATGCTTCAGGCAAATTAACTTGTGATACCGGTTTGTCAAAATAGATCAAAGAGGCCGCGCCAACGCTTTCGATATTGCGGCCAAAGGGGGCGTAATTAAGGTAAGCTTCTAAAATATCATGTTTAGAGTACATTAATTCGAGCTCGATAGCCCTTGCTAGCTGGATTAATTTTCCCTCAATGGTTTTAGTATTGAGTTTCCAATGCATTCTAGCTAATTGCATGGTGATTGTTGAGGCGCCTTGCCGGTTTCCTCCGCCCAGGTAGGTCGCAAAAAAAGCGCGTGTTAGGCTAATTGGATTAAAGCCAGGGTGATAATAAAACCACCTATCTTCATGTAATAGTAAACCATCAATAACATTAGGCGATATATCTTCAAGCGGCGTCCATAGTCGATATCGCTCATCGTCTGCTAAGGTTATTCGAAGCAGCTTATTATGCTCATCATAATAGGTATTTGAAAACGTTAATGATTGCGATAGCGGCGCATGGGGATACAATCGCACCGTAACTGCAATCAACGCTAACAGTAATAAAACCATTAAACTATTTTGATATTTTTTAATAAAATTTAAAATTATCGACATAACATCTTATGAATTAAATTAAAGGGTACTTTGGTACCCTTTATATGGCTTATCGCGCGGTTATTTCGCTATGACAGAGATCAGATCACCACCTTTCGATACCGCTTGGATATCACGATCATACATTGCTTCACCGTAAGCCGATGGTACGATGTACTGACCGATATTGGTTGCTTTTATTTGGTAAGTAAATGTTTGAGTCTTATTGTTAGCTGTTGAACCATAAATAATGACGCGATCTTCTCTTACATCAGTGTAATCAGGATACCAAGTATAATTACCCACTGCAATTGGTGATATCCAATGATATCCTTCATCGGATTGGTAATTTTCTTCATCTTCACCGTCATATTCATCATTTTCCTGATAGTTATCTTTAGTGCTGCTTATTGGCTGTTGAACAACCTCAAAGCCGCCCGGTAATAAGTCAACGATAGCTATGTTGGTTGCGCCTTCTTTTGATAGGGTTCTAATTCTGACGGTCACATTGATTTTATCACCAAGTGTAACTTGATTAACGATATTACCTTTTTCATCGGTAAATTCACGATAGACTTCAAGCCCTTTAGTAATTGGCTGTGTTTGTATGGTTTTATCAAATCCTTGCTGTGACATTAAATACCAAGCAGGTAGGTGAGTTTGATTATTAAAGCTAACGGTGCGAGCATCGGCGGTGAATGAGCCTTTAGCTAATAATCCTTTTAACTTGGCTATCGTTTGATATTTATTTTGTTCATCAACTTTAGATTCACTGGTGATAGTTAAATCATCAGCCGCTAGTTTGTCTTTGTTGATGCTTGAAACATAGCTATCTAAAGCAAGCAACGTCATTGCCGATGACTGGGTCGTATAACGCTCTTGATTAAGCATTAAAACAAGATTTTCTAATGCTTGTGGCGGAATATCTTTAGCTTGCTTAGGAAAATGTTTCGCAATTAAATAAATTTTTCCTGCTTCTAAAACCAGTGGATCGTAATAGTTATGATTCCACCAAGCGTTATCATAGGCATTAGCGAGTTCTTGCCATACTGGTTTTAATAATTGATTTGCTTCTCTATCCATTTTTAGCATCTGATAAGATGATGCTAAATAAAGTGCGGTTAAATCGGTTTGCCACCCCTTGCTGCGGTTATCATTAAGATCAGCGACAATTGAGGCTAAGTAACTGGTTGTGACCTGATTTTGCCGGGTTAATAAGTAAATGGCATAAGCACGTAAACGTAGACCGTATTGGTCAGTTCGTGTTGATGATGCGATTTGCTTGATATATTTATTGGCATTTTCAAGCATTTTATTCGGTATTAATTGATCTGCCTCTTTCGCTTCCAGCATAAAGTTTACTGCATATAAAGTAATAAACGGATCAACATTGTAGCTAGAGTACCATAAGCCAATTGCACCTTCACTATTTTGCCGTGTTTGTAGCATCTGGAAAAGGCTATCTAATTTAATCGAATTATTTTTAACTAATTCAAAATCTGGATACTTACTATTTAACAGTAGCGGCATTGCTTGGCTTAGGATCTGTTCTGAACATAAGTGAGGATAATTAGCAAGATAAGTCGCTAAGCCTCTACTTAAAATAAGAGGGGAATACGATACTGATGCATCACGCTCACTAAATGGTGCATACATATCCCTTATATCAGTAAAACTCTGCTTGCTACCATCCATTCGGCCCATAACTGTTTTAAGTCGATATTGAGAAGCAGGGCGCACAGAGGTACTGACATTACGCTTAACAACCTTATCATGATAACTTGCAGTAAAATGCAGATCGCCACTACCTAAATTATCGGTCGCTTTTAGTTTAAATTTAAGGGTGCCTTCTTTCATTGGACTAAGATCAATGGTTTTCGTCGCTTCATCAATAAGCGTTAATTGCGGCGTTGTGTTAAGGGTAACAGTAATTGGGATTGCCTTGTCGCTCGTATCTTCTAAATTATTTGCCACACTTAAACTAATTTCAAATTCATCATTTGGCGCTACAAAATAAGGAATGTTAGGCGTTAGTACAAAATCATTACGCACAGTTGTCGTTGTTTGGGTACTGCCCATCGTCTCTTTACCTACCGAAACCGCCATGATTCGAATTTTGCCGTTAAAATAGTCAGGAACGAAGTAGTCAACGGTTTTAACGCCATCTACATCAATAATACCAGACCAGTAGGTAACGGGATTATCTACCTTGCGTTTAAACGGGTTTAGATGCCCCGAAAGCTCATCTTTTAATTCATACATATCACCACCTGGCGCTGATAGGTTTAATAACCGATTATAGTCAGGCAAGATTAAATCAAGTATTTGTAGCGTTTTAACCGATAACGCTTTTTTACGAATGAATTCATTTAATGGATTTTTTAATTTATAGTCGGCAACTTGTAAAATACCTTCATCAATTGCAAAAATAATTACGCGCTGTTTACTATTGGTTTGAAGGGTAATAGGTAAAATCTCACCGGGTTTAATTTTATCTGGCGCAGTAAGTTTTATATGGTCATTAAATTTATCATTAGAGATTTTAAATGGCGTGACAGCGTAACTTAATGGGCTCATAAAAATTTCATCTGAGCTTGGATCGCGAATAAATTGCACATTAATATAGGCATTACCTTCAATGCCTTCAGGCACCGTGATTTTTTGAACTGAGCTTGTGGTCGTCGTTTTAAACCATTGCCATGCATAAACTTTATCACGTTCAATCGTAATGATGCCGCTACCAACATAAGGCGCGGTAATCGATACTTCAATTTCATCACCCGCTTTATATTGGTTATTACTTATTTTTAACTCTAACTCAGCATTACGATCCAAATTACGGGTAATATTTGCTGTGCCTGCAACCGAATAAGCCGTTTGATAAATGAGATAGCCGCTTTTATTTTTAATTTGTAATAGGTAATTTCCCGGCAGCTCATCACTAATTGCATAATTAGTCGATGTTTTATCAATAGCAAATGGCATTTGCGAAAGCACGGTATCCTTACGTTTAGATTCGTATTTATAAACACCCGATGGCTGCTTAACTAATACCGATAAATATTTTTGTTCAAGCTTAACAAGTGTTAGATCAGTTAATGATATTTGCTCAAGATTTGGCGCTATCGCAATGAAGTTGATGATACGTGTTGAATCTTTTTTAATGTAATCTAATCGGCCATCGGCCTTAGCACCAACAAGGTAATCATTTGGTGAAACAAAAATAGTTGATGTTGCAGACACACTTCGGCCGCTATCGGGCTCAAAAACTTCGGTTAATAGTTTAGCCGTATAGTTACCGTCGAAACTGGTAATGGGTAGCGCTAAGCTTGCAATCCCATTTTCATCGGTGAGCGTTTCCTCTATTGCAATATTAAAGCTATTTTGATTGCGACTAATGTTTTGATAGAACGCATAATTATCATATTTTTTAAAATAAGGTGCCGATGGCTCTAAATATAATTGACTTTTTACGACCCGATTTTGCGCAGGGGTGCCAAATAAATTTTTAGCGTCAACCTTAGCAGATAGTGCATCAGGATGAACCCAGCCCTCTTTTATTTCAGGTAATAATGTTAACGATACGGCAGTTTTATCTGGCTCAAACTCACGAATCACTACCGATGTTGAGCCTAATAGTGTCCGGTAATCTTCTTTTGGGTTTTTAAGATATAAATTAATATACCATTCACCGGTTGGCGAACTGTAATTTGTTTTATAGGCAAGTTCTTTAAATCCATATTCATCTAATACAATTGATTGAGTTTTAACTCGATTTGACTTAGGGTCATAAATATCAGCTTCTAACTGAATCCCATCAAGCGATTTAGACCAGTCTTGTGCTCTGACTATCATGCCAATATGGAACGTATCACCTGGTCTATACACGCCGCGATCTGAGAATAGGTGGGTGCGCAGTTCACCGCCATCAACCGTTTCATAAATACCACCAACATCAAAGCGCGAAAAGTTAAGCTGGCGATCATAGCTTGAAATTGGTAAAAACGAGAGATCTTGTCCTTTTTCAACCACAAAGTATAGTGGCTTTATACCCTGATAATAATCCGATAATGGCGCAAAATGAGCATGACCATTATCATCAGTTTGTTGTGACGTAATTTCGATGCCATTGACACCTAAAACCGAGACTTTAGCATTTTTAATTGGCTCGCCACTGCGGATTGATTGGATGAAAATATCTTGTGATTGATCTAATGATTTTTTATTAATAATGCCAATATCGGTTACAATAATAAAGCGCGAGGTATAGTAGTCAAATGACTCTTTTTCATTTTCTTGATGATTACCATATAAACGAACTAAAAATACCCCTCTAATTTCGTTACCGTTAAGATCTTTTTTTAGATATTGGCTTAAATCGACATCACTGTAATTAATAGACTCAGCAGCGCCATTAATCGATTTAGTTACACTATATTTTTCAACAAAGTTATCACTATCAAGATCACCAAAATCCATCCATTGAAAATCATTTTGATTAAATGAAACTAAATGTTGTAATTGTGAGGGAATAACGCGTTCAATATCTAATTTTAATTTAGACATATTACGTGACACAACTGGAATTTTTTTATCGCCACTCAGTGATAATAATGAACCACTGGTGGCAAAGTTCATAACAGCTGGGTACATTGGCACTGTTTTTACGTCAAGATATTCTTTTGATAAATAGTAACCCCCATCAGAAACTAAAGGCTGTTTAACTTCAATGTAAAGCTCTTTACCTTGATCTGCTTTAAATTCAAAGCTAATTTGATTTTGGTAATTTTGCTCGGTGTCGATAGCTTTTAAAGGTAATAGTTGAGCGTTGGCTAAATCATTTTGATCAACATTAAATCTGGTTTTATTTTTTTTAGAAAATACAGAGTAATAATCTTCACGATATTTTTTATTGCGATTTATAGGTAACTGCCATACTTTAAGTATTTTATTTAAATCACTTGCATTGACATTATAATTGAATGATATAGTCAGCACTTGCTGTATTTTTTGGTTATTAATTTCAACTAAAGATATATCTGAATTGTTTATATTTAAATTATATTTACTTGGCACAAATAAGGAGTCATAACTAGCCATACTAGTTAGATTACTACCCATTGAAGCCATTATACCCTTGTCTATTTTTAATTTTAAATCGCAATCCTCTTCTGGTAGATCAAGTTGTGAGCTTTTTATATAAGCAGTGGTTAGATTATCATCATAGCTAATAGTATAATCATAACTTTTGATAAAAAATGAAGAACGTTTATTGATTAGTTCTAATGATATTTTATTTTCAAATGATACTTTATTAACAGGGTGTGAAAAATTAATTGTAAAAATTGCCATTCTATTTTTAGTGTTAATTGGATCTTGATAAAGCTGTTTATCATTAATTGAATAGCTAAATTCTTGGGTGGCAAAAGTATAAGAATTTGAATTATCTTGTAATTTATTATCGTTAGCAAATAATTTTTCATCATTTAATTTGACGGTATATTTGACGCCTAATGGCCAAGTATGAGTAGGTTTAAACTCAATGATACTATCGCTACTCCAGCGCCATACACCATCAATATTCGGGCTAATAGAGATCCCTTCGGTAATTGGTTTGCCAATAAGTTCTAATGGCGCAGGTGAACGGCTATTGCCACTAAAACTGATATCTAATGTGGAATTACTGTAATAAGGCTTATCATAGTTTGCATGATAGGTATTGATAATTGTCGGCGCAAAGTCGATTGATTTTGGTCGATTTAAATACCAATGATACAAGTAGTTACCCGAAAAGTAAGCAATAATAACAATAATAATCGTGCTACCAATGAGTGTTTTACGTTTAGCTAGCGCAGCGCTTAAGCTTTGGTAGTGCTGTTTTACATTCGGATACCATTTGGGTGTTGACCAATTAACATCACCAATAATTGGGCTAATAGCCCACAATATAATGCGTAATAGCACCAGTAAAAATAGGGCAAAATACAGGCAAGCTTCCCAAATAATACTTAAGATATAGAAAGGAATACGAAGAAGTAAGCGCAAGAATCCCATAGTTATTTCATCCTCATTATTGTATGTAACACTTAAACTAATTTATTTTATTATTGATAAGTGAAGATGATATGAAGAATAATAACACTGAGATTCAATCGAGTTTGCAAGCATTAATAGTCGATTTTCACCTAATTGGCATTAAGGATTTTAACTATTAACCATTTTTTGAATCTAACTCGTTGTAATGATCATCTTTTAATCGATGATCATTATACGTGAAGTTGATCTTATTTCACTAAATTAGATAAAAAATATTATTTTGAGGCAATAAACACCGCGCGCATTGGTGCGGCGTAACCCTCAATCGTTTTATTATGATCATTTGGATCAAGAAAATCGATTAATGAACCGGTGGTCATCCAATTGGTTTTACGCTGTTCTTCCAAATTGGTTTTAGAGATATCAACGACATTGATATTTTTAAAACCACATTTAGATAACCAATTAACCATGGTTGGAATTGATGGAATAAAATAGACATTACGCATTTGCGCATAACGTTCACCGGGCACTAAGGATTGATGCTCATCACCTTCAATCACTAAGGTTTCTAAAATTAGTTGGCCATCGGAAACAAGCTGATCTTTTAGTTGATAAAGATGATCTAGCGGTGAACGGCGATGATACAAAACTCCCATTGAAAAAACCGTATCAAAAGCATTAAGCTTTGGCATATCTTCAATACCAACTGGAATAAAATGGGCACGTTGATCATCGCCAATAAGTTTTCTAATCGCTTCAAACTGGCATAAAAATAAAGGCATTGGATCAATGCCGACGGCAAGTTTAGCGCCTGCGCCAATCATACGCCATAAATGATAGCCACTATTGCAACCAACATCTAAAACGGTTTTACCTTCTAGATTATTAATATGCGGCGTAAGCCTTTGCCATTTAAAGTCAGATCGCCACTCTGCATCAACATCAATATCATAAAGTGAGAAGGGGCCTTTACGCCAAGGTGATAATGACATTAGTAACTGAGTAATTCGCTTTTGTTCACCCTCTGATAATGGCGATAAATTTTTAGCCGTCACGCTATGTAATAAATCCAAAATATCGGGCTTGATAGCGGGAAGGTGATCAATACAGTTAAGCCAATGATTAAAACGTACATCAACATTTTGTTTTTGCCAGCTTGATAGTTGGGCAGGTAGGGTTTCTAGCCAAGGTGCTAACTGGTTTTTTGCAATAATCTGATAAAAGTTACCAAAATCAATCATGTGAATATCTTCTTTATTTCTCTAATTTTCTCGGGATATTATTACTTTTTTATCGCAATAATTGAACCAAAATTAAAACATTGAAACCAAGTATTAATATGCTTAAAACCAGCATTAATTAATCTCGTTTTATGTGTTTCAATAGAGTCCGTTATCATTACGTTTTCAAGCATGCTACGTTTTTGGCTTATTTCTAATTCGCTATAGCCATTTGCTCGTTTAAAATCATAATGCATATCAAATAATAAATCATTAACCATATTATCTTCAAAACTAAATTTTTCTGATAAAACCAAAATACCATTTGGGTTTAAAGCTTGATATATTTTATTTAATACTTGTTGGCGCGCATCAGGCGTCAAAAATTGTAAGGTAAAGTTTAATACGACCATCGAGGCGTTTTGCATGGTAATACTATTTATATCTGCACAAATCACCTCAACTGGCGTTGCTGCCTTATAAGCACTAATGTGTTTTTGGCATCGTTCAACCATCGCTGTTGAATTATCAATCGCATAAATCATGCAGTTATCTTGCTTTATATTGCGCCTAATTGATAAGGTTGCGGCCCCTAAAGAGCAGCCTAAATCGTAAACATGAGTATTTGCAGTCACAAAGCGCGTTGCTAACATGCCAATCATTGAAATAATGTTTGAATACCCCGGGACTGAACGCTGTATCATATCGGGAAAAACTTCAGCAACTTTATCATCAAATGTCCAATCACCTAAGCTTTCTATTGGTGCTGAAAATAATAAATCTTTTTTTTGTTCCATAATTATATTAATGCATATCTTTAAACTATTTCTGTTATCATATCATTTTATCATTATTAGTATGTAATTTTTATGGGCTGGTTTTTTGCTGTAGCAGTAATAACAAGTTTGATAATTGCTTTTTACTTAGGTTTTAGGAGTATTAACTTATTCAACCTAGGTAAGCAAGGGTACTTTAATTCGACTGCGAAAAAAATACTGTGGTTAGTGATTATTCTTGGATCCTTATCTTTTGCGTTAAGCCGCTTGCTGCTGCCGATTTCAAATTATTGGTTTCCGCTAATTGGTAATATCATTTTTTCACTTATCTTATGTTTGTTCTATAGCATTATCATCATTGATATTATTCGTTTAATTCTATACCTTATTTTTAGGCAAACCGCTCGTTATCGCTTAGCATTGCAAATTGCTTATATTGCAATGGCAATGGTGTTTTTTATTGTTGGCCTATATATGGCAAGCAGCCCACGCATCGTACATTATCAAATTACAATTGATAAGCCTGCCCAAGTTAAACAGTTAAGAATTGTTCAGTTGAGTGATATTCATATTAGTGAGACGACCTCAAAACACTTTATCCAAACCATGGTTAATGATGTTAACAGGTTAAAACCTGACTATATTTTTATTACGGGTGATACTTTAGATCAGCGTTTACAGCCTTATTTAGATAAAAATTTAGCCGAGCAATTTGCTCAGTTAAAAGCGACTTACGGTACATTTATTATTTTTGGTAATCATGAGCACTATGGTATACAGCGAGATGAAAATAATAGCAATGCAGAGGTCGTTAGCGCATTTACCGCATCTAATATGAAGGTATTACAAGATAGTACTTTTTATGATAATGCAACAGGCATTACGATTATTGGCCGCGACGATTATGTGGTTAAAAACTTTGGTAAAATACGCGCAGAGTTACCAACATTACTTAGTTTTGTTGATGAGCATAAGCCTGTCATTTTACTTGACCACCAACCTAAAAATTTGATAGAACCCGCTAATTTAGGTGTTGATGTTATGTTTTCGGGCCATACTCATGCTGGGCAGGTGTTTCCAATGACTCTAATCGTAAATGCGATGTATAAAAATGCGTGGGGAATTGACAGCCCAGTTGTTAATAATCCATTTACGAGCATTGTTACAAGTGGTTATGGATTATGGGGACCCCCAATTCGCTTAATGACTCGCGCTGAAATCGTGGTTACCGAGCTAAATTTTAAGTAATATTTTAAATAAACAGTATCTAATTAGGTACTTAAATATCAATTACAATTAATTATATATTGGAAATTATTTTGTCTTATCAGCTTATTACAACGAATCAACAACTTAACGATTACTGTTCTCAAATCGATAATAATATCACTGCGATCACTTTAGATAGCGAGTTTGTTAGAACCAGAACATTTTACCCTCAGCTTGGCTTAATACAGCTTCATGATGGTACACATACTAAGCTCATTGACCCATTAAATATTACCGATTGGCAGTCGTTTACCTCTTTTATCAAAAATCCTAAAATTGAAAAATATTTTCATGCCTGTAGTGAAGACATTGAGGTATTTTGTCATCAGTTTGGTTTTGCCCCAACACCGATTTTAGATAGTCAAATTTTGGCATCATTTTTAGATAATCCGTTAAGTACAGGTTATGCGACGTTAGTAAAGAAATACATGGATATCGAACTTGATAAGAGCGAAACTCGCACGGATTGGTTACAAAGGCCACTATCTGATAAACAGTGTCAATATGCGGCTAATGATGTCATTTATTTACTGCCGTTGGTAACAAAATTAAAAGCTTTATTGCTCGATAAAGGCTGGTTAAATGCCGCTTATGAAGAGTGCGATAATGCCGTCAAGCGAAGGTGTGAATTTATTCAAGCCGATAAAGCGTATTTGCAAATCAAAAATGCTTGGCAGCTACGCGGTGAGCAATTAAGTTATTTGCAAAAGCTGGCTAGTTGGCGCTTTAGTTATGCCAAAGAGCATGATATTGCGTTAAATTTTGTGGTACATGAAGAGGTACTTTGGAAACTCGCGCGTTATCGCCCAACATCACTAGCGGAGCTGTCTCAATTAGGCCTTAGGGGTAAAGAAGTGAGATTATTTGGCACGTTACTCTTATCAATATTATCGCAAACAGCTGATGCAATTGAACCTATTCAACGAATAGTTAATTATCCAGATTATAAAAAATGGACCACATTAATTAAAGATTCCGCTAATCTTATTGCAGAGCAAACAGAGTTAAGTCCCGAAATTTTAGTATCACGAAGGCATATTGACCAGTTTGTTCGCTGGGTTAATAGTGATAAAACAGGGCATATTCCAGATTTATTGTCAGGTTGGCGAGGAAAGTTATTTGAACCTTATTTGAGTTTATGACTTAAGCATATAATAAATTAATTATTATTTTAATCATTTCACTATAAAAACATCACATGTAATATTTACATGTGATGTTTTTATGCTATTATGCATACTATATTTCACATACCCAAAGAAAGGGTAACAGCATGAATAAAATAAAAGAAACAAAAAGTTCTGCGTTTTATCAGCAGCAATATCGACAACGTTTACGTGAGCAAGGCTTAATAAAAAAAGAGGTATGGATCTTACCCGAACATACGTCAAAACTGTTAAATATAGAAAAACAGCTGCGCGTATTGACGATAAGTAAAAATAGTGAAAGCAACCCTAAACAACAGGAAAATGATGCGATGAAAAAACAAGTAGTTTGGTCTGTTTCTGAACTTTATCAAGAATTAGCTAGTGCAGAACTGTTTCATCAAGGTTCTGCAAGTATTGAACTCATTGATGGCGTTGATGCTTGTTTACATATTATTATGCATGAATATGGTGATTTACCACTGTTTATGAGTGTATCCAATCAACAAATTGTGGTGGAAGCACTACTATGGCCCGTAGATATAGTTAAAAATGAGAAGCAAATTAATCAAGAGATCCTTTATTCTCGTAAATTGTTCCCATTATCGACAATCGCAATTGAAAACAGCGGTGATGGTACATTGAATTATATTATGTATGGTGCATTAAGTGCTTCATCTTTACTTAGTAGCATTATTTATGAGTTAGAAATATTAAGTGATAACGTGATTAAAGCAACCGAAGCGTATCACAACTTACTTAATATTGATTGAATATAATATCAACCAAATAAATGGAGATAAAATTATGGCAATTTTTAATAAATTAGTGACTGCATTACGTGGTGGTATTAATGATGCAGGTGAGGCAATTGTTGACACTCAAGCTTTACGTATTTTAGATCAAGAGATTCGAGATGCTGATAACGAATTAAAGCAAGCTAAAGAATCGTTAGCTAATATTTTAGCTCAGCAAAAACTTGCAGAAAAGGCAGTGACTAAAACTAAAGCAAGCATTACAGAGTATGAAAACTATGCGATTAAAGCGCTTGATAGCAACAATGAATCATTAGCTCTTGAAGTTGCTGAAAAAATTGCTGAACTTGAAAATGAGTTAAGTACGCAACAAGAACAGCTTTCTGGTTTTGTTGACAGCGTAAAATCTTTACGCCAGTCAATTGCACAAGTAGAAGTCAATATTAAAAATTTAAAGCAACAAGTTGATATCGTTAAAGCGACAGAAAGTGTACAAAAGGCACAAATAGCCGTGGCTCAGCGTTACGGTAATTCTGGTGCTAAACTACATACCGCACTTGATTCTTTAGAGAGAATTAAAAAACGTCAAGAAAAAACAGCCGCAACGATTGATGCTAAAAATGAATTAGCGCAAGAGTCGGGTATAAATAGCTTAGATAATAAATTACGAGCAGCGGGCATAAAATCCACAGCGCTTAATGCAAATACGATTTTAACGAGATTGAAAAATCAGCAAGAGAAAACTGAATAGTTTATTTTTCAAATAATATTGTTCACAATGTTAAGAAAACGATAAGACAAATAGCCACAGTTTAGTTAAACTATGTTATATAAATAAATATAAGGATATTGAATGGAACTTTTTTTTGCTATTTTTTTCTCTTTTCCTGTCATTATTTTTAGTACTTTACTAACACTGTGCGTTTTATATTGGCTTGTCGCTGCTGTAGGCATTTTACATATTGATTGTTTAGATATCGATTTTGATGGTATTGATGCGCCGTCATCAACTGGACTTGGGGGACTTTTATTAAAGTTTGGTTTTAATGAAGTCCCGATGACACTTATTATTACCCTTATTTCTCTTCTGGGGTGGATATTATCTTATCTCAGCACTCGTTATGTTTTAATTCATATTTTCGATATGTCATGGTTATACTATTTATCTAGTGTGACTGTTTTTATTGCTAGTTTTATTGTTGCAACTTATTTAACGGCTTGGTTGATAAAACCAATTCGCCCGTTTTTTAATAAATTAGGTAGTGAGAATTCGCACCGAACTTTTTTAGGGCAAGCCGTTATTATCCGTTCAAGCATAGTTAATGAACAAAAGGGCGAGGCCATTTATGAAGATGGCGGTGCTGGGTTAATTTTACAGGTAAGATCAGATGATCGTTATCAATTTAAGCGAGGAGATAAAGCGATATTATTACGTTATGACAGCTTATCAAATAGCTATGAAGTTATTAATGAATCAGATTTTATGGAAAATGTTAAATAATTAAATTATTAAAATAAAATATTTGGAGCTTTTCTATGTATATTAGTTATGATGCAGTGATGTTTTGGTTAATTATTGTTGGCGTAGTCTTCCTTGCTATTATCGGTTTTTTCTTATTATTTAAAGCTTTTTACATCAAAGTTCCACAAGGAACAGCGTTAATTGTTAACGATATGACCTCAAAACCTAAAGTACATTTTACTGGTGCCTTAGTCTATCCCGTAATTTACAAAAAAGAATTTATGAAAATTTCATTAATCACTTTTGATGTAGAAAGGAGAGGGAAAGATGGTCTAATTTGTAAAGATAATTTACGTGCTGATATTTGTGTTGCTTTCTATCTTCGTGTAAATGAAACAACTGAAGATGTATTGAAAGTCGCTAAATCAATTGGTGTAGATAGAGCATCAGACCAAAAAGCTGTCAGTTCGCTCTTTAGTGCAAAATTTTCAGAAGCGTTAAAAACAGTTGGCAAACAGTTTGAATTATCAAAACTATTTGAAGATCGATTAGAGTTCCGTGAGCGAATTATTGATGTCATTGGTAAAGATCTTAATGGTTATGCGTTAGAAGATGTGGCGATCGACTATTTAGAGCAAACACCAATTAAATCACTTGATCCTGATAATATTTTTGATGCTGAAGGTATCAATAAAATTACGTCAATCACTGCTGTTCATAAAGATGAGACGAATAAGCGTGAAAGAGATCTTGAACTTGCTTTAAAGAAAAAAGACACTGAAACAATCGAAGCTAAATTAGAACTTGATCGTCAACAAGCTGACGCCGAAGCTCGACAAAAACGTGAAATAGAAACAATTCGTGCACGTGAACAAGCTGAAACGTTAAAAGTGCAACAAGAAGAGCGTTTAAAAGCCGAACAAGCTCGAATTCAGTCACAACAAGAAATTGACGTTAGAGAAGAAAATCGTCAACGAGAAGTTGAAGTTGCACAGCAAAACCGGCTACGCGCCGTTGCAATTGAAGAAGAACGAGTTGAACGTGCTCGTTCTCTAGAAGTTGTCGCAAGAGAGCGTGAAGTTGAATTACAACGTATTGATAAGGATAAAGCATTAGAAGAAGAAAAGAAAATTATTGCTAATGTGATCCGCGAACGTGTGGCGGTTGAAAAAACGGTTGCCGTAGAAGAAGAACACATCAAAGAAGTACGTGAAGTATCTAAAGCTGATCGTGAAAAACAGACCATTGTTATTGCTGCGCAAGCTAAAGCAGAGCAAGAGCTAGTGATGCAAGTTAAACAAGCCGAAGCCGATGAACAATCAGCTAAGCACCGTGCTATTGAAATTAGCACTATGGCGCAAGCTGAACTTGAAGCCGCGGCCAAACAATCCGATGCGAAAAAACAATTAGCAGAAGGAACCGAGGCTGAAGAAGCTGCAATTGGATTAGCAGAAGCAAAAGTACGTAAAGCGCGAGCTGAAGCAGAAGAAAAAGAAGGTTTAATCCGTGCTCATATTACTGCTGAAACCTTATTAGCTGAGGCTAAAGGAACACAAGAAAAAGGCCTTTCAGACGCAAGAGTAATTGAGGCTAAAGCAACAGCCCTAGAGAAACAAGGTTTGACTGAAGCCAAAGTTTTAGAGGAAAAACTATCGGCTCAAGCACGTGGTGATGAGCGAATTGGTCTAGCACAAGCTTTAGTAATTCGTGAGCGTTTAACCGCAGAAGCCAATGGTTTAGTTGAAAAATTCCGTGCAATGGATACGATGAGTGAACAATCAAAAAATCATGAAGAGTTCCGCTTAGCATTAGAAAAAGGCCTAGAGCAATCGATGGCTTCAATTGCGGCAAATAAAGAAATTGCAAGGGAGCAAGCTGATGTCTTGGCGGCGGCATTTAGCAAAGCGAATATTGAAATTGTTGGTGGTAACGATAACTTCTTTAATAGTTTCTCAAAAGCAATTAGCGTTGGTAAAGCGGTTGAAGGTGCTGTTGGTCAAAGCCCTGTATTACAATCAGCGTTACAATCTGTACTGTCTCGTTTATCGGGTAATAAAGATATTGATGTCAAAGAAACATTGGCTAATACTGATTTAAAAGCTTTAGCCAAACAATTTTTATCCGATAAGTCTGAAAAGGAATAATTATTTAAGTTATTTGCTTAGTTAATTGTTCACTAAATCGATTGGCAGTAAACACCTATTTGACAAGTTTACTGCCTATATTATTCTTCTATATAAAAAATCAATGAGCTAAATATGGCAGAAATTCCACAACAAAACCAACAACAAACTTCTTTAGATGATGCCGTCGCAGAAGGTGGTGCTTATGAAATTTTACGTAAACGTTTAACGGTACTTGGTCAAGATTTAAATCAAAAGACGGAACAACTTAACCAACAAAGACTCTCTGAATTTGGTAAAAGTGATATGTCAATCATTAGCCGCATTCGTATTCGTACTGATAATAATTGTATCGCACGTGATATTGTTCGTTTTGGTGACTGGTTATTATTTGGTTATAACGTCTTTTTAGGATTGAAGAAAGAGACTAAAATTGAGGATGTTTTTTCGCTTTATCATTTAGTCGAAAAAGAGGGGATGTATGATGCTGATCCTGTTGAACTTAATGATACGTTTTTGAATATCGACCGATTTGTACAAGATTTTAGTGAGCTCTATACCTATTATAAAAATGCCCAGCTGTTACAATTAGTTGAACGTGATGGTAAATTACTTGCTAGCTTTCAAATAGGTGAACGAGTCAGTGATATTAGGGTATTTCGTTGGTCAATATCTAGCGATAAAAAAACGATTAACTACATTGATAATCGTGGTGAGCGTGATATTGCCTTACCACCGGCTTATAGTTTTGAGTGGCAAGAAACCACGCGCGAGAATATCGTAAACGGCCGTTTTCCGCATATTAATATTTTAGATTCAGTATTTGTCGAAACTATTGGTGGTGATTTGACCATTAAATGTGAAAATAACACCAATGATGGCTTAGGTATTTATCGTGAAGAAGTGCTCGATAAAAATCAATCTATAAATGATGCAAAAATTGATTATGCTAAAGTCGGTACATTAATTTTACTAAAAATACTACCTTACAGAGAAGATCATTGCCGTTACCTTATCTATAATACATTGACGCAAAAAGTTCAAAGGATTGATGCAATTGGCCTTTCTTGTATTGAACTTCCTGAAGATCACGGAATTATTTTTCCTGGAGGTTATTATTTACAAAACGGCGAGTATAAATCGTTCGAACAATCTATGGACGGTATGCGTTTTCGTCGTATACGCCGCTCACCAAATGGTGAGGATGTACTCTATATTTTTTATGAGCCAACTTCAGGCCGCTTAGCTTTATTTAATTACAATATGATTGAACGCAAACTCAATAATCCTATTTTGGGTTATGGATATGCCGTATTTGAAGATGGCAGAATGGTCGTCTTTGAGGGCGAGAATAATGAGCCTACTCGAGTTCACCCCATGCAAATTTGGCAAACTCCATTTTATAGCGATGAGTTTGC
This sequence comes from Orbaceae bacterium lpD04, assembly GCA_036251935.1. Classification (NCBI taxonomy): domain Bacteria; kingdom Pseudomonadati; phylum Pseudomonadota; class Gammaproteobacteria; order Orbales; family Orbaceae; genus Orbus; species Orbus wheelerorum. The sequence goes on along the minus strand of CP133967.1, from coordinate 1,681,140 downwards.
AGCTCAGCAGCCAACTAACAATAGCTTTTTAGGTAAAATAGGTAATGCTGAATTAGTACGAGGGATTTCCGATCTCTATTTTATTTGCCGTGAAATAGATAATCAAAGTATCTCATCTCAGCTTTATGCGAAATTAAGCGAAGATACCCGAAAACTATTTGATAGCTATTTTTGGCTTAATGATGACAAAAATCTATCCTTTGTATCAATACTACGCGGTATTTCACAAACGAGTGAATTAGTGATTGATGAATATGAAAAAGTAGAAAGTATTCGGCGTCAATCAACTAGCGCAATGCGAGAAGCTATTTCAAACCAAAAAGAGCTACTTGCAAAATTATATCCAGATAGTTGGCAAGAAACCCAAGAATTTGTTGACGCCCTAAACTTAATAAATTTACAACTAGGCCAATTAGTTACGCTACGAAGTTACCGTTATATCGATCTTACTGAGATCGATAAAATGGAGAATGAATTAAAAGAACGACGAACTGTTGTTTCTTTAGCTACCGCTGAATTCTTAGCGGGTGAAAAAGCATTCCAACCATTCAATATTGCGATTGATAATATTGAAAAACAATTAATAACCGTGACAGTAGCAGTTCAGTTAAATGATTTAATTAAAACTGCAGAGCAGATGTCATTAGATCTTGATATGTTATCTCAATTAATGGCAACATTAAAATTTGATGATATTACCTTACAAACTAAAATTGTTGAATCAATTGCTGAGGTTTATTCTAAACTTAATCAAACTAAAGCTAGAATTAATCAAAAACGCAAGTCATTAACAAGCGTTGAAATGATAGCTCAATTTGGCGCTCAATTTAAATTATTTAGTCAAAGTATTGCGAGTGCTATAAGTTTATCTACTACACCAGAAAAATGTGATGATGAGTTATCTCGTTTATCATTACAACTCGAAGAGCTAGAAAATCAATTTAGTGATAATGAAACATTTTTAAATGATATCCTTGCTAAACGGGAAGAAATAATTGAAACGTTTGAAACGCATAAACAATCATTATTAGAAGAAAGAGCAAGACGAACCCAAACACTATTTACTGCCGCTGAACGAATTTTAGAAAGTATTCCAAGGCGCACAGCGAAATTCACTAACCAAACAGAACTTAATGCTTTCTTTGCTGCTGATCAGTTAGCAATAAAAATAACAGATCTCACTGAAAAGTTACGTGAATTATCTGACAACGTCAAAGCAGATGATATTGAAGCTCGTTTTAAAAATGCGAGAGATCAATCTATTCGTGCTTTACGTGATAAATCTGAGATTTTTGAAGCGGGTGGTAATGTTATCAAATTAGGCCCTCGGCATCGGTTTAGCGTTAATACCCAAGAGTCGGATTTAACTATTTTACCTAAAGATGGTAACCTTTACCTACAACTTACAGGTACCGATTACCAAGAGCAAATAAGTAATTCAAAACTACAAAGTTATAAATCATTTTGGTCAATAGCGCTTGAGTCAGAGTCGCCAACTGTTTATCGGGCTGAATACCTTGTTTATTCATTGATTGCATCGACGTTAAAAAATACTGAGGGCTTAACTTATAGCGAGCTTTCTTCGCAAATAAATCAACCAGAAATATTAATTAAAACAGTACGTGATTTTGCTGCAATACGTTATCGTGAAGGTTATGAAAAAGGGATCCATGACCATGATGCAGCAAAAATAATTACCAAGCTTGTCCCTCTTGGGGAGAGTGCGGGATTATTACGTTATAATCCATTAGCTCGCAGCTTAGCTATTTTGTATTGGCAATATAATCAAGATTTAGATTTTGTTGCTTTATGGCCGCAACAAGCTAAAACCTGTATGGATATTTTTGAACTTTTTAAACATGACGATGGTTTACAAAGCCTGCGCCAAGAAATGATTAATGCCATGGCAGATTTTTTCAATAATCAGTCTATTGCACATGAAAAATATCATTTAATACAAGCATCAGAATATTTAAGTTATGTTTTAGCCAATACACCAAGAGAATTTATCTTAAGCAAATACGGTAATCGATTATTTGACGGGTTAAAAAAACACTTAGAAAAAACACATATGTGGAGTAATTTTAATCAATCACAATTGAGTTTACATGAACGATTTGCTGATCGTTGGTTATTAATTGAAAATTGGTTAAAAGGTCTTTGTTCGCTTCCTGAATATCAAGCGATAAATAATTATATACCAGAAGCCATTATATTATTTATGCTAGAACAAGAAACTAACGCTGCATTAAATATGAGTGAGGTTGATTTAGATATCACCATTAGAGATTTACTCGGTGAGCATCCAACGGTGAAGCAAGGAACATTAACCATTAATCTCGATGACTTTTTTAATCGCATGCGTAGGCAATCTCGGGTTATTATTCCAGAATATCAACAATATCAAAAACTACGGCAAGAAATACTTAATGAACAGAGGAAAGCTTTACATCTTAGTGAGTTTAAAGCTAAACCGTTAAGTTCATTTGTGCGTAATAAATTAATTAATGATGTTTATTTACCGATAATTGGCGATAATCTTGCAAAACAGATGGGGACCGTGGGTGAGGGTAAACGCACCGATTTAATGGGATTATTATTGCTTATTTCCCCGCCTGGTTATGGTAAAACGACATTAATGGAATACGTTGCTAATCGTCTTGGTTTAATCTTTATGAAGATTAATGGTCCTGCTCTCGGTCATAATGTCTTATCGCTTGATCCACAGCAAGCACCAAATGCGACAGCTCGACAGGAATTAGACAAGATCAACTTAGCGTTTGAAATGGGTAACAATGTCATGCTTTATGTCGATGATATTCAGCATACTAATCCTGAATTTTTACAAAAATTTATTTCGCTTTGTGATGGTTCACGGCGGATTGAAGGTGTATGGAAAGGAAATACAAAAACTTACGATCTTCGTGGTAAAAAGTTTTGTGTAATTATGGCAGGTAACCCTTATACTGAATCAGGTGAAGTATTCAAAATTCCAGATATGCTTGCTAACCGAGCCGATATTTATAATTTAGGCGAAGTGCTAGGCGGAATGGAAGAGGTATTTGCCTCAAGTTATATTGAAAACTGTTTAACATCAAACTCAGTGCTTGCGCCTTTAGCACTAAGAGATCTTAACGATCTCTATAAACTCATCGATCATGCTTTAGGTAAGCCGCTAAATAGTAATGAATTAAGTTATGGGTATAGCCAAACTGAAATCAATGAAATTACTACCGTATTAAAGCACCTTATCAAAATAAGAGAAATCGTATTTAAAGTTAATCAACAATATATCATCAGTGCGGCACAGTCCGATAAGTATCGCCAAGAACCATCATTCAAATTACAAGGTAGTTACCGTAATATGAATAAACTTGCCGAAAAGGTTTCTCCGGTAATGAATGAGCAAGAGATTAATCAAGTGATCGATGATCACTATTTAGGTGAAGCTCAATTATTAACGACAGGGGCAGAAGAAAACCTACTTAAATTGGCTGAGATTCGTAATAAAATGACTGATGAGCAATCAATTCGTTGGGTGCAAATAAAGAAAGACTTTATGCGCAATAAAGCACTTGGCGGTAATGATCTTGATACTGGTGCAAAAATTGTTACTCAATTAGCTGATTTGGTACAAAGTGTTCAATCATTAAAACAGTGATAGCTATCATCAAAAAAATACCGCTTATTGACCATAAGCGGTATTTTTTTATTGTTTGGTTGAGATTTGATTAATGAAGATTATTTATTCCTAAAGACATTGTCATAAAATCATTATAATTAAGGAAATTATCATCAATTAAAAAAAGATGAGTGCCGCTTGTCTTTACCGCCTGCTGTAAGCGATATTTATCGCTATCATTTAGTAAATCATTAATACAGGCAACAACATAACTTGATGTTTTTGCTAATAGCGCTTTTTCAATCATATCAATCATATTTATTTGCTGTACATTTGATAAATGAATAATTTTTTGATGATTTAATCCAGCCTGATTTAACCAAGAGCGTTTTAACATCGGCCTTGATGAAATCCAAAATTGCCATTTATTTTGTTGATTTAATAGGTTTAATAATAATTGCTGTTGTTGCAATACTTGTTGTAGAGGCGATTCAAAACTTACCATGCTTAATTGATTATCTTTAGGTAAGTGGATTTGGTTTGATGTTTTATTTCTTTTTACGTTTAACATAGTCACCTCACTGTATTAATATACAGTGTATATTAATACAGTGATTTGCGAAAGTAAATAGCTATTTGAATCTTTACAATAAACATTTAATCTGTATAAACGTTATAATCCTTTCAACCATTGATAAGTTAAGATGCCAAGTACAGTCATTAATATTGAACCGATAACGTGAATTGCAATAGTACTTAAACCGAGCGTAATTTGGCCTTTTTGCAAAAAAGTGACAATCTCGGCTGAAAAAGTAGAAAAGGTAGATAAACCGCCACAAAAACCAGTAATAATAAGCAGTCGCCACTCAGGAGAAATATTCGGGCTATTGGCAAGTAATGTCATCGCAAAGCCAATAATATAACCAGCAATAAGATTTGAAAGAAGCGTGCCAAAGGGGATAATAAACAATGTATTAAATTTTGTTGATAAAACCCAACGTAAAACGCCACCAGCGGTTGAACCGATAGCAATTGCAATGATTGCTTTTAGCATAAAATACCCTTATAGAATAAATAATAAAATTGATAGCCATATTATAAGGAAAAATCAGTAAGCAAGATATTTTATTGATATGCACTGATCTCCTCGTTATTACTCGGCTTAATCAGGCGTCATCATCCGTTTAATTACGGCGGTTGGGAAAGGTGGAACACCATCACCTTGCCAGTAAAGTTACAATAATAGAGGTTATTTTGCAATAATTTAATGTTAGAATAGGCGTTAAATTTATATAAGGAACATTAGTTATGTATACCGGAATTGTGCAAGGTGTTGGCTTGATTGTTGATATTATTGATAAAGATAAATTACGTACCTATCAAGTAAAATTACCCCAAAAATTAACTCATGGTATTGAAATTGGTGCTTCAATTGCTAATGATGGTTGCTGCTTAACGGTAACATCATTGGCAAATGACTGTGTTACGTTTGATATTATGGAAGAGACACTAGCTTTAACTACCCTTGGTCATAAACGTGTTGGTGATTTAGTTAATATTGAACGCAGTGCTAAATATGGTGATGAAATTGGTGGTCATGTGATGTCTGGTCATATTTCTTGTACGGCTAAAATCTCAGCAATCAATAAAACCGCAACCAATTGCGAGATGATTTTAGCGATGCCTGCTGAGTTTATGAAATACGTGTTATATAAAGGATTTATTGGTATTGATGGGGCAAGTTTAACGGTTGGTAATGTGAGCAGTTGTGGGTTTGATATTCATTTGATCCCTGAAACATTGGCAATTACCACCTTGAAAGATAAAAAAGTCGGCGATTTAGTCAACATTGAAATCGATGCTCAAACTCAAGCAATCGTTGATACGGTAGAACGAGTGTTAGCACAAAAAATGGTTAAATAGATAATACTATTGATGGTTTTTTAAATTTTAGCTGACCTATATTTATACTCAATATGCGTAAGTTAAGTGCGCCGTTAACCGGCAATTTTACGTGCGTTATTTTGTGTTCGGTATTATCAAAACAGCAAGATAATACCGATTAAATCTTTTTAAAAGCTAGGTAATTGTAGCTCGGCAACTGAATATAATATTGCTTTACCCGCTAGCTTAACTCTTAACTTATCGACACTACAGTGCAGTGTGCCGCCTCGACTTGATGCTTGCCTCGCCACTAATTTTGATTTTTTTAGTTTTTCAGACCAAAGTGGCGCGATATGACAATGGCCTGAACCACACACCGGATCTTCAATTACCCCTAATTTAGGCGCAAAACTTCGGCTAATACAGTCATATTGAGAACTTTTAGCGCTAACATGCAGTAAAAGGCCCGGTAATTTTTTCGCATTTTCTAGATCAATTTTTACCTTTGAGATTTGCTCTTCATGCTCTAACACACAAATTAAATCACGGCCTAACCAAGCTTCAACTGGTTTAAAACCAATAACTTGTGTCATTTGCTCAGTGATGTCTGCCTGTTGTAATTGAAAGCGTGGAAAATCTAGCTCATAAAAATCATCAGTTTTAGTTACAATTAACTCGCCACTTAATGTTTGAAAATGAACTTTTGTCATATTCTTATCAACATAATTCATTAAAACAAATGCGGTTGCAAGCGTTGCATGGCCACATAAATCAATCTCACCACCGGGTGTAAACCAACGTAATTTATAGTGTTCGCCTTCTTTAACCGTAAAGGCGGTTTCCGATAGGTTATTTTCCATCGCAATTAGCTGCATTAGCTTATCATCAGCCCATGTTTGCATAACGCATATTGCCGCAGGATTGCCTTCAAAAAGTTTATCGGCAAAAGCATCTACAACATATTGTTTTAACATAAATTATCCTTATTATTGTCACACAAGATAAAATTTAGATTATCAATATCTTGCTATCTTAATGTATCGTTATATTATCAGTTTATATTTGTTATCGTACTATTGCATTAATGGTTTTAAACCAGAAGCAGATAAATTAATCGTAAATAAGCTTAAAATATTAGCGTCTAATCGTTATATAGACGCTAATATGGTGAGGGTGATTTTGTTGTAATTACAAATTAGTAAGCCCCTGATGCATCCCAAAAGTCACAATGATGTACTTGATTAAAATAATTTTCCTGCATAACTGCTTGGGGTAAAATAAGCCTCATATAATTATCTTTTTGTTTGTCATAAGCTGACCAATTAAAATGCCCATCGGTTAACTTATCAGTTTTTGTCCAAAATTGAACCATTTGGTTAGAAAGCTTCTCTTGAAATGCATTCAATTTTGTCTTGATACCATTACCACCATGAAACCCTGGAAAAATATAGGAAAGTTCATAAGTATGAGCAGCACCTAAAGCAAATGAAGTGGGTTTTAAGTAAGACGGCGCGGTGCGGTCTGAAAATTCATAAGCATATGTTGGCATTTTATCAGCAACTAAACGATTTATCATTCTTGCGGTGCACGCAAACTCCATATCGGTTGCCGCTGCTGCAAAAGCATTACTTCTTGTTACATATTGTGCAATAGGATACTCTTTTATCACAGCATCAGTATAATCACCAAAAAAGCCTTGCATCATGGTTTTATAGAGATCTTGGTCCATTACTTGTCCTGATTGATTTTCTGGGAAACCAGCAAAAAAAGTACCTTCATCTAATGTTGTTCCATTAACAAATGTCACGTGATTAAAATGACCATTTCGTAAAAGATCACTAGGGTGTGCTGGAATTACTGAACCATCAATAATAATTTGATTATGAATGTATGGCCGTTGGTTTGCTAGTATTTTATCTAAAGGCAATGATCTAAGACAAGATAATTGATTATCAACATCACATCCCATTATATGGGCAAATTTTTCAGCCATTTCATACGCATAATCAAGCGGTTTAGGGGCACCAAATGTAGGATGTTTCAAAATTACAGATGCGCCGCTCATGACGATTGCATGTTGAAACTTTCCGGCGGAAGCGGGAGATATAATATGAGACATAACGCTATTTCCGCCAGATGATTCACCTGAAATGGTTACATTAGTTGGATCGCCACCAAATGCGGCAATATTACGCTGAACCCAATCAAGCGCAAACTGCTGATCCATCAGTCCGTAATTAGCGAAATGATTATATTCTTTTTTAAGCTCAGGTGAGGCAAAATAACCAAGAATTCCAAGTCGGTAATTAATTGTTACAACGATTACACCACCTTGTAAAGCCAGTTTACTTGCATCATAATCGCGGTTAGCACCAACCCAAAGACTCCCTCCATGGATCCATACAAAGACCGGTCGTTTTTGGTCCTCAGTCATGGCTTTTTTACTAATATAAACATTAAGATTTAGGCAATCTTCTGCGCCGCCAGCCGCGCCAAACACTCCAAGATCGTCATTTTGTGGGCAAAAATTACCAAACTGCTTTGCATTATAAATACCAGACCATTTTGCTGGTAAAGTAGGGGGGGCCCAGCGTAAATTTCCGATTGGCGCTGTTGCATAAGGAATGCCTAACCAAGATATTAAATCTCCGTTATCTTTTCCTTGAACAATACCCGAATCGATTAAAATAGTATCTTTAATTTTAGATACTGTGTTAAAAGCGATAAATGGGCTTAAGCTTATTAGCGCTAAAATTAAAACTTTTTTGATCATATTTTTCATGATAATACCTTTATAATAGTGCTAAATATAATGTGCTGACTATACTTAGCATTTATTTGATTTTTTCTAACACGATGTATCCCTATTACCATTAAAAATGCTAGATAATGGTGTTGTAAATAACAACCGGCTATTTTCAAGTCTTTGCCTTTAATCACATACTTTTAAAGCACCAATACTAAATTTAAAAAGCAAGCATCTTGATTGAATACGGGTTTATAATTTTAAATAGGATTATCGACCAACCAACTTCATTGCTTGCTTACTATAACGATCACCTTGTACTTTTTGATTAACTAATATGTTTTCAATTGCAGCTAGCTCATCAAAGGTTAGTTTGACTTGCGTTGCGCCAATATTTTCTTGTAAACGACTCAATTTTGTTGTGCCGAAAATAGGAACAATCCAGTTTTTTTGATTGAGTAGCCATGCCAATGCAATTTGTGCAGTTGTGATCCCTTTATTTACAGCAATTTGGCTGAGGGCATTGATAAGTTTTTGATTAACTTTAAGTGCATTTTCTTGAAAGCGAGGTAAGGTGCTTCGAATATCGTCTTTATCAAATATGATATCCGTATTAATCTTGCCGGTTAGTAAACCTTTACCAAGTGGACTAAATGGCACAAAGCCGATCCCAAGCTCTTCAAGTACAGGTAAAATGTCAGCTTCTGGGCCTCGCGTAAACATGGAATACTCGCTTTGTAATGCGGCAATAGGCTGCACGGCATTTGCTCGGCGAATGGTTGTCGCTCCCGCTTCTGATAGGCCGAAATGCTTAACTTTACCTTCCTTAATTAAGTCCTTAACGGTGCCAGCTACCTCTTCAATTGGAATGGACGGATCGACTCGATGCTGATAAAACAGATCAATACACTCAATATTTAAACGTTTAAGCGACTGCTCAGCCACAAAGCGAATACGATCAGGATGGCTGTCTAGCTCTCCAGTGCGAGCATCACCATCTTTCCAGCCAAATTTAGTTGCAATAACAACTTTATCACTAAAAGGAGCCGTTGCTTCACCTAGCCATGTTTCATTATTTTCACCATATGCTTCGGCTGTGTCAAAGAAAGTAATTCCACTATCGTAAGCATCACGAATGAGCCTAATTGCTTCTTCTTTTTGTAATTTTGAAGCGTAACCATATGATAAGTTCATACAACCAAACCCCAATTCTGAGACTTCAAGCCCATTTACGCCAAGTATTCTTTTTTTCATTTGATATTTCCTAATCGAATTTTTCGCCAATTAACGTTTCACTGATATGCCATAAAGCTTTAGCATGCGTTAGGTTACGATGCATAAGAACTAACCCCGCCATGAATACCTTGAGAATCATTAATGCTTGCCATATGACAATCTTCACAATAATGACCACCAACAATCTCAGCGTCGGCAACAATAGCAGCCCATACCGTTGTCGCAGCTCCCTGAGGGATTGTTTTATATTTAAAAGGTGGAAGGCCAGCACTCGCATTTGTTGCATTAATAGAGGCAATAAGTGCCGCTTCTTCTGCTGCTGGATAATTACGCTGAAGACCGGTTTCAATGGCGCCGGGGTGAACTGCAATAGCTCGTATACCGTTTTTACGATAATGATGATCAAACGCAAGCGCGAATAACGCATTTGCCGTTTTTGATCGCCCATACGCAATCCATCGGTCGTATTTGGTCTTCTCAAAATTTGGATCATTCAGATCTACATCAGCGATATGATGTGCCGCTGACGATAAGACAACGATGCGAGCACTACTGCTGAGTAGTTTGGCAACACGATTTATTAAAGTGAAATGGCCTAGATGATTGGTGCCAAACTGCGTTTCAAAGCCATCTTGAGTATGACCAAATGGGGGCGCCATAACCCCCGCATTGGCAATTATTACATCAAATTGGCAAGCATCGGCAAGTAACTTATCAGCACATGCACGTACACTTTTTAAATTAGCTAAATCTAATTCAACAAGTGTAAACTTACCGCTATTTGATTTAGTGTCGAAAAACTCTTTTGTTGCTGCTTTAGCCTTGTACAAATCACGTGCGGTGCCAACCACCTCAGCGCCATGTGCAACAAGTACACGCGCTGTTTCAATACCAAGGCCCGAAGATACGCCGGTTACAAGAATTCGCTTATCCTTAAGATCATAACCAGCAAGTACTTCATCGGTGGTTGAGGTAAACGTAAAAGAATGTGTCATTTTAAACTCCTATAAATATAATTTTGATATCACAATAAAATCAATCGATCTGGTATTTTTACGACTGGTTAAATATATCTTCATCACCGATTTACAGATAGCGTATTACTCTTTATTTACTGCCTATTACTCTATAAATATGGAATTTAATTTATTTACATCTATTTAATGGTTAAATATATTCATATTAATCAGTTTGTTGTATTTTTATTAAACTTTATTATTTTACATAATCTCTATTTGGCGATACTATTACTTTTATTTTAATTGTACGACTATAATGACACTATGATAAAAGATTCACGCATAAACCCGACTAAAAGTTGGCAAATACTTAAAGATAGAATTCTGCAAATAACCGATGCTAGTACTGGTTCATATTCGACCGTAATTGAGGGGTTTTCATTTCATAGACATATTAATAATGATGATCCCAAACCTCATTTTTTTGAGCCTGTTGTTATTATTGTGGTACAAGGTGAAAAATTAGTTAAAATCGGCGTACAAGAATATCTTTATGGCCAAAATATCTGCTTTATTAGCGGAATAGATATACCTGTTACAAGCTGTGTAATGAAAGCAAGTAAAGATGCGCCTTATCTTGCTATGTCACTTAATTTGGATATTGGCCTTATTGCAAGCCTGGCATCTAAAACACCTATTTTGTCAACGCCGCTTAATACTTTGCCTAGAGGAGCAATGATACAAGCCGTGGAAGGCGATCTGCTTGATGCATTTTTACGTTTGATTGAACTCACCGAAAAGCCAGAGCAAATTCCAATTATGAAAGAATTATTATTACAAGAAATCCATTATCGTTTATTATCAAGTCCCTTTGGTCATACATTACGAGCTCTTAATACATTTGGTTCCCAAGGTAATCAAATTGCCAGAGTTATTGCATGGCTAAAAAATAATTATAAGCAACCATTACAAATAGAAGAACTGGCACAGCGCTCAAATATGGCAGCATCCACTTTTCATAAACATTTTAAAGACGTTACCAGCTTAAGCCCAATCCAGTACCTAAAACAGTTGCGACTTAGCGAGGCTCAGTACCTTATGCTATCAAAAGGGTATGATGTTACTCAAGCAGCGATGAATGTTGGATACGAAAGTGCAACGCAATTTATTCGCGAGTACAAACGATTATTTGGTGAACCACCACGAAAAAATATTACCAATATTATTAAAAAAAATGAATTTCATTCATTGGCATATTAATACATTCGAGTGATTAATTTTATCTTGCTAACCAAACTTGCACTTAGATATTGAATGTAGCTTAAATTTAGGCGTATTTTTATATTAAATACATAGGTTACGATAAGTTTTGAACGAGATTTTTATTAGTCAGTTAACCGTATAAATATTTATGGCGATGACAAGATTATTAGAGTTAAACACCTTACCATTAACATTTTAGAAACGGTAAGGTGTTATTGAAATTATTAATTAAATTTAGGGAGTTTATTTCTAGTTAAAGCTTGCCAAAATTGCCCTGTGGTTATTGATTTCCCTTTTAATCTAGCCTGATTTTCTTCTTTAGAATAGTATAAGTCTACACTAACGCCATCTTCAATCTCATCATTAGGATCATAATTAAAATCGATAATTGGCGAATTATTTAAGAATAAGCCAAATAGCATCACAACAGATTTAGTGACGCTTTGGATATCATTATCATCAGGCATGCTTTTTTGTGGATTACTGATTTGAGCCGCTAAGTAGGTAAGGGGCTTTAATGGTAAATTTACCTTAGCTTGAGCTAAGATAAGGTTATCTTCATCAAGCTGATCCCAAGGCATATTATCATTATCTGCAACATTTAATGTAAAACTAGCACTTAAGTTACCTTGTTGATTGTGCCATAATAATTTATCAAGCTTAACATACCAATTTCTTAACGCTTTATCATCGTTAGTCTCTGCCGATAAATCATAATTAAGCGGCAGGGTATAATTCGCTAATATCTCACCTTTACCTAAATCTTGCTGGCCCAAAAATAGATTATTAACCGATGAAGAGATATCTCCTGTTAAGCGTTTATTTTGCCGCGCTGCATTAATGTTTATCGCTAGTTGATTGACCTTGATACTGTCATTATTGTTAAGGTTTTCGTTATTCGAATTTACTCGGCCTATTAAGCCATTTTCGATGCTAACTTCAGTTTTAGCTTGATAACCTAAATCCGCATATTTAACAACGTTACCGGTTAAAACTAAATGGTTTATTTCTAAATAATCCATTTGGTTTTTTAACGTCAATTGATCGATCTGGCCTTGAATCACTAAATTATTTAACTGATTATCGATCGAGAGAAATAGGCTGTTTTTAGTTGCTTGTAAATTAGTACCAAGCTCTTCATTCGTATAATTTATTGGTTCGTTATTCGCTGTTAGTTTTATATTTTCACTATAATCAATACTTGAGTTGATGGTCATAAACGGTTTATTACCAGCAGCAAGCCATAGGCTCTCATTACTCTCTTTTGATGTTTGATAAATAAAAGCCCCCATTTTAGGCGAAAAATCACCAGACTTTATCTCGCTCCAAGGGAAAGGCCCATGGTAAATAGTGACTTTATCATTAAAAAGGGTGTTTTGATGATTTTCAAGATTAACGGTATTTACGGTTAAATTAAAAGAGGTCGAGAATATACCTTTATGATAGTCACTGTATTGAATATTGACATCAGGTAAACCTTTATATTGGTCAATTTGATTTGTTATTTGTGCTATTTTGGCATCAATATTATTTTCAATAATATTACCCGTGTACCAAGAAGCAAGTGTATATCCAGCCCCTAAAATGACAACAATACTTGTAGCAATAACTGTTTTCTTCATGATTTAATGTTCCTTATTTTGCTACTATTTAGCGCTATGTAAAGCAAATTGGCTAAGTAGTGTATTTATATAGTCGATACGTTGTTGTCTTTGTAATTCTGTTTTTAATAGTTTTAATCGATTTTGCCCATCTAGGCGATAACTTTTCGGATCTTTTTGTATTTCACCAATTAGGTAATCAACCGAAACTTGGTTATTGGCGCCAAATTCAATGTAACCACCTTTTTCGCCAAATTCAATTTTATTTATTCCTAATTGCTGAGCGGTAAACCTAATTTTAGTTACGTCTAATAAAAACTGCACGGGCTCTGGTAAACGCCCAAAACGGTCGATAATCTCAATTTTAATATCACTTAGCTCGTCAAGCTCTTCAATGCTTGCAATGCGCTTATAAAGTGATAAACGGCTATTAACATCTACAATAAAATCATCTGGAATGAGTGTTGGTAAACGCAGTTCAATTTCAACTTGTTGATTGCTTAATAGTGATTCTAATGACGGCTCTTTACCTTGTTTTAATGATTTGACGGCTTCATCAAGTAATTCCATATATAAATTAAAACCAATTGCTTCTATTTGACCGCTTTGATCGTCACCTAATAGCTCTCCAGCTCCTCGGATCTCTAAATCATGAGTTGCTAAGGCAAATCCTGCGCCTAAGTCTTCTAAAGACGCGATCGCTTCTAAGCGTTTTTTGGCATCTTTAGTTAATGCTTTTGGTGGCGGCGTTAATAAGTATGCATAAGCTTGATGATAAGAGCGCCCAACACGTCCTCTTAGCTGATGTAACTGCGCTAAGCCAAATTTATCGGCGCGCTCAATTATAATAGTATTAGCGTTTGGCACATCAATACCCGTTTCAATAATAGTTGTGCAAAGAAGTAGGTTATAACGTTGGTGGTGAAAGTCATTCATCACTCGTTCAAGTTCACGTTCATGCATTTGACCATGACCAATCGCTATGCGCGCTTCTGGGATGAGTTCTTGTAATTTTTCTCGTCTGCTTTCGATATCAGAAACATCATTATGCAGATAATAAACTTGCCCACCGCGTAAGATCTCACGCAAAATGGCTTCCCGGATCACATAATTGTCGTATTCACGAACGAAGGTTTTTACCGCTAAGCGCCTTGCCGGTGGCGTTGCAATAATCGATAGATCACGCATACCACTCATTGCCATATTGAGCGTTCTTGGGATCGGCGTTGCAGTTAAAGTTAAAATATCAACATTCGCTCGCATTGCTTTAATACGTTCTTTTTGCCTTACACCAAAGCGGTGCTCTTCATCGACAATGAGTAAACCTAAATCTCGCCATTTTACGTCAGTTTGTAAGAGTTTATGAGTACCTATAATGATATCTATTTTACCTTCTGCCAATTCGGTAAGTATTTTTTGTTGTTGTTTTGCGGTTTTAAAACGAGATAAAACCTCAATACGAATTGGCCAATTGGCAAACCTATCACAAAAATTCTCATAATGCTGCTGAGCAAGTAAGGTTGTTGGTACTAATAATGCAACTTGTTTGTGATTTATCACCGCTAAAAATGCAGCGCGGATTGCAACTTCAGTTTTACCAAAGCCAACATCACCACAAACTAAGCGATCCATTGCGATCGGCGCACACATATCACCAATTACAGCGCCAATTGCATTTAATTGGTCATCGGTTTCTTGATATGCAAAACCTTGACAAAATAACTCGTACTGCTCTCTATCTTGCTTAAATTCAAAGCCGGGCTTGGTTTCACGTTGAGCATAGATATCAAGCAGTTCAGCGGCAACGTCTCTAATTTTTTCAGCAGCTTTTTCTCGCGCTTTACTCCAAGTATCAGTACCTAGTTTATTTAGTGGCGCCGTTTCCTCATCACCGCCAGAATATCGACTAATTAAATTCAATGATGAAATAGGGACATACAATTTTGCGTCATTTGCATAAATAATAATTAAGTATTCAGCTGTTATGCCGCCCGTTTCAAGCGTTGTAAGTCCAGCGTAGCGTCCTACGCCATGCGCTAGATGCACAACTGGTTTACCCGGCGTTAACTCGGCTAAACTTCGAATTAAATTATCGGTATTAATCGCTTGTTTGGCTTCTTTTTTACGCCTGATAATACGGCGGCCGAGTAATTCATTTTCAGTAATTAAAGCAAAGTGATTATCAACATCAATAAATCCTTGCTCACTTGCGCCAACCATTAAATAAAACTGCGCAACTGTTGCATCAAGTTCGCTAACTGTTTCGATATATTTAGGATGAATTTTTATTCTACCCAGGATTTCTTGTAGCGCTTCACGGCGACCTTGTGATTCAACCGAAAAAATAATTTTATGATGATAATTTTCTAAAAATTGTTGAAAATGATGATAAGGATCTTTTTGTTGTATTTGGATCGCAAGCTCAGGTAACGGCTCATAACCTAAGTTTTGCGCTTTTTTATTATCTATTTTGTTACTGCTAATAACGATTCGAGGATAGTTTTTGAATTGAGCAAAGACTTCATCAACTTTTAGCCAAATTTCCTCTGGTTTAAGCAATGGCCGCATCGGGTCAACATTGCGGCTGTTATAGCGATTTTGTATATCTTGCCAATATTTTTCGGCAGATTGATGGATATGTTGAGTATTAATAAATAAGGTATTATTCGGTAAATATCCAAAAAGCGCTATCAGTGGCTCATTAAAAAAGAGCCGTTGCCAGTATTCAATGCCGGTTGGTAAAATATTTTTACTCACTTGCTGATAAATACTTTCAGCCTCAAGCCTAACTGCAAAATTTTCTCGCCATTGACTACGAAATAGCTCTATTGCCGCTTTATCAAATGGAAATTCATGAGCAGGTAATAATTGCACATTATCAATTTCATCTAAGGTTCGCTGCGTTTCAACATCAAAAAGCCGAATACTATCTATTTCATCATCAAAAAAATCGAGCCGGTAGGGCGCATTACTGCCCATTGGATAAATATCAAATAGTGCCCCACGAGTTGCATATTCCCCGTGCTCCATGACTTGACTAACATTACGATAACCGGCATTTTCAAGCTGTGATCTTAATCCTTCACGCGATATTTGTTGCCCTTTATGCATGATAAAAACATGACCACTTAAATATGAACTAGGGCAAACTTTTTGCATTAAGGTATTTACAGGAAGAATCAAAGCGCCTTTTTTAAAGGTTGGGAGCTTATAAAGGCACGATAATCGCTGCGAAATAATATCTTGATGAGGTGAAAAACTATCATAAGGTAATGTTTCCCAATCCGGAAACAAAATAGAGGGCATCGACGAATATTGCTTTAGTTCTTCATATAAACGGCTTGTTTGCTGCATGTCATCAGTGATAATAACAACAGGGCCTTGATGAAGTGATAATATTTTTGCGCAAAATAGCGAAATTGATGAGCCGATTAATTGACCAAACTCTTGGATTTCTCCCTGCGCGCTCGGTAGTGTAATATTAGGCATGTATAAATCTTAGTCGCACCATGATAAATTCAGTCCTTGATTATAGCTTAATTTGCACAATTAATAAATCAAGATATCATGATTGCAGTATTCTTGATATGATAATGGGCTATCATTATTATCATCATAATTTAAAACTATATAGTTAAAAATCAAGCGGTTAAATCAATTGGTTTTTAAAGAGAATTAAACATGTTTCATCCTTTGCCTATTTTTATTGGTTTTCGTTATGCCTATAGCCGAAAATCAGATAGTTTTGGTCGCTTTGTATCATGGCTATCTATGATTGGGATTATGCTGGGTTCTATTGGGCTAATTGTTATCATGTCGGTTATGAATGGTTTTGAAAATGAGATGCAAAAAAACATCTTACAATACCTTCCTCAAGCACAAATAACTTCGGATAATAATCGATTATTAACCTCACAATACCCGCTAACGGTAATACCAACGATTGCGCAAGTTGATAACGTCGTGCCGTTAGTCACGGCAGATGTGATTTTACAAAGTGCTAAAAATATAACAATTAGTACGATGATTGGCATTGATCCTAACGAGTGCGATCCGATCTCAAGTCGTGTTTATGGCGGCGATTATAGCTCGTTACAATCAGGTAAATATAATATTATCCTCGGTCGTAATTTAGCTGATTTATTAAACGTTGATATTGGCGATACGATTCGCTTAATGGTGCCAGAGGTTAGTCAAATTACACCAGTTGGTAAAATCCCAAGTCAGCGTATTTTTACTATTTCAGGGCTGTTCTCGACTAATCGAGATATAGAACAATCGATTATTTATCTCAATATTGATGATGCGGCCAAATTAATGCGCTACCCACAAAACACCATAACGAGTTGGCGTTTATACCTTAATAATCCATTAAACATTGATTCAATCGTGAAAACGAAACTGCCTGATGGGCTTCATTTTGATGATTGGCGTGAAAAACGTGGTGAGCTATTTCAGGCCATTAAAATGGAAAAAAATGTGATGGGACTCTTAATTAGCTTAATTGTTATTGTTGCTGCATTTAATATCATCACGTCATTAAGTTTGCTAGTTATGGAAAAACAAAATGAAATCGCAATTTTAAAAACTCAAGGCTTGACTCGTAAGGGCGTTATGATGATTTTTATTATACAAGGTGCCAGCTCAGGTATTATCGGTACGTTACTTGGCTGCCTCATCGGATTATTAATTAGTTATAATTTGAGTGAGATTATGTCGACACTAGGCTTAACTTTTTCGGGTATTCGTTTACCATCAGTTGTTGATACAAGCCAAGTTATAACGGTATTTATTGCCTTACTAATGTTATCGATTATATCAACGCTTTACCCTGCTTATCGAGCAGCAAATACTCAACCTGCACAGGCATTACGTTATGAATAATTATACTGAAATTGACACTAAAGCGCTTATTTCAACAACAAATTTATCAAAAAGCTATCAAGATGGTAAAGCGATAATTGAAGTGTTAAAAGATGTCAGCTTTTCAATTAATCCAAAGTCGATGACATCAATTATTGGTAGCTCTGGATCAGGAAAAAGCACACTCTTACATATACTTGGTGGACTTGATAAACCGACATCAGGTGAAGTTATATTTAAATCACAAGCATTAAATCGTTTATCTGAAGTGCAAAAAGCCGCACTACGTAATAAAGAGATTGGCTTTGTTTATCAATTTCATCATTTATTAGCTGATTTCTCGGCACTTGAAAATATTGCGATGCCACTATTGATAGCTGGAGTAAAAAGCAAAGAAGCCGAGCAAAGGGCATTTGAGATGCTTAAATCGGTAAACTTATCACATCGAGCTAAACACCGCCCCTCTGAGTTGTCAGGCGGTGAACGCCAGCGCATTGCAATAGGCCGAGCATTAATTAATCGTCCTTCAATTGTGATGGCAGATGAGCCAACGGGGAATTTAGACCAATCTACTGCTGAGACAATATTTGAGTTATTGATTGATTTAAATCAACAGCACGGCACCGCATTTTTAGTTGTTACACATGATCTAGCGTTAGCAAAAAAAATGGATCAGCAATACTCAATGTCCCAAGGGGCATTAACTTTACTTACAGGTGATTAAAACGCTATGTTATCACTTTTTCTAGCACGAAAATTTAGACAAGGACGAAGGCAAAGTGGCATGTTGTCTTTGATTTCTATTTTATCAACGTTAAGTATTGCTATCGGCATTGCCGCACTCATTATTGGTTTAAGTGCGATGAATGGTTTTGAGAAAGAATTAAAAAACCGAGTATTATCGGTTATTCCTCATGGCGAGCTTTACTCACCAAGTGGAACATTATCAAACTGGCGTGCATTACAAAATCAAATTCAGCGTGATCCGCATATCGTCTCATCGGCACCGTTTGTTAGTTTTACGGGTTTAATTGAAAATGCGAGTAAAATTAAAGCCGTTCAAGTACAAGGTATTAGCCTTTTGCAAGAGACGAAAATGAGCATTTTACCTAAATATATTTTAAATAATAAATGGCAATCATTTAAGGACAATAATAAACAAATTATTATTGGTATTGGCCTTGCAAACTCATTAGGTGCTAAAGAAGGGGATTGGGTAACCCTACTGATTCCAGTTAATGATGATGTGTCAGGGCAATTAAAGCAGCCTAAAAGAATTCGTTTATTAATTGCCGGAATTATGGATTTCAGCGGCACGTTAGGTAATGGTGTTGCCTTTATTCCACTAACGGATGCGCAGCAATATTTAAATATCGGTGACAACGTAACTGGAATTAAAGTTAATGTTGATAATATCTATAAGGCCAATTACATTATTCATAATATTGCGATAGATATAACCACGCCACTTTATGTCACTAGCTGGGAACAAAATTATGGCTATATGTATCATGATATCCAAATGATAAGGCAGATTATGTATCTTGCAATGATAGTTGTGATTGGCGTTGCATGCTTTAGCATTGTCTCAACGCTAGTTATTGCCGTTAAAGATAAACAGCGTGATATTGCCATTCTCAAAACATTAGGGGCAACAAATCAACTTATTAGTAAAACCTTTATTTTTTATGGTGTGATATCGGGATTTGTTGGCAGCATGATTGGTGTGTTACTGGGGATTGTTATTTCCTCACAACTGTCTAATATCATTAAGGTTATTGAATCTTTAATGGGTCATCAATTATTAAATAGCCATATTTACTTTATCGATTTTTTACCTTCTGAAATACATTTAACGGACATTATTATTGTATTTTGTACCGCAATGATATTAACTTTAGTTGCGAGTTACTATCCTGCTCGCCGCGCCTGTAAAGTCGATCCAGTCAAAATTTTAAATGGTTTTTAATATAATTAATCAGGCGCATTTACAGCGCCTAATTAACTTTATAATATGAGCCTTGACTTAGCTTATTTGATACTTAAAGCCAATACTAATTTGGCTTGAAATGGTAAGTTTACTGCACGAAAGCTAACAAATCATATTCAAATATCGCCTAAAAATCGCATTAGTTAAAAAGATTAATATCTATCGATTCAGCCATTGCTTTTAATCCGTTCGCATTGGGATGTAGCCCATCTCCAACATCAAATTCAGCTTTAATATATTGGGGCTTTTTATCATCACGAATGACAGCATCAAAATCAATGACCGCATCGCAGGTATTGCTCGTTCTTATCCATGTATTAATCGCTTGCCGTTTTTCTTCACCTTTTTCACTATAAAAATTTAAAAATTCCCCTTTAAATGGCGTTAATGTTGCACAATAGGTTTTTATTCCCTGATTTTTAGCTCGAGATATTAACTGTTTCCAGCCATTGATAATTTCGTCTGCGCTGACTTCTTGTTTTGTTAATCCATCAAAATTAGAATGCCCGATATCATTAATGCCTTGCATAATAACTAGCCAGCGAACATTTGGTACTGATAGTACATCTCTATCTAAGCGGGAAAGCGAACTTGGCCCATTTTGCCCAGAGGGTAGATCATTTAAGATCCGATTGCCGCTAATCCCCGCATTGACAATGCCAATATTATTAATATTAGCCTGCTTAAGCCTTTTTGCTAATACATCAGGCCAGCGTTGATTCATATCAACCCCAGAGGAATACCCATCCGTGATCGAATCACCTAACGTAACAATTGTTCCCCCATTTTGTTGATCGGTTGCAACTTCAACTCGAGAAAGGTAAAACCTCATCGTTGAAGTTGTGGCTGTTTGCGATAATTCTTCATTAGCCGTGGTGTTGCCATTTGAGTCAATCCAAGCCGTTTGCTCACCATTGGGATGAACAATACTTAATCCGGTTCTTTGTGGTAAATAAAGACTAATTGCCACATCATCTAATGCATTAACGTTGAAATCAATAGGATCTGAAAGTGCCGGCGCGCCGGGCGGTATGATGATATTTTTTTGACCGCCAAATAATACTTGTTTTAAGCTCTTACTATCAATGCTGCCGGGCTTTGCTCCTGGCCGAGCTATCGTTACAGCACCTATCATTAAAGGCTGGGTGCCGGTTTCATTTGAGAAACGTAACTGAATTTTTTCGCCGCCTTGGCTAAGTGTTACAAATTGCCTAATGGTATTTTGATTCATATCTTGGCCAACAGGGAAAACCGGACTTGCTCCCCATGAACCAATCCAATGACTTTGAGCCGCCTCGCTAAGAGGGATACTAACTGTAAAAACGAATGGAATTATTTGTTTTAAAAAGTTTTTTTTAGTTGAAGTGCGCATTGAATATTTCCTTAAAATAACAGCGATTATGAAGTTAAGACAAGTGTTAATATAAGATAAATTAGGTATAAAATAGGGCGCTTACTATATATTGGGCTTAATTCTACGGGGTGATAGTGAAATAGTTAATATACTTTTATGTGATTATTAGAACTTGGTCACATTATTAATAATAAGTGGTTACGTCTAAAAATAAGCTATAGTTTTTAAAGTTATTCATCGGGCAAGATAGTTAAATACGCGTATTTAACGTGACAAATGATGATAACATTTGATTAAGTTAGGTTAATTGCGACAGTAAAATATTAAATCAAAAAATCGCTTAATGATTTAGTTTGCGAATTTAAGGCAAGCTGTATTGGTTTTGGCATTCGACCTTGGCCAGTCCAAGTACGTAAATTACCTTCATTATCAATATATTTATATTTAGGGGGCCGAGGAGGGCGCATTTTTCGACGTTTTTTAAATGCCGGTAGATTGGCTTTTTTTAATAATTCAGTGACAGCAACACCATCATTTTTAATTTGCTGTAAGTAGGCATCGATTTTTTTGTTATGTTCAATTAGATTTTGTTTAGCTTCATCATCTTCTTGCTGGCGCTCATTGATGATTTGTTTCAATTTGGTTTGAATCAAATAGAGCTGTTCAAGCGGAATATTTCTGGTTTGAGCCTTAATACTTCGAATATTGTTAGATAAAAAAATCTTTTTTGCCATAATCATGTCAGCCTATCTTGAGCTCTAACTGCCAAGGTTTATTTTGTTGCCAATATTGCTGTTCTTGTTCTAAATCTAAACGAATCAATCGATTGGATTTAGCAAATGCTTTATCAATTGTTAGTGCTATTTTGTATGGATCATCATCTAAAACCGTGAGCTTAAATGCATTTGGATCTAAGGTATTTGAGCGTTGGTTATTGACTAAAACAGCCAATCGTAGAATTTGTAATAACGGATAAATTTGTTTGTTTTCAAATAAACTAAAATAAGGCAAGGTATCTAATTTAAAGCCTTTGCGGTGATATTTAACCAGTATTGATAATAAAAATTGTTGTTCCTCATTAAAACCTGGCATATTGCTATTGCGAATAATATAAGCAGAGTGTTTTTGGATCCCTGAAAAATTAATACTCAAGCCAATTTCATGCAGTAAGGCCGACCAATATAAGATCGATTCTAAAATTTTATCAATGATAACTGGTGAAAAATGTTGCCATTGCTTAAAAAAATGCTGGGCGGTTATCGCAACTTGATTTGCATGGGCCTCATCAACATTATATTGTTTAATGAGATTTTTGATTGTTTGCTGACAAATATCTTGGTGGATTTTATGATCGCCAACCATTTCATATAATAACCCTTCACGTAAAGCGCTTTGCGTATAATGAAGTTCTTGGATACCAAAGGCTTTAAAAACACCATAAAAAATGGCAAGTCCACTAACAAAAACATGTTTACGTTCTTTGGTTAATGATGGGTAATCAATATCTTTAAAATGCTTAAACTCAAGGACGTATGAAACAAGATCATCCAAACGTTTTGGCGTAATAATGCCATCGGTTACCCCAATATCAAGTAAGATGTTGTAGATACTTTTGATCGTGCCTGAAGATCCAAATGCCACAGAAATATTTTTACTTTTGACTAATTTAATTATTTTTTCAACTTGCTGCTCGGCTGCAAACCTCGCTCGCTCAAATGATTGGCGATCGATTGCTTGCAAAGGGAAAAACTGCTTTGCATAAGTAACACAGCCCATAGGCCTGCTTTCAACTAATATTGGCGTTGAATTTATGCCAATTGCAATTTCGGTCGACCCACCGCCAACATCGATGATAAATTTAACATCAGATTTAGCGACGAATTCATTATTTATGGCACCGATGTAGATAAGACGGGCTTCTTCTTGACCAGAAACAACTTCAATGGGATAGGGGAATACTTTTGCTGCTGCCCTTAAAAATTCATGTCTGTTTTTTGCAACTCGCAGCGTATAAGTACCAACGACTTTAACATGACTAACAGGAAAATCTTTCAAACGCTCTGCAAATAGCTCTAGGCAGCTAATTCCTCGTTTAATGCTACTTTTGCTAAGTTGATATTCATTATCTAAGCCAGTTGCTAGATGGATGTTTTTTTTATTTTTATAAATTACTTTTAAGGAATCATTGATCTTTTTAACCACCAGCATATAAAAGCTATTTGAGCCTAAATCAATAACGGCATATTCATTAAAATTATTATTTTTAGAGTGCACTGATTTGTGATCCTTTATCGTTTATTGATTTTCTAATTGATTTAGATATTCGTATATTGCACTTTGGGCTCTAACTTTTTTCTTATTACCCCGCTGAATATAGTTGTTTTGCAGATCTTTATCGATTATTCTTGCTTTTACGTTATCATTAACTTGGATCATGAAAATATCTTGAATGATCTTTTGTAACCTTGGGTCTAAAATTTTAACGCCGACTTCAACGCGGTAATCAATATTTCGAGGCATCCAATCTGCAGATGAAATATAGGTATCTTTTGCGCCATTATTTTCAAAAATATAGACTCGAGCATGTTCTAAAAAGCGGTCAACAATACTGGTAACTGTAATATTTTCACTTAAATTAGCCACTTGTGGAATCAATCCACACATACCTCTAACAATCATCCTAATTTTAACGCCTGCAGATGATGCTTCATAGAGCTTACTAATTAATTCTTTATCGGTTATTGCGTTAAGTTTTAAGTAAATGCCAGAGGCTTGACCTGCTTTTGCATGATCTATTTCCCGCTGTATTAATTCGATTAATCTTGTACGAGTATTTTGCGGAGAAACCAGTAAACAGTTAAATGACACGGGTTTAAATGGATTTTCAATAAAGTTAAATACTTTTTTTACTTCATCAGTAATTAGCGGATCTGCGGTTAATAACGAAAAGTCAGTATAAATTTTAGCTGTTTTTTCATTAAAATTACCAGAACCTATATGAGCATAACGAACGATACGATCTTGTTCTTTTCGCTCAATAAGGAACAGTTTGGCATGAATTTTTAATTTTGGCAGTGAATAGATAACTTTAACGCCTGAACTAATTAGTTTTTTAGCCCAACGAATATTGATCTCTTCATCAAAGCGCGCTTGTAACTCAACCACTACCGTCACTTTTTTACCGTTATTAGCGGCATTAATCGCCGCTTGAACAAAACGTGAGTCTTTAGCTACACGATAAATATTAATTCGAATATGCGTCACACTTGGATCAAAAGATGCTTGACGCATTATTTCAAGTACATGACTAAACGAGTAGTAAGGATAATAAAGTAAAATATCCCGATCTTTTATTGCATCAAATGCGTTTCTAAACTGTTTGAATCGATTATAAGTTAAGTTTGGTAATACTTTATTTAATAGGTTTTTAAAACCGATATTTGGAAACTCAATCAAATCTTTGAAGTTAGGGTAACGTCCACCTGGCATGGCATCATTTTCGGTCAGTTTTAGCTTTGCAAGCAAAAGATCAATTAGCGCTTTGGGCATGTTTTTTTGATACATAAATCGAACGGGCTGCGCAGTAAGGCGCTGTTTTAACCCTTGTGACATAAGTTCAAGTAAACTGTCTAATTCACTATTTAGTTCGTATTCAGCGTCTCGATTAATTTTAATTGAATACGCATTGAACTCTGTTGCATCAAAAAATATTTTAAATATATCCGATAAGCAATAACGCAAAATATTATCAAGGAAAATAATTGATTTATTTTTTGATACGGTATCTGAGGGTAACAAAACAAAGCGTGAGACTTTTTCTGTCGGTAACTCTAAAAGTGCATATTGAATTTCAGTATTATTGATGATTTCAACGGCTAAATAGGAATGATCATCTTTTAGAATTTGGATCAAATCAGTATGGCTATCAAGTAAAATAGGGGTGATATAGCGTTTTAGATTTTGTTTATAAAATCTTTTGATCCAATCTTCTTGGATTGATGTTAGCTGCCTTTCATTAATTAAGAATATTTGATTACGAGCCATTTCTAATAATAACTCATTGTAAAGCATGTCAAATTTTAACTCTGTCTGAACAACTTTTAGATGAACTTGACGTAAAATATGTTTTGCATTAGACGCATTACCTTGCTCTTGCTCAATAAGGACATCTTTTTTTAAGTTAGCAAATTGAACCTTATAAAACTCATCAAGATTATTGGAGTAAATACCTAAAAAACGCACACGTTCAATGAGGGGATTACTTTTATCAGCAGCTTCTTGCAGTACTCTTTCATTAAATGCAAGCCAACTAAGCTCTTTTTGAAAATATAAGTTGTCATTATTCATACGATGTTTTATTTGACCTGCTCTAAAAATACTATTATCAATTATATACTTAATTTAATTAGATGTGGATATTTTAGTTATGTTATCGTCTTATAATCATATAAAAAAAGCTGGCAAAAGCCAGCTTTTTTCATTATGTCGTAAATTAAATACGATGTACTGATGTCGTATTAGTTGTGCCACTTGGAACTAATGCTCCAGATACCATAACAACGATGTCACCAGATTTAGCGTAACCAAGTTTAACGGCCATTTCTTTACCTAAACGGTAAAAATCATCAGTTGAATTAATTGAGTCAATTAACACTGGCTCAACACCTTTAGTTAAAATTAACTGGTTGATGGTTTTTTGGTTTGAAGATAGCGCTAAAATATTTGCAGTCGGGAAGTAATGTCTCACTTCTCGTGCTGATTTACCACTACGAGTTGCAACAATGATTAATGGCGCATTTAATCTTTCGGCAATTTCAACTGCACCACAGCAGACAGCTGCTGTAATTCGTAATTTTTCTAATGGTAGTAAATCTAAAGACGCAGGAATGATTTTATCGGTGCGTTTACAGATTGTCGCCATCACATTAACGGTTTCTAATGGATATTTACCTTTAGCACTTTCACCTGAAAGCATAACTGCATCAGTGCCATCTAAAATTGCATTGGCAACGTCACCAGCTTCAGCGCGAGTAGGGCGTGGGTTTTTGATCATTGAGTCAAGCATTTGTGTTGCCGTAATAACTGGTTTAGATGCTTTAACACATTTTTTAATCATCATTTTTTGAGCGAAGATAACTTCTTCAACAGGAATTTCAACGCCTAAATCACCACGAGCAACCATGATACCATCTGATGCTTCTAAAATTTCATCAAAATTATCTAAACCTTCTTGGTTTTCAATTTTAGAAATAATTTTGATATTTTCCCCACCATGAGTTTTTAAGTGAGCGCGGATATCTTCAACATCAGAGCGCTTACGAATAAACGATGCAGCAATAAAGTCAACACCTTGCTCACAACCAAAGATAAGGTCTTGTTTATCTTTTTCAGCAAGAGCGGGTAATTGGATTGATACGCCAGGTAAGTTAACACCTTTGTTTTCGCCTAAGTCGCCGTTATTTAATACGGTACAAATAACGTCGTTACCTTTAACTTCTTTCACGTCCATCGCAATTAAGCCGTCATCAACTAAAACTCGATCACCTGCTTTAAGATCGCTTGCAAATCCAGTATAAGTTACCGCAACGCGCTCATTATTACCGACAACTGATTTGTCAGTTGTGAAGGTAAATTGTTGACCTGCAACAAGAGAAACATCATGGCCGCCTTCAAGTTTAATGGTGCGAATTTCAGGTCCTTTAGTATCAAGCATAACGGCTGCTTTTAGGCCTGTTTCTTGCATCACTTCACGAAGGTTTTTAATACGTCCGCCATGTTCTTCATAATCGCCATGAGAGAAGTTTAAACGCATAACATTCATGCCAGCATTTAATAATTTAGTTAACATTTCTTTGGACTCTGATTTAGGTCCGATTGTACATACAATTTTAGTCTTTTTCATAATGATATATATCTGCTGTTAAGTTAATATTGAAAGTTAAATTTATAAGAAATAAGCATAAAAAAACCAATGACAAGCATTGGTGTAGTTATAATTTGGATACGACTTGGCTAGTCTCAAGAGTAAATACAATATCGATAAAATAACCTATGTTTTTCATTGACGTTGTTCCCACTAAAATTAGCCCGTAAAAGTTTTAAATAATTAGCTACATTATATATTAACATTTTTTTTAATAAAGATTTTTGTGTCAATAAAAGCAAAATATTAAGATTAATCCCCTTTATTGGTACTTAATTTAAGGCTAGTTGTTATATTAAAAATACGATTAATATCATCATGTTATCTAGGCTAAATTTTACATAAGATCATGAAGTTTAAAAACTATTTCATTCTCGTTATTTTTAAGCGTTAAGCTCTGCTTGTCAGCGGTTTTATTTAAAATAACGGTCGCACCATGTTGTAATAGCTGGTTGATGACAAAATCGAGTTGATTTTGTTGTTCATCACTGCATAACATTTCAGTCGAGATTAAATGAGCAACATTGATCGTATCGTTAGTAAGCGCCGCTTGCCCTGAAAAGGCGTTACACATCTTGCCGTTAATGGTGAAGTTTTCACCAAATTCAATAAAGTTTTGGCTATTGCTATTAATTGTCTCATTATTTAATTTTATCGCCACAAAGCGATGGTGCCGCAAATCTTGCTCAGTAACTGATTGTTTATTATCACATGCCGATAATGTGATAACGCTAATTAATAGCGTTAGAACGTAACAAATACATTTCATGATAATTTCTTTCCTAATTAAGCCGTAAAATTTGCTATAATAGTAACAATTAACTCGATAAGTTACTAAGAATTTATGCCATATAATAAACCCATACAGAGACTTTTTGATCAGCTAAATACAGTTTGCTTGCATGATAAATATAAGCTGCAAAAAGAGTTACAACAAATGATTAAGCAGCAAAATCTTACATCGCAAAGCCTTGCTTTAGTGCAAAGTAAGATTGAAACCGCGCAAAATCATTATCAATTACGCCTGCAGCAATTACCAAAAGAGATTGATTACCCTGATTCATTACCGGTTATTACCAAAAGGCAGCAGATCTATGATGTGATAAAAGCAAATCAAGTCGTGATTATTGCGGGTGAAACGGGATCAGGTAAAACAACGCAGATCCCCAAAATTTGCCTAGAATTAGGCCTTGGTGTAAAAGGCTATATCGGTCATACTCAGCCAAGACGCCTTGCTGCCCGCTCGGTTGCAAGCCGCATTGCACAAGAACTTAACTGCGAACTTGGTGGCCTTGTCGGTTACAAGGTTCGATTTAATGATCAGGTACAAGATAATACGCTCGTAAAATTAATGACTGATGGTATTTTATTAGCTGAAATACAACAAGATCGGCTGTTAAGCCAATATGATACGATTATTATCGATGAAGCCCATGAGCGAAGTTTAAATATTGATTTTATTTTGGGTTATTTAAGGCAACTGTTACCTAAACGGCCTGATTTAAAGGTTATTATCACCTCTGCAACCATCGATGTTGAAAGGTTTTCTCATCATTTTAACAATGCGCCGATTATTGAAGTGTCAGGGCGGACATTTCCTGTCGATGTGCGCTATCGCCCTAGTCATGACGATGAAAATAATGAGGATGATGATTTTCAAGGCATTATCAATGCAATTGATGAGCTTTCATTTGAAGATAATCGTGGCGATATTCTTATTTTCTTAACTGGTGAACGAGAAATTCGAGATCTTGCAGATACACTTAATAAGCTCGATTTACACCACACTGAAGTAGTTCCTTTATATGCAAGATTATCTGCTACAGAACAAAACCGTATTTTCCAATCTCATAGTGGCCGAAGAATTATTTTAGCAACCAATGTTGCTGAAACGTCATTAACCGTTCCTGGAATTAAGTATGTTATTGATCCTGGCATGGCACGAATTAGTCGCTATAGCTATCGAACGAAGGTGCAGCGCTTACCCATTGAAGCGATATCTCAAGCATCGGCAAATCAACGTAAAGGGCGCTGCGGGCGAACATCAAATGGGATCTGTATTCGCCTATATGATGAGCAAGATTTTATCAGTCGACCTGAATTTACCGAGCCTGAAATTTTAAGAACTAATTTAGCTTCAGTTATTTTACAAATGACCGCGTTAGATTTAGGTAATATTGCCGCTTTCCCTTTTTTAGAGCCACCAGAGCAAAAACATATTAAAGATGGGATCCGTTTACTTGAAGAGCTGGGCGCTATATATCATAAAAAAGGTCGCTATCACTTAACTCGAACAGGCCAAATCTTATCGCAGCTTCCAATTGACCCTCGGCTTGCTCGAATGGTCGTTGAGGCAAGAAAAACGGCGAGTGTTAAAGAAATTATGATTATCTCCGCGGCGCTTTCAATTCAAGAGCCAAGAGAACGGCCACTAGATAAACAGCAAGCATCTGATGAAAAGCATCGACGATTTCTTGATAAAAATTCAGACTTTATTAGCTATGTTAATTTGTGGAAATATATTCATGAGCAGCAAGACTTATTAACGAATAACCAATTTAGGCAATTATGTAAAAAAGAGTTTCTTAATTATTTACGTATTAAAGAATGGCAAGATATTTATACGCAAATTAGGCAAACAATTAAACAACTCAATATTCCAGTCAACAGTCAAGATGCCAATTATCAGTCGATACATACCGCTATTTTAAGTGGTATGTTGTCTCATATAGGTATGAAAGAAATTGAAAAATTTGAATATATTGGTGCTAGAAATATTAAATTTGCTATCTTTCCAGGTTCAGGAGTATTTAAAACATTACCTAAATGGTGCGTTGCAAGTGAACTTGTTGAAACGGCAAAACTTTGGGGCCGTAATGTTGCTAAAATTGAACCAGAATGGATTGAGCCATTAGCAACGCATTTATCGAACAAACATTACAGTGAGCCGCGTTGGTCTAAAAAGCAGGGCACGACAATAGCTAATGAAAAAGTGACGTTGTTTGGTTTACCAATTGTGAACTGCCGAGTTGTCAATTATAACCATATTGATCCTAAACTGAGTCGAGAACTGTTCATTAAACATGCTTTAATTGAGGGCGATTTTGATGCTAAATATGATTTCTTATTAAAAAATCATAAATTAGTTGATGAAGTTTTAGAACTTGAACATAAATCAAGGCGCCAAGATATTTTAGTCGATGATGCATTATTATATGAATTTTATGACAGTAAAATACCGCTAACAGTAACCAGTGCTACCGAGTTTGCAACATGGTTTAAACAGCAACAATTAACGGACAGCAATTGTTTATTACTAACCAAAGCAATGCTGATAAACCCTAATGCAGATAAAGTAACTAAAAATGATTATCCAGATTATTGGCTTTATAATGAGCAGATAAAGTTAAAATTAACTTATCAATTTGATATTGGTGGCGTTTGTGATGGTGTTACGGTAAATATTCCGCTTTCAATTCTCAATCAGATTAATAATGAATGTGTTTTTCAGTGGCAGGTTAATGGCTTTCGACAAGAACTCGTTATTGCATTAATAAAGTCATTACCTAAATCATTACGGCGTCATTTAGTGCCTGCGCCTAATTATGCGACAGCATTTTTAGAGCGCACCGAACTTTATAAAAAAGATCTCTTTACCTCACTTGAGTATGAATTTAAAAAAATGACTGGGGTGAATATTAATCGAGACGATTGGCAACTCGATCAAGTTCCTGATCACCTAAAAATGAGTTTTAATATCTTAGATGAGAATAATAAGTCTATTTTGATTGGTAAAGATCTTAATGCGCTTAAAGATCAATTAAAAGTAGAAGTTCAGCAAGTATTAACTAAAATTACCCAGACTAGAAATAATGAAATAGAGAAAAGTAACCTTATTAATTGGGATTTTGGCGATCTCCCTAAAGTTTATGAAAAAAAACAACAAAACTATATGGTAAAAGCTTATCCAACTTTAGTTGACGAAGGTAAGAGTGTCGCAATTAAGCTTGTTGAACGTGAAGATGAACAAGCAAGATTAATGCAACAAGGAATAAAGCGTTTAATTTATCTTAATATTCCATCACCGATTAAATATTTACATGACAAACTACCGAACAAAGCTAAATTAGGCTTATATTTCAACCCTTTTGGTAAAATCACCGACTTAATTGATGATTGTATTTACTGTGGTATTAACTATTTAATTGAAAAAGATCATGGCATTATCTTTTCACAAGCCGACTTTTCGCCATTATTAGATAAGATAAAAGGGGATATTAACGAGGTTATTGTCAGTATCGCAGGCCAAGTTGAGCGGATCTTAACATTAAATTATGCCATCAATAAAAAATTAAAAGGGCGCTTGGATCTAAATATGGCACTATCTTTAGCGGATATAAAGCAGCATTTATCAAGGCTTATTTATAAGGGATTTGTTGCTGATAGCAGTTATCAAAAGCTACCAGATGTCTATCGGTATTTACAAGCTATCGACAAACGCATTGATAAACTTTATGCCGATCCAAATAAAGATCGCTTACATTTGATCGTTGTTGAGCACGTTACCAAACAATATATCGAATTATGGCAAAACCGTGAACTGCATAAAATAGCTGAGCATAAACTAAAGCAGCTACGTTGGATGATTGAAGAATTACGGGTTAATTTATTTGCTCAGCAGCTAGGAACGCCGTATCCCATTTCTGAAAAGCGAATTAATCAGTTCATTGATGAAATTAAGCAATAAAAAAGAGGGCTGTTGACCCTCTTTTCATTTAACTAACTATATTAATTAATGTTTAACGATATAAATCAACATAAATTGTTTTGTTAGGACCTTTCGAATCTTGTGCTATGCGTGAAATATGGTAGTATTTTGCGCCTTTTTCTGCTGCTTTTTTACCAGCATTAAAAGAGATCTCCTGCGCAGTCACATAGTAGCCTCTAAATTTGATACTATCAAATGGCACCATTTTAGCTGCCGTTGCATCATTGAGTTCTTCTATCTTTGTACCATTTGGTAATGTTACAGTGTAACGAGAAGATTTCTGCGGCACAATTGACGGCTTAGCTGAAACAGCCGGCGCAGTAGCGGCTATTGCTGTTTTGCTTTCCGCATCAGTATTTGCTGTCATGTTTTGAGCAGTTTCACCGCTTTTAACTGCTGCAGCTAAGTTAGTATCTGTAGTCGTTTCAACATCTTTTACTGATTTATTGTTAAACTTATCAGCATAAAATTGCTCATTAAATGAAGATGAGGAGTAATAACCAGGGCGTTCAACTTGCATTGCAGCTTCGCCGCCTTGCGCTAAAGCTTGCTGACCCGCTTCAGAATCATATGGAATCGCATTGTCAGGTTGAAGTTTGCGCTCAGGAGCATCTTTCTTAAAGATATACGCCGTGACTTGCTGATTACCACTGTTATTTACTTGAACTAAGCGATCAATGAAAAATGCGTAAGCGCCTCTTGATGAAGCCTCTTTTGCAACCGCATTATTAAGCGCTACTTGAGTTGGAAAATAGCCACGTAATCTAACAATGTCAAAAGGTTCAAAATGAATAGCGGTTGCTTTTGGATATTCATAAATGCCAGCAAATTGCCTAAAATTATCTTGCGGCTTAACTAATTCAGTCGCATCAGCCTTATATAATCTTGCATAAATAATTCTAAGACTATCATTGCTTGGGTGTGAATTTACGCTGGTAATATAAAAGTAAGCAGCATCTTGTTTATCAGCAGCTTTAGATATCGCTCTTGCATAATCAGATTCATTATAATATGAGCCTCTGATTGATATTTCCTTAAATGACTGCAAAGAGGCCGCTTTTTCTGGCGTAAGCTCTTGAGCTGCATAAGAGAACGGTACAACAGACGATAATATAAATAGAGCTAAACACGATTTTTTTAAATTTTTCATTTTCATATAAAAATAAACCTTATAAACAGTGACAACGTCACTAGTTTCTTGTTACTAAATTAAATATTTTCAGCGGCTAAACGAGCTAGAGCTGAGATATTTTTGATAGAAATATATTTACCTTTAACACTCAATATTTCTGTTTCTTGCATGCGAGTTAAAATACGACTTACCGTTTCGATTGTTATTCCCAAATAATTTGCAATATCAGAACGACTCATCGATAATTTAATATTAAGTGATGTGTGACCACGCTGAGCATACCTTGAATATAAAGAATAAATAAACGAAGCCAGTTTTTCTTCTGCATTTTTTTGTGAATATGATAATACAAGCTTTTGATAATTAAGTATATCTTTACTCATTAAGTCTAAAATCATATCTCGAACTTGAGCGTTCTGACTAATGAGTTTTTTAACTTCATCATATTCCAATTCACATGTAAGGGTATTGGTTAATGCTTTTATTGAGTTGTTGTATTTATTATTCGAAATACTATCTAATCCAACGATATCGCCAGGTAGATAAAAACCATTTATTTGCTCGACACCATTCACAGTGACATAGGTTTTCAATGCACCAGAGTGAATAATAAAGAGTTTTTGAAAGGGTGTTCCTTCATGGATAACAACTTGATCCTTAGTAAATTCATGCTTTCGGTTTAATACAGTATGAAGAGTATTACTTAACAACATCGGAATGCACATTGAACCGATACTACAAAGTTCACATGGCACTGAATAACTTTTAGAACGCAGTGGTTTATAAATATCTTGCATGGTGAAGTAATCAACTTTGATGATAACGCATGACAAGATTACCAGTTTTATTCTAAATCTCAAGAATTACCTATTATTATTTGGTAAATATTTTAAATAATTTTATCTAAAAGAACATTATTTTATTTTTTGGGCACTAATTTTTCACTGTAAAAATAGCCTTAACTTGGCTGAAAGATGAAAATATTCTTTTGGTTAGTGTGTATTTACTTATAAAGAGTGGTGATAGGTATGATGTTGATTAATATTAATTATAAATAATATCTTGTTTAACATAATATACATTATGCGAACCAAGATAGATTTTTAAGCAACAAACGAAGTTAACCAAATTAATAACTCAAACAATATAAAAATCTTTACAAAATTTTTTACGCCAAACGGTAACGCCTTACTTGTGTGATCGATATTCAAAATTTATCGTATAAAATAACTTATCTTATGAAAATAAATAAATATCGTTTAAAATCAATTCATTAGAATAATGTATATTATGTTAAACTGTGTATTTATACAGTTTTGAGCTATTTTCAAACTCTGAAGGTTTAATGTTGCCATTAAATGTTTTATGACTGATCAAATAATGATTTGATCGTAAATTCGATATTATTAAAATGATTGAAATATATTTGATTAAATTAATGCGCTGCAAATAATTGCCTATGTTAGCGTTATTTGATGTTCCAATTTAATGCTTATCAAATTACAAATATCTTATAAAGGAAGATGTAAACTTATAGCGCAAATAAAATACCGCTTATTTAAAACCATTTACTGATACTAAAATGCATTGAACTCGTCAAATAACCGGATAAATTCGCTGAAGGAACGTATTAATTAAGTCGCTTTTAGTGTGCGATTAAATTTTCTAATGCTTATGGTTATATTTCGTCCTTACGAATAACGCCTTGAATCAGATCAGGATTTGTTAGTTATCAACCGTTTTACACACGGTTTTTGTGGGTATTTAGGTTTATTGCTTAGGTTATTTGCTAAATGAAAATGGCTCAAAGTCATTTATAAGCCAATACCTTACTTACTTGGAATAAATTATTCATAACGCATAAAATGCGCATTAAAAAATGATACATTTCTTAATGTTAAGAAAAAATAGTTCTTAATGTTTCTTGCTTGTGGATAACTTGTGAATGAGTTTTATTGTAACGATATATTTACACTTATATTGCTATTTAGCCTTCATAATAACCACATATCGATGATCTTGATGACTTTATCGATATTTATCATGGTTAATATAATAATTTAAGTGACAGTGTAATGATAAGGTGATTTTTATTTATGATTTCAATACGTTTGTTATTGTCCGTATTGGCTGTGCTGAGTGAGCCTCCCCTATTCTATTTTTATATGATTGGTTTGTCGTGCAAAATATTTGTAATGATTAATTTGATGAAGATTTTGGCTCTACTATCTATTTATGGTGATATGTTTCATTATTTTTATGTGTTAGTCGCTTATTTTTAGTATAAAAAAAGCCTGCTTGATTAGCAGGCTTTAAAAGTAACATTTCGCTTAAATTACAGTTTTTCGATTTCAGCGTACTGTTCTAATAATTTTACTTTATCATCTTGGTAACCTTGGCGTTTTTCTTGCTCTTTAGCAACTACCGCTTCAGGCGCTTTATCAACAAAACCAGGATTAGATAATTTAGTCGTAATACGATTAATTTCATTATCCATGCGCTCAATTTCTTTACGTAAACGAGCAAGCTCATCGTCTTTATTAATTAAGCCAGCCATCGGAATTAGTAATTCAGCACCTTCAACTAATTTCGTTACCGACATTGGTCCTTTTTCACCGTCATCTAACATAATAATTTCAGATAAACGCGCTAATGACTCAATAAATGTGACATTGTCACTTATGCGACGGTGCGTGATAGCACTAGCATCTCTAATCAGTAATGTTAATGCTTTACTTGGTGCTATATTCATTTCAGCACGAATATTACGTACTGCGATAACGACTTGTTTTATCCAATTAAGGTCGTTAACAGCTTGTTCATCATGCCATTTAGCGTCATATGTTGGCATTTTTTGTAGCATAATCGTGTCAGCTGTGATCCCCATTAACCCTTTTACATTTTGCCAAATTGCTTCGGTAATAAATGGAATAATTGGATGAGCAAGCCTTAGCAATCCTTCAAGTACTGAGATTAATGTATGGCGAGCTGCGCGCTGCTGATTTGCATTACCATTAGCAATCGCTGATTTGGTTAGCTCTAAATACCAATCACAAAATTGATTCCAAGTAAATTCATATAATATACCCGACGCCATATCAAAACGATACGTTGCAAACGCTTCTTGATAGGCTTTAATCGTTTGATTAAACTCAGCTAAGATCCACTTATCGGCTAATGAATATTCTAGCTCACCGCCATTAAAGCCACAATCATGCTCCTGGGTATTCATTAGTACGTAGCGGCTGGCATTCCAAAGTTTATTACAAAAATTACGGTAACCTTCTAAACGCTTTAAATCCCAATTAATATCACGACCAGTCGATGCAAGGGCTGCTAACGTAAAGCGCAGCGCATCGGTGCCATGAGGTTCAATGCCATTTGGGAACTGTTTTTCAGTGCGTTTAGCTATTTTTTCAGCTAACTGAGGCTGCATCATATTACCAGTACGTTTTGCTAATAAATCAGATAATGAGATCCCATCAATCATATCTAAAGGATCAATTACGTTACCTTTAGATTTAGACATTTTTTGTCCTTCTTCATCACGAATTAAGCCAGTGACATAGACCGTTTTAAACGGTACTTGTGGCTTGCCATTTTCATCTTTAATAAAGTGCATGGTTAGCATTATCATTCTGGCAACCCAGAAGAAGATGATATCAAAACCGGTCACCAATACATCGGTTGGATGGAAGGTTTTTAAGTCATCGGTATTTTCAGGCCAACCTAAGGTTGAGAATGTCCAAAGCCCTGACGAGAACCAAGTATCAAGTACGTCATCATCTTGGGTTAATTTGATGTCACTTGCAATGTTGTTTTCACGTCGAACTTCATCTTCCGTGCGGCCAACATAAACATGGCCTTGCTCGTCATACCAAGCCGGAATTCGATGTCCCCACCATAATTGCCTTGAAATACACCAATCTTGGATATCATTCATCCACGAAAAATACATATTTTCATATTGTTTTGGTACAAACTGGATTTCACCGCTTTTAACCGCATCAATCGCAACTTCTGCAAGTGGCTTGGTTCTTACATACCATTGGTCGGTAAGCATTGGCTCAATCACAACCCCGCCACGATCGCCATAAGGAATGGTTAAATCATGGGGTTCAATTTTATCTAAAATAGCGAATGCTTCACACGCAGCAACGATCGCTTTACGAGCTGCAAAGCGCTCTAAACCTTGATATTGCGATGGTAAGTCAGCGCTGTAGTCTGTTGATGCTTCACCATTGGTATTAAATACTTCAGCTTGCTGGCGAATATCACCATCAAAGGTAAAAATATTAATCATTGGTAGATTATGGCGTTTACCTACTTCATAGTCATTAAAATCATGAGCCGGTGTGATTTTTACGCAGCCAGTACCTTTGGTCATATCGGCGTGTTCATCACCTAAAATCGGGATACGTCGATTAACAAATGGCACCATAACATATTTACCAATAAGGGCTTTGTATCTTGGATCTTCAGGATTAACTGCAATACCAGTATCACCGAGTAAAGTTTCAGGCCGAGTTGTTGCAACAACTAAATAGTCTTTTCCATCAGCGGTTTTTGCGCCATCTACCAGCGAGTAGCGAATATGCCACATTGATCCTTTAACATCTTTATTCTCAACTTCTAGATCTGAGATCGCTGTGCGTAATTTTGGATCCCAGTTAACGAGTCGTTTGCCTCGATAGATCAAATCTTCTTTATATAAGCGAACAAAAACTTCTTTAACCGCGTTTGATAAACCGTCATCCATGGTAAAGCGTTCACGATCCCAATCAACTGAGTCACCTAAACGGCGCATTTGTTTCGTTATGCTGCCACCGGATTCGGCTTTCCATTGCCAAATTTTGTCAATAAAAGCATCACGTCCATAATCGTGTCGGGTTTTATTTTCTTCCGCTGCAATTTTGCGCTCAACCACCATTTGGGTTGCAATACCTGCATGATCGGTACCCGATTGCCATAAGGTATTATTACCTTGCATGCGGTAATAACGGATCAGTGCATCCATAATAGTTTGCTGGAAAGCATGACCCATATGCAAACTGCCGGTAACATTTGGTGGCGGAATTGCGATGCAGTAACTTGGCGCAGATTTATCGCCATTAGGCTTAAAGTAGCCACTGTTTTCCCAATGTGTATAGATGGGTTGTTCAATCTCTTGAGGATTATAGGTTTTATCTAATGTTATTTTCATAATACTTTTCAGATCCAGCCACATAGGGCAAACAATAAATACAAATAAATGGGCAATATTCTACAACAAATTGCGCATAGATAAAAATGGAATAATGCGATTGGTAACCGATAAAAATCAGATAAACTCAATTATTCGACATAAAACAGGTATTATTTCCCAATCATTATGCTTTTACGTTGATGGTTTTTAAATTGAAGCCGACATTTTTGTAAGCAATATAACGCTCTCGTGCTAGCATTTTTAATCGATTTTCAAAGGGCACAAAATCAATGATCTCTCGATACATTGTTGCAAACTCTGGAAATGATTCTTGTAAATTTATCAGTAAGTGGCGGTTGTTATTCCCTTTTTTACCACTCCAAGCTATTTCAACTGGTGAGCCACTAGGCATGCCTTCACCAACTAAATTATGCGGTACAAAACTTGCTGAATCTTGTTGCCATAGGTATTCATCTATCTTTTCAGCTTGTAGCTGATCTTGACAGTTAACAAGGATACGAAATCCTTGTTGCCAACTAGCAATAATTTTTTCACAAGCCAATTTTTCATGGGGTAATAATAGTTTATCAGCAAGCTGCGCTTCATCTTCGATCAGGTAAAATATAACTTTCTTCAACTATTATTACTCCACTTAATGATATCTTTAAATTTTATACTAGAATTTGCTATTACAACAAAAAAATTAACGAGCCTGCCGTAATAAATATTCAACTAATAGGCTAACTGGGCGGCCGGTCGCCCCTTTTTTAGCACCAGATACCCAAGCTGTGCCTGCAATATCAAGGTGAGCCCAATGATAATTTTTAGTAAAACGAGATAAAAAGCAAGCCGCTGTAATGGTTCCACCATCTCGCCCTGCTGAATTGACAATATCGGCGCATGTTGATTTGATTTGCTGTTGAAAATCATCATCTAGCGGTAGCTGCCAAGCTTTATCATTCGATTGATTTGAGGCTGTAACTAACTGTTCAACAAGTTTATTATCATTTCCCATAATGCCAGTATAATGATGACCTAACGCTACAATACAAGCGCCGGTTAAGGTTGCAATATCAATAACACAAGCTGGTTTAAAACGTTCAACAAAAGTTAATACATCACACAATACTAAGCGACCTTCAGCATCAGTATTAATAACTTCAACCGTTTGGCCCGATAATGTTGTTAAAATATCCCCAGGGCGATAAGCGCCAGTACCTGGCATATTCTCACATCCAGCCATAACGCCAATTACGTTAACCGGCAAATTTAATTCTGCAATGGTTTGCATTACGCCATAAACGGTTGCAGCGCCGCACATATCGTATTTCATTTCATCCATGCCAGCAGAAGGTTTAATCGATATTCCACCTGAGTCGAACGTTAACCCTTTACCGACAAAAACGATGGGCTGCGCCTTTTTATCTTTAGCGCCACGATATTCAATTACGGTCATAATTGATTCATTTTGTGAACCTTGCCCAACGGCCAAATACGCATTCATACCTAATTTGGCTAATGCTTTTTCATCATAATAAGAGGCTTTTAAGTTGCTAAACTGCTCGGTTAGTTGTTTCGCGCTATCAGCTAAATATTGCGCATTACATACGTTAGAGGGCTGATTTGCAATTGTTCTTGTTGCCGCAACGCCTTTAGCAATGGCGCTACCATGGG
The DNA here is from genome assembly GCA_036251935.1 of Orbaceae bacterium lpD04. NCBI lineage: Bacteria > Pseudomonadati > Pseudomonadota > Gammaproteobacteria > Orbales > Orbaceae > Orbus > Orbus wheelerorum. The sequence continues at coordinate 1,640,940 of CP133967.1, read as the reverse complement.
TTAATCCTAACTTAGCTTGCTCTACTAGCGTTTTATCAGTAATCGATAATACGATTTTTTCTGTTTTAATTTTATCAGCTTTAGTGCTTTGGTATTGATCAAAGTGGTAACAATTATAAATAATGCCTTCAATAAAGCGCCTAACAAAACTATATACCTCTGTTTTTGTTAAATTTGGCATTGCAACAGCGATTTGTTTACTATTTAATGCTGTCAGTTGGCTTGCAACACTTTGGCTTATTTTATTAGCGCTATCGACGATATTACTTTTTTTATCACCAATACCGATAAGTAAAACTTTACTTGCTGTAATGTTAGGGAGATTATAAAGGACCAAGGTTTCACCTAATTTTCCATGAAAATCGCCTTTTTTGATTAAACCACTAACGAGATTGTGAGTTAACTGTTCAAATTCTTGTAACGTATCTAATTGCGTTTTATCTTGATAAACAGGTAAAATTAAGCAATCAACTTTTTGTTTAAACACAGCATTATTTTTAATTTCAAAATTCATGAAAAATCCCTTAAATAAATATTTTTATTATTTAGAATGTAATGTCACCATTCTAACGCGTAACAAATTCATATCAACAAAAAATTAATAACGGAAAATAGGATTTCACGTTATAATGAATCAATTTATTTTATGAATTTTACAGTTTGCAGGCTTAATACGTGATTATTCGTCGTTACATCATAAAAGAAACATTCAAAACACAACTAGCCATTTTATTAATCCTATTTATGATCTTTTTCTCACAAAAGCTGATAAGGATCCTCTCTAGTGTGGTTAGTGGTGATGTGCCCAATAATTTAGTTATGCCCCTTTTATTGTTAGGGGTATCGAGTATGGCACAATTGATTTTACCCCTAAGCCTATTTTTAGGTATTTTAGTCGCCTTTGGTCGCTTTTATACAGATAGTGAAATGGTGGCGATGTATGCGTGCGGCGTTAAAAAACGGATCATTTATCAAGTAGTGGTTTTTCTTTCTATTATTACTTGCTGCTTAAGTGCCGCTAATTTGGTTTGGTTTGGGCCATGGTCTAGCGTGCAAGAAGAGCAATTAGTTGAAAACGCTAAACTCAATCCTAGCCTTGCAGGCCTACTTGCGGGGCAATTTCAAACTACCCCCAAAGGTGATTCGGTTATTTACATTGGTCAAGTTGAGCATAGCAATATTAAACAAATTTTTATTGCACAAACTGACCCCGTTAATACTGCTCGCCCATCCGTTATTTTGGCGAATAAAGGTAAAATAGCCAGTGATGTTGAAGGTAACCAAATCATTGTTCTTGATGATGCTAATCGCTATGAAGGGACAGCTCAATTAAGAGATTTTAGAATTTCTCATTTTAATAATTATCAAGCAATTATTAAGCCTAAAACTCAAGTTTTATCAGAAGATGAAGCTAAAGATAAAGTTGAACAGTTATCTTTTGCTGAACTTAGGGAAATTAATACACCAAAATCTAAAGCTGAATATTATTGGCGAGTATCTTTAATCATTTCCGTTCCTTTAATGGCATTTTTAGTTATTCCAATGAGTGCATCAAATCCAAGGCAAGGACGTTTGGCAAGGATCTTACCCGCAATTTTACTCTACTTGGTCTACTTTTTACTTGAAAGCTCGATTAAAGCACATGCCAGTAAAGGCCGAATCGACCCGACTTTTTGGTTTAACTTTGTTAATGGTATTTATTTTTTGATGGCAGTCATTTTTAATATTTGGGATAGCATACCAATGAGAAAGTTTCGTTATCGATATATCCCTAGCCGCTTTGCATCATAAGGACATTTTGTATGCTATCTATTTTAGATCGTTATATAGGTAAAACAATTTTAAGCATGATAGGTATGACGTTATTTTTGCTCGTTAGCCTATCGGGCATTATTCGCTTTATTGATCAATTAAGACGTGTCAAAGCTGATTATGACGCTTTATCTGCTGCATTATATGCATTACTGATGGTGCCTAAAGATTTAGAGGTATTTTTTCCTATTGCCGCCCTACTTGGTTCATTAATTGGCCTTGGCATGCTTGCATCAAAAAGTGAGCTTGTTGTGATGCAAACGTCTGGTTTTAGCCGCTTACATATTATTAAAGCCGTACTAAAAACAGCAATACCACTAGTTTTAATTGTGATGGCGATCGGTGAATGGGTTGCGCCAATAGGTGAGCAAACCGCAAGAAATATGCGCTCAGAAAAAGCCTATGGTGGGTCGCTAATTTCCAACAAAAATAGTATTTGGGCTAAAGATGGCAATGATTACGTTCATATCGGTAAAGTTGAATCCGATAATTCGATTGCTGATATTGATATTTTTTTAGTAAATAGCAATAGTGAATTAGAATCAATTACCCATGCATCGTATGGTAAATTTGAAAATAATGCTTGGCAGCTTGTTCAAGTTGATAAGACAGATCTTACCGATCCAAGCGAAGTGAAAGGCTCGAATTTGCTGTCGATGGAGTGGCATACGACGATAACACCAGATAAACTCAGTATTGTTGCTCAAGATCCTGATTCGCTATCAATATCAGGGCTATATAAATATGCTCAGTACTTAAAATCATCAGAACTTGATTCAAGTAATTACCAGTTACTATTTTGGAAAAAACTATTAAAACCACTGTCGGTTGCGGTAATGATGTTACTTGCCCTATCGTTTATTTTTGGTCCGCTACGTAGCGTTCCGATGGGCGTGCGTGTTATTACTGGTGTCTTTGGTGGCTTCATCTTCTTTGTTGCAGATAGCTTATTTGCACAACTCAGTGTTGTTATGGGCTTGCCGCCCGTATTAGGCGCAATGCTAACAAGTGTTGCCTTCTTGGCTCTTAGTTACTTTTTGTTTAGCCGCAAAACATGATAATTGACTGATTAACTCAATTAAAGGTGATTTTTTCAGCAACTAAAGGAAAAAACAATAATTATAGTTGCAAGGACTGCGCAGCTTAGTATAATGCCAAAGTTTACTCTATTTACCTTCTATGCCTGAGTGGCGAAATCGGTAGACGCAGCGGATTCAAAATCCGCCGCCTTTAAAAGCGTGTCGGTTCGAGTCCGACCTCAGGCACCAAATTTTAAAACCTGCTGCTAGCAGGTTTTTTTATGCGTTAAATATGCCCTACTGAGCTTTATTGATATTAGTTTGTCAACTGAGGTTAACTGAAATTACCTCACATCAAATACAGTTGTGGGTAAAAATGAGGTAAAAGCGGTTCGATTTTGATTTTTACCCACAAATAAATACAAATGACTGATATAAAAGGCGAGCAACAATATACTGATTTAATTTTATTACAGTTAAAATATTAGCTAGTATCAAAAATAAACCTACAAAACTAAATAAAATTTTGTAGGTTTATTTTTGATAATTTACTTGCTGGATTGATTGCTTATACTTTTTAAGAAAATTTATAATAGAAAACTATAAAAGTATAGACCTCATCACCACGGAGGCGCTCATCTCGTCTCCTTGACAAACAACCAATTGCTTATCTTCAGTGCTACGAGCATGTTCGCTAGCGAGCGCTAATGCGGTAAAGTAAGCACAATTGCCAGTGTGACCGATGGTATTATCTAAATGGTACATATGCTTAAGTTTAATTCCTTGCTCATCAAGCTTTGTTGCAATCATCGGCACACTATCAAGCTCAATATGGCTATACCAAACTGTGGTTAATTCCGCTGCCTCTTTTGCGCCCCAAAGTACTCCGTGATGAATGACTTTATCAAGGTCGTGGCCGATTTCAGGGCGATGTAATGTGACTAATTCCACCGATTGCGTTGTAATTGCCTCTTTTGCTTTCTTATCAGAAAGTATACTCTCACCGGCTAATAATAATGCACTAAAGGCTTCGCCTTCTTTTTCTTGCGGCGAATCGAATAAATGCATTGAGACAACAAGCAATAACCCATCAATATCATTATCAATCCATGTATCAATAAGCCAGCTACTTTGTGTCGGTTCAATAAACTCAATACTTACAAAGCGATAAGATGAAAACACGTTTTGCCATAACGCTAGCAGCTGTTTTTGGTCAAGCTCGGTATCTACGCAAAATCGAACATGAATAGGATAATGAATCCAAGGCTCAATAAAAATAGGGCTAATTTGCTTATAAAGGCGTTCAAATAAATTTTTTGCCCGCAAATCAAGTGTTGTAAGTAGCAAATCATCCTCAAAAACTAACTTACTATGAGCCACCGCTTTAGTGCCTTGATAAGGCATTTTAGTTTGGATGGAAACACCTTCCTTTGTTATTTTTTGTGCCGTTCCTTGATACCCTTGCTCAGTATAAAGCGCACTAAAAAGCACATAAAGCGGTTGTTGCCCCGCCAGTGTTAACTCGGCATACCTTGCATCATACTGCTTATTCCAACTAATCGCGTAATCTTGACAATACGTGAGCCAATAAAACCAAAAGCCAGCGACAAAAATCCAACTAACCAGCGGGATAAAAAATACACCACCTAAAAACCAGCCATTTGAGATCGTGTTATCAAGGCTAATAGAGAGCGTAATTGACGCACCGATAATTAAAAATAAAATGAATAATAATGGCCAAACCCACCAACGTGGAAATTGCGGTGCGATCTGTTTTTCGGGAAGTCGCTCAAAATAAATTGCCATCTTACTTTATACCCACGTTTGATAATGAAGAGATAAGCGCGCAGCCACAGCCAGCATGATGACCATCAAGTGCTATCGGTTGGCCCTGATCTTTCATTCGACTATCCCCCTCAATAATAGTGGTAACACCATGCCCTTTACGTGGGCAACTAACTTTATCACCAACACGAGCAACGCCCTTCCCCTTAACCATCATAGTGCTTGATGCAGAAATGACTTGCCCACCATGATCAGTACTGTCTCCAAGTCGAATCACACTGCGCATAATTGCTCCTTATATTTTATTATTAGCGATAAAAGACTATCTACTATCATGTAAATCGCTTTATCGCCGCTTTGATTATTCCAGTCATAGCCACGCTGGATTTTTTCTTTATACGGGAAGTTATCACAAGCCGTTAGGAGTAAACTACTTACGCTTAATAAACTAATCCAAAATAGTCTTTTATTTATCATCTGACCGTGTTGCCCATTGATAAATACGATTTACCCCTGTAATTGTCTCTAATTTATCGTTTCTTAATACCTTAAAAGTGTGCCGACCAGACAGTTTTTCACCGGTTGTTACCTTTTTAGAGTAACGATAACGCGCATACGCATCCGAGTTTTTTATCCAATCAGGAATATTTTCAATATGGTAGGTGATAGAGACATCACGCTCTTTGCCTCCTCCCACACCATTAATAATATCTTTAGTCCCGTCAATCGAATCTATAACCACCCGCCCAAAGCAGAAATTAGTACCGCCAATTCCACTATAAACATATTGACGCCCCAAATCTGTTAGTTGATAGCGATAGAGCGGTTTACCCTCTGTTTCACCCACTTTTTCCTCGGTAAAAAAACCGAGCTGAGTAAAATAACGAAAGTTCTCATTTTCTAATCGATTAAAATACGCTTCTTTTAAACCGCTGTCGTAAGGTAAATCTTCCCCTTCCATATATTTAATGGTGTAGGGATACATCGATAGCGACACGTCACCCACAACCATGCAAATTGCTTTATTGCCGCTTTGATTATTCCAGTCATAGGTCTCTTGAATATCAGTTTTATACGGGTAGTTATCACAAGCCGTTAGGAGTAAACTACTAATTACCATTAAGCCGATCAATAATCGTTTTTTCATTTTATTTAGCCGAACTTGTAGCCCATTGAAAAGTTCTGCTGACCCCCGTAATAGGTTCTAATTTATCATTACGTAATACCCGGTAAGAGTGTATACCGGATAATTGCTCACCAGTTGTCACTTTTTTAGAATAACGAAAACGATTATAGGCATCTGAGTTTTTTACCCAGTCGGGGATATTTTCCACATGATAGCGGATATAAACATCCCGCTCTTTACCCCCTCCCACACCATTAACAATATCTTTAGTACTGTCGATAGAATCCACTACAATCCGCCCAAAACAGAAGTTAGTTTCGCCAAATGTCCAGTCAACATACTTGCGCCCCAAATCTGTTAGCTGATAGCGATAGATTGGTTTACCCTCGGTTTCACCCACTTTTTCCTCAGTAAAAAAACCTAACCCACTAAAAAAATGAAGGCTTTCATTTTTTAGCCGATTAAAATTTGCTTTTTGAGTTTTTGGGGAAAAAGGCAAATTCTCTCCCTCCATATAGTAAATAGTATAGGGGTACATTGATTCAGTAACACGCCCTACCATCATACAAATGGCTTTTTCACCCGTTTGGTTATTCCAATCGTAAATTTCTTGGATATCTGTTTTATACGGATAATTGTCACAGGCAGTTAAAAGCAAACTACTAATTACCATTAAGCCTATCAATAATCGTTTTTTCATTTTATGCTACCTCAATTAATCTTTTTTATAATGATAAGAAAGCAAGTACGGCGTTATCGCCTTACCGTCTTTATCTTTCTGCCCATTTGGCCAGTAATTGACCGAGGTAGTTATCACAGGCGGTTAGCCGTAAAATACTTAAACTCAATAAACTAATCCAAAATAGCCTTTTATTTATCATCTGACCGTGTTGCCCATTGATAAATGCGACTTACGCCTGTAATTGTCTCTAATTTATCGTTTCTTAATACCTTAAACGTGTGCCGACCAGGAAGTTTTTCACCAGTTGTCATCTCTTTAGGATAGCGATAACGCGCATACGCATCCGAGTTTTTTACCCAGTCAGGAATATTTTCAATATGGTAGGTGATAGAGACATCACGCTCTTTGCCTCCTCCCACACCATTAATAATATCTTTAGTCCCGTCAATCGAATCTACAACCACCCGACCAAAGCAGAAGTTGGTCCCATTTTGAAACCAATCAACATACTTGCGCCCCAAATCCGTTAATTGATAGCGATATAGCGGTTTACCCTCTGTTTCACCCACTTCTTCCTCGGTAAAAAAATCAAGCTGAGTAAAATAACGAAAGTTTTCATTTTTCACTCGATTAAAATAAGCGGAACGGCTATTGTAGTTGGAAAAAGGCAAATCTTCCCCTTCCATATATTTAATGGTGTAGGGGTACATCGATAGCGACACGTCCCCCAGCATCATGCAAATCGCTTTATCACCCGTTTGGTTATTCCAATCATAGCCTCGTTGAATTTTTTCTTTATAGGGATAATTGTCACACGCCGTTAACCCTAGAGTGCTTAGCGTTACTAACCCGATAAATAGTAATTTGTTCATTTTTATTACCTTTAATTAACCTTTTTTATAGTGGTAAGAAAGTAAGTATGGTGTTAACTCTTTACCATCTTTGTCAGTAAAACCATTGGGCCAATAGTTAACCGAAATAGTCACTTCATGACCACCAGTAACTTGCCCCAGTTTTTGTTTAATCAAAAACAGCCCCGTTGGGTTATCTGCTAGCTCAGCTTTATTTCCAGGTGGAGTACTATCTACTGGTAAAGTTTCCCCTGTTGTTACCGCCATTAATCTATCCCATAGTAACGCATCATCACTTGGTTCTTTCTCTTCCTTTTTATCGAAACGATACATCTCTTTTTTACTGTCCAACTCCTTTTCTGTTCTAGGAGTAAAGTAATCGGACTCAGCGGATGACGTAATGGCCAATTGTTTATCGCCATATTCGATTTGAAGCGTTGCCGATAGGGTGACGGGCTCAGATATAACCTTTTTCCCAGGTAACATCAGCGACCCACGCATCGTACCGGGGTTAAAATCAGGCGCGGTCTTCGCAGACAATACTTTTTTAATCGTCACCGTTCCTTTAAAGTCTGATTTTTGAGAATTAAAATCAGGTAGCCGCAAATCCAGATAAAGGTCATATTGATTACTCATAAACCCTGATTCACTCTCAAGTAAACAGCGCCCCCCATTGACTGCCAAATAGTAATCTTGCTGCGATAGCTGCATGCAAACTGGCGTTGGCAGGTAGTACGGTGGGTATTTTGAGGCGTGAAAATCAAAGTTGCCCAGCATACTGCGATTGAGCCACTTATCTATCTCATCCCATTCATTGCCATCATTGTAATAAATAGCCGTAATAATCGCCGCACCAATGCTAATAAAAATAAAGGCGATTTGCCCCCACACCGGCACCCCATTTGCAAAAGCGGCTAGCGATGTCACGACACTTAACACACTGCTCGCAACGGCAACCCTTGCCCCGGTGTTACCCTCATTGAGACTCATTATCGACTGAGCAAGTGCCATTGCACTATCAACCACCCCAATAATTTTACCCACCGCGCCGACCGCATCTAGGTATTTATTTAAATAACTATATAAAGTGCTACTGCGGCCTAAAAATAGCTGTAATGAGGAAGACGGTGCAAGCATCATCAGTTTTGCCCCTCGCATCACAAGCTCGGTTGCCGTCACTATCATTGCCGCATAACCGCTCATCACTTTCAGCTGCATAATCGTTTTACTTACTGGGTCTTTGAACGTATCAATCTGCTTTTGCAAACTCCGTAAACCCATTACCTGAAAGTAGAGACTCACCCCACCGAGTACAAAACTCGATGAAGTATCGATAATTTCAATATAACGCTGCTGCCTTGCTCCCCGTACAATTGTCGACAACGTATCAATATCGGTATCATCAAACGGCGTATTATTCATCTCAATAATATTAGGCTTAAGCTCTTTTAAAGTCGCCTTAGCGAAAGCGCCGTTCTGACTTCGCTTCAAAGCATCTTCAAATTTTTGCTGATTTTCCGGATTTTCAAAGGCCATCAACATATTCACCGTCACTTTTTCATTCGCCCCCGCCCCTTGAGGAATATGCCAGCGACCTTGCCTATTTTGCATGACGTTGATAATATTGCCTTTGTTGGTCTTCATCTGCTCATTAAAAAAGAAAGGCGTAAACTCATCCATCTTACTTAAATACTGCTGCAATCCTTTTACCGTCATCGTCACTTGGTATTGCCTTACCCGCTCAATATTATTACCTTTAAATAGGTTGATCACCTTTACAAAATGACTGCGCGCCATTAAGTCGTCAATGTGAACCTGATTACTAACCGCTTTATTGACCCCTTCAAGGCACGTCGCAATCATCTTTTCAGCCAGTATTTTCGTTAAGGTCATATTTTCTTTTAACTCAAGCCCTAAGGTGTCCTTAATCGTATCATTGAGCTCTTTACCGCCAAAACCCGGTATCGAAAAACCAGTGTCAGTATCTGAATTTTGCGATAATGTGCTTGTGTTAGGGGCCTGCGCGGATTCGGACTGCGTTGCGGCAAGCTCAGTATTCCAATAAGTTTTTGCATGCTCGGGGGTTGGCGCCGTTTCAGGTGCGATATCGCCGAGTAAATAAAAATAAATCGACTGCGTATTATTAAATAACAGGCCCCACAATGCCGCATGTAAAGGTAACGTCATCGTACCAATATTATCACTATCAAGGATTATCAAAAATGTGATTAAAAAACTCAAGTGCATATCCGAGCTATTGGGGATAATCTCGTTACGCCAAAAAGGCAGTGTGTTGAGTGCCTTCGGTAGTGAGGCTTTTGTCTCCGCCTTGTCAGTTTGATAATAACTGATATCCTCACCAAACAGCCAAATGAGGTAGTGATAATAGTCTTTTGAGCTATCATCAACATATTTAAATAACGAAGCGTAACCGTCTTTCTCAAGCTGCTCATAATTACCAACCGAGGATTGATTTAAGCGTTTTTTACGCTCATCCCAGGTACGGATAAGTTTTTTATCAGTAATGGTGTCTTTGATGTTTTTTAAATTATAAAACTTAACCACCTTTACGCTATTAACAAAATTGATATCCGGCCCTTTACTCATTTTAGCGTACTGTGCCAGTAATGCCTTTTGCTGTACCTCAGTTAATCTCTCTTCTTCATAATCACCGAGCCCTTGGGTGCCCGATACGCTATTGGCAATTCCTTGTTTGCTAAGCCGCCGACAATATAAATAAGAGGAAAATAAATTTGCCCGCTCTGTGTCAAACGGTTCGATCCCAAGTTTGTCCGCTAATGCATCCTCGCCAATAACGTCAATCACTTTAATTTTATCAATATCCGGCAGCGCATCAATCGGCCTAATTTCGTTAGCTAAAAAATTTAATTCATTATTCGCGCGAGTAAATTGTTGATTATTAAATGCGATGTCGTATTGCTCATCGTCTTTACCTGGCGCATAATTTTGTGATGCGTTATAAAATAAAAACAGGTAAGCCTCATTTTCGCTGTCGTTGATAAATGACGCACGGAGGGCTGCTTTATATTGCTCAATATGGCGGTAGTGATTGCGGGCATAGGCAACTTCAGGAGTAAAATAAGCCAGTGGGTAGCTGTTAATACTTGCGGCTTTCTCTTGATAATACTGGGCAAAGGTATCTCGCCCGCCGCTTTCTTGCATTGCACTGGCCAGTTTACTCTGGGCCGCTTTGCGCTGCTGCTCATAAAGAATATCATGACTGCTATTACGCACTAAATGCGTAAAGGGGCTTAATGCCTGTTTGCTGGTTTCACTTTGCTCGCTAAGCCCCTCAGCAACAGGGCCAAGCCGTTGCCGGCGCTGAATTGCCAGCTCTTCTGCAACACCAAAGCTATCTTCAACCACTAGCGCCGTTAGCTCAGCGGTGCCATACTCTTTATCAAGCTCATATTTACTGACCGTTAAGTCTAATGCGGCGCGGGCATCTGGATTATTTAGCGAGTTAAAATGACTGGCGGTATAAAACGTTTGGTTAAATAAACGTGTTAACGCTGAGGCAGTAGAGCTCAGTAAATCCGTTAATAGTTTGCCTTGTTTGCCAAGCAGCCCTTTGCGCATTGAATTCAGCAGTGGGTTATCACCCAAAGCGGTAGCGCTTTGCTGCGCCCCTTGCTGGCTCTCATCCTCAAAGTAATCACACACACTGCGATTGTCACATTCTAGCTCAAGTAAAAAACGGGCTTTATTTAAAAAGTCACGAAAGACAAAACTCCGCCCTTGCTCCGACACGTTAGTCGCTTTTTGCTGGGTTAAATCAACCTTGCTAAAACGCTGCTCGCGCTCTGAGGCCGTGTTGCGGTAATGTTTGAGGGTTGCTATCGTCCAGCGCACGGGAGTATAGGCAATCCAGGCTTTATCATAGACCCGGTTATCAATGGTGATAAACTGCGCTTTCACATGGTGGTTTGCAGTAACACAGCTTTGCGGAATTTCTTTCGGCCTTGAGCCTTTCACATCCCGAAACTCACGCAGCCGAAATGCCCCACCATGGGTGACTTCATACACCATAATCTCAAGTTTATTGTCGTCGGTGTTACCAATGCGGTTACATAAAATATACACATACCCTTCACGGAGCGTGCGATAGGCATAATGATAGTCCTGCCAACTGGCCGGTTGTGGCTCCCTATCACCGAGTGATACCATGCCTTGCTCCCAAGCCGTTGCTGACTGAAAGGTTTTAGGCACAATCGACTTGCGCACTAAAAATAACGGAAAACCACGACGGCCACACGCGCCGCACTGACCACTGTCAAGCGCCATCTCTTTTTCACTGGCTTCATTGATTAATTTGGGTTCAAAACCGGTTTGTTGCTGTTGCTGTTCTTGATTGTTGTGTCCAACTCCCATACCACCTCACCTTATGACGGATAGACGCGCTAGCCATTTTTGTCAGTCTAACCCTCATCCATTATGCCCATTATCAATAAATCAATTGGATTATTATTGTTTGTTATTTGTTATCTATTATTTGTTGTCTGTTGTCTGTTGTTTACTGCTTGTTACTTATTGTTTGCTTTTTTCTGTTTATTGTTGATTATTTGTTAATGCCTCAAGGGCTTGCCGCTCTTGACTTAATAACTCACCCAGTAGGCCTTGCTTATCCTCATGGTTAATCACCTCATCAATGCAATACGATAAACGCTTGCTCGCTGTTAACTGACCATATTGCAGTGAAAATAAGACGTAGGCTCGCCTATCGCGCGGATTAACCAATTGCGTTGCCTGTGAGTCATAAAAATACCCGATAATCGTCGATAAAAGATGAGGCACTAACGGCTTATCTTGCGCTTCACATAAATCGTGCCAAGTCACCACTAAGCCATAGAGCGTCATTTGATTAAGCAAGTGGTAACGCAAGGTTTGATTCACAAAGCGCAGGGTGAAATCGGACTCATCTAAATAAGACATAGCGTGAAAAACGTGCGCTTCAATATCACTGTCAACAAAGCAGTAACGCGTATCAGCAGGAAGTAACGTCCCAAGATGAGACGCCGGCGCATCATAACTGTGATAAAGCACATCGAGGGTAAATGGCTCATAAAACGGTAAGAAAGCACTGCCGAGTGCGCGCCCTGCTCGCAGGCAAGACTCAAGGAGCTCACCAGCAAGCGCCTCTGGGGGCAATGGGCTAGTGATAAAGCCGCACACGTAGTGTTTACGGGTTAAATGGTCATGTTTAATTTGGGCTAATGACGCTAAAAGTAGTGTCGCATTTAATGGCTCACCGGGCTCTGCCAAGCAAACGAGCAGTGGGCAGCTATCTAAGTTGTGTGCAAGCTCGGGACGCTTAATGACCGCCAATAATTCAGGGGCAACGGTATCTTGTAGGGCGTCGTTATAAAGGGGCGACAGCTCACTCACGACCCCAAGCCTATCAAAAAGTACATAGCGGTAGTGCGTTTTCGTTATCCGGTCATTAAGTTCGGTTTGCAGTACCTGATACACCGTAGATAATTGGGTGAGGATAGCCTCATCGTTCATTACAACTGTTCCTCACAACTGGCACCTAACGGCAGCTCGGGGGCAGGCACACTTAGGGTTGATGGCCCAGCGACGCCAAGGCTTGCAGCTAACGCCTCAACATCGCCGGGTGATATCAGTTTAATGCCATTAGGCTCAATCACAATCGCTGAATCGCCGCAGCTTAACGTGAGTTTGGTGCGAGCCGATACGGTGACGTCATTATTGATACTGGTTAATTTAACGTGTTTATTGCCAGTAAGGTGTAGCTCATCATTTTGCGCCTGAATATCCACTTTCCCTTCAGCAGCAAACAGGGTCATGCCCATTTTACTGGCAAACAGGCTAATGCGATTACCCGCATTGACCATAAATCGTTTAAAGGCGGTGATATCAACGCTTTGTTGCGCAGTATGGATAATATTTTTTCCCGCGGTATGTTGAATGCTGTCAGGGCTCACGGTGGCTATCCCTGCCGGCGCATAGTGTAAGAGTGCCGCCTCACTCAGCTGTTTGATTTTTTCCTCAAGTAGCTGTTGTTGGGTTTGTAAATCAGCGAGGGATGCTTTCGCCGCTTTGGCCTGTTCATTAAGCTTACTCACCATATGAAGCGCTTGCTCAAGCTCACTTATCGGTTTGTCAATATCAAGCACATCACCATCAGCGCGGTATTTGCCCTCAGTTGAAATATAGAGCCCTTTCGCCGCGCGAATCGCGCCCCACTCATCAGTGCGTAGCTCAAAGCCGTGGCCCCGATTTTCTTTTTCACTGTTAACTAAGTGACCGATATTGAGCTGAGTTTTGCCGTATTCGGTAGCAAGTTTTATATGCTCTTGGCCGCGCTTATCATCCATACGCAGTTTATTATTGGCCGGCGTTCTAAGCACATTGCGGTGTTTGTTGGCGGTGGTGACGTGGTCAGGATGGTTACTGTCATGTAAGCTGTGGGCAATATACGGCCTATCGGGATTACCACCCGTGAACGCAATAGCAACCCCAGTACCATCGATTAACGGAAAGTGAAAACCGTAAGTATCACCCGCATAGGGCTTTGCCAGCCTGACCCATAAACTTTCTTCACCGCTGCGCCAGGTTTTTAAGTCAAAATCAAATTTGACCCGGTAACGGCCTTGGGTGTCAATATAGCCATAGGTGTCATTATCAGGACTGGTTACTCGTGCAGGTAGTGTGCCCCTGACTTGTGGCCAAGGCAGGGGCTGTGGGCGATACGGCTTTAATACGTTGTAGGGAATAGCAGTAAATTGTATTTCATACGACTTACTGCGGTCACCGTAGGACTCAGTCGATAAGATAACAATCCCTTCACTAATCCCGTTCATCGGGCTACCGGTGACAATGATGCGTTGCCCAGCGGTTAAGTGGTAGTCATTACATTTACCGCTGATAATAATTTGGTCACTAATGTGCTGCTGATGGCGGATAGCGGCATACCAACTGCCGCTTTCAATAATACTGATATCACCTTTGCTTTTAAAGTGCTCACCATAACGGTAGTTGGTGCCTGAGGTGGTGGTCACTTTCGGCTGGCTGTTAACCAGCGAGTACATATCAGTTTGTGCCTGACGGTAGTTATCGTCTTGCACCATCACTTGACGTGGCACACTGTGACTTTGAAACTGTAAATCCCACACACTATCACGGGCTTTATCAACCATGCCACTTGGCAAGGTGTAAGCAATGCTCCCTGCATCGTCAAAACCTTGCTCGTAATCACTGAGTACCAGCACATCGCAGTTGTGTTCGCTATGGCTTTCAAAGCGAAACCATATGCCAACATCGGCAAGTAACCGCTGAATAAACGCAAGGTCGCTCTCTTGCCACTGGGTAATAAACTCGCGCGCTGGGTAGCTGTCTTTAAGCTCTAAGCGGTAATCAACGCCGGTAAAACCATGCCGGCGCAGCACCTCTTCAACCACGCTAACCACGCTTTGGTTTTGGTAAATCGCGCTGTAATGGTCGCTTGCAAACAGGGCCAGCCGTGGCTGCAAGACCACCTGATAATGCGCTTCATCTATACCCACCGATAACTGACTAAACTCGGTAACAACGCCATATAAGGTGCGGTTTATTGCTGGTTTATCAAGGGAGCTGATTTGCGTGACTTGCGGGGTAATATTGGGGGCTAAAAAGGTAAAACGGGCGGGCTGACTAAGGACACTGTCAATAGCAATGTGTTTATCAACGCTGGTGAAGGTTATCGTATAACGCCATGGCTGATTAAGCTGTTCATCACCTTGGAGAGATAAAACTGAAAGCGGCACCGCTTGGTCTGCAAGCGAAAGGAGATAATGATTGTGTTGCTGACCGGTAATTTTATCTATTAAGGTACTTACCATGGTAAGACTCCATTCATCCGATTACGTTCGTTTTAATTGATTTTTTTAGTCGATAACGGTTACTATTATAAATTATATTTAGCTAAAATTTAACAGTTATCTTTATATTTGCTATATGCAACCATTGTTAAAAAAATGAAAGATATTTCTGAAAAGTTTTATACTCTTTCCGCAAAAATCACCTACTTACTTTATAACATAATAAAAACTGATAGTACAAGTAAGTTTGCTCACTCAAACGCTTGAGAAGCGCCTATCTTCTTAGGTCATTTTATTACTTGTAAATAAACTTTTTAGCCCACTTTTTATCCTATTGTTATTTTATGGTAATCGTTAATCATCTAGGTCAAAATGCAGTAAATAATAGTTTTCATGATGAGCTAACAGTAAATCACTCCACCGCGTGGCATACCAAATAGGCGGAATGGTTTTAATTTCATATAAATAACATTTCGTTAATGCTATTGGGGATAGTGTATCAAGAAAACCTAAAGTTGCCGAATTTCCGTTTTCTTGGTGCACGGTAGGTGAATAATTCTGATTAAAAAACCATTTATCAATTTGATGTATAAATTCATCAACGGTGATCTGTTTCGGACTGATGTGCCAGAGTGCTGCGTCAAAATATTTTCCTTGTCCATTTGGAATAGATTGAAAATAATGGGCTAAGGTTTGAGTAAAATCGCCCTTGTTATCAAGTAATGTAATCATATAATTACAACAGTGATTAGGTCCGACATTTAAGCAACGCATTGCATCAAGATAACCATTTATGCAATCAAGATTTATTGTCATATTCTTTCTCATAATAAATATTGAAGAGTATTATCTAATCGTAGATCTTAGTTTATAAATTTGACTATTGCCCTAATTCTCTTACTAATAAATCAAAGATAATATTTTGGAATATTTTCATTTTTCCTTCATCGCCCAGTAATTGCTTCATTTGCTCTTTATGGGCTTCACTGCTATTAAAAATGGCATTGTCAGTTGCCGCAGAAAAGTCGCCAAGAATGGCTTGTTCACGGGTGTTATTTCTAATTTGCGTCATCACTGTTCTGTTTTCCGATAATTTATCTTTAATGCTCATCGCATAGTTGATCATATCTTTATTGGTCAAATGATCCGTGATAAACACCTCATTAAGTCGTGATAATATCACCGATAAAAACGTCTCTTTTTGATCTTTCGCACGGCCAGTGCCCGCTTCACCACCTTGCGGTAAATAGACGTTTTGATCCTCTTTAAGCTTAAGGGGTTGCTGACGAATTTTAGACAAGCGATAGTGACTCATTTCCACATTAGTTAAATCAATCTCATCTTCGGCAATGATTTGCTCACGCAGCATTGGCCGTAGATGGCGGGCATAAATACTAAGTTTTTCAAGGTCAGCATCACCATAATCGACGATTTGCGATAAAAACTCATAGGCGCGCACATACGTGCCTAAATCCTTTTTGAACATCTCAAGCCGATCCTTTTCAATTTTTATGATCGCTAAAGAATTTTCCGAATTGGCAATTAAAACCGGATCTTCGGTTTTTTTGGTCCGTTTAAGCATATCAAGACTGGTTTGATAAGTCTCTATAGCATGTTCATATTGCTTGCGCCAACGTTCAACCGCGGGTTTACAGATATTGCTAATCGCGGCCGCTGTTTTATTGGTCGTAAAGAAGCAGTCAATAAACTGCTCCACTTCGGCCCACGTAAAAATTTTTGCTGTTCGAATTTTATCGGCAAGATCAAAAATAGAATCAGGATCAGTTACATCTTCTAGCGATGCAGTTTGATAATACGGTTGGAAAGCAGCGAGAATATCCTCGGGCTCATTAAAAAAGTCGAGAATAAAGGTACCCGATTCCGCTTTACCGGGATACGTTCGATTTAACCGCGAGAGTGTTTGCACACACTCAACGCCGCCCAGTTTTTTATCGACATACATGGCACAAAGTTTGGGCTGATCAAAGCCGGTTTGGAATTTATTGGCAACAATCATCACTTGGTAATCGTCACTATCAAAGGCTTTGCGCATTTCACGCCCTTTGAGCTGCGGATTCATCTTATTTTCAGTGAATTTTTCGCCGATCAAATGGTGACTATCGGCATCGTGTTCATCAAAAAGCACTTCGCCCGAAAAGGCGACCATCGCCGTAATATCGGGGTAATGATTCTCGGCAATATATTTATCAAAGGCGAGCTTATAACGCACCGCCTCTTTGCGTGAACTGGTCACCACCATGGCTTTGGCTTGCCCAGCTAATAAATGCGAAATATGCTGTTTAAAATGCTCAATAATCACTTTCACTTTTTGTGAAATATTGTGCTCATGCAGGCGCACCCATTTATTGAGCTTAATTTTAGCCTTTTTCTCATCAACGGATTCGTCACGCGCGGCCAGCTTTTGGCGCAACTGATAGATCACTTTATAATTGGTGTAATTACGCAGCACATCCAAAATAAAACCTTCTTCAATGGCTTGGCGCATAGAGTAAACATGAAACGCCTCTGGCTTATTGTTTTTAGACGGCGGTAAGGTAGGATCAGGCACCCGGCCAAACAGTTCTATGGTTTTGGTTTTTGGCGTTGCCGTAAACGCATAATAACTTAAGTTTTTGTTCGGCCCTTTTGCCTCAACGGTAGCATTGAAATTATCCTCGGAAGATTGAAGCTCATTTTCGCCATCAACCATTAAGACTTCTTTTAGTTTATTTGCAGTGGAACCCGATTGCGAAGAGTGTGCCTCATCAGCAATAATCGCATAACGGCGAGTTTTTAATGAAACATCATCCTCAATCGCTTTTAATACAAACGGAAAGGTTTGAATGGTGACGATAATAATCGGCTTGGCATGCGCTAGCGCATGGGCTAATTTATCAGATTTACTGCCTTGCCCCACGTTATTATTGATGGGTTCAACCACGCCCTCGGCATGTTCAAATTGATAAATGGTATCTTGCAGCTGCGAGTCAAGCACATTACGATCCGTCACCACAATCACCGAGTCAAATAGCTTATTGCCATTGTCTTGGGTTAATTTCGATAACTGGTGAGCTGTCCAAGCAATCGAGTTAGACTTGCCAGAGCCCGCACTATGCTGAATTAGGTATTTTTGCCCTACCCCTTCGGTTTTGGCAGATTCAATCAGTTTTGCTACCACATCCCATTGGTGAAAACGCGGAAAAATCAGCGATTCTTCTTTATATTTAAGGCCTTGCCAGTCCTCTTTGTCCTTAATTTGCAAATGGATAAAGTGACCAATAATCGTTAATAAATGATCTTTTGTCAGCACCTCATTCCACAAATAATCAGTAGCATATCGATTAAGATCTGCCGGTTGCTCATTGCCGGCGCCACCATCTTGGGTGCCTTTATTAAACGGTAAAAAATAGCTATCCGCTCCTTTTAAGTGCGTTGCCATATACACTTCGTATTGGCTGACCGCAAAATGCACCAATGCACCGCGTTTAAAGGTTAATAGCGGTTCAATTTTTTTAGTTGCCGGATCTTTAGCCAGTCGCGTGGTTTTATATTGATGAATCGCATTATCAATCGACTGTTTAAACTCAGATTTCAACTCCATGGTGACAATCGGTAAACCATTGAGAAATAACACTAAATCAATGCGCCATTTTTTCGCTTCTTTACCGGTTAAGCTCTCGATATCGGCTTTAGTATGCGGGCTATACACTAACTCCGGCACAATACGTAAAATATTGTGTTGATAATTGGCCAGCACGGTCGAATTCAGCGTATTTTCCGGTTTAAATTGACATAAAAAGAAGTGGGCAGGCGTTGTTTTGATGCCATGACGCAATACCCCAAGCGTACCAAATTTACGTGATGCGTCGTTGGTGGCATTGATATCGGCTTTTTGAAGCTGCTTCACCACTGCTTCACAAAATTGTTGTTCGTTATTTTGCGGATAACGCTCACAAAACTTTTGCCATTCCTTGGGCTGGGTATTTTTGACAAAGGTGACAAGATCCGCTTCATACAAGGCGCGTTCACGGTTGTAATTTTTGGGCGAACCAAGTTGCCAGCCATGCGCCAGCATTTGGTTGATGATGTCCTGCTGAAACGTGGATTCTTTTGCCTTGTCCATATTCGTATTCCTTCACCATTTATGACGTTGTTAAGATTGGCCGTGTTATACCATCTTAATGGATTATGCTGTTATTTTCTAGTTAGGCGCCTGCCACTCACGCACATCGATTTTACCCGTTACCGCCGCCGAGATTAACGCGGTGCGGCGCTCTTTTAATAAATTGATCTGGAGCTCTGCCTTTTCTACTAATGAGGAATATAAACTCAAATTTTGTTTTATATAGATAGAAATACTATTTTGTTCTGCACTTGGTGGCACAGGTGCATTAAACTCGTTAAAAGCTTCTGTTGGTAATCGCCATCTACCAATATTCGCTGCGCCTTGACCAAGTGGATAGAATATTTTGTTGATATAACACATTTGTAATAAATATAGATAATATTGAGGTTCAGATAAAGAATCTTCTAATGTAAACACTCGATAATCAGGGCTTGTTACTCCAAGATATGGCGAAAGGTCAACAAATCCGGTTAGTAAATCCATGTGATTCATTGCGAAATCACCTTCATTTACAATTTGATATTTGGAATAGTCCATAGAAAGCTGTCCATCACCACTTTCTATATCTTTAATTTTTATTCCTCGCTGAGTAATTGATAAAATATCATAACCCAACGTGCCAGCTATTCTTTTACGAATTTTAAAAAAACGTTTAAAAGGTTTAATTTTCCAATGCTCCGGCACTTCGCCGAGCCATTCAACACCGGAGTCTTTCATTTTAACATTAGGATCAAGCCCTTTGGTCACCGCGTGGCTAATCACGGCTTGGCGCTTTTCTTTTAAAAGTTCAATCAGTTTTTGTTGTTTTTCAATAAGCTGGTCAATCTTAGCGGTTTCATAATCAAGGAATGCTAAAATTTTTGTCTGAATCAATATATCAGGAAATGTAATTTCAAAATTTAAAAATTGTGGCAAACGTAAAGAATCAACAGTTGATTTTGCATTACCATCTAAAGCAACTTTATAAAAACTTGCCAGCAAATAGTAATATATAAACCGCCCATTAACATAAGCAAAGTTAGTTAGTGCATAAACTCTTTGATGACAGCCAAACTTTCCATTAACGTAATGATATATTTTACCAACACCAGCGCCATCCCCTGCCGTTAATACTGCCTCACAATCGAAAGTATATGAATTAATCCTTTCTATATGAGGTGATCTGACAAAAAAAGGATATATACCATCCTCAACAGCGTTAACTGTATCTTTATCACCAGTTTTAATACGAGATAAATATTTTAATTTTTTTAATTCCCAATCACTTGGAATTCCCCCCAACCATTCAACCCCAGAATCTTTATATTCTGGGTAGGTTTGGTATTTAGCTAATGTGCTCATGATGAATGAACCTCTTCAAGTAGCGTCATAATCTCTTGGCTGATAGCAAAAAGATCGGCATCAATCGCGGCTAAATCACGGGGCGGTTGGTAAACATAAAAATGACGATTAAACGGGATCTCATAGCCGACTACGCCAATCTCGCCATCTTTTTCATCTTTTTTATCCGTATTGATCCAAGCATCAGCAACATGGGGCAGCACTTCTTTTTTTACATAGCGCTCAATTAGCTCGGTCGTGGTTACGGTTGGATCAAGTGCAATATTTTCATAATCGCGCAAATCACCATCTTGCTCAAATTCCACCACTTTACCGTGATATGGGCAAGCACCATAAAGCGGATTGACGGCGGTTTTAACTATTTTTTTAACTATCGGTTCAGCCTCAGGGTTCTTCCACGTGATGGCTTCGATAATTTGCTTGCGCTCTTTGGCGGTCAAGCTAACATTGGCCGATTTTTCTGCCTTTTTAAAGGCCTCATTAAAGTGGTTAAAATCGTTAGACTGGGCTGTACCCAAAACCGCTTGTAACGCTTTGGCTTTATTAAATAGTTCGGTTTGATCCTGCCACGTTTGGATGTTTAACAGATCTTTAATTTGCGTCTCTTTTAACTCGCTAAAATCGGCTTTGATCATGGCGCGTATTTCGACGGCTTTTTCGTGCAAGGCTTCGCTGCTAGTAAAAAATTGTCCATCATAATGCTCAACTAAGGTTTGCATAATGGCATTGAGCGGTTTTGGCGCATAACGCAATTTGGCAAGGCGTTCATCACTCATTTGTGCTGATAAGCGCAGTGGACGTTCAATGGTAATACGGCGATAACCAAATTCATGGGATGCAAAAACTTTGCTGGTTAAGCCATCAATATGTGGGCTGTCGCCATTTAATTGTTCACCATAGGCTTTAACAATCGCGTTGATGGCGGCGTCATCCAGATAGTGGCGTTTAGATCCTAATGATTTACGCATTTTGCTCGCTAGGCTTGCCGCATTAACCAGTTGGATATGCTTCCTACGCTCAACGCTTTTCTTATTACTGAGGATCCAGATATAAGTCGAGATGCCGGTGTTGTAGAACATATCGGTTGGCAGTGCGATAATCGCTTCTAATAGGTCCGATTCTAAAATATACCGGCGAATTTCACTTTCACCACTGCCGGCGCTACCAGTAAAGAGTGGTGAACCATTTAAAATAATACCAATGCGGCTACCGCCCTGTTGGCTATCATACATTTTACTGATTAAATGTTGCAAAAAAAGTAGCGAGCCATCAGAGACGCGTGGTAAGCCTGCACCAAATCGACCATTCCAACCTTTAACCGTATTTTCGTCTTTGATCTCTTTTTCGATTTTTTTCCAATCGACACCAAAAGGCGGATTAGACAGCATATAATCAAATTGCTTGCCCGCTAACTGATCATTGGATAAGGTGTTGCCCAGTTTGATTTGTTGTACATCTTGCCCTTTAATCAGCATATCGCCTTTGCAAATAGCATAGGATTCGGGGTTAAGCTCTTGGCCAAAAGCACGCATGATGGCCTTGGGATTAAGCTCGTGTAGATATTCCATGCCTGCCGATAAAAATCCGCCGGTTCCCGCTGTTGGGTCATAAATCGTTCGGATGGCACCGTCTTTGCTGAGCGCTTCATCATCGCCCGAAAAAACCAGTGCGGTGGTTAAATTGACGATATCACGCGGGGTAAAGTGTTCCCCAGCCGTATCGTTTGAGCTTTCAGCAAAGCGGCGAATAAGCTCTTCAAACACCAGCCCCATATCATGGTTGGAAATTGCTTTAGGGCTTAAATCATAATTGGCGAAGATTTGAATCACTTTATAAAGCAGATTAACGTCTTCAAGCTGAGTGAGAAACTCTTCAAATTTAAAATGTTCAAAAATTTCACGGGCATGTTTGGAAAAGCTTTGGATATAGAAGTTTAGATTTTTTTTAATATCCGCTTGGCCTAGTTTTTTTAAGTCCATCGGCGAAATATTAAAAAAAGTTAACGGCGCTATTTCACGAAGCAGCATTTTTTCTTGCATCTCTTCCGATAGATCCATCAGCTTAACTTCTTGATATTTACTCAGTACCTTCTCTTTACTGTCAGCTAATACACACTCCAAACGGCGCAGCAGAGTAAAAGGTAAAATAATGCGGCCATATTGTGATTGTTTGAAATCGCCACGCAAAAGATCAGCAACCGACCAAAGGAAAGCCGCTGTTTGTGAGAAGTTATTTGTCATGATTGAAAGACTTAATCGCTAATGTAAAGTTTAATACGGTAAATAATAGCAACAGTCATCGCAAATGTCGATTTTTCTAACTGCTATTGACGAAAAGATAATAGTCAGTAACTTTTACCAAACAGCCTCCCATAACTATGATTCCTTGCTTTATCTTCATTAACATCAATTTTAGTTAAGTACTCACGATCCTTAATGTAATTTAAAATAGTTTTTTACATTAAAAACAGCTATTACGATAACTTTTGAACGAGATTTTATTCAATATCATGAGTAGATTTGGTTACTTAATGGCTGATTCTTTTTAGCAAGAATTATTTTAATATAATAAGCGTTAATATATTTCGATGCAGAGCAGCCACATTATCACGCTGATTTTTATGTTGGATCGTTTGACCTAACTCCTTCCCAACCAATCATAGCCATTTTTCTATCACTTCCCCAATGATATTGACCTAAGACTCCGGTTGATTTTATTACTCTGTGACAAGGTATTAAAAAAGCAACGGGATTATGGCTAACTGCCGATCCAACTGCACGGCTAGCTTTGGGATTATCGATTCTCTTTGCAACATTTGCGTATGTCGATAACTTTCCCGTTGGAATTTTTAATAAAGCCTCCCAAACCTTAATTTGAAAATTTGTACCTTTAAGGTGTAATTTTACTTTATCTAGTTTCGACCAGTCCTGCGAGAATATAAAGAGTGCATTTTGCTGAATTTTATCGGTGCATTGCCTATATTGTGCATTAGGATAATGCGCTATTAATTGTTCTAGCGATAGACATTCATCATCAACAAAAGCAACATGGCAAATCCCTTTTGTCGTTGAAGCAATGATAACCTCTCCAAACGGACTATTAGCAAAACTATAATTAATTAATAAACTTTCTCCGCCATTTCTATACTCACCAGGGCTCATACCCTCAATGCTGATAAATAGATCATGTAATCGACTTGTACTTGATAGCCCTAAAGCATGAGTCGTATCTAGTAATGAGATATCATCTTGTTTTAAAATATTTTTCGCGTGAACAATATTAATGTAACGCAAAAACTTTTTAGGGCTAACCCCTGCCCAATCAGAAAACATTCGCTGAAAATGATAATTGCTTAAATAGACATGTTCGGCTACCAAATCTAACATCGGTTGAGACTTATAATTCATATCAATATAGGTAATTGCTTTTTTAATTCGCTCAAAATCTACCTCTTTTTGTGTTTTCATTATGATATCCATTTAATTATCAACGCTTGTGAGAATAAGCTTTGCAGCAATATTTGATAACTTTCTTCGCTACTGTTTAAATTTTTGTCTTATTTTCACTTTCATTATTCGATTATATAAATTTGATATGAGCATAACAATCTGATTGTTGCTGTTTAAAAGGAAATCGAGATTTTCCTAATCCTAAAAACAGATAACAACTACGCTAAATATTACCGTTCACCGATCACTCCTCACGTATAAATACTTTCATTTTATAAAGCGATTAACCGCATTAAAAATAGACAATAAAAAATTTCAGCAAGATCTGGATTGTCTATAAGCTGGTATAAATGCAAATATAATTGAGCAATAAACATAAGGACAATGACGAATGGAAGATCTAAACAATAAAAGAATGGAAACTAAAATGAACAACTTAATAATTCGTAAACTGTCTTATTCAAATTTATCTGCGCAGTTTTCAGAACAAATAATTATAGCCGTGCTTCCGATTATAGCGGTGCTATCGATGCATGCTTCAGCATCTGAAACGGCATTTATACAAATGATTAATACCCTACCGTTTCTATTACTATCGATTCCAATGGGAATACTTGCAGATAGAGTATCTAGAAAGAAACTAATGATCGTCATAGAAATAGTTCGTGCAGCCGCTATTTTTATATTATTTTATTTGATGTATTCAAAAAATCTGTCAATAAACAAAATTGCATTTTTTGGATTTTTTATAGCAATGGGTACTGTTATTTATAGTGTAGCAAATCCCGCTTTAGTCGCATCTTTTGTAAAAAAAGAACAATTGATTAATGCCAATAGAGCAATAGAAATTGCTAAAAGTGTGGCTTTTACTGCTGGCCCCGCTTTAGGCGGGATCCTTGCCGGTTATTTTTCTGGGGCATTAGCGTTTATATTGGCTTTTATGCTTTCGCTAATAAGCGCTATTTTCCTAATATGTTTACCTAAGGAGTTAGCGCAAGCAAAATCAGAAAGAAATATAATTCAAGAAGTATGTGATGGTTTTGTTTTTTTAGCCAACAACAAATATTTAATGCCGATAACTATCACCGCTTTTGTCTTTAATCTATCACTGTATTTACTACTATCGATTTTTTCCTATTATGTGATAAATAATCTGTTTTTTACTGCCTTTGAAGTTGGGTTTTCACTAAGTTTACTCGGTTTAGGAATGTTAATAGGATCATTTCTATATAAGTTTATATCGATAAAAATACACTTTGGCTTGCAACTGACTTTAGGTCCTATATCTGCTTTTATCGCATCAGTATTAATATTTTTAACGACGATATATCCAAGTAACATATTGGTTTTTATTTCATTTTTCTTTTTTGGATTTGGCCCTATTATATGGACGATATCGACAGTATCGCTAAGGCAGTTAGTTACCCCTAATAATATGATAGCCAAAATATCGTCGGTAATAATGACGGTTACCTTTGGTGCAAGGCCTTTAGGGGCGGCGGTAGGTGTATCGATAAGTACAAGTTTTGGTGTTAAGGGGTGTATTTCTGCTGTTTTTATCGGTTTTTTTATTCAGCTAGTCATTATTCTTTTTTCAAAGCCAGCTAAATTAAAAAATTTATCAGATGCAGAAAAATAATAGTAAAGTTATCAAAGTGCGTTGTTATTTAGCGTAGAACGCAATCTATTTTCATAAAACACGTAAACTTTGATTGAAAAGGCATATTAACAGGGCGAAAGTTAACATCGCTATGAACTAATACTAATGACTGATACATTTTCGGTTCTTTTTATGATAAAAAAACCATGTTAAACTTAACGCGGTTTAACGTATGGAAAATAACTATAATAATAGGAACCTCATCGCAATGCACTTTTAACAATTAATATTAAATAATTAAATCTCACTTTAAACGCCAAGTTTTAAAACTTGTTGTTAACAGCTTTTTTTATGTTTAAATAACTTCCCTACTCAGCTTTTTTTGGTAATAGTAAAATGAAAATACATATTTTATGACAATTAAATTACTCCATACCGAGCCGTTAATTGATGAAGTGATACAAGCTATTATTGATTTTTGGGGTGAGGGATTAATTCATATTATCATTACTCCAGATACTTTGCTTGAAGAAGATCTTGGTATTTCCGGTGATGATGGCATTGAGCTACTTGAAGTTATTGAACAAACTTTTAATGTTGATTTTAATTATCCCGATGATGGTGAGGATAATTTTCGTCATAACTTTGACTTAGACGAAAATGAATATTTATTTACTGGTGAAGGTTGGAGTTCTGGCTGTTTATTTGCTAATTTACTTGATTTACTGCGCCTTTCAAATATTCCTATTATTAAGAAAAATTTTTTTCCTGTTCAGCCTATTATCACCGATTTGAGTGTTCGAAAATTACATAGTGTTATCGGTAAAATTAAAAGATTAACTTGACGATGCCGCCAAATCATACAATATGGAGTACGATACATTAATGTTTAATAAAAAACCACTTTCTCATTACCATCCGTTACTTTATTGGTTAAGGGTGAATCAACGTCGTCTTTTTCGATGGTTGCATTGGTCTTTTTCTAGTAGAAAATATAGCTTACATTGCGAAACAGAGCTACGATTACCACATCGTTATAAAAAACACACATCAAAATTAATCCGCCGATTGGGCGATAGTGATATCAAGCTGCAATATAATAAAGTAATCAATTTAAAAATTGCTGTTAAAAAATTGAATGGCGTATTAATTAAACCAGGTGAATACTTCTCTTTTTGCCGCTTAGTAGGTAAACCAACTCAAAAAAAAGGATTTGTTGAGGGAATGGAGTTATCATTTGGCGAAGCACGAAAAGGGATCGGTGGCGGTATTTGTCAAATTAGCAACCTTATTCATTGGTTAGCATTGCATTCTGAATTAAAAATAATAGAACGTGCTAATCACAGTTTTGATCCTTTTCCTGACGAAGGACGGGTATTACCATTTGGTTCTGGTGCAGCAATTTTTTATAACTATATTGATTTAGTACTCTATAATCCTACCGATAATATTTTTCAAATGGTATTTACCGTGGGTGAAAACCAACTTGAAGGTGAATTGCTTTGTGATCATAGCCGTGAATACACCTACCACGTATATGAAAAACAACATGCATTTACCAAAAAACAAGATATCATTTATCGTCAAAATGAAATTTGGCGTGATGTATTAACAAAACAAAATGTTGGAGGATCCGCGCTTTGTTTAAACTCTACGATGCTTTATAAAAATAAAGTGGTAGTAAAATACTCTGTTGATAAAGAAAGGGTACAAAATTGATACGATAATAATAAACCACATGCAAACATCGGCATCTGATCTACCAACATTTGGTTTACAAAACGAACGACCGAGATGCCATAATATTAATCACGTTGTAACCTATGAAAAAAACATCTGTCACTCAAAGCCTATAGGCTAAATTTGAACAAAATTTATTAAAAATCGGCTTAATCAGTGCCTAAGAAAACGGCTTAAATATAAAACATCTTATCAAGCCTTTTTTAAACTAGATTGGCACTTAGATGTTGGATTTAAGTGCTTTTTTACATTAAAAACATAGGTTACGATAACTTTTGAACGAGGTTTTAATTAGTAGACATTAATCGATTTGGTAGTTGTACACACAAATATCCGTTTACCCTATCAAACTTTATTTCAACATAACGTTTAAAAAGATGACTGTTTTTTAATAAACGTAAGCTTATGTTCAATTAATGTATTATCAGCTAATGTTTGTAATATTTCAGATATCAGCCTATTCCTTTCTTTTAATTCAAATTCTCTCTCGATAATATGTGAGTATAAATAATCGATAAATAACAGAAATTGGGCTTTATCTTGTTGATTTGATGCAAATAAAATAGGGGAATTAACAACATTTATCGCCACTTTTTTTGAATTAAATGCTAATTGAACACCTCGGTTAAAACCCATTAATAGTTTAACTTTAGTGAGGTTGATCTTTTTTAATTCTGTTAGGGTATAAATCTCGGGTTCTTTATTTTGCTGATGAATAGTGATCCCAATTGGCGTAAATTTAATGGTCCATGTCTTTTTCATAACACGGCTTAGGTACATAGCAGCTAAAATTGCAGGAACAATGACTCCGATAAAAAGGCTACCAAAAATAACATAAGGAAGCCATGGGGTATCTCTTGCGGTCATGCCCATCGTAAATACTAAATATTGAGCGAGTAAAAAAAAGATTGCTCCACCAATTAAAAAACCAATCGTTAAAGACACATATATCAAACACTGGATTTGATTTCTTGCTAATCCACTAAACTGAAATGATTCGTTCATGATAATTATCTATAAATTTTAAAGCAAGAATGATATATAAAGTTAGTTTATATATCAATTAAATTATCTAAACAACCTAACAATAAGATTACTCGGTTAGATTTTAGTTGGCACCCTATTCTTTTTGATTTAACCAGAGCTAACAGCATCAAAGGCTAGTTTGGTGCCAACTGTTTTTTGAATTTAACCGCCCAATAAATAGCTTTAACAATCTAAAATATATCAATATCAGTCATTAAATTGCCCCAACAATGGGGTGCGGAGTATAGAGCTCTTCAAGATAATGAATATCGCTGTCTGAAAGTGAAATATCTAGAGCACCAACTGCATCGTTAATATATTCCAACTTTGTTGCACCAATAATCGGCGCTGTCACGCCTTTAGCAAAAAGCCAAGCTAATGCAATTTGTGTCATTGTTACGCCATATTTTTCAGATAGCTCTTTAACTCGAATGGTAATATGGGCATCAATATCTTGAGTTCGATCATATTTTTCAATCGCTGTTTTGTCTGTTTTGCTTCGCAACGTCGTACTTTCCCACTGCGGCCTTGATAATCGCCCTGCGGCAAGGGGGCTATAGGGTGTTAATGATACATTTTGCTGTTTACAAATAGGGATCAGCTCTCTCTCATCTTCACGATAAAGCAAATTATAATGGTTTTGCATTGAAACAAAGGGGGCAAAGCCTTCTCGCTCGGCAATAAGCTGCATATTATAAAATTGATAACCATACATTGCAGATGCCCCAAGTGCTCGAACCTTACCTTTTTTTACTAGGCTATTAAGCGTTTGCATCGTCTCTTCTATCGGGGTGGTATAGTCAAAACGGTGAATAATATACAAATCAATATAGTCAGTGCCTAAACGCTGTAAAGAACGATCTACCTCTTTTAAAATAGCCGTTTTTGAAAGGTGACCTTCATTAAAATAGACTTTGGTTGCCAGTATTACTTTATCTCGAGCGATATTTTTTTTGATTGCCTTACCAAGATATTCCTCGCTAGTTCCGGCTGAATAAGTGTTTGCCGTATCAAAAAAATTAATACCTAAATCGAGCGCGTGCTTAATTATCGTTTCACTTTTTACGGGATCTAACGTCCATGCATGCATATTGCTAGCGGGATCACCAAAGCTCATGCAGCCCAAACAAAAACGAGATACCTTTAGATCAGAATTGCCAAGTTTTATATAATTCATATTATGATCCTTATTGCAGCAAAGTTATCATACTGCTTAAAATTATCACGTTATTTATCTAACCCTTTTTCTTTCAACCAATTAGATAAATGATCGGCTATTTCCATGTTATTTAAATCTTGCATCATAAAATGACGGGCTTGGTATCACTTGGCTGCCACGAACAACGGTTGAGGACGAAATAAAAACCGGTAAACTCATTGAGTTTTTTACAAATATTAATATTACCTATCCGCCAATGTACCTTTACTATGCTAAAAATAAACACAAAACACCGGTAATTAACGCCTTGATAGAATTATTAAGGTGGCAAAATGATTAAACGGTGTATGCCATCTAGTTAAGCCGTTCTTATCATGTGCTTAACATTATAACGATGACAATAATAAAATATTCACCGCCGCCATTAGCATACATAATACGGTGACAATAAAACCTGATTTCATAAACTCCACAAACGAAATTTTTACACCATATTGTTTAGCTTGTTCCACAACAATAATCCCGGCTAAGCTGCCAAATACAAACATATTGCTTGAAAACCCCGAACCTAACACCAAGGCAGCACCTAACGCATCACTATGACCACTATGATGTAAAAATGGCACAAGTAACATAACCGATGGATTATTACCAATAATATTACTTAACACGCCCGTAACCAAAAATAGAACAATCGGATTATTAAGATCAATACCAATGTGCTTTAGATCATCAAGTAATGTTTGCGGGATCCCTGTTGATGAAAATGCGGCATTAACAATAAATAATCCCATAATTAATAATAATAAATTACCATCAACATGTTTAAGCATATCATTTGAAGATATAGTGCGGTTAAGCAATAAAAAGCCAGCAGCACCAAAAGCAATGAGTTCACGAGGAATATCGGTTGCAATAAATGCAATAATTACGATCACGGTAATAACGCCAGCTTTAACCGTTTCGGCTATATCAAGTGAATTTGCTGGATTATTTATCACGGCTGGCGCGGCTAATTGCGCCGATTTAGCTAAATACCAATTTTTATGATATAGCCATATTAATACTGCCCAAATAATGGGCAATGAAAGTAACGCAGGCAAAGCGGCAACGTGTAATAAGCCAGTAAAGGAAAGATCGAGCCCTTGAGCCACAATCATATTTTGTGGACTACCAATTAACGACCCAGAGGCGGCAGTATTACTTGCAAAACAAAAACCTAACAAAAAAGGCACTGGATTTAAACCACGTGACATCGTAATAGAAACTAACAACGGCGTCATTGCGACAACGACAACATCGTTGGTTAAAAAGGCTGATAATCCCCCACCGACAATAATGATAACGGCAAGTAATAAGGCGGGTGAAACCCGTAAAGTTGCAATGCGCGCCGCTGTCCAATTATAAAACCCAGAAACAATAAAAGAGGCCGAGACAACCATTAAGCCAAATAACAGACTAATAGTGCGATAATCAATTGCATTCCAGGCTTTTGAGGGAGAAATAACACCAAATGCTATCATAGCAAAAGCGCCAATTACGGCAGCGCCAGTGCGATCAACGTTAAAACCAGGTAAAAAACCAAGACACATTGCTAAGTAGACGAGTAAGAAAATCGAGATCGTAAGCGCCATTATATTATCCAAATATTGGTTAAACTAACTATGTCATATCAAATTCCTGACGTGCAATTTGATCCTCACAAAATATTGAATCTTGAAAATAACTAACATTTTTAGAAAATTTATTTCAAATAAAATAAGCTTATTGGCTTAATAGCGTAGACGTTAATGATAATAAATTCAATATTTTCAAACAAGAATTTATCAATAACAGCTCAAATTTAAACCATTTATATTACCCTAATATCATGATAAAACTGTTTCTAGCTAATGCTTTATTACTGCTATACTTTTAATAACCAAGTAAATAAAAAAAATATACTTGGGATGAGTCATTTAAGGAGATAATATTGGACATTAAAGTTTTACGCTATTTTTTAGCCCTTGCGCGTGAAGAAAGTATAACGGCCGCAGCGCAGTATTTACATCTAACTCAGCCAACCTTATCAAGGCAGCTTAGTGAACTTGAGCAAGAGCTAGGTAAAACCTTATTTATCCGCGGTAGCCGAAAAATAACCTTAACTGAGGACGGTATTCGGCTACGTAAACGTGCAGAAGAGATCTTAGAATTGGTTAAAAAAACCAAACAGGAATTTCAAACATCGGCAGAGCTCATCAGTGGCAATATTTTTATCGGCTGCGGTGAAACCCATGCCGTTGAACTAATTGCACAAGTGATTAAAGATTTACACTCTGAGCACCCAAACATTAATATCCATATTTATAGCGGTGATGCCGACGAAGTCACCGAGCAAATTGATAAGGGATTATTAGATTTTGGGCTATTAATTGGTGCTGATAATATTAGTAAATATGATTCATTACTCTTACCTGCAAAAGACACATGGGGCGTATTAATGAGAAAAGATAGCCCACTTGCGACTAAAGATACAATTTCGCCTCAAGATCTCTGGGATCTACCACTGATTTTTTCTAAACAAAAGGAAGTTGATAAACGCCTGACTCACTGGTTAAAACGTGATTTAGAAAAACTTAATGTTATCGCTACCTACAATCTAATTTATAACGCATCACTGATGGTTGAAAAAAATATAGGTTATGCACTAAGCCTTGATAAACTGATTAATACGACTGGTGATAGCCTCCTATGTTTTAAGCCATTAAGCCCACCTTTAACGGTTGATATTAATCTGGTTTGCAAACGTTATCAGGTTTTTTCAAAAGCTGCCGAGCTATTTTTACAACGTATTAAACAGGTTTTTACTCATATTGATGATGCTTAGCCTAAGCCTTAATTAAACGATATTGTTATTCAAATATCGTATTAATAATAATATTTCATCATTTTTTCCATGCTTTTAAAGCATGATTAAGCATAAAATATAAGTAATTTACATACTGCACCTTGCTATTTAAACTACCGTCAAGATAAATTTTACGGTTCAATTAAAAATCATGGTATCAATAAGATCTAATAACACATTAAATTCACCAGATAAAACGTATTGGTCAGCAATTTTTGCTTTATTTATGGGGGTAACGAGCCTTATTGCAGCAGAGTTTATTCCTGTTAGCCTATTAACGCCAATCGCACACGATTTACACATTACCGAAGGGCAAGCTGGGCAAAGCATCACAATGGTTGGAATTTTTGCAGTAATAACCAGCTTGCTACTTGCCCCACTGACTAAAAAAATAAATCGTAAATCGGTTTTACTCACCTTGTCTATTTTATTAATTTTATCAAATGTGATAGTTGCTCTTGCACCTAACTATTTTATGATGCTTATTGGGCGAACTATTTTAGGTATTTGTGTTGGCGGCTTTTGGTCAATGGCCTCGGCTGTCGTTTTACAACTTGCGCCAAGTAAGAATATACCCCGTGCATTAAGCATTGTTTATGCTGGGGTATCGGTTGCAACAATTATCTCACTGCCATTAGCCAGTTATTTAGGAAACATAATTGGTTGGCGTAATATATTTTTAATTGCTGCCGCATTTAGTTTTATCGCTTTAATTTTTCAATTATTTGCATTACCGACATTACCCCCTAATCGCCACAATAATTTTAAAAATATGTTTGCGTTACTGAAACAAAATTGGGTACTAATGGGCATTATTGGCACTGTTTTTAGCTATGGTGGTTACCACCTCTTTTTCACTTATCTACGCCCATTTTTAGATCATAATCTTGCATTACAAGCTAACCCTTTAACCCTCGTTTTATTGGTGTTTGGTTTGACGAACTGTTTAGGTACATTTATTGCGGGCTTGATACTTGGGCGATTTTTTAGGCCGATTATGATAGGCATGCATATTGTCCTTGCTTGCATTGCGATATTACTTTTATCAAGTATTGGCGATATGACAATTAAAATTGCACTGATCATGATTTGGGGGTTTATATTTGGCTTTATTACGGTTGGCTGGTCTACTTGGATAACGCGTACACTGGCAGATAAAGCTGAGCTTATTGGCGGGCTATTAGTCGCTGCTATTCAGTTTTCTATTGGTATGGCAGCAGGTATTGGCGGCTTTACTTTTGATAACTTCGGCATTGGCGCTATCTTTATTGCTTCAACCCTAATTTTTATTATGGCCGCAATTATTACCACTTTTTGTTTCTCACT
The DNA here is from genome assembly GCA_036251935.1 of Orbaceae bacterium lpD04. Classification (NCBI taxonomy): domain Bacteria; kingdom Pseudomonadati; phylum Pseudomonadota; class Gammaproteobacteria; order Orbales; family Orbaceae; genus Orbus; species Orbus wheelerorum. Next base: position 1,607,170 of record CP133967.1, on the reverse strand, counting down.
TTATAAACACGCGACAGGTAAACTTGCCTGATCGCATCACGCATAAACTTTATTTTAACGCATCTCCTAATCAAGGATTAGGGAATAATCAAAACTAACTATTTAGAGGTCGATACTTACTTATGAAAAAAATAAGGCAATATTTTTTATTCACAATTTTACAACTCAAAAAATTATCAACCTGGCTGATGATATTTGGGCTATTTTCATCTGCCACAGCATTAGGAGCTGATATGTCTAACGGTGCAAACAATTTTTATCAAAGCGATAACGTGACTATGCAAAAAGTGAGCTTCAAAAATCAATATAATATGATGGTTGTTGGCGACCTTTTTATGCCAAAAAATATTAACGTAAATATCAAAAATCCCGCTATTATCGTTGGCCATCCAATGGGAGCGGTCAAAGAGCAAAGTGCCAATTTATATGCGATAAAAATGGCTGAGCAAGGATTTGTTACCTTATCTATTGATTTATCATTTTGGGGCGAAAGTGAAGGACAACCACGTCAGGTCGTATCGCCCGACATTTATGCTGAAACCTTCAGCGCTGCGGTTGATTTTTTAGATAGCCGCCCTTTTGTTGATCCAAATAATATTGGGGTAATTGGTATTTGCGGAAGTGGTAGCTTTGCAATTAGTGCCGCAAAGATCGATCCTCGTTTAAAAGCGATTGCAACGGTTAGTATGTATGATATGGGCTCGGCAAATCGTAATGCACTCAATCATTCAATGAGCCTTGAGCAACGAAAAAAGATTATTGCTGATGCAGCAGCGCAGCGCGATGTTGAGTTTAACGGCGGTGAAATCAAATATACCAGTGGCACTGTGCATGAAATTAATGAAAACTCAAATCCAATTGAACGCGAGTTTTATGATTTTTATCGTACACCACGAGGTGAATTTACCCCGGCAAGTTCAACGCCTTTGTTAACAACTCACCCAACACTTACGAGTAGTGTAAAATTTATGAACTTCTATCCATTTAATGACATTGAAAGTATTTCACCGCGGCCAATGCTATTTATTACTGGTGATAAAGCGCATTCGAAAGAATTTAGTGAAGATGCTTATCAGCGCGCCGCCCAGCCGAAGGAACTTTACTATGTTAAAGGGGCGGGTCACGTTGATTTATATGATCGGGTTAATTTAATTCCCTTTGATAAGTTAACCTCATTTTTCAAAGAAAATTTAAAATAATAGATAATTTAATAATAGCGTTAAATCCAATGAATTAGGTTAAGTTACTGTTTGTTAGTTAAAATTTCAAAATTAATTAATAAAACGAAACTTTCTTTTTACATAGCTTGACGCTATTATAACCATTACCAAATTACGTAAAATAGTGTATTGACTGCGCTTAATACCACGAATAGTTTATGAGGTAATCACATGAAACTTTTTCTAAAATTAATGCATCATCATGGTGTATCATTCTGTCTTGGCGCAATGCTGGTGTTAATTTACAATTGCATTGGGCTTATTATTAGTGGTGTTTATGATGACTATTTGTCTTACATTATTTATTCGGCAATAGGGAATACATTTTTTCTATTAATTGCCCTATTTTCCCTTATTTATTATCTTGTTAATCGCAAAAAACTGATTGTTGACGAGTATTAACTATTAAAAACCAAGGGCATTACTACCAAGATTAATTATTAGCCACTTTGGTGGCTAATAAATCGATAACCTTAAAACTCATCTATTGCAGCAGCTAAACTTAGCTGTATTCCCTGCAATTTATCTGCTCAATAATGTATCAAGTCATATTTAATGATAATCCTCCCCGCAAAATTAAGCATCCACTGCTATATTGAAATTGATCAGCTAAATATTATTTGACAGTAATTTTGGCTGTGATAGTTTTAAAACACATGACAAACCGATTACTGTTATAATGTAATTACTCTATATACAGCTCGCTGGCAACATTAATTTCCTTAATTGATATTTATAAATCTGCTGTTTTAAATAAGGATATTGTTATGAAACAAATAAATAAGAAGTGGTTTTTTATTATTGTTATTGCTGTTGTTGTTTTAGGCTTTGTTATATGGCAACAAACGAAAACCGATGGTTTTGGTGATGAGTTTGTCAGTGGTAATGGGCGAATAGAAGGCACTGAGATCAATATTTCGACCAAATTAGCAGGACGAATTAAGGCGATTAATGTTGAAGAAGGCGAATTTATTAAAAAAGGTCAATCCTTAGCAATTATGGATACTGATACATTAGTTGCGCAGTTAAATGAAGCCAAAGCAAAATATTTACAAGCAGTTAGTGATGAATCAAGTGCTAAAGCACAATTAGCATTAAAAATGAATGATAAGCTCGCCGCCCAGTCAGTTGTTCATCAGCGTGAAAGTGATTTAGATATCGCACAAAAACACCTTGCCAGAACCGCACAACTCGCCAAAAAAGGCGCCCTATCTGCTCAAGATCTCGATAATGACAATGCAGCCACTAATAGCGCAAAAGCAGTTTTAGCGACAGCAAAATCACAAGTTGATGCAGCCCAAGCGGCGATTGACGCGGCTAATGCAAATGTACAAAGTGCAACAGCGGCGATAAAAGTTGCCGAAGCAAACATTGCACAAATCGAAGCCGATATTAACGATAGCACTTTAACTTCCCCGGTTGATGGGCGTATTCAATTTAAAATTGCGCAGCCTGGTGAAGTGCTAGCAGCAGGCGGTAAGGTATTAAATTTAATCAATTTATCTGACGTCTATTTAACGTTTTTCTTGCCAGAAACGGTGGCAGGTAAAATCGGCATTCAAGATGAAGTAAGGCTAGTATTAGATGCATTGCCTGATATCACCATTCCAGCTAAAGTAACATTTGTATCAAGCATCGCGCAATTTACACCGAAAACAGTCGAAACTAAAGATGAACGTCAAAAGTTAATGTTTCGGGTTAAGGCGCAAATTAGCCCTGAATTACTAACATGCTATATCAACTATGTTAAAACGGGTTTACCTGGCGTTGCTTGGCTTAAACTAGATCCAAGTACGCCTTGGCCACAGGAGCTATCTGAATTAGCTAAATGTTCCAATCAATAATAATTGGGAGGTAGCTTATGTCAGATCAAATGAGCAGTTTATCGGCTTCATCGGCCCAGCTTAACGATGATAAGCGTGTTGTTAAAATAGAAAATGTGAGTTTGCATTATAAAAAAGTGCAGGCTTTAAATAATATTTCACTCGCTATCCCCGCTTACCAAATGGTGGGGTTAATTGGCCCTGATGGTGTTGGTAAATCAAGCCTATTATCACTTATTGCTGGCGCGCATATTATTCAAAATGGCACCGTTTATGTGCTAGATGGTAATATAAATGATAAAAAGCACCGTAATTCAGTTTGTACCCGAATTGCGTATATGCCGCAAGGATTAGGTAAAAACCTTTATCCAACGCTTTCAGTTGAGGAGAATTTACAATTCTTTGCTCGATTATTTGGCCATGACGCAGCAGAGCGCCGCAGGCGCATTGATGAGCTGACAAAAAGTACTGGTTTATACCCTTTCCTCTCAAGGCCAGCAGGCCGACTTTCGGGGGGGATGAAACAAAAAGTCAGTTTATGTTCAGCGCTTATTCACGATCCCGATTTACTTATTTTAGATGAACCAACAACCGGCGTTGATCCGCTTTCTCGGTCGCAATTTTGGGATCTAATTGCTAATATCCGTAAACAGCGCCCACAAATGAGCGTTATTGTTGCAACAGCCTATATGGATGAGGCGCAAAATTTTGATTGGTTGGTTGCCATGTATAATGGAAAAATTTTAGAAACCGGCACGCCACAATCATTACTGACTAAAACAAATAAAAATACATTAGATGATGCATTTATTCAATTAATGCCAGAAAGTGCCCGCGCCGGATATATGCCCGTTGAGATCCCTCCTTTAGCAATTACCAGCCAAACCCCGATCGCAATTGAAGCTAAAGGACTCACTAAACAATTTGGTGATTTTATTGCCGTTGATCATGTTAATTTCTCTATCCAAGAGGGTGAGATTTTTGGCTTTTTAGGATCGAATGGCTGTGGTAAATCAACGACAATGAAAATGTTAACCGGCTTACTCCCCTTATCAGAGGGCGAAGCATGGTTATTTGGTAAAGCTGTTGATGCCAGTAATATCAATATCCGCCGCCATTTAGGCTATATGTCACAGGCCTTTTCATTATATAGCGAGCTAACTGTTGAGCAAAATCTGGTATTACATGCGCGCCTTTTTGGCATGAATGAAAAACAGATCCCAACACGAGTCGAAACGCTATTAACTCGCTTTGGGCTTGTCGAGCATCGGCAAAGTCTACCTGATAGTTTACCCTTAGGCGTAAAACAGCGTTTATCGTTATCAGTTGCCGTTGTTCATGATCCACAAATTCTAATTTTAGATGAACCAACTTCAGGTGTTGACCCAATTGCAAGAGACGATTTTTGGCGTTTGATTATTGAGCTATCTCGTAAAGATAAAGTAACGGTATTTATAACGACCCATTTTATGAATGAAGCCGCCCGCTGCGATCGGATCTCATTAATGCATGCTGGTAAAGTGCTGGCAAGTGATACGCCGGATAATATTATTGCGCAAAAACAGGCTAAAACATTAGAAGACGCTTTTATTCAATATCTTATTGAAGCAGGTGCTGATAAGGCCTCACCCAAAACAGAGCGCGAACCCGCACCGCCTATCGCAACTTTACAACAAACGATTAAGCCTCATAATAGCGTATTTAGCCTGTCACGAATGGTTGGTTGCTTGTGGCGCGAAACATTAGAACTATCACGTGATCCACTGCGCGCAGTTCTTGCTTTACTTGGTTCGGTAATTTTAATGTTGGTGATGGGATATGGGATCACTATGGACGTTGAAGATCTCAATTTTGCTGTACTTGATCGTGACCAAAGTTCATTAAGTCATAATTACACCTTAAACCTTACCGGTTCACCGAGGTATTTTATCGAACAACCCTCTATTACTGATTATAACAATATGGACATTAGAATGCGAAGTGGCGAAATATCCCTTGCGATCGAAATTCCACCTAATTTTGAACGTGATATTAAGCGCGGTGATAACGTTAGTATTGCTATCTGGATCGATGGTTCAATGCCAATGCGCGCCGATACAATTAAAGGTTATATACAAGGCATGCATTTACAATGGTTAAGCGAAAAAGTAAAAGAATCAATAGGTACAACATCAACAAGCCTTGCAAACATTGAAACTCGTTATCGTTATAATCCTGATGTCAAAAGCTTACCCTCAATGGTACCGGCGGTGATCCCAATCTTATTATTGATGATCCCCTCTATGTTAGCGGCGCTGTCGGTTGTTCGTGAAAAAGAGATGGGCTCGATTATTAATCTTTATGTTACGCCAGTAACAAGGACCGAGTTTTTATTAGGTAAACAAGTCCCTTATATTATGCTTTCGATGACCAGTTTTTTATTACTGTTATTTATGGCGGTTACCATATTTGCGGTGCCAATAAAAGGTAGTTTTATCACGCTATGTATCGCAGCCTTAGCGTATTGTATTATTTCAACAGGAATTGGCTTATTTGCCTCAACGATAACTAAAAGCCAAGTTGCGGTGATATTTTTAACTTGTGTTGGCACCATGTTACCGGCAATACAGTTTTCAGGATTAATTAACCCTGTATCGTCACTAGAAGGCGCTGGCCGTTATATTGGTGATATTTATCCAACTACACATATGTTAATTATTTCGAGAGGCGTATTTAATAAAGCATTAGAATTTATGGATCTCCATGCCTCAATGTTGTCATTATTTATCACTATTCCAATTGTCCTTGGGGTAAGTATTCTTCTGCTAAAAAAACAGGAAGGATAACGATATGCAAACTCTCAATAATATTTATCGATTAGGCGTTAAAGAGCTATGGGGATTACTGCGTGATCCCATCATGCTAATCTTAATTGCTTACTGTTTTAGCTTTGATATCTACTCTGCTGCAACGGCCGCATCAGACACGCTTAACCGAGCAACAATTGCCGTTGTTGATGAAGACGATTCCCCTCTTTCAAGGCAAATCATTGCCGCTTTTTATCCGCCGATGTTTATGCCGCCAGTTAAAGTCTACACAATGGATGATATCGATAAAGGCATGGATACGGATAATTACACATTTGGGCTTAATATTCCCCCCAACTTTCAGCGGGATGTTTTAAATAATACCAGTCCTGAAATTCAGCTTAATGTTGATGCAACAAGGATGGGGCAAGCGTTTATCGGTAATGGCTATATTACGCAAATGATATCAGATGAAGTTACCCAATTTGCAAACCGTTACCGCTCGGTAGCAACGCTACCCGTTAACATTGAAGTGCACACGCTATTTAATCCCAATTTGACAAGATCGTGGTTTAGCTCGGTAATGGAAATCATTAATATCGTCACCACCTTATCAATTATTTTAACTGGCGCAGCTTTAATGCGTGAGCGTGAGCATGGCACGATTGATCATTTACTTTCAATGCCAGTAACGCCATTTGAAATTATGATGTCAAAAATTTGGTCAATGGGGCTTGTGGTGTTAATCTCAACTTGGGGAGCGTTATTTATTGTCGTACAAGGATGGCTACATGTGCCGATTGCAGGCTCGGTAACGCTATTTTTGATTGGCGCAGCGTTGCACCTTTTTGTCACAACATCACTCGGTATTTTTTTGGCTACAGTTGCAAAATCAACCGCTCAGTTTGCGATGTTATTAATCCTTATTTTATTACCCCTACAAATGCTATCAGGAGGTAGTACACCAAAAGAAAGCATGCCACAAGCGGTTCAAGATATTATGTTATTTGCGCCAACCACCCATTTTGTCGAGCTTGGTCAAGCCATTTTGTATCGAGGTGCGGGATTAAGTGTGATATGGACTTCTTATGTGTGGTTAATCGGTATTGGGGCGGTATTTTTTACAATTGCGTTAGTGCGGTTTCGTAAATCAATTGCGAATATGGGCTCATAATATTATTTGTGACATTGTAACTATTAAGCGGTATTCTCAATTAAAACCGACTATAATCGATGATAGTGTTCGTTATTTTTTTGTTGTAAGGTGTGATTATAATGAAAATTAAATGGTAGGTTATTAAGTACTGCAGCTAAAATCGTAAAATTAGCCCGTCGTTATTAATTGTCAGTTCCAGGTTATTCAAAGTTAATGTTATAATCCTGAGCTATTATAACCACGCAATCTTTGCTATAAGTAACATTATGAATTTTATTTACCCTTTAATTGCCGTCTTAATATGGTCTATTAACGCAATAGTTAGTAAACTTGCCGCAAGTTCAATTGATCCCGCTGCTATCTCATTTTATCGCTGGCTTATTGCGTTTGCTGTTATCACCCCTTTTGTGATCCCCTCTGTCGTTAGGCAACGCCAAATAATTAAACAACATTTAGCAAAGTTTTTTGTATTAGGTGCGCTAGGGATGTGCATGTTTCAAGGCTTAGCTTATTTTGCTGCGCAAACCATTTCAGCTGCGTTAATGGGCGTTGCGAATGGCGTTATTCCGCTATTAACCTTGATTCTCAGTTTATTTATTTTACGTTCGGCCCTAACACTAGGATTAATTATTGGTGCGCTATTGTCATTTGTTGGGTTAGTTTGGTTAGTCACAAACGGCCATCCACTTTCCTTATTATCAGACGGGATAAATAAAGGGGAAATGCTCATTTTATTAGCCTCATTAGCCTATGCATTGTATGGTGTGCTACTTAAAAAGTGGGCGATCCCAGTTACCCCTTGGGCATCACTTTATATCCAAATATTTTTTGGTTTAGTCTGTATAATCCCGTTCTTCTTATGTGCCGATAATGTTGCTTTAAATGCTACCAATATCCCATTAGTCTTATTTGCAGGGATCCCGGCATCGATCATTGCGCCTTTCACGTGGATGGCTGGCATTCGTTTACTTGGCGCCTATAAAGCATCGATATTTTTAAACTTTGCACCTATTTTTACGGTTATTATTGCAGCAATATTTTTAAATGAATCCATAACAATACATTTTGTTATTGGTACCATTTTAGTGCTTATCGGGGTGATAGTTGCCCAAACGGTTAAAAAAACCTTCGCAACCAAAAGTAAATAACATCTTTAGCCGCTGATATTAGCAATTGTTATAAGGCGTATCAGCGCGATTTACCGCCAATTAAATACCGCTTAATAATTTAACCGTGAATCCTATCATGCGATGTATAATGTTTATATCGACGATAAATTTTGACATATTATGAAATTTCAAGAACTACGCAAAGCTATGGTTTTAGGCACTTTAGCCGCCTTTTTTTTCGCATTTACGTTTTTGTTAAACAAACTAATGGCGGCGTCAGGCGGCCATTGGATTTGGTCATCATCCTTAAGATTTTATTGGATGCTTCCTTTCTTTTTAGTGATCGTCTTAATTAGAAAAAACCTATTACCGCTACTTGCCCATATCAAAGCAAACTTATTAGCTTGGGTTATTTGGAGTACCGTCGGTTTTGGCCTTTTTTATGCGCCGCTCACCTACTCAGCAAGTTTTAGCCCATCTTGGTTAGTTGCAAGCACTTGGCAATTTACCATTATTGCAGGCGTTTTATTAGCGCCCTTTATTTATAAAAATAGGGCTTATTTTTCTATTGGTAATTTTTTATTTTCTTTAATTATCTTACTCGGCATTATTATTATGCAGCTAAGCCAAGTTGCTACTATTAATACAAAAACGCTAATGTTCGGCAGTAGTTTGATTATATTTGCCGCTTTTTGTTACCCATTAGGGAATCGTAAAACCATCCTAATGATAAAAGGCGAATTAGATGTCTATCAACGAATTTTAGGTATGATTATCTGCAGCTTACCATTTTGGCTGATCTTAAATCTTTATGCGATCTTGGTTGAAAAATCACTGCCTACAGCAGAGCAAATACAACAAACATTCATTGTCGGGCTATTTTCAGGGGTGATTGCAACGTCGCTATTTTTTTATGCAACGCAGTTAGTTAGCCACAATCATAAAGCTTTGGCGTGTGTTGAATCAACGCAGTCCGGCGAAGTGATTTTTACGCTAATTGGGGAGATGATTATTTTACATATTGCACTGCCAAGTTTATATGCACTAATTGGAATGGCAATTATCTTTATTGGCATGATTTTATCGAGTTTATGTTCTAAATAACGACTGAAGATGAAAACAGGTTAAAGCCTATAATTCTGCTTTTACCTGTTTTCATCGATGATCATATTGTCCTTTTAATATTGACTCACTAGCCGTTCAATCATGGCAAGCAGTGCTTTAACATGAATAATTTTGGTATAAGGATTAAGTAAAGTTAATTTAAGCGTGGTTTTACCATCACGGCGCGTAATACCTAAATTCGCATTGCCTTGTTCAAATAGTAACTGCGCAATAAAACGATGCACTAACGTACTATCTTTCCCCATTAAGACTTCACTCTTAATACGAAATAACACGCTAGCAATTTGCGTTGAGTTAACCAATTCAAATGTTGATGAGCTATCAATATACGTAGCAACTTGCTGCGCTAAATCAATTGAATAATCAACCATTTCGGCATAGTTTTTAGCACCTAAACTGCGAAAACTCATCCACAATTTGAGTGCATCAAAGCGCCTTGTTGTTTGAATCGATTTGGCAACTAAATTAGGTACCCCTTCAAGCTCATCTTCAATCGGATTTAAATAATCATCATGTCGGCGTATTAATTCATAATTAGCCGCATCTTTTAATACAAACGCACCACAACTAATGGTTTGTAAAAATTGTTTATGAAAATCTAATGAAATGGAGTCAGCAAGTTCAATACCTAATAACCTATCACGGTATTTTTGCGAAAATAACAAGATCCCGCCCCACGCAGCATCAATATGTAGCCATACTTGATATTGGTTTGCTAATGTGGCAATAGCGCTAATATCATCAATGGCGCCGGTATCGGTTGTGCCAGCCGTTGCAATAATTGCAAAAGCTTTTTTACCGAGAGTTTTTAACTCTTGTAAAGTACTGGCAAGTTTATCAACGATTATTCGGCCGCCGTCATCACAAGCAATAGCAATTGTCGCACTATCATTAAAACCAAATAATAGCATCGATTGTTGCACTGAAAAGTGAGCTTGCTCAGAGCAGATAACCACTAATTCGCTCTGCTGATAATGCGAAAAATGCCGCTTTGCATGTTCACGAGCAAGTAATAACCCCATGAAATTACTTTGCGTACCGCCGCTAGTAAATACGCCGGCATCACCGACAGGATAACCAATTTGTTTACGTAATTGGGTAATAATATACTCTTCAAATAGCGTTGCTGAAGGGCTTTGATCCCACGAGTCCATCGATTGGTTTGATACATTAATTAAGACCTCCGCTAATTGGGAGGCAATCGTTGTTGGGCAATGTAAATGCGCTGAACAAAGCGGATGGTGCACTTGTAGGGCATGTTTTAAAAAATAGGTATTTGCTTCGTGTAGTGCTTGTAAATCGCCCACGCCTTGCTCTGGCAAAAAATCAAGCGTATTAAGCTCGGCGCGTAGCATTGCAATTGGGATCCCATCAAACATTTTTTCGCCAACTAACCAATTAGCTGCAACATCAACCGCTTCTTTCATTAACGTTCGGTATTGCTCAGCGCCGGCTAAGCCTATTGATGTAACCCCGGTTAAAAAATTTTTATCCATGGCATCTAACCCTTATGCTGTAAGCACTTTTAGTGCACTTTCTAAACGAACAAGAATTTGCTCAACTTCATCAAGTGATAATGTTAATGGGGGTAAAAACCGTAACACGGCGCCATGTCTGCCACCACGTTCAGCAATTAGGCCGTGATCAAAGCAGGCTTTTTGTAATGCAACAGACAGTTCTGGCGCGTATGGTAGGCTGCCTAACTTGTCAGCTTGCCCTTTACTATCAACAATTTCAATCCCTAACATAAGGCCACGTCCGCGCACGTCACCAATGCAAGGAAAACGTTTTTGTAGCGCTAATAATCCTTGTTTGAGTGCGTTGCCAGCGATATTAACGTTGTTTAATACCCCTTGGTTAGTTATCACATCAAGCGTTGCAATGCCCGTTGCCATTGCGAGCTGATTACCTCTAAAAGTGCCAGCGTGAGCTCCTGGCGACCAAATATCGAGCTCTGCATTATAAGCAACAAGAGCCATCGGCAAGCCGCCGCCAATCGCTTTTGACATTACAATCATATCAGGCACAATGCTAGACTCTTCAAATGCAAAAAATTGACCACTGCGACCAATGCCAGCTTGAACTTCGTCTAAAATTAAAATAATGCCTAACCGTTTAGTGACTTCACGAATTTTTCTTAGCCATTCAACCGGTGCGGGAATAACGCCGCCCTCGCCTTGAATCGCCTCTAAAATCACTGCAGCAGGCTTTGTTATGCCGCTTTCGATATCATCAAGAAAACGTTCAAATAGCGTCGCTAAAGCCTCACTCGCTTTATCGCCGCCAATACCAAGCGGACACCGATACGAATAAGGATATGGCATAAACTGCACATAAGGCATTAATCCACCAATTGGCGTTTTAGCTGATAAATTACCAGTAGCACTTAACGTGCCGTTAGTCATGCCATGGTAACCGCCCGAAAAACTAATAATTGCGGAGCGGCCGGTAACGGTTTTTGCTAATTTAAATGCAGCTTCATTAGCATCGGCGCCTGTTGGGCCGCAAAACTGTAATCGCCAGCTACTTGGTGAGCCGGGCAATAGATCAAGAACAGTTTGTGAAAACTGATCTTTTAGTGGAGTGGTTAAATCTAATGTATGGAGTGGTAATTGGCTATCCAATACCCGTTTTATCGCATTTATAACATTTGGATGGTTATGTCCCAAAGCCAAAGTTCCAGCACCTGCAAGACAATCTAAATATTTTTTACCCTCAACATCTTCAAGCCATGCGCCCTTTGCTGATTTTATCGCAATTGGAAATTTGCGCGGATAACTTCGTGCATTTGATTCGAAATTAGATTGTCGATTTAAATAATATTCATTATTCAATGAAGATGATTGTGTTGTTCCCATGTCAAACCCTCTGTAATAAAAGTTCTACTGTGGAAATAAAAGTAACGTGAGATTGAATGCTAACTATCCACCTAATGATACATTCTATTAGATTTATCTAGGTCATAAATCTAACTTGATTCAATTTTTGTTCTTTTAATTTAACAGTAATATTTTGGTTATCAATGCCAAGATAATACAACGTTTAGTGTAGTATCTATTGGCCCTCCTGAAAATTTAATAAACATACTTTCGCTAATCAATAGCGCGCTAATTTTGCCCTATAAATTCCTGATTGGCAATGAAATAGTATTGATAAATAAAAATTAATTACGAAGGCATTACATGAGAAAGGATAGATGCAATATCGGCTATATATTGCGGGGTTTTAAGCGTATTTAATTCAAATTATTGATAGCATGTGCAGACACATCAATAATAAAACGATATTAATTTTAAATAAAATTTAAGCTTGTTAGCTTGATAAATAAATCAATTTTTAACGGTTTTTTATTCCCCACTCACACATTAAATCAAAAATAGGCATGAGCGAGAGTCCTCGCTCTGACAAGCTATATTCGACTTTAGGTGGAATTTGTGAGTATTGAGTTCGAACGATTAGCTCATCTGATTCGAGCTCTTTTAACGTATTACTTAATGTTTTAAATGAAATATTATTGATAGAACGTTTTAACTCATTAAAACGAATGACTGGTTTATTTTGATATAAGCAATACATTATAATCATTTTATATTTGCCATTTATCAAAGACAATGTATAGCCAAATGGAAAATCTTCAGCCATAACATTGCTTAATATACATGAATCATTTACTAATTTATTTTGCTCAATCGCTGACATTATCACTCTCTTTATAGATAGTATATAACCTTAATTACCGTACTTCACAAATATCAATTCATATATATACTCAATATTAACAGTATTGTAAATATTGTTTTCTATTAACATTAAGTATGGAGTTTGCTATGAATAAAACACTTATTATTGTTGCCCATCCGAATATGCAAGACTCAGTAATAAATAAGCGCTGGATCAAAGAATTAGCATTATATCCTGAAAAATTTACTATTCATGATCTATATAGTACATACCCTGATGAACAGATCAATGTTGAACAAGAGCAAGCATTAATCGAATCTCATGATAACTTAGTTTTACAATTTCCGATTTATTGGTTTAATTGCACCCCACTGTTAAAAAAATGGTTAGATGAAGTATTTACCTACGGTTGGGCTTATGGTTCAAAAGGTAAAAAATTAATGGGTAAAAAAATAGCACTCGCGGTATCACTAGGCAGTAAAAAGGAAGAATACCAAGAGCCTTTTACCTTAACTAATTTACTTCGACCATTTGAGGCAACCATCAATTATGTTAATGGTCATTATCAAGGTGCATTTACCCTATATGGCGCACATACTGAGCCAGATAAAGTAAGTATTACCCAGCAAATAATTGAGCAAAATGCTAAAGATTATGTCCAATTTTTATCTGATCTTTAATGGTGGTAAGCTATATTTAGATACTAAACAATAAATGAGCGGTATCTAAATATAAGCTTAAAACTAGCGATTAAATCAACTTTAAGTCTTTTAGTGAGAGTTTAATAAAAGCGTAAAATATTGGCGCAAAAACTAGCCCTATTAGGCCAAACAATGTTTCACAAAATAGCATGGCAATGAGTAATTCGCAGATCCCAGCTTGAATTTTGCTACCTACAATTTTGGCATTTAGTACATATTCGACTTTATGGATCAAAATAAGGTAGATAATAACCGGGATTGAAACACCAAATGATACGGTGAAAGCGACTAGGAACATTAATATGTTAACGATCAAATTCCCCACAATCGGAATTAAACCAAACACAAATGTTGCTAATACTAAACTTTTACTAAATGGTAAGTGAACACCAAAAATTGGCAAAATAACAAATAGGAAAATTGCCGTCATAATCGCATTAAATAGCGCGATAACAAACTGGGATATAGCCACGTACTGAAACACGATCACAAGCCTATCAACGCAGGCATTAAAGGCTTGTGCTAATGGCGTTTTTTGCTCTTGTGTCGTTAAATTTGATTGCTTTTGATGCTTAAAGCCTAATATCAATCCAATAATCATACCGACAATTAAAATAACAAGAATATGAAATGCATGGGCAATAATCGATTGTAAATAAAAGATGTGCTCTTTTAAATAGACCGTCACATTATCTTTAATGCCGTCGATATCATCAGGCAAATACGATTTAATACTTGCAGGTAAGGCATTGGATACGTTATCAATAACGGGTTTAATGGCGGCCATTGTTTCTGTAGGATGCTTTGCAACGCCAACAAACCAAGTAAATAAATACCAAGAACCCCCAATAATAATAGCCATAATGATTGTTATTAGTAAAGTTACTGAGATCAGCTTTGACTTACGGCCTAATTGGCTCATATTTTGAGATAAAAAATCATCTAACTTGAGCGTTAAAGTGTAGGTTAATAGGCCGGCAATTAGCCCAGGCATTAAATGAACTTGCATTAAAATAATAAATAAAATCGCAAATCCAACTACACAAAAAATACCTAGCTTTTGATTATTATTAAATAGCATTATTGTTAAGTCCTTTATTATCGGTTTTCATAACTAAATCTCGATGTTAATTCGCAGTGGACTGATAAGTTAGCTTAAAATAATAGGCTATTCAATAGATAATTAAAAACAAGTAAAAAGATCATCCCCGATATCGTTTCAACATTTATATCAAGGATGTTATCTTAAATCAATAAGGCTAATATTATTACGCCTTTAGGTTATTGCAATAGAGGTAAATTGACTCATAAGGTTTAAGCTCAAACGATGAGGATAACTCAAATAAGTCATGATAGTTGTGCATCAATATTTGCCAGTTTTTATCTGTTAATGACTTAGGTAGTGAGTACATGAGCGGCGCTGCATGTAAATTAGCAATGACAAATAAGATCTCATCATTATGTTGCCTTGTATAACACCATACTTTATCTGTGCTTGGATCTAAATCATGATAGTTACCTAAACTAAAGATCGGATATTGTTTGCGTAATTCGATTAAGGTTTGATAACAGTAAAATATCGAGTCATTATCGGCTAAAGCGGCTTTAACATTAATGGTATTGTAGTTATTTGCAACCTCAATCCATGGTTCGCCTGTCGTAAAACCAGCATGAAGCGAACTGTCCCACTGCATTGGCGTACGGCTATTATCACGTGATTTAGAGGCTAAGATCGCCATTATTTTTGCCCTATCCATGCCTTTTTGTAGCATCTCATCAAACATATTTAAGCTTTCAATATCGCGATATTGACTAATTTGAGTAAAGTTAGGATTGGTCATGCCAATTTCTTCACCTTGATAGAGGTAAGGCGTACCTTGTAAACCATACAATGCCATCGCCAGCATTTTAGCTGACTGATTATGGTATTTTCCGCTATCACCAAAGCGCGAAACTACACGCGGCTGATCGTGATTACACCAAAATAAAGCGTTCCAAGCTTTGTTATGCATTCCTTGTTGCCAATGTCCCATAATTTGTTTTAACTCTACAAAATCGGGTTTAGCAAGCGACCATTTTTCGCCATTTGGGTAATCAACTTTTAAGTGATGAAAGTTAAAGGTCATGGTGAGTTCTTTACCATCAAGTGAGGCATATTGTTGGCAATGCGCTAATGATGTTGATGACATTTCGCCAACAGTTACTAATTTATTGGGAGTAAACACATCCCGGCTCATCTCTTGCAGATATTCATGAACTCTTGGCCCATCAGTATAAAAACGTCGCCCATCGCCAATATCATCATTGGCAAAATCTTGTTGTTTAGAAATTAAATTAATCACATCAAGCCTTAAGGCATCAACCCCTTTATCCGCCCAAAATTGACAGACTTTTTTTAGTTGTGTTCGTACTTCTGGGTTTTCCCAATTTAGATCAGCTTGCTTTGTCGCAAATAGGTGTAAATAATATTGATTAGATGCTTTATCTAATTGCCACGCTTTACCACCAAATTTTGAGCGCCAATTATTAGGCTCTTTGCCTTCGCAATTAGCCTCTTTCCAGATATAAAACGTGCGATATGGGCTTTTTATATCTAAAGATGATTGAAACCAAGGGTGCGATGTTGAAGTATGATTAAGCACCATATCCATCATGATTTTTATATCAAGCTGATGGGCTTTACAAACTAATGCTTCAAAATCAGCCATTGAGCCATAGTCAGGATTAATATCACAATAATTAGACACATCATAACCATTATCAACTTGAGGAGAAGGATAAATCGGTGTTAGCCAAATGGCACTTACTCCAAGTTGTTTTAAATAATCTAAACGTTTTATGATACCGGCAAGATCGCCTGTAGATCGCCCATTGGTTGCTTGAAAGCTTTTAGGATAAATTTGATACACAGTTCCCGTTTTCCACCAAGGTAAAATATTTTGTGACATAGATACACTCTCTAACATAAATAGGGATAAATGAATAATGCGCGGCTTAATCGACGCATAGCGTGCCGTTTTTTGATTTGATTTTATAGACCAGTATTGTTAATAAAATCGGCACAATGATCGCAACTAACATCGCAAAAAGATAAATTAACCAATACGTTGGCTGTATTGATAAAATACCCGGTAAACCGCCAACGCCAATGCCGTTTGATAACACGCCAAAAAGCCCGCAAATAAGCCCAGCGAGTGCAGCGCCAATCATCGCACAAAGCATCGGAAATTTGTATCGTAAGTTAATACCGTACATTGCAGGCTCTGTAACCCCTAAATAACCCGCAATTGCGGCAGGAACAGAAACTTCACGTTCATTATATTTTCGGCTGACAAAAATAATGCCGACAACCGCCGAGGCTTGCGCAATATTTGATAAGGCAATAATTGGCCAAATTGGCGTTCCGCCCATACTGTTGGTCATCTGTAAATCGATAGCCAATGTGGTATGGTGAATGCCTGTTATTACTAATGGTGAATAGAAAAAGCCAAATAAAGCAGCGCCAATCGGAGCAAAATCACCCGTCATTAAAAATTTGACGCAGTACGCAACGCCTTCACCGAGTTCTCGGCCAAGCGGCCCTAATACCATATGAGCAAGAAAAACTGAGACTAATAAGGCAATAATTGGCACTAAAACGATATGCAAATAAGTGGGAATAACTTTGCGTAATCGTGTTTCAAGCCAGCCAAGCACAATCCCGGCTAAAATTGAGGGAATAACTTGCGCTTGATAGCCGACTTTTTGAACCGTAAACCAACCAAAATCCCATACTTCCGGAATTTTCACACCTAAATCATAAGCATTCATTAACTGCGGTGAAACTAACGTGATGCCAAGTACAATCCCTAAAACCGGAGAGCCACCCATTTTTTTAACCGTTGACCAACAAATCGCAACAGGTAAAAAGTGAAATATTGCCTCACACGGTAACCAAAGCATATCATAGATAGGCTTTAACCAATGGTAAGATGCCACTAATGGCTGATTATTAATCGTTGGCATTTCACCAATAATATTGCGTAATCCTAATAATAAGCCCCCGGCAATTAATGCTGGCAATAATGGCACAAAAATTTCGGCAAGATTAGCAATTAGCCTTTCATACCAGACCATATTTTTTTTAGCGGCAACTTTAGTTTGTTCTTTGCTCTCTTCACTTATTCCCAGTTCTTTAATTAAGGCTTTATAATAGTCACCAACGTTGGTGCCAACAATTACTTGGAACTGGCCACTATTGGTGAAACAGCCTTTAACAAAGGGTAATGTTTTGATTGCATCAATATCGGCTTTATCTGGATCATTTAACGCAAAACGCAAACGCGTTAAGCAATGAGTGACGCTACCCACATTATCTTTACCACCAATAAAATGAATGAGTTGTACTATCATGTCGTTATCAATTAACGTTCTTTTAGCCATTTAACGATCCCCTTTTATGATTAATGATCGCTTTATTTAATTAATTGAGTATAAAATATTCTGGTTACTCGTCAATTGGGAACGTTCCCAATTTGTGACAATAGTCACAAATATGTCATAAAATAATAACGCTCTAAGCTAAATTGAATCAATCGATAGTGTTGATGGCACGATAGTTTGTGTTGGTTTGAATGGTTTTTTTAATAACATCAGTAATGTTTGCGCCGCTAAAATGCCGGCTTCATTAAAACCAAGATGGACTGAGATCGTATTTGGAAACAAAAAATGCAGTAATTTACTTTGCCCTATACTGCCGACAGTGATATCGGTAATGTTGTTTTCTTGCAAATATTTATTCACCCCTAACGCGAGCAGATCTGTTGCACAAATAATGGCGGTAAACCCATGTCGATTAGATTTGATTAGTTCACTGGCAAATTGGTAGCCGGTGTGGTAGTTCATTTCGCCAAGTCTTGCGTAAGGCGCTAATTGATGTTGCTGGCAAAAGTCTTGATAGGCCTGATAACGTAACTGCCCTGTTGTATGATCTTGCTCTTTAATGCCAATATAAGCAATATTTGTGTGTTTCAATTTATGATGAAAATGCCCCATCAACTGCATAACAGCGCCATGATCGTCATAACAAATAGAGTGATAGTCAATAAATGGCCGCGCAATTACTACCGCTTTGTTTTGCCACTCACTAAGTAAATCAGGCTCTAAGCCCGTAAAGGCAAAAATAATTAAGCCATCAATTTGCCGCTGAGCAAACATGTTTAAATGTTCAATCACTTTTTTACGATCAAATTGACTTTCAACAATGATGGGATCAAAACCACGTTGATAAAATAGCGGTAATATTGCACTAATAGCTTGGTTTTCAGAGGTTGAGTCGAGCCTTGAAACAATAATGCCAATCGCTTTATTGCTATAACCACGCATCGCTCTAGCTGATTTAGATGGCACAAATTGTTGCTGTAAAATAACTTGTTCAACCAGTTCTCGGGTCGCTTGTTTAACATGAATATCGCCATTAATAACCCGAGAAACCGTCGACTTTCCTACGCCACTTAATTTTGCGATATCTTTAATGGTCAAACGAGGCGAATTTTTATTCATAATGATTAACGTTATTTATTGATAGACAACATTAGCTATTTTTATTAGCGCTAATAGTAATATAGTTTTATCAAATTGACGATATTTATATACTCGGTGATGGTTTAATTAGTTACAACGTCACTAAGATTATTATATCTTATCAAGCAAAGCATTAGCTTGGCTGCATTTTTTTATACTCATCACCCCATTTATACATCGCATCATGCACAACTGACAAGCTTTTGCCTATTTCAGTTAACGAATACTCTACTTTGGGTGGAATTTGCGCATAGACTTTTCGATTAACTAAGCCGCTCTCTTCCATTGATCTTAAGTGCTGGGTTAATACTTTTTGCGATATACCCGTTAGCGATTTTTTTAACTCACCAAAACGTTTAGTTTCCTTTAATAAATCACGAATAATTAGGGTTTTCCACTTATCGCCCATCAGCATTAAGGTGATTTCAACAGGACACTTAGGTAGTGTTTTAATTACATTTTCATTCATATATATGGTTTCTTTTTGGTTACTATAACACTTTAGGGTGCTTACTTTACAATTAACACCGATAATTATAACATCTATTTTATAAAAAGCATTGTTCATAAAGAGGAGTTAAAAATGAAAATTGCAGTGATAGGCGCAAATGGTAAATCAGGTCATCTAATTGTGGAAGAAGCTCTTGCCCGTGGCCATGAAGTAACGGCAATTGTACGGGATGCAAAAAAGTTACAGGAACGCAATTTACCGGTTATTGAAAAAGATCTCTTTGCATTAACTTACGATGATATCAAAAATTTTGATGCGATCATTGATTGTTTTGCCGTATGGCGTGAAGAAGATCTACCTAAACATGTTACCTCGTTACAACATTTAACTGCGTTACTTAAAGGTAAAGCAAATAGACTATTAATTGTAGGGGGTGCGGGAAGTTTATATACCGATAAAAGCCATACAACGCGTTTAATTGATACACCTAATTTTCCTGATGCTTATAAACCACTGGCATCAAATATGGCAAAAGGACTGGATTTTTTACGCACAGTAACCGATGTTAACTGGGCATATTTTAGCCCTGCTGCCGAGTTTATTGCTGATGGTAAACGCACCGGTAGCTATCAGCTAGGTAATGAAGAATTTTTTACTAATAGTAAAGGTGAAAGTAAAATTAGCTACGCAGATTATGCAATTGCAATGGTTGATGAAGTTGAAATGGCAAAACATAATAAAGTAAGGTTTACTGCCATAGATCAATAATTAAAGTACTATTTATCATTAAAGCCATATCGAACGAGTATGGCTTTACTTACCGACACGTAAATAAATTAACTGATCCATGACTTAACGCCAAGCAAATACTTTAAAATAATAGAATATATCAAGATTCATCATGGCGATTTAAATGCCTATTTGAGCTATTTTTAATTAATAGTAAAATAATAATATGGATCGATAAATCTAATTCCCAATTCTATTATTAGGCTAAAAATCAATCATGAAATTTGACTTAATCTACTTGGCGATAAAAAAACTCATTTATCACTATAATATAGGTACTCGATTACCATCTGAGCTGCAATTATCTGACGAATTTAATGTTTCTAGAGCAACCATTCGCAAGGCTTTAACCATATTAAAAAATGATGGCATTATTCGTTCACAAAAGGGAAAAGGCTATTTTTTAATAAAGCAACCCTCACCAGATATTACCGATAATCTTAGCTTTATTGAAATCTCGCCCAACGTTGATGAATATAAAATTCTACACTTTGAGCTATTAACCGCTACCCTTAATTTGAGCCAATTATTACAGTGTCAAAATGGCGAAAAACTGTTTTTACTAAAAAAAACACTAAGCTTAGCGGGTCAAACGAAGATTATAATTGATCAGTACATCCCATTTAATAAATTTCCGTTGTTATCGATTGAAGAACTCAGCCACTGCGCTATTCTTCTACTCAATGAGCAACTTAGCGATCCTATTATTTATCAAGCAATATTTAAGCCCGCCAAAGCCGGACTTGCATTAGATAAAATACTAAATTGCGTAGCTGAACAACCAATCCAACAAGCCTTTATCACGGCTAAAAAGTTAGATAATTCATTAATGTATTTCACAATCGTTAGCTACGATCCTACTCAAATAAAGATCAGTTTTAACCACCAAATATAAGTATCACGCCATTTTAAAGCTACCTTGCTTTAAAGTAATGTTGACTATTATAACGCTCAGTAACAATTAATTGTTCCGAGATCTCAATGGGTAAACCTTCAAATGTAAAAATCGTAGTGGTTAATTTTAATAATGGATGATTGATTGCAACTTGCAATAACTCAGCTTGATATTCATCTGCCAAGTGAGGCGTAAAAACACGATAGCCATCATAAATGCTAATCCCCCCTTCATTTTGGATAAATTTAAATTTAGAGTTTTCCATATGCATAACCGTTAGTGCCGGAAATAAATTAACCGGCAAATAGCTATACTCAAGTAGAAAAGGTAATTGATTTAAGATCCTTAATCGCTCGATATCATAGACTAAATCTTCATCGGCTATTTTTAGTATTTTAGCTAATTTTTTATTGGCATGTTTGGTCGAAAATTTGATCACTTTATTAATCGTATTTTTGTGCTCACTTTGCTCCATTACACGGTAAAATCCAGTTAAGGGCTGATTTTTATAATTGGTTTTTTTTATTAGCTGATAACCTTTGCCCTGCACCGCAATAATAATTTTTTCTTTAACAAGGCAATAAAGTGCTCGCCTTATGGTTGATATCGCAACCGTAAACTCAGTAGCAAGTTGCCGCTCGCTGGGTAACCAACTTAATACCGGATAAAAATCACTATTAATTCGGCTTCTTAATTCCATCTCAATTTTTTTATATACAGGTTTCATACAACTTTCTATTTAATTAAATATTTGAATTTAAATGAATTTAATTTTACACATATCGATTTTTTTTACTATTTGATATCAATTAGTTTTTAAGGTTTTGTGATAAATATCACATTCAAAATAGAAACAAAAAATAATCCTCATTATTAATCTTTATAGTAAAGCGGCAGATTAACTATAGGGAAAAACTATGAAAAAATATAATATTGTTATTATCGGTGGCGGAAGTACCTTCACACCCGGTTTTTTAAAATCATTTTGCCGTATGAAAAATGAATTTCCATTAGCCAAATTAGTTTTATTTGATATTGATGCCAACAGGCAAAAGCCAATTGGTGAATATGGCAAAATTCTCTTTAAAGAGCTCTATCCAACAGCCGAACTAATTTACACCACCGATATCGCTCAGGCTTATACCGACATGGATTTTGTTTTTATGCAAATGCGCGTTGGCGGCTATGAAATGCGTGAAAAAGATGAAAAAATCCCACTAAAACATGGCATTATTGGGCAAGAAACCTGTGGGCCTGGCGGCATTGCTTACGGTTTACGATCAACCAAAGAGATGATTAAAGCCATTTATGATATTCGTCACTATGCACCTAATGCTTGGGTATTAAACTATTCAAATCCAGCAGCGATCGTTGCTGAGGCGTTAAGACGTGAATTCCCTACTGATAAAAAAATATTAAATATTTGTGACCAACCGGAAAATGTGGTGCGTTCCTGTAGTCGACTGCTTGGTTGTAATTTTAAGGATCTACAACCTGTCTACTTTGGGCTTAACCACTATGGCTGGTTTACCAACATGTATGATAAAAATACTGGTGAAGATTTGCTACCAAAAATACGGGAATTAGTGAAAGAGCGAGGCTTTTTGCCCCAAGATGCCGAACAAAGAGACAAATCTTGGTTAGAAACCTACGGCATGGTGCAGCAATTGATGGCCGATTTTCCTGATTATTTACCCAATACTTATGACCAATATTATTTATATCCAAGTTATAAGGCAAAAAGCCTCAATCCAAACTTTACCCGCGCAAATGAAGTGATGGCAAGCCGTGAAAAGCGCGTGTTTGCTGAATGTCAGCAAGTTATTGAGGCCGGAACAACTAAAGATTTAGTTAATATTCATGAAGATGCGCACGCTGAATTTATGATTGATGTCGCAATGTCAATTGCCTTTAACTTAAATAACCGTTTTATCGTCATCATTGAAAATTATGGCGCGATAAATAATCTACCTGATGATGGTATGGTTGAAGTGGTTGCTGAACTTGGTGCTAATGGCCCTAGCCCAATGCGAGTAGGCAATATTCCTACCTTTTATAAAGGGCTACTTGAAAATCAACTTGCCTCAGAAAAACTCGCGATCGATGCTTACTTCGAAGGCTCATATCAAAAAGCCTTACAGTCATTAACCCTAAATCGTACGGTAAATGATGCCAAAATTGCAAGAGTCATTTTAGATGAACTCATTGAAGCAAACAAACTTTACTGGCCTGAACTTAAGTAATCAATCTAATGCAGAGAGCGCTCGCTCTCTGCATTTTTTGGAGGCAATTTAATGAAAATCATAACAAAAAAACAATTGATGGACTTTTTTTCTGATTTTGGCAGAAGTTTATTACTTCCCATTGCAATACTGGCTTTAACTGGCTTATTACTTGGGATATCAGCGGCACTTCTTAGGGCGGACATTCAAGATTTACTGCCTTTTTTAAAAAATCCAATTATCTTTTATATCTTAACTACGATCCGCTCAATCTCAGGAAAAGCCTTTGAACTTATTCCGATTTTATTTGCCATTTCGGTTGCATTTGGACTTGCCAAAAAAGAGAAAGAGATCGCTGCATTAGCAGGCTTTATTGGTTATTATATGATGCTTTTTAGTGCTTCATTAATGATAAAAACCGGCCTTGCTGATACCAATGAAAGAATGTTAACGTCAGTATTAGGCATTAACGATACTTTACAAATGGGCGCTGTTGCAGGAATGATTGCTGGGGTATTAACGGCATTTTTGCATAACAAATATTATAAAATACAATTCCCAATTGCGATTGCTTTTTTTGGTGGTAAACGTTTTGTGGCAATTGTTGTGATCATCTGGTCAGCTATTTTAGGTCAATTACTGCCTTTTATTTGGGGCCCTATTTCAATGGCGATTGAAGCGATTGGTACGATAATTAGCCATGCTGGCTATATCGGCGTGTTTTTATTTGGCTTCCTTGAAAGAATACTAATCCCAACCGGGCTTCACCACATTATTAACCAATTATTTAGAACAACTGTAGTGGGTGGATCATTTGGCGGTATTGATGGTACATTAAATATTTTCATGGCCTATTTTGGTAAAGTCGATATTTCGCAGTTAAAGCCCTTTACTCAGTTTTTAGGCCAAGGCAAAATGCCATTTATGATGTTTGGTTTACCCGCCGCCGCTTATGCGATTTATAAAACCACGCCGAGTAATAAAAAGACTAAAGTAAAAGCACTGATGATTGCAGGCGCCGCGGCCGCTTTTGTGACTGGAATAACTGAGCCCATTGAGTTTGCCTTCTTATTCATTGCCCCGCTACTATTTGTGTTCCATGCTGTTATGGCTGGACTGTCATTTGTACTGATGAGTTTATTAGGTGTTGGCATTGGTAATACGGGTGGTGGGCTTATTGACTTTATATTATATGGCGTCTTAGTAAAAGACTCAAAATGGTATATGGTGGTGATTGTTGGATTAATTTATGCACCGAGTTATTATTTTGTTTTTAAATGGTATCTGACTAAAAAACATATCTCGATCGATACCAGCGATGAGGAGCTTACTCCCCAAAATACCGGTAAAGCCAATAATATCGATAATATTGAAGAGTCGATAGAGTCGTTAATTATCAGCGGCTTAGGTGGACGTAATAATATTGACGTTGTAAATAACTGCTTAACACGCCTACGCGTTGATATTATCGATAAAACCAAAGTTGACCGAGCGTTACTTAAAGCCACGGGCGCGTTGGGGTTTGTTGATAGTAGTGATACACATATTCAAGTTATTTACGGCCCTAAGGTAGAAAAATTAGCAAGCCTAGTTCGAGATATTTTATAAAAGCTAAAACCTAACGATAAATAGTATGAAAGGTATCTTAAATTTTATCGTTAGGTTTCAAATACGCTCTAAGAATAATTAAACCATTTTTTGTAAACTTTCGCCCTGTTAAGTAGCCTTTTCAATCAAAGAATAAAACTAATAATTTTTAAAATAAACAAAAGATAAGTACCAAACCATTAATATAAACGCAATAATTTGCCAAATATTCGGCAAATGGATATGGGGATTTTTAGTTAGCGCATTTATTACGGTGAGCTGCCTTTTCCCGCACTTACGGCATTATGCTAACTTAGCTAATACTTTTTCAACGACGGATAATACATGTTCGCACTGCTGTTTTGTAATAGTTAGGGGGGGCTCTATTCGCACTGATTTTGCATTATTTAATGTACCTGCCACTAAAATTTTTTCTCGAAACATTTCACTGGCAAAGGCATAGCCTGTTTCATTTTTATTAAATTCAATCGCTTGTAATAAGCCCATGCCACGCACTGCCACAATTAAATTGGGGTATTTTGCTGATATTTTTTTTAAGCCATTTAATAAAAAAGTTCCGTTTATAGCGGCTTTTTCAGGTAATTTTTCAGATAATAAAACATGGATTGTTGCTAAGGCCGCCGCGCAAGCTAATGGGTTACCCCCAAATGTTGTGGTATGAATAAATGGATTATCAAATAGCACACTAAATACTTTTTCAGTGGCAACCGTTGCACTAATTGGCATAACGCCGCCACCTAGTGCTTTGGCGAGGCACAAAATATCGGGTTGAACGTGATAGTGTTCACAGGCAAACATTTTACCTGTTCTGCCCATTCCGGTTTGCACTTCATCAAGAATGAGTAATGCACCAATATCATCACAAAGCGCTCTAACTTCAGGCAAGTAATTATCAGGAGGGATAATCACTCCGCCCTCACCTTGAATTGGCTCGAGAATAATTGCGGCAATTCCTTCACCATTTTGCTGGCACTGTTTAACTTGTTGCTTCATGGCCGCAATATCACCAAATTCGACATGGTGAAAACCGGGTAATAATGGCATAAAAGGCTCACGAAAAGCAGGCTTAGCGGTTGCCGAAAGCGATCCTAATGATTTACCATGAAATGCGCCATGCGTTGCAATAAAACTGAATTTGCCATGAGGTGATTGGTAGGCTTTAGCTAATTTTAGCGCAGCTTCAATTGATTCAGTGCCACTGTTGCCAAAAAAACTGTACTTTAAATCCCCAGGTGTAATTTTAGCGAGCACTTTGGCTAATAATGCCCGTAAAGGATCAAGTAATTCTTGGCTATGCAGTGGCTGCTTTTTTAACTGCATTTCAACTGCGGCAAGCACCACTGGATTACGATGACCTACACTAAAAATGCCATATCCACCAAGGCAATCAAGATACTCATTACCGTGGATATCGAGCAATGTATTTGGGCCGTTTGCTCGCCATTCAATTGCAGCGTAGCTTCCACCTGATGTTACTGATTTTCGATATTCAAGAAAACCGGGATTAACATGATGATAAAAGGCATCGAGTGTTTCGCTGCTTAGTGTCGTAATATCATCTGCAGATAGTGTTTCTTTCATGACCCATTCTAATGCCTGCTCAGCAACGATTTTTGGATCGGATTCGTTAATATATCTAGACAAAATAGACTCCTAAAATTAGTGTTTCATATGAAACGATTAATGAAAGACAATTATTATGTCAACTGAAATACGCGGTAAAGGTAACACATACAAGTAATCATAAAATAGGGTTAAATACAATAAAATTTTAACGCGATTATGACTTGATTATGATAAAAGCGCGTGTTCTGGGCCCCTTGCTCTATACCAAATCATCCAAGCACAACCAATAATAGCCCATGAAATTCCAAGTGTTATGGCATCTATATCTAAATTTATACACATCGTGCCCACACATAATATCCCTAATATAGGAAGGACTAGATAATGTATTTTGTCTTTGATTGTATTCATTTTGCGTTTTTTTACCGCGTATAGCGCAATCACTGAAACGTTTACTGAGGTAAACGCGATTAATGCACCAAAGCTAATCAAAGAAACCGCTGTATCTAACCGAAAAAAAACCGCGCTCATAGTAAAAATGCCAACAAAGAGTACACAATATAATGGGCTACCAAGGCGTGGATGGATATAGCTAAATAATGCAAATGGAAACACGCCCCCTCGCCCCATAATATATAAAAGGCGCGCTGCACTGGCGTGCGAAGCTAAACCAGATGCGAGGGTATTAAATAAGATCGCGACTAAAAAAATTGATTGAAACAAAGCCCCACCAACATAGAGTACAATTTCAGGCATCGCTTCAGTCGGATTATTAAACGCATCGTTAGTTGGATACCAGAGCTGAATAAACCACGATGCAATAAAGAAAATTGCCCCACCAATCAGCGCGGTGATAAAAACAGCCTTGGGAATAATGTGGTGTGAGCCGTTTGTTTCATCAGATAAGGTGGTTACCGCATCAAATCCCAAAAAAGAAAAACATAAAACAGCAGCGCCTGCAATAAGTGGTGTAATGCTACTATCACCGTTTAGCAAAGGGTTTA
The DNA here is from genome assembly GCA_036251935.1 of Orbaceae bacterium lpD04. Classification (NCBI taxonomy): domain Bacteria; kingdom Pseudomonadati; phylum Pseudomonadota; class Gammaproteobacteria; order Orbales; family Orbaceae; genus Orbus; species Orbus wheelerorum. Next base: position 1,579,472 of record CP133967.1, on the reverse strand, counting down.
TTGTCAATAGTGCATAGCCACCAGATTGATAGCTAACCCCATGAATAACCAATATGATAAATATAACCATCAGTAAAACTGGCACACCGACAAATAAAAAATTAAGATTCGCCATTAGGCGGATATTACAGCAATTAATCACGGTAACTATTGCCGTAAATAAAGTGATCCATAGCCAATCGGGCAACTGTGGAAAAAGCGATCTTAAGTAAATACCAGCGAGTAGCGCATTTATCATTGGTAAAAGCAGATAATCAAGTAATGACGTCCACCCAACTATAAACCCAATATTATGACCAAAGACTTTTCGAGTATAAGTATAAGCAGATCCGCCTTTAGGGAAAGCGCTAGCCATTTTACTATAACTCATCGCTGTGAGTAATATTGATGCTAAAGCAAGAAGATAAGCAAGCGGAACCCGCCCTTTAGTGATCCCCGATACAATGCCAAAGGTATCAAATACCGTCATCGGCGTCATATATGCAATGCCAACTATCACCACTTGCCATAATCCTAACTTTTTTTTAGATGCTAAACTATTGGCCATTTTTAATCCCCAAAAAGTAAGCTCATTATTAATAAAGCAATTATTATGCCAACCGGTGATTATTTGCACGAGCACGATAATTAATATCTATAACGACATGTTTTTTATTAATTTAAAATTAAACCCTACTTAATTAATGTAAAATATTTTTACTTTTCTAAGTAATTAATAATATGTTTTTGCATCAATAATGCATGATTAACGGGCAGCTTATGCACGGTTAGCACACATGTTTAATGATTATTTAGTGTGGCTCTCTTTAACGCCTAAAAGCCGTTATTTATACCGATAAAGAATACGTTAATTGTTGAGCTTGCGAAGTAGATCGCATAGTTGATAAATAATAGGTTAGCTCAAGGAGATAGATAGCAGAACGGGAAAATATCAATTTTAATCTTTTTGTCCGTTACTTACGCAGCCTTAGGCTTTTAGTACAAGCAAAGGCTCTATCTTACGGCACTTGTGCCCTACGTTTTATTCTTGTAAAACAAGATCCCGAACTAAATCGATTGCATCGATTTAACTGTGTATTAATTAGCTTCGTTTTCGTTCAAAATCTATCGTAGCATATGTTTTTAATATAAAAATAGCGGCCGCAGCTAAAAGGATATCATCGGGATGATGGCAGGTTACGTCCGATTTAAAGACGGGAGTTTTTAATGTGGTTTACTTTTAGTTTTGAAAGTATTTAAGAATTTTTAATGTCAATTTTATCTATAATATCATATATATACATTTTTTCATTCGTAAAACACCTTCCTTCAACACCAAAAATTGCAGTGTATGCAATCATACCTTCCAATATTTGCATAATTAAACTAGCTGCCGCTTCACATGATGAAGTTCCACCCAAACAATGGTGAATCGAACGTTGAATCCACTGTTTATGCATTCTTACGATAGCGCAAATTTCCTCGCTTTTATTTCTATATTCTGCCTGAGCACGAACAAACATGCAGCCTCGATAATTTTCATCGTGAAACCAGCGAATATGCCATGACATGATGGCATTGATTTTATCTTTTTTCTCAGTGAATACTGCAATCACATCAGTAAGCGATTCTTGAAAAAAGATATCTCGCCTAAGTAATACTTTACTCACAAGCCCATTTTTATCGCCAAAGTATTTATACAGCGTTCTTTTCGAAACGCCTGCTTTTTCAGCAACTAACTCTAAACTAACGGGGCAGTATCCTTGCTCGTTGAATAATAATTCTGCGGAATCTAGTATGGTATCAATAATTTCAGGCTTTAGTTTCATATATCAACTCTCACTTCTTTTATTATTGTTACTTATTTCAACCTAATATTCTTACTTTATCACAACAACCCTATTATAGATAATTATGCACATGATTTGATCTTCAATATCTTTTAATGTAATTTATGTTCGCAATATCGTTTACATAAATAATTTATTTACACGGTTTAGGTTAAATTTATTAAGCAAGGATAGAAAATGTTAAAAAAGATGAAAGGCGGAGGCGTGATACAACCTAGACCTGATGTTATCTCGGTGATACGTGGCTTTTTGGGCGGTACATTGGGCATTTTAATGTTGCTTATAGTGACTTACTGGGGAGGAACGCCATCAATTATGGCACCATTTGGAGCAACATGCGTTTTATTGTTTGCTGTGCCCAACGCCCCGCTATCACAACCGAGAAGCGTGATTGGTGGCCATTTTATTTCTGCTTTAGTGGGACTTTTATTCATTAATTTATTCGGTGATGGAATGATATTCATCGCATTGGCTGTTGGAGTATCTGTTGCATTGATGCAAATACTCCGAGTGGTTCATGCACCTGCTGGAGCAAATCCGATCTTAATATTCCTGTCTGGAATCCATGATTATACATTCCTATTAACACCTGTACTTAGTGGTGCGGTGGTTTTGGTACTCATTGCATTAGTTGTTAATAATATCGGTAGTAGATCGATCTGGCCTTGCTATTGGTTAGGACGCCCTGTGATTAAAAACAAAACGATAAACACAAAGGAGAGATAAAGATGCCAATATTATTCCTAACAACATCTATTGATGTTAAACAATTGAAGTTAGAGTAAATTGCAAATAATTTGACAGAGTTGACTTTACGACACTTGCGTAAAAATTAAGATGTAACGGTAGTTGATACTCCTCTTTATCTGGTTTGTGTCATAATGTGTCTATTTCGTGATTGTGATAGTTAATAATGATTTGCTGCTGGATTAGTAAGTTAGTTGGTGAGCGTTGAAAATTACAGGTATCAACCTCAAGATAGCAACCTAACAGTCTCTGAAGTGTACGTGTATTTATGTCTAGTAACTGTCTAAATTCACTATATGGAATACCACGATAAAGTTTTTCTATCGGCTGCAAAAAATTGAGATTGCGACGAGATCGGTGAGTAAGCTCTTGTCGTATCCAATGGCTTAGACTGGGGGTTCCTTTTTTAAGAATTATTTCTGCTTTCGTAGGAAAAATACCCAATTCATCGAGATGTAACACCTGATCACAGAAAAGATCTAACGGTATATTAAAAATTTCGAACCAAGCAGCAGAGCGTAGTCGTAGACTTAATATATGGCCTTGTTTACAAGTGGAAAAAATCAGACGGCTGTAGCGTGGACTAAGTAATATCGCAGCACCTTGATTAACTAAAAAATTCTAAGATAAGCCATACTGAGATATGCTTGTTATCGAAAAATTATCTCCCAAATTAAAAAGAATCTCAGCGCCCGTCCCTGGGAAAATTTCTGGTAAAATGTCGTTTTTATTGAAGCTACACTCCCAACAATGAGCTAGCCAAGGCGGCAAATCGGGTTGAGGTCGGTATCTGCGGCATAGCAAATATGGTGGGATATTTAAGATTTAGAAAATGACATGAACAGTGTATCAATGATGAGGTTATCTGAGCAAGGATGACGTTCAAAAAGTACAACACCAATATGCATTCGCCCGTCGATAGACTTCACTATACTAGCAACCCTCAAATGACCGAATCCTGCACATATCAACCTTCGGGATATAAATCATCAATTATCATACAGCCTTGATGATAATCATGCACTGCGAGCATTTTAACGTGAAACTTGTCTGTCTTTACCCTAGACATGTGCTTTTTAGAATCAGCAGCCGGCGCAACAAAAATAAAGGCAGCTTTAAAAATATCAGACATATTGAAACTCCTCTTATAAAATTATCCCATGATTTTTTCAAAGTTTCTTTTGTATAAAGCTTCGCTTCCGACTTAAAATTATTTATTTATTTATTTATTTATTTATTTATTACGGTAAAATTAGTCCTCAATTTTTTCAATCTTAAATATATTATGCATTTAAAATATCGTTCAGATATTGACGGACTTCGTGCTATCGCAGTACTTGCAGTCATTATTTTTCACCTTAACAATAGTTGGCTGCATGGTGGCTTTATTGGGGTAGATATCTTCTTCGTTATATCAGGTTATTTAATCACTAAGATTATTTATAGTGATATCCAAAATAATCAATTTAGTTTTAAGGTTTTTTACCAGCGCCGTATTAACCGAATTTTACCTGTCTTTTTTGTTGTTATGTTTTGTACTACTGTAGTTGCTTGGTATTTATTATTGCCTGATGAATTTATGCTTTTTCTTAAAAGTTTAAAATCAACGACCTATTTTTGGGAAAATATGTTTTTCGCTCAAAATACAGGGGGGTATTGGGATCAATCAGCCGAGATAATGCCAATTCTTCATACATGGAGTTTAGCGGTTGAAGAACAATTTTATATTCTATTCCCTTTTATTTTATTGCTTTTAATTGGTATTAGATATCAATCTAAATTTAACTTAATAAAGTTAAATGCAAAAGCTATTTTAATTTGTTTAATATTAATTGCGTTAGCATCTTTTGTTCTTGCTCAACTCTCATCTAAATCAGTGTTTTTAACAAAATATAATTATTATTCTCTATTTACTGGTCGAGCTGGTGAATTATTAATAGGATCTATTATCGGGATTTTATCTTTACATAGAAATAAAGAGTTATTAGCAAAAGCTCCTTGCGATAATAGTAATAAAATCATGCAGAATTGTTATAATTTATTAACTATTTTAGGTTTAATAGCGGTTGTGCTTTCTATTATCTATATTTCAGGGAAGAACTTATTTCCAAGTTTTTGGGCTGTCATCCCAACAGTTGGTACTGGGCTTATTTTATATTTTTTTCACCCAAAAACTATAGTTGCTAAAGGACTTTCGTTAAAACCTTTAGTTTTTATTGGTAAAATATCTTATTCGCTTTACCTATGGCACTGGCCTGTTATTGTGCTTGCCCGTAAATATTTATTTGTTGAGCAATTCACATCAATAAAACAATATTTTATTGTTGCATTAACGACTATCATCCTATCTCTTTTAACTTATTATTTTATTGAAACACCAGCAAGGAAGAAAAATAAAAGCTTTACCTTTTCATTCATTGCCTATTACCTCATTCCAAGCTTAATTATTTTAGGTATTTATGAAATTCAAAAGAAAACTGAGTTTTTAGATTTTAGGTATGAGAAGAGAATGGCACTGTATAATTTGCAGAAGCAATTTTTAAACCCTGAAAGTAATTTTTGTCATAATAATATTATTGGTAATTGTATATTTGGTGATTTAAAAAAAGAACCTAAAGTATTGCTAATAGGTGATTCTAATGCTGCTCACTATGCACCATATTTGGATGAGGCCGGGAAGAAATATGGCTTTTCAATACAAATAATGACTAATGATAGGCATATTTGCGCTTTGATACCAGAAGAAAGAGATAAAGTGTCGTCAAAAGAATTTACAGAGAAATGTAATCAATTTTTAAAAATACTCGATAGTGCAATAAAAAATTCTAACATAATAATGTTTACAACAAGGCAAGAAAATATATTTCACAATCAAAATTTAAAATTTTTACTAGATACACCATTAAAAAATTATCTTTCATTTTTAGGCGGTAATAATAGAAAGGTTGTTTTTTTATCTCAAGTTCCCATGCTAAACATGGATGAATATAATAGGTATTATAACTCTTATCTAAATGGCGTACCATTTAAGAGCGATCATTTTTTATTAGGGACTGAAAAGGTCTCAAATGAATTTGTTCGTAAGTCTTTAGTTGATACTAATGTTATTTATATGTCACCTCTTGATAGTTTAAGTAAAATATCTAAAGAAAATTGGCCTATATATAATGGCCTCCTGGCATATAGCAAAGATAATAATCACTTAAACGAATACGTGACTCGCCAATGGTCGCAGGAGGTGTTACCTAAACAAAAAGCATTTTGGGAGAAAATTGCAAAAGAAGCGAATGAGCTAGATGTAGTAAAATAAACTGTGTCACTCAGAACCTAGGTTGACATCGTTAGTTTGAAAATTTAACTTCTGTTTTAACATCTCATAAGGTGTTTATCCAAAATGAGCTGAATGGGGGCGATGAAAATTATCAAATGCCTCCCATTCGGTTAGTTATTGATGCAAATCGACATCATCAATGTATCAATTAACTGATAGAATTCTTGTTTATCGGTTTGAATTGTTTTAATCCTAAAAGGAAACTTCTCAATCATATAGTTAATAAAATCAATGGCATTAAGTTGATTGTGTCGCTCATAGATTTTGAGCGCTCTTATGCGAGTCGATCATCTATGGCGGTATATTGGAAACGTTTAATACGCTCACCTTGTGAATTTTTGAAAAATAGAAACTTCACATCGACTTACCAGGAACTTGCTTCTGGGCAAGGCATATTAGTAATTACCGCTTTTTCACTCTGATTTTCAGTTATATTATAGAGGCGGCATCTATCCACTTTTTTGGTGAGGATCATTCTGTATAGATAAAATAAAATGAAAGATCCCCACTAGTTTATATTTTTATTTGATTCTAAAGTAATTTAGTGTTTTTAATCGCTTCAATAGTTTTAGTGCCCGCCAATTGCATTGTAATAGATAGCTCTTTATTTAGGTGTTCAAATACGCATTTAACGCCATCAGCGCCACCTAAGTTTAAGCCATAAATAACCGGGCGACCGATACCGACTAAATCAGCGCCACTAGCAAGAGCTTTAAATACATGCTCTCCGCGACGAATACCACTATCAAATATAATAGGTACTCGCTTTGCAACAATATCAGCAATCAAAGGTAAAACCTCAAAAGAAGCAGGCCCACCATCTAACTGCCGCCCACCATGATTTGATACCCAAATACCGTCTGCCCCAGCAGCTATTGCGATCGCTGCATCTTCTGGTGATTGAATCCCCTTTACTATCACCGGTAATTTCGATAATACTTTGATTTTTTCTATATCCGTTGGAACAATTCCTTGTTTTGCCGCTGCATAGATTTCGCTAATACCTTTTCCTTTACCATCACCTGAGTTGTTGTAGGCATTGAGGTTTTGCATTGGTAGCGGAAATTGAAAATGATTTATGATATCTTCTTCTCTATATCCACCCAATGTTGAATCTACGGTCAAAATAATAGCCTTTGCGCCTGCTTTTACCGCTTTATCAATAATGAAACGATTAAAATTATCATCTTTACTCATATAAAGTTGGAAAAAATAAGGCGCGTTAGGCGCGGCGGCAGCGGCATCTTCAATTGATGTGTTAGCATAAGTACTGATCGAAAAAATAGAACCTGCTGCTGCAACCCCTTTCGCTGTATCGATTTCACCTTTTACATGAGCGAGGCCATGTGCAGCAGAGGGAGATTGTATGATAGGTGTATTTAATTCAATACCCCATAATCTTGTCGCTAAGTTGGCGCTATCAATTCCTTGTAATACACGAGGAACTATTTTTTTGCGATTAAACGATAATGTATTTTCTCGCATTGTTAGTTCATCCTCTGCGCCACCACGAATATAACCAAAAGCGCCAACCTCCATTCTTGCTTTTACTAATTCTTCAAGAGAAGCAATATTTACAATCTCTATTGGACATTCATCATTACTAGTTTTATATGTCATTACAATTTCCCCTTTTTGCTAATAAAATAGACCATTTTATGCTAACGTATAAATGAACTAGAAATATAAAAATGGGGGGCTATTACTTCATAGCCTCCAAGTATAAACAGACAAAAAACGATAACCTACAATAATATCGATAGGCAAAAAAATCAAACAGAATTGACCGAGCGGATTAGTTTAGATTTATTACTTTAAAAGTCGCTATTTGTATCGTCAAAAAAAATAAGTTGATTGTGGAAATTGTGAGGGAGATCGCATGATCATAAGATAATTAAGTTCGTTCTGCTGATTCAAATCGTAGAACTAAAAAAAATTAAGTTTTAGTATTATAAACTAATTGATTTATCGGCTTTATATATAAGTAACGATTATTTAAGTCCAAACCCAATAATTCAACGATCTTAAGCACTTTTTGATATTCAACATCATTAAGTTTCACATCAAAATCTGCAATATGATCACATAATGTTTCAAATGCTAAAATATTTTCTGAATGATTAATATAATCTAAAGCATAATCGACAAGCTCAGGTTCTAATCTATCTTTTATTGAATTCCCTAATTGTTTTATACGATCATTAACTAACATAACGTTCATCCTAATTAAATTCTTAGTTTATTTTATTGTTTCATATTTTTATAAATAACACCATTATTAGGAAATACGGTTATTGCTTAGCCATTCGCAGGCTCGAAAATAACTCTTTTGCGAATCTCACCTCAAATTTCATATGAGACGTATCTTGTTGATTTTCGGCTTTAGTATACAAACAATCAGTTCCACTTTAAGCATACTATCGCGTATTAGGCGAGGATCGTATAACACTCTATTGTGAATAAATTTCTATATCATCTAAAGCATCTTGAACCCGTCCTCTAATCGCAGGATCATTAACCTTCTGCTCTAAAGCCAATAATACTTTTTGTTTATCTAAATTATGGTGAATTCTTGCAATATGACCTAAACTAGTCGCAGCCAACCCACTAATAATTGGATTATCACTATCCAAAAAATATAGACAAATATTTTGAGCCCAGTACCAATCTTTTTCATATAATGAAAGTGATACAAGGCTTTCAGCTATTAGATCCACATCATTAGAAGCAAAATTCAATTCTAATTCTTCTTTTGTTTTTGGCTCTGGATTATTAAATTCCATAATTACCTCGTTATAACTCGACCTTCATTTTCAGTAACACCACGTTTTATTAAAGTATTTTTAATTTCCTGAGTTAATTCACTCCATGATCGGACATGACCATGATAAGTATTATTTATAGTGTTATCAAAGATTACAAATTCATTTTTTTTATAATCGATCCCTATACGGCGAGTAGATGTATCTTTTCTTTGTAAAGATAAATCGAGTGTATCTTGACCGTATTCAGGTGCTTTATTTTTAACTGAGTTATTTGTAGTACCGTGATAAGGTGCTGATTCATAATTTAAATGTTGTAATGAATTTGAGCCATCACTTAACTTAACTTCATTATATATTTTACCATCAGCACCTAATATTTTTTCTCACCTGTAATATCACCGCTAATAATGCCGATAACAATGGCACTGGCCGCATCAAGCCCTTTACTAAAGCCATCGCCCATACTACCAATGCCATTTTTCTGCACCAGTTGATTGATGGTATAGTTTTTCTTTGTCGCTGGCATTCTTACCTAAGGCTGCGATAGCAGCATCTTTTTGTTCGTTACTTACGCCACCTTGCGCTTTCAGTTCAAGCTGCGCCTCTATTTTACTGTATTTTTGCCCTAAGTTTTTACCTTGTACAACAATGTCCCGAACTAAATCGATGGCATCCATGCGGTCTTGTTCTTTTTGTTTATCAAAGATTTGTTCTAATGGATTATTGGCGTTTTCAGTATTACGGCTTAACTCATCAATATTTTGTTGCTGCTCGTCTTGATCACGCACAATTAATGTGCCGTCTTCAACCGCCGATTTAGTGGTGCTTGAGGCTTTGCCATCATTATGGTAAACCGATGGCATACCTGCTGATGGTTGATAGCTATTGCCGCTTCCAACACCAACACTGATTGACACATGGTCGACATTAAAGTCGGCTTTGTTTTCAATATTTTCAAAACTAATGGTGCCTGTATCGAGTTTGTTTTTCGATTTATCCTCAGCCGTTGAAGCAATGACCGCCCCTTTAAGGTCGGTATTATTGCCAACGGTCACATCAAAGCCATTTTTGCCAGCAAAAATACCCGACTGGTCGGTGACACTGGCCCAATTACTGTCCATTTTGGTTTGTGATAACGCTAAGTTACCACTAAAACCCGTACCAAATGAACCATTGACCGAAGCGGTGATTTTATCATAATCATAGTTGTCAGTATCTTGCAGGGACGCAATATTGAGGTTAAACCCATCACTATCACCGTTAAAAAAGGCAAGTTGATTGTCGAAATTGTGAAGTAGATCGCATAATTGGTAAATAATTAATCCAGTTCTGCAAGGTAGATAGCAGAACTAGGAAATTAGATTGGTAAGGTGGTCAATGTTACGGCAGAGAGTTTATCATCTGGACTAAATTCGAATCGTAATGAATAACTATCATCTACATAGTATGCAATCCATTTATTTATATAGCCTAATAATTTATCATCTTTTCCGCCTCCGTTTAGAGTTGGCTGACCTAATAAGTCAATTACACTTATACTACTGGTTGATAGTTCTATTCCAGAAGGTAACTCACCACAATATTGATTATAACCATCTTGATTTTTGGTTAAGTATAAATGTATCTGCTTTACGTTATTATCAATTATTGTAAACTCAATACCATTGAGAATAAATTTGTAATATTTACTTGTTTCAGGATCATTGTACTCAATAGGATCTTCCGATATTTTAGGTTTCTCCCCAATTACCTTTTTTACCTTTAAAAAAGGTATCGAGTTTTCTGATTTACCTAAAGCATTAACTAATTCTGTCCATTCAATCATTATCAATAAACCCCCATTTCTTTATTACGATCTTTGATTTTATTTATTGCGTCTTCTACTTCTTTAGGCTCATAACCTTTTTGAATCATATTTTGACGTAATGCGTCAGTATCTCTACAGACCGCACCGCAAAGATCTACTGCATCTTTCTGAATTTGCTCTTTTGTATTTTTACCACCATATGTTGGTCCTGCTTGATGTACATCTTTAGGAACTTCAACTGCCGTCGCTTCATTGTAAAGTTGTTTTTTTTCTGCTTCAGATAACTTACGACCTAATTCCTTTTCCTTATTTGTTTTCAGAGCAGCAAATGATGGAATATGATCATGCTCTAGCCCATCCCCTACAACAGAACCTTTTTTTAATTCTCGATAAGAACTAACATCAAGAACTTTAACTTGTGTTGACTGGCTAGCCGCTTGGTCCATTAGCTTATTAGCTTGAGAAATATTTCCCGAACTATAAGCAACCTCAGCGTCTTTAACCAAAGTTAGAGCTGCTTTAGTTTCTACCTTAACAACTTTTCCACCAATTTTAATAAATTTGGTAGCTTTACCAACCACTGGTATTGTTCCAGCAACCGCGATAGCATAATCCCCCCAAGTTTCAGCATCTTTAAAAGCGATAACATCACCATAAGGAGTTGTAAATATTGCGATATCTTCTGGTAATCTTTTGAGATCCTCTCTTAAAGGATCATACATAAACTTACCATTGTTTATGTCATCAAAAAGCTGGATCGTTTCTTCTTGCGTTAAATAACCAGCTGCAGATGCGTGAAGTGTTGAGCTATAGTTTTCACTTGTTTGTGAAGGGAAGCCGATTACTTCACCAAACCCAAATATAGGAGACTCAGAGTTATTCTCAACCGCATTCTTACTACCACCAACGGCAGTATTAACATCAGAAACACCGCCGCCACTTGCTGCAGTTGCAAGTCCTGCAATAAGACCCGCTAGCGCATTGATTGTCTCTTTTTCTTCAACTGAAAGATGGTTCATGTCCTTATCTGGATATAAGCTATCTTTAATTATACCTGCTGCACGCTCACCGAGTCCAGCCCCTAGTGCACCCGAAAGCCCACTATTTCCTTGAAGCTCTGCAATCACACCACCCAAAATAGCATGAGCTATCGTGTTTGAAACTAAATCGACTTCAGGCTTGCCATCTTTATCTAATACAACCTTGCCATCTTTGGTTTTATAGGTGTTTTCTTTGATTAAAGTCGCTAAGTAAGGACCACTTGCACCAGCAAGTCCTCCCACCATATCGCCCGTAATTAAACCACTGATAATTGACGTCGCTGCATCAATTCCTTGACGAACGTTACTGCCCATTGCTGAGTAGCTACTATCACCATTCATATAACCATTATACACATACTCATAAATATCGTTATCCGTGATAACTTTGTCCTTATCCTCACTGGATAAAATACCTTTGATTCGGTCTTTCTCATCGCTATCTTCAAGAACTTTATTCGCCGCTGCTTGTGCACCTAATCGGTCTATATTTTGAACGACTTTAATTGCCTGATTACCGATATCCTTAACAAGCTCACTTTGAGTAATTTTATCTTGTTCTTTTTGTTTATCAAAAATTTGACCTAATGGATTATTGGCATTGTCAGTATCTCGGCTTAAATCATCAACATTTTGCTTTTGTTCATCTTGATTACGCACAATTAACGTGCCGTCTTCAACAGCAGACTTAGTAGTGCTTGAAGCGCTACCGTCATTATGATAGGAGCTGGGTAAACCAGCACCACTTGTGCCAATGCTCGCACTACTACTATCTACTTTAAAGTCCGCTTTGTTTTCAATATTTTCAAAACTAATGGTGCCAGTATCGAGTTTATTGTTTGATTTATCCTCAGCCGTTGAGGCAATTACCGCCCCTTTAAGGTCAGTATTATTACCAACCGTCACATCAAAGCCATTTTTGCCAGCAAAAATACCCGACTGGTCGGTGACGCTTGCCCAATTGCTATTCATCTCAGTTTTAGATAATGATAAATCAAAGCTATATCCCCCAAGACCTCCCGAACCACTAACCGAGGCAGATAACTTATCATAATCGTAGTTATCAGTATCTTGCAGGGACGCAATATTGAGGTTATTACCCACGTCCATCTTAACGCTGTCACCTTTTAACTGCGCCCCAACTAAGGTGGTATCATGACCCGTTTTAACCGTCAGGTTTTTACCGGCTTCAACAATCCCTTCACTCCACGCGCTGCCATCGGCATTTTCACGCTCACGGCTAAAGTTGGCATTACCGGTAAAGCGTAGCCCACTTTGGTCGCCACCGACCGTAAAGCTGATCCCCACGCCACCGCCGTAGCTTTTTTCATCTTTATCGCTGTGCTGGGTGTTAACGGCGCCAATGACGTTAACATCATGGCTTGCTTCAAGGCTAATATCTTGATCGGCTCTAACTTCACTGCCTTTCACCGTAATATCACCGCCGTTACCCTGAGTATCAACGGCCGCTTTAATGGTGATATTGTCAGCCGTTGGTGAGGAGTAATTTTCAATATCACGAAAATTAATGGTAATAGTTTATTAAGACGTTTTTGCTAACTTTCACGCTGTTAACTAGCCTTTTCAATCAAAAAACTGAGTTGGCTGATTAGTCCAGGTTTATTACTTTTTATCCTCGCAAAAAAGTAGATTAATCGTAGGAATTGCATAGTGGATCGCATATTTGAAAAATAATTGATTTAGTTCTGCTATAGGGATCGCAGAACTAAGATTAAAAATCTGGTAACTGTCAGATTAGATTTGAGCTAATACAACTAATCTTCTTTAATATATGAATCAAAAACATTAGGATCTTTATCGCTTGCAACTAATATTCTTCCACATGAAGGGCATTTATACACTTCTTTAGCTGCTTTATTATATAATTCAGTCAACTTATCCGCATATGAATCATTTCGTATTTCATCCCAAGCAGAAAGTATTTCTGAAAGATTTTTTAGAGGAATAAGATCATATAAAAAATCTTCTTCCATTGTGTTTACAGCCATTACATTACCACATGGGCATTTAAGTTTTGACATTTATTTAGCTCCATTATTAGGTCGATCATATCGATAAATTTGTCCTTTAGAATCTTGGAAGAATAAGGTATTAATATTCTTTGCCCCTGATTTACCCCAAGTCCTGTTAACTATTTCTGTTATTTGATTTTTTGGTAGATCCGCTTGAATAATTATAGAGGTTGTTTGTTGATTCTTTTTCTCTATCATTCCTAAAATAGTTTTAGAGTTAAGATTTTGAGGTGTATAAACATCAACCTTACCAACTCCTTCAACATAAAGATCTTGAGTTTTTACTTTATTTTGATTGACTTCTTTTTTGACAACGACATCATAACCTAAGTTTAAAAAACCGCTACCAGCTCTTATTTCATTAGCATTCGGAGTTGATCCTTGTTCAAAAATCATAGAACCCGTTTTTCCTGAATTAATATTCCCCATAGAATTACTACCTGGTGCAAGTTCAATTTGAGAACCTTTATCTGAAATAATACTTTCCGTTATTCCTGCCGAATTACCTTTAGGTATTAAATTAGAAGTTACCACCGGTGTTAATGTTAAAACACCATCCATAACTTTTAATACAGCATCTGTTGTAAATTTTCCTTCATGATATATTTGGCCAGCACCTTCACCTAAGGCATAACTTCCTTGAGCTGTATCAATAGCATTATAAATAGCACCAATATTGCCCGGAAAAAAATTCATCACAGGACGGCCAACTTGGCGTTCCCATTCGGTTCCTTGGATATATTTTTGAATAGCATACTGTTCTTGATAATACGCTTCATTTTCATCCTGAGGACGAGAACTTAATAATTTATCAAGTAAGGATTTATTTGCAATTGAATCCTTATAAGCATCGCTATACTGCCCCTTATGCTCATCATAACTTAAATATGGATAATCGTAATTATTAGCATGATAACCCCAATTTCCACTCAATAAATCTTTCACCGCTTGCGCCGCTGCTTGCTCTCCACTCATCCCTTCAATTTGTTTATAATAAGCAGATAATGATGCAGCTAATCTTTGTGCTTCAGCCTCTGTTAATGAGTTCGGATCTTTGTAGTATTTACCAACAAGATAATCACCTTTTTGATCCTTTTCATCCAGCATAAACATTTCTATTTTTTCAGATTGGCTTAAGAAACTTTCATTTCGTTTTTTTCTTAACTCTTCTAAACGGCTTTGATCTTGAGGACCCAAGAAATTATTCTCAACTGCATTCTTACTGCCGGCAACCGCGGTACCAACATCGCCAATATTACCACCACTTCCTGCGGCGACAGCAAGGCCACTGGCGATTTGCGCGAGGGCGCTGATATTGGCTTTTTCTTGTTCAGTTAACTCACTCGTTGTTTTACCAGGGTAAAGTGTATCACGAATAAATTTTGCCGCAACTTCACCCGAAACCGCACCAACACCGCCCGCTAACGCTGAGTTACCTTGCGCAGCTGCAACCGCAGCACCGAGGAGCGCATGAGCAATTAAATTAGCTGCTTTATCATCAGTCTTCCAATCTTTGGCCGCCTCATCATAATGACCGGTTTGCTTTTTAATTTGCTCAGCCAAATAAGGTGCACTGGCGCCTGCAAGGCCGCCGGTAATATCGCCACTAATAATGCCGATAACAATGGCGCTGGCCGCATCAAGCCCTTTACTAAAGCCATCGCCCATACTACCAATGCCATTTTTCTGCACCAGTTGATTGATGGTATAGTTTTCAATATCTTTGTCGCTGGCATTCTTACCTAAGGCTGCGATAGCAGCATCTTTTTGTTCGTTACTTACGCCACCTTGCGCTTTCAGTTCAAGCTGCGCCTCTATTTTACTGTATTTTTGCCCTAAGTTTTTACCTTGTACAACAATGTCCCGAACTAAATCGATGGCATCCATGCGGTCTTGTTCTTTTTGTTTATCAAAGATTTGACCTAATGGATTATTGGCGTTTTCAGTATTACGGCTTAAATCATCAATATTTTGTTGCTGCTCATCTTGATTACGCACAATTAATGTGCCGTCTTCAACCGCCGATTTAGTGGTGCTTGAGGCTTTGCCATCATTATGGTAAACCGATGGCATACCTGCTGTTGGTTGATAGCTATTGCCGCTTCCAACGCCAGCACTGATTGACACATGGTCGACATTAAAGTCGGCTTTGTTTTCAATATTTTCAAAACTAATGGTGCCAGTATCGAGTTTATTGTTTGATTTATCCTCAGCCGTTGAGGCAATTACCGCCCCTTTAAGGCCGGTATTGTTGCCAACGGTCACATCAAAGCCATTTTTACCAGCAAAAATACCCGACTGATCAGTCACGCTGGCCCAGTTGCTTTCCATCTGCGTTTTACTGAGTGAGACGTTAGCATCAAAATTACCGCTACCATAAGTATAACTGCCACTAACTGAGGTCGATAATTTATCATAATCATAGTTATCAGTATCTTGCAGGGATGCAATATTGAGGTTATTACCCACGTCCATCTTAACGCTGTCACCTTTTAACTGCGCCCCAACTAAGGTGGTATCATGACCCGTTTTAACCGTCAGGTTTTTACCGGCTTCAACAATCCCTTCACTCCACGCGCTGCCATCGGCATTTTCACGCTCACGGCTAAAGTTGGCATTACCGCTGAATTTTATTCCCATGTCACCGGAGCCAAATATCAGTCCAACCCCAATACTGCCACCATAGCTTTTTTCATCTTTATCGCTATGCTGCGTATTGACTGCGCCGAGCATCGTTAAATCGTGGCCCGCATCAAGGCTAATATCTTGACCAGCTCTAACCTCACTACCTTTAACCGTAATATTACCACCATTATCCAGCTCATTACCGCTTGCTTTGATGATGATATTGTCACCCGCCGACACGCCGCTACCAACAACATTATGCTGCTCTCGATTTTCCGTGCGTTCCGTTTTTTGCGTGCCAATAGATGCGCTTACACCAATGGAGGCTTGATGGTCTTCTAAACCACTTTCTTTAGCATATAAATCAAGCCCTGCATCAGCAAAAGTTAAACCCGATTTTATCGACTGTAGCGCAAGTAACGTGTCATTATCTTTCTTTTTCGCATTATCGATGGCTTTTTTCGCATCATAAATATCAGCCGCCGTACCGGTTAACGCTACCGTTAAGCCGGATTTTTCGTATTTGTACTCTTCTTTATAAGTCACCTTTGAATCATTCGATTCCAGCGTGACATTGTCACCAGTTAAATTAATGTCCTTTTTGGCTATGATATCACTGCCTTTAACCGACAGGTCTTTGCCGGCATTAATCGTAACATTGCCTTCGGTGCTACCAACGGTACTGGCTTGGTAACCTTGCGTGCGGTCGGTCTGTTTTAGGTCCTCTTTTTCTTTACCGTAAGAAAAACCTATATTACCGCCGCTCATTAAGCCTGATTTTTGTTTAATGGTTTGCTGATGGGTGTAATAAGACTCCTCTGCGGCATCAATCGTTACGTCGTTGTTAGCGGTTAAATTGACATCCTTGTTGCCAACAACTTGACTACCGGTTACCACTAAGTTATTACCGGCATTAAGATTAATACTATCAGCAGATAAGCTACTGCCTTTTTCTGTTATATTATCCTTCTGATAAATATCAATTCTTGTTTTACTACTTAGAATCCCTTTTTTAGTTTGCTTGAGATAATAATCAACGTCAGTGCTTTCTTGTGCAGAGATAATTTCAATATTACCCGCAGCTTGCATTGATAGATTCTTATTTGCAGAAATATTTGCCGCATTAGTTGTAATACGATTACCAGATGAAAAAGCCACATTGCCTTCACTAATAATTTCAGTCCCATTTGCTTGTGTTTCATCTGTTTTTCGATAATGATCCTTATTAAAAATAACGGCATATTTGTCTTCAGTTTGCATAGTGGATAATTTAATATCATTACCAGCATCAATGCTTATTAAACCATTATCATTAGTATTTGTAATAAGTGCTGAAGATAAATTAATATCATTTTGAGCATTTAGTTTTATATCCCCATGGGCCACTTGTAAACTAGAAATTCTATCTATATTAGTTGTAACAGAATTATTTCCTTTTGTTTGTGTGCTTGTAGTTGAAAGGAGATTTATATCTTGTCTTGCTGTTAATGATATTAAGTTATCCGCGATTAATTTTCCGCTGCTATTAATATTTTCATTAGCTTTAATAATAATATTATCGCTATACAGCAATCCTTGATTAGAGATATTATCAACGGTTATTCCTATTTCATTTTTGGCAACAATTGAACCATTATTATCAATCTGCTGACCATCAATTGAAATATTATTACCTGATAGTAATGAACCATCCGTTGATACTTTCGGTCGATTAACAATATATACTTGTGGAACAAGTACACTGATAGGCTCGCCATCAATATTGACTGTTTTTTCTACTAACCAAACAATATCTGTCGTTAATGATTGCATTTGCTCTGCAGTTAATGCAACTCCAATAGATAAACCATATTTTTCGGCAAAAACAACGCCATCATTCATTAGCCCTTTATATTGTTCTAAATCATTTGAATAATCACCTAAATAACGATTACCAGTTAATGAAATGATTTGTTCTTGAATAAGCTGCTGTTCATAGTAACCATCACCTAATCGCTTTTGAATGTTATTAGGTTCTAACTTTAATTGCCTAATCATGTAATCAGAATTTAGCCAATTTTGTTTATTTGTAAAACGAGGATCTGTTTCAACTAAGTAATTACTTTCGCTATTCTTATTTATATTATATAAACTACTATCGGGTATTTTAGTATTAGGCTCTAGAGTGCTAATCACTATTTGTGATAAATCATGTTGGCCCGCATTAATATTTGAACTTCCATTGCTATCAACAATCACATCAGTGGTAGCCTTATTTTCGGGCTGAAATTCATCGGAGTTTACAATTTGCTGATCTATAATATTTAAATTACTAATATCATTATGAACGATTTGATCAGCTCTAATATAGGCCGACTCAGACTTTGAAAAAGAGCCATTTGTATTATGCTTATGGAAAAACACTTTCCCTTTGTAAGCTGATCTTTCAGTACTTGGTAAAGCCTTATTCTTTAAGGTTTCGATTTCCATGACAAGATTATTGCCAGCAACAATTTTACTATTTTCATTTGTTAATACTTTACTATTGATTGATATATTAGCAGCCGAAGTAATCATTGATGAATCAGATTCTAAAAGAGATGTAATGTATTTTTCGATAGTATAATCATAATGATAAAACCATCTAAAATCTTCCCCAGTGCTTCTTATTTTTATTCTTCGGATTTCACTATTATTTTTCTCTGAATCGCTAAGTTCATCCCACGAAAGAAAAATAAATGATCCATTGCGGTTGACTTGGAATGTTAATTCATCTACTGAAAATTTTGAATCAGGTAAATCTTTTGGTTGAAAATAAATTACTCGCTCAGGTATATCCGTACTTAACTTTTCTTCTGTTGTTACCTTATTATTTAAATTTTCAATATTATTAGCATTAATGAACATATCACCGTGTGATTCAATCGTTGCCGAACTATTAATTATATTATTAGCTTGCTTTGTCACAATACCATTTTCATCAATGTCTCCACCAATACGTAAAATACCAACGCTCAAAAGTTTTGCATGACCTTCATTTTTTAACGTTTGAACTCCAATATTTAATGATTCTCTTGCTGCAATAATTGGTGCTATACCATTAATTGCTAAATTATTTAATTCATCACTTTTTATAAAAATATTTGTTCCATAGATTTTCGCAGAACTAATATTATTTAATTGCTTGCTTGATAATAAATAAAGAGAAACGCCGTTGAGAATGCCACTATTATTTAGAATATTATTATCAAGATAAACCATATCAGAACTTATTTCCGAATTGAGATTGTTCGTCAGTTGGTTACTTTTCAAAACGACTTTACTTCCAGAAATTATCTGGCCATCATTAATGATATCTTGAACTGACTTAATAGTGATATTACCATTAGCCAAAATTTTTGAATCATTAATATAAGTTTGATTAGTATTAATTGATAAGTTGTTTGCACTTTGAATATCATGCATACCGGTAAATGCATCTGTAGTGAAATTGATATTTCCAGCTAAATAGAAAGAGTTTTGATTAGTAATATTATCATCAACAGTAGCATTTAGATTATTTGTTGTTTTTATATTCGAAAATTGATTAAACCACTTACTCGCCATTACATCAAAGTTAGATGAGATAATATTATTATATTGAGTGCTTAGTTGTCCAACTGTAAAGGTTAAGTCCTGATTAGTAGTAATATTTGAATAATTTCCAAAATAAGAATTTGCTTTTATAGATATGGATTGATTAGTTTTAGCCGATATATTATTAGCATTAATTAAGTTAGCGCTAATTGATAATTTTTTTTCACCAATCAATGATGCATTATTAAGATCAATCTGATCACTAACTATTGAAATATTATCTTTTCCTTTAATTTCTGAACCATTAAGTGAAATTTTTCCACTTGATAAAAAATTAATTTCGCGTTCTGCAAAATAGCTACTATCATCTGTATTCAAATCATTTGATGATATATTGATTGAATCTTTAGTACTAAATATAGCGTTTTTATTATTAATTTGTTTAGCTTTAATCGTTATCATTTTAGACGAATTAAAGCTTGCGTTGTCTGCCAATATATTTATAGAGTTAATATTTAACGAAGCTAAGGAATTAAGCTTACTAGAAAGATTATTAAATTCTGCTGAGTTAATAACAATATCATCTTTGGCTTGTAGCTCACTATTGGCATTATTAAATAAATAATCAACACTAATAGTCATGTTACCGCCTGATACTAATTGGCTATGTTTATTGTCTAATAATTGACTCGCAGTAAGTTCTATTCCTTGCTCTGCGATCCAAGTACTACCCGCATTTTGAATGCGGCCCGCATCAATTTGAACTTTTCCTTGGCTCGATATCGATGAGTTTTCCGTATTAGCGATATCTGTCGCATGAAGACTTAATGCATCACTGCTGTTAATCGTTGTTGCTTGGGCTGAAACGTGTGCACCATTGATCGCAATATTGCCACCAACTAGCGTACTTTTATCTAAATTAACGGTATCATCTGCGGTTAAGTTGACTGATTTTGTGGCTAAATTCTGTCCAGATAAGGTCATATCTTTGGCTTTTGCCGTTATACCACCTATTGTAGTCAATTTACCATTTTCATCGATCCCTGCTGCAACAGTACTTTGCTTGCTACTATTAATCGTTTTAGCCGTTAATGCAATATCATTTTGTGCAATCAGTGTACCGTTATTATTAATCGCTTGCCGACTATCAAGATGAATAGTTTGTTTACTGTATATCTGTTTTTGATTATCAATATTTTGTGAGCTATTAAGCGTAATATCTTGCTTAGCCTGCATAGCGCCCGTATTAACAATTTTACCGTCAGTACTAATCGTTAAGTTGCCAGCACTTGCCCCTAAGCTGCCGGCATTATAAACACCAACGCCGCCCTCAGTGCCAATCAGTTTAATGCCGCCCGCGTACATGCCGCCTAGCGCGGCAACGTCAATTGCAACTTGCGGTTTATCATCAAGGCTATCAAGCGCCTCAATAGTTTGTAAATCATGGCTTACTTTGTTTTTACCTGCGATAACCGTTACATCATTGGCCCATAAGCTGCTATTAATATTAACCGTGCGGGCAATTAAATCGGTATAGTTTTGCCGTGAACTGTCCATGCCTTTGCCGTTAATGGTAATATTGCCTTGCTCAACCAAGTAACCCTTTAGCTGGCCGTTTTCAAATACGGGTTTACCGGTGGTTAATGTCGCCCTATCGGCGTTGATAAAGCCGCAACCATTACAGGTAATACCCGCGGCATTAGCGATAATAACCTGCGCTTTTTGACCTGCCACTTCGATATAACCGTTAAGTTGGCTGGCATTTTTAGCATTGATTTCATTTAAAATCACTTTGGCACTGCCCGAGCGAATTAAATTATCATTGCCTTTAATGTAACCCGCTAGCTCGGTATTTGACAGCTGGGCGCTATTATTTAAAATCACGCCTTTTTGTGACACATCAAACTGACTAAATTTATTATGTGAAACGCCGGCTTTACTCGCTTCTTGAACATTAATTTGCGTCGCGCCGTTGGCAGTTTGATTAACCGTTGGCCGCTGTGACTTATCAGCATTGTTATCAACAATGATGGTACTTGCGTAGCTTGCGGCATTAACGCTAACAAAACCCAGTGCAACGTAAGTTAAAAAACAAATTGGCTTTAAAGCCGCCGTGATGGTGTTATCATTGATTTTAGTTTCTGTCGCTTGTTGGCTGCTTCGCCCTTCACCTTGATGGCGTTTAACTATCTCACCAACCACCATTAACATGCCGCGGGCTTGATTAAAAATAATTCGGTAAAAATGCTTGTTCATAGTCCATTCCGTTTTTTATTCTTGTTGTTATTGTTATTGTTATTGTTGTTTTTATCGTTATTTTTCAAGGTGTGATGCACTTAATAACTCCAGTTAATATTAAAACCCAGCGTCACATCATCGGTTTTAAAACCATGGGGTTTATACAGTGGCGTGCCCATAAACGCATCATACGAAACGCCATAAAGGCTGCCGCGTAAACCAAGTGCACTACCGGCAAGTTTTTTACCTAATAAGTAGCCTGAATTAGCGCCAGAGACTTCGCCGTAATCAAGGCCTAAATAGAGTTCATTATTGAATGGCGTTGCTAAAGCCAGTTCATTACGAATATACCAACCACTATCAGCACTTAAACTCAGTTCACCATCAAAGCCTCTTACCGTCCAGCGGCTCCCAATTGAAAAACGCTCTGGCGGCGTTAAATCGCCACCACGGGTAAATTGACCTTGATAATCGAAGTTATAACGAAAGCTTTGCTCAGCAAGGGTAAAAGGCACATTTAAAGAGACATTGACATTAAAAATATCGGATAACGCGGTGCCATAACCGGTGCCCTCTTCTGGCGCCTGATGCGCACCAAACCAACGTACCCCTTTTTTATAACTAGCGCCTGCATCAAGGGTAATATTACCAAAGTAGTGACGGTGATTAATGCCTAAAATCCAACTGGTGGTTTTACGGCCCTGTACCTCAACTTCGGTATCATTAATGTAGTTGTGTGACTCTTTAAAGTTAAGCCCATAACTTAAAGTAGTTTTTTGCGATTCATTACGGTGAATAACCCGGCTTAGCTGCACATTGATATTACGACTTCGCCCGCTATATTGATAATCTGGCGTGCCAGCAACGGTTTGATTATAGGTATTGCTGCTTAGTGATGAACTTAGTGCCCAATAGCCCATCGGCACTGAGTATGAAAATAGGTAGTTTTTAGAGCCATATTTGCTGTTGCCATCCAAGTCGTGACCGCCAGAAACATAAAACGCATCGCTCATGCCAAGTGGATTGTCTAAATAGAGTGTAAGCCCACCTTGATAGCGCCCCGTATCTTTGGTGCCTGAATCATCAAGTGATGCGCCAATACGCCAGTATTTTGACTGCGTGCGGTTAATGACAATATCACTCTCGCCCGGGTTTTCACCGGGGACTAGCTGCATATCGGCTTTAACGGTTGGGATACGCTGTAAATTTTCAAGCCCTTGCTCAATATCACGTAAATTAAGCAGTTGCCCTTTGTTTACCGGTAAGGTGCTTTGTAAACTATTGTGTTTATCACTGCCGTCAGCATAATAGACATCCCTTACCGTTCCTTTAACCAGTAATAACACTAACGTGCCGCTCGTTAAGTCTTGCTCGGGAGCAACCACGCGAGTTGTGATATAGCCATAGCTAATAATGCGGTTTTGCAGTTCGCTCATTAATAAACCAATCCCTTCACCGCCAAGGCATCGCCCTATTGCTTGGTTTGATAACGGGTATAGCGGCATAATAAACGGCAAACTATCACGCTCACGCAGTTCAACGTGGTTAATGACAAAGCAGGGTGTTTCCGCCGGGAAATTAATTGTATTGGTTTTGACCCTCGCCTTTAATAATCGAATATCGGGCTGCGGCGATGCTAAACTGCCTTGCAATGCCTTTTGCCGCTCTTGCTGATAAATTAATTGCTGATCACTGATCGCTTTTTCAGCTAGCGTTGGTAACGGGGCACTGATACTATCAAATGATAAGGTAGTAAGACAACATAGCCAAAATAGTGGTTTTATTATTATATTTTTCACAAAAATTTAACACAAGTTTACAAAAAGTGCGCCATGCTAAAATAATGAGCACAAATTGTCCATAAAAAATGAATATTTTGTCATTAATTAACGCTCATTTGATTAAAATTACAACAATTTAAAAATAATTAATAAAATTAGTAAGTTAATTCTGTTAATTAAGTAATAATCAAATAAAGCATTACTAAATTAAAATGGGGGATTAGCTAGCTTAATAACGATAAACTAGCTAATTAAATAGCGCTATTTTTCACCGCTGAGGATTTTAGAGCGGTTTATAGATGCTTCAACCGCGTCCATAACTGCGGCTCTAAAGGATTTTTCTTCAAGAACTTGAACACCATCAATTGTTGTGCCGCTCGGTGAACAAACCATGTCTTTTAGCTCGCCGGGATGTTTACCGGTTTCCAATATCAATTTAGCCGATCCCATCACGGTTTGAGCGGCAAATTTGTAGGCTTGTTTTCGCGTCATACCGCCTTTAACGGCGCCATCGGCTAAGGCTTCAATAAACATAAATACAAATGCCGGGGCACTGCCGCCAACAGCGGTTGCGGCATGTACTTGGTATTCAGGCAATACTTCGCTAAGGCCAATACAATTTAAAAGCGCTCTTACAGTCAGCAGTTCTTCGGCTGAAACTTCTGTATTTGGTGTAATTGAGCACATTGCAGAATTAACTAATGCCGGGGTATTTGGCATAACTCGAATCACTTTTTGTTCGTAACCAATTACCGTTTCAATAGCTTTAAGTGTAATGCCTGCTGCAATAGAGACAACGACAGTTGATTTTTTAAGTTCTTTTTGGATTTCAACTAAGACTTCATGTACATTATTGGGTTTTACCGCAATAAAAACGATATCGGCTTCTCTGGCAACATCTTTAGCTGTTTCCGATACATTAATAGCAAATTGCTGCTTGAGTGAGTCAGTTGCTTCCGAGCTAATATCATAGACATACAGCTTTGATGGTAAGATAGTATCACTTGCTAAAATACCTTGTAATATTGCACTTCCCATATTGCCTAATCCAATAAATCCTATTCGTTGTTCCACTGTACTCACCTCTGATCATTAAATAAATTGAACTGCCAAAGTTATATAATGATTTAATTGAAATAGCAAAATATATTTTTGGCTTGAAAATTAATTTTTTTAATTGAATATTCGCTATTTAATTATATAGTTATTTACCTTGTTAATTTTTAAGGAAATATTATGTTTATTTTTAAATTAAGTTATCAGCAGTCACTTGATGAAGTTGAAAAACACTTACCTGAACACCGAAATTACCTTGATAAGTATTATGCATTAGGGCATTTTGTTGCCTCAGGCCCACAAGAGCCACGAACTGGTGGCATTATACTATGTCGAGCAAGCAGCAAAGAACAAGCACTTGATATTATGAGGGCCGACCCATTTTATTTACATCAAATTGCTAAATATGAGATCACCGAGTTTACACCGACTAAATATGCAATAGGATTTGATCCCTTTATTAAATAATACAATAAGTGATAGCACAATTTAGTTTTTAAAAAATTACACTATAATTAGGTATTACAACAATATTTTAACGAAACGGGCCTTTATGGCCTAAATTCCTAAAAAAGCGGCGATCGTTGTATTACTTTGTAGTTGCTGATAATTGCCATCAAATACAATTTTGCCCTCTACAATCACTAAACAGCGATTATTACTTGTTGCAATATCATCTAATTGATGAGTAACCATCAAAATAGTCAATTGGTACTCTTGCTGAATTTGGTAAAGTAACTCAAACATCTCTTTTTTAAGTTTTGGGTCGAGTGAAGAAAATGGCTCGTCGAGCAGTAAAATGGGGCGATGCTGTAATAAACAGCGCCCTATCGCAACGCGCTGCTTTTGTCCGCCAGATAGCTGCGTAGGATAAGTTGATAAATAAGCTTCAAGGCCAATTCGCTTAGCGATAAGCATTAATTGCTGCTGCTGTAAAGGCGTGAGCTTTAATGAGGGCGATAATCCTAATGCCAGGTTCTGTTCAACGGTTAGATGAGTAAATAAGTTGTTATCTTGAAATAACATCGATACAGGCCTTTTACTTGGCGCTGTATTGGTTTCATCTTGATTATTTAATAAAATTTTGCCAGAACGAGGTATAACAAAGCCAGCAATTAAACTGAGTAATGTACTTTTACCCGCGCCACTAGGGCCAAGTATTGTGATAAACTCGCCTTGCTCTGCGGTGAAGTTAAATAGCATTTTTTCGCTGTCGTAAAGATAAACAACCTCATTAAGTTCGATCATGATTGGAATACTCAAATAGTGTCATAAATAAAAAGCTGATTAGCAATAATAACAGTGCGCTAAATGATGCTTCTTGATAACGATAATGGCTAATTAGTTCATAAAGGTAATAAGGTAAAGTCATAAACTGCTGCCCACCAAATAATGCCACAATACCAAAGTCACCCATAGACATAATACAGGCTAAGGTGAAGCTATAAATAAATAATTTTTTTAGTGCTTTAAACTCAATAAGGTAAAAGTAACGTAACCCACTAATATTGAGTGATTGGCTTAAAAAATGATATTGTTTTGTTAAATCAGCTAATGGCGATGCCAACTGTTTTAAAATAAACGGTAAGGCTAATAAGCTATTGCTAATGATAACTAATATAAATATCACGCCATAAATATCAGTCAAACTATAAAATAGAATAAAGAAGCCGGCTGATAGTACCATACTTGGCACGGCTAAAATAAGTGATCCTAATAGCATTAATATCTCACTTAATTTATTTTTACCAATAAGTTGTAATCGGCTATTAGTCCATAACACTAAAATAGCTTGCAACATAGCAAGTATTGCTGAACATATAGCGATAATTATTGAGGTAGATGCTGCATTAACTAATGATTGGGTTAAAAATGAATAAGAAAAATAATAGATCCCTTCACAAAAAATAGCGAATAACGGCATAAAAATAAATAAGGCTCCAGCGCTAATGATGCTAAAACTTAAACACTTTTGCCATGCGCCGCTATTACCAATATAAGCTTTACTGTTATTAATCAGCAATGGGGCTTGCTTAGGCTCAAGCCGCTTTAATAGTAGTAAAAACCCACAGCAAAATAGCAGTTGAATACACGATAAAATGACCGCTTGGTTAAGCTCAAAATCGCGTACTGCTTGATAAATTGCAACTTCTATTGTGGTATATTTTGGTCCACCACTAAGCGCGAGCACCGTTGCAAAGCTCGAAAAACAAAACATAAAAATAAGCCCACTCAGTGGTAACAGCTGCTTAACTAATACCGGCAATTCTAAATAACGAAAGGTGTATAGCGCATTTAATCCAAGTTGCTCAGCTAACTGCCTTTGTTGATTTGGTATTAATAATAGTGACTGGTAACAATACTTACTGGCAAAAGGAAAGTTTAAAAATACATGGGCAATTAAAATGCCATTTAAGCCATAAATCGAGAATGAATAATCAATATTGAGATATTGAGATAATTTAGCAATCCAGCCATGATTACCATAAACCGCTAATAACCCAGTCACAACAACTAATGATGGCAATACAAAGGTGAGAGATAAAACGCGCAATAACCAAATTTTACCAATAAAATGATTTTGATATATCGCTTTAGCAAAAAATACCGCCAAGATGATAGAAATTAGTGTTGATAACGCTGCTTGTACAAAGGTAAATGAAAGTACTTGCCAAAGGTAGCTATCAAAATAAAACGCTTCATCGCCATTAATAAAAGCAAACTGCCATAACGCCGCCAATGCGGTAAAAATGATTGTGGCGATAAATGCCACAACAATTGCGCCAGGGATCAAGGCGCCTATTGACTGACGGCTTGTTGCCATTGCTTAATCCATTGCTTTTGATGACTAAATACTTCATTTTCATTAAATGATAAAGGCTTACTCACTTTGGGGATTTCGGCGTAAGCGTCTGGCACGGTGGTATTGATTGCCGGATACATAATATTTTTTTCAGCAAACAGTTGCTGAACGTCAGGAGTTAATAAAAAAGCGAGAAACTGCTTAGCTAAATCAGGCTGCTTTGTATATTTGGTCATGGCCGCGATTTCGATTTGCTGATAATGGCCTTCGCTAAATATTGCTGCTTGATAACGATGATCGTTATCATTAATAATGTGCACTGCGGGTGATGTGGTGTAACTTAAAACAAAGTCAGCCTCACCTTGTAAAAATAGGCCATACGACTCGCTCCAACCCTTAGTCACTGTTAATGTTTGTTTAGCGAGTTTTTGCCATACACTTGGCGCATCTTGACCATAAATTTTATTGATCCAAAGTAATAGCCCTAGCCCTGGCGTACTGGTACGGGGATCTTGATAAACAATTTTCCACTTGGGATTATTAAGCAGCTGGGCAAAGCTTTGCGGCGGTGAGGTAATTTTGTCTTTATTATAGATAAAAGCAAAGTAACCGTAGTCGTAAGGAATAAACTGCTCATCAAACCAATCGATAGCTAAGTTATCGGGTCGATTAATGTGATGAGGCTGAATCAAATCGGCTTTTTTAGCCATACTAATTAGGTTGGTATCAAGGCCAATAATCACATCCGCTTTGCTTCGTGAGCCTTCTAATCTTAAGCGGTTTAAAATCATTACGCCATCGTCAATACTGATAGTATTAAGTTGGCAGTCACATAGCGCTTGAAAATCTTGTTTAATTTTATTACCCGGCCCCCACTCTGATAAAAATGAGCTATAGCTATAGATAGTCAGCACCGGTTTATCTTTAGCATACAGTTGACAGCTAATTAGTAAGGTTATGGTGAAAAGAGAAATAATACGTAACATTTTGCCCTCTTAGCTATATATCGTCATAGATAACGGTATATAAATCAGATAAAAACTACACTTAATTTAAGACAAAAGGTTTGAGCTGATAAAAAATTAAAAAATATTAACTTTGATATACTCAATCCCTCCGCCGGTATTAGCCGGTTCAGGTTCGACGGGTCATGCTTACGCAACTCTCAGCTTAGGTTTTCACCAATTTGCTCCCCGTTGAGAACGATTTATTCTAGCGGATTAAATACTAAAGTAAATCATCTTTTACGTGGAGAATGACTTTTTTTACCTTTACAGGTATTATATGCGCCAATATTTTATCAATATTTAGGTAGATCCAAGTGAACATTCAATTATTATTATCTGACAAAATCAAACAAGCGATGGTTGCAGCAGGTGCACCAAGCGATTGTGATGCATTAATAAAGCAATCGGCGAAAGCGCAATTTGGCGATTACCAAGCAAATGGTATTATGGCCGCCGCTAAAAAATTAGCGATTAATCCTCGAGAATTAGCTGAAAATGTGGTTAAGCATTTATCAATTACCGATTATGTTAGTAAAATTGAAATTGCTGGGCCGGGTTTTATTAACCTATTTCTAAATGAAAACTGGTTAGCTAAACAAAGCGATTTGGCTTTAAATAATGAAAAACTTAATCTAACCTTAGCGGATAAACCACAAAATATTATTGTTGATTATTCAGCGCCTAATGTTGCTAAAGAGATGCATGTTGGTCACTTGCGTTCAACAATTATTGGTGATGCATCGGTGCGTGTTTTATCATTTTTGGGTCACAATGTCATCAAAGCAAACCATGTCGGTGATTGGGGTACGCAATTTGGTATGCTAATTGCCTACTTAGAAAAAATGCAAAATGAAAATGCTAATGATATGGCGCTATCAGATTTAGAAACGTTTTATCGTGAATCTAAAAAGCATTATGACGAAGATCCGGTTTTTGCCGAAAAAGCCCGTAACTATGTGGTTAAATTACAAGGTGGGGATGAGTATTGCCGCGCTATGTGGCGTAAACTTATCGATATCACAATGACTCAAAATATTGCCACTTACAAACGGTTAAACGTGACGTTGTCACTAGAAGATACCATGGGTGAAAGTATCTATAATGCGATGTTACCAGGCGTCGTTGCTGATCTTAAAGCGCAAGGGATCGCAGTTGAAAGTAATGGTGCAACGGTGGTCTTTTTAGATGAGTTTAAAAATAAAGAAGGCGAACCGATGGGCGTTATTATTCAAAAACGTGACGGGGGTTACCTTTACGCAACAACCGATATAACGGCGGTAAAATACCGTTATGAAGCGCTGCATGCTGATCGCATTTTATACTACATCGACTCAAGGCAGCATCAACATTTAGAACAAGTATGGTTAATTGCACATAAAGCGAATTATATTCCATCATCATTACAACTTGAACACCATATGTTCGGCATGATGCTTGGTAAAGATGGTAAACCATTTAAAACCCGCTCAGGTGATACAGTAAAACTTAATGACCTACTCGATGAAGCAATTGAGCGTGCAACGACTTTAATTAAGTCAAAAAACCCTGATTTAAGTCATGACGAGCTAGCAGCTATTGTTGATGCGGTAGCAATTGGCGCGGTTAAATATGCTGATCTATCAAAAAATAGAACCACTGATTATGTATTTGATTGGGACAATATGTTGTCATTTGAAGGCAATACTGCGCCTTACCTACAATACGCTTATACTAGGGTGTTATCGATTTTTCGTAAAGCGGAATTATCGGCCGATAATTTAGCGGGCCAAATTAGCCTTGAACATGATAAAGAGCGCGCTTTAGCGATTAAATTATTACAATTTAATGAGACGGTTAATATTGTTGCTAATGATGGTTTACCGCATGTACTTTGCGCTTATCTTTATGATATTGCTACCCTATTTTCAAGTTTTTATGAGCATTGCCCTGTATTATCAGCAGAGACTGAAGCACTTAAACAAAGCCGTTTAAAATTAGCGGCCTTGACAGCGAAAACATTAAAAATAGGGTTAGATATGTTAGGAATAAAAACTATCGAAAAGATGTAATGGTAGTAAGAGCGCTTTACAATAAGTAAGGCGCTTTTAATTTCATATGCCAATTATTAGTGCCCTGCAACGCTAGAAAAAAGATTAATAATAATTACCCCAAACATAATAAATCCCATTCCAATTAACGCAGCGAGATCAAGTGCTTGCTTAAAAAACAGCCAAGCAATTATGCTAATGAGTATAATGCCAATACCCGACCAAATTGCATAAGCAATCCCAACAGGGATCGTTCTAAGGGTTAATGACAATAAGTAAAATGAGGCGCTATAGCCGATAATTGCGATTATTGTTGGCATTAATTGAGTAAATCCGTTTGATAGCTTTAACGCAGAGGTGGCGATTACCTCACAAATAATTGCCAAAAATAGGAGTAAATAGGCATACATATTCGTTCTTCACCTTAATAAGAGTTAGATATTATTGGTCACATTAATTAAGTTGCAGTTTAAACTCACTCAATTTGTGTGTGTACGCCCCATTTTTTTGCAATAGGGTTAATGGTAGACTTTGCTAACCAATGATTAATCGCATTAAGTAGATCGCTATTTTGTAACTTAACCATATACGCTTTATAACTTTTAGTACCCGCAAATGGCGTTTTTGTTGCTAAGCATAAAGTACCCGGCTCAGAATATTGATAATGATAACCTTCAATTAAATCAGTTATCATCATATCCGCGGTTTTATCTCTTAACGCTTGAATATTATCAATATTATTTTTCACCCGAATAATTTGAGCATGAACAATATGAGTATTTACAAAGCTTTCATTTGTACCACCAGGATTAACCACAACTTTTATATCTGGCTGATCAATATGCGCTAAATCAATTAATTTAGGTGCCGATTGACAGCTTGCTAAGGCAATTTTGCCATTAGGAATAATTTGATCCGTTAATAAAAACTGCTCAGCCCTTGCTTTGGTGTAAGTAACGCCGCCCATTGCGATATCATATCTGTCATCGGCTAAGTCTTTGGCAAGCGTTGGCCAACTCGTAATAAAAAACACAGGGACTAAATTGAGTGATTTCGCTAAGTTTTTAGCCATATCAATATCAAAACCAACGAGTTTACCCTGCTTATTATGATAAGCAAGTGGTGCATAATCAGCAGGCACGCCGATTATCAAGATTCCAGAGGATTTGATCTGCTCAAATGTTCTCGCTTGTGCATTGTAAGTAAGCACCATTGTTAATAATACTAATAGTATTTTTTTCATCATTGTCCTTGTTATTTATGATCGACACTTTGGTACTAATTATTATTCAATATTAATCCTTTTTTCGTCTAGTAAAAATAAGTAAAACAAAAAATGACGATACTTACGCCACATAAAAGTCATTTTTTTGTGTGTATAACTGAATTTTTAAGCTATAATCGCGAGCTTTGTTATTAATTAATTTTAAACTCTATGCGTATTATTCTTATTGGTATCACTCTTTTTGCATTATTTTTTGGCGCAGGCAATCTTATTTTTCCTGTAATGTTAGGGCAACTTGCGGGCGATCATTTTGATCTCGCGGCTTTAGGTTTTGTTATTACTGGCGTTATGATGCCACTACTTGGTGTTATGGCGGTTGGGTTTTCGGGTGAAAGAGATTTCCTAAAAATTGCACAACGATGTGGTGTGGTGTTTGGGCTTATTTTTGCAACAACACTTTACCTAACCATCGGTCCTCTATTTGCCATGCCTCGTACAGGTAGTGTCTCTTACGAAATCGCGTTAAAACCATTTGTTGATGAAGAATCTAATTCTATTTATTTAGCCATATTTACAATTTGCTTCTATGGTATTTGTTGTTTTCTCGCGCTTAATCCACGAAAATTTATTGATATTGTGGGTAAATTTCTAACGCCAGTAAAAATCACATTCATTCTTATTCTAATCTTAGCCGCGCTAATATTCCCAATGGGTGAAATGTTACCTGCGGTTAATGCCGATTACCAAAATTTACCATTTTTTACAGGTTTTACCCAAGGTTATCTAACGATGGATACCTTAGCGTCTCTCGTTTTTGGTATTATTGTGGTACAAAGTATCATGAATTATGGTATCAAAGATAAAACGAAGATCATGATAGCATGCTTTAAAGCAAGCTTAATTGCCGGCGCAATCTTAGCCTTTTTCTATATATCGTTAGTTTATATGGGGGCAACGAGTGTCACTAAATTAGGGATTCTTGAAAATGGTGGTCAGATTTTAGCAAGAGTTTCTACCTATTATTTTAGCGCGTGGGGTAATCTGATTTTAGGTATAATGGTTACCGTTGCTTGTATGACCACGAATATTGGCTTAACCAATGCTTGTGCAAATTATTTAGTTTCACTCTACCCTAAGCTTTCTTATCGTCAATATGCAGTTATTTTCTCAGTTGTTAGTGCGTTATTTGCAAACATTGGTTTAACCTCATTGATTTCGTTTTCAGTGCCGGTTTTATCTATTATTTACCCTGTTACTATCGTATTAATTATTTTAATGTTCTTCCATCCACTATTTAATGGACGTAAATCAGTGTATGTTGGTGCGATTTATTTAACATTATTAACAAGTATTTTATTTGAAATTGACTCAGTTATGGAGCCGGGTTCTAAACTATCAAATTATTTACCTAATGTTGCAAAAATCTTCCAGCAACTAAATGATTTATTAATAGCGCACCTGCCACTTTATGAGCAAGGTCTTGGTTGGATTATTCCGGCATTGATCGGCGCAGTACTTGGCTATATTTATACCAAATGTATTGTTAAAAAATAATTGAATTGTAAATAAGGAAAATACGCTATGCCAAACCTGCAAGCTAAATTAGCCATTATAAAAGAAAGTATTATTACGATCCCAAATTACCCTAAAGAAGGGATTTTATTTCGTGATATCACCAGCTTATTAGAAAACCCACAAGCGTTTAAACTAACAATTGAATTGCTTGTTGCGCATTATAAAGATAAAAAAATCGATAAAGTGGTTGGTACTGAGGCGCGCGGATTTATATTTGCAGCGCCAATTGCACTAGCCTTAGGCGTTGGCTTTATTCCCGTTCGAAAACCCCATAAGCTCCCTCGCCATGTTTTTAAAGAAGAGTATCAATTAGAATATGGTACCGATACGCTTGAGATCCATACCGATGCGATCAAAGAAGGCGAACACGTCCTTATTATTGATGATTTATTAGCAACGGGTGGCACCGTTGCAGCTACCACTAAATTGATCCGTAAATCAGGTGGAATAGTTGAAGATGCAGCTTTTGTTATTAATCTACCCGACTTAGCGGGTAAAGATAAACTTACATCAATGGGCGTCAACTGTTTTTCACTCGTTGAGTTCGAAGGTCACTAACACTTCAACATGATTTCTTTAACGTTTTGATAATTAACGTTATACCGCTAAAAACCTCAAATAAATACGATTATTTGAGGCTTTTTTTATTATTTAATTTATTGTTTTAACTCATTTTTTATTGAAAATACTGATGTAATGTGTAAATCGTAACTATCTCATATCAATCATTTAAAACATTAAATATATAACGCCTTGAAAAAATTATTTTTATGATATTAAATGTCCGTAATTAAGTACCTATTTATTGAATAATATGAGGAGTTTAAATATGGATATACAAAATAAACCCAAAGGGTTACGCAAGTGTTGTATCTACTTAGTTGCAATAATCTTACTTTTAAGTAGTCTATTTTTAGTGATTAATGGGATCCGGTTAATCATAGTTGGCGGTAGTTGGTATTTTGCTTTAATGGGCCTTACCATGCTGTTTTGCTCGATTGCATTATTTAAATATAGACCGATTGGCGCAATTGTTTATGGTATCGCTTATGTAATAACAATTATTTGGGCATTAATCGAAGTTGGCTGGCAATTTTGGCCGTTATTCTCTCGACTCGCTGTATTAGGTGGTTTTGCGATATTAGTTGCGCTAATCTATCCTTCACTTATTTATATAACAAGAAATCAGAAGTCGTTAGGTGGATACCGATTAGCAAGTGTGCTTATCATCGTTATGATTATCTCATTAGGATGCATGTCTGTTGAACATAATGCTATCTATAAATCAATTGAAATCAGCAAAAATAACGTGACAAGTAAGAATGCACCAACGGATTGGCAGCAGTATGCAAACACGACCATGGGGACTCGTTTTTCTGGCGCAGAGCAAATAACTAAAGATAATATTAATGATCTTAAAGTTGCTTGGACATTTCGAACCGGAGAAATCCCAGAAAGTAACGGCTCTGGCGCTGAAGATCAAAATACGCCCCTGCAAATTGACGATACCGTTTATCTATGCACTGCTAATAATATTGTCATTGCTGTTGATGCTGATAATGGGAATGAAAGATGGCGCTATGATCCAAAAACCTCAGTGCCAAACTGGCAACGCTGTAGAGGACTTGCCTATTATAGCGATCAGAACAAAACGCATATAACAAGCACTAAACAAGATGTAGATGGCGCTAACACTTGCAGTAGCCGAATTATTCTAACCACGCTTGATGCAAGATTGATGGCAATTGATCCACAATCAGGTCAATTATGTAATGATTTTGGTGATGCAGGCATCGTTGATTTGAAAAAAAATATGGGTGATATTCCACCAGGTTATTACACCATCACATCAGCGCCATTAGTTGCCGATGATGTGATTGTTGTTGGTGGGCGCGTTGCCGATAATTTTTCTGTTGGTGAGCCTGGCGGCGTAATTCGAGCCTTTGATGTACATAGTGGTAAATTAGTTTGGGCATTTGATCCGGGTAATCCTGATACCAAAACAGTGCCACCATCTGGCCAAAACTATACTCGCGGCACCGTTAACGTATGGACAAGCATGGCTTATGATCCCGAGCTTGAATTAATCTATGCGCCAACAGGTAATGCAACGCCCGATTTTTTTGGCGGTGAGCGCACCAAATACGACGACGAATATAATTCTTCCATTGTGGCATTAGACAAAAAAACAGGCCAAATCCGCTGGAAATTTAGAACCGCGCACCATGATCTCTGGGACTATGATTTACCATCACAGCCACTGCTATACGATATTGC
The DNA here is from genome assembly GCA_036251935.1 of Orbaceae bacterium lpD04. Lineage (NCBI taxonomy): Bacteria > Pseudomonadati > Pseudomonadota > Gammaproteobacteria > Orbales > Orbaceae > Orbus > Orbus wheelerorum. Next base: position 1,543,751 of record CP133967.1, on the reverse strand, counting down.
TAATAGTAATGACGAGGTAACGAAGGCGATTATCCAAACAACCAAATCTGGGCAAATTTTTATGTTGGATAGAGAAACCGGTCAACCTTTAGCCAAAGTAGAAGAGCACCCTGTTCCACAAGGCGATGTTGCAGGTGAATACTATTCTCCTACTCAACCATTTTCAGTTGAAATGCCATCAATTGGTAACGAAACCTTAACAGAAGCGGATATGTGGGGAGCGACTATCTTTGATCAGCTTCTTTGCCGTATTGATTTTGCAGGATCTGATTACCAAGGATTATTTACGCCGCCAGGAATGAGTAAAACGTTACAATATCCAGGCTCACTTGGCGGTATGAACTGGGGAGGTGTTGCCGTTGATCCACAAACCAATATTATGTATGTTAATGATATGCGTATTGGTTTAACTAACTGGATGATCCCGCGGGCTGATATTCCTGCAAATGCAAGTGGGATCGAGATGGGGATAGTGCCACAAGATGGAACACCATTTGGCGCCATGCGCTTACGGTTTATGTCACCCATTGGTGTACCTTGCCAAAAACCCCCTTATGGAACAATGACTGCTATCGATTTAAAATCTAAACAAATCTTATGGCAAAAACCGGTTGGAACACTAATGGATACTGGCATTTTTAATATTCCAATGCATATGCCTATCCCAATTGGGATGCCAACTATTGGTGGATCAATGACAACGAAGTCCGGCTTGTTATTTTTTGCAGCGACGCAAGATTTTTATCTACGTGCATTTGATAGTGCAACCGGCGAAGAAGTTTGGAAAGCACGCTTACCTGTAGGCAGCCAAGGTACGCCAATTACGTATATTTCACCTAAAACAGGTAAACAGTATATTGTTATTTCAGCTGGCGGAGCAAGGCAATCACCTAAAAGAGGTGATTATGTGATTGCTTATGCATTACCTGATAATAAATAGTCAATTTATCACTAATTAATCGCCCGCTTTGCGGGCTTTTTTATTTTAATTAAATGCATGAAAAATTATTTAAAACTTGATTTAAGCTATTAAAGTGAATTATTATGCAAATTTACAGCATAAATAATAAAAAGGATAGGTTATGATTAGATTTAAACATGTTATAACAAGAACGCCGAGTAAAACATTAATTGATGGATTAACCTCAGCCAATTTGGGAAAACCTGATTATCAAAAAGCCTTAGATCAACATAATGAGTATATTCGAGCATTACAACAGTGTGATGTGGAGATAACGATACTACCCGCTAATGATCAATTTCCAGACTCTGTTTTTGTTGAAGATACCGCACTTTGTACGCCCTACTGCGCCATTATTACAAGGCCCGGTGCAAAAAGCCGTCTTAATGAAATTGAAATTATTGAAGATTGTATCACTCAATTCTATTGCAATCATGTTGAAAGAATTTCTGCGCCAGGTACGGTTGAAGCGGGCGATATAATGATGGTTGGTAGCCATTACTACATCGGTTTATCTGCGAGAACCAATCAACAAGGCGCAGAGCAAATGATCGCAATTTTAAGCAAATATGGGTTAACAGGCTCAATTGTGACGCTAGATAAAGTCTTACATTTAAAGACGGGGCTCTCCTATTTAGAAAATAACAATTTGCTTGCCACGGGCGAATTTATCACTAAAGAAGCCTTTTCTCATCTTAATATCATCGAAATTCCAGAACAAGAGAGCTACGCAGCTAACTGTATTTGGGTCAATGGTAATGTAATAATGCCAGCAGGTTACCCTATTACAAAAGCAAAAATTCAAGCATTAGGCTATAACGTAATTGAAGTTGATACCTCAGAGTACCGTAAAATTGATGGTGGTGTAAGCTGCATGTCACTGCGTTTTTGATGCTTAAAGATAAGCATAATACGATATTTAGCCGGCTAATCCGGGTATTTTTATAACGGTGCGGGGTTGTTGATAAATATGCTTTATGTGATGATAGCGGTGAGCCCGATTGACTCCTTTAGCTGGTTTTATAAAAGCGAGAAGTTTGATAAATTTAGCCAGTAAACACCCTTTTTTCACTAAAATAGGGTGTTACAACAAAAAAATAACGAAATATAAGCCTGCGATGATTATTGACTTATTTTTGGAATAAATAAAAATCACCTAGTAACAAACGAAAATCATGAGTATAACAATTTTCACTATCTCGCATCGTTAGGCTTTGCTTAGTGCATATTTCAACTGTTTGCAGACTAAAACAGAGCAAACTTAATGACGCCGGTTTATTATCGGTATATTTAATTTGCATCTGCTGAACTAAATGCCAGTCATGTTGCAGGCAAAGCTGGCTAAATTCATCAGATAAATGGTAAGGCAATACCACGCAAAAATAGCCATTGGGCTTTAGTAATCTTTTTGCGGTTGTAATAAGCTGTGTATGATTTAAATTTTCGGTATAACGCGCTTGCTGACGCTGCTTGTTACGGCATTCAACTGCTGATTCGAAATATGGCGGATTACTGACGATCAAATCATAATATGGCGCTTGATTTAAGCGATATTGGTTAATATCGATGCACCTAGCGGTAATATTTTTAAACGTAGCTTGATTAATATTCTCTTGGCATTGCAAAGCAGCGTTAGAATCAATATCGATAGCATCAATATGACTCTCATGGTGTTCAAGGCGCTGTGCTAACATTAACGCAATAATCCCGCAGCCACTGCCAATATCAAGCACTTTTTGGGTATTTGCTGTAATTGGGCTCCATGCCCCAAGTAAACAGCTATCAGTGGTTACTTTCATCGGTGATTTATCATGGGCGATAAAAAAACGTTTAAAGGTAAAGCCATTTTTGCGCAACTCAGTCATAAATTATTTCGCTAATTATTGTTTTTAAAATTGTGTAATAGTTTTTGTAATAGAGGTTTATTTGAGGCAACGGCATCGGCAAACCTTGTTGGCTCAGGCAAACGATACCCTTTTAAGCAAGCTTTAACCCAATTCAGCGCCGATAGCTGACTTACTCGATGTCCTGCTGAAATAAACAATGGGTTACATTTTACTTTACTGCGTAATACGCTGCCAATTTGCTCAATACCTGTTTTATCAAATAAAGGCTCTTGAGCAAGTCGCTCATCTGGTAATGGCTGATATTGACCATATAATTTCTTTTTTGCAACGCCAATAGTTGGAATATCAAGCAATAAGCCTAAATGACTTGCGATGCCAAGTTTTCTTGGATGAGCAACGCCTTGTCCATCAACTAATAATAATTGTGGCTTATGCTCGATTTTTTGCCACGCCGCAAGTAACGCAGGATATTCTCGAAACGATAAATAACCCGGAATATAAGGTAATGTGGTTGGCATTTTCGCAATTTGATATTCAACTAGTGTTAAATTTGGGAATGATAGTACGACAATAGCAGCTCGCGTTATTTGCCCGCCCTCTTCAAAACCAACATCCGTTCCCCCAATCAAGGTGGGAGTACTAAAATGATTATCATCTCGTAAAATAATACGATTAGCATATTCAATTTGTTGCTGTTTTAATTGAGCTAAATTAATAGACATTTTATTTATGTTTAGTATGATTAAGGGCGTTTGGTTATTCTAACAGAATTAAGCATGTTATATACATTAATTACCCCATTTACAATTAACGAAGAGATAAAAAAAAGTCGCTTTATCGTTAATGCAGCGCCAATTGATCATTCGCAGCATGCTGCTGATTTTATCGCACAAGTAAGCGATATTAATGCAACGCATAACTGCTGGGCGTGGAAAATGTCAAATCAGTATCGCTTTAATGATGATGGCGAGCCAACAAGTACCGCTGGGCGGCCAATTCTTGCTGCCATCGAAGGTCAAAACTGCGATAATATCGTTGTCGTTGTAACGCGGTACTTTGGTGGAATAAAGCTCGGTACCGGCGGCTTAATGCGTGCTTATGGCGGTAGTGCTAGTCACTGCTTACAGCAAGCGCCCTTAACCGCGATTATTTTACGCCATTCTTACCACGTTTCGTGCCTATATAATGAGTGGCCTATTTTTGAAAATAAACTTAAAGAAGCACAAGCGATCATTGAAGAACAAACTTTCGATGCTAATGGCACATCATTACGTATTGCGATAACTGATGATAAATTTCAATTACTTAATGAGTTTATCGCTAACCTTAGCCGAGGCAGAGAGCAGTTAATACGGCTAAATCAACGATAAAAAAAGTTAGTTAACTCATTGATAGTTAATGTTTTTGTAATTAAACCCTCCGTCTTAGAAGAGCTTGCTACGGCTAATGAGTAATTTTTTGCTACTTGTTGCCAATTTAAAAACCACGCATTTTTATCGACAGTAATAACTGAATTATTGATAAAAGGTAATGGCAGAGTAAAAGAGTTAGGGGCTAAATAAAATCCCCGCCCATCAGCTTTAATAATTGCCTCTTTTAGTGTCCATAACTGAATAAAATCAAGCTTACCATGATTAATTGCTTCAATTTCATCCTCAGTGAGCACCTCGTGATATTCATCAATATTGATCGGTTGCTGCGCCTCAATATCAACGCCTATTTGCCCTTGTTCGTTATAAGCACAAACGACCCAGTCGCCTGCATGAGCAATATTAAAACTTCCCTGCATATTTTCGATAAACGGTTTAAAATACTGGTTATAAGTTAAGTTAGGCAGTTGTAATGCTGGGTATGTTGCGTGTTTTTTTAGTACATAAAGTAATAATAACTTTCCCAGCAGTGTTCGACATTTATCATCATTAACCCGCAATTGATTAATCGTTTGCTGGTCATTTAACGTTAAAATCCCTTGATAGTCTTTTAGCTGTGACCAGCTAAGTTGGTTTAGGCAAGTTGTATAGATATAATTCATTTTATTACCTTTAATAAATAAACTTACGCTTACGTTTAGTCGGCGTAAGTTTGCTACATAACCCGACAAAACTAGGCGAATTGATTTAAACTGTCGATAATTTCTTGCTCTTTTTCTAAAACACCGTAATGATCAGTTGCCAGCTCAATAACGCTTAATTGCTGCGCTGAATTTAAATAAGCATCAATATTATTGACCAAATATTTATCATGTAGCGCGCCAAATCCTTTTTCATCCATCGCTTTAAATAATATAACTCGCGTATTTTTAAGCTTAGCTGAAATAGGTTGTAACGAAATTTGCTTATCGACCTGTGTCACCGAAACGACATTTGAATGTAAATATTTAGGGATATTCAACTCCGCCATAAGTTTATCTAAATTAATAATTGGCATATCCGCGGTAATATCATCAGGATTAAGTAGCCATGTATCTAAGGCATAAACTGTAATATTTTGTATATTACGCGCCTCTAATATCGTTGCGATTTCTAATGCAATTTGCCCACCTAATGACCAACCAAACAAGCTTACCGGTTTCGTTACGTCAAGTACCCTATCAATATAAGATAAATAATATTTTGCTAATAGATTAAGCTTTTCAATTTTATTATCATGATAAAAGTTATAAGAATCAACGCCATAACAGCAGTAATTGGCTTCAAGCTTGTTTGCTAATGATAAATAAACTGAGCAGCCGCCCATACCGGGGTGGATCATAAATATTTGTGGTTTATTATTAATGGCCGTTAATGATACAACAGGATTAAATTCTAATTTGTCTGTTGTCATCACTTTTATCGCAAGCTCTCTTATTGTTCGGGCATTTAAGATGTCAACTAACGATAATCTAACTTGAAATACCTGATTAATACGGCTATTAAGCTTCATTGCTAAAATACTATTTCCCCCAAGGGTAAAGAAACTGTGCTCCATACTAATTTCATTACTCGCGATATTTAACGTATCAGAGATAATTTCACATAGTATTCTTTCAACTTCATTATCAGGTAACACGTGGGCAACCATATTGTTAAATTCTGGTTTGGGTAGTAATTTTCGATCGAGTTTACCATTAGAGGTTATGGGTAAAGTTGATAAGTGGACAAATGCCACTGGTAGCATATATTCGGGTAATGTTTGCCGTAAATGCTTAATAATTGAATCATTATTAAGTTCACTATTAGCAACATAGTAGGCAACAAGGTACTTATCCTTCGTTGAGCGCTCATAAGCAATAACAATAGCATGATTGATATCTGGATGATGAGTTAAACGCGCTTCAATCTCTTTAAGCTCGATGCGATAACCGCGAATTTTTACTTGAAAGTCATTACGACCTAAATATTCAATATTACCATCATGCCGATACCGAACAATATCCCCGGTTTTATAGATACGATCATTGTAATTTTGTTGTTTTTGTTGTTTGTTTTGCAGTGGATTTGCTATAAAACGTTCACTCGACAAGGTTTGATTATAAAGATAACCGCGCGCAACTGGGTCGCCGCCAATGTATAGCTCACCTATTGCCCCAATTGGCACTGCTTGTAAGTTTTCATCTAAAATATATGCCGTTGTATTTGCTATTGGTTTACCAATAAAAACATTTGAGGTCTTGGCATCATTACAATCATAGTATAGGACTTCTATCGTTGTTTCAGTTGGCCCATATAAATTGTGTATTTGGCAATGAGGCATAAGTCGATGACATTTCTTAACCTCCTCAAGATTTAATGCTTCACCACTACAAAATAAATATTTTAAGGAATTTAATTTAGTCCTTAGCGATACTTGCCCTTCTAATGTTTCAAGAAAAGTTGCCAGCATTGAAGGGACAAAATGTATTGTTGTGATACCTTCTTGCATGATAAGTTCAGTCAAATATACGTTATCTTTATACGACTGAGAATGAGCAAAAACAATGCTGGCACCATACCAGTTAGCCCAAAATAGTTCCCACACAGAGACATCAAATGTGTAGTTGGTTTTTTGTAAAATACGATCGTGCTCCGTTATTGGGTATTGTTTATGCCGCCAAATAATTTTATTGATAACACTTTGGTGCTCAATCATAACGCCTTTGGCATTACCCGTCGTGCCACTGGTATAAATAACATAAGCCAGGTTACTAGCCTTAGCTAAAGGCGGAAGATTTTTGCTTATATAATGAGAAAGTTGCTCAATCATCGTCGGCGATTGCAGGTTTACAACAGTTTGCCCTTTTTCTATAAGCTCACAGCATTTATCATAATAAGCATCAATAGTTAGAATAACGCGTGCTTTGGTATTGGTTAGAATATATCGTGATCTATCACTTGGTGCTAAAGGATCGATAGGCACATAAGCTGCGCCCGACTTTAGCACGGCTAATATGGCAAGTGGCATATAAAGAGAACGATCTAGATACAGTGCAACAAGGTCATCTGCTTTAATAGTAAAGTTATCTCTTAAATAAGAGGCCAATCGATTCGCTTTATTATTAAGCTCAATGTAGGTTAATCGCGTATTTTCATAAATAACTGCAATATTATTTGGCGTTCTCTCGACTTGCTCCTCAAACATTTGGTGGATAGTTTTATCATGCGGATAATCTTGCCTCGTTTGATTCCATTGATTAATTATGGTGTTATAGTTATCGTCATCAAGATAAGTTATTTGGCTAATTAACTGGCCTTTTACAACTAAATCACTTAACTGTTCAAGTATATGGCAATAAACATTGATATAGCCTTTTATTGTTTCAGCTTTAAATAGTGCCACTGCATAGTTAAAATTACCGCGGATAATCGTTTGGCTATCATCGAGCATGGTTGATAGATCGAATTTAGCAATATTATATTGGCTAGAATCAGTTTGATATGGTGTCAATAATGACGTTGTATCCGCCCTATCGTTAAAACCAAATGATTGTAAACCAAACATAACTTGGAATAATGGATGCCTTGATGAGTCTTTTTCTATCTGCAATGCATCAACGAGCTTCTCAAAAGGAAGATCTTGATATTGCTGTGCTTGGTTAAGCCTTATTCCCGTTGTTTGAATAAAATCAGCTAAACGTTGCATTGGATCAATTTCACGCCGTAACGCTAAGGTATTAACAAAACAGCCCATTGTGTTTTCAATGCCAGGATAATGGCGCCCCGCTATTGGCGTTCCAAGTATTATATCATTTTGATTACTATAAGCTTTAAGTAATAGATAGTAAGCACTGAGTAATACGGTGTATAAACTGACATTTAAATTTGAGGCTAACTGCCTAAGTTTATGACTTGTCTGTTTTGTTAAACTAAAGCCAATATCTGCGCCGCGATAATCAATTTGTATTGGGCGAGAATAATCGAGTGGTAAATTAAGGGGCTGATAGTCAATTAAGCTGTTATACCAATAATCTAACTGAGATTGTAGCTGCTCATTTTGTAGGTATTGACGTTGCCATAATGCAAAGTCTTTATATTGAACTTGTATAGCCGGTAGTTCCGCTATTTCGCCTTGCATACTAAAGAAATGATAATAATAATTTAGCTCTTTTATCAATAGCTCAACTGACCAACCATCAAAGGCAATATGGTGAATGACTAAACTTAAATAGTATCGATCGTGTAATTGATAGCTTTGTGCCGAGATCGGAATTTGGGTTTTTAAGTCAAAAATACGATTTATATGATCACCTATACGTAAATTGAGCATATCGATATCTTCACAGTCGCAATTTTCTATTCTTATATCAATACTATTTGCAGCTAAAATATATTGATAACCCATTCCATCAGCATTAATCTTAATAATCGTACGTAATATTTCGTGTCGTTCAATGATTTTATCAATCGCCTTAGCTAAAACACCAAGCGATACATGCTCACTTAGTACAAACGTGAGTGGAATATTATAGGCATTACTGCCCCCCTCGTAATTATCAATAAACCATAACCGTTCTTGAGCAAATGAGAGTAGCTGATCTTGCTTTCGCTCTATACTCGGTGCCAAAATCACTACTGGATGGCTAATAATAGTGTCAATATACTGACTTATCATTTGTATGGTTTTATAGCTAAAAATATCAGCAATATGAATAGCTTTATCGGTTGTATCGGATAATTTTGTTGCTAACTTAATCGCTAAAATACTATTTCCACCCATTCTAAAGAAATCATCGGTAATACTGATATTTTGATAATCAATTCCCAATAATTCACTGTAGATTTTTGCCACTTGATGCTCGGTATTTGTACTCGGTTTTACGCTATTTTCAGTAAGATCTAGCGTTGCAATGGGTAGCGCTGCTCTATTTACTTTGCCATTTAGCGTAAGGGGTAATGCCTCAAGATAGACAAAAGCTGCTGGGATCATATAATCGGGTAATGATTGCTGTAAATAATCAATGAGTTCGTCACGAGTAATTGCTTTATTTGCAACATAATAGGCGACAAGTTGTTTATTACCGGCATTATTATCGCAAGCAAGTACCAGCGCTTGCTTGATATTCGGATATTTTAATAAATGGCTTTCAATTTCAGCCAGTTCAATCCTAAATCCACGAATTTTAACTTGAAAATCATTACGCCCTAAATATTCAATATTGCCATCGGCAAGATAACGTACAATGTCACCCGTTTTATAAAGCCGGCTATTTTCACCGGCAATTTTTTGCAGCTCACTTTGGAATGGATTTGTAATAAAGGCTTTTTGGCTTAATTCAAAATTATTTAAATAACCACGCCCAACCCCAACACCGCCAATATAAAGCTCACCAAAAGCACCAATTGGTACTGGCCTTAATGCATTATCTAATATATAAACGCTAGCATTATAAATTGGTTTACCTATATTGTTACTTAGATCACCTTGTTGATATTGCCGGTAAGTAGCCCAAATTGTTGCTTCAGTAGGCCCATAAGCGTTAATTAAATGGCGATGTTGCTGATGATAATAATCAACAATATGCTGTGAAATTGCCTCGCCACCGACTAATATAGTGTCAATTGGAATAATTTGGTTTTTATCTAATAATGCCGGTGGTATAAACGCATAATCGATATGCTCTTTTATGGCATAATCAATTAAGCACTGTAGATCTAAACGTTTATCTTGAGCAAGAATATGTAATGTATTTCCTGTTAATAGCGGTGTAAAGATATCGAGCACATGGGCATCAAAAGTATAATCTGAATACCATAACGTGTTTTTACTTTTATTATTGAGATCACAGTTTTTTAGCACCATGGTATTGCATTGCACTAAAGTTGCATTAATAACACTGTGATGCTCAATCATCACCCCTTTTGGCTTACCCGTTGTGCCACTCGTATAAATAATATAGGCTAAATCGTTGGCTGTTGTCTTAGTGACGACATCATCAACGCCACTGACAGCGAGTTTATTTTGTATATCGACATCATCAATGCACACCAAACTAGCACTCGTATCATTTAAAACACGATTTAGTTCAGTTTGATACGCTAATGAAGTGATAATAACTTTACACTGGGTATCTGTTACTAGCCACTGCTTTCGCTCATCAGGTAATTTAGGGCTTAGTGGCACATAAGCAGCGCCAGCTTTTAAGACTGCAAAAATGCTGACGATTAATTGTGGGCTTTTATCTAGGCAGATAGTCACTAGATCATCACGTTGTAATGAAAATTGGCTTTTTAAATAGTATGCTAATTGATTTGCTTGTTCATTTAATGCGCGATACGTTAAGCTTTCATCATCATAAACGACAGCAATATTATCTGGCGTTGTTATCACTTGCTTTTCAAATGCCTGCGCAATAGTTTTATCACGAGGATAATCATGCTGAGTTTTATTCCAGTTATAGATTACGGTATTATATGATTTTTTATCAAGGTAACTTAGCTTGCTAATTGGCTGCGGCTTTTTGCTAAGTGTGATGATTTCATCAAGAATATGGCAATAAGTGTTGATATATCCGTTTATTGTTTCTGGCTTAAATAGTGCTGTCGCATAATTAAAATAACCATTGATGGTCTCTTGGCTGTCATCTAAAATCGTCGTTAGATCAAATTTTGCAATTTGATATGCCATAGCATCTGTTTGATAAGGCGTAAAAAGTGGTTCATCCGATTGGTTACTTAGCGAGCCAAACGATTGTACACCAAACATCACTTGGAATAACGGATGCCTTGATGGATCTTTTTCTATTGTTAAAGAATCAACAAGTTTTTCAAATGGTAGGTCTTGATGCTGCTGAGCCTTAATAAGCGACTTAGCCGTTGCTTGAATAAAATCAGTAATACTGATTTGATCATCAATTTTACATCTTAAAGCTAAGGTATTAACAAAAAAACCCATCGTATTTTCGATGCCTAAATAGTGCCTACCTGCTATTGGTGTGCCTAAAATAATATCAGCTTGGTTACTGTATGCTTTGAGCAATAAATAATAACCGCTTAATAAAACAGTATATAAACTGACATTTAAATTAGCGGCAAGTTGCCTAAGTTTTTGGCTGGTTACGTTGCTTAAGCTAAAGCGAATATCCGCGCCACAATAATCGATTTGCGGTGGACGAGGATTATCTAAAGGCAAATTAAGTGGCTGGTGATCTTGCAGCAGATCATGCCAGTAGCTTAGCTGCGTTGGTAATGTTTCGGCTTGTAAATATTTGCGCTGCCAAAGCGCAAAATCTTTATACTGAACAGATATTGGCGGGAGTTCGATGATTGCCGCCGATGAATTAAATTGTTTATAGTAATGTTCAAGTTCTTTTATAAGTAAATCGACTGACCAGCCATCGAAAGCAATGTGATGAATAACAAGGCTTAAATAGGTCTGTTCATTTAACTGGTAACTCTGCACTGATATTGGAATTTGCGTTGCTAAATCAAAAATAGCGTGAACATGCTCAGCAATATATCGATTTAACGCCTCAATGTGATGGCATTTTTTATGATTAATGGAAATAGTTGCACTTTCTATCGCTAAAACGTGTTGATATCCTTCACCATCATGGCTTGTTTTAATCACCGTGCGAAGCACTTCGTGCCGGGCAATGATTTTATTAAGTGCTTTGCTTAGTACATCTAACGATATTTGCTGACTTAATGTTAATATTAGTGGAATATTATAGGCATCACTTCCCTTTTCATAGCGGTCAATAAACCATAAGCGTTCTTGTGCAAACGAGAGTAATTGTTGCTCAGCTTGCTCTACTTTTTGCGGTAAGATTGCATATTTTGAGCTAGCTAAAGTATCCATATACTGGCTTAATCCTTGCGCCGTTTTATAGCTAAAAATATCAGCCACATGAACCGCTTTTGAACTAATGCTCGCTAAACGATTGGCTAACTTGATGGCTAAAATACTATTGCCGCCCATCTTGAAAAAATCATCAGTGATACTGATAGTATCACTATTTAAGCTCAATAATTCAGCATAAAGCGCGATGATTTGATGTTGGGTTGTCGTTACTGGGCCAATATAATTGCTATTGATGTCAGTTGTAACATCAGGAAGCGCCGCTCGATTTATTTTGCCATTTAACGTTAATGGCAAAGCATCAAGGTAGATAAACGCTGAGGGGATCATATATTCAGGTAAGTGTTGCTGTAAATAATCAAATAGTATATTACGGCAAATAGGTTCACTGGCAACATAATAGGCAATGAGTTGCTTATTACCGCTGTCATCAATTTTTACGATAACGAATGCTTGTTTAATTGCCAAATGTCGATGTAAACATGCTTCGATTTCGGCTAATTCAATCCGAAATCCGCGAATTTTAACTTGTAGATCATTTCGGCCAAGATATTCAACATTACCATCAGCAAGGTAACGAACTAAATCACCGGTTTTATACAAACGGCCATTATCGTCGGTTAGCTGCTGAGCCTTTGTCTGAAATGGATTTGGGATAAAAACGTTACGGGTTAACTGTGGATTATTTAAATACCCTAAACCAACACCTGCCCCGCCAATATATAATTCACCTATCGCCCCTATTGGTACTGGGCGTAACTGACTATCAAGAATATATAACGAGGTGTTATTGATCGGTCTACCAATTGGTACACTATGGCTAAATTCGGTTTTAGCTGAGTTGATTAAGTAAGTAACAGCAAAAGTGGTTGTTTCTGTTGGGCCATAGCCATTAACTAATTTAACACGAGGATATCGCTGCCTAAAACAATTAATATGATGAACCGATAAGGCTTCACCCCCGACTAAAAGATAATTCAATTGCCCAAGGTTAGTAACCTTGGCATCAACTAAGGTATTAAAAAATGCGGCGGTAATAAAGCAATTGCTAATTTTATAATCACTAATAAGTTGATTAAAATCACTTAAGTTTAAAATTTGCTGTTTTTCCGCTATCACAATCGCCGCCCCATTTAGTAACGGCGCGAAGATATCATAAATTGAGGCATCAAATTGATAACCCGAAATATCAAGAAATCGATCATCACAACCGATGTCGGTGTAATTAGGATTTATCACTAAACGATTGATATTGCGATGAGTAATTAATGTCCCTTTTGGTTTACCCGTTGTGCCACTGGTGTAGATACAATACGCTAAATCATTCGATTTAGTTGTCGTAATCACATTATCGTTACACTGTAACGAAATGGTGTTCACTACCTCAACTTGATCGATAACAATTAAGGGAATATTTGGTGAAAATGCCGCAACCTTGCTTTGATAACACTGCTGCGTTATCACCGTTTTGACATTGGCATCAGTAATAATAAATTGGTTTCGTTCATTTGGTGTATCAGGATCAATAGGCACATAAGCTGCGCCAGATTTTAGCACCGCAAACATAGCGATAACCATCTGCTCACTGCGATTGAGATATAACCCGATACAATCATTAGGTTGAATATTATATTGCGATTTTAATTGATGGGCGAGCTGATTTGCGCGTTGGTTTAACTGCTCGTAGCTTAATGTTATCTGGTTAAAAATTACCGCAGGCAAATTCGCTGACGTCTTAACTTGAGCTTCAAATAAATTCACTACGGTTTTATCAGCTTGGTAATCAGCTTCAGTATTATTCCAATCATAAATAACACGTTGCAATTGATGTTTATCAAGGTAAGAGAGCTCTTTGAGAGGCTCATTTAACGTAACTAAATCACTAAATTGTTCTAATATATAGCAATATACATTGATATATCGCTCAATAGTGTCTTTGTTATATAAAGCGGTAGCATAGTTAAAAACACCACTTATCGCTTCTTTACTATCATCAAGCATGGTCGAAAGATCAAATTTAGCAATTTTATAATGCGCGATATCTGCAGTATAAGGGGTGAATAATGCTTTTGGATCTTCCTCATCAACTGCTCCAAACGACTGTACACCAAACATGACTTGAAAGATTGGATGCCTTGATGGATCTTTTTCAATTTGTAGCGCATCTACCAATTTTTCAAAAGGTAAATCTTGATACTGCTGAGCATCATTAAGCAATTTAGCCGTTGATTGAATAAAGTCGGTTAAGCTTTCTTGATCATCAATTTTCTGCCTTAATGCTAAAGTATTAACAAAGAAACCTAGCGTATTTTCAATACCGGGGTAGTGCCTGCCCGCTATTGGTGTACCAAGAATGATATCAGATTGATTGCTATAAGCTTTAAGTAATAAATAATAGCCGCTGAGTAATACGGTATATAAACTGACATTCAAATCAGCGGCTATTTGCCTTAATTGATGGCTCGTTTCTTTGCTTAAATTAAAGCGAATTTCATCACCACGATAATCAATATTTAATGGCCGTAAGTTGTCTGTTGCAAGATTCAACGATTGATGATCTTGTAATGCTAACTGCCAATAATCAAGCTGAGGTTGGAGCTTATCTGCTTGTAAATATTGACGTTGCCATAGCGCGAAATCTTTATATTGAATAGCAATATCAGGTAAATCTGGTAAATGGCCTTGATAGTTGTAAAAGCGGTAATAGTAATCAAGCTCTTTACTAAGTAATTCAATTGACCAACCATCAAATGCAATATGATGAATAACGAGACTAAGGTAAGTTTTTTCACCAAGTTGATAACTCTGCGCGGATAATGGAATTTGTGTCGCTAAGTTAAATATTTGGTGAGCATGTTGATTAATATTATTGTTAAGTTCATCAATATTTTGACATATTTGTTGGCTAATATTAAGTTTTACCCCTTCTATCGCTAAAACTTGCTGATAGCCATCGCCTTGTTCATTAGTGTTGATCACCGTTCGAAGTATTTCGTGGCGTTCAATGATCTTATTTAGCGCTTTAGTTAACACAGTGAGTGATATTTGTGGCTTTAAGATTAACGTTAATGGAATATTGTAAGCATTACTACCGCCCTCATAACTATCGATAAACCATAATCGTTCTTGCGCATATGAAAGATATTGTTCTTGCTGACGATCAACGCTGTTAACACTAATAACTAATTGTGGCTTATGCAAACTATCAAGGTACTGACTTAATATGCGAATCGTTTTATAACTAAAAATATCGGCAACATGAACCGATTTATTAGCCATATTTGATAATCGACTCGCCAGTTTGATGGCTAAAATACTATTGCCACCTAATCGAAAGAAATCATCATTAGTGCTTATCCTATCAATACTTATTGAAAGTAGCTCACTATAGAGCTGACACACTTGTTGTTCAGTTGTTGTCGCTGGCGACGTATAATTAGCGGTAATATCAATTGTTACCGCGGGTAGCGCTGCGCGATCAATCTTACCATTGATATTTAATTGGAACGCGTCAAGATGCATAAAGCCTGCTGGTATCATATACTCAGGCAAGTTTTGTTTAAGGTGATCAAATAACGGATCACGATCAACTGGCTGCTTTGCAACGTAGTAGGCAACGAGCTGTTTGTCCTGACCATTGTCACAGGCAATAACTAATGCTTGATTGATACTAGGATACGATATTAATTGCGCTTCAATTTCAGCTAATTCGATTCTAAAACCGCGGATTTTAACTTGAAAATCATTTCGACCTAGGTATTCAATATTGCCGTCAGAAAGGTAGCGAACTAAATCCCCGGTTTTATAAAGCCGTTGATTATAAGCTTGTTGCTTGGGTAATTTAGTTTGAAATGGATTTTCAATAAAGTGTTTATCCGTTAATTCCGGATTATTAAGGTAGCCAAGGCCGACGCCTCCACCACCAATATATAACTCACCAACGGCGCCAATAGGTACTGGTTTTAAAGCGCGATTAAGTACATACAATGTTGTGTTATTAATTGGCTTACCTATCGGCACGGCATAATTAAAGTCAGTGTTAATTGTATTAGTTAAAAATGACGTTGCATAAGTCGTCGTTTCCGTCGGGCCATAAACATTTACCAGCTTAACGTTTGGATAAAGCTGCCTAAAACGATTAATATGGTAAGTTGATAATGTTTCCCCTCCCACTAAAACATAATTTAATTGATTTAAATTAGTGATTTCAGCATCGACTAAAGTATTAAAAAATGCGGTGGTAATAAAACAGTTGGTAATGCCTTTGTCACTAATTATTTGATTGAACTGTTTAAGATCTAAAAATAACTGTTTTTCAGCGATAACAAGGCTAGCGCCATTGATTAAGGTAGCAAAAATATCATAAATGGAGGCGTCAAAATGGTATCCCGAAATAGCGAGTAACCGTTCAGATTTATTAATATGAGTGTAATTAGGGTTGATGACTAAACGATTAATATTACGATGCGTAATTAACGTACCTTTTGGTTTACCGGTTGTGCCACTAGTATAAATACAGTAAGCAAGATCATGACTTGTTGCCGTGCTTATTGGGTTACTCGTGCTTTGATTTAATAATGCCGTCACCATTTGGCCATGGTCAAGATCAATAACATTAGCGGTAAATAAACTCGCCTTTGCGTGATAAGCTTTTTCAGTAATAATCGCCCTCACTTTAGCATCACCGATAATATATTTATTGCGTTCATCTGGCGCATCAATATCCATAGGGACATAAGCTGCGCCAGCTTTAAGCACGGCTAAAATAGTTACGACAATATTTTCACTACGCGCTAAATATAAGCCGACAAAATCGTTGGGGCTTAACTGATAAATGCTTTGTAAGTAATGGGCTAATTGATTCGCTTGTTGGTTTAGTTGCTGATAAGTCAACGTGATGTCATTAAAAAGAACAGCTGGATAATTTGGTGTTTGTAGAACTTGCTGCTCAAATAGGTTAATCACTGTTTTATCGGCGCAATAATCGCAGGCGGTATTATTCCAATCATAAATGACTGTTTGATACTGCTCAGTATTTAGATAATTAATGTCATTTTGCTGAGCATATGGATTTTTAATAATTTGGCTAATAATGTGTTTAAATGTAGCTAAAATATTTTCGATAAGCCCATCATCAAATAACTCGCTAGCATAATTTAACGTTAAGATTAACTGCTGGCATTCTTCTGACACACTCATCACTAATGGGTAATCTTGCTTTTCCAAAATGCCCAGGAAGTTTAGTTGCAGTTTATCGTCAAAATTATTTTTAGGGATCGGATAATTTTCAAAAACAAATAATGAATTAAATAAGCGCACTCCCGATTGCTGTAGTTCCGCCAAATTGACATTGCTGTAACTATTAGCCTTATTAATGTCATTTTGTAGTGTTTTTATTGTATTAAGTAAGGACTGCGAGGCATTATGTTCGACAATAAGTGGCAGTGTATTAATTAATAACCCAACGGTTTGCTCTATTCCCTCTATCGGTAAATTTCGACCAGCAACAACCACGCCAACAAGCGTATCATCACTTCCCGTATATACGCTAAGAACCTTATGCCAGCAATACTGCAATATGGCATTGGTTGTTAATGCGTATTCGCTCGTCATTTGTTTAAGTGTTAAGTAGCATTCGCTATCGATGGATAGTGTTTTTTTAGCTGGATCAGTGATATGTTTATAGCTATTTAAGTGGATCGCTCGAGCTTCTCCTTTAAGTAATAAACTTAAATCATCTTTAGTTTGCCGTTGACTTAAATATTGCTGCCAGTAATTTATATGTTCAGTGCGGTTAATTTGTAAGTAATTTTGTATATCTTGATAAGCACTATCTACATTCAAATCGATTGGGCAATTGGTTAATAACCGAAGATAAGTATCGTGCACCGCTTTAATCAATATTGGATTACTCCAACCATCTAAAATGGCATGATGACTGCTAAAGATACAGTGATAATGTTGATGACTAAATTTGATTAAATACACACGAAATAGCCCGGCTTTAGTTAAATCGTAAGCTTGGCTGCGATCTTTGTGACGTAACTCAGCTAAGAAGCTTTGCTGCTTGGCTGCTGATTGATTTGAAACATCGTAATAAGACCAATTTAATTCAGCTGCTTTATCGATAATTTGAATAAGCTCTTCATCCCAATTAAAACGTATACGTAAACTTGGATAATTAGCTTGTACTCGTTGCCACGCTTTTTTTAGTAATTGTGGGTCAATTGGACTTTGATAATCCCAAAACATTTGCGTACGATAGGCATCATCAATATCGCCTTGATTGATGGCGTGATAGATAAACCCGGCTTGTAAACTATTTGCTAAATAAATGGCTTGTATTTCTGAATGTTGTTGTAATTGTTCTAATAAGCTTGTTGATACGACATTGTTAATGTCTGTTGCCGTTAAATAGCCTCTATCTATAGTGATAAGCTGAGAAATCGTAGATTTTAAGATTGCTATATATTGCGCGGCTAATTGCTCAAGTGTGTCGTGTGCTAGGTAACTGGCAAACGTTATTTTTAACTGTCCTTGGACAATACCACAATCAAGGCTTAAGGCACTAGCGGCCTTATTTTTATTTGAAACAGCGACACCAGGGTCATTAAAACTAAACTGCCAATCTTGTTTTGCTGCGTTATCAAATTGACCCAAATAGTTGAAACTAATTGGTGATAGCATGTGGTCTTGATAACCAAACAATGCTGAAAAACCAATGCCACGATGAGGGACCGTTGCAAAGCTCTCTTTGGTATTGGCTATGTGGGTTAGAATATTGTCGTCAGCTAATATTTTAACCGGGTACATATTTGTAAACCAACCTACGGTGCGGTTAATATCTATATGTGGGGATAGTGATTCTCGCCCATGCCCTTCTAACGTAATGTATTGTGTATCTAAGTGAGTGAATTTTTGCAGTACCAAAACAAAACAGGCGAGTAAAATATCATTAATTTGCGTTGATAAAACAGTATGTATTTGTGTCTGTAATTTGGCGGTATCCCTTTGACTTAACGTTAACTGGCATCGATTTAATGATTTATCGGTGAAGAATTGACTAACACTTTGGCGATAAGTTGCAATATCCTTGGTAATATCGAGCCAATAAGCTCGTTCTGCTTTGATTTCAGGGTAATTGATATAATCTTGCAGCTGAGTACCCCATTGCCGATAGCTAGATGGTTTTTCGCCTAAAATATCGATGGCACAGTGATTATTTAGTGAGTTAGCATCTAACGTTTGATAAATTTTTTGTAGATCTTGCTTAATAATATGCCAACTCATGGCATCGATAATTAGATGATGAACAGCAAAGTGTAGCTTAGCACGATGATTATCACTAGACTCAACATAACCAATATGGCAAAGCGGTGAATGATAAATATCAAACCCTTGTTGCCATTGATTAAATAATTGTGTTGGACTATCTTTAGTTGATGTTAGATTAATATAATCAAACGGAATACAGCTATCATTTTGTGCATAACTTTGACTGTAATTACCATTCTCATCACGCATGAATGTTAGGCGTAAAGCGTCGTGATAACTAAATAATAACCTTAGACTTTGCTGTAATGTGAACGTGTTGAGCCGCGGAACATCGATAATAAATGATTGATTCCAATGCTGGTATTCTAAAAATTGAGCTTGCTCAACTTGTTTAAAAAACCATTGCTGAATAGGCAGTAATTTGAATGAACCAGACAGTTGGCCTTGCTCAGCAATGATGGCGATATTTTTTTCAGTATCATTGAGATCAATATTTTTTGCTAACATGCGAACTGTTTTGGCAGCAAAAATATCGTTAATAGCGATAATAGCCTTTAATTTATGACGAATTTTACTTGCAACTAAAATAGCGCTAATACTATCGCCGCCTAATTTGAAGAAATCGTCATCAATACCTAACTTATTTTCATCAATTCCTAATGCCTGTGCATAGATTTGACATAGTATCGTTTCTATATTATTTGTCGGTGCTTGATACTTTGTTTTATCATTGAAATCAGGCTGCGGTAATGCCGACCTATTTAACTTACCATTAACCGTTAAAGGAAGCGTTTTTAAATGAATAAAGGCGGTTGGCAACATATATTCAGGTAGAAAATCACTTAAATGTTTTAGCATTTGCGCCTCATCAATCACATCTTGTGTAATATAGTAAGCGACTAATGTTTTTAAGCCAGAGTTTAGCGTATATGCCAATACTACTGCTTGGCTGATTTGTGTCATTTGCATTAGGCAATTTTCAATTTCGACCAGCTCAATTCTAAAACCTCGAATCTTTACTTGAAAATCTTTTCGCCCCACATATTCAATAGTATCATCAAGCATTTTTCGTGCTAGATCACCCGTTTTATACAATCTTGCTTGCTTTGCTCTATTCGCTTCAAATGGGTTAATAATAAATGCTTGTTCACTTTGCTCTATATTATTTAAATATCCGCGAGCAAGCCCAATACCACTGATATATAAATCACCAATAACCCCTTCTGGAACTGGCTTTAAATTTTTATCTAAAATATATGCCTTAATATTTGTTAATGGCCTGCCTATATTAAGATTACTGTCGCCTATTTGATAATGATGCAGTGATGCACACACCGTACTTTCAGTTGGTCCATAAGCATTAATTACCTGAGTACCTTGCAAACTATAGCGATCCATTATTTCAATATTAGCACTTTCCCCTGCAACAATAAGGGTATTTAACGAAAGCAGTTGGTCTTTATTTAATAATGCAGGTGGAATGGTTGCAATATCAAGGTTATTGACCTTGATATAATTGGCTAACGAGTTAAAATCAAGCCGTATATCTTCGCTAACAATATGTAATACATGGCCATTAGCAATGGCGGTAAAGCATTCTGATACATGGGCATCAAAGACATAACTTGCATACCATAAACAGTTTTTTGTTGTGTGATGGTCAAATGCCAAACCAAATTCATTTCCTTGATTAATGGCTAAATTAATTAAGCCACTATGCTCAATCATAACGCCTTTTGGAGCGCCGGTCGTGCCACTGGTATAAATGATATAGGCCAATTGAGAAGCGCTAATTGTTAAATTTAAATTATCATTTTGATAGGCACTTAAAATACGCTGAATTTTAGGTTCATCAATCTTGATATGCGGCGTATTTGTTTCATTAATCACTGATTTTAAAGCGGTATTAAGGCACTCATTAGTGAGTATTGCTTTAGCATTTGTATCTTTTAATATATAGGCAAATCTTTGCGGTGGCGCTTTAGGATCGATAGGTACATAAGCCGCCCCAGCCTTTAATATTGCTATGATACAAACCGGCAATAGTGCTGATTTTTCCATGCACAGTGCAATTAAATCGTCAGCTTGAAGTTTAAAATTAGCAATCAAATAACGTGCTAACTGATTAGCCTGTTGATTAAGCTGCTGATAGGTTAGAGAGTTATCGTTATAAATAATAGCGTAACGATCTGGAAATTTTTCAACAACTTGTTCAATACGCTCTATTATATGGGCATCAAGTGTGGGTTCGAATGGCCTAGCTGAGGTTATTGGCAGATAGTTGCTACGTTTAATAAGATCAATATTTTTAATCAAAGTATGACTTTGTTGATTAGTCAGTATCGTTAAAATATCAATAAAAAGTTTTTGGTAAAAATGAATAAAATTTTTCACTAACTTTTCATCAAGAATACGGCTATCAAAACGAACACGATAATTGATTTTGTTGTTGTGTTCTTGCTGCTCGAAAAGTAATTTACTGGCTAGATCTACTTGAAAGTTGTGATTTACAGATTCAGTTTTAATATCAATTAAACCGGCTTCATGATCACGATAAAAAGTTTGTGCAAAAGCAATATTTAATAGTGATGAATCGCCACCAAAGCGAATGATCTCATTAATTGGTAAATATTTAGCATTAGCAAGTTTTAGCTGTTTATAAAAAGCGAGTGTTTGGCAAATAAGTGAATTAAGCGTGGTTTGTTCATCAAATCGGTAATCAATAATCATCGTATTGATATGTGAGCCATACAATAGCTCTTTACCTTCCAAAATAGCAATGGGATATGCTAAGGCGATATTATCAATGTTAGCGATTTTATTTAGTGCAACCGCCATCACAAGCTGACCAAATAAATATGGGGTAATTTTATACTGACGAC
This sequence comes from Orbaceae bacterium lpD04, assembly GCA_036251935.1. NCBI lineage: Bacteria > Pseudomonadati > Pseudomonadota > Gammaproteobacteria > Orbales > Orbaceae > Orbus > Orbus wheelerorum. Next base: position 1,521,534 of record CP133967.1, on the reverse strand, counting down.
GTAAACTATTAACCTGATTAGTGATTTTCTCATCATAATCAAAGAGATATTCAATAATAGATGATGTTTTTGTTTGATTTAAGCGAGCTTGATGTGATTTTAGAAAGCTAAGATCAACGCCAGGTAAATCATGCAAATGTGTTTGCCAAAAATGGCACATTTGCGTTTTATGGTTAACAAATAAATGATCAAAATATTGATAAAGATTTTGATGCATTATCGTTTGTTGTGATAACGATGGAACCTGATAATCAATGCCGTTATATAAATTACGCCACTTGTCCCAAATTTCAGCCGTGCTAATGCCATCGACAACAATATGATGAAAAATAAAAATCATTCTATAACGTTCATCACCGAGTTTAATTAGGTGAATTCTAACTAATGGACCATGATGTAAATCGAAAGGCTGCGTAACTAATGTGTAGATTTGTTCATCATCTAAAGGCTGCTCATGAAAAGTCGTTAAATTAACAATAGGTTCAGCAAGTTGCCAAAATGGCCCGTCTTCGCTATCTTTGATTAGATGCCGTGTAATAAAGTGCTCATTTAATAGTCTTTTGAAACTATTATCATATTTTTGCCGATCGAGTTTACCAATTACGATATTATCGATAACGATATTATAATCACTTCGACTAGGATTATTTAACCATTCATAATAAAAAATTGATTGATAAGGCGTAAGTTTAGTATGGTTCATATTTTTTATATCCATATATCAGTAACAGAAAATTTATTAAATATAATTCGAAACTAATGAGTTGAAATGAAAATAGTCGTTTTATTGAGTATTAAAACGTGAGTAAATAAAGTACACATATGCGTTTTTTGATTACTGAATAAAAGGCTTGTAGGTAAGGATTGGCGATAATAACTAAGGCTTTTAGTATTTAAATAAGATAACGTCAAAATACTAGAATAATTAACTAGTAATTTAAACAGCGTAACTAATGTCACGTAAAATTTGAGAGGATTCTTAAAACAACGGATATTGAATTGATTTTTAATATTATTATAAAGTGGAAGCATACAAATCTCTTATTATTTTTTTTAGAATAAAGAATCTTGAATGTACCTAAATAGATAATCCATATTGGTTACTCCATTAACATACAAAAATTTGCGCAAAGTTTCAATGATTTATAAAAATATTTTAAGATGATAATAATTAACTTATAATAAACAGATAGATATGATTTAAGCAGACTTATCGTTTTTTAAGTCTGCTTAAAATTGAATATAGCGTGAGGAAATGAAAAGGATAATTTAAAATATCAGTTATTGTTTTTTGATAAACCAAATATCTTTAACGGCTAAAAGTAAACCAACAATAAGCCCAACCAAGTGAGCGGTATTTGCTATCGGCCCTAAAATGCCAGTGAAACCAGCTAGTAACCAAACGATAATAATAATTATCATTGCCCGTTCAAATCGTAAGCCCGATGATGGCCGCGTCTCACCATATAACCATACATATCCCATTAAAGCATAAACAACGCCAGATAACCCGCCAAAATCAGGCCCTGAAATACTCGCTTGAGCATAGTTAGAGAGCAAGCCTGAAATAACCGTGATTTCGATTAGCTTAAATCGCCCTTTTAGATGTTCAATCATTCCACCTAAATACCACCACCACATTATATTAAACACAATATGTAATAATGAAAAATGAATAAAAATTGGCGTAATATAGCGCCACAATTGAGCTTGCTGACCAGGAAGTGGGTAGCCTAGATACGTTAATATTTGAGTTGGCCCAAAAATAAACAATAAACCATAGAGCGCAATACAAACAATGGTAATAATAAGTGTAATTACCCCGACTGGCGCGAGGTTAAGTATGCCCGCATTCAATTTTTTTGCGGGTAGTTTAAATGAATGATTATTGCTTTTTTGCCAAGTAGCATCAAGATAACGTTTATCATAAGGATTTTGAATATATTGTTCTAGTTCTTGTTTAACTATGGTGAGTTTGTCATCGCAACTATCATCGAAAAATAACTGGCTGTTACCGTCTTTATCTAACTCTGTTCGTAAAATGATATCTTTCGTTGCCATATAATCAATGAAAGTATAGGCAAATTCAGCTTGTTTGAATGAAATGAGGTACATAAAATAAATTATCCTTTGTGGCTATAATTGTATATTAAACGTCACGAGTTTAAAGGCAATACAAATATTATCATGTACCAATAAAATCAAGCAATCTAACAATTTTTATCATACCAATAACCGATACACTCATTAAGGTAATTTGCAAAAGTCTAGTAATAGTTATTGAAAATAGATAGATATCATATTAACTTAAGCAATATCAAATACTAAAATAAAAACCGACTATTTTTTCTACCCAAAAAATATCAGGATTACGATAGTATATTAAATATTTACAAGCTAATGCCCATTTGGAGTTACTAAGTTTTATGAGAAAGTTACTAGTTTTAATAATGTTCCTAAGTACTTCTGCTTTTGCAGATTTTTCGGCCAAAGTGATTAATATTATTGATGGTGATACGATTGATGTACTGACTTATAATAATAAGAGAATCCGGATCCGTTTAGTTGATATCGATGCGCCAGAAAGAGGACAACCCTTCGTAAATGAATCAAAGCAATTTTTATCATCATTAATTACTAAAAAAGTCGTTTTAATTAAAGAACAAGGTCAGGATATTTATAACCGCATGCTAGGAACCATTTATTATAAAAAACAAAATATTAATGAGTTGATGGTTTTAAACGGCTATGCTTGGGCCTATCGATATCGAAATAAAGCATCAAATAAAACTATGATTATGCTAGAAACAAAAGCTAAACAAAACCATTTAGGTTTATGGCAAGAAGATAACCCAGTTGCACCATGGGAATTTAAACGAAGAGCGATAAAATAAAAAACCCGCTCGATAGACGGGTTTCTATTAATAAAATAACAATAAAGTTATTAGATTACTTTAACTTCAGCTGCTGCTGGACCACGAGCGCTATCTTGGATAACGAATTCTACGTTTTGCCCTTCCGCTAATGTTTTAAATCCTTCATTCATAATAGCTGAGAAGTGAACAAATACATCTTTGCTACCATCAGCAGGAGTGATAAATCCAAAACCTTTATTTTCGTTAAACCATTTAACTTGGCCAGTTTTCTTTGTCATTTCAAAAATTTTCCTAAAAAAGTAATTGCTGCATATCATCACGTATGCTCGTTTACATAAAACTTACATAATATTTTTAATAATTAAAAAAACTACGCGTTATTATGTGACATCTATTAACGCATATTCGCGTATATATAGCAAGTTTATTTTAAATTATTCGTAAAGATATCATATTAATATATTTAGAGAAAATTCGAAAAATATTGATTATTGCTTCAAGTTTCAACCACTTAGCGATAATACATACTGATTACCTTTTTTTATATTTGATTTTAAATGTATGTTTAGATAGAATACGTCTGACTTTACAAAGTGGGTTGTTAGCTCAGTCGGTAGAGCAGTTGACTCTTAATCAATTGGTCGTGGGTTCGATCCCCCCACAACCCACCATAGAACTTAGTTTAAAACAAAGTGTTATGATAAAAATAAAGTTTCGTTAATTGTTTAAACATTGAGCAATGGCGGTAAAGTGGCGATACAGAAAATCAATTTATTAATACTAAGTAAAAATTGCCAAATTAATATGACGTATAGCTGAATTTTTTTTTCTATAATCAATTAAATTTATTGTTTTTGTCTTTTTCTCTTATTTCTTTCAACATATTGGTAATATTTTCTATAGTTACCGGATCCACATTCATAGTTTTCTTATCGATTTCAATTTTATTTTTCTTTCTATTTTTTAATTGGTTATATATAAAGATAGCTATATGTTTAATAGTTTCAGTAGAAAGTGTAGCCACAACAGCTATACAAATATCATAATCAGCTGAATCATAGGCTAATGTTGGGTTTTTACTATATCGATCCTCAATAGTATAGTTAAATAAATTTACTTTATTTATTTCCACTAAGTCATTAATACTGACATCTTTTATTTTTACTAAAGCCATTTTTATGTCCTTTTATATTATTAGTAGATTTATATAATATTAAATATAACATAACAGATATAGAATAAATCATAATATCTACTCTATTTCTAATTTCAGTTTTTAAAATAAAAATCTATTTTAAAATCAAATAGATTTTTATTTTTAACGTAAGAAATTATTTTAAATAATGTCACCTAAAATAAAAATATATAAATAAATCAGTAAATTAAAGCATCGCAACAATCCTTTTATATACTCAAAAACTGTAAAAAAGTGAAAAGTCTTTCAATTATTTCAGTTTCTTACGATCCTATCAGATCCTTTTTACAACAAGCCCCGGCAATTTGTTTTGTAGTAAAATAAAACTGAAAAAAAATTACAGATCGAAACCCGTAGGCGGGAGCGGTGTAGCGCCGATTTGGTCGGATTAATATTTGCTGGTGTGGGCTTTTAATGGACATAAAAAAGCCCGCGTTATGCGGGCAATGAGGAAAAAAGCGCGTTTATTTCGCTATGATTGATGAATACTTATCGTTTGTGCTTGCAGCGTCTTTGCTTAGAGCGCTTATTGCACTGCCATTGTTAGGTGGTGAGCTGTTGCCGTGGACATGCGCAGCGGTTAAATCTGCCAGGCGCTTGACTAAGTCGAGCGTATCTAACATGCACTGTGTAGCGTTAATTGTAGAACTACCAAGCCAGATTGACGGCGCCATAATTTGCGCATTATTCCCGGCCACGATTGAATAAATTGTGTCGGCCTTTTCACTGATTTGTTTTGCTATCACTTGTATATCATTGTTTGCGGCCACGCTAATCGCATTTGCTTTTAACGTGTAATTTGCATCAATCGTTAACTCATAATTTTGCTTAACATAATGATAATAATTTGCGCCGGTACCAATCCCGAAATCTTGTATTGTCGATACTGCAATCGCCCCAGCATTAACCGTTCTATTGCCTAATACATTAATTTCATCATTTGCGCTTATAGTCGTTTTACGCTCAATGATATTATTATCCTGGTTATCTGCTGTAATATAATGATCTCGGCTAACGTCTCGCAATTCCTGATCGGTTTCCCTGGTTATGTTTCCGACTTTATCTATTCGCTGATAAACCTCTGGTCGTTGCTGTATTAAGATCTCACCGTGCTTAATTGCCGGCACGGCGACATTAACCGGGTACACATTACGTATGATCGGCTGATCAGCTCTACCATAAGCGAAAGCGATATCAACTACCGATCCGATATCTGGATAACAAAATGCGCCCTTTTCCCAACTACCGAGCGCCACCGGTAAAGGTACCGCTTTAAATACGAGGGCGCTTGAATCCTCGCCATTTTCATCGAGCAATTGCACATCAACCGCATAACGCGGACGAAATGGCGTTGATATATTACCGGTATTACAAATATCACTAATTGCAACTACCCGACCAAACATCGGCAAATGATAGCCGGCGGAAATCTCCGGATTGCTTTTACTTAATTGTTTTTTAAACTGATCACGATTACCGCCATCAAATGTCAAATGAAGTTCATCATTAATTAAATTAACCTCTTTAACTATCCGATTATTTAATATGACGCCAGGGCGGATTTTTGGCACAAACGGCACCACTATAGTATTAACACCCGTGGTACTTAACGACATTTTATTTAAATCGTCGCCTAAATCGATTTGCTTATCACCGTAATAACAATCGCTATAACTACCCAAATAAATGGTACCGACTTGATTTTGATAAAAAACATAATCTGCAATATTAAACGCCTCGCCGATTGCCTTTAATAAATGGTTACCCGTGCCGGAATGCTTAAAATGCGGTATTTTCGTATTAATATAGTCTTTGTCCGGTAAATCAAATTTTAATTGGTAATTAGCGGTTAGCCAGTTTGTAATATCTTTAATTGTCGGGTGCTGAAAAGAACAATTAAACTCACGACTATAAACGCCTATCAGCTCTCGAATGATTAATTTTTTGGTACCTTTTTTCGCCGGCTGCTCACTTTCAACATAACCAGTGAACCAGCGAGAAACAGAGCCATAGTAGCCGAGATCAATTTTTACTATTGTATTTGTCAGTATTTCTGATTGTTCAGCATTGACGACAATAAATCCACGGCCGCAGCCGCTTAACTCTAACAAAATATTAGTATCAATTAGTTGCTTTTCGATGTTATTAATAACTAATTTTTTAATAATTTTCATGATAGAGCCTTATCTATTTTATTTAACATGTTTTCTTCAAACCCATTTAAATCGGCTTTATCGTCTGCTTTATCATCATCAATAATCAACTCGCCACTATCAGATTGTTTTATTGCTTCTTTTTTTTCCGGCACCGAAAAACGCTCTTTTAGTGTAAAACTCACATTCCAAGCTAAAAATTTACTATCGGGCGTTGCCGATATCTCCCCCGAAAAAACGCCCTGCCGAAATTTGACAGCCAGCGCTAAGCTGTTAGCGATTCGATAGACTTTTTTGGCCCCGCTTTCTGTTCTTTGCCCTGCTAACTCAAATAACCGGGTCAAGCAGGCCACGCTTGTATATTCAATTACACCGCTAACGCTTAAAACCTTTGCTTTTTGGCCTTGTTCGCTAGCCGTTGTTGATGATGATTGCCCGCTCTGGTCTTCTTCTGCAATCGTTTCCTTTAGTACGATTTGCGGGTTTTTAATCTGTATTGCTTCACCATCTAACGCTAAAACATTTGTACTACTCATGCAATTAACCCCAATAATTTAATAATCTCTGACCCTGTAAACCCGGTTAATAACGTAAATGAATGGGTTTCATTTGGTACATCTTTTTTTAAATCACTCGCTAAACCAAAATAATAATTTACCGCAATAATTGCGCCACCTGCTGAACTTGCAATCGCTTTGGTATTATCAATCATCTGCGCTTGCTTACTCGAAAAAGCACTAATGTTACTTTTCATCATTGATATATTTAATGATTTGATTTGTCCGATTTTCTGCGCTGTTAATATTGCGCGGCTTTGCTGAGTGGATAACGGCGCCGAACTAATCGAAGTGTCGGGCGCTGGGATAATCATTTTATTACTATCGAGATTAACTAACGTCTTACTAATTCTTAATGCTTTTTTAAAATCAGGTAATGCCCAACTATCAACCAACGATTGTATTTTATTAACAAAGCTGTTTTCCGTTGTTGCAGTTAACATGATACAAAAAACAAGATCATTCCCGTTAACCCTACTAAGTAAATTATCTACCGCATTAACCGGCGTTAGATATTTTTTACCATTCGAAAAAAACGGCATTACCGTAAAATTATGACAATTGATTTGTTCAATGTTCTTTAGTGATAAAATGCCAGGTAGCCACATTATCTACTCACTTATAAAATTAGGTTGCTGCGGCTTTGCTGGCCAATTAATAGAATCAGGTTGATTAATATTGATTTGCTTAACAACAAAGCGATACTGCCGCCAAGATTTATGCAACTCTTTTTGTGCATCGGTTGCAAGTTCAAGTTCAATGGCTTCATTTAAATCATAAATATAACTATCTGCCTCACTTAAACGGCTCTCTTGCTCTTGCTTAGCTAAATCAATTCTATTTTTTAATGCTTTTTCTTTATCTTCGATCCACTCTTTACCGTTCCAACTATCAAATGCACTACCTGGCACTTTATCGGTGTAGGTGTCCGGTAATTCTCCTATAAAATCAACAGTTTTAGGGGATCCGTCATGAATATTATAAATTTGCTTACCTCGATGATCGGGCGGGTAAATCCATTGATTATTTTTAACGTCTCGTACAATTGCCGTATTTTCATCAATATAATTTGGTGCATCTAAGCAACTGTCGGCCGGTATACTTATTCCTGCAGGTAACTGCCGAATAGTTGTCGCAATAAATTCATAAGTTACATTATCAAAGTTATACAATGTGACATAGCCAGCATTTTGTGAAAATCCTTTATCATTAAATATAGCTTCAATCGGTTTTATTTGATATTTCATTGATTACCCTTAATTAGTTTGCTCTTGTTATTACGTGACATGCGATATTTTTCATGCGATTTTCGTTTGCAGTCCAACCAAGCAGCGAAGAGTTAAACTCTACAAGCTGCCCATCGCCATCACCGCCATTTTTAGTCCTACCGTTTCCAATTTGTCTAAAAGCACCGCTTAGCGGGTTGCCGGATTTGGTTGCGACAAATGTCCCATATATTGGCCTTGCGGCGTCATCTTGATAACTTCCTAACGCTCGATAAGGATCTAAACCGCGGCCGTTGTCCATACCACGACGTACCACGCCCCTTACATCTGGCAAAATTCCATTCGGGAAAACTTTAGCAAGATTTGGATATAAATTTTTATCAAAGCCCGATCCATCAAGATATAAATAAATATGCCCATCTTGTGGTAATTGATCACTAAACCAATCGATCGGAGCACCAATTGGATAAGAGGCTACTTTTTCATTTAAATTTGTGGCGGTTATGATTTCGTCCCAGCTTATTTTGTCATTTTGGCTTATGCTTTTTCCTATCCAAGATCGCCCCCCTATTTGGCATTCTGAAAGAAGATAACACCCGCCCGAATAGTCTTCCTCGGTCACCCCTATTTTATATAAATAACATGGTGATGTTGTTGGTAGTGTATTGCCCCAGGCATCATTAACTAGCGATGATTCGCTAGCACTCATTAAATCAAGAGAGATTGGCGAAGATACAGACCTTTTTTTTGTAGATATTGCCAAAAGTCCACATAATCCTTGATATAAGATAGATTTATCTTTAAATCTGACTGAATTGCATAAAAAGTTTAACGAACCGTTGGAATGATTATACTCTAACGTATTACTTGTATAATCGGTGTCATTTATTCTTGAGTTTTTTGTTATGCCCCATTTTTCACTAGATGAAAAAAAACCGACCCAATTATTTGAGTCCAGATCTTTAATTCGCAGCGCAGGAATTTGATTTGATACAATATCCAAAGTGCCGTTTAACTTACCGCCATTAGTTGAAAGTGCACCAATAATTTCGGGGGTGATCATCACATCGCCAGTTTTACCGTTTACGCTCGTTACAATTTGTGCGCTAGGCCTTACTTGGGTTATTTCGCCGTCATCACCAACGACCGCAATTCTGGCCGCATGGTAATGAATACCATCTTCGATAAAATCAAGCGCATTGATATTTAATGCAATTTTTGTTTTGACTTTATGCGCCCCAGTTACGCTACCGGTCAAACAAGAGACTAAATAAATTTGATCGCCGTTTTCAACATTAATTTTTATATCATCTTGTAACGTTGAACGTAGCCCTCTCACGTAACCCCAACCGCTAGAAATCGTGCATTGATTATCTAGCTTAGTGACGTTAAGCCCTGCCATAACCGCAAACACGCCGTAAATATCAAAATTAGCAAATCTCGCCCTTTCGTCCATTTCGGCAAGTCGTGACGAATAATCGATCATCCACGTTTCAGCGTTAACCGTGATCCCGGTTGCCTGCGCTGCGCCGTCAATCTCTAGCCATAATGATTCCGTTAAGCTATTACCTTGTTGCTGCCCCTGAGTTTTTAATTTTTGCTGCAGATCAGTATGGAAAACCATACACAACGTATTCGTTTCGGCGTTCATTAACCCAATATAATTAAACTCAAAATCGCCGATCGTTGTGTCTAACACCACGGAATAAACAACGGCATTATCACTAATTAACCCCGACTGTGTCACTTCTGAGACGTATTTTATTTGGCTTACTACCGGCACGGCTGCATTAACGTTAATATCAGTATTACCATTAACGTAGGGGACATTAGCAAAGATAAACTTATCTAATTCAATTTTTTTATTGTTCGCAATACAATTTGCAAAATATTGCTCACCTGTTTTAATTACTGCTACTTTAGCCATTATATTTCACTCCGTTGTAACTGGTTACATTGCCGAACTCACCGCAATTATAAAAAGCTCGGCCAACAACAATAATCTCAAAATTATAGCGCCGGCATGTTCGGCCGTATTGCCTTACGATCTCATTAATTAAAGTTTGATTTTGTGATAGCTGGCTATCGCTCACACGTAAAATTATGACGTCCCAATCGTAGCCCTTTTGTCGCTCTAATATTTCAACCGTGCCGATCCCAAGGCGCATAAAAATATTTTTAAAGCCAATCACCGACGCTGAATCTTGTGCATTAATAAACGCATATTTAATTCGCTTTCTAAAAAGCGATAACGGCTCATTACTTAATCGCTTAATATCTCGTTGATAAGCAAATAAGAATAATAGTCTTTCATCGCACGTTTCAGGATCAGATTGTTTTATCGGAAATAATAGGCACTCTTCCAATTTTTCCCAAAATTTAACCAAGGCATTTTTAAATTTTATAACCTCGCCTTTATTTAACCAGATAGGCAAATTAACCTTAATCATTGGATTTGCTCCGATAGTGCGATATTAATGTTAAGGCTTTTTAAGCGTGGCACGTCAAGCGTACTTACAATATCGTCAATATTGATAACAATAGAGTGAATCTCATTAAATACCTGGTGTAATTCGGTCTCTAAATTAGAGATACTAAAGCGAGAATAGGCATTGACTTTTGTTACGCTATAATCGTTATTCTGACGAAATGCGCAGCGTATAAAGTTGGCCATATTGATTTTGTATTCATCAATATTACTTGGCATTTGTTCTGCTAAAAAATAGACGGTCATATCGATATCAATCGGTTTTTCTGGCATAGCAAAACATTGCAAATCATCGCCGTGGCCGTGGTTGCCTTTAGTCATGATAAAATCATTAACATTACTAATAAAATCATTCGTCGCAACGCCATCATCAAGCAAAACATAAACGTTAGCTGTACCAGGGCCGCGGGGTGCATCATGAACAAAATAAATTTGATTAGTCGCAATTCCAGTAATTGACGAGATAATGCCGCGGTAAACGGCGTCAGTATGATAATTACCCACGAAATTATATTGATTACGAATACGCTCCCGGTAATCGTCCGCTTTTTCTGTGTCTGCGCCAGGTGTTACTATCCAATCATCATCATTGGTAATAAATTCAATGCCGGGAATATCCTCAACAAGAATCGAATAATAACCGGCTGCCAAGTTATAAGATTCGCCCGGACTTTCCGCAATAACAGAAATTCGACTTGATAAAACGCCGGCGGGGATTTCAAAATCAATCAATGTACGCAATTGATAGATATGTCCATTAATTGGCGGTGATTGTATTACTGTTCCCGCTTTAACGAATATCATTTGATTAATGTCTGTTTTAGTAAAGATTACTACGCCAGTCGCTGCACTTTCAGATTTTCGTGATAAATTCACTGCAGCACCGAACATATCGAGCGCCCAATCTTGCGCCGTCATTAAAAACATATTAATTAATACATGATCAATTAACGTATCTTTTAAATATAGATACGGCTTTACCACTAACGCCGTGATTAATCGCCAAAACGGTGACATTTTCGACCGGTTAGTGATTAAGTTTTCAGATTTAACTACTTCGTCAAATTCTGCACGAATAGCGGCTTCTGTTGTTGGCATTCCACTATCTTGTAATACTTTTTCAAAATCAATTTTCATGCTGTTGTTACTCCAATAGCAATGAGTTCATCATAATTATAAGCTTTGGCCGTTAATAAATAGCGCTCGGTGGTTTCTTCGGCAATATTAACGGTACCCGGAATTATTCGCCGATCTTGCTCGGCCAATAATTCAATTTGATTAATAATGTCTGTTCGTATAAGCGGCGAGCGTTCACCGATTAATTTTATTGCTAACCCACTCTCTATAATGGCGTGCTTAATATCTTGTCCGATACTGATAAAATCACAGGTGATAACTGGCTCATTGACGTTATCGAGTGTAATATCGTTACCATTTATCAGTAAATCAAAGTAAAGTTTATCCATTTTGTAATGCTTGCCATTCTTGTAGCTGCTGCGGCGTTAAGCCATTTGGCGCCGAAATCGTTACCGAGTTAATATTTTGGCTATTATCAACTGATTGACTTTGACTATTTTTAATCTCTTTCGAAATACCGCCGGGATCAACGCTGTTAATACTTGTACCAGTTAAGATATTGGTCTGCGGGATCAATGTAGGTGCTGAAATGGGCGCAGGGTTTAATACCGGTGTCAGTGCTAACGCCTGATCGGGTGATTTTGTTACCTTTGAGACAAGTTCGGACTCGTCATCATCACGCTTGATTAAATCAATATTCACGCCAGGCAGATAATTTGCTTTTTGTATTAACCAGTTAACCGCATCAATAAATTTATTTTTAATGTATTTGATAGCGGATCCGAACCCACTTGAGATACTTTTGCCAATTTCACTAATTTTTTTGACAATCGGGCTATTCGTTATCATACTTGCGAACTCGTCCCATTTCTTACTAATCCAGCCTATAATTGTCCCCCAATTATCCCAAAGCAAATAAACACCGGCGGCAATTGCTGCAATACCCAAAATAATAAGCGTGATCGGCGATAATATTAACGATAATGCGCCGCCAACAATTGCCAACACCGCACCAACCGCGGCCAGTGCCAAAAATGCGGCGGTAACTATTCCGATCCATTTAGCTAAATTCGGAAACATTTCAAGCCATTTGGAAAATTTGCCCACCGTTCCATCAAGCATCTTAAATAAAGGGTTAAAAACAGGCAGTAAAACCCGCCCGATTGATTCCCGCATATTATTTATTTTTGCATTAATTTTATCCCACGGCTTAACATTTGCTTCAGCCATTTTTTGTACTAAATTAAGGCCGTTATTTTGACCTATCGCCTTGATGTGCTGGTTTAGTTTGTCGCTATCTTTCATTAGTGCTTTAACTGCTGGCGCACCACCGCCAAAGGCACGATTTAATGCGTTTTGCGCTTTAACATTACCCTCGATATTTTTTCCGAATTTATCTTGTAATTTAGTTAAAATTTCGGGCATCGCTAATAATTTGCCGTTAGTATCCGTAAACGTAATACCAAGTTGCCGGCCGGCGCTTTGCATATTATCAAGCATTTTTTCATAACTACCCGCACCGGCGCCGCCCATCGATTTATTAAGCGTTCCGAGTACCGCAAATTGTTCTGACATGTCAACGCCGTAGTTATTACCAGCATTATTTGCGCCAGCCATCATGCTTTGCATTTGACCTGGTGACATACTGAAATTTTGCTTTGCATAAGCAGCAATATTTGAGACATGATCAACAAAATTAAGCCCGCCCATTTTGATAGCGGTTTGTTTGTAGTCATTTAACATTTTCGCCATGTATTGCGTGGATTCCTCAGCGCTGGCACCGGTTGATTTAGCAAGTAGATTAACTTTTTCGGTAACTTTCGGCAAAGCACGGTCGGTAATGCCATTAATCGAATTTTTAATTAATATCGACGAATTGACAAAATCAACGGCACTTGTTGCATATTCCCCAGCAAAGGATTTTGCTTGTTTGCGCATTTTATCTAGTTCTTTTACGCCACTTAAACCAGCAAAATCTAATGCTCTTTGCATTTCCTCTGCTGGCTCAATTAACGCACTAAACGCAGCGCCAACGCCCCATAATGCAATCGCACCGGTGCCGATTTTCTGGAAAGATTGAGTTGTTCTATTCGTGACTTTTTCAAGCTGTTCAATCGCTTTACCTATTCCTTTGAACGGCTTAGTAAATTTATCAACTAACCCAATTGTAAAATCTAAAGATTTACCCAAAATCAAACCCCTTTAAACGCTAAACCAATACCATTTGCAACCGATGCCCGCAATATTTCAGCGTTACGATTATCTAACCACGCAGCGCGGGCAAGACTTTCGATACTATCGTCCTCGCTTGGTAAGTAATGCCGCCGCAAAATCAATAACTGCTCTAATTGATTTTGATTGATTTTACTTAACCGGCTTTCTAGTTTTTTATGGTAATTTCAAGATCGGGTGCAAAATCTTCGATTAATTTTCCTGCAATTTGTAGCGCCGCACCGGGGTAATCATTTAAAAGCGTTTTTAATTTTTCGCTATCGTCTTTGTTAACGGTTCGATTAACAAATTGAATACTCGGCGCTATTTTATTTTGTTGCGTGATTTCGTTAACATAACTGTTATAAGCTAGCGTTGTAACGTTAAAAGTTAATTCATTGCCGGCAATTGTTAATATGATTTGTTTAGTTTTCATGTTGTTCCTCAATAGTTGTAATTAGTTTGTTATGCCTTAATGCACAATCAACATACATTGATCGCATTTGATGTAAAAATAAATCTAGTCGTTTCTTTTCAAGGTCTGGCCACGTTATCGGGCACCGCTGTAGCATGTTGGCCTGATAATATGCGTTGGTATTTTTTACTTTGTTGGTTGTACAACTTGATAAAATCATCATCAACGCAAGCATGATCAGAATTAACCCTATCCCCTTTCGTAGCCTGTATTGCGGTTGATGTGATAGTTTGCTCATGTTGTTTTACCTGTTGTAATTGTTTTTCTAATGTGTTTGCGTGCTTGCTACTTACCTCGATTTTTTTATTAATCGCTTCTTGCTGCGCTCTTTCTTGTTTTAAGATTGTTTTATTTTGTTGTAAATCTCTAACGTAATAACCAAACCCAAAAGCAAGAATAAGCGCAAAAATCGGTACCAGCGTTTTAAAGCTAATCATTTTCGACCGTTATGGGCTAATGAGAAATGATTACCATCATTAAACCGCCCGCCCCATGTTCCGCCCAGTGATTCCCAATATTCACCCAATAATTTATAGGTCTGTGAATCTTGCTGATAAACCCCGTCAATAAACAAATTTAAATCAATCGCTAGCCGTTCAGTGTGCAAACTATTTTTAATTCCACTGCCTTTTTGTGCATAAATTGCAGCCATTTCCGGCGTGCGAAAAGCTTCGCCGAATGTTAAACCGTAGCCCGTTTGTTTATAAGCAAAGAGAATTAATAACCCGATCATATGGCTAAATCGTTGTTGTTTTTGGCTTAATGTTTCAGCGTTCATTTTTACCCCCGGCTTTTTTGTCAAGATATTTAATCGCTAAATATTCGATAACCGAATGCCCTAAAATGCCAAGCAACGAAGATAAGCCAACAATCGCCAACTCTGACAAATCGGGCTTATGAATTAATATCGAAAAAGCCACCATTGACGATGCCGAGCCTAAAATTGTGCGACCAATTACCTTGCGAATTGATAGCGGCTCACTACCCGCCAGCAATTTACCGACTGCAACTAGGGCACCAATAAGCGCCACTTTAACGATCAATTCGTCTTCTACTTTCATAATTACGCATTCAATAAATGGCGGGTATCGTCTGCTGACAAATACGGCACGCCGTCGATTTTAATAAAATCCGGTGATGTGACGATAAACGGAACAGTGTGCATTGTTGAATCGTCACTGCTTTTATCTACATTCAGTAAATCAGTGATCGTTAATTTGCAGCCGAATACTTCAATTTGTAGCTCTTCACTACCGGTATTAGCGTAAAACATTAGATCAACCGGCGGAATATCACGATATGAGCCGAATGACTGCGCTTTAGCTTTTAACACCTTAAAATATTTACTTGAGAAAACAATTGAGCCCGACGCCTCAACGCTACCTTGCAAGGTACCATCGGGCACGCCGTTAGTTTTTGCCGCTGCTGTGTTATCGGTAATTGATATACTGGCGCTTTGTGCTTGAATCACATCGCCCCACATTGTTATATCAAAAGCCTTAGCATTTATTCTTGAATTATTGCCCATGATTTTCATTACTCCGTTTCGATATCGTTATTAATCATTATGTTAATTGTGATTTTTAGCGGTATATCCGTTACACGAACAACAACATAAATTTGTACAGTTTTATTATTAATCCAGGTGATTGTAATGTCGCCATCTTGTGGGGTTTTAACTTCCCCCGGAAATTGAATACCGTTTATTTGGCTTGCTTTGGCCATTTCCCGCAAATCGCCCAAAAAGTAGGATTGATTTGCTTTTATTGAAATAATCGAACTGTTAAAAGAACGATCCCCAATTTTAGCAATGCCTTTTAATAATATTTTGCGAGCCACTTTATCAACAACGCGAACAGTTTCCGCGCTTTGATAGTCGCCCCCCTCAGCATCAAGCGTTCTATCATCTGCCCAATACATACCATCTAACGCCGGATACCACATTGGGACGCTGTAACGGTTAGATTCAAGGGTTTTAAGTGTTGATAATGGTAACTCGACGCCGTCAGCGTCTAACGGTTTATTGTCACGTCCTAAATCTTTTACTGCCCCTGTTTGCACTCTAGCCAGTGTATCGGCAATCGATACGCTGCGGTTACACCCTCGGCCAGCGTTTACAAATGGCTCATTGCCATAGATCATTGGTACCAGTGTCACGCCATATTCAGCAATGCCACTTTGCAACGCTGCCAAACGAGATTCGTAGCCGCTCCACGTCTCTTTTGCTTGCAAACCCTCAACACCTAGTATAAAACGTGTCCAGCGTGCGAATTTCGCCATTAAAAGCGCTCTTTGATTGACAGCTTTGTTGATATCTTCCTTTGAGTTGACATTTTCAGCATATACCACCGTTTCAAACGATCCTATGCTTTGCGCTGCTTGAACAACATCAATCCAATCCTGATCGGTGTTTAATACCCCAACTGAGGCAAACCAACCCGACCCGGCATTAGTCATCGCAGCAATTAAGCCACGCTTTAATGCACTATCGGCAACGCCTAACACATCATCAAAATTTGTTGTTGTATCAACGGATATAATCTTGCCTTTATTTTTTGGTGCATTACCAATAAACAAATAACGGCGCTCAACTTCTTTAGTCTCACCCTGCATTAAATTAAGCTGATTTACTTCAACTGCTGGCCAAGTCATAACTATTACCCCTGTTTTTAA
The DNA here is from genome assembly GCA_036251935.1 of Orbaceae bacterium lpD04. NCBI lineage: Bacteria > Pseudomonadati > Pseudomonadota > Gammaproteobacteria > Orbales > Orbaceae > Orbus > Orbus wheelerorum. The sequence goes on along the minus strand of CP133967.1, from coordinate 1,504,603 downwards.
TATTTTCTGCGTTTACGCTTTAACCAAAATTGATCCGGTTTAACTCTCTCGCTAGTGCTTTGCTAAAATCTATATCGCTTATGCCTAAAAAGACTCGACTCGGTAACTCAATCGCCCAAGATGCAGCGCCCGCCGGCATTTTTTCGCCATGCTTTAAGGGTTTTCCGCTTTTCATAATGCGAATAATTAACCCCGCATGCGCCCTGGTTAAATGATTTTGTAACCATTTTTTAGGTGCTTTTTTCTTTGTACCTGGTATTTCAAAATTAAGATCTCGCAAGCGCTTTATTTGCTGCTTTGTGATCTCACCTTGATTTAATTCTTTCTGGCTCTTACCCGTTTTGTCCTTAACTGCTTTAAACTGGCTCTTGCTTTGCCTTATTGTTGCCCCGTCTTGCTGTATACCCGCAATAACTCCGGCGCTAATCTCTTTAGATGCTGTACTTTTATAACGGCCTCTAAAATAGAGCTTTACTGCTTCTTTTTCCGGTAAGTTTTTTATCGCCAACAATTTAGGCATTTTTGCTAACATCGATTTTTTGCGTTTAGTCTTACGATTAGTAAACTTACCGCCGCTCACGTTGACTTGCTCTTTAACATGCCTTTTTACTGCTGGGATAACGCCATATTTTGCCAGGCGCCATAATAATTTTTGTTTTTTCTTATCATCTAAATTTAGATCTTTAAGCGCGTTTTTTATTTCTTTTAATTGCGTTCGATTTAGACTAATGGCCATTTTTTGTAATCACTTCGATACTTTCCGGGTTATACCAAATAACCGGATTATCAATTCGATAACGTTTATTCTTAAACGGAATATCGCCCTTATCGTCTTCAACCATATACAAGTTTTCAGTGATTTTTATCGAGACGGTAATATCCGCTAGTTCTTCATCTATCAAATCAACGTCAAGCGTTGGATTCTCGATAATTTCGTAATGATCTGATTCTGGCAATTCTTCAACCCAAACATTAACCAGCAAAAATAATGATTGCGGGTTAATTTGTCTAAACGGCCAGTCTTCAAACTCAAATACAGCCTCATAACGAATAATGCCGCCTTGCAACTGATTATTTGTTACCACTTTAAAAACTCGCTCAAGTTCCATACTGTCGGTAAATGGAGTGAATTTTTGCCCTCTAAAAATCACTTCGGGTAAATTGGCTTTTAAAAATACCGTTAATTGATTAATTAAACTCATATAAGCACCACCGAAGTACGTTTTAAACCTAATATTTTTCTAACTTCACGGCTACTTTCAGCAATTAATGATTTAGCCATTTGTAACTGACTTTCCCCGATCTTATCTTCACGATTTGAAATCGACACAAATTCGCCAATAAGATCGGCTTTTGCCCTTGCAAATACCGCTTTGTTATAAATAATTACTGTTGATGACAGCCCATCAAAACTAATTACTCCAATTTCCTGCGCTAAATTAATACCTTTTGCTTTTTGTGTTATTTGATAGTTTTCAAGTGTGATATTTATTTCAATCATTGCCGATACTAACGCTTGACTTAATAACGCTACATTTAAATTAGGTGACATGCTGCGTTCTCTCTGAAAGTCCGCCAGATTTAGATCTGGCCAAAAACCATCATTTTTAATGATTTGGTTATCTTGCTTTAATTCTTGTCCGCTAAACATATCAATCCTTTATTAAAAAAAGTGCCCGTACGCAAATTTTGAAAACTTAGCAAACGCGGTTTTCTCGTTTGCTGGGCACTTGGCTTGCGTGTAGTTGGTTATTTATTTAATGCGTTAATTCGTGATTCAATTTCTTTTATTCTTGTGCCAACACCAATTTTCGAATAAAAATTATTGGCTGTTGTAAACAATTCTTTTACTTGCTCTAGTTTTGTAATGTCACCTATTGCGCTTATTGGTTGAACTTTTCCGTTATCGTCCAATAACGCGTTTAAGCCTGCGAGCTTGTACCATTTGGCGCTAATTTCCTCATGTAGCCGCCACTTATTTTTAATTAACTCAAAAACCTGTGAAAAATACGGCTCGATTGATTCGCCATTGGTCATTGATTTTTCGCACCAATCAAATACTGTATCAGCGACAAACGTTGATAAACGGCTTTTAAAATTCCTCGGCGTATCTTGATTTTGATCTATTCCAACAAGCGCCCACTCAATCGCTAGATCGAATTGCTCTGTATCAAAAAGCCAAATAATGCAGTGAACAAAAATGGAATTTTGATAAATTTTACCTTCTTTCAAATACTGATCGGCCTTTGGTTGCCATTTGGGTAACAATACTGTGCGTTTATATTCAATTCGATCTTCGGTATTCACAAAGTTTTTGCGTAAAAAATCAATATCCTGTTCAAGCTCAATATTTAAAATATGTACACTTGACGGGGCATCAACTAACGTTGATGTTTTATTTTGCACCATCATACGGATCCGTTCTCGGTGCTGCTGAAAGGGTGATAATACTGAGTTCATCTATTTCCCCAATTAGCGCAGAATATTCTGCGCTTTATTGTTATAACGTGAGTTTATACGAATGATACGGCTGATTCGTCAAACGCGGCATAGAGTTCCGGCGCTTCTAGTGCATAGCCTTCATTACGCCAATATTTATTTTCGAATTGTTTACGATCTTGCACATCTTCAACCGCTCGTCTACGTGACCCACGTTGCGTATAGATATGTAGATTTGACAAGGTTGTCGCAACCATTCGTTTGCCTGGCATAAATGGTGGAACATATGCCCGTTTACCCGCAACAAATGTGCCGAGCTGCTGAGCTGCCGCGTGTTCGGTTGGCTTGTCCGCTTTGTCATATAAGCGGTACTGCTCACGCGCTAAAATCTCACTGCCAACTAAAATCACAATATCCGGATTATCTCTACTTTCTACCGGTAAGGCATTTACAAGCTCTGAACCCATCGAATCAATCGTGTTATAATCACCACCTGCACCAAGTTTTATTGGGGTAGTCATTACCTGCAAACCACCATTCCAATTTTTAGCAATTTGATGCCAACCGATATTGACGTCTTCACCATTTGGATTTTTACTCGGATCGGTTGTAGGTGAGGCACTTATACCATTAAATCCGATGCGTAACATATCTAAAGCGAATGTTTTATCAATAAACGATTGCATACGTTTAAAAAACTCGTTTTCGCCACTAGAATTTCCCCAAACGGATAAAGTATTCCAATCAAGTGCAGCGCACGAATCCGTTTCAACTAGTTCAAATGTGTTACCGTCAACCCCTAAATTTTTAGTGAATCGACCGCCTTTAACGCGCCCTGTTAATAATTGAGAAGCCCCAGTTATAATGACCTGCCCTTTTAACTGATCAACATCTAAACAGGTAATCAATTTTAAAAATTCATCACTGTGTAAAATCGCATCACGTAATCGTGTTTCCATCGGCTCAGTAAGCGAAAACTGCCGAGCTGGATTACTTATACCCGAAGCTTTTGCAAGACTGATGCAATATTGCATTAGAAGTTTTTCGGCTCTTTGATTTAACATTTCTCTACCTTTTTAATTTTTTATTTAATTAAACGTTTAATAAGTTATTTTATAAAGACACTAATTAGTGAAATTCAAAACCGTCACCATTTGCGCTAATGCCTGGCTTTGTTGTTACAGGAGTGCTCACCGCTTGACTAAATTTTTTTGATAAATCATCTAGTTTTGCGTTTAATTCAATATTTTGTTTTTTTAGCTTTGCAAATTCAGCTTTATCCGCGGCGTTCTCTACTGCATCGCTTGCCGCTTCGGCTTGATCTGCGGCTTTTTCTGCTTCAGCTTTGGCGCCGGTTGTATCGTTAGCACTTAATTTAGTATTAAGATCTTCGATAGTTGTTTGTAATTCAGCAATTTTGGCTTTAGCCGCTTCCAGTTCCGCAACAAGTGCGTCGATTTCTTCTTGTGTCATAGTGGGTTTCTCTTCTGTTTCTGTCGTTTGAGTAAATTTAAATCGGTTAAAAAAGCTTTTTTTAGCTTGTTTTTGCTCAACACTAAATAAAATAGGCATACTAATTAATCGTTGTGGTTTGCCCTCTTTAGAAAAAGCGAGCCTTGTAAGTCCTGTACTTGCCGGCTGATCGGTGAGCGCTAACCCTGATAAATAATGCTGTCCCTCTTCGGGAAAATCTGACATTAATTCAATTGATGTAAAAACTTTTTGCTCAGCTTTATTTAGCTCTTGTAAAAACTGATTAGCACGTAAACGAGCCATTAAACGTAACTTGCCGTTTTTCTCTTCAGTTTTCACTTCTTCGACCATGCCGAAATTAGTACACCATTGGCGCCACTCAGGATCTTCATGCTCACACCAGATCATTGCTGCATAGAGTTCAACACTATAAGTATTCGCTGCGCTTTCTATCCATTCTCGTTTGATGTCTCGCCCGTCGATGGTTTTACCCTCTTGCGCAATGCAAAACCAATCGCTTTTTTTAATTTCTTCTGCCATGTCGATTTTTAATAATGGTTAATTGATGTGTGCATGTTAATTTGTGTTATCACTTATTGCACGCGGTAGGATTCGGATAAAAACCCTTATCCGAAAAGCGTTTGATGATTGTTTTTTATGATTACTAGACAATAGTGTCATGAAATATACATCCGAACTGCGAAATGCAGCAAAAGCGCTTTACTTACAGCGCCACACACCGAAAGAAATCGCCAAATCGTTACGCTTACCAAGCGCAAGGATCGTTTACTATTGGGCGGAGAAATATAATTGGGCATTACTACTTAGCGAAGAATCCGTTGAAGATGCGATTAACCGGCGGATAGTGTTATTAACCGGGCGAGAGAATAAAAGCGAGCTTGAATTAAAAGAACTGGAACGATTGATTGATCAGCATTGTAAGATCATGAGTAAGAAGCTAAAAGCTTCGCCATTAAATACTGCTTTAACCACCGCCGCCGGCGCTGTACATAATGAATTAAATCAGGAATCCGCGGCTCAACATAGCAATGCTAAAGCGAGTAAAAAGAAAGGCAAAACAAAAAAAAATGATATATCGCACTTAACGAAAGACGATTTCAATCAGGTTGCCGGTGATTTGCTCTACCCCCATCAATTATATGTTCGTGATAATAAAGATATTTCACTGCGCCGATTCATTTTAAAAAGCCGGCAAATTGGCTTTACGTTCTATTTTGCCTATGAAGCATTCGAAGATGCGGTATTAACCGGTAATAATCAAATATTTGTATCAGCATCAAAAGCCCAAGCCAAAATATTTGAAATGTATATCAAAAAAATTGCCGATCAGTTCTTTGATATTGAATTAAAAGGCGATGGTAAAGATAAAATCATCTTGAGTAATCACGCTTATTTAATCTTTTGCGCTAACAATGTAAGCACAGCGCAAGGCTATAGCGGTAACTTATATTTTGATGAAGTTTTTTGGATGTCAAAATTCCAACAGCTTTATGATGCTGCTAGCGGAATGGCAACGCAAAAATATCGTGAAACATTATTCTCAACGCCAAGTATTAAAGCCCATCAAGCTTACGCAAAATGGAGCGGTGAAGAGTGGAAAAAAGATAATCCTAAACGCAAAAATATTGTATTCCCGAAAGATAAAGATTTAGAAATGAATTTCACCGTATGCCCTGATAAATGGGCACGGCTCGTTATTACACTACAAAATGCGGTTGATCTTGGTTTTGATAAAGTCGATATCGAGGATCTACGAGATTCAAAAAGCGCCCAAGCCTTTAATATGCTGTATTGCTGCATATTCGCTGATAGCGGCAAAGGTGTATTTGATTTTGATAAATTACAAAAATGTATTACCGATTCGGCAACCTGGCAAGACTTCGACATAAAACTAAAACGGCCGTTTGGTGATCGTGAAGTTTGGGGAGGATTTGACCCCAGCCGCACCCGTGACAATGCGACATTTGTCGTTATAGCGCCCCCGATACACGAGAGGGAAAAATTTCGAATTTTAGAGATCTACCAATGGCGAGGCGTCAACTTTAAACATATGGCGAGTGAGATAAAAAAAATCAAAGATAAATACCGCATGACCTACATCGGTATTGATATTACCGGGATTGGTTATGGTGTTTATGAACATGTAAAAGAATTCGCACCACGTGAAACACGGGAAATTCATTATAACGTCAATATAAAAAATCAATTAGTGCTAAAAATGCTAGATGTGGTCGGCGACGAGCGGATCGAGTGGGACGAAAGCAATAACACCTTAATCGCTTCATTTTTATCAATTGAACAACAAACTACGGCTAAATCAAATCAAATTACCTATGCAGCAAGTAGAAGCGAATCAACTGGGCACGCTGACGAATTTTTTGCAATTTCGCACGCCGTATTTAACGAACCACTTAACACCACAAAAATACGTAAATCAAGATGGGGATTTTCAAAGTGAGTAAATTATCAAAGAAACAGAATAAAAAAAACAATAAACCAATGCGCATGAGTTCAATAGCATTTGAACGCCCCGAAGTCGTTTTGACTGATTTAAGTTATTATTACGGGACAAGCACAAATCATAATAGCGACTGTTACCCGGTACCCGTTGAGCGCCTCGCCCTTTCTCAATTGCCCAATATCAACCCTCAACACGGCGGCATTGTGCAAGCGCGGCGCAATATGCTACTTAGTACATATCTAAGTGGCGGGTTAACCAAATCGCAAGCGATGGCGTGGTTTTATGACTTCATTGTTTTTGGTGATGCGTATTTATTAAAAATGCGCAATGTATTTGGTCACGTTATCGGACTTGTGCCGCTAATGTCGTTATATGTTAAAGCTAAAAAAAATGAGGACGAAACCGCGATTGAGGGGTTTATTGTTCCAACCAAAAAAGAGGCAATTTTTTATAATGAAAATGATATTATTCAAATAAAAATGCCTGACCCAACTCAACAAGTTTACGGCTTGCCGGATTATTTGGGCGGTGTTAATAGTGCCATGCTTAATAGTGAATCAACCATGTTTAGACGCCGTTATTATAATAATGGCGCTCATATGGGTTACATTTTTTATACTAACGACCCAAGCATGACCGATGAAATGGAAGAAGCGATCAGAGCTAAAATAGAGAACTCAAAAGGTGTGGGTAACTTCAAAAATATGTTTGTTAGTATTCCGGGTGGCACAGAAAAAGCGATTCAATTAATACCAGTCGGCGATCTAAACTCGGCCAAAGATGAATTTGCTAATATTAAAAACATTTCAGCGCAAGATTTATTGAACGCTCACCGCTTCCCTGCGGGGCTTGCTGGCGTTATTCCAGCCAATGGAAGCAATAACGGTGACGTGACCAAGTCACGTAAAAATTACATGGCAACGGAAACAAAAGTATTACAAGATTTAATTAGTGATGCGGTAAACAATGACGAGGATATTAAAAATTCACCGAAAAAAAGCGATTTAATCCTTGAATTTCAAACTATTACAATGCCAGAGGATTAAATAACATGTTATAATTGGCTCGTGTAGAAATTAGGAGTAAACAGCATGAGCCGAACCGCTTTACTATTTTGTCCTGAATGTGGTCAAAAAGCCATTATTACCAAAACCGCCCGCGCTCATAAATTACTAAATTATCGTTACTGTTCTTGTTCTGATCCAGAATGTGGGTTGACGTTTCGAATAAAGGAAGAGTTTGAAAAAGTATTAAGCCCAAGCGCTAAAGGCTTTAACCGCTTAAATGACTACCTAATGCAACACGGCAGCCACTCACAACTTGCTTTAGATATTATTAATCCAGCTTAATATCGTCTGTCTGTTTTATTTCTGTTAACAACTCATGCAATAAGCACAAACCAATTTTAATATCTTCTTGTGATAAATCCGTATCAATCATAACGCGGTTTACAAACTCGGCGTATTCTATTACTGTATTTTTTCTCATGTTGTCCATACTTTCACCTTAATTGTGTTCATATATTGCATAAAAATAAAATCATTAAAAACAATACCCTCCTGGTATTGCATTATCGATTTTATATAACAGTTTCAAATAGTTATATATGCTACACAGGTAATCCATTTAAAAACTCCAGTCAATATCCGGTAAAATAGCCACTTTTGGGGTGTTTTTAATCCAATCTTCTAAAATTTGAACATTCTTTCTATATATTTGTTTATTTTTTCCCTCTTTGGTTGGCCTTTGCTGCTGCCGTATCGCAGGATTTTCCAGCCAACGATTAAAATCAATTTCTTTACGCTCTAAATCGTCCAATATTTCATCTAATTTCGAGCCTTTTTTTATTCTCTTTTTCTGATCGTCCGCTACCGGATCAAAGCTCGGCGTACAGTTATTGACAGAACTCCAAGCCGTTCGTTCCGCCCGTTTTTTTAGGTCAAGACCCTTGCTCTGTTTACCCTTTTTAACTATCTTCCATTTAATTAAACGTGTACAAATAAAAGAAGCAAGGCCGGTAATTGGTGAAAAAACCCCTTTTATTTTTTGTTGTGGCTCTTCAAATTGATTAAGTTTTTCTTCATACGATATACGTACTTTTAAATCTTTACGCTTAACCATTGCGCCGCCTTGTAGCTCTGTATAAGTAGCCCAGCACCCAACATCAGCCGCAGCGAGTATAGGATCGACATTTTCATCTTGGACTTTTTTATCTTTTAAGCGTCTAAGCTCTCGGTATACCGTCACAGGCGCCCCGCCTATTTGCTGAAATTGACGAATACGCCAGCGGCTAGCCCACGCGGTAACCGCTTTTGACATGGTTTTTAGGTCTTGGCCGGTTTCGTCGTCAAGCTCACCGTTAAGCGCGTAACCATCAATATTTTTTGATATGTATTTAGCTATATAACCTGTTGCGCTGCCTTTTTCTTTTTCAATATCGACAAATTTAAATCGGTTTTCGCTTGCGCCGGGTTCGTCGCCGTCAACTTCAAGCGCATAAGCTCGCATGATGCGTTCCACTGCGTCCCGGTGCTTTGGTTGCATAAAAACTAAAATATGCCAGTGCGGCGTGCCGTCATGATGCGGCTCGGCCACTCTAAACCCGAAAAGGTGAATATCATCACGATTTAATTTAGCCCGTATTTTAGCCCAAACGCTACAAAGGTATTTTTGTGTATCACGTGGATTATTTCCGATCCAGTTCTGCACAAAGCCCCCTTTGCTGTGGCATGAGTGATATTTTGACGGGGCGGTTAAAGTAATAAATGCGCCAATATAGCCGTGCTCGTCGGCGAGATCTTCAAAGCCCCGCATACGCACCATCAATTCACAACGGCGGATCGCTGGGTTAGCGTTTGATTTATCAATCTGTAACGTTAATTCGAACTGCTCGCCCTCTTCATTTTGAATTAATTGATTGTTCGCCCATTCTCTATTACTTTGCTTTTGCTGCGTCCACTCACTAATACATGATCGGCTTGCGTATGCGCTAGCCTTATTTTGCACTTGCCCGGCGGCAATCGCCAAATGTTCCTTTTGATGATCTCGGCGGCGTTTTAACTGGTTGTACCACCATTGATTATCACTAACTTTAGCGAGCGCAATTAATGCTTCACGCTCCGACAACTTACCTTGTTTATAATTGGCAAAATAGGGAGGTAAAATATTTAATCCTTTTAACTCTTTAAAAATTATATAGTAACCCTTGTGCGCATGGGTATTCATAGCTGGATCGTCAGAAAATACGAACTTCCGTTTTTTCACATTATCCAAATCATCATTATTAATAATATTCCCTGACAAGGTAAAATCTCGATTTTTTATGTCATAACAAACCAAGTCATTAACATAAATGCTTATGCGATAAGCCAAATCGGCTATTCTTTCTCGGCTATAATTTGGCAGTTCGTTAAATTCTTTATTAAAATGGATTGCTAGTAATGAGGGCTTTGTTTCGTAGATGGCATTAACTAAATCTAAGCGTTTTTGAATATTACCGCCGAGCGTTTCACGAACAAACGTATTTGCAGCTTTACGACCTTTACTTTTAAATAATGTAATATATTTATTAGCGAAATACCCACCCAAATAATCAGGAAGATCGCAAAAATATTGACGGTACCAATCAAAATCTGCACGGTTTACTTGCCACAATTTAGATTCTTGATCGTTCATATCTTTTGGTTCGGGACGATATGAAATTAACTCTCGACCAAATTCAGGGCGCACATTAAAAGACTGTGCTATCTTTTGCGGCTGCTGATACTGTCCAATATTTTCGTAATAATCACGCGTAGCCAAACCCGACAAAAAGCGATCTTTTGCTGGGATTGAGTTTGTTAGTTCTCTTAGTTGCTGCGTGATTGTTGACATTTAATTACCTTTATCGTATATATCAATATTACAAATGATTTTCAAGGGTTACACATGAGAGATAAATACATCAAAGACATAGAAATTAGTAAACTTGATAATGAAATTACTAACATAGTGAACAAAAACCAAAGTACCGAATTAGGTGGAAAACCTATGGTGATTGCTATAAAAAATGAAAACGGGCTAGTGTACAGAGAATTAATCACTTTCGGGCTTAGCTCCTATTTAGACATTGTTCAAAGTATTGCTAAATTAGGGCTAGTTGATTTATACGCTAATGACCTGAGCCCTAATAAGTATGATAGTTTATTTGTGTTTAATTAATTTTTTACAACCCTCTTGATTGAGGGTTTCTTTTCCTTTTTTACTTTCATCACTTTCACCATACTTAAACTCGTATTTTTCGATATATTTTAATAAATTCATTTTTATCTACTTCCTTTTATTACGTAGTTTTTTAGCCGCTCTTTTAGCCTTTGCAATTCCGCTAGGTTTGTGCGCTTTACGTCCACGCCCTTTGCCCATCTTCTGGAAAGGTCTAGCATCTTTTACATCTCGATTGAGTTCATCGTTATAACAAACTGGCACTGATTGTTTATTTTTAGATAAGCCGATTGACGACAAAATTACTTTCAATGCTTTTTTCATCATGTGATGATTTCCTTTTGTTTAAGAGTTAAGTTAAATCATATCGGGCGTTAATATGCCGATGATTTCTTTCGCTGGTTTACGGTTTCCATTCGCTGCGATGGTACGCGGGGCATCTATAGAGTAAATTTTGAAATGTTTAAAAATCTCTCTTGTAGTTTCATTATCGCTATTAGATATAATGGCGGTAGCGCCTTTCTTCACTGCGATATGTAATTGACAGGCTAGATCTTCGGTTAGAATGGTATTAAACCCACCAGCAGTGTAGCCAACAAAGCTATCATTTTTATTACCTGATAAATAAGGGGGATCACAGTAAATAACATCACCATCACCGGCGTAACCGATCGCATTATAATAGTGCCCACTAAACATCATAACGCTGTTAGTATTTAGTTTATTGCTAAAGTTTATTAGCTCAACTTTCGGGAAATAAATATTTTTATGCTTACCTTTTGGCGTGTTAAATTTTCCGTTTTTGTTATATCTACAAATGCTATTAAAACAATGGCGCATTAACCAAATAAATCGGGCGGCTTGTTCGACACTATCAAGATCAAGCGGATAGCAAGAATTGAATAACTCTCTCACTTCGTAATAATCTAAATCGCTATTAAATAATTCTTCTGTTTTATTTACTAATAGAGCAACATCATCATAAAGCCATTGGTAAACGTTAATTAAATCGGGATTATTATCACAAATAATATAGCTATCATAATTTGTATTAATAAATACATTACCGGCACCAACAAACGGTTCAATAAAGCGTTTTCCGCCTGGCAAATGTGCTAATAATTGCGGCATAATGCGTCCTTTACCGCCGACCCACTTTAAAAATGATTTTTCTACACGCATAAAAACCTCATAAGGCGCATAAGCGCCTTTTGTTATAATTGAATTTTTTCAAATTTAACGATTAGGTCGGAAGCATCGACTTTAGATACACCAACATGAGTTATAACAACAAAAATACTTGCATTACCCGCCCTAAAAAGTATGCGTTCACCGATTTTTAAACCATAGTTTTTAGACAAAGAAATAGTAGTGACTTTATGTTCAATAGCTAATTCGAGCTTTTCCGAGCTAATAGAAATTGTTTTAATTGTTTTATCCTTAAAGGTATCAAACATTGTTTTTTCTCCCGATTGATTTAAAAAATTATTTTCATTATTAATCGGTGAAGCAGGATCAAAGCCGACCCAAACTGCACCATCAGACCATTGAACACCACGGCCAAAATTATTTAAAATTGCATTCTTTAATGATTCATCAAACATTTAAACGCCCTTTCTTATCTTCAATTACTTTGCAATCAATACATAAATTGCACCCTTTTACTGCTTCACGCCTTGCTTGCGGAATGGGTTCGCCGCAAGCATTGCAATAAATTGATGACTCACCGCTATAGATTGGTCTATTTGAAAGTGCGCAATCGATTAATAGCTGGGTTTCGTCTTGTGCTTTGTCTAGTTGATCGGCATAATTCATTAATAATCGCCTCGCTGTTGCGCTTGGATTTTATTAGATTCCTGATCGATTAATTCGGCGGCCTCTGTAGCCGTTAAATTCTCATAACGAATCACTGATGCTATATTATTTAAACGAGCACAAAAAATAGCGCTTTGCTCTTTCTTCTGCTGATTCAGCGCAATTAATAATTCATTTTTCATTTATGCCACCTGTTCAGTATTTGATTTAGTTTTAAAGTCATCTTCATTACAAAACTTAAAAGCAACTAAAATTGATTTAATTCTGATTAAGCCTCGATATAGTTTTTCTATTTCAACGTCATTTAGTTGCGTAGAATCGCTAACGTCTCGATTTATTCCTGATGCTAAAAGTAAATATTTTTGCTGGCCGGCTTTTAAATTATCAAATACAGCCCGTGCCTTAATTCGATTATCGTTAATCATGCTTAATAAACTTTTAGCATGATTAAGCCTGTGTATTCTTAGTTCGTAATCTTGCTTAGTTTCTTGAATTTGCATTTTGCGGCACTCCAAAAACGAAAAGATTTTGGCATCTGGTTTAAGTGTTGACCTTTCGGCGTTTCTATCCAACCTTTAGGGTTGTGGCGATTTAAGAAAACCTTTATACCGATTTGAGATTCGGCATATTTTGAAGTTAGTTGAATTGTTTCGATCATGAATTTACCTATAAAGTAACTGTTAAATTGTCTTTATTTAACGCCTCTGCAACCAACTGAGCGTTATTAATGAGGACTAAAGATTTTTTACCGGCAATTTTTTTTGATCTAACGGGCAACAAACCTTGTTTCACATAACTTTTTATGGTGTTAATTTCCATGCCTGAAAGCTCTGAATATCTTGCAATAGTGACGTAAGCACCGCCAAAAGATGTTGATAAATCTTGATTCATAGTGCATTATTCCCCTTTTTAGATACCTATATTAATTTGTATTGATATTAAACATTACCTATTTGGTATTTTTTAAAATATACTTTACCTTAAAGGTAATTGTCAATACCTTTTAGGTTTTATTTTCTTTTTGGTAATTCTAGAGGTTAATATGATTCAGTTTGATAGTGCCAAAAATATAATAGACAGAATGATTAGTGCTTATAAATTAAAAACGATGAAGGCGCTTTGTGAAAATTTTGGTGTTGGTATTAGCGTTTTAGCTAATAGGGTGGTTAGAAATACGATTCCAGCAGAATATATAATACAGTGTGCTTTAGAGACTGGAGCAGATCTTCAATGGCTTTGCTCTGGACAAGGAGAATCTGGTATTGATGGCGTAAAAGTCGTAAAAAAGATAGTTTTATCTGATGAAATACTGGAAAAACTGGAGCGTTTAAACTCTCTAAAAGAAAAAGGGGCAATTACCTTAGAAGAGTTCAATATATTAAAAGCTAATCTTATTTAATGTTTGGAAAAATAATATGACTATTATTGAATATTTATTAAAAGCAATTGAGGACAAAAATGAGTTAACGATCATTTATCACGAGGGGGCGAAACCTGGTAGTACAAGGAAAATAATATCACGTAGTATCGAGGGTGATACATTAAAAGCCGTTGATACAGCAGACAATAGAGTGAAATCATACAGCATAAGCAAAATAGAAATACTAAATGATATAGATGAAATAATAGCCTTTGAGACACACAATAACGATAAAAGAAATGAACCCACAAAAACGAATAATATCTTTAAACTAAATCATTTACTCTCAACTGAAACATTTATAATTTTTTTTATAACCATATTTTCCTATTTTATGGTCTACTCTTATGAATTTGGTTATGCAATATATTACAATATTAATATTCATTTTATTAACATTAGTCTCTTTATGTTTTTTCATATACTTTTATTTAATATCTTATTTCCTTTTTTTTGTGTAATAATTATTTCATATATATTTTTCAAACTTAGTAAGCTTGTAAAACTAAAAAAATCAATCCAATATGAAAAATATATTCTAGATATCATATTTCTTTTGTTTATTATATTATTGAGCATATCCAAGATATCAAAAAGCGCAAAACTTGAAATATTTTTATTGACATTCACTAATATTTTAACAGTTTTAATTTTCCCGATTGTATATTTTACGTATGTAAAAGACAAAGCTAACATAGAAAAACTTAAAACATATATTTGCATATGCATTATGTATGTGTTTTTTTTCGTATGGATTGGTTATTCTAATGCGAAATTACTTACAACATTTGATTCATTCACTTTTAATAACAAACTTTATGCGGTAATTAGAATATATAATAACACAATAATAGCTAGTGAAATTATTGATAATAATCTAGATAAAAATTTATTATATATTACTGATAATTTAGAAAAACCTTTAAGATTAGAAAAAATCACTTTAGATATTACAAGCAGATAGAATGGCGATACGAAAAAACGCAAAAACTAACAAATGGTTATTTGAAAAATATCTCGATGGTGGACGTAGACTTCGCAAGTCTTTTGCAACTAAGGGCGAAGCATTAGCCTACGAAAGTTACATTGAAGAACAAGCTGCAACAAAGCCATGGATAGCTGATAAACAAGATCGTCGGCGTTTATCTGATCTGATTGAAATTTGGCATAACGCACACGGCAAGACATTAAGTGACGGTCAGAATGTTTATACAACTCTATTATTTATTGCAGAAAGCATTCAAAATCCTTTAGCCCCAAATTTCACATCAAAAGAATTTACCGACTACAGGACCAAAAGATTAAGCGGAGAAATATACCGTACAGAACGAGTTAAAATAGTAGCGCCTAGAACGCTAAATCTTGAACTAACCTATTTGAAATCCATGTTTAACGAGCTTATTAGGCTTGGTGAATGGACGTTAAAAAATCCCGTTGAACGAATACGACAATTTAGAATAGACGATCAGGAAATGGCGTACTTAACGCCAGAGCAAATAAAACTATTATTAGCTTCATCAGATGTTAGTAAAGCTAAAGACTTAACCACTATCATAAAAATATGTTTGTCAACGGGCGCAAGATGGAGCGAAGCGGAATCGCTAAAAGATTCGCAAGTTAAAAATCAATCAATAACTTATATCAAAACGAAAGGCAAAAAGAATAGGACAATCCCAATAGATAAAGCGCTATATGATGGAATACCCAAAAATAAAGGTTCATTATTTACGCCATGTTATTCTGCTTTTCGCTCTGCAATAAAAAGAGCTGAAATAGAATTACCCGATCGGCAATTATCGCATGTGTTACGTCATACGTTTGCAAGCCATTTTATGATGAACGGTGGCAATATTTTAGTATTGCAAAAAATACTTGGTCACACTGATATAAAAATGACTATGCGTTATGCACATTTTGCACCTGATCATTTCGAAGATGCAATAAAACTGAATCCATTGAGTAATATTTAAAGTGGCGATAAAATGGCGGTTAAGGTGATTTATATTGATATTTATTGATTGATATTGATTTCATAACTCTTTAATTTAAATATAAGTTATTGATTTCCAACGCTCAAACATAGAACTCTTAATCAATTGGTCGTGGGTTCGATCCCCCCACAACCCACCATTTCGAATTAATTGAATTGTCTTGATTTACTTGAGATTATTTGGGATTAATTTTAACTATCAAACTTAAACCATTAACTAGTTTAAAAATGGAATAATTACAATTCGAATAAAGCACTACTATCTGTTGTTAAGATTATTGTTAAATGTGGGCACTTCTCGTCTTTTAATATTCATCGTATTTACCTTTTTAGAAGTGGTTTACCTTACCTCTTAAAAAATGTACGAATTAATGCAGCCTATCAACATCTCCAGCCGCTTATAATTATTGTTGATAATGGTAATCGTCTAATAAATTATTTCATAAAATTAGCATTAAAGTGATCAATAAATGCACGAACATTTGTTCCAGAATCTTTATTGTTTGACCAGACTATAGAAACATCACGAACGGTACTCTGTGTATTTTTAAACCGGACTAATTCACCGCTATTTATATAATTATCACATATAGCTTCAGGTAAAAAAGCAATACCAACACTTTCAATACATAATTTTAATATCATACTTATAGAATTGAATATATGCTTATTTTTAATATTATTCATATCAAGGTTATCGTATCCATGCCAATACTCAATCTTTCCTGATGAAGGATATTTATATAAAAGAAATGTATTAAGATCATCGTTAAGTGTTGTTTTATATTGACTTGAATGAAAAACCCCCATTTTTAGCTCACCTATTTTCTTTGAAAATAGCCTAGAATCTGAAATTTTACCAAACCGAATAACAGCATCAAAACCCTCTTTTATGATATTAACTTTATCATCATCAAAATGTGCCTCTACTTCAATTCCAGGATATTTAATTAAAAATGAGATCAGTAAATCTTCAAATAATTCATTTATATTTGGCATTCCAATTTTTATTTTACCCGTATAGGATTTATTTTTTGGGGTCAAATTGATTTTCGCCAAATTGATCTCAGACATGATATTGATAGTATGTTTGAGTAACATTTCTCCATCTTCAGTTAATGATACATTTCTAGTATTTCTATGAAAGAGAATCGTTTTATATTCATGCTCAATTTTAGTGATCACTTTCCCCACTGCCGATGAAGTCATACCAAGAATAGTAGCAGCTTCTGTAAAATTTTTACTTTGGCTGACACAAAGAAAAACCGAAAGATCTTTTATCGAATGCATATTCTTCTCACGCTCAATTAGAGAATTTTTTTCTAAAATGTTATTCCATATTTTAACTTAAATAGAAGACCAATTGTATATATCATTATTGTCAACAAACAAGTTGGTATCTGAGTTTTATAAAATAAATGCTTACTTTTAAGTATAAAACTTATTCTGAATGTCAGTTGCCAACTGTAGTTTATTAAAATTTATATCAATAATTATACTTAAGGAGCTATAAAATGACTGAAAAATTCCCTTACTCAGGAAAAGAGTTTTTAATAAAAATGGATAATGGTCTAGAAGTTAAGAACTCTTACGACAGCGATAAAAATATCATTCAAGTCGAGTTTTTAAATGGAGATTTACAGGGTACAGTTATGCAAGTGCCTTTTCAATGGCGATTATTATCAGATGGCTATCTGATGATTTCTTGGCAAGAATCCGATAACAATACAGTTGTACATTGCGATAATTTTGAGAAAAAAATTTCATATGCATACTACACAACAATGGGGGGGGATTTTTATGTAATGGAAGGTAAAATCTCCCAACTATAAAACTTACATATCAATGCCTTGAATGTTAGTAAATAACTAACTAGATATATAACTTAAATAAATAATAAGGAATTTATTGTGGCAATCTCTATCAAAAAATTAAGTATATTTTTAATACTTGGATTAATTTCATTATACCTATCCATATCCAAGCAAGTACCGAATGACTGGAGGATCTATCTTGTTGACTGCTGTTTTTAATTTGATTTAATATTATACATAACGCTATTTTGTTAACTTTCACCCTGTTAACTACCCTTTTCAATCATAAAATCACCCTAAATTTAACATCTAGGTGCGAATTCAGATTAAAAAAGGTGTTATAAAGTATTTTATATTTAAGCCATTTCCCTAGGAGATGATTGTATATCACTCATAACCTAGGTTAACATTGTTAGCTTAAAAAATTTAACTTCTATTTTAACATCTTATTCGTCGTTATTTATTGTAGATTCAAGTTACGTTCATAACAAGAATCTAACTTTAAATTGCTCTAATTACAGCAAATAACCTGATATGATTAATAATAAAATTATTTTATTTGCTCCAGCCAATAATCAATTCGATCGGGTATATCACTAACAATTTGTCTCATTTTATTATCAGGTTTTGCGTTACCTTTTAAGCTATCTAATAAATAGAGATAAGCATCATCTAAAGCAGGTAGAATGATCGTTTCTTCTAATTCGGTAAGTTGATTATTTTCATGTTTTTCATTTAGAATTTTATGCTGCTTTTCTATATAGCGTCTTAAATTAGTATATTCATTGGTGATTAGTTTTGTACGGATTGGATCATTTAGCATCTCATCTAATTCAATTGCCATGATTTTAGCTTCAATTAGTCTTTTCATTATTAATACCTTAGTTTTGAATATTCGCCTCTTATCATACAGCTTGGTTTTTCTATTGCCAAAAGATAACGATAAAATAATGTTGACGGTTTATTGACGCCCTCTTCAATAATTTTAGCTAACTTATTAATTTAAAGTATACCACTCATATTTTGACATGAAAAAGCCGCCCTAAAGCGGCTTGTTAGCAATTAAAAGATTATGATACGATATTATTACTTATTGTTTGTGGTGGCACTTGTGATGGTATTTGTGGGGCATTTTTTTGTCTATCTTTAGTGTTTGAAATACCCAATAAAACTCCCAAAATATTAGATATGATAGATAGGCCCAATGCAATCATTAGATGGGTTTTGTATTCGATATAATCATCTACATTTAAAATAGCGTAAAGAGCAAGAAGAGTAAAAGAAATAATGAATATCATAAGAACAACTGCGGTAACAATGCTGGTTAAAACACGCCCTTTAGGCGCAACAGAACCTGCAACATCAACCATTGCCATGTAAACTAAGCCTGATGTAATTGCACCAACATATAAAGATAATAGAAAAGATTCTTTTTCAAGCATAGCCAAAACTGTGCCTAAAAATAAAAACTTTACCATAATGAATGTAATAAGCAGGGCTGGCAATAAAGAAATCCATCTCAATATCGGTGACCAGTTTTTCATTAATATCAACCCGCCATTTTCATCATAACCGAGTCTGTTTTGTTTGGTTTTGGTTTTAGTTTTGTTTATCATCATTAAATCCATCAAATAAAATATGTGGTATCGCATCTTAAACTAATTTATTTTTTTGTAAATAATAGGCAGATAAATATTAATAATTTTTTATCATTGTAATTTAAAAAAGTGTTAAAACATGAACATTATTATATAAATAAGTACATTATATTATTGGAAATATTTGCTTGTTTAATAAAAATAGGCAACGCAATTGGGTTATTTAGATGATTAGAAGTAGACGATATGAAAAAAACCTCGAGTTATATCGAGGCTTGTCAGTATTCTAGGCTTCTTAGAGCTTTAATTTAAAGATTATAGCTTAGCTTTTACATCATCAGCGGCAGTGGTTACCGCTTTTCCACCACCTTCAATATCCTCGCCAGCACCAGCGATGGTATTACAGCCAGATAAAAATATTAACGATGTGATAAAAATCAAAATCATTTTTTTCATAATTCAACTCCTCAATTAAGAACGATAGTAGACAAATATAATTGCAAATAAACTATTGAATTACAATATCATATGATTAAAATAGCTTTTATCGTTAACTTTTTAGAGTTGATTACTAACTAACAGGCGTGACCTATATATTATTTATTTTTTTGAATAAAATCCCAAAAATATCAATTTTATTTTGACAAAACCATACAAATCATAGGATTATAATACCAATATAAAAACAAAGGTTTTATATCACTAAAATAATTAAGGAATAAATATGAAATTAAAATTAACGCTAGTGGCAATAGCTTTAGGTTTAGCAAGTACAGCAAGTTATGCTCATAAAGCTGATGATATTATCATTAGAGGTGGTGCGGTGTATGTACACCCTAAAACCAGTAGTGATGCAGTTAAAATAGATGGCGCTAAGACAGATTTAAAAGCAAAGGCCGATCACGATACTCAATTGGGTTTAAACTTCCAATATATGGTGACAGATAATTTAGGTGTTGAATTACTTGCTGCAACGCCATTTAGTCATAAAATTAGCCTAAATAATGGCACTAACCTTGGTAAAGTTAAACAGTTACCACCAACATTAAGTTTAGTATGGTACCCGCTTGATTCAAATTATAAAGTACAGCCTTATATTGGTGCTGGTGTAAATTACACATTCTTCTTTAATGAGAAACTAAGTGGAGAAGCTAAAGACGCAGGATTTAATAATGGCCTTGATCTTGATTCTTCATGGGGCTGGGCTGCGCAAGTTGGTTTAGATTATTCAATCACTGACAATTGGCTAGTTAATGCGCAGGCACGCTATATTGATATAAAAACTGATGCAACAACTTACGCTGGATCACAAAAAGTTACGGCACGATATAAATTAAACCCTTGGGTTGCTATGGTAAGTATCGGTTATCGATTCTAAGATTTATTTACTCCTGGCTTAAAATGCAAAAATTAAGTCAGGAGCAAAATTGATTTAAACAATCCTTTCTAACTGTTTGTATTTGAGCGAACTAACGATAAAGTGCAACCGATTTAATACATTAACCTCTCCAGCGCCATCATCAAAATCTAAATACAGTAAATTTAACTTGGGATTAAGATCTCGCATCCGTTTTTCAACCCCTTTTGATACTACATGATTTGCAATGCAGCCAAATGGCTGAAAACTAATAACATTATCAATACCCTGCTCTGCAAATGTCATGATCCCAGCGGGAATTAACCAACCTTCACCAAATTGATTACTCAAGTTTAAAATATTTTTGGCTTTCGTTGCCATATCACGAAGATCGTGGAAAGGTTGATAATATTTAAACTGGCTAATTATTTTATTAGTTTGATTGATATATTTTTGTGCTATTTTTTCAAAAAAGAACATTAAGTAAGAAAGGAAACTTTTTTGAAGTAAATAGTTTTCAACATTACTATCATAATTGACAAAACATTGCGCAAAAAACTCCATCATCGAGGGAATAACCGGTTCAATCCCCTGCTCAACTAGCCAATCAACGCTGTGCTGGTTACCAAAGCTATTGTATTTAACATAAATTTCACCAACAATACCAATTTGTGGGCAATGCTTATTTGCTGTTTTAATTTGGTTAAAACTTTCTACAGCCTGCGCTAATAATGTAAATATCGCTTTCTTACCCGATTTAAGCATAATTAGTTGTTTTAGCTGCTGGGTATATTCGTCACGTAATTGCGCCGCCTGACCTTTTATTACTTCCCTTGGCGCAACCGCGTAATACATTTTTGATAGTGAATCTGCAAATAACATAGCAAAGAAAGTTGGCCCAAGCGATTTTAACCTATTCAATTTAAAACCGGGTTGTTGATGCTCATCCATATTACCATTACTCAATGATACGATAGGAATATCTTCAAAACCATTACTAATCATGGCTTTTTTTATTAATGAAAGATAACTACTCGCCCGGCATTGCCCGCCAGTTTGAGTAATACCAATTGCGACATTGTCGCGTTGATATTTACCTGAATGCAGCGCTTTAATAATATCGCCAACAATAATTGTTGCCGGATAGCAGATTTCGTTATTGCAATATTTTAATCCCCATTCTACCGAGCTTTTATCTGGTTTAGGTAAGGTTTCAAGTTTGTAGCCCGATAACGCAAAAATGGGGGGTAAAATAGGTGAGTAAAATTCTGAAATAAACGGCGCAAGGATCGTTCGCTGCGCTTTATCTTCACGACGAAATATGGCAATATTTTTGCGTTGTTTTTTTATTAAAGGTTGTTTGCTATTCATACGAATAGATTCAACAATAGAACGCAATCGTAATCGAACCGAGCCTGTCGCTGAAATTTCATCCACACGAATTATCGTACACGTTTTACCTGCGGCTTCTAAAATTGATTTACATTCATCAGTTACAATGGCGTCAGGGCCACAACCAAATGAATTAAGTTGAACGAATTGAATGTTCTTTGGTTGATTTGCAACGAAAGACGCCGCTGCGTACAACCGGTTTGGATAGCTCCATTGTGAGCAAATCTGTAAATCTGCAGATAGTGCATTAACGGTGCCAAGCACCGAATCCTCGGTGACAACGTCACAGCCAAGTGCATTGAGTATTTCAGGCGTTTTATGATTAATTAAACTATCAGCATGGTAAGGCCTTCCTGCTAAAACAAATACATCTCGGCCTGATTCTTTCGAATCATTGATAACTTGAGTTGCTTTTTGATAGAGTGCTTGTTTGTATCTCGCTTGTTCATCAATCGCTTTTGTAAATGCAGCTTCAAATTGTTGCTTCGGTATACCAAGTGTTCTTAAATAAGCAAAGCACCCCTTTTTGAGTAACTTAAGATCAGTAAAATTAATCACTGGATAATCAAATGGTATGCCATATTTTAACTCAGGATTAATGGCACTATTCATCACTTCTGAATAGCTACTCACTATCGGACAGTTATAGCTATTTACGGCATTATTAAATTCGCCAGACTCTAATACCACCATTGGCATAAAAATTCGATCAACGTTCTTTTCAGCCAATTCAATAATATGCCCATGAACTAATTTTGCCGGAAAACAAATACTATCTGACATCACGGTGCCTGCCCCTTTTTCGTAAATATTAATTGTTGAAAAAGGTGACAATGTCACTGATAAATTACACTCGGTTAATAATGTATGCCAAAATGGAAAGTTCTCGTATTGACCTAATACTCGCGGAATACCAATATTAAGTTTTGCATCATTAGGCTGATAATTAGCACGTTCAAATAATAATTCATTTTTATAATCGAACATATTAAATGAATCACTATCTTTAAGCGGATTATTACTTAAAAATCGTTCACATTTATTACCCGAATAATACCTTTGACCATTAGCAAAGCGATAAATCATGATATCGCAGTGATTCTCACAGCCTTTACAGCGAGACTCTTTAGCTCGGTTTTCCTCGGCTTTATGTAAGTTTTCAAGCCCAATAAACTGCGACGATTTTCGCTCTTTTAAGTAATTGTTTTTAGCAACTAATGCACTACCATAAGCCCCCATAAGTTCAGGGATATTAGAGCTTGATATTTCCACCCCGGTTAACTGTTCTAGCGCTCTAAATACGGCTGGGTTTTTAAATGTTCCGCCCTGCACGACAATATGTTTACCAAGCCTACTCATATCATGCAGTTTTAAGACTTTATGGATCGCATTTTTAATCACCGAAAAAGCAAGGCCTGCTGAAATATCACCGACCGAAGCACTTTCACGCAGCGCTTGCTTAACCTTTGAATTCATAAAAACAGTACAACGCGTACCAAGATCACAAGGACTACTGGATTGACATGCGGCATTTGCAAAATCGATGGTATTTGAGTTAAGTGATTTGGCAAAGGTTTCAATAAAAGAACCACATCCAGATGAACACGCTTCATTTAGTTCAATATGGTTAACAATGCCATTTGCGACAAAAATCGCTTTCATGTCTTGCCCACCAATATCCATAATAAACGAGACATTTGGCTCAATATGTTTTGCCGCGGCAAAATGTGCCATGGTTTCAACTAAACCATCATCAATTGCAAATGCAGCTTTTAATAACTCTTCACCATAACCCGTTACGCCAGTGCGAACAATATTAATGGATTTACCACTATTTGCGATCTCTTCTTTTAATACCTTTAATCCCTTTATTAACGCTGCAATAGAATGACCATTATTTGGCGCATAATAAGTAAATAATAATGCATTATCTTCACTAATTAATGTGATTTTTGTCGTCGTTGATCCACTATCGATCCCCAAATAAGCATCTGTTTTTTGATATTGAGACAACTCAATACGAGGGATCTGAATATAGCGCCGTTTGGTTTTCCAATCGTCAAAACTTAACGACTGATTAAATAAAGGTTTTAATCTAAATGATGCACTTTTCTCAGACTGACTGGACTGATTAAGCTTTGTAATTAACTCATCAATGTGTATTTCGCTACGTTCAATTTGATGAATTGCCGCCCCCCAAGCCGATAATAAGGTTGGGTGCTGAGTTTTAATACTTTGTTCTTCTGTTAGATTTAATGTTTCAAGTGCGGCTTTATTGAGCGTTGGAATAAATGAAAATGGCCCACCAATGAGCATTACTTTGGGAATAATATCGTAACCACGCGCTAAGGTATTAACTAATTGAATACAAACCGCATGGAGTACCGAGTAAGCGATATTTTCTTTAGAAACATTGCGGCTAATGAGGTTTTGTACGTCAGTTTTAGCAAAAACGCCACAACGAGAAGCGATAGGAAACACATGATCATGATTTTTAGCTAACTGTTCAAACTCTTGTACGGGCACATTAAGTAAACTTGCCATCTGATCAATAAACGCCCCCGTGCCACCTGCGCAGCTTCCATTCATGCGAATGTCGGGCGCTCTATCGGGAAAGAAAAAAATCATTTTACTGTCTTCACCACCAATATCTATTAGCGTTCTGACATCTGGATATTTTTGTTGCACAACTTCTGACGCGGCAACAACCTCTTGAATAAAGGCAATATCTGCTTTTTCAGAGATCCCCATTCCCGCAGATCCGGTTACTTTTACAGAAAGTAAGGCATTATTGCCGATCTGTTGTTTTATCTCATTAAGTAATTGAATAACGGTAGGCACAATGTAAGTATTATGACGAACATAATTAGTATAGATAAAATTATCTTGCTCATCTAGCACTACACATTTTGCGGTGGTTGAACCAACATCAAGACCAAGCCTAAATTTTTTTGACATAAAACAAACTCACTTTACAATATTTTTAGTTTTCAAAAAAGTAAAATAGCCAATTCATGCATCATCGATATTTTATTTCACTATCACATTTTTATCAATATAACGAAATAGATATTATTATAACCATTATTTATTGATTATAAACAATAAATAATGAGTAACACCAAGCATTCAGCGCACCTAATTCGATAACTGTTTGAATTTTAAATCGATCAATTACTCTCATACAAATCCAACAAATATGTTACACTGACACTTTGCTTATAATTGTGAACTTAACATGACTACCGATGATTTTTCATCTTTTGATTTAAATGAGCTAATTCTAAAAGCACTTAGCTTGCAAAACATTACTGCGCCGACAACAATTCAAGCGCAAACTATTCCTTATGCACTTGATAATCGTGACATTTTAGGATCTGCGCCAACGGGAACAGGTAAAACCTTAGCCTATTTAATTCCAGCAGTGCAGCATTTACTCGACTTTCCTCGTCGCCAACCTGGGCCTCCGCGCGTTTTAATTTTAACGCCGACAAGAGAGCTGGCGATGCAAGTTGCTGAGCAAACTAAATTATTAACCCAGTTTACCTCATTAAGTACTGCAACGATTACAGGCGGCGTTGCCTATATGAATCACGCTGAAGTATTTAGTAAAAATCAAGATATCGTTATCGCAACAACGGGTCGCCTACTTCAATATATCAAAGAAGAAAACTTTGATTGCCATGCAGTTGAAATGCTTATTCTTGACGAGGCAGATCGTATGCTTGATATGGGATTTGCCCAAGACGTCGAAACGATCTCAGCAGAAACACGCTGGCGAACTCAAACTCTTCTATTTTCGGCAACATTAGAAGGAAATGATGTCCATGAGTTTGCCCAAAGAATTTTACAAGAGCCAGTTGAAATCAAAGCGGATCCTTCGCGTAAAGAACGTAAAAAAATCTTACAATTTTATTATCGTGCTGATGATATTGAACATAAAACGGCATTATTAATTCATTTATTAAAACAAGACGATGTAACAAAAAGCGTCATTTTTGTTCGCAAGCGTGAACGTGTTCATGAATTAGTGACTTGGTTAAACAATGCCAAAATTCGCACCTGTTACTTAGAGGGTGAAATGGTACAAGCTAAACGCAATGAGGCAATTAAGCGCATGGCGAATAATACGGTCAACATTTTAGTTGCAACTGACGTTGCATCAAGAGGACTTGATTTTGACGACATTAGCCATGTATTTAATTTTGATATGCCAAAAACTGCTGATGTTTATCTACATCGCATTGGCCGCACGGCAAGAGCAGGTAAAAAAGGTACAGCGATTTCATTAGTTGAAGCTCATGATTATGATTTACTGAAAAAAATTGAACGTTATATCAAAGAGCCATTAAAGCTACGTATTGTTCATGAGTTAAGACCGAAAACTAAGGCTCCAGCCGTCAGTAAAAAGAAAAAAATATCAGAAAAAGCTAAGACGAAGAAAAATGAAAAAAACCAAGAAGTGAAGAAGAAAAAAGTACGGGAACGCGATACTAAAAACATTGGGAAACCAAAGAAAAAATTATCAATAAGCAAAACTTAATAGTTATAACTTATACAAACAATTGTTTTTACCATGTTTGATAATTTGATTTGAACGTTATAATAGCTACATCTTTCAGATTTATAAGTTAGATATCGTTAATAATAATGTTTTTATAAAATCGTACAAATATAATATAGAATAGTTAAGGAGACGTACCATGGTATTAGTTACTCGCAAGGCACCTGATTTTACTTCATCTGCAGTATTAGGTAATGGTGAAATTGTTAATAATTTCAATTTTTCAAGTTTTACTAAAGGTAAATATGCGGTTGTTTTCTTTTGGCCAATGGACTTTACGTTTGTTTGCCCATCTGAAATCATTGCTTTTGATCACCGTTTAGAAGAATTTAAAAAACGTGGTGTTGAAGTGATTGGTGTGTCAATGGACTCAGAATTTGTTCATAACGCATGGCGTAAAACGCCACAAGACAAAGGTGGTATTGGTGAAGTAAGATTCCCTATTATTGCTGATGTTAAACATACTATTATGCAAGCTTACGGTATTGAACATCCTGATGTTGGTGTTGCTTTACGTGCTTCATTCTTTATTGATAAATCTGGCATCGTTCGTCACGAAACAGTAAATGATTTACCTATCGGTCGTAACATCGATGAAATGTTACGTATTGTTGATGCTTTCCAATTCCATGAAGAACACGGTGAAGTTTGCCCTGCACAATGGACTAAAGGTAAAGCGGGAATGAAAGATAGCCCAGATGGCGTTGCAAGCTTCTTAAAACAGCACGCTAACGACCTATAATTTTTAATCAATATTGCAAGAACCGGAAATTAATTTCCGGTTTTTTTTATTATAAACCGGCTTTAATAGTTCGTTATTATTTTGTTGTAACATATCATTATAGCGTAAAAAAATTACGATTATCGTTAGTCTAATTTTAAAACTCACTTTGCCAATTTAACGCATAAAAATACAGGGTGAAATAATTAGTTAACTGCCGTTTTATATGCTAAAATACGCAACAATAATCACATCTGTAATCAATTGATTTTTAACAACTTACTCTTTTATACTATAATTTAATTATGATTAATATTTCTCCTACGATTGGATTTGTCAGCCTTGGCTGCCCAAAAAATTTAGTTGATTCAGAAAGAATACTGACTGAACTTAGAACCCAAGGCTATCAAGTTGTACCTAGCTATGATAATGCAGATCTTGTTATTGTTAATACCTGCGGCTTTATTGATAGCGCGGTACAAGAATCACTTGAAGCTATTGGTGAAGCACTTAACGAAAATGGCAAAGTAATTGTTACTGGGTGCCTTGGCGCAAAAGAAGATCAAATTCGTAAAATTCACCCTAAGGTACTCGAAATATCGGGCCCTCATAGCTATGAGGCAGTATTAAGCCATGTCAATAAGTACGCACCAAAACCAACTTATGATCCTTATACAAGCTTAATTCCTGCTCAAGGTGTTAAATTGACACCAAAGCATTATGCCTATTTGAAAATTTCGGAAGGCTGTGATCACCGATGTACATTTTGTATCATTCCCTCGTTACGCGGTGATATGGTTAGCCGGCCAATTGGTAATGTGCTTGATGAAGCGAAAAGACTTGCTGATAGTGGCGTAAAAGAATTGCTAGTTATTGCTCAAGATACGTCTGCTTATGGTATCGATATTAAAAACCGAACGGGTTTTTGGAACGGTATGCCTGTTAAAAGTGATATTCAAACTCTGAGTGAACAACTATCATCATTAGGTATATGGGTTAGGTTACACTATGTTTACCCTTACCCACATGTTGATGACTTGATCCCATTAATGGCTGACGGAAAAATACTGCCGTACCTCGATGTTCCCTTGCAGCACGCAAGCCCAACTATTTTAAAATCAATGAAAAGGCCTGGTTCTATTGAACGTACCCTTGAGCGTATTCATAAATGGCGTGATATTTGCCCTGACATTACGCTACGTTCAACATTCATTGTTGGCTATCCCGGCGAAACTGATCGTGATTTTGATATGTTACTAAACTTTTTAGATGAAGCTAAACTTGATCGCGTTGGCTGCTTTACCTATAGCGCAATCGAAGGCGCGGCAGCTAATAATTTAGCAAATCAAATACCTGAAGATGTTAAACAAGAACGTTTTCATCAATTTATGCAGTTACAACAAGCGATTTCAACAGAAAAGCTTGCCAATAAAGTTGGAAAAACATTACCGATTTTAATTGATGAAGTTGATGAAGAAGGCGCGATCGGCCGTAGTATGGCTGATGCTCCTGAAATTGATGGCGTTGTTTATTTAAATGAAGAGTTTTCAGTTAAAGTTGGCGATATCGTTGATGTCAAAATTGAGCATTCAGATGAATATGATCTTTGGGGCACGGTAAGTAAGTAACTCGCAGATATGATAAAACAAGCCTATCGTAAAGAAGTTAATATCATTGTTAAATTGGCAATCCCAGTTATTGTCGCTCAGCTTGCGCAAACTGGGATCACCTTTGTCGATACGATAATGGCTGGCCATTATAGTGCAACCGCACTATCTGGCGTTGCCATCGGCGCATCAATATGGTTACCTACAATTTTGTTTGGGCAAGGTCTACTCTCAGTCCTTACGCCTATTATATCAAATCTAAATGGCGCAGCTAAACGAGAGCAAATTGCCGATCATACTCGTCAAGGCTTAGTGATTGCGACTATTTTATCCATCTTTATGATGGCATTTTTATATAACTCAGATAAATTAATTGCCCTACGTAGTAGTATTGAAAATCCGATTGATCCTGAAATGGTTTATGTTGCAGTTCATTTTTTACGATCAATCATGTGGGGCGTACCTGGTTTCTTATTTTATTTGGTCTATCGTTTTCAATGTGAAGGCCTTTCTAATACTAAACCTGCTATGTTTATTATGTTTATTGCCTTAGTTGCTAATATTCCAATTAACTATGTACTTATCTATGGTAAATTAGGTTTTCCTGAGTTTGGTGGCATTGGCTGCGGAATAACAGCGGCGATTATCTTTTGGTTAATGTTTATTTTAATAAAATGTTTTACTCTATTTGCTGGTAGTCAAAAAGATATAAAAAAAACCCCCTTTACTCAGCTATTTCATCAAAGCATTATTAAACGAATTATGGTGCTTGGGCTTCCTCTTGCATTGGCTTATTTTTTCGAGGTGAGCTTATTTGCTATTATTGCCTTAATGATTGCGCCGTTAGGTAAAGAAGCGGTATCGTCTCATCAAATTATTTTTACCATCAGCAGTATGACATTTGCAATCCCTCTTTCATTAGGCGTTGCAACGAGTATTCGTGTTGGCTATTTGTTAGGGAATAAAAAGCCAGAATTAGCGAAACAAACCGCTAGAATCAGTTTAACCATTGCCATAATAAGCGCCCTAGCCGTTGCCGTTATGCTTGTGTTATTTAGGTCGATACTGATTGCTTGGTTTACCGATAATAGTGTGATTACGATTTTATGCATGCAATTAATTATCTTACTTGCAATCTATCAGTTATCTGATTATTTGCAAGTTACCGCAAGCAACGTGCTTCGTGGTTATAAAGACACCAAAAGTATTTTATATATTACGTTAATCTCCTATTGGGTTATAGGCTTGCCATTAGGTTATATATTATCATTTACGACGCTAATAACGACCCACCCTATGGGCGTTGCTGGTTTTTGGGTTGGTATTATCGTTGGCTTATCATTTGCGGCTATTTTATTAATCGCGCGTATGATTTATATTCAAAAGCAACCCGTTGATAAAATACTGGCACAAGCATCTAAATAATAGTATAAATTTTAAGGTAAAGATAAAGCCGTCAATTGCACCAATTTGGTTGTTTTATAATCAACCGCTCATTGGTGGCATAAAAAACAAGCTATTTTTAATTTTTTTACTTGCTAGAATCAACGAACAACGTTAATATTCTTTCTGTCTTATACGCCCGTAGCTCAGTTGGTTAGAGCATCACCTTGACATGGTGGGGGTCGGTGGTTCGAGTCCACTCGGGCGTACCATTTTAAACCCATCCCCTCTAATAGTTTGCAATACTTTTTATTTATCTTATTTATTATCTTGTGGTAAAACTCACGACTAATTTTATTTTTATGTTTTAATTATTTACCCTACCTCGCACTGACTTATTCCACTAATTTAATCAAAATTAAACCCATGTATCATAAATAGAACACATGAGCTTAACATGACCACAATCAACTACATAAAACAACTACCTATATTCGATTTCAATACAATGAGAATGACGTTATAAGCGATGATTCCTATATTATCGATGTAACAGAAAAAAGCAGTAAGGTTATGTATAAAGATGAAATGACAATTGAAATAGCTGTGTTTAAATAGCTAATTGATGCGATTTAACATGTTAAGTTTTTGTGTGATTAAACCTTGCTTGAATGCTTTAAATAGATTATCGTTATAGTTCATTTAAAATAACAATAATAATAAACCGTGATGAAATATTACCTATTAATGACCACAAGGCAGTGGCAAGAATTACAACAACCGATTGATGATAATTCGCTTTTCCCTCGCAGCTCTATAGTCCCTCGAAGTATTGTTGATTATACTAAATTGAAACCTGTCCGTTATCGCTATAGTAGTGAAATGGACGACGTTGTTAAACACTGTGTTAAAAATCAAGACCAGTGTAAAAACCTTTACCCCACTCTCGAAAAGCTTGGTTTATATTACGGTACAAATACCTACAACAAAGATGATATTAAATTTAGTCAGGCACTCAAAGACGCACTAACATCGCAGCGCGCTATCTTAATTGATATGCCAGTTGACCCCTGTTCGGGAATGATGGCACCAGAAAATAACTTTCTAAAGCTGCCTAGTAATAAAATCGCCCGTAGATTAACCCCAGAAGAAGTAAAAGCCTGTGAACTTGCAAGGTATGGTACAGAAGATAACTGGATTGAAATCACTGTTAAAGATTTACCGAATCAACCGTTTACCTTATTTAATAACGGTAGTCGGGAAATTGTTAAGCAAGGCACGTTAGATAGTAACGGCTATGCGTATGTTGATTTACCTGTTAACGCGCAATATGTGGATATTGTGTTTGATAAAAAGCAAGAGTATCGCCCTTGGTACTATGATGTGCCCCTGCAAATATGGGGTGGTATTGTTGATGCTGGGCAGTCGGTAACGGATTTACTTTGGGATATTTCACCATTTAGTCAGGCGATTAAAGTCGATTTTAACGACGGACAATTCAGCTCTGCCAAATTTGAAAAAGCACCTGAAGGCGAAAGTCCACCCAATCCTATCCAGTTTGGGAAAGTGCCCGAAGCCGAAACGGTAGCTGGTGCGCTTGCTCATGGTGTTAGTCAGTTTTTAGTGGGTTTTCTTCCTACCTCAAGAGCACTTAAAATTATCAAGCCGCTAAAAAAAATGGGGACGCTAACTCGAGGTATGATTGCGGGTGGTGTTGCTGATTTTGCTGTCTTTGCACCACATGAAGAGAGACTATCAAACCTTGTTGAATCATTCGATGAGTTAAAAAATCCTGTTACCGAATATTTAAAGGCCAGCCCTGACGATAGCGCCGCAGAGGGACGGTTGAAAAACGCATTAGAAGGCGCAATGATTGGCGCATTAATTGAGCCTTTCTCTCATTCATTACGTGCATTAAAATATGCTAGAATTAAGCGAATGGTAACCGATGTTAAAACTCAAGTTCATTATAAGCTTGAAGTTGTCACCATCGAAACCGAATCTGGCAGTAAAGGAAAGTGGAATAAAACCCTAAACAATCCAGAACCAAATAAAATATATAAAGTCGATGGCAATAAAATATATCACACTGACGACATAGGACGATTAAAACAGGTTGAAGCCGAACTTAAACTTGATACACTAGATAGAAACACTTATCAGCAATTAAAGGCAGGTAAGCAAGGTATTGATGGCGACGAAGGTGGTCATCTAATCGCGTCAATACTAAATGGCTCAGGTGAAAAAATTAACATGATACCAATGAACGCTAATCTTAATCGCGGTGCGTGGAAACAGATGGAAAATACATGGGCTAAAGCATTACAAGAGGGGAAAACAGTTAAAACTACGATCGAACCGCTTTACAAAGGTAATGATATTCGTCCATATAAATTTGAAGTTGCTTATTCTATTGATGGAAAAGATACTATATATAAAGATTTTTATAATTTGCCACAAGGAACAAAATAATGAAAAATGATATTTACAATAAAATTGGTGGTATTTTAATTAATAGTTCACCAAATGATAGTAAAAAAATTATTGCAAAAATTGAAATATCTGAGAGCAATGATGTTGGTACTTATACCTTTAACTCTACGGATTTTTTTGATAAAAGTGAGAGCTATAGACCTATTTCACAAGCTCGAGATGATCTGTTTTCTGCAATGCTAGAATTGAAAAAATATACTATTGATAATAATCTTACAAACGGCAATCCTATTTGGGTAGGTTGTATTGTAACTGTTGATATCGAAAATGCTAAAATTAATATCGAATTTAAATATGAGCCATTTATTGAAGAGTAAAGATGGCGACTTATGTCGCCTTAGTTTATGTTTGATCGGTAATCCCTCCTAATGGTTTACTACACTTTTGATTATTTTCAATAATATAAAATTTTCTCATACATTATTAATTTTCATAATGCTCATAAAACTACCTGGTTTAGGTATTTATTTAACCTAAAAAAAACAATATACTGTATAAATGAACAGTACAAAGAAATTAAATTCGTTAGCCTTTATTCCGATTATTAGTAATTCAACTTATGAAGCGATTACTTTGCCTTTTTTTGGCGAATCTGTTGCCGCTGGTTTTCCAAGTCCTGCACAAGATTTTATTGAAAAGCGTATAGATTTGAATGAATTAATGATAAAACATCCCTCTGCAACTTATTTATTAAAAGCATCAGGTGAATCAATGGTTGATGGGCACATCAGCGATGGCGATTTACTTGTTGTTGATTCGGCTAAAATACCATGCCATGGCGATATTGTTATTGCTTGTATCGCTGGCGATTTTACAGTTAAAAAACTTTGTCTGAAACCTAAAATAATGCTTAGTCCTATGAATGATAACTTTAAACCTATTGAAATTGATAATGGTGATGATCTCGAAATTTTTGGCGTCGTGACCTATATAATACATAAGGCTTAATATGTTTGCTCATGTAGATGTTAATTCGTTTTATGCAAGTTGTGAAAAGGTATTTCGCCCAGATTTGAAAAACTTACCGGTCATTGTATTAAGCAATAATGACGGATGTGTGATTGCTCGGTCGCAAGAAGCTAAAAAACTCGGTATAAAAATGGGTCATCCCTATTTTCAACTTAGTGATAAATTTATTAAGCAAAATAATGTCCATGTCTTTAGTAGCAATTATGCTCTTTATGCAGACATGTCAAATAGAGTAATGGATACAATTGAATCACTTGTTCCTTATCTTGAAATCTACAGTATTGATGAAGCATTTTGTGATATTTCGGGATTAGATCATATCAGCTCATTTTATACACTTGGGCAAACAATTAGAAAAACAGTTAATCAATATACTCACCTAACTGTTGGTGTTGGCATTGCCCAAACTAAAACACTCGCTAAATTAGCAAATTACGCAGCAAAGACATGGGCAAAAACCGGCGGCGTGGTTGACTTGTCAGATAAAAAGCGACAAAAAAAACTGATGTCGATAACCCCAGTAAACGAGGTTTGGGGGATTGGCTGCAAATTATCAAAACGGTTAAATGAACTAAATATTCAGACCGCCTTAGATCTATCAAATCTATCACCATACGAAGCACGTCAAAAGTTTAATATTGTGCTAGAAAGAACAATAAGAGAGTTGAATGGTGAATCATGTTTAATGCTTGAAGATGTTGCGCCGCCTCGTAAACAAATTATCTGCTCACGCTCTTTTGGGCTGAAAGTTACTGAATATAATATTATGCGTGAGGCCATATGCAATTATACTGCGCGAGCAGCTGAAAAATTACGAGAAGATAATCAATATTGTAAAAATATAACGGTCTTTATTAAAACTAGCCCATTTGCTCAACAGCAGTATTATTCTAACTATTCGTCAGAAAAAATAATTGCTACCAATGATACTCGTCAGTTATTACAAACATCAGAAAAGATTTTAAAAAGAATATGGGCAGATAATAAGCACTACCAAAAGGCGGGGGTTATTCTTAATGATTTTTGTGATATCGAGATAAACCAGTATCATTTATTTTCTGATTATCACTCTAAAGAGCGAAATGAGAAATTAATGAAAGTTATCGATACGATTAATAAATCGAGATACAGTCCATTATTTTTTGCATCACAAGGAACGCAAGGAAAGTGGCATATGAAACAAGATCAATTATCCCCTTCTTATACAACAAGAATAAATGATATTGCTAACGTTAAAATTTAATTTAGTCTTGATAAGACTAACTAAATAAGCAAGTTATTAGGCTATTTTAATCGATACCGTTGTTTACTTATTTTTAAAGCTAATAAGTACTCAACCTTGTTTTTCTTTTACCATGCAATAACCGTGAAATATTTATTCGGGTAACCAATCTTCAGAGGTAAATACATTTTCTATTATTGCCAGCACCGTTTGCTTTTCCTCTTTAGTGCATCCCGAAACATCTATATTTTTACTTGAACTCACCCGCACTCGAACGATTGCATCAGAATGAAGAGAAACAATTTGTTTTTCTAACTCAATTTGCAGTGCATCAATAATTTTGGGGGGAACGTTATCGTCTTTAGACAATAAAATATCAACTCGAAGCATAGTAACCTTAAAATAAGCTGTACAAAAAAACAGTATAAATTATTTTAAATAATATGCAATAAAATCCAGTCCGAAAAAGCTACTTTTTACAGTAGCATTATTGCTTTCATCGATATCAATTAATTAAGTATTTTTCTTTTTTGAGTCTCAAATTCTTGCTCCGTTAAAATACCTTTTTCTTTTAATTCGTATAGCTTTTGCAGTTCATCGGCAATCGATGTTATGCCATTAGTATTTCTGTTTGCATATGTATTTGTATATTTGTTTGTATTGATATTTGACTCAGGCATTTGATAGTAATGACTATCATTAAAACGCTGCATCAACATAGCCACAATATTGTACCAATCAATTGCATCATTCATGATCTTTCTGTATTTTTTACTGTTTTTATTAACCTTTTTGCCACTGATTAAAACTTCACAACAACCATTATATGAACTATTTACCAATACTCGCAGTAAGATTTTTTGTACTTTGCTATTTGCTGAAATTTTATCAATAGATCTTGCTATATCATCAAATAATGGTCCGCCAATTAGTGGCCCACTGTTGTCATACGTTCTTAATGTTTCAGCAATAACATTATCATCTTCAAGTAGTTGAACTGAAATAATATCCATCGACTCAACAACTTGATAAGCCGTATTGTATTTTCCATTGTTTTTGAAAAAACAAAGGCGCTGACCTCTTTCATCAACGGCAATCGCCGTTTTTAATAAATCATTAATGAATGCTTTATCACAGTAAAAATTAGCTTGTTTATAAAATCCTTTTGTAATTAGTTTACGTTTTTTACGGTAGCGAAAGTAAAAAACGCCCAAGACTATAATCACAATAATGATGAAAGAAGATCCGCCGCTACTTTTTTCGTTTTCTGCTTGTGAGCTCTGTTGTTGTGATTGAATTTCGGTGTTTGATTGGCTACTTTCACTTTGAAACATGCTAGCTAAGGCGCTAGAATCATGCTGCTCTGTAGCATGTGATGGAAAGATAAAAATGCATGCAAAAGTAACAATTAATAGTATTTTTTTCATTTCAACATTAGATAAAGTTAAGATGGCCGCTAGGATAGATGATTTTTAGCAGCCAATCAATATTTCATCTTATATCGCCTTTATTTATAGACTATATCGCTCAACAATGAATGCCCTCTTATGTTATTTACGCTTCCAAGCAGGAAGTTTTTTTAAAATAACATAGGCTGTTTGTTTAGCAATAATATCATCCATGCGATGAATTTTTATATAATGCGCGGTTAATTCTGCTAATTTTTCATCGAAAAGTTTCATCGTACCATCAGTATGAGCACAATATTTACAATAGTTTTTAGATATATCATATAGAGGATAATCACCAATTTGGGTCATCGGCATACCACAGGCAATGCACATTTTCATGTTTATTCCAAATAAAAGTAAGCGAGCATTTAAATGCTACTACTCGTAAAAAAAATTTTCAATATGATCTTCATTTGTTGATCACATGACTTAATCTCGATTTTTTGCTATAGTTTGGAAAATTATCATAATCAAGGAACGCTTAATACATGAACTCAATCCCAAATTGCCCTATTTGCCAATCAGAACATACTTACCATGATGGTACACTCTATATTTGTCCTGAGTGTGCTCATGAATGGGATGAACAAGCAGCAACCTCAACTGAAGACGAATTACAAGTGAAAGATAGCAACGGTAATTTATTAGCTGATGGTGACGATATTATCTTAATTAAAGATCTAAAATTAAAAGGCTCATCTACCGTAATAAAAAAAGGGGCTAAAGCTAAAGGGATCCGCTTAGTTGAAGGTGATCATGAAATAGATTGTAAAGTTGATGGCATGAAAATAATGCTAAAAGCCTGTTTCGTAAAAAAAGCCTAGTCTTATTATTTAATGCTGGTTTAATCAGCATTAAAGTAAATCAAGCTGCTCACTATCGTTAGTTTGTTGCAATACCGCTTTTTGTTGCTGTTGATACTCAAAATATCTTTTCCTTAACGCCCGTTGCCGGCAAAGTCGTAATATATTTTGCTTTTGCTCATCAGAGAATTTTAACCAACTAAAGCGTTCATCACGAGAACGAAAACAAGTTAAACAATAACCTTGCTTATCCGTTTCGCAGACTCTTTTACACGGACTTGGTATAGTGAAAATTTCGATTTGTTGTGACATTATGCTTAAGTCGCAGTAACGGTTAAAATAACGTACAGTATACACAAATAAATTATTTTTTGATGTTTTTTTATACAAGAAATTATCACGCGGATCTTTTTACTTTAGAACGCTTTTTAGTTATTCACAACGAGGCAAATTGACTGCATAATATTAAATATCACTCGTAAACAATATCAATTTAATATGAATAATATCGCTGATGAAATAATATTTGCTGATGCACAATTAACTGACTTACCTTTTATTGTTGAAGTTTATAATCAAACGATTGCCAGTCGAATGGTAACAGCAGATACATCACCAATAACCGTTAATGACCGATTAGAATGGTTTAATGCACATAATGCCCAAACAAGGCCATTGTGGTTAATTAAATATAACAATCAGCCATGTGGCTGGATAAGTTTATCAACGTTTTATGGTAGGCCAGCATACGCTAAGACGGTTGAATTAAGCTTATATATTCATCAAGCGTTTCGTGGCAAAAAAATAGGTCAACAAGCAGTTATGGCAGTAGAACAATTTGCCCGAAAAAATAAGATTGAAACCATACTTAGTTTTATTTTTGCGCATAATCAGCCTAGCATCTCGTTATTTGAAAAATTAGGTTATAGCAAATATGGCCATCTACCAAATATCGCAGAGCTTGATGATATTAAGCGAGACTTAGTGATACTAGGAAAAGCAATTACAGCTTAAAAAGAGATTCTCCTGCAACAAATTGCAGGAGATAAAAGCGTTAGATACTAAATGATGAACCGCAGCCACACGTTGTTGTTGCATTTGGATTATCAACGACAAAACGTGAGCCTTGTAATCCTTCAACATAATCAATCGTACCACCAACAAGATATTGAAGGCTCATTGGATCAACAACTAAGGCAACCCCATTTTTTTCGATGGTTAAATCATCGTCATTCATTTTTTCATCAAACGTAAAACCGTATTGAAAACCGCTGCATCCACCGCCGGTAATATATACGCGTAATCTTAAGTTCGGGTTTTCTTCTTCTTCAACTAATGATTTAACTTTATTCGCTGCAGCATCAGTAAACACTAATGGTAATGTATCACTCATTGCTTTCTCCTACTCTTATTTGCAAAGAAAAAAATTCACAAAATCAGAAAATATTAATAATGATTTATTATATTACAATTAATATCAGGACTAAATATCAAATTACAAATAAAACCAATCAGTAAAATTGCTTATTTGGGAGCTTGAATTTTCATTCAATTTATGAATAAATACACATTCTAATTAGGTAATGAGAATCAACAATGAATAAATCACAATCCCTTTATGAACAAGCAAATCAAGTCATGCCTGGCGGTGTTAACTCGCCGGTAAGAGCATTTAATAGTGTTGGTGGAACGCCGCTATTTATTGAAAAAGCTGATGGTGCTTATATTTATGATGTTGATAATAAAGCCTATGTTGATTATGTCGGTTCATGGGGACCGATGATATTAGGTCATAATCATCCTGAAATTGCGAGTGCAGTTTGTCATGCTGTCCATAAAGGACTTAGCTACGGCGCACCAACTGAAATGGAAGTAAAATTAGCCAATTTGGTTACAAGCATCATGCCATCAATTGAAATGATCCGTATGGTTAACTCGGGCACCGAAGCGACAATGAGCGCTATTCGCGTTGCAAGAGGATTTACTGGCCGCGATAAAATTATTAAATTTGAGGGTTGTTACCATGGTCACGCTGATTACTTATTAGTAAAAGCAGGATCTGGCGCACTAACTTTCGGGCACCCAACATCGCCTGGTGTTCCTGCTGATTTTGTTAAACATACGCTAGTGTGTGATTATAATGATCTTGAATCGGTGAAAAAAAGCTTTGAACAATATCCCGATCAAATTGCAGCAATTATTGTTGAACCAGTAGCCGGTAACATGAACTGCGTTCCAGCTAAACCTGAGTTTTTACAAGGGCTACGAAATTTATGTGATAAATACGGAGCACTACTGATTATTGATGAAGTCATGACTGGGTTTCGAGTAGCACTTGGTGGCGCACAAGATTATTACAATATCACACCTGATTTAACCTGCTTAGGTAAAGTTATCGGTGGAGGAATGCCTGTTGGTGCATTTGGTGGACGAGCTGATATTATGCAGCAATTAGCGCCTATTGGGCCGATTTATCAAGCAGGAACGCTATCGGGCAACCCTATCGCAATGACTGCTGGCTATACTGCGCTAAATTTATTAAATGATGTTGGGATCTATCAACAATTAGATAGTTTAACAAGCCAACTTGCCGATGGACTTTTATATGTTGCTAAACAAAATAATGTACCATTAGTTATTAATCATGTTGGCGCAATGTTTGGTTTATTTTTTACAACTGTAGAAGAAGTCAGCAGTTACGCTGATGTAATGCAAAGTAATGTTGAATTATTCAATAAATTCTATCATCATATGCTGACTGAAGGCGTCTACTTTGCACCATCTGCTTTTGAAGCCGGATTTATGTCACTTGCGCATGGCGATCGGGAGATTAATCATACCATCGATGCTGCAAATCGTTTTTTTAAAACACTTAAATAACTCAATAATTATAATAGGTGATAATTAATATGATTACCCCACTTCAAGTAGGCGAAAAAGTTCCACAATTTACACTGCCTGACCAAGATGGTGAAGAAGTTAGCTTTACTGATTTTAACAACCAACGTGTTTTGATCTATTTTTATCCAAAAGCAATGACACCAGGTTGTACAGTGCAAGCATGTAACTTACGCGATCATTTAGATGATTTCAAAAAATATAATGTTGCAATTATTGGTATTAGTACCGATAAAACAGAAAAACTATCACGTTTTTCTGAAAAAGAATTACTTAATTTCACACTACTTTCTGATGAAAATCATGAAATTGCCGAAAAATTTGGTATATGGGGTGAAAAAGAATTTATGGGTAAAACCTATGATGGTATTCATCGCATAAGTTTTTTAGTTGGTAAAGACGGTAAAATCGAGCATATT
This sequence comes from Orbaceae bacterium lpD04, assembly GCA_036251935.1. Lineage (NCBI taxonomy): Bacteria > Pseudomonadati > Pseudomonadota > Gammaproteobacteria > Orbales > Orbaceae > Orbus > Orbus wheelerorum. The sequence continues at coordinate 1,464,093 of CP133967.1, read as the reverse complement.
TTCGATGATTTTAAAACCAGTAATCATCATGAAATAGTATTGAATTACTTAAAAGATCATCAATAAATAAATCGATAAAATCAAAAAAAGAGCTAACTAGCTCTTTTTTTATAAATATAACTCGCTATTAATACGCGACATTAACTTTGTTGTACACTTTTAGGCCATGCGTTGATAATTGCTTTGACTAACGTTGCAAGCGGAATGGCAAAAAATATTCCCCAAAATCCCCATAATCCACCAAATATCAGTACCGCAATAATTATCACAATAGGATGAAGATTGAGTTTTTCTGAATATAACAAAGGCACGGTTACATTACCATCAAGCATTTGTATCACAATATAAACGGCAATAAGAATAGCAAACTCTGTACTTAATCCCCACTGAAATAGAGCAACTAAAATCACTGGAATGGTTGAAATAATAATACCCACATAAGGAATAATCACCGATACGCCAACAATAAACGCTAATAATAAAGCATAATCTAAGCCTAAAAACCAAAATGCAACATAGGAAAAAATAAATAAGATAATGATGTGTAGCACACTACCTACAATATAATTACCAATTTGTTTATCCATTTCGCTGGCAACTTTATTAATAATCGTTCTATTTTTAGGTAAAATCTTAGAACAATAATTCCAAATTTTTTCTTTATCTTTTAGTAAAAAGAACATCATAATCGGAACTAATACTGCATTAATAATAACCGAAAGTAAGCTAAAGATAGAAACAATTGAAAACTGCAATAAAGAATTGCCAGATTGAACGACTTTATCTTTAATGCTTTGAATTAATGAATCAAATAATCCAACATCAATAAGTTCAGGGAATTTTTGTGGTAACGTTGTTAAAAACTGATTTAAAAATGTCAACATGGAAGGAATATTTCGAACTAAACTGACACCTTGTTGCCAAATTAATGGTAGTAAAATCATCACACTAAGTAATACGATTGAAATAAAGAGTAAGAGTACGATAATAACCGATAACGTTCTTGGCAGCCCTTTTCTATTTAAATACTTAACAGGTGTATCAAGTAAATAAGAGAGAACGACAGATACAATTACCGGTAATAAAATTTGATTAAAAAAGTAGATAACGATAAAAAGAGAAACAATGACGATAATTAATGAGGCGACATTAGGATCACTAAATCGCTGACGATACCAATCCATAAATATTTTTAACATCTTTTTTCTCACGCTAACAAAAAATATTATCTATATTAAATGATTAACATATTTTAGTCTCTATTTATTAATAGCATCACTTAATTGTTGCTGTTTACGTTTGATGTAAATCAGATCTCGAATAATAAGTAGTAATAATATAGAAAATAACAAACAGCAAAGTAATACTGATATTTTTCCCCACCAATTAACACAGATGGCACCAATAGCCGCGCCAATACAGAAAAATAAAATAATCGATAAGTAACGTAAACCTTGTATTAAAGAGTGACTATCTTTGTTTGAAATAGCGAGGAAGAGTGATCCCATTGCCGAGCGAAGATTACCAGTACACATAGTACTAGTATAAGGCGCTCCACATATTTTACGAAAGCTACCAATTTGAATTGAACACATAAATGAAATTGCAGCAGTCACAACAACTTGTGGCGTATTATCGGGTAAAAATGCAATAATAAATAAAATGATAATTTCAGTAATAAGTACCCAAATATAAAAACTACCTGACAGATATTTCAATAAATATTCCGTCATTAAAATACCAAAAGAGAAAGCAATAATGGGGATTAAATAATGAAAAAAGTTAATATAATCGGCGTTAATAAGACTTACGCCCAGTAATACCATATTACCCGTCTGAGCGTTAGCAAATACCCCGCCATAACATAAAAATGAATAAGCATCTAAAAAACCGCCAACTACCGCTAATAATAGGCCAATTTCTAATTTTTCATGTAGAGGAGAGTTTTTATCAGTTAAGTGAATCATAGACATGAATTATCAATATTACAAAATAACAGGCAATTATACGCGAATTAATATTATACTCAATTTAACATTACCCAATATCACTAATTGTCAAAATCACGAATTACTTTTTATATTATTAGCACTATTAATAAGTCATATTAGTGCTTTTTCGTTATTTTTTTGTTGTAAGGTATCATTATAGTGAAAATTCAATGATTAAATGATTGTTATAAACCTAACGAGGTTTACGGATAAAGTATAAATAGCCACCGATAATATGAGCAATAAATACAATTGCTAATATGATTCGTACATGTAAAGAGTTAAACAAAATAAAAGGGATCATTAATACAATAAATACCGCTAATAACATTTTGAATAATTTTTTAGGGGTTACGTTCTTTTCAATTAATGTTTGCTGAACGTATTTTTGATAATATTTAGAATTAACCAGATATCGATGTAATTTATCTGAACTATTCATCCAAAGGTAAGCGGTTAACAAATAAAATGGCACTGTTGGCAATAATGGCAAAAAAATACCTATGGTTCCTAAAAAAAAGGATAAAAAGCCAAGCACCATAAATAAATTTTTTTTCATATAAAATACAGCCTTTTGTTAATCTTGGATTATAATTTATTGTCCAATTTTGGTTATATACTATATTGCATAAATGGTTTTATTGCAGTCTCTACTTACAAATAAATAAAAATATCTAATAATGTGATGATAAAAAATAATTATTTATTACATTCATTTTGTCAAAAAGCAGATAAACGCGTATGATAATGTCAATAAAGATTGCTTCTTGATAACATAATAGCCACTAACCATGAAACATTTTTTAGCTCGTCATGCAACAATGCGTCATCGCGTATATTCCCTTTACTATACTACATTTAATTATGGGCGCAGTTTTCTTATTTTATTTATTTGCCTATGGGTTGGTAATTTTATTTCAACACTTTTACCAATTACAATCCCAGGAAGTATTCTTGGTTTATTGATTTTGTTTTTTATGTTGGTATTTCAACTAATTCCATCTAGATGGATCCGTAATGGCTGCAACTTGTTCATGCGTTATATGACAATCTTATTTATTCCTGCTGCGATGGGAATTATGGACAACTATATTTATTTAATTGAAAGCTGGGTACCGATTTTAGTTGCAAGTATTGCCAGCACATTTATCGTTATGCTCTTTATTGGCTGGCTAACTCAGCATCTACACTCACGCTCTTTACCCCCAATAAATGATCCTGCCGATGTCAATCAGGAGCAAAAATAATGATTTGGATGCTACCTTTAACCATCATCATATTTTTCTTAACGCGCCACTTAGCCATTAAAATAAAAAGCACGTTATTTAATCCTTTAGTCGTATCGACAATCATACTTATTCCGATTTTACTGTTAACGGGTACGTCTTACAGCGAATATTTTTATCATGTCCGCTGGATTAATGATTTACTGCCTTACTCAGTTGTCGCTCTTGCTTATCCTTTATATGAAATGATCCCTCAAATAAAATCCCGCTGGAAATCGATTATTTTTATCACTTTTATCGCCTCATTATCATCAATGATATCTGGGGTATGTATTGCCTTTTGGCTTGGAGCAGATCCTGAAGTAGCGGCATCGATTTTACCAAAATCAGTAACAACAGCCATCGCCGTAACCGTTTCAGAAAATCAAGGTGGCGTTCCATCAATTACCGCATTAACGGTTATTGTTGTCGGCATACTCGGTGCTATTTTCGGTCATCAATTGCTAAATTTATTTAAGATCAATACCGTTGCAGCAAGAGGACTTGCTATTGGCAGTGTATCTCACGCCGTTGGCACAGCAAGATCTATTGAAGTAAATTATCATGAAGGCGCTTATAGCTCTTTAGCATTAGTTTTATGTGGTATTATGACATCATTAGCCGCCCCGTTTCTATTCCCAATCCTTGTAACACTACATAATTGGTTATAGAGGTAAATTAATGTTTAAAAAAATACTTAAATATATTCTCTATTTAATGGTTGTTACAACAATCACAATATTTTCATTGGATTGTTGGATTAGCCTTAAAACAGAGCCTTATATTTACCATAACTATAATGATATTCCACCAAGTTCGGTTGGCGTGGTTTTAGGGACGTCAAAATATATCAAAGGCGGTGGAATTAATGTTTTTTATAAAAATCGCATCAATGGGGCAATTGAGCTTTATCAATTAGGTAAAGTCGATTACTTATTACTTAGCGGCGATAATGCGCTTATGAGCTATAATGAACCAATAATGATGAGACGAGATCTAATTAAAGCGGGCATTCCAAGCTCGGCTATCGTACTTGATTATGCTGGTTTTAGAACATTAGACTCAATTATTCGGGCTAATAAAGTATTTGACGCAAATAATTTTACAATTGTTACTCAAGAGTTTCATTGCGAGCGAGCACTGTTTATTGCACAATCTCAAGGAATCGATGCCAAGTGCTTTGCCGTACCTACACCCAATAATATCAAAATGATTAGAATTCGTGAAATGCTTGCTAGAATGAGTGCATTTATTGATATTTATATTCTTAATAAAGAGCCAAAATTTTTAGGCCCAATGTTACCAATTGTTCGTGAAACGGATGATTTACCTAAACTCGATGAAAATATTACCTCGCCCGCTCAATAATCTAATAATTTAGATTGCATCTTTATGCAAAAAAATATAATATTTAATCAGTTTTAATTTAAATATTATCTTAAATAATTTATGAACATTGAATTAAACCATATTAACTGTTTTTATGGTTCACATCAGGCTTTATGCGATATCTCATTTAGCTACCCATTAGGTGAAACAATTGTATTACTCGGCCCTAGCGGTGCGGGTAAAAGCTCTTTATTAAAAGTCTTTAATCTACTTGAAGTGCCAACCTCTGGCTCTATGACTATCGCTGATCTTGATTTTCAATTTACGCAAAAACCAGCTGAACTAATGGTCAAAAAATTACGCACAAATGTGGGAATGGTTTTTCAAAACTATAATTTATGGCCACACCTTACGGTTTTAGACAATTTGATTGAAGCCCCTTGTCAAGTGTTGGGTGCACCAAAGGCAGAAGCCATCGATAAAGCGCATAAAATTTTATCTAGGTTACAACTTGATAGCATGAGTAATCGCTACCCGCTTCATTTATCGGGCGGTCAACAACAACGCGTTGCAATTGCACGGGCATTGATGATGGAGCCTAAGATTTTGTTATTTGATGAACCGACTGCGGCATTAGATCCTGAAATAACCTCACAAGTTGCTGAAATTATAAAAGAGTTGTCAGAAACAGGCATTACCCAAATTATTGTGACTCATGAAGTTGATTTTGCTAAAAAAATTGCATCTCAAGTCATTTATATGGAAAAAGGAAAGATAGTTGAACAAGGTGATAAATCCTGTTTTATTCACCCTATTTCCAAACAATTTCAAATGTATTTATCTCATTAATAAAATTAAAATAAAGGTGAATTTATGAAGAAAATTTTACTCATTGCAGCGCTCGCTAGCGCAGTATTTGGTGCTTCAGCTAAAAATATTAACTTTGGTTTAGAAGCAACTTATGCACCTTACGAGTTTTATGATGAAAATAATCAGCTAGTTGGCTTTGATATCGATATTGCTAATAAAATTTGCGAAGAATTACAATATACCTGTAAATTTACAAATCAATCCTTTGATAGTTTAATTCCAAGTTTAAAAACGCGTCGAATTGATGCCGCAATATCTGGCATTGATGTTACCCCTGCGCGAAGTGAACAAATTGATTTTACTGATTTTTATTATACTGATAATGCCGCAACTTTCACGGTTAATAAAGATAGTTTTAAAACGATTGATGAGCTTAAAGGTAAACGCGTTGGTATTCAAAATGGTACTACACATCAAAAATACTTAATGCAAAAACACCCTGAAATTGAAGTGGTTAGCTATGATAGTTATGAGTACGCTATTTTAGATCTAAAAGCAGGAAGGATTGATGCAACCTTAAGTGATTCAGCTGTTGCGGATGATTGGTTAAATAATAATCCAACCTTAACCCAGCTTGATGAGAAAGTAACCGACCCTGATTTTTTTGGTTCAGGACTTGCCATTGCGGTTCGTAAAGGTAATAGCGAACTGCTAAGTCAACTTAATCAAGCCTTAGCAACAATAAAAGCAGATGGTAGCTATGATACTATCTACAAAAAATGGTTTGAAAAAAAATAACAAAGTGCCATTAACTAACTTTGATATGCCGCATACTAGCGGCTATTTTCTTTTTAATGAATGATATAAATAGATAAATTTTAATTATGTTTGATTGGCTAAATTATTTTGTACCGCTATTAGATGCAACAAAAACGACGCTATTTATTGCGTTCACTTCACTCGTGTTCGGTTTACTCCTTGCATTTTTATTTACTATACTTGAATCTTGCCGATTAAAACCTATCGCATGGTTAATATCAATAATTGTCACCATTGTTCGCTCACTGCCAGAGATCTTAGTTGTTATCGCCATTTATAATGGTATTCCTTTTTTACTGATCTTTTTAGCCGATAATGTGTTAGCTGGCGGCGTTGATTTATCTATTCCATTAGGCTTTACCGAATTAAATTTTCACTTAGAAATCACCAGTTTTGATGTAAGCCCTATTTTATGTGGGATCATCGCTTTATCATTACTTTATGCAGCTTATGCATCACAGACGTTACGCGGCGCCTTTAAAGCGATCCCTGTTGGTCAAAAGCAAGCGGCTGAAGTATTAGGGATCAGCAAACCTCGAACTTTATTTCGCATCATTATGCCACAAATTTGGCGGCATGCGCTGCCAGGGCTTGGTAATCAATGGTTAGTTTTATTGAAAGATACTGCATTAGTTTCACTCATTACGATAAATGATATCATGATGCAAACACGCAGTATTATCGCAAGTACTCATAACCCTTTTACTTGGTATTTAATTGCCGCTGGAATTTATTTAGTCATATCGTTAATTAGCCAAAAATTACTACAGAAGCTTGAAACTAAAGCTCTTTATTTTGAAACGACTTCAACAGTGACAGAGAAATAAGGAGTATATGTGATGTCAGATAAATTTTTCGACTATTTTTCAATCCTGATTAAAGGATTGCCAGTAACGCTATCATTAAGTTTTGCAGGTATTATCACTGCATGTTTGATTGCTATCATACTTTCTGTATTGATAACGACAACAAGCAAGTGGTATATCGTAAAACCGATTAAAACCTACCTTATTGTATTTACTGGTACACCATTATTAGTCCAGCTCTTTCTAATCTATTATGGCCCGGCGCAATTTACGTTTATCAGTCAAAATCTACCAAGCTTATGGCGCGTCATATCGCAGCCATGGTTTTGCGCGTATTTAGCATTAACCTTAAATAGCGCCGCTTACACAACTCAAATATTTGCAGGTGCAATTAAAGCGGTGCCACAAGGTCAATGGCAAGCTTGTGTTGCGCTAGGTATGAATAAAACCCAAACATTGAAAGTTATTTTACCTTATGCATTAAAACGCGCCTTATCGACTTATTCAAATGAAATTATTTTTGTCGTTAAGGGCACCGCATTAACGTCAACAATTACGTTAATGGATATCATGGGGTATAACCAATTCCTCTATGGTACTTACTATGAATTTTCCATATTTATTGCGACTGGTTGTATTTATCTCTTGATAAATGGTTTATTAAGCATCATGATGAGATTAATTGAGAAACGTGCTCTTGCATTTGAGAGCACTACACATTAATGTTTATTAATATTGTGATTGCTGTTTATGAAACAAGAGCGCTTTGATTCTGTATCATTTTTAAAAACAGTCCCCCATAAACCGGGGATTTACCAAATGTTTAATGATAAAAATATTATTATCTATGTTGGTAAAGCCAAAGATTTAAATAACCGCTTAAAAAGTTATTTTAATAGTAGCGTAAAAACCTTAAAAACAGATCTATTAGTTAGCCATATTGATCATGTTGAATTCACGTTGACCAATACCGAAACTGAAGCGCTATTACTTGAACAGACTTACATAAAAAAATATCAACCACGTTATAATGTGCTGCTAAAAGATGATAAAAGTTATCCATTTATCAAAATAAGTAAAGAAAGGCACCCACAATTATCACTCTACCGAGGCTCGATTAATCGTAAACAAGATGAGTTTTTTGGTCCTTATCCGAGCTCCTACGCCGTTAAACAAATTTTAGCATTAATGCAAAAAACATTCCCAATACGGCAATGTGCTAATGCCACTTATGCTAATCGTAGCCGGCCTTGTTTACAATATCAAATAAAACGTTGCCTTGGGCCTTGTGTTGCAGGACTAGTTTCTGACGAGGAATACAATGAGCAAGTTAATTATGTTCGGCTCTTTTTACAAAACCAATCAGACCAAGTTGTCACTAAAATAACTGACGATATGTTAAAAGCAAGTGAGGCGCTTGAGTTTGAAAAAGCGGCTAAATTACGTGATCAGCTACATGCTATTAGTAAAATTAAAGAAGAACAAGCAATCTATAGCAATAATGATAATTTAGATACAATTGGCTTTCATTATCAAGCGGGTATTGCTTGCGTATATGTCTTATTTATTCGCAATGGACAAACTTTTGGCCATAGGGCATATTACCCCAAAATTCCTGCCAATGCAGAGCTTGAAGAAGTGATTGAAACATTCTTAGGCCAGTTTTATTTACAAGGCAATGCAAATCGTAATATCCCTAAAAAGATTTTATTAAATTATTCACTATCAGACAAAAAATCAATGGAAGATAGTTTATCGCTTATCGCAAATTATCAGGTCAAAATTGTTGATGAACCAAAAGGAAATAATTTAAAACTACTTAATATTGCGATTGAAAATGCGCAAAAAGAAGTAAAAAATAAGTTACTACAAAGTTCAACAATCAAACAGCGTTATGTCGCGCTTTGTGAATTTTTAGGGATCAAACATATTGCTCGAATGGAATGCTTTGATATCAGTCATTTCATGGGCAAAAATACCATTGCATCGTGTGTTGTATTTGATGATAAAGGGCCGGTAAGATCTGAGTTTCGTCGCTATAATATCACTGGCATAACTGGCGGTGATGACTATGCTGCAATGGATCAGGTATTAACAAGGCGTTATAATAAAAAGCAACTTCCTGAAGATAAAATTCCTGATATTATTTTTATTGATGGCGGTAAAGGGCAACTTAATCAAGCATTACAGGTTTTTAATTCGTTAAATGTCGAATGGAACAAAAATCATCCTATTTTAATTGGTGTAGCTAAAGGCTCTGAGCGTAAAGAAGGCCTTGAGACACTCTTTTTTGAAGCACATGGTAAAGGGCATTATCTTGACTCTCACTCACCTGCTCTGCTTCTTATCCAGCAAATTCGTAATGCCTCGCATGATCATGCAATAGTTGGACAAAGAAATAAAAATGCTAAACAGCTAACAGATAGCGCTTTAGAACATATTGAAGGGATCGGTGCAAAACGGCGCCAAGCATTACTTAAACACTTTGGTGGGTTAAGAGAGTTAAAAAATGCCACGATTGACGAAATTTCGCAAGTGCAAGGCATATCAAAGCCGTTAGCAGAAAAAATTTACAATAACTTGCAACAATAATCTGAATAATAATTGAAAGATGAAGATTAATAGTGCAACATGTTAAGTATTAATTTGATTTTTTTCTAATAAAACTAATCATTTGATTTATTTGTTATTAATTTAGAGCTTGATTATGAAACTCAATGTACCAATCTATTTAACGTTATTTCGAGTCATTTTGATTCCTTTTTTTGTATTAGCATTCTATTTACCATCTGAATGGTCAGCTTTTTTTACCGCACTTATTTTTTTAATTGCCGCACTAACCGATATGCTTGACGGTTATTTAGCAAGGCGCCTTGGTCAAACAACACGCTTTGGGGCATTTTTAGATCCCGTCGCTGATAAAATAATGGTTACAATCGCGTTAGTTATTGCAACTGAGCATTATGATGCTTGGTGGATAACAATTCCTGCAATTATCATGATTTCGCGTGAGATTATTATCTCAGCCTTACGTGAATGGATGGCTGAAATTGGCAAACGTAAAAGCGTTGCTGTATCGGTAATAGGTAAAGTAAAAACGATTGCCCAAATGACTGCTTTGACATGGCTACTTTGGCGCCCTTGTGATTTGGTTATTTATGCAGGCCTCGTTGCGCTTTATATCGCGGTTATTTTAACGTTATGGTCAATGTTTGAATACCTTTGGCGTGCGCATGATGATCTACTTGATAACTTGGAATGATTTAAATTTAACCGATCAAACACAAATAAGTAAAATTATTCTTGATGTAAAAATTTAGCGCCGTATAATGCACTGGTTTTATTAAATCACGATCCAAATGCCCGGGTGGTGAAATCGGTAGACACAAGGGATTTAAAATCCCTCGGCCTTTTGGCCGTGCGAGTTCAAGTCTCGCCCCGGGCACCATTTTTATACCAAGTCTCTATGCGGGAATAGCTCAGTTGGTAGAGCGCAACCTTGCCAAGGTTGAGGTCGCGAGTTCGAACCTCGTTTCCCGCTCCAATTTCACTCTTAAAGTGATATTTCATTTAATATTCAATAAGTTAAAAAAAATCCCTATTCATCCTCAATGTTATTTGAGTTTAACCTTATGTTTTTGGCTAAAGATTATGATGATGCATTATTACCTTTATTTTTTCTACTTATATATTATTTTTGTAATATCGGATCATTATTGGGTAAACAGGACTTATGTAATACGGTCAAAACAATAATTTTGTTTGAATCTTGGATAAAGTAAATAATATGACTTTGACTGGGAAAATAGCAAATATTTTTATCATATTGCATGGCAATACTTGGTGACTGAGCAAGCAGAGAGATTGTTTTATGCAAGCTTATAACATAGTCTTTTGCTTTCTCTTTACCCCAGTTTTTTATGGAATACTCATAAATGTTTTTTAGCTGTTTGGCAGCATGTTGAGTAATTTTTATTGATAGCAAGACTAGTCCTTTAATAAATTATTAAAGAAGGCATCAGCATCGACTATTCTACTCTCGTCAAGGTCTTTCAACCCAAGTTTGATTTGTGCATCAACATGATTCTTTTTCATCGTTTCAAATAGCTTATATTCAGCCATCGACATCATTACTAACACGGGCTTACCGTTTTTAGTGACGGTTATGGGTGCAGTTTGTGCACTAAGCACTGCCTCACCAAATCGGTTTTTCACCTCATAGGCAGTTAGAACTTTTGTTGACATTTCATTTCTCCATTTTAGCTAAAATAGCTAATTTGCATAAATTTTACCTGTTTTTAAAATTATGACAATAATTACTTTATAGTATTAATTTAAAAAAATATTATTTATTTACCGCAGATTATGATTAAAGTTCGAACCTCGTTTCCCGCTCCAATTTCACTATTAAAGTGATATTTTCTCTAATATTCAATACATTAACTTTTGAGTATAAAAGTCTTTTTACATTCCACCCTATCTATTATCTCATTGATTTTATTTATTTTTTATTACAACCTTCGCTATTTAGATCGAGTACATCGATAATTTTGTTTTTTTTGTCGTTATCTTCTGGCCTCTGACTTTTGGTATTCGTTGGAAAATATCGATGGCATTGATGGAAAAGTAGTACGTTATGCTAACCTACCGATAAGCCTTATTTAATGAATGATGGACGGAATTGTCGTTGTTTGTTGTTTGTTGTTTGTTGTTTGTAATGATCGGCGAAGTTGGCATTTTTGTTTCTGTTGGCAAGTAAAGTAATATGTGTTTCGTTAGGTTTTTTCCTTCGGTGGTTAATTATGCGTATTTAAAACGTTTACCTTCACAAAAAAGGAGGTTTACGCAGCAGTTAGATAAAAAGTCGATGTCCATCCATTTTGATACAACAAAATTAATAGGCACTTGTTGGTTAAACTAAGCAGAAGGCAAATGATTACAGTCACTATTGTAATAAAGACTAGTCTTTTATATTTGTTTGGTAGAGCAAGGTCAACGCCGCTCAGTCGATAAGATTTTAACCACATCTGCCCTGCTCTGGCAATATATCGAGTAAACGTTGGCGATCGATTGCATTTTGTGGGTAATAAATATTTAATCGATTACTTGCATCGCCATTAAAGTTCCACCATAGCTGTTTATCTAATAGGATCTCTCCGAGCTTTATATGGTTATAGGTATACAATCGTTCTTCTGGTTGTAGTACTGTATTATCTGTCCAAGCCTTATCAAAGATATGTGATTGTTTTTTGAAACTAGCAATTTTTTGTTGCAGAACTTCATCGTTAGGCCGTTTGGCTAAAGTATCTCTGAGAAAACCTGCCATTCTAGTTATTTGAATCGCTAACTTATCTTCACTATCGATAGATAGAAATGTTTGCCAAATAGCGTTGTTAATGGTTAGGTCAAGATAATTTTTTTCAGCAAGAGGAAGCTCGTCAATATTAAGACCGACCATAAGATTAAATGCAGAATTACAAGTAACAATATCTAAATTATCATTCATTAATAGTGCTGGTAAAGGATTAAGTTGCAACAATAATTGAGCAGTATGCTTAGAAATCGTATAACAAGGATCTCTTTTTGGTATTGCTTGTGGTGAAATTAAATTACATAAGTAATCGTACTCTAATTTAGTCAGGCATAAAGCTGTCGCAATCGATCTAAGTACTTGTGATGAGATGCCGGCTGCTTGGCCACGCTCAATTTTACTGTACCAAATGGTGCTAATCCCTGAAAACTCAGCAACATCATCCCGCCTTAAACCTTGCGTTCTAGCCCTAGCTAGTTTGATTAATCCAACCGTTTCAGGAGCAATACTTTCTCTTTTTGCCCGTAAAAAATCACCGACGAGCTTTAGATTATTATGTTTCATTGATTACCTTATACAATTTATATGTGTATAACCTGTTTCTTGTTAGCGATAAAACAAACGTTATAATGCCGGCCTATATGCAGCAAAACGTTGGGAAGTAGGGGCTGGCGTCTGTATAACAAATTTTACCATAGACCATTTAAAATAACTAACGAGGAACTCATGAAATGTTAGGTCAGAATAAAACACAACAACTCTCTATGTTTGGGATATTACTTTTGGTCATGGGGCAGGTATTACCTCAAATAGATTTCTCAATAGTCAATGTTGCACTTGATGTCATTGGTAGCACATTAAAAACAGATGAAACGGGGCTCGTTCTAATTGTTTCTCTATATGGGGTCAGTTTTGCCGCTTTAATTACTACGGGAGGCAGACTTGGCGATAAATACGGCAGAAAACGAATGTTTCTAATCGGGATTATCGGCTTTAGTCTCGCTTCGGTGATATGTGGGTTAGCAACTGATATTATCATAATGCTCATTGGTCGTGTGCTACAAGGTTTTTTTGCCGCACTTTTATTACCACAAATACTTGCGACAATTCACTCAACACTAACAGGAGCACGCCACCGTTATGCAGTTAGTCTTTACACATCAATTGCCGGCCTCTCAGTTGTTATTGGTCAGGTTGTTGGGGGATGGTTGGTTTCAGCAAACTTATTTGACTTGGGGTGGCGAATTGCGTTTTTTATTAACGTACCTATTTGTATAGTTATATTTCTACTCGGCTATTTTATTATTCCTGAAACTAAATCAAACGCTGCGAAACAAAATATGGATATAGGCGGCATCGTGTTATTTATTTTATGTCTTTCATTACTAATGATACCGATCTCTTTAGGTAAACGTTGGCCTGAGCTATGGTGGTTATTGTTAGGCGTTTTACCTTGCGCCATTTTATTGTGGCGGGTGGAAAAGTCATATGAACTTACCGGTCGTAAGGCGGTGTTACCGCCCTCTTTGTTTAAAATACCGATGGTAATAAATGGCTTCATTAGCGAAATGATCGTTACCTTTACTTATCCAGGCTATTTATTTGTTACCGCATTATGCCTGCAAAGTGAAATCGGGTTCACACCATTTGAATCAGGAAATACATTTATTGTACTTGGCATAATGTTTTTTATCGGTTCATTACTAAGTAGGCCGTTAAGTCAACAAATAGGCGATCATAAATCCTATGCGATAGGTGGCGCTCTTACCCTTATTGGTTTTTTAGGAACGATCGCATTATTTCATAGCTACCATTATGAACTTAGGTTTTATCACTTATGGATTGCTACTGGGTCGGTAGGCTTAGGTAATTCTATTATGTTAACGTCTGCTTACCGGCTAACATTATCACAGGTTGCAAAATGCTATGCGAGTGAAGCAAGTAGCGCCTTAGTGACCGTGCAGCAAGGGTGCTGCGCGTTAGGCACGACATTTGCCGGCACCATTTACTCATTGGTATTAGCTTTGGGATACTTAAATGCGATTACAATATCAATCGGTATTTTGTCTTTGATCGTACTATTGGTTTGTATTGCTATTTATATTAAAACGCGTGGTGATTTAACGCAGTGTTTAGGCTAATCTATATAAAAGCACTCTTTTTAGCGTGGTTTAAATTTGAATGCCACCTTCTAATTTCGAATTTTAGGCAAAACGTAGGTAATTAAATCCCATTCTTTAAATCGGCGATCATTTATCATTCGAAAGGTTTTAGCTGCGCAGCCATCCCCTACATAATTAAACGATCGTATATATTACCAAAACACGATAAGAATCATTGAGGGATGATAATGGTGGCGTTAATAGATTTTATTGTGCTACTTGTATGTTATTTATGTAGCTCGGGATCATTGCTAGGTAAACAAGACTTATGTAAAACAGTCAAGACGATCATTTTTTTGTATCTTGGGTAAAGTAAATAATATGAATTTGAATGGGGAAATAGCAAGTATCCTTTTCATATTGCATAGTAATACTTTGCGACTGAGCTAGCAGAGAGAAATTGTTGGGATAATGCACTAGCTGAAAGTTTTTTTCATACATTAAAATGCGCATTATTCATGATTGTGATCACAAAACAGGCGAGGATCAGTGAATAAAGCCCTATTTGAATATATTGAAATCTATTATAATCGAATAATTAATATTCATATTTAAATCATGTATTGTGGGTTCAATTTAGTGATATGCCAAACCACTTAATTATTTACAAGATAAAGGAAAATATGTTCAAAAAATTTTTTGTGCTTATTACTATTATCATCTTAATCACTATTAGCCTCAAGGGATGTGTGACGAATTCTAATGAAGTTCGAATTGTTGGTAAAGAAATGATTAAGCAAGCAGATATTACTGGTTTTTCACAGATAAGTTTACAAATAGATGATTACTATGATCCTTTTTTATCTAAAGAAGAAAATAATAAGTTTCTACAAAATCTAGATGAAAATAACATTAAAATTACAGCTACATATGAACCGATAATCGATAAAACAAAGAGAGTCATAAAAAGAACGCAAATAGAGGAGCCAAAAGCATGGTCGTCGTCTACAAATAAAATCATAGTAACTGACAAAATTAATCAAGTATCATATGCAACAAACTTAAAATTTGATAATGAACAACGTATCATCACATTTACTATTCCAAAACCGGTTAATAATAAAGAACAAGAATATGTACTAAGCGAAATTTATCTTAATATTCCAATAGCAGACAGCCCCGCAATTTCTGCATCAACATACATAGATAAATTTAATAAATTCACTGTATTTGAAAATAAGTACGCCAATGGTCAATTACTTGGTATGCAAGACCGATTTCAACATCGACGTCTTAATTGGCATACCTTATATGATGGGCCCAGTTTATATGATAAAACTCATTGGATTCCAATAGAAATAGGTAGATATATTGCTTTAAATACAACTCTTTATTTTGAAGATAAAAGACGTTTAAAAAATGAGGTATTAAGTGAACAAGAGAGACAAGATCTATTTGATGACTTATCTACTCGATTATATGGATATTACGTCAATTTAAATATTCCAGAAACGTTGCCAAATTGGTTTGGTGTAGATAAAGTTAAAGGTGCTTATATAAATAGCGATTCGTTTGAAATAATTCAACTAAATGGAAATCTTCCAAATAAAAATGATAGTCGTATGGAGAAAAATGAAACTTGGATAATTCGTAATGGTGTATTGATGTCAATATATCAAACATATTACGGTGGTAATGATTGTGAATATAATTATAAAATTGTTTTTGAGCAAAGTAAAAATGAAAGAAAATATATTGAAAAGAAGGTTTGGCTTACAGATAAAAACAAGTGGGGAATTGAAAAAAAATACATAACTCGGCATAATTTTAGTAAGCTTGATGAAACCAAAAAAGAAAAAGAACTATATTATGAGAGTCTAAAAGATAGCTCATATGGAGCTGATTATGTCTATGAAGTTTTAGCAAATAAGCGCCCGCAATGTATGAGGATAATTAACGATTCAAAATTGATGTTTGGTGCATCAAAAGAAGAACTTAATATTTTATTTAATGAATATAAAAAGATTATTATGAACGGAAAAAATGAATTACATGGGCATAAATAACTAATCTGCGCATGGATTAGTAGTAAATTTCCCATCCTAAAAGTGAGCGTTTATCATACAATTATTCACTGGAATTTTAGTGCATAAAAAAATAAAGTAATTACAACTCGATTAAATAAAGCAAGTATTTTAGGATTAAGAATCTAATTTAAGCTATGGTACTATTACTGGGAAATATAATCTTTAAAAGTTTTATATAAAATAGGAATACTAAATGTCTGAACCTTGGGGATGTATTGTTGATGTAAAAATAACCACATCAGCACTAGATAAGTATTTGCGAAGTAAACAAAAAAATAGAAATTGTGAAGAATTCTCCCAACCTAATCAACAGCAGCTAGTTAGTATTGATACATCAAAAAGTATTGCCTATTTTTATGCTTTCAATAATAAAGTTTACGAAAATAGAAGAGATAATTATCTTGAGTTAGTAGGAGCCGATCCTGTTACATTAAGGGAAGTACTAATGCTTGATTTATGCGTTGATAAAAACAATGTTTATCTCGATCAAATTACGGAAAATAGAACACTAATTAAACTTGATAATGTTGATGATAAAACATTTCAATCAACTAATCATTATGGTTTTGCTATAGACAAAAATCATGTCTATTTTAAAGGTAAAATTTTACCTCTAGATGTTAAATCTGCTCGATTAACTGTGTATGGATTTGCATTTGATAATAATGATGTTTACTATTACTTTCACCCTGTAGAGCTAGACGGTAAAACATTTAAAGTGTTACGTTATCAGTCTTCCTTATTTTCTGAACCTTTCATTGTATCAGATAAAAATGGCCTTTATCATTATGATACTGATTCAAATATAAACATACTTAAAAAATCACAAGAATTATCACCAGTTGATTTGGACAAAATAGCACAGTTCAAATGTATGAAATCGATTTTTAACTTAACTATTTTTAGTAACTTTTTCTCAATTGATAATCTCCATTAAAATATATGATAAATTTATTTAATAAAAAAAACCAAAACCAACTCCGCATAATAAAACGATTAAAAAATATCGAGCGGTTACAAACACCAAATGGGTGGCAAAAAATCGTCTCAATCGCTGTTGGAGGTTTAACTGAAATTGGTTTTTCTAAGACAACAAATCACCTACTAATTATTTCAAATACAGGGCGTAGCCTTATAAACTGTTCAAATGGCGAAAGACTAGCGAGAGATTATGAAGAAAATGGTGATTGGTATAATCCATTAGCGCTAACATGCCAAGGAATTGGTACTATTGCTGGTGAATTAATTGATATAACAGGACT
This sequence comes from Orbaceae bacterium lpD04, assembly GCA_036251935.1. NCBI lineage: Bacteria > Pseudomonadati > Pseudomonadota > Gammaproteobacteria > Orbales > Orbaceae > Orbus > Orbus wheelerorum. The sequence continues at coordinate 1,446,311 of CP133967.1, read as the reverse complement.
ATGTGGTGGTGGCCTTCCCATCATTAATCAATATGGAGAAAGTCTCGAGTTAGTCGCTATAAATTGGCCATTAGAAGATATCTATTTTTGCCCATCAGGAAAATCTGTTTTTATTGAAAACCTTCAAACAAGCTGCCAACATATTTTTTCTGATTATATTCAGAGTTATGGATTTTCATGGAATGGTGTGTTTATTGTTATAGCAACATCAAGCGATGTAACTATTTGGCAACGCTTAAGCCCAAAATTATGAGTTTATTAAATATTGATTAATTTTATATTATTGCTCAAATTAAATATTCACCTGTTTAATAAATAAGCATATGTATTTGTAAAACAAAATCAATATTTCCACATCTAATTACAAATATAAATCATGCCTTTTAAGCATAATTAAATATCAAATATAAGTAATTTACATATTAAGTCATCTTTTTTACACTACCTTATAGCAACTTGATTAAGGTAAATATTTTGCAACGATTTACTATTATCTTTATTTGCTAAAAATAAGAAAATGAAATATTGACCGTATACAAGGGCTATGTTTAAGCCATATCTAGCCAAATCATCCCAGATAGGAGTGATGTAGTGAATATATTTAAACTCAACAAATTTATAAAATATTTTGGACTATTCGTTATTTTTTTTCTGAGTTTTCCGCTATTTGCACAATCAATTAAGGAGCAAACGGTGAATAAATTTTTAGCTAAAATAAGGATCACATTTTCGCAGCAAGAAGTTATTATTAATTTGTATGATAATTATGCAAGTCAGCAATTCTTAGCACAATTACCATTAGAACTCGATTTTTCAGACTATGCCAGTAGCGAGAAAATTGCATACCTGCCGACAAAGTTAACAACTGAGAACAGTCCTAATGCAGAGCAACTTAATGGCGATGTTACCTATTATGCGCCTTGGGGGAATTTGGCTATTTTTTACAAAGGGATGGGCTATAATAGCCAGCTTTATACTCTTGGCTATATAGTTTCGGGTAAAGATAAACTCGCGGCAGTTAAACAAAGTTTTAGCGCAACTATTGAGCGTATTGAGGAATAATATTTTAATAATAAATATAGGGTAAATTTACCCTATATTCGTATTAGATAAAAACAGTAAATAAGCCTATCGACAAGGTTGATTTAAAGGCACTTCAGCATCAGGCTCTTTAGTAATTAAGTTTCGCACATTTCGACGAATCATCTCTATTGCCCAAAACCATGCGCAATGCCCAAAAATTTCCGAAAAATACTCATCAAATGGGATTTGAGTTAACGGCGGGCTCATGCCAAATGCAGGAATAAAAATACCGTGCACGATGATCGTAACAACGAGTCCCATTGCTATTCCTTGCCATAATTTAATACGAGGAAATACCTCAGCAATTAAACAATAAATAATAGCAAAAGAAAGAGAGAAAATAATATGCATAATCATAACAGGATTGATTACATGTTCAGAAAACGTATAAATAATCGAATTAGGATCTATTCCCGTATAATCTCTTAAAAAAATAAAAGGGGGATTAAGCGTATCACGACTTAATAAACCGCCATGTAATGTTCTTGGCGGAAATGGCACTTCTGCGCCCCATTTAACAAAAGCACCAATAATTCCTGATAAAATTCCTGCCCATAATGCAACGCCAAAACGACGACGTTTTTTGTCTGTCATAAAAAATAACCACTTAATCATTTTTACCCTCTTATTTTATTAGTATTTGAACGGCGGCTATTCTACCTTGAGTATATTACCCTATCAAGGCATTCTCTTATTTGCTGATTAAATCAAATTAAGCGTTTTTTTTTAAATTTGTATAATAAAAAATAATCAATTAATTTACACGTGAACCTAAATCATGATCGTCATCGTGACCACTGATTAGGTGGGTTAATTCATCACACTGTATAATTTTTGCATCTTGTAGCGTAAATTGTGCCATCACTTGAGTATGCATCTTACTACCATTGTGTTTTAGTGCTAATACATGATGGTGGCTAAACACGATATCGCCTTCTTCGACCATAGCAATAATTTTAATTTCTACAGATTTTAAAACCTGATGTAACAATCTGACATGTTTAACAAAGTCAGCATACAATAACATTTCACCATTAACAGTTTGGCGATAATTAGCGTTGAAATAATATGCTATTCTTTCGATAGAAAAATCATGTGAAGGCGTTATGATCTCTTGCAAAGCTGCGTTAATAAAGTCTTTATTATTCATAAAATACTCCTTATTGATTGAGTTTATATTCGATGTAATAAATCGTTAGTTTATTTCTTTTTATATTGGCGTAATATAGCTATAAAGACATTTAATATAGCTAACTGGCCAATGCTAAAAAAAGACGATGCGCAATTTTTTTCTACCCAATATCTTTGCCATGATAAAAATCATCAAACACCAACTCATTGCCACGCAGTCGGTCAGCTTTATTTACTTAATTCGGGCTTAATAAGCTGCAACACTAAAGATAAACATTGGTCAATAACCCCAAATTGTCTAGGTTGGATCCCGCCGATGACAACACACAGCGCAATAAGTTGGGGAAAGATAGCGGGTTGGAGTTTATATATACCAGCGTCATGGTGTCATTTGCTACCGGCTAATACCTGTATATTACGCACTAACGAGCTAATATCTGCGATAATAAATCGCCTTATCAAATGGCCAAAATTGAGTGAATTTACCGATAGGCAAATAAGGCTAATTACCGTACTTATTGATGAAATGATACAAAGTGAGGTCGTCGACTCATTATTATTACCTTATCCAACCGATCCTAGGTTAGTTAAAATAACGCAGGCAATATGGCATAATCCGTTAGATAGCAAAACACAAGTAGAATGGGCAAATTGGGCTGGTATCAGTATTCGAAGTTTGAGCCGTCATTTTATGCGTGATACAGGTATGACATTTTCGCATTGGAAACATTTAGCTAAAGTGATTTTATCGTTAGAAAAACTAACGCAAGGCTTATCAATTAACGAAATTGCGTATTCATTGGGGTTTAGCGATGCAAGTACTTATATTGCCTCATTTAAATCGATTTTTGGTGTATCCCCTAAGCGCTATTTTAATTAGTCGTTATCGCGAATTTTGTATAACGTCGCTAAACTGGGATCAGTTAAATATTGCAGTGCATTTAATCGCCGTAAAAATAAATGTAATTTAAACGGCTTGCATCGTTTTAAAGTAAAGATGGCTGCATCACGACCTGATTTAATTTTTGGTTAAATGTCTGGTAAGTTTGACGACTAATACTTATTGGAAAGCTTAGGATCTCAAGCTTGTGTGGCTCATATTGTGGATGATAACTCGGGTGAACGTGGCTATAATTATTTTCTTTAAAGCCGCAATGTTGGTAAAAGCGTAACCGTTTCTGACTAATCTCATCAATAACGGGATCAATTTCTAAAATAATATTTTTTACTTGCCAACTAAACATCTTTAATACTTTTTGACCATATCCTTGCCCTCTTAAGGTTGGCAATACAGCAAAATGCTCAATATAAAAAAAATCATCAATTTTCCAACTACCAATAAAGCCAATAAAAGCCCCATTATCAGAAAAATAATATAAATAATAATCATCAAGGCGCTGTATGCTATTACGTCCTTGATAACGTCTTTTTTCATGCTCAGGAAATGCCGAATCATAAAGTGAATTAACGAGGTCTATTTCCAATAAATCTTTATCGGTTAATCTTGTTACTGACAGCATAATGCTTTGGATCCATCATCATTTATAAAAATAAAATCTAGAATACTAAATATTCTTCAATTTTCAACTCGTTTTTATACCTTGAAATTTTCTTATCGATGTAAAAAAGTGATCTCTCTATAAATTTATAATAATTCATCTAATCCTTAAAAATAAAGCTATGATAAAGTAACTATGTTAGTTAATTATTTCAAATAGATGATTTACTAATATAGTTAGCTGTAGCAAATAATTAAGTTAATTCCCCTCACCTTGATGCCAAATATTGGCATAGGCTAAATAATAAGGAGTAAAAAGTATGCCTTTTTATGATTTAAAAAGTTTTATAACTGAATTAGAAAAACAAGGGCAATTATTAACAATTACAGAGCAAGTGATGCCTGAGCCGGATATTTCAGCTGCAGCATGCGCGATCAATAAGCTAGGAGATAAATCACCAGCATTACTTTTTGAAAATATCTATGGCTACCATCATGCAAAAATCGCTATGAATATACATGGTTCTTGGCCAAACTTAGCAATTGCAATGGGCATTGCTAAAAATACACCGCTTAAGCAGCAGTTTTTTGAATTTGTTAAACGTTACCAAAATTATCCTGGCGAAGTTGAATATCGCAATCAAGCACCATGGCAAGAAGTGATTATAGATAAAGATATTAATTTATTTGAGATCCTACCGTTATTTAGACTAAATCATGGTGATGGTGGTTTTTATATTGATAAAGCAAGCATTGTCAGCCGAGATATAACCGCAAGTGAACCGGCTAAAACACAAAATGTAGGAATGTACCGAATCGAAGTAAAAGGCAAGGATAGCTTAGGTATACAGCCTGTACCGGCTCATGATATTGCACTTCACTTACAGCGCGCCGAAGAGCAAGGCTTAGATTTACCTATTGCATTAACGATCAGTAATGATCCCATGATATCAACCGTCGCTGCAATGCCTATTTTATATGATCAATCTGAGTATGCGATGGCAGCAGCATTAAATGGCGAACCTTACCCGGTTGTGACAACCGAGCTTACCGGCCTTGATGTACCTTGGGGATCACAATACGTATTAGAAGGATATGTTGTATCAAGATATCGTGAGGCTGAAGGCCCTTTTGGCGAATTCACGGGGCATTATTCTGGCGGTAGGCGCATGCCTGTTATAAAGGTAACAAAAGTATCACATCGTAAAAACCCAATATATGAACATTTATACCTTGGCATGCCATGGACAGAAATTGATTATTTAATGGGAATTAATACTTGCGCACCAATATACGTTCAATTAAAACAATCATTTCCCGAAGTTGAAGCGGTTAATGCACTTTATACCCACGGCTTAATCGTTATCGTTTCAACCAAATCACGTTTTGCTGGATTTGGTAAAGCTGTTGGTAATAGAGTCTTTACTATCCCTCATGGGCTTGGCTATGCCAAGATAGTTATAGTGGTAGACGAAACAGTTGATCCATTTAATTTACCACAAGTAATGTGGGCAATTTCTACAAAGTTTAATCCAGAATTTGATTTAATTACGTTACCGGGTTTATCGATACTGCCACTCGATCCGGCTTCTCATCCGCCAGGTATTACAACTAAAATGTTAATTGACGCGACAACCCCCTATCCTTCTGAGCAACATGGCCATTTTTCACAAGAATTAAAAGATCCTATCACCACAGATAAATGGGTTGAAAAATTATCAAATATGCTAAATGCAAAGCAATAGGAGCAAGATCATGACGAAGATTAAACAACCTGAAATGTGCCCACGCTGCGAATCATTAAAACCAGAAACGTTATGTCACTCACCAGTTAAAAATGCTTGGATTATCTACCATTGTCCAGTTTGTTTTTTTACCTGGCGTAATACCGAGCCTGATTTTATTACTGATCCGGCGCAGTATAATCCTCATTTTAAATTCAAACCAGAGTCAATAGATACATTTGATATTATGCCCGCGATCCCTGAACTCAAACGATAACGCTAATCAGCTCATTATTTACTGTTATGGCGCTTTATATCGCAGCGTTAATAAATCAAAGGCCAAAGCGCCTGCGATATAATCAAACTTAGGTATAGGCAGAGTTATCACGTCTGCCTTATTTAGATGGAATAACACTCATTTAATCAAGTCTAGACCAGCGTAGTTTTTTACCAAATCCCAATTTATTATCAGTCATTTTTAGCGTATTTAGTTTAATTTCCCACATTGGTGCTTTTTTTAATTTAGCGATAGGATAGGCTGCACAAAATAAACGCCGTGCTTTTAATTCATCCTCATTTTCAAGTAACCTGATCTCGCCGCTATATTGCACACCTTTTAAATGTAAAATAGAGCTAAGCTGATCATTTACTGTTCCGGCAACTTTTGGCGCAGTTAACATTATGCTTGCATGCTGCGTACTTAGTGATGAAGTTAGATAAAATACCATAAGGTTTTTATCTAACACATAGAAGCAATTGCAACAATGAGGGATCCCGTCATCAACGCAACATAACGTTAAGCTTGTTTTGCTCACTAAATAGGCTATGATCTTATCCAAAATATCATTGTCATTACTCATTTAGTTACCTCTGCAGCGCCATTAGTTTAATTTTTCTATCGTGTGATTGAAAAAAGCATTCGATTATTATAACAGCTATGTCTGCTAGCAAAGAGTGCTATATTAAAAGTACGATATTTGAAGTGCAAAATTTGGCTTTAAGAGCGCCTATTTGAGCCTAACCGAGAAGATGATGCACAATACATAATTTATATTGTGCATCAATATGGTTAAAACGAAATGGTAGTAGCTAAGTAATAAAAGCGCCCAGGTTCATTATAGGTACTCGCACCTTTTGCCTCACGGTAAATTTGTTTATTTAGTAGATTTGAAATACCCAAATTGACACGCCAATCTTTCATAATTTGATAATTAGCACCTACAGCAAACTGCGCGTAAGAACCGACTTCAACATCAGATATCGTTTCGCCCATACGGGTTTCATACTGTTTCGGTTTTTGCTTGCCGTACTGCGTCCAATTAACAAACGTATTTAACTTATCATTTACTTTCCATTCTAAAGTTGAATTAATGGTAAATTTCGGAATGATTGATAAAGGATTACCCGTATTTTTATCCTTAGATTCAATCATATAAGTCATATTATTTGACCATAATAATGACGGTAATAATGGAATACGTAAATTACCCTCTAAACCTTGAATAACCGCTTTACCTGAGTTTTCCCACTGTGTGACATTATATTGAGTATTACCGACAACAATTTTATCAAGTACAGTCTGGCCTGAAATAATTTTATTTTTATAATCATTCCTAAAATAGGTGAAACTTGCTTGCCACGATTCATACTGGTACTCAAGACCAATCTCTTTATTGACGCTTATTTCGGGATCTAAATCATCATTACCAACCAAATAACATTGTCCCGTACTTGCAGTTAATGGACATCCATTACCTCGAGTTAGTAATAAATAACCGGTATTGGACTGATATAAATTAGGTGCTTTAAACGCCCTTGCAATGCCCGCTTTTAATTTAAAATACTCACCTAATTGCTGTGAAAAATTCAAACTTGGACTGAAATTAGCGCCAAATTCACTATGATAATCAAAGCGTAAACCGGGAATAATATTCGTACCAACTAACGGTTCAATATTATCTTCAATATACAAACTGGTTGTATTGGCATCAGCAGATCCCCTATTTTTATTATTATTTGTTAAACCTAACGCATCAGCCTGAGATGATGAGCCAGGATCATCGAGTTCTTGCCTTGTCCATTCAAAGCCAAAGGTTAATGATTGATTAACAAATTTTTCAATAGGAATAATTGTTTCACCATTTAAATAATAATTTTTTAGCCTACTGGTGTTAAACTCCAAATCACTTGAAATCGCTCCTTCAACTCGCCCCGTTAAACCTTCTTTTAAGCGTGTATTATTGGTTTTATCATATTGAAAAGTTAATTTAGCTTCACCAAAATCCCAGTAACTATCATAGGTAAAAGCATAATTTTGACGGTACATGCGATTAGTTTCTTCACCTGATTTCGCTAAATTAGGAATTGTATCATCAAGAGGAGCCGTACTATTTTGAGTATCACCAGTATAGATATTGCCTTGACGACTATAACCGGCATCAAATGTTAAGAACTGGTTTTCAGCAATAGTCCAAATAAATGAACTATTTAGATCTTTATTCCTTACCCCTTCACGTCCTGCAACACTCGATGAGCTATTGATACCATACTTATCTGAATCGGTTTTATTTAAGTTACCATACAACCGAAAACCCAAGACATCTTTAATAAGTGGGCCGGTTAAACTTAGATTAATTCGCTTGGTATCGCCATATTTGCTATCTTCAGGGATCGCGGTGTAAAGAGATACCGCGCCCCCCCATTTATTCGTGGGCTTTTTAGTAACAATATTAACAACCCCACCTGCCGCACCTGATCCATAACGAGCCGCTGCCGGGCCCCTTAATATTTCAACGCGTTCGACTTGCTCAACAGGAACCCAGTTAGAATCACCTCGAGTATCACGTTCTCCTGACCAACTATAGCGAACAGAATTACGTGAAGTAACGGGTTTTCCATCAATAAGAATCAGTGTATTTTCTGGTCCCATACCTCGAATATCGATTTGACGATTGTTTCCTCTTGCACCAGATGAAGAGTTACCAGTAAGATTTACACCAGGTTGCTTACGAATAATGTCAGATAAATCGTTCACCGGTTGACCATTTTCAATATCTTCACTGGTGATCGTTGTCGCGCCGAGTTGTTGTTTTAGCATATCTTGCGCAGATACCGCCGTTACAACTATGACATCATTTTCGTTATTTTCTTTATCATCAATTGCATAAGCCGAAAAAGGTAATATGCTCAATATCGCATAAGAACAAAGATAGGATAATAATTTAGGGGATGTTTTTATATTTGTTATCATATAGTACGTCTCTTTGTGTAATAAATTTAAAGAGGCATTATTCTACATGATAATGAGAATAATTATCAATATCATTTTAAGGTTGGCTAGTGATTTTTATTTATAAATTGTTCTCTAAAATAACTGAAATTTATATTAGCTTAAGAGTCGTTAATAAAAATAATACCGCCAAGTAACTCTACATTAAAAAGCGATATTAAATACAGGCTAAAACTAACGATAATAGAGCGCAATTAATTGATCATCAATTTGCTTAATGGCTAAAGGTGTATCAAAAATGTCTTCTAATATTTCTGATTTCATCAGCTCTGCTGGACTACCCTGATAACAAAGGATCCCATTTTTCATTGCCATAATATGATCAGAATAAGCCGAAGCAAAATTAATATCATGAATGACCAAAATGATGGTTTTACCAAGTACATCAGCAGCTTGTCTTAATTGTTTCATCATCGCAACTGCATGCTTCATATCTAAATTATTAAGCGGCTCATCAAGCAAAACATAGTCTGTATCTTGGCAAAGTACCATTGCGACATAAGCGCGCTGGCGTTGCCCACCTGAAAGTTCATCTAAAAAACGATGCCGTAAATCGGTAAGGTTTAAAAAGGATAAAGACTCGGTTATTTTTTCGTGATCTTTTATCGTTAAGCGCCCTTTACTATAAGGATAGCGACCAAAGCCGACTAATTCTTCAACAGTTAAACGGCTATTAAATTGATTTTCTTGACGTAAAATAGATAAACATTTCGCTAACTTTGCACTTTTTGTTGTAACAACATTAAGTCCATTGACGTTAACGGTTCCCGAATCTGCAAATAATAATCGACCAATTATTGATAAGAGTGTTGATTTCCCAGCACCATTAGGCCCAATGATTGATGTGATACCGCCTTTAGGGATTGTCGTACTAATGTTATCTAAAATGACCACGTCATCATAATGTTTTACGATTTTATCAATTGTTATCACATTAAAACCTTTTTAATACAAGATAAATAAAGAAAATACCGCCAATAAATTCAAGCACCACAGAGAGCGATCCCGCCATATGTAATCCATACTCTAAAATTAATTGGCCACCAATTAAGGCGATAACCGCTAATAAAAAAGCCGTTGGTAAAATATAGCGATGTTGACAACTACCTGCAAGTAAATAGGCTAAATTAGCAACCATTAAGCCCAAAAATGTGAGTGGTCCAACTAAAGCCGTTGAAACGGCAACCAAAATAGAAACCAATAATAATGTTGTAGTTACTGTGCGGCGATAGTCAACACCAAGGTTAATTGCATGGCTACGACCTAGTGCTAAAACATCAAACAAATAGCGTTTGCGCCATAAAATAAAACCAAAAAAGAAGACAACTAAAGCAGAAAACCAAATTAATTCAGGTGTTGTTTTAGTGAAAGTTGCGAACATACGGCTTTGTAGTACTGAAAACTCATTGGGATCTAACAAACGTTGTAGTAATGTTGCTGCGCTACGAAATAATGTACCAAGTACAATACCAATCATTAAAATAAGGTTAATATTAAAATGAACCGACGAGAATAGCCAACGGTAAAGTAACACAGAAAAGGCAACCAATAAGCACGACTCACCAATGAATTTAATAATATTAAATAACCAATAAGATGAGGTGCCACTATAAAAAAAGACAATCAAGGTTTGGATCAGAATAAACAATGCTTCAAAGCCCATCAACGAAGGTGTTAAAATTCGGTTATTAGTCACACTTTGAAATAATACCGTCGAAATACTCGCAGCAAAAGCCACAATCACCATCGTAAATAAAATATAACCTCGACGAACTAGGATATAGTGTAAATTATTACCTAAATTAATGGTCATAAAAAGCGTCATTATCACCGCAACAAGGAACAATAATAAGCCAATACGTTGCTTAGGTGATAGCTTGATGCTAGATAGACGGGAATGTTCTTTAATTTTTTGCATGTCGTGACTGATTAATTAATAAGAATAGAAAAATCACCGCACCGATAACACCTAAAATAGTGCTGGCTGGAATTTCAAATGGGTAACGAATAATTCGGCCGATGATGTCACATAATAAGACTAATCCCCCGCCCATTAAACAGACCCAAGGAATTGTTTTACGAATATTATCGCCCATCATTAAACTAATTAAATTTGGTACAATTAAGCCTAAAAAAGGTAATGCGCCAACAACCACAATGATAATACCACTCACAACAGCAATTACAGATAAGCCAATTAACATAATTCGGCGATAATTTAATCCAACATTCGTTGCAAATTCACGGCCCATACCAGCGACAGTGAAGCTATCTGCAACCCAACAAGCGAGCAGCGTTAATAGCCCAACTAACCATAAAAGTTCATAACGGCCTTGTATAACACCCGAAAAGTCACCGCCACTAACCCAAGCACCAAGCGATTGCAATAAATCATAGTGCATTGCGATAAAAATCGTTATCGCACTAATAACGCTACCAAGCATAATGCCAACTAACGGCACGATTAATGCTGACTTTAAAACAATCTTGCGTAAAATAATCATAAACAGCAGCGTACCTGCCATCGCAAATAGGCTTGCAACAATCATTTTAGTGACAATCGATGCTGAAGGGACAAAAATCATAATAATAAGTAAACCAAGGCTTGCCGATTGCGTTGTGCCGGCAAGTGATGGCTCAACAAAGCGATTTTGAGTCAATAGTTGCATAATTAGCCCAGCGACACTCATTGCACTACCTGCTAATAATAATGCAACCGTCCTTGGTACCCGGCTAATAAAAAAAATATCGCGCATATGGGGATCGCCCCATAAAGAGGATAATGAAATATCACTAACGCCAGTAAATAGGCTTATAACAGATAAGCCTATAATACTAATAATGGCAATAATTAAGTAAGACGATTTCATTTAATTATTTTGACTAAGTACCAAATTAACCTGATCAAGTAATTGATTATAAGTTTGTAATCCGCCTGCAATATACATCGCTGAAGAATCTAGATAAACAATCTTATTATTGTTCCAAACCTTTGTTTTATGCATTAAAGAGTTATCTAATACTTGCTTAGCTGGCTGCGCATCGCTAGTTCCAATTGCGCTATCACGGTCAAGCACAAATAACCAATCAGGGTTTAGGCTTAATAACAGCTCTGCATTAACAATATTGCCATGCTTACCGGTATCGGTAAAAGAGGTGGCAGGTTTAAATCCTAACTCATCATAGATAAAGCCAAAACGTGAGCCAGGTCCATATGCCGACATTTTGCCACCACTAATCATAATAATCATCGCCGTACCTTGATCACTCGCTTTATCTTTTACCGCTGCAATTTTTTGTTTAAATTGATCGATTAAGTCTTTAGCTTGAGCTTCTTTATTAAATATTTGACCAAGTTGTAATGTGCGCTCAGTTAAACTATTAATAAAATCTTTATTATCAACAGCTAAAGAGATAGTTGGTGCGATTTCACTTAACTTGTCATAAGCATCGTTAGCCCGTCCACCTGCAATAATAAGGTCGGGTTTTAGGTTACTTAGTGCTTCGTAATCTGGCTCAAATAACCCACCCGCATTTATATATTCCTTACCTTCATATTTTTTTAAAAATTCAGGTAAATGAACGCTAGTTTGTGGAACGGCTGTAATTTTAATACCTAAAGCATCCATGGTATCAAGTGTTGCGGTATTAAATACCACCACTTTTTGAGGATTTACAGTAACATCTGTCGTTCCTTGCTCATGCTCTATCGTGATTTTTTGCACTGAAGCATCATTAGTATTAGAATTTTTATTATCACAACCTGTAATTGCAAGTGCTAGAATTAAAGAAAATACAGTAGCAGCGGTTTTAACGAACATAGTAATACCTCTATTTTTGTAAAAGAGACTTATTCTCATTATCAATTGATTGCTCACTATAGCAAAATTTGTTTATGATCAAAATAAGATTAACAATTAGTGAGTTCGGTTGTCGAATAAATAAGCATATCAACCGATTATTAATGACAAGATTAAAAAAGTATTACTAAATGAATCTTTTTTCAAAAAATAAGTGGGTTTTAAAGCGATAAAAAATGTCATGACGATGATTTGACTATATGATCGGCAACCAATAAGCCACTTGCCGCAGCTTGTGATAATGAACTGGTGATGCCAGAACAATCACCAATAACATATAAATTAGGTACTTGAGTTAAAAAGAATTGATCGGTTTTTATCACCGGAGCATAAGATTTACTATCCATAGCATATAAAATGGTATTACCATCAATTGGCTCGCCTAATAGTTTTTCTAAGCCGCTTAAAAAATCACAAGTGTCATGTAAATAATTAGCTGGCGCTATTGTTGATAAATTAGTAAATATTGCAGTTGATAAGGTTGGCTCAATATGGTGCTTTCGATGATGAAACCTTGCATCGATATCCGCTAGTCTTTGCGCAGCAATAATACCTTGTTGCTGATTAATCTTTGCTATTGTGTGCTTTAAATAGTTATCAGCGTCACTGCGCAATTTAAACCAAGTCGGAATAAATAAGGTGAAATTAAGGTTAGCACTGTGCCCTACTTCATTGCAGTTTTGGCCATCAGGCATTACCATGCTATCTTGATATTTCGCAATGACTCGACCATTTGGATTCATACAGTAGGTTGTCGCGCTATAGTTTTCACTTTTGAAATACAGTTTCGTCTCATCAACTTTTTGCAATAACGAAGCTAATTGCTTATTATGCATTTCAATACGAAAACCTAAGTCTAAACGCGTATTTTCATAATTAAATGCCAGCTTTTTAGCAATGGGTTCTAACCAATTCAGTCCGCTACGACCGACGGCAATAATCACCTTTTTAGTGGTGATTTTTTCTTGATTAGCTAACGTTAATAATAATTGTTGCGCTGAAAAATCAATATCAGACACGGTGGTATTAAAAGCAAATTCAACTTTTGAACTTAAATAATTCGCAAATTCTTGAAATATTGCTGTAGATAAACGTGTGCCTAAATGACGGGTTTTGGTTGATAGAATTTTAAAACCAACTTGATCTGCCCTTTTTGCTAATTCAGAATCAAACGTGTTATACAGCGCCTTTTTATCAGCGCCATACTCACACAACAATTGATCGACTTTTTGTTGATAAAGTAAGCTTTCTTGATTGCCGATCTTACTGGCTAAATCACCACCAAAATCGTTAGTAAAGTTATACTTACCTTCAGAAATACCAAGTCCGCCAAAACCGAGGTAACGATCGTTTGTTTGGTTACTTGCAATATCTTGACCTAATGAAGATAATCGCTCATTTAATGGTTTTGCGCTATCGATAACTAAAATACGTTTTGATGTCGTAGCAAGCTTCATGGCTGCAAATAAGCCACTAACGCCAGCACCAATAATTACAACATCAAAGCGCGCCATGATACTCTCTTAATTTATCTTGTAACAATGACGCCAAATAACTAAATTTACATTTAAATGAATGAGAACTGATAATAAAAGGCGATCCATATAGCTGCTGTGTTTTTATTGCCAACAATTGGTTGATTTTCGCCATTTTATCAAGGTATTTTTCTGCATCAATGACATCAATTCGAATTAATTTTGTGCGGTATATTTCAATGGTTGTAAAACCGCAAATATCTTGCCATGCTATTAATCCGGTTTTAGGTATAATAATTCCTTGATCGTTAATAATAAGGCTTTGCGCCCGACTAAATAATTTTTTACTTATAAAAATAGCAAAAATACCAAACGTAACAATGCTTAAAATACCGATAAAGGTGATATATGAGGATGATAAACGCATTTGCGGAGGATAAAAAGTAAAAACAAAGCCCAATCCAATAAATATTAATGAGCCGAGCAGCCCTAGCGCAATTTTGGTCTTACTTTTTTGGATCGCTATTTGCTGCATCATCCTACTCCATCATCTAATCAGTTATATTATAAATATTCACTTACTAAATTTAGTCTCAAAGCATGGGATCAAGATGCCGTTTTAGCTAAATAATGATATTTTTTCAACCAAAATCGACCGGCAAAATAACTCGCCAAACAAGTCAAAATTGAAACAACAAAAATACTATTTAACATGGCATAAAGTAATGAAATATAGTGAGTATAACGATCTATCTCACCTGTAGGCTGAGTTGTAACAAAATACCACTGCACTACGTAGATAGTTAATAATGAAATAATAACTGAAATAACTAGCTGAGAAAGAACAATCCGGCTAATAACGTTGATTACAGTTTTAGCATCAATGCGATAGTTATAGCCTTGCTTGCGTGATAAAAACATCACTAACAAAATAGCGGTCATAATTGCTGATAAATAGAATGAAAAATTATGAAATTCAGGTAAATCACCGCCACCAGAAAATAGATAAACAGCAATATATAAATAGCGTTGAAAAATAAAATTAACGGCTAAATAACCAATTGTTAAATACATAATCTGTATTTTTTTTGCGGTATCGTTATCAATCAAATTAAAATTAATTTTTTCATCAGCCCAATTTAAATAATTTTTGACCAAATAACTTATCAAGGCGACAGTCAAAAATAACAGTAATATCATGACTAGTCGACTAGCAACGGGATACCAAAAAACAAAAATTTTATAGCCATTCACGTTGTCCAAATCAACGCTATGGGCAAATAAATCAAACAAATACATTTCAGACCAGTAACCTAGCAATAACGCAAGTGATACCGTGACAATGATAAAAATAATATTACGAATAGTGAGTAAATATAATTTAATGCGGTTTAGGCATATTGATGTAATTAATAACATCAATAAGCTAAGGCCTAAAATTCGCATAAAATCGGGTGAATAATGATAATTTATTGCCTGCTCACCAATACTATTTAACTTATCAACCAATTGTAAAAATAAAATAGCAAACGTTGCGATAAAGCTAACAATAGGTAATCGAAAAAAAGCTGTTATTTTCATATATCTGTTACCGGGCAATGAATTTGCCGCCCCTTCTCATTAAATAGGTATCTAAACTAAACACACATAGTGCCAACCAAATAAAACCAAAAGTCACGAGTTTTTCTAAACTGAAACTTTCATGAAAATAAAAAATTGCTAATAAAAATACTAATGTTGGTGAAGTATATTGTAAAAAACCGATCGTCGAATAAGGCAGATGTTTAGCCGCCAAATTGAATAATATAAGAGGCACGAGGGTTAATGGCCCCGCTAAAATACAGAGCCAAATTAAATGACTAGACCAAAAAACATCCGTTAATGTCATTGAGGCTGGATTGCACCAAAGCCATAATAATGCAACGGGCACTAAGATCCAAGTTTCAACTACCATCCCTGGTAACACATTTATAGGAACTACTTTTCTAATAATGCCATACGATGCGAAAGAGAGTGCTAATAGTAATGATATCCATGGTAACTCACCAATAAGGACAATTTGAATAAGTACGCCAATTAGCGCTAAACCAACAGCAAACCATTGCATTTTACGCATTTGCTCTTTTAACACAATGGTGCCGAGTAAAACCGAAAATAATGGATTGATATAGTAGCCAAGGCTAGCCTCTAACATATAATGATTATTTATAGCCCATACATACAAAAGCCAATTAGCCGATAACATAAGCCCTGTGCAAAATAGAACAATTAAGTATTTGGGATTGTTAAATAATGGCTTCCACCATTGTGGCTGTTTATAAAATAAGATAAAAATAGCGCAAAAAAAGGCTGACCAAATGATCCGATGAAAAATAATCTCACTTGCCGGTAAACTTGCAATACTTTTAAAATAGATGGGCGATAATCCCCATATTAAATAGGCTAGAATACCAAGCATTAATGCTTTAGATTGGGACATAATCGTTGAAGCCTTCGGTTTTATTATATAAGTAGATGTACATAAGCGTTACATTCTATGCTGTTCGATAGTTAAAATCTAGCTTTATAGGCGGTTAATTGTCGTTAACGCCATCTTACTGTCAGTTGATCCATGATTCGTTAAAATATTGTTGTAAGCTATCATTTTAATGAAAAAATCTAACTAATTTAATTGTTCTAATAAAAAATCAATTAGGCATTCCGTTCGCAGTGGAAGTAATTTTCGACTAGGATAAACAGCATAAATATTATAATCAGCAACCTGATATTGCGGTAATACTTGAGCTAACCTACCTTGCTTTAAATCATCACCAATAATAAAATCGGGCTGTAATGATATGCCGCCATGATCTAACATTATTATTCGACATGTATCGCCATTATTACAGTATATCTTAGCTTTTACCTGCACTTGGTGCATTGTTTTACCTTGCCAAAACTCCCATCGCTCATCTTTAGCCCAGTGACTATAAAGAATAATATTGTGCTGTTTTAATTCATTAGGATGGCTTGGTGTACCATGCTGCATTAGATATTGTGGCGAGGCAGCAGCAATAATTCGCGTTGATGTCAATTTACGAGCAATCAATGATGAACTTTCAAGCATACCGATGCGTATCGCTAGATCATAGCCCTCTTCAAGTATATTAACTACTCGATCAGATAGCGTGATATCTAATTCAATGTTGGGGTATTTATTGATAAATTTTTGCCACAGTGGTGCTAAGTTTAACACCCCAAAACTTACTGGCACATTCACTCGTAATCTGCCTACAGGGTCAATTTTTTTGGCGTGAATAATTGCTTCAGCCTCATCAATAGAATCAATAATATTTTTAGCTTGTAAGTAAAAGTTTTGCCCTTCATAAGTTAAAGAAATCGTTCGGGTTGTGCGCTGTAATAATCTAACTTGCAAACGCTCTTCTAGTGCATTTAGGTAGCGTGATACTGCTTGTTTTGATAAATGTAATTTATCCGCTGCCGCACTAAAGCTGCCTTCATCAACAATCGTAATAAAAATCGTCATTTCTAATAGTTTATTTGATTTATCCACTTTATTATTCCACTTTTAGAGACAATAAGTCATATTTTAACCTATTTATCTCAATAATGTTAATGATTATAATTACTGTATTAATTAGCAATCAATATTATTGTTGTTAACTTTTGAGTCAGCATAGGAGTTAGTTATGTCACAAAAATTACCAGTATTATTTATTACTCATGGTTCACCCATGTTAGCAATTGAACCCGGTAAAACAGGGCCACTATTGATGGATCTTGGTAAGCAATTAAAAAAACGACCAATTAACGCTATTTTGGTTATCTCTGCACATTTTATAACGCAGGGTAAAACAATGCTTACAGCAGCGAAAAACTTGCCTACTATTCATGATTTTAGTGGATTTCCAAGCGAGCTTTATCAGCTAGAGTATAACGCTAAAGGTGCACCTGATATTGCAATGCAAATACAGCGTGAATTAAGTTATAACAATATTCATGTAGAGTTAGATCCAAAACGCGGGCTTGATCATGGTGCATGGATCCCTTTGCAGTATCTATTTCCGGATGCCGATGTGCCTGTTATTCAACTATCAATGGCTTGGCCAATGGATGTTACGCAGGCAATAAATTTTGGTAAGTGCTTGAAAATTTTACGCAATCGCGGTATTTTGATTATCACATCGGGTAGCATGACTCATAACTTATACGATGTCGGTTATGATGACGAGAAACCATTACATTATATAAAACCATTTATTGATTGGGTTGAAAATACGCTAAAAAATCATGATATCGATGCGATGAAAAATTATCGAGAACTCGCGCCTTATGCTAAAAAGGCCCACCCTACAGAGGAGCATTTTTTACCGCTAATTATTGCGCTAGCAAGTAGTGATAAAGATGAGTTAATTACCGAGCTAGATGGTGGCGTTACCTATCAAGCGCTAGCTATGGACAATTATATTTTTGGACAATATTCATAATTTTTTACTTAGGAGAGAAAAATGACCCAATATCGTATCGATTTAGCCGCGCTAATGCTTCGTATCGGCTTAGGGGCGATGTATTTAGCCCATGGATTAACTAAATTACTGATCTTTACCCCGGCAGGTACTGCGAGTTATTTTGAATCGCTTGGTATTCCTGGCATTATCGGCTACCTAACAATTATATTTGAAATTGGAGGTGGGCTCTTTTTATTGTTAGGTATATTAACGCAATTAATCGCCTTATTAGCAGTTATTCAGATGATTGTGATTAGCTTTATTCACTCACCAAATGGGTTTTCATTTAGTAATACAGGTGGTGGCTGGGAATACCCTGCTTTCATGGCTTTAACGGCGCTTGCTTTACTGTTATTAGGTGGTGGCCGATTTAGCGTGCTAAGGCTAGCTAAGAAATAATAAAAAGGGCTAATTAGCCCTTTTTTAATTGATAAAAAATCAATAATCTCGAAACATAAACACACTAAATAATCAAGCCTGATAGTTTAGTGTGTTATCAAATAATAATTAGGCGCTGTTTTTAACCAATTCAGCAAGCGATTTACTTTCTAACATTGCTTTTCGTATGCTTTCAGGGCTGACATCAAACGGTAAAAGTTTATAAGCATTTGGTTTTACTTTTACCCTATCAGCAATTTCAATTAACATTTCATCGGTAATTTCTGTTGAAAGCTGCGCTGGCGTCAAAGGGATATCAAGCCTTGCTAACCATTTTAATAAAGGTAGGCGATCACTTGGGTTTGGGTATTCCAAAATAGTTTGAACCGCTAAGCCATAACCGACTTTTTCGCCATGAACCCACGATGCAAGTTGAGGTACATGCGTTAAACTGTCATGGATTGAATGAGCCATACCACTTCGCTGTGAGCTATCACGAACACTATTGGCAAGTCCAGCAAGTGCAATGGCTGCATCAACAGTATGACTAAATGCTTCACTCACCTTACCATCTATATTATCTTTAATTGCCTTATCGCTATTTTCGACTAAAATATCTAAAGTCAATTTTGCAACTTGTAGCTGTAATAATAAATTAACATCATTACTCGTTTTTAAATAAGGCGAAAACTCATACCATTTAGCGATAGCATCAGTAATACCTGATTTTAAGAAGCGAACCGGTGCTTTAATTAATACATTGCTATCAACTAAAATCCATTCAGGAAAGCGAGTAAGCGCAAAGCTTTTATCATGCCCACCTTGTAAGTTATAAAAGACACTAAATGGAGACCATGCAGCGCAAGTTGCGGCAATTGTTGGCACTTGTATAACCGGTAATTGATTTGCATATTCGCTAATTGCTTTAGAGGCATCCATAATTGAACCGCCGCCAACGCCAATAACCACATTTGCACCAAATTCAACGGCTTTTTTAGCTAATATTTGTAATTTTTCTGCATTACATCGCCCGTAATAAAAATCAACTTGATATTGAATGTTGGCATCGGTAAGGCTTTTTTCAATGATAGTTTGAGTTTGCGCCCAAGCCTTTTCACCTGCAACGATGTAGACTTTATCGCCAAACTCAGCAACATATGAATTAATTTTAGTTAAAATATCAGGTTCTTGGAGGTAGTTTTTAGGTGTTTGAATCTTTAACATTTTTTATATCCTATTTTAATTCAATTATAATTATCAGGTTAGGCAAATAAACCTTAATGTTAGAAAAATATAATGTTTAAAATAATGTAAAGTCATCTGACTTATATTGCAAATCATTTATTTTATAACTTAAGCAGCGATAGTAATTTATTTAATCTCACTTAGCGTTTTAGTCTATTTTATCGTAGCATAATATTAATAACTGAGATGAAAATTAACCTTTTTGGAAAGTAGATGATATGACAAGCGTAAACGCGTTTTTTTATGAAAATATGACAACATTCACCTATGCATCGGGTGAAAAAATCACACTGCAAGTTGGTTATAAAACATTAGCAAGCACTCATTTTAAAGATGAATTACCAACGCCTTATGAAACTGAATTAGCGATTATCGTGATTGAAAATGCGATTGAAGATATTTATTCAAAATGGCAAAAAGTCGATACTATCATCACTGATAATGAGCAAGTTTATTTAATGATTGATTATTTTACAGCTGAAAATCAAATAGATTCAATACAAGTTGAGAGGTTATTTAATCGGCTCGCCGACGTTATATCAGGATCGCCAAAGCAGGAATTAGTCTTTTTTTCGTCGCCTTATTTTATCGCAACGTTATTAATTTTACGCGAAATCATTCATCATTTAGGTATTAATACAATTAAAAAATTTAAGGCTAAATCATCATTTCAAATTTAGCCTTAAATCGTAGGTGAAAACTAATTATTCACCAAATCCAGTTGCAAAAAGCTCACGAATTTCATCGATTGCCGCTTGCTCATCTTCACCATCACAAATGATTTCAACAGTTGAACCGCCTTTAACACCAGCACCTAATAATGCCATCATGCTTTTCATTTTAATTGTTTTATCATTATAGATAAGTTCGATAGTACTTTTGTAACGGCCTGCTAATTTAACTAATGCAGTTACAGGGCGAGCATGAAGACCTGTGCTATTTTTTACTACCATTTGTTCTTTTAACATAATTAAAGTCCTTAGATTGCTTCAATAAAATTCAATTATTAATTTAAAAAATTACTCTATTTTGGCTTATTTATTTAGATTCGTCCAGAATAAAAACGCGGATCACAACTCTTAGTGTTATTTTCAATCAATAACGATTATTGGTTTTATACTATCATGATGACTATGCTGTCTATTGTTACATTAACACGATTAATTAGCGGTAATGAATTTTTCAATTTCATCAAGAAAAAGCTCACCATATTTTTCTAATTTTATTTTACCAACGCCAGTTATTCCTAATAATTCTCGTTTACTTTCAGGCTGAGTTTTTACCATTTCGAGTAATGATTCATCACTAAAAATAATATAAGGTGCAACATCATCCATATCGGCAATCTCTTTTCTTAGCCGTTTTAAATTATTAAATAAACTGCGCTCTTCGTAAGATAAAATCGTTGTTTGATTAATCGATCTGGCATAGCGGTTTTGCCGTGTTCTTTTTACTAATTCTAATCGAGGTTTAACGAGTGATAAGCTAATATCACCGCGTAATACATTACGAGCCTCTTCACTCAAAAATAAGGCTGAAAATGAAGTTGGATCTTGTTTCAAATACCCTAGGTGAATAAGCTGGCGTATAATACTCGTCCAATAGTCAGCCGAATGTTCTTTGCCAATGCCATACACAGATAATGTATTATGACCGTTTTCTTTAATCAAACTCCGATTTGAGCCTCGTAATACATCAACAATATACTGTGTACCGTAATTTTGACCTACACGATATACGCATGATAGAATTTTTTGTGCATCAACTAATCCGTTATAATGCTCTAACGGGTATAAACAAACGTCGCAGTTGTTACATTTTTCTACGCGGTGTTCTCCAAAATAGTTAAGTAATACAATTCGGCGGCATGTTTGCGCTTGGGTAAATGCAATCATCTCGCTAAGCTTATGTAGCTCAACTGATTTATGAAATCCTTCTTCTTTTTCAGCAATAACGGTTTGATACCAGTTAAAGTCACGTTCATTATTTAATAATATTGCTTCAGCGGGTAATCCATCACGGCCAGCTCGCCCGGTTTCTTGATAGTAGGCTTCAATCGTTCTTGGTGCATTAGCATGAATAACGAAGCGAACATTAGGTTTATTAATGCCCATACCAAACGCAACGGTTGCAACCATTATAGCAACGTCATCTTTTAAAAATCGCTCTTGCGCATTTGCTCGCTCTTGCGTAGTGAGTCCCGCATGATAAGCGGCAACGCTATAACCTCGATTAGCTAAACGTGAGGCCATATCATCAACCTTGGCCCGGCTTGAACAATAGATAATGCCACTATTACCTTTTTGGTTAGTAAGAAAGGAAGAGACTTGTTCTAAAGGATTAAGCCTTTCAACTACCGTGTAACGTATATTTGGTCGGTCAAAGCTAGTTAGTCGAACTTGTGGCTTATCAAGATTAAGTCGCTCAATAATATCTTTACGCGTAACGTCGTCAGCGGTAGCGGTTAACGCAATAATTGGCACCGCCGAAAATTTCGCTTTAAGCTGGCCAATTTGTAAGTATTCTGGCCTAAAATCATGACCCCACTGCGAAATACAGTGAGCTTCATCAATAGCTATCAATGATGGCGCAACGGATTTGAGCATATTGATAAATGTCGAAGTTGCCAATCGTTCAGGGGCAATATAGAGCAGTTTTATCTCGCCTTGGATATATAAATTAGCAACAAATTGCTGCTCTTGTGGTGACTGTGAACCGTTTAAATATGCTGCTTTTATGCCATAAGCCAGCAATTGATCGACTTGATCTTTCATTAACGCAATCAGAGGGGAAATAACAACTGTCGTACCCGGTAATATTAATGCCGGAATTTGATAACAAAGGGATTTTCCGCCGCCGGTTGGAATAATGACCACATTATCTTCACCACGAATCACTGATTCAATTATTGGTAACTGTTGATTTCGGAATGACTTGTATCCAAAAACAGAGTGAAGAATTTCGTTGGCTTGTTCTGCTATTGACATATTTACTCTAATTTTTATTTTCAAAAGGCTAGGTACGGTATGATATAACTGGCGATTGTATGATTTTATCACAAAATATGATTATGATGGCACTTTGCCACCATAATCATTGCTGTTTGGTAAATATAATTAGCCTAGTACAGAAAAGTGTTTAATTGAAAAAGCAATTCGCTCTTCAACCGTTTCTGTTTTATTGGCTTGTTTTAATTTAGCTATATGCGCCTCAACAACGCTAGCCCTTTTCGCTAAGCCGACATCATTTGCGATTTGAATATTTAATCCTGGCCGCGCATTAAGTTCTAAAATTAAGGGCCCTTTCGTCTCGTCTAAAACTAAATCGACACCAATATAGCCAAGATCAACTAATTCGTAACAACTTGTCGCTAGGTGAATAAACTTATCCCATAGTGGCAATTGAATATTACTGACCATATTATCGGTATCAGGGTGACGCACAATTTGTTCATTAAACCAAGATCCATTAAGTGTTGTTCCGGTTGCTAAATCAACGCCAACCCCTATCGCACCTTGGTGTAAATTAGCCTTTCCATTTGATTGTCGAGTGGGTAGCCTTAGCATCGCCATAATAGGATAACCTAATAATACAATGATTCGAATATCTGGCACACCTTCATAGCTAATACTCTTAAATATTGGATCAGGCTTTACGCGATATTCAATAATCGCACTATCACGCATACCACCTAACGAATAAAGCCCGGTAATGATATTTGATAATTGGTATTCGATTTCGCTATGTCGCATTAATTTGCCGGAAACCGTTTTATAGCGATCTTTATCATACCTATCTGCGATAACGATAATACCATCACCACCTGAACCTTGTGCTGGTTTAATTACAAAGTCGTCATGATTTTTAACAATCTCTTCAAATTCAGAAATATCGTGCTCAGTACGAATCACACCATATAATTCAGGCACACTTATTCCGGCAGCTATCGCACGCTGTTTTGTTAAAATTTTATCATCAACGAAGGGATAATTACGTCGATTATTGTATTTTAAGATGTAATCAGCATTACGCTGATTAATTCCCATTATGCCTTTTTCGTTTAGTTTTTTCCAAGTTTTAATCAATGAGATCATATTTATTGCTCACTATTTTAGCATTGCTTTAAAACGAAATAGCTCAAGTAATCGATAACCACGGTAACGCCCCATTGCGAGCATAAAGGCAATCAATAACAATAAAATAGCCGGGAAAGTAAAGACTAAATAAATCAGCGGTTGATATCCCATTACCATATAAGCAATTGAAGCGGTTATCAACGTGCCTATCGCAACTTTTAAGGCAAAATTAGCGCCTCGCTCTTCCCAAGTTATCGATAAGCGCTCTATGGTCATGGTTAAAATAACCATAGGGAAAAGTGATATCGATAATCCCTGTTCAAAGCCAAGTTTATGGCTAAATAAACCAACAAAAATGATTAATAGCACCACAAATGTTAATACTATTGATAATCTTGGTAACATTTGTAATTTTAAATGCTCTAAGTAAGAGCGCAGCAATAAACCAAAAAAGACAATAATAGAGAAGAAAACAACCCCAAATGCAAGGCCGGTTTCCCTAAAAGCTAACGCCACAAGGACGGGTGTAAATGTACCTAATGTATTTATACCAATCACATTGCGTAATAATAAAATAATTAATACCCCAAATGGGATCAGCAACATGATCTGATAAGCAAGTTGTGTTGAAATCGGTAATGTATAAAAAGAGTATTCAGTTAAGCTACTACCTTCTGCCGTTAATTTAGCTAAGTTAATGGCGGTTAATTCGCTCTTATCCAAACTAAAATTAACTCTAACTTTGCTGCCATTTTCAACATTAATGATATTACCACTACCAACCCACCATACTACTTGATCAGCGGGTAAACCAACACTGCCATTAATAGGATTAAAGTAATACCAACTACCATTGCCACCACTAACGATACTATCGCGGTTATCAACGCTTTTATTTGCCTCTATATAACTGCGGATCCATAGTGTTGGTGTTTGATTTGTTGATTGATTTAAGACTAAAGTATGTGCTTGTTGAATAGGTATATAAGCTTGAGATAAGATTAATTCAATCGCTTTTACTTTGTTTTCAAGTGAATTTTTATTATTTAAAAGTAACTGAACATCGCTATTTGTCGAATCATTTATGGTGTTGATAGTTGTGGTTATAAACGTTGAAACGTTAGCTGATTTGCTACGAATATCTTTAACTAATCGTTCGACGGCTTCTTTTTCAGGACCAGCAACGGCAATAGGTGCTCGCCATAAATCACCTTTTTCACTATTTTCAATTTCATCTGAAAAACGTTTCGTTAAATTTAATCGATAAAATAAGGTTTGCTGACCAGAGACTGACCGCGCCGACCATGTAACTAAACGATTAAATTTCTGACTAGTAATATTTTGCCCATAACCACTAGCTAAAAATAACTCATTAGACACGCTATAATCGCCACTTTTAGGCGGAATATAAAACTCAATATTCACCGGCTTATTACCACTAACTTCAAAGTTAATTTTGGCATCGATGGTCCAAAGATTATCGACTTCACTTTCAGTTAAGGGGGTTTTTAATACAAAAATTTGATAACCAATGATTGCAATACCAAGTGCAAACAAAATAATAATCGCAATTTTTAGGTGCATGGTTAAAGAGCGCATATAAATATTTACCTGTTTAGTCTTAAAGTTTACATTGAGTCGTTTTTGATTGGTATTTAACACTAGGATCAACAATAGCCTTAAATTGTACCAACGCAGAACTACCAAGCAAAAGAGGATAATTAAATCGAGAACGATCGGTCAAATTTACTTCAGTCGGATATAATGTGCCATCAAAGCAGATATTAATTACCACGACAGGACGCTTTGAATGAGAATTGTCTTCATCATCACGAAGATCATCACTTCGAGTTTTTATTTTACTATAACGGACAATTGGTTTTTCGATCGTTTTTGGTGCTTTACCTGCAATTTGTGGTTTAAAACGAACCCACTCTTTACCGTCTTTTTCAAAAAAGTGAATATCCGTTGCCCCAAAAGATGACGTTAAGGCGCCAGTATCTAATTTAGCTTTAATAACTTGGCTGCCGATTTCGGGTAATTGAACTTTTTCATACAGACCAAATATGTTTTTTGCTTGTGCATTTAACATGCCGATCACCAATAAAAATAACCCAGTAGAAAGAAAAATGCTAAGACGCATAATAAATAGTTCCAATTTTAATTATGGTTTAGATAAACCGCAATAACTTAGACAATAAAGGATCTAAATCGATAGCGCAATGAGAATAAAAATTAAGTCTTATCATTTAATCGTTAAATTAATTGTAAAAATGCACCGTATAAAATAAAACGAATTAATAAAATAGCAACATTATTTTTACGTTTTTTACATTTATTTTATTAACGACTAAAATCAATTATAACAAAGCCAAATTTGCTAATTTAATCACTAACCATTTAATACCTTCGTTGACAAATGCAATTTGTACTCGTCGATGTTCACCCTCACCATCAAGATTAATAATCGTGCCTTCACCAAAACGTTTGTGCACGACTTTACGGCCAAGAGTATAACCTTGATTCGTCGATTCACTCTTAATAAATGATGCTTTTCGTTCATCTATAAATTGTTTATTTTGTTCATTACCATTAAGCGCATCACCAGATGGTGATTTTGAAAAATTAGCACTACGGCGGTAGCTCAAATCTTGTAGCAACGCTTGCGGTAATTCAGCTAAAAACCTTGAAGGTAAATTGCGCTCTTCTTTACCGTATAAGCGGCGCAGTTCCGATAAACTTAAGGTTAAATGTTTTCTAGCTCTTGTAATACCAACATACGCAAGGCGGCGTTCTTCTTCCATTTTTTGTGGATCAGCAATTGAGCGCTGAGCTGGAAAAAGCCCTTCTTCTAAGCCAACAATAAATACATGATCAAACTCTAATCCTTTCGCTGAATGCAGCGTCATTAGCTGTACACTATCGGTATTCTTTTTATTTTCCTTGCCTTCCAAAGACGTATAGGACAGGAATAACTCTAACACATTTAATGTGCTAGCGTTTTGCACATCAACTAATTCGTCATCATTAAGCGATTTGCTAGTTTGTTTATCATGCTGCTGATAAAACTGCTCAGCGGCGCTGACTAATTCATCTAGATTTTCTAAACGTGATTGCCCTTTTATGCCCGCTTCTTGCTCATACATTTCATAAATACCCGAAACTTTAATGATCCGGTCAAGCTGCTGATAAAAAGGTAAAGCGGCAACGTCTTGATAAATTGATTGTATTAATTCAATAAACCGCGCTAAACCAGAACTTTGCCTTGGTGTGATAGCTTTCATGCTAATGGCTTGGATGATTGTCTGCCACATAGATTGGTTTTGTGTGCGAGCGAGCTGGCGAATTTTATTTAATGTTACCTCACCAATACCACGAGTTGGGGTATTAATCACTAATTCGAGTGCATTATCATTGTTATGATCATGTAATAAACGAAGATAAGCTAACGCTAATTTAACTTCTTGGCGCTCATAAAAGCGTATAGAACCATAAATTTGGTAAGCAATACCTGTTTGCAATAATGTATCTTCAAGTAAACGTGATTGGGCATTATTACGATACAATATTGCGCAATCTCGATACTTAACCTTATCATCATGTAATTTTTTTATTTGGCCGATAACAAAACGGGCTTCATCAATATCGTTAAAACCAACGTATACTGCGGTTTCCTCGCCAAGGTCACTTTGTGTCCATAAATTTTTACCGAGCCGGTTAGTATTGTTTGCGATAAGTGCATTAGCAAGTTGCAATATACTGCCTGTCGATCGGTAATTTTGCTCTAAACGAATGATTTCAGTATCTGCATAGTCATTAATAAATAGCTGTAAATTATCAGCATTAGCGCCGCGCCAACTATAAATTGATTGATCATCATCACCAACAATCATGACATTTGCGGTATGGCCCGATAAAATCTTGACGAGTTGGTATTGAATGTAGTTAGTATCTTGAAACTCATCGACTAAAATATTACTAAAACGTTGATGGCAATAAGTTAATGCTTCTTGGTTATTTTTTAATAATTCGTAGGTTCTTAAAATAATTTCCGAAAAATCGACATAACCGACACGATCACATATCGCTTGATAATCAATATAAATTTTCTGCCACATGGCGGTTTTAGGATCATCAATTGCAATATCTTTTGCTCTTAAACCGTGTTCTTTTTGGGTTGAAATAAAGCCAACACACTCTTTTGATGACCACTGTTTTTCATCGATTTTACGCTCTTTAAAAATACGTTTAATTAAGCGATTTTGATCATCGTTATCAATTAACTGAAAATTAGTCGGTAAGCCAGCTTGTTTTGCAAAAATACGGAGTAAGCGATGCGCAAGTCCATGAAATGTACCAACCCACATGCCGTTGAAATGCCCTTCACCAATTAATGCTTGAATTCGCTCTTGCATCTCGGCAGCGGCTTTGTTTGTGAATGTTACCGCAAAAATTGAGCCTGCTGGGTAGTGTTTTTCTAAACATAACCAAGCAATACGATGAACAAGTACTCGCGTTTTGCCGCTTCCAGCGCCAGCTAAAACTAGAGTATATTGACTGTCGGTACTAACTGCATTTTGCTGCTCTTGATTAAGATCAGCTAATAAAGATGATTTCATAGTTTCTACATTAATGTTGGTTTTATAAATTATTACCAGTAAATATAGATAATAATTCGTGTAAAGCTATCAAATATACCGCGATAATTAATGATAAATGTAAGCTAATCGTATGTTACTGTATTTTTATACATACATTATAACAAACTATTTAATTCTGACAATTGCTTGATTTCAATATGAGGTAATACTGTGGCTTCACTTTGATGGTAAATATCAGTGCCAAGGACATTGATCCAACATGCTTGCATACCGCTATTAATTGCCCCTTGCACATCGGCATGAAGATTATCACCAACATGTAATATATTTTCGCTAGGTAATGCAAGCTTATCAGCGGCCAAGTTAAATAGATCAGGAAATGGCTTTGAAGGCCCATTTGCACCGCCTCGCAAAGCAAATTTAAAATACGGCGTTAACCCAATTTTAGTAATATCGGCATTACCGTTAGTGATAACGGCTAAAGGAAATTTTTCGGCTAATGCGGCTAATGTGGCAAGTGACTGCTTTGGCACCACCACTTTATTACGCCAAAAGACAAAAGTATCCATCGCTTGATCGGTGATTTGGTTTATTTGTTGCTGCTTGTTAATACCTTTAAGATGTAAAAAGCGCCGAATTGATTCAGCACGCCACGTCAATACATCGTGATATATTTCCGGTTTATCAATGAGTAGATCTTGCTTAACTTGATTGAACTCGACAAGTTTTATCTGCTGTAATCCATCAACTTGCCTTAGTGCGTCCATCATTTTATCGATCGCTTTTTCAAGAAAAGGGGCATTATCGTAAAGTGTATCATCGAGATCAAACGTCAGGGCTTTAATGGGACTTAATGAACGATAAAAATGCATAACTATTTCCCCCTTTTTGCGCGAGGATGAGCTGAATCGTAAACATTAGCCAAGTGGCTAAAATCTAAATGCGTATAAACTTGCGTCGTTGATAAATCGGCATGACCAAGTAGTTCTTGCACCGCTCTTAAATCGCCGCTAGATTCTAACATATGCGTTGCAAAGGAGTGACGCAATTTATGCGGATGAATATGCACACTTAGCCCTTGCTTTATGCCCCACTGCGCAAAGCGTTTTTCAACATTTCGAGGTGAAATTCGTTTGCCTAATTTGGAAATAAAGAGTGCATCATCTTGTGGTGATAAAAAATCACGCATAGATAACCAATGACGTAACCATTTAATCGACTCTCGACCTAACGGCAATTTACGCTCTTTACTCCCTTTACCAATAACCCGGACTTCACCATCAATTAAATTCAAGGTTTTGCAGTTTAAATTAACCAGTTCCGATAAACGCAAGCCCGAGCCGTACATCACCTCTAACATCGTGCGATCCCTAACCGATAAAGGATCATTATATTTAATATCCATCAGTTGATTGATATCATCAACATTAATATTTTTAGGTAGATGTCGTCCCTGCTTAGGGTTTAAAACCCCTTTAGCGGGGTTGGCATTAAGCTGTTTTTGATTAACCATCCAGTTAAAAAAACTACGTAGCGACGATAAACGCAGTGCCAAACTACTCGCATTTAAACCTTCTCGCTTACTGCGTCCAATCATCAACCGCACTGCCGATGAATCAACATTTTGCCAGCACGAGATCTCAATTTCACTCGCGAGTTTAATTAAGGCATAAAGCTGACGACGATAATTGACTTGGGTGTTTAGGCTTAATTGCCTTTCAGATTTAAGATACAGCAAAAACTGCTCAATAGGTTGAGTCAGTAATTCGCTGTAGTTGAAATGTGTTTGCTGCGTACTCAAAATAACCCTTAACCCTTGTTGCAACTCGGTCAATTAACCTAATTGACGGACTTATTGTCGCTTATTATATACCTTAATGGGTTTTTTTATTAGTTTTTCACTATAATGATACCTTACAACAAAAAAATAACGAAAAGTCATTTTATTCATTGTGATTATTCAAATGTATTAGTTATAAGGCAAACATAAGTTAATTTTTGCGTATAACCCAGCGATTAATTAAAATGGGTAACATTTCACTGATTTTTTCTAGTAACAATGTCCCTTGCCCTGTTTGGTAATGATTAGGGTTTCGACTAGCAAAAACAAGCACACCTAAGTCGCCAAAGCGACCAAGCAATGATAAAGCGACTGAGCCAATATAGGTTTTTTCAGGAATTAACAAATTAAGTTCAGTATTATTTAATTGCCCTAAATATTGATAGTTGTACTGTAAGTGGCGGACACGAATAAAGTCAAATTTGTCTGTTGATAAAGCAAAATGGCGATAACTAGAGGGAATATTTAGCTGCCATTTGTTGTCAAAGAGGTAGAGATAAGCACCGACTAAACCTAACGATTTTGCCCATTGGTTTAGTTTAGCGAGTAAATCATTTAAATCACTGGCTAATAATAATTCATTTTGTAAGCGCATTAATGATTCAAATAATTGTTCATTACTGCATGCATGCTCCATTAATAGAGTAATTTCAGACTCTAACTGCCGTATTTTATTTCGTTGTCTGGCAAGTTGCCATTCAGATAGAGAGATTACTCCACGTACTGGATGAGGAATTTTCATCTCTTCTATCTGTTTGGCATGACGAATAAAAAAATCAGGATTTTGAATCAAATAATCACTAACTAATTCATCATTGAGTAATATTTTCTTAGTTTTGCTGTGTGCTATTGACTTTTTACGCGGTACGCTCGTTTTTTTGTTAGTGGATTGTACATTTTTAGGCGTTAAAGTCATTGTTAATTTCCTTACGAGTTATAATGAAATAAAACCATCATAAACATGAGTTGCACTACCGGTCATAAATAATGAAAAACAGTTACCTTGCCATTCAATCAGCAGCTCACCGCCGGGTAAATTGACTTTCACTTTTTCAGCTAATAATCCCTGACGGATCCCTACAGCAACAGCAGCGCATGCACCTGTACCACAGGCCTTAGTTTCCCCAGCTCCGCGCTCAAAAACACGCAAGCGAATATTATTACGATCGACAACTTGCATAAAACCAATATTTGCCTTTTCAGGAAATCGTTCATGGCTTTCAAGTAACGGGCCAAGTGTTGTTACATTAGCTGTCATAACATCATCAACTTGTATTACACAATGCGGATTTCCCATTGAGGCAACGCCACATAATATGGTCTGTTCTTGAACGCGAATAATATAGGTTTTTTCTTCTTTGATGGCTTTAAAAGGAACTTTGTTAGGCTCAAAACAGGGTTCACCCATATCAACTCTAACGGTGTCATTAGGGTTAATCGTTAAGATAATAATGCCTTTTTGAGTGCTTACTTTTAACACTCGTTTTTTGGTTAATCCTTTTAATATCACAAACCGAGCAAAGCAGCGTGCACCATTGCCGCATTGTTCAACTTCGCTGCCATCAGCATTAAAAATGCGGTAATGGAAATCAGTATCAGGGGAGTACGGTGGTTCAACAAGTAATAATTGGTCGAAACCAACACCGGTATGTCTATCGGCAAGCCGTCTTATGGTTTCTGGTGATAAATGAACATTTTGAGTAATGCTATCAATGACCATAAAATCATTACCTAACCCATGCATTTTGGAAAAATTCATTTTTCTGTCACTCGTGTATTCTAATGCATTATTTTTATTTATGAGGTTATTATAGCAGTGAGTAAGCGACGTGGCTATTGGTGCATGACTTTTATCATATTTTATTGAAAATAAGCTAAAGATACAAAAACAAAGGCGCTTTGATGCGCCTTTGTTTAGAGAAGATAAAGTAAGATAAATTAAATTATTTCACCTTGCCACAACATATCAAATGTTTCACGCTGACGAATTAAACGGTGCGTATTATCGTCAACCATAACTTCGGCAGGTCTTGGATGACTATTGTAATTTGATGCCATACTAAAACCATAAGCACCTGCACTACATACAACTAGTAGATCATCTTGCTGTGCAGCAAGTTCTCGCTCTTTACCTAAAACATCACTCGATTCACAAATTGGCCCCACAACATTATAACAGTAGCTTGGCTTATCTGGGCCTGCTTGCTCTGCCGGCAAAATGCGCATCCAAGCTTCGTATAATGCAGGGCGAATTAAATCGTTCATGCCAGCATCAACAATAGCAAAATGATTATCATCTTGATGTTTAATATATTCAACTTTAGTAATTAAGATACCCGAATTTGCCACAATAGAGCGACCCGGCTCAAATAGGATCTCAATATCAGGATAGTGAGTTAATTTTTTTAACAGTGCATTAACTAAATCTGACGATTTAGGCGGCACTTCATCATCATAACAAACACCAAGGCCACCACCAAAATCAATATGTTTAATTGTGATCCCGGCGGATTTTAATTCATCAACTAATGATAAAATGCGATCGGCTGCATCTAAAAAAGGGGATAATTCAGTCAGTTGTGAACCAATATGACAATCAATACCACAGATCTCAATATGCGATAATTTTGCTGCTTTTTTGTAAACATCAAGGCCAAGTTGATGGCTGATCCCAAATTTATTTTCACGCAGGCCAGTTGAAATATAAGGATGGGTTTTGGCATCAACATCAGGGTTAATACGTAATGAAATTGGCGCCACTTTATTTAATCGTTTAGCCACATCTTGAATACGGTAAAGTTCAGCTTCTGACTCAACGTTAAAGCATTTAATACCAACGTCTAAAGCACGTTCAATCTCAGTAGTTGATTTAGCTACCCCCGAAAAAACAATTTTTTTAGGATCCGCGCCGGCTTTAAGTGTACGCTCTAATTCACCTTGAGAAACAATATCAAAACCAGACCCTAATTTTACTAAAGCATTTAGGATCGCAAGATTACTGTTCGCTTTAATCGCATAACAAATTAAATGTTTGCGCCCTTTTAAGGCATTATCAAATTCAATCCATTGTGTTTCGATATAGTTTTGGCTATAAACGTAAAGTGGCGTACCATACTGCTTTGCAATATCAGCGATGGCATGACCATGGGCAAATAATTTGCCATTTTGATAATTTAAAAAATCCATTAAGCAACCCGATAAAATAAAGGAGAACTAAACATGAAGGTTGTCGTTTGTTTATCTGGTGCATAAAGTGGTCCTTTTAAACCACATGCGCTTAATAAACAACTCAGTAATAAAATTGATAGAAATATTCTCATCATAATATATCTTATATAAGTACCCTGTTAATAAACAGTATTGATTAATAATAATTAAAATAACTATTTGATGCGATAAAGCATATTTGACAGCTATTCTACTCTATTTTGAAAATGATTAGCTACTATTATGCAATTAGATTGTAAAAATAGTGATAAGTTCAAAATAATAATTAATTTATATTATATAAATACCACAAATAATATTATTATTTGATATAACAAAGCATTAAGATTTGAATTAATTTGCTTTTTTTACCAAAATAGCATCTTACAACAATATTTTAACGAAAATATCGAATATTTAATGATAAATATTATTTTTCACTTTGAATAATACCGAAATGACGATAAGCATGAGGCGTTGCAATTCGACCTCTTGGCGTACGTTGAATATAACCTTGCTGGATAAGAAATGGCTCAAGCACATCTTCAATCGTTTCACGCTCTTCACCAATTGCTGCGGCTAAATTATCTAAACCAACTGGCCCACCCATAAATTTTTCAATGATAGCAAGCAGTAATTTGCGATCCATAAAGTCAAATCCTTCGATGTCAACATCAAGCATATCTAATGCTTGTGTTGCAACAGCGGCATCAACAATGCCGTTAGATTTAACATCAGCATAATCGCGAACCCGGCGTAATAAGCGGTTAGCGATACGTGGCGTACCTCGTGAACGTTTTGCAATATGATGGGCACCTTCTGCTGATAGATCCATTCCCAAAAATTTAGCACTTCGACTAACGATGTATTCTAAATCCGCAACTTGATAAAACTCAAGCCGCTGCACAATACCGAAACGATCACGCAGTGGTGAGGTTAACGAACCCGCCCGAGTCGTTGCGCCAATTAAGGTAAATGGCGGTAAATCAATTTTAATTGAGCGAGCAGCTGGGCCTTCTCCAATCATAATATCCAATTGATAATCTTCCATTGCTGGATATAAAATTTCTTCAACAACTGGCGATAATCGATGGATCTCATCAATAAATAGTACGTCGTGGGGTTCAAGATTAGTTAACATAGCAGCTAAATCGCCAGCTTTTTCAAGCACAGGGCCTGATGTTGTTCTTAAATTCACATTGAGTTCATTGGCAACAATATTGGCAAGTGTTGTTTTACCAAGTCCTGGTGGCCCAAAAATAAGTAGATGATCAAGTGCATCACCGCGCTGCTTTGCTGCTTGAATAAAAATTTTCATCTGCTCGCGTACGTGCGGTTGACCAATGTATTCATCCAAACTTTTAGGTCTGATTGCACGATCGATGGTCTCTTCTTCTTTTTGTACAACTGGAGATATTAAACGATCTGCCTCAATCATAATATTTATATGCTCTTTAATGTTTTAGTATAAAATTTAATAGTTATAATGCCGATTTTAATGCTTCTTTAATCAGTGTTTCGCTATCCATATCAGGCCTAATCACTTTACTAATGATTCGACTCGCTTCTTGCGGTTTGTAGCCCAAAGCAACTAATGCTGAAATAGCTTCGCTTTCAATCTGACTTGATGAGCGCAGTGCTTGCACTGACTTATCTTTGCTATCATGGGGAATGGTTTGATTGAGAAGTTCGCCACCAAAATTCTTGAAGCGATCTTTCATTTCAACGACTAATCGCTCAGCGGTTTTTAAGCCAACACCGGGGAGTTTTACTAACGTTTTGATTTCACCTTGCTCAACTGCACCAACAAATTGCGTTGCTGACATACCTGATAATATTGCTAATGCAAGTTTTGGGCCTACGCCATTTACTTTAATTAACTCACGAAAAAGTAGCCTTTCTTGTTTATTATTAAAACCATAAAGTAGTTGTGCATCTTCCCGAACAACAAAATGGGTTAAAATAATCGCTTCTTGCCCGTTATCGGGTAGTTCATAAAAGCAAGTCATCGGCATCATAACTTCATAACCGATCCCATTCACCTCTATTAAGACTTCTGGGGGCTGTTTTTCAACAATAATACCTCGTAAACGACCAATCACATTCGATACCTTTTACCACTCTAAAATTGCACTTAGTTTACTTTAATATTGATAAAGAATAAAGAAAAACTGTATAAATAGACAGCTTTATATGATAAATAATTTTGTCGTTATAAAAAAAGGAACCCCGTAATATTTTATATTGCAGGGCTTGATCGATTAATGGGTTTTTGATATTTTCTTGAAGGTTAAATAAACTCTTAATTGTGCTGTAAAAAGTGCTAAGTACATAGCAAGCTCGCCCAATTCTTCCATTATTTGAATTTGCCCTTCTGTATAATCGCTGACAAATGGCAGGGATAAATGCATATGTTCCTCTGCGGCTGTTGATATTATTGCCCCTAGCGCTGCAAATCCAAACTCAATTAAAGGAAACTGCTTTTCTCGCCATAATAAAATTATAGTACGATACTGCTTTGTAATTAAAAAGACTAGTGCTATCGCACCTAATAGTAACCATAGTAGTGGATGGATGATAGGTTTATACCATAATAATGAAGATGGGTATTTGCCACCGGTTTCGGGATCGATTATTGTTGGAGGATATAAACACGCTCCCCAGCTCAATTCTCGCCAAAACATAATAAACCATATGGCAATAATCATGCTCCAAAACCAACGAAGATCGCTATTTTTTTCAATGTAGAGTGCATAGCTTGCAAATAAAAAACCGATAAAACAAAGTATCAGTTGAGTATTTTCAATTATACCATTTTCCCATCCCCACTGAACGGGGAAATACCACGCAACAGGATAAAGTGATAGGTAAATTAGGATGGTGAGTATTCTTAATCGTTTTACATTTTTATTAGCTATAAACATCGCTTCCCTCTTTATTATGCCTGTTATGGCAGTATTTTGATTGAAATTTCGCCCACTAATACATTGATTTGATTATAGTAATAAATAACTTTAATTAACAATGAATATTAAAAATATATTTTTATATTTACTCAAATTATTTATAATTTTTTATTAGATTTTGATAACTGTGCGCATGAGTAATCGCAATAGCCAAAGCATCAGCCGCATCAGCTTGCGGACTTGCTGGTAACTTAAGTAGCATTTTTACCATATGTTGAACTTGCTTTTTATCAGCGGCGCCAGTACCAACAACCGATTGTTTAACTAATCTTGCTGCGTACTCAAATACCGGTAAATCACAATTTACCGCCGCAACAATTGCAGCGCCTCGGGCTTGACCTAATTTAAGAGCGGAATCGGCATTTTTAGCCATAAAAACTTGTTCTATCGCAAACATATCTGGTTGAAATTGTAATATTATTTCACTTACACCAGCATAAATACGCTTTAAGCGAGTTGGCATATCATCAGCAGAAGTGCGAATACAGCCACTACCAAGATATGTTAATTGACGTCCAACTTGACGGATCACTCCGTAACCCGTCAAGCGAGAACCAGGGTCAATGCCTAGAATAATAGACATTATAGTGTCGCTGCAACCTCATCAGACACTTCACCATTATGGTAAACTTCTTGTACATCATCACAATCTTCAAGCATATCAATCAAGCGTACCAGTTTTGGGGCTGATTCGATATCAAGGTCGATTTTAGTTGCCGGGATCATTGAAACTTCAGCCGACTCAGAAACTAAACCTGCCTCGTCTAATGCATCTTTCACTTCACCAAATGATTCAGGTGATGTAAATACATCAATTGCACTATCATCATAAGTCACAACATCATCAGCGCCAGCTTCAAGTGCAGCGTTCATCACGTGATCTTCATCGGTTCCAGCGGGATATGAAATCACACCTTTTTTAGTAAATAGATAAGAAACCGAACCATCAGTCCCTAAATTACCCCCCGTTTTGGTAAAAGCATGGCGAACTTCAGATACTGTTCTGTTACGATTGTCACTTAAACATTCAACCATAACAGCAGTGCCCGCGGGGCCATAACCTTCATAAATGATAGTTTCCATGTTGCTATCATCTTCACCACCCACACCACGCGCAATTGCACGGTTCATGGTATCTCGAGTCATATTATTCGATAATGCTTTATCCATTGCTGCACGTAAACGTGGATTTGACGCTGGATCGCCACCGCCGATTTTTGCAGCCGTTACTAACTCACGAATAATTTTTGTAAAAATTTTACCGCGCTTTGCATCTTGCGCCGCTTTACGGTGTTTGGTATTGGCCCACTTACTATGACCTGCCATAATAATCTCCAGATATAATTGCTTTTATAAAAATCGGTGTTATTTTAGCAGAGATTTTTTGAAAATTCATTATAAAGTCAAAATATCTATCATGCTAAAATGGTCTACTTAGTTACCTACAATTAATCATAGGTTATATTGAATATCATTTTCGCATCAACTACGCCTGGCGTTATACTACTGCCATACCGATAATAACGCGCGATGTAATTCGGGCTTACAAAATAAACCGTTTCCGATGTTGCCAAAGAGCCAACAATATATTTTTTTTCAAACTCTAGCGGCTTTTTTTGACTATCTAACACTTGAATACCAACGCCCTGCGCGCCGCTTGAATCTGCATCATTAGCAAGTACACCATCCGCATTAGAGAGATTAGTCGGAATTGTTCCAGAAAAAGCCATTGATATATTGTCAAAACCCGAATTTACCGATGAACCACCACTGCACTTTAATTCGATTTTGAAATTTGTGTCGCCAGCGGTTGAACCAACCGTGGTTAGTTTTGTATTATTTATCGGCTCTAAATAAACATTTTGCTGAGCGCCGCTTACGACCGAGCAAGATGGCGAAACAATTTTTGTGCCATTCGCACTCATATACGTTGTTAAACCTGATGCAGCAAGCCCGCCACCTTCAGGCCCATAAGTAGTGTAATTACCACTTGATAAGACGCCAGAGCCTACTGCTTCAGCTGTTTTGTACAATTTGACGTAAAAATTACCTGAAGGTAAATAAATATTATTCGTCGTTTTTGCTGCATACATGTAGGGATAAGTACTGTTATTCCTTATCAACTGTATGCCAACACCTGGGATATTTGTTTGATAGATTTGATTATTATTAGTGGTAAATAGCGCAGTATTAACGGCGGCTTCCAAATAATCACCTTTGTTGCAATAAAATAAAATTTGTGTTTCACCATATGGAAAAGTTTGCTGCGCTATAATATCACCAACGTTTAAATTAGGATTAACAACGACAATGCCCATATCTAAATACAATACAATTCCTGGATTATCAAGTCTAGTACATACGGCATAACTTTGAGTAATAAAAAATAA
Source organism: Orbaceae bacterium lpD04 (assembly GCA_036251935.1). Lineage (NCBI taxonomy): Bacteria > Pseudomonadati > Pseudomonadota > Gammaproteobacteria > Orbales > Orbaceae > Orbus > Orbus wheelerorum. Next base: position 1,407,040 of record CP133967.1, on the reverse strand, counting down.
ATTTAGCAATAAAAAAAATTTTATCAATTTTTTCATAAACATACCTTATCTTTCTCGTTTATATAATGTAATCAAAATAAGTATTTTCTTTTAACACATTTAATCATTCCGCTTATTACCAATAAACGATCACCAGTTTGACAAATAATGCTAACAGGTTAATTTTTTGGTGGTAATATTTAACTCAAGTATTAATTTTTCCCTTTTACCTTAACAATATTAAATACTGCTGTAATATAACTGAATTATAAATCTTACTATGATTAATAATTAATCATACGTCATATTAAAGACCATTTGAGCTTCGACAGTACCGGGCGTTATGGTAGTACCATATCGGTAATAACGTGCGGTATAGTTAGAGGTTAAAAAATAGCTGTCTTGCGGCGTTGCTAATGAGCCCACGATATATTTGTTATCAAATTCAATCGCTTTTTTATTGCTATCTAACACTTGAATACCGATCCCTTGAGCACCATTAGAACTCACATTATTAACAAGCACACCGTCAGCATTCGATAAATTAGATGGGATCGTACCTGAAAAAGCCATAGAAATATTATCATAACCAACATTAAGTGAAGCGCCACCACTGCATTTTAATTGTATGGTAAAATTGGTATCCCCAACAGTCGCACCAACAGTTTTAAGTTTTGTATAACTGACCGGATCTAAATATACATTTTGCTGCGCACCACTAACAACGGTGCAAGAAGGTGCAACAATAGTTGTACCATTAGCACTCATGTAAGTTGTTAACCCTGAGGCAGTGATCCCACCGCCTAGCGGCCCATAGGTAGTGTAATTACCACTAGTTAAAGGACCTGAACCAACTACCTCATTAGTTTTAAATAACTTAACAATAAAATTACCTGCAGCCATATAAATGCTATTGGTACTTGCTGGTTTATAAATATAGGGATAGAGGTTTTTATCACTATTTCTTGATAACTGTATCCCGATACCAGGTATGTTTGTTTGATAAATTTTATTGCTATTATTAGTAGTAAATCCGATGTTAATCGCTCCTTCTAAAGTATCACCAGCATTACAATAAAATAAAGTTTGTGTTTGACCAAATGGAAAAGATTGCTGCACTATCATATCACCAACATTTAAATTAGGACTAACAACGACAGTCCCCATATCTAGATATAATGTAACGCCTGGATTACCTAATCTTGAACAAGCCGCGTAACTTTGAGTAATAAAAAATAAATTTAAAATTAAAAAAAATCCTACTCTTAGTTTCATAAACATACCCTATCTTTTTCGTTACTTTCATTTAGTAAAAATGAGCATTTCCCTTTGCGCCCTTCAACGATTGCTTCAGTTGCTTTGTCGTCGTAAATAAACACTTGACCACCTTGCCCAACTACGCCAATCGATTCATTATTTTGATTTACTACATTTTGCCCAAATACCAGCGGTTTCCCTTCGTTATTAACAACATTATAGACTCTCGTTTTTTCTATTTTGGTATCAAACTTAACTTTGGTAATGGTTCCTTCATAAGGTACTACCTGCATAGACGTATTATCGAAAGTAACATCTTCATTGCTCCCCTTAGGATCAATTGATATAGTATTTAGTCGGTAAGGCCTGACATAAGAAGCGATTGCATAGCCATTACTATCGATATTGGTTCCTAAAGACCCCGGAATGGTTGCACCCTTAGCATCTTTAGCTTCAATTAGTGTCATTGTATTTGAAGTATTTGGCGTAAATGTTACCCCCCCACCATGCATAATAAATGATCCATTCGCACCAACGCCAAATTGTCTATAGTGATTACCTTGACTAAAATTAGCACTCAGATTAGAGACTGAGGAACGATAATTAGTATTCAAAGCAACACTTTGATTACCGCCAGTCCCAACTGAACTGCTAACGCCATAAGTCGCCAAACCATCGTTATCTAACGTACCACTTAAACCAACTTGAGTTGAACCAAAATGGGAGTTATTAAATAAGGTACTCGATGTTGCTGTCGTTCTTCTATCTATCGAACCTAATGGATAATTAAAACCAATTGAGAAACGATTGTCAGCATTATTATCAGAATAAACTCGAGTAAAAGTTAGCGAATACGATAAGTTACCAAAATGGTTATTGTACGTCTGTTGAATTTGCTTTCTTGTTTTGGAATCACCCCAATAATTATAGATTTGCCCCGTTAAATAAAAACTACCATAACCAGATGGTAGGTTTTGATTAATGGTCATATTAATTACATTTTTACGAGTTAATAAATTATTTTTAATTCGTCGTTTATAGTCATCAATAAAATAAAGGGCTTCATTGGTATCTAAGTAATCTTTAGAACTTGAATGTGACGCACTGATAATTAAATTTGTATTTGTGTCAGTGAATTGCTGATTAAATGATAGGCGATAATTATAACCGCTTCGAGAAACGTCATCAAAAGAAGTCTTTGCATAAGTAATATCAAATCCTAACGCACCAATGCCAGTATTAAGCCCTGTACCAAGTAAATACGCTTGATAATCATTAAATAAAGTCGCACCTGAATATAAGGTTAATGTATTATTGAGTCCATGTTGAATACTTGCTTGTAAAATATTAGGTTTATTAGTTAAATTTTCCACATCGGCCTTACCAATAGCAACTTGATAATGAGTGAAGCCAGGCCTTGATAATTGAGAAATTGAAGCATAAGGAACAACAAATTTATTTTCACTACCATCGGCTTCTTTAACTGTCACGTCTAAATCGCCACCAAAACCTATTGATGAAATGTCTTTGATACTAAATGGGCCTGGTGATACCGATGTTTGATAAATTATATTACCATTTTGCCGCACAGTAACTAAAGCATTACTCATCGCAAGTCCATTAATATCAGGAGCATAAGATGACATACCATCAGGATACATGTTGTCATTAGTCGATAATTTAGCACCCTTTAATTTCACACTATCAAATAATGAACTTTCCGTATAAAACTGACCTAAAACAAAATTTGATCTAATCGATGCAATTGAACGTTGTACATAGGTTTGATTACTGTCCCATTTTAATTTATCGGTATTTTGCCAAATAAAATTGCCAGAATTTTTTAATAGCCACCCATTAAATGACACGCCACTATCTAAATTTAGGTAAAAAGATTTTGTATCTTGTGCATTATTACCAGAATAATGGCTATCATAATAATTACTAATATAACTCACATTGATTGCTGGAATGCCTGTATCCCAAAACTCAGCAGGGACATAACCTACAGAATGAGATAAAACATAAATTTGAGGCATTGAAATCAATAACTTTAAAGATGATGGTTCAAAAACATCTTTAATATTATCGCTGTTATTCCATGTTGAAAGTTCACCACAAAATGAGGGGTCACTGCTGAGTTTACTATTTAATTCACGGGCATTAATACCGAAGTCATTTAGCATCTTGGCAGTATAGCAAACGCCTAATACGCCACTTTGTTGCTTAGTAATATTTAAATCATAACGGCCACGCCATTGATCATTGGTATATACATCTACCGAGTAAATACCTTCATCGATAGATGCTTTATTAAAACGTTTTAGATCAATATTATCCGTCGAACCAGCAAGAAAGCCCTTATTGAATTCATAATCTTGAGGAATGTCAGCTATAGCAGAACGAGTAAAACAAGCAAATACTGTAAATAAAAAAATTTTCGTTTTCAATTTTTCTGACTTTAACATGTTCTACTGTTCCCATAAGGTTATAGACTATATTTACTTTATTTTAATACTACTTTTTACATCAGCACCATAATCATTAAACGTATTAACTGTAACAAGTTGACCTGGTTTTAATGCTTTTTTAACTGTTAATGTTTCAGCTGAAAATGGCGCTACCATTACTGTTTTAGTATTTAATGGCGTTTTATCATCGAGTGCAATTTTAGTTACGGTAACATAAAAAGGCGACTTATTATCAATAGTTAATTGATTGCCTTTAGCTTCAAAAGATAATTGCTTAATTGCTGTTTCTGGATTGCCAAGCCCAACAGGTCGATATATAAATTTAAAACGCGAGCGAATGGCTAGTTGTAAAACATTTTGATCTTTACCCTCTTTTTTAGATAAAGACGGAATATCAAGAATATTTAACCACCATAAACTTTCCCGGTCGGTAGGAATGGCTTGTTTATCCATCAATTTGATACGTAAAACTTGCCCGCCTTTTGCCTCAATGCGAGAAATGGGTGGCGTGATTTGAAATGGCGTTTTTATCGTATCGGGGGATTCATTTGGATCACCATTATCTAGCCATGCCTGCGCAATTGCGGGGCGGTCAGCAGAGTTAGTCATCTGAACCGTAATTTCTTTTTCATTACTAGGGTAAATAAAACGTGTTCCATTCACAATGATATTATTTGCAAATGAACAAAAACTAAAAATTAAGCTAAAAAAAAGTATCGTTATTTTCATGACATCTCCCATAAGAAAAACGATAATTTTTAGTATTATCGTCTTATTACATTAATAAATAGAACGATTATCCGTAATAGCTCAAATATAATCTTACTGCTTAGCAATTTACCGCATATTTTTCAGATTAAATTTGTTTAAACTTTACTCGTCCTTGAGTAGATGGTCATCCAACAATATTGCTATCAATGTTTAATGGTAGCAAACGTTACTCTAATAGGTTCCTTTATTATTGTAATAATTCAACTATTTGTCTAGAACTGTTTACACTTAGTTTATATCTGAATAGAATTTTTAAGGAATATCTCTATATAAAACGCAGTTAAAATCATTTTATAAAAATGTTGATAAATTTGTAATGTATAAGGGTATCGCTTTTCTCTTCATATATTTAATATCATTAATGATAAACTACAATTAACAATAATATTTTTGACTTAATAGTACGAACGTCGCGTTACAAGTTTTAGATATATTCAGAATTAGACTTAATTAAATAAGCCGACTATATTTTTGGATGATTTGATTGTTACTATATTTTTGAGCGTTACCTGATTTGAAATTTGATATCAAACGGGGAACGCTCTATTTTCGATGTTCTTTAACTAATTATATTATATCTAATAGCAATTATTCATAAGTAATTTCATAAGTAGCATAACTAGTTAGCTGTCCTGGTGTTACTTGGGTTGGTGCTGATGAAACATAGCCAACATAATAAGTAAATCGAGAAACATCGCCGCCACTAGTACCAGAAATAGTCGTTGCAGTTGCTTGTGGTTGGCTGCTAGCACCAGGAATGATTTTATTTGTTAAAGTTGAACTTGAATCAGTTGATAAAACAAATTGAACATTTTCTGCGCCAGAAGTACCGGTAGAATTTGCTAAATAACCATTACTTGAACCCGTTAATAAATTACCACCAGTCCAATTTACAGAGATAGTTTTAGTCTGTCCTTCCGTTGCAGCGGGTAAACAGTTGCTAACATCAATTGTAAACGATTTGGCTTTATATAAAGTATCAGCTTTAGCTATTTCGCTCATTGAAATAGGAGCAAGATAAACACTTGAATCACTTCCTTGACCATCGACTGAAACGGTACAAGATACATTTGTGACCAAACCAAAGAAATTAACTTGTCCGCCGGCAACATTAGACGTTGCAGCATGAGCAATTGAAGTTGTAAATAGTGCAGCTAAAGTGGTAGCTAATAATATTTTTTTCATGAAATGCCTCTTTAATAAAAGTGAAATTAATTAAATTCTATAACGTCTAAAAACAAACATAAAAACTTATAAGATATTAAATAAATATTTAAATATTTTTTAAATGCTAAATGCACTTAAAAAAGGTTAATAACATAATATTTCCTTTTAAATAAAAATCAACCTGTTTTTGATTAATATCTAAAAATAATAGTTTATTTAAACAAATTATCTAATTCGCTTACAAATAATTAATAATCAAAAGACGTTTTTATTTATTTTTCAGTTTAATTAATTTTTTTATGACATTTTTAATGACAAGCATTTATCGATGAGAATGTATTTTTTTATGAAGGAAATAATTATTAGCTTTTAAGCAAAAAATCAGCACTAACGACTGTCATTAATTAGGCTAAAATATTAAACCAAAAATGAAACAGCGTGTTATTTTGAATTGACGAAAATTGCCAGAAATTGGCTTATGGCTAATGTTATAAAAATATTCAATAATTGTTGAAATATTTATTATGTTATTAAAAGTGATGAGGTAAATCTTGAGTGATTGGCGAAAAGGTTGAATAAAAAAATCTATTAAATATTCTCTTTACAACGAATATCATTTATAGACTCGATCGCTTGTCGATTATTCCATGAGACGGTGATTTCAGCCGCTTTGTCATATGATAGCCACTGATAATCAAGATGTTCAGTCAAGATAGGCATAATTTCATGTGGTAAAGACAAATAAAACCAATGTTCTCGATTAGTTGTTACATTTGGTGCATAGCGGTGCTTAAATTGTGGAAATATTTCAAATTCCACTATCTGCTTTGTATCAATTAATAAATAATTATCCTTTTTAATATCAATGCTCGTTTCTTCATTTACCTCACGCAAAGCGGCTTGGTATGGAGTCTCCCCTAACTCAAGGCTACCCGTTACTGATTGCCAAAAATTTGCATCATCTTGACGTTGTAACATAAGGCAGCGCTGCGTACTGGAACAAAATATGACAACTAAAACTGACTCAGGATTTTTATATTGCATAACTTTTATACTCGTAGCCAATATTGATGCCCAAAAATAGCGCTAAAAGTCAGATAGTGGAAGAACTCAGGACTTCGTCCTGTACCCTTTTTAAACGAAAGGAGGGGCGAAGTCTCTAATCACTATGCTTTTAACAACGCTGAAGTTAAAACTAACAAATCAAGTATCTTGATTTCACTTGGGTATATAATCAAAGCGTTAAAAAAAGTTTAACGCTTTAAATAAATAGATATTATTTCTTACTCACTTCAATACCAAGCTCTTGTAATGAAGCTGGATTTGCAGGGCTTGGTGCATCGGTTAATAAACAAGCTGCTGCCGTTGTTTTTGGGAATGCAATCACATCACGAATATTATCAGTGCCATTTAGTAGCATCGATAATCGATCTAAACCAAATGCAAGCCCAGCATGAGGCGGCGTTCCATATTTTAATGCATCAAGTAAGAAACCAAATTTTTGACGTTGCTCACTTTCACTAATACCTAATATAGTAAATACGGCTTGCTGCATCTCGTTACGATGAATACGAACCGAGCCACCGCCCACTTCATATCCATTAATCACCATATCATACGCATTTGCAACAGCATTAAGCGCATCAGATTTTAGTTGCTCTGGTGAATAATCTTTTGGTGCAGTAAATGGATGATGCATCGCACTAAGCCCGCCATCGCATTCTTCAAACATTGGGAAATCAACAACCCAAAGTGGCGCCCATGATTTTTCATCAGTTAATTGTAAATCTTTACCTACTTTAAGCCTTAATGCGCCTAACGCATCACTCACCACTTTATAACTATCGGCGCCAAAGAGTAAGATATCACCATCTTTTGCCTGAGCTCTTGCTAAAACAGCTGTCATTTGCTCTGCGGTAAAGAATTTTGCGATTGGGCTTTGAACACCGTCTAACCCTTTAGAGACTTCATTAACTTTAACCCAAGCCATCCCTTTTGCGCCATAAATGCTGATAAACTGAGTATATTCATCGAGTTGCTTACGCGTTAATGTTGCACCATTAGGAACGCAAAGTAGTGCTACTCGCCCTTTTGCATCATTTGCTGGCGCTTGAAATACTTTAAAATCAACATCTTTAACTAAATCAGCAACGTCAATAATTTCAAGTGGATTACGTAAATCAGGCTTATCACTACCAAAACGGCGCATTGCCTGTGCAAACGTCATAATAGGAAACTTACCTAAATCAACGTTAATCGTTTTTTGCCATAGACCGCGGATCATTTGCTCCATAATCTCACGCACTTGCTGCGCCGTCATAAATGACGTTTCAACATCAATTTGAGTGAATTCGGGTTGGCGATCTGCACGTAAATCTTCATCGCGAAAACATTTTACGATTTGATAATAACGGTCAAATCCTGACATCATTAATAATTGTTTAAAGATCTGCGGTGATTGTGGTAATGCATAAAATTCACCTTTGTGAACACGGCTCGGAACCAGATAATCACGCGCCCCTTCAGGCGTTGCTTTCGTTAACATCGGCGTTTCAATATCTAAAAAGCCGTGTTCATTCATAAACTGGCGTACAAATGCCGTGATATTTGCCCGCATTTTAAATATTTTAGCCATTTCAGGACGGCGTAAATCAATATAGCGGTATTTTAAACGTTGTTCTTCGGTATTATTTTGATTGAAATCCAATGGTAAAACATCAGAGCGATTAAAAACCATTAGCTCTGTTGCTAGTACTTCAACTTCACCCGTCGCCATATCTTTATTTATTTGACCTTCAGGACGGGCTCTAACTTTACCTTTAATTTGAATACAAAATTCATTGCGTAGCTCTGATGCTAGCTTAAATGCCTGCTCAAACTCAGGATCAAAAAAGACTTGTACAATTCCTTCACGATCGCGCATATCAATAAAAATCATACCGCCAAGATCACGGCGTTTATTAACCCAACCACATAATGTTATATCGTCATTGATATGTGAGGCATTTAATTGCCCGCAATAAATTGTTCGCATAAAATATCCTATAAGCTGTCTTGCAAATGCTAATCATTATAGAGCAAATTCAATTTGTATAAAGTGTGTTAACTAAAATATTCATTATTTATTTTATTTATAATAATTAGTCCATAATTATTTCGCTTAATTTTAGGATTTATTAACTTATTTAAATTCATAAAGATACTAAAACCTATGATAAAAAAGCGTATTTAGTAAAAAAAATCATCATCATTACGCTTGTCATAATCACCATTTATTAATAATATTTAGTCATATATTCTTTTAATAATAAACCTATGAAAGCGCTTATTTCAATTGATTATACTAATGATTTTATTGCCGGTAATGGCGCATTAACCATCGCACCAGCAGGTGCACTTATCGAGTTAGCGCTTGTTAAGTTGACTAAATCATTTATCGATGATAATCACTTGGTTGTTTTTGCTATCGATGCCCACCATCCATTTGATAAATTTCATCCTGAAAATCAACTCTTCCCTCCACATAATATTATCGGTAGTGAAGGACAAAAATTATATGGATCATTAAATCAGTTCTATCTTCAAAATCAGTCATCACCCGATGTTTATTGGCTAAATAAACGCCACTACTCTGCATTTTGCGGTACCGATCTCGATTTACGATTACGTGAACGTCATATTACAGAGCTTCATCTTACCGGCGTATGTACAGACATTTGTGTGCTACATACCGCAATTGATGCTTACAATCTAGGCTATCAAATCATCGTACATAAAAATGCTGTTGCAAGTTTTAACCCTGCTGGTAATCAATTTGCACTTAATCATTTTCAACACGCATTAGGTGCTAGCGTTATATAAAATCACAATACAATATAAGAGGTTCCATAATGGAGATTTTAAAGGACTACAAAGTACATCTACTCGCACTATTAGTCGTTGTAGTTTGTGAATTTATTGGCAAACAAACTTTCTGGGTTATTACTGTTTACCCGATGTTATATGCCATGATTATTGGCGGTGCGATTAGCTTACCTAAGCTTAAAATTTTAAAAGAGAAAAATATGCATCATGCAAGTAGCGTTATGATAGTCACATTAATGCTTTTAATTGCTAAACTTGGTGTTGCCGTTGGTCCTAAAATCAATGAAATTTTCAATGCCAAGCTAGCACTTATATTTCAAGAAGTCGGGCATTTTGCAGGCACTATATTACTTGGTTTACCACTAGCAATGATGCTAGGCATGGGACGTGAAGCTGTCGGTGCTACCTACTCGGTTGCTCGCGAACCCAATATTGCCATTGTCGCCGACAAGTATGGTCTTGATTCTCCCGAAGGGCGCGGGGTAATGGCTATGTATGTGTGTGGCACGCTCTATGGCGCAATTTGGATGAGTATTTTGGCAAGTATTATTGCAAGGCTTGATATTATTCACCCTTACGCCCTTGCAATGGGGGCTGGCGTGGGTAGTGGTAGTATGATGGCGGCGACACTTGCACCAATTAGTGATCTTTATCCGGCAATAGCGGGTGAAATTAAAGCGTATGCAACTGCCGCTAATTTAATGTCTAGCGTACTTGGGATCTATATTTATATTCTATTCTCACTGCCTTTTGCATCATTTTTATATAATGTATTTAACCGTTTTCGTAATAAAAAATCAGGAGCAAAATAATGAAAATTTTAGAAACGATTTTTCTGCTTATTTTAGTTGCGATCATTATGGCAGCGGGTAATACCATTGGCTATCAAATTAATTTTATCGATTCATTGCAAGCACTCGGTATTTTAGTGATTATTTCGATTATGGGCTTCTTGATTAGTAAATTCCCTGTATTTAAAAAATTACCGGTAATTTTATGGGTATCGGTAGTTGCAGCGTTAGTATCATCGCCCATTTTTCCTGGCCATAACTGGGTTGTTGAAATCACTGATAACGTATCGTTACTGGCTATTTGCACGCCGGTGCTTGCTTATGCAGGGCTTGCTATAGGTAAAGATTTAGCATTATTCAAACATATTTCATGGCGTATTATCCCCGTTTCTTTAGCGGTTTTTTCAGGTACATTTATTTTTGCGGCATTAATTGCCCAAGTAACCCTGCACTGGGAAGGTATTATCTAATTTTATAAAAATCTATTTTAATAAGGTATCAAATGAATAAAGAACAGCTTAAAAAACAAGTCTGCCAAGCTATTGCCGCACGAAAAGCAGATATTAAAGCAATCGCAGAAGCAATTTGGGCAGAGCCAGAATTAGGCTATAAAGAGACCAAAACAGCTGAAAAAGTTGAAGCAGCATTTAAAAAACTGGGCATTGAATATAAAAACAAATTAGCATTAACTGGCGTTAAAGGCCGTTTAAAAGGTGGTAAAGGGAGTAAATTAAGTATTGCTGTCATTGGTGAACTTGATGCGATTATTTGTGCTGACCACCCTGCTGCTAATGAATTATCTGGCGCCGCTCACTGCTGTGGACACAATGCTCAAATTGCTAATATGATGGCGGTTACCATGGGGCTTATCGATTCTGAAGCAATGCGTTATTTAGCCGGTGATGTGGTGCCTTTTGCTGTGCCAGCTGAAGAGTATGTTGAAATTACTTACCGTAATCGTTTAATTGAAGAAGGTAAAATTAAATATATTGGCGGTAAGCCTGAACTCATCTATCGTGGTGAATTCGATGATATCGATATGGCACTACAAGTTCACTTAACCAGTGTGGCTAAAGAGCGTGAAAATGGCTTTATTGAAATTTCAACCACCAGTAATGGTTTTATTGGTAAATTAATTCAATATAAAGGCGAAGCGGCGCACGCAGCAGCAGCGCCACATGCTGGCGTTAATGCATTAAATGCTGCCATGATGGGGATGATGGGTGTACATGCCATTCGCGAAACATTTCGTGAAAAAGACTATATTCGCTTTCACCCTATTATAACCCAAGGTGGCGATTTAGTTAATGTCGTACCTAGCGATGTGCGCATGGAAAGTTATGTTCGAGCGGGTAATGTACCTGCAATTATTGATGCAAATGAACGAATTAACCAAGCCCTTAAAGCTGGTGCCATGGCTGTTGGTGCGCAGTGTGAAATCAAAGATCTGCCCGGTTATTTGCCACTACAAAATAATGCAACCCTCAATGATTTGTTGCAAAACAATGCTGAGCAGTTAATTGGTAAAGAAAATGTCTGGGTTGCACCGCATATGACTGGCAGCACCGATACCGGTGATTTATCTCATATTATGCCAGTTAGCCATCCTTGGATTGGCTCCATTCGGGGTGGTTTACACGGTAAAGATTATACTGTTTTTGATGAAGATATGGCCTATATTCGCCCAGCGCAAATGATGGCATGCACGATTATCGATTTACTTTATGATGATGCAGTACAGGCAGAAACGCTTATGGCTAGTTATAAGCCATTGATGACAAAAGAGCAGTATCTACAATTTTTAGCTAAATTCGACAAATAATTCGCCACAATAAATTGGCACTCTATGTGCCAATTTTTATGCTAAAATACCTGCCATTAATTGATAAAATATCATTTCACTATGCAACAACTGACCGATAAACAACTATTACGTTATGATCGCCAAATTACCCTTAAAGGATTTGATATTGATAAACAAGAGCGACTTCAAAACCAATCAGCACTTATTATTGGTGTTGGTGGTCTTGGTTGCAGTGCCTCATTATTTTTAGCTAGTGCAGGTATTGGCAGTTTAACCCTAGTTGATTTTGATATAGTAAGTGAATCAAATCTAAGTAGGCAAATTCTTTATACCGAGCAGTCGCTTAAGCATAAAAAAGTATTAGCAGCCAAACAACGACTAACCCAGCATAATCCTGATGTGTTAATTAATACTATTGATCAGCGATTAGATGATAAAAGTCTTACTGCGCAAATTAAACAGCATACTATTGTGATCGATTGTAGCGATAATATCCAAACTCGAGATCAAATTAATCGCTGCTGTTATCAGCTAAAAAAACCGCTTATTTCAGGTGCTGCAATTAGGATGGAAGGTTTATTATCGGTGTTTACCTATCAAGATGATGCACCTTGTTATCACTGCCTGAGCATGCTTTTTGGTCAAGAACAGTTAACATGTGTTGAGGCTGGCGTTATGTCGCCGTTAGTTGGCATGATGGGATCGCTTCAAGCAATTGAGGCAATAAAAGTATTAACCAATTACGGCAAACCTTTAATTAGCCGTTTATTAATGGTTGATGTTATGACGATGCAATTTAATGAAATCGGTTTTACCAAGCTACCTAATTGCCCGGTGTGTAGTACATAAACCAATATCTTGATAAGTGCTATTGTTACCTAAATTGCGTATGGTCATTATTATCAATATCACATTGATACTGATCATGCTCTTTATCATAGCCATAACAGCGTATACGAACCTGATTACTAATTAAATAATCACTGTATACTCGTTCAATCTCACCATTATCATATAATTGTTCAAAAGACTTTGAAATTGAAGGAGGGATTCCCATTACATAATAATCAATAAAGATATCTTGCCCTCGCCAGTTTTTATAAAGCTCTTCAGCGGAAAGTTCTCGCTGAAATGTTAAGGTTTCATTAGGCCGAATTAAACGATAATCATTATCACTAATAATTCGGCGAATTCCTATTTCATTCCCAGGCAGAATAAAATTGGAATTAGTAAAATGATAGATATCTTTCCCACCGTTAAGATAGAAGTAGAGATGATCATCTTTATTAAGAAACCATGCATAATATTGATTATTACTAATATTAACTTGTACAATAATCTGATTATTTTTTAATTTAGCAGTAGCATTAGCAACCAGTGGGCTTATATTATAAATACGTCTATCGTTACTAGATTTCATCGAAAGAGAGGGTATGATTATTTTAATTAATTCATGATCTTTTATCTCGGTAAAAGATAATGATTTGTCTATTGGTGTGATTATTAAATCACTAGTCATCGTATTTGCCATCGTAATAGCTCCAAAACTGGTTAGTAATAAAAAAAAAGTCAAATAAAATTTAAAAATAGTCATAATTATCGTTCGCATAATTGCTACCTTGTTTTTTATCATAGTTAATAAAATAACAAAAATTATCGGCATTGCATAACGCAGCAATAGGAGATTTTTTTGCAATGTCTTTACAGTTATCTTCACCATAAGGAAATATTTCAAATGTAGTTTTTTGTGCGTCAATATACTTTAGTCTCAAATCATATAATCCTTTTTTTAATAAAGTACCGTTTGAATCAGTCATTTCTCCGACATCATAAAAGTGCGCAAGCTCATGTGCAATTGTTTCAATATTCATTAAATTACTTTGACCTTGTGTTTGTAACATCTCTGCGGTACTTTTACCTGCTAAATATTGATAACCAAAGTGAATATGATGCCGTGAATCGTCAGCATAAACATAAGCCAAACAACCGTTAAAAAAATTATAGGCTTTTACATAATTGCTTATACCAATGGTTTCAATCAACGCGATCTGACGCTGAATAATATCACGAATCCAAATAATCGCATGAGGCAGTGTATTTATAATAGGTAATGATAATAATTGATTACTATTATTGTTATATACCTCAACTGGCGGTGTAGGTATTGTCGCTTGGTTATTAGTTTTACTATTAGGTGTTGGTGCAACCTGTTCAAAACCAAACCATGTTTTAAAGGCCATTTTTAACGCATCTGTTGCAGTGCCTTGTGGCGTAATATCACTGACTTTTGCACTGCCGAGCCAAGTATTAAGCTCTTGCTGCCTTAAACGCAACTTTAACAATGCTTCACTGCTATGTTTATCCATATATTGGTATAATTTAAATGGATTGGGTGCATCCCAATATGGAGTATGAATTTTACGTAATTGTTCAATAAAACTAACTGGATGAAAATGCCATACTTCATCACTTTGTGGAAAACTTGGAATTTGCGCTTGCACTTCTTGCCAAAAACAGTGCTGTTTTACCGTATCAATAAACTGCAGATAATTAGTAATTTTGTTTTCAATTGCACTATATTTGATATCTAATTCTTTACTAGACCACTCACTTTTAGCTTTAAAAACCATGCACTCAGTACTAGCGGGTAACGATTTATTGGAGTCGACTTGCCCTGCATCCGTTAAATACTCGGTTATTGGTTTTAGTTGCCAAGCGGTTGGCCCTTCTAACCAATCGGCATCGGAACAAATTTTAAGGGGATTAGCATAAGGAACCCTGTAGCGCGGATCAATTGTGGTGTAATTATGTACACTACCATCAGACAGGATCATTGAGTTTTCGGTATTGAGTATATTATAATCGATTGTCCGCCTATTATTGTCATAAGCTGCATCAATATGATAGTAGTGATGCCAATTAGTGCTGCTCGCACCGCTATCAAGGTAAAACTTACCTGCAGCAAATGATTTATCATAACCAAGATCATTCAATAATAGATAGAAGTATCTCGCATTATTTTTATAATAAGCTCCTATACCATTTTCAACACTGATATTATTCATAAAATCTGTATTTTCGGCAAAGATTTCAAAATGAAAAAGTCCACCCACCTGTTTTTTGTCAATAATCGTTCCCCCTTGGTAACCGATTAGTTCGCCAGCATCCACTTCAATTGGCATGGCGGGTATCACAATTTTATCATACTCAATCGACGGGTCTAGCATATCAACATTGTTTGAAAAGGGTTGATAATAATAATCTAATGGTGAAGCCATGACATATTGATTCGCGGCTTTTAATTTAGCAACATTAGTTTTAGGAATATAAATTGTACCTAAATTACTATGTAATATCGCGACTAAATGGTTTGCCGTCGCTAAATTAATATTATCGGTTGGCTTGCCACTAGCAGGGTTGATTAGCGTAATATCTTGACTACGTTTTAAAGGCGTGGTTAATGGTTTTCGCTTAGTGGTTAAAAACCAAGGGAGATCAATTTTGGCTGATTGTAAGTCAGTAATCGGGGCTAAATGCATATATAATGAGTAAAATTTACAACCGTTAAAAATAATATTACCTAATGCCTTGTTAACAGGCCGAATATACTCATATTCTAAATTATGTTCAATTAACACAAAGCTGGTTGAATATCGTTCAAATGAGGTTTTTTTAACATTATTTTTAAATGATTGAACAACTTCTTGTTGTAGCCATTCTTTATTTAACCGATAGGCAATAATTTTACCTTTCGCTATTGACTGTACCGCTTCATTAAAGGTTTCCGCTTCTTGAGGAAATTCGGTTATTTTAGGTTTTGATAATATTTTGCATTGTTTGCTGTTATTAGTTGCAATATTAAATAAATTAGTTGTATCAGGAAGCAAATTAAATGAAGTTTGATTTGATATGCAAGTAGGATCATCGGATAATTTTAAAACTTTAATACTATCATCGTAATCAAATGTTTCGGTTATTGCTGCTCGATTATCTTTACCCGTATCGGTGATACTTTTAAAGTGCATACCGCCATGCCACCAGCCGTTACTTCCTAACAAAAATGTCCCTGATTTGGCACGCTTTGCACGTTCGGTCATATCTTTTTTATTATATGATGCATCACTATTGCCTTTTACTTGGATTGGATAAGCAATAATTTCCATTTTATTAACCTTTTATTGTTTTTATAAAATAATCTATTATCCCGAAAACCACATATTATCGGATTCCATAGGCTGATACTCTGGCAATAAGTCAGGATCAGCAAATGCCTGACTAGGTAAGCGCCTGCTAGTTGAAAGTTGACTTGGTCCCATTTTTTGCAGTGCCGTACTTTTAAACGTCACATTACTTGCTGTTGCCAATTCAATACCATTCGCGTCGATTTTAACATACGATCCGCCACAAATAAGTGTGATAGTATTGGTAGCTGTAATCGTTATTTTTCCATCAACACTATCTATTTTAACATTTTGTTTAGCTGCAAGATCCATTGCCGAATTTTGTGCCTGAATTTCTACTTTACCTTGATTTGCAAACGCCTTAATTCCCGCTTTATGAGCAAATAGACTCACTGCATCGCCAGCAGCTAAGGTAATGTTTTCTAGTGTATTGATATCGGTTTGCGCCTCACTAGTCAAAGTGATACTGTTACCACTCGATAATTGGATATTCTCATCACTAGTCAGGCCAATGCCGTTAGGTGCATAAGCAATAATTCCTGCTTTGGTCAGCTGTTTTAGGGCAACTTGTAGCTGCTGTTGGCTATCGGTATCAGCTTGGTGAGCTTGTGCGGTATTAGCCGCATTTTGTAGCGCCTTAGCAATCGATAATGCATTTTCTAACTGCGTAATAGCAGCTTGCATATCAAGCTGTTGTCCTTGAGCCTTCGGCTGAGTTTGTGCTGCCAAATAAAGGCCTTTATTGGCGGCAACTGCGCCCCAATTATCAGTGCGTAGCTCAAATCCCTCACCTCGTTGTACTTTTTCACTATCAACTAAGTGACCTAAATTAAGTTGAGTTTTAGCATATTCGGTAGCAAGTTTGATATGTTCTTGCCCTCGTTTATCATCCATACGCAGCTTGTTATTAGCAGGCGTTCTAATTACATTACGGTGTTTATTAGTCGTTGTAACATGATCAGGATGAGTCGAGTCGTGCATAGCATGAGCAATATAAGGCCGATCGGGATCGCCATTAACATAAGCTACCGCAACTTGTGTACCATCAGTAAGCGGAAAATGAATACCATAACTATCGCCCGCATAAGGTTTAGCTAATCGCAACCATAAACTTTCTTGACCTGCTGGCCAAGTTGTTAAATCATAATCAAATTTAACGCGGTAGCGACCCTGCGTATCAATATAGCCATAAGTATCATTATCAGGGCTACTTACCCGTGCTGGCAATGTGCCATTAATTATTGGCCATTGACGCAAGGTTGGCCGGTAGGGTTTTAGCTCATCAAATGGGATGGCAGTAAACCTTAATTGATAAGCCTCACTACGATCACCATAACATTTGGTGCTTAATATAATAAGTCTTTGATGATTGAGTTCAGACGTGTTATCAATAATAATTTTTTGCCCTGGCATTAAATGGTAGTCGTTTGATTTACCTTCAATTAATGTCTGTTGGCTAATTTTTTGCTGATGGCGAATTGTGGCATACCATATGCCACTTTCGACCGTATCTCGATCACTTTTTTGCGCGTAATGTTCACCATAACGATAATTTGTGCCGACTAACGTCTCATCTTGTGGTTGTGTATTTATAGCTGCTAGCATATCACTTTGTGCACGACGATAATTACTATCATTTAGGATTATTTGTGATTCAATTAGTGATGTGCGCTGATTAATATCCCATACACTACGTTTAATCGTGTCGACCATACCGCTTGGCGCCTGTTGGGTTATCGAGCCACCATCATATAAACCTTGTTCATAATCACTCATAACAATAATATCACATTGATGCTTATCGTTAGTTTCAAAACGGAACCAAATACCAATATCAGCGAGTAATCGCTGAATAAATTCGAGATCACTTTCATCCCATTGGGTTATGAGTTCGCGCTTAGGGTAGTTATTATTTAGTTCAAAACGGTAATCAATCCCTGTAAAACCATGCTTACGTAATACCTCTTCAACTACCGTTACAACACTTTGATTTTGATAAATCGCATTATGATGAGAATTCGCTAACATCGCCAATCTTGGTTGTAACGCAATTTGATAGTGCGCTTCATCTTGATTAACTGATAATAGAGAGAACGCAGTAATAACACCATACAAAGTACGAGGAGCTGATGGAATTTCTAGTGAGCTAATCTTTGCTAATATTTCAGTCGTAGATTGAGGTAGAAAACTAAGAGATGCCGATTGCGTTAAAACCTGGTTAAGATCGATTCGCTTATCAGAACTTGTAAATATAATCTTATAGCACCAAGGTTCATCAAGGATTTCATAACCGTCTATTGATAAAATAGAAATTGGTGATATTAGGTCGTTTATCGTTAAACGATAACGATTATGAGCAAATAATCTACTCAGAGGCGAAACAAGACTAACATTGTTATTCATCCGCTATCCTTGCATTATTAGCACAATAACGCACTGATTATATAGTTATTATTTTACGATTTTACCTTGAAATAATAATCGATACAACAGTAATATCTATCACAACAAAAATATAAGCTAAAATAATAAAATTACATATTAATTTTGCGATAAATGGTATTCATGCAATTAATTATTTATAATCATGTATCAATTGAGCTGAGTATTTTTTATTGCAGCTTATTTTTAATTTTAGGTTATTTTGAATGCGTGTAATGCTCGCCCCAATGGAAGGCGTTTTAGATGGTTTTGTTAGGGAATTATTAACAGAAATCAATGATTATGATCTTTGTGTGACTGAATTTGTTCGGGTAGTTAATACTCTTTTGCCAGCCAAAACATATTATCGACTTTGCCCAGAACTGCATAATAATGGCTATACAAAATCAGGCGTACCTGTTCGTGTACAATTATTAGGTAGTTCACCGCAGTGGGTTGCAGAAAATGCCGTTAGAGCAATAGAATTAGGCTCTCATGGCATCGATTTGAATTGTGGTTGCCCCGCTAAAAAAGTGGTAGGAAGTGAAGGTGGAGCGAGTTTATTAAGAAATCCTGAACTTATTTATCAAGTCACTCACGCTATACGTAAAGCTATTCCTAAAGATCAAATACTTTCAGTTAAAATTAGGTTAGGTTGGGATTCTATTGATGAGCGATTTGAAATTGCCAACGCAGTTGAGCAAGGTGGAGCCAATGAAATTGTGGTTCACGGCAGAACGAAAGATGATGGCTACAAAGCAGATAAAATCAACTGGCTTGCTATTAATGATATCCGTCAACGTTTATCAATTCCAGTTGTTGCCAATGGTGAAATTTGGAATTACCAAGATGGACAACAATGTTTAGCTAGTTCTGGTTGTGATGCACTAATGGTTGGTCGTGGCGCGTTAAATATACCTAATTTAGGCTCGGTTATCAAATACGAGCAACCTCAATTAGCTTGGCAACAAGTGTTAAATCTACTTAAACGATATGTTCAAATACAAAATCCTAATGATACTGGTTGTTATCATGTTGCCCGTATTAAACAATGGTTAAACTATTTACGTAAAGAGTATGCTGAAGCAACCGCGCTTTTTTTTAAAATAAGAGCAATAAGCGATAAAAAACAACTAGAAATATTGATACTCAACGAGTAACTAAGTAATACTTTATGGAATATTACGCTTATTCATTTTATATTGACCAGTTTAATATAAAATGCTAAATTGCTGTATATAAAAACAGTATGTTGATATTTACTGCTCACACAACAATAAGGAGTAATGGCCATGACATGTGGTACGATTAATACTTCAGCGCAAAATATTCTAACGGTTATTCCAGCAACTTATCAGCTAAGTTATCCGTCTAAACGCTACTTTATGCAAGAAGAGTTAGCGCATTATAATACCAATAGACTAGATGAATTAATTCCCGATGAGATCCTTGAACAGTGTTTAGCTTTGGTTTATGCAATGATAGAAGTGCAACACCAAGGGGTTCGAGAATCGTTAACACTAGTATTGCAAGAACGCTTACAACTATTACAAGATAAATTATCTTAGTGCTATCTTATAACTAAGCAGTTATTGGCAAGTTTAACTTGCCAATTGTTGTTGAAAGGCGAAAATATCGTATAATTTTCGTTATTTTTTTGTTGTAAGCATATAGTTTAGTGTAAAAATTAGTTTTTTGGCTTCTGCTCAAGGTACATTCCTGCACCAAGTAATCCAGGATCAGAATGCGTAATCACATAAACTGGTATGGTTTTTAGTAATCGCCCCATCCGGCCTTTCGTTTCAAAGTTATGTCTAAAATCTGATTGTTTAAAAAATTCAAGAAAACGAGGTACGATCCCACCAGCAATATAAACGCCGCCACGGGTATTAAGTGTAAGTGCTAAATTACCACCAAAACGGCCCATAAAAGCACAAAATAGGGTTAGTGTTTGTAGCGATAATTGACAGCTTTTATCAAGTGCCTGTGCGACAATATCACTTGGAGATATCTCTTTTTTATCTTGATTTGTGATTTCAGCTAAAGCTTGATAGATATTGACTAAACCACTACCTGATAAAAATCGTTCTGCTGATACTCGGCCAAATTTATTACGCAGCACAGATAAAACCTGATCTTCATGGGCATTAATCATCGGTAGCTCAACATGGCCACCTTCGCCAGGTAAACTAAGCCATTGATTAGCTGCATTAATTAGATGAGCAACACCTAAACCGGTGCCAGCACCATAAATTGCAACAGGATAATTCATATCAGGCTCTTTGCCACCAATTTGACATTTGTCTTGCTCTTTTAGCGCAGGCACTGACATGGCAACAGCAGTAAAATCATTGATCACTTCTAGCTGCTTTAAACAAAGTGATGATTGCAACTCGCTACGTGAAAACTCTATGTGGTTATTTGTCATAGCAATTTTATCGCCCTCAATTGGACAAGCTATAGCAAGGCAAGCACGCTCAACCTTAACGCCACATTGCTCTAGGTAGTGTGTAATTAATTGGGGTAAACGCGTTTCATCAGTAATAGTATATTTTTCGATATTTGATAATGTTTTTGTCGCTTTATTATATAAAGCAAAACGGGCATTAGTACCGCCAATATCTGCAACTAATAGCTTTTCCATCTCTCGACCTTGTTCAATCATAAGACTAAAGCCACTATTTTATGGCACAAAAATTTTTACTGCAATGCAATAATGTTGTGTCAATTAATAATGGCTACCTTTGAATAATTTATTATGGTAGTTAATTAGCAAATTGGCTATCTTTCGTTTCTTTAATTAACGCAATAGCAATAACACTAATTAACGAGGTGACTGATACATAATAGCCAACCCAAACCAAACTACCTTGTGCAACTAAGTAATTAGCGATGATTGGTGCAAGTGATGCCCCTAATATTCCGCCAACACTATAAGCGACAGATGAGCCAGTATAGCGCACATTAGTTGGAAATATTTCTGGTAATAAAGCCCCCATTGGTGCAAAGATGATCCCCATTAAAAATAGCTCTAAACTTAAAAAGCTTAAGATAAGGAGATCAGAACCACTCGTCATAAACATCGTCATCAAAGTGCCCGATATTGCGGTACATAATAAGCCAATGATTAGAACTGGTTTTCGTCCGTATTTATCGCTTAATAGCGCAGAAATCGGCGTTGCTATCGCCATAAAGACAATTGCAATACAAAGAAAACTTAAAAAGCTATCTTTAGCAATGGCTAAATATTTAGTGCCGTATTGCAGTAAAAAGGCGGTAGTAATATAAAATAACGTATAGCAGCCAACCATTGAAAATGAGCCTAAGATTACGGCTTGCCAATGGTATTTAAACATATTAATGACTGGCATTTTAACCTGTTTTTTAGCCGATAATGTTTTTGCAAAAATTGGGCTTTCAACAAGCTTTAAACGAATATAAAGACCAATAATCACTAATACCGCACTTAAAATAAAAGGAATACGCCATCCCCATTGTAGAAATTGTTCATTCGATAATGATAATGTTACTATTAAGAAAACCGCATTAGACATCAAAAATCCAATTGATGGACCCAATTGCGGGAACATACCAAATAGTGCTCGTTTACCTTTAGGTGCGTTTTCAGTCGCCAACAATGCAGCGCCGCCCCACTCCCCGCCAAGCCCAAGACCCTGCGCTAAACGTAAAATACATAATAACAGCGGAGCCCAAAAACCAATCGAACTATGGCCAGGTAATAAGCCAATTAATGTTGTTGCAAGTCCCATCAATATTAATGAAAAAACTAAGGTTGATTTACGACCAATCCTATCACCAAAATGACCAAATAACATGGCACCAATCGGCCGTGCAATAAATGCAATACCAAAGGTTGCAAAAGATTGTAGCGCTTGCGCTGATGGTGAGCTATCAGGAAAAAAAACCGGTCCAATAACTAATGCAGCGGCAGTTGCATAAATGTAGAAATCATAAAATTCAATAGCAGTGCCAATAAAGCTTGCTAATGCAATACGAGATGTTGAATTAACGGCTTGATGATTTACATCCATGAAAAATAACTCCAATATTTTTATTATCAAATAGTGGGGAATTATAAAGTAGTCAATGAGGTTTTGTTATGAAAAAAACAAAATATCATAGTGCTAATGATGATATAAGCGCTGGCTTATAATAATTAATTGCAGCGCTATTGAAATTAGGATCTTGAACTGCTAAAAAATAGCTTAATTTATAAGAACTATAACCATTTTTTTAGTTTAAAGTAGACATAAGGTGCAAGGCCGGCAACTAGCATAAGACCTAATGCCATAGGATAACCATAGTCCCAATGCGTTTCTGGCATAAAATCAAAGTTCATACCATATGCTGATGCAACCACTGTTGGCGGTAAAAATACCACAGATACTACCGAGAATATTTTAATGATCCGGCTTTGCTCGATATTAATAAAACCTGTCGCGGCTTGCATTAAGAAGTTAACTTTTTGAAACAATGATTCATTATGCGGGATCAGTGATTCAATATCGCGAATAACTTCACGAGCTTGATCTAATTGATTATGCGGCATTTTGGCTCGTCTAATTAAGTAGTTTAAAGCGCGCTGGCTATCCATCAAACAGAGTCTAACTTTCCAAGCAATATCTTCTATCTCAGCAAGTTTTGTTATTGCTTCATCATAATGCTCTTGAGCTTCACGGTTCATGATAATTAGGCTAAGTTCTTCAAGCTCACTATAGATATTTTCAATTTCATCTGCCAATTGTTCAACTTTTACCTCAAAAAGATCGAGTAAAATCTCATAAGCATTACCATCAACCATTTCTTGATAGCGTGAACGCATACGATATAAACGAAAAGCAGGTAAATCGCGCTCTCTTAAGGTAAATAATCGACCGTTATTAATCGTAAAAGCGACGGTTGAGTTACCAGCTCTATCTTCAGCATCAGCAAAGAAGAAAAAGGAATGGACATGTAAGCCTTCTTTATCTTCAAAAAAACGTGCTGAAGCCTCAATATCATCTAGTTCAAAACTCGTGGCTAAATTTTGGCCAAGCTCAGCCAAAACAACTTCGCGATCAATTTCCTCAGGTTCGATTAGATCAACCCAAGCGGCACTATTAATATCAACATCATTATTAATTTTCGCTAAGTGTTTATTATTTAATTTAAACGCATTAAGCATAAGTGCCTCTTCTTTTTTTCTATGATAACAAAACGGCGCATTATAACCTACTTCACCATTAATTTCACACCATTAAACATCGTTAATATTTGATTATTATTTGTACACGCTATAGCTTGATTAACCATTTTCTTATCTAAATGTGCAGAAAATTGATAAATAAAATCATACATGTAGTTTCGTAAATATAAGGAACGCAAAAAAACAATATAAGTCGTATGATACGAAAAGATATGGCTTGCATTTAATATTACTAAGTCTTGATCATATTGTTCATCTATTGCCATTTTAGCAATAACACCAACGCCAGCACCGAGTTTAACGTACGTTTTGATTAAGCCGGCATCTGCTGTATTAAAAACAATATTAGCAGACTTACCCGCTTCAATAAAGGTTTGCCCAATATCGGTTCCATCTTTAGTTGAATCATAACTAATTAATGGGTACTGGACTAATTCATCTAGTTGAATAATTGTTTTGTTAGCTAAAGGATGTTCTTTCGTAACGACAATAGCATGATTCCAATGATAGCAAGGTAGAGCTATCATTTCATCATTTAAATTACTAATGTCAGTCATTACTGCAAAATCGGTAACCCGATTTTTAAGATTACTAATACTTTGAGCTGCATCACCTTGCTCTATTTTTAAAGCGATTTCAGGATACACTTGCATAAATTTCTGGATCACTGATGGCAATGCATAACGGGCCTGAGTATAGGTCGTTGTGATCGAAAGTGTACCAAGATTGGGCTTGGTAAACTCTTGAGCAATGACTTTGATATCGTGAGTTTTATTAAGAATATCTCTGGCAACATCAATTATTTTCATGCCAATTGGTGTAATGTCTGATAAGTGTTTGCCCGAGCGCAGAAAAATTTGTACTCCGAGTTCTTCTTCTAATTGTTTAATCTGTTTGCTGATCCCCGGCTGTGAGGTATAAAGCTTTTCAGCAGTCAATGAAACATTAAGCTCATTATTGGCAACTTCAATAATATAGCGAAGCTGTTGTAGTTTCATTGCTGCCTTCTCCTAGCCATCAGATATTATTCAATATTCAATATTCATTTTTTACTATTGACCCATTTACCATCAATGTAGTTCATGACCCAACCAGTAGACTTACCATTAACTTCTGATGTGACGTATTGTTGCTTATTTTTACGACTAAAACGAACTATAGCATCATTGCCATCAGGATCTTTTTCTGGCGCCTGCGCTAAATAAATAAATTTATCAGATAAACGATCTTCAAAGCGTTTAAGCTCGGCAACTGACGGGGTTCTTGTCTCTCTAGATTTAGGGAAATTATGCGCTGCGAGGAAAATAC
Organism: Orbaceae bacterium lpD04; assembly: GCA_036251935.1. Taxonomy (NCBI): domain Bacteria; kingdom Pseudomonadati; phylum Pseudomonadota; class Gammaproteobacteria; order Orbales; family Orbaceae; genus Orbus; species Orbus wheelerorum. The sequence continues at coordinate 1,381,820 of CP133967.1, read as the reverse complement.
CTGAAGCGCCATCACGAAGTACAAAATGCGCATCTGATTTAGTACATTTTAGTTCAGGTAAATCAACCGGATCTTCTTTTGGTGGCGCAACATCACCATTTTTAAGAATTTTACGGGTATTTTTACACTCAGCATTAGTGCATCCCATATAGAGGCCAAAACGCCCTGATTTAAGATGCATTTCACTGCCACATTTATCGCACTCAACAACCGGACCTTCATAAGTTTTAATTTTGAAAGTGCCTTCTTCAACGATAAATCCATCACAAATAGGATTGTTACCACAAATAAGAAGTTTATGGCTATTGTCAAGCAGGTAACTATCCATCGCAGTATGACATTTAGGGCAGCGCTTACGAGCCCGTAAGGCTTCTGTCTCAGCGGTGCTATTTTCGCTATCATCTTCTAAAATATTGAGTGCTTCGTGCTCTGGAATTAAATTAATGGTTTGTTTGCAGCGTTCTTTCGGCGGTAAACTATAACCAGAACATGCTAAAAATACGCCCGTACTCGCGGTTTTTATCCCCATTTCACGCTGGCAATTTGGGCATTTTACCTCTGGTGTTAAGACTAAAGGATTTAACTGCATGCCCCCTTCATTTGGTTCTTTTTCAGCAACATCAAGGTGAGATGAGAAATCTGCAAAAAAGGTATTGAGTACGTGTTTCCAATCATTCTTTTTATTCGCCACATCATCAAGCGTATCTTCCATGCGGGCGGTAAAGTCATAACTCATTAAATCATTGAAATTTTCACTTAATCTATCTGTTACTATTTCACCAATTTTTTCAGCATAAAAACGTCGACTATCAAGCCTTACGTAACCACGATCTTGTATTGTTGAAATAATCGTTGCATAAGTTGATGGACGACCTATTCCGCGTTTTTCAAGCTCACGAACTAAAGAGGCCTCATTATAACGAGCGGCTGGTTTAGTAAAGTGCTGCGTTGGTGTTAAGGTTAGTAGTTCCAACATTTCATCAATTTTAACTGCCGGTAAAATTTTATCGTCATTATTTTTCATTAATTGAGGTTGTACTTTTGTCCAACCATCAAAGCGTAACGTTCTACCTTTTGCTTTTAAGGTAAAATTACCCGCTTGAACACTAATTGTTGTAGAACTGTACTCAGCCACCGTCATTTGACATGCTACAAACTGGCGCCAAATAAGTTGATATAACTTACGCGCATCTGATTCTAGATCAGTTAAGTGTTCACCTAGTAATGACACGTCTGAAGGGCGAATTGCTTCATGCGCTTCTTGTGAATTTTGTTTACTCGCATAAAAATTAGGTTTCTCAGGCAAATATTTTTTACCAAATTCTTTTTCAACATAGCCTCTAACCATATTTAACGCATCTTGGCTTAAATTAGTTGAGTCTGTACGCATATAAGTAATATAACCAGCTTCATATAGGCGCTGAGCTAAAGTCATGGTCTTTTTAACCCCAAAACCAAGCCTTGTACTTGCTGCTTGCTGTAGTGTTGAAGTAATAAATGGCGCGGTAGGATTACTTTTAGTTGGCTTTTCTTCAATATTTTTAACTTGATATTGGCAATGATTTAACTCATCTAATGCCATATCAATTGCAACCCTATCTTTGGGTTCAAATGCTTTATTTTTAAAATGGGTCACTTGCATGGCAAGTTTATCTTTCGCTTTAGTTTTAAGATCAGCATAAAGATCCCAATACTCTTGCGGAATAAAGGCATGAATTTCACGTTCACGCTCAACAACTAGCGCAACGGCAACGGATTGAACTCGGCCGGCCGATAATCCTCTAGCCACTTTTTTCCATAATAGTGGTGATAACATAAAACCAACGACTCTATCCATAAAACGGCGCGCTTGTTGGGCATTAACACGATCTATGTCAAGTAAACTTGGCTTTTTAAATGCATTTTGGATTGCAGCTTTAGTAATTTCATTAAATACTACACGGCGATATTTTTCGTCCTCACCACCAATGACTTCTTTTAAATGCCAAGCAATGGCTTCCCCTTCTCTATCCAAGTCGGTCGCGAGATATATAGTGTCTGCATCTTTGGCGAGTTTTTTTAGTTCAGCAACAACCTTGCTTTTACCAGGTAAAATCTCATAATTTGCCTGCCAGTCATGATAAGGATCGACGCCCATACGATCTACAAGCACCTGCTGCGGTGAACGTTTTACTTTTTTGCCAGTTGCTTTTTTTGTCTCTTCAGATGTACTTGTAGACTTATTACCGCTAACAGGAAGATCGCGGATATGACCAATACTCGATTTAACAACATATTCTTTACCAAGATATTTGTTAATCGTCTTTGCTTTTGCTGGTGATTCCACAATAACTAGGGATTTTCCCATGATTCTTACCTATATTTTCAATATAATATATTATTTAACTTTCTACTCTTTAGTATCAAAAAGTAAAGACATTAAGTCATCTTTAATTGTTGAGACTTTATCAGCGTATAACTCTTTTTGTTCCGCATCATCAATTAGTTGAATGATAATTTCTGATAAAGTGACGTTACGGCGTTTAGCTAAATTCGCTAAACGCTGCCAAACTAAAAATTCAAGATCGATAGACTTTTTACGAGTATTTTGATGCTCAGCATTAAAATGACGTTTTCGTCTTGCTCGAATGGTTTGTTTCATTCGATTATCTAACTCAGGATTTAAGTGCTCAGTTATCCAGTCCGCCACTTTAGTCGGATTATGCTCTAAAGACAATAATTGTTGTATGGCATTTTTGGCTTCACTTCTTTCAAGATGACGGGTAATATCTTCACCTTCTTGGTGTTTTTTAGTTAAGTACTTCCATTTCCAACCATATTCTAAATTTTCTAACTGTTGATATTTCATACTATTTTCTTAGTGACGCTGTAACTTAGGCGTTATATTTAACACTGTTTTTTACTAAACTCAACCTATTAATTATTTTAATTAAGAAAACAGTAAAATTTTGCTTGTCAGACACCATAAATCTGCTATCTTCTCTTGTCCATTTTTTTCTTCAGTCAAATGTTACAAGGAATGTTATCAATGGTAACGGATCATTCTTACGCAGAATCAGTTTATATCAATGGTTATATCTATACTGCCGATAGTAAAAATACAGTTTGTGAGGCTATCGCAATTGCTGATGGCTATATTATAGCGTGCGGCTCGACTTCGCAAATTAAATCATTGGTCAATCAAGATACCGATATTATCGACCTACAAGGTAAAACGATGCTTCCAGGTATCATTGATGCCCACTTACATCCTTTTTGGGGCGGTATGCAGCTATCTGGGTGTCACCTTGATTATGCAAGTTTGACGGTTGAAGATACATTAACGAAAATTCAAAATTACTTAGACCGCGATCCTTGTAATAGTTCTAATGACTGGTTACAAGTTCGTGGTTGGCTACGCCAAGAAGTCTTACCATTAGGTACCGATATTACCCGTGCAGATTTAGATCGTCTGCAAACAGCAAGGCCGGTTATTTTATTCTCGAATGATTGCCATACATTAGTTGCCAATACTCGTGCTCTTGAAAAATTCGCTTTAGATCGCAATACGCCAGAACCTAAAGATGGTAAAATTGGAAGAACGGCAGATGGTGAGCTAAATGGAATTTTAGAAGATGCCCCTGCAATGCGAGCATTTGATAGTATTCCAGCATTAAATGATAAACAAGCAATTGAAGTTGCAAAATTAGTTCAGCATGAATTAAATAAACAAGGTGTTACAACAGCTATGGATGCAAGGGCTGCTGAGCTGCAATTTAATGCATTTAAAGCACTTTCTCATCAAGATAATTTAACTATCCGATTATTTGGCGCTGCCGAAATTACGCCTGATGATGCAATAACGCCGTCAGACATAGTTAAATCTATTCATAAAGTTAAGCTATTTGCAGAGAGTTATAGTGATACAAAAGCACAACCAAAACCTGGATTAAAAATATCATTAGTTAAATTTTTTGTTGATGGTGTTTTGCAAGCACCGTTAATGACCGCCTCATTATTAAAGCCTTACCGCATCAATCAAGGATCTTTTGAACAACCCAATTTTGTTGAGTCAAATCGCTTAGGTGATCTTTATTATGATAATGCTATTTTAGCGCAATTAATTATTGCAGCGAGTGAAGCTGGATTTAATCCTCATATGCATACCGTTGCTGATGGCGCAATTGAAACGGTACTTAACCATATTCAAACTATGCGTGAGCAATATCCACATTTAAATCACATTCGACCTAGCCTTGCACATAATGAACTTGCCGCACCCCATCAATATAAAAGGTTTGCCGATCTCAATGCGATTGCCACAGTTTCATTTCAATGGGCTGGGCCTACAAATGAAATGATGGAACAGTTTAATCTTATGCTTGGTGCTGAGCGTTATAATGACTTAGAACCATGTGCTAAATTTATCGATGCTGGCGCTAAAGTTGCTTTTGGTAGCGACTGGCCAATTGATCCATTAAATGAATGGTATAACTTTAAGGTGGCAATGACTCGCACTGGCTATAGCCATGTTGGTAAAAAGACTAAACGACTTGATAGTGACCGAAACTTGACCATTACAGAGGTGTTAAGGGCTGCAACTATTGATGCCGCATTTATGTTAAGCCAAGAGCAATATATTGGTTCAATTGAGACGGGTAAATTTGCAGATCTTATAATTGTTGATAAAAACCCATTTACAATTTCAGCTGATGAAATTGAACATATTAAAATTATCAAGACTATCGTTGGAGGAAAATTAGTTTATAAACATGAGTAAAACCATAACCAAATGATATATTTTCATCATCAACGGTTAAAAGGGAGTCATCAATATTGATTGACTCTGAACTTGAAGGCATAAAACTATATTAGTAGTTTTTTATTGTTAATCTGGACACAGGAGTAAAAGGTCAATGTCCGCAATAAAAATGAAACGAGTTTTAACCACTCCAGCATTAATTGCGTTTGGTTTAGCTTATATGGTTCCATTAGGAATATTTACGACTTATGGACAAGTAACCGTCATCAGTAATGGGCATTTACCTATTGCCTATGTTATTACATTGATGATGATTTTTTTTACCGCTCTAAGTTATTGTCGCATGGCGAATCGCTTACCGCTTGCCGGTTCAGCTTATTCTTATGTTTTACATACTTTCGGTGGCAAGATAGGTTTTTTAATCGGTTGGGCGCAGATCCTAGATTATCTCTTTTTACCTATTTTAAATTATATCGTGTTAGGACTTTACTTACATGAAGCCTTCCCCGCTATTCCTGCAAGTGTATTTGTTTTAGCATCATTAATTAGTGTTAGTATACTTAATTATTTAGGAATAAGATTAATCAATTCTGTTAACTTTACCTTAATCGTTATTCAATTAATTTTTATTGTGCTTTTTGTCGTATTGGCATTTACTAGCGTTTCACATACTAGCGATTCACTATTAAAACCACTACAATTTGGTTCTGGCCAATTAGGTGGACTCTTTTCGGGAGCAGCAATATTGTGCTTGGCATTTTTAGGTTTTGATGCAATTGCAACCCTAGCTGAAGAGTCTAATAATGCGAAAAAAACCTTACCTAAAGCTATTTTGTGGACGGTTGCTATTGCAGGAATTATTTTCCTTCTCGTTTCATATAGTGCACATCTTGCTTATCCATTATGGCAAGATTTTGTTGGTAACGAAAATATAGCAAGTTTAGATGTTGTTTACCGAGTAGGTGAAATCAGCCATTTCGGTGGGCAATTTATGTATAATTTCTTCCTTGCTGCCTACTTAACTGGTGTTTTTGCTTCAGCAATGACAGCGCAAACCAGTGTTTCTCGTATTTTTTATGCCATGGGCCGTGAAGGTGTACTGCCAAGGCGTATTTTTTATAAAATACATCATCGCTTTCGTACCCCACACTTATCTATTTTATTTGTGGCCGCGTTTTCATTACTATCCTTAATATTACCACTCGACTTAGTCGTTTCGATGATTAGCTTTGGTGCTTTAGTTGCATTTACTTTCGTTAATTTATGCGTAATTAAAAGCTATTTAAGTTCTGAGCGACTATCTATCATGGTACTAATTAAGTTTGGCCTATTACCGAGCATTGGTGTGCTATTATCGCTTTGGTTATGGACAAGTTTAGAAAAAATGGCAATGACAATCGGGGTTATCTGGCTTGCATTTGGTATTGTTTATTTATTAATTATTACTCGCATGTTTACTCGGGCGATCCCCTCACTAAGTGATGATGAAGTAAAAGCACTGATCACTTAATCTTAATTGCAGTTCATTTAATATCTTAGATGAACTGCACTACAAACGCACTATCTCGTTAAAATATTGTTGTAAGGTATTATTATAGTGTAACAATGGATGACAATTTAATACAAATAGATAGATATGACTTGCTTTTCAATGTGCTCAACACACCTTATTAGCTTTAAATAATTAGCGATAGATCCCTATAATTTTGCTTCTTTTATAATTTATATCCTCATGCTACACCGTAAAGAACAGATAAGAAGAAATAAAAAAGGGACTGTTTATGTCCCTTTTAATATCGAAGATTATTTAGCTTTACGCATTTCTTGTTCTCGGCGTTTCTCTCTTTGTCTCATTAATATCCATGAAATAAATCCAATGACAGTTACAATAAGTAAGATAATCGTTGCAAGAGCATTAATGTCAGGACTTACACCAAGCCTTACTTTTGAGAAAATTAACATCGGTAACGTTGTTGCACCAGGCCCTGCCACAAAGCTTGCAATAACTAGATCATCAAGAGATAGTGTGAATGCTAATAACCAACCTGAGATTAACGAAGGAATAATCATTGGTAAGGTAATGATAAAAAATACCTTGAGTGGATTTGCGCCCAAGTCCATTGCAGCCTCTTCAATCGAACTATCTAACTCGCGCAGCCTAGCACTGACGACAACAGTTACGTAAGCCGTACAAAATGTCACATGTGCAAGCCAAATTGTAATTGCACCTCTATCTTGTGGCCAACCGATCAATTGCCCCATCGCTACAAATAAAAGCAATAATGCTAAACCAGTAATTACATCGGGCATAACGAGTGGTGCCGTTGTCATAAAAGAGAATAAATTAGAGCCTTTAAAGCGCCTAAAACGCACAATTACATAAGATGCTAAAGTGCCTAATATAATTGCGGCTGTCGCAGAGGCTGCAGCAATTGATAAGCTTAACGCAACCGCTTTAAGTAACGCTGAGTTATCAAGTAATTCACTATACCATTTAGTTGAAAAACCAGCCCATACCGTTACTAATCGCGAACTATTAAATGAATAAATAATTAACATTAACATCGGAATATATAAAAAAGAGAAACTTATAAACAAAATAAATTGTTTAAGCCCTCTTAAATATAAGGCCAGCATAATTATCGCCGTTACAATAACAGTAAAAATAAGTACGCCTAGATAAAATTCAGCATACTCAATTGGGCTAAATATAATATCAAAACCCGTTGATGAAATTAATACGGTTAAAATAAATGAACCGATTAATGTACCAATAAATACGAAAAATGATGACCGAACCATAATAGGTAAATTTTTCATCGATTATTTACCCCCTACTTGGCTATTTTGAAATTTATTAAAATAGAATATCGGTATAATAAGAATTGCTAACATTACCGAAGCAACTGCAGAAGCTGCAGGCCAATCACGATTATTAAAGAACTCTAACCACAACTGTTTACCTATCATTAAAGTATCAGAACCACCTAAAAGTTCAGGGATCACATATTCACCTACGGCAGGTATAAAGACTAACATTCCGCCAGCAATCATGCCGCTTTTAGTTAATGGCACAATAATACTAAAAAATGTTTTCAAAGGTTTACAACCTAAATCAAGTGCGGCTTCAATTAACGTATTATCAATTTTACTCAATGATGTATAAATAGGTAATACCACAAACGGTAAATAAGAATATACAATACCAATATAAACCGCTAGGTTAGTATTTAAAATAATCAGCGGCTGATCAATTATACCAAGCCACATGAGGAAGTTATTCAATAAACCGTTATTCTTTAAGATCCCCATCCATGCATATACCCTAATTAAAAAAGATGTCCATGATGGTAGAATAACTAATAATAATAAAATATTTCTGGTTGATTGCTTACATTGTGTTATAGCCCATGCTAGAGGATAACCAATCAAAATACATAAAAAAGTTGAAATACATGCAATTTTTAGGGATTGTAAATAAGCATCAATATAGATAGTATCATCAACCAAATTAAGGTAATTACCAAAATTTAGGACGATATTAAATAATCCATCAGCATAACTAATTAGATTGGTATATGGCGGAATCGCTCTGATCATCTCAGAAAAACTGATCTTAAAGACAATCAAAAATGGTAATAAAAATAACAGTAGCATCCACATATAAGGAATACTCGTTACTAAAAGACGACCATATGAAGTCATTAGATCTGATTTATCTTGTAACTTTTTAATTCGCTTAATCACATAATAAATAGCAATTGCGCCAACTGGAATTAATGTCGGGATAAAAATAATATAACCCGCAATAATCACCCAATATGAGAAACGAGTTGTTTTATATTGTGTTAAAAATAGCCCAACGAAAGAAGTTATTAATCCAAATATCATCGCTGTAAATAATAGATCTACAGCTGTATTGGAAAACGCACCACTGTTAGTAAAACTAACGTAGCAACCTATTAAGACGAATACATTAAATAAAACACAAGACCCAATGATACGCACTGAGAGCCTCCTATTATCAAACGGGAAAATATATTATTCCGTTAATACAACACAACTATCAACATCCCAACTTAGGTACATATCATCTCCCCATGTTGGCATCCCTTTTCGATAACGATCTTCGTTTTGCAATTGAGCAATAATCGTTTGTCCACTATGTAAGCGAACGTGATAAATAGAAAGATCACCTAAATATGCGATATCAGCCACTTCACCAACAGCAAAGTTATAACCATCTTGAGGGATTTCTTCACATAAACGAATTTTTTCAGGTCTGAGTGCTACCATAATAGGTACACCTTCAGCGGCAGGGGAATCGTAATCAACTTTAATTGGATGTTTGAGCATCGGGCAATTAATCACTAAACCATCTTCTAAGGTTTCTTGTAAAATTCCTTCAAATATATTAACCGAGCCAATAAATTCAGCACTATAACGACTATTAGGGTGTTCATATAGTTCTTCTGGCTCACCAATTTGTACAAATTGGCCTTTATTCATAATAGCAATACGCCCAGCCATTGTCATTGCTTCTTCTTGATCATGGGTTACCATCACACAAGTTGCACCAACTTGTTCTAGAATTGATACGACTTCTAGTTGCATGCGATCACGTAGTTGCTTATCTAAAGCGCCCATTGGTTCATCAAGTAATAGTAATTTTGGTCTTTTAGCAAGGCTACGAGCCAGTGCTACACGCTGACGCTGTCCACCGGATAATTGATGCGGCTTTCTTTTACCATATTGTTCCATATGGACTAATGTTAGCATCTCTTTCACTCGCTGATGAATTTCGTCAGCCGGTAAGTTATCTTGCTTAAGCCCAAAAGCAATATTTTGTTCAACAGTCATATGAGGGAACAATGCATATGACTGAAACATCATATTTATTGGCCGTTTATAAGGTGGAACAGTTGAAAGATCTTTACCGTCTAAAATAATTTTTCCCGAAGTTGGTTGCTCAAAACCAGCAAGCATTCGTAATAATGTTGATTTACCACTACCCGATGCACCAAGCAAAGCAAATATTTCACCTTCATAAATGGTTAGATTTATGTCATCAACGGCATAATAATCATCATTAAATATTTTAGTGAGATTTTTAATCTCCAATAATGGAGTTATCATCTTCTTTTTAGGCTGAACCTGAACTGTTGCTTTATTGTTCATTAACCTTTTTCCTTATAACAACAAGCCAAAAAAAAGTAGACGGTAGGCTTTAAAAAAGCCTCCGTCTAAGTATTGTAAAGCAAATAGTATTACCTATTTACCTGTCTTAAATTTTGTCCATGTACGAGTAATAATACGTTCAAGTTTCGGATCTTGCACTTTTAACGTAAATAATTTTTCCATTGTTGCATCAGATGGATATACTGTAGGATCGTTTCTTATTTCAGCCTTAACAAAACCATCGTTCGCTGCTTTATTGGCACTAGCAAATTTAACATCATTAGTGACTTCGGCTGCAACTTGCGGCTCTAAAATAAAATTCAAAAATGCTAATGCTTCATCAACATTATCTGAATCTTTAGGGATGGCAAAGGTATCAAAAAATACTAGCGCCCCTTCTTTAGGGATAGAGTAACCAATATGCACGCCATTATTTGATTCATTCGCCCGATCTCGTGCTTGTAAAATATCACCAGACCAACCAAGAACAACACAAATATCGCCATTAGCTAAATCATTAATGTATTGAGAAGAGTGAAAATAACGAATGTCAGGTCTTACTTTTGATAATAAATCATAAGCTGGGCCAGTATAGTCTTTAGCATTCGTACTATTTGGATCTTTGCCTAAATATTGTAATGCACTGGCAAAAATTTCTGTTGGCGCATCCAAAAATGCGACGCCACAGTCTTTAAGTTTATCCGCATATTTAGGATTAAATACCAATTCCCAGCTATTAACAGGTGCATCTTCACCTAAACGGGCTTTAACCATATCGATATTATAGCCAATACCCGTTGTCATCCAAACATAGGGAATTGCATATTTATTGTCAGGATCATGCGTTGCCATTAATTTCATTAAATTAGGATCGAGATTACCCCAATTTGTTAATTTACTTTTATCTAATGGTAAATAGATATCTGACTGTATTTGTCTAGCTAAAAAGCTATCTGATGGTGAAACGACATCAAAACCTGAATGGCCAGCCATTAATTTTCCTTCTAACACTTCGTTAGAATCAAAAACATCATAGTTAACCTTAATTCCTGTTGTTTTTTGGAATTGAGAAACAGTCGTCGAACCAATTTGTCCTGCCCAGTTATAGATATTAACTGTTTGATCTTTAGCAATAGCGACTTGAGACAATGCCATTGATAGACCTGCAACGATTGAAAGAATTTTAATTGAAGATTTGCTATTTGATTGATTACGTTGAGCAAACATGTGCACCACTCCCTATCGGGTAATTACATGTTAAACACAATGTCTATTGCTCTAAGGAAGACCCTTAATTAAGCACAATAGACACCCAAATTTTGTCTACATAAGACGAAACCGAGGTAATGGGGTAGATCTAAATTAGACTATATTTAAATGCTACTTTTCTATTACGGTGGCATAACATACCTTATTTTGCAGATATGTCCAATCATAAATTATGAATGGTGATAATTATACAATCAAATGATTGTTTTTTAAACAAAAAAATCAAATTTTAGCGCAAGTAATAAAATACTTTAAATAACAATTATTTATCAATGGAATATATTTGAGGTTTGAAAATGCACTTCATCGCTGAGGTGATTGTTACTATTCAATAAATCACAGTTGTATAACTCACTAATAACTTGTAAAGCCTCCTCTTCTAAACTTGCAAGTGAAAGGCTAAATTGGTTAAATGTCAGTCCTTCAGCTACATGCATAGCGTAAGAGAAAACAATTTTAGGCTCATTATTATCATTCACATCTAAATATACTTTTGTTAAAAAAGTACTTTTATTAATTTGACTCAGCTCGCTTAGCAAACTCATTATAGCGGAGGTTTTAACCTCGGCCTCAATAGATATGATTAATATATCATCAATCAACTCAATTTTTGCATCATGCACACCTTCTATTTTCTGCAGATAAGAAAGATGAAGAGCAGCACAATTATCACATTGATAAAATTCTACATTTAGTTTTTTAAGCCATTGAGCAATGGTAGATAGATCCGAAATTATTATCATAATATACAAAGAGTGCTAAATTTGTCGCTATACTAATGAAAGCATTTTAATAAAGCAATAGCATTCATTCTTATGAATTTTATATAAACTCACATAAATAATTGTTTATTCAATTTACTTAATAGTAAATAACAAGTTAGATGTAACTTTTAAATCGCATTATTGTCACTTAAAATAATAACCTTGCGGCAGCTCACGATTTACAATTAATAGTCAATATCTATTTAAACAACCACTATTAACTGCTTCACTTTTTTCTTAAGTGAAGTATAGTAGTTGGCAGTATTTAAAATAAAGAGGTGTTTAATGTACGCAGTCATTTTTGGGAGACCTGGTTGCCCATATTGTGTCAGAGCAAAAGAGTTAGCTGAAAAATTATCACATGAAAGAGATGATTTTTCTTTTCGTTATGTCGATATCCATGCTGAAGGGATCACAAAAGAAGATTTATCTAAAAGTGTTGGTAAACCAGTTGAAACGGTTCCCCAAATCTTTATTGATGAAAAACCAATTGGTGGATGTACTGACTTTGAAGCTTATGCAAAAGAGAATTTAGGCTTATTTAAAGATCAAGAATAGTTGTTTTTATTCTCACTAAAAAAGGGAAATTTTTCCCTTTTTTATTCCCTTCCTGGTAATTTTTTCCATGTAACTTCATTACGTAAATAGGCTGCCTCAACATCTTGTACCGCAATCAAATTACCATTTATGTATTCTTGCTTTGCAATTATTAGCATATCCTCAGCCTTTGGTAATAAGGTTCCACCATCTTTTAGACCTATCATCATATCAGGATAAGTACTCCAACCAGTACCGGCATAATAAGTAATATTTTCTGTAAAAGAAAAAGAGGCTAAATGATTCGAAACGAGTTCAGGTTTAATAACACACTCTTCCATCATTAATTGCACATTACCCTCATCTGTCACTTGGTAAGCACCTAAATAGACCTCCCCCATGCGAGCATCAATTGCCGTAATAATTCTTGATGCACCTTTTACTCGATAGGCGCCTTGGGCAAGTGCTTTTAATGTCGATACACCAATCATCGGTTTATCAAGCCCCAAGGCTAGCCCTTGGGCAATACCAATACCAATTCTAACCCCAGTAAAACTACCAGGACCTTTAGCAAAAGCTATAGCATCAATTTGTGACAAAGGACAATTGGCTGCCTTTAATAAATTATCAATCATCGGTAATATTTGTTTGGTGTGATCTCTTTGAGATATAGCAAAATCACTACTCAACTCATTATTAAACATCAATGCAACTGAACACGCCTCTGTTGATGTATCTATCGCTAATATATTGGTCATAGTATTACTCGTTAAAAAAATTTTTGATTATTGATTGGTTAAAAGAAAATCAGTAACTCTTTCAATACTTCGGGTTCTTGGTGAAGGTGGTAAACTATTAATAAATATTGAACCATAAGATCTCATGACTAATCGATTATCACAAATAATAATCGCCCCTCTATCTTGATGATGTCGAATTAATCTTCCTACACCTTGTTTTAAAGTAATGACAGCCTCTGGAATTTGTATATCATTAAATGGTTCACCACCTTGCAATAAGCAGTCCTCAATCCTTGCTTTCATTAATGGGTCATCTGGTGAGGTAAACGGTAATTTATCGATAATAACGCAAGATAAAATATCGCCTCGCATATCAATACCTTCCCAAAAACTACTGGTTGCAACTAGTAAGGCATTCCCTTTATCAATAAACTGCTCAAGTAACTCTGTTTTACTCGTTTCACCTTGAACCAATACCGGCAATAATGTTCTTTGCTTAAATAACTTCGCCAATTCATTCATTATCATATATGACGTACATAAAAAGAAACAGCGTCCTTTATTTGCTTCAATCATAGGTAATAATATATCAACTAACTTACTTGCAATATTTTTATCATTTGGTGATGGAATATACCTTGGTACACAAAAAATAGTTTGGTTTGCATAATCAAAAGGGCTTTCTAAAATTAAAGATGCGGCATCTGAAAGCCCAAGTCGCTTAGTAAAATAGTCTAAATTATTATTTACCGATAACGTTGCCGAAGTAAAAATCCATGCGCCTTTTCTCTCTTCCATTAACTGGGTAAATTTATCTGCAATGGACAATGGTGTTACCGCTAAGCTAAAATGGTTACCAATGCATTCATACCAATAGCTATAACCTGTCACGGTTAAATTTAATAGACGCAACAATAATGTTTGATATTGATTTACACGTTCGAAGCAATTATCCAAAGTTGATGAGCGGCCAATATGTAATTGCAATACTTCTTGACAAAAGCTGAGTGCATTTTTTAGATAATCAATTTCAGCTTTGACTAACTGATGATGTAATAAGTCGCGTAAATTGCCTTTACTGCTGATATTACCAATTACAATGCGTAGATCCTGAGTACATTTTAGTAATTTATCTGCACATTTTTGAAGCTGCGCAGCATCACGAACTTCGGTATGATAGCAAAGCGATATTTCTTTTGCCAAATCAAATAGTTGACGACTATCTAATTGTTGGCCAAAATATTGGCACGCTAAATCAGGAAATTGATGCGCTTCATCAAAAATTAAGACATCAGCTTGAGGAATTAACTCACCAAATCCAGTATCTTTAACAACAATGTCAGCAAGAAATAAATGATGGTTTACAACGACAACATCGGCATTAAGTGCTCGCCTTCTCGCTTTAACTACGTAGCAATCATCATACTGCGGACACTCACTGCCTAAACAATTATCGTTAGTACTTGTTAAAATAGACCATATAGGATTGTTTTCAGTAACAAATGAACACCGACCGATATCACCATCCAAAGTTTTAATCGCCCACTGCTTAACGCGGGTTAAATCGACTTGCATTGTTTTCGATAATTCACCACCAGCGCCACTATTGTTGGCAAGCCTTTCTAAACAAAGATAATTAGACCGCCCTTTTAATAAGGCAATTTTACCTGAAAACTCTAATGCTTTTTTTATAATAGGTAAATCTTTACTATAGAGCTGATCTTGAAGATTTTTAGATCCGGTGGAAATGATGACTTTTTTACCGCTACGTAGTGCTGGCACTAAATAAGCAAATGTTTTACCGGTGCCGGTTCCTGCTTCAACGACAAGTGGCTGGCTATCATTAATGGCCTGCTTAATTTTTGCTGCCATTTTTTGTTGTGCGTCTCTAGGCGTAAAATCCTTTATTGCCTTAGCTAGCAAACCATCAGGAGCAAAATCGTCAACCACAAATATACCTACACTATCGAATTAATTATATTATTATGCCTGATTATTATTAAAATAGAAAATAGAGACCTAATTTTAGGCTCTAAGATATCAAAAATAGTATTAATTTTATCTGCGAATCAAAATTTTAATGATGCAGATCAAATTTAGACCCAAAAATCATTTAAAAGTTGCTCTTTATTAAACCTATCATATTCATACATAAAAACGATTATCTTTAACACGATATTTACACTATTCTCGTAATTGGAATACATTCTATTCCTTTTTTTTCATCATATTGCCCAATGTTTATTGGGCCTTTTTTTGAATGTTAGAATTTTTCTTAGTGAATATATCAATATTAATTATCTAATGACTAAATTCTTATCATAATAGCAGTAAACTATTCCGATGATTATGTAATATTAACAATTTAATCTATATTCATACCTCTCTATCAGTTAAAATAGGTTCTAAATTAAGAATATTGAATAATAGTTAACGTCTATGAACAATCTAAACCACCTTATTTCAATTATAATTCCCGCATATAATGCTGAAGAATATTTAGCAAAAACTCTTGAGTCTGTCTTCAATCAAACTTACACAAATATTGAGGTTATTGTTATTAATGATGGTTCTACCGATAAAACTCAAAGAATATTATTAGAAATACAAAAAGATGAACCTAGGCTAAAAACTTTTTCGCAATCAAATCAAGGGATCTCAGCAGCCCGAAATACCGGCATAAATCACGCCGTTGGTGAATTTATCACGTTTATTGATAGTGATGATATATGGGATATCTCTTTTCTAACCAAAATGATGGACCGCCAACAGCAAACAAAAGGTAATGTAATTTATTGTGGTAATGCTGATTTATCAAATAAAGGGATTCGTCCGAGAATCAGTGATTTTCGTGAACAAGCAAATTTACAGGGTTACCTAATACAAAAATCGTTACTACATATTGGCTGCTTATTGATAAAAAAATCATTCCTAAATGAAAAAAAGCTAAGATTTAATACAAACCTTAAAACAGGTGAAGATATTGTATTTATCTGTACACTATATTGCTTGACTGATGCCTTTAGTGTCCCAGAATATTTATACAACTATACCCACCGAGATGGTTCAATTATGCACCGACCATGGAATAAACAAGATTATTTTAATGATCTTAGTGCTTGGGAGGAACTCGAAAACATAATCAAAAACACTTATCAAAATAAGGATAGAGAAGAAGTAATTACACTTATTGAAGCTAAAATTGTCTATTATAAATTAAGATTACTTTGGATTTTATTATTAGCAGGCCGTAATCAAGACCTGCAATGCTTAATTGATAATAAATTTCTAATTTACTCGCCAAATATACTTTCTCACATTCCTCGAAAGTATGCTGGAATAAGAAGAATAATTATAGAGTCTCGCAGTAAATGCCTTTGGGCACTCGTAAAAGTGATTCATCGTAAAAAAGTTAATTTAATTTAATAGTTTCTAGTTGAATTTCATTGATATTATTCTGATAATAATAAATCGAAGCATTGTCGGCATTCATTGGCATCCACTTATTATATGGAATAGGTGAATTAGCTGCCATATAAAATGCAATGATTGGTTTATTAAATGCAGAAGCTATATGGACGATTGACGTATCTGGTGTAATTACCTTATAAGCATTACGGATCAATTCAATTGTGTCAAAAATTGTTTGAGTATTTTCATACATCAAATATTGGTCCTTAGGTAAGGATGATTTTAATTCTTGGGTTACTTTGGGATAGGTTAGAACAAGTATCGTTTTATCAGGATAAGCTTCTTTTAATTTAGCCAACCATTCTTGTTGTCGCTTTGATGAAAATTGTCTATGTTTTGCTGCCCCAAAAAAGTTAATTGCAATATAGCTATTTGATAAATGTTTTTGACAAAAATCACGTAATTCATTTCTAACTGGTATATTTGGAAATGAGAAATAGCGATTTATATTTTTTAATCCTAACATAATTAACGCTTTTTCATAATCAAGCGTTATATGTTCATTATTAACAGCAACATTAAAATTGAAAAGTTTTAAGTGTCTTTGATTATACCCGATATTAATTGCTGAGTTAGCACTTCGAATTAATACGATGTCTCGATTTCGAAGTGCCTCAGTTAGATCGAATATAACATCATAATTTTCTTTAGCTACCTGCCGGCCCACTTGCCAAAATGGCACTAAGGCTCTTTTAGGTACCACATATATTGAATCAATATAAGGATCACTACGGAATAATGCTTCAGTTTCAGATGCAGCAACAACACCTATATGAATATTAGGACATTGTTTCTTTATTTCACGATAAACAAAAGAAGATAAAATAAAGTCGCCAATCTTACCATCATGTCGAATGAATAGTATTTTACAATTTGACAAATTCTTTTGATCCCATTTTCTTGATGGTTTTTTATCTAAAATTAATCGACCTAAAAATAAACGAAACTGTCTTAAATATAATTTGATTTTTTTATGCAATTTTTTCATATTATTTTATCACTTCCCAATCCCATATTCTCTAAGCTTATTTGCAACTGCTGTGTGCGAAATACCTAATCGTTTAGACAACTTACGCGAACTTGGGTAACTTTTATACAAGTGAATTAATACTGTTTTTTCAAACTGCTTGGCCATCTCATCTAATGTTTTACCATCAATATCATCATTAAGTGAAGGTGAAATAGGCACATTTGGCAGCTCAATATCTTTTGCTGTTATTTCTGGCCCATTTAATTGAGCTAGCGTAGAATACAACACATTTTTAAGCTCTCTTACATTTCCAGGCCAATTATAACTAAGTAACATAACTTGAGCGTCTAACGTTAAAATGGGCGAAGCGATACTTTGCTTATTTGCAAACTCATTAATAAAATAATGTGCTAAATCGACAATATCTTCTTTTCGCTCATTGAGTAATGGCAAATGTAATGGTAAGACATTTAAACGATAGTAGAGATCTTCCCGAAACTTTCCTTGCTTAACTAAAGAAAAAAGATCGGCTTTAGTAATACAAATAACCCTAACATCAACACTAACCTCGTTATCATCACCAACGCGTCTAAATGAACCATCATTAATAAAACGAATTAGCTTCGTTTGCATTCTAAATGACATTTCATCAATACCATCTAATAATACCGAACCACCATTTGCTTGTTCAAAAAAACCTTTTTTACCATCTGTCGCGCCAAGATAAGCCCCTGCTGCGTGGCCATATAGCTCGCTTTCAACTACTTCATCTGGCATTGCTGCGCAATTTAAACTAAGAAGAACTTTATCACCTCTTTCGCTATACTGATGACACGCCAGTGCCAGCAAATCTTTACCTGTTCCCGTCGCGCCCGAAATCAATAATGGCTCTTTTTGCATGGCAAAGGCTTTTGCTTGTTTAAGCAATTTTTGCATAGACTCGCTTTTTGCACAAAATACATTAAATGCTTGCTGATTAGCGATGCCTCTTTGTGCTAATCGGCGTTTTAGATAGCCAATTGGCTGAATAACTAACACCAAGCGATTAATATCATCAAAAATTTGCAAAAAATAATATTGTTGATTAACAATGATCGTTGTACTTTCTAAGGTTGAAATTGACACATTAGGATTAAGGTTTAATAATTTATAATAATCAAAGTGATAACTAGCCATCTTAGCCGGCAATAATAACTCATCTGATAACGATAACAACGTTATAGCGGCTTTATTAATTGCCAATAGCTGCCCTTTTGGGCTAATTTCAATGATTGCAACTGGAGAATAATTATTTTCAGTCATAATATAACTCTAATTATTGGTTTGAAGAGTGTGCCACTCTTCGTTCAATTGATTTAATTTTTTGTTACGCAATTGCCATTCTTCACTTTCAATTAATGTTTGATAATCGACTTTATTTTCACAGAGTAATGTTTTAGGTTTATCACTAACGATATGCCCTAAGCTCTCTAAAATAGCAAGAGTTCCTGGGCGATTATTACATGCAAGTAAAATATCACATCCGGCATAAAAGGCAGCACTTGCTCTTTGCTCATAATTACCTAAAAATGCCGCGCCTTCCATCGATAAATCATCAGAAAAAATTACGCCATTAAAATTAAGCTGCTGCTTGAGTATCGTTTTTAACCAAAATGATGAACCACTTGCAGGCTTATCATCAAAAGCGAGATAAATAACATGAGCAGGCATAATAGCATCAAGTTTACCCGCTTTGATTAACTCAACAAAAATTTTCATATCTTGCTGAATTTCAATCTGGCTTCGGTTATCAATTGGCGTTTCTTTGTGAGAGTCGGCGAGCACAGCGCCATGACCTGGAAAATGTTTACCCGTTGTTTTCATGCCAGCACTATGCATGCCATCAATCATTGCACTAGCAACAACCTGCGCAATCTGACTATCTTGATGAAATGAACGAGATCCAATTGCCAAACAACTATGACCTAAATCTAAAACCGGCGCGAAACTCAGATCAATATCAAAAGCAATGAGTTCCATCGCAAGGACCCAACCCGCATCAAATGCAAGTTGCGCGGCTTGCTTAATGTCTCTTAACTGCGCGTAAGCTTGTGCCGGTGGAATGAGGGTAAAGCCTTCTTTAAAACGCTGAACCCTGCCCCCTTCATGATCAACACTAATGAGTAAACGTTCTGATGATGCCGCTCTTATTTCTTTAACTAAGGTAGTTAATTGATTTGGGTTTTGGTAATTTCGTCCAAATAAAATCACCCCAGCAACTGCATTATGTTGCAGTAATTTTTTATCTTCATCGCAAAGGCTTAACCCCTGCACATCAATCATTAATGGGCCCATGACGATCTCAATAGTTTAATTTTGATTAGTGGCAAGTTGATCTGACGAAAATTGCCAAATAATTTCACCGGTTTTCGTTAGAATTAATTCAAGCGATACTTCTGCTGGTGTATCGGGTAACTTAGGAACTTGATCAATTGTTGTAAACAGCACATAATCCGCATCCACCTTTCTTGCTAGCGCAACCATTTTAGCTCGTGAAACTAGCGCATCATCATTAGGAATACCTAAATTCTGCTTAGCTAAATTAACAATATTATTATCGATAACTTGAAAAATCGTTTGTCGATTAAGTAATTTTACTAAAATATCATTAATGGCTGTTGGTGAAATATATTGATTACTACGATTATTAACATCACTAATTAGCAAGGTATTATTACCGTTGACTGCCATCGTTTCCAGCAGCTCGTCAATTAATGGCGATAAAATAGTTTGCCAATCGGTGGTGATAAATTTAGGCGGATGCTCAACAACGTTCAATGCTTCTTGCTGCGTTGGTGAAGGATTATTATTAGGTTCAAGTCGATGACAGCCAGCCAAAATAGTTATAGCAATAGTCATGGCTATTGTCTGCAAATAACATTTCATAAATTATCCCCTGTCACTTATCGCTAAATTAATTAACTAATCGACCCAATTGTTTACCGCCTAATAAATGCATATGGATATGAAAAACATCTTGTCCGGCATCTTTATTACAGTTCATTATTAAACGATAACCACTCTCATCAATCCCTTCTTGTTTAGCTATTTTGGCTGCAACTACAAATAAACGCCCTAAAGCTTGTTCATCGTCAGCCGTAACATCATTAACCGTTGGGATCAGCTTATTTGGGATAATTAAGATATGCGTTGGAGCTTGAGGTGAAATATCACGAAAAGCCGTCACCAAATCATCTTGGAAAACAATATCAGCTGGAATTTCACCGCGGATAATTTTACTAAAAATCGTTTCATTAGCCATACTATGTTCCTTTTTATTTTTCAATACTTAACACAATATCAAAAATCACATACTAACATAATCTTACACCAAATAAATGGCAAAAATTCTCTGTTGTTTTTTCTGCAAGTACTTCAAGCGGAACTTGCTTTAAGACCGCTAAATATTCAGCAACTTGCCTAACATTTGCTGGATGATTCTCTTTACCACGAAAAGGGATCGGCGCTAAATATGGAGAATCGGTTTCAATTAGTAACCGCTCAGCAGGCACAAAACGAGCAACGTCGCGTAATGCCTCTGCATTTTTAAAGGTAACAATTCCTGAAAACGAAATATAAAAACCTAAATCCAATAACTGCCTTGCCGTATCGATATCTTCAGTAAAACAATGTAATACACCCGAATACGCATTTTCAGCCTTAATCATTGCCAAGGTATCTTCTTTTGCTTCGCGAGTATGAACAATAATCGGCTTTTTAAGTGCTCGGCCCAAATGAATATGCTCAGCAAAGGCTTGTTGTTGCTGCTTTACATTATCTTTCTGATAGTAATAATCAAGTCCCGTTTCACCTAATGCAACGACATGCTCGTCAGCTGCCAAAGACTTAAATAAAGCAATATCAAATTCCTCATCAGCCAAATTTAATGGGTGCACACCACATGATAATGAGATTTTATCAAAATGAGGCGATAACCATTTTCGCATTGACTGATAACCCGACAAGGTCGTTGCAACGCTAAGATAGTGCTTAACATCTCTTTTTTGTGCTTCTAATAAAACATCATCAATCGTTTTATCTTTATAATCTAAGCTGTCTAAATGACAGTGAGAATCAACCAAAAACATAACATCACTCTTTTAAATAAATTTAATGCTAAATTAGCACCTTACAACAATATTTTAACGAAAAATCATTTATCAACTAATCTGAATGCTGAGCAAAATCTCGAATAGGTTTAATTGTTGCCCACGAACGGCATGCTGGGCATAACCAATAAATTGAATTTACCGTAAAACCGCACCGCTCACAGCGATAGTTTGGGATCGCTTTAATTTGCTCGCCAACCATATTACGCAGCAGCAATAAACTTTCCTTTGCTCGCCCTTCTTCTGCGTCGGCGACATGATAATCCATTAAGCGATAAAAGCCTTTCAAATTAGGGTGCTTAACTAATTCCCGATAAATACAATATTGGGCTGCTTCTCTACCTGTTTGTTGCTCAATAATATCGGCAAGCATCAATTCAGCTGCATTACCCGAATCAAGTTCAACACATTTTTTTAAGAACTGCTTAAGTTCATCTTGCTGATCTAAAACTTGATAACATTCTTTAATAAACGGTAACGCTTCACCAATAAAAGCTTTATCTTGTACTAAAATTTGTGTTAAATACTGCGCCGCTTTAAGGTAATTACCTTGCGCCATCAGAACACGGCCAAACATCAATGACGTGCGGGCACAATTGGGATCAGCTGATATCGATTTTTGCAAATAAAGTAGCGATTTATTTAAATCATCTGCCGCAATGGCTAATGCGGCTAATTCACAGTAAAATTGCGCAATCTCTTGATTATATTTAGGATGGCCTGACTTAACTAATTTTGTCGCTGTGGCTATTGCTTTATTCCATTCTCGAATTGATTGGTAAATAACAATCAACTGCTGCAAGGCATATTGCTGAAAATCTTCTTCATCAATAAGTTGTAAAAACATATCTTCAGCGCGATCGTAAAAACCTGCTGTCATATAATCGCGGCCTAACTGCTGTATTGCTAATAAGCGTTGGTCAAAGGTTAATGATGAACTCTCCATTAACGCTTGATGAATTCGAATAGCGCGATCAACTTCGCCACGTGAACGAAATAAGTTCCCCAATGTTAAATGCGCTTCAAGTGTTCCTGAATCTTCTTTAAGCATATCAAGAAATAAATCAACCGCTTTATCTTTTTGATTTGACAATAAAAAATTCAAACCATCAACATATTCACGAGATAGACGGTTTGATTCATGTTGGTATTTTTGCTTAGCATTACGCCGTCCCATATACCAACCATAACTAGCTGCAATAGGTAATAACAAAAATAGGAGTTCAAACATAATTATTTACTGTCAGTTATTGGAATAGTTAATTCCGTTTTTTGACGGTTAGCAATTTCATCATCATACATTTTTTGAACTTTCTTAAGCTTACGCTGTGTTGATGAATGTCGTAGTTTTACGCGGACAAAAAAGAACCCGGTTACAAACCAACCTAGGATAAAACCTGAACCAAATAAAATAGCAAATAGTGTTGATAAACGGCATTCTGTTTGTGCTAATAAATAATTAAAAACCACAGTTTGATTATTATTGGCACCTAACGTTATTGAAATAGCAAAAATAACAATGAGCAATAAAAAAATTATAACGAATTTCATTGATCCTTCCTTCTTTCGGTCAATTTAGTATTCACTATGTGATCATAGCGTAATTATATACTAAAGCCGATTAAAGATGTATTGTATTGTTGACTTTATTCTTCAAGCAGATGCAATTTAGCCGCGCAATAATAAGTCAATAAAGCAATTAGCCAAGCAAGAATAGAGCCAGATATCACATCAATAGGATGATGCATTCCCAAAGCAAGGCGACTAATTTCAATTAAAATAGCCCACGTAATCATTAATATAATGATAATACGATGACGTTTAAAGTTAAGAAAAATCAATGCCAAAAATGCCCATGTTGCTGCAAAAAGAGTATGGCCAGATGGAAACGTATAGCCTGTTTCATTGCGCCAGTGCTGATAAAGCCAATTAGGAATTTTAGGTGACAAGTAGACATATTGTTTAATTATCTGTTGCCTTTCATCACGAGGTAAAGAGTAAAAATAATCATCATCAACTTGATAACTTTTTTCTATCCATAATACAAAGGGCCGTGACTCTGCCGTATAATTTTTAACAACTGATTTTATTCCCTGCCCAACGAGAACAGACAAGGCTAAAATAATTAGCAATATAATAAATTTACGTAAAGATGTAATTCGTAAGCAAAAAGCAAAAACGAGAGGTAGAATAACACACGTTAACAGCGCCCACGGCATACCTGCCATTTGAGTAAGCCAGAAAAGATACTGAGAAGAACTATTTAATGCTTCAGGTTGCCATTGCCAGCCAATAACAATTAAAAATGTCGGAACGATAAGAAATATAACAAGCGTAATAAATGTTTTTTTGATAGCTGGCAACATTATTTAATTCATAACCATTAAAAAAATAAGTACGCATAATAGCATAATTACTTAGCGCTGTACCGATTTTTACAAAAATTCAAAACAACGAAACTTGATGATAATAAAACGTAATTTTTGTTTAAAAAAGATTGAATATATATCATTATAAACAACTAATACAGTTATGTTAAACTACTTGCTATAGCACATAACGATTGTCGATATAATCAAAAGTAAATTTTAATAAATTGGAGTTTTTATGCAGTTAAAAAATGTTGCACAGGCAAAATTACCAACACCGTGGGGAGAATTTACCATTGTCGGTTTTGAAGAGCTTGCAACAGGAAAAGACCATGTTGCGATGGTATTTGGTGACATAGCCAAACAACAATCCGTTCTTACTCGCGTCCACTCAGAATGTTTAACTGGTGATGCGCTATTTAGTTTACGCTGCGATTGTGGATTTCAACTAGAAGCTGCTTTAAAACAAATTGCGCAAGCTGGATCAGGTATACTTCTTTACCACCGCCAAGAAGGCCGTAATATTGGCTTATTAAATAAAATAAGAGCCTATGCATTACAAGATACCGGTTTAGATACCGTACAAGCCAATCATCAGTTAGGATTTGCCGCAGATGAACGCGATTTTACTATTTGCGCAGATATGTTAACGCTACTTGACGTAAAAGTAATTAGATTACTAACCAATAATCCGGAAAAAATTCGGGTATTAGCGCAAGCAGGGATCAAGATCACCGAGCGCGTTCCGCTTGAAGTCGGTGAAAATCCAAATAACGAACATTATTTACAAACCAAAGCCGAAAAAATGGGGCATATTTTGCATCTCCACCCAATTAATCATGATTAGTTATGCATAATGACGAACTAGTTTAATGCCAAGGCGTCTAACCCTTGCCTTGGCATGATCAGCGCTAATGCTATTTACCTGCATCTTTTGGCACCAATAAAATAATCGATAGCGTCGAAAGGAAACAAAAACTGACGTTAACCAACAATCCGATTGTTGCTGCAATCTCATTAGAATATCGTAGCGAAAGTAATGCTGCATAAACAGATGCCGAAATAGCGATACCAAATGCCCCACCTAAAGAGCTCGCCATTTTATAAACACCTGATGCCATACCGATTTTATTCGCTGGTGCATTAGCGATTGCGGTATCAATTGATGGTGTTGCATAAAATCCTAGCCCTAGGCCAAAAAGAATAAAACCGATTAAAACAGCGGCCACATAAAATGTATCAGATAAAAATGTTAAAGCCATCAATGCAACCCCTGTTCCGGTCATTATCGTCCCTAAAATCATCGGTTTTTTAGCGCCAATTTTTTGTAATAATTTTTCACCAACGCGGATCATAGCAAGCACGGTGATTAAATAGCCAATTGAAAGTAAGCCGGTTTGAAAAGGACTAAATCCGCGGCCGGTTTGAATGTAAGTATTGGCGACGAGTAATGTACCAGCAACCGAATTTAGCAAAAAATTAGACAACGTTGCGCCGCGATAAGGTTTATTTTTAAACAACGAAAAATCGATAAATGCCGCTGCTCTTTTACTCCACTCAATAATAAAAAAACAGCTAATAGCAATCACACAAATTATTGCCAAACAAACAATCACACTGCTTGTCCAACCAAAAGCGGCGCCTTTGGTTATCACTAAATTTAAAGATAATAAAGCAATAACAAAAACGAATAGACCGCTATAATCGAATTTTGCCTTATTGCCCGTATCTTGCACTTTACTTTCGGGGATCCCTCTGATTAAATACATGCCTAATAACGCACATATTATTGAGAAAATAAAAATCCAACGCCATCCCAAATAAGTTGCAATAGCGCCGCCAGCAAGCGAGCAAAGCCCCGAGCCCCCCCATGAACCAATCGACCAAAAACTTAACGCACGCTGGCGCGCCGCCCCATTATAAAATGTTTTAACTAGCGCTAAGGTTGAGGGCATAATACAGGCCGCTGATAGTCCTTGAATTACTCTACCCAATGAAAAAAGCATCACATCATGTGCAAAGATAAGACAAAGTGAACCCATAATACTTAAAATAAAGCCTAAATAAGTAAATTTTACTCGGCCTAACTTATCTGCAAGTCCACCTGCAACAACGATAAAACAACCTGAAAAGAGCGCGGTCAAACTAATTGCTAAATTTAATGAACCAAGCTCTATACCAATACTTCGTTGAACATCTGGCGCAACATTAACTAACGATTGGGCGAATAACCAAAAAGTGATAACGCCAAGTACAATGCCACAGATTAACCTATCACTACCAACATATGATTCAACTAAATGGGGATTATTATTCTTCATTTATTAACTCCATTATTATCTCAGTGATATTAGATAAATGATTCTTTTACAAAACACGTTGAAGTAAAACTAATGCATTACCTTAAATAACGCTCGGTTATTGCAGCCCAATAAGCAGCAGCAGGCACAATACAATTATCATTAAAATCATAACCGGGATTATGGACATTACAAAAGCCCGGCTCATCGCCATTACCTATCATCATATAACAACCATTTGGAATTTTTTCTAGCATAAAAGCAAAATCTTCACTGCCCATTAGTGGTGGCGTATTAACATGCACTTTATTTGCCCCCACTAACTCTTTTGCAACATCAATTGCAAAATCAGTTGCCTCTTTGCCATTTACCAACACAGGGCTGCCATTCACATGGGTTATAACGGCCTTAGCGCCAAAGCTTTCCGCTTGGGTAATAACGAGCGCTTTAATGCGGTTTAATAGCAATTCACGCACCTCATTATTTAATGCTCTAACACTTAACTTCATTAATGCCGATGCATTAACGACATTAGGCGCATCACCAGATTGGATAGAGCCAATTGTAACAACCGCGGCCTGTGACGGAGATACATTACGAGAGACAATGCTTTGTAAAGCAGTCCCAATATAACAAGCGACAATCGTTGCATCGATACCTTTATCAGGCATTGCGCCGTGAGCACCAATACCTGACACTTCAATATGGATGGTATCTGAAGATGCCATCATTGCACCTTCTTTAAAATAAAACTCGCCTGCTTTTAACCCCGGCATATTATGAATACCAAAAATAATATCACATGGAAAAAGCTCGAATAATCCATCATCAATCATCACTTTACCGCCGTAAAGTAGCTCTTCAGCGGGCTGAAATATAACGTGGAGAGTGCCATCAAAATTGCGCGTTTGTGCTAGATATTTTGCTGCGCATAGCAAAATAGTAGTATGCCCATCATGACCGCAACCATGAAATTTTCCTTGAATTTTACTTGTCCAAGGTTTACCACTTGTTTCAACAATTGGTAAAGCATCGATATCAGCGCGAATACCGATACGTTTATCACTATTACCCACTTTTAATGTACCAACGACCCCTGTCTTTGCTAGCCCTCGATGTACCTCATAACCCCATTGGGATAGCTTTTGGGCCACCAAATCGCTGGTATTTTTTTCATCAAAACCGAGTTCTGGATGCTGATGGATTTGATGGCGAATATTAATAAAATCATTTTCAGATATCTTAATTGCTTCAATAATATTTTTCATAATGTTCTCTTATATAGCGACTAGATGATTAGAAATAACCCATTATTCATAAAGCACAATTATTTTTTAAACAGCACCTTTAGTACCTTAAATTAATTTGTATAAAACACAATAAAAAAATATTTATTGTGCTATTTGACTATTTTATCTTCAAATAATTGGAGCAATAAATGCAGTACGCGATGAATATGATTGACAAAGATAGCGGGCTCATTTTAAATAAACCCTCAATTTTCTAAGTGGCAGGCATCAAATTGAGTGATCATTTAAATAAAATCCATAAATTACGTTTAAATCTCGCGTTACAAAATAATGAGTTACATTCAGATGCAGCCAAACTTGCCCAAATCGCATTATTAAAAGAGATTGATTTAACCCCAAAACCTGGGCTTGTTGATCAAAGTAACAATGGTGCTCATACTGACATGAGCTTACTTACCTTTTTACAAAGCATTGCAGCTATTACGCCCTATCTTGATAAATTTTATGACTATGGCGTAAAATCGAATAATGACAATCGTGCTTTCTTAACAGATCTAAGAACGATTGGCTGTCAATGTGAAACAGCGATGTTTATCGCCACCAACAATGTTAACACGCATAAAGGTGCCATTTTTGCCTTTGGCCTTATTTTAGCCTCACTTGGCCGATTAACTGCGCAACATAAACCCCTTAACTATAGTAAGATTTGTGATGAAGTTGCCAGCTTGTGCCAAGGCATGGTTGAACGCGAACTTCTAACTAGCCAAGGCAATACCGTTGGTGAACGATTATTTAAGCAATATGGTTTTACTGGTGCCAGAGGTGAAGCACAAAGTGGCTATCAACTCATAACCACGTATGCACTACCCACCTATTTTGAATGTCTTAAGCAAGGTTATAGCGAGCAGCAAACGTTATGGCAAACTATGCTAAATCTATTTGCACATAATAATGATACCAATATTGTCTCTCGTGGTGGTATTGATGGACTAAATTATGTCAAAGCATATTCAGCTAAACTATTAAATGAAAAGAGCGCATTCGCACCCGATGCAAAAATAATCCTACAACAATTTGACCAACACTTAATTGAAAAAAATATTAGCCCTGGTGGAAGTGCTGATCTTATTGCCGTAACGTGGTTTTTATCGCATTACCCTTAAAATCGTAAAAGTTATTAAACGGCTATATGTTTATAATATCGTTCTGGCCGGCCAATTTTGCCATAACGAATTTCCACTCGAAGAAAATTAGTCTGAATACAATATTCAAGATAACGCCTAACGGTGGTTTTACTAATTTGCGCTTTATGCGTAACATCCTCAACGGTTAACTCATCTGCTGAATTAATAAATAATGACTGAATTCGTTGCAACGTCAATGCATCAATACCTTTAGTATTTTTCTTTGTCTCAATAAAATCTTTCGTTTGCAAATTAAATAGCTCATCAATTTGACGTTGACTCAGATTTTTAGGTGAGGATTGACGCAATAAAAATAGCTTAAATTTATGGAGTGAATAAGCAATTCGTTCATATGAAACTGGTTTAATCAAATAATCAAATGCGCCATGACGAATGGCATGACTACAAGTATCCATATCACTTGCAGCAGTAATAAATATGATATAGGTTGATAAATTTTTCTTAACTATATAATCAAATAACTCAATGCCTTGACCATCGGGCAAATAATTATCTAATAAAACTAAGTGTGGATTAAATTTTTCTAACATAATTTTAGCGTCACTTAATGTTGACGCAATTCCGGCCACTTTAATATTCGTATTACGTTGTACAAATTCAGCATTAACTTCAGCTAAGATTGGCTCATCTTCAACAATTAACGCTTTAATATCTATATTCATCTTTTACCTCTTATGTTCTTATTATAAGCAATCATATTCTTTAGGAATAAAAATAGAAAAAATAGTTCCTTGAGGTAGATTGTTATTCACTTCAATATAACCATTTGCCTTTTCTGTATAGGTTTTCACTAAATATAAACCAACCCCATCTCCTTTGGTTTTTGTCGTCACGCCGAGTTTAAATATTGATGATTTTACTGCCTCATCGATTTGGGTGCCCTCATCGCTGACCTCGATCACATATTCATCGGTTGCATCGCTTAAATATAGGTAAACAATTTTCTTCTCTTTAACCGCAGATTTTTGATATTGCGCAAGGCTGGCGGTAAAAGCGTTATCGAGTAGATTTGCAATAATTGACATAAATTCGGTTTCAATGAGTTTATCCGGTATCTGATTAAGTTGGCACATCGGATCAAATTGCAGTTCAAGCCCCATCTCGTTGGCTTTCGTAAATTTACCAATTAATAAACCTGCAATGGTTGGCACTTTTATTTTGTCAGTAATAAAATCAAGTTGCTGCTGATTATTAGTTGATTGGCGAGTAATAAACTCTTTAGCATCATCGTAGCGCTGCATATAAATCAACCCAAGTAACGTTGCTAACCAATTTTGATGTTCGTGACGCAAGGCCCGCAAATTATCGGCATACTGTTGCACTTGAGATAGACGTTTACTCAGCAAATTAATCTCATTCATATTCCTAAATGTGATAACCCAGCCTTGTATTTTTTCATTAAAAATAAGCCGAATGCGACTTGCTATAACGACCTCATCATTAAAATGACTAATGCGATCATAAACATCTTCAATTAAGCAATCATCATTACGCAATAAATCATTAGGACTAACGATATAAAGGAACAAATTTGTGCCATTTAAATTATCGACATGCTTTGGAATATTAAGAAACTGGCGAGCGAATTGATTAATATGGGTAATATTATAATTAAGATCAACCGCGATTAACCCTTCATTAATTGATTCCATAATCGCACTTTGCATTTTTACTAATAATGAAATTTCTTTAGGTTCAAGATTTAACATCTGCTTTTTTATTAAAAATGAAAAAATATAAGAAAAAACAAAAAGCACCACAAACAAAAGAACACAGAAAATAATAAATGGGTAAGATTGAATTTTATGTAACTCATCGAGCCTATCTAACATATAGCCAACAGAAACAATGCCAACAACGCCATCGTCAGAAATTATCGGTGATTTACCTCTTAATGATTGCCCTAAAGATCCTTGACTAATAATAATAATGCTTTTGCCTTTTAACACATCTTGATTATCATCGCCGACCATTGGCACATTTATAGCAACATTTTGTGTATGAAATAGCCGCGTTGCATGTTTATCGCCAATAACAATATAGCTTGCATCACTTTGTTTATTAATCAAACTAACGAGTTCATTTATCGCTTTAAGATCATGATTTTTCACGGCAAGTGCAAGTTCTGGAATAGCGGCGATCTCTTTTGCTTGTATCTGGGCTCGTTCACCTAAATTGGTATATAAATTGGTCTCGATAATGCCATTAATGTATTGATGCATAATAAAAACAGCGAGTGCAAATAATATTGATAACGCAATAAATAATTTTTGAGCAAAAAGCAGTGGAAACTTAGTCATTTTAAAATTCATAATACCTATTTAACTATCTTATTAACTACCAACGGTAACAATTATGTGCGGCTATTATAAATAGCTTTAAAACCTATAGCGACATTAAAACCTTTAAAACCACTAAAAAATGATGACCTATATCACAAAACCATTAGCTTTAATTCATTATTATGTGCGCCAACGTATTATTAAAATAAAATGGAGTAACATAATGAATAAAACAGAAAGTATAGATCGATCTGCCTCTACAAAAGAAAAAAAGCGCTTTTGGCCCACTGGCTGGTGGAATTTGTTAGATAATTATAAAGTTGGGATCATTCCGTTACCCTTCTTTATCATCGCCGGTGTGCTTATTTTTTCAGAAGTCTTTTATGCTGGTAAATTACCCTCTGACATAGTTGTTATGGTTGTTACCTGTGCTTTTTTTGGTTTTTTATGTGGTGAATTTGGCAAAAGATTACCTATTATTGGTAAAATGGGCGCCGCGGCAATTTGTGCGACCTTTATCCCTTCTGCATTAGTTTATTATGGCGTTCTACCTACCCCAATTATCGAAGCAACAACTAAATTTTATAAAGATACCCATATCCTTTATCTTTATATCTGCTGCATCATTGTCGGTAGTATTATGAGTATGGATCGCCGTACTTTAATTCAAGGTTTTTTACGTATTTTTGTTCCAATGCTATGTGGCGAAATTGTTGGAATGTTAGTCGGTGTTGGTATGGGCGTGTTACTTGGCCTATCACCTTTTGAAACATTCTTCTTTTTAGTGCTACCAATTATGGCTGGCGGCGTTGGTGAAGGTGCTATCCCATTATCAATTGGTTATGCTTCAATTTTAGGGATGGAACAAGGTGATGCATTAGGTAGAGTACTACCCATTGTAATGCTTGGTGGCTTAACAGGGATCATTTGCGCGGGGATCTTAAATCGTTTAGGAAAAATCTACCCACATTTAACGGGTAACGGTAAATTAATGCCGTCAGATGGCACTGAAGATAAAGTTTCATCAAATACTAAAACTGAAATAACCACTGACGTAACAGTATTTGCATCAGGCGTGTTACTTGCTGCGATGCTTTATATGGTTGGTATGCTTGGCCACAAATGGATTGGCTTACCCGCGCCTGTAGGTATGTTATTTGCCGCTGTATTTGTTAAATTAACCCACTGCGTTTCACCTAAAAT
Organism: Orbaceae bacterium lpD04; assembly: GCA_036251935.1. NCBI lineage: Bacteria > Pseudomonadati > Pseudomonadota > Gammaproteobacteria > Orbales > Orbaceae > Orbus > Orbus wheelerorum. The sequence goes on along the minus strand of CP133967.1, from coordinate 1,349,393 downwards.
TCTTGGTGGTTCACAAGTTGTTTACAAATTCTTCCAAACTTCGGTAACTTACCCAATTTTATTTGCTGTCGGTGTTGCGATAACGCCATGGGAAAGAATTGTTGAAGCATTTACTATCGTTAATATCATTGTCATTGCATGTACGGTTGTTTCATTAGTTGTTACAGGCTTTTTTGTTGCAAAAAAATTAGGCATGTACCCAATTGATGCAGCTGTCATTTCATGCTGTCAAAGCGGCCAAGGTGGAACCGGTGACGTTGCTATATTAACGGCGGCTGAAAGAATGGAACTAATGCCGTTTGCCCAAATTGCTACAAGAATTGGTGGCGCAATTAACGTTTCAGTTTCACTACTTATACTCGGCAATTTCTTAGTATAACCAATAAAATATCACGAAAAAAACAAATGCTATCGGCTAATTAATTAAAACAAAGCCGTTAGCATAAATAACCAAAGGCATTAAAATGAAATTTATTAGCTATCTTTTATCAAATAGTCCAAGTTATGGCATCTTTACTGATAAAGGAATTATTGATTTAAAATCACAATTAGGTGAAAACTATCCAGACCTAAAATCACTAATTGGATGCGCGAAGGGAATGGAAAAAGCAAAAATGCTTAGCCATAGCGCCGCAACAACCGATATGCGCTACATCACTTTTTTACCGGTGATCCCAAACCCGAATAAGATCCTCTGCGCAGGAATGAATTATGCTGATAAACGAAAAGAATTTGATGCATTAGACCAAGCTGTCACCCTATTTGTCCGTTTTCCTGATACACAAGTCGGCCACAACACACCAATACTAAAACCTACTGAAACCCAAGAATTCGACTACGAAGGCGAACTTGCCATTATTATTGGTAAACCTTGTTTTCGAATTTCAGCGCAAGATGCGTTGCAATATGTTGCGGGTTATAGTTGCTACATGGATGGTTCGGTTAGAGACTGGCAGCACACGTGGTTTACGGCAGGTAAAAACTGGCCAAAAACTGGTGCGCTTGGGCCTTATTTAACAACCATTGATGAGATCGATGATTTTGACTCATTAACCATTAAAACCTACTTAAATCATCAAATGGTGCAATCTGATGTACTGGGTAATATGGTGCATAAAGTTCCTGAAATTATCGCCTATATCAGTACATTTACCAAGTTATCACCGGGTGACGTTATTTTAACGGGATCACCGGGTGGAGTTGGTAAAAAGCGTACTCCACCACTCTTTATGCAAGCCGGTGATGTTATTGAAGTTGAAATTGAAAAAATTGGTCATTTAATCAATACCGTTATAGCTGAATAATATGATAGAGCCAACATTTAAAACATTCTCAGGCATTAACGATCAAGTCGTTTTAGACTCGATTAAAAATTTGCTACAAAGCGTTAACCTCAATCTCGATCCTAATCTTGATCATATCATTGTTGGGATCGTTGAAAAAGAAATCATCGCTTGTGCGGGACTGGATCATAATGTGATTAAGTGCGTTGCGGTGCACCCCAATTATCAAGGGAGTAATATCACCTTAAGCTTAATTAACCAAGTGCTTGAGTTAGCCCATGATAAAGGGCTGCATCATCTTTTTCTTTATACCAAGCCAGAGAATGTCCACTTATTTAAAGCCTGTGGGTTCTACCCTATCGCACAGTTACCGGGCATTATTACATTAATGGAAAATACGCCAGTTGGCATATCACATTACTGCAATACATTAGTTAAACAAAAAAAATCAGGAACGTGTGGCGCAATCGTTATGAATGCCAACCCATTTACCAGTGGTCACCTTTATTTAGCAGAGCAAGCAGCAAAAAAAGTAGATTGGTTATATATCTTTGTGGTTAGTGAAGATGCCTCATTATTTTCAAGTGAGGTGCGCTATAAACTTGTTAAAGAAGGTGTTAGTCATTTAAAAAATGTCATCGTATTGCCGGGATCAGCCTACATCATTTCAAAAGCAACCTTTCCAAGTTACTTTTTAAAAGAACAAACACTTATCGAACAAAGTTATATGGCTATCGATTTGCTCATCTTTAGGCAATATATCGCACCAGCCCTCTCGATTTCAAAAAGGTTTGTAGGCACAGAGCCATATAGTGAAGTGACAAACGCCTACAATCAGGCGATGAAAGAGTGGCTACAAAGTGAAGACAAATCAACATCACCAACGATTACTGTTATTGAAATAGCAAGAGTTACCCATGACGATGATGTGATCTCGGCATCAAGAGTGAGGTCATTATTAATGCAAAAAAAATATCAACAAGTTCATGCATTAGTTCCACCTTCCACATGGGCTTATATTGAGCAGCATTATGCGATTAAAAATCAATAGGTAAAAATATGAAAATAACCCAAACTGCCCTTGCTGGCACATTAGAATCAAGCGATTTACTGGTAAAAATAGAGCCAAGTGAGCAGCTAGAAATCGTCATTAATAGCGATGTCAATAAACAATTTGGCAAACAAATTCGGCACGTGGTTGAAAGCACCCTTGCTAGTTTAAATGTTAATAACGGGCTCATCATTATTGATGATAAAGGCGCGTTAGATTGTGTTATTACCGCAAGAATACAAAGCGCAGTACTAAGAGCATCAAAAGACAAAGCGCAATGGAGCGAACTATTATGAAAAAATTAAGACGCAGCATGTTATTCCTTCCCGGCGCAAATGCAGCCATGTTATCAACATCATTTGTCTACAAACCTGACTCAATTATGTTTGATCTTGAAGATGCCGTTTCAATTAAAGAAAAAGATACCGCCCGTTTATTAGTTGCGCACACCTTAAAGCTGGGTATTTACCAAAAAATGGGTATTGAAACTGTCGTTAGGATCAACGCACTTGATACACCATTTGGCCTAGATGATCTAGAAGCTGTAGTGCGCGCTGGAGTTGATGTAGTGCGCTTACCAATGACTCATAGCGCTGAGAATGTGCATCAATTAGAAGCCCATATAGTGCGTATTGAAAAAGAGCTAAATCGCCCAATTGGCTCCACTAAAATTATTGCAGCAATCGAATCAGCAGAAGGCGTAGTTAATGCGGTATCAATAGCCAAGTCAAGTTCACGAATGATTGCCATTGCTTTAGCCGCTTTTGACTATTTAGTTGATATGCAAACCGAGCGCGGTGATGGGCAAGAACTATTTTATGCACGCTGCGCAGTATTACATGCCGCTCGCGTTGCTAAAATTGATGCTTTTGATGTGGTTTATTCAAATGTGAATGACGACGAAGGATTTTTACGTGAAGTAAAACGCGTAAAACAACTCGGCTTTAACGGTAAATCATTAATCAACCCAAGACAAATAGAGCTATTACATAATGCTTACGCACCAAGCCAAAAAGATCTTGATAATGCGAAAGAAATTGTTGAAGCCGCAATTGAAGGTGAAAGACAAGGACTTGGCGTTGTGTCGCTAAATGGCAAAATGATTGATGCGCCGATAATTACCCGAGCCCAAATGGTAATTGAACTTGCTAACATGTCTGGTGTTCGTCAGGAATAAAAAGGAATAACGATTATGACTAAAAATATTGAGGTATTGGCGGCCCAATACCCACAGCTTAAAGGCCTTGCCCCTTTCACTGGCGCCAATACAACCACCCCTTACCTAGCTAATTTTGCGCAAAAACATGAACGTAAATTATGCCAATCAATTGAAGAGGCAATAACCAAATGTGGCTTAACCGATGGCATGACGATCTCTTTCCATCATGCGTTTCGTGAAGGTGATAAAATCATCAATTTGGTAATGGATATCATTGCTAAAAAAGGCATTAAAAATTTAACGTTAGCATCAAGCTCACTGCTTTCATGCAATACACCATTAATTGAACACATTAAATCTGGTGTTATCACTCAAATTTATACCTCAGGAATGCGTGGTAAACTGGCCGAAGCAATCTCAAATGGCTTAATGGAAAAACCGGTACATATTCATTCGCATGGCGGGCGAGTTAAACTAATCCAAAGTGGCGAAATTAATATTGATATCGCATTTTTAGCAGTTTCAACCAGCGATGAATTTGGTAATGCTAATGGAATATCGGGTAAATCACGTTGTGGCTCGCTTGGTTATGCAATGGTTGATGCGCAGTATGCTAAAAAAGTCATCTTATTAACGCAAGATATTGCGCCATTTCCTAATGAACCGGCGAGCATTAAACAAGATCAAGCGGATTACATTGTAAAAGTTGACGAAGTGGGAGATGCAACTAAAATTAGTGTTGGCGCTGCACGAATAACCAGTAATCCTCGTGAGCTTATGATTGCTAAATATGCGGCAAGAGTGATTGAGCATTCTGGTTACTTTAAAGATGGCTTTTCAATTCAAACCGGATCTGGCGCCTCATCAACAGCGGCAACAAGGTTCCTTGAAGATAAAATGGTAGCAAATAACATTACTGCCAGCTTCGCCTTAGGTGGGATAACGCAAAGCATTGTTGACCTCCATGAAAAAGGCTTAATTAAAACTTTACTTGATACACAAAGTTTTGATAATGCAGCGGGGATATCTTTAGCTAAAAACCCAAATCATATTGAAATATCAACTAATGTCTATGCAAATCCAGCCTCGAAAGCGGCATGCTGTGATCAGCTTGATATCGTGATCCTTAGTGCCCTTGAAATTGACCTTAATTTCAACGTCAATGTGTTAACAGGCTCAGATGGTGTTATGCGCGGCGCTTCTGGCGGCCACTGTGATACAGCGGCCGGTGCCAACTTAACTATTATTGTTGCGCCACTCATTCGTAGCCGCATTCCAACGGTTATCAAAAATGTGACTACCATTATCACCCCAGGTGAAAGCGTTGATGTTTTAGTTACCGATCACGGCATTGCCGTTAACCCAGCAAGGCCTGAAATTGCCGAGCGCTTAAAAGCGGCAGGATTACCGGTGATGACGATTAATGAACTATATACTAAAGCGACCGAACTAACAGGTGAACCGACACCGCTTGAATTTATGGATAAAATTGTTGGCGTCGTTCGTTATCGTGATGGATCGGTTATTGACGTAGTTAGGCAAGTAAAAGCATAATAAGCATCACTTAACGATAAAATCAAAATGGTAGGCATAAACGCCTATCATTTTATTTAGACGACGATAATTAATTATGAACAATCAATCTTTTGCAAACGCTCGCCAGATCACTTTAACCGAGTTACTCGCAGCTAAAGAGCAGCGCGCCGCTTTACAAAAAACATTAATTAACCAATATTCACTACCGTTAATTTCACTCACGACAACAATCCCCGGCCCCGTAAAACTAACGCCTTGCTCAATATTCTTATTTGATCAAGCCTGCGCACAAATTGAGGCCTATTATCAACAAAATCAAATACCATGCCTTCACGTAATTAAAAATACTGATATCAGCGGGCCTGAAGGCTTTTTTATTCTAAATCAAGCCGAGCAACCGTTAAAAAAAGCCTGCATGGCGATTGAAGATTCACATCCGCTTGGCAGACTTTGGGATATTGATGTTATTTCAGCAAAAAATCACATCGGCATATCAAGAAACGCGCTCGGCCATCCACCGCGAACATGCTTAATATGTGGTAATGAAGCCAAAGCTTGCGCCCGCGCTAGAACCCATAGCCTTGATGAGCTAATAGCTAAAATCGACGATATTGCAAGGCAAAATGGTTTTACAGACAAGCCATAAAGCGAATACCTAAAAATCAACGACCATAATCAATATCTTGTTAACTTTCGCCTTGTTAAGCCACCTTTTCAATCACAATATATTAAATCACGATAGTTTAAATATTCTAATTGTGAAACTATTATTGATTAGTGGTCGTATTTAAAATAAAAAAATTGAGAGTATTAAAAAAGTTATTTAAATTGTGCCCTTCATCTCTATCCGCTATCACAAGTGTCATTTTTTCTGTTTTAATATTTATTTCTTTAATGCGAGCTGCAAATTTAGCAGTTTGCCATGGCGATACTTTTTCATCTTTTAGACCAACAGCAAGAATGATCGAAGGGTATTTCACCCCATCTTGTAAATTAAGATAAGCATCAATTTTTAATAAATCTTTTGGTTGATTTAATGGCGAACCAAATTTTTTAAAATTTGCAAATCCAATCGGTATTTTATCTAAACGGCTCATATTAAGCATTCCAACATCGATCGCTGCCGCCGCGAACAAATCAGGGCGCTCAGTTATCGCCATACCAATCACAATACCACCGGCACTACGACCACTAATCACAAGTTTTGAGGAATTGGTATAGTTATTATCGATTAAGTATTGGGCACACTTGATAAAATCGATAATTGAGTTTTCTTTATTTGCCCCCTTCCCTCCTTCATGCCATGCGGGGCCAAGCTCGCCACCACCTCTAACATGTGCTATGGCGATGATACCGCCTCTTTCTAGCCAAATTAAACGATAAGGATCAAAATAGGCAAACTGACTGTCACCATATGCCCCATAGGTTGTTAGCCAAGTAGGTGAATTGCCATTTAATTTAATACCCTTTTGATGAATAATGGTTAATGGTACATGCACACCATCTTTTGACGTGACCCATTTTTGTTCAGATTCATATTTTGAAAATGAATAAACGTTAGAATTTATAATATTTGAATCTTTGATTATTTGACTATCTGGATCATAAATAAATATTTTAGGTGGTTTTATCCAACTTTGTAGTGTAAATAAAATATCTTTTCGATCTGCGCTTGAAAATAGTGCTGTAACTTCACTATCTATTGGTATAGTGATGTTTTTAATATTATGAATATCAGAAAAAGGGATATGTACAAATTTATGAGCGCCTGATTCATGGTAGGCGATATAAAGTGCATCGTTGCTAATATCAAATTGAGTGAGTTCACCACACTTCCATTCAAAAATTTTTTCTTCTAAATCTACTACTGTACCAAGTTTAAGACGTGAAACAGTATATCCAGAAAATTCATTATATCGAGCTAAGTATAACCAGTTATCTTTAACAATATATTGAGATACATTTTGACTAGCGTCAATAATTTTTACCCAGCGAGGTGCGCTTTTACTAACCGCATCATAACTCGATAAATATAGGTCGCTACTGTAGCCTGTTACCCAAGGTGATACCGCAACGACAAGCCAATTGGAACTTAAAGTGAAAGATAACGTTTTAGTGGTATCAAAATTAGTACTGGGTATATTTTCTTCGCCAAAAATTAATAAATCGTCGCCAATACTTTTCCCCAAATGATGAAAATATATTTCATTATTTAACTTTAATGTATCTGTTTTACTTTGTGTTTGTTTGGTATAAAAAAATGATACGTTATCCCTTGCCCACCCAACACTAGGATAACGTAACTGAGGGATAATATCGTGTAATGCCTCACCATTTTGTAGGTTAATTATTTTAATTGACGAAATCCCTGACTCGTTATCTGAAATGCCATAAGCGAGATACTTGCCATCACTTGAGGGGGAAAAGAAATCCACACCGTATCCAACGGGTGGATCAATGAGTAATGTTTCGTCTCCAGCCTGATTTTTGACAAACACACGATTATAAGAAAATTCCGGCGTCTGCATAAAATAGAAACAATTATCGCGGACATAAGTGATCCCCCAAATTATAGGCTGCAAATTGGACAATGAACTTACTCTTTTTTCAATCGATGATTTAAACGGTAGCGTATCTAGAATTTTTTCCGACCGTTCAGACTCAGATAAAAGCCAATTGGTAGTTAATGTCTGATCTGTTTCCATCCAGCGATATTTATCGACCACATCTTTTTCACTCAATTTAACGAAACAACCCAATAAAATAACAAAAATGATCGCTAAAAACGTGCAGATAATCATTATTAGTTTTTTTTTATTAAAATAAATCAAATTATCAATCACCTCGCCTGTTATAGAAAATTTGTTATTAATAATTTTAACGACCAACTAAGTCTAATAAGCCTATATGTTATACCCCATAATCATAGAAAAAATATCATGTGAAAAAAAATTAGTACAGCATTTAAACTGCAGTCGATTAATTATACTTTATCGAATTAACCTCGTTGAAAAGTTTATATTAGTAAAAAAACCGACATAATTTAACAATTAAGTCGGTTTTTCGATAATTACAGCTAAGATAAATCGGTTACAATATTTATGGTGTATCGTTACATTTTAGCTATTTTTAAAATACCGATACCTTAAATCAAGCCTGATAGCCTCGATCGACCAAATCCAAAATGCCGTACCGACAAATTCTGATATCAGTGCCTGAGGGCCCGCTATCCATAACCAACCAGATAAACCGAGTAAAGGCACAACTAAACCATGAGCAAATATAGAAACCCCAATACCAAACACAATCCCATGTAACATTTTTGCTTTTGGAAAAAATTCAGATGATACGCAGTAAATTATCGCGATAACAATTGAAAATAAAATATGAACGCCATTACCGCCCCAATTGATAGAAATGCCTAACCAATCATAATTCATAGTTGATACATCAAAGCCGAGCTTATCAAGTAAAACAACCGGAGGCGGCAGCGTTTCAACTGTCCGCGGCGGAATCAGTGTTTCAAACCCTGATTTAACTAATGCTGAAAATATTCCGGCAATTATTCCAATATAAACCATCGCGCTTACATGGCGATATTTTTTATCTGACATTTCAAATAAATTAATCATTTAACCCACCTTTCATGTTTATTTTCGACACTTTAGTGTACCCCCATAAATACTTATTTTAAACGTTAAAAATCATAAAATTCAAAATTTTCATGTTTATAAAATTGAAAAACCGCTAAAAAGCGTTATCAAATCATTCATCTGAAGGGGTTAAGATAAATGCTATAAATTATTTGATAGTAACTTTAATAATATTTGTAAAATTAAAATAAATAGCGTAACCATTGAAAGCAGGCAATTTTACGTATTAATTGCGAATCACACTGCTATAAAATTAACCATAAAGGTCAAAATATACGCATTGAATAGTTTATATGCTAAAATGATAAAACGCTAAACATCTGATATTTAATAAAATAGGTAAGTTAATGAAGATAATCTATTACAAAGATCCTATTGGAAATTTTGGTGATGATTTAAATGAATGGATTTGGAATGATATTGCACCTTTCCTGCATGGACAAAAAAGTGAGTATTCTTTACTTGGGATCGGATCTATTTTAGATATCAATATGATTAAAAATGAAAAAGTCATCGTTTTTAGTAGCGGCATTGGATATGGCCCCCCGCCCACGAGTGAAAATATAAAAATACAATGTGTGAGAGGAAAATTGACCGCAAAAGTGTTAGGTATTGACGAGTCATTAGCTATCGCAGATGGTGCGATTTTACTTAACTTACATCCGAAATTCACTCCAATTCCTAAAGACGAAAGGCATGGCATTATTTTTATTCCTCACCATAACACGATGGAACATCAAGCGTTATATGAAGTATGCAACAATGCCGGCATTGAACTGGTAAATCCATGTCAAAATGCTAAAGACGTTATAAATAAAATTCGTAATGCAAAATTAGTCATTGCAGAAGCTATGCATGCAGCAATAATCGCTGATGCAATGCGCGTTAACTGGGTTCCAGTTGTGTTAAATCACGATATAAATACCTTTAAATGGCTTGACTGGTTATCAACGTTTGATATGCCTTATAATCCTATTTATATCGGATTACCGAGTTTAAAAAGCTTCAAACGTAGTAAATTTTTAATTAAGCATAATATGGGGATGTTTAAACCAAACTATCATAAAATGAATGAAATTGAGCTGCTTTCTTCAAGCAAAAAGACGAGCCATTTTCATCTAACAAAAATATTATTAAAAATTCAGCAACTATTTATAACGAAAAAAGATAACAATAAACATAAAAAAACAATATCAAATTTACTTATTCAAGCGTCTCAATCGCAAGGATATTTAAGTGGTGACGATGTTTTTAATAAAAATCTTAATTTATTAAAAAATAAACTCAATGAATTAAATCATTAAGTCATATTTAATCGAATTAATGTCTTTTTATTTACTCAAAAAAATTATTTTTTAGTTAAACTATAATCAACTAAATATGATCCAAGTGCATTACTTTGAACTTTAACTAAAGCTTGTAATTTATATTCAGGCTGTTTTTCGCTACTAAAACAGAGGAAAAAATTTTTATTTGTAAACTTATCCTTTATTTTAATCCCAGCTTTACAATGTCCACCAGAACGCCCACTAGATGGGCCGGGTGTCGTAATTTCGCAATGGGTATAGTAGGTGTGAGTCTCTTTTGGGAAAAAATAAATATAAAAATCTATTGAACCTAAAAATATAAAAAAACAGACACAGCCAATACCCAAAAACCTTTCTATATATTGCTTCATACCATTATGAGTTGATTTTTCAATCATTAGCTCAATAAAAGAAGAAATTAAAAACGCAATTAATAATGAAAATAGTAAAGCAGCAATCCAAGCCCAATCAGGTAATAATGTAACCACTCGCCGAAAAATAAACATACAAAACAAAAGATATAAAAATAATACCCCAGTAAGGCTAAGCACCATAATAGTCTTAATGCGCCTTTTCGGTTATGGTTAGCTAACACATCTTGTTGCCAATTTTTTAATACAACCATTGATTAATTATTTACCTAATAACATCAAGTAAAATGGAACTCAAATATTAATGCCATATTAATTTTATTACTACTACATAAGTCAAACAAAACGAGTACTCTATTTAGCCTTATGCCATAAAAAGCCTAAACCAAAATTAACCTATCAATCTCGATTTATGAAGGAAGGAGCAATTTCATCTAATTCGGTGGTTGGGATATTTTTTATATTAAAAACATATATCACGATAACTTTTGAACGAGGTTTTTATTTTAGCAGATAGGCCATACTCTATTTAAATAACTTGCCAATAATAGGCTTTAGCCTTGCTACCTAAACGTTTTAATATTCCAGCCTGTTGTAGCAGCTTAAGGTTTCGTTCAACTGTTCGTGTACTTACATCTAATTGAACGGATAACTGAGCGATGGTTGCTGACGAATTATCTCGTAATATTGCCAATATCTTTTTCGCAGTTTGATTGGGCTTAATAGCACTGTTTTTTTTCCGACATATTACCGACATTTTTCCGTCATTCTTCTGATTTAAATTGTCGGTAATACTCGCTTTTAAACTATCATCAATAACACGTAACATAAAATCGGTAAAATCGGTACAATCACTCGCCTTATCAGCATCTCTAAGTGCTTGATAATAAATATCTTGATTTTCACAGATTACCGTTTCAACTGGTAGCCATGTTAATTCACGACTCTATTTACTTAATAGCAACGTCTGGTTTCAGTCCCCTTCAATATTGGGGTAGTTTGAATCTCTAGATTAAAAAGATGGAATGGTCGTAAACGTTTCAGTCCCCTTCAATATTGGGGTAGTTTGAATCTAAAAATCATTGCGGTTTTGTTTTTACGAGATGTTTCAGTCCCCTTCAATATTGGGGTAGTTTGAATCATCAAAGCTTCATATACAGAAAGTGTTAATTGGTTTCAGTCCCCTTCAATATTGGGGTAGTTTGAATCAATTTAGTGTGTCTTATGTGTGGGGAAATTGGGTTTCAGTCCCCTTCAATATTGGGGTAGTTTGAATCCCATAAATTATTACTAATAGATGATAAAGTCAAGCTAATTAGTATTATATTGCTAAAACCGAATTGTTTGTCTTGATAAGTTTTTCGCCCCATGTATCGTCCCCGATTACTAATTCTATAGCTAAAAATTGTTGGTACGTTAAAGTTAATGCCCTTATGTGACCTAAATCCGTTACGAGTTCTTTTATTTTATTAATATATTTTTGGTTAGCTTGCTTTTCAGATAACGGTTTAATATAAATTGAATTTTGTAGTAAATAAAATCCTGATTTTTGCAAAAAACTATTAAATTTCCGATAAGTTTGCTGTTCTTTTTTTTGATTAACCGGGACATCGTACATAATCATCAACACAAAATTAGTCTGTCCCATACTCAACATTACTCCAAATTATTGGTGATATTATATCACATTCACTCCCCATAAATCTAACAAAATCATTAAGATAATGATCTATTGCATTTTTTAAACTAACCATTTTTTGTTGCCATAACACCGGATGATGCAAAATGCTAAGTAACTGCTGCCGGTGGTTTCGAGTAAACTGTTGTTGATTATCTAGCATCATTTTTTTCACCGTTTGATCAACGAGTGGCCTCAATATTTCGATTAAATCATCGGCTAAATTAAAACGATTACGTACACTATGATGCCAAATACCTAACGTTGGATGTAAACCTCGACCAGTAATAGCAAGCAAAATAACACTACGTACAATACTATAACCATAATTAAGTGCAGCATTAATGCCATCTAACTCAAATCGTTTAAATTCATCACCAAATAGTGCATTAAAATAAAGTCGAGCACTAATCGATTCAATAGTATTAATTTGCTCTGCCACTAAATTAACTTGGTCTAATTTTTGCCGATACTCAGTGATTTTATTGATTGCCAGATGATGCGGCGAAAAAAGGCGTAAAACCATTAACTGATTGTCTAATTTATAACGGATTATGGTCAACCATGCTAAATATTGTTTTTCTATTGGCCAATTGATTTGTTCAGTAATTTGTTTCCTTAATTCACTATGAGTATAAAAATCTAAACAATATATCGCCGGTTGATGTTTATGATCACAGACTAATAATGGGATCTTTGATTCAACGCATAATAACATCGCAGGTATCGTAATTTGACAATAGATATTTTCAATCACTATTGCTAATATATCATCACAGTGTATGGTGTTCTCTTGATCATTAGAATCTTTGATAAGTAAACAACTATTATTAACGGATAACTGTTTTGCATTCTCAAGATAAAGTATATGTTGCATTTATCGCCAATCCCTTATTATTTTTATTTAAGTATGAGTAATGCCTTGACCATATCAATATAATTTGCATGAACTTGATCAGTCTCAATCGTGGTTTTTATTGTTTTTCCATTACTATTCTTACCATTATCAAAAATTCCGCCAGCAAGATGCTTAATTTTTTTAGACTTAATACTTTTCACCTTAAATATATGATTATATTCATGTAATGGTTTAAAACATAGAGTCATACCATGGCGATCAAATAGATCAATAAACGATTTCGCAACCGCATTTTTAAGTTTTCGGTCATAGCTTAAAAGTTGGCGAACATCGGCGATTAAATCAAGGACCGATTTTTTCCCCTCAAATTGGTCTAAATAATTAAAATGGGCAATATAGTTACGAATATTTATCACATCAATGTTATTACAAAAAAAATAGCGCTGATAAAACGCTCGTTTAATCTGTAGTTTTTTAAACATACCATCATTGTTTAATTCAACCGGATCTTCATCACTAAGAGAAGATATTTTCTTTAACTCTTCGCAGCCATTTTTGCTCTCTTTTTGATCAATTAAATACCAGAAATTAACCCATGCAGTTAAACGATAGGGATCATCTTGTCGATAATTGGATGAAGCGTGATCTAAAAATTGAAAATCACGTTCTATTAGATTAATAAACCCCGCTAGCCTAGCCAAAATATCAATTAATAAGTTGTGTATTTGGCGAATATAAACAAAGTGTAATTTATTATCGAGCCAGTTATATTGCTCCAGTTTATGACATAATTGCTGATAATATTGCCCATTAGTCAACTTGTTCAAATCGGTCGAAAACTGACAAGGAGAATTAAGCCAACCTTTCGTTTTTTTCTTATCCGTTTTGTTTTGATAAAAATCGACTTTACATGTAGATTGTGCCCACTGAAGATGTAATTGTTGTCGATGCTGACTCAATTTTGCCGGGTTATCAGGGTGTCCTTCTTTTATAACCCTTTCCCAATCATCAATATCTTTACCACTGATTTTAAATTTGGTTTGCTGCTCAAGTAATTTGCTTAAAATTCTATAAGTGGCATATTTTTTAGTTTGTTCAATCGCACCATGAATAATCGGTGTTTGCCCATCTGACTGGACAAAAAGATCTACTTTATTTTTAAGCTTATCTTCTTTTAGTAAGGTAAATGGCTGCAACTGGTTAAAATAATCAGGTTTTGTTTTATAAATGTTGAGATAGTTGGCAGGTGTAATATCGCTGGTAAGTAATACTAAACTTATAATTTGCTGAAAGACTGAGATATCCTTATCTAACTGAGTTTGAATATTTTGCTGAGCCTGTTGCCATTTACTGAATTGATTATGCAATTGATTTAAATAATTAGCATCAAGCATTTTACAAAATAACCAAAATGCAAGCTGACTATTACTATCAGGCTTAATTTGGCTACTAACATTTACATTCTTACTTAACTTTTCGACTTGTTGATGTTGCCAATTGGCATCTGGCTGGTTAGCTATTTGGTCATATTGCCACAACGGGTGGTGAATAAAGTCTAAGTCTTTTCGTGCTGTTAAAAAATCATCGAATCCCTTTACAAAAAGTTGCCAAATAAACTGCTGATAATGTCCGGTTTGATCCGCCTCTAGCTTACCAACATCACGTTTTTTATTTTCCTCGTTAATTAACTGTGCTTGTACGTTTCGTAAATAATCTTGCGGAGTCTGCTCAGTTTTATATGGAGAAATTTCACTAAACGCTTGTTTATGTTGATCAGCTTTTTTAGGTTTATCTACTGCACGCTTTTTGTTAGCGGCAAGAACGGCATTTACGGCCTGTAAAAAATCATTTCTATTGTCTAAAAAGGATTCAATAAACTGTTGTTCATAAATAATGGCGAGTAAATTATATTGCGCTTGGTACGCATTGTCAGTAATAACACTTTTATCTTTTAATACATAGTTCTTTTCAAAATAGTGGCTTAAATTTAAGTAATCAGTACTTTCCTGTTGGTAGGTTAAACCCCATTTAAATACTTTTTTAAAGCCCGGTATAAAAGCCAATGGTTTAGGGCTTAAGTTAATCTGTTTTAATTGTGTTGCAACCTCGTCAATATTATAAAAATCAATAATACCCGTTGTTCTTATTTTTTCGGCAAAAACGATATTTAAACGGTCTAAATCTTGATGAAATAGTGACAATAATAATGCTTGTTGTGTATAATCAACTGGCTCTTCTTTTGATAACTTTTTATTTTCTTCATTAAACTTAAAGGGCGTAAATTTTTCTGTTTGAAACAGCTCGGCTAAACCATGGTGATTAAAGTGAATAACATTATTACGTACCGCATAAATAGCACAACGAATTGTATTAATAGCTGATAGATATTGCTGATCGCTTTTAAGTTTTTTAATCAATTCATCATGATCGTCTTTTACCTTTTGCGTATCAAAATCAAAAGATTGGCTAAATAAAAATTGTGCTAAACGGTGAATGCCTGAATTTTTTAGCGCAGGATCGTTCAATACCACCTTACCAAAGGTATACACAAATGCTTTTTCTGTAAGAAGGTCATTTTTAACAGAGGAATCAATAATGTTGCGTAAGTTACTTGCAGCAAAACCACAAGCATTAGTAAATTGTAATGTAAAAGCTTCTTGTATTTTTATGCGTTGTAAGTCTTGGCTAGTGATTTGTTCACCGAGTTGGTAACTAAGGTACTTACCTTGTTGCAATAAATATTGCATTGTTGCATTTTTAAGTTGCTTTTCGATGGTGGTTTTAACCGTTTGTTCATTTAAATAATACTCAATATCTGCCACGGTTAAACGGCGAGCCGATTTTTTAAGTGGAAAATAGCGCTCTAAATATTTGGTTAGTTCTAAGCTGTATTGTTGTAGCAATTCGTTTTCAAACTTTCCTGCTTGATATTGTTTTGTCTGCTGATCTTTTAGCATTTTTTTTAATGATCGTTTAAATTCGAAGAAATCTTTTGGATAACCAACTACTTTATCCTTAGCTTTAAGTGCTTTATTATCCACATCTTGTTGGGTATATTTGGTGGTATCAGAAAAACAACCCCGCCATTGCGATATTACGGGGGTAAATTCCTCAAATAATCCGTCAAAACTCATTTGACTATTTACCATTTGCTCGGCTAATTTATCTAATACCTGTTGTCGTTTAGATTTTTCATCAATTGATCGTGATGCTTTAATTTTATTATTAATGATCGATTTTGTGAGGAATAATTGTTTATTTTCAATAAACCAATCAGCCCATTTTTTATAAGATTCGATGTGATTTTTATTTTGTTGTAATGTTGAGTAAAGATCATCTAATAAGTTAAATGACTTACTTTGTTTATTGTACAATAACGATTCATCATTAATAAATTTATGGGCTAGATACTCTTTCAATTGTTCTTTACTTAGAGATTTTAAAGCCGTCAGATCTAAATCATTGGTTTTCTTTGGAGTTGGATTAAGTGTATATTCAAACAACTGTTTTAATTTTATCAGGTTTTGCTGTTTTTGTTTACAACTAGCTTTTTCTTGCGGTGTGGTCCCGCTACATTTAAAGACATCATTTTTAACTAAGGTTTTACCAATAAGACTCATCATAAAGTTTTTTTGTTTTTTAACCAGCAAGGTGCTTATCTGCCGTTGTTTTTTTTCTTGTGAGCCATGAATTAAATATCCTTCATTACTATTACGCTGCATCAATACTATTTGATTGTCCAATTTTACTTTAGTAATTTTCATTTATACTCTCTTATAATAATTTTTGAGGGAATCTTTACGTTAAAATTAAAATGATAACTTCTATAAAAATTCAGTAATTTTCATCTTGGCATAACTGGTACAATTTTATGATACCAAAAAACACTAACCGGAGTCATGTTAAGATTAATAGTAACGCTAAAGCAAGTTAAATACTGAGTTAATAAAATATTCTTACTTTTACCTTGCTAATATTACTCCCCTATTTTTATCAGCATCAGTCACTTTCCCCACATATCATGTATAATGATACAATTGTAAAATTATTTAAGTTAACATATTTAAAAATATAAAAAGAGTTAACCATGACAGAAAACCAAACGCTATCTCACCACACACCAATGATGCAGCAGTATTTGAAGCTAAAAGCTGAAAATCCCGATATTTTATTATTTTATCGAATGGGTGATTTTTATGAGCTATTTTATGATGATGCCAAAAAAGCATCGCAGCTGTTAGATATTTCGCTAACCAAGCGAGGCGCATCAGCGGGTGAGCCGATCCCAATGGCAGGCGTTCCTTATCATGCGGTTGAAGGTTATCTGGCTAAATTAATTTCACTTGGTGAATCGGTGGCAATTTGTGAGCAAATTGGCGATCCGGCAACCAGTAAAGGTCCGCTTGAGCGTAAAGTGGTGCGCATTGTTACGCCAGGTACCGTTAGTGATGAGCGATTACTTGAAGATCGTAAAGACAATTTATTAGCCGCCATTTGGCAAGAGCCAAGCGGCTATGGCTATGCAACGTTAGATATTAGTTCTGGCCGTTTTCATGTCTTTGAGTGCGATAATAAAGAAACCATGCAAGCAGAGCTACAACGCACCAGCCCAGTTGAAATACTCTATCCTGAAGATTTTAAATCGATGGCTTTGATTGAAAATCGCCATGGCCTGCGCCGCAGGCCACTTTGGGAGTTTGATCTAAATACTGCCAAGCAGCAACTTAATATGCAATTTGGCACCAAAGATTTAATTGGCTT
The DNA here is from genome assembly GCA_036251935.1 of Orbaceae bacterium lpD04. Taxonomy (NCBI): domain Bacteria; kingdom Pseudomonadati; phylum Pseudomonadota; class Gammaproteobacteria; order Orbales; family Orbaceae; genus Orbus; species Orbus wheelerorum. The sequence goes on along the minus strand of CP133967.1, from coordinate 1,331,735 downwards.
TGGCGTTGAGCAATCAATTAAAGCACTAAAAGCTGCCGGCTGCTTACTACAATATGTTAAAGATACCCAAAAAACGTCGCTACCGCATATTCGCTCAATCATCAAAGAATGCCATGATAAATTTATTATTTTAGATGCCGCAACGCGCCGTAATTTAGAAATAACCGAAAACTTATCGGGCACAACAGAAAATACCGTAGCATCAATCCTTGATCGCACACAAACAGCAATGGGTAGCCGCATGTTAAAGCGCTGGTTACATGCACCAATTCGTGATCTGATGATGTTAAACCAACGGCAAACCTCAATTTGTGAGCTACAAAATCATTATCACGATATTCAGCCACTATTAAAACAAATTGGCGATATTGAGCGCATTTTAGCAAGGCTTGCCCTGCGCTCAGCAAGGCCAAGAGACTTTGCCAGATTGCGTGACTCTTATAATATATTGCCCGTATTACAACAAAGCCTTAAGCATATCGAAAACCCCTATTTAATCGCCCTTGCGTCGCATATCAATAGTTTTGATGATATTGCAGCGCTACTAAATGAATCAATTATTGAGGCGCCGCCGGTATTAATTCGTGATGGTGGCGTGATTGCGCCAGGCTATAATGCTGAGCTTGATGAACTTAGGGCACTTTCTGCTGGCGCAACAAGCTACCTTGATCAGTTAGAAATTAGGGAGCGGCAAACATTAGGTATTGATACCTTAAAAATAGGCTTTAATGCCGTACATGGCTATTATATTCAAATCAGTCGTGGTCAAAGTCATTTAGCGCCAATCCATTATACGCGCAGGCAAACCCTAAAAAATGCCGAACGCTATATTATTCCTGAATTAAAAGAGTATGAAGATAAAGTTTTAACCTCAAAAGGTAAAGCATTAGCACTTGAAAAATCACTGTATGATGAACTTTTTGACCGATTATTACCGCATCTTGATAGCATGCTAAAAAGTGCTGAATCATTGGCTGAGCTTGATGTACTTGCAACATTAGCTGAGCGCAGCGAAACCTTAAATTATTGTTGCCCTAAGTTGATTGCTGAAAAAGGGATCCATATTGAAAATGGCCGTCACCTAGTGGTTGAAAACGTCTTATCAGAGCCATTTATTGCCAACTCACTCAATTTGTCGCCGCAGCGCCGTATGTTAATTATTACAGGCCCAAATATGGGCGGTAAAAGTACCTATATGCGGCAAACAGCGTTAATTGTGCTACTTGCTTATATGGGCAGTTTCGTGCCGGCAACGCAAGCCTCAATTGGCCCAATTGATCGCATATTTACCCGCATTGGCGCGTCCGATGATTTAGCATCAGGGCGCTCAACTTTTATGGTTGAAATGACTGAAACGGCCAACATTATGCATAATGCAACGGAGCATAGCCTAGTACTCATGGATGAAATTGGTCGAGGTACATCAACATACGATGGTTTATCACTCGCTTGGGCTTGTGTTGAGTCGCTTGCAAATCAAACCAAAGCAATGACACTTTTTGCAACCCACTATTTTGAATTAACCCAGCTTCCTGAAAGTATTGCTGGCGTACATAACGTACATTTTGATGCAATTGAACATGACAATACAATTGCCTTTATGCACACCGTTGCCGATGGCGCAGCCAGTAAAAGTTTTGGGATCGCCGTCGCAGGGCTTGCTGGTGTACCAAACAGCATTTTAAAGCGTGCTAAGCAAAAGCTTAAAGAGTTAGAGGCGTTATCGAAAAACTCATCACATAGTCATGTTGATAGCTCACAACTTAATTTTATCACTGAGCCTGAAGTATCAGAGGTTGAAATGGCACTACGCACTATCGACCCTGATTCATTAACGCCTAAACAAGCACTTGAAGCCTTATATAAATTAAAAAATTTGCTGTAATTAACGTCAAGATAGTTGGCTTAAGCAATTAAAAAAGGCACGCTAGGTGCCTTTTTAATTATCAAAGAGCCATAATATTTTAATTATTTAACGCAAGATGCCACTTGCCTAGCAGCAACTTCCGTATCGCTATCTTTCTCTGATATATTCATTCGGCAATAATTACCCGCCTTTTCATAATGAATTAAATAGTTCTTATTTTTTTCTGGTGTAAAGGCTTTCTCAAGCGGCCCACACGAAGAACCATCGCCATAAGTTGTGCCTGTAATCGTTATCTCCTTATCGCTTTCAACTGAGATTGATAAATTGGTCATCGGTTTATCAAATAAGAAAATACTATTTTCATATAATAAGAAACCAATTTCATCCGTATTTTTACACAATCGCTGCTCTGCCGGCGCATCACTATTTATCCAAAATTTAGTGTAATAGCCATAATCAGAAGAAAAGGTCAAAGTAGGATCAGCTGATTGAGCAGAATGTTCATACATTTTACCCGAATAAACACTACCACATCCCGTCAAGCTAATCATTAAAAAAGCAAGACTAATCATTACTAATTTTTTCATTTACATCCCTTAATTTGATATTTCTTTTTTCCAATCGTTAATTTCGGATATGATTTTTTCAGCATTATCGGCTGTTAATGCGTAATATTTAGTTTTCGCAAAAAAATCACAATTTTTACCTGAATAAACCAATAGTGGGGTTTTATTATCTTTATCGATAGTAAAAGATAAGTTCACTGTTTTTTTACTATCAATTTTTAACTGTATATTCTGAGCCATTGTTTCATTAGGATTTTGTTTACTCCAATCAATAAACTGATTGAGTAATATAATGTCAGAATCTATTGAATCTTTATAAAACCTAACCCCAGTAAAACAGTCTTCGCTATTACTCGATTCGCTCACGGCAAAGCCGATATACTCTTGCTTCTTACTTAACAACATAAAGTAGTTACGAAATGGGGGTTGTATCACTTGTTCTTTTTCATCAAAATATGCAAACTTCGCTTTACTCGTACTTACTTTATAATCATCGCCTATAATTGTTTTTCCTAAATCGATTGCATCAGGAAGAACGTTAGCCACAATGTTAGCTGCCATACATCCACATAAAGAACATGCAAAGGCAATTAACAATATTATTTTTTTCACTTATGATTCCTTTTCAAAATTTTATTAATCGTTAAGATCCAATTAGTTAAAATTGGCCGCTAATCTTAAAAGATTCAAATAAAGGTGTATATGAAGGAATGTGATTTTTAAAGATATTTAACTGATTTTTAATGAATAATTTCGATTTATAAATACTTTTTGCAGATGTGAATAATTAAAAAGGCACACAAGGTGCCTTTTAACGTAGATTTACTATCGCGTTTAAACCATACGATGATTGATTAAAAATTGATGTCTATCCGATTTTTTAATGAATGACCAAGCAATCATTCGGCTTATTTTTTGCCCCTGCGCCATCGTTATAATTTTAACGTCAGCTGCGCCAATATTATTTAATCGCTTAGTTAAAATAGTTAATGTCTCTTTCTTGGCAACGAGTGAAGTAAACCATAAACATTGATTTTGATAATCATAGCTTTCCATAATCATCTTACTAATAAATTCACGCTCGCCACCTTTACACCAAAGCTCATTATCTTGGCCCGAAAAGTTACGAACAGTGGCTGTTTGTAATTGCGATGACTTAGCCAAGTTTTTTATTTTTAGAGCATTATTTGCATCAGCTTCTTGCATCGATGCATAAAATGGCGGATTGCAAAGGCTTAACGCATAATACTCATTTGGCTTAATAATATTTTTAAAAATAGCCTCACTATCATGTTGTGATCGGCACTGTAATGCGTCTTTTAAACTTGGATTACTTTGCGCAATTAGCGTTGCCAGCTTAATTGCAGTAACATCGATATCACTTCCCACAAATGACCAACCATATTCACCATGGCCAACAATAGGATAAATCGCATTCGCACCAATACCAATATCAAGTACTCGGATCCGTTTACTTTGTGGAATGTTGCCTTGATTATCATCCGCCAATAAGTCAGCTAAATAGTGAATATAATCAACGCGTCCTGGCACTGGCGGGCACAAATACCCTTCAGGCAGATCCCAATAGATTAACTTATAAAAATGTAATAACAGCGCTTTATTTAGTGTTTTAACGGCAATAGGATCGGCAAAATCGACGGCTAAATTACCATATTGATTTTCAAAAACAAATGAAGCCAGCTCAGGTGAGGTTTGGGCTAGTTGTAAAAAATCATAACCAGTACGATGCCGATTACGGCTATGAAGCTGCGTTTTTACTGACTTAGTTGGTGCTTTATCCATGACATCCTAATACGCGAGACATAAAACGAGTCGGTATTATAGAGATTTTTGGCTGTAAAGCCAAAAAACATCATCAAAAATAAAATAATGGCGCATTATGCGCCATCTTAATCATTAACAGCATTAGTATTTATTCATATGCCATTGGCTCTTCAATCACGGTTGTTAGCTGCTCCCCTTGGATAGTTTTAATTTGGTTTTTATAATCATCTACCGCTTTTTTACCGGCAAGTAAGCGATATGTTAGTGTAAACTCGGCACTTTGCCCCGGCGCTAGCTTACGAACGCGTTGTTGCTCTCTTTCAATAGTAACTGGGTAGGCAAAACTGGTACCTGGTTCAAGGCCAGTTACATAACCTTGTTTTAAAGTATCGGTATTTTTCCATAATGATAAAACCGGTAGCTGATCAAGATTAAACTCAATGCCGGCACCTTTATCGCCTGTTTTATTTGCAACCATAACTTTAGTTTGATTTTTATCATCGCCATAAGGATAAATATTAAATACCATTTCATCGAATCCTTTGGTCGGCCCTAAATAGGTTTGCCATGTTTTTAGGCCTTCTTTAGCATAATCATTAAATGGTGAGATTTCTTTAACGGGTGCAATAAACTGAGCATCTTGCTCTAAAATTGGCATGCCAAAATTACTGTGATAAATAATTTGATAATCACGCTCATAATCGCCTTGGTTTGTAACAACGTCATGAACCGTAAACGATCTAGCGCCTGGCACATAACTTAACGATGCCCACGTTTCTAGATTGCTTTTTTTAAAGGTTTTTTCCTTAATTAATCCTTTAACGGTAATGGTGTATGGCGCAGTATCTTTCACATCAACGATTAATTTAGATACCGGCGTATTCCCGGCATTACCATGTAAAGTATACATCATGCCGTCAGCCTCAACTGCGTGCCCGGTCCATTCAAAACCGCACCGCACCATCATTTCATTAAACCCTTCAAGCCAGCCAATGCCGCCACGGCTTTCTAAATTAATATTCGCTGGATTCACCACTTCATTAACCGGTGAATCCCAGCCCATTCTAACCCCATCACCTTCAACCGACAAAATGCCCATGCCGCGAGTTGGGCTGAGTTTAATAACAAATCCGCCACTAGTAATAGTAATAACTTCACTGCCGGCTTGTTTCCCCCCTGTTAAGACTGCATTTTGAACCGTAAAAGCTGGAGCCTTAACACTGGTATCTTTATTTGATATTGACCAATTACCCGTTGAAATCCCCTGCTCATTATCAATTAGCACAAACTCTTTGGCAAATGCGTTACTTGAGGCAAAACTTAATATCATGGCTAACGAAATAATTTTTACTTTCATACTCTTATTCTCCGCAAAGTTAGGTATTTTTAATCCACACTGAATCGTTTCAGCCAATATGACATATAGCGCAAGAGATAAGCAAATATAAAACAATAATAATGAGAAGTGATTCACACTTTATTTTTAGTAACAGTATAATCAAAAATAACTAAAAGATAATATGGTGCAGCGCTAGCTGTAAATAGCACAGTTTATGAATAAATATCACTGTTTTGGTAAGTAGTTTAATGGATCAACTGATTTTGCTCGATAACGAACCTCAAAATGTAGGCGACTTGAACTTGCCCCGATATCCCCCATGGTTGCAATTTGTTGCCCAGCATAAAGAGTTTGCCCCTCTTTAACGAATATTGTTTGATTATGACCATAAGCCGTTAAATAATCATCGTCATGTTTGATAATAATTAAATTACCATAACCGGGTAAAGCATTACCGGCATAAACAACTTTGCCATCGGCTGCAGCAACAATTTTATCACCTAATGAGCCCGCAATATCAATTCCTCTATTTTTATTAGAGAACATTTCAATAATATTACCTTGTGCTGGCCACTGCCATTTGATATTAACCGCAGCAATTGATGAATTTGCATCATCTTTACTTGCTTCATTTTTTAAAGGCGCCGATATTGGCGCTGTTTGTCGGGTATTATTTGTTTGGTCAAGCACTTGAACTAAAGTGAGTGGATGGTGAGCGACCCCATAAAAATACTCAATGATGCCTTTTGATTGCTGAAAAATCGAATCAGCATTCGACTGAAAAATGGTACTATGCCAAACGTTATTGTCTTTGCAAGAAAATAATAAACAGCTTAAGCAACATGCTATAACGGCTCTATTCATGACATTATTTCCTCAAAATAAATAACCCAACCAAAAGTTGGGTTATGCTGTCGTAAGATAAACTAACGATAAAACTATTTTGCTTTACCTTGATTGGCAACCGCCGCTTCTTTGGCCGCAATTGCAGCTGCGTCACCTAAGTAATAGTGTTTAATCACTTTCATATTATCATCAAATTCATAAACCAATGGCACGCCGGTTGGAATATTTAAATCGATGATCTCATCATCACTCATATCATCTAAATACTTAACTAGCGCACGTAATGAGTTACCATGCGCGGCGATAATAACGCGTTCACCACTGGCAATTCGAGGGGCGATAGTTGTTTGCCAGTACGGTAATACGCGCTCAATAGTTAACGCTAAGCTTTCAGTTAATGGTAACTCTTTATCATTCAATCCTTTATAACGGCTATCATGACCTGGGTAGCGTTCATCTGATTTTTCAAGCGCTGGTGGCGTAATTGCAAAGCCGCGACGCCATAATTTAACTTGCTCATCACCATATTTTGCTGCTGTTTCAGCTTTATTTAAACCTTGCAGCGCACCGTAATGACGTTCATTCAAACGCCAGCTTTTTTCATCAGGTACCCAAGGCTGATCAACGCCATCTAAAACATGCCATAAGGTATGAATTGCGCGGGTTAGTACCGACGTGTAAGCGTAATCAAATTGAAAACCTTCTGCTTTTAGTAATTTTCCAGCTTCTTTCGCTTCTTGATGTCCTTTTTCTGAAAGATCAACATCAGTCCAACCACAAAAACGGTTTTCTTTATTCCACTCACTTTCACCGTGTCTGATTAAAACTAATTTTTTTACTGCCATGGATAGCTCCTTTATTAATTAATTTTTAAAATACTGCAAACACGCTCACGCTTCATTTAGCTTATTTTTATCGTTTTATTTACTGTTTAGGCAAATACTTTAATGGATCAACTGATTTGGCTTGGTAACGGATTTCAAAATGTAAGCGCACTGAATTTGTTCCAGTATTGCCCATTGTTGCAATTTGTTGACCGGCTTTAACATCTTGCTGCTCTTTAACTAAAATGCTCTGGTTATGGGCATAAGCAGTTAAGTAATCATCATTATGTTTAATAATAATTAAATTACCATAACCCGGTAAAGCATTACCCGCATAAACAACTTTACCATCGGCTGAGGCTGTAATTTTATCACCTAATGAACCTGAAATATCAATCCCTTTGGTGGCATTAGAAAATGTCTCGATTAATTTACCTTTAACTGGCCATTGCCATGTAATATTGGCAACTTTTGCTGATGGCCCGTTTGAAATTGCAGCCGCTGCGCCTGTTGCAGTTGTTGTCGTAACCGTGGTTGTCGGCCGCGCCTGATTTGACGTTGTCGTTGTTGTCGTGGTTGTTTTCGTTTCGGCAGGTTTTGTTGTGCCAGCCTTAGTTGTGGTTTGCTTTGTTACCACAACCGTTGTGCCACCACTGACATCAATTACTTGATTAACATTTAACTCATACGGCGCTTTAATATTATTTTTAGCCGCTAATGAACGAAAATCATTACCTGTTATCCAAGCAATATAAAATAGCGTATCACCGCGTTTAACGGTATAAGTATCACCTTTATAGCCACCTTTGGGGATATCCTCATAATTACGATTGTAAGTCATTAGCTCCTGAGTTGTGGTAACCACATTGCCATCTGACTGCACCGTTGAAGAATAACTTTTATTTGCAGGAGCGCTGCTAATTTGGCGAGCGGTCGTAATATTGGCTGGCGGCGCACTATAAGTAGAAGGCGAAGATCGATCAATAACAGCTGCCGATGATGCATTAGTCGATGAATACGATGGTTCAGATAAATTTTCAATTTTTGCTGGATTTGTTTGCGAACATGCTGAAATGGCAATAGCAAGTGAACTTATTGAAAAAACTTTAACCAGTTTACTATTTATTTTTAAATTATCTAATGTTATCAAAGCGACACTCCCAAACATATTTTTTCATGAATCAATAAGATAATGAAATTACCTCATTAATAAATCAATTGTCTTAAACTAGCATTATTATACACCAGTTACATGAACTATCATGATAATACTTACTCTTAATTAAGCATAGTGAATATTTAATTAATTTTATTGAAATATTGTATATAATAATCGCCCCAAATAACTTATTTTTTGTGCTATTTACTCTCAATTGTGACAGTAAATAAATTGGCCAAATGACGACATATTATGACATCATCTATTATTATTGAACCTTCAACACTTTATATCGTTGCCACGCCCATTGGCAATTTAGGTGATATCACATTACGTGCCATCGATACATTAAAGCAAGTTGACCTTATCGCAGCAGAAGATACGCGCCATAGCGGATTATTATTACAACACCTTGGCATACACGCAAAACTGTATCCCCTGCATGATCATAATGAGCAGCAAAAAGCACAACAGTTAGTTGAAAAACTAAAATCAGGTGCATCAATTGCCTTAGTGTCTGATGCGGGTACGCCTTTGATTAACGACCCTGGTTACCATTTGGTTAAAGCCTGCCGAAAAGAACGCATTAAAGTTGTGCCAATACCAGGTGCCTGCGCGGCAATTACCGCCTTGTGCGCAAGCGGTTTACCCACTGACCGATTTTGTTATGAAGGTTTTTTACCGGCCAAAAGTAAAGCGAGAATCGATTATTTAACCAAGTTATTGCAAGAGCCGCGCACGGTGGTTTTTTATGAATCAACGCACCGTATTATCGATAGCCTAAACGATATGCTTGACGTTTTTGGTGAAGATAAATCAATCGTCTTAGCTAAAGAGCTAACTAAATCGTGGGAAACGATTATTGAGCTGCCCATAAGCCAACTAATTATTTGGTTAAAAGAAGATCCAAACCGCCAAAAAGGTGAATTTGTTTTGATTCTTGAAGGCTATCATAAAACGAATGATGAAGAACTCGATCCCGCTGCGATAAAATTACTCAATCGATTACAGCAAGAATTACCGTTAAAAAAAGCGGCAGCAATTGTTGCAGAAGTTTATGGACTTAAAAAGAATCAACTTTACCAACTTGGCCTAGATACCAAAAGTACATGAGGTTAAACAAGCTATATTTTTCGTTATTTTTTTGTTGTAACACCTAATTATAGTGTAAATTATGACAATAACGTCAATTTAAAGGGTAATAAATTGACGTAAATAATAGTTTAAACTTCGCCAATCTTGACGTGAAAAGCTATCATTCATTAGCCATAATATGCGCCATTCGCCATTTCGTTTTGAGATAATATTGATAACAACTGCACAACGAAAAAACAGTGGCCTTTTAACTATCAACCAACGCTGACGAGCAAAATATAACTCATTAATATCATAAAATATCGCCAACTCCCGGCGAATGGTTTTGCAAAAGCAACATCCCCGCCACCATTCAAATGTTAACAGTAGCGCACAAGTAGTGCTTAAAAAATCTAAATAGGTATCGGCTAATGCAATCATTAACGCCACAACAAATAAACCATAAAAAATCGTAATGATAAGGTATTGTTTGGTTGAATTAATTAACTCGGTTCGCCACATGTTGTTACCAATATAATGTAAGTTATTAACTAAAGCTTATCAGTCAGTTTAGCTGATTTTTTTGTTTAAAAAACCATTAAATTAAGATCAAGCTTTGTTTTTCTGCATCGGCGTAGCCTGCTAATTTTGCAAAATAAGTCATCATTAAAGCCCGTTTATTAATTATTGAATGGCGCATAAATCATAGAATAAATAACCAAATCAATGAAATAAAGTCTAACCTCATTATTCGTAATCATTTCGCGTGCCCTATCACAAAATGCACCTCATTATTACAATCGAAATCACGATCGTCTTAATTCCTGATGACTTGTATGTTATATTACACAAAAATATTAAAGGGTCATTTTATGTTACATACATCACAATCATTACCGTTAAGTAAAATATTATTAAATGACTGGCAACTTGTTAAAGTATCGGGCTTAGATAATAGTAAGTTTTTACAAGGTCAACTAACTGCAGATATGACTAAGTTAACAAATAACCAATCTTTATTTGCCGCGCAGTGCGATCCTAAGGGTAAAGTTTGGAGCAATATGCTGCTATTTAAACGCGGTGATGATATTTACTATATTTTGCGTAAAAGCGTTGTTGAGGCTCAGCTAAAAGAACTTAAAAAGTATGCAATATTTTCAAAAGTGACCCTCAATATCGAGACCAATTTACAGATGGTGGCAATTGCCGGTAGCGCGGATCAATTAGCGAAAATTAGCACTTTGTTTGATGATCAGCAAAACTGTGTTGAAGTAAATAATATCAGCTATTTAAAAATTGATTTTCCATCGGTTCGTTATATTGTTATTGCTAGTGAAAACGAAATTACTAATTTATCATTAATCACCGAATGCAAAATACTACCTAGTGAACAGTGGGCATTATTAGATTTAGAAGCCAATTACCCAATAATTGATAGCCCTGTTAGTAATGAGTTTTTACCTCAAGCTTTCAATCTACAAAATTTTGCCGCAATTAGTTTTGACAAAGGCTGTTATTGTGGTCAAGAAATGGTTGCAAGAGCGCAGTATCGCGGCATTAATAAACGCGCATTATATCTATTAGTTGGTCAAAGTGAGCAGCTTCCTAATGCTGGCGATACATTAGAGCAGCAAATCGATAGCAACTGGCGCGAAACAGGCTGTATCACGGCAGCATTACGACTTGATGATAATACGATTTGGATACAAGCGGTTTTAAATAACGACCTTACTTGCGACGCAGTATTTAGAGTTAAAAATAATCCCGCTAGTCAGTTATCTTTAACCAACGCCTCAAATTAACCTATTAATCACAAATACCCGATTACTGACATAATGCTGTCAGTGATCGGACATAGACATTCGGATTAAAATAGTCGTATTTAAAATGGGATTGATTTTGTTGTTTATGTGAATTATTTATGTGACACTAACTTGGTATTAAGCATTATAAAAAATTAGGTTATAAAGATGAATTTTAGTAACTGGATAAAAAATAAATTTAGAAAAAAACATTCTGCATTTGATTCAACAATACCTTTTAATAGATTTGAAAGCCTTGGTTATAATTGTGAATTTGGTTTTGTATTGAGAAAAAATAATAATGAGATATCTTCTTTTTTCAGATGGACTTTTATTCATGACTATAAAGACCTTTGTAATATAATTTCGAATGAATTTAAAGATGTTTTTTTATATGAAAATTTGTCGCCTAGCATACAATCACGCACATCCGTCACTGATAATTTGTATAATATTAGATTTCATTCAGTTATACATAATCACTTAGTTAATGAAAAAGCAGAATACTTGGATGAAAATGAATTAGTAAAAGAAAAATACGATCAAGAATTCCAAAAATTTATGTATTTAAAAAATAATTTCCTGCACAATCTTCATAATAAAAAAATGGTTTATGTAATAAAAAGTATTTATTCAAATGAAATGCCGGAGATAATAAAATTATCTGAAATTATTAGGAAAAAATCTAAAAATAAATGCCAGGTTTTGTGCGTTACAATTATCGACAATAAAAAAGATCTGTTTAAAATAAAAAAAGTAGCGAAATCTCTATATATCGGATATATAGATAAATTCTCTCCTCAAAGTCAAGCCGATGATTGTAATTACGATGGCTGGAAAAAATTACTTAAAAATGCAGAGATAATCATTAAATAAATCCAATATAAGTCATCAAATGTAAATCGTAAACTACCTCTAAAATATAGCCAACTTATACTAAATAAACTGATGGCAACGTTATCTGATTGAGTCCTTGTTTTTGTAATTCACTGGCAAAGCGCTCAACATCTTGTTGCGTTGCGCTTTGCCAATGTTTTGCTAGCCCAACGACGCCGTGTGCGTGAAAAGCATTAATGCGAATATTTGGCTTATCTGGCAATGAATTTAGAAATTCAGCAATTTCAGCGACTTTATTGTGTAAATCACTTTGCTGTGGAATTAATAGCAAACGCACTTCATGTAGCTGGTTGATACTTGCTAAATAACGAATTGAATCTTTAACTCGCTGATTATCTCGGCCTGTTAAATATTTATGTAGCGCAGTATCCCACGCTTTAAGATCAATCATTGCACCGTCCATCACCGACGCCACTTTTTGCCAGCCCTGCACTGCCAAATAACCATTACTGTCAATTAAGCACGTTAACTGATTCAAATCTGGCGCATTTTTTATTTGTGTGAATAATTGTTGAATAAATGGCAGTTGTAGCGTGGACTCACCACCACTTAATGTGATGCCAGTTAAAAAAGGCAGGTATTTCCTAATTACGCTTAAGATATCATCAACACTATAACGATAGGTCATCGGCGTTGATTGATTTTCGCAGGTTTTAATACAGATATCACACTGTTGACACAAATTTGCTTGCCAAACTGTTTTACCATTCTCGAAAGATAAGGCTGAATGTGGGCAATTGTGTACACATTCACCACAGTTTTGACATAAGCTTATGGTATAAGGGTTATGGCAATTTAAGCAGTTAAAATTGCACCCTTGCAAAAAAATAACTAACCGATTACCCGGCCCATCAACACATGAAAAAGGTAAAATTTTATTAATAATTGCCCATGTTTTGCTCATGGCTAATCACTCTAGGTTGCCGATGTAAAAAGCCGCTGCGATCTTCAGCGGCTTCATGACCAAGTACAGTGGTATTAGTTCGAGAGCCCTGCGCTTTAAAGTTAGCAATATCAGACAACCTAACCATGTAACCGGTGACTCGAAGTAGATCGCTGCCAGTTACATTTGCGGTAAACTCACGCATACCTAATTTAAATGCCGCTAAACAAATTTTTAATAGTGCGGTTTGATTATTTTTGATGGTTTCATCAATAGTCAAGATATCGCTGATCCCCGAACGGTAATATTTATGGTGCGCAAATACCGACATAATATGGTTAACCGGATCTGGCTCCTCACCATAAGGAATTCTTACACCAGGTGTTAAGCCATGATCAGAACTAATGCCCGATTGAGCATGCAGCATGGCTTTATTATGCCAGCCATAAGTTACGTTATGTTGCGCAACAAAATCAGCAAGTTGCTCAGTGATTTTTAAGGCAAGTATTTGCGCTTGTTCATCTTGGCCATAACGGCCAGCTAAATTTGCTTTTTCTTGCAAAATATTGACCGCTTCAGCCATAGCAAAAATACCAAACATTGGTGCAAATCGATCTGGCTTAATTAAATTTTCATGAACGAGAAAACTATTAGTAAAGAAATGAGACTTTTCATATAAAAATTTTGAACGAGCCTCAATAAGTTTTAACTGCAATTGACAATAATGCGGCAATGTATTGGTTAAAAAATCATGACTGTCTTTACTACGCAGCGCAACTTCTTTTAAATTGATGCGCGATAGCGTACTGCCACCACCTGCAATCGGTAATGAGTTATAACAGCTTACTACGCCAAATCCAGTTTCATCAAAATCGTTAGCAATAAGGTTATAGTTGGCAATATGCGGTTTACCTGTTTGACAAATACTGCCTATTGCTAAAGCAAGCAGTGATTCTGGCGTTAAGTTATCATCATAAAAAAAGGTAAGATTTGGGGCAACTTGTTTAAGCTCTTGATCAATACGTAACAGTAATCGACAAATAATGTTATCCGCAGGGCCAATGTTGGCATGCATAAAAGCATCGGGTAAATTGCGATCGAGCATAATCCAAAATCGCTTTAATCGTTGATATAAATCGTTTTCTGAAAGATTGCCGATATAAGGCAATAACAGTGTATCAAGGCAGCCCAAGTAGACAGGCATGCCAGTAACGGAAGGAACATGATGATAAATAATCGTTAACATATTTAATGCATCATCAAAATCTTGTGCTGGTTCTAATTCTAGCCACGTTGAACCTTGTTGTAAAAAGAGGCTATAATCAGGTAATACATAGCGCGGTTTATAAGGTGCATGCCCTTCATACATATCACAAATCACCCTTTCACTTAAAGCCTGCTCGGTTTGATTATCGAGTTCAACATAAGGTAAATGATTTTCGGCAAGTAGTGCTAAGTTATTGGTTTTTTGTTTAGCTGATAAATTGCTATCAGTAACAATGCGATAGCACTGCTGCTGGAAAGTTGTCATATTTACCATATTATTTCCTCATGAAATAGGATAAGCCCGTAAATAATTTGTTATTTTTAAAACTAATTACTTACTAATAAATTGCTCTGGTTTATAGTCATTTGCATTAATTGGTGAATGATTTTTAACATACTCCCTAACCACATCAGCGTCACGATAACCGGTATCAACAAACGATGATAATTTATTAATAATTGGGTAACCATCTCCGCCTGCGGCTAAAAAATCAAGCGTCGCTATGCGGTACTTTTTATTTAATTCCAGTGGTTTACCCTTTACTTTTACCGCAACAATTTTATCGCCATTTAGCGTTAAGGTAAGATTACGAAAATGCGCATAAGATCCAGCGCCGGGTTTTTTGTTCACCGCAGCGGTTAAATAAGCAAGCAAATCAACGCCTCTTAATTCAACATACACCACATTATTAGCAAAGGGCTCTACTTTTAAGATATCTCGATAGGAAATGTTTCCTTCTAACAAGGAATCTCTGATCATACCGCCAGACATAATGCCCGCATCAGCATCCGTTTTTTCAATAAAAGCACTTAACAACAATTGGCCTAAATTTGTTTGTTGGTATCTAACTTTATCTCGCTCGCCATCAAGTCGCCCTTGTAATTGACCAACTGTAGTTAATAGCTGTTGTTGGCCTTTTTCTTGATAAGGGGTTAAAAATGCTTGCATTTCTAGATTTGGCTTAATTTCTTGAGTGTAAAATTCAAGTCGCTTGGTATCATTACCATTATCAACTTCTTTTTTTAAATTGATCGGAATAAGCTGATAATTTTCTAGGGTTAATTTACCATTTAGAAAAACAAAATCAGCCCGGCCAAGGTATTTTCCCCATTCATGAGCTTGTACAATCCATGTGCCATTTTGCTGATCAGGCGCACATGGCGTGCCGGGTATATAGTCATTTATTCGCTCATTAGTGCCAGCCATACAAACAGGATTTTGCGAATGTCCGCCAACAATCATATCTAAATCACCACTAGCAAGCCCCCTTGCTAAGCTGACATCACCCGGTGCCATTGAACCATGCTCGCCATTTACATAATGCCCCATATGAGTAACTGCAATAATGATATCGGGATTTTCGGCTAACTTTATTTCAGCAATAATTTTCTTTGCTTCGGGCAATGTTTCACGAAATTCGATACCGTTGGTATTTTTCGGCGAGGCTAAAAAGATCGTATCATTGGTGGTTAAACCTAAAACCGCAATTTTGATCCCTTGCTTATCAAATATTTTATAAGGGCTAAAAACCCGTTCATTTTTATCAGTAAAATAGATATTGGCGGATAAAAAAGGGAAATCAACCCATGATTGCTGCTTACGAATCGTTGGCAGTTGATGATCAAACTCATGATTACCCACCGCCATCGCATCATAACCGATTATATTCATGCCTTTAAAATCAGGCTCGGCGTTTAATGTGTCGGATTCGGGTACACCAGTATTAATATCGCCGCCCGATAATAAAAGTAGCTCGCCCCCCTTTGCTGCAACCTCTTGCCGAATTTCATCAACCAATGTTTTTTGGGCTGATAATCCATATTCGCCAATCGCATTAGGCCAAAAGCGTCCATGGTGGTCATTGGTATGTAATATGGTGATATGATAAGGGGTATCTTTTTGCCAATGTAATTGCTCAACGCTGGCCGCTGCTTGGCCGCTAGTTAACAACGTTAATATCGTTAAATGAATAATTGCCGCACGGCCGCTAAATAATACTCGGCTTTTACAAATTAAATGGCGCATAACTAACCCCTTATTATAATAACTACAACAATTTAGATGCTAATTGTGTAGATGTTATTCAACATCAATTTAACTAAGGTAGCAATCAAGATCTTGGTTAATACCTCGACCTACCTTAGGTTATAGCGTAAGTAAGCTTAAAATACCCCTCATTAGATAACAAGGATCTAATTTATTAATGGGTTATCACTTTATGAATTAACTTAGGCGCTTTAGCCGTTGCTGCGATCTCAATTGATTGATACAGTCTTTGCTTTATTGCATCAAGCTGGTTGGTATTAGCATGAATGGTTAAAAGTGCTTCACCTTGCATAACTTTATCACCGACTTTTTTATGCAACACAATGCCAACAGCGGGATCAACAATATCATCTTTCGTGCCGCGCCCCGCACCAAGTTGCATAGCAATAATCCCCACTTTATCGGCAATAATTTTCGCTACGTAGCCTGATTGTTTAGCAAGTAACTCAATTTGATAAGGCGCATTAGCCAGCTTTTCAGGTTCATCAACCACTGAGCTGTCGCCGCCCTGCGCTTTAATTAATACTTTTAGTTTTTCGAGCGCTTTACCATTAGCAATCACTTCTTGTAACTTAGTTCTCGCTTCATCTAATGTGGCGGCTTTACCGCCTAATACTACCATTTGGCTACCGAGCGTTAAAACAAGCTCCGTTAAATCTGCCGGCCCTTGCCCTTTAAGGGTATCAATCGCCTCTTTAACTTCAAGCGCGTTGCCAATTGCATAGCCTAATGGTTGTGACATGTCAGAAATAATTGCCATGGTATGGCGGCCAATATTATTGCCGATATTCACCATTTCTTGCGCTAGTTTTTCGGCATCTTCGTCACTTTTCATAAAGGCGCCATCGCCAGTTTTAACATCTAAAACAATGGCATCAGCGCCAGCCGCCAATTTTTTACTCATTATTGAACTGGCAATTAAGGGGATCGAATTTACTGTGCCCGTTACATCACGCAGTGCATATAATTTTTTATCAGCTGGCGTTAAATTGCCTGATTGCCCAATTACCGCAACCCCTTGAGTGTTAACTTGATTGATAAAGTCGTCTTTACTTAACTCAATTTTAAATCCGGGGATTGATTCAAATTTATCATTCGTTCCCCCGGTATGGCCAAGGCCTCTGCCTGACATTTTAGCCACAGGTACATCAAGGGCTGCGACGAGTGGCGCAAGTACAATGGTTGTGGTATCGCCAACCCCGCCAGTTGAGTGTTTATCAACTTTAATGCCTTTAATTGCCGATAGGTCAACCGTATCACCCGAATAGATCATTGCTGTAGTTAAATCAGCGCACTCTTTTGATGTCATGCCTTGAAAGTAAATTGCCATTAATAATGCACTAACTTGATAGTCAGGAATGGTTCCATTGGTATAGTTGGTGATAAAAAACGCGATTTCATCAGTTGAAAGTTCACCGCCATCACGTTTTTTTTCAATAATATCCACAATTCTCATTTTTTTTCCTTATAAAATCGCTTAATCCAAATCGCTAGGTGAAAATGCCCAAGGCAGTAATTCGCCAACGGTTGTTGTTAAAATATCGCCCTTTAGATTGGTTAAAATAACGGGCATATCTTTAGCACAAAATTCACAAATCACTTGCCGACATGCACCGCAAGGGGCTATTGGCCCATCGGTATCACCAATTACGACTAACTTTTTAAAGCGTTTTTTGCCTTCTGAAACAGCCTTAAATATTGCCGTTCTTTCAGCACAATTAGATAGCCCATAAGAGGCATTTTCAATATTACAACCTAAAATAATTTCATCATCCTCAGTAACTAATACCGCACCAACAGCAAATTTAGAATAAGGAATATACGCCATGGAACGTGCCGTTTTAGCTAATTCTATCAATTTTTCTATTTTCATCGATTAAACTCCTGCATTATTTGGGTTGTGATTGTAAATCAATTTTGTAGACATCAAATCCTTGCTCGTCAGTGGTAATATAAGTCATAGGATAATGTGCACTTTGTTGGATAAAAATCTTTGCTTTATCCGTTGGTGACGTTTCAAAGCGGATATCTAACTTGGTTGCGCTATTAATTGGCGCAATTGCCCAATTGTTATCGCTTACCACGTTTACCATGCCATCTTGTTTGGTTTTACGGGTAATATAAGCCGATAAAATGACCCTTAAATCATCGGGTGATGAAAACAAAATATTTTGCTCGCCAGTCCCTGGAAAACTGCCGGTATAAGCACGATAATTATTGGTTGCAATAATAAATGGTTTTTTGGGATCAATTGCCTTACCTTGATAGGTTAAGTTTTTTATCCTTTGTGAGTTAGGGTTTATTAACTGACATGAACCATCATAGCGAGGTGGCTGGGTAACATCGATTTGGTACTCAACGCCATCAATCGTATCAAAATTATAAGTTCTAAAACCATCCCAATTGATTAAATATTGAGGCAACGCACTGTTGGTATCAATCTGGTTATAAAAACCGGCTGAGCATTCTAACCACTCTTTAATATTGCTACCATTAACCTTTAAGGCGGTTAATAAATTGGGATATAAGTAGATATCTGCCGCATTACGAAATGTTAAGTCACCTTTGCTAACATCAACGTAAGCCGTTGGATCGTTTTTTCGCCCGCCAGCTTTAAAGGGTGCAATAGCCGATAAAACCGGTAAGCCATCTAGATCTGGATCACCTTGAATATAGCGCTTTACATAATCAATTTGTGCGCCACTAATAATTTGCGATGCGCTATTATCTTGCACGAGCGCTAAGTAACTATTTATATCGTTTGATACTTTACCAATGGGTTTAGCAACAAATTCCCGAGTTTTTTGGTGATCATCAGCTAATATTAAGGCGAGTTTTAGATCCGAATCCACCAGCGCTTGACGGGATTTTTTATCATAGATAGGGCGTGTAAACGCTTTACTCGACGTAACGTGCCACGCTGATTTTTCGCCTTCAACAACAAGATCAACAAGGCCTAAATGGCTACCCCACTGCCCTGGCATTACAGCAGGAATGCCGTTGATGGTGCCTTGCTCAATATCGACATTAGGCAATGCTTTAAAATTATCACTTGGGAAAACATCATGCGCATGACCAAACATAATCGCATCAATACCCTTAACTTGGCTTAAGTAGTAAACCGAATTTTCAGCTAAGGCTTTATAAGGCTCAGATGAAACGCCAGAATGCGCAATTGCAATAATAATATCAGCGCCTGCTTTTTTCATTTGCGGTACCAGTTTCTGCGCAGTTTTTGTGATATCGTTTACACTCACTTTGCCATCAAGATTGAGTTTATCCCACAACATAATTTGTGGCGGGACAAAGCCAATATAGCCAATTTTTATCATTTGCTCAAAGCCATCACGATCAGTAACGGGCGTATCAACAATCAGATATTGCTTAAAATAGGGATCACCGGTTTTGGCATCAAAAATATTGGCATTAATATAAGGAAATGCAGCGCCAGACAAGCTCTTTTTTAAATAATCCAAACCAAAATTAAACTCATGATTACCAAGATTACCCACCGTGTAACCCAGTTTATTCATCACTTTGTAAACTGGGTGGATCTCATCTTTTAAGCCTTTGCTAACAACATAGTCAGCCATCGGGCTACCTTGGATCAGATCGCCATTATCAACTAACACACTATTTTTAACTTCGTTTTTGGCTTGATAAATCAAGTTAGCCGTTTTTACTAAGCCAAAGGTATCAACATATTGATCTTGGTAGTAATCAAAATTGATTATGTTGCCATGCAAATCGCTTGTTTCAATAATACGAAGATCAACGGTTGCAGCATTAATCGAGCCAGACACTAGCAACATAATTAGGCTTAGTTTTAGGTTATATTTTTTCATCTAACTATCCTGTATTAAATAATCCGATTTTAAAATAACAGCCAGTAACATATAAATTTAATTCGCTATATTAGCTATGATTAAATTCATTTTTATCATTTTTAAATACCAACATAAATACAGTTGCAAGGACTAATGAATAAAGCGCAAATACTAACCAAATATTTGGCCAATCTTTAACGTTATTATAGGTAAAATAGTCGACAACTAATCCGCTGCCCATTGAACCTAAATAAGCGCCAAGGCCATTCGTCATGGTCATAAATAATCCTTGAGCACTATTACGAATTTTAGGCTCAACAGATTTTTCAACATAAATAGAACCCGAAATATTAAAAAAGTCGAATGCACAGCCATAGACAATCATCGATAAGAAAAGCCATACAACACCAATGGGTGATGGGTCACCGTAGGCAAATAAGCCAAAGCGAATAGTCCATGCAATCATACTAATTAACATGACATATTTGATCCCTAATCGTTTTAGGAAAAACGGTACAAATAAAATAAACACCACTTCAGAAATTTGTGAAATTGATAGTAAAATCGATGGGTACTCAACAACAAAGCTATCTTTAAATTGTGGATTTAAGGCAAAATCATGTAAAAAGGGGTTACCAAATGTATTGGTGACTTGTAACACCGCGCCAAGTAAAATCGAAAATAAGAAAAATATCGCCATTCTTGGCTCTTTAAATAAAACAAAAGCATCTAAACCAAGTAAGCTAATAACGCTTTGTTTGCCTTGGGTATGGCGTGTAATAGACATTTTGGGTAATGATAAGGTACAAATACAAAGAATAAGTGACGCGATAGCGCCGATATATAATTGTATATTACTAAGCTCTAATTTTAATAAGCTCACTAACCACATAGCAATAATAAAGCCGATAGTACCAAATATGCGTATGCCTGGGAAATCATTAATAATATCGTATTTGTTAGACTCAAGACTAAAATAAGATATCGCATTAGACATTGCAATTGTTGGCATATAAGCAAAAGAATTAATCAAAATAACAAATACCATCACTATTGGGCTGGTAATTGAGGCGGCTAAAAATAGCGTGATAGCACTAACTAAGTGGCATAAGATATATAAATAATTAGCTGGCAGCCATTTATCGGCAACAATACCGAGTAAACTTGGCATGAAAAGCGAGGCAATGCCCATCGTGCCATATACCGCAGCAACTTCCATACCCGTATAGTGCAGCCCGTTTATCATATAAGAACCAAATGTAATTAGCCAGCTGCCCCAAATAAAAAATTGTAAAAATAATACGATCTTAAGTTTAGACTTGATATTCATCTACTGTAATTCCTATTTTATTTTAATATGCTAAATGCGTATTTTTATATTACGATATCCCTAAAAGACGCTATCTATCTTTATAAACTTGCTAATAACATCAAGCAAAAAAATAGCGAATAAATTCGCTATTTTTTATCATCATGATGGTTTAGTAGTACTGATTCTAATGCCACTGTTATCATATCTTTAAAGCCTAATTGCCGCTCATCTGATGTCATGGCGGCGCCGGTTCGAATATGATCAGATACCGTGCAAATGGCAAGTGCTTTAGCGCCAAATTCAGCGGCAACGCCATAAATACCGGCTGCTTCCATTTCCACACCAAGAATATTATATTTTTCCATCACATCAAACATCGTTGGATCGGGATTATAAAATAGGTCAGCTGAAAAAAGATTACCAACCTTGACTGGCACGCCTAATTTTTCTGCCGCATCAACCGCATTACGCGTTAAGTTAAAATCAGCAATCGCAGCAAAATCATGATCTTTAAAACGGATTCGATTCACTTTTGAATCTGTGCAAGCACCCATCCCGACAACCACATCACCTACGTTAACATCGGCACTTATTGCCCCACATGAACCAACGCGAATAATATTTTTAACGCCATAAAATTTAATAAGCTCGGTGGTGTAAATCGAGCAAGACGGGATCCCCATGCCATGACCCATTACCGAAATCTTTTTATTTTTGTAACTACCGGTAAAGCCCAGCATACCTCTAACATTAGTCACTTCTTGTGCATTATCTAAAAAATTTTCTGCAATAAATTTTGCTCTTAATGGATCACCTGGCATCAAAACAGTTTGCGCAAAAGCATCATCTTTGGCATTAATATGAGGGGTGGTCATAATCATCTCCTAAATATAATTTTATTATAAATAAATCAATTTGTTACATTTTAGTCGTTCTATTTAACGGCATTAAAATACTCTTTTTAGATGTACGTGTTTAACGTACATCAAATTATTTTGATTACTTAGTGGAAAAATTGAAATAGCTTTTGGTACTACGGCGTTTAAATGATAATTTTTTTTGTGTATAAATATGAAAAGATTGCCATATAAGGGATTGGCAATAATAAATAAGATGTGTGTTAACTTTTTGCAATGCAAGTACAGCGCTTCAATCATATAACGTATATACCTATATAAAGCTGTATAATGGCATTATTCTAGCATGGTTAAAGAGTTTGTTAATATTTTGCTGTTATTTTTTTACGTTCTTTAAAAT
Organism: Orbaceae bacterium lpD04; assembly: GCA_036251935.1. Lineage (NCBI taxonomy): Bacteria > Pseudomonadati > Pseudomonadota > Gammaproteobacteria > Orbales > Orbaceae > Orbus > Orbus wheelerorum. The sequence continues at coordinate 1,308,984 of CP133967.1, read as the reverse complement.
TGATTAATAATACATCCGTTTTTTCACTATAATGATACCTTACAACAAAAAAATAACGAACAAAGAATCATTTAATTAGCAATTTGTTATTGCTGGGCTTTTAGGTCAAAATGTGATTTTGCATAGTTTGATGTTATTTTTGATACCTCACCTTAAATTGAATCTATATGCTTAATCTAACTATTAATCTTTTATAACATTCATTCGGTGACTATGTTAATTTTTTTCATCATATTTTTTGACAAAATAGTTTCTTTTTATAAATGCTTTATTAATAGATAGATTAACGACAATTATTGATACTATAATCAAGAAGGAGATTAAAATATGTATAAATAATATCGTTAATGTATGTTGTATTTTGGTGGGGGTAGCTACTAAAATAGACTCATCCGAGAACCAAATTGGCACTATCCAGCTGAAAGCAACGATATAACATACCAACATCCAACCAACTACCATTTTCATCATAATCTCATCCTTCAATTAATAATGACGTTTTATTAACTATAGTCGCATTAAAATCTTTCTCTTTTTCACCTATTATTAACTGTTTACCCTCACTATGTGCCGAGTATTCAATTGCAAGAACTAGAGCTACCCAGTAATCACAATATCCCGAAATACCAAATATAGAGTCAACATGATGGCTATTCTCAAGAGGAAGCATTTTTTCTGCATATCTTGATAATATTTTTACTTTTGCATCTGGTGATAATATGTTTAACCATAATCTAACAACTTGATTTTCATCACAGTTTAACAAGCCCCACAGTTCTGCATGTTCCAAAACATAATCAAGATCCTTGCCTGTTTCAGTGCGCTGCAAGGCTGTTATTAATAGCTTATTTTCCTGTATATATTGGATTATTGCTTTCTCTTTAATAAAATTATTGCCCAAGCAGACCATACTTGTCATCGATTCTGAACTATAAGAACTGGGATAATCAAATAAATGTAGACTGACACAGCACAATATATGATCATCATGGGACTCATCATCTAACCAACTATCTAAAAAAACTGTACTTTTTTTCGCGTTAATGACTTGCCAAGAATCAAAAAGGGTTATTTTTCCTAATCTATTTTCCCAAATTTGTTTAATATCTTCGACAGAAATAGGAACATCAATAAATAAACGAACATGTTTTGGACTTGAACTAAAAATTTCATTCTTTAAAACAGTTAATGTTGGTACTAAACCGTCGAATAAAAACTCCATTTTTTTATAAAAATCATTGGATTTTAAGTCATTAAATTGATATTTTGAATGAATTATAGGGCTTTGAGTACCATAATAAGAATTAACAACTTTTGCATCAAGAGAAAAGAGTCCTTCTACCAGTGCCCGTGCATGATTATAATGACCAAATTCGGAGCTTAATTGGTAAAAAATAACGTATAATGGCCTTTGACCAAACTCGATTAGTTGTTGCTTTTTATTTTCATACTGTCGATTCCAAGCCTCGGCATAGAACTCCTTATATCCACGGATATATAACCACAAAAAAAACATTATAAGCCAACTTATTATTGAAACAACAATAGCAATAATAATATGCCCTAATGCCAAATAGCCATTAAATTGCATTATCACAATAGCAATAAAGCCAAGAACAATAGATAGAATTAAAGTAATGCACCAAAATAGCCAGGACAATCCTTTTTTTAAAATAATAGGATCTGGCAATAAACGTAAATCAATCGCCATTAACTATTTTTACTGAAATTAGAGAGTGATGATAGCAATGTGCAACCACAAGCTGTTTTATGACCGTGAAAAGCAACGGCTTTACCTTTATCGGTAAATAATACATCTCCCTCTACAATGGGATTAACACCATGGCCTTGAACTGGGCATATCACCATATCGCCCACTCGAGCTACGCCTTTATTAAATACAATTATTGTGGTTGAGGCAGAAATCACTTTTCCACCATGGCTTGTTGCATCGCCTAATCGAATAACACCTTTCATTTTATGTTATGCCCCATCTTTACAAAAATGTCATTTAAACTCTTCATGTATCGTTAAAAATCATGTAATCGGGTCATATTAAAATCATCTGAATAGAATAGCAAATCATCATAAGGTTGCGGGTTATCCTTATCTTCAATTTCATCGGTGCTGTATATTATTATGCCTTTATCATCAAGATATTTATTCTTTACATCACCATTTTCTGATATCTCAATATCGTTAGTTTTAATACCTTGATCGTTAAATTTTTCTATAGTGCCTAAATAATCGTTTTTTTCACTACGCATGAATGTTCTAATTGTAATATTTTGGGCATTTTTTATTATTTGAGATAACGGTAAATAATTGCCTTTTTCATATTCTGTCTCTATTGTCAAATTAGGCATATTGTCAGTTTCGAATACTTCTAATTTGCTACCAACTAAGTCATTATTGTGGTATTTAAATTCACTTATCAGCCGTTGTATACGTGTTTTATTTAAAATCGATACAATTTTACCCATCTCTTTTTCAACTCGGATATAGTTCGGTAATTCAACGGCCAGCTCAACACTATCTAATACGTTTAGTTTTTCCTGTTCATCCATTTCAAAAAAATAAATATCATTTTCTAACGATTTAAATTGTTCTACTGGCAATGAAATAGTTGATTGTTGCCATTTTTCTTTAATAATTTTTTTATACTGATAGTTATCACCAATTTCAACTTTGATTAAATCGCTATATTCCTCTCGTGGGGTTTGATTTTCGGCTTCAATTAAAGTTAAAGGCGCTTGATGAGGGAAATTTTTATAGCGTTCATCTAAAAGTTCAGGAAAAGGTAATTTGTGATAATAAACTTGGTTAGGGCTAATGCCTAAAAATTTAGCTCTGTTGGTTGCTTCATTATCCCACGGGGTCGTATCTTTCTCAAAAACTCGTCTAAATAGCTCGCGAGTCAGTGTACTATTGCTTTTTTCAAGATCCATTATTAGCGTATTGTAGGGAATAACTTCATCTAGGCCTTTTTGAAAATCGAATATGTCATCAGGTTTATATCTTGTTATTTCAATTACTTCCCCTTTTTCATTTAATAGCTGATTTTCTTTACGGCCTGATTCTTGATAATAAATAACATGATTTGTCTTAATATTTTTATTATCAAAAAAATCTTCAATTTTTTCAATACCATCTTGCCTAATATAAGAATAAAGCCGAGTCTTACCTGTCAAGGTGTTTTTTGATGTGCCGTGTGTTATTTCACCACTTTCATCAAAAAACGTTTCATCGAAATAAATAATATGATGATCATTATCATACAATTCAGCTATAGAATACTTTAGGTTGTTATTTGCCCAATAATCGTAACTATAATGGGTAATTGAAGCTAAAGGCCTTTTTTGAATACTCACTACAACACCATTTTTCTTTTCAACACGTAAATAACAAGGCAGTTCAAATACCTCCTCAAAGGTATCTTTTTTTTGTAATTGATTATGCTCATCAAAAATATAAAAATAAACCCCATCCTGAAGAAATTGAAAATCATCCGTCGGATACAATATATCGATAATATTTCTGTCTCGCTCTAATACATCATTATATTGATAATTTCCATTCAATTTAACCTGTGAAATATTTTGAACGGCTAGAGAGTACATACTTGGCTCTGTTTCTAAGCCCGTTAATGATAAAAATAGCGTTTTTTTAGGCAAGCTATTTTCGCTCTTAATAAAATCACTATAATTATATTGAAAATAGGTTTTATTTGGCTCAATTGCTTGTGCTTTCAATTTTTTAATAATTTCTACTTGGTCATTCATTATTATCTCCGCAAAAATAGGCAGGGAACTAAACGTATAAATAAAAAAAACTACTAACCACATTTTTATAAAACTTTTCATCTATTAATAGTTTCCTTAATAAGTTTGTTCATTAATATTGGCTCTGCTTATACTTAGATAAATTTAACAATTTTTCCATTAATTCTTTTCTTTCAACAAATTTCTCATCGTCAATTTTCTTGCGATTTTTTAAAGACTTATAATAATCATTAAAATGTGGATCTGCATCAACCCCAATACAAAGTGGATCAGCTAAATTGCATTTTGCTAATAACAGAAATAAAAAAGTATGACAATTGGTTTCATCAAAACCATCACCATTCCAACTCCATTCACCATTAAAATTTTGTGCAAATTTTCTGATCTCAGTGAGCACTTGTGCTACTGTTCTAACATCATTTGGCAATAAGTGAGGATTCGTACTAAATATAATTTTATTAGGATTAAGTCGACCATTTTGGTGAGGATCAAATGGTCTGCTTGAAAGTTCATTATTTTTTTTCTTTCTTCCCGCTTCGCGATCGCGTTGATAAGTTAAATCAAGTTTTTTGTCTTCCTTTTTTCTTGCTTCACAATCACCATTTAAATAACCATCCGCTGATATTATTCTTGCGTCACTATATAAAAGATTCATTAAGTTTACTGCACTAAGCCCACCTTTCTCTGGATACCAGCCATAACTTTCACGAAAACCATTCGGCTTAGTGCATGGTTTTATTGGACTAGTCGTAATATCTTGTTCCTTTAATTTCTTAATTCTTGCTTGTTCGATAAAATCATCCGTTTGGTTTTCATCTTCATGAACAACTTCAATCCAATAATGACCGGGATTCTTGCCTTTTTTAGGAATTCTTCGCAATAAAATACCCGCTACTTTCTTAACGCCCGCCTTTACTTTTGTTTGTATATCTTGGTCACTATTACTTGACCACTGGCATACAATTGATTTCAATGATTCTGAAGGCATAAAATTATCCTTTAATTATTTTTATATTTGAATATGACCTCAGCTTCTTCGTAACCTGTCGAAACTATTTCAGTCTTACCTTGAGCATCGGTCTTCCCTTCAGTTATTACCTGATTATTTTTATTTAAAATTTGATATTCTCGGTTAATAATTGGCTTATCAGTTCCATCTTCAACTAAAATAAACTGCTTAAGATAAGGCGCTAATGGTTGTTGTTTTGGGAATGAATAAAGTGTAGGTACCATATTTTTAGGGCCTGAAAAAGGAAACCCTTGTGCGCCGTGTTTTATTAAACCGGGAGCATAAAGTTCAATATTGCCATTAGCAATACGAATATAAGCACCACCGCAAGCAATTGTTATCTCCTTTTTAGCATTAATATCAATGCTATCATCATTACTAATGACTTTAAGTGATTTATCTGCTATTAACTCGATATCACCATTGTGTGCCTGTAGTTGTATTTTTGCTTCTCCACTAAATAGTTTTATGTCTTGTTTTGCAAATACGCTATATTCACTACCAGCACTAACATTAACTGATTTATCAGCCGCAATATTGGTATCTTGTTTACTTGTCAGTAAAATATTTTGTTCAGCATATTGATAGATATTATCTGGAGTAACCGTTGCAATACCTTTAGGGCTCGATAGCACCATACTCGGCTCTGTAAAAGATATGTTGTTAGCAGTTTCAGAAGCAGTATATTTAACAAATAAGTTAAAACTATCACTTCCTTCTAACTTTCCGGAGAGATGGCTTGCCGAACGTTTGGATAATCGTTGTGATACACTTAATCCAGTCTTTAATAATGAAACTGTTTCATCTGCGTCCAAACTTGCTTTTTTTACTCCGTCAGTACCCTCTCGTTTATAAGAAGTAACATACACGCCTTTACCTGCACGAATAACTCCCCATTCATCCGTGCGTAGTTCAAAACCTTCGCCACGTTTTATTTTTTCATTATCAACTAAATGCCCTAAATTAAGTTGGCTTTTGCCGTACTGCGTCGCAAGCTTTATATGTTCTTGCCCACGTTTATCATCCATCCGCAGTTTATTATTGGCGGGAGTACGAATCACATTACGGTGTTTATTTTCGGTAGTTACATGGTCAAGGTGAGTGCTATCATGTAGCGCGTGAGCAATATAAGGGCGGTCAGGATTGCCCCCAGTAAATCCTATTGCAACGCCAGTGCCATCAATCAACGGAAAGTGAAAACCATAGGTATCCCCTGCATATGGTTTGGCAAGACGAACCCATAAGCTCTCTTCGCCTTTTTTCCATGTTTTTAAGTCATAATCGAGTTTCACTCGGTAGCGGCCTTGGGTGTCAATATAGCCATAAGTATCGTTGTCAGGGCTAGTTACCTTTGCTGGGATTGTACCGTTAACTTGTGGCCAAGATATCGGAGTAGGTCGATAAGGTTTTAGCACATCAAAAACAATTGCAGTAAATGTTAAGGCATAACTTTGTGTTCGATCTGCATTACCTTCAATACTAATAATAATAATCCCTTGCGGTAACTGCATAGCTAAAGGATGTCCTATTATATTAATTCTTTGTCCTGGCGATAATTGATAATCATTGCTATGGCCGATAATCTGTACTTGTTCACTTATTTGCTGCTGATGGCGAATACAGGCATACCACTTACCACTTTCTGGTGTGTGTTCATCACCCAACACTTTGTAATGCTCTCCGTAATGGTAATTAATACCTTGAGTTGTCATATTTTTAGGCTGACTATTTAACTCAGTTTGCATATCACTTTGTGCTTGGCGATAATTATAATCTTGCACTAAAACCGATTGTGTCACCGTTTGACTGTGCATAGTTAGATTCCAGACACTATCTACTCCGCCATCGAGCGTTCCTGTCGGTTCTTTATAGATGATATTGCCTTTATCTACAAGCCCTTGCTCATAATCACTAATAACAACTACATCACAGGCATGTTGTGAATGGTTTTCAAAGCGAAACCATATTCCTACATCAAATAAGATTCGCTGAATAAATTCGAGATCATTCTCTTGCCATTGGCTAATAAATTCACGTGTAGGGTAAGTTTCTTTTAGTTCAAGACGATAATCAACCCCAGTAAAGCCATGACGACGCAGTACTTCTTCCACAACTGTCACTATACTTTGCTGTTGATAAATCGCACTGTAATGATGATATTTTAATGTAGCTAATCGTGGCTCTAGAATAATACAGTACTGCGCTTGCTCTTTATTTATTGCAATTTGACTAAATTTAGTCACAACGCCATAGAGTGTTCGTGGTTGTAAAGGTCTATCAAGAGAACTAATTTTTGATATGTTTTGAAGTAAAGATTTAGGCTGAAAAATAAGAGAGGCTTTTTGCGATAAAACCGATTCAATCGTAATTAACTTATTCTCCGATGTAAATATCACCTCATAACACCAAAGTTGATTTAATGCTTCATGACTATTGATTGCGAGAACTGAGGTTGCTGCATCTAGTTGGTCAATAGTGAGTGTATAGTGATTATTGCCCAGCAAAGTAGCAAAGTTGATTTCATCCATGCAAATTCCTTTATTATAATTTTTAAAGAATAAAGCACTATTAATTTTGAGCTTAAAGAATAACAGATAATCGATTTATTTTGAAATAATTAATGTGTTAAGTATGAACAACCTTGTCTGTTTACCTTTTTTCAAGTTGTAGATATTACTTAAAATTGCTAATTATTTTAAAATAGTGATGATAAGAATAGCACTTTTTTATCTCGCCAGTAAAATAGCCTGCATTTAATTAATAAAAATAAATCAAATATCTAACCTATTTTCACCACTATAAATCACGCCCTTTTCACCTCGAAAAAAGCCAACTAAGGTTAAATTACATTGCTGTGCCATTTCAACCGCCATTGAGGTTGCGGCTGACACTGCAAGTAAAATTTCAACGCCGCTATTCGCTGCTTTTTGTACCATTTCATAACTGGCACGGCTTGAAACCAAAATAATGCCTTGTTGATTGGTTTGTTTGGCACGATAACCTAAGAGTTTATCAAGCGCAACATGGCGGCCAATATCTTCAAAGCCAGCAATAAATTCACCATTTAAATCAAGCCAAACGGCGGCGTGGGTGCAACCGGTTTGTTCACCAACGATTTGCACTTGTTTAAGGTATTTTAAGCTACCGGTAAAATTAGCTAGCGAAATTTGTGACAGTAACGGGAGTTGAGGTAATAATTTGCATACTTCATCAATTTGCTCGGTGCCGCAAATACCGCAGCCCGTTCGGCCAGTTAGATTACGACGCTTTTCTTTTAAGCCCATAAAGCGGCGCGATGAAAGCTCAATATGCACTTCAACGCCTTTTACTGAAGTTTGAATCTCAATACCATAGATTTCATTAGGTGATTGAATGATGCCTTCGGTTAATGAAAAGCCAATGGCAAAGTGCACTAAGTCTTTAGGGGTTGCCATCATAACAACGTGGGAAATACCGTTATAAACAAGTGCTACTGGCATTTCTATTGCGATCATATCGGTTTTAGATGCTGCGATGGTTGCATCATTAAATTTATTAACTGTAACCGTTTTAACAACTTCAACCATGACATTAACCTTTGTTTGATAAATTATTTAAACTTTTTTTTATGCGTTCAAGCCAGCTTATTGTAAAATAGATGACTTGAATTACGAAACAAAATCTATCAGTGAGCACAATTATGTCAATACAAGAAATTACCCAAATGATTATGGACTTTATTAAAGATCATCAAGTATGGGCTATTCCAATTATTTTTCTATTAGCTTTTGGCGAATCCTTAGCTATTGTGTCACTGCTTATTCCTGCAACCGCTATTTTACTTGCTTGTGGTGCGTTAATTGGCGCAGATTTAATCCCATTTGTGCCCACTTTATTAGCCGCATCTGTCGGGGCTATTGTCGGCGACTACGTTTCATTTTGGCTGGGCAAGCACTACCATCAAAAAATTATCTCATCATGGCCATTAAACAAACATCCTAAAATGGTCTATCGTGCTGAGCAGTTTTTTCATCGTTACGGCTTAACTGGGGTATTTATTGGCCGCTTTTTTGGTCCATTGCGAGCCATTGTACCGCTAATTGCCGGCGCCATGCATATGCCAAGCTTAAAATTTAATATTGCCAATATCACTTCTGCGCCCGTTTGGGCATTTGTTATGCTTGCGCCCGGCGCCTTTGGCGTAAAATGGCTTGAAACATTATTTGGTTAAACCTGACTAAGTTTCGTTATTTTTTTGTTGTAAGGTTATATTCTGATGTAAAAAAGGCGGTATTCACCGCCTATTAAATGCCAAGTTTACTGACTACTTTTTACCTTCAATGCCCATCCAATCAGTATGGAATACGCCTTCTTTATCGGTACGCTTATAAGTATGTGCACCAAAATAATCACGCTGAGCTTGAATTAAATTAGCCGGTAATACCGCACTTCGATAACTATCATAATAAGCAATAGCTGCCGATAATGTTGGCACCGGAATACCATTTTGCACCGCAAGTGAAACCACATCACGTAATGATTGTTGATAAGCTTCAACGGTTTGTTTAAAGTATGGCGTTAATAATAAGTTATCAACCTGTTGGTTTTCGATATATGCATCAGTAATTTTTTGTAGGAACTGGGCACGAATAATGCAACCTGCTCTAAAGATCTTAGCAATTTCAGCATAGTTAAGGTCCCAATTATACTGCTCAGAAGCTGCTTTTAACTGCGCAAAGCCTTGTGCATAAGAGATAATTTTACCCATGTAAAGGGCCTTACGGACTTTTTCAATTAGCTCTGCTTTATCGCCTTCAACCTTAACTTTAGGGCCACTTAAGACTTTTGAAGCAGCAACGCGCTGATCTTTAATTGCAGATAAATAACGCGCAAATACGGATTCAGTGATTAATGATAATGGTTCACCTAAATCTAATGCACTTTGGCTCGTCCATTTACCCGTACCTTTATTGCCCGCCGCATCAACAATAACATCGACTAAATATTCACCTGATGGCTCTTTATATTTAAAGATATCGGCGGTAATTTCGATTAAGTAGCTATTAAGTTCGCCCTCATTCCACTGAGTGAAAACATTTGCAAGTTCATCATTAGAAAGCCCTACACCGTGTTTAAGTAGTGAATAGCTTTCAGCAATAAGCTGCATATCGCCATATTCAATGCCGTTATGTGCCATTTTGACATAATGACCTGCGCCATTAGCACCAATATAGGCAACGCAAGGTTCACCATTTACTTTAGCCGCGATTTTTTCTAAAATTGGCGCAACTAATTGATAGGCTTCTTTTTGACCACCAGGCATAATTGAAGGCCCTTTTAATGCGCCTTCTTCACCGCCCGACACACCAGTACCAATAAAGTTAAATCCAGCATCTGATAACGCTTTATTGCGACGGATTGTATCTTCAAAATAAGCATTACCACCATCAATAATGATATCGCCTTTATCTAATAAAGGACGAAGTTCATCAATAACCGCATCAGTGCCTTTACCTGCTTGTACCATGATTAATACGCGACGAGGTTTTTCAAGCGAATCAACAAAATCTTTTAACGAATAATAAGGTACCAATTTTTTACCTGGATGCTCGGCGACGACTTCATCAGTTTTGTCTTTAGAACGATTATAAATCGAAACGCTGTAGCCTCTACTTTCGATGTTTAACGCTAAATTACGTCCCATAACTGCCATACCAATGACACCAATTTCTTGTTTAGACATTTTAATCCTCTTCCTTTTAGCTCAATATAGCGAATAGTTGATAAACTAACTTGGTTATTAAACCATATTTAAATAAATAAAAAAAGCCGCTTAAATTAAGCAGCTTTTTTTTATCAATAATAATCAGTTAGTTAAGTAATTAACTCTTTTTTTAATCGATAACACTTATGAACGTTTCATCATGTCAAAAAACTCTTCATTCGTTTTTGTCATTGATAATTTGTCAATTAAGAATTCCATCGCATCAATTTCGCCCATTGGGTTAAGAATTTTACGTAAAATCCACATTTTTTGTAGTTCATCAGGCGAGGTCATTAACTCTTCTTTACGTGTACCTGAACGATTAAAGTCAATAGCTGGGAATACACGGCGCTCAGCAATTTTACGTGAAAGCTGTAGTTCCATATTACCAGTACCTTTAAACTCTTCGTAAATAACTTCATCCATTTTTGAGCCAGTATCAACTAATGCCGTTGCAATAATGGTTAAGCTACCGCCTTCTTCAACATTACGCGCGGCACCAAAGAAGCGTTTTGGTCGATGTAACGCGTTAGCATCAACGCCACCGGTTAAGATTTTACCTGACGCTGGCACAACGGTATTGTATGCACGAGCTAAACGTGTGATTGAATCAAGTAATATGATCACATCTTTTTTATGTTCAACAAGACGCTTAGCACGCTCAATCACCATTTCAGCAACTTGTACGTGACGAGCAGCGGGTTCATCAAATGTTGAAGCGATAACCTCACCTTTTACTAAACGCTGCATTTCGGTAACTTCTTCAGGACGCTCGTCAATAAGTAGTACCATTAATACACATTCCGGATATTTCATAGCTAGGCTTTGTGCGATATTTTGTAGCAACATCGTTTTACCCGCTTTAGGTGGCGCAACAATCAAACCACGTTGACCTTTACCAATTGGTGAAGCTAGATCTAATACTCGCGTGGTTAAATCTTCAGTAGAACCGTTACCACGTTCCATACGAAGTCTTGAATTAGCATGTAAAGGCGTTAAGTTTTCAAATAGAATTTTGTTGCGGGCATCTTCAGGTTTATCGTGGTTAACTTCATTAACTTTTAATAAAGCAAAATAACGTTCACCTTCTTTAGGTGGTCTTATCTTGCCAGATATCGTATCACCCGTTCTTAAATTAAATCGTCTAATTTGGCTTGGCGAGACATAAATATCATCAGGACCCGCTAAATAAGAACTATCTGCTGAGCGCAAAAAGCCAAAGCCGTCTTGCAAAATTTCAAGAACGCCATCACCAAAAATGTCTTCACCACTTTTAGCATGCTGTTTTAAAATAGCAAAAATAATATCTTGTTTACGTAGACGGGCTAAATTTTCAAGCCCCATTGTTTTTTCGCCAAGCGCGACAAGCTCAGAGACAGGTTTCGTTTTTAGTTCAGTTAGATTCATAATTTAATAGGTTCTTGAGGATGATGTTGATATGCATAATTCATTTTTTGTTTATATTTGTGCAAATCTATAAATATTAATAAGCACACTGAGTAATTTTAAATGTCATCTCTTTAATGTAATACAAATTATAACAAACGCCGATACTATTTATTAGTAATATTATATTTTCCACTAATGCTGAGCACTAAAATTATTCAACCATGGTGGATAAATAGAGAGGAATCCCATGTGAGATTCAAGCAATTTACACTAAAATAAGTGCTATGTCTATGACTTAATCAAAAAAGATGTAAAACCATATCTATTTTATTAATCAAAAATACCTTAGATAAGGTTATAACAAGGGGCTGTAATTAAAATATTGGCCGTATATCTTACGCATAATTCAAGTTATAATAGCGCTTTGATTTTGTCTTTTTGTGAGCATTATGGTTTTTGTAAATCAACTCTATATTCACCCAGTAAAATCGATGCAAGGTATTGCGTTAAAAGCAAGTGAAGTGCTTCCATGTGGCCTTAACTATGATCGTATTTTTATGGTTTGTGAACCTGATGGCTCATTTATCACTGCGCGCGAAACACCGCAATTGTTGCAATTAAGTACGACCATAAACGATCAAGGTATTTTAATTACGCTTGATCAACAAAAAAGCGTGCAAGTCAATTATCATGATTTTTCAATAACAAGTGAGCCGACGCAGGTTTGGGGCAATCAGTTTAGCGCCTATATTGCCTCAATTAATGTGAACCGTTTTTTAAGCGAATTTTTACAAAAAGATGTTCAGCTACGTTGGATAGGTAAACAAACCGATCGAAGGGTAAGGCGTTTTCCTAATACACCACTTGGCTTTGCTGATGGTTATCCGTATTTATTGATTAATCAAGCCTCATTTAATTATTTACAGCAGCAATGCCCACAAAAGCTAACTGTCGAACAATTTCGTGGCAATATTATTATTGATGGGGCGTTACCTTTTGCAGAAGATGGCTGGAAAACAATCAAAATTGGGGATATTGTTTTTGATTTGGTCAAACCATGTAGCCGCTGCATGATGACGCGTGTTAATTTGACCACTCATAACTATTTTGCAGATAATGAGCCGCTTAAAACATTACGTTATTTTAGGCAAGATGAACAAGGTGAAATAGATTTTGGTATTAATATGATCGCCAGAAATACCGGAACGATCGCGATCAATGATCGTCTTGAGGTGCTTGAACGTAAAACAGCTAAAAATTATATTAAATCTTTCCCCAAACAAGATCTTAATCAAGCTCAACCTTGCAATATTACGATCGAATCGACATCCTTTGTTGGCAATAATCAACAACCTATTTTAGAACAGCTAGAACAACATGGTATTGCGCTTCCCTACTCTTGCCGCACAGGAGTTTGTGGCCGTTGTCAGATGATCTTAATAGAAGGTGACGTAATGCCAATGACCCAATCAGCATTGAGGCGTAATGATCGCATTCTAGCCTGTAGCTGTATACCTAAAAGCGCCCATATTAAATTACAATTTGTTCGTAAATCATAATTATTACCGCAAATACCCGTCTATATTCGGGTATTAGGCCCAAGCGAAATCAAGATTCTGGATTTTTTAGTTTTTACTTTAGCATTAGTATCAGCAGGGTAATGAGAGGCTTAGCCTCTCGCTTGCGTTTAAAAGGAGTTCTGAGATCCCAAAACTTCTAATTTTTAGCGCTATTTTCAAGCATCTTTATAGGTCACAAATATATATTAAGTTTTAATATTGTTAGCGTATTTTTACTTTTCGAGCTAATTTTAAAACCAAACTAGCACAAATCGCAATGCTGCCACCAATCAATGTTTCATATACCCTAGAATAAGGTAATAAATAAGTCGGATCGTGCCAAAATTCGGTTTCTTCAAGTAGTAATAAGACAAAAACAGTAATGGCGAATGTTTTAAGTACATAATTTAATTTTAGAAAGGTTGGCATTAAGAAAATAACAAATACTAGGATCACAATATCAAAATAGGTGTTTTTGAATAATACAAAATGGAACATTAAAAATAAAAATACTGCGCCTAAAATGCTACCCAAAAAGCGCGATAAAGTGGTTTTTATAATACCAACTTCGAGTGGACGAAGCAGTACAATAAACGTTAATGGCGCCCAATATACTCGGTATAATCCTAAATAATCAGGTATAGCAAGGCTTAAAAATAAGAAAACACTATAGATAAAAGCGCGTAATCCTAGGCGGTCTGGGCTCGTGTATAGCCCTTTGGCAAACAGGCCATTTTTAAATGCCGCGTTGTCATATTTTTTGCGTTTAAGTAAGGTTAGCATTAATAAGCTAACAATAACGCCCGTTAAATAAGCCAATGGTAATTCAATACTTACCGAGGGTAAAGTCGTGCCCATACACGAAAAGATAACAAAAAAAGGAATAATTCGGTCAACATAGACATCTTTATTAAATGTAACGTAATAAAAATATGAAAGTAGAAATAGAAAGAGATAAAAAGGGATTGATAGTTTTAAAATAAAGCCAATTGCCCCACCAACAATGATTAGTGACAATAAAAAAAGCATATAAAATATATTGCCGCTGTCGTCTTTAGCTTGGTAAACAATATTTGCAAATAAAACGGTAAGAATGCCAAATGTGACGCCAACTACCCCAAATAGGCAGTAACCAATCATAGAATTGATTAGGGCGGTAATTAAGAAAACACCGTTATCATTAAAACTAATATAGTTTTTCATTTCGTTAACTTAAATTTTCCCGTTGTATTTAATGAAATATACTCATGACCAAGGAAGATGCTCGAAAATAGCGCTGAAAATTAGAAGCTTTAGGATCTCAGGACTTCATCCTGAACCCGTGCGAGAGGCTAAGCCCTAATCATCCTGCTGATACTGACGCTAAAGTTGAAACTAAAAAAACAAACATCTTGATTTCACTTGGGTATAAATACAATTAAATTATCTAAATATCTAAAAATTTGAGTATAACATAGGCAATACAATAATCGATACCGATTATTATAATTAGTAACTGAAGATATTAAGCTAGGATTTATTTGATGAAAAGAAGATTATGAACATTCTTGATGAAAGAGTTTCATTAATAACTCACTTTCATCATCATTATCGTTTTTATTATCTATTAAGGTACTGTTTTTTGAGACTAAGCGATCGTTCATCACTTTAACCACATCAGTAATATTAAACGTTTTGCCAACCATACTGACATCATTTTGTGCAATTAAGCATACTGAGGCCGAACTCCCTGCTTCTACAACTAAAAGATTAATACGCTCAGCATTATCTTGCGTTTGTGCTTCCACGACTTCAGCAAAAGCAGGTGTAAATAACATCGGTTGCTGAATAAAGTACCAACTTTTAGGCATCTGCGGTTTTAAAAAATTATTGGCAACAATGGCATTTAAGACTAACTCGACTTTTTGTGGTTCACTCAAATTTAGTGCCGAGCAGCTTTCATAAAATTGGTAATACGCACTCGCATCATCAACAGAGAATTGACTAGATTGGAAGGCATCAGGGATCAGCATTTTTGCTGGATAACGAGAACGAAAAATCATATCGCTTGTTATTTCTAACATTAAGCAATCATATTTACTATCGAAATACCAGTGCCAATTATCGCCTGGTCTAATCGTTATCTTATTTTTCATTTCATTATCCTTTAACACATTTGTGTCTATTAATTAATATAACATTTTTGTAAAAAAAATAAACAATTTTATCAAATTATTTTTTTATAATTATATAATTTTTAAAAAGATTAATATTAGATCATAAAATTCAAATAAAAATAAAAATAGATCTATTTAATGAAAAGTTAGATCTATTTTTATTAATAAAAGATCATGGCTTGCTTGTTAAAATAATAGCCTGGTCAGCGCTTTAATAGCGCTGATTTTATTAAGCGAACGAAGTGATTAAGGTAAAAGGCGATCTGATTAATAGTCGTTCAATGATCGATATATATGATGGCGCAGTTAAAATACGATGCCAATGAAGTGCATTGGATCTTGATTTGCCTTGATGATAGAACCGAAAGAATCTAGAAGCTTTGCAAATCTGATATTGGTTGTCTATCTGCCGGTATTTTTTAAACCAACAAAACCTGTTAGATTAGATCTTCAGCCATAAAAAAGAGCGCAAATGCGCTCTTCTATTTTTCACTATAATTAGCTATTACAACAAAATTATAACGAGAATAATTGATATTATCCAGCTACGTTAATTTTTTTCATATCTTTCATGTAGCTACGAAGTTTATGACCGATTTTTTCAATTGGATGATTGCGAATAGATTCGTTAACTTCACGTAATTGTGAATTATCAACGCTTCCCTCTGCAATTGCTTTACCTAAATCGCCCGTTTGTAGTAAAGGCATAAACTTCTCTTTTAATAACGGCACCGCAACGTTCGAGAATAGATAGTTACCATATTCAGCAGTATCTGAAATGACTACGTTCATTTCATATAAACGTTTACGTGCGATGGTGTTAGCAATTAGCGGTAATTCGTGCAATGATTCATAATACGCTGACTCTTCAAGAATACCTGCTTCAACCATTGCTTCAAATGCAAGTTCAACGCCTGCTTTAACCATTGCAATCATAACAACGCCTTGGTCAAAGTAAGTTTGTTCGTCGATCTTACCTTGGTACTCAGCTGCTTTTTCAAAGCCAGTTTCACCCGTCTCTTTTCGCCATTTTAATAGATTTACATCATCATTATTCCAATCTGCCATCATTGTTGCCGAGAAGTGACCTGAGATAATATCATCCATGTGCTTACGATAAAGATCAGACATTAACACTTTTAACTCTTGCGCTAAAGCATTAGCACGTAATTTAGCGGGATTTGATAAACGATCCATCATTAATGTAATACCACCTTGTTTTAAGGCTTCGGTGATAGTTTCCCAACCAAATTGTAGTAATTTACAGGCATAAGCAGGATCAACACCTTCTGCAACAAGTTTATCAAAACATAATAGTGAGCCCGTTTGTAACATACCACATAAGATTGTTTGCTCACCCATTAAGTCAGATTTAACTTCAGCAACAAATGAAGATTCTAATACTCCCGCACGATGACCACCCGTTGCAGCAGCCCATGCTTTTGCAATTGCAAGGCCCTCACCTTTAGGATCGTTTGCCGGATGAACGGCAATAAGTGTTGGCACACCAAAACCGCGTTTATATTCTTCACGCACTTCTGTACCTGGGCATTTTGGTGCAACCATTACAACGGTGATATCAGGGCGGATTTGCTCACCCACTTCAACAATATTAAATCCGTGTGAATAACCAAATGCAGCATCTTGTTTCATGAGTGGTTGAACTGCTTTTACAACTGCAGAATGCTGCTTATCTGGTGTTAAGTTAATAACGAGATCAGCCGTTGGAATTAGATCTTCATACGATCCCACTTTAAAACCATTTTCGGTTGCTTTCTTCCATGATGCACGTTTTTCAGCAATCGCTTCTTTACGCAATGCATAAGAAATATCAAGTCCTGAATCACGCATATTAAGGCCTTGATTTAGCCCTTGAGCACCACAGCCGACAATAACAATTTTTTTACCTTTTAAGAAATTAGCTTCTTGCGCAAACTCGCTACGATCCATAAAACGGCATTTACCTAACTGTGCTAATTTTTCACGCCAGCTTAATGTATTAAAATAATTTGACATTTTTTTTCCTCTGAAGATAAAAATTGAATATCGATGTATTAATCGATTTATTAGTATGGCGCTACTATACTTTATTTTTTTTATTGCTAAAATTGATATATTCAGAACATTACATTGCAAATATTGCAACAATAATCGTTAAGTTGATAATATGGATATTCGTGATCTTAAAATTTTTTTAAACTTGTGTGAAAGTCGTCATTTTGGTTTAACCGCTAAAGCCATGCATATCACTCCATCCACCTTATCAAGGCTAATCCAACGATTAGAAGAGAGCACTAGCCAACAACTCTTTATTCGCGATAATCGTTCGGTACAAATTACTGATGCAGGGCTACAGTTAAAATTATTTGCCAAGCAGGTATTAGCCGATTACCAGCAGTTACAGCAAAATTTAGATAAATCTAGCCAACAATTAACGGGGGAACTCAGCCTTTTTTGTTCGGTTACTGCCGCATACAGTCATTTACCTGATATTTTAGATAAGTTTCGTGTTTTACATCCCCTCGTTGAAATAAAGCTTACAACTGGAGATGCAGCTGATGCGGTAAGTAAAATACAATCTAATGAGGCTGATTTAGCCATTGCAGGTCACCCCAAACAATTACCATCAAGTATAGAGTTTGCTAAAATAGGTGAAATTGAAATGGTGCTACTGATTCCCCGCTTACGTAGTACATTTAGTGATAAACTCCACCAAAAACAGCCCGATTGGCATAATATTCCGTTTATTTTGCCTGATCACGGCCCTAGTCGACACCGAATTGATCAGTGGTTTAAACAAAATAAAATACAATCACCTAAAATATATGCAACCGTTGCCGGTCACGAAGCTATTGTATCAATGGTTGCGCTAGGTTGTGGCGTTGCACTATTACCAAAGGTTGTAATGGAAAACAGTCCAGAAAGAATCCGTGAGCGTATTATTGAGTGGTCTTCAAGTTTAATCGAGCCCTTTGATATTGGGATTTGCGCTCAAAAACGGCGTCTTGCTGAAAAACTTATTGCTGCTTTTTGGCAGCTAGCAAATTGATGGTATTTAATTTTAAAAATTAGCGTGTATACGTGATGAGGGTTAATCACACGATTTGCTAATAGGTGATCAGCTAGAGAGATATAATAGCTAATTCGTTATTTATTTTATTAGGATCGCATTATGTTTTTTGCTGTAAATTCGGTGGTAACCAATAATTTTACTGATGAAAATATGATCAATAAAATCAAAACACTTTGGCAAGATGCACAAGCAAAACTGGCTGATAATACCGGTTGTATTTATGCTATCTATCACCATTATCAAAATGATTACCGTGGTGATTACACGTTATCTATTGCCGTTGATCACCCAGTAAAACATTTTTCAACCACAATTGAGCCCAACCCTATCGATAGCTACGCGGTATTTCAAGTTAATGATGACCATGAGGATAAAATTTATCAAACATGGCAACATATTTGGGCGCTAGAACAAGATAATAAAATTATACGTGCTTATGATATTGATTTTGAAAAATACTATCCAGATGGCAGAGTTGAAATTTACATAAGTTTACTAACCTAACGAAATAAATCAATTTATATTCTTGATAAAACATCTTTTGTTAGAAAAGTGCCACTTTTCACGCTTTCTAATTGGTACCAGTTACCAATAACATTTTAATAAAACTGGTAAAACAATTGCAAAATAGGTCATTTTGATGTAAAACCATTCCCTCTTAATCAAAATATTACTATGGGGTAAAAAATGTTTAGAAAATTACTAGCTGTATTAGTGGTTAGCTTTGTTTTAGTTGGTTGTGGCGATTCAGGTAAGACTATTGATTTTTCGTCAAAATCATCCATGCAAAAATCTGTAAAAGAGATGTCTGATACTTTAGATAGCAAAGATAAAAATGCATTCCAACAAGCAATAGTAAAAGTTGCTTTTGTTGCAAGTTTAGATTCAAATGATGACGAAGCTAAATTGCTTAGTTTATTAAAATCTAAATTAGGTGGTAAAACTGCTGAAGAAATTATTAAAGAGTATGGCAGTAAATAAATTTAGCTCATAAATACCATAAAAAAGCTCGCTTTCAGCGAGCTTTTTTTATTCTAAAATTGATTAAATTACTTTATTACATTTAGTATATGCTTGATTTATTATTCTAATTCGTTGGTGAATCAGTGGTTGGCATTTTTTTTAGTTCTGGCATATACACATAAATAGCCGTTATTAAAATAAACGTTGCAAACGTATAGGCTTTCATTTGCCCATTCATTTGATTAGCCCACATTGAGAAATACTCACCACCAATGACACCAAAACCAAAATACCATAATAGAACCGCAAATGTTGCACCAACTAAATAGATAACTTGCCCATTAACAAATCTTTTCTTATTAATCGAAGCAAACATATAAATTGAGCCAAACATACAAACTAAACCAGTAATAATCTCACCGACAATAATAAGCCAATATCCAACTAAATAAACATTAGAATTATCTATAGATCTAGCTTCAAGCGTAGGATTGCCAGAGAAAAAAGACTCCATTTTATCCATTGATAAAACGCTATGAACAAACTGGTAATTAGTATTGAAATCAATAATATTATCGTAACCAACTAATAAACAGAAAAACCCCACAGAAAAAGCAATAGCGGCCTTAGATAAATGCTGGATAGAAACCAAGCAAATTTTACATTTCATACTATCTCCTAATTAAAAATTCATATATATCATAACATTGTTAAATGTGAATGTGGCCTTTTTAATTATAATTGAGTAATAAATTATGAACTTCACTTGTGTTTAATCCCCAAAAACACTTAACAAACTTGTTGATAACCCTGTTAATTTACTAATTTTAAACAAGTAATTACGCTGATCAATCAATAGGCAACAAATATTGTCAATAAAATAGCGAGCAATTCAAACTAACAATATAACCACTATCTGTTCCTATATAGATAAATAAATCATAGTTTTTTATTATCCATGTAGATATCCTCGAATTTTTTTTTTTTTTTACGATATAATTAAAAAAATAATTAATTAAAAGGCTAAATATGAAAAAGACAGTTGTAATCGCATCAATACTTTTGATGTTAGCTGGCTGCAAAGTTGAGATAACTACGCCAGTCAATATTAGTGAATTAAATAATAATGTAAAAAAAATTGTAGAATCACAGCTTGATGTTGAGGTCGCAAGTTGTAACGACTTTAATGATTCAAGAAAAGAATCAGAATCATTAATTGAAGCAAAATCGTCAATAGGTAAAATTTTTCCTAAAGCAGAGTTTATTGAGTGCTATCGCGAACAATTTGATAATAAAGCCGCATTTAAAATTCCCGTAACCGTGGGATCAAAAGATGGGGATATAAGTATATATCAAATAGGTGATAGTAAGTTTAATTATGTTGCGATATCTGAGAACTTACAAAATAAGATCAAAGCATTTAAGAAAAAATCATTTGATAAAATTGAACCATCAATCACTATTTTGTTAAAAAATGATACTGATGAAGAACAATCGATAGCCGTATATTCAGCTTATGTAAATGGTAATGGTATCTCTTTAGGTACGTTAACCTTAAAAGAAGGAAATGTTATATCAATAAAGCTATCTGATGCTAGCATTGATTCAATAATGAAGCGTAATACAAGCCTGTTTATCGTTAATCTAATCGATGAATAATCTTTACTAGTAAGATATTTTCCAGTCATCACGAGCAAAGTAACCGTGTATCGTTTTGACTGGATTTCATCTTATTATCAATACTTTTTAATCCCCAAAAACACTGAATAAACATGTTAATAACCCTGTTAATTAGCTAATTTAAAATAAATTATTAGGCTGATTATTCCATGTACATGGTATGTATGAAAAGAAATATTAAAAAATAGGTTGTCTGGAAGGTATTAGCCTTTTTTTATATCGCTTAGCGAATTGATAATATAATTAATATAAAATATATTAAAAATAACGATATAAAAGTTATTAGTTTTTACATTCATATTATACTGACCTAGGCAATGATAAATAAGTGTATTTTTAGCCTTATTTGCCCAAACAACACTCATGATGAACGAAATAATAATAAATATCGTTCCTATAAAATAAAAAATTGAGTTAATTGCAAAGCTGTTATTAAGAAGACTTCCCCATGCGGCAGCAGACAATAAAATAATAATAAAATAGTTAGATACAACTTTCATTCCTATTATTTGATTTATAGACTTATTCATTTTATACATCCAGACATAGTCATATAAACCTAGTGTTAGTAATGATAGTAATAAAAAATGAAACGTCGTCAAATTATTATCCTGTTTCAAAAAATCAATATCTCTCATACACATTTCTCAATGTTATTATTCATGTTAAGAAAATATATTATAAATATTATTCAACAATAACACTATAATCTCTAATAGGTAATTTTATATCCCCAAAATCACTGGATAAATATGTTAATAACCTTGTTAATTCACTAATTTAAAATAAGTTATTAGGCTGATCATTCACTATACACTGCATAAAGAATAAATATATATAGCGTGACACAAGCCCTTTTAAGCGTATAAAGGTCATAATAAAATTTAGGATGATATGACAAAAGTATTTTACTTAACAAATAAATCGATTTATTATTTTACCCTATACCGATAATCAATACAGGAGTAATTAATGAAAAAACTCATCTTAACTTTCAGTGTTATTTTAAGTTTGGCTGGCATAGTATCCCCAACTTATGCCGATAATAAAGGTATAACAGAAGTGATATTAAATACCGGAATTAGGCTAGTATATAGTAGTTCAAATTCATTTTATCATTATTGTCACTATGAGATGTATAGAAAAGATAATGGCGCAATTATCTCTAGTTATGTTGTGCCATATAATAAATGGTTTTTTTCTGGTTGCCCTTCGCGTTAATCTAGATAAATTAGCACCAAATAGACGTTAGCTAAAAAAGATAATATGAAAGGCTCTTTTCTGTATGAAAGGAGCTTAGTTTATAGAAATATTTAGCGTTTGCATAAACGCTTATATTACACAATGTGAATCTAATTAGTTTAAATCGTGCTAAAAATTACATAATTGAGCAAATAACATATTTATTGATAGAATAAATAATAAAAGCAAATTTTACAATAAAAGAGACCGGAATAAAAAGCGTTAAAAATTTATAAGTTCTTTTTTGCGTAATTTAATCCACAAAAACTGTTGATAACTACGTTAATAACTCACTCAACCTGTTTGTTTTAAACGCCATATACAAATTGTTTAATTAGTGTACGACACCATGCCAAAAGTAGAAATTGGTACATTTATAGTACAAATAAACATTATTCTAAAGTTTAGTTTTTTCATTAATTGACTTATGACAAGTATTATAATTGTTTGAAAATTCAATTTAATTTATAGTACATCAAAGATTTTCAGTCGTAACAATAATGACTTTTGTTAGTTTGTTGAAAATCTGCGTTTAATGGCTACATTTTTTATTGTTAGAGTATTTATATCAGTTTATTAATTCTAATCATAACGTTAAATCGAATATAAATCACAATCAAGAATTCATATACGGGATTATTAATGATATATAAAATAACAAAAGTAGTCGCGATACTCTCCGCTGTTATGTTTTTATTATCTCTAATTACAGGTATATATTTAATTGTTCTAGATCATATTAAAATACGCTATGAACATTTTTTTTATACAGAGCTTTATGATTTGGCTTATTATTCTTTGTCCATAGAATTATTTTTTATTCTGGTATTTATTGTTACATTAATGATATGGTTCATTCTTTTTTTAACTACAGTTGCAATTGATTTACTTAATAAAAATAGGTAATTTAATTAATTACCTGTAATTGGAAATAGATAAAATCACTATTTTGCAACATACAAAAATACACTAATCACCAGCTACCAAACAACAAATGCAAAGTTAGGACAACTAAAAAACCAGATACGGCGCTTTTTGCCCTAATTAGGATAATGCTATAAACCAAATAAGTTATTAATAAACAATGAAATTGCACAAATAAGTATAATAAAAATTTTTATTTGTATAATTGAAAGGCCTTCATTCATTAAAAATAAAAGAAATTATCAAAATAGAATCATGGTTATCGAAACAACATTGTGTAATATTTTTTTAATCCACAAAATCTGTTGATAACTACTTTAGTAACTCTCCTATCTTGCTAATTAAATAAATATTATTACACAGTTCAATCGCTGAGCATTAAGGTATAACTAAACGTCTAACTTACCAAAATAGTGGTTGAGGATTGCCTTAAAATGATTAGCTTTTGCATCGTTTAATTATCCCTCCTTTTTTACCCATTAAAATAAAATTGAAATGCCGCAGCTGAAAGATTTCCCATACACTAAAAACAAAATGCATATATCAATACAAACTAGAAAATATCACTCAAGCCAAATCGATGATCCCAACGTATATTGAAGCTTACTTTAATCGAGTAAGAAAAGATAATTTAATCATTTGAAAATAGCTGCCTACTAAAGAGAGTGGCAGATAAGGTTTGGGGATCTCATTATCGAAGAATACCTATTGTTGGTTAACATTCTTCTATTAGATTAAAAAATAAAAGGGCGCTAATGCGCCCTTAATCAACAGTAACTTACAATGCAGTCGTAATAAATTGAATTCCGCCTACATATGAATAACCTATACTCCCTACCGCACTAGTAAATACTATAACGCCAACAAATTGCTCATTAGCCGGTATTGGGTACACAGAATTAACGATTTGTCCGGCATCACATAGTCCCTTAGCTATTTGCGTTTGAGCTCCCCCCTGATAATTAAAGACTAATTTACCAATAACTCTTACATTTTTATAAGTACACGCTGTAATATCAATTGAAGTTACTTTATCTGTATTGTTGACCGTGACCAAATTACCACCACCACCACCACCATTACCTATGGAGTCAACAATACTACCTGTACGTCCTGTAAACGAATAATTAGGTGGTTGGATTAATGACTGTACCCCTGTTGGGCTTGTTGCATAATCTCCGTATTTATCGCTATATTTAAGTATAGAAACAGTTAACTTAGCTGCCGTTGACCCTTTAACGCCATTAAGCACAATATCATCGGCTGAAATGGTCGTTTCACCTACTTTAACACCTGTTACCAATGATGTGGAATCAGATCCAACAATGGTTGCAGCACTTGTATTAGACGATGTCCATGTGGCCGTTATTCCACTGGTTGAAACCGTCACATAAGTATCCGATTCGACGGCAGAAAGTGAATACTGGTATATCATCTGCTCACCTATTTTTTTGTCTTGAACATTTAGCGCAAAATCATAAGTGTAGACCTGTAATGGAAGCGTTGTGGTATAAACAATACCATTATTAAACGAAAGCACAATATTATAGTTATTCGCCGTTAAGCTGGTCACTGTCGCCGTATACGTTCCTTTCGTTGCCGTTTCCGTCAACTTACTAATATTTAATCCTGCTTGATCTGGCGTTAAGACAATATTATTTGCCATCCCGGTGACATTTTTACCTTTGTCATCAACCAGTTTAAGCGTTAATGTTGAAAGCCCACCCGTCGTGCCTGATGCATTGTCGTTATTGAGAATGCGACTGGCACTTAATACGGCTGTCGTGTCACTACTCATAACGGGAACGAATGTGATATCCGTTGCTAACTCAACGGAATTTAACTGACCGGTTACCTTAGCGCTGCCAACGGTATTTGAGGTCATTTTAATCACAATTTGCCCCTCACTGTCTGTCACAAATCCAGCTGCAGAGCTATAAGCCGCGCCATTAACCTGCGTTACGGTCACTCCCGATGGAATGGTGATAGCGACCTTTTGATTTGCAATAGCATTGTTATTTGCATCAAATACATTGACCTCAACAGTATTACTATCCAGGCCATTTGCACCGGCATTATTTTGGGTGGTTGCCAGTGTAAACGTTATCGAGTTAATATTTGGAATAAATTTCACCGTTTTAACTTGATTACTGGTAATATTTTGGTCATTGGTTATTGACGCCGTCACATCAGACAGTCCCGCTGTGGTACTGGTTAATGTCACAATCACTTCACCATTCGCATCTGTGTTAGCAATGTTGCCAACGTTCACGGTGCCATTGTATATTTCAGCCGTTAAATTGATTAACTCATTCGGTAACGGATTATCATTTTCATCGGTAACTTTAACTTTAACACTGTTAGTTGCTTGTCCATCGGCAATGGCATTGTCAGTTTCAACCGTTAAGTTACCAACTATAATGCGCCTTGTCGCGGAATCACCGACAAAATCGACGGTCGCCGTTGGGCTCGAATCAAATAGCGTTGCGGTGACCGTTGTCGGGCCCGCTTTGGTGTTTTTAAGCGTCACTGTTGCTGCGCCATTTTCATCGGTTGTCACCGTGATGGTGGTGCCATCATTTGAGAACGTCGGATTGTTATCCTCTGTATTTTCAACCGTAAAGGTCACCTGTTGGTTTGCAACCCCTTTCCCTTTTGAATCCGTCACTTTCGCGTAAACACTATTTAGTGCTTTATTGTTCGCAGCGGCGCTATTGCTTCCTGGCATAAAATCTTTATCCAGAATTTGAGCAATAAACATCACCGTCACATCTTCGCTAGACTCTTGTGCCGCGCTATTTGTCAATGAGGCCGTCACCTTACTTGCCCCCGTTGTGTTACTCGTTAACGTAATGAGTACTTCACCATCAGCGTTTGTTTCAGCAATCTTACCCACGCTTGCGCCATTATTGGCAGTTGATACCACCGTTAAACCAGGGACATTATTATTGTTGGCATCAATAACTTTAACTCTGACACTATTTGTTTTTTCACCGCCAATGAGTGCCCGGTCATCTTCAACCGTCACATTGCCCGCCACAATTTTAGCCGTTTTAACATCCGCAATAAATTGCACGCCAATCTCTTTAGGCTCCGCGTTACCAACGGTTGCCGTAACCGTCACCAACACCGCTTTTTTGCTGTTTAGCGGCAGAACAATCATTCCCTCTGCATTGGTTGTCGCTGTCGATGAGATCGCGGCGTCATTGTTGGCCGTAAACGTGACGACTTGATTTGGTAAAATATTACCGTATTTATCCGTCACTTTAACTTGCACCGTTGTCTCACCTTCACCACCTGCGACCTTGGTACCATTTGCCGTAAACCCGGTTATTTTCGCCGTATTAGTATCAGCAATAAACGTCACATTGCCATTTTTATGGCTCATCTCACCTTTCGCATTGGCAATTGAGGCAACAATATCAACCTCTTCAGCAACGGTATCGGTTAAATAAATCGTTATTTGACCATAATCATCCGTTTCACCAAAGGCAAGGACTTTGACATTATCACCACTTGCGGTGAAGTTGATTTTTTTACCGGCTAATGGGTTACCCATCGCATCGGTCACTGTTACATTAATACTATTGCTATTTCCGCCATCGGCAGCAACGCCCGTTGGCGTCATCACCTCAAGGCTATTTATTATCGGGTTATCACTATCTGCCACAAACCTAACGCTGCCATTTTTACGGCTTACTTCACCTTTTGCATTGGTGATTGAGGCTTCAACGTCGCTCTCTTCCGCGACGGTATCGGTTAAGTAAATTGTCACGTTACCGTTGATATCCGTTTTGCCAAAATCAACCACGTTAGCACTGCCACTCGCCGTGAACGTCACTTGTTGACCCGACAATGCATTGCCGTTTGCATCGGTTACATTAACTAGCACGCTATTCATTTGTTGGCCATTGGCAAGCACGCCGTCTACCGTTATCACCTCAAGACGGTTTAATGTCGCCGTGTTACTATCGGCAATAAAGGTGATAGTTGTCGACGCGTCAGCTGAGCTTAGGCGACTCGTTATCGCATACGTATTGGCGGTGTGAGATATCAAGGTGAGCACAACTTTCCCCTCACTGTCAGACACAAACCCAGTTGCAGCGCTATAAGCCGCGCCATTAACCGTGCTAATGGTCACACCTGCGGGAACCGTAATCTCGACGTTTTCATTGGCAAATGGATTGTTGTTGGCATCAACAACATTCACTTCAACAACATTCGTCTCCGTGCCATTTGCACTCGCATTATTCCCCGTTGCTGAAATCGTCAAATGTTTGGTGCTAGTGTTTGCAACAAATTTAACCGTTTTAACTTGGTTACTGGTGATGTTCTGATCATCTGTTATCGACGCCGTCACATCAGACAGTCCCGCCGTAGTACTGGTTAATATCACAACCACTTCACCATTTGCATCTGTTTTAGCAATGTTGCCAACGTTCACGGTGCCATTGTATATTTCAGCCGTTAAATTGATTAACTCACCGGGTAACGGATTATCGTTTTCATCGGTAACTTTAACTTTAACACTGTTAGTTGCTTGTCCATCGGCAATGGCATTGTTAGTTTCAACCGTTAAGTTACCCACAACAATGCGCCTTGTGGCGGTATCACCGACAAAATCAACCACGGTTGTTGGGCTCGAATCAAATAGCGCTGCGGTGACCGTTGTCGGGCCCGCTTTGGTATTTTTAAGGGTGGTGGTCGCCGCACCATTTTCATCGGTAGTCACCGTTATCGTCGTGTCATTATTTGAGAATGTCGGATGATTACTCTCTGTATTTTCAACCGTAAAGGTCACTTTTTGGTTTGCAACGCCTTTCCCTTTCGAATCCGTCACTTTCGCATAAACACTGTTTAGTGCAACATTGTTAGCGGCGGCGCTATTGCTTCCTGGCATAAAATCTTTATCCAGAATTTGAGCAATAAACATCACCTTAACGGCTGGATACGCCTCTTGCTGAGCACCCTCTTTTATTGAGGCAATCACGTTACTTTCACCGGTGGTATTACTCGTTAACGTCACAAGCACTTCACCATCAGCGTTTGTTTCCGCAATCTTACCAACAATTGCCCCATTATCGGCAGTCAATACCACCGTTAAGCCTGGGACATTATTACTGTTAGCATCAATAACTTTTACTTTAACGCTATTTGTTTTTTCACCGCCAATTAGCGCCCGGTCATCTTCAACCGTCACATTACCTGCCACAATTTTAGCGGTTTTAACATCCGCAATAAATTGCACGCCAATCTCTTTAGGCTCGGCTTTACCAGTGGTTGCCGTAACCGTCACCAACACCGCTTTTTTGCTGTTTAGTGGGAGGTCAATCAGCCCCTCAGCATTGGTTGTCGCTGTCGATAAAATCGTTGCCTCATTGTTCGCGGTAAACGTGACATTTTGATTCGGTAAAATATTACCGTATGAATCCGTCACTTTGACTTGCACTGTTGTCTCGCCATCACGGCCTGCGACTTTGCTTCCGTTATCTTTAAAGATAACAATTTGCGCCATGTCACTGTTCCCAATAATATTAATATTGGTGCTTCCTTGACTATTACCAAGGTTTGCCGTTACCTCTTTGCTCCCCGTCGTGTTATCAGTAATTACCACGTCAACCAGACCATTTTCATCCGTTTTACCGGTTTGAGTGGTCGTATTACCTAAGTCATCGGTGGTCGTAAATGTCACATCTTTACCAATGACAGGATTACCATTTTTATCGGTCACTTTGACTTTAATGGTTTTATCAACGCCCGCTATCGCATCACCGACAACGCCGTTATCACCAAACTCAAAATTAACATTGCTATCATCGGCAATAAAGTTCACTTTTGTCGTCGCTTTATTGGCATTTACCGCGGCGGTAATGGTTGTTAGGCTCGCTTTCGGATTAACCAAAATAACGTTCACTTTACCGTCTTTATCGGTGATCCCCGTCAACGTCCCTGAAGCTGCGCTCGATGACGTTGCTTTAAACGTTGCGCTCGCTTTATCCGTTGTAAAGGTCACTTCTTGGTTCGCAATAATGTTACCATTTGCATCAGTCACAAGGGCCGTTACAATCACCTCACGGCCAGCAATGTGCTCAGCGCCACCTTCAACGGTTAAGTTACCATCAAGTATGGTCACGCCAAGATTATCAGCAATAAAGTTAACTTTATCTTCTTTAGCACTTTGCTGACCTTTAGCATTGGTTAATGACGCTTTAATATCACTCACGCCCGCTTTAATGCTCGTTAAGGTGATAGTCACTTGACCGTTATCATCGGTTTCACCAAACTCAGCCACATTGGCATTGTTACTTGCCGTGAATGTGACTTTTTGACCGTTTAACACGTTATTATTGGCATCTTTTACCGTGACAATCACACTAATGGTGTCTTTACCGTTGGCAACCGCCTCTTTTATCGCCGTTTCCATTGTGGTAATTTGCGCGGTGGTTTTATCGGCAACCACTTTAACATCCGTGCTGCCTTTGCTCTCACCGAGTTCAGCGGTAATAGTTGAACTGCCCGCGGTGTTATCTTTGATGATAACCTCAACTTCACCCTTATCATTGGTTTTACCCGTTGAGGTAACCGTCTCGCCCGCCTCGTTTTTCGTCGTAATAGTGACATCTTTGCCAATGACAGGATTACCATTAGCATCTTTAACAATCACTTTAACCGGGGTATCGGTGCCTGCTACCGCATCATCGACAACGCCGTTGTTACCAAATTCAAATTTTACGTTACTATCATCGGCTACAAAGCTAACTTGGTCTTCTTTAGCGCTTTGCTGACCTTTAGCATTGGTTAATGAGGCTTTAATATCACTCACGCCCGCTTTAATGCTGCTTAAGGTGATAGTCACTTGACCGTTATCATCGGTTTCACCAAACTCAGCCACATTGGCATTGTTACTTGCCGTGAATGTAATTTTTTGGCCATTTAACACGTTATTATTAGCATCTTTTACCGTGACAATCACACTAATGGTGTCTTTACCATTTGCAACCGCCTCTTTTATCGCCGTTTCCATTGTGGTAATTTGCGCAGTGGTTTTATCGGCAACCACTTTAACATCGGTGCTGCCTTTACTATCACCGAGTTCAGCTGTAATCGTTGAGTTACCTGCAGTGTTATCACTGATCACAACGTCAACTTCACCCTTATCATTGGTTTTACCCGTTGAGGTAACCGTTTCGCCGGCCTCATTTTTCGTTGTAATAGTGACGTCTTTGCCAATGACTAGATTGCCATTAGCATCTTTAACAATCACTTTAACCGGGGTATCGGTGCCTGCTACCACATCATCAACAACGCCGTTGTTACCAAATTCAAATTTTACGTTGTTATCATCGGCAACAAAGCTAACTTGATCTTCTTTAGCGCTTTGCTGACCTTTAGCATTGGTTAATGACGCTTTAATATCACTCACGCCCGCTTTAATGCTGGTTAAGGTAATTGTCACTTGACCGTTATCATCGGTTTCACCAAATTCAGCGACGTTCACATTGTTACTTGCCGTGAATGTAATTTTTTGACTGTTTAACACGTTATTATTGGCATCAGTTACCGTGATAATAACACTAATGGTGTCTTTACCGTTTGCAATAGCTTCTTTTATCGCCGTTTCCATCGTGGTTATTTGCGCGGTCGACTCATCAGGTGCAAAATCAACCACGACATTGCCTTCTATATCATCCACTTTAGCGGTAACGTTTGTGTTACCAGCAGTATTATTACTGATGATAACTTCAACCATACCATTTTCATCAGTTTTACCCGTTGGTGTAATCGTTGCGCCATTATCAGCGGTAAATGACACATCTTTACCGATAATTGGATTACCATTTGCATCAGTCACTTTAACTTTAACAGTGGTGTCAGCGCCCGCAATGGGATCGCCAATCACATCAAATTCAACTTTTACGTTACTATCATCGGCAACAAAGCTAACTTGGTCCTCTTTAGCACTTTGCTGACCTTTAGCATTGGTTAATGAGGCTTTAATATCACTCACGCCCGATTTAATACTGCTTAAGGTGATGGCCACTTGGCCTTTATCGTCAGTATCGCCAAAGCCTGCAACACTTGCATTATTACTTGCCGTGAACGCAATTTTTTGACCTTTTAATACGTTGTTATTAGCATCAGTTACCGTGACAATCACACTAATGGTGTCTTTACCATTTGCAACCGCTTCTTTTATCGCCGTTTCCATCGTGGCTATTTGCGCGGTGGTTTTATCGGCAACCACTTTAATATCAGCGCTGCCTTTGCTATTGCCTAGTTCTGCCGTAATAGTTGAACTGCCTGCGGTGTTATCTTTGATGATAACGTCAACTTCACCCTTATCATTGGTTTTACCCGTTGAGGTTACCGTTTCACCCGCTTCATTTTTCGTTGTAAATGTAATATCTTTATCAATGACCGGATTACCATTAGCATCTTTGACAATCACTTTAACTGGGGTATCGGTGCCTGCTACCGCATCATCGACAACGCCGTTGTTACCAAATTCAAATTTTACGTTACTATCATCGGCAACAAAGTTAACTTGATCCTCTTTAACGCTTTGCTGACCTTTAGCATTGGTTAATGACGCTTTAATATCAATCACACCCGCTTTAATACTGCTTAAAAGAATGGTCACTTGACCGTTATCATCGGTTTCACCAAACTCAGCGACGTTCACATCGTTACTTGCCGTGAACGCAATTTTTTGGCCGTTTAACACGTTATTATTGGCATCAGTTACCGTGACAATCACACTAATAGTGTCTTTACCATTAGCAACCGCCTCTTTTATCGCCGTTTCCATCGTGGTAATTTGCGCAGTGGTTTTATCGGCAACCACTTTAACATCAGTGCTGCCTTTGCTATTCCCCAGTTCAGCTGTGATAGTTGAACTGCCCGCGGTGTTATCTTTGATGATAACTTCAACTTCACCCTTATCATTGGTTTTACCCGTTGAGGTAACCGTCTCGCCGGCCTCATTTTTCGTTGTAAACGTGATATCTTTATCAATGACCGGATTGCCATTAGCATCTTTAACAATCACTTTAACCGGGGTATCAGTGCCCGCTACCGCATCATCAACAACGCCATTATCACCAAATTCAAATTGGACATTACTATCATCAGCAACAAAGCTTACTGCCGTATCTGAAGAGATATTAACGGCCGTTACCGTGGCAGTTACGGTAATTTCCGTCGCTTTTTTACTATTTAATGCAATTTCAATCACACCGTCATCATTCGTTTTTCCAACAAATGTCGTCGATTCATTTTCGCCAAAGGTTGCCTCATTATTTGCCGTAAAAGCAATCTCTCGATTCGATATAATATTATCGTTTTTATCGGTGACGATAGCTTTAACAAACGTCTCGCTATTACGACCCGCTAGATAACTCCCCCTGCTTTCAAAGCTAATTTGGGCACTGGTAATATCGGCAATAAAATCAACGCCGGTTAATATTTCTTGTAAACCAACTTTAACCGAGATGTTTGTTCTGCCCGCCGTTTTATTACTGACAATAACTTCAACCATACCATTTTCATCAGTTCGACCTGTTGGCGTGATTGTGGCGCCATTATCCGCCGTAAATGTCACATCTTGATTGGGTACGGGGTTACCATTTTGATCGGTCACTTTTACTTTGATTTTCGTTACACTATCACTACCAACTAACGCCCCACCACCAATGACGGTTACATCACCCGTATTAATTTGGGCCGTGCTTTCATCGGCGATAAATGAAATTTTCTCATTACTTGACTCCCGATCATTAATTATGGCATTTAATGTAAATTCACCCGATTTGATACTGGTTATAGGGAAAGTGATTGCCCCATTACTATCAGTCATACGACTTAGGCTTGATACGCTATTGCCATCAAGCTTAATGCCGTCTACAACGGCGCCTTGGCTGTCAACAAGGGTAAAATTAACCGCAACATCGGCGAGTAAGTCGCCAGTATTGCTGTCTTTCACCACCACCGTAACCAGTCCTTGCGCCTCGCCATCACCAACAACATTGGTATTAGGTGAAATGGTAAACGTTGAAAACACTTCATTTATCGGTTTTGGTGAGACCAAAATATTGGTGGTTGCAATATTTGAGCGATTACCATTTACATCCACTGCGACCGCCGTAATATCATAACTATTGCCCGCTAATGTCGAGACATAGTCATAAAACGGCATCAGGATTGTGGCCGAATAAGGATAAGATGAGCTCGGAATTATCGTGCCGCCTTTCGCCGTTAATGCAGGCGATGACCATTCAATTCGATCGATTTTATATTTATTCTTAGTGATCGTCGGTATTAATATTTCCGGTTTAGTGGCAATGATTGATAATGTTTTCGGTAATGCAATCCTTAATAGAACTTGCTTCTTATATTGCATGACGATGGCATTGTTTCTATCAACAAAATCATAACGAGAGCCTTGTAGTGTTCTCATTTCAGCCACAAATTTTTCATTTAATTGTTGAGCTAAAGGAACACCCATGCGGTAATTGAGTTCAAATATCCCTTTGGTTTCCGTCACATCGCCCATTGTTTGATTTAATTTAAACGAAAACAAGGGAACCGGCGTATAAGATAAGCCAACGGTATAAGCCTCCGGATCATCTTTTAGATTACTCAGTGAACTTGCGCCTTTAAGGTTAACATTTTCACCAAAATATTTTTCATACAAAAGATTGCCGCCAAGGTTAGGGTAACTGGGTAAATAGCCTTCTGCTCGGATGTCAAAACCATTTGCTGGCCGCTCATCATAATCGTTAAATTCATCGAGTTTTGACTGGCGCCAGTCAGTTAAACGAAAGTAACCATTGGTGGATAATTTGAGATAGTTGGCGCCAAGTTCAAAACCGGCACCGAGTCTTGCATTATTATTTTTTAAATCTCGGTCATAAAAGCTGTTGACGCCCCACATCCAATTATCAAGATAATTACGATAACCTAATCCTAGGTTTAGGGTGCTTTTATTCTCATCTTCACGGCTAATTCTCGATTGCGAGAAGAATAAATTATTTTTGTTTTCAAACCATGGGATCAGGAGTTCAGCGCTATAATTGCCATTAGAATTAATTTGAATACGGCTATTACCATACTGATTTAACCAAGTTTGCATTTCATTGCTTAAGTAGCCATAAGCTGAATTCTCAAGCCAGTCTTTAGTCGCATCACTGGTATTATCACTTGAGATAAGTGTACCGGTTTGTGATAGCCCTGCGGCGATGGAGCTCTCGGCTGAATCAGTCGATCCATCTGAT
This sequence comes from Orbaceae bacterium lpD04, assembly GCA_036251935.1. Taxonomy (NCBI): domain Bacteria; kingdom Pseudomonadati; phylum Pseudomonadota; class Gammaproteobacteria; order Orbales; family Orbaceae; genus Orbus; species Orbus wheelerorum. Next base: position 1,274,191 of record CP133967.1, on the reverse strand, counting down.
GAACTACTTAGTTCCGGTAAGTTATTTTTAATATTTGATAAACGTTGCTTATTTTTAATATCTTCAGAATTTAAATTAATCGCTGAAGCTACCGAATTACCACTAACAAATAATGGCAACAAAATTTGCATTACTAATACAAGTTTTACTATTAGACCCATTTTACCCATTGCTCACATGTGTTAAAAATGGTGCACTATATGATTATTTTATGTACTACAGCAAGCAGGAAAGCCTTTTTTTTCACAAATTTAACACTTTAAAGCGATTTAAAGTTCTTAAAAAAATAAATAGACAACTTATTTTAAGTGATACTCATTTTTTTAACTTAAATAAAATAAAAATTTAATAAAGTGCGGATTATTCATGGTTGTTATGAGAAAACACGAAAGTAAGCGAACAAAGCCCTTTTGAATATATTAAAATTTATTGTTATCGAGTTCGTTGCCATTCAGCTAAAGATCTGCTCACGTTTTAGTGGAGAGTTATTTACAAATTATTAAACCATCTTTTCTTCAAACTGAATCGGTGATAAATAATTTAAATGTGAATGTTTTCTTACTCGGTTATAGTAACCTTCGATGTACCACAAGATCATTGATTTGGCTTGTGCGATATTTTCTAGTTTGTGTTGGTAGATCCATTCTGTTTTTAGCGTATGGAAAAAGCTTTCAGCCACAGCATTATCCCAACAGTTAGCTTTACGGCTCATACTACATGTTAAGCCATAAGCCGTTAAGATAGTTTGGTAAGCATCAGAACAATATTGGCTACCACGATCACTGTGAACAATCACTTTACTACGATATCCCCGGTGAAGCATTGCCATAGTTAAAGCTTGGTATACCAATGAACTCTGCATATGAATATCCATGGCCCACCCAATTATTTTTCGAGAGTACAGATCGAGTACTATGGCAAGGTATAACCATTTCTGATTGACCTTAATATAAGTGATATCACACACCCATGCTTGATTACTTTTATTCATTTTAAACTTCCTATCTAATAGAGTATCAGCTACCGGTTTATTGTGGTTACTATCGGTTGTGTGCTTATATTTCCTACGTTGTTTAGCTTTAAGATTAAGCTTATGCATTCGTCTACGCACGCGCTCACGAGATAAACAACACCCCTCACCTAAAAGCTCTGCATGCAAACGCCTATAACCATATAATCCGTGATGTAATTCAAATAATGAATTGATTCTATTATCTAGCTGTTGGTTAAACAACGCTCTCTGAGAAGCTGATCGCTTTAAATAAGCATAATAACCACTACTAGAAACATTAAATAAATGAAATAAACGCTGTTTAGATAAACCGTTTTGCTCTTTAATAAACTCGTACCTTGCTATATCTGGCTTGCAAAGTACTGTGCAGCCTTTTTTAGGATTTCGATCTCCTTTTTACGTAGCTCAAGCTCTTTTTTCATCGCTTTATTTTGACGCTCTAGTTCTTGATAGTCTGGTTTTTTATATGATTTTATCGCTTGATGGGGGGGGTTTATTCATCGTTTGACACATCCAATTATAAAATGTTTTGTAATTTATACCTAAATCATTGGCTGTTTGTCGATAAGTTTGTTCGCTATTTAGGGCTAAATTGATCGCTTCTTGTTTAAATTGGGGATCGTATTTTTTACTCATGTGAGACTCCTTTTTTATTACTAAAAAGTCTCCACTAAACTAGGAGCAGATCAAAACTCATACACACTAAAAGGCACTTCATTTTGCAATGGAAAATAGGAACAGGATGTTGGCTGCTCTAAGTCAAAATCGAGTAATAAGGTTTTTAATCCAGATGATGCGGTGAATGCAACGACATTAACTGCTGTGGTAGACTTGGTTGATCCGCTATTAGTGTCGGCGATGGTGATAACTTTTGCTTTTTTAGTCATGATATTAACCCTCATTAAAAAATAATTTCTATTTTTCAATGCAGTTAATAAATGGTGGCCCCTACTGGACTTGAACCAGTGACCAATCGATTATGAGTCGACTGCTCTGACCAACTGAGCTAAGGGGCCGATATCGGATATGTCTTTCGATAAGGCTTGCGATTATAATCAACTTAATCGCTTTTTGCTAGGTTTTATTAATAAATAATTATTAGATTGGTTAAAAGTTCAACTATTTTATTAAATTATCAATAAAATAAATGCTCAATTAACGAATTTAATCTTTTTTAGTCGCTTAAATTGTTGCAATAATCTATATTAATAATAGTCATGTAAGTTTACTAAAAAAGGATCATTGTATGTCTATAAAAAAAGTTTGTTTAGTTGTTGCAATAGCCTCAACGGCGGTTTTACTACTTAATGGTTGCACCGGAACATCTAAATACCAACTGACGCCAGCGGGTCAACAAGTACAATTTGTAGATACTAAGCCTGCCGATAGTTGCCAATTTATTGGTAAAGCTGAAGGCCGTAGGGGTTCATTTTTTTCAGGGACTAAAACACATAGCGAATTAATCCGTGATGCAGCAGCTGACTTATTAAATAATGCCGCAGCAATGGGGGGGAATACAATTTATGATGCTCAAGATGCAACAATGAAATATGTTTCTGACCTTGCACCAACAGATGCGATAATGCAAGGTGAAGTTTATAAATGTCCTTAAAATAAGCTTACCAATTTAAAATAACGCTTATTTAAGCGTTATTTTTTTATCAACATCGCCTACTATTATTTTAATCGCCCTCTTATCGCTACTGACATAATGCTGTCAGTAGCGCTCATTTATACTCTTTTTACTTTAACGCATCATTAATAAAAAGAGAGAAATAAGATGAAATCAATAAATAGCCCACTTGCTTGGTTCGAAATTGTTACGCAAGATTTTGACCGCGCAATTCAATTTTATCAAGCAGCATTTAATATTCGTTTTGAGTGCCATGAAGATGAGCATATCAAACATGCTATATTTCCCTATATTGAAGGATATACGGGCGGTAGCCTTGTCCATAGCAAGTATTATAATGATCATCAAGCTGGCGCAGGAACCGTGATTATTTATTTACAAACATCATCAGTATCTAAACAGCTAAAAATAATAGAACAACTTGGTGGTGAAATAGTTTTTCCATTGACGGATATTGGTGAAAACGGCTATATTGCAGGTTTTAAAGACAGTGAAGGCAATTATGTTGGTCTTTGGTCTGAAAATCCTTAATATAGGTGTGCTATGAATAAAGCATTACTCATTATTGATGTACAAGAAGGGCTATTTAGCCCTTATCCACAGCCTTACCAAACTGATTTAGTGATCAGTAATATTAACCAGTTGATAGCTAAAGCTATAGAAAACAATGTACCCATCATATTTATTCAACATGAAAATAATCATGATCTATCTTACAACTCTGCTAACTGGCAACATTATCATAAATTAAATACAGCAATAGATAATATTTATATCCGCAAAACGACGCCAAACGCCTTTTTAAAAACGGATCTATTAACCTGTTTAGAACAATTCAATATCGAGCAGTGCATTGTGTGTGGCTATGCTAGCGAATTTTGTATTGATACAACTGTCAGGCAAGCCGCCGCATTTGGTTTTAATGTTATGTTAGTTTGCGATGCGCACACCACGCACGATAAGCACCATGCCAAAGCCGATAATATTATTCAGCATCATAATAATACCTTAACGGATTTAACTAGCTTTGGTGTAAATATAGCCGCATTAGCCACTAATGATATTCAATTTTAAGTAGGAATAAAATGCGCCGAGCTGATCGTTTATTTCAAATTATTCAATTTTTACGAACGCGCCGCTTAACCACCGCAAAGTGGTTAGCGGAAAGGTTAGAAGTCTCTGAGCGAACAATTTACCGTGATATTCAAGATTTGCTCTGCGCTGGTGTACCAATAAATGCCGAAGCGGGCATGGGTTATATTTTACATAAAGACTATAATCTCCCCCCGTTAATGTTTGATCTTGATGAACTTACAAGCCTTGTTATTGGCGCTAAAATGGCTTCATCATTAGGGGGGAAAGTAAAGCAAGGTGCAGATAAAGCACTATCAAAGCTCTACAGCGCGTTACCTAAAAAACAGCAAAAAGAGATAGATAGCATTAAAATTTACGCACCTAATTTAAAACAAGTAAATTATGGCGCAATGATTGATATCTTAAATCAAGCAATTTACCAAAAACGAATGGTCACAATTGATTATCAAAAGCCTCAAGATGATAAATCACTAACTCGCAATGTTTATCCATTAGGCATTTTCTTTTGGCATGATAAATGGACGATGGTTGGTTGGTGTAGTAAACGAAATGATTTTCGCCATTTTCGCTTAGATCGCATTTTAACCTATCAAATTACCGAACAATTATTTACACTCGAAAATCATCAAACACTAAAGCATTTTTTTACTTTAGTTATTCCTAAATAATCATTATTAATTAAGCCATTAACTAGTCTTGTAATAGTTGCATCGCGGTTTGCTCATCTGTCACTAAACCATCAAGTAAACCGCCTCTTAATACCGAATGAATTGCTTGATATTTATGAGTACCAGAGGCAAAACCAATTATTGAAGCTGGCATTTTTTTGGTTAAACGAATACTGGTTGTCATCTCATCAAATGGGTTGGCAAAATATTCACCTTGGTCATTAATAAAGCAGCCCAATAATTCTGCAACTGTATTTAATTGGCATAATTTATTGATATCGTTATCGGTTAAGAATTTTTCGGTATTAAGTGGGCATCCAATGCCAATTTCCCCAATGCCAGTAAAAATGACTTGTGCTTGTTCGGCCTTATTCTTCACAATTTGATAAGCTTTATGTTGTGACCAAATTTGTTTATCTTGAGCTGAATCAGCGTATAATGGTGCCGGCAAAATATAATATTTACACTGTATTTTTTCTGCTAATTTAAGTGGAACATCATAGCGAGTCGCTGATCCATCACTAGCAATTGCACCAATTAATGAAACACATACATGCTGAGGGTGGTCAGTATATGGCAAAACATCAATAATATTACTCAACGTTTTTCCCGAGCCAACGCCAATCGTTAATGGTTCATCTTGCTGAATATAACTTTCCATTACATTCGCACCTTCAATAGCTATCATCTCATCAATAGCCTCTTTTTCTAGACCTAAAGAGGGGATCACTCGACATAATGATAAATTAAATTTATCTTGCAGCTTTTCAGCAAGTTCCATACATTCACTAATCGGGTGCATGATCTGAACGTTAACAATTCCGTACTCTTTAGCACTAGAAAGTAAACGTTGTACAATTTGGCGAGATAACCCCAAAATATGACCAATTTCTAATTGTGTTTTGCCCGCGACATAATATAACCAAGCTACCCGTGCAATTTGATTTTGCTTGTTGATGTCACATTTCATTTCTAGTCGCTTCATGCTGTTTTTATCCTATCAAATACGATTATCAACCAAACGCCATTTTGATTTCAATCTCGTTAAAACCGGCTAATTCTATGGCGAATTTAACAGGTTTTCAATACATCAGTCATACTGCCGACGAACTAATCTAGCTTTATTGCCTAACGCTATAATAACTGAATATTTTTTTATGAGCAAAAGTTTATTGAGTGAGCAAATGTTGATTATGCGATCTTTATCACGGAATTTGCTCACAATATTCGATAGACTCTTTATCGAAACATTTGCTCAAAGCATAAACAAATACTCATTCGATAGGGGAAAATAATGAAACAAGAAAAATCTGTTTGGATGCACATCGGTTCTGGCTCATTTCATCGTGCTCACCAAGCATGGTATCTACATCGTTTAATCAAACAAGGTGATGATAGTTGGTATATTGCTTTAGGTAATATTCGTAATGATGCGAACGCACTATTAAATCAATTAGCCAAACAACACGGTGAATACGTATTAGAAACAGTTTCTCCTGAAGGTGATCGTGAATATGAAACGATCACATCAATCAAAAAAATCCTCCCGTGGGATGAAAAACTATCATCTCTCGTTTTGCAAGGTAGTGATGTTAATACTAAAGTTATTGCATTTACAGTAACAGAAGCCGGTTACTATTTAACACCTGAGCATCAATTAGATCTTAGCCAAGCAGATATTCAAGCCGATTTAAAAGGTAGCGCATCAACAATTTATGGTGCTTTAGAAAAAATACTAACAGCCAGAGTTGAAGCGCACGGTAAGCCCGTAACATTATTAAACTGCGATAACTTACGCCATAACGGTGAGCGATTTAGAGCGGGCTTTTTAGCATTTTTAAAACAAAAAGGTAATAATAGCCTAGAACAATGGGTTGAAAAAAATACCACATCACCAAATACAATGGTTGATAGAATTACTCCGCGCCCTACTGCTGATATTGCAGAACGTGTTAAAGCAGCAACAGGCATTGATGATAACGTACCTGTGATGGGTGAATCATTTATTCAATGGGTTATAGAAGACGACTTTATTAATGGCCGCCCTGCCCTTGAAAAAGTTGACGTTGAAATGGTCAAATCAGTCTTACCATGGGAAGAGGCAAAAATCCGAATATTGAATGCTAGCCATAGCTGCATTGCTTGGGCTGGCACGCTTATTGGGCTAAATTATATCGATGAAGGTACGCATAACAAAGCGATCAACAAAATGGCTTTTGATTATGTTACCGAAAATGTCATTCCTTGTTTAACACCAAGCCCATTAGATCTTGCTAAATATCGTGATGTCGTTTTACAACGTTTTGGTAATCCTTATATCAAAGATACCAATCAACGAGTAGCTGCAGACGGTTTATCAAAAATCCCTGGCATGATAACGCCAACATTAATCGAAAGTTACCAGAAAAAAATAACACCTGAGGCAACCGCCCTATTACCCGCATTATTCTTCGTATACTTTCAAAAATGGGCACAAGGTAAATTACCTTATACCTATCAAGATGGAGTATTAGACGCAGTTAATCATAAAAAAATGATGTTAGCTAGCGATGCTTTAACCCAGTTTGTCAGTAGTGAAACATTATTCGCTACGTTAGCAAATTCAGCTGATTTTCACCAACTAATGAAAAAAGCAGTAGATAAAGTAAATACATGGGTTAACGCTAATTCATAGTCAATCCACATTAATTTTGATATTAGCATGCTTAGGTAGATAGATAATTAACGGTTATTTATCTACCAATAAGAATAAAAAATAATAGCTTAAAAGAGGTTTTTATGTATCTAGGTATAGACATTGGCACATCGGAATTAAAAACTGTACTTATTGATGAATCAGGCGAAATTATTGCATCAAGTCATGTGCCATTAACGGTTAAGCGTCCACATCCAAATTGGGCAGAGCAATCCCCTCAATCATGGTGGGATGCAACAAATCAAACCATAGCAACAATTCGTCAAAAAGTTCCTGAACAATGGCGACAAGTCAAAGCGATTGGTTTATCGGGTCAAATGCATGGTGCGGTTTTACTTGATAACAAACATCAAGTATTACGCGATTGTATTTTATGGAATGACACTCGAAGCGCTGAAGAATGTCAGTGGTTAATGCAGCAACACCCAGAGTTTTTAACTATCAGTGCCAATTTGGTCATGCCTGGTTTTACCGCTCCCAAACTGGTTTGGGTTGAAAAAAATGAACCTGAAATTTTTGCAAAAATTGATAAAGTCTTATTACCTAAAGATTATCTACGCTGGCAATTAACTGGTGAATTTGTTGGTGATATGTCTGATTCGGCTGGTACATTATGGCTTGATGTTGCTAAGCGTGATTGGTCTGATGATTTACTAAAAGCAACACACCTTACTCGAGAACAGATGCCCAAACTGGTAGAAGGATCTGCAAGTAGTGGATTTATTCGCGATGATTTAGCCACGTTGTGGGGACTAAATGACAATGTCATCGTTGCTGGTGGTGGCGGTGATAATGCGGCATCAGCCGTTGGCGTTGGCGCTGTAAATAATGGTGATGCGTTTATCTCTTTAGGCACATCAGGTGTTATTTTTGTTGTTAATGATAAATTACAAGCTAATGCGCAAAGTGGTGTACATGCCTTTGCCCATGCGTTGCCAAATCGCTGGCATCAAATGAGTGTTATGCTGAGTGCTGCAAGTTGTTTGAAATGGTTGTGTAATGTTTTATCCACGACTGAAAATATTTTGATGGATGAAATTGCTCAGTTAAGCCCAGAGCAAATGAAACGAGCACCAATCTTTTTACCTTATTTATCAGGAGAAAGGACACCACACAACGATGCTGATGCAACTGGCTCATTTTTTGGCTTAACCCACGAAACATCTCGTGCCATCCTAGGATATTCTGTTTTAGAAGGCGTTGCCTTTGGCCTTGCTGATGGGATGGAAGTTTTAAGTGAATCCAAAGCACATATCAAACAATGCAGTTTAACTGGCGGCGGCGCAAGAAGCCCTATCTGGGCACAGCTTATTGCCGATATTTTGCAAGTACCAATTGTAACGCACCCTGCTAGCTCATCAGGAGCACTAGGCGCTGCAAGGCTAGCATGGCTCGCCGCGGGTGGAAATGAACAGGAAATCTGTAAAAAACCACCAATACAGTCACGTTACCAACCCAATAACGAAAAATATGCAACGCTTAAATCACGATTTGAAGCATTTAAAGTCTTATATCAACAGCAAAAAATTGTGAGAGAGCTATTACCTAAATAACAATTACCGAAAATAAAAGTACCTTAATAATTGCAATTGATGAGTAACCCAAACTACCAATTACTTACTCTACTCATCAATAATTTACGCTAATTTAATATTATCGAAGAGGAAACAATCATGGATAATAAGCAACAATATTGGCTTGGATTGCCCAAACACCTATTTTGGGGATTTATCGCTATAGCAATATTTATGAGTGGCGATGGCTTTGAAATGGCATTTTTATCAAAATATATTACTGATCTTGGTTTTACATCTGCGCAATCTGCAACAGTATTTACAATATATGGATTTGCCGCAGCTTTAGCCGCTTGGGGCTCAGGCGTGATTGCGGAGGTTATTACGCCTCAAAAAGCGATGACAATTGGTTTTATACTATGGATTGCTATGCATATTTTGTTCCTGTCGCTTGGTTTAGATATGAAAAACTATATTTGTATGCTACTTTTTTATGGTATTCGTGGCCTTGCTTATCCATTATTTATCTACTCTTTTATGTTAATGTTGGTACAAGTATTACCGAGATCTCGCTTAGCTGCGGCAACAGGATGGTTTTGGGCTATGTACTCAGTTGGTATTGGCGTGATTGGCAGCTATTTACCAAGTTTCTCAATCCCATTTATTGGCGAGTTAGGCACATTATGGCTAGCGGTTATTTGGGTCGCTTGTGGCGGATTAATTGCCTTTTTTAGTTTACGCTCCGTGCCCGTTGATAGATCAAAAGTTGATTTACCTTTAAAAGATAAAATGTCTGAACTTAGCCGAGCTGCAACCATTTTATTTACCAATCGAAATATTTTTCTAGCCTGCTTAATTCGTATTATAAACACGCTCTCTTTATTCGGTTTTGCCATTATTATGCCTTTACTGTTTGTAGATCGTTTAGGCTTTACAATTTCAGAGTGGTTACAAATCTGGGCGGTATTCTTTTTTACTACGATTTTCACTAACATTATTTGGGGCATAACCGGCGAATATATCGGTTGGATCCGCCAAGTAAGATGGTTTGGTTGCATTGGAATGGCGGCATCTAGTTTAATGTTCTATTATTTACCCGTTTATTTTGGCCATAATATGTATATTGCAATGATCCCCGCTATTTGCTTAGGTATTTTTGTCGCAGCATTCGTGCCAATGACAGCCGTTTTTCCAGCTTTAGAGCCTCATCATCAAGGTGCTGCGGTATCAATTTATAACTTATCTGCTGGCCTAAGTAATTTTGTCGCACCCGCTATTGCAGCGGTAATTTTAAGCTTTGGTGATATTATCCATGTTGTATGGGCATACACTGGATTATATGTTTTCGCCTTTATTCTTACATTCATCATTCGCGTACCCCAAACTTTACGTAATAAAAAACACGCTAGCGAAAAAATAAAAGAGTCAGCGATTGCTTATAGTTAACATTTAATTCCCCTTATTAAAAATGAAGAGCTAAGCTCTTCATTTATTTTTTTATTTTTAACCAACAATAAGCAAATACAAATTAACCAAATAACGCGCTAGATCATAAAGTATAAAATCCATTTCATAAATTAACAAAATATGTTGTATGATGATGGAAATTTACTAAATGAAAATTTGGATATCTTATTATATGAAGCTCCCCTCTTTTATACAGATTTATAATGAACTGATTGCCATTCCAACTATCAGTAGTGTTACTAACGATAAAATCGACTGCCCAAATAAAGAACTTATCGATAAATTAGCAAACTGGTTTGCCGAATTAGGCTTTAAAATTAGTCTAGTTTCAGTCCCAAATACTCGTAATAAATATAATTTACTGGCGACTTACAGCAATGATAGTAATCATACAAAAGGTGGTTTATTACTTAGTGGTCATACTGATACAGTGCCATTTGATGAAGGATTATGGTCAAAAAATCCATTTAAAGTAACTGAAGTCGATAATAAATGGTACGGACTTGGCACTGCTGATATGAAAGGCTTTTTTGCTTTTATTTTAGATGCACTACGTGATATTGATTTAAAAACCTTGAATAAACCATTGCATATTTTAGCGACTGCCGATGAGGAAATCACCATGGCGGGAGCGGCATACTTTGCGCAAAACACGCAGTTACAGCCTGATTGTACAATCATTGGTGAACCGACATCTTTAATACCCATTCGTGCACACAAAGGCTTTACTGCAAATGTTATTCGTGTGATTGGTAAATCAGGGCATTCAAGCGATCCTGAAAAAGGAATTAATGCGATAGAGGTAATGCATTTAGTAATTGGTAAATTATTAGAGTTAAAACAAACACTAAAAGAGCAATATCATAATAATAGTTTTGCCGTACCTTACCCAACAATGAACTTAGGTATGATAAAAGGTGGCGACGCTGCTAACCGGATCTGTGGTTGCTGTGAATTATTATTAGATATTCGCGTGTTACCCGAAATAGATGCAAATAGCTTATATGATCTTGTATGTAATACCTTAAAACCAATTATGGATCGTTATCCTAATCGTATTCAAGTTGAAAATGAAGTGGATCCTATCGGCGGCTACGAGTGCCAAAAAGAAGAGCCGGCACTAAAAGAAGTTGAAAAATTGCTTAATCAAACAGCCGAAACCGTAAATTATAGCACTGAGGCACCTTTCTTAAATCAAATAGCGCCAACTATTGTGTTAGGTCCAGGATCAATTGAGCAAGCTCATCAACCAGATGAATTTGTCTCGATGGATTATTTAAAGCCTACCAAAATAGCTATTGAAAGTTTAATTAAACGTTTTTGTTTATAATTTGTATTGAAGGTCATTATGACATAAAAAGGGCGACTATTTGGGTCGCCCTTTTTTGATGTTATTTGCTCATTTTAGCAAACTGAGCAAAATAAGTTGGGAATGTTTTTGCAGTACATTTAGGATCTAAAATTGTCACCGGCATATTCGACAGTGCAACTAATGAAAAACACATTGCAATGCGATGATCATTATAAGTTTCAATTTCCGCATGCTTTAATTCTTTTGGTGGAATAATAGTAATATAATCATTCCCCTCTTCAACCTCAGCGCCGACTTTACGTAGCTCTGTTGCCATAGCCGCTAAGCGATCGGTTTCTTTCACTCGCCAATTATAGATGTTACGAATCGTGGTTTGGCCTTTCGCAAATAAAGCCGTCGTTGCAATCGTCATTGCCGCATCAGGTATATGATTCATGTCCATATCAATACCATTAAGATCTCTCTTTGTGCACTCGATATAATCATCAGCCATCGTAATCTTTGCACCCATTTTTTCAAGCACGTTGGCAAATTGTGTATCACCTTGTAAACTATTTTTACCAATCCCCGTCACGCGCACTGTGCCCCCTTTTATTGCGGCGGCAGCTAAAAAATAAGAGGCGGATGATGCATCACCTTCAACCAAATATTGCTTTGGTGAAGTATAAGATTGGCCAGCTTTAATGGTAAATTTTTGGTAATTATGATTATCAACATGAGCGCCAAAGGTTGCCATCATTTTAATCGTAATATCAATATATGGCTTTGAAACTAAATCACCGATAATAGTAATTTCAGTATCTTGCGGCGCTAGTGGCGATGTCATTAGCAATGCCGTTAAAAATTGACTTGAAACAGAGCCATCAACCGTTATTTCACCGCCAATAAAACCACCATGCAAATGTAATGGTGGATAACCGTCATTTTCGAGATAATCAATTTTAGCACCGCCCTGACGAAGCGAATCAACCAGATGTTTGATCGGCCGTTCTTTCATTCTCGGCTCACCTGTCAAAATAATATTATTATTACCAAGGCAAAGTGCTGCAGCTAACGGCCGCATTGCGGTACCAGCATTTCCTAAATAGAGCTCTAATGGTTTATTTGCAGTAAGCGCACCATTAACACCTTCGATATCACAAATTGTTCGATCATCTGATAACTGATATTTAATGCCTAATGATGATAAAGCATCAAGCATGTAACGAACATCATCGCTATCTAATAAATTAGTTAATCGGGTGGTACCTTTTGATAATGCGGCCAATAATAATGCTCGATTCGATACACTTTTTGAACCAGGTAGATTAATCGTTCCTGAGAACAAATTGACTGGTTGTAAAGTTAGCTTATTTTCAAGATCAGACATTAACATTCTCTTTATAATTAAGGTAATTTGATAGGCATTTTAGAGGGAATGCCTTGATAACTCAATAAATTAAGTTGATTATTTAGTAGCGCTCTAACGTTTTTTTCAATAAATCAATTGCTTGTTTATTTTTTGAACTATTCTTCCATAAATTATCAAATAAGTTTCGATAACGTTTAATTGCATCGCTTGATGCGGTAATTGATGCAATGCCTGAGCATACATTAGGTAATTCACCCAAACGAAAAGGGCTAATTGCTAATGCTAAAGGTTTTTCTTGTTGATAAAAAATTTGGAATGTTAATGAGGGAATGCTTTCTTGTGTGATTGCAATCTCTAAACTATCACCTTTTTCTTCAAGCAACTCAATTAGATGAGCAACTTCTTTACGTGCTAATAGGCATCGCTCCATTTTTTTACTTGGTGATATATTCAAATTGCCAACTAAGCCTAGATGTAAAAATCGCTCAATATTTTGTAAACCAATTAAATTCATAAACTGAGGAAAAGAGGACTTAAAAGTATCTTTACGCTCTTTAAGAATTGCGAGTGTGGTTGCGATTTTTTTTTCATCTTGTGGCATGTTTGCTTCAGCAAGCATTGTTGCTAAATGTTGCAAGTAATTATCAGAAGTCAGTAGAAAAGAAAATGGGTCAAAATGGGAATAAATTTGCGTTGATTGTTCTTCTAATTGTCGCATTCGCTCAAAAAAGCCATCGCCACTCGAATAGTATTCAGTATCGACACCAAGTAAACTGGTAACAGAAGTATTTAGTAATGAAGCGAGGCGATCAAGGGTTTCAATTTTAACAATTTCACCTTTTTCAAGGCGATAAACCGCAGCTCTAGATATCTTTAAATTTTTTGCTACATCTTCAGCCTTAAGTGAAGCCGCAATTCGATAAGCCCGTAAGCGCTGGCCAATTGAAAAATAGTCAATAGTAGAATTATCCATAACATACTCAAATTATTTAGCTCTCAAAATTCTACCATATCAATATATTGATGCCAATCAATGTTATCCATTTAATAGGCTAAATACTAAAGATGAAAAAACCACACTAATAATTGCAGTGTGGTTGATCGCAAAGTTAATAATAACTAAAATTTATGACTTAATTAAGTTACTATCAATGCCTAAGCCTTTGGCAATGCCCTCACCATAAGTAGCATCCACTTTATAAAAATGCTTCAATTGCCTTATTTGTATATCGCGATTAGATGATTGCATTGATCCCGTAATATTGTCTATCAAGAGCTGCTTTTGCTCGGCATTCATCAAATTAAATAATGCTCTTGGCTGAGAATAGTAATCATCATCTAAACGGTGATTATATCGATCAACTGACACATCACCTAAGCTCAAAGCTGGTTCGCTATATTGTGGCTGCTGTTTTGGCGCGCTATCATTACTATTTGGTTCATAGTTTGGAGCGCCTTCACTCGTTAAGCGCATAGCGCCATCGCGCTGATAATTATGATAAGGGCATTTTGCGGCATTAACGGGTAATTGTTGATAATTTGTGCCAATACGATATCGCTGAGCATCAGCATAAGCAAATAATCGACCCTGCAACATTTTGTCTGGTGATAATCCGACGCCAGGAACGACATTACTTGGCGCCATAGCAACTTGCTCAACTTCCGAAAAATAATTATCAGGATTACGATTTAATTCAACTAATCCAACTTCAATTAACGGAAATTCTTTTTGTGACCAAACTTTAGTGACATCAAATGGATTCTCTTTATGACCATTCGCCTGTTCTTCGGTCATCACTTGCATATATAAGCGCCATTTAGGAAAGTTACCGTTTTCAATCGCTTTAAAAAGATCTTCTTGCGCTGAATCTGGATTTTGACCATCTAATTCCGCGGCTTGTTTTGGATGAATATTTTTAATGCCCTGCTCTGTTCTAAAATGCCACTTAACCCAGAAGCGCTGATTATCTGCATTAATAACGCTATAAGTATGGCTACCATAACCATGCATATGACGAAAACCATCGGGTATACCACGATCCGAAAATAAAATAGTCACTTGATGTAACGATTCGGGTGATAGTGACCAAAAATCCCACATCATCTGCGGATCTTTTAAATTAGTTTTAGGATCTCTTTTTTGGGTATGAATAAAATCTGGAAACTTTAGCGCATCACGAATAAAGAAAACAGGCGTATTATTACCTACAATATCCCAATTACCCTGATCGGTATAAAATTTCACAGCAAAACCACGTGGATCTCTTGCAGTATCTGATGAGCCGCGCTCACCACCAACAGTTGAAAACCGTATAAACATCGGTGTTTTTTTACCAACTTTCGCAAAAATACTCGCATAAGAATATTCGGTGATATCTTTTGTTACTGTAAACGTACCATATGCACCAGAGCCTTTAGCATGTACTCGCCTCTCGGGTATATTTTCACGATTAAAATGGGCGAGTTTTTCAATCAGTTGGTAATCATCAATTAATACTGGCCCTCTTGCTCCAGCGGTCCTTGAATTTTGATTATCGGCTATTGGTGCGCCATTAGCGGTAGTTAAACTTTTTTTCTCTGACATGCACATCTCCTTTCTAGTAAAATAATAGGGATATATTGATTAAAATCATTATGTAATGACATATAACTTGCATGATACTTTAAAAGTATAACCATATATTTTCAAGGGTTATTTGAAATTGTAATAAGAAACAATACCAAGCAATAACACAACAAATAACACCGAATTAACCTAATGAAAAATTAAAAACAGTGAAAAACACTTAAAAAACATTTTTTTTCAGAATTGGTCATCGTATTAATTTTTAATATGTTAACGTTAGTCAATTATTCAACACCTACCATTTTTGGTATTAATTTAAGCGTAAACCTAATAATGATAAGGAATTTTAAGATTAACTTAAAAAACGCCAATAATGCTTGCTATAATTTTTTTTAAGTTGCGTTGCATTTTTTTACAAATATAAATCGCTTTTTTAAAAGTATTTGATTGACAAATAAACAAAAATAAATGATAATAAAAAAAGAATCAAGTGAGTGCTATTCTTTTTCATCAAAATTTTTGCGAGCTATTAAACTAGCTCGTTTTTTTTACTCAATTTTCTTAGTTCAAAACCGCAATCTCAGCTAAATCAGGTTATGGCCTGTTCTAACAATAACACATCAATAAATAAAAAAGTGAAGAATAAAGTTGGCTATTTTATGTTAAGAATAGAGGTAGCTATCACATTGATAACTAATTAAATAGTGAATATCTTAACCATCTAATTAGTTTAGTGACTATCAAAAAACTGAATTATTATTTTAGCTTTCAAAATATTAGCACGGTATTTGTTATCAAGCATTTAAGAAGATTTTATTGAAGAGTTAATAGTGCAGCTAAAATTTAGTAGGCAAGACAAATAAAAAAAGCGCTATCAGAAGCACCTTTAATTTATTGAAATTTACTAAAATTGGCGGAACGGACGGGGCTCGAACCCGCGACCCCCTGCGTGACAGGCAGGTATTCTAACCAACTGAACTACCGCTCCGCGTTTTAGTTTCACTTTATAACGATAAGCATCGAGACAAAGTAGGCGAAATATTAAAGATTTATTGTAAGGCCGTCAATAAAATTTTTTCACATCCATATCAACTGCACATAAATTCATCATTAAGATTAAAATAATGACTATTTACGCCATATAGCACCATCACTTTTTTTATCGATTTTATCAAGCGACTTATTATGCTCAGCAAGTTCATTATCTGTAGCCTTAATAACCTTTAAGTTAAATTGCTCTCTCATTATTTTATGCTGCATTGATAGCGTAGATGATGAGTTCATTTGCCCATTATCTTCTTGATTAAACGTTAATGAAGTTTGCCCACCAGTCATAGCTAAATAAACTTCAGCTAAAATCTCGGCATCAAGTAACGCACCATGCAATGTTCGATGTGAATTATCAATTTGGTAGCGTTCACAAAGTACATCTAAGTTGTTACGTTTACCAGGAAATATTCTGCGAGCCATCGCTAATGTATCAGTTATCATGCAATGTGAAGCTGTGATAAAATCAACATTAGCTAATCTAAATTCATAATCCATAAATCCAACATCAAAAGATGCATTATGAATAATTAATTCTGCACCATCAATAAACTGAATAAATTCCTTAGCAACATCTTTGAAAACAGGTTTATCTTGTAAAAATGCATCGCTAATACCATGAACATTAAATGCCTCTACATCAACTAAGCGCAGAGGATTAATATAGACATGAAAATGATTGCCGGTTAATCGACGATTAATGATTTCAACGGCACCAATTTCGATAATCTTATGACCTTCATAGTGGTTTTTACCATCTTGATTCATACCGGTTGTTTCAGTATCAAGCACGATTTGTCTGTTTGGGGTAATAATATTTTTACTGTTCATTGTCGATTTAATTGTTTTTAATTAAGGATTAATTCTGTAGTATAGTTTACCGTTTATTCTCAAATTTCAAAAACTGTTTTGCTATGTTAAAAAAAATTGATATCTATACCGATGGATCTTGCCTTGGTAATCCTGGCCCTGGCGGCTATGCAGCAATACTAAAATATAAGCAAACAGAGCGTATTCTCGTTCAAGGTTATTTTTTAACGACTAATAATCGCATGGAACTCCTCGCCGCAATAGTTGCACTTGAGGCATTAAAACAAAAATGTGATATTACACTTTATTCTGACAGCCAATATTTACGTAATGGTATTTTATCATGGATCCATAACTGGAAAAAAAATGGTTGGAAAACAGCGAATAAAAAGCCAGTTAAAAATGCTGATTTGTGGACAAGATTAGATAATGTGGTTATTAAACATGATATTGATTGGGTTTGGGTCAAAGGTCACGCAGGGCATATTGAAAATGAACGATGTGATATCCTAGCCAAAGAATCTGCAAATAATCCAACACTTGATGACAAAGGATTTACGCCTGAATCTTAACGAGTAAGATGATTAATCAAAATATTCTATCAAGTAATGAGGTTTATATGACAACTAACAAGCAATTACATATTATCCCAGCATTAAAAGATAACTATATTTGGTTACTTGAGAACTCGCATAAACAATGCGTAATAGTTGATCCCGGTGATAGTTTACCGGTAATAAATTATATGGCAGAGCATCAATTATCCCCGATCGCCATCTTACTTACTCATCATCATAGTGATCACGTTGCTGGGGCTTTAAATTTACAAAATTACTATGGAAACTTACCCATATTTGGCCCCGATGAAATAGACTTACCCATAACGAATATTTCAACTCAGCTGGCAATAACTATTGCTGATTTTACTTTTGATATTATTTTGGTTCCTGGTCATACACTCGGCCACGTTGCTTATTATAATAAACCTTATCTATTTTGTGGTGATACGCTATTTTCAGCCGGATGTGGACGTATTTTTGAAGGTACTTACCAACAAATGTTTAATTCACTAAATAAACTCAAGGCACTGCCTGATAACACTATTGTATGCCCTGCTCATGAATATACATTAAGTAATTTAAAATTTGCCACACATGTAGTACCTTGTGATCGCAATATTAGTCATTATTATCAACAAATCGCTAATAAAACAATAACATTACCGACTACAATTGCTATTGAAAAGCAGATCAATTTATTCTTACGTTGTGATGAATTAGAATTACAAAAAGAATTTGCTATAAATAATGATTTGAAATTATTTGAATTTTTTAGAACACAGAAGGATAGTTTTTAGGTATAATGCACGGTAATGATTAAATCAAGTTGTTGTATAATGAAATTACGTATTATTACCAGTCTACTTTTAGCCTTATTAATTAATGGTTGTCAAAACACACAGTCACCGAAGGCGATAACAAAACCGACACAAAGTAGCGCCTCTTTGCCCCAAACTGATTATAGCTCAATCACTCAAGATCCTTGGTCGTTTATTCAAAGTGAATTAAAAATTGATATTCCTGATAATAAACGGATTATGAGTGAAAAAGAAAAAATCATAAAAAGTAAAACGTCATTTGATGCCAATATACAACGATCAGAGCCTTATATTTATTATATCGTCAATCAACTAAATGAACGAAATATGCCTGTTGAGCTGGCACTTATTCCACTAATTGAAAGCGCATATAATCCACTAGCAACCTCTTATGCAAAAGCCGCGGGTTTATGGCAAATTGTTCCTATTACAGCAAAAGCATATGGATTAACCCAAAATAGTTGGTATGACCCAAGGCGCGATTTTATCGAATCAACCGATGCTGCAATAAATTTATTACAATACTTAAATCAGCGCTTTGAAGGTGATTGGCTACTTACACTAGCCGCTTATAATGCAGGTGAAGGTCGAGTGCGTAAGGCTATTGAATGGAATAAATCAAAGGGATTACCGACTAATTTTTGGGCATTAAATCTATCGAAAGAAACCATGCAATATGTACCTAAGTTTTTAGCGATAACCGATATTATTAGAAATAATGAACAGTATAATGTTTCATTGCCAGCATGTACTTATGCAAACTCTTTAGTAAGGCTTGATTTATCTAAGCAAATCAGCCTAGATAAAATTGCTGATTATTCAGGAATTTCATTAGATGAATTACTTGAATTTAACGCGGGCTACTTAAAGAAAGTTGTAAAAGGCCCTTATCATTTATTTATTCCAGCCTCCTATGCTAAAAAACTTTATAGCAAGCTGCAAGAATCAAATCTAGTCACATCAGAAGTGGTTGATTTACTACTTTCAGATCCCATTACCATTGATCCCAAATATACATATTTAGACCCTAAATTTACTAATAAAAAATACGTTGAAATAACTGATAATGATATCAGTTATTATGAACAAGAACATAAACGTTATAGCCAAATTATTTATCGGGTAAAATCAGGAGATAACCTTTATAACATTGCGAAAAATCATAAAGTAAAAGTAACTGAATTAGCTAAATGGAACAAAATTAATAACTTAAATAAATTAAAACCTGGTGACAAACTGACCATTAACATTAAAAATGGAAGTTTATAATTTCCCACTGGTTTTCGTTATTTTTTTGTTGTAACAGCATATTATAGTGTAAAAATAAGATATTTTATTTAATTAAGAATAAAGCGAACAAGCAATGGATTATGATCTGACGCGGTGGTGTGAATGATTTCAGCTTGTTCAACTTTTAAACCTCGATAAAATACAAAATCAAGCGGTTTCCCCATAAATGTTTTACGAATATCCGCTGAAAAATTAACTGGTTTTAGATTGATATTACGAATTAAACTATATAATAGGTGCAACCGTTTACGACTCCAAGCATTAAAATCACCGGCTAAAATAACCGGTCCTTGATGTGTATTTAAACGATTTAATAACATTTTTATTTGCTGACGATAAATTTTAACGCCAAAACTAAAATTTACCGCATGAATATTTGCAACCAATAATGTATCTTGCGTATTGGGTAACCTATATTGCGTCACTAATGCAGATTTAGGTATTCGAATTAGTGGCTCTTTTTCTTTAAATGATACGCTGTTAATCGAAATAGTATCAGCTATCGTCATTACACCTGCATAAATATCATTAATGGAATAAGCGGGAACGTGCTCTGCTACTTTTTTATATTGACGAATTAAACTCAGTAACTTAGGTGTTGTTTGTGCTTCTTGTAATAAAAGTAATGCTGTTTGGTCAATATACTTGCTAAGAACGTTTAAGCAATCTAGCCGTTTTTGTTTAAAAATGTTCCAAACTAAAATATTAAATGTATTATCAGAAATTAATGGCTGACTATTTAAAATATGTTGGTCAGAATGAACAAGCTCGACACGTTCATCTTCATGATAGCGCATAACGTAATCATGATCAGATAAAAAACCGACGAGCTTATTCATATTGTCCCTTATCAGTTGTAAGTTTTTACTGTTCCATCTGCTTTATATATTCATCAAATGTGACCGTTTGATTTTGCTCTTTAAGTTGCTGTTTGGCTATCGATTGATTTTTTTGATAAGCAAAATCACTTTCCGTTAGTACTTGTAAAGGCTCAGCATTAAGCTGCTGCTTGTATTGTTTGGCAAGTGCAAGGCCAAATGTTGATGTTCCCATATCGCTAATGGCTTGTAAAGTTCTAGCTGAAAGTGTTAACTCTGGATTATCAAACATTGTATCTAATCGTTCACACACTTTACGATAACGTTTCTGAGGATCATTGTGATCAAGCACATCAGCGACTCTAAGTAAGTCGCTAAATAAATCATGACCAACTTTGGCTAAAGGCTGCTGGTAACTTTCACAGCCCATACTAATTATTTGGCCTGGTTTTCGCCCTTCCATAATAACACGATTCCAATTAACCTTACTGCATTGTAGCTCTTCACTACTCATTTCAGGGGCTGGAGCAAGCGCACACCAAATCAAAAATAGATCGACGAAGCGAATTTGTTCTTCCGTAATACCAATTGGCGAGAATGGATTAATATCAAGTGATCTCACTTCAATATATTCGATCCCCCCACGCAACAATGCTGCTGATGGCGTTTCATCTTTTTTGGGCACCCGTTTTGGTCTAATTGGCGCATAAAATTCATTTTCAATTTGTAAGATATTATCATTTATTTGACGATATTTACCATCAACTTTGATACCAAGTTGACTAAATTCAGTAGATTTGGTGTGAGTCGCCTTTCTTATTCCCTCAACATAAGTATCTAACTTGTTAAAGGTAATTCCTAACTGTTTTTGCGCATTATTGGTATAACCAATATCACTTAAACGTAATGACGTTGCATAGGGTAAGTAGCAACTCCCATTAGTTTGTTTATTAAATTCTTTAAGCTTTTCTGGATCTTTAATAAATGAACCACAAACAGATGGTGATGCACCAAATAGATATGGAATAACCCAACCAAAACGATAGTAATTACGGGTAATTCTAAGATAGCCTTCAGAAATAATATCTGCACCTTCTTCGGCGTTTTTAATACCATCTCTTGCTTGCCAAAATGCCATTGGCAACGAAAAATTATAATGCACACCTGAAATCGTTTGCATCATAGCACCGTAACGATTTTTAAGCCCTTCACGGTAAAGAGTTTTAAATAACCCTTCATTTGATGAACCATATTGAGCCAAAATAATATCCGCTTCCTTAGCAACAAAACAAGGCATACTTAATGGCCACATTAGCTCATTGTTGATATTGACATTAGCATAACGATGTAAGTCACGAAGAAATGTTAACATATAATCAATATTGGTATTAACAGGTGTAATAAACTCAAGCATTGATTCAGCAAAGTCGGTTGTGATCCATGGATGTGTTAATGCGCGGCCAATCTCAGTTGGAAATGGCGTTTTAGATAGTGTACCATCAGGCAATATTCGTAGTGTTTCCCGTTCAAGCCCTCGCTGTATACCTTCTAAAATTGTGTAATGTTTTTCAAGCCAAAGTAATGCTTTTGATACATCAGGAATCAAAATAACCTCCATAATACTATGCAACTAACTTTGGCCATCATACCATAAACTTATATGCTTGTTACCACACCTTATACTATAATTTTTTATATGATTCGATCCCAAGCGCATAATAAGCTGCGTAACTTGCATGAATAAGCGTAGTATCAAATAATGGAAATTGCGTATCACTTTGATCAATAAGTAAACCGATTTCTGTACAACCTAAAATAATACCTTGTGCCCCTGCAAAAGCCAGTTTATCAATCATATTTAATAAAATATTCTTTGATTTAAGGTTAATTGACCCCAAACATAATTCATCAAAGATGATATTATTGATAATCTCTCTCTCGTCTTTTTCAGGAATAATGACATCGATACCATTATCGATAATGATTTTTTTATAGAAATCTTGCTCCATGGTATACTTAGTACCTAACAGCGCAATCTTATTAAGCTGTTTATTTTTCAACGCTAACGTTGTCGCTTTGGCAATATGTATAATTGGGATCGTAATATTGGCTTGAATATTAGTTGCAACTTTATGCATTGTATTTGTGCAAATAACAATAAAATCAGCTCCAGCATTTTGTAGCTTTAATGCCGCATCAGATAAAATTTCTGCACTTTTGTCCCAATCACCACTTGCTTGGCATTGTTCTATTTGGTGAAAATCGACACTATATAAGATGCATTTTGCCGAATGTAATCCGCCTAGTTCTTGCTTAATAATCTGATTAATAACCTGATAATAGGTAACCGAACTTTCCCAGCTCATACCGCCAATTAATCCAATTGTTTGCATATTATTTATCTCTTTTAATCAATGCGCTTTAACATCACCAACACTTCCATATGATCAGTATGGGGAAACATATCAAACAACTGTACCATTTCAATTTGATAGTTATTTAAATAAGTTAAATCAATCACTAAGCTATCTAAATTACAACTAGAATATAAAATATATTTTGGTAACACGCTTTGTAGATAATTAGCCAGCATGTTACCTAACCCTCGACGCGGTGGATTAACTAAAATAACATCAGGCTTTGATTCCGGCTTAGAAAGTGCAAACTTATTAGCATCTAATGACTGGAAACGAATTTTATCATAGCCCATTAACTTAGCCGATAGTTCAGCGCATTTAATCGCCCCAGGATTAATTTCAATCCCAACTAGTTCTCTATTTTTATCAACACAATGGAGCCCAAAGCCACCCACGCCACAAAAGAGATCCCAAATAATATTAATGGAAAATGGTTCCAACCATTTTTGAGCGGTTGCATATAGTTGACTTGCAACGTGAGTATTAGTCTGAAAAAAACTACCTTTTAACATAAATAGCGGCACATTATTTAACGTAATTGGTAACTGGTTTTGTTTTGTTAAGATAAATTCTTGGGAGCCTTCAATGATAGCCGCGTGATCCGGTTGAATATTAATTGATACAACCGTAATTTGTGGAATCGTTTGTTGTATATATTCAATCGCATTCGCTATTTTATTATGATCTTTATCTGAACGTAACACCAATCTTAGCATAAACTTATCATCTGCTTGGGTTAAAATAACAAATTTAATTTCGCCTTTTTTCTTTCTTATATTATATGGAACTAATGCTAACTTTTTAATTAGCTCTCGAACATTATAAAGCGTATCACACATCAATGTTGAGTATAAAGGGCAATCACATAAATCAATCGGCTCGCCGTTAGTCATAATACCTAAGATTGGCTTTTCTACCGTACCAAGCACGGCCATTTTCGCTTTATTGCGAAAAGCCGATTCTGAGCTTGTTACTGGCTCAAAAATAATTTTAGGATGATGGGGAAATAATTGATGAGATAACTGAGTTTGCTTATCATTTATTTGCTCGCCATAAGGCTTTGTTATCCATTGGCAGGATAAACATTTTTTGCTGTCATAATAGTTACATATCATTATTATAGTTTACTTAAATAAAATCATATAATTAAAATTATTTTTAAAAAAAATCATTTTTTTAGGAACTTCTTGATCATTCGCCTGTCTTAATATGTGCCACTGCATTATATTTTTTTCATTTTAGTATCCGCCATCTAATTTTAGATGGCTTTTTTTTACACTTAAAACCGCATTAACCATTTTTGATGGATCACAAGCGACAAAATAATAATAGCAGAGCCAATAATAAAGCGCCCCCACTCAATTTGTTGATGCCATATTACTACATTAAGTAAAATTCCAACAGGGATCACCATATTATTCATTATTGCTAAGGTGCCTGAATCGACCTTAGTTGCACCATAGTTCCATAAAAAATAACATAATCCTGAGGCAACAACACCGAGCCAAATAATAATAAGCCATTGAATGGGTGTTGTCGGCAGCATATGTACATTACCAAATATAAGCCAACATATCATCGAAATAATTGCAGCGCCCATATATACCCAAGCAAATGAATAATGTTGGGGTAAGTGGTATAATTCTATTATACGCTTATAGCCAACTTGACCAATAGCAAAAGCAATATTCGCTCCCTGAATTAATAAAAATCCAATTGTGAAATTAGTTGAGATATGATCATATCGAATTATAGCAGTACCTATTACCGCTAATATCGCAATCAATAAATAGCGCCATCGGATGGGATGCCTTTGTAAAATATCATATAAAAGAGTGATATAGATCGGCGTAAAAATGGTAAAAAGCAACAATTCAGGTACTGAAATATAATTAAATGCATGATAATAAAAAATATACATTATTCCCAGTTGTGAAGCGCCAACTGACATTAATAGCATTTTTTGCTTTGATGTGAAGATTCGAAAACGGAGAAAAGGAATAAAAACTAAAAAAGCGAGCAATATACGAGCGACAACCGCAAACCAACTATCAACGGTCCCACTCAAGTAAACACCAATTAAACTAAATGAAAATGACCAAATAATAGTGACAAAAAAGAGATAAACCATCAGTACAACACCTTATGATGTACACAATAAATAATACAAATAGTTTACATTTATTTGAGGCAAAAAAAAACCCGCATTGTTGCGGATTTTTATCAAAATAAATTCGTTATAGTAAAACGACTTCAGCTGCTGCTGGTCCACGAGGACTATCTTGAATAGAGAACTCAACTTTTTGCCCTTCAGCTAAAGTCTTAAATCCATCTCCACTGATTGCAGAAAAGTGAACAAATACATCTTTGCTACCATCTGTTGGAGTGATAAAACCGAACCCTTTACTTTCATTGAACCATTTAACTTGGCCTGTTTTCTTAGTCATTATGAATTTCCTGCTAAAATTAATTTCCTGCCTATTGGCTTGCTTTAAAGACTACAACATCAGCCAACTAAGTAAAAAACATTAGAAACGTAATAAATAAAAAAACAAACAGCTAAAAATTACATTTTAAATCTTAATGCTACAACAAAGTTTATTCTGTGTTATAAATCCACTGTTATTACCTCATAGATTGCAAATGAAAGCAAGCAAATAATATAGATTTTGACGAACTAGCTCACAGTTTTTTATAAATATTTTAACGATTAACTGTGATTTGATTTACATCAAATTACACTTAGCAAAAAGATTATCCGGTAAATAAATTGATTATATTCAATAATATACGCGTGAAATCATTGAAATAATCCTCTTAATTAAAATTTTCTCAACCGACTTACTACAAATAAAGTGCAAACAAAGGATAGTGACTATTTTTATATTAAATAGATAAGAACTTTATATAGGATTAACTGAGTTAAAAACTAAGCAGTGATTTGTATAAAAATTATCTATATATCGATAGAATGCCAGAAATGTTAATGCTGTTTGGGTTATTAAGTGACTCTATGTTTCTTATAAAGATTTTATAACATATCTGTTTACAATGCCGTAATGATAAAATATAGTGTTGTATAATTAAGCATCAATTCTCATTATCTTAAGAAAAGAAAATTAATTTCTATAATAGTAAAAATTTCTATTGAAAGCTTAGCCTAAGCCTTATTTATCTTTACTTTTAAAAAGGCTTATGGCATGATTGCGGGCATAGAGAATAGATAACCTCTACTGTTAACGATAACGACAAAAACTTTTTTGTTTTTAAATAATTTTTAAGGCAAAGAAAGCTTATGAAACAGAATTATTCTACCTTTGCCAAACGGCTAAAATATATTATCGGAGATGATTCTCTATTAAGTTTTTCTAAAAAATGTCGCTTATCAGAGAGCGCTATTAGAAAATATATTAGAGAAGAATCAGAACCGACCCTACAAAATTTGCTAACGATGGCTGATGTAGGAAAAGTTTCTGTTGCTTGGTTAGCAACGGGAAGCGATCCTTTTTTGTCTAATGCAAATTTGTTACCTAAAGATACCAAAAACATTGTTATAACGCTTCCCGAGATAGAGTTTAATCGTTTGTTAGAATTTTATAATGAAAATGTATTATTATCTCCACCGAAGGAAAAAATTATTACCGAGTGGGTGATCAGTCGAGACTGGTTATCTCGTTCAGGTTTAGTAAATGATAATCTAGCGATTGTACAAATTCCGTATAATAATATGGCAAATACAATAAAATCCGGTGATGTCGCGATTATTAGCTTAGGTAAAAATGAGCTAACTAGAGTTTTAACTGGAATATATATTATTCTTTTGAATGATAAATTATTGATTAAGCGTATACAATACGATCCTATTGAAGATGGTTACCACCTGATTAATGATAATGCAACCTTTGCAAATCACTTAATTAAAAAGAATAGCTCAACACAGTTTCAAGTTGTTGCAAAGATTGAACACGTATTAACTAACGTATCAGACTAATCATATTTCTCATATAAAAATACCACATTTTGTGGTATTTTTATATGAGTTAAAAGTTAGAAACGTTGATATTGTTATTTTGACGGATTAAATAACGGCGAATAATACTTTCTCTCTTTCTTATCTTTTATTAATTTAATTAAATTTTTGTGTGGAGTCTTCATTTTTTTCTCCTTACCAATTAAATAAAAATTCATTTTAAGCAACATGTTACAAAAATGCATAACGATTATTTTTAGCATCGATTACTTCCATATAAATTTCATGTCCCTTTATCAATTACTATTTATAAATCTAGTCGAATAATACAACTTGCTAACAATAAAAAATATTTAACAAGCTGTATTCGTTTATCTTTAGGAATTAAAACCACTGTCCAAAGCGTTTGATATAAATAGTTTTCATCAATTGGGCAACAATACAGTAACAAATTAATGTTCCCGCCAGCCAAGGGAAATAAGACCAAGGTAAAGGAACTAAACCAATCATATTACCTAATGGTGAAAAAGGAATATAAATACCAATAGCCATGATTAAGATTGTCATTGCAATTACAGGAAATGCAGCCGTACTTTGGATAAACGGTATTTTCTGCGTTCTGAGCATATGGACAACCAATGTTTGTGATAATAAACCTTCAACAAACCAGCCAGAATGAAATAATGATTCCATGGCAATATTATTGGCACTAAATACAAACCACATTAATATATAGGTCGTAATATCAAAGATTGATGATGTTGGTCCAATCCAAATCATAAATCTGCCAATGTTTGGCGCATCCCATTTTCTTGGTTTTTGCAAAAATTCATCATCCATTTTATCCCACGGTAAAGAAAGCTGCGAAATATCATACAGTAAGTTTTGGATCAATAAATGAATAGCAAGCATAGGCAAAAATGGAATAAATGCACTTGCAACAAGTACGGAAAATACATTACCGAAATTAGAACTTGCCGTCATATTAAGGTATTTCATAATATTACCAAAGGTTTCTCGGCCACCAATAACGCCTTCCTCAAGTACCATTAAGCTTTTTTCAAGTAAAATGATATCCGCTGATTCCTTAGCAATATCAGTCGCCGTATCAACAGAAATACCCACATCAGAATCTCTTAATGCTGGTGCATCATTAATACCATCGCCTAAAAAACCAACGGTATGGCCATTTTCTTGTAATAACCGAATAATTCTCGATTTTTGTAACGGCGTTAGTTTAGCAAAAATAGTTTGTTGCTCAATACGCGCTTTTAGTTCGTCATCTTCCATCGTCTCGATTTGATTACCAAGCAACGGTTGTCCGGGTTCTAGCCCTACTTCGCGGCAGATTTTAGTGGTAATAATTTCATTATCACCCGTTAAAACTTTAACAAGTACGCCATGTTCACGTAAAGCGGCAATTGCATCTTTAGCACTGTCTTTAGGTGGATCTAAAAAGGTTAAAAATCCCCGAATAGCTAATGAGTTTTCATCAGCAACACTATATTGATTTTTAGTTTCATTAGCTGGAATATTTTTTAATCCAACGGCTAACACCCTAAAACCATCAGCATTATATTGATAAGCTAAATCAATCAAATCTTGCTTTCTATCTTGAGTTAAAGGGAGATATTCACCATTCTCATACACGTGACTTGCAATAGATAACATCTCTTCTACTGCACCTTTGCAAATCATTAAGTGATTATCGTTGCCATTTTGTACGAAAACCGATAAACGCCGACGCACAAAATCAAAAGGAAGCTCATCAATTTTAGTATATTGACCTAATCCTAATTTTTTAACATTCGCTTTCTCTTCCGCAAAATGAATGATTGCCTTATCCATTAAATTTTTCATTCCGCTTTGATAATAGCTATTTACCCAAGCCAGTTTTAATACAGACGGATCTATCTGCCCGAAAATATCTAAATGCTGCTCTAAAATAATTTTATCTTGCGTTAATGTTCCGGTTTTATCTGTACAAAGTACATCCATTGCGCCAAAATTTTGAATAGCGTTTAACCGTTTAACCACAACTTTACGCTTTGCCATATTTACGGCGCCTTTAGCTAAATTGGCGCTAACAATCATCGGCAGCATTTCAGGTGTAAGCCCTACTGCAACAGCTAATGAAAATAGTGCAGCTTCACCCCAGTCGCCTTTAGTTAATCCATTAATCATAAATACAATCGGCACCATAATTAGCATAAAGCGAATAAGCAGCCAACTCACGCTATTTACACCTTTATCAAATGCAGTTTGTGCACGAGTACCAATAATTGACTTAGCTAACGAGCCAAAATAAGTGTCAGTTCCTGTTGCAACAACAATCGCTTTTGCTGTGCCGCTGACAATATTCGTTCCCATAAAACAGATATTATCCATATCTAATACATTAGTCGGCTGTGAATCATTAGTTTGCAAATTTTCACTTTTTTGTAATACCGATCCTAATGTGTCATATTTTTCAATAGGAATTGACTCTCCGGTTAACACCGCCTGACTAACAAATAAATCTCTTGATTCAATTAAACGAACGTCAGCTGGGATCATATCGCCAGCAGATAAAAAGATAATATCACCGGGAACAACATCTTCTAACAATACTTCCATGGTTTCTGGCATAGTATCTTTATGTTGCCGACGTAATACAGTCGCGGTGGTTTTTATCATCGATTTTAGTGCTTCTGCAGCTTTATTAGACCGGTATTCTTGCCAAAAACGGAGTAATCCACTTAGTGATACCATAACTAAAATAATGACAATTGCCGTAATGTCTGTTGGTTCACCGTCTTGTAATGGCATCCAATAATCAGTAAAAAAACTAACGCCAGCTAATACCAATAATACAAAAATAAATGGATTTTTAAATGCCAATAAAAGCTGTACAAATGCCGAAGGAACTCTTTCTCTTGCAACCACATTTTTACCATAAGTTTCTAGTCTAGCCTTACTATCACTTACTGTTAAGCCGGATAAATTAGACTGAAAATTTGAAATGGTTGCCTCAAGAGAATATTTAGCCTCTTGAATCGCTTTTAGCTGAATATTTGTTTTTTTTGCTGTAACTGTTTGTTTCATAACTTATACCTAAAATTTATATAATTTTGCTATTTAACTATCTAAATAACAAATTACTTAGCTAATTTAAGACGACAGTTAACCGTCCAAATGGCAAGCATAAAATTAATTTCATAGACCAAATAAATTTAGCTAATAATTTGATAATACAAAATATAACGTGAATTAAGTAAAATCACTTTACTCAATCAAAACACGCATACGAGTGAATTAACGATATAGGTTAGAAATAACTGGGTGGTTCTAAATATTTATCAGAAAGGAATAATGTATTTGATATTAAACAAGGTTTAATACACTGAGGAATGAAGCAAGTGTGATAGCTGTTAGTAATAAAAAATTGCATATCGTTCACCATGAACCGATTTTATTCATTATCGGTTGTGAACCGTAAAATTAATTAGACAGATTCGTTAACCGACAATCAATAGTATAAAAGTATATCCCCGTTAAACTGGGGGGACCGGATTGAGTATTCATATAGCTCCTATAAATTAAACTCAAATACCTATTTCTATTTACTTCTTTCAAACACCTTTATCGGATATACGTTTTAGATAAAGTGAAAAAAGTTTATTAGGCGCGGTTTTTATACCTTTTCAAGAATAATTTGTCAACTTTTTTCTCATAAAAAAAGCCCGCATAAACGGGCTGGCATTATATATGGATCATAAAGCATTAATTTTAAATATCCATATTCATCAAAGCAGCGCTCAGTCCTTTACCATGCATATCATGGCTCAATGTCCGTGTAACCCCGCCACCTAAAGCACTGTGCATCACAAAATTTAATGCACCTAAGTTAGGTAGTTCATAACGGATCACTTCACCTTTTACAATATCGGCAAAATACATTTTAACTTTTTCAGCTGTTATTGACTTCTTTATTGTTTCATAATCATCGATATCATAGGCAATAACAGAAATATTAGAGATATTACCTTTATCGCCAGTACGAGAATGTGCAATTTCACGAAGTTTCATTTTTATACCTCCAAATAACTAATATTAGTTTTGACTAAATTACGATCAAGTAAAGTTGAATCCATCGCAACAACTTCTTTAACTGACTTAAAGGCACCACCGCCACCAGCAGGGCCATTCGTGTAAAGCGTTTCAACTTCATTACCAATAAAAGTAGCCTCATTTTTACTTGCGAATCTTGCCGCAACGCGGGCTCTAACCTCATAAGGAGCACTATCTTTGGAAAGTCGTTCGCCATGTAATGAATTGATACCAATTAAGTCAAAACGAATTTCTTGCGGCAAGATATGACAAATATTTAGCCTTTCTTTAACAATATCTAATGCAAGCTTTGCTCGCTCTACTGCGCCAGGACCTGCATAACTCATTTCACCCTCACCAATAAAACCATCACTATATCCAACCGAGACTTTTAATGTGCTGGTTCTAGGTTTACCACTCGCACCACTTACTTCAACACAATCTTTCCCAATTTGCTTAAATGTTATACCGCTGAAATCAGCAACAACATCAGGCGTAATATAGCTATCTGGCTTGTGTATTTCATAAAGTAATTGTTGCTTACACGTATCAACAGTCACATATCCACCAGCATCTAAAACTTTTGTAATAACCGCATCACCCTCTTGCGTTACTTCAGCAATGGGAAAACCGAGCTTTGCTAAGTTAGGCACATCACGGTATTTAGGATCGGCAAAATACCCCCCCGTTATTTGGCCAGCGCATTCAAGCAAATGCCCAATTGCCGTCCCTTTACCAAGTTTATCCCAGTCATCATTTTGCCAACCAAATTCAAACATCATGGTTGATAAAAATAATGAGGGATCAGCCGCTCGCCCTGCGATAACGATATCTGCGCCATTTTCAAGTGCTTTAGCTAATGCCTCGGCCCCTAAGTAAGCATTGGCAGAAATGATATTTTTTCCTGATAATGAAATAGTAGTGCCCATCTCATCTAATTTTAAGTCATTATTAACAACAATATCATAAACGTCATCACCTTCAACAATCGCAATTTTTAGGTGAGATAATCCTAATTCTTTAGCTATATCACGAGTTAGTTCTGCCGCGGCCTTAGGATTTGCCGATCCCATATTTGTTACAATTTTAATTTTCTTTTCTGCACAAATCGGTAATACCGCTTTCATTCGAGCAGCTAAAAATTCATTAAAACCTGATTGTGGATTTTGTTTTTTTTGCTTTTGACCGATCGCAATCGTTCTTTCAGCTAAGCACTCAAAAATTAAATAATCAATATCGCCTTTTTGCGCTAATTCGACCGCCGGCTCTATTCTGTCTCCACCGTAACCAGCACCACAACCAATTCTTATTTTTTTCATAATAAAATGCCTCTAAAATAATGATTTTTATATTGGAAAAACACCCGTTGCAACACATGCAAAAGTCATAATAATGCTAGCAAGCCACAAAATAGGAATGCTAAATTTTTGATGATCAGCTAAATCAACCCCAGCTAAACTCACCAGTAAAAATGTGGCCGGAGTTAAAGGGCTAACAGGAAAGCCTGTCGTCATTTGTCCCATAATAGAGGCTTGAGCAACTTGAATAGACGGCACACCTAACATATCAACGGTATGAGCAACAACAGGCATAATGCCAAAGTAATAAGAGTCAGGGTCAAAAACCAGGCTTAATGGCATTGAAATTAATCCGATAATAAAAGGAACGTGACTTGCGAAATGTTCAGGGACAAATTGCACTGCGGCTTCTGACATAGCTTTTAACATGCCTGAGCCACCCATTATTCCAGTAAAGGCACCTGCAGCAAATAATATACTTGCCATCATAAGCGCTGCTTTAGCATGAGCATTAATTCGCTCTGATTGCATTTTAACATTAGGATAATTAATCATTAATGCCAAAGTAAGTGCAATCATAAACGCAACAGTTGGGGAAATTCGGGTAAATACCATCGTACTAAGCACTGCGATAACTAATAAAATATTTACCCAAAATAGATGTGGCCGACGAAGTTTTTTTTCTTCATCTGTTAATGCTTTTTCATGTACCAATGACTCACCTTTAGCAAACATTAAGGCGGTTATATTGGTATTTAAGCCTAAACGCTTTTGTTCTTTTTTACCCCAGTAATATCCCATAAAAATCATAAATGCTAAGCCTACAATTTGTGCGGGGATAAGAGGAATAAAAAGATCATGAGTTGTAATATTTAGCGCACTAGCCGCCCTAATCATAGGGCCAGTCCAAGGTAAAAAATTAACGCCCGCACTTAATGCCGTAATACCAATAAGCATACGCTTATCCATTCCCAGCTTATCAAATAGCGGTAACATCGTTGGAATAGTAATTAAAAATGTTACCGCGCCATTACCATCAAGATGGGCAATCAACGCTAATATACCGGTTCCAATAATAATTCGGATAGGATTAATACCAACAAATCGCAAAATGCGTTTGATGATGGGATCAAACATTCCCGCATCAGTAACTACACCAAAAAATGTAATTGCAAATACAAACATTGCTGCCATTGGTGCAAGCTTTGTGATCCCAGATACGATATATTTTGGTGTTTCCAGTCCGTATCCAGCAACTAAAGCGCCGATAGTTGGAATAATAATGAGCGCCACAATCGGCGACATACGCTTTGACATAATGCAATAAAGTAATACTGCAATCGTCAAAACCCCAATAAGAGCTAACATAGCATTCTCCTTTTTATAATTTATCTATTAGCCTCCATATTAAGTAAAAACACGCTGATAATTACTTGAAAAACAAATAATCTAATTGAGATTTCAAATGAAATACAATTAATTGGTTATTCAAATCAAACTATTCAAATTTGAAATAACCATTAAATTAATAATATGTTAATTATCAGACAATTAACTTCATTAAAAATATCTAAAACAATTTTCCTCAACCCTGATCACAAAAATTAAAAATCAAATTTGTTATTGAATTCAAAATATTCGAAGTATGGTAAAGTTGCTCTATTCCTATGACTTACCCTAGATCTAAAAACTTTATATTGAGGAGTAAATGATGAATATTTCCATCCGCCAAATGCGAGCATTTTTGGCATTGGCTGAAGCTGGAAACTTTACGAGAGCATCTGAAATAGTTTGTTTATCACAACCGGCATTTAGTGCATTAATCGCATCATTAGAACAAGAAGTCGGTTACCGCTTATTTGACCGTGATACTAGAAAAGTTCAATTAAACGCAAATGGTTTACATTTTGTTGAGCTTGCCAACCGATTTACTCATCATTACCAAAATATTACTGAAGAAATTAAACTTTATTCGCAAGGAGAAGAAGGCAGCGTAACGTTAGCTGTACTGCCCTCTCTTGCTGTACAATGGCTACCACGATTGATTACAAAATTTAGTGCAGAAAATCCACATATTCGAATTAATATCATCGACACTCAATGGGATAGATGTTTACAAGCAATCGTTAATAACACTGCAGATATTGCAGTTACCGCCGGAACGCCATCATTAAAAGAGATTCAAGCAGAATTGCTTTTTTCTGATGATTTTTATCTAATTTGCCCTAAAAACCATCCACTTACCCAAAAAAAACAAGTTGAACTAAAAGATTTGGAAGAGGAAAAATTTATTGCTTTCTCTAATGGAACAAGTATTCGCTTATTCACCGACCAACTTACGCAACTTTATAATATCCGCTATGTGCTTGAAGTAAGGCAACTTACAACGATGATGGGATTAGTTGCAGCAGGTCAAGGGATAAGTATTACAACAGGCTTAACGCTATTTCAATTTGAACATGACAGTATCACAATTATACCGTTCAAAGATCTGTCGCTAAAAAGAGCGGTTTATTTAATAAAGAAAAAAGAGCACCAATTATCAAGTCAAGCAATCAAACTGCATCAATTTATAAAACAACATGCCAACTGTGATTAGCTTATATTATAACAAGACTTTAGTGCTTTTTATTTATGAGCATAAATTTACGAAGCCAAATAGACTTTAAATTTAGTCGTATGAGCAATAACATCAACATGTTTAAACTGCTCAGCAAGTAATTTAGGATATGGTAAAAACGAATTTGCAACAATACAAAGTTTGCCATTTATTTTAAGATGATTTTTGCTCTCTCTAATCAACGTTTCCGCAGCATTATAATTCGTTTCTTTACCATCATGAAATGGCGGATTTGATATAATTAAATCAAATCGACCTTCAACATTAGAAAACACATCACTAGCAATAACATCAGCATTAATAAGGTTGTCTTTTAGGTTTTTTGATGTTGCAAATAGCGCTGGCGCACTTACATCAGTTGAGATCAATTCAATGGCCGGGTTAATTTTTGCAGCAAAAAGAGATAACACACCACAGC
The DNA here is from genome assembly GCA_036251935.1 of Orbaceae bacterium lpD04. Classification (NCBI taxonomy): domain Bacteria; kingdom Pseudomonadati; phylum Pseudomonadota; class Gammaproteobacteria; order Orbales; family Orbaceae; genus Orbus; species Orbus wheelerorum. Next base: position 1,238,723 of record CP133967.1, on the reverse strand, counting down.
CACAACCAATATCAAGTACTCTGCCTTTAATTAAATCCGTTTGCTGAGCGAGTGCATTTAATAGCAAATCACTCCCTGCATCTAATGTTTTATAGCTAAATACGCTGGGTAACGTTGAAACGAGTAACGTCATATCATCAAGTTGTAGATCATATTGAGACCACCACTCATCAAGTTCAAATGCCAAGCGACTCTCTGCATGAAAATGATAAAGGCTACAACGCCTTGCAGTATCAATTTTTTGAATTGAACCAAATTCACTTAATAATTTTTCAGCGCTTCTTACCCCAGTGGTATTTTCGCCAATAATGAAAATATCACAACCTTTAGCCAAATTATTTAATAAACAGGCTAATTGGAACTGGGCTTCTAACTTATTTTTAGGCCAATAATAAATCAATGTATCACGATTTTCATAGCAAGATTCGGTTGGTAATAATCCAAATTCAATATGAGATTTTTTACAACGAGCCTGTAAATTTGAGTAAATATGAAATTGGCTACAGTGCACTTTGGTATCGGCGGTATTGAGCTGTAATACATAATCATCATGTAAATCACCAGCAACTAATAGGTGTTTTCCTGAAAATAGAGCTTCATGACGCTGTAGAACTTGACTTGATGGTGTTAATACCGACATTTGTTTGACCTCAAATAAAAACCTTTTAAAAAAATTGGAGAGATTATACAATTAACTTTCAATAATCACTAATAAAACCCTATGAACAATCAAGATTGGTATCTTAATCAGCTCGGTATTACCCAGTATATATTACGTAAGCCCACCGTAATGAAAGGGGAAGCATCGATAAATATTGCAAATAATATTCGGCTTATTATTGTTAGCCAATCGGCGCCTGACGATAAAATTTTTTATGATATTTTAAAAGCAATCAATGTTAAAAAAGAAGACTGTTTGATTTTATCGCCGGCCCAATTATTTATGCCACTTAATCAATTGAATCATGTAATTTGGTTTATTAATGAAAACATTCCTGATAGCTGGAAAAGTGCACACACGCTTAATGATAAAGCGATAATTGAAACAACCACGCTATCTGAGTTAGCCCAATCACCCAATTTAAAACGCCAATTGTGGCGCACTCTTTGTCAATATGAAAACTATTTCAACGCTCACTAATAACGACTTAAATGAAGCTTATCAAGTGGAATTGCTTTGCCACCCTATTCCTTGGAGTAAGGCGACGTTTACCTCTAATCAAGGCGATCGTTATCTAAATAAAAAAATCAGCCAAAATAATCAGCTAGTCGGCTTTTTGATTTGCCAAGTCGTTATTGATGAAGCAACGCTATTTAATATCGCCATTCATCCTGATTTTCAAAAACAAGGTTTAGGCTCTACGTTGTTAACACAATTAATTAACGAACTTGAGCAGCAAAATATTCATACATTATGGTTAGAAGTAAGAGCTTCAAATCAAGCGGCAATTGCGCTTTATCAGCAAATGGGATTTAACGAAATAACGATTAGAAAAAATTATTACCCTACCGCACAAGGCAATGAAGATGCCATTATTATGGCCTATACTATTTCACTATAAAATAACGGATAAACAGCAAGAATGGAAAAAGTACTACTTTTTGTAAATGGCGAGCCTCCTCAACGTTATCCAACCGACCTGACGCAATATCGTTATATTGCCTGTACTGATGGTGCTTATCATAACTATTTACAGCAAACTGACATAATTCCTCATTTTATAATTGGCGATCTTGATAGTTTAGGCCATCAACCAATCAATAAAACCATTGAAATTATTCATACACCAGATCAGAATAAAACTGATTTTGAAAAATCAATCTTATTTCTAGCCAGTAAGGGGATCAAAGCATTTGATATCTATGGGGCATCCGGTCATGCTAGTGACCATTTTTTAGGTAACTTATCTGTCGCTATGCAATATTATATGCATTACGACCTGACATTTTATGATAACTATTGCTATTTTTTCTTTGCTAAAAGCAAAACCGTTTTACATCAAATGAAAGGCAAAACAATATCGCTAATTCCTTTATCAAAAGTGAGTAATTTAACCATCACTGGCTTTAAATATCCATTAAATAATACTGATTTGCAATTAGGCGGCCTAACTAGTCTGCGTAATTATGCGATTAATGAAGACATAACAATTCAATTTGAAAATGGTGACTTAGTTATTTTCATTTCACGTAAATGACCGCCCCCCTTTATTGCCTGAACATTGACATTTACATTACCTTACAGTATTGTTTTACTAAATAATATACATTCTCGTTAGCTTAAGCCGTAGCTAAACTATGTTTAAATATAATGGAAATTTAATGAAGGTTTTTGTCATGATTAAAAGAGTTTCCCTGCTAATGTTTTCTGCATTGATATCACACTCTACTTTCGCCAATAATGGCAATATACAAAGTGTTATTGATGCATTTACTAATTGCGATAACAGTTTCTTTTATCAATTAAAGACCAATGCCAATGATTTCAACGAAATTACCGATCTTGTTACTCAAGATGATATCGCTTATATTCCTGTTAATAGCGTTATTGAAAATGAAGGTAATACCAATTACTTTACAAAGCCAATTCTATATCGGGGATTAACCATCACCGCCTACCAAAATATCGCTATCAAAACACCATTTTTAGGTCAATATTATTATTGGGGTTTTATTATCGATGGATCTGTCGACAGTGTCAGGCAATCACTCAAACAATTACCATGGCAGCAGTATAACGTTGCAAGTTATGTCGCTAACCCTAAATTATACGACAATTTAGCAAAAAATAGCGGTTGGCAACCCAATCCCTATATTATTGACGGTATAGTACCTCGTTTATACACTATAGAAAAATCGCTTTATTTAGAGCCTATTAATGAAAATCAAGTTCATTTGGTTTGCTCTATTCAAGGTGATATGAATAGAGACTTGCTTTACTCTATTCACCCTGACATGAAATACATTGATCAAGAACTTGATATCGAACGTAAAGCAAAAGCAATCAAAGAACAAAAATCATTTGAAATTGAACAAAAAGATAATGGTGCAACGTTAGATGAAAATCAAATAGATAACAATAATCAGTCTAGTGGAAATAGCTAAAATGAAAAAAACAAATTATCTTTCAATATCTCTTATTGGGCTTGTTATCTCAATTTTTGCATCGGCAACGCTGGCCAACGATACAACCAAAGTCAGCAAAGAAACTACGCTTAATAACACTATTCCATCGCAATATTTACCTATAGCAAAAATCAATTTAGGTACTGCCACAAGTTATGTCTTTATTGATAAAAAATCAGTTAAATTTCATCCTTATAATCAGTTAATTCGCACTTATACTCGTGTAACTAATTATGTACCGGCTCTATCACAAACTATCGATGGTACAACGGTCACTTACCAATCCAAAGTGACTCAAGAGTTTGTAAACTGCGATAAAAAAGAGTATGCCGAGCACTTAGTTGAAATTTATCAAAATCCTTTTGGTACAGGGCAATTATATGACAGCAATGATCTACCTAAACGCTGGGAGGCAACCACGAATAATGAAAAAGAAAAGCAAAATATGATTATTATTTGCGCGCTGCCTATTAATAACTAATCGGGTTAATGCTTATTAATCAGTGTTTCGTTATTTTTTTGTTGTAACATATCATTTTAGTGAAAAAATTAAGCTGGGTTTGCAATATCAACAAATCTAACGTCAAGTTCATAATTTTCAGCTAACCATTGGCCCAATGCTTTAATACCATAACGCTCTGTCGCGTGGTGACCTGCGGCATAAAAATTTATACCGTATTCACGTGCAATGTGGATCGTGCGCTCTGAAACTTCGCCGGTAAAAAAGGCATCAAATCCTTGCAAAGCCGCTTCTTCGATATAATCTTGCCCACCTCCACTACACCAAGCAACCCTCTTAATGATATTTGGCGCATTATCACCGCAAAATAGTACTCTATGACCCAGTGTTTGTTCTATATTTACTTTAAATTGAGTTGCCGCAATAGGCTCAAGCAATGAACCTTTAAATAATAAATCAGTCACATCTTTTCGCGCGTCACTAACAATGCCCAAATTTTTAGCTAATAACGCATTATTACCTAATATATCATTGCCATCTAAAGGTAAATGATAGGAAAATAGATTTATATTGTGAGTTAATAACGTTCGAATTCGCTTAGCTTTAATACCCGTTATCGTCATAGGTTCATTTTTCCAAAAATAACCATGATGAACTAAAATAGCATCCGCATTCTCTTTAACCGCTTCATCAAGTAATAATTGGCAAGCTGTCACGCCTGTTATAATTTTTTTTATTTCTTTTTTACCTTCAACTTGCAGGCCATTTGGTGAAAAATCTTTATACAAAGATATTTGCAAAAATTTATTAATAATTTGTTCTAATTCAAGATTTCTCATACTCTTCTCAATAGACTTTGATTAAAAAATAACTTAACAATAAATCAATTATAGTCGATTTAGGTTGTTAAATCATCTTAGCCGTCACCATTTTTTGTGACACCTAAAAATAGTCAATGATAAAAAAAAATTTATGCTAAATTGAGCAAAATAATTGTTTTTTATAACTGACCTTAATTAATAAATTTGTATCATAATAGTCACATTATATAACATTGATAAATAGATTTTAGTCGGGTTACATGATAAATTTAGACGTCAGTATTTTACACAACGAAAACAATAGTAACGATAATTTGATTACTAACACATAAGGACTTATAACAATGCATATAGGTATCCCAAAAGAACGATTACCAAACGAAGGCCGATTAGCTGCGACCCCGCAAACCGTGGGTCAGTTACTAAAGCTAGGTTTTAGCGTTTCGGTCGAAGAAGGCGCAGGTCAAACTGCTAACTTTTCAGATCAGGCTTTTATTGATGCAGGAGCATCAATTCAAAATACCCATGATATTTGGCAAAATGATTTAATCTTAAAACTACATGCCCCAATGGATGAAGAAGTTGAATTAATTAAATCTGGCGCTAATTTAATCAGTTATATTTATCCAGCACAGCATCAAGAACTTCTTGGTAAACTTGCAGCTAAAAATGTAACTGTAATGGCAATGGACTGCGTGCCTCGGATCTCAAGAGCACAATCACTTGATGCACTAAGTTCAATGTCAAATATTTCAGGTTATCGCTCAGTTATTGAAGCGGCTAATCAATTCGGTCGATTCTTTACCGGCCAAGTTACCGCTGCAGGTAAAGTTCCGCCTGCAAAAATTATGGTTATTGGCGCAGGTGTTGCAGGACTTGCCGCAATTGGCGCCGCGGTAAGCCTTGGCGCTATTGTGCGAGCTTTTGATACTCGCCCTGAAGTTGCTGAACAAATTCATAGTATGGGCGCTGAATTTTTAGAGCTAGACTTTGAAGAAGAAGCTGGCTCAGGTGATGGTTATGCAAAACAAATGTCAGCGGCATTTATCGAAGCTGAAATGGCATTATTTGCAGCTCAAGCTAAAGACGTTGATATCATTATTACAACGGCATTAATTCCGGGTAAACCTGCGCCAAAATTAATCTCTAAAGAGATGGTTGAATCAATGAAACCCGGTAGCGTTATTGTCGACTTAGCCTCACTTACTGGTGGTAACTGTGAACTAACGCGCCCTGGTGAAGTATACGAAACCGACAACAAAGTTAAAATTATTGGTTATACCGATTTAGCTAACCGCATGCCAGCACAAGCTTCACAGCTTTATGGTACCAATATTGTTAATTTGCTTAAACTTCTTGCTAAAGAAAAAGATGGCCAAATCGATGTTAATTTCGAAGATGTCGTTATTCGTGGCGTTACAGTTGTTAAAGATCAAGAAATTACTTGGCCCGCGCCCCCGATTAAAGTATCGGCGCAGCAACAAAAGCCAGCAGCAAAAATGATTGCAAAACCAGAGCCGAAACCAATGCCGGCAAGCAAAAAATACAGCATTTTAGCAGTAATTTTAATTGCATTCTTCTGGCTTGCATCCGTTGTTCCTGATAGCTTCTTATCCCATTTCACGGTATTTGCATTATCATGCGTTGTTGGTTACTACGTCGTTTGGAATGTAAGTCACTCACTGCATACTCCACTGATGTCAGTAACGAATGCTATATCAGGGATTATTTTAGTCGGGGCAATATTACAAGTTGGCAGTGGTAGCGGTTTAATTACAACTATTGCCTTTATTGCAATATTGATTGCGAGTATCAATATTTTTGGTGGATTCTTTGTCACTCATCGCATGCTTAAAATGTTCCAGCGTGGCGGTAATGATAGCAAAGGCAAGAAAGGAAAAGGAGAATAAACATGCTGAGTCAGGGAATTATTCAAGCCGCTTACGTTATCGCAGCGTTATTATTTATTTTTAGTTTACAAGGTTTATCTAAACAAGAGTCAGCTAAATCAGGTAATATTTACGGTATTATTGGGATGGCAATCGCGCTTGTTGCAACCGTATCAAGTATTACAAGTGGGTTCCATTGGATCATTATTGCAATGATACTTGGTGCACTAATTGGCCTTTATCTAGCCAAAAAAGTAGAAATGACCCAAATGCCAGAGCTCGTCGCATTACTACATAGTTTTGTTGGTATGGCGGCAGTATTAGTTGGCTTTAACAGCTTTTTAGATCCACACATTGAGTTATTCACCGGTAGCGATCTAACTGTTCATTTAGTCGAAATCTTTATTGGCGTCTTTATCGGTGCGGTAACTTTTGCAGGATCAATCGTCGCTTTTGGTAAATTAAATGGCCGTATTAGTTCTAAAGCATTAACGTTACCTAATAAACACTACCTAAACCTAGCTGCAATTGTTGTCTCTATTGTTTTAATGATTGGCTTTGTTCACCTTGAAGCTGGCTTTATAGCCTTTATGTGCTTAGCAATTATGACACTGATTGCCTTTGCATTTGGTATACACTTAGTTGCCTCAATTGGTGGCGCTGATATGCCAGTTGTTATTTCAATGCTAAACTCATACTCAGGCTGGGCTGCTGCGGCTGCAGGCTTTATGTTAAGTAACGATTTACTTATTGTAACGGGTGCTTTAGTTGGGTCATCAGGGGCGATTTTATCTTACATCATGTGTAAAGCAATGAATCGTTCATTTATTAGTGTTATTGCGGGTGGTTTTGGTAATGAAGGTGCCGCGGCAAGTAGCAGTGATGAAGATATGGGTGAATACCGCGAGATGCAGCCACCTGAAGTTGCTCAAGTTTTAAAAGAAGCGCGCTCAGTTATTATCGTACCTGGTTATGGAATGGCTGTTGCCCAGGCGCAAGGCGCAGTTAGTAATATTACTGAAAAATTACGTGATATGGATATTGAAGTACGTTTTGGTATCCACCCAGTTGCAGGGCGTTTACCTGGTCATATGAACGTATTACTTGCTGAAGCAAAAGTGCCTTATGATATCGTACTTGAGATGGATGAAATCAATGAAGATTTCCCAGAAACCGATGTTGTTTGGGTTATTGGCGCGAATGATACCGTAAACCCAGCTGCAGAAGAAGATCCTAACAGTCCAATTGCAGGCATGCCAGTTCTTGAAGTTTGGAAAGCAAAAACGGTTATTATCTCTAAGCGCTCAATGAATACGGGTTATGCTGGAGTACAAAATCCACTCTTCTTCAAAGAAAACAGCTATATGCTCTTTGGTGATGCTAAAGCGAGTGTTGAAAAAGTATTACAAGATATTTAATCGGATATTCTTATCAATAAAAAACTCGCCAATTGGCGAGTTTTTTTATTATTAACCGTCAATAAGTAATATAAAATTATCGAAAGAAATCCACTTCATTGCTAGTCGAATAAATTTGGTGACGATAACGATCAACCCACATTGCAGTTGAGCCACAAACCGCAACTGGCATAATAATTAAATTAAGGATTGGGATCATCGTAAAAAAACTAACTAATATACCAAAACAAGTATTATCGATCTTATCTTGTTGCAATAACTGACGCATTTGGTAAAAACTGACTTTATGGTTATCAAAAGCATAATCAGCATATTGAATATTAATCATCCATGCGGTAAATATGAACCACAAAATGGGGGTAACAAACTGCCCAAATAAAGGAATAAATGAGGTTAATAATAATGGGATACACCATACAATATAATAGATTAATTTTTTCATCTCACGCGCCATAATACGCGGTATATCTTTAATAAAACTCATAATTGAGTCATCTTCTGCGGGTATTCCCGTTAAATAAGCCTCAATTTGTTCAGCAAGCAAACCATTAAATGGCGCGGCAATAATATTGGTGATGGTACTGAAAAAATAACAAAAGAAAATACCAAATATCACAAATATAATAAACGTCGCAATATAACTAAGCCACTGCATCCAGTTTGGAATATAATCTAAACCAAAATCAATTACGGAAGAAATAACCGAGAAGAACCAATAAAACAATAGCGACATAATAACGATATTAGCTAACATCGGCATAATGACATAACGTCTAATGCCGGGTAACTGAATTAAACTCCATCCCAACATAAAATACTCTAAACTATTTTTTTTATTCATTAATATTCTCTTGTATTGTTATAAACTCAAATATTTCCCTACGTAACCTTACCAATAATTCATTTTTACCTGATAACTGATAATGCTTAATAACCGACTTATCACAAAAATTTTGGTCAACTAAATTAAGCAATAAAGGTAAGAGTGACATTGATTCTGGCTGTTTTTTCTTCACCCAATTAGCGAGCCGATAAAGTACGGCAAAACTCGCTGAATAAGCATATAATGTTTCTGCAAACAGAGACAACTCATATTTATCTTTATCACTTAATGATTGATTATCATCAACTATAATTGGTAAATCAACATCAATAATATTTCTTAGCCAATACCAATTTCGAGCTAATTTAGTTTGCATAGTATCACATAATTGAGCCCCGTCTAAACTGATAGGATAAATAGCCATCACAGCATAGCTACCACTACTCGCTTCTTTATGAGTCCCTATATGAACAATTGTAAAGCCCAAGCTAGCCCAAATGTGATACATTTCAGTCGAATAGGCAAAGCTCACCGAAATAAAATCACATCCACTCAATTTTGCCGATTCGATTAAACTATTTAATAGTTCGCTTGCAATCCCTTGCCTACGTAATTCTTGATTTACAGCTATGCGATTAATGCGTATAGAGTGCAGCTTAGCTGCGAGCGGCTCAGATCCATGAGCGACTAATGACTGAGCAACTAAATTACCTTTTGGCCGACGGTAACCTTTTAAGACTTGATCAATTAAAGGCTCCGCTAAGCCGCCCTCTTTAATTGCAATTAGTACACCTATAATATGATGATTTGCTAACCAAGCACCATATAACAAAATATTACGAGCATCAAGTAAGCGGCGTAAATCAATCAATGTAGTACGATAATGGGCCGACTTTAATAAGCCAAAAAACTCAGTTAATAATTGCCCTGATTGTAGCAACTCAAGTTGATTAATCATTCGCACACTGATGTTATTGTCTAAATCATCAGTGAGTGTAAAAGTTGGTGTATTTGCTAAAATTAACTGCTCAGTAAAATACTCTAAGGGATCATTTTCAAGCCAACGAATTGGCTTAACTAATGACAAGAATTGAACTTCATTAGGGTGCTGATATTGAGTAAATAGCTTTAATAATAATCCTTGCCCTGTGCCTTCATAACCATCAACAGTACTCGTTAATAACACATGCTTAAAACCTTCAATTAATTTAGCAATAATTGGAAGTGGTATCATCGCCGCTTCATCAATAATCAACCAATCGGGTTTATCAAATAACGCAGGTAACTGTATGATTAACTCATCAGGTGCAAAAAATTGCACATTTTTAGGTGCAAAGTGCATCAATGTCATTACTGCATTTTTATTTGGTGCGGTTATCCAGCATTGATTACATTTTGCAAACATTCCCGCTAAAGCAGATTTTCCTCTACCTCGCTTAGCGCTAATAAATATAATTTTGCTATTTAACTTTTTAAGCTGAGCAAGTATAGATTGTTGCTCAGCTATATCATCAAACTTTAATTGCGAATGATGATGCCAATTATTTCTAGCAATAAACTTTAAAAGATAATCATCAGTGTGAGTAGAATCAATAACTAACTGGCAAATATCGTCAGGATATTGATTTTTTTGCTTTAGAATAACCAAGTTAAGGTGAGCGATGAAATTAGGAACAGGAATTGCGGTTGGTCGTTCGCTCCAGCGTAAACTATCTTGATCTTGCCAATTTGAAAATTCTTCAGGTAAGATTAAAATAAATACGCTTTCAGCAATTAATGTTCCTGTCACTATGGCAAACGCATCTAAATTAAAGCCAAGTCTAGCATCAAATATTGCGTGTTTAAACTCTTGACCTAATAAAGATTTAGCGTGGTTAGGTAAAAAATGATTCTGATATCTAGAAGCGAACAGCGGATCATAACTAACCGTTAGCCAATCACCTGATATATTAGTAACAACATAATCAAGTTGCTTCGTGATAACCGCATTATCAGCTTGTAAAATAATTAGATGACGAAAAAATTTATTCATTACAATGTTCGATTAGCCTTTACCAATAACTAATGACAATATGCCAGCTGCAATCAAAGGCCCAACAGCAATACCTTTGAAAAAAGCGACACCAATTAATGTACCAATAATTAAGCCATTAATAACAGTCGGATTAGCGCCCATCAAAGAAACACCTCGCGTTCCAAGCCATGAAACTAAAATACCCACAACAACTGCTAATATCGATTGCCAAGTCGTAAAGGAACGTAAAATATCTTTATAGCTGATAGAGCCATTAGCTAATGGCACCATCATTGCAGCAGTAATAACAACAATGCCGATAGTCATACCATAACGATTTAAAAAGGGAAAATAGGTTGCTAGCGGAGTAAGTTTAAATAATAGTAACAACAATATCGCAAATGTTACGGTATTGTTATGCGTTAAATAACATAACGCGGCAATACCTAATAAAACGAAAAAAGTAACATCAAACTGTGTCATCATCTATCTTGTCCTCAATTTATCCTATCATGATGAATTGCCAAAATAATATACGTTATAGCCAACCAACGCTAGCTATAACGTAAAAATAGACAGGCTAATTGATAATAGAATTTATAAAGGAACACCAATACGATGAGCCACTTCTTCATAAGCTTCAATCACACCACCTAAGCCTTGGCGGAATCTATCTTTATCCATCTTTTTCAAGGTCTCTTTTTCCCACAAACGACAACCATCAGGAGAAAATTCATCGCCTAACACCACTTCGCCATTAAACACACCAAATTCAAGTTTATAATCAACAAGGATCAAACCAGCGTCATCAAAAATATTGGTTAAAATGGTATTAATTTTAAAGCTAAGCTCTTTCATTTGTTGTAGCTGGTCTTTCGTTGCCCAGCCAAATGACTCACAGTGATACTCATTAACCATTGGATCATGTAGTGCATCATTTTTTAAAAACAATTCAAATGTTGGTGGGTTAAGAATAAAGCCCTCTTCAATGCCAAGCCTTCTAACTAAAGAACCTGCTGCTCGATTACGCACTACACATTCTACTGGGATCATATCAAGTTTTTTGACTAAAACTTCATTATTAGAGAGTAGCTGTTCAACTTGGGTAGGAATGCCAGCTTCATTCAATTTTGTCATAATAAAATAATTAAACTTATTATTTATCATACCCTTGCGGTCAAGTTGCTCAATACGCTGACCATCAAAGGCTGAGGTATCATTTCTAAATTCAAGAATCAATAAATTAGGATTTGAAGTGGTATAAACAGTTTTTGCCTTTCCACGGTATAGCTCAGCAATTTTTTTCATTTTTAGGCCTATTAATTAATAAAATTTAATATAGATACAAATGATTAAGGAGCATTACTGCTCCTTATTTTAATTACTTACTTGACTTTCTGAAGGTGCTTCAGTTAACGGCGTAGCTGACTTCATCAATAGGTTGAAAAATTCAACCGTGTAATACTGACCATCAATTGGGTTAGAAATATCTTGTCCCATATTCTTTAAAGATATTAACTCAACAGTCACATATTCTCTGTTACCAATTAGTTTATGTTGTAATAAATAACTGGCTTCCACTGGTTGTAATTCATCGCCACGGCGAACTAATCTTACACCTGTTTTGATCGTATCTTTATCATTTGATTCAATTGCGATATTATTTTTGGCTAAAAGTGATGGCACTTGAGCCCAAAAACCAATATATTCAGGTGAATCGAACTTAACGATACCATTATCATAAGTAGCATAACTATCAACAGTTGTTGGTAGTGCAAGTTGTGGTGGACGAATATCAAGATCCATTCCCGCAACACCTTCTTTAGCTGCTTTATAAACATAGTACTCATTTGAAGTGGCAGGTACTTTTATTGAATCAGGTACCACCAGCGGTTTTAATGGGGATGCATGTAAATAATTGTCATTCCCCTCAACTTCACGTTTGTAACGCTGATCGTTACTACAACCAGTAACGAACAATGACAATAATGAAGCGATAATCAAAGTCTTTTTAAACATAATTCTCTTTCTGCTTAAGTTAAAAAATCTATTTTATAGTAATCTAGCTAATTTTAGCGCTTTTTCCACTTCAGGGATAGCAGAATTACTTAAAGGTGTCATTGGTAAACGCATAGTCGCATTTTGGATTAAGCCAATTTTCTCACAAGCCCATTTAACGGGGATTGGATTTGACTCAATAAACAACTTGCTGTGCAATAAATCTAAACTATCATTAATCTCTCTCGCTTCTTTGACACGTTTACTTGCAATCAATTGACAAACACGAGCCACCTCTCTTGCAGCTACATTTGCCGTAACGGAAATAACCCCATCACCGCCAAGTAACATAAATTCAAAAAAGGTACCATCATCACCACTTAATAGTTTAAATTGTTCCCCAACCATTTTACGTGTTTTATAAACCCGAGTTAAATCGCCTGTAGCATCTTTTAGTGCAACGATATTAGTAAATTTTGCGAGCCTTGCGACAGTTTCTGGTTTTAAATCACACCCTGTTCGCCCAGGTACATTATACAAAATTTGCGGCAATGCAGTATTTTCAGCAATTGCTTTAAAGTGTTGATATAAACCATCTTGAGTTGGTTTATTATAATAAGGAGTAACAGTTAAGCAGCCAACTACACCAATTTTTTCAACTTGTTTAGTGAGTGAGATTGCTTCTGCTGTTGCATTGGCACCAGTACCTGCAATCACATTAATGCGACCACTTGCATAATCGATAGTTTGTTTGATTACATCAATATGTTCTTGCTGATCTAATGTTGCAGATTCGCCAGTCGTACCAACAGAAACAATTGCCGATGTTCCACTAGCAATATGATATTCGACCAGTTTTTTTAAGCTTACTCGGTCTATATTCCCTTTAACGTCCATTGGAGTTACTAACGCAACAAGACTACCTGTAAACATAAAATAACCTCTACTTAAATAAAAATTTTTTAATAAATTGCTCATAAGTATGCGGTATTTCCAGCTTAAATTCAACTTAACCTATCGCCTTTATTAGGGAAATAATTAAATATAAAAATACCATTAAAATTATTACTTTTATTTATTAATAGGGATAACTTAAAGGATCGTTGGCTAATACTTATTACTAATTTTAATACGAATTCGTTCAACGACAAGCAAGAATATCACCAGCGCAAAAAACAATATGGCAATACCAATTGCTGCATAAAATGCTTTTTCATAACCAACTCGATTAACATTGATAAAGGGATAAGGATATTGTCCCGTGTAATAACCCCGGATAAAAATATAGAGACCATAAGTTAACAACGATAAAAAAGAATAAAAAATAATATTAGCTTTAATTCGCCCAAAGGGACCATAGATTAACCAAGTGATGATACCAAGTAATGGTAATATTAAATGTAAACATTCATTAGCAAGCCGTAATAATGGTGTTGGAGGATGGTGAATTCCTCTTAGCATCGTATTATAAACTATCATTGTGATTAATACTCCGACCAAGCCGTTAAGTCTAATGACATTAAAAACCTTGCTCGAACATGAGGGTTTAAATAATAAAACCAAACAGCTTATCACTAACATAATGTTTGATAATACAGTAAAAAAACTATAATAAAAAATGACACGCCCTATTGGCGATATTGGTTGCCAAGGCCTAATTTTTTGAATCCAATAAGTATAAGTCTCGAAACCAATAACAAGTAATGCAAGCCCAACAATAAATAGATTCAAGCCACGATTAATCATAGCACTTTTATGTAACATTAACTTAAGCTTCATTTATACTGTTCTCTATGGTTGTAGTTTTCTTGATATATAATTAGCGATGATTGGACCAAATATCAGCACGCTAAATAAACGTAAAATTTGTAATGGCAAAATTATCGCTAAATTAGAGTGAGTATCTAAAGCAATGATGACGGAAGTTTCAAGTCCGCCTGGACTTGTGGCTAAAAAGCAGGTTAAATAATCGATACCTAAATAGGCACTGAGCAAACTTGCTTGCAAATAGCAAAAAATTAACATAATAAAAATAGTTAATAAAATTGCAGGTAAAGTACGAATTGCAAGCTTAATCACCGCTAAATTAAAACGCAATCCAACTGATAAGCCAATTGAACAAAAACAGATCATTAATAACCATTCTGGCGTTTCAAGCTCCATCACACCATTAATTTGCAAACTCGCGCCAATAATCATTGGAATAAATACTCGACCAGAAGGCAGCTTTATTAATCGAGTAAGCGACACACCCAAAATAGCAATAGCTAATGTATATAATAAATTTAGGCTAGGTGCAGTTATATATTTCGTTTGTGGCTCTATATTTGTATTAAATTCTGTAACAAAAAAATGTGAAAATACCGCTAACATAATGACAACAAATATTACTCGGCAATACTGAATTAAAGCAACTAATCTGGGATCTGCGCCATAATCACCACAAATACCAACCATCACCGATGCCCCTCCGGGCATAATCCCCCAAATAGCGGTGGTGCCAGATAAGGAAGAAAAACGCACCAGAAAAATACCAAGTATCATGCTAATTACAATCGTTGAAACCGTAATAATTAATGCTAATGGCCAATATGATATCAAATCGGTTAAAACGTTACTCGTTATCGCTTCAGCCGTTAAGCAGCCTAAAATTCCTTGTGATAGATTAAAAATAGGTTTAGGCACTGATAAATTATCATTCTTTAATGAAAAAATGATCCCAGCCAATATTGAACCGAGTAAAAAAGCGGCAGGTACATTATTTAAATATAACGGTATGATGATAACAATGCAAAGTATAACAATTAAGATCCATTGTCTTATTTTAGAATAATTAATTTTCATTTATGCCTATATCAAATATTTATAATATTTAGAATTTAGATGGTAATTGTATTATTAAAATTTAACTTAAAAATAACTTAATAAAGTGCCTTAATGCATTACTAAACAAGTGAATAGGAGTATAACTAATCTAACTGATACTGTTAATAAAATGACTAATAGCCATCAAAACTAACCGACTTTAACTAAGGCAATAATACGATATGTTTTGATAAATAAAAGAAGAAATATACAATTGTCGCCTTCATTTACAGATAAATGAAGGCGATATTATTTGATTAATCAAATAATTATTCTAAATCTTTACCTTTGGTTTCTGGGATCAGAAAGAAGAAAGCAAATGCAGATAATAAATACGCCCCAGAAAGTAGTGCTAAAGCATAGCTAATTGAGTATTTCGTTGCTAAATAGCCAATTAACACTTGCGCAATACCTGCAATCCCCCGCCCAACATTAAAGATAATATTTTCGGCACTAGAGCGAGCATCAGTCGGATAATGCTCAGCTAGCAAAGCGCCATACCCGCCCATCATACCATTAACAAAAAAGCCGATAGCAGAACCAAAAACAATGAGTACAACCATATCTGTTTGCTGAAAATAAAACCAAATAGAAACAGATGAAATTAATAAAAAGATAATATAAGAAGGACGGCGACCTAATTTATCGCATAACCAACCAAAAATAATAATACCAACAACCATACCGATGGTTGTTGAAATAGTCCAAAATGTGGTATTTTTAAACGGTAATTTTAGTTCGTTGGCAATCATTGTTGGCATCCAAACCATTAGACCATAGAAGCCAAAATTTTGAACAGTACAAGCAACAGTTAAGCCAATTGTTGTAAATGTTGTGCGCGGATTTTTAAATAATTTACCCACTGAGATAGTATTTTTATTGTTATCTTTTAGTTTTTGCCAAATTTCCGGCTCTTTTAACCCTTTACGAGTCCAAGCAACAAATAATGCGGGAAGCACACCGACAGCAAATGCCCATCTCCAACCAAAATAATCACCGATAAAGGTAACGGTTAGCGTTGCTAGAATAATACCTAATTGAAAACCTAATGCAACAATAGACGTTGCTCTTGAACGTTTACTTTTCGGCCAGCTTTCTGATACTAATGTCATACCAATACCAAATTCACCACCTAATCCCAGTCCACTTAAGAATCGAAATAGTGCAAACGTTTCATAATTTGGTGCAATAGCGCATAAGCCAGTGAAAAACGAGAAAATCAAAATAGTCCATGAAAAAACTCTTACTCGTCCATATTTATCGGCCATAACCCCAAAAATAATACCACCAAACACTGCACCTAATAGCGTTATTGTATTTAATACGCCAGCCTCGGTTGGATCTAAGCTAAAATATGCCATAATCATTGGCATACAAAAACCAAGCAACATAATATCCATACCATCTAAAGCATAGCCTACGGTTGATGCAAATAGGGTTTTCTTTTGATATGACGTTACTGGCGCTGTTTCACTTGCCGACTGCTTCGCTGAGTCTATTTCACTTATCATTATTACCTCAAATATTTTAATTAACTATTTTTTGTTACTGTCCATTTTTCGACAAAAAATATGTGTGCCATTTTGCTTGATATTGCACAATAAAGCAAAAAATATGCCATTGAATCAACTAATACTAAGCGTTATGACATAAAAAAGAATAATATTTGATAAATTTCAATAACTAAACAAAGCTAAAATAAATGACCTTGATCACATTTTTTCTACGATAATTGAATAATGATTATTTAATCATCAATATTTTGTTATATTAATTTTTAACAATTGCGTGAATTTTGGCTAATAAAGTTATATTTATTATCATTGAGGAAATTATGAAAAAGACTAAAATTGTTTGTACAATGGGTCCATCTACAATCCAGCCAGAGATAATCGAATCATTAATTTTAAACGGAATGGATGTCGCTCGGTTTAATTTTTCCCACGGCACTCAAGCAAGCCATCAAACACATATACGATTAGTCAAAAGTATTGCACAAAAATTAGATATTAATATTGCCATAATGCTTGATACTAAAGGCCCTGAAATGCGTTTAGGCAAGTTTAAAGAAGGTAAAGTTATTCTCAAACAAGGTAATCAATTTACGTTAACGGGTCGGGATATTGAAGGTGATGACAAAATAGTTTCAATTAACCATAAACCACTTGCTCAAGAAGTGGTTATTGGTAATCAAATATTGCTATCTGACGGATTAATTAGACTAACAGTCACCGAAATCAAAGAACTTGATATTATTACCACCATCGAAAATACTGGTGAAATAAGTAACAATAAACGTGTAGCCGTACCGGGCGCGAACCTTAGTTTACCCTTCCTATCTGACAAAGATATCGACGATATTTTATTCGGTTTAAAAGAAGATATTGATTTTATCGCAGCCTCATTTGTGCAGCGAGCAAAAGATATTGAGTCAATTAAACAATTATTAACTAAGCAAGATGCTAGGGTACAAATTATTGCAAAAATTGAAAATGCTGAAGGCGTTAAAAATATGCAAGAAATTTTAAATTTAGCAGATGGATTCATGATTGCGCGGGGAGATTTAGGTGTCGAAATTCCGGCAGAAAGAGTACCATTATTACAAAAGCAGATGATAAAACTCTGTAATCAAGCAGGTAAACCCGTTATTACAGCAACCCAAATGTTAGAAAGTATGACCATCAACCCAAGGCCTACTAGAGCCGAAGCTAGCGATGTAGCTAATGCCATCTTAGATGGGAGTGATGCGATAATGTTAAGTGGAGAAACGGCGTCAGGCAGCTACCCACTTGAAGCGGTTCAAACAATGGTAGCGATTGCAAAATGTATTGAGCCAACATTGGATACCGAAGTGAGCCTTTCACGTTACGGCTATCACAAAACAGTCACAACCAATGCGATTTGCCATGCTTGTGTGCAAGTCAGCCACGAGCTAAATGCAAAAGGCATTATAACCGTAACAGAGAGCGGCACAACTGCACAAATGGTTTCTAAATATCGCCCATCTACACCAATTTATGCGGTTTCTCCCTATGAAAAAACATTACGCCAACTGCAACTCGTTTGGGGAGTTATTCCAATAAAAGGCAATGAGAAAGAAAAGAATACTGAATTAATGATTCGTGATGCTATCAAGCAATGCATGAATAAAGGGGATCTTACAACGGGTGATCAAGTAATTATTACAGCGGGTGTTCCGCTAGGTAAAGTCGGCACAACTAACATGATTTTTGTCAATACAATTGGCCACGATAGCTAATTAGTGCTAAAAAAATGGGGGCAATAATCCCCCATCGATATTTATTCAAAATACCAAAAACCTTTATTAACAAACTCAAGAAGACCTTCTAATAATATTTTATCATCTAAATCTTCGCTTGAAAGTTCATCTTTTTGGCATAAGAGATCGATATATTGTTCAGGTAATGGGATATTTTCTCCATGTATATAGCCTTTATTACTCAATTTAAAAATACGAATACTTGGTACTCGATACAAATGAGCGCCATTATCAACTTCTTCGATCAATTCATCTAATGAATATGGCGGTTCTAAAGGAATAATATTAAGTTCATGCATAGGCTGACTCGTTTGCTTACCAAACCAATCAACAAACAAATTATTATCATGAACTAATGAACATATTTGTGATTTAAGTATTTCAATCTCGTAAGAATTAATCTGATAAGGTTTATCAGATAACTCTAAGCTCGGATCTTGATAGAAAATACCTTTTGGCAAATTATCCAACACATAGTCCGCAAAACCTGTTAATAATTCTTGTGATGTTGGCGTTCTAAATCCGATGGAATAGCTTAAAGACTCTGTCAAACTTACGCCATCATGCGGATAGCCAATTGGAATATAAAGAATATCACCAGGATTAAGATCTTCATCAATAATTGGCTCATAAGCTTCTACATGCAATAACGCTGCATGGGCACTAAATTGATGATAATTCGGATTACGATCCCCCACTCTCCAACGACGCTTGCCCATTCCCTGAGTAATAAATACATCATAATTATCAATATGAGGGCCAACACCACCTTGCGGCGTGGCATAAGAGATCATCAAATCTTCAAATTGCCAATGAGGTAATACTTTAAAAGGTTCAACTAAAGTAGCCGCCTCTTGGTGCCAATGATCGACAGCTTGTACCAGCAAGCTCCAATTACTTTCACCTAAATGATCATATTCTTCAAATGGGCCATATTTAGCATCCCATTTGCCGCCTTTATTACTGACAATGCGGCTTTCAATTTCAGTTTCAGCAGCAAGCCCAGCTAGCTCATCAGGCGTAATTGGATCGACAAAATCTAAAAAAGCCTGGCGTAATATTACTGGTTTTTTTTGCCAATAATCTTTAAGAAACGTTTCCCAATCTATATTTAAGCGGTTATTCATAATTAGGCCCTTTATTAAAAATAATTTAGTGCATTTTGAACAATAATAAAATTGTGTCAATATGATTAAGTATGTATTTACTAAAGAATTATTTCATCAAACTAATATGAATGTAATTAACTTAACAACTAGTGGGTATACCGAAACGTTATAAAATCATATATACTGATAATTAATTTGAATATTTCATTAAGCTATGATCAATCAATGAAATCGATATCAACCCAAGCACCAGCAATAGATAAAGCAACTCGAATATTTCACTTTATTGCCCAAAATGGTGGAGTAACCTATACACAAATATATCAAGGTTTGTCATTACCACAAAGTTCAACTTCAACGTTATTAGCAAGCTTAGTTGCAAATAATTTGCTAAGGCAAAATGACGGTAAATATTTTTTGGGTCTCGTGTTTTATGAATTTGGCAATAAATCTGTTGAACAATTTAATATTCGAGAGCTGGCGATAGAGCCGCTTACACAGCTGCGGGATAAAACTCACCTAGCTTGCCATTTAGGTGTGCTCGATAATGATTCAGCCATTTACCTTGCCAAAGTCGATAGTCCAAATGCGATTATGGTAAAAAGTTGGCTTGGTAAACGCTTATCACTACACTGCTCAGGTTTAGGTAAAGTATTATTAGCATGGTTACCCGAAAAGCAAGTTGACCTATTACTTCCAGATGAAAACTTACCTGCTCACACAAAAACAACCATAACAACACGGACTAAATTTAAGCTAGAACTAGATAAGGTTCGTAAAAATGGTTGGGCGTTTGATAATGGTGAAGATTTTGAAGGTGTCACCTGCATTGCTGTACCTGTTTTTGACCGTCAAGGTAACGTCGTTGCCGCAATTAGTACTTCAGGTGTTGTGTTTCAAATGCCGACAGATAAAATTACGCTTTTTGCTCAATATGCTATAGAGTCAGCTGCAATTCTTACCCAAAAAATTAGCTAATTTTTAGTGTTAATAACATTAAATATCAACGGTAAGGCTGCTTAAAAAACAGCCTTACATCCTAAATAATAATCAGTTTCTATTCCTCTTTCGCTTTAATTGTAACACTCGAATATAAAATATGATCCATCTCACAGATTTGAAATTCAAATCACGACTGATATTGTTAAATTAAATTAACCCTCTTAGAATCAATACCAATATATGGATATATATTTCAGTATATTGGTGTAAGCCGTAAAATTATAATTTAAAAAGAGGTGAAGCAATGTCTATTCATACGTTTGATAATCCCGTACTCAATTCTGCCATAAAAAAAACTTGGCGACGATTAATGCCATTTATGTTCATCATGTATTTTGTAGCATTTATCGATCGTGTAAATATTGGTTTTGCTAAAGATGCATTCGCGGCTGATATCAACCTTAGCAACGAAGCTTATGCATTAGGTGCTGGTATTTTTTTTGCATCTTATGCATTATGTGGTGTCCCTGCTAATTTAATGATGGCTAAATTAGGTGCTAAGCGTTGGCTTGGTGCAACCACTATGTTGTGGGGATTACTATCAGCATTAACCGGCTTTGTAACTAACGAAGTCGAATTTATTATTTTACGCTTTGTATTAGGCATGGCTGAAGCCTGCTTTTACCCTGGAATTCTGCTGCTTGCATCGATTTTCTTCCCTAATAAAATTAGGGGAACGGCTATTGGAATATTTGTTTTGGGCGTACCTTTAGCATTAACCTTAGGCTCACCCATTTCGGGCGCATTACTAGAATTACATGGCTTACTTGGTAAGCCAGGCTGGTTTTGGATGTTTGTACTTGAAGGGCTTCCTGCCGCTGTTTTAGGATTTATCTGTTTCTTCTTTTTAGATAATAAACCCTCAGAGGCTCGCTACTTAACCCAAGCAGAAAAAGATGCACTTACTGCGCAATTAGCATTAGAACAAAAATCAACCACCGCCAGTAAAGTTAGCGATGCGCTCAAAAATTTCAACGTATGGCACTTAGCATTGATTTATGGAACAATTCAAATTGGTGTATATGGTCTATTATTCTTCCTTCCATCACAAGTTGCCGATTTAATGGGGACCAATCTTGGTTTCAAAGCCTCTTTAGTGGCTGCGATCCCGTGGGCGATATCCGCATTAGGTGTCTATTATATTCCACGTTACGCTGATAAATTTTCAAATAAACGCGTTAGTATTTCAGTTCTTTGCATGCTTGCAGCCGCAACTGGGCTTGCTATATCAGCATTGGCGGGTCCAATTATTGCAATCATTGCATTGTGCTTTTGTGCAACGGGTTTTCTTGCCGTACAACCCGTATTTTGGACTTTTCCACCACAAATATTAACAGGCCCTGCTTTAGCTGCTGGCATCGGTTTTATTACAACCTTAGGCGCATTTTGCAGCTTTTTAGCACCGATGATCCGCGTGTATGCTGACAAAATCATGGATAACCATATAGCAGGATCAATGACGTTATCTTTATTTACCATTTTATGCGCAATACTCATCGCGCTTTTAGGCAAAAAATATAACAGTGAAAAATAGCTAAGTTAAACCAATGGAATCATTTTATAAAATGATACAAATAAATAGCATGGGGCAATGTATGCAAAAAATATTAAAAATAAATGATAATGATAATTTAATCGTTGCATTAAAAGATCTTAAAAAAGGCGAGTCAGTCACGTGGCAAAACGATACTTATGTTTTATCAACCGATATTCCAGCTAAACATAAATTTACAACGCAAGGTGTAAATATTGATGATATTTTATACTTATACGGATTACCTGTTGCCAAAGCAACGGTAAAAATAGACAAAGGTGCAATGATCACCACTCAAAATGTCAAACATTATGCTGCAGAGGTTAATTTAGATAACCGCACTTATAATTGGGCACCGCCAGATATTAGTAAATGGCAAAATAAGACATTTAATGGCATCATCAGAGACGATGGGCGAGTTGGAACCGCTAATTATTGGCTCATTATTCCACTAGTATTTTGTCAAAACAGAAATGTGCTAAAACTACAAGAGGCACTCGCAACCCCGTTAGGTTATAAACAAACTAGTTATGATCAAATTACTAAAAATTTATTAGGCTGCCATTCAAGTGATCCAAAAGAAACCAATTCTAATCGACCATTTTCACACATTGATGGTATAAGAGCATTAACCGTTAATAGTGGATGCGGTGGAACGGCTAATGACTCAATATCACTATGTAAAATTTTAGCAGCCTATGCCGATCATCCCAATGTTGCAGGGATCACGGTTTTTGCTTTAGGCTGTGAAAAAGCACAAGTTAGCCTCTTTGATGAACAATTAAAATTACGCAACCCTAACTTTAATAAACCTTACCTTTTCTTTCGCCAGCAAGAATGGCAAAACGAGGAAGAGATGATGGCGCTTGCAATAAAACAAACATTTGAAAAATTAACTGCGGCAAATCAAATCGTTCGTCAACCTGTTTCATTATCTAAATTAAAACTTGGGGTTAAGTGTGGCGGCTCTGATGGCTTTTCGGGGATCTCGGCAAATCCAACAATGGGTATTGTATCTGATATTGTTGTTGCTTTAGGCGGCGCATCTGGACTTGCTGAGTTTCCTGAGCTTTGTGGCGCTGAAGGTGATATGGTTACTCGCTGCATAAAAAAAGAAGATAAAATACACTTCTTGGATCTAATGGATCGTTATGAAACACAAGCGAAATTATGCAATGCGTCAATTGCTGATAACCCAAGCCCCGGGAATATAAAAGATGGCTTAATTACCGATGCAATAAAATCAATAGGCGCCGCAAAAAAAGGCGGCCACGCACCTATTTCTGCAGTATGTGATTACGGTGACCCCATGGCTGAAACAGGACTATCATTAGTCTGCACCCCCGGAAATGATGTAGAAGCAGTAACAGGTCAAGTGGCCGCAGGTGCCAATATTGTTATTTTTTCAACAGGCCTTGGAACGCCGACCGGCAACCCAATTGTCCCGGTAATAAAAATTGCAACCAACTCAACGACCGCAACTAAACTTAGTAGCATGATTGACTTCGACTGTGGCCCGGTGATTGACGGAGCCTCATTACAAAGCATGGCTGATGAACTATTAGAGCTCGTAATAAAGGTAGCAAGTCATGAGTATATTGTTAAATCAGATCGCCTTGAACAATATGATTTTATTTTCTGGAAACGAGAAGTCTCGTTATAGCCAATTTAATCAAAATAATTTTAATTTCAAATAGCACTAAGGTAATTAAAAATGACAAATAAACTTGATAATAAAACGAAATTAACGGGCGCAATATGCCCATCGGTTACGCCCTTTACCCTATCTGGGAAAATTGATTTCAACGCACTTGAGTTACATTATAAAAGGCTAACTGATGCAAAGCTAAACGGCATTCTTGTAATGGGAACCATTGGTGAATTTGCCAATATGAATATGGAAGAAAGAGGATCACTAATCGAACACGCAAGAAAAATGACATCATTACCACTAATCGCCCATATTTCAAGCACTGTGATCAATGATATGCTAATTCTTGCAGATAAAGCTTATAGTAACGGCTATGATGCAGTCATGATCTTACCGCCCTACTATTATGGTCAAACGGCAAGTCAGTTAATCAGTTATTTTCAATATTTAGATAGCCAATTATCGGGTAACTGGTATATCTACAACTTCCCAGCGAGAACAGGTTGCGACGTTGATGTTTCAATCGTCAAACACTTAGCTAAAAGCTGCCCTCGTTTTATGGGAATTAAAGACACTGTCGATTGTGCGTCACATACCAGATTAATTACCTTAGAATCTCAAAAAATTCGTGATGATTTTAGCGTGTTTGCAGGTTTTGATGAATATTTTATTCCCAATCTAATGAATGATGGTGCTGGCGTTTTATCGGGATTAACCAATATCGTGCCAGAACTCTTTGTATCAATACTTGATGCCTACAAAGCTAACGACTTATCTACTGTCGCTAATCTACATAAAAAAATAGCTAAACTTTCCGAAATTTATTTAATTGGTGAAGACTTTGTAACAACAATAAAAAGTGTCGTCGCACAAAAATTTGGTTATATGCAGCCAATTTCGCGTAATTTCAATGGCAAAATTGATGCTGCACAGCTAAAAAAAATTGACGACATTTTAAATAATTAAAATGCTTAAATAAAATAATGTATAAGGAGTGCTAAATGGCCTATCGTATGATATTAAATGAAACATCTTACTTTGGCGCAGGATCCATTTGCAACATTGTTGATGAAGTAATAAAAAGAGGGTTTAAAAAAGCCTTAATTGTCACAGATAAGGAGCTCATTAAGTATAACGTTGCAACCAAAGTAACAAATTTACTCGACAAAGCTGGCTTACGCTATCAAATATTTGATGAAGTTATGCCTAATCCAACAATTACAATGGTACAAAAAGGTGTACAAACATTCAAAAACTCGGGCGCTGATTACTTAATTGCAATTGGCGGGGGTTCACCGCAAGATACCGCAAAAGCAATCGGTATTATCATCAACAATCCGCAATTTGCTGATGTGCGCAGTCTTGAAGGCGTAGCGCCAACAACTAAAGCTGCTGTGCCAACGATTGCGATCCCAACGACTTCAGGTACTGCGGCCGAAGTTACAATCAACTACGTTATCACCGATGAAGAAAAAAGACGGAAATTTGTTTGTGTCGATCCACATGATATTCCAACCGTTGCAATTATTGATAGCGATATGATGGCAAGTATGCCGGCAAGTTTAAAAGCAGCAACTGGCGTTGATGCCTTAACACATGCAATTGAAGGATATATCACAAAAGGCGCATGGGAACTCTCGGACATGTTCCATATTAAAGCTATTGAAATTATTGCCCGCTCACTACGTGACTCAGTCAATGGGATCGGCAAAGGTGTTGAAGATATGGCATTAGGCCAATATATTGCGGGTATGGGATTTTCTAATGTTGGACTTGGGCTTGTGCATGGAATGGCTCATCCTCTTGGCGCATTTTATGGCACAGCGCATGGCGTTGCAAATGCGGTATTGCTACCACATATAATGGCCTACAACGCAGATTTTACTGGCGATAAATATCGTGACATTGCAAAAGCGATGGGCATAAAAGGCACTGATGCTATGACGATAGACGTTGCCCGGCAAGCTGCGATCCTTGCTGTTAAACAGTTAAATATCGATGTTGGTATTCCTGCAACATTAAAAGAAATTGGCGTGCAGCAAGAAGACATTACTATGCTTGCTAAGGCGGCTTTTGATGATGTCTGCACGGGTGGCAATCCACGTAATACAAATATACCAGACATCGAAGCACTTTATCGGGCTATTTATTGATTGCATCATTATTTGATGTAGTACTTAGACAATAATAAATAAGGCATGGATGCGATTAGTGTGCAACTTAATAGCACATTTTTTGAGAGATAGGCGGGTTTAACGCCCCCTACTCTCTTATTTAATCTAAAGGTATCTGAATATTTAAACTTTTTATTTAGCATTGTACGCAAACTTAAGTTTATCATCTTTTAGGCTTATCTTAACCTTACCACCTTGTTGTAATTGGCCAAATAATAATTCATTCGCGATAGGTTTTTTGATCTGCTCTTGAATTATTCTCGCCATTGGCCTTGCACCCATTGATTTATCATACCCTTTTAATGAAAGCCAAGTTTTAGCTTCATTAGTTATCACCATATCAACTTGCTTATTATTCAGCTGGCGTTTTAGTTCTGCCATAAATTTATCAACAATCAGTAACATAATTGACTTAGAAAGATGTTCAAACCAGATAATATTATCTAAACGATTACGAAATTCTGGACTAAAAACGCGATTAATCTCAAACATTGCATCATTACTTTTATCTTGTGATGAAAATCCGATTGAAGATTTTACCGTTTCTTGAACGCCGGCATTAGTTGTCATCACTAAAATAATATTTCTAAAATCTACCTTACGACCGCTACTATCGGTTAATGTGCCATTATCCATAATTTGTAATAATAAGTTATAAATATCTTGATGTGCTTTTTCAATTTCATCCAACAATAAAACCGCATAAGGATGCTTAATGACTTGATCAGTTAATAATCCACCTTGCTCATATCCAACATAACCTGGCGGCGATCCAATTAACCGACTAACAGTATGCGACTCTTTATATTCCGACATATCAAAACGTAACAGATCCACGCCTAACATTTTAGCTAATTGTAACGTTACCTCAGTCTTGCCAACGCCCGTTGGGCCTGCAAAAAGGAAAGCGCCAATCGGTTTATGCTCTAAACCAAGCCCTGATCGATTAAGCATTATGGCATCACAAAGCACATTAATTGCCTTATCTTGTCCGAAAACGGCTGACTTTAATTCTGCCGGTAAGTTTTGTAATTTTGTTTTATCAGAAGTCGATACAGTACTTTCAGGGATCCGAGCTAATTTAGCGATAATTTTTTCAATATCGCTAACATTGATTGTTTTTTTACGTTGATTAAAAGGTAATAATCGATTTTTTGCCCCCGCTTCATCAATAAGATCTATCGCTTTATCAGGTAAAAATCGATCAGGTAAATACTTAACTGATAGCTCTACCGCATTTTTGATTGCTTTAGCGGTATAATGAACTTGATGAAACTGTTCATAATACGATTTAAGCCCTTGTAAGATTTTGATCGAATCGGTTATAGAAGGCTCTTTTACATCTATTTTTTGAAATCGCCTTGCTAAAGCGCGATCTTTTTCAAAAATTCGACTATATTCTTGATAAGTTGTTGACCCCAATACCCGTACTCGACCAGATGATAATAGTGGTTTAAGCAAATTGGCTGTATCGACTTTACTTTCACCGGCGGAGCCTGCACCAATAATCATATGGATCTCATCGATAAATAAAACACTATTAGGCTGCTTTTCTAATGCACTAACTAATTCATTAAACCGCTTTTCAAAATCACCACGATAAGTTGCGCCAGCAATTAATGCTGACATATCGAGTGAATAGATTGTCGCGTTTGCTAGTACATCAGGAACACGGTTGTTTTCAATTAGCCAAGCAAGTCCTTCAGCAATTGCCGTCTTACCAACCCCTGCTTCACCAACTAAAATCGGATTATTTTTACGGCGACGGCATAACACCTGCATCACTCGATCAACGTCATTTTCCCTGCCGATTAGTGGATCAAGCTTTCCTTCCTCTGCCTGCAAATTAAGGTTAGTGGTATAACGCTGCAATGGATTAGTTTCTACACGACTATCGTCATTGTTTTCAAAATAGTGCGCATCTTCACCAGTATTAATTTGGTGAGACAAATAACGCGTTAACGTCAACCAATCAACACCCAGACTATTTAACAAATAAGCTGCGTAGCACTCTTCTTCATTTAAAATAGCAACTAACACATCACTACTTGCGACTTCTTTTTTTTCGGCAGATTGAACTTGAACCACAGCACGTTCAATGACACGATGAAAAGCCACCGTTGGTTCTGTGATATATTCATCATGGTTACCCGCAGCGTAACTACTATTTTGTTCAATATAAATGGTTAATGCATTAATGAGCTCTTCGATATCAATACTTAGTGCAGATAAAATATCAACAATTGAATTATCATTAAGTAATGAAAGTAATAACTGTTCGACAGTTAAATACTCGTAACCTAAAGATTGTGCATGATTAAAGGCATCATTTATCGCAAGTTGTAGTTGCTTATTCATCATAATCAGACTTTCTCCATAGTACACTGCAAAGGAAACTGATGTTCATTAGCATAATGGGTGACTTGAAATACTTTAGTCTCGGCAATTTCAGCTAAATAAATACCACAAATTCCTTTTCCTTGTTTATGTACAGCAAGCATAATTTGTGCAGCATTATGTTCATCATGGTTAAAAAAACGCATCAATACATCAATTACAAAATCCATCGTTGTATAGTCATCATTATGCAAAATTACCCGATATTTAGCAGGAGGGATGAAACTTTTAACGTCTACTCTATCAACAACTTGTTGTTCACTCATATTTAATACTCTACTAAAAGCACTTTATCGGTTATCATACTCATTTTTATACGTGATTTATACTCAAATTAAAATAATTGCTCACAAAAAACATATGAATGATATTCAAAAAATAACTGCCCCAAAAGATAAAACCGTGCTATTTAAATGGCTTTATTCAGGAAAACTAATTCTAAACCCACTTTGGCAGAATTGGTTCTATCGCTGTAAATTTTTTTTACGATCCATTTTTCTTAGTCCTAAAACATTTACTTGGCTTGAACATTTAGCTAACTATTCTTTACTTGGTTACTATTTATCAAGGCAAACCAATCTTCCTTGTAAATTACAGCGCCCTTATTTGTCATCATGTATGAATAATCAATCATGTCTGCAAGCTTTAATTTATCATTATAATTTCTTAGCATCACGAAGCGATAAAATTACCCAAGCATTTTATAATGATGCCCCATATTTACTAGCAGGCTTAACGGTTAAAAATGATGAGTTAATTAACATTTTTATTCAAGCTGAAGACAAATATTCGCGTGAAGGCGAGCTCAGTATTTGCATTTATGACCAAAACAATGTCGATCTTGCAACATTAACCTTTTCAATTATCGAATATCAAGGCAAATCAACACTTTTTATTGCAGGCCTACAAGGGTCTAATAATAAAGATGCGAGAGCGGCAATTCAACAAGCGACAAAAGCCTGCTACGGCTTATTTCCTAAACGACTTGCGGTAGAATGCGCGATTCTTTTTGCGAACTTTTTCCAATTAGAACAAGTGGTTGCTGTCGGCAATAAAACCCATATTTATAATAACTGGCGCTATAAAAACCGCTTTAAACAGCTCCACTCAGATTATAACGATTTTTGGCAAACAATTGATGGTCAAGAAAATAGCCAAGGGTTGTATGTTCTACCCAATAACATCGTACGTAAATCTATTGAAGATATTGCGAGTAAAAAACGATCTGAATATCGTAATCGCTACACCTTGCTGGACAACTTAAAACAGCATATTGATGACAGTTTAACTCAATTACAATAAATTATTATTTTCATAAAGGTTAGCCCAATGTTGTTTGGTATCTTGATAGCGTTAATTCCCTTATTTGCTGGTTATTTAATAAAATTATCTAATAAAACATGGCTTAGCTGGATTAATCAATCCCTAAGTCTTATTATCTACTTGATTCTATTTTTAATGGGTAGTGAGCTTGCTCAACTCGACGATTTGCTTAGCCACTTAACCATGATTATTTCATCAACATTATTGCTATTTATTTGCACCTTTGGCTTTAATATGATTTTTTTATTAGTGCTTGATATTGTGTTACCATGGCGAAACAGTAATCCTAATAATCAATCATTAACATCTCGGTTTAAAATGATCTTAGAATCATTGCGAATTTGTCTGGCTTTAATTTTAGGTTTTATCTGTGGACTCATGCCACTTTCTATTTGGCAATATAACGATCTAGCCTCTAAAGTTACTCTTGTTATTTTATTAGTTTTAGTTGGCATTCAGTTACGTAGTAATCATATTACAATAAAACAGATTTTAATTAATAAAGTGGGCATGTTAACAACGTTAACCGTGGTATTCAGTGCATTACTAGGTGGCGTTGTGGTCTCTTATTTATTATCGTTACCAATCAATACAAGCATGGCAATGTCATCTGGATTTGGCTGGTATTCGTTGTCGGGCGTATTAATGACAGAAGCTCAAGGTCCTATTATTGGCGGCATTAGCTTTTTGAATGATATTATGCGCGAACTGTGCGCAATTATTTTAATTCCAAGCTTAATTAAACGTTACAAATTAACCTCATTAGGCCTTTGTGGTGCAACGTCGATGGATTTCACGCTGCCAATGCTACAAAAAGGTGGCGGGATTATGATGGTTCCTCCCGCTATAGTACAAGGCTTTTTGTTAACACTAATAATGCCAATACTAATGTCATTACTAAACTATTATTTTTAATCTATTTTGCAAGTGGCAATAAATCATGAATAAAAAAACAGCAAACTTGTGCCCTTGTTGCACAGGAAAATCTTATAAAGAGTGTTGTGAGCCGTATCATTTATGGCAACAAAATGCACCAACAGCCGAACTTTTAATGCGCTCACGCTACAGCGCTTATGCTCTGCATAAAGCGGATTACTTAATCAAAACGTGGCATCCTCAAACACTGCCTAAGAAATTAGATGAAGAGATTAGTGAAGCTAAATGGATTGAGTTAGTTATCAATAAAAGTTGGGATAGTGAAAAACCAAATGAGGCATTTGTTGATTTTACTGCTCGCTATCGTAATGTTAGTGGCAAAGCTGAAAAAATGCATGAAATTAGCCGATTTATCAAACATGGTGATCATTGGTTTTATGTCGATGGTAAATTTATCTAAATCAAGATGATAGCTAATTATTCTACTTTAATTAGCTTAATTTCACCATTTTCATCTTGATGAATATAATTAACGCCATCATGCCAAGCACCTAATACCAGCCGTGTTAAGATTTTTCCACCACAATTAAATTGGTGAGTTGCAAGCTTATGGGTATGTCCATGAATCATCACATTTGCATCATAGCGACTCATCATTCCCTCAACAGCCACCTGATTAACATCCATGATATGTTCATATTTTTGTTGATTATGCTGATGACTTTTATTACGAAGCTTACTGGCAATTTTCTGCCTAAAATAGCGAGGTAATAGTAAAAATAAACGCTGTAGCCATTTATTGTGCATTTTACCTCGAAATTTTTGATAAGATAAATCGTCAGTACAAAGTAAATCACCATGTAAAATAACGATCTTATTATTGTCGTTTTTTACTATGCATGTCTCAGGCAAGATTGTCATAGCACATAACTTTGCAAAACGATGACCCAGTAAAAAATCACGGTTACCATGAATAAAATAGGTTTGAATATTGCGTAATTTAAGTTGATTCAATTGTTGGCTAACTTCTTGATGTAACGAATCAACAATATCATCACCGATCCAATAATCAAATAAATCACCTAGAATATAAAGCTCACTATCATTGGGTAGGGTCTGTAAAAAATGCAAAAAGCCTGTTGTAATACCAGGCTCATTTTGATTTAAGTGAATATCTGCAATAAAAAAACGTTGCATCACTATTCTTCAACAGTAACACTTTCAATCACAACATCTTCAACAGGAACATCTGCGTGCATACCGCTACGACCGGTTTTTACTGCTTTAATTTGTTCAACAACATCTAAACCATCAACAACTTTAGCGAAAACGCAGTAACCAAAGCCATTTGCATCTGGTGAGCGAAAATCTAAATAATCATTATCAACGACATTAATAAAAAATTGTGCAGTTGCCGAATGAGGATCGTTTGTTCTAGCCATTGCAAGCGTGCCAACACTATTTTTAAGCCCATTAGCTGCTTCATTTTTAATTGGTGCTTTAGTTTTCTTTTGCTTCATGCCAGGTTCAAAACCGCCACCTTGAATCATGAAGTTATTAATGACACGGTGAAAAATCGTATTGTCATAAAAACCTTCTTGACAATATTCAATAAAATTTTTAACTGTTTCTGGTGC
This sequence comes from Orbaceae bacterium lpD04, assembly GCA_036251935.1. Classification (NCBI taxonomy): domain Bacteria; kingdom Pseudomonadati; phylum Pseudomonadota; class Gammaproteobacteria; order Orbales; family Orbaceae; genus Orbus; species Orbus wheelerorum. Next base: position 1,206,326 of record CP133967.1, on the reverse strand, counting down.
TTTATCAGCAAAGGTCTCAATTTTAATATCGCCTTTGTTAGTATGAAAAATAATCATAAGTCAGTCCTTCCAATTTTCTTATTGTGTTAAATGTTATAAATCAAATTATATTATTATATAAATATTACAAATTAAATCTTTCGCACGCAACGAGTGTATTTTGCATCAACATAGCGACCGTCATCGGGCCAACTCCGCCGGGTACAGGGGTGATAAAACCAGCTCGTTTAACCGCTTCGTCAAACTCAACGTCACCAGCCAATTTACCATCAGCTAAACGGTTAATCCCCACATCAATAACGATTGCCCCTTCTTTAATCCATTCACCCTTAACAAAATTAGCAATACCAACGCCTGCTACAATAATATCGGCACGTTTAACATGCTCAGCAAGGTCAGTAGTTTGGCTATGGGTAATTGTCGTTGTGCAACCTAGCAATAAAAGCTCTAATGCCATAGGACGCCCGACAATACTTGATGCGCCAACAACCACAGCATTAAGGCCTGAGAGTTTAACGCCAGTCGACTCAAGCATTTTAACCACACCATAAGGAGTACAAGGCCTTAAAATAGGCTCGCGCTGCAATAAACGACCAATATTAAAAGGGTGAAAGCCATCAACATCCTTTTTAGGATCGATGCGTTCTAATACTTTGGTTTTATCAATATTATTAGGTAAAGGTAGCTGAACTAAAATGCCATCAACATCAGGTTGCTGATTTAAAGTATCGATTAAATCAAGTAACTGCTCTGTTGTTGATGATGGGAAATCATAAGCAAAAGAAACAAAACCAACTTCATCACATGCTTTTTGTTTATTTTTAACATAAATTTTTGATGCAGGATCTGAGCCGACTTGAATAACCGCAAGTCCTGGCGCTCTAGCGCCATCTATTTTTCTTTGCCGTACTTGATCCGCAATATCATTCCTAATTTTTTGAGAAATTGATTTACCGTCAATAATCGTTGCCGTCATCTATTTTACCTCGTGTACTGACACAAAGCAGATATTCTCGCAGATGTTACAAATGATGTCTATTAATCCCGCTTATTAATATGTAATTAAGTGTTAAGGCTGTGCAAGATGAATTTGCCTTTTATTGCATTTGTCTTTTATGGTAAAAATAGGCAAATATAGTTTCGGCTAACGGAATAACTAACAAAATAGCCCAGATAATCATTAATTTAAGCAAGATACTCTTTACCGCTAGAGTAAGATGCAAAGCCATAATTTCAATAATCATATCGCCAGTTAATAATGAAGAAAGCTTAACGTCAAACACTTTATTAACCACTTGCCGCTTTATGCCACTTACCGTTGAAAGCTGCTCTTTTAATTTTGACTTAATATAGCTAATTCCCGACGGTGAATCTAAGGACTCTAGCATAAATCTTTGAATTTGTTGCTGATCATGCTGCGGCGTCAATTTTAACTTTGCCAATACATTTTTTTTGATATTGCTAAATGTATCATCAACCACATTATCTAAACTTTTATTGGTAAAGATTTTTTTGTTAATATTAATATCAATATTTAGATTTTGCTTAACAAATTGCTGAGCCGTTGTTTGATAAAGTGGAAGTTTACCGATAACTTGTTTTTGCGCAGACATAATAGCGCCATAACAGCCGCCCAATAATAAGCAAATTACCGGAATAAAGATAAAATAACTACGAGAAATATAGGTTAAAACCAAATTACGGCGCTGAATTAATACAGTTTTACGGAAAAAAATCAGAATGACTAGTGCGATAACAAAGCCTAATAAGCCAAATTTAATGCCACCACAAATAACTTCAGATATATTGAGATACTTAGAAAAAAGTGTGTAATATTCACTCATATCCTATCCTTATTATATTTTTATATGGAAAATGATTACCTGATAGAGTAATGATTAATCGTTAAATTACACGTTATATGTTAGTTTAAAAGCTAACACCAATCATTAAATGATTGTACTTATCATCAATATTAGTAATTAATACACATACATCATCATCAAATTCTTTTAAAATTGTTTTTTGTTCTTTCCACTCTTGTTTAGCAATTTTTTTAATTGCAGAATAATTCTTAAACACATTAAAACTAAAAATGCTATCACCGATAATTTTATAGAATACTTTTTTACCGATTACCTCACCATCCTTTTTCAAATTATTAAAAGGTTGGTAATAAAAATAAGTAACATTACCTTTAGTCGTGATCGCTTTACTTAACAAACCGACTAATTGTACATATAAGCTATTTAAATTGTTAAGCAACTCACTATCATTACCGAGTCTATCACGAATTGCTTTTTCAAAAACCGTACGAACACCAATAAGTTCACTATGAGCTTGCATTTCAAAGGTCGGTAACTGTTGGCGCAAATATGTTTGAAACTGCTTTGCTTCGATTAAAATAGCGGGTTTTGTGTCAATCTTATTATTATTTAGCATCATCGTGCCATTAGGTTGTATTATTAAGCTATTTAGAGAATTGGTAATTTGCACAAAATTATTATCAATAACAATATCGTACGAAGGCTTAACTAAACACTCTTTACTCTTGGCAGATACTGACCCAACAATAATTAGATTTAGCAATAAAACAGTAAATAATAATCCTTTTTTAATCATTACAATAACCTTGCTAGTTAGGAAGAAATTTTAATCATTAATGTGGCAACTGCGCCTTGACCATCGGTTCTATTTACAACGCTAATTTTACCATTATGAACAATTGCGACCTCTTTAACAAATGCTAATCCCAGCCCACTACTTTTACCTTTATCTGGCCGAGGTAATGAGTAAAACCGTTCATAAATTCGGTTGATTGCATACTCAGGAATACCACTACCGCTATCTTTAATTTCAACAATGTAATAACCCGTTTTAACTGTTGCCGTTAATTCAACTGTGCCACCTGATGGCGTAAAATCTAATGCATTACTTAATAAATTAGTGAGTGCTTGAATAAGTAAAAACTTATCGCCTGAAACCGTTATTTCATCATTTTTATGAATCACAAGCTCAATACCTAATGACTGTGCTTCAATGGTTTGACTTTCAATAACCTCATCAATAATATGGCGCATATTAAGTACTTGAAAATTAACACCCGCGCGACTTTCTAATCGAGCTAACTGTAACATTCGTTCAATCAAAATACTCATTCGTTCGGTTTGCTGATCGATATTTGTTAGAAAACGATTCTGTGTTTTTTGTAATTTAGTAAAGTCATTTGACATAGATAGAAACTTATCACTCGCATCTTGTAATATTTCAGTTGCTGCGCGAATGGAGGATAACGGGCTTTTCAATTCGTGAGCTAAAGTGTGAACATACTTTTCAATATAGTCTTTACCATCAAGTTTTGTGCGCATATCTTCTAATGCACTAGCGAGTGTTCTAAGTTCAGGCGAAGCTAATTTAGGTAGCGCTGCATTTTCACGATTTGATATTTGATTTGCATAGCCCACTAATTTCTTAATTGAATAGTTAACCCACAAAATCATGAAAATACCAATTAGTAGCGCAACAATAATTAAAATCATTCCACCTAATAAAATGCGTTGCTCACCTTTATCAATAATTTCAGACATTGCCTGATTTGGCTTAGATACGGTCAAAACACCGACAAGTTCACTATTAACATTAATTGGAGCAGCAACATACATCACCGAACTACTTGGTTCATCAGGATTCATTTTAGTTATACGAGCACCATACTGACCTTTTAAGGTAAGATAAACATCATTCCAGCGCGAATAATCTTTACCTTCATCCATCTTATCAGAATCAAAAACAACAATTCCTTTTTTATCAGTGATATAAACGCGATAAGCGAGCTTATTTTTGATCATACCATTGATATTAGCGTTAATAGGAGATTGATTAATGTTATTTAATGCTTGTATCACTGAGCTACGTTTAACATCACCTAACACTGCCAAATCTTGAGAAACAATGTTTGCTAAAAGTGATGCAGTATCAACTAACATCTCCTCAGTTGCATGGCGAACCGTTGGTTTTACTTCTTTTAAAAAGATAGTAAAAACCAAATAACACGCCAAAATAGCGATTAAAACATAACCTAATAATAATTGTAAACTAAGACGCATACGTAATACCTTCTTAAATACTTAATGAGTATCCTAATCCCCGATGAGTTAATATCGGTTGTTCACAAGCTAAATTGATTGCTGCTAATTTCTGTCTAAATATGTTAACACGAGTATCAATTGTTCGGCCCATTGACACTAAATTATCTTGCCATACATTCTCAATTAATTGTGCTTTTACAAAAAATTGGTTTGGCAGATTAATATAAGTTTTCAATAAAATATAGGCATAACGAGCTAGATTTAAAATTTTATTGCGATAATAAATAAACGAGACTTCTTCATTTTGAAGAAAATGACCAAGAAATAAAAAATTTGAGAGTGCTTGATTAGATAAATGACTGGGTAGCAATTTAACTTTTGCTATCATCTTTTTTATCGAAAAAGACTTAGCAACTTCGTCATTTGTAGTTATTTCAACCGGATTAATCAACGTATTAGTAACGAGAGATTCATCTTTAACTAGCCAAACATTAGCCACTGTATATCCAATCGTTTTAAGTTACCTATGGCGATATTATATACTAAAGTTAACTGAACATATACTTAATTACATTAATAACCAATAACTATTAAAGCTAACTTATTGATATATAACTATGTTAGTAACAATCATAACAAATAATGAAAATGGTATCGTTGTAACAAGCCAATATTGCTTAACAATATTGGCTAATAATTTCATTTATTCGTCTTCTATTTGTGATTTATCTGTCTGCTTTAAAAGGTGGCTGGTAACAATACCCGCTGTCATTGAGCCACTCACATTTAAAGCTGTTCGTCCCATATCAATAATTGGCTCAATTGAAATTAATAAGGCAACAATTTCAATGGGTAAACCAACCATAGGAAGAACAATTAAAGCCGCATACGTCGCGCCGCCGCCAACACCTGCAACGCCAATTGAGCTAATAGTTACAACAAAAACGAGCATAATCATAAAATGTAAGTTTAATTCAACGCCAACTGTCGGGGCTATCATCATCGCTAACATAGCCGGATAAATCCCCGCGCAGCCGTTTTGCCCTATCGTTGCACCAAACGACGCTGAAAAACTGGCAATACTATTTGCAACGCCAAAACGCTTTTCTTGAGTTTGAATATTCATAGGTATAGATGCTGCACTTGAACGACTGGTAAAAGCAAAAGCCATCATTGGCATAATCTTTTTAAAATAGCCCAAAAATGATTCGCCAGACAAACTAACTAAAATGCCGTGAACAACAAACATAATTGCTAACGCCACATACGAGGCAATAATAAATAAACCTAATGAGATAATACTTTTAGCATCAGATGTTGCAGACATCTTAATCATCAAAGCAAAAACACCATAAGGCGTTAATTGGATCACAAGTCTAACTAACTTCATAACCCACTGCTGCACGGTATCAATACCTGCTATTAGTTTGTTGCCTTGTTCTGGATTATCATTAACTAATTTAAGCGCTGCAATACCGAGGAAAACTGAAAAAATAACCACACCAATAATTGATGTTTGCCTTAAACCAGCTAAGTCTTGAAACGGATTGCTCGGTAAAAAAGCTAAAATCATATCTGGCGCACTTAAATTACCCAATGTATTATTTTGGATTTCCTGTAATTTTAAAGCTCTTGTTTGTTCTTGAACACCTGATGCAAGGCCCTCGGCTGAAAGGTTAAATACTAATGAAATAACAATAGCGACAATAGCTGAAATCAAAGTGGTTAGTAGTAAAATCGAGATCACAGATCCACTTGTTTTACCTAAAGACGACGCATTATGAAGCTTTGATACCGCACTTAAAATCGACATCAAAATTAATGGCATAACCACCATTTGTAATAGTTTCACATAACCATTACCCACAATATTAAACCAAGCAACGGAGTTATCAATAATCCCTTGCTCGCTGCCGCTATAAGCTAATTGTAATGTGACACCAAATAGCACCCCTACAACTAAAGCAATAAAAACTTTACGTGATAAGCTCCAACTTTTAAAGTGGACGTGAAAATAAATTAAGCCAAATAGGCACAACATAAACGCGATAAGATTTAAATAAATAAACATCATTATTCCTAAATAATAAACGACCAATAATGCTATTTTAGCAAAAAGCGACAGAGTTAATTATGGTGAAAAAGAATATCTTTATAAGAAAATAGAATAACTAAACTAAAAACAGCCATCATTTTAATTAACTAGATAGCATTATTAATCTAAATCATAGCATAAAAAAGTGAGAGAAAAGAATAGGTAAAAATTTTATCCTCTAGAGCTATATCGCAATGTAGATAATTTATTTAGCGATAAATAGCGCTTAAACATGAAAATAAACTCGTTAAATTTTTGTTGTAGGATTTGAATATGACATAAAAAATCAGTTTTGAGATCTAGATCTCAAAATCACATCAATTTAAATATAATAAAAAACTAGCTTCTACTCTGATACAAATTAGATAAACAACAAGGATTTGCTCATTATAAAATTGAAATGATTGATTATTGTTAATGCCAACAATTAAAATGATAACGTTAAATTTTACCTTAAAAAGGTTATTAGTTTCATGTAGTTAATACCAAGCGATATAAGATTTCTTGGCAATATACCCAATTGATAAAATGTGCTATGCTTAGCGTATTTTATCAATGCGTAAAACGTTGAAATCTATTATGCAAATTCCATTTATTAAATATAATCATCAAAAATATCTTGATGAATTAGCTAAAATAGAGCAAGCAACCGATGGCTATCAGGTGTTATACACGCCGAAAGAATATCGCTTAGCGCTATTACAATCGATTAAAAACGCATCTCAGCGTATTTATATTATTGCTCTTTACCTTGAACGAGACGAAGCCGGTCAAGAAATCTTACAAGCAATTTACGACGCTAAAATTAATAACCCTCATATTGAAGTCAAAATTTTTGTCGATTGGCACCGCGGGCAACGTGGTCGTATGGGCGAGGCTAAAACGCAGACAAATGCGGATTATTATCATCAGATGAAATTAAATCATCCTGATGTTGATATTGAGGTTTATGGCGTTCCTGTCAATCGGCGCGAAGTGCTTGGCGTGTTACACCTTAAAGGCAGCATTATTGATGATACGCTACTTTATAGTGGCGCAAGCATTAATAACGTTTATTTACATAAGCTTGATAAGTACCGTTATGATCGCTATCACATTATTACCAATAAAACCTTAACCAATAGTATGGTTGATTATATTAAGCATAATTTTTTAACTTTTGATGGCGTACAACGGCTTGACCAAGGCCAGCACAAAACACGTAAACAGCTTAAGACTGAAATTAAAGAATTACGCCAGCATCTAACCCAAACTAATTACCAGTTTGAAGGTAATGCTGATAATACTATTTTAAGTGTCACGCCAATTGTTGGCTTAGGTAAAGGTAATCCACTTAATCAAGTTATTCATCACCTTATCAGCCAAGCGAAAGAACAAGTCGTATTTTGTACGCCTTACTTTAATTTACCCCCCATCATTATTAAAGACATTATTCGGCAGCTTAGAAAAGGTAAAAAAATTGAGATTATTATTGGTGATAAAACCGCTAATGATTTTTATATTCCAGAAGATGAACCCTTTAACATTATTGGGGGCCTTCCTTACCTGTACGAAATTAACTTACGTAAATTTGTCGAGCGGTTACAAGAATTTGTCGATAAAGAACAATTAATCATTCGGTTATGGAAAGATGATGAACATAGCTATCACCTTAAAGGAATTTGGGTTGATGATAATTGGGTTTTAAATACGGGTAATAATATTAATCCAAGAGCTTGGCGACTCGATCTTGAAAATGGTATTTTAGTTCATGATCCTAATGGCGAATTACGCGATAAATTTGTCAAAGAGCTAAATACCATCCGGGAAAAAACCCAGCTGATTAATCACTTTCAACAAATTCAAGCCAGCCAGTTTTACCCTAAACAGGTACATAAATTAATTAATCGATTAAGTCGCATCAAAATCGATAAAATTATTAAACGATTGCTATAAATCAATAACAATAAAGCCTAACCGTATAGTTTATCGATTAATGGTTAGGCTTTTATCTATCAAATCCCTTTTGCGCCGCAGAGCCTATGCAAATATACTTTGCTAGCGCTTTATGCTATTAATTAGTTTTGGCCTTACTTTGCATTCTAACTAACATAATTCTCGTTCAAAACTTATCGTAACCCTACTTTTAATATAAAAATAGCCTTACATATAACTAATCAGCTTTCGTTAAATCCAAAAAATGAGATTATTATAAAATTAACGCTGATATTACTATTTCTTATTTCAATATAACTATCTGATATTATGCGATTTTTATTTTTATAAAAATTTGAAAATACAGGTCGTTTTGCTATAATCTTATTTTTGAGACATTCTTACTCGCTAATGCTCAGACAATAATATGAATATAATAAAAAAATTATCCTTTAGTGATCTGCTCGCCATCATCGAAAAATTAACCACCTATAGTGATTCAATTGCACATGATGGTATGACGCGCTTTGCCTATAGCCAAAATGATGAGCTTGCCCATCAATATATTATCAAGCTCGCTAAGCAATATGCCCTTACCTGCCAGCAAGATGATGTTGGTAATGTTTTTATTACATTATTAGGAAAAAATCAAACGTTGCCCGCAATCGCAACCGGATCACATCTTGATACGGTGCCAAATGGTGGCAAATATGACGGCATTTTAGGCGTTGTTGCTGGCTTGTATGCGTTAACCCAATTTAAGCCTCAACAATTAACGCGCTCATTAACATTAATTATATTTCGCTGTGAAGAGTCAAGCCGCTTCGGAATTTCGTGTATTGGCAGTAAAATATTAACGGGTAGCATTGACCAGATAAAATGGTTGAAAGCGAAAGATCATCAAGGTAAAACCATCTATCAAGCGATAGATGAAGCCGGTTATCAAAGTGCAAAACTCTCGCAAGCAGAACTTAGCGATGATGCCTATGGCACTTTTGTTGAACTGCATATTGAACAAGGTAAATGCCTTGAGGCAGCAAATAGACAAATTGGGATCGTAAGTGCTATTGCCGCACCAACACGTTTTCAAGTTGATGTTTATGGCCAAGCCGATCACTCAGGCGCAACGCCAATGGGTCAGCGGCAAGATGCGCTTGTTACAGCAGCTTTAATCATTACCGCCGTCAATACCGCTGCCAATAATGAGGCTTACTTAGGTACGGTTGCAACCATTGGTAAACTTAATGTGTACCCTAATGCAATGAATGTTATCCCAGGTCACGTTCGCTTTTATGTTGATATTCGCGGTATTGACTTAACCAGTATTAACCGTGTGGCACAAGGATTAACAACGATCATTGAAAGCATAAAAATAACCCAAAATATCGATATTAAAGTCGATAACTTATCACAAGAACACCCCGTTAAGTTAAATCAAACAATATGCCAAATAATTAGCGAAATATGCCAAAATGAACAGATAAAATATCTCGATATGTTGAGTGGGGCGGGTCATGATGCGATGTATATGGCTAAAAAATGCCCATCGGCCATGATTTTTATTCCGTCTAAAGCCGGAATTAGCCACCATAAAGATGAATATAGTTCACAAGAAGACATTACTCTAGGTGCAACGCTATTAACCAAAACGCTAGAAAAATTAGCCAATCAAGATGAGAATAATTAAATGACAGCAATTGATAGCCGATCAACCATCATAAGTAACCAATGGGTTAATGATGAATATAAACACATGATTATCCAAGTCGATGAAAAAGCGGCCAATGTTAAGCCTGGTCAATTTTTTAATTTACTTTGCCCGCAAACGCAGGCTGATAAGCCCTTTTTTCGTCGGCCAATGAGCACTTATTTTGCCAATAGCCAAACAGGCCAAGTTGAGTTTTTATATAAAGTAACGGGCAGTGGCACGCGTACACTGGCAGAACTAAAAACCAACGATAAGCTGCCGGTACTTGGGCCACTAGGTAAAGGATTTAATTTAAAAGATCATTATAAGCATATTTTAGTGGTAGGCCGAGGCGTTGGCCTTGCAACGCTTGCGCCGCTTGCTGAGGCTGCTGCTGAAAAAAACATCTTAGTTACTGCCCTACTTAGTGCCAGAAATAGTGATAGCTTAATGTCACAAGCACGTTTTTTAAATGTTAATGCCAATGTGATCGAAGTTATCGACACTGACAATTCAAGTCGCGTTGAAAATGTTGAAGCAATTATTCTTGCCGAGCATCAAAAGCGCCCTATTGATGCGATGTTCACTTGTGGATCAACTCGGCTTACCAAGCTATTACAAAAAATAGCTATTAATCATAATATTGACGGCGAAGTTGCGCTTGAACAACATATGGCTTGTGGCATTGGTATGTGCTATTGCTGCGTTAAACCATTCAATATTGAGGGCGAAAGTCAGCCGCGTAGTAAACGAGTTTGCATTGATGGGCCGGTTTTTGATATTAAGGAGTTTATGGCATGAGCGATCTATCGGTTGATATTAATGGCCTAATTTTAAATAACCCAATAATGCCGGCATCAGGCACCTTTGATAAAGAGTTATCTGATATTATCGATTTCAATCAGCTTGGCGCAATTGTCACAAAAACATTTACCGCCGATAAACGCGCGGGTAATCCGGTGCCAAGAGCCTGCGAGCTTCCTAATGCGATGCTTAATGCAATTGGGATCCCAAGTAAAGGACTAAACAATTATATCGAGCAAACAGTTCCTTATTATCAGCAATATACGTCACCATTAATAACAAGCATTTCTGCCAATACCGCAACTGATTTTGGCTTACTCGCAGCCAAACTTGATATGGTTGATGGGATCACAGCAATTGAAGCTAATATTTCTTGCCCAAATATTGAAGCGCACGGTAAAGCGTTTGCGATGGAAGCCGATTCTACAGCGAAAGTTGTCAAGGAATTACGTAAAGCAACCACGTTACCACTATGGGTAAAATTGACCCCCAATACTGGCGATATTATTAGTGTTGCGAAAGCCGCGCAAGAGTACGGCGCTGATGCAGTGATTGTTGGTAATACCGTACTTGGCATGGCAATTGATATTAATACTCGCCGGCCAAAACTTGGCAATATTATGGGCGGATTATCAGGGCCTGCTATCAAACCCATTATGATCCGAATGGTGTATCAATGTTATAAAAACATTAATATTCCAATTATAGGCTGTGGAGGGATCACAACGGTAGATGATGTGATTGAATATTTCTTAGCAGGTTCAAGCGCAGTTCAAGTTGGCACAGCAAACTTTATTGAACCATCAACCATGTCTAACATCATTGATGGTTTACAAGCCTATTGTCAGCAAAATAATATAACTCGTCTGCGCGATCTAACTGGGGCTATAATTGATGAAAAATTTGCAGCAATTGATGCTTTACCGTATTAAGATCTGTTAATCATAAAGTGTGATAGGGATTATTATCCCTATCAATATTATAAATTAATACGCTGCATCAGGCTTGGTAACCCGAATAAGCTTGGCATTAACAAATTCATGAATACCTGCATCAGCTTGCTCTCGCCCATAACCTGACGCTTTCGTGCCGCCGAATGGCAGTTCTGGGGCAATGCCGGTTGTATGATTAATATAAACCATACCTGTTACAATTTGGCGCGCAACGTTAATGGCTTCTTTTTCATCTTTGCCAAATACAGATCCGCCCAAGCCAAACTCAGTTGCATTAGCAAGTTTAATGGCCTCATCAATGTTTTGTACAACATAAATGCAAAGCACTGGGCCAAAAATTTCTTCAAAGTAGGCTTTCATATTTGGCGTTATACCCGTCAATATCGTTGGCTGCATAAATGCGCCTTCTCTATCTAAACGTTTACCGCCTAATACCAGCTTTGCGCCTTCACTTACTGCCAATTCAACTTGTTTAATTACGGTTTGTGCTGCTTTTTCACTACTTAATGGCGCTAATTGCGTTTTAGGGTCAAGTGGATCACCAACCACAATATTTTGATAAAGTGACTTAGCTTTCTCAATAAATTGATCTGCAACCGATTGCAAAACAATAATACGTTTTGGTGATACACACACTTGACCTGCATTATATAAGCGCCCTAACGCTGCTGTTTTAACTGCCAAATCAAGGTCAGCATCAGCAAGTACAATAAACGGATCACTACCGCCAAGTTCTAATGTTGATTTTTTAACGCAGCTTGCCGCAGCAGATGCAAAGCTTGCACCAGCAGGCTTACTGCCCGTTAACGATGCGCCTTTTACCCTAGGATCAGTAACGAGCTCAGACACTTTTGAGCCAGAAATAAATAAATTGGTATAAACGCCTTCTGGTGCACCGGCTTCACGCAGGATCTTCTCCATTATTTCAGCGCATTGTGGCACATTTGAGGCATGTTTTAAAACCACCGTATTACCCGCCATAATGTTAGCAGCTGCAGTGCGAGTAATTTGATAGAACGGAAAATTCCAAGGCTGAACCGTGAGTAAGACTCCAATTGAATCATAAGTTAAAAACGCTTTACCGTGCTTAACCGAAATCTCTTTATCGGCTAACAATTTAGCGCCTTCACTCGCGTAGTAATCAAAGATATCAGCGCAAAGTTCAACTTCACCTACCGCTTCACCTAATAACTTACCCATTTCAATGGTACATAACTTGGCTAGTGACTGTTTACGCTCGCGCAATATTGCTGCTGCTTTATGTAATACCTGCGCCCGCTGTGAGAATGATGTTTTTTTCCATGACTGATAAGCGCTATCTGCTTTAGCAAATAACACGTCAATTTGTGCCATGGTCATTTCATCGTAGATTTTTTCAACTTTATTGGTGGTAGGATTAACAGTTTTGATCGGTGATTCATTACTCATTTTCATACTCCATTGTGACGTTGTGTACGATGCAAATTATAAGCTGTGATGCTTGCTCATAAACGACAATACATTTCAAATAATGGTTTTAAAAATAGTTCAGAAAACGAATACCAAATAAAAATATTTAGTATTTATAATAGCATACATTAATTATCTCAAAATAAAAATAGGTTATCACTATCGCAGCAACGCTAATAATAACCTAATTTATTATTAGGCATATTTTGTATGTGAGGGAATAAGAAAGCGAAAATGATTAATTTTTATCTAAAAAAATAATCTCGCTACCCGCTAATGGCATTTTTAATACATGGGATTTAATTTTGCCCCATACCTGCATTTCACATGCTTTACAGTTAAATTTTAAGATCAGTTCTTCATTATTATGCACAAGCTTCATCGGCGTCACTTTGGTTTTTACACCTTGCACACCTTTAGCTTGTTTTGGGCAAAGATTAAAGGCAAATCGTAAACAATGTTTAGTTATCATAAGTGGCGCATCATCTTTGACATTATGACTTTCATAAGCATTTTCAATAAGCTCAACGCCATGACGTAAATAAAACTCGCGCGCTTTGTGATTATACACATTAGCTAAAAAACTTAATTGTGTTTCAGGGTAAATCGGTGCGGGTAACACTTCATCTTTACGCGTATTACGTAAGTAGCTAGCCATTCTAGCCTCGCTAAGTTTATCAATCACATCACGGCGAAGCTGATTTAGTTGACTGCTTGGAATAAAATAAACAGGATCTAACTCAATTTCGATAGCTGAAGCATAATAAATAGTTTGCCCTAACTTAGCTAAACTATCTTGCAAGTTTTTACGTGCTTTGTCAGCTTGCTCAGCTAAATCAAATTGGCTAAGTAAGCTTTGACTTACTTCAATGCCCTCTTCGCTTTTAGCGATAAGTTCAATACCGCCTTGGCAAGATTTAAGATTAAACGCGACGGCAATTCGCCTTTGGCTTGACTCTTTTAATAAACTTTGCTGCCAAACGTGATCTAAATTACGGTTTATAATGTAAGGTAGTTTTATTGATAATAATGATTTTGGCAGCTCATTAGGGAAAACACGATAAATATCGCTAGACAATTTTTCCACTTTATCAGCCCTAAAGCCAACAACGTCACGTTTAACTAATACATTAAGACCATCACCATTTACCAATGGATTTTTAGTTTTAATATCGATTGATTTATCTGTCACTTTTATAATTTCACCAACTTGTAATCCAACAAATTTTGGTGAATCAAACGCGCCAATATCCGCCTTACGCCCATGCACAAAATAGTCGGTACTGCCGCGGTGAAAAGTTCGCTCAGCATCAGGCGTAAAAAAGTACTCCGTTTTGCCACTTGAGGCCCGTGCTAAATCAGGACGTTGTAATAAAATATCATCCAATTTTTGTCGATAAAATGCGGTAATATTTTTAACATAACTAAGATCTTTATAGCGTCCTTCAATTTTAAATGAACGAACACCCGCACCAACTAATTCGATAAGATTGTTCGATTGATTGTTATCTTTCATCGATAATAAATGCTTTTCATACGCCACAACGCGCCCTTGATCATCTTTTAAGGTAAACGGTAAACGGCAAGCTTGCGAGCAATCACCACGATTAGCACTGCGGCCCGTTTGGGCATGTGAAATATAACATTGGCCAGAAAATGCCACACAAAGTGCACCATGAATAAAATACTCAATATTGGCATCTGTTTGCTGACCGATAGCCTTGATCTCGTGCAAATCAAGCTCACGCGCCAGCACGATTTGTGAAAAGCCAATATCCGCTAAAAATTTGGCTTTTTCAGGGGTTCGAATATCCATTTGGGTACTGGCGTGTAGCTCAATCGGCGGAATATCTAACGCTAAAATGCCCATATCTTGCACAATTAGTGCATCAACGCCTGCATCATAAAGCTGATGAATAAGCAGTCGAGCAGGTTCAAGCTCATTATCATGCAAAATGGTATTTAAGGTGACAAATATTTTAGCGCGATAAAGATGGGCAAACTGAACGAGTTTAGCAATATCATTGACCGAATTACCGGCATTATGACGAGCGCCAAAACTAGGACCACCAATATAAACGGCATCTGCACCGTGCAAAATGGCTTGTTTGGCAATTTCAATATCTTTAGCTGGGCTAAGTAATTCGAGTTGATTATGTAATAAAGTCATGGGCTATTCACAAATAAAAGAAACCGGCGAATTATACCTGCTTTTTCACTCAATTAGCATTAATTCTTGCGCTTTTTATATTAAACGCTACAGTATGGCAATAGCCAAGTGAAATCAAGAAACTTGATTTTTTAGTTTTAACTTTAGCGTTGTTATAAGCTGGGTGATGAGAGGCTTCGCCTCTCGCTTCCATTTTAAAAGGGCTCGGAACGAGGTCCTAAGATCTACCAGCTTCTGATTTTCCGCGCTATTTTAGAGCATCTTTATTGGTCACGAATATATATTTAATGGAGGAAAATAACCATGCAACCAATTACAATTTATCACAATCCAAAATGTTCAAAAAGCCGAGAAACCCTCGCTTTATTAACAGAAAAAGGCATTGAGCCACAAATCATTCTTTATTTAGATGCGCCGCCATCAATCAATACCTTAAAAACACTACTTAAACAGCTTGGCTTTGAATCAGCAAGGCAGCTAATGCGCACAAAAGATGATCTCTATAAAGAGCTTGAACTGGATAATGAAAAGCTTAATGAAGAACAGTTATTAACCGCTATGCATCAAAACCCAAAACTGATTGAAAGACCGATTGTTGTTGCAAATGGCAAAGCAAAAATTGGCAGGCCGCCAGAAAGCGTACTTTTGATACTGTAATATTTAAATAATACAGTTTAAGGCTAAGCTAATTATTGCAAGTAGAAATAGAAATAGCACATCAATATCATTGATGTGCTATTTTAATAGTTGTTACCGATTTGTAACTAAGAAACAACAGTGGATCTGTTTGTTTCGCTTAAAATCTAATGAAATTGTCTGCTCACTAATATCTTTAGCCTGCAAACCAAGCTGACTTAAACCATCATAATCTAACTTAAAGCCACGCTTATTATTTGAAAACATAATGATCCCATTAGGGCGCAATAAACGTTTTAAATCCTGCATCAGATCAAGGTGATCGCGCTGTACATCAAAGGTATCACTCATCCGTTTAGAGTTTGAAAACGTAGGTGGATCGATGAAAATTACATCGAATTGCTCATCACTTTCACGCAAATAAAATAAGCAATCAGCTTGAATTAAGCGGTGCTTTTTACCAATTAAACCATTTTCTTTAAGATTACGATCCGCCCACTCTAAATAAGTTCGTGACATATCAACGGTGGTTGTTGATTTAGCGCCGCCAAGCCCAGCATAAACACTTGCGCTACCGGTATAAGCAAACAGGTTTAAAAAGTCTTTACCCTGCGTCATTTCACCAATCATTTTACGAGCAATACGGTGATCTAAAAATAACCCAGTATCTAAGTAGTCAGTTAAGTTAACCCAAAACTGTGCGTTATACTCTTTAACTAAAAAGTAGTCCTGCTTTTGTGCAAGGCTTTGGTACTGTTTTTTACCTTTTTGTCTTTCACGAGTTTTTAAAATCAATTGATTTGCCGTTAAGCCAAGTACCGACATGGTAGCATTGATAATATCAAATAAGCGCTGTTTAGCTTTTTGTGGATCTATAGTCTTAGGCGGTGCATACTCTTGCACAACCACTTTATCTTTATAACGATCGATTGCTACGTTATATTCAGGCAAATCAGCATCATACAAACGATAACACTCAATACCTTCTTGCTTAGCCCATTTAACCAATTTTTGTTCATTTTTACGTAATCGATTAGCAAAGTCATCAGCTGGCAGCACGGCATTGGCAATATTACTTTGCTCACGCTTAGCAATTGAATAATTTTTTTGTACACAATCAAGTGGGCCATTTTTCGCCTTAAACAAGCGATCGGCGCGCATTTGTAGGCAATCTAATAACTGCGGGGCACCACTAAATAACGATAAATTCCAGCCGCCAAAAAATTGTTTAATCCGCTGACCAAGCGTTGCATGTAAGGCAATTAACGCCGGTTCACTTTCAAGGCGTTCGCCATAAGGAGGATTACTAATAATCGTGCCAGTAAGATCAGCGCAAGGATTGGTTAACTTTGTTACATCTTGCACAGCAAAAGTAATAAACTGACCAACGCCGGCTTGATTAGCATTTTGTATAGCTTTAGCAATTACGTTGGCATCATTATCATAACCAAAAAACGGAGTGGTAATCGTTTTGATCTGCTCTTTCGCTTCAAAAAGCACCGTGTTCCATAATGTTGGATTAAATCCTAACCATGATAAGAAGCCCCAATTTTTACGTTTTAAACCAGGTGCAATGTTAGCGGCCATCATTGCAGCTTCAATCAGTAATGTGCCAGAACCGCACATCGGATCAATTAAAGGCTGCTCATATTGCCAACTCGAACGCTGCACAATTGCTGCTGCAAGATTTTCTTTAAGGGGTGCCTCACCCGTCTTATCGCGATAACCACGCTGGTGCAAGCTTTCGCCACTTAAATCTAAGGATAAAATTACGCGGTTTTTATTTAAAAAAGCGTGAATACGAATATCGGGATTTTCTTTAGTAACATTTGGACGCTGATCAACTTTACGAGTGAAACAATCAACAATTGCATCTTTAACCTTTAGCGCACCATACTGACTATTACGAATAAAATCATTCGTGCCTGAAAAATGGATCATAAATGTGGCATCAACATTAAAAATCGTTGGCCAGTTAATATTTAATGCACAGCTATAAAGATCTAAATCACTGTAAATATCAAACTCGGCAATGGGCAATAAAATGCGCGAGGCAAGTCTTGTCCATAACAGTGAGCGGTATAATGTCGCTTCATCTACCTCAAAATACACACCACCTTGCGCAACTTGACAATCAGCAGCGCCAATATCGGTTAACTCTTTTTTTAATAGTTCTTCCAGCCCTCTAGGGCTGCTAGCAAATAGTTTATTCATGCTTATCTACAACTTGACAAAATTGCCGTCAATTATATAGAGGATTAACGATATTAGCTAATAAGTTTTGTTATTTACCTTTACACGAATAAATTCAAAATGAAGTGTAATTAAAATAAAATATTATCCAGACAAAATAACTCGATTATTTGTATTAAATACTAACAATTAAGCCTAGTCGCCTGACTTGATGCAACAGCTAGTAAGGTAGTTAATATTATAATTTGTTTAATCATAAGTGATATTCCACATTTTAAGTAATTAACCTTGCATGGTAACCCATCGCATTGTTTTATTTTTAAAGCTTACTTGGTAAAAACTTCTCCGCCATCATCACGGCGCAGCAGTTGCCATGTTATCTCTCGATAAATTTTCCCCGTTTCACTATCCCGAAACGGCGCCACAATATAGCCACTTGCAAGCTCACGATCCTCAAGTTTACCGTTGATGGTTGCCGAATATAGTCCGCTATGGCGACATAGTTCGCCAGTGTTAACACTATGGCGTATAGTTTTTGTTTTATCATCTTGCTTGCCGACACCATCATCAGCAGACTCATCAATAATAGCAATATCGGTGGCTATCACATCATCAAAGCGGCTTTGCCACTCTTTTGAGCTGCGATTATTAAAACGAACTTCACCATTAATCGAGCCAAAGCCTAATGAGCCAATCTCGGGCGAGCGGGCGGCTTTTAGTAGCGCATTAACATTTACATAGTGCTGTGGGTAAGGATTACGACTAACGTCACCCAACTGCGGCACTTCACCGGCACGAACAACCACGCCACCAGTATAAGGATAAAATGTGATTGCCTCATCATGATTTTGCCGTTTTAGTTCGGCTAAGCTGCCAAGCTTATCGCGAATAAGCTCATCGCTCAGCACCGTTAGCCAGTTAATGCATTTAAAACCATCCCGAAAACGTAAATCACTTTCAACATTCGAAATATCTAGTCCTAAAAATTGATGCGCTAGTTCATACTCTAAATATTGGTAATCATAATATTCATGGGCATGCAAAATGCCTAAGCCAAAAAAGCCATGCATCGGTTGTAAAATTTCGCTAATTTGCGAAATAAACTCAACCAGCTTATCAAGTCCAAAACTCGCCAGTTCGCTAATCGGTAGATAGAACTGTACATAACTAATTTCCCGATGTAACTCTTCATACCAAGCTGCTCTTGAATACGCGGTTATAAGATAATCTGGTACAAACTCCATATTATCAATACTACCCCAATAAAAGCAGAGATCACTCTGCCCTGTTTCAACTATACGACTGGTTTTCTCATTAATAATAGTTTCGACATAAGGATATAAGTTATCTGGGTCACCATCGAAATAACCATAGCGCAGCTTAGTACTCCAATGTTTATCATATAATACAAGCACTTGCGCTATTGCTTGCCGTTTTTCAGGGCGATAGGCTTGATTGAGGTAAAAACAACCAACCAACCCCGTTTTTAAGGCATCTTGATTATCAGGATCTAAATAGTTAGCATAAGTAAACTTATTATAGTTTTCATGGTATTCATCGAGTAACTGTTGTAATTTATCTATCATTCTTTATCCTACTGTTTTGGGTCAAAAGCATTCGTCGATATATTTTAAGTACGTCGTCAAACCTCTTGCCAAAAATATCAAAAGTAATGAAAAATGTTTTAGCTAAATAAATAACAATATTAAACTGATTAATTGGCGCTTCTGACATAAAATTCTCTTATAAATCACTTCTTATTGGCAATAAATCAGCTTCATGTAATCTCAAATCAATACGATTCATTGTTTTAACATCTTCGGTATTTTCAATACTTGGAAAATGATCTAATGATACAATCACTGTTCCCACCTGTTTATCGTCTTTGTAAATAGGGATCACTTGATGGGCTTCGGGATAGTCACTTGCTTGTAAGGGGCTTGGAATATAAGCAATTAATGACACCCCAATTCGTTTTACAAATAATGCATTAACTTTGGAAAAAGTTTGCATCAAATCAATTTCAATATAGCTGTCGGTAAAAACTTTTGCCAGCTCGGTAACAAAAGACGTGATTTGTTTTAAAATTTGTGAATCGTTGGGTTTAGTGAAAAAAAATTTTATTTTAGATTGAACAAAAGAATCTTTAAAAGATTTATCTGCATCATAAGTAATAACTTGCCCTGAACTTTTGTGCTCACCATCAATAAACGAAATTTGTGTATCGCCATCTTTATCGATTTTTTTGTGAGCTAAAGAGAGTTTTTTTAAGCCAAACTCGGTCAAACCATCAGAATTGTAGACGAGCTCTTCCGGTTTCACTTTCACCGTGTTTTTAAAAAAGTACCAAGCCATTTTGGGGTCAAAACACTGCTGATAAACCTTTAAGGCATTTTCCAAACGTTGACAAAAATCAGCATAGGTAATTAATGTAACTTTAGGTAAATAGATATGTATTCGAAACTGAACATTTAGTATCTCTTGCATAAAAAATCCTCTATAACTATGGTAAAGGAACCCAAATTGCACTTAATGCTGGTATGAATTAACTTTCAAAATATCCAAAAAAGCGTTATACGCAAAGGGTGTCATAAAAATCCAACAACAATGAACGTAAGGATGCCGCAAACAAATTTTGTTATGCCTTCCCGCTTGTTTCGTAAAACTATCTATTTTATCTCTGCCTAACGCTTTTAACTTTGGTGTCATTTTAGCTATATCAACAAATTCAGTCCGACTGAACATCAATGAATCATAATTAGCCTTCATCTCAAGTAGTAAACAAAACCTTTCTAACCAACCATCAAAATCTGCTCTTCCGGCAGGGCCTACGTATAACCACTCTTTCATCTCAAGGGATATTTTACCGGACTTCGGGTTCATTGTCCGTTGCCAAGACTCACCAGAAAGTGCGCCTTGATAATCGGCAGATAGAGCGCTCATATTCCGCCGAAATATCTTTTTTGTTATGAAAGGATTACCATCTAACTCTGATTGGTATGAGCCATAAGCAATGGTCATAATTAAAAGATGTCAAAACTTTATAAGAAAAAAAATATAGCACTCGCTAACACTTTGTTAACTTTCACGCTGTTAACCATCCCTTTCAATCAAAATTGGCAAACTGAGGATCCGTTATTATGTTGTATTTTATATATCATTTACTGACTCGGTATGAATAACGGTAATATAATCAGGAATTGCCGGTGCCTCGCGGTAAAAAGCGACCCATTTTACCCCTTCAGCATCTTGTTTATATTGCTTGGTAGTGATATCAACATAAAAATCAGGATCTGTTTCTGATTTATTATTAAAATAAAATTCCATGAATTCCTGCTCCATATCCACCTCTTTCGGTTTAGGATAACCTAAGGTCGCAAAAATTTTATCCGCTATTTTAGCGCTGGCTGTCGTACCTGATTTAGCAAAAAAATAAAGAAATAAACCAAATATAATTGATAGTAAAAAATAAATGCTTGACATTTGAATAAACATACCTACTTCATTAACTTGAAATATTGTAAATATTAATGCCATAATAAATGTTGGTAAGGCTATCATGGTGGAAAGCTTTAAAGCCTCTTTATTCCCGACCTTCGAGCCTTTCATTGAAAAAGGGTGTAACCATAAACGGTGGTCAATTGGGCGACGTAGCGCATAGGCAAAATAACTGCCATCATCCCTTGGCTCTACCACCACTTCAACCTGATCACCATTGGTAAAAAATGCACGACAAAATACCCCCTCCACAACTAGATCACCCACCTTACAGCGAAAATACTGCACACTATTTAAATAGGCACTGACCTCTTCATTGCTGTCGGCAAGACTTAGTTGGCTAGCGGCTGCCGCGGCATCACCCAGTACAAGTAAGCCCGCTGCGGGTAGGCCAGCTAATTTGCGCGATTTAAAGAATTGCGCCTGGGTATCAAATACTTCAAGCTCAGTTAACGTACCAGTGATAATTTGGTAATAATCTGTGCACTTAAGCGTCAGTTTTTGCTTCATTACGGCGTGGCTCGGTATGAATAACGGTAATATAATCAGGAATAGCCGGTGCCTCGCGGTAAAAGGTGACCCATTTTGCCCCTTCTGGTGGTTGTTGCTGGTATTGTTCGGTGGTGATGTCTACCCAAAAATCGGGAGCACTTTCGTCCATGTAAGAATAAAACTCATAAAATTCTTTTTCCATATCCACATATTTAGGATTCGGGTAACCTAAGGTCGAGAAAATTTTATCCGCCACCTCTGAACCTTGGCTAAATATACTTTTATGCAAAAAATAGACCAAAACCCCAAGTAATAGATAAAATACAATAGCAATAGATGACAAAAATAATAAAAAAAGGATATCTCTTGTATTAAATAATACAATTATTGCTACTAAAATAAAACAAAACATCATAAAAGCGGTTGAAAATTTTAAGGCACTCTTATTACCCGCTTTGGTTCCTTTTGTTGCCCAGGGGGATAGCCATAAACGGTGGTCAATTGGGCGACGTAGCGCATAGGCAAAATAGCTGCCATCAGCCCTTGGCGCTACCACCACTTCAACCTGATCGCCATCGGTAAAAAACACGCGACAAAATACCCCTTCTACAACTAAATCACCCACCTTACAGCGAAAATATTCTACACTATTTAAGTAAGCCATACCCTCTTCATTGTTATCTGTAGAACTTAATTGGCTTGCAGCTGCCGCTGCATCACCCAGCGCAAGTAAACCGATGACTGGTAACCCCGCTAACTTACGAGATTTAAAAAACTGTGCTTCAGTTTCAAATACTTCAAGCTCAGTTAACGTACCAGTGATAATTTGGTAATAATCAGGGCAATTAAGCATCAGTTTTTGCTTCATTACGGCGTGGCTCGGTATGAATAACGGTAATATAATCAGGAATAGCCGGTGCCTCGCGGTAAAAGGTAACCCATTTTACCCCTTCAGCGTCTTGTTTATATTGCTTGGTAGTGATATCAACATAAAAGTCGGGGTCTTTTTCCGATTTATTATTCAAATAAAATTCCATAATTTCTTGCTCCATATCCACCTCTTTCGGTTTAGGATAACCTAAGGTCGCAAAAATTTTATCCGCTATTTTAGCGCTGGTTGTCGTGCCTGATTTAGCAAAAAAATAAATAAAGAAACCAAATATAATTGAAAATACAACAGAAATACTAAACATTTTAATAAAAATAGCTTTATTATAATTTGTAAATATCATAAATATGATAAATATCATAAATGTTGGTAAGGCTATCATGATGGAAAGCTTTAAAGCCTCTTTATTACCGACCTTCGAGCCTTTCATTGCAAAGGGGTGTAACCATAAACGGTGGTCAATTGGGCGACGTAGCGCATAGGCAAAATAGCTACCGTCATCCTTTGGCTCTATCACCACTTCAACCTGATCGCCATTGCTGAAAAAGGCGCGACAAAATACCCCCTCCACAACTAGATCACCTACCTTACAGCGAAAATACTGCACACTATTTAAATAGGCGGAGGCCTCGTCATTGCTGTCGGCAAGGCTTAGTTGGCTAGCGGCTGCCGCAGCATCACCCAGCGCAAGTAAGCCCGCTGCGGGTAGGCCAGCTAATTTGCGCGATTTAAAGAATTGCGCCTGAGTATCAAATACTTCAAGCTCAGATAATGTACCGGTGATAATTTGGTAATAATCTGTGCGCTTAAGCGTCTGTTTTTGCTTCATTACGGCGTGGCTCGGTATGAATAACGGTAATATAATCAGGAATAGCCGGTGCCTCGCGGTAAAAGGTAACCCATTTTACCCCTTCAGCGTCTTGTTTATATTGCTTGGTAGTGATATCAACATAAAAATCGGGGTCTTTTTCCGATTTATTATTGAAATAAAATTCCATAATTTCCTGCTCCATATCCACCTCTTTCGGTTTAGGATAACCTAAGGTCGCAAAAATTTTATCGGCGATTTTAGAGCCTTTGCTTAAACCTGATTTCATGAAAAAATAAATAAAAGTACTAAAAATAAAACTTCCAGCTATTAATACAGGCATCGCAATACCCAAAAATGACAAATCACCGTCTTTCCAACCAATATATAAACTCATTGCATTCAAAATTATTACTAAAAATAGAAAAAAATATTTAGCATAGCGAAATGCTTCTTTTTTCCCTACCGCACTACCCTTCATAGCAAAAGGGTGTAACCATAAACGGTGGTCAATTGAGCGACGTAGCGCATAGGCAAAATAACTGCCATCATCCCTTGGCTCTACCACTACTTCAACCTGATCATCGTTGGTAAAAAACGCGCGACAAAATACCCCTTCTACAACTAAATCACCCACCTTACAGCGAAAATACTGCACACTATTTAAATAGGCGGAGGCCTCGTCATTGCTGTCGGCAAGGCTTAGCTGGCTAGCGGCTGCCGCAGCATCGCCCAGCACAAGTAAGCCCGCTGCTGGTAGGCCGGCTAATTTGCGCGATTTAAAGAATTGCGCCTGGGTATCAAACACTTCAAGCTCTGAGAGTGTGCCAGTGATAATTTGGTAATAATCGGTGTGCTTAAGCGTCTGTTTTTGCTTCATTACGGTGTGGCTCGGTATGAATGACGGTAATGTAATCAGGAATTGCCGGCGCCTCGCGGTAAAAAGTGACCCATTTTACCCCTTCAGCATCTTGTTTATATTGCTTGGTGGTAATATCAACATAAAAATCAGGGTCTTTTTCCAACTTATTATTAAAATAAAATTCCATGAATTCCTGCTCCATATCCACCTCTTTCGGTTTAGGGTAACCTAAGGTCGCAAAAATTTTATCCGCGATTTTAGATCCTTTGCTTAAACCTGATTTCATGAAAAAAAAGAAAATAATAGATAAAGTAAATATTGTGCATATACTTGTGATAGCCCAAAAAAATAATGTCGATAGTCTGTAACCTTTTACCGCCGCAATAATTGTAAAAATAATACCGCAGAAAGATAAAAATAAAAAAGAAAAAAAAGCGTACCTAAAAGCCTCTTTATTACCAACCTTCGAGCCTTTCATTGCAAAAGGGTGTAACCATAAGCGGTGGTCAATGGGGCGACGTAGCGCATAGGCAAAATAGCTGCCATCAGCCTTTGGCTCTACCACCACTTCAACCTGATCGCCATCGGTAAAAAAAGCGCGACAAAATATTCCTTCAATAAGGTACTCCCCAATTTTACAACGAAAATACTGTACACTATTTAAATAGGCGGAGGCCTCGTCATTGCTGTCGGCAAGGCTTAGTTGGCTAGCGGCTGCCGCAGCATCACCCAGCGCAAGTAAGCCCACTGCAGGCAAACCAGCTAATTTGCGCGATTTAAAGAATTGCGCCTCGGTATCAAACACTTCAAGCCTTGATAATGTGCCAGTGATAATTTGATAATCATCGGTTCGCTTAAGCGTCTGTTTTTGCTTCATTACGGCGTGGCTCGGTATGAATAACGGTAATATAATCAGGAATAGCCGGTGCCTCGCGGTAAAAGGTAACCCATTTTACTCCTTCAGCATCTTGTTTATATTGCTTGGTAGTGATATCAACATAAAAATCAGGATCTGTTTCCGACTTATTATTCAAATAAAATTCCATAATTTCCTGCTCCATATCCACCTCTTTCGGTTTAGGATAGCCTAAGGTCGCAAAAATTTTATCCGCTATTTTAGATCCTTTGCTTAAACCTGATTTCATGAAAAAAAAGAAAATAATAGATAAAGTAAATATTGTGCATATACTTGTTATAGCCCAAAAAAATAATGTCGATAGTCTGTACCCTTTTACCGCCGCAATAATTGTAAAAATAATACCGCAGAAAGATAAAAATAAAAAAGAAAAAAAAGCGTACCTAAAAGCCTCTTTATCGCCAACCTTCGAGCCTTTCATTGAAAAAGGGTGTAACCATAAGCGGTGGTCAATTGGGCGACGTAGCGCATAGGCAAAATAACTGCCATCATCCCTTGGTTCTACCACCACTTCAACCTGATCACCATTGGTAAAAAATGCACGACAAAATACCCCTTCTACAACTAAATCACCCACCTTACAGCGAAAATACTGCACACTATTTAAATAGGCGGTGGCCTCTTCATTGCTGTCGGCAAGGCTTAGCTGGCTAGCGGCTGCCGCGGCATCACCCAGCGCAAGTAAACCGATGGCTGGTAACCCTGCTAACTTACGCGATTTAAAGAATTGCGCCTGAGTATCAAATACTTCAAGCTCAGTTAACGTACCAGTGATAATTTGGTAATAGTCAGGGCAATTAAGCGTCTGTTTTTGCTTCATTACGGCGTGGCTCGGTATGAATAACGGTAATATAATCAGGAATAGCCGGTGCCTCGCGGTAAAAAGCGACCCATTTTACTCCTTCAGCATCTTGTTTATACTGCTTGGTAGTGATGTCAACATAAAAATCAGGATCTGTTTCTGACTTATTATTAAAATAAAATTCCATGAATTCCTGCTCCATATCCACTTCTTTCGGTTTAAGATAACCTAAGCTCGCAAAAATTTTATCGGCGATTTTTGCGCTGGCTGTCGTGCCTGATTTAGCAAAAAAATAAAGAAATAAACCAATTGCACTTGAAATAACAAAATAAGCACTCGACATTTTAATAAATAGATTAATATCATCATTTGTGAATATCATAACTATTATTCCAATAATAAATGTTGGTAAGGCTATCATGGCGGAAAACTTTAAAGCCTCTTTATCGCCAACCTTCGAGCCTTTCATTGCAAAAGGGTGCAACCATAAACGGTGGTCAATTGGGCGACGTAGCGCATAGGCAAAATAACTGCCATCAGCCCTTGGCTCTACCACCACTTCAACCTGATCACCATTAGTAAAAAATGCACGACAAAATACCCCTTCTACAACTAAATCACCCACCTTACAGCGAAAATACTGCACACTATTTAAATAGGCACTGGCCTCGTCATTGCTGTCGGCAAGGCTTAGCTGGCTAGCGGCTGCCGCGGCATCACCCAGTACAAGTAAGCCCGCTGCGGGTAGGCCAGCTAATTTGCGCGATTTAAAGAATTGCGCCTGAGTATCAAACACTTCAAGCTCTGAGAGTGTGCCAGTGATAATTTGGTAAAAATCTGCCATAATATATCCTTATAATATTAATGAACAATTAATTTAGCTAAAAATATTTGGTATAGAGTAGCCAGTGACCTTAAGCGATTTCGCCTCTTCATTGTGTTTAATACCGATTTGTTGTTTATCCTGCTCGCTAGCCAATATGCTGGCTCTCGCTCGTTTTTGCCGTTCAAAATCTTGGCTAATCAGTAATAGCGCGTCGTACTCATTAAACTCACTATCATTAATATCATCACTTTCAATGTCGGCATCGTTTTTAACGGTGATCTGGTTTTGCTCATCAATATGTAGCACTTGCTCATTAATGCCAAACATCGATTCAAGCACGCTTTTAAATGCTTGTTTTTGTTCAAACAGTTTTTGATACCCTTTTTCAGTGTTATTTTCAGAACCTAACGCACTTTTTTGTAACCATTTTTCAAACTCATCATCGGTGATATACCAAATCAATACATCAATAGATAAAGCTAACACGCCAATCCAAAAACCTGCACCTAATAATAGGGTGCGCTTTGCCATATATTTAGCGGTATTGATGGCTAATACACGGCTTAATACCGCATGACTAATACCTTTCTCTAAAGCCTTGCGCCTTATTTTACGTTCTAACCAGGGAATATGGTAGGTCAATGAAGCAAAACCAGTTGTCATACCACTCGCAAAATATAATCCTGCATTTGTTAAATATAATAATCCAAGTTTTACATTGCCTTGTGATAATTGACTTTTAGCTGTTATATATCTTTCCCATGCAGACCAAATACCGACAGCTCCCCCTAAAAAACCAGATGCAATTTTTGTCCGTCCTGCCGCTAGGCTCTCACTGCCTCGTGCTACTTTGGTGTATTGGGCTACGATTTCAGCGGTAATTGCCGAAAGGGCTATGGTTGATTTAGTCATTTCGAGATCCCAAAACTCATCGCTGGCTAAATCTTCTCGTTTCTGTTTTAATTTCCACCAGTTGTAAGCTTCAATAATGCCAATTATAAGGGCTAAGCGTGTATCTTTGATGCCATTACTTGCTTTAGGCTCTGAAGTCATCCCTTTAAAGATCCCTTTAGTATCTTCTTTCCACATGCCAATGGTTGATAATTTTTTATTATCGGTATTGTATGATTTAGTCAAAATTTCTTGAATATTATTACGGTAGGTATTGTTTAAAATTTGCTTAGTATTACTGTAATAGACTTTTTGTATTCGAATAAATTTACCATTACGCGCTAGAATTCGTTGGCGCTCAGCTCCAGTCAGCTCACCAACAACGCCACCGGGTAAATTAACCTGAATTTGTCGTGGCGATTTTAATACATAATTATTCATCGCGTCTTGTGATCGTAAAAATGCAATAGATCCAGCTTTAGGTACGCCACAAAGCGAAAAATGAAATAGATAAGATATTGCTGTATTTGGAATTTGCGCCGTCGCACTGATGGGAGAAAAGATAATATTTGATAAACGCAAAATTGTATTATTTATCGATAACGCTGGCCGGCTAATAAATAATTTAAGTAAACGACCTTCTTTGGGGGGATGTATACCTAATTGCTTGGCGACAGATAAGATCCCGGGCATCGATTCCGTGGCTTCTTGAGCATTTTTAAGTGCTTTTTTATAATTTTCAACTGTATTTAAAAAACCTTGGGTTTTTTTATAATAACTGGCTATTTTCCCAATTTTAGTTGATGAATAGACTTCGTCAATAGTCACTTTTTCATCAACTGTTTTTGCGTTTGCTAATAGTTGCTGAATTTCAATGAGTATTGTATCACTATTGTTGGCAATCGCTCGCCACATTAAGCCATCACTATTATCTTGGCTGGCTTTATCGTTTGAAAACCACTCATCAATTTGCGCTTTACCCGCTTCTGTAAGTTCAAGCCCGGCAGTACTTCGTTCAACGATTGATGAATAGATAATACCGTAAAGATTCACCTTTTTGAGTTCTTGCGCGTCTACCTCGGTAATTTCATTATCCGCTAATGCTAACTCTATCTCTAATTGATTATCAAGCTCTTCTTTAGCTTGCTCATCGAGTCCAATAACCTCTAGCCACTTATTACCATTTAAATCTTGTATATGTTGATAAAAATTACTTTTCTTAATCCAGCCAATAACTTGTTTTACTCTAACTTCGGCTAGTTCACTTATTTTAGTGATTAATCGCTCATATTGGGTGTCAAAAGCTTCGGTTTTAAGGTGCTTTGCGTATTTTTTTTGCAGCTTATCAATATCGCTTTCACGGGCGCTTTGATACGCCGCTTCATCATGTTTATACCTTGCCACCATGTCTGTAGCGTATTTTTCTATATGACCAACCGTATGAGGGAAAAGAATGGCTTTTTTTTCTGCATTAAAATCACGATAGCCCGGGACATGATAATCGGCAGCCCTTGCATCTCGCCGAGATGGGCTAGTATCGCGACCATATAAAAATTGTTCTCGCTCAATAATAAAAAAATCTTGCCCAGTAAACTTCGGAAGGCTCGCATTAAATTTATCCGTATTGACTGCGATATTGGCAACGTCAAAGTAAGATTTGGGGCGACCATATAACTGTTCATAAACTAAGACCGATAACTGATTGTAACTTGAAAATACAGGTAGCTCAGCAGAGCGCTCTATTTTTTTATTTTTCATGACCCGTTTAAAATAAGGGTGCTCAGTAAAAGGCAGTTTAAAATCATCCATCCACTCTTTTTGAATTAAAATTTGCATCGCATATTCATACGACTCTTTGGCATTAAACTCTAACTCGCGCTCTTGGCGATATTGTTCATTTTTTGCAAAAATTTCATTGTAATAGCCATTTAATTCATGCGCGATACCTAGTGAGTCATCTATCGCAAGCAAGATAGGCGAATACCCTGGACTATACTGCGCCATGGTGCTAGCTAAATGTTGCGATTGACCTTGCTGCTGGGTCCACGGGTGACAGGTGGTGTTTTTATTAAGCACTTTTTCATTAAAACCATACGGTTTACCTTTATCACCATTATTACCGTTTTCGCCTTTTCTATCGTAACTCAGTGCCTCGGTATAATTAAACTTTGGCGCTTTTGCGGCTTCGACATCATTTAATGCGGCATTAACTTCAACTAAATGCTGTTCATCATAAGGTAATAAACCTGGGTCAAACTTGGGATCATAATCTAAAACCTGCTCAATATGACTTTGAGTGGCAATTGTCGCGCTTTGGTTACTACTTTGGCCATTTTTCCACTGACTAGGATCAACTGCCTGCATTCTTTTTTCTGGCGCTTGCTCGTGCCGTTTAAGCGTCTCATCACTCCAAATAAATTCACTATAAGCAATATAAATTTGTTGTTGATACTGGGGATTTTCAATCGTAATAAACGAATTATGGTTGCTGTTTTTCTTTAATTGAGGACATTGGTAGCTGCCGCTCTCTTTGATTTCACTGGCCGATTTAGCGGTGGCATTTGACGATTGTTTAAATAAATGCCCCTCTTCATCGATACTATAAACTTGCCATTTATTATTACCCATTTCTGCGGGTAAATATAGATATAGATAGCCCTCGCGCAAACTGCGAACATGGTATTGATATCCGGTTGAAAGGGGAACTTTAGTGATAGAAGATGAATTTACCCACTGTGGTTTTTGCCGTTCAAGGTATGTTGGTACAACCGTGTATCTTACTGGCAAAATAGCGAGTCCATTGGTTTGACAACCACATGTTTTTTCTGTTTGAGCGTTTGTCATTTTATTCCTCTATATTCTTTATTTTTTATTTGCATAATCTCTTGCCCGTTTTTCGTTGATATTGATTCCAACCAGCGGTAATAGTCATAATGAATTGTAAAGTTTTGTGTTTGTTCAATCATGCTTGGCTGTAAATCAAAATCCATACCAAACCTGATGGCAAGCTTTGCCCATTCAACTAATAGCGTTTCATCATTGATCTTTTTTGCCAACATGCGCGCAACGCTTGGCATAATTTGCTTTAATGAGGTAACCGTATCAATATTTGATATTAAATTATTTAACCGTTGCTGCTGGAGCATTTGATTATTAATACCAATGCAATATAACTGAGTTAACTGCTCTTCACTCAGCCCTAACTGGCCCGATAATACGGGTTTTAACGGGCTCGAATTTGAATGAATAACTAACTCGCGGTTATGATTTAATATCGCCCAATGTTCAATCTTGCCATAGAGCTTTTTCTGCTGTGAGGCAGTTAACAGGCTAATTAATTGTGCAAAAATAGCAGGATCATAAAACCGTAAAAACAGCGTTTTATTATGCCTTTTCTGTAAGGCTAATTTAGCCAGATCATCAGCAACTTGATTGACGGCTGCATTTGTAAATAACCATCCGCAGTATTGCTGACCACGGTGCGATAAATGATTGGCAGATAACTGGCTAAGCGCATTGTCGATGATATAGCTTAATGCTTGCTGCTCAAACAGATCGGCTAAATTAAGCTCTAGCAGTAATGGGCGCTTATCTGCCAAAATGGAGGGATGCATAATTCGCACCTGATGAAGCTGATTTAAACTGGCAAAATAATCAATTATGGGGTCATCAATCGGCGATAAAAACGGATCAAGTAAGACCAAGCAGCGCTGCTGATAATTAGCCGCATAATCTATCAACTGCTGACTGATATTATTTGCGTCAGTAGAGAGCTTAGTTAAATCGATTAGCGGTTGGTTAGTTTGCAACATTGTTGTCGTTTCCCGTTAATTTAATTCAAGTACGGCATGCTGTTTTTGCACTTGTTCATTCATTGTTTGCTGGCAGTTAACTTCGCCCGGTAAATTACTTGATGCCTCGATATTCGCCGGCCCCATTTTTTGCATGGCAGCCGCTTTAATCGTTACATTAGAACTAGTACCAAGCTCGATACCCGCGGCGCTAATTTTTACAAATGAGCCACCACAAATCAGGATAATTTCTTTAGCGGCTGAAAAATCGACTTTATTCTCAACACTATCAATTTTAATATCTTGCTTAGCCGCAATATCCATCGCGTCGTTTTGCGCTTGCACTTCAACTTTACCTTGATTGGCAAATAGCTTTATGCCCGCTTTATGGGCGAAGATGCCAACCGCTTCCGATGACGCTAAGGTAATGTTTTTTAGTGCGCTAATATCAGTTTGCTGCTCACTGGTTAAGCTAAGGCTATTACTGCTTGATAACTGAATATTTTCATCACTGGTTAAGGCAATGCCGGCTGGCGCATAGGCAATAATGCCCGCCTGCGTTAACTGTTTGAGTGCGCTTTGTAGCTGTTCTTGGCTGCTCGTATCAGCTTGGTGCGCCTGTGCGGTGCTTGCCGCGTTTTGTAGCGCTTTGGCGATAGATAAGGCATTTTCAAGCTGGGTAATGGCGCCTTGCATATCAAGCTGCAGGCCTTGGGCTTTAGGCTCGCTTTGCGCGGTTAGGTATAAGCCTTTGTTGGCGCTAATTGCGCCCCATTCATCAGTGCGTAGCTCAAAGCCTTCACCGCGCTGCTCTTTGTTTTGGTTAACTAAGTGACCAATATTGAGCTGAGTTTTGCCGTATTCGGTAGCAAGTTTTATATGCTCTTGACCGCGCTTATCATCCATACGCAGTTTATTATTGGCCGGCGTTCTAAGCACATTGCGGTGTTTGTTGGCGGTGGTGACGTGGTCAGGGTGGTTACTGTCATGTAAGCTGTGGGCAATATACGGCCTATCGGGATTGCCGCCCGTGAACGCAATAGCAACCCCAGTACCATCGATTAACGGAAAGTGAAAACCGTAAGTATCCCCCGCATAGGGCTTAGCAAGTCGTACCCATAAACTTTCTTCACCGCTGCGCCAGGTTTTTAAGTCAAAATCAAATTTAACCCGGTAACGGCCTTGAGTGTCAATATAACCATAGGTGTCATTATCAGGGCTCGTTACCCGTGCAGGTAGTGTGCCACTGACTTGTGGCCAAGGCAGGGGCTGTGGGCGATACGGCTTTAATACGTTGTAGGGAATGGCGGTAAACTGTATTTCATACGACTCACTGCGGTCACCGTAGGACGTAGTTGATAAAATCACTATCCCTTCACTCATGCCGTTCATCGGGCTACCGATGACAATGATACGTTGCCCAGCGGTTAAGTAGTAGTCATTACATTTACCACTGATAATAATTTGGTCACTAATGTGCTGCTGATGGCGGATAGCGGCATACCAACTGCCGCTTTCAATAATACTGATATCACCTTTGCTTTTAAAGTGCTCACCATAACGGTAGTTGGTGCCTGAGGTGGTGGTCACTTTCGGCTGGCTGTTAACCAGCGAGTACATATCAGTTTGTGCCTGACGGTAGTTATCGTCTTGCACCATCACTTGACGTGGCACACTGTGACTTTGAAACTGTAAATCCCACACACTATCACGGGCTTTATCAACCATGCTACTTGGTAAGGTGTAAGCAATGCTCCCGGCATCGTCAAAGCCTTGCTCGTAATCACTGAGTACCAGCACATCGCAGTGATGCTCGCTATGGCTTTCAAAGCGAAACCATATGCCAACATCGGCAAGTAACCGCTGGATAAAGGCAAGGTCGCTCTCTTGCCACTGGGTAATAAACTCGCGCGCTGGGTAGCTATCTTTAAGCTCTAAGCGGTAATCAACGCCGGTAAAACCATGCCGGCGCAGCACCTCTTCAACCACACTCACCACGCTTTGGTTTTGGTAAATCGCGCTGTAATGGTCGCTTGCAAACAGTGCTAGCCGTGGCTGCAAGACTACCCGATAATGGGCTTCGTCTTTATTAACCGATAACTGACTAAACTCGGTAACAACGCCATATAAGGTGCGACTCGTTGCCGGTTTATCAAGGGAGCTGATTTGCGTAACTTGTTCAATTAAATTGGGGGCTAAAAAGGTGAAACTGGCGGCCTGACTAAGGACAATATCGATTGGAATCTGATGATCACGACTGGTAAAAAAAATCTCATAGCGCCAAGGCTGATTAAGATATTCGTGACCAGCAACAGATAATACTGATATCGGTGATAGCATATCGCTAATGCTTAAGCTGTAACGATTATTACCTACGCCGATTAACTCAGTTAACGAGTTGATTATCTGGGCAAACTCTTTTGCCATGATCCCCCCCTTTCATCCAATTATATTTTTATTGTTTTATATTATTTACTCATTAACTTAACTCATTTTTTTTGTTTTATTTAGCTAGATAAATTTTTGCCCTAATAAATCATTTTCGATAATAAAATATTATAAAAAAGAAAAATACTTACGCTAATTGCATAATCAGTAATATTTACATCGTGCCGACACTATAAGTTCGTCGACCTGTTTTACGCCCTAAAGCTTCTAAATTAGTTTGCAACGGTGGAAATGGTAATTTGAGTCCATGCTGGCGGTATTCTTCAATGATCATTTGCTGAATTTCGCTACGTAGCGGCATACGGTAACTCATTTCAGAAGCAAACAGACGAATTTCATATAACTGAATTCCTTCTTGAATATCAACCAAGTATACTTGCGGCTCTGGATCATCTAACACATATTGACAATTTTTAGCAACGCGCTTAAGAATATCCATCACTAATTCACTATCAGCATCAATCGTTGCCGGGATCGTTAATACAATTCGAGTGATTGCATCTGATAATGACCAGTTAACTAGCTGCTCGGTCACAAACGCTTTGTTCGGCATAACAATTTCTTTACGATCCCAATCGACAATTGTCGTCGCTCGAGTATTGATTTTGGTTATCGTACCCGTTAATTCACGAATCGTTACTGTATCGCCAATACGTACTGGTTTTTCAAATAACATGATGATGCCTGAAATAAAGTTAGCAAAAATTTCTTGTAGCCCAAATCCAAGCCCAACCCCTAATGCCGCAATCAACCATTGAATTTTCGACCAATCAATCCCAATTAATGAGAAGGCAATCATACAACCAATAATCAAAATAATGTATTTACTGATAGTTGAGATGGCATAGCCAGTGCCAGGCCTTAAATCTAGGTGTTGCAAAATGCCAAGTTCTAATAGTGCGGGTAAATTTTTAACTAATTGAATGGTAATAGTCATGACTAAAATGGCAATAAATACTGAGCTGAGTGTAATATATTGTTCGATTTCAACGCCACTAATCACAGTTTTAGTGCCCCATAGCTTAATATTATCCATAAAAGCAAAGGCGGAATGTAGTTCAGACCAAAGCAAAATCATGCTAATTAAAGCAACCATTGCAATAATTGAACGAACTAAATGTAACGATTGTGCACTAATGACATCAAGGTCAATGACGGGCTCTTCTATATTATCAGCGACATTATTTGATGATGCATTTTGACTTGCCTCATCTTCAGCTTTGCTGCGCTGAGCTAAGCGCTCTAATCTGCGCTGCTTTGCACGTTCAAATTCTATTCGTCTTTTTTGGATCCACATCCACCTGCGGATCATAAAATAGATCACAAGAAGCCCAAGCCAAATAATGACTGATGCCTCTAGCCTGCCAAGTAACACTTGCGCTGTTGATAAATAGCCTAAACACGCAGCTGCAATTGCAACCCAAGGAGCACTAAGTAAAATTACCCATAAAATTCGGCTTAATAAATTATCACCAGAAGACCTTTTATCGATATATAAAGGCACCCTAGCCCGATGAATAGAGTTAGTCATAAATACTAAAGCGAAACAGAGCAATATAAAACAAAATCGCCCAATCGTTGCCGCAAACTGACGATTGTTATACTGATCAAAGCTCATAAGTAGCATAACTAAAGGGATCACAACCCACACCGATAATTGATAATATTTCATCGCAGAGCGAACGCGATTTTCAGGCCAACCAAAATGGGTAATAAATAAACCATTGGGCGCGGCAAACTGGGCACTTATCATAAATACCCATAAAATCGGAGCAGCGGCATTAATACCATAGCCCAGCGCCACAGCAACTGGATAATCCCAATCGCCTTGTAACGCATAACCAATAATGCCCCACAAAATAGGGATCGGTAATGCCATAATTAAGGAGTAAACGACAACGCGTACGGTTATTGAAAAACTATCTTGCGTTACTTTACCAATTCGCGAGGTGGTGTTTTCTAAATATCGATGGTACTTCGTTTTGCTTTTAAAGTGAGTAATAACGAGTACCAAAGAAAAAATCAAAAGCAGTAGCGTTAATGGCGTTTCAACCATCTCGGTCATCGCGCTATATAGCTGTGATAAGCTGTCGATAGAGAAAAACACAACAGCCATATCTTTGGCAAGTTCAACTGGATAAGCTAAATTGACCGGATTGACATCAGCAACCCAAAAGAAATAACGATGCGCCGCATCATCAACATCGTCAATGGCGCTAATTAGTTGCCTATTGGCAATTTTTAATTTTGTTAACTCCAAAATGATAGTATCACAGCCCGATATCAAAGTTTTAAGGAGTTCATTTTGCTCACGAATCAGCTGTTTATAATGCATTAACTGGCTATGATCTAGTGATAGGTCAGTTAAATTAGGATAATCTTTTAAATTATCGAGTTGATTGTTATAGCTTAACTGGAGTACTTTCGATTCAGCAATACTTGCATCTAGAGGTTGAAATTTTGGCTTTTCAGGTAACCTTAATAACTGCTGGCGTAAGGTTTCGCCAAGTGCAGTTGAAAAACTTAACCATTCACCTTGTTCATCTAAGGTTGTTAAGGTATTTTGCACATGCGACACTTGCGACAAGATGGTTGTTTGTTGATCATTGATCAGTGAAACTTGTGCTTTTTGGCTGGTAATGCTGTCACGTAATTCACTATTTTGTGCCGATAATTGACTGATAATTTGGCTTAAATCATGATTATTTTCAATCGTAATTGGCAATTCATCAGCATTAGCCTTAACTAACAATAGCGATATTAAAAATACTGATCCTAAAAACAATAATACGACACGAAGAAAGTTACGCAACTGCATTAATTTTAGATCCTTTTTGCCATTTTTTGACCTACACGAGCAATAGTCCCTTCTTTTAATTCAGGGATGAATTCAACACTATTTGAGCCAAATAACGTGATAACCGTTGAGCCAAGTTTGAAACAGCCCATATCTTCACCTTTTTCTAACTGGACGTTATTTTGATAAGTCCAGCGCTTCATCACGCCATCACGCGGTGGAGTAACGATACCATGCCATTTCGTTTCAATACTGCCAACAATCGTTGCCCCAACTAAAATTTGTGCAACTGGGCCAAATTCAGTTTCAAATAGGCAAATAACCCGTTCATTACGAGCAAAAATATTGGGAATATTTTCAGTTGTTGCTTTATTGACAGAAAAAAGCGCACCAGGAACATAAATCATCTCTTTCAATGTGGCCTTGCATGGCAGATGAAAACGGTGATAATTACTCGGCGCTAAATAGGTAGTAACATAGCTACCATTTTTAAAAAATTTGATCATTTCAGGGTGACAAGCAACCAATGAGTCTAAGGTATAAATATGCCCTTTGGCTTGTAGCATGACATTTTCTTGGATAGTACCAAATTGACTTATCACGCCATCAGCGGGCATGACAATACTATTTTCAGACTCATCAACAGGCCTTGCATCATCTTCAAGCTCTCTTGCAAAAAAGTCATTAAAGGTTTTATATTGCTCCGCTTTTTGATATTTTGCTTCGTTCATATTGATACTGTACAATTTAATAAAGCCTTTAATCATCCAAGTCGTTACAATTCCAAGCTGTTTGCTCGCAAGCCAGCCAAACATAGCTGTTAATAACTGCTTAGGAAGTAGGTACTGAATCATCGCTTTAATATGGTTTAACATGAGTTAGACTCTCTTTTACTTTTCGTTAATTAATATTTTAAAATCGCTATTCATCGTCGAAATAATCGCCGGAATTAGCATAATTATCAAATCGAGACCATTGTCCTTGGAATTTTAGGCGTACTTTACCAATTGGCCCGTTACGCTGCTTACCAAGAATAATTTCCGCGATCCCTTTTTGTTCTGATGCTTCATTATAAACTTCATCACGGTAAATAAACATAATCACGTCGGCATCTTGCTCAATCGATCCTGATTCACGTAAGTCGGAGTTAACCGGGCGCTTATCTGCCCGCTGCTCAAGGCTTCGATTTAGCTGTGATAACGCAACCACTGGCACTTGTAACTCTTTTGCCAGCGCTTTTAATGAACGCGATATTTCAGCGATTTCAAGTGTTCGATTCTCGCTAATATTCGGTACTCGCATCAATTGTAGGTAATCGATCATTATCATACTTAGCCCACCATGCTCACGATAAATTCGCCTCGCTCTTGAGCGTAGCTCCATCGGCGTTAGCCCTGATGAGTCATCAATATACATATTTTTCTTTTCAAGTAAGATCCCCATTGTACTTGAGATCCTAGCCCAATCATTATCATCAAGTTGTCCGGTTCTAATCTTTGTCTGATCAACTCTTGATAATGAAGCAAGCATACGCATCATAATTTGTTCAGCTGGCATCTCTAAACTAAAAATCAAGACTGGTTTGTCTTGCATCATTGCAGCGTTTTCACAAAGGTTCATGGCAAACGTTGTTTTACCCATTGAAGGCCTTGCTGCGACAATAATTAAATCTGAACGCTGTAAACCCGCGGTTTTTTTATCTAGATCAAGAAAACCAGTTGAAACGCCTGTTACCCCATCATGCGGTTTTTGGAACAGCTCTTCAATTTTAGCAACGGTGTCTTCAAGTACCGACGTCACGCTTTTTGGCCCAACGCCCTGCTTTGCTCGATGCTCAGCAATTTGAAATATTTTTGTTTCAGCCAGATCTAAAACATCCTCACTGCTACGGCCTTCGGTTGCATAGCAGTTATCGGCAATTTCATTAGCAGAGCTAATTAGTTCACGTAGTATTGCTTGCTGACGAATGATATCCGTATAGGCAACGACATTGATCGCACTTGGCGTATTTTTAGATAATTCAGCTAAATAAGCAAATCCGCCGACATCACTTAAAATATCTCGACTATCTAAGCTCTCAGATAAGGTGATTAAATCGATTGGCACCCCTTTGGTAACTAAATTTTGCATTTCAGCAAAGATCATTTGATGATGCCGAGAATAAAAATCACGATCAGTTATCGTTTCAGCAACGCGATCCCAGCGCTGATTATCGATCATTAAGCTACCAAGTACTGCTTGCTCTGCCTCAATTGAATGAGGCGGAACTTTTAAGCTTTGTACCATTTTATCTTGCTTGTTTAGTTTATTGCTGGGTTTATTGGCCATTTTTCAAATCACATACATTTTTTTGATATTCTATCATTATTTAACTGAAGTTTCATTACTCGCACGCGCAAAGTAACGTTTAGTCACAGCGCGAAGAATTAAGCTTGTTAATACAATTTGTAGCCCAAAACCTAAAAAGACAATCATTATCAAGTCTGACTGATTACTTTGATACTCGCCATACGCCACCATAATAATCAAAAATGCCATAGCAAGTGAAATAACGATATTGGCTATTGCCGAGAATAGGAAAGATAATAATGTACTTTTAATAATGCGAGCAGTTTCGAGCGTATCAGTTTCTATAGTAAAACAGTTTCTAATAGAAAAATAGACAATTAAGGCGATAATTATCACCACAATCAGATACCCTGAGATATAAGACGCCGAATAGAAAGGTAATATTGGTGTTAAAAAGAGTAAAGACAGCGAGATAAATAGTAGAGCAAATAAAATCACATGCGTTTTAACACGATTATCAGCGTCAATTACCTTAAAATCGACAGCACGATCAAACCTATTTTGTAAATTTAAGATGCCATAATAAATAACCAAGCCAACAACTATATAATTAAGTAAACTCGGTATAAAACTATGAATGAGTAAAACTGCTTCGTAGCCTAAATAATTGAGATAAGGGTAAAGGTAAGACATGATGAAAGAGAGAATATAATTGTCAAATAAAATAACAATCACATTCATCATTAAACTGATCGTAATTAGCGACAATATGTTTTTAACTGTGATTTGATAAATATGACAGCGATAAAAAGCCAATGATGCGATAAACATAATTAGTAAATGTTTAGGCAAGCCATAAAATAATTTATTAAAGGCAACATTAATCACATAGTTGCCTAAATTAACGTATTCTGGCGCGTTAATCATCATCATGGTGATAGATGTTACAATTGCCATCAACCAGCAAATGATAACGAGTATTAAAGGCAATTTAAAAAAAGAGAGATTATTCATTTTAAACCTATCGTATTATTCAATTCGTTTAATAAACTGTTTTAATTTAAATCGTAATGCAATTAGCGCCCCAAAATAGGCAATTACCGCAGCGATAATTAATAACAATAACCGACCGATACGCGATAACATACTTCCTGTTGACCAGTCAGGTAATAAATCACTACCAATCACTAGCACCGCCGACATAATAACAACGGCGATAACAATTTTGATAATAAAAGCAAGCCATCCTGGCTTTGGAATAAATAACTTTTGCTTACGCAGTTGCCAAAATAGTAATCCGGCATTAAAACAAGCAGCAATACTAATTGATAGAGCAAGTCCTGCATGTTTTAGTGTACCAATAAATGCAAGGTTCATCGCTTGGGTTAAAATTAATGTAACAATGGCAATTTTTACTGGCGTTTTAATATCTTGCCGTGAATAAAAACCGGGTGCGAGAACTTTGATCAAAATAATACCGAGTAAACCGATAGAATAGGCAACTAATGCCTGACGCGTCATTTCGCTATCAAGGGCAGTAAACTTACCATATTCAAATAGAGTTGCAATTAACGGCTTTGCAATCACCCCCAATGCAACGGCGCTTGGTAAGGCTAATAACACGCAAAGTCTTAACCCCCAGTCAAGTAAATCGGAATACTGTTTGATGTCGCCTTTGGAAAAACTTTTCGATAACGAGGGCAATAAAATCGTGCCAAGGGCAACGCCTAATACGCCAGAGGGGAATTCCATCAATCTATCAGCATAATACATCCATGACACTGAGCCTGATACCAAAAATGAGGCAAAAATAGTATTAATAATTAATGAAATTTGACTCACCGATACGCCTAAAATTGCAGGCCCCATCAGTTTTAATACCCGCCACACACCGCTATCACGTAGATTGATGCGCGGTAGTACTAACATGCCAATTTTTTTAAGATACGGCAATTGATAAAGCAATTGTAATACCCCTCCAACAACTACTGCAACTGCTAGCGCAAGGATCGGTGGATTAAAATAAGGCGTTGCAAAGAGGGTAAAACCAATCATGCTTAAATTTAAAAATGTTGGCACAAAAGCTGGCACTGAGAATCGATTCCAAGTATTTAAAATCGCACCAGCTAATGAGGCTAATGAAATAAGTAAAATGTAGGGAAACGTAATTTTTAGCATCAATGAAGCTAATTCAAATTTTTCAACAGGCTCAGTAAAGCCTGGCGCAGTAATTAAAATAATAATCGGTGAGGCAACAATACCAATTGCAGTAACAATTGCCAGTACTAACGTTAATAAACCTGCAACATAAGCAACGAAGGTTCGAGCCGCTTCCTCGCCCTGCTGACTTTTATATTCAGCTAAAATCGGCACAAAAGCTTGTGAAAATGCGCCTTCGGCAAAAATACGGCGCAGTAAGTTAGGCAATTTGAAAGCAACAAAAAAAGCATCAGTTGCCATCCCTGCGCCAAAATAGCGTGCAACAATGGCATCACGAATAAACCCTAAAACACGTGAAATCATTGTCATTGAACTGACAGCAGCCAGCGACTTAAGCAAATTCATTATCGTAGTAGCCTTTACTTTTAATATAGAGATAGATAACGAAAGCGACTATTTTTTTATCCAACGATCGAGATCTTTAGGAATATAGTTATCAATTTGTTGTAATAATGTCGTAGGATCATCAGACACTATCAGTGTGTTATAAAAACTTTCACGAATAAAGCCTTCTGTTACGGCATGTTTTAAAAATACCTGCATTGGCGCCCAAAAATCAAATGCATTGTATAACGCAACTGGTTTTTCATGATAACCAATTTGCGCACCTGTCCAGATTTCAAATACTTCTTCTAACGTTCCAGTGCCGCCAGGCATCGCAATAAACGCATCGGCAAGTTCAGCCATACGTGCTTTACGAATATGCATATCAGCAACGATTTCAAGGCTAGTAATACCATGATGCGCGGTTTCTGCTTTAACTAACCTTTCAGGAATAACGCCAATCACCTCACCACCATTAGCAAGCACTGCATTGGCAATGGTGCCCATCAGGCCTTTATTACCACCACCATAAACCAGCGTTCGACCTTGCTTTGCTATCTGTTCGCCAAGCTGCTCTGCATAGAACTGGTATTGTGGATTGTTACCGTAACTTGCACCACAAAAGACACAAATATTCTTTTTCATAATTCGTAAATTAGTCTCGTTACTTCAAGGTGGCTAATTTTATCATAAAACCGTCATCACGCGATGATTTATTAAAATGATTATTAGCTAACCAATTAAACGCTTTTTTTATTTTTAGTGTTGACAGTTTTAATCTTGGACGTTAATATCTTCGCCCATGTGTTCCTCCATAGTTCAGTCGGTAGAACGGCGGACTGTTAATCCGTATGTCACAGGTTCAAGTCCTGTTGGGGGAGCCAACTTTTTATTAAAAGCCTGCTATTATTTAGCAGGCTTTTTTCATTTATACGAACTATGATTAAATAACTGCCAAGCCCAAATTTGCGCACCATTGCATCTTCTATATTTAAACGACAAAAACTCAATTTTATTAATATTATTTCAAATTTGTGATCGCTGCACTTTATTAATCAATTATTTTCTGACACACTCGCTATTACATTCGCTCGCCTTATAGCAACTTGCAAGCCAACTATCATTAGTCGATACGCCGCCTTGCGCATAATCGTTTTTATCTTTTAATCAGGAGCAAACAATGAAAATCATCACGGTTAAAAATAAGGAAGAATTAACCAAAAGACTGGCAATTGAGTTTTTAACGAGTCTTAGTCAGCCTAATGCAACCATCGGTTTACCCGGCGGCTCAACGCCAATTGATATGTATGCACTTATTTCGCCGTTGGTCAAAAATAACCCAGCCTTTAAAACGGTAACTTATTGTAACCTCGATGAGGCGATTTCAGTTGATGGTAAAATTAAAAGTATTAATACCTTACTTAACCATCACTTTTATCATCGCAATAATATTCGCGACGAACAACGTTTTGATTTAAATCTTGATAATGCAGCAGAATTTGAACAGTTTTTAGCGTCGCGCGGAGGCTTAGATGCGATTTTTCTTGGCGTTGGTACTGATGGGCATATTGCGGGAATAACACCAGGTACCCCGTTTGGCAATCGCACTTTTATCGATAAGATGACACCGATGTTTAAAGAAATTGCGCAACAAGAGTTTGGCGGCCTAAGCAATACTCCTGACGAACTTGTGACCGCGGGACCTAAAACGTTAATGCAGGCTAAAAAAATAGTCGTCATGCTATTAGGCGAAGCTAAAGCCGATATTGCCAAACAAGCCTTTTTTGGCCCGGTGACAGAGGCGATCCCCGCCTCGATTTTACAGTTACATCCCAATATCACCTTATTAATCGATGAAGCCGCGGCAGCTAAACTTTAGATTTACTACACAATAAAATCCAGATCATCTGATCTGGATTTTTTATAAGCACTATCGATTTAATCTAATGGTTATTGCCAGCGTTTTAAGGTCGGCAAAAACTGCTTCATCATCTGCTCAGCTTGTGCTTTGCTCATTTTTGGATGTGCTTCTAACATTGGCGCAATGCAGACTGTAATCATTTCGCTCATGCTACAATTATATTTAAATTGACCATTATCATAACAATACGAACAATAATCCTGATTTTTACTGCCATCTTTGTTTGTGCCATACATTTGATTGGTATCCCCCATTGGCATGCCACAACTTTGGCAAAATTTTTGCTGCATAATTAACTCCTTATTGAATAGTTTAGGTGGATTAACTACGCACAATCATAACAAGGGTAAGGTGACAACTATCTGTCACCTTATAAAAAGGATTGGATAAAATTAATGATACAGATCTACGATCATCATCGCTTGTTGTTTTAAAGCATCTTTCAACGATTGTGGCGCAATGACTTTGGCATTACCGCCGTAAGAGAGTAAATATTGCAATAACCAATCGCCATCTGGGGTTGCTATCGAGACAATAAGGCTACCATCTTGCTGAGTGACAATGTTTTTTAACGGAAATTCATCATAAACACGGTAAGCAATCTGGGCACAAAAGTGGATGGTCATATCAATCATTGGCAGGGATTTATCGGCATTATTATCAATTGTTAGATCAGGTAATAAATTGGTATCAAATATTTGATCTAATAAAACTAATTGATCAATTCGCTTTAATTTAAAAAAACGGTATGCGAGCTTGATTTGACAATAAGCGTGCAAATACCAATCTTGTGATTTAAATAACAACTTTAACGGACAGGCTTTACGCTTCGCTTGCTCGCCTCGACTGTTAACATAC
Source organism: Orbaceae bacterium lpD04 (assembly GCA_036251935.1). Classification (NCBI taxonomy): domain Bacteria; kingdom Pseudomonadati; phylum Pseudomonadota; class Gammaproteobacteria; order Orbales; family Orbaceae; genus Orbus; species Orbus wheelerorum. Next base: position 1,161,705 of record CP133967.1, on the reverse strand, counting down.
TTAAATTCGACTATTTGGTGATTAATAATGGCATTTTTTAATATATCGACTTTAACTTGCCGATGGTCATAATCAGCCCAATTAGAAAAATCGATTTCAATCCAATTCGTTTGCTTTTTACCAAACAAATGACTAAGTTTAGATAGCAAGTGATCTGGCTGATGATCTAGATTATTTAATGAGTTAAAGCCTTGTAATGAGCTTAATATACTACTCTGCTCCTTATCCGAAATTGCCATCTTATTTAGGGTATAGCTATCTAAAATTGCAATACCACCGCCCTTGCCTTTACTGGTATAAATCGGGACACCTGCGCCAGATAAGATATCAAGATCACGCAAAATTGTACGTTTAGACACCTCAAAATGCACGGCGAGTTGAAGCGAGGTTAGCTGCTTTTTATTTAATAAAAGATGCACAATGCCAAAAAGCCGATTGATATGCATGTGTTAATTCATCATCAAGAATTGCTAATTTATTAAGTATAGCTTTATCGAAATCAGCTAAGCAATCACCTTTGATATAAGATGTGACAAAGGTGGGGTTTATTCGTATGTTAGCCTGTTTTATTATCTAAAAAAATTTGATTGAAAAGGTATGTTAACAGGGCGAAAGTTAACAAAATCATCTACCATATTACTATTAATAAAGTTAACGCAGTTTACTGCGTCTTCTTGCGCTCATCTTATGCAGCCAAAATAATAAAAAAAACGGCGAGAAAGAAAATCGGTACCCCGCAAGCTGCTTGCGAACACCTAAATCACAACCACAGTCACATCCATCGCTACACGGAAGACTATCTGGCATAGAGCAACCATTACCACACGAAGAACTATCAAAAACGTCGCAATCTTTAAAACATGAGCACACCTTTAGTGTTTCACAATATTCACAAGGGTGTGTGCTATCTTCTTTATCCTCATTTTCATCTTTTGGCTTATTTAAATGAGTAGCTGCCATTTTACAATCATTTAATCGTTTAGGAAATGAGTGCCATAGCGCTGAGACGCCAAAACGCCGAACCGCTACCAAGGCAAAGCTAGAACATGAGCGACCACCCGAATGTTTGCGATAAGCACAGCAAAATCCTTTACGTGGTGAGATAAATTTTTGATAAAATCGAATTAATCCTATTGATAAATATTTTGGTAAAATCGAAAAGAAACGCTGCATTTTTAACCTATTGTTATTGTTTATTATTGTCAGTTTCATTCATATTCAATATTTTGTTATTAAGTAAGGGAAAATACTCACTACGATAATCAGCTCAGCATAATAACAAATCAGTATTTTTTTTCAAATCATATCCATCTTGATAAAATAAAAGCTATTTAACATAATAAATAATAGCCAACGAGCAAAAATAAAAAATCACTTGATAAACTAGTAGTTATATGAAATTGGCGTATTCAACTTGGTTAATAGTAAGAATTATTTTTCAATAAAACGATCACCATAAAATATTAAATTGGCAATTTGCTGATGAAATTGATGTAAAGTGGCGTTATGCTCTTGTGTAATGCTGTGGTTTAACTCTGCAAGTTTATTCGCATGTTGGCTACGCTCTGATTGTACTTTAACTGAAATTCTAGTTGCTAGATGAGTTGCGTTTTAATTATAAAAAATATGATTAACGTTCATATAAACGAGTCCGCATCGCAACTAAGGTCGCCATAGCATTTTCTCGATTCGGTGCATCAGGCAGTAAAGATGTGGCTTGGGCACTTTCAATTTCACTCACTAATTTTTCGGCTATTAGCATAATTTCAGCGTAAGATAATTCGCCATGCTTAATTGCAAGTAAGGCTTCTCGATTAGGCCTTTTATTGGTTAGCGTACCTTTCGTCATAATTTCATGCGCAACTTGTAATAAACGAATTGTGTGCATCATATTTTTAGCATCGTAATCATTACCGTTATCAACGTTACTTGCATAGCGCTGTTCGTTACGCAAATCAACCCATTGCCAATACGCTTTATAATCACGGCAATGAGATGAGTAACCATCACGATTAAAACTTAAATATGCATTTAAAGGGGTATTTATCGCTACCGATGATAAACATAATTCGGTTGAGTCAAGATGTTTGATAATGCCATGATAACCATTTATGCCAGCCCTATCATAAACTAGCGCATAAAGATCTCGAGCATGCGGCACATTAGCAAGTCCACATTGCTGCTGATGCAGTTGATGCGTTGCTAACCAGGTATTTAATGGTAACGTTTGCGTTCCTTCAATAATATAGCAAAAATCAAGCACCGTTTTACGCTTTACTTCGACGGGATTATTAATTTTTTTATTGAGTCCTTTTGCTTTTTTAATTTGCGATACGGCATAATGGGCGAAGGTTTGTTTAGTTTGCTTAGAGAGAAACAAATCTAACGTTAGCTGTTTCATTATTGGATGCTGATATAAGATGCACTCTGGCGCAGAGGCTAATACTTCTAATATATTAGGATTGCTTTTAATAAGTAATTCAACAAAACGTCCCAATTCATAATAGACAATATCATTGGTTTCATTACTTATTTGCGGTAGATAGTCGAGGCCATAAAACTGCGCTTTAGGCAGATAAAAAACGCCTTTAATATCTGTGTCTGAAGTTGCTGTATCAAGGCCAAATGAACGACTACCGCTAATAACTTCAAGTAAAATCAAGTTTTGCGCTTTTAAGTCATCAATGGTCATTTTGTAGTTTCACTCGTTAATACATTAAGAAAAAAATCATCTAACAGTTTGCTATCAAAGCGAACCTCATCAATTAGTTGAACTTTAGTATTAAGTTCGCTCGCGGTTTGATCAATAAAATCTAAAATCAGCGGTTCGATATCTATCGAATAAGACTCTTCAACGGTTGATTTATATTTAATTAAGGTATTGATATTGTCTTGTAATTGTTTAGGTAATAACGCCATTAATGGTGCAATAGCCATCGGCGCAATTTGCTGTTTTTCAAGGCACCACTTGGCAGATAATAGTGGCCTTAATACATAAAATAATTTTTTGATGCCAATTTGTAAGCCATCTCCAGTTTGTAGTGCGCTTTTAGCAATACCTAAATAGTGGTAAATATTGCCCCTAGCATTAAAGTAGTGCTGACATAATGCCCAGAGTGATGCCGATATTGCTGGATGTTGCTGATAAATAATTGGCGATTGTAACCACTCAAATGGCGTTGTATTTGATTTACGAATGAGCTGTAAAGTCTTTTTAAGATCCCAACCATGAAAATCAAGCTCATCATTAATGGGGAACGTAAGCTGACCTGCTGGATCATCAATTGATAAGTATTTATTTCGCGGATGAACATAGATAAAACGCACATCATAATCACTATTAGGTGACGGAAATCCCCAAGCCCGGCTTCCTGACTCACACGCATATAGGATCGTAATTTGATGTTGTAACTCAATATCACGCAACTGTTGTTTAATTCTATTTTGCATATCATTTTTACTCATTATCTGATTAACTTAAGATCCGCGCTTAACACTCGAATTTAGGCCATTTATCAATCCTTTTAACATTATTCTATCACTATTTTTGATTAAGTGAGCGTTTAATCATCTCGTCGATTTGATCAATAAAAAATGGATAAAACGGAATTATTTCAATTTTTCTAATGCTTTTTCCCTGAATTTAATTTTAAATTTTATATTACAGACAATAAGAATGATCACCATTTTAATCTTGATAGTTATCTAAACTTAAAAATTCCAGTTGAAGGTGATAGATCTCACCGCCATTAACAACAAACTAATAAATAGCTATTGTTCAAACTTTTGGTATATGGACCATATTTATTAGGACCGATGCTCGAAGTCAAAAATATAGAAACAATTGACAAAAGGTACAATTATTGCGGCGATATTTAAATTTAATATAGTTTGGCATTAGCAATAATATTTCACTTAATTCTTAATTATTTTATAAGATTAACTTAATGATCAAATGAAAAATAAACTCATTTTGCATCAACTTGATACCACTAGTATTTTTAATCCCCAATTGTTCCCTATTCATTTGATAATATTTATCTGTAAAATGTGACAAGTAATACCGAAGATTTTTCATACCCTATTAATCATTTTTGATTAATAACTATTTATATTAGCGCAACAAAATCAACTGGAGAAACATAATGAGCAATACAAAAAAAAATTTAACCATAATGCTGATATCAAAATAGTAGGAATACTTGAATTCAAGTATTAAGTGCGAGTCTTAACTAAAAATGGGGATAATAAAAAGGTAAGTTGTTTATAATGATTTTTAATTAAATCTGAAAAGTTGTTATATTCGTTGCTCTTTTTTTAAAATTCAATTTTATTGCATTCTTGCCAAGCAAAAAAATGGGATATTCTACTCATTAAGTGAATTTTCATAAATTAATTACATTGGACTGAGAAAGAAATAATCTCTTCTTGAGATTCTTTAAATTCATAAGGTGCGTTACATTGATTATCTCCCCAGCTTATGTGAATAATTCCTTTCGTCGGAGCACCACTTAGGTATACTTTTTGATTATCATCGACAATACCTGTAGACGCTACACCATTATTATTAATCTTTGCCTCAGCTCCGAAAGGAATGTTTTCTCCAACCAATGTTACAAACATTTTATAGCCAATAATCGTATGATACTCAGCCATCACAATTGCGCCTCTTGTCGGTACAACAGTTTTAATATTGCTGGCTAAATCAATGCGCGAACTTAAATTCGTTGTATCTAGTGATATATTATTCCTTTGATAAGGACTAACATAAGGAACAATTGCATTACCCCAATAGTCAGTTGAAATACCCGGATTATTCTTAACGTCTATATTGCTTGCATCTTTAGCCCTAACTAATGCAAAAGTTTCACCAAGTGGTTGTGAAAATGTCACGCCATTAGGATGGATAACCACTCCTCCCATTGCTGAATAATTAACTTGTTGCGTATTATGCGTATAGTTATACCCTAATTGGTATTCACCAAAACTAGCCTTGTAACCAACAGAAACATTACCAGTGGAATCGCTATCTCTTTTATTATATCCTTCTTGTATAGAATAGTTAAAATTGTTGTTTTCCAAGGCGGTACCAGAAAATCCCACTAAACTTGTGTTGTTACCTTTTTTATCAGAACTGTTCGATAAATTAAGCCATGTATTGCTACGAATAAAGTCTAAAGGTATTTGTACCGTAAATGAAAAGATTTGATTTTTATTACCATAGTACATGTCTTTAGAGTAGCTGTAATTGAATGAATAGTTAACTCCGTTATAGTTTTTGTTATAACCAAAATTTAAGTTTCTCTCTTTTCCACTATTATTCCAGTATTTTTGTTGATAACCAGTTAAATACATGCTACCAAAATCACCGAGATCCTGATTAATGCTTAATTGCAGTTTGTCTCTTTTATTTAGACTATTATACTGGGATTGATAACTTGCAATAGCGTCTTCTTTATTAAGACTACTGCCCATTGAATTGAGTTGGCTATTATCATAATAACCATTGGTTTGCGAAAAGTCTCTGTATTTAGATGTCGAATAACGGTAACCTGCTAATGAAAAACTGGTTCCTGTAGAAAGAACTTCTTTTGAATATTGGAATCTGAACGATTCACCCGTGTAATTTTTACCCATGATTTGAGAGTTTGCAATAGTTGCATCAAATGAGATTGAACCAATATCATTTAGGCTTTTACCTAAACCTAATAATAAAGCATTATATTTTTCAGATGTAATTAATCCACCATATGCTGTTGCGTTATAAGGAAGGCCATAAATTCCTGTCGATTGTAAAAAAAAAGGTTTTTTATCAGATGCATTACGTGACCGATATTCACCGGCTGTTAACGAATACTTAAAACGTCCCTCACGTAACATAATTGGCACTGATGAGAATGGTTGAATAAAAGTTGTTGTTGATCCATCAGTTTCTTTAATTGTTACTTCAAGATCGCCACTGGAAGACGTCGGGTATAAATCATTAATTATAAAAGGACCTGGTGAGACATAAGTTTGTAAAATAGTATTACCATTTTGACGAATTGTAACTTGTGCATTAGTTTTGGCAACCCCCCTGACGATTGGTGCAAATCCACGCATGCTAGAAGGCTGCATTGCATCATCGGAGGCTAATTGTACACCAAGGAATGAAAAGCTATCAAACATATCCGATGGCGTGTAACTATCACCAATAACCAATTGACTTTTCAGTGATTTTACATTGCTCTCAATATAGGTTTTTATGCTATTCCACTTAGCTATATTATTGCTTTTACTATAAGTACTATAATTTCTCAAACGCCAAGATCCAATATTTAAACCACTGCGTAAATTTAGATAAGAACTATTATGAAATTCAGAGATCCCATCTGTTTTAGTTGAGGAACCCGAATATGTATAATTTGCGAATAAAGCACTTATACCATCATTCCATTGACTTTCTGGAACAGTGCCTTGAGCAACTTTTTTGATATATTTTTGAGGAATAGAAATTTCTAATCGACGTTTTTCAAAATTGTATTTAGTAAATGCATCAGGAATAAATTTGTTAATTTCTTTAATAACATCATTATCATTAATGCTCATAAAATTAGGAGTTGCATTAGGCAATACTCCATATTCTATGTATTCCAATTTTGTTAACAAAGGTAATAATTGATTACTTCCCTCTGAGTAGTCATACTGTATTTTTTTCTCTGTTACATAATTATTATTTAAATAAATAGCAGAGTCATAAGCCCCTGCTACTTGCCCTCCTGCATTAAAAACAGATAAATCAACATGTTGATTTTGACCTGATACTCCTTCAATAAAACTTGGATCAAAATAATCATCGGAAAATGCCATTTGGACATGTAACGGTGAAAAAAGAATTATTCCACGAAGAATATTTTGGATGAAAGACTTTTGCATTCAAATACTAATTTATCATTTATAAAAAAATTTAATTTGCTGCATTATTATTTGATCTAACGGTTGCATGCTCTTCTAGTGTAATTCCGCCAAAGTCATTAATAGATTGCCAACTAACATTATCATTTACGCTAACATTTTTATTCACATATTGAGTTTCAAAAGGCAATACCATTGGAGGATTAGCAATATCTTTTCCATTTATTTTGATACTTTTAAAAGAAACACTATAAGGCGTTGGATTATTAATAGCTAGTCGTCCACTTTTATTTATAAATTGAATTTTTTTGTAAGCTTCTGCTGATTTACCGGGCAAATTAGCCGGACGATAGAATAGTTTTATTTGCGTTTTAACTGCAATAAGTAACATATTCTGACCGTCGGGCTTATTTGTTGATGGAATTGATTTAATGTTTAACCAGAAAACACTTTCTCTATCACTCGGTAGTTTTTTACCAGTTTGCACTACACGAACCGAATTATTTGTATTAGCTTCTAATCGAAATAAAGGTGGTGTAGTTATAAATATATCATCAGAAGCTTTTTTACTATAGGGGTTTTGGGTAACCCACGATTGAATTAAATAAACTTGATCATCATTATTACTAATATTAATTGAAGCGTTATTTTTACTTCCATCGTAGATTAGCCTCGTGCCACTAATTTGTACGCCGTTTGCATAAACTTCGGTTAAAGTAATTGCTATCAATATGAATGTATAAATTATTTTTTTTAACATAAAAGTTCTTAATAATAAAAGTTTATAAAGACGCTATTATTGGTAAATTAGAGTATATGTTGTCGTCGCATTTGCCGCCCCAGGAGTAACGCTTGCTGCTACTGCATAGTATTTTGCAATATAAGCTAACTCATTGTCACCTTCCTTTAAGGTTTGCATTTTTGAATGATTTTGCAGTCCAATAAGCGTTGAGCTATCGTTTTCATAAATACCAATACCAACATTAGTTGCGACACCATCACCTGTGTTAAGTGCTAAAATACGATTATCTGTAGTTGCAGCTCCATCAAAACTAACCGAAGCGTTAGTAGCACTTTTTGGGCATCCTGACAATTTAATGGTAAATTTAGTTGCTGAAGCTGTATCTCCTGCGGCCGAAAAAGCTTTAACTGATACAGTACCTAGTGAAACTGATTGAATTTGGTTTGCGACACTGACAGAACAAGCTGTATCAGTTATTTGACCAGTAAAATTGATTGTGCCATCAGAAGCGAAAACCTCTGAAGAAAAAGATAAAAAACTAATAATAACAATAAGTAACTTGTTTTTCATTTTAATAAATTCTCGTATAAAAATTAACCTAAATAGGAAATGCGATTCTATCGGCTTCTATTTTTATATCAAGATATTTTACATTTAATTTCACTTAACTTTATAAAAAATATACATTTTTAAGGCCATTATTGATAATAATGGAAAAATTAATGATTAAATTTAAGTCATTATTAGTTTACTATACTTACATAAAGTCTATTTTTACTATCTTAAATTGTGAATAATCTAGTTATCGTTAAATAAACACTTGATAAATTGATTTGGTTACAATTTAGTAAATCAGATTAGATAAAGGCGAATACCATATAATATTTTATTGGTATTGCACGGTAAAAGTTACGGTGCTATTTGCCGTTCCTGCCTCTATATCGCTTATTTGATAGTAGCGAGCTTGTAATGGTATTGTAAATATTCCTTTTTGGGCATTACCTACAGAAATATTTGAATTTAGTGGTAAAGCTTTATTATTATATAAAAGCTGAATAGCTACTCCTTTTGCGCTACTATTTATGAGATTTAATAAACCCTCTGATGCTTTGTAGATATTTCCATTAATACTAAGTGATATACTAGATGATTCCGCACAATTTAAGACTATATTAAAGCTTTGCGTATTATTAGCGGCTGTTCCTATACCATTAAATTGATTTTTTGGAATTGATCCCATGTTAACGCCAATTGTAGAAGAAGTGATAGAACATGCTTCCACAACAACATTGGCACTAGATATCGTGTTCATTGGTGAAACAAATCTATTTGAGTCGTTTACTATTCTCATCGCGTAACCAATATTTGATGTGATAGTCATAGAGGTGGAGGATATATTGCCTATTTTATATAACCGAATAAGAGGTATTATAGTATAGCTAGGTGCAATCATACCTGTCCTTGAAGAACATAATACATTGGACTTACTCTCCGTTAATGATACCCAGCCAGTTGTTGAGCATTCAACCGCTGTCCCGCCAAGAGCATACCCAATTCCATCTACCGACGTTTTAAAAATGCTTTCACCATCAATATTTGATATAGCCGTCTGATCTTTCGTTGCGACTATACTAAATGAATCACTCGTTATTCCTGAAGTATCTGTACATGTTGAAACAGTATATGCTGTTCCTTGATACTCCCCTATTAAATCGCCTATCATTAAATTACTGGGAATAATTAAAGGATTTGGCACATTGATAACAGAATTAATTGTTGTATAAGTGCATTGATAACTATATACAGGAAAAATGGTAAGGATAAAAAATAGATAAAAAAATAGCCTCATATATCCCCTATAAAAAAATCAATAAAAATTAAGTAGTAATAGTATATTTACATAAAATATATAATTGTTCAATTTAAAAGTAAACCGGTAATAAGTTAAATTCTAAGAAAATGATATGATATTGATCTCTTTATTTCATGGGGTGTAATGGTATACTTTTATTAGATAGTTTTAGTGATGAAGAGATTGAAGCAGTAAAAAATCGACGTAATTATCGCCAAGAAAACGGCTTAAAGATAAAACACCTTATGACACTTTTTTAAACTGGATTCGTACTTAGATGCTGAATTTAGAATATTAACTTGATAGAAAAGGTGGGTTAATGCCTGAAAGTTAAAAAATGATTAATGCGCGTTATTTAAGGAGCTTGCTCATAGCCGTTTTAAAGGTGGTTAGTTGGAAAAAACCCTTTTGATTTACTTAGCAATCAGCCATTTCTACTACCACATTTTGTGGTAGATTTTACTGATTAAGTTGCTCAAGGTTACGGATTTGATTGATATTAAATTTCACTTAACTTTATTAAAAATATACATTTTTAACGATTTTAAATAGGTGAATGTTATATTTTTATTTGTATTGCACGGTAAAAGTTACGGTGCTATTTGCCGTTCCTGCCTCTATATTACTTATTTGATAGTAGCGAGCCTGTAATGGTATTGTAAATATTCCTTTTTGGGCATTACCTACAGAAATATTTGAATTTAGTAATAAAGCTTTACTATTATATAAAAGCTGAATAGCTACTCCTTTTGCGCTACTATTTACGAGATTTAATAAACCCTCTGATGCTTTGTAGATATTTCCATTAATACTAAGTGATATGCTAGATGAATCTGCACAATTTAAGCTTATATTAAAGCTTTGCGTATTATCAGCGGCTGTTCCTATACCATTAAATTGATTTTTTTGAATTGATCCCATGTTAACGCTAATTGCAGAAGAAGTGATAGAACATGCTTCCACTACAACATTGGTACTAGATATCGTGTTCATTGGTGAAACAAATCTATTTGAGTCGTTTACTATTCTCATCGCGTAACCAATATTTGATGTGATAGTCATAGAGGAGGAGGATATATTGCCTATTTTATATAACCGAATAAGAGGTATTATTGTATAGCTAGGTGCAATCATACCGCTCCTTGAAGAGCAAAATACACTGGACTTACTATCCGTTAATGATACCCAGCCAGTTGTTGAGCATTCAACCGCTGTCCCGCCAAGAGCATACCCAATTCCATCTACCGATGTTTTAAAAATGCTTTCACCATCAATATTTGATACAGCAGTCTGATCTTTCGTTGCGACTATACTAAATGAATCACTCGTTATTCCGGATGTATCTGTACATGTTGAAACAGTAAATGCTGTACCTTTATATTCCCCTATTAAATCGCCTATCATTAAATTACTTGGAATTATTAAAGGATTTGGCACATTGATAACAGAATTTATTGTTGTATAAGTGCATTGATAACTATAGACAGGAAAAATGGTAAGGGTAAAAAATAGATAAAAAAACAGCCTCATATATCCTCTAGAAATAAATCAACGAAATTAAGTAGTACATAGTATATTTACATAATAATGTATAATGGTTCAATTTGAAAGAAAATCGGCAATAAGTTACATTTCAATAAAATTGATATGATGTTGATCTCTTTATTTCATAAGGTGTGATGGTATACTTTTATTGAATAGTTTTCGTGATGAAGAGATTGAAGCAGTAAAAAACCTCACCCGTGAAAATGGCTTACAGATAAAACACCTTATGACGCTTGTTTAAACTGGATTCGTACTTAGACGCTGAATTTAGAATATTAACTTGATTGAAAAGGCGAGTTAACAGCCTGAAAGTTAAAAAATGACTAATACGCGTTATAATCAATGAAACGCCTAAAATGCGTCTCATTGATTTGCTAGTATAAATTAAACGGTTATTTAAGGAGCTTGCTCATAGCTGTTTTAAAGGTGGTAAGTGGGCAAAAACCCTGCTTATTTATTGGGCAATCGGCCATTTCTAATACCACATTTTGCGGTGGATTTTGTTGATTAAGTTGCTCAAGGTTACGGATTTGGTCGGTTGATTGATATTTATATTCAATTTTCATAAACTGCTTACCGCTTGTATTATCTTTCCAACGCTCAAAAAAGACTTTTCCACCTATTGGCGTTGTTTCAAATTGATTAGGTAAAACATAAGGCTTAATTTTTAGTGCCGCAAACATCGAAGCAACGTTAGAATCATGACCCACTAAAAAGGTCACTTTAGCCTTACCTTGATTATGGATTAAGGTGTTATCAATATAGCTAAGTAATCTTGCCGAAACTTCTTTAGCAACAACTGGCGAGCCAAATAATACCGTGTTATAACTCTCTTTAATCGAGACTAAACGTTCAAACTGTTCATTATCTTTAATGCCGCCCCACGCAATATCGCTCAGTTTAGCGCCTTCATAATATTGCAAAATAAAAGCATCACTAATCGATGTACCAGTGCGAATAGGCCCCGAAACACCGGGCTCCTGCCCTGCTATAATTTTAAATGCGGTTGGCTGCTTTGCAAAATCACATTGCTGTTCCTGCTTGCAATTAGCCGAATTGGTATAGTTGATTATCTTTGCCATATCTTGATAAGCCGGCTGTAATTTTGTATTTAGGCCGTCGATACCAGTATTAAGATCGGCAGTTGCATTGATTGAGGCAACTGCGCGCTGCTTAAATGCCTCACTATCATCACGAATAATCGGGAAAAATAACGGATCCATGGTACCCATTTTTTCTTTATGCACTATTGGCACAAGGCAGCCTGGAAAAGCACCAACAGAAAAAAACTGCGCGGTTGCAATAGTGCGCTGTAAGCTATTGGCATAAATATAAACATCATCTTCGGTTGGGCATTTATCGTCAGTTAATAATTTATTTTTAACGAGCCACATATTTATATAGTGCCCGAAGTAGGTTTCTAAAACGCCGCCACGAGTAGTAAGGTAACTTGGCTTAGTATCCCACTGCGGCCATAAATTGGGCGTCATTTTACCGAGCGAACTGCTTGGCGTTGACAATGGCGCTCGTAAACCATGACGACTAAAAATCACCACTTGTTCTAAAGAATAATCGTTAATATCATCAGCAGCTTGCGCTGCCATTGAAAATAACAACGCCAAACAAACTAATGGGCTATAGTTAACTTTTTTCATATAAATGCTCTTGATTATTGATACCACGCTATTTTAAGGTGAATATGGCAATTAAACCTTGATACGGATCGTATTCTCGTTAAATAAGTGTTGTTTTTAACAGTTTATTACCTGATTTTGCACTTAACGTAGTTGATAGTTATCGTGATCTTGCCCTTTGTATACTGTATTACCGTTTACTAAGGTTGCAATAATTTGTTTTTGTGGCGTTAGTAATACAAGATTAGCTTGTTTACCAACGCGAATACTGCCCAAAACATTACCGATACCAAGCGCATTTGCCACGTAAATGCTAGCATGTAGCCAAGCTTGCTCAAAAGCAATATTTGCTGCATTAGCAAGATGGTTAACGGCAACATCAAGCGAAAGTGTGCTACCCGCAAGTCCACCATCATCGGTTCGAACAACATTATTTTGCATATGTACGTTCATTTCGCCCAATTTGTAATCGCCATTTTGCATACCAGCCGCGCGCATCGCATCACTAATTAGCAGTAACTGATCGTTGCAGCAGCGATGGGCGATGTTAATAGCCGCGTGATGCACATGATAGCCATCGGCAATGATTTCAGTTTGGCAATTTGGTGAGGTAAATGCAGCGCCAACTGCGCCAGGCTCACGATGGTGTAATCCTTGCATGCCGTTATAACAATGAACTACCCCACTTGCGCCGGCAGTTAACGCTGATTTGATAGTTTGGTAGTTAGCATTAGTATGCCCTAGCATAACCCGTATATTTTGCAGCCTAAGCCAGCGAATTATCGATAAGGAATTAAGATATTCCGGCGCTAAAGCAATACATTTAAGCGTGCCATCCGCCAATTTCAGCCATCTTTTAAGTAGCATACGCGTAGGGGCTTGTAATAAATTTTGCGGGTGAGCGCCTTTATGCTTAGCAGTAAAAAATGGTCCTTCTAAATAGGCGCCTAATAGCTGGGCGCCATCTACCCCTTGCTGATAACTCTGTTTTATTTGCACTAATGCCGCTTCGATTTTTTCAGTAGACTCGGTTACGGTTGTAGCTAAAAAAGCCCCCACGCCATGCTCGGCTAAATATAGGCTAATGGTATTTAATGCTTGGTGACTTGCATCCATCACATCCATACCTTTAGCGCCATGTATATGGCTATCAATTAACGCTGGCATGATAGTTAGGTTATTTGGGCTCGGCGACTTAGCTTGCTCGATAGCGATAATAATACCCTGCTTATCAATCGTGAGTAGCCCATTTTCAAGCCAGCCTATTTCGGTCAAAATACGCTGGGTATGGATTTTTTTATATTCCATCCTCACACTCCTTGATATGGTGCGTTACATTTGACGTTTGATGCCATAAACTTGTTACCGCTTGCTTTGCTTTATCAATGGCCATATCGCGAAATGTACTAGCATCAAGCCCGTCCCGCATTAGTAACATCTCAATAACGAGCGGTAGATTGCTGCCGGTTATCACTTCAATATTTGCATAACCAAAGCTAATTAGTGCCGCAGTGCGAAAAGGTGATCCGCCTAAAATATCGGTTAAAAATATTACGCCCTCACCTTGATCACACTGCTGGCGTGCTGAGTTTAATTGTTTTTCTAACTCATCAACGCTTAAACCATCAGGAAAATTGACAGCCATAAACTGCGCTTGTTGCCCTATAATTTGCACCGTCGCGTCATATAGGCCCGTTGCAAAGCTGCCATGACCAGTTAATATAATACCTAACATAAAATCACCTCGCTAATAGTTAGGATCGTTATCAAAATAACTATCTCTTGCTTGCTATGTATTATTTTCTATAATTTTCGTGCTATAGATTATTTACTAAACTCATTTACTATAAAAGGCCAATAAGTTTACCAATAACACCAAATACTACCGTTAAACCAATTAATTTGACTGGCGAAAAATTGCGTTTCATTAACGCATAAACAAGTAAGGTAAAACCGAGTGGTAATAGATTTGGCATTAGCTTATCAAGCACCTGCGTTTGTAAAGCAATATGCGCTTGGCCAGCAGTAATTTCAAGTGGCGTCGATAACCGCACATAAGAGGCAACTAGTGCGCCAATAACAGTCATGCCAACAATTGAGGCTGCATGCGAAATACGTTTAGTGTTAGCCTTTAATAACGGTAAAGCACTAGTACCAGCATTATAGCCATAATGAGCAAGACCAAAGCGGATCACAAAATGCACACTATTAAACATAAGTAAAAAAATAATTGGACCAAATAAACTGCCCTCTAAAGCCAGTGAAGCCCCAATACCTGCGCAAATAGGTAATAATGTTAGCCAAAATAAGGCATCACCAATACCACCTAATGGCCCCATTAGGGCAACTTTAACGGCTCGAATAGTTGAAATATTCTCTTTACCACGCTCCATCGCAAGCACTAATCCTGATAAGAAGGTTACATCAAAAGGATGGACATTAATAAACTCCATATGCATATGCATTGAATTTTTAAGGTCACTTTTATTGTTATGAATTTTACGTAATGCTGGCATCAGCGTATAAAGCCAGCCGCCGGCCTGCATTCGCTCATAGTTAAATGAGGCTTGTAATAATAAAGATCGCACTGCCATTTTATTAATATCACCTTTAGTTAATGCCATCGCCTCATCTTTAGAAGCATAAGAATCAGCACTCACTTGGCTAGTTGCTAATGCTTGTGTCATGAGCGTGTCAGCCTTTGCCGCCATTTTTTTATCATCATCATTAAATGCCATCTTCAACCTCGATTGTTTGGTGATTATGAGTTGCTAAGTTTTCGCTTTGACTATTACGACTGGAGTTAAAAAAATCAATCATCGCAATGGCAAGTGCCCCTAACGCTATGGCGATAATTGGTAGATTTAAAAATGTCACACCGAGAAATCCCAAAATAAAATAAGCAACATAGTTTTTTTTCATCATAATTTTCATTAGCATTGCAAAGCCTATTGCAGGCATCATTCCACCTGCGACACTTAAACCATCAAGTAGCCACTGCGGTGATTTTTGTACTAATGCAGTTGCTGCATCGGCACCAAAATAAATAGGCAAGAAAGCAACAATAAAATAGAAACAAAATAAAATAATCATGCCTAAATAATTAACCCAAGCGATACCTTTAAAATTAAGCTGTTCAACTAGCTTATCGCAGCGGTGCATCATCGGAGAGTAAATTGTAAATAAAATCGTGATACAGCCCTGAACTGCTATCGCAAAAGGCACCGCAATGCCAATTGCCACTTTAGGATCAGCATTAGTTAAAATAGCAAACGCTGTACCAATCACGCCGCCAATTACCACGTTGGGCGGCTGCGCGCCAGCAAGCGGCACCATGCCCATCCAAACAAGCTCTAACGAGCCACCCACTAATAATCCCGTTTGTATATCACCTAAAATAAGCCCGACTAATGGGCCAATGACAACTGGGCGATGAATATGGGTTAATCCATCAAATAGGTCAACACCTGCAATACCTGCAAGTAGCCCGATTAAAAGTGCATCAATTAACATATTAAATACCCCCTTGTTAACATCGTTTTAGTAGATCGCAAATCATCTCGCCGGTTTCATCGGGCACACGGCGCACTTCGCATGTAACGCCTAACTGAATTAGCTCATTAAATGCAGCAATATCAGCATCATCAACCGAAACTGTTTTATGGATCTGTTTTTTACCAGTTGTAAAATGCATATTACCGATATTAACAAAGGTAATAGGCACACCGCCTTTAACTAAGCAAAGAACATCTTGCGGGGTTTTACAGATAATAAATATTTTTTGATGACTCGCTGCTTTAGCAATAATATCGATGGTTTTTTGTAGGGTGAAATAGCGCGTTTGCACCCCATCAGCAATCACCATATCCATCAAACTTTGTTGCACTAGATCTGTTGCTGCAACATCGTTAGCAATCAACAATAAATTAGCGCCTAGCGCGCTAGTCCAAGTAACGCCCACTTGACCGTGAACAAGGCGGTTATCAATACGTGTCATTAAAATGTTAGGAGTTGCCATCGTTTTTCCTTTTTTATTGTTTATGGGCAATGAATGGGTAAATATTGACGCCTTTAACCACGCGATTAACTTCACCACTTGGGCAAGGATTATCAGGGCCTAGCCCTACCGCTAATGATTTTTCAAAGGCTAACATTTGCGCAAAAAGTAAATAAGGGAAGATAAGCCAAATATCATCAAGGCTAAGATCAACGCAGTAAGTATCACTATCATCCGTATTAATGCCGCTTAAACCGATCACTTGGCTCGCAATATGATCGCGTTTTAGCTCATTAAATAAGTCTAAATCATACTGACGGGTATAAGGATCATTCGATTGCATGCAAATAATTAAGGTGTTTTTATCTACCATAAATTTAGGGCCATGGCGTAAACCAAGGGTTGAATCAAAGCGTGTCGCAATTTTACCGGCGGTTAGCTCTAACACTTTTAATGATGCCTCTTGCGATAAGCCCATAAAGCAGCCACTACCCACATAAACAATGCGATCAAATGGCTGCTTTGCCAGCTGTTTGATAATAGTTTGCCACTCGCTTAGTTTATCGCTGCAAACTTGCGCAATATACTCAGCTAATTGCGCCGCATCTTGCCAATTTTTGTAACCCAGAACTAAAATCGTTGTCATCATCATACTACTAATGCTTGATGTCATGGCAAAGCCGACATCATGGCTACCTTCAGGCATCACTAATTCAAAAATTTTTTGTGATTTTTTGGCGTAGCAAGTTAAAGCACTATTTGGATTACAGGTAATAAAAAGGTGATAACAATCAGAGATTAATTGATCGGCAAGTTCGATAGTTGCTAAACTTTCAGGGCTATTGCCGGAGCGTGCGTAAGAGATAATTAACGTTTTTTTATTGGCTGATAATGACTGCAAGGGGTTTGATACGATTTCTGTTGTGCCATAAGCATGGACATTAAGGCCCGTTTTTTGGCGCAACCAAGGCGCTAAAGTACTACCCGCAAAAGCCGAAGAACCTGCTCCCGTTAAAATAATATTTAAGTTAGGATCGGCAAGTAACGGCCTTAAAAAAGCTTGCCACTGTGATTGATTATTTTTTAGCGCTAAGCAAAGATTTTGCCATATCCGCGGTTGCTGATTAATCTCTTTTGCGGTGTGCTTAGCATGATGTCGTTGTAAAAAATTAGCATCATAATCAAAATATTTCTTCATTATTATCTCCATTTGGTTAGTTGCAACGGGTATTTTTACGATTGAAACGGCCACCATGGTCGGTTTTATCAGCCAAAATAATCGTGATGTTTTTTTCTTGCAGGGCACTAAGGTAATTATCTGGAATATGTGAATCGGTAATAAGGCTGTCGATGTTTTCAATGCTTTCAATTAAACAAAAACTTTTCCTACCAAATTTAGTTGAATCGGTAATAGCGATAATTTGCTGTGACGCATGGCACATCGCTTTGTTAACCGTTGCTTCTGAAAAATTTGCGGTTGTAATTCCGGCATCAAGATCGATGCCATCAATGCCAAGAAAAAGTTTATTAAAGTGATACATACTGAGTAGTTGTTCGGTAGTTGGCCCTGTAATTGAGTAGGTATTTTTCCTCACATTTCCACCGGCAATTAACACATCGATATCGGTATTGGTTGCAAGGTCATACGCAATATTTAACGCATTGGTCATAACAATAAGATCACGTTTATTTTTTAAATAAGGCACCATTAAGGCTGTTGTCGAGCCGGAGTCGAGGATAATTCGGTCACCATCTTGTACCAGCTCTGCGGCGCACTGGGCAATAATATTTTTATTACTCGAATTTATGCCGCTTTTAAATTGCAGAGATTTATCAAACGCGAATTGTTTATTAAGTACCGCGCCGCCATAGTAGCGAAATACACATCCTTTATTTTCTAAGTGACTTAGATCATTACGGATCGTAACTGTCGAAACTGAAAAAAGCTGACTAAGCTTATTGACTGAAACAGATCCGTTATCACATACCAGTTCGATGATCTTTTCTCGGCGCGTTACAGTAGTGATCAATTGACTCTCATTATCCATATTGATACTCCTTTTAATTTTTTGTCTTAACTTTATTTAAACAAATTAAGTACTGTAAAATTGATATATCGATCACATAACCTAGGCCAACCGTAAACGGCGAAAAAACCTTTCGAATAGTAAGGAAACGAAACCTATAGCAAAATGAAGTGATATAATTAAGAGGAAGTTTGCATAGTATTAAGAAACAATGTATAAAAATTTGTTTCAGTTAAAACGCAATGAGCAAAAAATATATCTAACTAACTACGTTTCATTATTGAACTTGATCGATGTCACAAAATAGAAAATTTGTTGGGGAGAATAACGAGAATTTTTTAAAAAAATGAGTAGGAAACGCAATTATTACCGTGGTATTTAAATTGAATGACCTTATCATTTTCAATAGTAAAGGTAGTTGAACAGCTAAACTCAACCTTCTTTATTTTTTTAGTATAAATATTTTCACCATCAATGTTGGTAACGTAAGAAGGTTGACTCTCTTCAAGGTAAACATCATTCTTCTTAGAATATGAAGCTAGCGCCATTTTTTTAGCGCCAAGTTCAAAGTGCCGAATAGCAATAGGCTCACCAAATTCTTTTATAAGCTGCTGTTCTGACATACCTATCGAAGACGCCAATTTTCGCTGATAGTTAGCTTCTGTTGCGCAGCCAGCAAGCAAAATAATGGTGCAAAATAGTAAAGCGATTTTTAATTTTATCATGGTTGATTGCTCTATTGATTGATTATGGTCGAATAAACTAATAAGTATTAAAGCAAAAACATTGAGGCAAGCTACACAAATTTTGAATAGATATTTCATATATTAAAAAAAAACTGCTACTCCATGTAGTATTTCTTTTCTCTTGCCAATTGCGGCTATATTTTTTACCTGATAAAATATTTCTATCAAGGATGTTTCTGGATGTAAAAATGCGTTATATTGGCTCCAAAAAGTTACTTTTACCTGAAATAAAAAAAATGCTGGATAAACATGTGATTGGTGACGAAAAAATTTTTTTAGATCTTTTCGGCGGAACAAATAGTGTGGGCTTATATTTTAAAAAACACTATACCATTTATAGTAATGATTTATTATATTTCAGTTATGTTAATGCAAAAGCATTAATAGAAAATAACTCACAACCAACTTTTAATCAATTAGTAAAAAATGGTATATCAAATCCACTTGAATTTTTGATGAAAGCTCCAATAAATAATAGCAAAATTGGGTATTATGAGCAAAGCTATTCACCGACAGGTGATGCAATGTATATATCTACTGTAAATGCGAAAAAAATTGATGTAGTTAGAGATACGTTATCTGACTGGCAATCTCAAGGATTAATTACTCAACTTGAATTTTTTTATTTGCTTAACTGCTTGATAGAATCGATACCTTTTGTTAGTAACATCACCGGTACTTATGGAGCTTTTTTAAAGTATTGGGATAAAAGAGCATTAAATAATTTGCAATTCGAACCATCAATGATACTAGATAATGAAAGACATAATAAAGCTTTTAATGAAAATGCGAATGAATTAGTTAAGAAAATCAGTGCGGATATCGTGTACATCGATACTCCATATAATTCTCGTCAATATGCTTCAAACTACCATTTATTAGAAAATGTTGCTCGAAATAGCAAACCCGAACTGAAGGGTATAACTAAAATTTTTGATTGGAAAAATTTGAAAAGCAATTATTCCAACACAAAAGCAGCATTAATTGATATGGAAGAATTATTACATAATATCGACTCGACTCATATTATTTTAAGTTATAACAATGAAGGCATAATTTCAGAAGATGATTTACATGGTTTAATGAAAAAAGCTTCAAGTAATAACTTAGTTGATGTATGTCGTATTCCATATAGGAAATATCAATCTAAAAAAAAATCTACTACCAGCGATGTTTATGAATTGCTATTCTATATTCAGAAAAAAAATAGAACTAAACGTATATCAAATAGCAAAGCTGCATCACCTAACATTCAAATACTAGAAAATGGAAAGTTAATAAAAAGCCCATTAAATTATATTGGAGGTAAATATAGATTATTGAAGCAGATTTTACCCTTATTTCCGGCAAACATTGAAACATTTGTAGACCTATTTAGCGGCGGAGCTAACGTTGGAATAAATGTCAATGCTAAAAAACACATATTTAATGACATGAATTATCGAATAAATGAAATGTTTAGATATTTTCAACTAGAAAATCCAATTATCCTGATCGAAAAAATAGAGAAACGCATAAGAGATTTCGGACTAAGTAAAACAGATCAGGAAACATTTTTAGCATTTAGAAATCAATATAATTTACAACAAAATCCTTTAGATTTATACATACTATCTTCGTATAGCTATAATTTTCAATTCAGATTTAATAATAATATGAAATTTAATAATCCTTTTGGTAGAAATAGGAGTAGTTTTAACGAAAATATGAAAATAAACCTATTAAACTTTATAACACGATTAGGTAAAATGAATGCAATATTTACGGATTATTTGTTTCATGAATTTAATCTTTCTACACTAATACAAGATGATTTTGTATATTTAGATCCTCCATACTTGATTACAACTGGAAGTTATAATGATGGTAATAGGGGCTTTATTGATTGGGGAGTGGAACAAGAACTAAAAATGTATGATGTTATAAAAAAGCTAAATGAAAAGAAGATTCGCTTCGCACTTAGTAATGTTTTTGAACATAAAGGTAAAAGCCATGATTTGTTAAAAACATTTGTCAATGATAATGGATTTAATATCCATTATCTTGATTTCAATTATAAAAACTCTTCTTATAATACTATCAAGAAAGAAAGCATTGAAGTATTAATAACTAACTACTAATTGGGGAATCAGCAAATAGAATTTCTTTATTATCAAAATAATTAATTAAATTCGAAATAGCTATGTTCCCTTTCATTATGGCAGCCGCACCTAAAAGAAGTTGTTCCACATTAAGCGCTGCACCTTTTGTTTCTGTTTGATTTGCAGTATATATGAGTTGTTCATTAAAATTGTTAATGAATTTACTAGATATCCATAAAAAATAATAATTATTTTTAGGTATATCCGCTGGGAAATTCTCCCACCAGCAATTAGGATTACGGGTTTTACATTTTCGTCGATTATCTTCAATATAACGAATCATCTCATCTGCTTGTGCAATATTTTTAGTATATCCATTAGAATAGGCTTTTGTATCAATAATTACACCAAAATTTTGGTCAAATATCAATCCATCCGGTTTTCTACTTCCACCTAATAATTTTGCATTAATTTTATAAATTTCTTTGAAAAGTTCTATTGTTACTATTTCAAAATCTCTATTTCTTTTTCCATCATAAGCAATTTCTAATAATTCAATATACTTCATCGGAAGTGAAGTAATTTTTAAAAATTTTTCCTTACGTTTCTCAATCTGGTCATTTTTTAATTCTCGTGTAAAATTAAGATCAGGGATGTGAAAATTATTAATTTTATCTAGCAAGAATAATTTATCATTTTTCTGCTCAATACGAAGTCCAAAATACTTTAGCCCTTGAATATCAGACTCTATAATTTCTTGGCTATCATGAAATCCTTTTTCACCTAATTTTTTTATTAACTGTTTCAGAATAATTGGTTTTGTAAGAAATTTAACAATAAAGGCTCTACGTGCACGAACATAATCTCGATTTTGACCATCAGTAGCGAAAAACTCCCACATTACAAATTTTTCAATCTGTTTGTTTTTTGAGCTACCTTGTGAGCGACGTAAAGCAGACAAGCCCTTTCCTGTAATTTTATATCCTTGGAATTTCTCCTCTTTACCATCAGAAAATATCTTTTTCGCGGCACCCGTTTTAACGAATCCAACGTTTTTTAACCAATTACATATACCTCTTGCATACTTATCACTAGTCCCTTCAACATCTGATTTAATTTTTTTCTTTTCTTTATTGTCTGCTGAGTTTAACCAATCAAACATAATATCTTCATTATATGAAGTGAAACCCTTTTCCCCTCTAAAACCTAAGTTCGCACCTAAATAATATTTAGTACAATATTGATTTGCACTATCTAAGAGAGATAAAATTTGTGTAGCAGGAGGATAAGCAAGTAGCGCTATTTGTAAAATACCAGTCTCCTCACTTGAACCTGATGTTGACTGGGAAAATGATAACCCATTTTCCGTAATAGAAAATATGTCTTTTTTTATATCTACCTTTATAAAATTTAAACTGACAGCCCAGCGTAAAAACCCATCAGAAGTCCAATTATCAGTCCACGTTTTTCCAGTTTTTTTTGCTTGCTGTGGAGTGATACTCACCTGGATAATTGAATTAGCAACAGCATCTTGTCGGTTTTTAGGGCTTTTGCCCAATTTATTCTTTGAAGTCCCTACAAGTTCAACATATGAAAATACTTTTACATTTTTATCAAATTTTTTTTGGAGCTCTGCTTTAATATTAGTAAAGTAAATATTTTTTAATAAATTTAATTTCAAATCTTGATAGTGAGGCGAATTAATATCAAAGATTTGCACTATTTTTTTTAAGTTAGAAAATGAAGATGGGTTTTGTACCCAGCCATAAGTCCTAGTTTTCATATGTGATTCCTTTTTTATTTATTTTTCGGTACATACCATCTATTAATATTTAACTCTTACCTATTTATTATTCTCTTTTTAAAATAATATTTAGTATTTTCACACAACACCTACTAATTATATTAAGTAATCAATTTAACTTTTTAAATACATAGAATAATGCTAGTCATATGATAAAAAGTTAAGATATCTTATTATTAAAAACTCACTGCAAGTAAGCAAATCAATTAAAATTGTACATATTTACAGCCATATCAGTAAGTATAATAGACATAGTCATTATTTTCATAAATAACATAATCCTAAGTTTATTCTTATCTTACCTAATACCTTTACCTATTGGCAATAACTCAACAACCGGTAAATCTGCCTCAAGCCAATCAAACGCTGGTAATTCTTTCGTCACTAACCACCTAATTTCATTAGGTTCTAAGCATTTAGGTTGTTCAACTGCAAACTGGCAGAGAAATGCCTCCATTTTGACAGTTCCAAAGACATAATGGTGATCAGTAGTTAATAACTTGATGGCAAAGATCACACAAACCCTTAGCTTTTCGTTTAACAAATTCTGCAAGTTCAGCGCTTCTTATATATTGAGGAGTTGCAACATTGCGTCTGCTCGGTTTTTTATTATTTAACACACTGCCAAGAATGAGGTCATCAATTTTAGTTATAGGGGAAAAATCCAACTTATTTATTAATTCGCTTTGAATATTTTTAGGGAAATACTGACAGAGAATCTGCCATACCAACTGATCAATAACATTACTATCTGCTTTTAAGTATTGGTTACTTTGCTCGTCAAACCCGCCATAGACTTGACAATTTATAAGCTGATTACTACTTGGATCTTTATTTGAATTAGCTGAGTTAATGCAATTTTCAATATTAGTTAATTGCCAAAATGCTTCTTTTTGTAGGCGCCAAAAAGGCATATTAGGATAATAATCAGCTCGCTGCGGACCAAAGTCTTTCAATAATTGACTAAGTGGCTCTTTAATTTCACTGCCGTAATTAAATAGACGATCGTGACCTTTTTTGTATTGCGATAATACGTATAGCAACAATAACGGTTTATGAGGAGCCGATTGATCCTCTTTTTTCCAGATTTTGATATCGCTAATTTGCTGTTTTAGTTGTTTGATATCCATTTTAGCTAAATATACTTAATGAACTAAGTTGTAAATATTACATGATTTTTGCGAGATCGCTCGCAAAATTTATAGTGATTTAACTAAGTCATTTAATTAATCTAATTAAATTATCTGTTTATGTTATTTTTTAACCTAAATCTTATTTTAACTTTTTAATCAAATTAATTTTTTAGCCATACAAATTATTATAATTCCCCTACCCATTCCATTAAAAATCGTTTACTCTTTAATCAATAAATCATTAAGGATCGACTATGCAAAACGATTTAGTTCCGCAGGCATTGCGAGCGTCATTTAATCAGTTTTTACGCTATCTTGAGCAGCTTGATACTGAGCAGCCGGCAAAGTGTCCTTATTGCAAACATAAAGTATTTAGTCAAACAAGGGCGATGCCGCTGACGTTTCGTTGTAGAAAATGTGCTAAGTATTTTAATCCATTAACCAAAACGCCATTTAATCGTTTACAACCGGTTCGTTGGCTGGCGGTTATTTTTATTGGTCGTGTTAACCTTTTCACTTATCAAAGGTTAGCTGATGAGTTAGATTGTAGCGTTAAAATGGTAACTCACCGTGATAGAGCCGTAATGCATCAAATGCAAACGCGCTTTCCTCAATTATATCAATGGTACTTTACCCATAATGATATGGTAAAAAATGCTCCAGTTAGCGATTTACCTAAAGCAGTAAATACCCAACATTTAGCCTTTAAGCAAAAAATCACCAAGTTACTGATGACAAGCAAGGCAAAGTGTTTATATTGTAATTCGAAAAACACAACAAAAATTAGCGAACGTACGGCGTTTTACTGTCGGGATTGTCGACGTAGTTTTAATTTACTGGCTGGAACACCCATTAGTCGCTTGCGTAGTGCCGATAAATGGCTTGAATTTATCGATCTATTAGTCACTAAACATGATCAAAATACGATTGCCAATAAGTTAGGATTTGATACAGGCACCGTTGGTAATTGGCGCAGAGTATGGTGCGCAATGATGCGACAATGGGATTTTGATCATCTCGCGACTTGGTGCCAACGCAGAGGTAGCTTTTAACGGTACCATCAAGAGATTTGTTAACTTTCACGCTGTTGACTATCCTTTTCAATCAAAATATGGATTGAAATGGCTAATTAATCTATCTAATCTAGGTTATTTTGATTAAACTACTGACAACCCATCTCATAATTTGAATTTATCATTGGTGTATTTCGCTACATAATTGATATTTTCGTATAATAAAGAATAGGAATCTAAATATGTCGATTAAACTTATCGCAATTGATCTAGATGGCACGTTATTAAATAGTCATCATCAGGTGAGTAATAGAATAAAAACAGCCATTGCTAATGCGACCCACAAAGGGGTTCACATAGTATTAGCATCGGGTCGCCCTTATACCGGAATCAAACAATATTTAGCTGAGCTTGGTCTAAATAGCCGTGAACATTTTTGCATTAGTAATAATGGTAGCCTTATTCATCAAGCCGATACCGGCGAGCACTTAAATGAATTTTTATTAGATTTTGAAAGCTATCAAGAGTTAGAGCAGCTATCACACCAAATTGATGTTTCAATCCACGCCCTTGGTGATGATAAAATGTTTACCTCGAATCGGCATATCGGCCAGTATACCGTGCATGATGCCTATTTAACGCAAACCCCATTATTTTACTGTCCTGCTGATGAAATGGATCCATCGTCATCTTTTAGTAAGGTTATGTTTTCAGCTCAGCCTGAGTTATTAACTCTTGCTGAAAGCAAAATCCCGAGCCATTTTTACCAAAAATATACCTTAGTTAGAAGTACGCCATTCTTCCTTGAATGTCTAAATTTAGGTGCGAACAAAGGGATTGCAATGCAAGTTGTTGCTGATAAGTTAAAAATTAATCACGATGAAATGATGTGTATTGGCGATCAAAATAATGACTTACCGATGTTTGATTATGCTAAATATAAAATTGCCATGGGCAATGCCAGTGATGCGATAAAAGATAAAGCTACCTTTGTTACTACCAGTAATGATGAAGATGGTGTGGCTGTCGCGATTGAAAAATTTGTTAGTTAATCTTTTCTTTTAATAATTCCTTCCCTTTTGATATCATTATTGAAAGGGAATAAAATTACTCTTCAATAAATGGCTCGTATTTAAATTCGATATTAATTTTAGCGTTTTCAATATCGACGGTCACAATACAACCAACCCATAGAATTGTTGAGGACTTTATTCCCAAAAAAACGTTGTATCTTTTAATTCTACTTCTTCTACTAAAATATTTTTGCAGGTGATTTTTATAGTCATAATCGATAAATCAAGTGAGGTTTCTATAAAATTAGTGTCTGTTTCATATTTTTTTAAAGAAATATCTTGTCCATAATAACCCGATTTAGGTCCCGTATCTTTTACTCTAAAGTTTCCTCGCCAATTAGCATCAGTCTCATAATTCACTTTATAGCAGGAGAGAAAGCTAATTTTCCAACAGACATTATCGTTCTTTTCAATAAATAGATATATTTCATCACCGAAATATTTGACTTGTAGGTCTAAAATTAATAAGTCCCAATATTTTGTTTCATCAATCTTATTTTGAAGTTCATCAATAATCATTATATTATTCACCTTAATTTACTCATTTTCCCAAGGAATATGACCTGCTGAATTATTTCTTTCTACAATAATCCCTAGATTATTCAGCGAATTCCCTTTTTCATCATAAATATGCATATGTTGATAATTTGTTATTTTATCTGCTGGATCTATACGAATTCTCATCTGACCGGCTGTATCTTTTATATGAACTCTACCCTTATTTTCAAAAAATTGCCAACCTTCGGGTAAGTTATTTTTTAATTCTATCGAAGAAAGATTTATAATCTCTTTAGGGGGCAATTTGTCTAATTTATTTTGTACAACTATGTGCTCATTTAAACTGTTTTTACCTCTTGATTCGGTTTCTATGGTGATAGCCTCAAGCTTATAATGAACTTTAGTTTTAACCTCTGGCACCATCCGTTTGATTCTAGCATATTTTAACGCACGTAATGAATGGACGAAAGGCTCAACTAATGCGCCAAGCAGTAATCCTTCTAATGCGTTTTTTAATCGCCCTTCTGCTGCGCTATCATCAGGGCTAGCCTTTAAATATTCAGTGATCGGGTTTTGTAGTTCAGGGAATGATTGGATAAGGTTGGATAATCGTTCTTCATGGGGCACAAAGACGGCAAAATCGGCAACGCCACCTGCAATCATACCTTTGGTGAGTGTACCCATTTTTTTTATCGGTTTGATAAATTTAAGTGCTTTCGAAGTAGGAAGAAAACCAACCAAAAACTGACTGATACCATGCGCAAGCGCACCGGATACGGTTTGTGCTTCAGGCACTTTTTCAAATTGAAAGGGATTGGTTATTTCGACGTCAAAGTCGCGTTTAATTACCTGTTTAATGGGCGAAAGATCCCAAAGTAAATCGGATACCGATTGCGCGGCATCACGCACACCGCCGAGTATCTGTAGTGGTACATCATAATACCAAGAACGATATTCTTGCTGTTTATCAAAGACAATATCAACATACTGCGCGTTAACCGGTAAATTGATATACGCATAGCCGTTACTATCTAAATTGCCTTGCTTTACGATTGCTCGGCTGCCATGATTAAACAAGGTAAACGGTTGATTAGATAAATCTTTTACAGTTATTTCAATCCAATTATCTTCATTACCATACCTTGCAAGTTCACAGGCTTTTACTTCTTCAGGGGTTAACCTACGAGCGATTTTATGGTTAGGAAGTTTTAGAAAGTTATTTTCTGGTGCCATCATGCCTGAACAGGGGGCAACCGGTATATCAATTAGGATAGCGCGCTGCGAGCTTAACGCCTCTTTTAATGCCTTACTAAATTTTACATCATCTTTATTATAGGTATTTGTGCCGTAATATAAGCCGAGTTTTTCAAGGGTTGGGTAAAGGTTTTTACACTGGTCTTGATTATTAATACAGTGCTTAACAACGTCATCCAGCTCACTGCTATAGCGATAACGGACAGGTTTTAATTGAGTGTAATCAACAATACTTCGAGGTACTACTGAACGGCGAGGGAAAAGTGAATTATCATCAATCGGTTTTTGTAATGCTTGCCACTCACGCAGGGTCATTAGAAGGTAATATTTTATCATTTTTATTATTGTTATTTTAAATGAACGATAACGATAATCTATTTATAGTTATATGACAAGGTTTGATTAGTTTTAGTCAAAATATCTCTACAATATCCATAAAACGCATAACAGTATGCGAAATTGATATTTTGTTATTTATCGATAATCGTTTTTAATTACTACCATAAAAAAAATGATGATAAGTAAGGGAGTCTTATGAGTTTAATTTTACCGCACGCAAGTCAAACCTTAAAGCCACTGCTCGTACCACCGAATAACTTAGATGCTAGGCAACAATATGCTAAAACCTTACCTGAAATTACGCTATCAACGCGTGAAGTGGGTGATTTAGTTATGCTTGGGATCGGTGGTTTTACACCGTTATATGGTTTTATGCGCGAGCAAGATTGGCGCAGCGTGTGTGACAATATGCACCTTGCTGATGGGGTATTTTGGCCGATCCCAATTACAGTCTCCGTCAGTGATGAGCAAGCAGATCATATCAACCTTGGTGATGATATTGCGTTAAAAACGCCTGAAGGTAATCTGATTGGTTTACTAACAGTTGATAGTATTTATGAGCCTGATAAGCAGTTTGAAGCGCAGCAGGTTTTTGGTACAACAGATACCGCTCATCATGGTGTTGCGGTGCTAATGGCGCAGCCACCGATTAATTTAGGTGGTAAAGTTGAAGTCTTTAATGACGATGGCTTTAAAGCGCGGTTTGGCCAATATGCTCTAACCCCACAAGAAACTCGCGATCGCTTTGCCCTGCTAGGTTGGCAAAAGATTGCTGCTTTCCAAACACGCAACCCAATGCACCGTTCACACGAATATTTAGTTAAAACCGTACTCGAACTCTTTGATGGCGTGTTAATCCACTCGCTTTTTGGTAATTTAAAGGCTGGCGACGTCCCTGCCGAAATTCGCCTAAAAGCGATTAATACCTTAATTGATAATTACTTTGTTAAAGATAGCGTTATTCATTCTGGTTATCCGTTAGATATGCGTTATGCCGGCCCAAAAGAAGCCTTATTACACGCACTATTTAGACAAAATTATGGCTGTAGTCACTTGATTGTTGGTCGAGATCACGCTGGTGTCGGTGATTTTTATACCGCTTTTGCTGCGCAAGAGATATTTTCAGCCCTAAAAGCAGATGATTTACTCATCGAACCAATAAAAATTGACTGGACTTTTTATTGCCAAAAATGTGCAGGTATGGCATCAAATAAAACCTGCCCACACGATAGCAATTATCGGGTATTAATTTCAGGTACAGAGGTAAGGCGGCGATTACAAGCAAAAGAGTCATTACCAGTTACATTTAGTCGCCCTGAAGTAGTTGAAGAGTTATACCTATGGGCAAATAGCTAATTTAATGCAAGCAACGTGATTAACCATATAACATCAATAGGGATCAATAATGCCAAATTTAACTGAAATAAATCAAAAATTACGTAATCAATCGCCGTTAGATATCATTGAATGGGCAATTAATAAAAGTCATCAAGAGCATGGTAAAAGTATTATCAGTACTCACTTTGGGCCTTATGAGGCTGTATTATTACACCTTGTTAGCCAAGTAAAACCCGATATTGATGTAGTTTGGGTTGATAATGGTTATGCAACCAATGATACTTACCGCGCCGCCAATAAAATTATTGATCAGCTTAACCTTAATGTTCACATTTTTGTGCCTCAGCGCACACAAGCTTATTTGAATGTGCGCTACAGTGGCTTACCTGAGCTTGATACCCCTGAGCATGACGAATTTACCCAAATTTTAAAGTTAGAGCCGTTTAACCGCGCTCTTGCAACACTTAATCCGCAAGTCTGGTTTACTGCGTTACGTAGAGAGCAATCGGCGCTGCGTCAAGGATTAGATATTATCAGCCCTGCTGGGGATAATTTAATAAAAGTCTCGCCAATTTTAGATTGGACAACACAAGATATGGAAAATTATATTAAGCAGCATAATCTCCCTAATGAACTTAACTATTTTGACCCAACAAAAGGGCCACAAGGCAGAGAATGCGGACTGCATAAAGTGACGTTTTAGTCGAAATTTTACACTAAATACTAGTAGTACATTTTAGTACATATACTTTTAATTTTTCAAAATGTATTTTGTATCATTATGCCAACAGTTATCGGCGGGATAGAAAAACAGAGCTCTCCAGAGCCCAGCCCTAAAACCCGCTTCTAAACCCCGTTTTTAATTTTAATATCTACATTGGTAACGGGTATATTTAATACCATATTTGCTAAAGAAATTAGCGTAAGAGTTAACGCTTATCGGTAATGATTAAATTAGTGAACAATAGAATAAGGTTATATTATGAGCAAATATCAGCCGCCATTTAATAGTGACGAACTCGATAAAATTATCAATAATGCATCAGCAGAGCAGCTTGCTTGGATGTCAGGTTATTTGTGGGGAATCGTTGCGAAAGGCGCATTGCAAGTTGAGTCATCAACTTTACCGCAAAATCAAGTTGATAACGACTTATCAGCGGCAAATAGCCAAAAAGTTATTACCTTAGTGTCTGCATCACAAACAGGTAATGCAAGGCGAGTTGCTAGCGAGCTTAGTCGTGATTTTGAGCGTTTAGGGCTCGTATTCAACCACGTGCATGCGGCTGATTATAAATTTAAAAAAATTGATCAAGATGATATAGTAATTATTATCACCTCAACACAAGGTGAAGGCGAAGTACCAGAAGAAGCCTTACCTTTTTATAAGTTTCTTTTTTCAAAAAAAGCCCCTCAGTTACCCAATCTAAACTACGCTGTTTTAGGTTTAGGCGATTCATCTTATGTTCATTTTTGTAAGGCCGGTAAAGATTTCGACCAGCGCTTAATGCAGTTAGGCGCTAAACGTTTAGCTGATCGCGTTGATCTTGATACCGACTACCAACAAATAAGTGCAAATTGGCGACAAACAATTGTTGATAGATTAGCGCAGTCAATCAAGCAAAGTGGTGATCCTAGCAAAGCTTTGACTAACAACCGCAATATTATTGTTGAAAATAGCCAATATAATCGCGAAAACCCATTTATGGCGATGGTAAATGTTAATCAAAAAATTACAGCTAGCCATTCTGATCGTGATATTCGTCATATTGAGCTGGATCTAAGTGATTCGGGCATTTTGTATCAAGCTGGCGATACTCTTGGCGTATGGTATGAAAATAGCCCTGCATTAGTTGAAGAGTTACTAAGCTTAATGCCATTTGATAGTGAGGTTGATGTTGAACTGCACGGTGAACGCTATCGTTTAAAGCAGGTATTAATTGAAAAAATTGAACTTACTCAAAATACCCCGGTTATTATTAGCAAATATGCACAGCTGATAGCAAATAGTCAGCTATTAGCCCTTATTAGCGATAAAACTGCGCTCCGTGATTTTGCCCAAACTACCCCGATCATCGATATGATTAGTCGCTATCAAGGTGAATTTAGTGCACAAGCATTGATTGATATATTGCGTCCGTTAACTCCCCGTTTGTACTCAATTGCATCAGCACAAGATGAAGTCGGCGATGAAGCACATTTAACCGTTAATGTGGTGCAATATTTAATTGATGATAAAAAAAGAACAGGCGGTGCCTCTTATTTTTTAGCTGAGCAAATCCCCGAACAGAGCCAAATTAAAGTGTTTATCGAACCAAATGATAACTTTAGGCTACCAAGTGATAACAGTTTACCTATTATTATGATTGCAGCTGGCAGTGGGATCGCACCGTTTAGGGCTTTTATGCAGCAGCGTGCAAGTGAAGCGGCTAGTGGCGAAAATTGGCTACTATTTGGTAATCCACATTTTACTGCTGATTTTTTATATCAAATTGAGTGGCAAAGCTACCTTAAAGATGGTGTGTTATCACGTATTGATTTGGCATGGTCACGCGATCAAGCGCAAAAAGTTTACGTACAAGATAAGTTACTTACCCAAGGCGTAGATATTTGGCAATGGTTACAACGTGGTGCTTATCTCTATGTCTGTGGTGATGCCAATAATATGGCAAAAGCCGTTAATACAGTCTTATTACAAATTATTATGCAGCAAGGACAATATAACGAAGAACAAGCCAATAACTATCTTGATGAGTTAAGAAGCAATAAACGTTATCAACGAGATATCTATTAAAAGATGATTAAATGAGTGAACCTTATGAGCAATAATAAACTAAATACTCACCCTATCCATACAACGCCACCACAAAATGATGTGTCGAATTTACCGCCATCAGATGCTGAGCGTTTTAAGCGTGAAAGTAATTTTTTACGTGGTACTATCGCAAAAGATTTAGAAAATGGCATAACTGGTGGCTTTAATAGTGATAATTCACAACTTATTCGGCTACATGGCATGTACCAGCAAGATGATCGGGATATTCGCGCGCAACGCGCCGAGCAAAAACTTGAACCGCTTATCAATATGATGTTACGCTGCCGATTGCCTGGCGGCATTATTACGCCAAAACAGTGGCTTGCTATTGATAAATTTGCAACACAAGAGACTTGGTATGGCAGTATTAGGTTAACTACACGGCAAACATTCCAATTTCATGGTATTTTTAAGCGTGACCTTAAATCTGCGCATCAGCTATTACATAAGATTGGGCTTGATTCTATTGCAACTGCGGGGGATGTTAATCGTAATGTACTTTGTACATCTAATCCGATTGAGTCAGGAGTGCATCAACAAGCTTATGCATGGGCAAGTAAAATATCGGAGCACCTATTACCTAAAACCCGCGCCTATATTGAAATTTGGCTCGATGGTAAAAAGCTTGATACGCCAGATGAAGAGCCAATTTTAAGTAGTAATTATTTACCGCGTAAGTTTAAAACGACGGTTGTTATTCCGCCGCTTAATGATGTCGATGTGCATGCTAATGATCTTAATTTTGTCGCAATTGCCGAGCATGGTCAATTAATTGGCTTTAATGTGTTAGTTGGCGGCGGACTTGCAATGACTCACGGCGATAAAACGACTTACCCAAGAAAGGCTGATGATTTTGGTTTTATTGCTGTCTCTGACGCCTTAAAATTTGCCGAAGCGATTGTCACAACCCAGCGTGATTGGGGAAATCGTAGTAATCGTAAAAATGCTAAAACAAAATATACGTTAGAGCGCGTTGGCACAGAGAATTTTAAGAAAGAAGTTGAACTTCGTGCAGGCATGGCATTCTTGCCAAGTAAGCCTTATCAATTTACCGCACGAGGCGATCGAATTGGTTGGGTTAAAGGGATTGATGACAATTGGCATTTAACGCTATTTATTGAAAATGGACGATTATTAGATTATATCGATAAGCCGCTAAAAACTGGCGTTGCTAAAATTGCTCAAATACATCAAGGTGATTTTCGTTTAACGGCTAACCAAAATTTAATTGTTGCAGGAGTGCCTGCTTCACAAAAAGCTGAGATTGAGGCTATTGCAAGGCAACATGGTTTAATCGATGAGAGTTTTAGTGTACAGCGACAAAACTCAATGGCTTGTGTATCATTCCCTACTTGCCCACTTGCGATGGCGGAGGCGGAGCGATTTTTACCTGATTTTATTACCATTATTGACGGTATTATGGATAAAAATAACTTAAGTGATGATTATATTATTTTACGTGTTACGGGCTGCCCTAATGGCTGTGGCAGAGCAATGCTTGCCGAGATTGGACTCGTTGGTAAGGCGCCAGGTCGTTATAATCTTTATTTAGGAGGCAATCGTGAAGGTACGCGGATCCCAAGGTTATATAAAGAAAATATCACAGTTGATGAAATTCTAACTTGCATTGAGCAACTTATTGCTAAATGGTCAATGCAGCGTAATAAAAATGAAGGATTTGGCGATTTTGTGATTCGTACTCAGGTCATTGCCCCGGTTGTTAATTCCGCTATCGACTTTTACCTTTAGTTAGACTAACCAAATATTAATGCCTTGGGCTTTTTATACCAAGGCAAGCATTTTAACTCGCTGTTACTGTTTTTATTTACTTATACCATTACCTTATATCATTATGCCTTTATGGTATTTGTCTTTTAAACTGATGATTTTATAATCACAACATTGACCTTTCATTTAGTAGGGCTAAATCGTTATGAATTTACAGCAGTTAAGAATTATTCGTGAAGCCGCTCGTTGTAATTATAATCTAACCGAAGTAGCAAATACATTATATACCTCACAATCAGGGGTAAGCCGGCATATAAAAGAACTGGAGGATGAGCTTAATATTGAGCTTTTTATTCGTCAAGGCAAACGTCTAATTAATATGACTGAACCCGGATTAGAGCTGGTGGTGATAGCCGAACGTATTTTAAATGAAATTAATAATATTCGTCGATTATCAACGTCATTTTCCAATAAAGATGAAGGCTCATTAGTTATCGCTACAACCCATTCGCAGGCCCGCTATATTTTACCTAACATTATTAAGCGTTTTAGAACGCAGTTTCCGCTAGTTAATCTTATTATCAATCAAGCGTCATCTGAAGATATTGCCAAAATGTTACTTTCTGGCGAAGCCGATATTGCGATTGATAAACAAAAAATGGAGAGTCATTCGATTGTTACTTATCCGTTTTATCGCTGGCATTATGCTGTCATTGCACCTAAAAATCATCTACTTGCGAATGAAAAGCAAGTGAGCTTAGATATGTTAAATGCATTACCACTCATTACTTACCGAAAAGGCGTATACCCTCGAAATAGTATTGATAGCACGTTTTTTTCGGCAGGATTATCACCGAATGTTATTTTAAATGTGCAAGATTCTGATGTGATTAAGACTTATGTTGAAGCGGGAATGGGGATCGGTATTTTGGTCGATAAAATGTTTGATCCGCAGCAAAACCCTGATCTTGTTAAAATTGATAGCGCACATTTATTTCCCTCGCATGTGACATGGATTGGCCTTAAACGTTATCAGTTGCAGCGTAATTATGTTTGGCACTTTATCCAATTATGTAATGACGCGCTTTCAATTGATAAGATAAAAGCACAAGCACTCTCTAGTGAAAATAAAGTCGATATGATTGAGTATCAAATTTGATCAACTAACAATAGAGAGCACTATTTTGTTCTGGTTTAAATCATAAATTCAAACAATTGGTCTTGCACAAAGATGTTAATTAGCAAAGGTTGTAGGTAGATCTGATCACCAATTAGAAAATCATTTTGTTGATAATCCTGATAACTAATCGATACATCGATATTTTTGGGCTGATTATTAAGAGAAACCTCCATAAATACCGTTGGCCCAGCAGTGTGTAAGCGAATAATTTTACCCCCCATGCTATTGTCACCAGCCAGTTTAGATACACTTATTTCATGAGGACGGACATAAGCGACAACCGCTTGATCTTGCCAGTTACCCTGAGACTGCATGTCTTTACAAAAATCACCAAGATACAAACGATTGCTATCAATATTGCCATGAATTAAATTAACATCCCCTAAAAAGTGAGCAACAAACGCCGTTTTAGGCTGTTTATAAACTTGTTCTGGCGTATCAATTTGTTCAATTTTCCCTTCATTCATTAAAATAATTTTATCAGCAACTTCTAGCGCCTCTTCTTGATCATGGGTCACAAAAATACTCGTCACGTTAATCTCGTGATGGAAATCTCGTAGCCAGCGGCGTAGCTCTTTACGCACTTTTGCATCGAGCGCACTAAATGGTTCATCAAGCAGTAAGACTTTTGGCTTAGTTGCTAATGCACGTGCTAGTGCAATGCGCTGGCGCTGGCCACCAGATAGCTGATCGGGATAACGATCAGCTAATGTATCAAGTTTAACCAGCTCAAGGAGCTCTTTAACGCGCGCTTTTATGGTGTTTGTATCATCTCTTTGTGCTTTTGGTTTCATTTTTAAGCCAAATGCCACATTATCGGCAACTGACATATGACGAAATAGTGCATAATTTTGAAATACAAAACCAATATCTCGCTGCTTAGCATTTAACATAGTGACATCATTACTATCAAAATAGATTTGCCCATTTGATACCGATTCAAGGCCTGCTATAATCCGTAATAAGGTGGTTTTCCCACAACCTGACGGTCCTAATAATGCAGCTAATTCCCCTTGTTTAATGGTGAAGTTAATATTTTGTAATGCCTTAAACTGGCCGAATTGTTTATCGATATTTTTTACAACAATGCCCATCTTTGTCACCTATTTATGTGTTGAGATATCTTGGCATAAACGATTCTCAGTCCATTGCCTTAGTAAAAGTAAAACAAAAGACATAATTAATAATAAAATTGCGACACTAAATGCCGCTACGATATTGTATTCGTTGTATAAAATTTCAATTTGTAAGGGCAAGGTATTAGTATAACCACGAATATGCCCTGAAACGACAGATACAGCGCCAAATTCGCCTAGCGATCTTGCTGTGCACAAAACGACACCATGCATTAATGCCCAGCGAATATTTGGTAAAGTTACGTGATAAAATATTTGCCAGCCATTAGCACCAAGTACACTAGCCGCCTCTTCATCTTTGCAACCTTGTTGTTCCATAATCGGAATAAGCTCCCTTGCAACAAAAGGGACCGAGACAAAAATAGTCGCCAATATAATTCCTGGAATAGCATAAATAATTTGTATATTAAAGTATTGTAAATAAGGGGATAACCAACTTTGTGCGCCAAACAAAAGCACATAAATTAAACCCGCAACAATGGGGGAGATTGAAAAAGGTAGATCGATGATGGTTATCAATAATTGTTTACCTTTGAATTGGTACTTAGTTATCGCCCAAGCGGCACTAATGCCAAATAAAATATTTAACGGCACGGCAATACTTGTCGCAATTAAGGTTAATTTGAAAGCTGAAAATGTGTCTGCCTCGGTTATCACTTGCCAAAAAGCACCAAAACCATTAGCGAGTCCTTGAGTGATAACAATACATAGTGGTAATGCAAGTAGCAGTAAAAACAATATGATCGTCAATAAGATTAGTAATATCGGCAATAATGCTAGCGATTTTTGCCTAATAAATAATGATGTTAACTTGTCAATTATTGCCATTTTAGCCTCGATTATCTAACCTTAACTATCGCACGATTAAGTCTGCGCTGAATCAAATTCATAATAAAAAGTAAAATAAAAGCGATAATTAACATGCAAATACCAATCGCCGATGCTGCCTCGTAAGCGTATTGATCGAGTTTAGATACAATGAGTAATGGCAGTATTTCGGTTTTAAAGGGAATATTGCCAGCAATAAATACCACCGAACCATATTCACCAATCCCCCTTGCAAATGCTAAGGTAAAACCAGTGAGCCAAGCGGGCAAAATAGCAGGTAAAATAACGTAAATAAAGGTTTGCCTTGGCGTTGCACCTAATATTTTTGCTGCCTCTTCAAGTTCATGCGGTAAATCCTCAATCACGGGCTGTAACGTGCGGACAACAAAAGGCAACGTAACAAATAGTAATGCTAAGGTAATGCCAATTGGTGTATAGGCAATTTTGATACTAAAGAGTTGACCTATTGGGCCGTTTTTAGCATAAATCGCAGTCAGGGCAATACCTGCAACCGCTGTTGGTAAAGCAAATGGCATATCAATGCACGTATCTATTATTTTTCTGCCCAAAAAACGGTAACGGACAATTACCCATGCAAATAATAAGCCGATAAAAGCATTTAATAGTGCACTGGTTAATGCGGTAGTTAATGATAATGATAAGGCGATTAAAAACTGTTTGCCGGTAATTAATTTGATCCAATTTGCTAATGACAACTCTGTAGAATAAATAAACAAGCAAAATAGTGGAATTAATACAATGATACTTATATAGGTCAACGTAAAACCTAACGTTATGCTAAAACCCGGTATTATTCGAACTGTTTTTTTTGATAATGTGCGTTGCATAATAAACCTTTATTTACTCATTGATTTGCTCAAATATGGCATCAAATATTGCACCATCATCGAAATATTTTTTTTGTACATCTTGCCAACCGCCAAAATATTCATCGATGGTAACTAATCGTAATTTAGGAAATTGCTCAGCATACTGGGCTAAAATGACTGGATTAGTTGGCCGATAATAATTTTTAGCAATAATTTGCTGCGCTTCATCACTATATAGGTAATCAAGGTAAGCTTGTGCTTGTTTGCGTGTTCCTTTCGCATCAACAACTTTATCAACAATTGCAACCGGTGGCTGCGCTAAAATAGATACCGATGGTGTTATAATCGTTAATTCATCGCCACCTTGTTCGTTAAGTGCTAGATATGCTTCATTTTCCCATGCAAGTAAAACATCACCTAGTTCACGCTGCACAAAACTTATCGTTGCGCCCCTTGCGCCAGTGTCTAAAATAGGCGCATGACGATAAATTTCAGTTACAAATTGTAATGCTTTTTCATCACTTACGTAATGCGACTTAGCATAAGCAAAAGCAGCTAAGAAATTCCATCGAGCGCCACCTGATGTTTTGGGATTTGGCGTGATAACTTCAATGCCTGGTTTGACTAAATCATCCCAATCTTTAATCTGTTTAGGGTTACCCTTACGAACTAAAAAAACAATCGTTGAGGTGTAGGGCGTACTATTATTCGGTAATTTTGATTGCCAATTTTGATCAATCAGCGGTTGGTACCGGTTTAAAGCATCAATATCACCCGCTAACGCCAACGTTACCACATCTGCTTGTAAACCATCAATTACTGAGCGCGCTTGTTTACCCGAGCCACCATGCGAATTTTTAATGGTTAATGCTTCACCAGTTTGATTTTGCCAGTGTTTTATAAATGCTTGATTATAGGATTTATATAGTTCACGTGTTGGATCGTAAGAGACATTAAGTAATTCAATAGACCAAGCGTTATTAATATAAATAATTGCTGAAAATATAATCCCTATTTTAAGTAATAAGGCTTTATCTAACCAGCTGCCTGATAATGAGATCAAGCGACGAGGCCATTTTTTTATTAAAATTTGTGCCATATTGCACCTCAAACAAGGAGTTAATTACACTGTTTCGCAGTGAGATGCAATGATTACAACAAATAACAGATAGATACGGAAACAATTATTTTGCATTTAGATAGAACAAAAATAGATATGAATAGTAACGCTAGAAAATTTTTTGACAATAAAAAAGCAAAATTTTTCAATTTTGCTTTTTTTGATAATAAATTGTTTTACGTTATTAAGCGATAGCTTCTTGCTCAACTTTAGCGTCAGGTTTCTTAATCACCGCATAGATAACCGCAGCCACAACAGAGCCGACTACAATTGATAGTAGATAACCTAAAACAGGTGTTATCGCACCCGGTATAGCAAGTACAAATAAGCCACCATGAGGTGCCATTAATTGTGAACCAAATGCTAATGACATACCACCAGTGATAGCACCACCAATAACACAGCTAGGTAATACACGTAATGGATCTCTTGCTGCAAATGGAATTGCCCCTTCAGAAATAAAGCATAAACCTAGGACAAATGCTGCTTTACCACTTTCTTGTTCTGCTTTACTAAATTTATTGCGCGCAATAAAAGTTGCTAAGCTCATTGCTAGTGGCGGCACCATTCCGCCGGCCATTACTGCGGCCATTGGCGCATATTGCTGAGCACTAAGTAAGCCAACCCCAAAAGCATAAGCCACTTTATTAATCGGCCCCCCCATATCAATACACATCATACCACCGAGTATTGCTCCAAGGATAACAGCATTCGCAGTTTGCATTCCACTTAACCATGCTTCTAACGCTTTCATAATATAAGCAATTGGCTCACCTAATATGAATATCATCGCCAAACCAACAATGAGGCTTGATAATAATGGTAGAATTAAAATTGGTTTTAATGCTTCAAGGCTTTGAGGTAGCTTAATTGCTCTGGTTAATAATAACGTTAGGTAACCAGCTAAGTAACCGGCAACAATCCCGCCTAAGAAACCTGCCCCTATAGATGTAGCAAGCATACCACCAATTAACCCTGGAACTAAACCAGGACGATCTGCGATAGAAAATGAAATATAACCAGCAAGAACAGGAACCATTAAAGCAAGTGCGGTGCCGCCACCTATTTTACCAAGTGCTTGCGCCAGTGCACCTTCTTGAAGGATCCCGCCCACAGCAAATGATAGTGCAACGATAAGCCCACCCGCAACCACCATAGGTAACATATAAGAAACACCCGTTAACAAATGTTTATAGGCATTTTTCTTTTCTTGAGAGGCCGCTGGTGATTTTGAAGATGACGTTGGCTGATAAAGAGCAGCTTCTTTAAACGCTTTATCAAATTCTTGTGCTGTCTTTTTAAGTGCTGGTCCAGTTTTTGTGCGATACATGAGTTTGCCAGCAAACTTGCTTAAATCAACGTCGATATCACACGCAACAATCACAATATCAGCAGAGGCGATTTCTTCGGCTGTTAGCTCATTACCAACGCCAACTGATCCGCGAGTTTCAACTTTACACCACCAACCACGTTTTTTCGCTTCGGCTTCAATCGCCTCGGCAGCCATAAAGGTATGTGCAACGCCCGTTGGACATGCAGTTACGGCAACAATACGCTTTGTTCCACTATTTGATGGACTAGGCGCAACTTGGCTTGATTGCTGATAAGTTACCGCTTGAGCTTTTGCATCTAGTAACACTTTATTCGGATCCGCAAAAAGTTCATCCAAATTAGTCACTGTGTAAACTTTTTTTCCAACAATACTGTTATCTGATGAGCTTCCTTGACCGATTAAAATGGTTACATCAGCTAAATCTGATTTATCAACAATGGTAATATTAGACTCTTTAGCCGCTAATATTAATTCTGCTTTTGCCAGTCGCCCATTTACCGGGCCTACTTGGCTTGCATTAACAATATATAAGTTCATATTTTCTCCTATCCTGCCATCACATCTATTTTTTCAAGAATACTATTTAGTTTTGCTTTATCAGGCACACCGACGCCAGGCTGGCTAACAGACAGCGCTGCAATAGCTGAAGCAAAAACTAAGGTATCTTTAATCGAATAGTTTGATAGTAAACCATGAACAAGGCCCGCAACCATTGAGTCCCCTGCTCCAACCGTACTAATAACTTCACATTTAGGTGGTTTTGCTAGCCATGATTCATGTTTAGTAACCCATAATGCGCCTTTACTACCAAGTGATATAATTACGTTATCAATACCCTGCTCAACAAGGCTCATAGCGGCATCTTTGATATCTTTAATTGTCGGTAAAGCGTGACCCACTAGCATTTCGAGTTCTTTATCATTAGGTTTAATTAACCAAGGCTTTGCTTTTAAGCCCGCAGTGAGCGCTGCCCGGCTACTATCAAAGACAATTTTTGGGCAGATACTTTTTACTTTTTCAAGCCAATCACTAAAGTCATCTAAAGAAATTCCTTCCGGCAAGCTACCACTTATCACGACCATATCAAAATCAGATAACCATTTAATTGATTGTTCGACAAATTGTTGCCAATCATTAGTATTAACTGAAAAACCTGAAAAATTAAGATCCGTAACGTCACTATTTTTTTCAGTTACCTTAACATTGATACGTGTTCGCCCTTCAACTAGTCGAAATTTGTTATCAAGTTTTAACTCGGTAAAAAGTGATTCAAA
This sequence comes from Orbaceae bacterium lpD04, assembly GCA_036251935.1. Classification (NCBI taxonomy): domain Bacteria; kingdom Pseudomonadati; phylum Pseudomonadota; class Gammaproteobacteria; order Orbales; family Orbaceae; genus Orbus; species Orbus wheelerorum. The sequence continues at coordinate 1,119,494 of CP133967.1, read as the reverse complement.
TCCATCGTAATTGGCTTTACCTAAAAAGCCGCCAACCGTTAATTTATCACCCAAATCACAAAGCACTTTGGCAACATTAATTCCCTTACCAGCAGGTAATAAACCAGTTGTTTTAACTAAATTAACATCACCTAACTCAATTTTAGGGCAAAATCCAACCAGATCATAAGCAGGATTTAAGGTAAATGTAGCAATTTTATTCGCCATTATTCATGCCCCTCACCAAGTCCATCATTTATTGCCTGCCCAATTGCATCAATTGCTTGCTGGGCATCATCACCATTTGCAACAAATTGTAATCTACTACCTTTCTTAGCACCTATTGCAACGATTTTCATTAAGCTCGTTGCACTTACTGCGTTACCCGTGCCATCAAGATTTGCAACTGTCACACTGCTGTTAAATTGTTTCACTAACTTAACTAATACTGATGAAGGCCTAGTATGTAAACCATGTGGGTTAATTACCGTAAACTCAGCAGTAACGCTTGTCGCATTAGTTTCAGTTGCTACAGGTGTTTTAGCCTCGTTTTCAGCAGAATTATTTTGGCTTACCGTAGTTGATTGCTCACTGGTTAAAAGCTGCTGGATTTGCATTTTAGTTGCAGTATGTAACTGAACTAACTGCTGATGATAAGTCATTTCAGCAAGTCTATTAATAATTACATCAAGCGCAGCTGTTTTGGCTGATATAGTCAGTAATAATTTTACGGGTTTATCGGCATCATTTAGACTGCTCGTTGTTCGACTAATTGCGATAGCATCTTTAAGATTACCGTCAATACTATCATTTACCCAAACACCTTGACCTAAATATGTAGGTTTTTGATCCAGCGACTGAGCAACAAATTGGGTATTAACTGCATTAATGCGTTTTAACCTTGAAACATTAAGCGCTTGTAGCATTTCTAGGTTATCAGCTGGTATATCTAATAACATTAAATCATCTGAAATGATATTTTCATTTGTTTCGCTAGTACTTTGCCCTGTTAATAAAGCCACAACATCATCAACAGTTTTAATTTGTTTGATACGATCTTCAACGTCATCATCACCAAGGACATGAGTTAGCTGACGTAAAATAGTCAAATGCTCATCTGAACTTGCTGCAATACCAATTGCAATATAGGCTTTTTCACCCTCATCGCCCCAAATAACGCCATCAGGAAAATAAAAAACTTGTACACCTGTTTTTTTAACTAAGTGACGAGTTGTCGTTGTACCATGGGGAATTGCAATACCACTACCTAAATAAGTGGCAGCTTGGGCTTCTCGTGCTAGCATGCCCTCTACATAGCCCTCCTCGACAAATTGCTGTTGAGTAAGTGCACTGGCTATTTTTTTAATCGCTTCTTGTTTATTATCAGCTTGTTGATCAAGATAAATATCATCTTTGGTGAGCTGTAGCATAAATACCTCTTTTTTGACTTTAAAACTTTATTCAATATATCATATATTAACGATAATACATCGCTTGTTGAATCGTTTCAGCTATAATGCTAATAATTTTTTTAATTAGCAAATATATTTTTCCGATTAATAATTAGAATGAGATAAGCATCACATTTTGTGATCAATATCTAAGACAATAATTTTTGGTTAAAACGACCACGATAATTAAGATTACGTTTAATCTCAGTATATCCTGGTTGATAAGTATTTTGATTATTAAGATTAATTAGCAATGTATTAACCGTAATTTCAGCAATTTGTTTATGATTTTGAGCAAGGCTGATTACTTTACAAGGTAAAAAATCAAGTAATTCATTATCACCAAATGTTGCAATAACCATATTTTTGGGTAATGAGCCGTGCCGGCTTAAAATAGCATCAATAATACCTTGCAACAATGAAAATGACGTTAAAAATAGTGCCTGTGGTATAGGGTTATGTTCTAACCATTGATAAAATAATTCAGCAGCTGAATCTCGAGTATAATCTTTTGCATAAAGATAAGTGATCGTTTTATCTTTCCCTTTTACCCCTTGCTTAAAACCCGTTTCCCGATAGTGGCTAATCGTCATATCAGGTAATGCCCCAATATAGATAATATCTTGATTAGTATGTTTAATAAACTCTTCGGTTAATGCTTTAGCATCAAGTTGATCTGCGCCCAAAATACTCCTGAATTTCGTTGTTGAGAGTGGCCTATCTAAAGCAAGTATCGGAATATGGTTATTATCCCAATTTTCGTAGAAAGAGTGATCTGATATAAATGAAGATGAGACAATGATCGCATCAGCATGTCGCTGCTTGAGATGTAATATACACTGTTTTTCAATTTCACTGTTATCTTCAGAACAAGAAATAAGTAATTGGTAACCCGCTTGTCGAACTTTATGTTCTAGATGATTGGCGATTTTAGTATAGCTGATGTTTTCAAGATCAGGAATGATTAGCCCTATTGAATACGTTTTTCCTGCTCGTAGCCCTGCTGCAACAGCATTGGGTTGAAAATTGTATTGTTTTACAACTTCCATCACTTTAGCGATGGTTTTATCACTCACTCGGTACTGTTTCGCTTTACCATTGATAACATAACTGGCTGTTGTCCTTGAAACACCTGCAAGTTGTGCAATTTCTTCTAATTTCATTATAGTGTTCCATCGAAGAACAAGGAAAATTGGAATGTACCATAAAACAAAGTCTAAAATAAAGCGTTTAATAGCGAACTTGTAAATTACAGGCATAAAAAAATCACCATAAGGTGACTGTAGGAAATCTGGTGGGTCGTGAAGGATTCGAACCTTCGACCAACGGATTAAAAGTCCGCTGCTCTACCGACTGAGCTAACGACCCATGCGATTTCGGGTTGCATAATACTGTTGATTAGTCATTGATGCAACCCTTTTTTATCACAATAGTGTTTAACAGGTGGTTATTTAGCCATTTAGCCTAAGGTCGCCAGTTTGCCATTAGCCAAAGCTATCGTGTTTTTATCATTAGGGTATAGCTTTATCACTTGTTGGAATACTGCTTTAGCCTTAACTTTATCACCTTTTTCAAGTAAGATAAGTCCCACCTTATATAAGCTATCTGCTGCTTTCGGTGATTTAGGATAACTTTTTACAACGGTTGCATAATAAAATGAAGCATCATCTTTTTTACCTTGTTGATAGCAAAGCTGACCTAACCAATAATTCACATTAGCAAGGTATGATGACTTAGGATAATCTTTTAAAAATTGTTGTAACGCAGCTATCGCCTCTTTTTGCTCCGTACCATTCATCACAAACTTAATGATAAAGTTATAATCATTTTTATCATTACCCGATGAAGACCAGCCCGATAATGTTGAACTAGTGTTGGCGGTAGTATTGGTTTGGCCCTGTTTATTTGCACTTTGAGCCGGAGCTTGATTATTAAGTTGCAATAAAATCGTTTTTTGACGTTCTATGGTTTGATTTAGCTGATATGTCGTCTCTTCTAATTGGCCTCGTAATTGGTCGACCTCATCTTGTAAGTTACTAATTTTTTGTTGAGAATCCGTTAATAGTTGCCCTTGTGCCTCAACCATGCGTTCCAGTTCAGAGTCAGCATAGCTGTAAAACGACACAGATAACATTACTAGCCATATGATTTTTTTGTACATAAATTGAAACCTTTCTAAAATTTATCTATTCTTAAGTATATCATTTTTTTTATGATTAGAAAAAATAACGGCCGCAGAAAGCGACCGTTATAACCGATATCGATTAAATAATCATGTAATTAATAAACAATAACTGCACGACGATTTTTTTCATAAGCTTTAGCGTCATGACCTAATACGGCTGGCTTTTCTTTACCATAAGATACGATAGACATTTGATTTGCAGATACCCCACGACCTTGTAAATATGCTTTAACCGCCGCCGCACGGCGCTCACCTAAAGCAATATTGTATTCAGGAGTACCACGCTCATCAGCATGACCTTCAATAACCACGCTAAATGAAGGACGTGAACGTAAAAATTCTGCATGAGAATCTAATACTTTAGAAAACTCTGGGTTAATGTTGTATTTATCAAAATCAAAATAGACAGTATTGGTCATCTGTAATTGTTGAAGTTGTTGTGTTTCCGTCAAATTACCAGAATTAAATGAACTCGATGAATTAGACGATGAGCCCTGTTTATTGGTTGAATTTGATGTACATGCAGTAACGGCAATTAACGGAAGGATAATCACAGCGCCTTTAAGTAATTTTGAAAAATGCATTTACTACTCCTTTTAATTTTGTCAGTTATTAATGCCATATAAACTTATCTTAGATAATATTTTACTAAACATTTAATTATTTTCGCGATGTCTAGAGATATGAGATCAAAATTCAAATCAACAAGGCCAAAGTAAATAAACTAAAGGTTAACTATCTTACTACCACCTTAGTTTAAAATCATATATATACGAAATTAAACTATAAATAGGGTGACCATGCAGGGAACTTAACTTGCCCATCGGTTCCCGGCAATTTTGCTTTAAAATTACCATCAGTCGAAACAAGGTTTAAAGTTGTACCTAATCCTTGAGTTGAACTATAAATAATCATGGTTCCATTTGGTGAAACGCTTGGCGTTTCATCCAAAAAGGTATCTGTTAATGTTTGATACGTATTGGATAAAGGCTCAAATTTAGTCACTTTTTGATCGCCATTATTAGTTGAAATCATAGCAATAAAACTACCATTAGGGGCAACATCAGCATTTTGATTTTGCGAACCATCCCAAGTTAATCGTTGCGGTATTCCACCATCAATTGTTATAGAATAAAGTTGTGGACGACCAGTTTGGTCAGAAGTATAAACTAACGTTTTGTTATCAGGCATCCAAGCTGGCTCAGTGCTATTGCTACGACCCGTTGTAATGCGTTTTATCTGTTTTGTCGCAAGCTCCATCACATAAAGATTTAAATTACCCTCTTTTGACAATGCAAACGCAAGTTTAGTTCCATCTGGTGAAAATGCCGGAGCCCCGTTGTGCTGAGGAAATGCGGCAATTGTTTCAATATTTCCGGTTTCAAGTGTTTTCATAACTAACGCCGAGCGGCCACTTTCAAAAGTAACGTAAGCTAATTTTTTACCATCAGGTGACCAAGCTGGTGACATAAGGGGTTGGTTTGAACGGTGGATTGTGATCTCGTCATAACCATCATAATCGGCTACGCGAAGCTCGTGGGTATAAGGTCCACTATTCATTCGAACGATATAGGCGATGCGCGTTCTAAAAGCACCTTTAATACCTGTTAAAGCTTCAAATATCTCATCACTTGCAGTGTGAGCCGCGTAACGAACCCACTTTGCTGCAATAGAGTATTGGTTTTGTGCTAAAATGGCGCCTGGGTTATTTACTGTATCGACTAATTGATAGCTAACTAAGTAATTACCCGAAGCATCTGGCTGTATACTGCCAACGACAACGGCATCAATGCCAAGATCACGCCACTCTTTAGAAATGACCGCTGATGCTGTTTCTGGGAGTTGTGGCATTTTTCGCGTTTCTATTGGGTTGAATTTACCGCTATTACGTAGATCTGATGCAATAATTTCTTCAATTTTTTGTGGTGGAGCGCCGTTGCCGTTCCATTTAAACGGAATAACCGCGATCGGTTTTGCGGTGTTAACACCTTCGGTTATAATAATTCGAACATCCGCAATGGAAATTGCTGTATAAAAAAGAATGAAACAGCTTATCAAAAAGCGATATGAAAATCGTATCATTATAAAATCCTTATTACAAATTTATTGTCATATTCCAAATTAAATACTAACTAATGTCAATTGCCTTGTAGTACTTAAATATCATTGCTTATAGTATAAGCTTTTTTTGTTAACGACTGTAAAAAAAGTGGGTAATTAATGTAAATTATTGTTTTGGCCTAAAGTCAATCGTTAAGTTTTTCATTTTTTGATATAGCTGATCGTTTTTAGGTTTTGGTAATTTTGCTAGCTTTGTCGCCGAAATAGCTTCTCGACATAATACTGGATCACCGGACTCAGCTGTTACTCTTAATAACGAACCGTCAGAAAATATTTCAATGTTTAATACACAGTTTTTACCACTATAAAGCTTTGGGTTGATAAATTTATTACTAATTGCATTGTTAACTTGTGACTTGAACTGGTCAGAATCTGCCGATGAAACGCTCTGTTGCGATTTCGGTACATTTGAAGTCAGACCGCCTAAAATATCGTCGACTGCTTGCTGTTTTTGCTGTTCTTCAGCTACTTTTTTCTTAGCGTCTTGAGCTGCTTTTATTTTCTCTTGCTTCTCTTTTTCAGCATTTAAGCGTTGTTGTTCTAATATTTGCTTTTGCTTTTCAGCTTCTTGCTTCGCTTGTTCCGCTTCAGCTAACGCCTTTTGCGTAGCTAATTCTGCTTGCTTACGTTGAATATCTAATCGCTGTTGTTCTTTAAACTCCGCTTGAGCTCTAAGTTGAGCTTCTTGTTCTGATTTTTGCTGAGCAATTAACGCTTGTTTTTGTTGTTCTTCAAGGGCTATTTTTGCCTGCTCTGCCTGCTGTTTTTGCTTTTCAACAGCGAGTAACCGCTCTTTTTCTAGTGTTTTTAAGCGTTGCTGCTCGGCAAGTTGTTTTTGTTGTAGCTCTTGTGCTTGTTTTTCAATTTGCTCTTGCTGCTGCTGTTTGACCTGCTGACTAGTCAGTTTGTGCTGTAATTGCCGCTGATACTGTTCAGACATAATGTTACTATCAACCATAATTGCATCAATTGATTTGCTTTGTACATTATTTCCCGAATCAGTAGATGCGTAATGCCATGCACTATAACCAAGTACAGCAATTACGCCTACATGTAAGATGATGGAGGTTATTAGTGCAAGACTAAACCTAGAGTTTATTTTCTTTGGCATAAAATATTTTAACTAAACTTAGTTAGACATTCTCTCATTAATATTTTTATTATTAAAAAATTTATTTATCGTTAAAGCAAATGAATTTACATTGGTTGTGTCATTAATCCAACTGATTTAACGCCAGATGCTTGCAATAAATTAAGTGCATTTATGATCTCTTCATAAGGAACATTTTTTGCACCACCAACTAAAAATACTGCTTTTGCGTTAGCTGCCAATTGTTGTTTTACCTCAGAAATAATTTGCTCTTTCGGTAGGTTCTCTTGCCTATCTTGATCGATAACTAATGTGTAAATCCCCATACCTGCAACTTCAATAATAATTGGTTTGCTTTCTGATGAGGCTACTGTAGTCGATTCAGATGCTTGTGGTAGATCGACCTCAACACTTTGGCTAATTATTGGTGCTGTTGCCATAAAAATAAGCACGAGCACCAAAAGAACATCTAATAACGGAACAATATTTATTTCAGATTTAGTGGAATAACGTGATCTGCGACTCATATCAATTAATTCCTAACAGCGACGGCTTGACGTTGTAATATTGCTGAAAATTCATCAATAAAATTTAAGAAATTTTGTTCAATACGGCTAACTTTTAACGTTAATCGATTAAATGCCATTACAGCTGGTATTGCAGCAAAAAGACCAATTGCTGTTGCGATCAAGGCTTCAGCTATACCTGGAGCAACCATCTGCAAGGTTGCTTGTTTAACAGCACCTAAAGCAATAAAAGCATGCATAATTCCCCATACTGTACCAAATAATCCAATATATGGACTAATTGAACCAACTGTACCTAATAATGGAATATTTTGCTCAAGGCTATCTAACTCACGATTCATCGATAAACGCATTGCACGCGATGCGCCATCAAGCGCAGCATTTGGCATATTTGGATTAATTTGATTTAGCCGAGAAAACTCTTTAAAACCAGAGTAAAAAATATGAGCAGTACCGGCGATATTTTCTTTATCTTTTTGTATTTCGCTATACAGCGATTTAAGATCATCAGCAGACCAAAACTTTTCATCAAAATTATCGATTTGTTTTTTTGCTTTACTCAAAATACGGCTACGCTGAAATATTACCGCCCAAGATGCGACAGAAAAGGCAAGTAAAATTAACATTATAAACTGGACTAATAGACTTGCTCCAAGGAACAAATCAACAATATTCATATCTTCCACTTATCAAACTCCGAAATAAATAACTCAGGAAATACACACGGTTTCTTTTTATTAAGATCAACGCAAGCAATTAACACTTCAGCACTACTATATAAAAGGCCCTGCTCGTCAATGATTCTTTGTTTAAATACTAAAGAAGCTCGCTTAACATTTTCAATAGCACTGCGTACAATTAATAAATTATCTAAACGAGCTGGATAAACATAATCAATATTCATTTTTTTTACAACAAAAGCGGTAGCTTGAGTCTCAAGTAAAAATTGCTGATTGATATTAAACTGCCTAAGCATCTCTGTTCTTGCATGCTCATAAAAAGCTAAGTAACGAGCATGATAAACAACGCCACCAGCATCGGTGTCATCATAATAGACCCTAATAGGCCAATCAAACTCTTTCATAGTCATAACTCTTATAATTTATTGTATATTATATTAATTATAATACCTTTGTTAGTTGAGATAGTGCTAAACAACTAATATATTATAATTGCTGCATTATGCAAAAGTAACTAGGTATAAAATCAATTGATAATAGTATACCATACACAGGCTATTATTTAGCGCCTATAATATATAACGCCATTCAAATAAAAACAATTATCATTATCAATAAAAATAGTGAATATTATTACCGAATAACGAGTACTGGTGTTTTAGCATATCTTACAACTGCAGCCGCGTTAGAACCTAATAAATGGGTTGAAATATTTGGCCTTCTTGAGCCAAGTATAATTAAATCTGGCTTTAACTCATTGGCGATTGATAATATTTCATCACGAGGATTACCAAAAGCAACAGCGTAAGATAAATTTTCTTTCGGTAAATCGATATGATCAATTAATTCGATTAGCCATTGTTCCGCTTGGAGTGTTGCTTTATCTTTAAACTCATCAAAACCAAAAGAATAAGCATTAACAATTGCCGATGCAACAGGCAAAACATGAAAAAATTTTACATTAGCATTAGATAATTGGGCTAAATAAGTAACATGAGGAAGCACTTTTTTGGTTAATTCTTTTTCTACAATATCGATAGGTACTAGAATAGATTGATACATCATCTGCTCCTTTGTTATTGTTCAATAATAGATATGAATTAGTGATTAGTTTACCTCGGTAAGATAGACAAGTTCAATAAGTATGGAAAGAATAAAATTAAAGTTATATTCCCTTTACCTTATGGCAAAGGGAATATTTGATAATTAAAGATGATTATCAAGGAATGTTTTGAGTTGTAATTTAGATAATGCACCAACTTGAGTCGCAATTACACTCCCATTTTTAAATAGTAATAATGTTGGGATCCCTCTAATACCAAATTTTGGTGAAATAGATGGGTTTTGGTCAACATTTAACTTGGCAACAACTACTTGTTCGCTATATTCTTGAGCAATTTCCTCAAGAATTGGAGCGATCATTTTACATGGCCCACACCAATCAGCCCAAAAATCAACTAGAACAGGCTTAGTACTATCGGCAACAACTTTATCAAAATCAGTTTCGGTTAACGAAACGATAAAATTACTCATTTTACTCTCCACACAGTCAATTGTTATATTATTTAATAGCTTCAGTTAATTATACTTAGTGAATTTTATGCTAGATTTTTATTATTCACCAGTAATTAAAATGATAGGAAAGAATAATTAGTGCGGAATTTTGATTTAATGTGTTACAATTGCAACAATTTTTGAATAAATCACATTATATAAAATAACCTATGGCGCAATCCTATCTTACAAGAACTCTTTTTGAGCAATTTAACTTACATCCATTAGTGCTTAATGCATTGCAAAAAAATGGTTTCTCATATTGTACACCAATTCAAGAACAATCTTTGGCTCTTACAGTTAAAGGACTTGACATTGCAGGACAAGGACAAACAGGTACAGGTAAAACAATTGCGTTTTTAACTGCTACGTTTAATTATTTATTAAATAATTCACCAGCTGAAGATCGTAAAAAAAATCAGCCTAGAGCGGTAATTATTGCGCCAACAAGAGAGCTTGCAGTTCAAATTCATAATGACGCACAAATTTTTGCTGATGTCACGAATTTACGTTTAGGCTTAGCGTTTGGTGGTGATGGGTATGATAAGCAATTAAAAGTTTTAGCAGATGGTGTTGATATATTGATTGCAACAACAGGACGCTTAATTGATTATGCTAAGCAAGATTATATCAATTTAGAAGCCTTACAAGTTGTGGTACTTGATGAGGCTGATCGAATGTTTGATTTAGGCTTTATCAAAGATATCCGTTGGTTATTCCGACATATGACACCCCCAAAAAAACGGTTAACGATGTTATTTTCAGCCACGCTGTCTCATAATGTGAGAGAACTTGCATTTGAGCACATGAATGAACCGAAATATATTGAAGTAGAACCAGAGCAGAAAATTGGCCATCGAATCAAAGAAGAGCTATTTTTCCCTTCAAATGAAGATAAGCTTGCACTATTACAAACTTTAATTGAGGAAGAATGGCCTGATCGCGCGATTATTTTTGCTAATACCAAAATTGCTTGTGAAAAAATTTGGCGACATTTAGCCGCTGATGGTCTTCGAGTTGGTTTGCTTAATGGCGATATTGCACAGAAAAAACGCCTTGCAGTGCTTGAGAAATTTACTCAAGGAGATTTAGATATTTTAGTTGCGACAGATGTTGCGGCTAGAGGATTACATATCCCACATGTTACGCATGTGTTTAATTATGATCTGCCTGATGATAGCGATGATTACCGTCACCGCATTGGAAGAACAGGCCGAGCTGGTGATGATGGTCATTCAATTTCCTTTGCCTGTGAGAAATATGCACATAATCTCCCTGCTATTGAAATAGCCATCGGACATGCGATCCCAGTTAGTCATTATGATCCAACTGCACTATTGACTGATTTACCTAGACCAAAAGCTCCACGTCAATTCAACCAACGTCGTAATAAACGACCTGTCAGCAAAACCTAATTACCTATTAGGCTGACAAAACCACCTCTCTTGATTAATATTGTTAGCCAAGAGAGGAAAAATTGTCACTTTGACTATATCGCAGCGATGACTATAGCGTGTTTTTGTAACTTGGTACTGCCATCCATTAGGTAAATCTACCGATATTGAATTTGGATAAACGTCTAACAATTGAAAAGCGGTTCGCTCAGCATGCTGTGTCTTTTTTGCTAAATCAACATTAGCAGATAAAATTGATTGTAAATTTATTAAGAATAATACGATAGTGCAAGTCATAATTATTGCAATTAAGACTTCAAATAGAGATGAGCCGCTATTTTGCTTGTCTGAATTATCAATCACAGTTAGATTGCCTGTATTCAGGGCAATAATCAAGCCAATGCCCTTTATTAATGTATAATATTTCGTCATTACTATATGTTGCTAAATGATAACGTGTTAGTTGTGCGAATTGTCCTCGAATAAGAATATAGTTATCGGTCGCTAAGCTCGATTTTTTAATACATGCATTAAGTTCTTGTGATGGTAAATATTGGCACTGCCAATACTGAGTTATTGGTAACCACTGGAGTGTAATTGCCCATTGAATCGAAGATAACGCTTTGTTTTCTGCTTTATAGTATTGTTTTTGATAAATTGTTTTTTTTTGTATTAATAATGATGTTCGACTGAATTCGGCCATTAATAGGGTACCAAGAATTAATAAAATTATGGTCATGCCAAGTGCACTAAATCCGCGGTAACATATTAAATAGGGACTATCGATTCGAATTTTTGACATAATTTGTTGTTTGATAACGAATAGCGGGGAAATGTTTTAATTGAACAGTAATGTTTAGTTCTGTATAGTTAGAATGCTGCCTTGCTTGAAAGTTTATTATTTTAACCTCATTTGGATCAAATAGTTTTTCCCAACGAGTAGAAGTATTGCGACAGTGATTTATACCTGATTGCGCATCTAAACTATTTTTATGATAACGATAAGCAAAGACATCAGAACTCGCGGGATCATATAAATAATAACGCCATTTACCACTGTTTGTTGTGTCATAACGCAAAATAATACAATTTCCATCTGAATTAATTTCGATTGCAGGCTTAGTAATAACATCTTGCGAATTAGCAATAAACCCTGCTCGTCGAATATCCTTAATTAATCCAGATAATGCTTGATGAGTCACCACTTCTAGGCGATGTTGCTGGTATATTTGTATAATTGTTAAATGAAATTTTGGATAAAAAGAAATAATACTGATAATAATCAAAGAAGTTAATGCTAAATTAAGTAGCATTTCAAATAGTGAAAATCCACGATTTAACATGGATGAAAGCCAACTAAGTAAGTGTAATAGCTACAATACCGAATTCGCCCCGGTACCGAAATAATAATACGGCTCTCACCTATCCTATTTTTTAGTCGAATCGTGGCGGCTTTCGCCGCACTTCTTCGCCCATAAAAAACCAAAGCTGAATCGACTGTTAAGCCTGCTAACTCAATTAATTTACTTTTAGCAGTAAAACTAAATTTCATTTGACAGTTAATCGGTTTAGCGTTATTGCTAGCAACTAGGCACCAATCATGATCAGTCTTTCTTAATACATAGATATTTTGATTATAATTATAAAAATCGGCATCAGCTTTTACTTCAATTAAAAATTGTATCAATTCACGCGTTATTGATGAAAGTTCACTTCGTGCTTGAAAATCACGCCAACTAGAGGCACCAATCAAAGCCAATACCGCTGTAATAATCATAACTATAAGTAATTCAAATAATGAAAAACCCGATGAATGCATAATTTAAAAACCAGAAATGAATGTAATATTCTAAGAATAGGAAGAAAATTGAATAAGCTTTTGAATAACGATTATATTTGAGATCATATTCGCAAATATAATCATCAATTAACACTGATATTGATTAAATTAAAATATAAGTGCTCAATTTGTATCAAATCAGCAATTATTGCCTTTTATTATTGGGCTTATTTATTTAAACTGGTCATTAATTTAATGATATATTCTTATTTATAATTACTGTCCAAGAGTTACGAAATTATGACAATGACTGAAAACTGGCAACCCACTGCATCTATCGATTTTTTATTAAAACGTGCAAAAATCCTAAAAAAAATTAGAGAATTTTTTTTAGACCGTTGCGTCCTTGAGGTAGAAACGCCCATCTTAAGTCATGCAGCCGTAACTGACTTACATCTGAGCTCATTTGAAACCATATTTAATAAACCTGGAACAATTGATTTACATGCAGGTCAACGGTTATCACTAATTACCAGTCCTGAGTACCATATGAAGCGGCTTATTGCAGCTGGTAGTGGCCCTATTTATCAAATCTGTAAATGTTTTCGTAATCATGAAGAAATCAGCCGGTACCATAACCCTGAGTTTACCATGTTAGAATGGTATAGAATCCAATTTGATATGATGCAAATGATCAATGAAGTAGACGACCTATTTCAACTCATTTTAGATAGTGAACCGGCTGAGCATATTAGCTATCAATGTGCCTTTATTAAGTATCTTAATATCGACCCATTAACGGCAATTAGAGAAGAGTTAGTTAGTGCTGTCCAAAAATTAGAGTTGAATTTTGATACTGATGGTTGCGATATTAGTACATTACAACAGTTTTTATTTACATTTGGCGTTGAACCTAATATTGGCAAAGATAAACCAACAGTTGTCTATCATTTTCCAGCCTCTCAAGCAGCACTTGCTGAGATCTGTAGTGAAGATCAACGCACAGCAAAACGTTTTGAGTTCTATTATCAAGGTGTAGAGCTCGCAAATGGCTTTAAAGAACTCGTTAATGCCAAAGAACAAAAAGCACGCTTTGAACAAGATAATCAAGAACGTATATCGAAAGGTTTACCAACGCAAGTTATTGATCAATATCTATTATCTGCAATGGAAAGCGGACTACCTGAGTGCTCAGGCGTTGCTGTTGGCCTTGATAGGTTAGTTATGTTAGCACTAAAACAAGCGACAATTAGCCAAGTGATGAGTTTTAATTTGGAGAACGCTTAAATATGATAGATTTAAATATCTATATGCTACTAATTCCAATTAGCATTGTAACCATTATTATTATGATATTAGCTATTTGGATTATTCGCTTGCGCTTAAATCAATATAATCAACAACAATTATTTGAATTACAATTTGAACAAAAAAAGCAAGATAATCAAATTCTATTACAGCAACTTACACTATTGCAAAATGAGCTTAGTAGTAGTCGACAAAAAAACCTAGAATTGAGCGTTGATGCTCGTGAATTAAAAACTCGTCTTGAAGAAAATAAAATACTTGCGGATGAAAAACAAAAAATATTAATTCAAAGTGAACAACGGCTTACTGAACAATTTGAAAATTTAGCTAACCGTATTTTTGATAATAGCGGTAAAAAGATCGAGCAACAAAATCAACAAAGTTTGAATCATTTATTAACGCCACTAAAAGAACAATTAGCTGGATTTAAAAAGCAAGTTCAAGATAGTTTTGGTGAAGAAGCTAAAGAGCGACATACCTTGACATTTGAAATTCGCAACTTACAAAAACTTAATGACCAAATGGCAAAAGAGGCGATCAATCTAACTAATGCACTAAAAGGGAATAATAAAACTCAAGGCAATTGGGGGGAAGTTATTCTTAATCGTATTTTAGAAAACTCAGGCCTTCGGGAAGGTAATGAGTATGAATTACAAGTTAGCTTAACTAATGATAGCAAGCAGCGTATGCAACCTGATGTGATTGTGCATCTACCTCAAGGCAATGATGTTATTATCGATTCAAAAATGACACTAGTTGCTTATGAACGTTATTTTAATAGCGATGATGAACATGAAAAGACAAAAGCGATGTCTGAGCATCTTACTGCGGTTCGTAATCATATAAAACAACTTAGCCAAAAGGATTATCATAAGCTTAATGGTATTAAATCACTTGATTATATTTTGATGTTTATTCCTGTAGAGCCTGCTTTTTTAGCTGCAATAGATCAAGACCCATCGCTTATCAATGATGCCCTGAAGCAAAATATTATGATCGTCAGCCCAACGACTTTATTAGTTGCACTTCGTACTATTAGTAATTTATGGCGTTATGAGTACCAAAATCGTAATGCAGAGATTATTGCCGATCGTGCAAGTAAACTATATGACAAAGTTCGTGGCTTTATTGAAGATATGGAAATTCTTGGTGTTAGTTTAGATAAAGCTCAACAAACCTATCATAGCTCCATGAATAAGTTATCTAAAGGACGAGGTAATCTCATTGGTCAGATTGAACAATTTCGTAATATGGGAATTGAAGTTAAAAAACCAATAAAGACAGAAATTAGCGAATCTGCATTAGAAGAGCTCGGTGATGTTTAGTATTTAATAATTTATAATATTTTTAAATAATTTTTCTTATTTACTATTCTTATAGTAAAAAATAGCGATATACTAAACAAGTTATCTATTTGTTAAAAATATATATTTGCTGTTCTATTTTTTATTATTAGCTTTAGTAAATAAGGATCACATCATGTTAAAAAATAGTATCAAAGCCCCAGATTTTAAATTGAGCGCTACTCCTGACAAACAAATCTCACTATCAGAATTTATAGGGAAAAAAATTATTTTAGTTTTTTATCCTGCAGATTGGAGCCCTGTCTGTGGCGATGAATTGGCTATTTTTAGTTCTTCATTAAAATTATTTGAGAAATATAATGTACAAATATTAGGGATTTCAGTTGATAGCAAATGGTCCCATGCGGCATTTTCTGAAAATCGAAAATTAAAATTTCCGTTATTAGCTGATTTTGAACCCAAAGGCGCGATATCAATAAAATATGAAGCTTATAGCACGGCAACAGGCACCAGTAAACGTGCAATTTATTTAATTGATGGAATGGGAATAATTAGATGGAGTTATTTGTCGCCAGATAATATTAATCCCGGTGTCGATGGTGTGCTTGATGCATTGGAAAACTTGATTGGGGAGAAATAATATTATGGCTTTAAAACCCCCTGTTACTAATTTAGATCATATTCAAGGTAATAGTAACGCATCAATTGAGTTAGTTGAATATGGTGATTATCAATGTCCTTATTGTGCTGAGTTCTATTATGTTATCAAAGAATTACAAAACCAGTTAGGGACTAATCTAAAATTTATCTTTAGAAATTTTCCATTAGAGATGCATCCAAATGCGTTACATGCGGCGATTGCAACAGAGGTGTTGGCAAAATATAATAAATTCTGGCCGATGCATGATATGCTTTATGAAAACCAAGCATATTTGCATGATAAAAATCTAATTAATTACGCCGAGAAACTCGGTGTTAATGAACAACAATTTGAGCAAGATTTTAAAGATAAATCATTTGCAGATAAAGTCGAAAAGGATTTTGAAAGTGGCTTAAGAAGCGGTGTTAATGGAACGCCCTCACTTTATATCAATAATAAAAAATATGAAGGAGAGTATTCATTAGATGCAATACTTACCTACATAAAACCGCTTTTATAAGCGGTTTTTGGATTTGTTCAAACTAATAAAAGAGTAGGTACTTAGTCGTCACCATATCCAAGGCTACGTAATGCTCTTTCATCATCAGCCCAGCCTGCTTTAACTTTAACCCAAAGTTCAAGGTGCACTTTAGTTTGGAAAAATTCTTGCATATCTTTACGGGCTTCAGTACCAATTTTTTTGATTTTTTCACCTTGATTGCCTATAACCATTTTCTTTTGGCCATCTCGTTCAACTAAAATCAGTCCATTAATACGGTACATACCCGTTTTTTCATCAACTTTAAACTGCTCTATTTCAACGGTAACTGAATAAGGTAACTCGTCACCTAAAAAACGCATTAGTTTTTCACGAATAATTTCAGATGCCATGAATCGCTGTGAACGATCAGTAATATAATCATCAGGAAAATGGTGCTCACCGGTTGGTAGATGTGTTTTAACAATCGATTTGATAATATCAACACCTTCGCCATTTTCAGCACTAATCGGTATTACATCCATAAAATTAAGTCTTTGACTAATATCTTGGATATGAGGTAATAATTTAGTTTTGTCTTGTACGTTATCTATTTTATTAATAACTAATAAAACAGGACATTTAACATCTTGTAATTTCTTGACAACCATATCATCATCATCTGTCCAACGCGTCCCTTCAACCACAAATAAAATTAACTCGACATGACCAATTGAGCTACTTGCCGCTCGGTTCATTAAACGATTAATCGCTCGTTTTTCTTCGATATGCAGTCCAGGTGTATCAATATAGATAACTTGATCATTTCCCTCGGTATCAATACCTAAAATACGATGGCGTGTTGTTTGAGCCTTACGTGAGGTGATTGAAATTTTTTGTCCAAGTAGTTG
Organism: Orbaceae bacterium lpD04; assembly: GCA_036251935.1. Taxonomy (NCBI): domain Bacteria; kingdom Pseudomonadati; phylum Pseudomonadota; class Gammaproteobacteria; order Orbales; family Orbaceae; genus Orbus; species Orbus wheelerorum. The sequence continues at coordinate 1,102,092 of CP133967.1, read as the reverse complement.
ATTTAATAATGTCGATTTACCAACATTGGGTCTCCCTACAATAGAGACAAAACCACAATGTGATATATTTTGATCCTTTATTTTTTGATCTGTCATTTAATACCCAAATTATCTATTGCTGCTTGTGCAGCTATTTGTTCAGCTTTGCGTCGATTTACACCTCGACCCATATATTGATTATTATCATTTTCAAGTTTACATTGGATAACAAACTCTTGTTCGTGATCATTACCAATAACTTCCACAATCAAATAAACTGGTCTTGCTTGATGAATACCTTGTAAATACTCCTGCAAGCGTGTTTTGGCATCTTTTTGTTTAATACCAGGTTGAATATTTTCTAAACGGCTTTGATACCATTGTAAAATTAAATTCTTAATAACTTCAATATTACTATCTAAATATATTGCACCAATTATTGCTTCAACAGCATCGGATATAATTGATTCTCTTCGATGGCCACCACTTTTTAATTCGCCTTGACCTAATATTAAACAATCGCCAAGATTAAAGTCCTGACCAATTATTGCTAGCATTTCACCACAAACAAGAGTCGAACGCATTTGACTCAAATCGCCCTCATCAACATGAGGGAATTGATTAAATAGTGCTTCAGCTATCACGAAACTTAAAATCGAATCCCCTAGGTACTCTAAGCGTTCATTGTGAGATTTATCAGCGCTTCGATGGGTCAAAGCTTTTATTAATAATGCAATATTATTAAACTCATAACCAATTAATTTTTGTAATTTGATTAGATGTTGTTCATTTTGTTTCATCACTTGTTTACTCATGATATTAAGCGGTAAATAATCTATTTTTACCAGAACTCATTTTATCCCTTTTTAAATAAAATAGCGCCCATCAAAGGACGCCTCAAAGCTTAGCACATTGCCTACTTTTATAACAATAGGTATTAGTGAACGCTTCCAATACGATCAAATCGAATACCCGTAGGCCATTCATTTGGTTGTTTATCAAAACTAATCCAAATTGCCGAAACTTTACCTACAAAGTTTTTCTCAGGTACGAACCCCCAAAAACGGCTATCATCACTATTATCACGGTTATCACCCATCATGAAATAGTTACCTTGCGGTACAACCCATTCACCTGGTTTTTGACCTGGTTGTTTGTACATTTCATTAAGACCATGAGCTTGTACTGGCAATAACAAAATATCATGTTTTTGACCGCCCATTGTTTCTTGTCTTTTATTTAATGTAAATGATACTATTGAGCCATTTGTTGGTAAATTTAACTCAGCATATTGTTTATCTGTATAGAAGTTAGCACCTGAATTACTAAAAACTTCGTTCCAATCACTCTTTTGAATATCTGTATAATCAAGGTTTAAAGGTGTGCTTTGTTGTCCTTGACAATTTGTTTGATCATTTTCACAGGCTGGATAGATAGTAAGCTCTTTATTTTCTGGATTATAAATAATTTTATCGCCAGGGACGCCAATTACTCGTTTAACAAAATCAATAGTTGGATTTCTTGGATCTTTAAATACAGCAATATCACCACGCTGTGGACGACCTGTTGGAATAATCGTGGTATTCGTAATTGGATCTTTTATTCCATACGAGTATTTTTGCACAGCGATAAAATCACCAATTAAAAGGGTTTGCATCATTGAACCAGATGGGATCTGGAACGGTTCAAAAATAAAAGAACGAATGACAAATACCACAAATAATACAGGGAAAAAAGAAGATAAAGAATCAACCCATCCTTTCGGGCTGCCGACTTGAGCCAGAATTTTACCATCGATTTTGCCATCAGTCTGTTTTCTGACCTCTTCAACTTTACGCTGTCTTGCAGGTCGCCATTTAAACTTTTCTAGAAACCATAAGATTCCTGTAAAAAAAGTTGCTAATGTCAATATGATAGCAAACATTCCAGCCATTGTACTTCCTCACTTAAATTAATTACTCTTTACCTACATGTAAGATAGCCAAAAATGCCTCTTGTGGTAATTCAACATTACCAACTTGTTTCATGCGTTTTTTACCATCTTTTTGCTTTTGTAGGAGTTTTTTCTTACGGCTGACATCACCGCCATAGCATTTTGCTAATACATTTTTCCTAAGCTGCTTAACTGTTGAACGAGCAATAACATGATTTCCAATTGCAGCTTGAATTGCAATGTCAAATTGCTGACGAGGAATCAGTTCTTTCATTTTTTCAACCAGTTCTCGCCCACGATAAGGTGCATTGTCTTTGTGAGTAATCAAGGCTAATGCATCAACCCGCTCACTATTAATTAATACATCTAATCTTACCATGTCAGCATTTTGAAATCTTATAAAATTATAATCTAATGATGCATAACCTCGAGAAGTTGACTTTAATTTATCAAAAAAGTCCAATACGACTTCCGCCATGGGAATTTCGTAAGTCAATGCAACTTGGTTACCATGGTATACCATATTAGTTTGAATACCCCTTTTTTCAATACAAAGGGTTATAACATTACCTAAATATGACTGAGGGACAAGAATATTACACTCTGCGATCGGTTCTCGTAATTCTAGTATATTATTAACTGCAGGTAATTTTGATGGGCTATCAACATAAATTGTTTCATTTGATGTTGTTACTACCTCATAAACTACCGTTGGCGCAGTAGTTATTAGATCAAGATCATATTCTCGCTCTAAACGTTCTTGGATAATCTCCATATGAAGTAATCCAAGAAATCCACATCGAAAGCCAAAACCAAGTGCTGTTGAGGTCTCTGGTTCATAAAACAAAGATGCATCATTTAGGCTCAATTTGCCTAATGCATCTCTAAATGACTCGTAGTCATCAGAACTCGTTGGAAATAATCCAGCATAAACCTGCGGCTTGACACGCTTAAAACCAGGTAAAGGGGTTTGTGCAGGATTACGAGCAAGCGTTAGCGTATCTCCGACTGGTGCACCAAGTATATCTTTAATTGCACAGACCACCCAGCCAACCTCACCACAAGTTAATGCGTTTTTATCAATCTGCTTAGGTGTGAAAATACCCAGTCGATCAACATTATACGTAATACCTGTGCTCATAACTTTTATTTTATCGCCTTTGCGTAATTCGCCATTTTTTACACGAATCAGTGAAACTACACCAAGATAGTTGTCAAACCATGAGTCAATAATCAATGCTTGTAATGGTGCATTTTTATCACCAACTGGCGCAGGGATCTCTTCAACTAACCGCTCAAGCACATCAATAACACCGATACCCGTTTTTGCTGAACAACGCACAGCATCAGAAGCATCAATACCAACAATATCTTCGATTTCTTGTGCAACCCGCTCAGGCTCAGCAGCAGGTAGATCTATTTTATTTAGAACTGGCACAACCTCTAAATTCATATCAATTGCAGTATAGCAGTTTGCTAAAGTTTGGGCTTCAACGCCTTGTCCAGCATCAACAACTAATAAAGCACCTTCGCATGCAGCAAGAGACCGTGATACTTCATAAGAGAAGTCGACATGCCCAGGAGTATCAATAAAATTAAGCTGATAAGTTTGTCCATCTTTTGCGTGATAATCAAGAGTAACACTCTGTGCTTTAATGGTAATACCACGTTCTCGTTCTAAATCCATAGAATCGAGCACTTGGGCTTCCATTTCACGATCAGATAATCCCCCACAAATTTGGATGATACGATCAGATAAAGTCGATTTGCCATGGTCAATATGGGCAATAATCGAGAAATTTCGGATATTTTTATTCATATCAATATTTTCAGTTAATTTTTCGCTAGTTAGATAGATACTTTAAATTAAGCACAGCATTCTACACATTAATCAGCTTTAAGCAAAGTCCTACATGAATCGATTTTTTCATGATTATTTAATATTTATACTATCGGCTATACGTTCAATTGTTTCGGGAGGAAGATCACCAATAATAACAATATTCATATTGTCCATATTAACTGAATAAATTGTCCGTTCACCTTGAGTTGCCACATGAGCTGATTTATCGTTTGAAGAGCTCTTTGATACATTGACAGTGAAAGAAAAAATACCATCAGAAAATATCCTAGTATCAATATTAGATTTTTCAAAATCAAGATTATAAGTAGAGATTTCTTTAAATCCTCTTGGCAACCAATTAACCTGCCAAGAATTTATTTGCTGTTTGTCTTTATCTATCGGAACAATAATTGGATAATCGCGATCTTCAATGTAATTTTTAAAACTATTCTTATCAAAATCTAAATTAGTTGCTAATACCTTCATTTGTTTAATGATTTTAGAATTAAGGTCGAGCAAATCAATACGTAATGGCAAATTATTTTTATCATCAATCCATAATACATAATTATAACGATCTTTATCTTTAGGAATAACTCTCACTAATTGGCTACTGCGATTAGCGGTTCTTGCTTTACCTAATAATACAAAATCATAATATTGGTTTAATTTATTAAAGTCATTATAAACAATGTCAGGGAAAGCTTCGATTATATGATTAATCGCCAGAGAAAATGATTCACTCTCAGGCTGAAAATAACTAACAGTATCCTTGTTTAAAATAATTTCTTTGGGCGCACCCTCTAAATATAATAAATTGGCATAGTTTTGATTATTTACACCTAAGTGACGATACTGGAAAGTACTTGAATAACCATTAGCCTCTTGTTGCACGAAATAGATTTGATAATCACTATTTAATACTGCATTTTTCATATTACTTAGAATAGTAATAACAGAATCAGCTGATGGTTTTTTGGTGGATGTTGAAGTTGGCTCTTTCCCTACCTCCTTATTTATTGAGGCAGGGAACGCATAAAATGATAGAGCACATAGAATTACAATAAAAACAGTTTTTATATGCTTTAAACATAAAACAATACGATCAATTTTAAAGAAATTAATTATCATTTTAAAATAAACTATTGTTGTACATTTAGGCGTTTTTGTAACTCATAATTCTGAATTAGAAAACGTATTTTATTATATTCCTGAGCATCAACAGTATCTGGTTGTGTCTGATACTGATTTTGTCCAGTTGCTATGCCACCAACAGGTGACACACTAACACCAATAGGAACAGTATTTAAAACTGGCGACACATTTTCACTTGAAGAACTTTGTTGATACTGGACACCAGCAATAATGCCAAGCGTGATACAAGCAGCAAGCCCAACTTGACTTAATTTACTAACCACATCTTTGACTTTGATCCAAAAGATACTTTCTAATTTTGGTGCTGAAGTTTGATTAATACTTGATTGTTCAAATAATTCATCTAACGCAATTGCACTAGCAACTTTATCTGCAATATCCCATGTTAAAGCTCTATCAAATAGCTTACCTTGCATCACATCTCGAGCAACATGATAGCGGTACCAACTTTGTCTTAATTCTTCATCACTTGCAACAGTATCAATAAATTGAACATCAGATTGATTACCATCCATTAATGATGAAAGTTGTTCTTTCTGCTCTTTTAACATAGTTTGCCTTTTTAATTTTATTGACTTACTTCTTATTAACTTAATAGTGGTTTTAACTTTTCGTCTATCGCTTCACGCGCTCTAAAAATACGAGAACGAACCGTTCCAACAGGTGTACTCATTATTTCTGCAATTTCTTCATAGCTTAAACCTTCTATTTCTCTTAGTGTAATTGCAGTTTTTAAATCTTCAGGTAGTGATTCAATTGTTTGAAACACGACTCTTTTTATTTCATCTGATAACACTATACTTTCCGGGTTATCAATATCTCTTAGTAAATCGGCGCCTTCATATGTTTCAGCTTCTGACGCATCAATGTCAGAAGAAGGCGGCCGTCGTCCTTGTGCTATCAAATAATTTTTAGCTGTATTAACTGCTATTCTATATAACCAAGTATAAAATACGCTTTCACCTTTAAAAGAGCTTAAAGAACGATATGCTCTAATAAATGTCTCTTGTACCACGTCCGGAATTTCTGACGCCAATACATAACGAGATACCAAATGAGCTAATCGACTTTGATAACGAGTTACCAAAAGATTAAAAGCATTTTTATTGCCAGCAAGCACTCGGTCAACCAATACTTGATCGGTTACTTGTTCTCCCATTTAAGGCTATTCCTCATTATTATTCCTTTATCGCCATATGGTTAAAAATGCGCATACGGTGTATTAGAGTTCGAAAAATTAAAAAAGTTCCCACTATTTTAATAACATTGTAATAAATAGGCTATGAAATAGTGATTTAATAGCAAAAATTTATCTTGCTTCATTAAATAATGCAATTTCCCTATTACCTTGGGAATTATAAAAAATTTGGTAAAACTGAGGGAGATTAAAGTTAACAGATAAACTTGTTGCAAACGTAAAACGGTCATCAGATAAAGTATAAAAACTATTCACATCTCTAATCATACTTTGTATATCGCCATTGCAATCATAATAAACTTCAGCTTGATTATTTTCATTTAAGATGTAGAGATCAAATCCTGATTCTTTTTTTTCAAAGAAAAACTGAATAATTCCCTCACAAGCGATGCTATCAATTTCTTTAGGCAATTCGTTAGCAGTATTCCATAGATTATTTAGTGCACTACCATGAATTTTATTATTTGAAATAGCGCCATAAAAATCAATCGTATTATTAAATTGATGGGTAGATACACCAAACCGTTCAAAAAATAGATACCATGATGAACCATTTATACGCAATGGCATAAATTGTTTAAAGTTATTTTTTGTAGTACTTAAACGCAAATCAATACAGCGATCCATGAGATCTTGTAGTTGTTCTCTAATGGTACTATTAAGATATTTACTGTAACAAAATATTTTGATCGAATTTGGTAAATCAGCATCTTTATGCATACGGTTAAGTAATGTTTTGATTGCATCGAGTACACATAATGGCCCATCAAATTGTAATACTCTTATCTCATTCCAAGAATTGCGATAAAGTAAATTAATGGATTGAACCAGACTAACCTCTTGTTTACCATGATTTAATACATTGATATTAAATGAATTATTATCTAAGCAAATAATATCCTCTTCATTCGCTAAGTCATCTTTAAGATTAATCATTATTGCCAGATGCCTTATTTCACAAGGTCCATATAATGCTTCTTCGGTAGCCGTTGGAATTGTCACAGGAAAATATGATTGTAAATCATAAACTAATTGCTTCAATTTACTTGGGTTATGGTCGTTGCCATTTCGATAAAATAGTTGTGTATTATCAGCGATTAATTGATTAAAATAACACCAAGATACTAATTTCACTAATGAACTACTATATTCTAGATATTGGTGCCCGATAATCGAATCTAACGTCGGTTTTTGATTATACACATACCAGCCAATTCGATTAACTCTATCATTTTTGACATAAATAAACGTCAAATTATTTTCAGATAAGTTTTTTGAAATATTCGAGTTAATTACCGTAACTTTACCGGGTAAAACCTCATAAGCGGCATAGAGTTTACGTGTTAATATGGCTAAATCTTTTGGGCTAATTAGTGAATCTAGACTATTTCGACGACCAAATGTAAGTAAATTGCGATAACCTGTCATCATTGTTTGTAACAATAATTCGTTAACATCCCTCACTTTTTCAATTTTCCATAATTCATTAGAATCTAGAGCTTTGATATATTCTTTACTCCATCCCCAACTATTAACTAACTCCCCCAATAATGCCCGGCGCCATGATATATAGTTTGTCGCTTGAGATAACCGTTCATTAACTTTTAAATAAAAACACCCTCTAACTAAATTAAGCCGAGTTGTATCACCAATAGAAGTTAAATAATGAGTCACTTTTTCAAGCATCATGTAATAGGAATCTAAACAATAATAACGTATATCATTTTGTTGAATTAATGATTTTACATGATAAGCAACCACTTTATTATCTGGATATTCCCATGAATAAGCCTCAAGTAATAACGTTTTTAATACTGCTTTAAATGGTGAGTCGACGCTTTTGTAAAGTTGCCATAAGCTTGCCCCAAAATATTCTTCGGCAGACAAATCAATCAAGGAACCAAAATCAATCCATTCAGCACGATTGATGACATTCGCAGCAGCTAAAGCAGAAATACATTCGTCATAAGAAGCATATTCTATACCATCAATTTTTAAATTTGATGGAATTAGATACCAAAGTAGTAACTTACCAGCTAGGTGATTAGCACTACGATAAAACTCTTCAAGCAGTAACATGTGCTGAGCTGATCCACAATTTTCCCCCATTAAGCATTCATGGTGTTTATCTTTAAAGCGATCTACATCAACAATAAATAATGTTAATTGTATATTATAACTTCCAGCCCATTTTTCAATTAAATGGCACTTACGTTCTAAAAGAAATCGCTCTTTTTGAGATAGACTATCCTCAATACAAACCCAAACATCTAAATCGGAGTCAATCGATTGCCCTAAAGTACAGGTACTACCCATAGAATAAAGTGCTGAAATTTTGTGTTGAGATAGTGTTATATCGGTTGGGGAAAATCCCAATTTTTGTTCTATCTTGTCGATAATTTCAGATGGAGGGGTATAGCCGGAGATCCCATGCGGAACCTGACCATCAAAATAGCCGGGTAAATTAGGATGATGATAATGCAATAACATTGGCAATAACAAAAAGACATCCTGAAATGATTCAGGCATTGCATCAAGCGCTCGCATTTGTTTTACTAAAGCAAGCTCATTCAGTGTATTTTTTATTCTGTTGAGATAATCTTGCATAACGTCTCTAAAATTAAAAACGTGACTAGAAGCACATTTTTATAATATTATCGCAATCTAACATGTTATTTTATTAACGTAAAGAACTTTACAAAAGCAAATATAAAACAACTTTTATGCTTTTAAAATCAAATAGACTCGAAGCAAAATGATTACGATAAGTAATATTATTAATAAAATAGAAAGTAATAGCATAACAGCTGATCTCAAAGATAATGCCGCGGTACTTATTCCTATTATTTATGTAAATAACCAACTCCACTTATTATTTGAAGTTAGATCTTCAACGCTTAAATGGCAGCCTGGCGATATTTGTTTTCCTGGTGGCAAAATGGAATGGATTGATAACTCGCCCATTGATACCGCTATTCGTGAAACCAGTGAGGAATTAGGCATTGCTGAAAATACCATTAAAATATATGGTCAATTGCCCTCTTTCTTATCGAATATTGGTTTAAAAATTTATCCTGTAGTTGGCGAGTTAGCATCATTAGAACTAAATATAAATAAAAACGAAGTTTCTAATACTTTTAGTGTACCAATTGAATGGTTTATTAAAAATAAGCCAATTGAAACAATAATCGAAGTAGCACACAAACCCACCGATAATTTTCCATTTCACTTAATACCAAATTACACTAAAATATGGCAAAAGCGTTCGCAACATAATATTTATGTCTATCATTATGAAAATTATGTTATTTGGGGATTAACTGCACAAATAATACGATTATTTTTAAAAACTATAAGCTAAACTTAGTGTAGAAATTTATTAAAGGAAATAATATGTCACACAATATTGATACAAAAGAAATTGATAAATTTTCACAATTAGCCGATGAGTGGTGGGATCCAAATGGCAAATGTAAACCTTTACACATCATAAATCCATTGCGTGTTGAATATATCAAACAACATTGTGGTGAAGATCTAATAGGTAAAAATTTGCTTGACGTTGGCTGTGGTGGGGGTATTTTATCAGAAAGCCTAGCACAGCTTGGTGCTAACGTTACTGGTCTTGATTTAGCTGAAGCGTCACTAAATGTAGCCGATAACCATGCCAAACAAAATCATCTTGTAATCAATTATATTAAATCTTCAATTGAAGAACATGCGCAGCAAGCACAAAAACAATACGATATTATTACCTGTATGGAATTATTAGAACATGTGCCTGACCCAAAATCCATTATTAATGCTTGTGCGAAACTACTTAAACCACAGGGAAAACTCTTTTTATCAACAATAAATCGTAATTATAAAGCTAAATTATTACTCATTTATGGTGCTGAATATATTAGTCGATTGGTACCGAAAGGAACTCACGATTTTGAACGTTTCATTCGGCCTTCCGAACTTATGGAGATGGTTTCACTTGCAAGGTTACAAACGACCGATATTATCGGTATGGAATATCACCTTCTTAAAAATCAGTTTTTGCTTGGAAAGAATATTGACGTGAATTATATTTTAATGGCTGAAAAATAATCTCAATTACAAATTATGATTAACTAAAAGATATAAGTAATGGTTACAGAAAAAAATTTAATAAAATATTGGTAAGCCTGTCGTAAAAAAAGTAACTAACAAAGAAAAACTATTACGTTAACTCTCGCTCATGCTACAATATACAAATAGTTTATAAATTACAAAATAGTTAAATAATGTTTAGGAGTGATATCAATGGCAAATCGGGGAATAAATAAAGTTATTTTAGTTGGTAATTTAGGACAAGATCCTGAAGTCCGTTATTTACCTAATGGTGGTGCTGTTGCGAATATAAGTATTGCCACTTCTGAAACGTGGAAAGACAAACAAACAGGTGAACAAAAAGATAAAACCGAATGGCACCGAGTTGTCATCTTTGGTAAACTTGCTGAAATTGCTGGTGAATATCTAAAAAAAGGTTCACAAGTATATATTGAAGGTCAGCTACAAACACGTAAGTGGCAAGATCAATCTGGTCAAGATAAATATACAACTGAGGTTGTGGTTAATATTGGTGGTACTCTACAAATTCTTGGTGGACGTGGTACTAATTCTACCGATGATGCCCCACAACAAAATTGGGGACAGAGCTCAAACAATAGCTCATCAGCTCCTTCACGACAAGCTCCGGCTCAAAAAGCGCCAGCTAACGAACCACCAATGGATTTTGATGACGATATACCGTTTTAGGATCTACCTTAGGGTATAAATGTAAAAATTTTATCAACAACCCCTTATAACAAAGGGGTTGCTTGTTTTTATCTTACATGAATTGATGTAAAAATAATTGATTAATGTTTAGATATCAAACATTCAATTGAAATTTAGATATCACAATGTAGGGATCGTTTTAATTATTTCAACACGCATGAGATAACTATAAAGTGGAGTTAGTTGCTTAAAGCCCTTTAGTAGTTTTTTCGCTAAATCAGGCTTAAAGAGATCCTCTATTTGATTACTTGTAGCAATAACTGCAAAATCCTTACGGTTATACCACGTTGCAATTTGTTCAAGCTGATCTTTAATCAAAGGCCTTTTGTACTTTTCGCCGACAAGTTCAAACGGTTTTTTTACACAGCGGACAACATCTAGAAATTTATTAGGATCTTGGTTAATTTCACTTCTAAAAATATCCATAGTTTGTTTGGGAGCACAATAATAGCCAAGCCCGTAACGATACATATCAGGAGCTATTTCAAAGAAATAGACAGGCGATTCTTTCCAATCCTTGCTTGGTCTTTTGAATGTTAACCAAAGATGGCTTCGGTATAGTGATTTATCATGAGAAAAACGTGTATCTCTATTAATCCTTGAAATTGTTTTACCAATAGCAGGCTTGGTTTCGAACCACTCATCAATCGCTAGCATCCCTGATGTTAATTGTTCAACTAATAAACGAAAAGGTTTGACTAACTCATTATCATAAATAGCTCGATTATCAGCAAACCACTCTCGGCTATTTTGTTTTTTAACCTCTTGTAAAAAATTTAATCCAGCCTGAGAAAATCCCATAAATTGAGTCATGATAACCACCTTTTATTCGTTTATTTAATCACGATTAACGATTAGTATAAATTTGTCTTACATTGTCTAAATCTTCCTGAGTATCTACACCTATTGCTGGAACTTCTTGCGCAACTGCTACGTGGATTTTTTCCCCATACCAAAGAACTCTTAATTGCTCTAGCATTTCTATTTGCTCAAGCATGCTTGGCTGCCAGTTAATATATTTCCGAATAAAACCCGCTCTATACGCATAGATCCCAATATGACGTAAATAAAAATCAGCAATTGAATCTTTATTTACAGCAAAGCGATCTCGTTCCCAAGGAATAGTAGCACGCGAAAAGTAGAGAGCATAGCCGTCTTTATCTGTGACAACTTTAACTGCACCGGGATTAAATGCCTCTTGAGCAGTACTAATTGGAACTGCAAGTGTTGCCATACCTGTTTTATATTTAATTAAATTTTTAGCAACTTGATCTATGATCACAGGCGGAATTAGTGGCTCATCACCTTGAACATTAACAATGATATCATCATCATTAAACTTACATAAATTGATAACTTCGGCTAAGCGCTCGGTACCAGAATTATGTTTTTCACTAGTCAAAACGACTTCACCACCAAATGATGATACAACATCAAAAACTAGCTGGTTATCCGTTGCAACAATAACTCTATCGGCACAGCTCTGTTTAGCTTGTTCCATAACACGAACAACCATCGGTTTACCCGCAATATCAGCAAGCGGTTTGCCAGGCAAACGAGTTGATGCATAGCGAGCAGGAATAACAACTGTATAGCTCATTCCGGCTCCTTAAGATCTGACGTCTGAGCTTCATTTTCTAGCAAAACGGGGATCCCATCACTAATAGCATAAATTAACCCATCTTTAGGACAAGTAAGACTTTGAGATTGTTCATTGTATTCAAGCTTCCCAAAACATTTAGGGCATGCGATAGAGCTAAGTAATTTTTCTTTCATAACTTGTACACCTTAATTAATAATATTATTAATTGATTTTATCCAATAAGTTTTCAATAAATTGAGCGGGTAACACGGCATTAATAGGTAAATACCACCAATTGCTTTGAGCGAATTCTTCACATTTAACAGCATCTTTTTCTGTCATTAACAGTATCTGACTTGGATTAGCTAATTTTAATAGTTGCTCCTTCGAGTAACTTTGATGATCCATATAAGATACAGTGTTTACTAAATCAACATGTTGTTTTTTAAGCATGGTAAAAAATCGATTTGGATCACCAATACCAGCCATTGCACAAATATTAGCTAATTGACTAATGGGTTTTCGCTCTTTTGTTAAAAGATTAATTGCCTCATTAGGTACTAATTCCATAGAATATGCGTTGGTATAAGCTTTATTACTTTCACCATTAATAATCAAATAATCGATATGATTTAAACGAGATATTGATTCTCGCATTGGTCCTGCAGGCAAATACCACCCATTACCAAAATCACGTTTACCATCAACGACAACAATCTCTATATCTCGCTTTAACGAATAATGTTGTAAGCCATCGTCAGTTATAATGATATCAATAGGATAACGGGTCAATAAAGCTTTTACTGCATCACTACGTTTAGGTGCAACAGCAAAAGGTACGCCAGTGCGTTGGTATACCAAAACTGGTTCATCACCAACTATATGTGCAGGAGTATCGTTAGTAACAACAACCGGGTAACTTGAGCTTTTACCACCATAGCCACGAGATACTACACCGACACGATAACCTCTTGCTAATAATTGCTCAACTAAATAAACAACAACAGGCGTTTTACCATTCCCCCCAACAGATAAGTTACCGACAATAATAACTGGAACAGGGGCTTTCCATGATTTGAATATCCTTAATTTGTACATCGCTTTACGAATAAATACAACTATTCCATATATTATGGAAAAAGGAATTAGCAGCCAATATAGCTTATTTTCTCCTGACCAGATTTTGGTGATCATGTAATAGTATTCTCGCTTTAATTAGTTATTAAACTGAATCTGATGAAGCTGGGTATTGATTAATAAACTCTGTATGCTGACTCGTTCAATCATTTCACCTTCACTGATGGGGTATTTCATCCATATTTTCGATAATTTAGATTCGGCGTGAATTGGTATCCTATCTTTTTTAACTTGATTAATGCCGGTTGGATTGCACGTTCTGATTCAGTATCTAATGCTGAAGTCGCCTCATCTAGGATTAAAAATTGCATACCCAATAGTTAATTTTAACATCTCATAGTATTTAGTTTATTTTACCTCTAATTAGGTAAAGCACCAAACCAATCATGATACCAACGAGATTTTATTTCACGTCGCATCGTATTAACAACTAATTTATCAGGATAAAATAATATTGACACTTGCCCAAAATAGCTAGTTAAATAATAATCTAGTTTAAGTTCATTATAGCGATTTAGTACTTTCTTAGCAGGTAACTTCCAAGGATTGTAGCGAGATATTGAACCAATAGAAATTTTAGGATTTACTTTAGCTAAAAAAGCATAATGAGATGAAGTATTACTACCATGATGTGGAATTTGTAATATTGTTGAAAATAGTAATTCTTTGTGATGTAGAATTAATTGCTGTTCTTGTTTTTTTTCTAAATCACCGGTTAATAAAATAGTGTTTTTTCCATCAGAAATCTTTACAACACATGATTGTGCATTTAAAGTTGATTCACTTAATTCATTTGGCCATAATATTAATAGCATTAGATCGCGCCAATAAAACGTATTGCCACTTTTACAAAGATAGTCATTATTTAACTTAGTTGATGAACTCATTACCCAAGCATCAGGATAGTGCATCTTAATAGTTGTTAAGCCGCCAATATGATCATTATGTTCATGACTAATTATAATCCCCTCAATAGAAAGATTATGCCATCTTATAAATGGTAAGATAATTTGCTCTGCGGCAGAACCATTTTGCCATTTAGCGCCAGTATCATACAAAATAGCCGAACTACCTTTTCGTATCACTATAGCTAATCCATGGCCAACGTCTAACATATCGATCTGCCACTGCTCTGCTCTTTGCTTTATTACAGGGGAAAGCATAAATACAATTACCAATAAAAACAATATCTTATTTCTCCGCCATATACCGACACGGTAAAAAATAAATATCAACCATCCAATATAGCTAAACAAATAATACTGAGATGAAATATATAACCAATAACCAGATAGTTTTTCTAAAAGATAAAATATTCCATTTAAAGAAAGATCAGCCATGATAGCAAACCAAATAGCTAGGTAAGAGCAATCAAAAAAGCTCATAATCATCATAATTAATATGAAAGGAAATGTAATTAAAGAAATAATTGGGATCGCAATAAGATTAGCAATAATTGCAACGCTACTAATCCCATTAAAAATAAAGAATTGTATCGGTAATAATAAAAATGTTAATAAGCATTGCAATTTTAGTAGTTGCCATAAATAACTTTGTTTAACACAAGTCTTTTTTAAAGTTGGAAGCCATTGAGCGATAAATATTAGGCAGATGACAGCATAACAAGAAAGCCAAAAGCTTTCAGATAGTATCATTAAGGGATCAAAAAATAGTAATATCGCGATAATACGATTAATAACCTGCCAAGAATTCAATGACTTTTTATAAAAGCGTAATACTAACCATATAAATAAAGCAAGTATTGCTCGCATTACTGGGGGATTAAGCCCGACAAGCCAAGCATAGAATGCAGCAATAGTAAATGCGCTAAGTAACGGGAACCAATAAAATATTAATTTAATAGGTAATAAAAACTGCACGCTTTTTATTAGTCTGTTAACTAAAAAAACAACTAATATAATATGCATACCTGAGATAGCCATTAAATGAGCTATACCTGTTTGATACATGACATTTTTATGTTCAAAAGTTAGCCTTGAACGTTCACCAAATGCTAAAGCAAGCATTAGGTCACCATAATCAAATAAATTAACATACAATAATGTTTTATCAACGAGCTGTTGCCTAACATTTTTAGTGCTTTCTATTTGAGTTGCATCATCTATTGTACCAACTAATAAGCTACGATTAGCTATATTAAATCGTTGGCTGTCAAAGCCGCCTTGATTAAGATTACTGTGTGTAACTTTTGTTTTTACTTTTAGTTGCCACCTCTCGCCTGCTGCAGGAATAATATTATTATTCCATAACAATGATATAGTTAATCGTTGATCTATTAACTTTTGATTTATTTCCTTGATTTCAAAATTAACATAATAATGATCGCGGCTATCTGGACTATTATCTTGAGTGATTTTTATACTTTTGACTATAGCTAGAATCGTGATTTTTTTATCAATATATGGCTCGACTGTTGCTAAGTAATCTAACCCATTTTGGGTAGACCATAAAAAACCACATAATAAAATTCCACCCACTATAATAATTTTATTATTAAAAAATAGATTAAAAATAACGATGAAAATAAGAATGCCTAATAAAATGGAACTTATTTGAGTTGTAGGTAATTTTGCTAAAAATAATAATGCTAAACAACTAATTGAAAAGCAAAAATAGTATAAATCATAAAATATTTTACCATTCAAAAGATATCCTTAATGCTAAATAGTAATCAATTTAAAGTTAAAAATGAAAATTGATAAAATGTCATTACGAAATAAAGATAAAAATTAGCAAATAAAAAAATCTATTGAATAAATTTAATTATAGATGAGGCAAGGGTCACAAAATTTAATGTGAACTACCTTTTTGGTATCAATATTGGCGATAAAAAAATGGCACCTTATATAAAAATAAGGTGCCAGTAAAAATATAAGTTTAACTATTTATTACAATGGTTTATTGATATCAACGCCTCGAATTTCGTGCGCTTTAGTGCGTTCAATTGATTGAATAAGTGCAACAATATCACGTGCCTCCCGCATCCCATCGATTAATTTTCTCGCTTGTTTACTATCCCCTATTTGTTGGAATAGATAATTATTTTTGTCCGCATGGGCTCTAAATTCATCAATAAACTGTGTGATTGGCGTTAACCCTAAACAAACAAAACCATAATCAAATTCAAGCACTTCTTGCTGGCCATTTTTACTTACGACAAAGTGATCCGGTTTAACTTCTTGCAAAATAGTTTCGAGCTTAACATTGACTTTATTATCATCAATCATTTTCATCATTGATAAACGACCAATAACATCAAGATCTTTAGCAAGAGCAGTTTGCATTTCTACAATAGTTGAACTTTTTGCTTTATTTTCTGAAAAATACTCAATGACATCAAGGCCAACAGCCCCACCACCAATAACAACAATTTTTTTATCAGGAATATTAGTAAAATATTCGAAATTATCCATTAAATCAAAGATAGAAAAAACTTTGCGATTTTTCTTACCTAACTCTTCATGTAAACCTTTAATTGGTGGAAGTAAAGCCTTTGCTCCGGTTGCTGCAATGACTAAATCAGGATTGTGATTAGCTATCATATCAGGGGTTGCTTTAGTATTAAGATGCACTTTAACGTTAGGTAATTTATTAATGCGATTAATCAAAAATTTGGGTAAATCAGCGATTCTGCGTTTATAAGGGAAACGTGAAATAATAATAGATAATCCACCTAAGAATGATTTTTCTTCATATAATGTCACATTACAACCAACTTCTGCCGCAGTAGCTGCGGCTTCAAGCCCTGCTGAACCACCACCAATTACTACGATATTTAACGGTTTATTAACTTGATAACGTTTATAGTCTTCATAACTAATAATATCAGGATTAACGGTACAACGAATTGGTTTAGACTTTGCAATACGGTGATCGGCACAACCAATATTACATGAAATACAACGCCTTAACGTATCAATTTCATTATTCTTAACTTTTTCAACCCAATACGGCTCGGCAATAAGCCCACGCCCCATAACAACAAAATCGGCATGGCCATCAGCTAATGTTTTAGCAATAATGCTCGGATCTCGAAAATTACCAGAGGTTATTGTTGGTTTATTAAATTTATCTTTTACTGCTTTAGCCATATATGAGCGCCAACCATCAGGTAAATTCATCTGATCAATTTGTAAAAATAAAGTATCGTTTTGAGCTGCTGATACATCAAAGATATCGACTTGATCATTTAAATATTCAAGTACTTCTAGCGTATCGGCTAAACTATTACCACCTTCAATAAAATCATCTGCGCTTACTCGCAGCATGATTAAAAAATTTGGACCAACATTTTTACGAATTTCGTCAATCACCATTCTGACAATTCTTGAGCGATTTTCTACACTACCACCAAATTCATCGGTTCGTTTATTGAATAATGGTGATAAAAATTGACTAAGTAAATATGAATGACCTGCGTGAATTTCGACTGCATCAAATCCTGCTCGTTGTACCCTTGATGCAGCCAAACCATACTGCTTTACAACATAAAGAATTTCATCTACAGACATAGGCCTTGGCGCATTACCACCAGTTTTAGACGGTACATTTGACGATGAAATTGGCTGTAAACCATTCAAGCGCCCAAAATAAGCTGATGCGCCAGCATGGTTAATTTGTACTGCGACTGTTGCACCATGTTTATGCATACGTTCGGTAAAACGATAAAACCCAGGAATGTATTGATCGTTATCAATTCTTAATTGTGTTGTGCCATTCGTTCCATACGGATAATCGATACAGACATTTTCTAAGATAATAAGGCCTGTGCCTCCTTTTGCTCGTTGTTCATAATATTGCAAATGGTCATCAACAAATTCACCACTTAAAGTAGCAAAATTAGTCCCGATTGGAGGCATTACAATTCGATTTCGAATTGTCGTACGTTTAATAGTTATTGGTTGAAATATTGCAGAAAAATCGCTCATGTTACTCCCTCATATCCTGCTACAAGACTTCACTTGTATCTAGTTTTAATTTGAAATTGATATTCGATTAAAAATATTATATACCAATTATCAATAAAAATATTCTTTATTTTAAAAGAAATTAATTCATATTAACTATGAATAACGAAGGGAAACATGCAAGATATAAAATTATTTACTTATGTATCAATAAGTTACTTCAAATAAAAAACAAAATAAAAAAATAAGAGAAATAATAGATTAAAATATTTTAAATTAAAATTCATGGAAATTAATCATTAAAAATCGTCACAATAAAAATTAACTTCATGATTTTAAAAAAATTGCTAAAATTAAAAATCATTATTAGATGATAAATAATTAACTTTTTTTATAGAAAATTTGAATAAAAAAATGCCACTAAAATAGTGGCATTAATAAAATTTATACTTGATTATTTGCTAGAAGAAGCTCGGTGATTAATGGCAAATTGTCTACGTCCACCAGGTCTTGGCGCTAAATCACCAAGCATGACTTCGTAACCACCATCAACAACTAATTCTGTACCATTAGAATAATCAGAACGTTTACTTGCAAGGTATAATACGGCATTAGCAATATCAATTGTCTCACCAATACGGCGGCTAGCAATCATGCGTGTACGCCCTTCTTCAACTTCCTTATCTTCATAGAATTTTTTAGATAATGGTGTTTTTACAAAACACGGACATATCGCATTACTACGTACACCAAATTGGCCCCACTCTGCTGCTATTTGTTTTGATAACATAGAAATAGCGGCTTTAGTTGAACTATAAGCGCCACTGTATGTCTCAGGTGTATGTGAAGCCACTGTTGAAATGTGAACCATACGGCCTGATTTTTGTTCAATCATTAATCGACCAAAACGTTGCGACATTAAGAAATATCCAGTCATATTAACATTAATCGTCAAATTCCATTCATCGAGAGGCAAATCTTCTAATGGGCAAAAACGAAGAATAGCGGCAGTATTAATTAATACATCACATCGACCAAATTCATTTTTAACAGTAGCAACAGCAGCATCTACACTTTTTTCATCTGTCGTATTGCATGCAAGTCCTATTGCTTTAATACCATATTCATTAGCTAATTTATCCGCATATTCCTGACACTTTACCGCATCTAGATCAATTAAAACTAGGTTAGCTTTTTGTTTCGCAAACTCCTTACAGATCTCAGCACCCATACCACCTACTGCACCAGTAATAACACAAACATCACCCTCTAAGCCTAACCAATTATTATTCATTTACAAAACTCCTAAATTATACATAGCAAAATAAAACCGCACTTTAATAAAACAATTAAGATATACTTCGATGTAATACGTTTAATATATACCTTAGCTCTTTAACATCTAACTGTCCGGGCGCAGAGGCATTTTTTGCAGCTCCAAATGTTAAATCAGAACCAAACGTCTCACCAGCAACTCGGCTAATAGCTCCTTTTCCAGCCATCGACATGGTAATTAAAGGTTTTTTCGCGTATTTTTCTTTCATTTCAGCGGTGGCAGACAATAATGTAAGTACATCATCTATAGAACGGGGCATGACCGCAATTTTTGGAATATCTGCACCTAAATCTTGCATTTTACGTAAACGATAAATAATGTCACTTTTACTTGGCGTCTTATCAAAATCGTGATTTGATGTAATAACTAGCACGTTATTTTGATGAGCCAAAGCGATAATATCTTTAACATAATTATCTCCTGTAAATACTTCAATATCCACAAAATCAATAAATCCACTAGTGATCATCTTTTTATTTAGATCCAGATAAAACTCGACTGATGCTGGAAAAACACCGCCTTCATTTGCCGTTCGGAAAGTAAATAAGATTGGTTTATGACCAATAATACGATTAATTTTACTTGCCGCTTGTTTTACTTTTTCAATATCATCGACATAATTAAAATGGTCAACTCGCCATTCTAATATATCAAAATCAATGTCTTTTAATAACTCAACTTCATCAATTAAGTCTTGTTCTGTTTTACTCACAATTGGTACAATAATTTTGGGTGCACCAATACCAATATTCAAACCTTTTACTGTAATCGTCGTCATTTAATCACCAAATTTTTAATTTTATTCTTACATAGGATATAGACTTTTGATCTAATGAAATTAATCATTAAAACCCATTTTTTCTTTCACATAATCAATTGGAGCATCTTGACCTGTCCATATCTTGATTTGTGCATGCCCCTGCCATAACATCATACCAATACCGTTTAATATTTTACAGCCTTGGCCTTCAGCTATTTCTAGTAGTTTGGTTTTTCTTGGGCTATATATACAGTCAGTAACAACAAGATCTTTTCTTAGCATCGTCGGATCAGTGATTATACTTTGTCCTTCTAGTGGCTTCATACCCACACCAGTTGCATTACAAAGCACAGCGCTTTCTGCGATTTCATTGCGTAATAATTCTGTATCGTTTAAATCCTGAACTGTTGCTTTACAATCTGTTTTTTCGTTAATGCGATTAGCTATTTCATTAATTTTTTCATAGCAATCATCTTTCTGATTAAAAATTGAAATTTCCTTAACACCATCTAATGCAGCTTGAACCGCAATAGCACTTGCTGCACCACCACCACCAAGTAGCGTCATTTTTTTTCCAATAACATTCACACCAGCTTCTTTCAAAGAACGCATATATCCCATACCATCAGTGTTATAGCCGGTTAATACACCATCATCATTTGAAATAGTGTTACATGCACCAATTAATTCAACAGCTGGAGTAAGTTTATCAATATATTTGCATACTAATTGTTTATTTGGCATAGAAACAGCGCTACCACGTAAACCTAATGCACGTAAACCTTTAACTGCGTCAGCTAACTTATCTTGTGTTACTTCAAACGCTAAATAAACATAAGGCACATCTAGCTTTGAATAAATAATATTTTGCATTTTAGGTGACAAGCTGTGCCGGATAGGATAAGCCATTAATCCAATCAATAAAAAATGGCCATCAATATTTTCTCTCATATACTTTCCTCTATTAAATAATTAAGATTCTGTAATTTTTCTAAGTAATTCTTTAGCGTCATCTATGTACATTTTAGCCCGCTCAATCGGTGATTTTCGTAAAGCAAACTCATCATTACAACATTCAATAGAAATTGGCATTTCTGGTAATGCTTTTAATAATGAGACTAAATCTATACCACCTCGTCCCGGAGATAATCGGTAGTTACGTGCTTGATATAATAAACCTTCAGTATCTTTAGGTTTTTCCTTTGTACCATCACATAACTGCATATATCGCCAACAATCTTTGGGTACTTTATTTAAATCTTCTAATGTATTGGCGCCACGATCAAAATGTAAAGGGTCTATAATCATTCCCTGATTACTTTGATTTGCAGACTTAAGTAATTCTACGCCAGAATTAACTGTTGGTATATCAGTCCAAGGCATAGGCTCGATATTAATTGCAATACCTAACGGTGCTGCTATTTCACATAATTTTGCAAAATTATCTGCTAGGCGATTAGGATCTGGATCATTACCTGCAAGTAGAACTTGACTGGCTCCTAAGCGTGCACCTGTTTCTAAAACAGGTAAAAAATTAATTACTCTTGTTTCTGGTTTTAAGCGAAAAATTTCAATATCTAAAACCTTAATACCTGTTTCTTTTAATCGACGTTCTACCTCTCGAATTAACGGAGTATCTCCAACTGTAGCATAAACGGGTTCAGTAGGTGTGGCAGGAATTAAACGTAAGCCGACATGAGTATAACCAGCTTCTGCAGCGACAATAACTTGATTTGCTGGAGATACATCTAATACAGTCAAAGCAGCAAGACCAATTGGACGTTCAGTTGACATAATTTGTGCTCCTAAAAATTAAAAATGAAATATTTATAATCTTAAAAAATACTCGCTATAATTTAAAGCATAAAAACAAATTTATCTATAAATTATGTTATTTTAATTTAATTTTTTTATAAATAAATATGAAAAGGTATATTAAATGATAAAGAAAAATACTTAAACACTTATTAATCAATAAAATAGGTTTTTATTGTAAATAATTATCACTTAGAAAAAAATAAATAATTACTTAAACAAAGTGTATTGAAGTTATTTATTTGTCAAATCTAGTATCGACTATCTATAAATCACTATCTAATAATATAAATACATTTAATAAAAAAACCTAAATAACAAATAAATTCATTACGTTATATATTTAATTAAAATATAAATAGAAAATAATAATTAATTAGCTAAAATATAAAGAAATATTCTATGAATTAACATTATCAAAAGGGTACACAATGAAAAACAAATATATTTGGACTTCGATTTGCCTATATATGAATTACTTTGTTCATGGTATGGGAGCAATTATTCTTGCACAAAATATGAGTTACCTAACAAAACAGCTAAATACTGATACGGCAGGAATAGCTTTTGTTATTTCTGGTTTAGGAATTGGCCGATTATTAGTATTATTTGTAATGGGTACATTATCAGATAAATTTGGACGTAAACCGTTTGTATTTTTAGGTGGATTATTTTATATTGGCTTTTTACTTGGGATCTTAATTAGCCCAAGTCTACAAGTTGCATTTATCTTTGCCATTCTTGGTGGTATTGCTAACTCAACATTAGATGCCGGAACATATCCCGCATTAATGGAGTCATTTCCCAAAGCTACAGGCACTGCATCAATTTTAACCAAAGCAGCAATTGCTGGCGGTCAATTTGTATTACCAATTGTCATGACAATTATTATTGCAACAAATGCTTATTACGGTTGGTCATTCTTTTTTTGTATCTTAATTTTAGCGATAAATGCACTCGTCGTATTAAAAATGAAATTTCCAAATCATAAACAGCCTATTGCCGATGAAGTCAATGATGCTGTACTCGCTGAAGATTCATTACCTTTACCCAAATTAAAACAAAAAGCAAATTTTTGGATCGAAGGAGTATGCTTTATTATTATTGGTTACACCTCGACAGCTACTTTTTATCTTGTCTCCATTTGGTTGCCTAAATTTTCATCATCGGTAGCCCATATGACTGAATCCGCAGCAGCACAAACCATTAGTTATTATGCAATAGGTACACTAGCTAGCGTAATTTTAACTTCCATTTTAGTAAAAAGTTGGATTAGGCCCGTCTATGTTGTATTTGTTTATCCAATGTTATCGGCAATTATGTTATTTGTTCTTTATTTTTTCCCATCACCAATATTATGTATGATTGGCGGGTTTATTTTAGGTTTTACCGCAGCTGGAGGGGTGTTACAACTAGCACTTACAACCATGGCAGAGTTTTACCCTGAAGGAAAAGGACGAGTGCTAGGCATTTTCTTTACATCATCAAGCCTAGCAACATTCTCGATCCCTGTATTTACTGGAATTATATCTAAAACAAGTATTGCTAATATTATTCTATTTGATGGCTTTATTGCCGTTATTGGTGCGGTACTTGCACTAGTCATTATTGCACGTTATCACAAAATTTTTGAACTACCGAAAAATAAAGCTTATTAAAATGATTTTTGATCTTTAAGGCGCTATTTAGCGCCATTTTTATTTAATGTCGAATTTCAAGGTTATTATAAAATTGAGCTTTTCAGCAATATAAAGAGAGATTCAATATAAGTTAAGTTTGTGAAGAAAATATCTTATTTCATATATGAAAAATCAGGGCAAAATGCCCTGATATCATTAAAAAATAGAAATAATATACTACTCAATTAAACTATTTTTAAATCTTATTAATATCAACTACTTTTCTGAAACGAGAATAGACAATCAAACCTAATACAACACTTGATAATGCCATAGCTAAGTCTACCAATATTGCGTAACTTATATTTGTAATTGCAAGTTTAGGGACCACTAGAGGGATGATAACAAATGATAAACCACTTAATGTGTATACCGTACCAACAGCAAACCCCTTTTTATCAGGAAATAATTGTTGCATAACAACTAAAGTTAACTGTAAGACACCACCAGCAGCAGTAAGTCCCATACCAATAGCGACAATTAAACTCATTGTAGGTGTAAGATGAAATAAAAATAATAATAATATAGCTGCAGAAAAAATAGGTAAGATGATAATACAATAAATTGGCTTTAAGATTTTCTTAACCACGTAGGCAGTAATAAACACAGATACAATAGATGCTGTACTGTAATAACTAATTAACTGTTTTGACTTAATAGGATCCATTCCAATACCTTTTTCAGCAATAGATGGAAGCCATTGAAGAATAATAATGAAAGTTGCTGTAGTCGTAAATCCCATAAGAATCAAGCATACTCCTTCGAACCAAATATTAGGTTTACCTATAAAGTAGTTGCTAGTACCGACATTGCCACAAATAACGGTGTTCTTGGACGGAAATTTTCTAGGTGCAAGTAATAATGAATTAATAAATAAATAGATAGTGAAACCAATAAATGCGAAGCCATACCAAATATTAGCATCATGAAAAAACGTTACAATAAAAGGCAGAATTAATGTTCCAATTGATATAAAAGATTTAATTAAAACACTTGCAGTTCCTGCAGAACAAGGAAAACATTCTGTTAATGCGGGCATTGAGCCTGTATCTAAAAACGAGTTACCAGCACCAATAAAAATTGCTAATAAAAAAGCGATATGGATATTATGGCAAAATAACATACCGATAAAAAAGATCCCATAACAGGACATTCCGATATATATAAATGGTTTACGTCCAAACCTATCAGAAAGCATACCACTAATAAACATTAAAAATATTTTACCAAATCCAATTCCTGAAGCGACATAGCCAACACCAATTAAATCAGTGTTAAGCTGAGTTGATAGCTCTATTGAAAATTGCATAATTACTATCAAAGCAATACTTTGAATTATATAATTTGCATAAATAGAGCCTGCAATAGTATAAGAACTACTGTTACTAGCCATTACAAATACCCCATAATAAATTAAAGTTCAAAATTTCATTGGAATAATATTAACTTGTATCAGCTGATTCTCAAAGAGAAAGACATTCATAAAGAGTATTTTTGCTCAAAAAAAAAGCCAATAATTGGCTTTTTAATAAAAAAACAAGATAATTCGACATTATTCTATAAATAAATTCGATTAATTTAATAACAATACATAAAAATTAATCGATATTTAATGCATCAAGCATTTGGCTTAAAATATTCATTTCTTCGCAATCAACATTGATCACATGGCTTGCTGAATCGATATATAAATGGTGACGATCTGATAATACTTTCTCCATTTCATCAACAATTGATAAACCAGTTAATGAAGGGCGTTGTGCTACATTTGGATCTGCCATTAATCGAGAGGCTAATACTTTGGCTGGTGCTGAAAGAAAAAATACAATTCCCCTTTTTTGCATAAACTCACGATTATGATCAGCCAATATCATACCACCTCCGGTGGCAATCACACGGCACGGGGTTGTCACATCCTTAAGTACCTGACTTTCTTTTGCTCTAAAACCATCCCAGCCTTCTTTTTCTACAATCTCAGCAACAGTGCGTTTAGTTGATTCAAGTAAATAGACATCAGTGTCAACAAAAGAGTAATTTAATTTTTCCGCAAGTAGTCTACCCATTGTTGTTTTACCAGCCGCTCTCGCGCCGACTAAATAAATAGTTTTATTCATGGCTTATATCTCAGAAAATTAACAAATAGTATGATCATATTATTCATAATAAAGAGAATTGCAACTAATATTTACACTCAATTTAGAATGCATAAAATAGTGTTATTTATCATGATGATAAATAATCATGTTGTAAATATAAATTTACACTAAACTATAAAAATAAGGTACTCAAAGAGTACCCTTCATCTAAAATTAATGAAACAGACAACTAATTAGCACAATTTTTCTAACCCTTTAAAGTAGAGTTCAGTTGCAATCGATTGATGTATACGCCAATCAATTATAGAAAGAGTCGGATTTATTTTTTGAAAATCGGCAAAAGTTAAAAAATAACGGATATTATTGCTACCAATTCGATTATTAATATCAGCAATAATTGCTGCAATTTTATTTTGTCTCAAGGCCTTAAGATTTTCCATTTCCTTTATCACTTTAGCTGGAATAGCAATCTTACCTTGTTCCCAATCATGCCAAATTTCTACAGTAGTATTACCTATATATTGACTTGCTTCCGAGACTTTAAGCATAAAATAACGACGATATGCTTGTAATTCAATATGAGTCATAACATATTCTCCAACTTACTTAGAGTGACTAATAATAGCCACAGTAGATCCTTTAATTAATACTTATTGTAAATTTATACATAGATAAATTGTAAACAAATTTATTTACCCGCTAAAGCATCAATAACTGCTTGTTTTGCTTTATCTGATAGATCATTACCCGTCCAAATTTTATACTGCTCATTTGCTTGACCAATAAACATTTCGCGACCAGAAATTGATTTCCATCCGGCTTGTTCTGCATCTAAACGGAAGCGAGTATAATAAGGTGTGTAAACAATGTCATAAGCGATACCTTTACCTTTAAACCATTCCGCATCGTATGGGGTTTCATTTTCGTATTTACCTAGCATTCCTAATGGCGTCGAGTTAATAATTATTTGAGCATCTACATTACCTCGCTCACTCCAGGGAACAGTTTTTAAATTGAACTCGTCGGCCAAAGATTTAGGTAAATTATCGACAATATCAGTAATAGTTATATCGGTATAACCTAGAAGCTGTAAGCCAACCACCGCTGCTCTTGCTGCGCCACCAGCGCCTAGTAACAATACTTTTTGGTACTCTTTAGGTAATGGATCTTTTTCTATGGGATCCATAAAACCTTTTACATCAGTGTTATCTCCACATAATTTATCTCCATCCCAATAAATTAAGTTTGCTGCCCCTACTTTTTTTACTCGATCTGTTACTTTATCGAGAAAAGGAATAACTGTTTGTTTGTGTGGTATCGTTACACAGCAACCTCTAATATTGAGTAATCTTACTGATTTAACAAAATTTTCAACTTGTTCTGGAGGCGTTGGCCACGCAACTAATACAGCTGGAATATTTTGTTCATTAAAAGAAGTGGTATGAATAAGAGGGCTAAGTGTTTGACCTAATGGATAACCAATGATCCCATAAATACTATACGGCTTAAATTGACTCATACAAAATCTCCTTTTTATATATGACGTATTAAATATACGCTTAAAAATAAATAAATTTTTCTAAATAATATAGCTTGTTATATATTAAAAAAACTATCACCACAATATTGTGTTAAAAATCGATAAAATTTTTGTGCAACAGGCATTAATGGCCGGTTCTTAACTGTTGCAACATAAATATCACGCTTTTGTCGGTTCTTATTCATTGGAATTAATGATACATTAGCTTCTTTAGGAACGGGCACTCTAACCATCATACCGATACCAAAATTAATTGAAACGAGTCCTATCATTGCGTTTTCGCTTTCTACTCGGCTAACAACATTTGTCAATATTATACCAGATTCATCTATCATGTTATCTAAATAACCACGCATACCACTGCGCTCTGTATATAAAATGACAGGCTCATCAACAATATCTTTTAAGTCAATTTTCTTACGTTTAGATAAAGGATTATCATTAGAAATAATAAATACAATCTCTTGCTTCGCCAAACGAGTGAATTCGATTTCTGGATCATTGTGTAGATAAGAGCAAAGACCAATATCATAACGTTTACTTTTTAGCTCTTGAACAATATTACGACTTAAATCTTCATAAAATGAGAAAGAGATATTTTGATATTGAGGTAATGCAGTAAATGATTGAATTATCTTAGGTACGTAATTCATACTTAATGAATAAACAAAAGCAAGCCGGATATGACCACGAGAAATGCTGGTTAATTCTTTAACGAATTGCTCTCCTTCATTTAAAGATAATAATGCCTGATTAACATAGATTAAGTACTGCTCACCTTCTTTAGTTAATTCAACATTTCGACCTTTCTTTTGAAAAAGTTTAATCCCAACTTCTTTTTCTAACTCAGCAATTGCATGACTTAAACTTGGCTGACTAATAGAAAAATATTCAGAGGTATAGGTATAATGTTGATTTTTGGCAAGTATTTGAAAATATTTGAGTTGCTTTAAGTTCATCGAATATATAACTCTAGTAATTAATCTAATAAACACAATGTTTTAACACTAATTGAGTAATTTGACAATATCTCATTATAAAAATGAATGATTAATTAGATATGATTTGATAAACACAATGTGTTTTAATTGAAAGATTTATATTGAGGAAGTTTAATAATATTTTTAATAATTAGGAATGAACATCTAATAAATAAGTACTTTTATTTAAAAGTACTTATTATAAATTATTAATAGAAAATGTTGTTACTTATCGCTATTAACACGTTCTCTTAACTCTTTTCCTGGTTTAAAATGAGGAATATATTTTTGTTTGACCTCAACTTGTCCACCAGTCCGCGGATTTCTCGCTTTACGTGGAGCCCGATAATTTAATGCAAAACTACCAAACCCTCTAATCTCAACACGATCATTTTGTTCCATTGCGGATGTTATTTGTTCAATGATATCTCGTACTACTTCATCAACTAGTTGAACTGGAAGATGTGTTCTCCAATTCGCTATTTTTTCAGTCAGATCAGATCTATTCATGAGCGCTCCTTTTTTTTCTTTTTATATAATTTAGTAAAGCTAATCATTATGATAATAATATTCTACCTATTTTATTCCAAAAGTAAAAGAGGGCTAGCCCTCTTTTACTTTTTAGTACAATAAGTAGTGTTATCTCACTAAAAGATTACTCTGACTTAGATGCAGCTTTGAATGCTTCAGCCATTGCATTAGAGAATGATGAATCATCTTGTGCTGGTGTGTTATTATTTACTGCTGCTAAAGCTTCTTTTTCATCAGCTTCATCTTTGGCTTTAACAGATAAAGTAATAGCACGAGTTTTACGATCAATATTAACAATTTTAGCTTCAACTTCATCGCCAACATTTAATACTGTTGTCGCATCTTCAATTCGCTCACGAGCAAGATCTTGAGCTTTCAAATAGCCATCAACACCATCAGCGATTTCAATTGTTGCACCTTTAGCATCAACTGTCGTTACTTTACCTTTAATAATCATGCCTTTTTTATAGTTACCAGCAAAACTATTAAATGGATCTTCTTCAAGTTGTTTAACACCTAAAGAAATACGCTCACGCTCTGCATCAACTTGTAACACAACAGCTTCGATATCATCGCCTTTCTTATATGCTTTTACAGCTTCTTCACCTGGAACATTCCAAGAGATATCAGAAAGATGAACTAAACCGTCGATTCCGCCGTCTAAACCGATAAAGATACCGAAATCAGTAATAGACTTGATTTTACCACTAACTTTATCATTTTTATTGTGTGATTCAGCAAATTGTAACCATGGATTAGCTTTACATTGTTTAAGGCCTAATGAAATACGACGACGTTCTTCATCGATTTCAAGCACAACAACTTCAACAACATCACCAAGACTAACAACTTTTGATGGATGAATATTCTTATTAGTCCAATCCATTTCAGAAACGTGAACTAATCCTTCAACACCAGTTTCAATTTCAACAAAACAACCATAATCAGTAAGATTAGTCACTTTACCAGAAACTTTTGTACCTTCAGGGTAACGTTTAGCGATTGAAACCCAAGGATCTTCACCTAATTGTTTTAAACCAAGAGACACACGTGAACGATCTCGATCAAATTTTAATACTTTAACTAGAATCTCTTGTCCAACATCAACAACTTCGCTTGGATGTTTAACACGTTTCCAAGCCATATCAGTGATATGAAGTAAACCGTCAACACCACCAAGATCAACAAAAGCGCCGTAGTCAGTAAGATTTTTAATAACACCTTTAACTTCCGAACCTTCTTGTAGAGTTTCAAGAAGTTGTTCACGTTCTGCACTATTTTCTGATTCAATGACAGCACGACGAGAAACGACAACATTATTGCGTTTTTGATCTAATTTAATAACTTTAAGTTCGATTTCACGATTCTCAATGTGTGATGTATCACGTAATGGACGTACATCAACAAGTGAACCAGGAAGGAAAGCACGAACACCATTAAGATCAACTGTGAAGCCGCCTTTTACTTTACCATTGATGATACCTAGTACAGTTGCTGCATCTTCAACAGCTTTTTCTAGTGTAAGCCACGCTTCATGACGTTTCGCTTTTTCACGAGATAAAATTGTTTCACCAAAACCATCTTCAATAGAATCAAGGACAACATCAACTTCGTCGCCAACTTTAACTTCTAATTCGCCTTGTGCATTTTTAAACTGCTCTACCGGAATTGCTGATTCAGATTTTAAACCAGCATCAACTAGTACAACGTCTTTATCGATAGAAACGACCGTACCACGGATCATATTACCAGAACGAGTATCAAGTTGATTTAAAGACTCTTCAAAGAGTTGAGCAAAAGATTCAGTCATATTTATTTACTTTAATTAAGATTAACGTCCATTTAGCATCATGCCTAACGGGGGTTGTTTAAAATACTTCACTACATCCTATAGTAAAGCTTAAAAATTGATTTTACTTCTTACAAAAGTTAATGCTTGATCAAACACCTCTTCTATTTTTAAAGAGGTAGAGTCAATAATAAAAGCATCCGCGGCAGGCCTAAGTGGCGCAACGGTTCTATTACGATCCCGATTATCACGTTCAATAATCTCTTGTAAAATTTCGCCGAATTTAACACAAATTCCCTTTTCTTGCAACTGTTTCATTCTTCTTTCCGCCCTAGCTTGCGCACTAGCATCAAGGAAAATTTTAACCGGTGCATCTGTAAAGACAACGGTTCCCATATCTCGACCGTCAGCAACTAACCCTGGTGCAATCCTAAAATCACGTTGCCTTTTTAATAGTGCTTCTCTAACATTTTGTAATGATGCAATTTTTGATGCAGCTTCGGCAATTTGTTGGGTACGTATAGCTATTGAAACATCAATATTTTCGAGTAAAACATTTACCTCTGTTTCTATCGTATTAAATTCAAGGGGTAAACTTAAAGCATGTTTTACCAATTCTGCTTCATCATCTAATAAGATATGATTGTTTAGTGCTGACAATGCTAAAACACGGTAAATCGCACCTGAATCCAACAGGTGCCATTTTAAATATTTAGCAAGTGACACACACAATGTCCCTTTTCCTACACCACTTGGTCCGTCAACTGCAATAACTGGGATCTGTTCAAATTTCATTATTATTACCATTATTTTATAACAAATAACATTAAACAATTTAGTCTAACTTTTCCATTAATTATAGAATAAAAACAAAAGATAGCATAATCATATCCATAATTAGATAAATTATTAATTGTTTCCATCTTATAATAGCTAACAAAAGATGATAAATAAACGCTTTGAATACATTGCCAATTTTTGATATAAGAACGCAATACAAGTATGAATTACTATTTAATTTTATAACTAACATAATAATTTTTATTTTTCTCTTTTCAGCAGGGGAAAAAATGCGTAATATACACGCCCTTGTAGAAGGATGGACATGTGTTATCTAAGTCATTTAATATCGGTCATTTAAATATTAAAAATCGTTTGATTGCAGCGCCAATGGCTGGAATCTCTGATTTACCGTTTCGTTCATTATGCTATCAATTTGGTGCAGGTCTTGCATTTTCTGAAATGTTTTTAGCTAATGAACAAATATGGCATACAGAGCAATCATTACAAAAAATGGCAAGTAAACATGAGCTTGGTATTAAAGCTGTACAAATTGTGGGTAGCGACCCTGATGAAATGGCTAAAACAGCTGAACTTAATGTAATACATGGTGCAGAACTGATTGATATAAATATGGGCTGCCCAGCAAAGAAAGTAAATAAAAAATTAGCAGGATCTGCATTATTACAATACCCTAATTTAGTGGAACAAATTTTACTTAATGTAGTACAAGCCGTTAATGTTCCTGTAACATTGAAAATACGGACTGGATGGGATAAAGCACATAAAAATTGTATAGAAATCGCACAAATCGCCCAAAGATGTGGTATAAAAGCGATTACTATTCATGGTCGAACTCGAGAATGTCTATTTAAGGGTTTAGCTGAATATGATTCAATAAAAGAAGTAAAAAAAAATATTACTATACCAGTTATTGCAAATGGTGATATAACTTGCCCTGAAAAGGCTAATGAAGTTTTAAAATATACTAACGCCGATGCAATAATGATCGGAAGAGCCGCTCAAGGAAAACCGTGGATTTTTGAAGATATTGGGTTTTATTTAGAAAATAAATCGTTAAAACCCGAGAAAAATATCGATGAAGTAAAACAGATTGTTTTACAGCACATAAAATCTATTCATCAATTCTATGGTGAAAAAAAAGGATTGCTGATCGCTAGAAAACATGTATTTTGGTATACCCAAAATTATATTAATAGTGATCATTTTAGGCGCTTATTTAGTGCGATTAATCATGCTACTCAGCAGATTGATGCACTAGAGGCATTTTTTTGTACAATTACAGTTAAGAGTTAAAAATACTATGTCAGAGATTCGTGTTACAGCTGAAGCTTTAAAATTTACAACGGTAAATTCTCAAGAACAGATCACTCAAAAACCGTTGAGAGATTCAGTCAAGCAAGCATTAAGAAATTATTTATCACAGTTAAATGGTCAAGATCCTACCGATCTTTATGAACTTGTTTTAGCTGAAGTTGAGCAACCATTTCTTGATATGGTAATGCAGTATACACGAGGAAATCAAACTCGAGCATCAAATATGCTTGGTATCAATCGTGGAACATTACGTAAAAAATTAAAACAATATGGCATGAGTTAATTAATTTTCTTAAATTTTTTAATTAAACTTGGCGCATTTAGCGCCATTTTATTTTATAAAATTCTTTTTCTTCAATAAATTATTTAGCAAAATATTCAGTAATACTCCGTATAATGGTAGAAAAAACAATCCACATATCAATAATTTAAAACCATAATCGATCGTTGCTATTTCAACCCAATTTGTCGACATAAAAACATCATCACTTCGATAAAAAGCGATACTAAAAAAAATAAAAGTATCAATCATATTACCTACAATAGCAGCCGCAGTTGGTGCAACCCACCATTTACTATTTTGTCTTAAATAATTAAAAACGGTAATATCAATTAATTGCCCAACTAAATAAGCTGAAAAACTCGCTAAGGCAATTCTAAAAATGAATAAATTGAGATGGCTAAGCGAACTTAATCCCATCCAATGCCCATCAAAGAAGAGTACAGATATTACATAAGAGAGTAATAATGCAGGCAACATGACTACAAATATAATTTTCCTAGCTAAATTAGCTCCAAATATTCTAATGGTTAAATCCGTCGTCAAGAATATGAATGGAAAAGTAAATGCTCCCCAAGTGGAATGAAATCCCATAATAGATAAAGGAATTTGTACTAAATAATTGCTCGAAGCAATTATCAAGATATGGAAAAAAGCTAATTGATATAACGAATTTCGCTGTTGTTTTAGCGTAAATAAAAACATAACTGTTCCTTTTTAATAATAAACGGGGTTAGGGAACCCTTAAATAAAAATATTATTAGCTATTTTTCTGCTGCAAATATTCCTCTAGCCCTTTTTCGCGTAAAATACAACTTTGACACTCACCGCAGCCATCAATACAACCATTATAGCAAGTATGAGTATTTTCTCTAATGTAATCCAAATAACCAAGCTCATCAGCTAATGCCCAAGTTTGTGATTTAGTCAAATACATCAAAGGTGTGATAATATTAAATGAATAATCCATCGCTAAATTCATCGTAACATTGATTGATTTTATAAAAATATCGCGGCAATCTGGATAACCACTATAATCGGTTTCACAAACACCAATAATAATATCCTTAATTTCTTGTTGTTTAGCGTAGCATCCAGCTAATAACAAAAATAGAGCATTACGTCCATCGACAAACGTATTTGGATATTTTTTATCATTTTTGACAACGTCAACAGCAATCGATGGATTAATTAAAGCATTAGTTGTTATTTGCTGAATAACTGAAGTATTAATAACAATTTGCTCAATCCCCAAATCTTGAGCAATAAATTCAGCTTTATTCAACTCAATCTTATGGCGTTGTCCATAATCAAAGCTAATCGCCTTTATATTTGCAACGCCATATTGTTTGATTGCTTGAACTAAACATGTTGTTGAATCTTGTCCACCGGAAAAAATAACGAGTGCTTTTCTTTGTTTTTCCATTGTATCATCACTTATTATTAGAATTTTAAAATCTCAACGATTATCTATTTTCTCAGGATAAAGATCATGATTTGCAAGGCGATTAAACGCAATATTTTGCCATTTTGTATCCGGCTTGCCATAATTAACATAAGGATCGATTGAAATCCCGCCTCTAGGCATAAACTTACCCCAAACTTCAATGTATTTAGGATCCATTAGATGGATTAAGTCTTTCATAATTATATTAATACAATCTTCATGAAAATCGCCATGGTTACGAAAGCTAAATAGATAAAGCTTTAATGACTTACTTTCAACCATTTTGATATCTGGAATATAACTAATATAAATAATTGCGAAATCAGGTTGACCTGTAATAGGACAAAGACTAGTAAATTCGGGACAATTAAACTTTACAAAATAATCATTATTGGCATGTTTGTTATTAAATGTTTCTAAGATGCTAGGGTTATAATTTTGTGGATAACAGACAGAATTATCACCTAATAAGGTAGGGTTGAATTGATTGTTCATGGTGTTCCTTAGTTTTTTTATGTGGGAGGATTTCGAACCACAAATAATAAAGCACCGGAAAATTCCAGTGCTTAAAAAGTAAGATTAAAAACGTTAATTAGGCTCTTAAATTTTGCTCAATACGTTCTCTAAACTTAATACCCGGTCGAAATGTTACTACTCGGCGAGCCGTAATATCAACATTTTCACCTGTTTTCGGGTTTCTTCCTGGACGAGAGCTCTTATCTCGAATAGTAAAATTGCCAAAACCTGATAATTTTACTGTTTCACCTTTTTCTAAGGCAACTCTAATCTCTTCGAAGAAAAGTTCAACAAGAATTTTTGACTCTTGTCTATCTATATTCAGTTTGTCGGTTAGACGCTCTGCAATATCAGCTTTAGTTAATGTCATAATTATTATTCTCTTAATAATGCTTTAAAACGACTTTGTAAAGCAGTGATGCACTGATTTACAATATGATTTATGTCTTCGTCTGCTAGTGTACGTGTTTTATCTTGTAATATCAAACTGATAGCTAAACTTTTTTGACCTTCTTTAATGTTATCACCTTGATATATGTCAAATAAATTAACATCTACTAACTGTTCACCACCTGTATTTTTACAAGTGTTAAGAATATCCGCTGCATCAATATTACTATCAACAATAATCGCTATATCACGACGATTCGCCGGATACTTTGAAATATCTTGAGCTAAAGGAATTTTCTTAGTGCTAATTTTATCTAAAATAAGTTCAAAAACAAGCGCTTTGCTATTTAAACCTAGTTTCTTTTCAATCTCTGGATGTAAAATGCCCAAATAACCCACTAACTCATTTTTAATATAGATAGAAGCACTTTGACCTGGATGTAACGCAGGATTATCTGATTTCTTAAACTGAACATTGTCATTAATACCCGATATTGCTAAAATTGACTCAACATCACCTTTTAAATCAAAAAAATCAACATATTGTTTTTTTATTGCCCAATGTTCATCACAAACACTACCAGTTATGATCCCAGAAAGCATTAACTCCTGTTTAACACCATATTCACTTTTATTATCTGGCACAAATCTTAGCCCTGTTTCAAATAAACGAATACGTTGTTGTTGTCGGTTTTGATTATAGATAACAGCATCTAATAAACCTGACCATAGTGACAAACGCATCGTTGACATTTCGCTTGAAATAGGGTTAGGCAAAATAATCGCGTCTTGTTTTGGATGCAATAATGCTTGAATTTTAGGATCAACAAAGCTATATGTAACTGCTTCTTGATAACCTCTATCAACTAACAAATCTTTAAATCTGTTACCTGAAATATTAGTTTCAGAATTAGGTTTCATTACTAATTCAACATTAATATTTTGGTTTGGAATGTTATTATATCCATAAATACGAGCAATTTCTTCGATAAGATCTTCTTCAATTTGAATATCGAACCGCCAGCTAGGTGCTTTAACTTGCCAGACATTACCTTTTGCGATAACTTCACAGCCAAGTCTTACTAATATGTCCATAATACGCTGAGAATCAATATGATATCCAATTAAGCTATCAACTTTTTTACGACGTAATGATATTGAGGCTTGTTTTGGCATCTCATTAGGATCGGTAACATCAATAATCGGCCCTGCAAGTCCACCACAAATACTTAATAATAATTCAGTCGCACGCTGCATCGCTTTATGTTGTAATGTAGGATCAACACCTCTTTCATATCGATGAGAAGCATCAGTATGTAGACCATATTCTCTTGCTTTACCAGCAATAGCAAGTGGTGAGAAAAATGCAGCCTCTAATAAAATATCTTTAGTTTCAGCTGAAACGCCTGAATCTTTCCCTCCCAAAATACCGGCTAGGGCTAATGCTTTCGTATCGTCGGCAATAACTAATGTTTTAGCTTTTATCTCAATTTCATTACCATCTAATAACACTAATTTTTCTTGAGGATGACCGTAACGGACGGTAATGCCACCATTGATTTTTTGTAAATCAAAAGCATGCATTGGATGACCAAGCTCAATTAAAACATAATTAGTAATATCAACAACAGCATCAATTGAACGAATACCACTACGTCGTAATTTTTCTTTCATCCATAACGGCGTTGCCGCTTTAATATTAATACCTTTTACTACTCGGCCCAAATATCTTGGTACAGCATTAGGTTCTAATACTTTAATACTAACTTTATCTGTAATTGAAACAGCTGAAATCTTAAACTTAGGCTCAACTAATGTAATATTATTTACGGCTGAAATATCACGTGCAATACCAATAATACCAAAGCAATCAGCTCGATTTGGTGTCACACTAACCTCAATGGCATTATCATCAAGTTTTAAGTATTGACGAATATCTTGTCCCAATGGTGCATCATCAGGTAACTCTATAATACCATTATGATCATCAGCAATACCTAATTCAGAATATGAACATAACATACCTTCCGACGGCTCACCGCGTAGTTTAGCTGCCTTTATTTCAAAATCACCGGGTAAGATGGCTCCAATTGTAGCGCATGCAACAGTCAAACCTTTTCGACAATTAGGTGCACCACATACAATATTCAATAATTCTGCTTGGCCAATATCGACTTTAGTCACTTGTAACTTATCAGCATTCGGATGTTGAATACATTCAACTACTTTACCAACAATAACACCGGTAAAAGAGCTTGCGACTTTCTCAACATCATCAACTTCAAGTCCTGCCATTGTAAGCTGATCAGACAATTGCTCACTACTAATATCTGGGTTTACCCATTCACGTAGCCAACTTTCACTAAATTTCATGCGTAGTTCCTCAGATTAATTAAATTGTTTTAAAAAGCGTAAATCATTTTCAAAAAATGAACGTAAGTCTGTTACGCCATAACGCAACATTGTTAACCGCTCCATTCCCATACCAAAAGCAAAACCACTGTATACTTCAGGATCGATACCTACGTTACGTAAAACATTCGGATGAACCATGCCACAGCCTAGTACCTCTAACCATTTACCATTTTTAGCTTTAATATCAACTTCTGCCGATGGCTCAGTAAATGGAAAATATCCCGGCCTAAAACGGATTTCCATATCATCTTCAAAAAAGCAGTGAAGAAAATCATGTAATAACCCTTTTAAATGAGTAAAACTAATATTTTTATCGACCAATAACCCTTCCATTTGGTGGAACATCGGTGTATGAGTTTGGTCATAATCATTACGGTATGTTCTACCTGGTGCAATGATACGAATCGGTGGTTTTTGAGTTTCCATCGTACGTATTTGAACAGTCGAGGTTTGAGTTCGTAATAAACGATTAGCATCAAACCAAAATGTATCATGATCAGCTCTAGCTGGATGATGAGCAGGAATATTTAATGCATCAAAATTATGATAATCATCTTCAATTTCCGGGCCTGTTTCAACCACGAAGCCTAATTTTCCAAAAAAATCAACCAAACGATTAATCGTTAACGTTACAGGATGCAGCCCTCCTATTGGTAACCTTTTACCCGGTAAGGTAACATCAATTGTTTCGTTAGCCAATTTAGCATTTAACGCGGCTTGTTCAATAATTTCTTTTTTATTATTTAGAGCTGAAACAACAATTTGTTTAGCATCATTGATTTTTTGCCCAACGGCAGGTCTTTCCTCAGCAGGAACATCGCGTAGCGAAGCCATCTGTAAAGTAAAATGCCCCTTTTTACCTAAATATTCAACGCGAATCTGCTCTATTGCATTAATATCTTGCGCATTTTCAATTGCCAATTTGGCTTTGTCTACCAATTCAATTAACTGAGACATAGCATCCTCTTTATATTAGTTTGGTTACGTTTTATGGTAACAATGTCTATTTTTTATAAACGTTTAATACAAAAAAAGCCTCTAAATGAGGCTTTTTCTACAATTCGTTTTCGTTTTCATTCTGCCTCAAAATGAACTCATTTCATTAAGCTAAAAAAGAAACGAAAAAAAACTGCGCACATAATATTTTCTCTTCACTATTTAATATCAAACTAAAATTGAGGTCGAATTTCTTCGACCTCAATCAAAACTATAATGCTGCTTTTGCTTTTTCAACAAGAGCGGCAAAGGCATTCTTATCAAACACCGCAATATCAGCTAGAATTTTACGATCAATTTCAATAGAAGCTTTCTTTAAACCATTAATAAAACGGCTATAAGATAAACCACATTGACGCGCTGCCGCATTGATACGCACAATCCATAATTGACGGAATTGACGTTTACGTTGACGACGGTCACGATATGCGTATTGACCAGCTTTAATTACTGCTTGGAATGCAACACGATATACACGAGAGCGTGCACCATAATAACCTTTTGCTTGCTTTAGAATCTTCTTGTGACGAGCACGAGCAATAACACCACGTTTAACACGAGCCATAACTATCTCCTTAAAAAATTAATTACGCGTATGGAACACACGCTTTTACTAAACCTAAATCACCTTTTGAAACCATGGTTAAACCACGAAGGTGACGTTTACGCTTAGTCGATTTCTTGGTTAAGATATGACTTTTGTTCGCTTGCTTGTGTTTAAATCCACCAGAAGCTGTTTTTTTGAAGCGTTTTGCTGCGCCTCGTACAGTTTTAATTTTTGGCATAATAATACTTCCACATCCGCATTGTTAATAACATAAAATAAAAGGTGTTATTCAATATATTAATACAAAATAAACTTGTTAAACCTTTTACTTCTTCTTAGGTGCGAGCACCATAATCATTTGGCGTCCTTCAATCTTAGTTGGATAAGATTCAACAACAGCCAATTCAGCTAAATCCTCTTTAATACGTTCAAGTATCTCAGCGCCTAGCTGTTGGTGAGCCATTTCACGACCACGGAATCGTAACGTTACTTTAGCTTTATCACCATCTTCAAGAAAGCGAATCAGGCTGCGGAGTTTTACCTGATAGTCACCTTCATCTGTACCAGGTCGGAATTTTATTTCCTTAACCTGAACAACCTTTTGTTTCTTCTTCTGTTCTTTTGTAGCCTTGCTCTTCTCATAGATAAATTTGCCGTAATCCATGATGCGACAAACTGGTGGCTCAGCGTTAGGGCTAATCTCGACTAAATCTAAAGAAGCTTCCTCCGCTTGCCTTATCGCTTCATTCAAGCTCACAACACCAAGTTGTTCACCTTCGATACCTGTTAATCGGATTTCCTGTGCTGTAATTTCATCATTAATTTTATGAGCACGAGTAGGTTGAATACGTTTTCCGGCTTTAATACTTAAATCCTCCAGTCAAATAACAATAACAAATCAGCTTATTCGCTGATTTGATTCAAAGAACGAGTACGAATTTCATTCTGTAACAATTCTACAACATGTTCGACTTCAAAGCTACCAAGATCTTTACCTTGACGTGTTCGAACTGAAACTTTTCCAGTTTCAACTTCCTTATCACCACAAACAAACATATAAGGAACACGCTTTAAAGTATGCTCTCTGATTTTAAAGCCAATTTTTTCATTTCGTAAATCGGCTTTAGCTCGAATACCTGCATTTTGTAATTTTTCAGTCAAACTCTTAACATAATCAGCTTGATTATCAGTAATATTTATCACTTCTACTTGTGTTGGCGCAAGCCAAGTTGGAAAAAAGCCCGCACAGTTTTCGGTCAGTATACCAATGAAGCGTTCCATCGAACCCAAAATAGCTCGGTGGATCATTACTGGAATATGCCGGTCATTATCCTCACCAACATAAGTCGCATCAAGGCGATCTGGTAACATGAAATCTAACTGAACAGTACCACATTGCCATGCCCTACCTAGGCAGTCATGCAATGTAAATTCAATTTTAGGACCATAGAATGCACCTTCACCTGGTAAATATTCAAATTCGATCCCGTTTTCGGTTAAACATTCAGCTAAATCCCTTTCCGCAATATCCCAAGCTTCTTCTCGTCCAATACGTTTTTCAGGACGAGTTGATAGTTTAACTGTGATATCTTTAAAACCAAATGTGCTGTACATGTCATAAACCATCTTAATACAACTATTAACTTCTTGGCGTATTTGGTTTTCAGTACAAAAAATATGCGCATCATCTTGCGTAAAGCCACGTACACGCATCAGCCCATGTAGAGATCCTGAAGGCTCATTACGATGGCAACTACCAAATTCAGCCATCCTAAGTGGTAAATCCCGATATGATTTTAAGCCTTGATTAAAAATTTGCACATGACCTGGGCAGTTCATTGGCTTAATACAGTACTCACGATTCTCAGATGATGTAGTAAACATTAAATCTTTATAGTTAGCCCAGTGACCTGTTTTTTCCCATAGCACACGATCCATCATAAATGGACCTTTCACTTCTTGATATTGGTACTCTTTCAATTTTACGCGAACAAATACTTCAAGTTCTCTAAAAATAGTCCAACCATCATTATGCCAAAAAACCATGCCCGGCGCTTCTTCTTGCATGTGATATAAATCAAGCTGTTTACCAATGCGGCGATGATCTCGTTTTGCAGCTTCTTCTAAAAACTGTAAATAGGCATCAAGTTGTTTTTTATCAGCCCAAGCGGTACCATAAATACGTTGTAGCATCTTATTGTTACTATCACCGCGCCAATAAGCACCAGCTATTTTTTGTAATTTAAAATGATGACAAAAACGCATATTTGGCACATGTGGCCCTCGGCACATATCGATATATTCTTCATGGTGATATAGTGCTGGTGTTGCATCTTTGGCAATATTTTCATCAAGAATAGTAAGTTTATAAGGCTCAGCACGTTCGCTAAAAGTATCATAAGCTTTCTGCCAATTTACGACACTTTTTATCACATCATAATTTTTCTTTGCTAGTTCCAACATGCGTTTTTCTAACGCATCTAAATCTTCTTGAGTAAGTGTGTGATCCAAATCAACATCATAGTAAAAGCCATTATCGATCGTCGGACCTATTGCCATTTTAGTATTTGGCCAAAGTTGTTTAATAGCATGACCAAGTAAATGCGCACATGAGTGACGAATAATTTCGATTCCATCGTCATCTTTAGCTGTAATAATTGCAACATTGGCGTTGTGTTCAATTAAATCGCAAGCATCTTTTCGTTCACCATTAACACGGCCAGCAATACAAGCTTTTGCAAGGCCAGAACCAATACTTTGAGCTACTTCAAGTATTGTTACTGGTTTGTCAAATTGACGTTCACTTCCATCGGGAAGGGTAATAATCGGCATGATAATTCCTTAATCACAGTGGTGCGCCACACGACAGCGCACATGCAGTATTGAGTTTTAAATTTTGTTAGTAAATTTTATGATCGCATATATTAACATGAATTATCAGCTTTTAAAACACTCACTATCACGATAATAGAGATAACATTGGATGTCGATTAAGGTAATATAGTGTGTTTTAATGCTCGATTAATTTTATTAATTGTTGACTTACTACTACCACCGTCATTTAACCATAACCCAATATATTCACCAATAATACTTTCCACTTTACGCAAATTAA
Organism: Orbaceae bacterium lpD04; assembly: GCA_036251935.1. Lineage (NCBI taxonomy): Bacteria > Pseudomonadati > Pseudomonadota > Gammaproteobacteria > Orbales > Orbaceae > Orbus > Orbus wheelerorum. The sequence goes on along the minus strand of CP133967.1, from coordinate 1,059,181 downwards.
TCGATTGGCCACTTTCCAATTGATTTTCTCGAATACCTCGAGAATAGTTTTCTTCAATGCGTTTAATCCACGGATAGCTATTAATAATTTTCTGATTTTGTAAAATATCATCTCGAGTTATCGATCCGCCTAATAACGCAATTTGTTCACTAATCTCTTTACTAAAAATCCAATTAAAAAATTGAGAAACCTCATCAGTTTTTTTACTGTAGCGAGACATTCCTAAAGATCCTCCACCAAATAATGGATGATTTCCTGGTACTGATGCACAATTAATAAGAGGTAAGATATTTTTATTTGATATATAAGAAAATAGATTCATATAAACAATAAGCATAGCTAAATCACCTTGTTCAAACTGTTCAACTGATGTTTGCCACCAAGCTGCATCAAGATTATTGGCTATTGTAATAAAGGATTTAAATTCATTTAATGTCGATTGTGCGATCTCTTTATCTAAGCCTACGCAAGTCTTATCAATCAATCGGCCACCGTTTGCGTAATATCGTAATAAAAATTCAGATGCGATAATTTCACTATTACCTAATGTAACTGAGCTACCAAACCGTACTGGTGAATCGCGATTAAAACGTTGATTAAAAAATTTACTTATTTGACTAAACTGAGCAAAATCAGTCGGCACAACTAAATTTTCACGATATTTTTCAAAGTATTGGCGTTTAATCAAGGGATCACTAAACAGATCTTGACGATAAAACAGTACCTGAATACTTGGGTCAAACGGCATAGCATAAGCAATATCATTAATATAGCTAAAACGTTCTATAATCTGCGTCGAATAATGACTTAATAGCTCATCCAAGTTGAGATTTAGCTCAGTTAAGGGCATTAACAATGACTTTGCAAACCAAGGTAAACTTGCCATATCGATACGAACTACATCAATTTCAGGATATTGTTCAAGCTCATTAAACTGACGATAAATATCATCAAATGGTTTTACGATAAGATTAACATCAATTCCCGTTTCTTTTTTAAAATGAGGAAGTAATTTTCTTACGGCCTCCGTCGTTGGGCTTGGTAAAATTAAAAAATTAATCATCTTATTACAAACGGCTTGTTGTCGTTTACTTCGTTCATTGGTAAAGAATAAAAATCCTTTATTATCAATATAATTGACTTCTTTGCCAGTAATTATATTGATAATCTGCTGGCTTAACATACCGTAATTCATGTGATATTTATAACAATTATCGCTATAAAAAAACACATCATTAGTAAGTGTATAAATTGTTGGACATTTAACATTACTACCTAAAAAGTTAGCATTTTTAATATAGTTAGCCCTTTCTATATCACTAGTTATAATAGCGTCATATTTAGTACTAAGATCGCTAAAAAAAGAGAATGCTAAAGTATAATTACTCTCAGAGGGCATTGATTCAACATGATTAAGTACAACGTTATATTGTGATTGATTAAAAGCGGCCTGTAATCCATTTTTAAGTCCGCATGACGGCGCATTACTTGTTGAATTTGTGAATAAACCGATATTACGGTAATTTTTAGCCATAATCCCGACAGCAATATCTTGTCCTGCGCGTTCAAAATCAAGTGAAATAAATTGCTCAGCTAAAAAAGGCTTACGGTAAACAAAAATAATGCTATCTTTTGGCGTTTTAATCGTTTGATAGTAAGGCTTGGCATCAACTAAACAAGAAACTGTAACAATGGCACAGTCACGTTTAGCAGCGATTTTTTGTATTAATTGTAATTCTCGTTCTTTTGAATCATGAGTGATATACAACGACAACTCATAACCGTGAGAACTTAAATCATTAAATAATCCATCATAAAGGCAATTATATTGTTCGGATGTAATATTTGGTAATACTACTGAAATAGTTTTGGTATAACCTTCTTTTAACACTTTAGCTGATAAATTAAATTGATATCCTAACTTTTGGGCAGCAAGCTCAACGAGTTTAATTTTTTTAACGCTAACATTACCTCTCCCATTAAGCACATTAGAAACTGTGCCATGTGAAACGCCAGCTATTTTAGCTATATCTTTTATCGTCGGCATAAAATATTAGTCCAATTAAACCAAATTAAATATCTAATAACTATTATCGTCATGTTAAATACACTTTAATTCGTATTTCTTACTTTAGCATAAAATTATTATGATAAGATATGATAAAATAATCGATGTAACCTAATTAATGATAAGAAGATGAAAACTCATATGGATGTTAATCAATTTTATGAACTAGCTAATCAACTTTTTAACAAAATCGAACAGACAATCGATGATTATGCTGAACAATATGATACCGATATTGATTATGAAACTCATGGTAACGTTATTACGATCACTTTTGAAAACCGAAGTAAAATTATAATTAATACTCAAGAACCCTTATTACAAATTTGGATGGCAACACGCAAACAAGGTTATCATTTTAATTATAAAGAGGATGAATGGATTTGTAGTCGCAGTGGCATCAAATTTAGCCAATTATTTAACGAGGCATTACAAGATCAGATTGATGATAAAAAAGGCGCCTAAAAGCGCCCTCTCAAATTTATACAATCATTTATTATTTGCTCGTTTTATCACTTCTTGATAATCCAACGATGCCAGAACGAACCATTTCAATAATTTCGCAATTTTCACGGATTGCAGATAAAAAAGATTCCAATTTTTCACTGGTTCCGGCTAATTGAACGATAAATTGTGTTGCTTTTACATCAACAATTGAACCTCGAAAAATATCAACACAGCGTTTTACTTCATCTCTAGCTTCAGAGCCTTTCGCAGCAATTTTGACTAACATGATTTCACGCTCAACGTGCGGTCCTTCCGTTAAATCGTAAACTCGATAAACGTCGATCAATTTATGTAGTTGCTTTTGGATCTGCTCAAGCACATGTGCATCGCCACTAGTTTGAATTGTCATCCGAGACATAGTCGGATCTTCAGTAGGCGCAACAGTTACACTTTCAATATTAAATCCGCGCTGAGAGAAAAGACCAATAATTCTAGACAATGCGCCAGGTTCATTTTCAATTAAAATCGATAATATATAACGCATTATGTTCTCTCCGTTTTACTTAACCACATTTCATTCATTGCTCCGCCACGAATTTGCATTGGATAAACATGCTCGGTTGCATCAGTCATGACATCAATAAATACCAACTTGTCTTTAATTGCTAAAGCTTTTTTTAACATTGGCTCTAAATCACAACGTTGTTTAATAGAAATACCAACGTGACCATAAGCTTCAGCAATTTTTGCAAAATCAGGTAATGACTCCATGTATGAGCTAGAATGACGGCCTGCATAAATCATATCTTGCCACTGTTTCACCATCCCCAAAAAGCGGTTATTAAGATTTAAAATGACAATAGGCAAATCATATTGTAGTGCGGTTGAAAGTTCTTGAATATTCATTTGAATACTACCATCACCGGTAATACAAACAACCCGCTTATCAGGAAAAGCAAGTTTAACACCTAAAGCTGCTGGGAAACCAAATCCCATCGTACCAAGTCCGCCAGAGGTAATAAAATGACGCGGTTTATCAAATGGATAATAAAGTGAAGCAAACATTTGGTGCTGACCGACATCAGTCGCCACATAGGCATCACCTTTTGTTAATTTATATAACATTTGTACGGCTTCTTGTGGCTTAATTAAGTCACCCTCATGGCTGTAATTCAAACAATGCTTAGCTCGCCAATGCTCTATATGATTCCACCAATCAACAATCGCATCTAAATCGCGATTTTTTGATTCCTCTGCTAGCAGTTCTAGCATGTTTTCAACTACAAATTTTGCATCACCGACAACTGGCACCGTTGCCATTACAGTTTTTGAAATAGAAGTAGGATCAATATCAACATGTACAATTTGTGCTTCAGGGCAATATTTAGCTAAATTATTTGTCGTTCTATCATCAAAGCGAACACCTACCGCTAAAATAACATCTGAATTATGCATTGCCATATTCGCTTCATAAACGCCATGCATCCCTAACATACCTAAATTTTGTTTATGAGTACCGGGGAAAGCACTGATCCCCATCAATGTAGTCGTAACAGGTAGGTTTAATTTTTCAGCTAACTGTTTAACTGATTCAGTTGCATTTGCTGTTATAACGCCGCCACCAATATAAAATACTGGCTTTTTGGCACTTAGTAACACTTTTAATGCTTTTTTAATTTGTCCTTTATGACCTTGTACGGTTGGATTATAAGAACGCATTGAAATTGACTTAGGATAACTATAAGGATACTTTAGCGTCGGATTCATAACATCTTTTGGTAAATCAATAACAACGGGCCCAGGGCGACCAGTTGATGCGATATAAAATGCTTTTTTTATTGTTTCAGGAATATCTTCAGTTTTTTTAATCAAAAAGCTATGTTTAACAACCGGTCGTGAAATCCCCACCATATCGCACTCTTGAAATGCATCATAGCCGATAAGATTACTCGCAACTTGCCCCGAAATAATCACCATAGGCACTGAGTCCATATAAGCAGTTGCAATGCCGGTAATGGTATTAGTTGCACCAGGACCTGATGTAACTAAAACAACACCAACATCACCCGTCGCCCTTGCGTAGCCGTCAGCCATATGGACGGCAGCTTGTTCATGTCGAACAAGCACATGCTCAATGCCGCCAAGAGTATGTAGTGCATCATAAATATCCAATACGCTACCGCCAGGATAACCGAAAATCTGCTTTACACCTTGGTCAACCAAAGATTGAATCACCATCTCTGCACCGGACAGTTTTACCATGCTTGCCTCCATCATAAATCTTTATCAAATAAGATTATATTTATCGATTTTTAATAGGTAGAATTATAATGATTTAATTAAGATTGTTAAGTATATGTATCAGTTTATTTAAATTTTCGCTTTTATAGCATCATACATTGTTTATCAATTTAGCTATAAGTAATTTAAAATCAAACAAATATGAAATTTAATGTCACTTATTTAGTTTTAAATACAAATTGTATTAAACCTTAAATCAAAAGATAAATACGCTAATTTTATGTATAAAATAATGTACAATAATCATCAAATGCTATAATTAACTATACTCAACATTTAAGGATTGTTATGCAAATTTGGATCGATGCTGACGCATGCCCTAATCCGATCAAAGAAATTATCTATCGCGTTGCTAACCGTAAACAAATTTTTGTGACACTCGTTGCTAACCAATGGTTGAAAATTCCAAGTTCACCTTATATTAAAATGCAACAAGTTGAAAAAGGCTACGATATTGCCGACAATATGATAGTTAAACAAGCTAAGGCTAATGACTTAGTAATCACCTCTGACATTCCTCTAGCGGCAGATGCACTTAGCAAGCAAGCAAATGTATTAACCCCAAGAGGTGAGCGTTATACCATTGACACAATTAAAGAGCGCTTAGTAATGCGCGACTTTATGGAGACGATGCGAGCAAGTGGCATACAATCAGGAGGCCCTGCACCATTTTCCGCTAAAGATAGGGAACAATTTGCTAATCAATTAGATAAATTAATTACACAGATAAATAAAGGATAATGACGTGGTTAAAATTTACGGTATTAAAAATTGTGACACAATGAAAAAAGCATTTAAATGGCTTGATGGTAAGCACATTAGTTATCAATTTCATAACTATAAGACCGATGGTTTATCACCGCAGCTACTTCAATCATTATTGGATTTAATTGACTGGCAACAACTACTTAATACTAAGGGTACCACATGGCGCAAGCTTGATGAAGCGACACGTTATACAGTTAATGATCAAACGTCAGCTAAACACATTATGTTACAAAATCCTTCGATAATTAAACGCCCTATTCTAGTGACAGACGATAAAGCACTTGCTGGCTTTTCTGATGAAAATTATCAACAATTTTTTGCGAGCTAAACCATGACTGAACACGTAATTGAACTAACAAAACAGCTTATTGAACAAAAATCGATAAGTCCTGATGATAAAGATTGTCAAACTATTATTATCAATAGATTAAAAGCATTAAATTTTACCATTGAAACATTAAACTATAACCAAACTAAAAATTTGTGGGCATATCACGGTGAGGGTGAAACAATAATGTTTGCTGGCCACACTGACGTGGTACCCGCTGGCGATGAAAATAAATGGCTTTATCCACCTTACCAAGCGACAATTGATAACGAAGGTAATTTATATGGTCGCGGCGCTGCTGATATGAAAAGTGGTGTTGCAGCAATGATTTGTGCAGCAGAAGACTTTATTAAACAAAACCCTAATCATAAAGGGCGCATAGCTTTTTTATTAACTTCAGATGAAGAAGCTGATGCAACTGATGGTACGATTAAAGTCGTTGAAGAGCTAATTAAACGGCAAGAAAAAATTGACTATTGCATAGTTGGCGAGCCATCAAGTGATAAAACTGTCGGTGACCAAATTAAAAATGGTCGCCGCGGATCTATTACTGCAAACTTAGTTGTGCACGGTATACAAGGTCATGTCGCCTACCCCCATTTAGCAGACAATCCGGTGCACCGATTTGCTCCCGCGCTTAATGAACTAATTAGTACAGTTTGGGATAATGGTAATCAGTACTTCCCACCGACATCAATGCAAATTGCTAATATCAATGGCGGTACTGGCGCTGAAAATGTTATTCCTGGTGATTTGTCGGTACAATTTAATTTTCGTTATAGCAGCGAACTAACCGATGAAATCATTAAACAGCGAGTTGAACAAATTTTACAAAAATATAATTTAAGTTATAGTCTACGCTGGCGTTTATCAGGTCAACCATTTTTGACCAAGCAAGGAATACTAACCAACACCGCACAAAAAGTGATTAAAAATAGGCTTGATATCGATAGCAAATTATCGACATCGGGAGGAACCTCTGATGGCCGATTTATTGCAAAAATGGGCTGTCAAGTGATTGAGCTTGGCGTGATTAATGCCACAATTCACAAAGTCAACGAACATGTAAATTGTGGTCAGATCATTATACTTAAAGATATTTATCAACAGATCATTAGTGAACTATTGGCGTAATATAAGCAAGAAGATTGCTTATTAAAATACTGATATCGATCTTTAGCCGAGTTTTGCTCGGCTTTGCAATAATTTAGCTTAAACAGGTAATAAATATGGAATGGTTAAAAGCGTATTGGTGGTTAATCTTGATTGTATTATTAGGCATTTTTATTAACACTATTAAAGACCTTAATAAAACCAGTTTTAAAAGTTATTTAAATAAAAAAAATGGTATAAAACCCATTCCTTATGATGATGACGAAGATGATTGGCCTAAAGAAAAAAAGAAAAATAAAACGGCTAATAGTAAAAAATAAATACAAAATTATCAAAATACCCTACCTCAGTTTTGTGGTATAAATCTGCTGAGGTATTTTCACTATAATATAGCGTTACAACAAAAAATTAACGAATATAATCATATACTATCCTTGATTAACTATTAACTTAGTTAGCATAGCTGATTTACTATCAACCATTTTATTATTAAACCATGCCAGCAATTAAATTGTTATTTACATTTTTAATTTTTTTATGATAATGAGAATGATTTTTATTCATTAAAGAATTTTATATTTATGTTAAAACTTAAATCTACCTATTTCTTATCTTTATTTATTAGCCTTAATTGCGGATCCGTACTTGCAGAAGAAAAAACGGTAGCCGAGCCAGAAGATGTGATCGTTATAACCGCAGCAGAACAAACAAGACAAGCATTAGGCTCTTCGACCATTACCGCTAATGATATCGAAAAATCACCAGCCAAAAATGACCTTTCCGATATAATACGTACCATGCCTGGCGTTAATTTAACGGGTAATTCAACTAGCGGACAACGCGGTAATAATCGCCAAATTGATATTCGCGGTATGGGCCCAGAAAATACACTAATATTAATTGATGGCAAACCTGTAAAAAGCCGTATGTCCGTTCGTTATGGTTGGCGCGGTGAACGCGATACTCGGGGAGATACCAACTGGGTACCAGCTAATTTAGTTGAACGCATTGATGTAATTAGAGGCCCTGCTGCTGCGCGTTATGGTGATGGCGCCGCCGGCGGTGTAGTGAATATTATTACTAAATCGCCAACGGGCGAATTCCATGGTTCACTCAATAGTTATATCAACGCCCCTATCCATAGTAAAGAAGGCTCGACTAAACGTACTGATTTTACTTTGACTGGCGGCTTAACTGATACGCTTAGTTATAGGCTATATGGCAATATAAATAAAACTGGCGCTGATGAGTGGGACATCAACCAAGGACATGAGTCTTATCGAACAGGCGCCAACACTGGGACTTTTCCAGCTGGCCGTGAGGGCGTTAGGAATAAAGATGTTAATGGTTTGCTGCGCTGGGATATTAACTCACAACAATCATTAGATTTTGAAGTAGGTTTTAGCCGCCAAGGAAATATTTATGCTGGCGATACCCAAAATACCAATACGAATGCGATTGTTAAAAGTCTATATGGTCAAGAAACCAATAAAATGTATCGAGAAAATTATGCAATTACCCATCATGGCTATTGGGATAATGGTATTAGCTCTTTATCATATATTCAGTACGAAAACACACGTAACAATCGCATTAATGAAGGACTTGCAGGTGGTACTGAGGGCATATTTTCTAATAATAATTTTAATACCATTAAATTTAATAATTTAACCATTCATAACGAAACTAACATACCGTTTGAGACATTTGTACCACATATGTTAACTATTGGTGCTGAATATAATTACCAAAAGTTAAACGACCCAAGCTCAAATACTCAATCAACCAACGAAGGCGGTATAGTCAGTTGGATTGATAACACCAATCGCTCAACTACCTCTTCATCAAATGCATATGCAATTTTTGTTGAAGATAATATAGAACTAACGTCAAGTACAACATTAACGCCAGCATTACGATTTGATCACCATAGCCAATCTGGCAGCAACTGGAGCCCAGCGTTAAATTTATCACAAGAATTAGGTGATTACTTTACCTTAAAACTGGGTATTGCAAGAGCTTATAAATCACCTAACTTATATCAATCGAATCCTAATTATTTACTCTATAGCCGCGGTCAAGGCTGTTATGGTGGTAGCGGACAGAGTTGTTATTTAATCGGTAATAATAATTTAAAACCAGAAACGAGTATTAATAAAGAAATCGGTTTAGAGTTTCATGACAATGACGGTCTAATAGCCGGTATTACTTATTTCCGTAATGATTATCATAATAAAATTGAATCCGAACCGACACCAATTGGCCAAGCTGTAGGTGGTGATGGTAAATATGCAAAAGCTAATATTTTCCGCTGGGGTAACATACATAAAGCATTAGTTGAAGGTTTAGAAGGGAGTTTAACCGTTCCAATTACAACTAAAATTAACTGGCGAAATAATCTAACTTGGATGATTGCATCTGAAAATAAACAAACAGGTGATTATCTATCGATTATTCCTAAATATACTCTTAATTCTTCACTAGACTGGCAAGTAACAGATAAATTATCACTATTAACGTCAATAACTTGGTATGGCAGGCAAAAACCTAAAAAATATGATTTCAACGGGAATAATGTTACGGGTAATTCATCTAATCAATTAAAACCGTATTCAATAATCAATTTTAGTGGTCAATATCAGTTTAATAAAAACTTTACGTTAACCGCAGGTGTCGAAAACTTATTCGATAAACGCTTATTTAGATCTGGCAATGCGGCGGCCGTCAAAGATAGCTCAGGTGCTACAACTATTGATGGTGCTGGCGCCGCAACTTACAATGAACCGGGCCGCACATTTTATGTTAGTACGAATATCTCATTTTAAATTAGTGATTAACGAATGATTAATTAATTTAAGGAGGCGCTGCCTCCTTTATTATTTTGGACACGTCTAGTCAACAGAACGTAAAAAATAAGTGATACTATCATTCAACACTTCATTAGCCACTGTTTGATGAGTTTGTTTTGGGTAAATTTGAAAATTCAAATTAAGCTTCTCAATATCAGCTTTAGATAATAACATCTCAAGATCTTTTGTGTTATCAACCATTCGTCTATTTTTTAAATGCTGTAAACGTAACTGCCTTTCATGATCCGACGAAAATGACTCTTTACCCGTTAATGATTGCTCGAACTCACCTACCGAAATAGATAAACCAATAGGATTTGTTAATGCATCTTGTTGACTTTTATTGATAAAAAGTTCCGCCTCTTGTAGGATATATCGGCCACTAAACCAAATCGATGGACTCGATGCAAGGTAGTAATTAAAAGCTGTAGGCTTTGTAAAAAGTGTATGCAATACCCAAATTCCACCTAATGAGTGACCAAATACCATTTGCTTATTATGATTAATATGAAAACGCTGAGCTAGATCAGGTTTTAGCTCATTTTGTACAAAAGCTAAAAAATTATCAGCGCCTCCATAAGCTTGTGGCATGTTGATTTTACCATTGGATAAAACTTCTAGGGTTAATTCTGGCGGATTCGGTAAGTAGTCAAGCTCTCGCCTTGACTTTGTTGGATAATCAATAGATACAATGATAGCTTGATGGGTTTGACGTTTAACCGTTGAAACTGCCTGAGTAAAAACACTATCACCATCGAGTAGATAAATAATTGGCCAACCATTTACTGGCATCTTTTGCGCCGGCTTATAAATTGTTATTTTATAATCACCAAGATGATTAGAATGGTAGATTTCAACTGTACTATTTTTAGTCATCGGTAGTAATAAATCCCGTTGAGATGAATTATTTTGGCTACATCCAATAAGGCAAAATAAACTATACACAATTAATAAATGGAGCATATTTAGACGTTTTATCGATAGATAACTTAGTTTTATCCACTTGCAAATAAAACAACCCGCGCAACGGGTTAATTTTATTTGAATTTTCATGAATATAAGACTATCAACCATATTGCTTTTCAAATTGTTGCATAAAATTAATTAAATAATTAACCCCTTCAATATCCATTGCATTATAGATTGAAGCACGCATTCCACCAACAATACGATGGCCTTTAATTCCAATAATTCCCGCTTTAGTCGCTTCACTAACAAATAATTTATCGATATCTTCGTTTGGTGAAACAAACGGTACATTCATAATTGAACGGTTGGCATTGGCAATATTATTTTGGTAAAAATCGGAGCTATCAATATATTGGTAAAGGGCCTGTGCTTTTAGTTGATTACGCTTTTCCATCATTGATAAACCACCAAGTTGCTTAATCCATTTAAAGACTAAGCCTGACATATACCATGCAAAGGTCGGCGGTGTATTAAACATTGAGTCATATTTGCTTTCAATTGTATAATCAAGCACTGATGGTAATACTTTTTGAGCTTTACCCAATAAGTCTTCACGTACAATAACAATTGTTATTCCTGATGGACCAATATTTTTTTGAGCCCCCGCATAAATAATGCCATAACGAGAGACATCAATCGGTTTTGACAAAATACAAGATGAATAATCTGCCACGACAATTTTATCGGTAAAATGAGGGTCTGTTGTAATTGCTAAGCCATCAATCGTTTCATTAGGGCAATAGTGCACATAAGCACAATCGTCACTAAGTTGCCAATCTTGCATAGTTTTTAGCGCTATTTTTCCATCTTGGGTTGTTTTGATATCAATACGATTAGCCTTACAATATTTATCGGCCTCATCAGCAGCACATTTACTCCAATAACCACTATCTATGTAATCAGCACCTTTCTTATCCCCAAGGATATTTAAAGGTACAGCTGCAAACTGAGCCCTTGCCCCGCCTTGTAAAAATAGAACTTTATAATTTTCAGGAATATGCAAAATATCTCTTAAATCGGCAGTTGCCTCTAATGCATAAGCATCAAATTCTTTACCTCGATGGCTAAGTTCCATCACCGATGCACCGGTATGATTCCAATCTAAAAGTTCCGCTTGTGCTTGTTTTAATACCTCATGGGGTAAAGTTGCAGGTCCTGCACTAAAATTATATATTTTCATACTATGCCACTCGTTATTAAGATTATCATTATAAGTAAGGTGTTTAGTATTCTAGTACAGAATTTTACAAAGGCAATCCACCTTATACACAATTATTAACTTTGAAAGATATTTTGATAATTAATTATGTTGAGCTATAATTACCGACAATATATTATTGACTTATAAATTGTTTTTGGAGTTCATTATTTTTAAACGAGTATCACAAGTTTATCGTAAGCTTTTTCGTTCCCAAGTTACCGAACAAACGCACCTCAAATTAGGACAATCAACTGAACATAATAAATTAGTTGAAAAGTATCCTATGGTTAAAATTATTCCTCGTTCTGAGCATAATATCTCTCGACAGTTAATTAGCGAAAATGCGTTAAAAGTATTGCATCGCTTAAATAAACAAGGCTATGAAGCTTATTTAGTTGGTGGCTGTGTCCGCGACTTATTATTGGGTCTTGCTCCGAAAGACTTTGATATTACAACGAATGCAACGCCTGAGCAGGTACAAAAATCATTTCGTAATTGTCGTTTAGTTGGACGCCGTTTTCGTTTAGCTCATATAATATTTGGTAAAGAAATTATCGAAGTCGCGACGTTTCGAGGCGGCCATGAAGAGCATAACAAGCCATCTTCACAACCTAATGCTGATAATAATATGTCTAAACGTTCACAAGATGGCATGTTATTACGTGATAACGTTTATGGGACAATTGAACAAGATGCAATGCGTCGTGATTTTACCATTAATAGCCTTTATTATAATATTAAAGATTTTTCTATTCGAGATTACTGTAATGGCGTTGAAGATTTGAAGAGTGGGATTATTCGCCTAATTGGCGACCCAACAACGCGTTATCAAGAAGATCCGGTTAGAATGTTACGCGCAATTCGTTTTGCAGCCAAACTTGATATGACAATTGAGAGTAAAACAGCAGAGCCGATTAAACGTTTAGCACCGCTGCTTAGCAATATCCCTTCCCCGCGCTTATTTGATGAGTCACTTAAACTTCTACAGGCAGGTTACGGCTACCAGACTTATTTATTATTAAGAAAATACGACTTATTTTCTCGTCTTTTCCCAGCTATAAGTCGCTTTATGCCAAATAACCACGAATTAGCTAAAACAGGACTAAGTCACGTAGAACAAATGATTGAGCAGACGCTTAAAAATACAGATTATCGTATTGCTAATAATCAGCGAATTAATCCAGCTTTCCTCTTTGCTGCAATGCTATGGTATCCACTAACAGAGCAGGCGCAATCGCTAATTTTTGAAAGTGGTTTAACCTACCATGATGCCTTTGATTTAGCGATGCACGATATATTAGGTGAACAGTGTGCAACTATTTCTATTCCTAAACGATTAACATCTATTATGTGTGATATTTGGCGCTTACAACTGCGTTTAAATAAACGTACTGTCAAACGTGTAATTGCCGTTTATGAGCACCCTAAATTTCGTGCAGCATACGACCTACTCGAAATGCGTTCATCAATAGAAAAAGGCCAATTACTGGAATTAGCTATATGGTGGGATGAATATCAGCATAGCGATGTAAGTAAGCGTGATCAGATGGTTACGCAAGTTATTAATGCTGAAAAAAAACAGTATAGTAAAGCTCGAAAATCTAGAAATACGCATTTACGATCTGCACCTAAAAATAACACCGAGTAATAAAAATAGTACGATGATAAAGTTATTAGTTAGCACTTTTATAATTTAACGCTATAATGTTGCGATTGAATTTTACTATGTGGTAATCGTTAATTACTAATGAAAAAATTAACTCCATCTTTTATCGCTGCAACTGTTTGTTTGTCTATTTATGGTCAAAGTGCGTTTGCTAGTACTGAAATTGGTACAACATCAAATAAGCAATGCCTTATTGGTGTTCCTACTTTTAATCGTCCACTAGTAAAAGAGGATGAAAATGCCTTACCTGTTGAGGTTTCATCTGATTCTTTTGAAGTCGACTTGCCTAATAAAGCAATTTATAAAGGTAATGTTTCGGCCGTGCAAGGTAATCGAACCGTTTATTCACAAAAAATGACGCTCAATCAGACTGCAAATAAGAATAGAGATCTGATACTTAATGGCAACGTTTTATATCAAGATAATTTAATCGAGATGCGAGGCGATGACGCTAAAATGAATTTAGACAATAATGATGTCCAAATTCAAAATAGCCGCTATCACTTAGTTGGCCGCCTTGGTCGAGGTGACGCTGATACGATGGAGTTTAATAAAAACCGTTATATTGTTTTAAATAATGGTAGTTTTACCTCCTGCCCTGTTAATAATAGTAGCTGGAATATTGAAGGTTCTGAAATTATTTATGATAATCAAGAACAGCTGCTCGAAGTATGGAACGCAGTATTTAAAATAGGAAAAGTTCCTGTTTTATATTCACCATATTTACAATTACCAACAGGTGATAAACGCCGCTCTGGGCTTTTAATGCCTGAATTTTCATATGATAGTATTGATGGAATTGATTTTTCACTCCCTATTTATTGGAATATAGCACCAAACTACGATGCAACAATTACACCAAGAGTGATGCAGCGAAGAGGGGTTCAATTACAAACCGAAACCCGTTACTTAAATGAGATAGGCTTAGGTACGATTGCATTTGATTGGTTACAACACGATTCGCTTTATAATAAAGACAAAAATAATCAAAATACAAGCGGCTACAATGATAGTAGCCACCGCTGGTTATTCCACTGGGAAAATTCTCAACTAATCAACTATAACTGGCGATTCTTTGTCGATACAACTCGAGTAAGTGATAATCAATATATTAGTGACTTAGGTTCAAAATTTGCATCAGAAACCGATGGTTATCTTACTCAGTTATACCAAGCTGGTTATACCGATGAATATTGGGATATCGGATTAAACTATAAATATTTTCAAGCACTACGTGATGATATAAAAGATAACCTTTATCATACCGAACCACAGTTAAATATTAACTATTATAATAATGACTTTGAAAATTTTGAATTTAGTAACTTCAGCCAAGTATCCCACTTTGTCAGCAGTGGGGATAATAATGCCAAAACTTGGCGTTTTCATATGGCACCTACTTTAAAATACACATTGATGTCATCTTGGGCAACTGTCACAACTGAAGCTGGTTTTATGGCGACACACTACGATCAAGATATTCCCGATGTACCACAAAATGCCTATCTTGCAAAAAATGTTAATCGCTTTTTACCAAAATTAGGTATTGATGGAAAAGTTATCTTTGAGCGCGATATCAGCTGGCTGGAAGGTTATAGCCAAACGGTTGAACCAAGAATCAAATACCTATATATACCCTATCGTAATCAATCTCAAATTGGGAATTATGACTCAGCATTACTACAATCTGACTATGTCGGACTGTTTAGAGATCAGTCATACAGTGGTTTAGATAGGATTGCCTCTGCGAATAAAATTACAACCGGGATTACAACTCGATTTTATGACGAAAACGAAGTAGAACAATTCAATTTATCACTAGGCCAAATTTATTATTTTAATCAGTCAAGAACAGGAGATAGTAATTCATCTCTTGAGCAAAATGACAATACTGGTAGTGTAACTTGGGCTGCTGATACATACTGGAAAGTTAGTGATGATATGATATTTCGCGCAGGTGCTCAATATGATAAACGCCTAAATGAAGTCACGCTTGCTAATGCGATTTTTGAATATCGCAGATCCGAAAATAAGATGGTGCAATTTTCTTATCGTTATGCCAATAAAAACTATATTGACAGTATTGGATTATCAAATGTAACAACGCCTTATCAACAAGATATTTCTCAACTAGGTATTATGTCGTCTTGGCCACTAACTGAAAATGTAAATGTTGTTGGTGCAGTTTTTTATGACACAAACAATAAACAAACCTCTGATAGTTTTATTGGACTAAATTACTCGGATTGTTGTTGGGGGGTAAATCTTCAATATGGACGCAAAATAACCGACTGGGATAATGTTACTCAGGAAAGTAAATTTGAAAATAAATTTTCTATAAACTTTGAGCTACGAGGACTGACAAAAAATACCAACGTTGTTGCTAAAATGTTAAATTTTGGTCTATTACCATATAAAACTGCTTTCGCAGAAAACTATGGGAACTAATTCACTAATGTATTGTCAAATGACTAACGATATTAATATGATTAAGTTACTTAAAATGATTAAAAAGATTGCTTCTACCCTGTTGATTACTTTATTTGTATGTTCAACTACTCATGCTGCACCACGCCAAGTTGAGAGCGTTGTTGCTGTTGTGAATAATAATGTTATTTTGAGCAGTGACGTTAATGAAATGCTCAAAAACATTAAATCAACAGCAAATCCTAAAAATTTACCTGATGATGCAACATTACGCCATCAAATTATCGACCAACTTATAAATGAGAATCTTATTTTACAACAATCAAATAGAGCTCAGGTCAACGTCAGCGATGATGAAGTCACTGCTACTATTAAAAATATTGCTAAACAAAATGGTATGACTCTCGATGAGCTGCGCGGATATTTAACTAAAATGGGAGTAAGTTACTCAAGCTACCGAGATAAAATGCGTAAAGATATGCTAATTGATCGTACACGAATGAGCCAAGTAGGACAGCGTATCAATATCAGTGACAAGGAAGTGGAAGCGCTTGCAAGTACTATCGCAAAACAACCCATGAATAATCGTGAAATTAATGTTAGCCATATTCTTATTTCTATTCCTGAAAATCCGACTAAACAACAACTTGAAAATGTGACATCGAAAGCTAAAGACGTCATAAATCGCTTACAAAATGGTGAAAGTTTTGCCAAGCTTGCTGCAACCTATTCTAATGATCAAAATGCTTTAAAAGGCGGCAGCATGGGATGGCACAAACTTAATGAGTTGCCGACTATTTTTGAAGAAAGACTTATTCGAGCACAAAAAGGCGATATCATTGGCCCACTACGCTCAGGTGTTGGTTATCATATATTAAAAGTTGATGGAATAAGGGCTGAAGCAGCTAAAACCATCACGGTTAAAGAAGTCAACGCTAAGCATATTTTAATAAAAACTAATTTATTAGTAACAGATGATATGGCTAAACAAAAATTACTTGATATTAGTCAATCGATTAAAGAAGGTAATACAACTTTTGAAGCTGCGGCTAAAAGCTATTCAGAAGATCCTGGTTCAGCAGAAAAAGGCGGAGAACTCGGCTGGAATAACCCAGATAGATATGATAGCGGATTTAAAAATGCGCTATTAAAACTTAAAAAAGGTGAAATAAGCCAGCCTATTAAGTCAGCTTTCGGTTGGCATTTAATCGAGCTTATTGATACTCGAAATGTAGACAGAACAGATATGGCACAAAAAGATCAGGCTTATCGTTTAATCTTTAATCGTAAATTTAGTGAAGAATTGCAAGTTTGGGTTCAAGAACTAAAAGGCGATGCCTATATAAAAATTATTGGTGAAGAGAACCCATAATGAATAATCGCGTCCATCAAGGCCACTTCGCTCGTAAGCGATTTGGTCAAAATTTTTTACAAGATGATTCAGTCATACAAAATATTGTTGCAGCAATCCAACCAAAAAAAAGCCAAGCATTAGTTGAAATTGGACCTGGGCTTGCTGCTTTAACTTTGCCTGTTTGTGATTATCTAGATCATTTAACCGTTATTGAAATTGATAGAGACTTAGCGGCAAGATTAATTGCTAACCCATTTTTAAAAGATAAATTAACCGTTATTGAACAAGATGCAATGACCGTTAATTTTACTGAGTTATCTAAAAAAATGAATCAACCGCTAAGGGTATTTGGTAACCTACCTTACAATATTTCAACTCCTTTAATGTTTCATCTTTTTGAGTATACCCATGCAATTAGCGATATGCACTTTATGTTACAAAAAGAAGTCGTCAATCGCCTCGTTGCTGCGCCAAACTCAAAAACTTACGGCAGACTTAGCGTAATGGCACAATATTATTGTCAAATTATTCCCGTATTAGAAGTGCCACCATCAGCATTCAAGCCTTCGCCTAAAGTAGATTCTGCGGTAGTGAAGCTAATTCCACATCAAACAATTCCTTATCCTGTTAATGATATCAATTCTTTATCTCGAATTACTGCAGCAGCATTTAATCAGCGAAGGAAAACGATTCGTAATAGCTTAGGTCAATTATTTACGGCAGAACAATTAGCGAATCTTAATATTAATTTAGATTTAAGGGCAGAAAATTTAACACTCCAGCAATATTGTGAATTAGCTAATGCTTACAGCCAAATGAGTATGTGATCATGTCAAATTTACTCATTGGTGATATTCATGGTTGTTATGATGAGTTTATGCGAGTGCTTGAAAAGGCAGATTTTAATAGCAATGATATAGTTTGGTTGACAGGTGATCTTGTTGCTCGGGGACCAAATTCACTTGGAGTTCTTAGGTTTGTTAAACAACATAGCCAACAAATCAGATTAACGCTTGGTAATCACGATCTTCACTTACTTGCTGTATACGCTGGCATTACTAAAAATCACAAGAAAGATCATATCAATGATATTTTTTCCGCCTCAGATTGTGACGAATTAATTAATTGGCTTAGAAAACAACCCTTAGTTCAAATAGACAACTCATTAAATCTTATTATGAGCCATGCGGGCATTTCACCACAATGGGATCTTGAGACATTATTAAAATGTGCTAAAGATTTAAATAATGTATTATCTAGCGATACCTATCCCCTATTTCTTGATGCGATGTATGGCGATTTCCCTGATTTTTGGAGTGAAGACTTACAAGGCCTTGACCGTTTACGTTACATTGCTAATGCTTTTACTCGGATGCGTTATTGCTATGAAGATGGCCGCCTTGACTTATATTGTAAAGACGCTGTTGATGAAGCGCCTAGTAAATTGAAACCTTGGTTTTTATTACCACGAAAAATCCCACAAAAATATAGTATCGCATTTGGACATTGGGCCTCACTAAAAGGCAAAGGTACACCTGAAAATATCTATGCCCTAGATACTGGTTGTTGCTGGGGGGGAAAATTAACTTGCTTAAGATGGGAAGATAAGCAATATTTTAAAAAACGAAAGAAAGATAGTCCATCTTAAAAATCGCTTAATACACGACATTAAATACTATTTGATAAAGGATTTACTATGCATTTTTGGCGCTCAATCGGTACTGGTATTAAATATATCTGGAAAACAATTAATGTAATAAGAGAGATTATTTTAAATCTTATATTCTTTTTTACTATTTTATTTTTCATCGGTTTAATAGGATTAATAAATAATCCGAATGGTTTAAGTGATACGCCAAATTCTGGTGTATTAATACTTGACCTTGAAGGTGTTATTGTTGATTCAACGTCATACGATCAAAGCCTCTATGCATTAAGTAAAAAACTTAACAATAATAGTCCAGATCCTACTCGTCAAAACAGCCTATTTGAATTAACACAAAAAATCGCTCAGGCAACCAATGACCCAGGAATCGAGGGAATAATTTTAAAATTAGATAATTTTGCAGGAGCAGACCTACCTAGCTTACAGTATTTAGGTAAATATCTAACGGCTTTTAAAGCAAAAGGTAAACCGATATATGCTGTTGGTGGCTATTTTGATCAAAAGCAATATTATTTGGCAAGTCTTGCAGATAAAATTTATCTAGTTAATCAAGGCAGTGTGTCTCTTTATGGTTTCTCAACAAATAATTTTTATTTCAAATCATTATTAGATAACTTAAAAATTAATACGCATGTATTTAGAGTCGGGACTTATAAATCAGCGGTTGAACCTTTCTTAAGAGATGATATGTCAGTTGCTGCCAAAGAAAATACTACTAGATGGCTGACAACGATGTGGAATAATTATCTTAATAGTATTGCTAATAACCGAAAAGTAGAGCCGACTAATCTAGTTCCTTCACCAGAAATTATGTTATCAAGGCTTAAGGCTGTATCGGGTAGTATGAGTGAATACGCATTAGAAAATGGTATTGTAGATGAAGTATTATCCTCTTATGGCGCAGATGAAGCACTAAATAATTATTTTCATTCAGCACCACAAGTAAGCATTTACGACTATCAGCTCAATCCTAATAGAATGCAATCATTTAATAAACAAGTTAAATCATCATCTAAACCACTTATTGCTGTGGTCTTTGTCGATGGCACAATTAGCACTGGTGAAAGTGCGAATAATGTTGCAGGCAGTGATAGTATCACTAAACAACTTCGAGATATTGGTAAAAATGACAATATACGTGCTGTTGTATTACGTATCAACAGCCCAGGAGGTGGAGTATATGCATCAGAAGCAATCAGAAGTGAAATTAAAGTATTAAGAGAAAAAGATATTCCTGTTGTTGTTTCCATGGGCGGAATGACAGCATCGGGTGGATATTGGATTGCTACGCAATCTGATTATATTATTGCCAGCCCAAATACAATTACAGGTTCAATTGGTATTTTTGGCATAATCCCTACCTTTGAAAATTCGTTAGCACATATTGGTATTCATACCGATGGTGTATCGACATCGCCTCTTGCCGATATTAGTGTATCAAAAGATTTATCTGATGATGCAAATCAGCTTATTCAAATGAATATTGAAAATGGCTATGATAACTTTGTTTCACTCGTTGCCGAGTCTCGTAATATGAGCACTGAAGACGTTGATCATATTGCACAAGGTCAAGTATGGCTTGGCGAAGAAGCAAAACAAATTGGTTTAGTTGATAAATTAGGTGATTTTGATGATGCAGTAAAAAAAGCAGCATCTTTAGCCGGAATATCAGATTATGTGATTGATTGGCAAAAATCAGAAACAAGTTTCTTTGCCTCATTGTTTGCTGATTATTCAGCAATATTACCGAAGTCTGCGCTAGAAATAATCTATAACCAGCTTTCTCAATCAGCTCAGCTACAACAACATATCGCACTTTGGGATAACCTTAACGATCCACAAAGCCGATATGTATATTGCTTAAACTGCTCTGATATTAACTAGTATGATAAAAAATGAGCGCATAAAGCGCTCATTTTTTTAAATTAGATTATCAAAACTTATAATAAATTATCATATTGCTCTTTGGTATTATTATCCCAAACACTTGATTGTACCTGCCCAATATGCCTTAATTGTAATAATAACATTGCTAATCTCGATTGACCGATGCCACCACCAATTGTTTGTAATAAATTACCATTCATAAGTAGTTTATGCCAATCAAATTGTAGTCTAGCTTCATCATTAGTCAGTTCAAGCTGTTTTTTTAATGCAGTTGGATCGACTCGAATTCCCATTGAAGAAATCTCAAATGCACTTTTTAACACAGGATTCCATACAATAATATCACCATTTAAGCCTAAATGGCCGTCTTCATTTTGTGTACTCCAATCATCATAATCTGGCGCTCTGACATCATGCTTTTCATTATTTGATAACTTGCCACCAATACCGATAATAAATACTGCACCAAATTCTTCCGCTATTTTATTTTCACGCTCTTTTGCAGAAAGATCTGGGTAACGCTGTAATAAACTTTCACTGTCAATAAATGTTATCGTTTGCGGTAAAAAACCTTTTATACCATATTGTTTAACGATTTCAGTTTCTGTTGATTTTAATGCTTGATAAATTTTTTCTACTGTCGATTTTAGGAATTTTAACGTACGATCTTGAGGTGAGATCACTTTTTCCCAATCCCATTGATCAACATACACCGAATGAATTGGTGATAACATGTCTTCATCTGGGCGTAATGCTTTCATATTCGTATACAGACCTTCACCAACAGCAAAATGATTTAGGCTTAAAGTTTTACGTTTCCATTTTGCAAGTGAGTGTACAACTTCAAAATTTGCATCAGGAATACACTTAACTTTTACCTGAACTGCTTTCTCACTGCCAGACAAATTATCTTGAACACCATCGCCAATCTGACTTAAAATCGGTGCTTGAACTTCAATTAATGATAATTTTTGTGCAAGTTGTTCTGCAAAATAAGATTTAACAAAAGAGATCTGTTGTTGCCTTTGTTTAAATGACGGCTGCATATCGTTCCTTAGAATATCGTTTTAATACCAATAAATTTAATCCAATGCAATAAAATAAACCAGAATGTCGAATTATTCAAATTAATCTCACTTATATTTACGCTCGAATTCAAGACAAGTTTAATCAAAAATTAGAAAGTAGAGGCAAAATTGATAGCGATAATACTGTTACCTTCATACACAGTTAATCCTTTATTTCTTGATTAAAATCACAATGATTTAAAAAATTAATATTATATAAAGGTGAGCGATATTAAAGCGATATTATTTTATATCTATCTAATAATCATTGGATTAATATAAAGGTTTAAAATAAGCGTAATAATAATCTTGCAAAACAGTTAAATAATCTTTATATTCATTTAAATATTTATGCACAAAAAGAGAATAAATATGTATTTTAGAATATTATCAACTTTACTCATTATTAGTAGCTTACTGATTACTAATATCACTAATGCAACTGAACCAACCTATATTGTTGGTGCTGGTGGCACCTATAGACCTTTTGAATATGAAAATAGTAAAAAACAATTAGAAGGATTTGATATTGATATTATTAAGGCAATAGCTGAAGCTGAAAATTTTAATATCCAATTGATTAATACGCCTTGGGAAAGTATTTTCGCGAGCTTGAAAAATGGCGAACGAGATATTGTTATTTCTGGGATCACAATTACGGATAAAAGAAAAACAAGTGTTGATTTTTCATTACCTTACTTTCCCGCAGAGCAGGTTATTGTGACACAAAAACCTTCAAAAATATCATCAATAACTGACTTAGCTAAATATACTATCGGAGTGGTAAATGGCAGTACAGCTGATATCGTCGTATCAAAAATATTAGGTAAAAATAGTACTGCTATTAAACGTTTTGATAATACCCCACTCTTGTTACAAGAATTATATGAAGAAGGACTTGACGCTGCGGTAGGTGATGTTGGCGTGGTTAAGTTTTATATTAAAATGAATCCAGATAAGGATTTTGATTTAATTTATGACAATCATTTTGAACAACAATATTTCGGTATTGCGGTTGCTAAAGGTAATCTAGAATTACAAAATAAGCTCAATACAGGACTAAAAATGATTGTTAGTAACGGAACCTATGCGAAAATTTATCAAAAATGGTTCGATAACAATGTCCCAACATTACCTATTCAATAAGTATTAATATAAAGGAAGTTAAAATTAGCTATGGGATTTAACTGGGAAATTATCACTGAATATCGCCCTCTTTTTGTAGATGGGGCAATGATGACAATTACATGTACAATTATCTGCGTTATATTGGGGACCTTTTGGGGACTTCTTTTAGGGATCGGCCGAATGGCTGAAGCTAAGCATGGTTTTTGGAAATACGCATTATACTTTTTTATACAGTGGCCAACTCGAATTTATGTCAGTGCATTTAGGGGAACACCACTTTTTGTACAGATAATGGTAGCATATTATATAATTATGCCTTTTTTATTAAACCCTCGTGATGGCATACTCGTTTCTGACTACCTTATTTCAGTTGATACCGCCCGTTTTCTTCGCACCCAATATGGTGCATTTATCTCATGTATTCTAGCGATCACATTAAATGCAGGCGCCTATATCTCTGAGATATTTCGAGCCGGCATTCAATCTATTGATAAAGGTCAACTAGAAGCTGCTCGTTCATTAGGTATGTCTTACGCAAGTACAATGCGTAAAGTTATTTTGCCACAAGCTTTTCGGCGCATGTTACCACCACTAGGCAATAATGCGATTGCGATATTAAAAGACTCGTCGTTAGGGGCTGCTATTGGCCTTGCTGACTTAGCATTTGCCGCAAGAACTGCTGGCGCTGCCTATGCTTCTTATGATGAGCCTTATTTAGTTATTTCTTTAGTCTATTGGTCAATGACATTCTTACTTTCATTACTCGTTAGGTATATGGAAAAAAGGTTAGGTAAAAGTGATTCACATTAATAATTTACAAAAAAAATTCGGTAATGTTCATGTGTTACGAGGGATCTCTTGTGATATTCAAGAGCAAGAAGTAATATCAATTATCGGGCCATCAGGCTCAGGTAAAAGCACCTTTTTACGTTGCATTAATGCGCTAGAAGATATTACCTCTGGTGAAATTATTATTAATAATTTTAAAGTTCATGACTATAAAACTAATCTAAATAAGCTAAGAGAAACCGTTGGCATGGTATTTCAGCGCTTTAATTTATTTCCTCATATGTCGGTATTAGATAATTTAATTTTAGCGCCCATGGATGTTAAAAATATATCTAAAACAGATGCCATTGCAAAAGCTGAAAAATTACTTATTAAAGTAGGATTAATCGATAAAATTGATGCTTACCCATCGCAACTATCTGGCGGACAACAACAACGAGTTGCGATTGCAAGAGCATTAATGATGGATCCTAAAGTTATGCTATTTGATGAACCAACTTCAGCGCTCGATCCTGAACTCGTTGGTGAAGTGCTTGAGGTGATGAAATCGCTTGCCATTGAAGGGATGACAATGATCGTCGTAACTCACGAGATGGGATTTGCCAGAGAGATGTCAAACAGAGTTATTTTCATTGATCAGGGCATTATTCAAGAACAGGGTTCACCAGAACAAATATTTAAAAATCCACAAGTTGAAAGAACAAAACTATTTCTAAGTAAAGTTCTATAATAGAATTTCCACAATAAAAAAAGCGCTATAATTAAGCGCTTTTTTACAAACTAAAATAAGAATTACGATAATTTTCTTAATACAATTGTCGCATTCGTACCACCAAAACCAAAGCTATTTGACATTACTGTCGTCAACTCTCTTTCGGTTGGCTTAGTTATTACATTCATACCTTTAGCTGCATCATCAAGCTCATCAATATTGATACTTGGGGTAATAAAATTATTTTCTAACATCAACAATGAATATATCACTTCTTGTGCTCCAGTCGCACTTAAAGAGTGACCCGTCATTGATTTAGTTGATGAAAGTGCCGGAATATTATCACCAAACGCTTCTTTAATTGCCCACAGTTCTTTTACGTCACCAACAGGAGTCGAAGTGCCATGAGTATTAATGTAATCAATAGGTGTATTAACATCAGCTGTCGCAAGCTGCATACAACGTAATGCACCTTCACCTGACGGAGCAACCATATCATATCCATCAGAGGTTGCAGCATAGCCAACAATTTCACCATAGATATGTGCACCACGAGCAAGTGCATGCTCTAGCTCTTCAACAACAACCATTCCTGCGCCACCAGCAATAACAAACCCATCACGCCCCGCATCATAAGCGCGTGATGCTTTTTCAGGATTATCGTTATATTTAGTTGATAAGGCGCCCATCGCATCAAATTCACAAGACATTTCCCAGCATAGTTCTTCACCACCGCCGGCAAAAACAACATCTTGTTTGCCTAATTGAATAAGCTCTGCTGCGTGACCAATACAGTGAACTGACGTTGCACAAGCTGATGTCATTGAATAGCTTACGCCTTTGATTTGAAATGGCGTTGCAAGACAAGCTGAAATGGCAGATGACATTGATTTAGTCACTGCGTAGGGACCCACACCTCGTAAACCTTTTTCTTTCATACCAGCAACAACCGCATATTGAGTTTTTGTCGAACCACCATATCCGGCAATCAAACCAGTTCTTGGATTTGAGACTTGTTCAGGGGTTAATTTAGAATCTTCAATTGCTTGCTGCATTGCCAAATAGCCATAGATAGATGCATCATTCATAAAACGAACAATTTTGCGGTCAATTAAGCCAGCTGTATCTAATTTTACATTGCCCCAAACATGGCTACGCATTCCACTGTCTTTCATTTCTTGTGAAAAAGTGATGCCACTTTTGCCTACTTTTAGTGAATCTAACACTTCTTGTTTATTATTACCAATGCTTGATAAAATACCTAAACCCGTTATCACAACTCGTTTCATTAACCTAAAACTCCGCTTATTAAATATAATGCACATGTGCATAGAAGACGAGATAGATTATAGCGTACACTTGTAAGCTGAACAACAATAATTATTAATTATTTTATGCATAACCGCATAGTATTCCTGTTTAAACACTATTTGCTAAAAGGTTTTTAAAATAAAATCAAGTAATAAAAAAAATGTACATGTGTTAGCTGATTAGCTAATACATTAAAATTTAGTAATCATCGATGATAAGTATTTTACTCACATAATTTATGATATAAGGCGCCTACTCTCTAATATAAAAATATGCTATCATAAGGATCAAATTAAATACGACAAAAGAGGATTATTTTGCAACAATCACTTCAAGATTTTATCATTGACAAGATTGATGATTTAAAAGGTAAAGACATAGTTACTGTTGATGTAAGAGGCAAATCAAGCATTACCGACTATATGATAATATGTACAGGCACATCTACTCGCCACGTTAGTTCTATTGCATCTAACTTATTAGATGAAGCGAAAAAAAATGGATATTTAGTATTAGGCGCAGAAGGTCAAGCGAGTGCTGATTGGGTTGTTGTCGATATGGATTTTGTTATGGTTCATGTAATGCAAGAAGAAAGTCGACAGCTTTATGAACTTGAAAAGCTTTGGGCACAGTAAGTTATGAAAATCCAGCTTATTGCTGTTGGTACGAAAATGCCCAAATGGGTAACCACCGCATTTGAGGATTATTCATCGCGCTTCCCTAAAGATATGCCTTTTGAGTTAGTTGAAATTCCTGCCGGAAAGCGAACAAAAAATGCTGATATTGCGAGAATTCTTGATAAAGAAGGCGAGCAAATGCTAGCCAGTTGTGGTAAGAATAACCTAATTGTTACCTTAGATATTCCAGGTAAACCATTAACAACTGGTGAACTTGCGCAGCAATTGGAAAAATGGAAATCAGACGGTCGTGATATTAGTTTATTAATCGGCGGCCCTGAGGGTTTAGCACCTGCATGTAAATTAGCAGCGCAGCAAAGTTGGTCACTATCTCCCCTTACCCTTCCTCATCCATTAGTAAGAGTTATTGTTGTTGAAAGCCTCTATCGTGCATGGAGTATTACTACAAATCATCCTTATCATCGAGAATAGACGAAATGGATAGTATTATTTTAGATTTACAAATTGCGACAAAAGATCAGCAAAACCTGCCATCTGAAGAGCAAATAAACCTTTGGTTGAACCTCATTTTACGCCCATTTATGAGTAATGCTGAGTTAACCATTCGTATTGTTGATGAAATGGAAAGCCAACAACTAAACAGCACCTATAGACACAAAGATAAACCGACGAATGTATTGTCCTTTCCCTTTGAATCACCAGTTGAAATTGAAACACCATTACTTGGTGATTTAATTATTTGCAAACAAGTTGTTGAACAAGAAGCAAAAGAGCAAAATAAGTCATTATCTTCTCATTGGGCACATATGATAACCCATGGCTGTTTACATTTATTAGGTTATGACCATATTGAAGACGAAGAAGCCGAAGAAATGGAAAGCTTAGAAATAGAAATTATGGCTGAATTAGGATTTGATAATCCTTACTAATTTTATGATATAATAGACTATTACAACAATTTTTTAACGAAATGATGTAAACAAGATCATAGATAAATCAACCGACTTGTATCTTGCAGTATATGCACGATATTGATATTATCTCAAAGCAAATATAGAAATTTACTAATTACATATAAAAAAGGAAAAAAGTATAATGAACGACGACAATCACCGGAAACCTAAAAAAGGATTTACGTTATGGTTAAGTCAATTATTCAGCTCCGAGCCACAAAATCGGAATGAACTAATCGAGCTGATTCGTGAAGCACAGGGAAATAAACTAATCGATCCTGATACACTCGATATGATAGAAGGTGTTATGGACATAGCCGAACAACGTGTTCGCGATATAATGATCCCTCGTAATCAAATCGTACCGATTAAAGTCAATTATACACTTAACGAATGTTTAGATATTATTTTTGAATATGGACATTCGCGTTACCCCGTTATTAGTGAAGATCGCGATCATATAGAAGGGATCTTACTTGCTAAAGATTTACTCGTTTTTATGGGACAGGGCCATGAATCTTTTGATATGCAAAAAATTCTTCGCCCGGCTGTAGTTGTGCCTGAGGGAAAACGTGTTGATCACATGTTAAAAGAATTCCGTATGCAGCGCTACCACATGGCAATTGCAATTGATGAATTTGGTGGTGTCTCGGGCTTAGTTACAATTGAAGATGTACTCGAACTAATTGTCGGTGATATCGAAGATGAATATGATGAAATAGAAGATCGTGATATTCGTAAGCTTTCACCTTTAATATATACCGTACGCGCATTAACTAATATTGAAGATTTTAATGAAATATTTGATACCAACTTTAGTGATGAAGATGTGGATACTGTTGGAGGGTTAGTTATGCAACAGTTTGGTCGCTTACCAGTTAAAGGGGAAACAACAACAATTTCCGGCTATCAATTTAAAGTAGTTTTAGCTGATAAGCGACGTATTATTCAGTTGCATGTGACTCTTCCAGAAGGTACACCTGAACCCGATTTAGATAAATCGCTGTAAGCATGACTAAATCACCGCTAGTTCGAGTAATATTAAGTTTTCTATTGGGTGCAATAGCTGTTTTAAGCTATTCACCCTTTGATATTTGGCCACTTGCTTATGTTTCATTTATTGGCCTATTATTGCTAATCCAACAAAAATCCATCAAAAAAACTGCGCTAATTGCTTTTGCGTGGGGATTTGGCTACTTTTTATCTGGCGTTCATTGGGTTTATGTTAGTATCAATCAATATGGTGATTTACCTACCTTAGTTGCAGTGATTATTTTAAGCCTATTGGTTGCTTATTTAGCATTATATCCAATGATATTTGCCATTATGCTACGCCTGCTTAATAATGTATGCCCAGCTTATTCACTCAAACAGTTTGTTATTTTGGCACCTTTAGTTTGGCAAATCACCGAATATCTTCGTAGCACATTATTAAATGGTTTTGCTTGGTTACAATTTGGCTATAGCCAATTAGATTCACCTCTTGCAGGATTATTCCCTATTGTTGGCATTAGCGGTGTAAATTTAATTTTTGCTATCTGTTGTGGCTTTTTCGCTTATTTATTACATCAATTCACGCTACACGGTTGGCAAAGTTCAAAAAACAAATTGCCTATTTACAGTGCCATTTGCACTATATTGGTGATATTTGCCGCGTCATTCTGGTTCAAATTTATAAATTGGACGCAGACCGATCTTTCACGTCAAACCAATGTAACACTTGTTCAAGGTAATATTGCACAATCACTGCGTTGGAGTAGTGAACAGCTTAATAAGACTCTTGATACTTATTCGCAATTAACACAACAAAACATTAAAGATAGCGATATTATCATTTGGCCTGAAGCAACAATTACTGATTTTGAACGTAATCAGCAGCCTTATCTTATGGCGCTTGATCAATATGCACGGCAAAATGATACATCCGTTGCAGTTGGAATTATCGATTTAAAAAAACAAATTGATGATTATCAAATATATAATACGTTAATTGTATTAGGTGATTTGGTGCCGTATCAGTACCCAACTCAAAACCGTTATAGCAAACATCATTTAGTTCCTTTTGGTGAATATATCCCTTTACAATCACTTTTATCACCTATTGCTAAGATGCTTAATATTCCTATGTCATCAATGTCAGCAGGACCTGCTATTCAAAAGCCTCTGATAATGAAAGGATTTAAATTTTCAACGGTCATTTGTTATGAAGTTATTTTATCAGATCTACTATGGCATAATTTCACACCAGATACTGATTTTTTACTTACAGTTTCAAACGATGCCTGGTTTGGTAATAGCATCGGGCCTTGGCAACATCTGCAAATGGCAAGAACCCGAGCGTTAGAATTTGGTCGTACACTACTGCGTAGCACCAACAATGGTATCACTGCTATTATTACACCTAAAGGCACAATAGCCAAACAGCTGCCACAATTTCAGACAACAACTCTATCAATTACTCTTAACCCTAATATAGGATTAACACCTTACGCTAGATGGGGAAATTACCCATACTATGCGCTATTAGTTATTTTCGTTATTATTATTTTTGTACGCCGAAAAAATATAAAATAAATATGGCATATTTCTTGCTTATATTCTTATAGAGTACTTTGCCATAAAATACACTGATGCTAGGCAAAAGCATAAGTATGCAAAAATAATACATTTGTAAGCAAAAATCGGTTATAATAAACGGCTGCTAGAGATAAGTAAGTCATATTTTCATAGCACCGTAATTTTAGAAAAAAGGAGATGATTATGATTAATCAAAAAAAATCCAAAGGTAAATTAACACAATTAATTTTGTCTTTTGCACTACTTGGATTAGTTCACTCTGCAGCTCACGCAGAAGAACTAACAGGAACATTAGCTAAAATAAAAGACTCTGGCGTAATTGTCGTTGGTCACCGAGAATCCTCAGTACCTTTTTCTTATTATGATAACGACCAAAATATAATTGGTTATTCACAAGATTATTCTAATTTGATTGTTGATGCTGTCAAAAAAGAATTAAATATGCCAAATTTACAGGTGAAATATCTACCTGTTACCTCAAAAACACGAATCCAATTATTAAATAATTATACTTATGATTTTGAATGTGGTTCGACAACTAATAATCTTGAACGACAAAAAGTGGTTGATTTTTCTGACACTATTTTTATTGTTGGTACGCGTTTTTTAGTTAAAAAAGATAGCGGAATCAATAGTATTGATGACCTTAAAGGTAAAAATGTGGTTACAACAGCAGGGACAACCTCTGAAATCCGTTTAAATCAGATCAATAATAAAAATAATTTAAAAATGCGAATCGTTACACCAAAAGACCATGGCGATGCATTTAAAGCCTTAGAAACCGGACGTGCCGCTGCATTTCTAATGGATGATGCCCTACTTGCTGGTGAACGTTCAAGAGCGATTAATCCATCTGACTGGACAATTGTTGCAGAGCCTTTATCTTACGAAGCTTATGGTTGTATGATTAGAAAAGGTGATGAGCAATTTAAGCAATTAATGGATAAAACAATTGCGCAAGCTCAAACTTCTGGAAAAGCATTAGAATCTTATAACCGTTGGTTTACTAAGCCTGTACCACCAAGAGGTGCCAATATGGATCTAGAAATTTCACCTAAAATGGTGGAATTATTTGCAGCACCGAATGATAACGCATTAGATTAATTTTCGTTATTCTTATTAATCCCTGCATTAAATATTAACTAAATATTTAATGCACACCTGATAAATTGATATTATGAATTTTAATTGGAATCTATTTTTTGAATCCACACCTTATGGTGATGGTATATATTTATACTGGCTTTTAGATGGTTTAATGATCACTGTATCATTAGCC
Source organism: Orbaceae bacterium lpD04 (assembly GCA_036251935.1). Classification (NCBI taxonomy): domain Bacteria; kingdom Pseudomonadati; phylum Pseudomonadota; class Gammaproteobacteria; order Orbales; family Orbaceae; genus Orbus; species Orbus wheelerorum. The sequence continues at coordinate 1,027,683 of CP133967.1, read as the reverse complement.
GTATGTGCCTGGATAATTGCTTTTATATTTGGCTCTATGATAGGTATTATGCGAACATTAGATAGTAAAATAATGAGGAAACTCGCTGTTTGCTATATTAATATGTTCCGTAATATTCCGTTACTAGTACAAATATTTCTATGGTATACACTCGTACCTCAAATGCTTAGTGGTTCTTTTAAAACTTGGTTTATGCAAGACCTTGATCCTCGGATCCAAATATTCATGCTAGCAACCATTGCACTAGGCTTATTTACCTCAGCGCGTATTGCCGAGCAAGTTAGAACTGGGCTACAAACTTTACCGCAAGGGCAAAAATATGCGGCATTAGCATTAGGATTAACCAAGAGCCAAACTTATTTCTATATTTTGCTACCTAATGCTTACCGCAAAATAATACCAACACTCACATCGGAAATGACGAACATTATTAAAAACTCATCAGTTGCATCAACAATTGGTTTACTTGATTTAACCGGTCAAATCGACCGTATTAATGAATCAACAAACAGTATTGTTGAAATACTATGTGGCGTAACAATTGCCTTTGCATTAGTCAACTATGCAATTATTACAATTATGCGTATTGTTGAAAAGAAAATGCGCTTAACTAAGAGTGGAGGTTAACAATGCAGCTTTTAACATGGATTGCTGATATCCCCTCTCTTGTTATCGATAATTCCGCAGTTTTATTAGACGGTTTAGGTTTGACACTAAAAATCACCGTAACAGCAATTGTTTTTGGAATTATTTGGGGTACAGTACTTGCTTTAATGCGTTTATCTAATAATAAAATTCTAAAAGCGTTTGCTAAAACATATGTTACGTTATTTCGGTCTATCCCGTTATTACTAGTATTATTGTGGTTCTATTTTGTATTCCCACAAATGATAAAGTATATATTTAACTTGCCACCTTATGCCGATGTGAGGGTTGCTTGTGCGATGATTGCATTTGCACTATTTGAAGCAGCCTACTATTCTGAGATTATTCGGGCAGGGATTAATGCTGTAAGCAAAGGACAGTACCATGCAGCATTTGCGTTAGGTATGACTAAAAGTCAAACTATGCGCTTAATTATATTACCACAAGCGTTTAAAGCGATGCTGCCGTTATTATTGACACAAGGCATTATCTTATTTCAAGATACCTCATTAGTTTATGTTATGAGCCTTATTGACCTATTTGGTGCAAGTGTCACTCTAGTTGGTAAAGTGCAAGGCGGCACAGCAGAATACTCAATGATTATTTTTGCAGCGCTTAGTTATTTTATTATCAGCTTTAGTGCATCGCGTTTAGTTAGTTATTTGAAAAAGGACTAAAAATGATTTCCTTAAAAAATATTTCAAAATGGTATGGCAAATTCCAAGTTTTAAAAAATTGCTCAACAGAAGTCAATAAAGGTGAAGTTGTTGTAGTTTGTGGCCCTTCTGGCTCAGGAAAATCAACACTAATTAAAACCATCAATGGCCTTGAGCCTGTTCAATCAGGTCAGATTTTTATTGACGAGACAGAAGTCACTAGCAAATCGACTAATTTGGCGACGCTTCGTTCAAAAGCGGGGATGGTATTCCAACACTTCGAGCTATTCCCTCACCTAACCATTTTAAAAAACTTAACGTTGGCTCAAGTAAAAGTATTAGGTCGCTCAGAGGCTGAAGCAAAAGAAAAAGCACTCTCGTTATTAGAGCGAGTAGGTTTATCTGGCCATGCCAATAAATTGCCAAGTCAGCTTTCTGGTGGCCAGCAGCAACGCGTTGCAATTGCAAGAGCATTATGTATGGATCCGGTGGTAATGTTATTTGATGAACCAACGTCAGCGCTTGATCCTGAAATGGTTAATGAAGTATTAGATGTTATGGTTGAGCTTGCTTATGAAGGCATGACCATGATGGTTGTTACTCATGAAATGGGATTTGCGCGTAAAGTTGCAAATCGCGTTATTTTCATGGATGCAGGTGAAATTATTGAAGATACGTCTAAAGAGCAGTTTTTCAATAATCCACAATCAGACCGCGCGAAAGATTTTCTTGCCAAGATTATCCACTAGTTTATAAAAAGGGCCATAAGGCCCTTTTATTCAATTTATATACCCGATAATTGCTAAACTAATAGATCAGCTAAGCCACTTTGACGATTAATTTTGCTACTGATGGTTTTTTCTAATATTGTTTTAGATGAATACAGAGAAATAGTCTGTTTCGCCCGAGTTACCGCGGTGTAAAGTAACGAACGTGTTAGCAATGGCGAGTGCTGGTTTGGTAAAATAACTGCGACATGCTCAAACTCCGACCCTTGAGATTTATGAATAGTCATTGCATAAGCCGTTTCATGTTCAGGTAACCGAAATGGAGATACCGCTTTTATTTCACCATTAGGTAGTAAAAAATAGACTTTCAATTTATTACTATCATCTGCGGCGGGCAGTGTTATACCTATGTCGCCATTAAATAAACCTAATGAAAAACTATTTTTCAAAATCATCACTGGCCTGCCAATATACCAAGCATCTTGCTTTCTTCGTGAAATACTGCCTTTTTCCAATAATAAATTCTCAATTAGTTTATTTAATCCTTGCACACCAAATGGCCCATCTCTCAATGCACAAAGTAAACGAAACTTGGCAAAAGAAGACAAAATAATTTCGACATCAAGAAGACTTGGCGTTATCGTGTGTAAATAAGATTGATAATGACTAACACAGCTTTCGATAGCTTGCTCATATTGCTCACTTGTTGTCATATTATAAAAATAAATATCTTGATATTGATGATGAGTAAGTAACCTAATGACTTCTTGGCTATCACCGATTTTAATCAAGTTTGCTAAGATACCAATCCCTGATTGACTGGCAAAACGATAACTTTTTTGAAGCAAACAGATACTATCTGCAATAGATGGATGATTATTTGTAGCATCTAATTGATATCCAGTTAATTGCTTAATTATCAAAGTATGCTGATGGCTATAACCATGTGCAAGGAGTTCACATAAATCACCAAAAACGGCGCCAGCCTCTACCGATGACAATTGCTCTTTATCACCTAATAGAATTAATCGAGCGTGTTTTGGTAGCGCTGCAATAATACTTGACATCATCGGCAAATCAACCATCGAAGCTTCATCTATTAATAAAATATCAACACTCAACGGGTTGTCTTTATGATAAAGAAATTTATTGCTATCAATCCTTGCACCAAGTAAACGATGTAACGTGACGGCCTCAATTGGAATACGTTCTTTTATTGAGTCATCGATAGGTAATGTTGCAACAGCTGCGGACAATGACTCAGTTAACCTAGCCGCAGCTTTACCTGTTGGCGCCGCAGCAACTATGCGGAGATCGGATTGAAATTGTTGGCGATGAACAGCAACTAATGTCGCCAAAATTTTACTGATGGTTGTCGTTTTGCCAGTTCCCGGGCCACCAGAAATAATTGCAACTTGCTGAGTAATTGCCGACGCGGTTGCAACTTTTTGCCAATCAATTTCAGCACTAGCATAGTTTGCTGGAAAAAGTATATCTAACTCTTTGATCGCAAGTGAAGTTGGCTTATTTAAGCAAATAGTATGATTAAAATAGTTAGCAACTTGCTTTTCATATTGCCACATACGCTGAAAATAGAATCGATGTTTATTTAATACAAAAGGTGAAAGCATTTCGCCATCACTTACCATATTTTGTCCGACCAAGTGACATGTTGACAGCCAATCAGTCAGTTTAGGATTGCCTAAATCAGCATAAAGGTTATTTATTCGTTCAAAGCCAAAACGATATTCTAAATTAACTTGGGTTATATCATCTAAGTTAATACAAACATGACCAGCCCTAACCTCTACACTTAACCAAACCACTAAAAATGCAAATCTAGCCTGTGCCAACGGGTCAGTTAGGTTAGCGCGGCGGCTAAAAAAAAGCGCGAGATGAAAATCAAGTGGTACAATTAATCCACTTGATTTAAGTTTATCTAATAATGCAATGTTACTAACCATAAAATATGATATCGCTCGAGATTATAAGCCAATAATACTATCAGCCTTATCTTTTGGGTAATTAATTTTAAAACTAAATGGGAGTTGTTTAACTTCTTTCCCTTTCAAATTAAAATTCCACGTTAATAATCCGGTATCTTTTTGATAATCTGCACCTACGTATTTTGCGTCATCTAAGCTGATAATTTTATTTTGAATTACCGGCAGTTGATCATAAATAGTTATATCGACCGGCACATTTTTAGTATTTCGAACATCAATTGTATAAGCAAATTTTTGAGAGACGTCATTACCGAAAAATGATGGTTTTGATGTTTCATTTAAATCTTGATTTCGTGTAATAAGAATCTCTTTATCACGTCCTAGCGAAATATTAAGTGTATCTTTAACCCCTTGGGTGGTAATAAAGCTTTCACCAATATAATTACCGGCATAAAAAACCGTAGCCTTACCGGGTAATAGCTCAAGCTGATCCCAATCGCTAATTTGTGCTTGTAAAAAGGCATTGCTGTCGAGTTTTGGTACAGAAATATAACGATACTCGGCAGAAATATTACGTTCTTTTAGCGTTAAAATATTATCGTTGCTATATCCACTAATGGTATAAGGTAATTTAATCGTATATTGCAGGTTTAAGCCATTATTATCCGTTGTTACATAATGAGTGAGACTGCTACTTATCGAACGTTGGTCTTTAACGGCTAACATTTCATATTGAGCCATAGCTGGTTTGGCAGATGGGCTATAAAATGCTTTATTACTTTCATTTAAATAGATATTCCAAGGTTTTTGCAAAGGTGCAGTTATACCTTCACTTGGATTTGCAGTTGAAAGTGTAAAATCAATATTATTCCAGTTCAGGCCGCTAGATTGATAAACATTTGCTTTATAAGTTAAATCTAAAGGCGAACTGATATTAGATACTCTAACATCATAAACCGGCGTCCAACCCGCCTCTGGGGTAACATAAGAGAGTGAGATTGGAAGCGATGTACTTTCTTGAGTGTAAATTTTTACTTTAATTGCTTTTTGTGGCTTATTATCACCACCATCTTGTTGGTTAATTTGTGACTGATATTGCGCAATTTGGCTATTTAGAGTATTTAGTTTTGATTTTACGGCTAACTGATCAGTTAGCGCATTAACTAAATTATCTTTAACAAAATTAATCGCTTTTTTTGCATCAACTAATGATCCGTTAGGCTTAATGATGGTATCAATACGATTACCTTGTAACAGTGCAATTTCTTCATTAATTGCCGTGAGCTTAATATTTAATATTCCTCGTTCATCTTCGAGCTGTTTTAAAGAGCTGCGTAATTGTTTAAGCGCATCTGATTCCCCTTTTTTGGCAATATAGTCATTTACTAATGATGTACTTAAAATCATTGCTTTATTATCTAAACTGACATTAATTGAATTATTATCAATCGTATTTGCTAAGTGCGTTAGCCATATTTCACTTTCGCCTTTTGGTACTTTTACAACAGTCGAACCTTGTAATTCAGCGCCTTTTAAAAACAAAGTAACTTTCGTTAAATCAACTTGACCAACAACTTCACTTGCAAAGACTTGCGGCGAAATAAACGGTATTGAGCATAATAGGAGCAATGGTACGATCGTTCTAAGTTTCATAATAGTTCCTTTTTATTTAATTATTCAATATTTGATGGCCTTAAACATAATAATGCAGCGCCTCTCGTTCCACCTGAATCACCGAATCGGGCTTTTTCAAGCCGCGGCAGAGTCATTTTAGGTAAGATATATTTACCGATACGTGATGGAACATCTTGATAAATAGCATCAAAATTAGACAGCCCACCACCAATAACTATGACCTCAGCATCAATAATCATCATTAAATGGCCTAAATAAGCCGCTAATAGTTCGAAGTAACGATCTACATGCAGTTTAGCGACTTGATCACCGTGATAATATCGCTCTATGATTTGTTTAGCACTAAAAGGCTCTTGATAAAAATATTGGTATAGCCACTCAAATCCATTACCCGACAGATACTTCTCTGCGCAGCCAGATAATCCGCAACCACAAGCAAGTATCTGCATATCTCGCCCTAAAATATTTAGTGCATCAATAGGTAACCGAATATGACCAATTTCACCTGCGCAGCCATTTAACCCAGATATAACCTGATGATTAACCACAATACCACCACCAAGCCCCGTACCAAGAATAACCGCTAAGATTGTTTGATAAGGTTTTAACTCATCGTTAAAAGCTTCAGATAAAGCAAAACAATTGGCATCATTATTAATAAATATTGGCCGCTTTATCGCTTTTTCGAGATCTGAGGCGAAAGGTTGATGACTTACAACGGGGATATTGGTTGTATAAATACTTCGTTTATTATTAATAAATCCAGGTATACCAATACCAACTTGGCTCGACTGTGAAAACAGGTGATCAGCTTCATTAGTCAAAGAAATAATACTTTGTAAAAAAGAGTAATAGCTATCTAATGGGGTTTTTATTCTTTTAGTCCATAAAGGATTTAATGCATCGTCAAATACACCGATCTCAATTTTTGTGCCACCAATATCAAAACCGTATAACATATTGACTTAATCCTTTTACATGACGAATACTATTTTGCGGTTAGTATATAATAAAAGCGGTTGTGGTTATATGGAGTAAGTTATATTTGCAGTCAAAATTGGTTAATTACTATTATCAATAAAAATAGCATTAATTTAAACTTTAATTTTCACTATAATGATACCTTACAACAAAAATTTAACGAAAAGTAACTATATTAATAATTATCATATAAAACATTGAGATATTAAATTAACGTTAAACAAGGTCATTATATGATTAATCGCTTAACGTAATTCACCTTTAACTAATGGGACAAACTTCACAGGTTCAATTTTGGCTAAACTAAATTTATCACTATCACGTTCAATCACTTGCAAGGATTGTTCATTATCGCCAACGGGGATAATTAATCGCCCTTTGTCAGCCAATTGATAAACCAAATCTTTGGGGATCTCTGTTGCTGCAGCCGTAACGATAATACCATCAAACGGGGCTCTTTCTGGCCAGCCCAGCCAACCATCACCATGTCGAGTAGAAACGTTATGAATATCGAGTTGTTTTAATCGCCGTTTGGCGTTCCATTGTAAGCTTTTAATGCGCTCAACCGAACAAACATGTTCAACTAAATAAGCTAATATTGCGGTTTGGTATCCTGAGCCAGTGCCAATTTCAAGTACTTTAGAATTAGGCTTAAGCTGTAGTAATTCAGTCATTTTAGCAACAATATAAGGCTGGGAAATAGTTTGCCCGGCCCCAATTGGTAAAGAGCGATTGTCGTAAGCTTGGTGTGATAATGCCTCATCAATAAAACGCTCCCTTGGGATCGCAGATATCGCTTTGAGTACTTTGGGATCATTTATCCCAAGATCTTTTAACTGAGAAATGAGTAATTTCATTTTAAGATTTGGCATCGATATTAATCCTTAAAACCTAATTATGATATTAGTTCTCGTAATACAGCTGTTGCATAACTTCCTGCTGGTAACCAAAATTCGACTTGTAATGTTTTGCTATCTTGCCATGTCCAATTGATATTTTTTGGCCTTAATAAACTCGATCTACGCGAAGTTTCCATCCGTTCTTGCTTAAATAAAGTTAAAAATTCAGACCAATTATTATCGATATATTGTTGCTCAAAAGATAATGCTTCATCTTTTGTTTGTGGCCCGTTATCACCTAGCATTGGCGCGGTAATATTCAGCTCGTTATTCATTACTCTTTGCTGTAATGTTTCGAGCTCAAGTTGCTCTGCAACAAACCAGCTACCACGGTCAACTAATTGTAAAATATCACCACAAAGGACTGTCGTATTTAATTTTTGTTTTATGCGCTTGCTCACAATGCCATTAAAAATCGCACTACGCGCGGCAGATAAATAAAAACTTCGTTTTTTGCGATCCTTAACGCTTATTTCGCCCTTAGCCCATAACATTGCTTGTGTAATATTGTTATTATTTTTACCAAAGCGCTGCTCACCAAAATAGTTAGGTACGCCGCTCGCTTGAATAAAATTTAAACGCTGCTCAGCTTCAGCTTGATTATCAACATCCCTTAATACAAGAGAGAAAAAATTACCTTTTAAATTGCCTATCCGTAATTTTTTAGTATGTCTTTTAACTTGTAAAATTTTACAACCATCAAGCGTAAATAGGCTAAAATCCGGCGTTAATTTACCTGGAATATGTAAACCAAACCACTGCTCAGTGATCGCATTGCGATCTTTTAAACCGGCATAACCAACTAATTTAGGTGAAATTCCGGCAAACTTAGCAAGCTGCTCCGCGACAAAGAGAGTATTACAATTTTGTTTTTGAATATTAATAAAGACATGCTCCCCTTCACCGTCAAGCTCATAGCCAAGATCTTCTTTAACAAAAAAATCAGCATCAGATTGCTTATATAATCCTTTGACGGCAGGTTCGCCATATAAATACTCTAATTTATCTAACACGTTATACCCTTTTATTTATCGGTTATTTTTTGTAGCAGCAAAACTGCTTCGCAGGCGATCCCTTCTTTACGACCAGTAAATCCTAATTGTTCAGTCGTTGTTGCCTTAACACTAACTAAGTCGAAATGCGCTTCTAAATCTTCAGCAATGTTCACACGCATTTGTGGTATATACTCTTGCATCTTTGGCGCTTGCGCTATGATGGTAATATCAAGGTTAGATAAAGCATATCCCTTTGATTTAATTAAATTAAATACTTTTTTTAATAATATACGACTATCAATACCTTGATATTGATTATCCGTATCAGGGAAATGTTTGCCGATATCACCAAGCGCTAAAGCACCAAGCAGTGCATCAGTCACCGCATGCAAAACAACATCGCCATCAGAATGAGCAATAAAACCTTGTTCATAAGGAACTTTGACCCCAGCTAAAGTGAGCGGCCCCTTATCACCAAAACGATGTACATCAAAACCATGTCCAATTCTTATCATATAACCCTTACTATCTGCTTGAGGCTAAATTGAGTTATCTATTATATTTCAATATAGCCTTGTTCATGTAAATAAAGTTTTGCTAATGGAATATCTTCTTTACGAGTTACTTTGATATTATCTCGTTGGCATTCAATAAGCAGTGGATGCCCACCACCATACTCAATTGCAGAAGCCTCATCAGTTAATTCAATTTGTTGCGATTTAGCGCTTTGCATACACTCTTTTAATATTTTAACCTTAAACATTTGCGGCGTTGCAGCAGCCCATAACTGTCGTCTATCACATGTTTGCGCTATTTGAGGTAATACTTGCGTACGTTGATCAAATGATTTTTTTATTGTGTCGGTCACTTTGGTTGCTAAAATGCCGCCTTGATTATTAGCCAGTACCGTTTTTATCAATTGCTCAATATCATGATGGCTAACACAAGGTCTTGCCGCATCATGAACTAACACCCAACTATCCTCATCAGCCAATAATAGCCCTGCATATACCGAATCAGCTCGCGTATCACCGCCATAAGTCAATTTAATTTTAGGGTGAGTTGCAACTTTAAGTGATGAAAAATAGTTATCATCACGGCTAATAACCACAATAATTTGACTAATGAGAGGCAATGATAATAACTTTTGCAAAGTATGCTCTAAAATTGTCGATTGACCAATTTTAATATATTGCTTAGGTATTGCAGCTTGCATTCTTTGCCCACTTCCGGCAGCGGGTACTATGGCGACTATATTGGAATTATTCATGATATAACTTATTAATTTATTGGCGGAGATGAGGAATCAATGACGATCCGATAAAAATGTTCATCAGGTTTAATCATACCTAAATGACTTCTTGCCCTTTCCTCTATCGCGTCAGAACCATCATACAGATCAGATATTTCGGCAAACATTTGTTCATTGCGCAGTCTCAATTTTTCATTCTCAACTTGCATAATAGCTGTAGTATTAAGGTTTTGCTGATAATCAAAGATATTATTTTTACCATACCAAAAAGCATATTGTAAATATGCCAATATAATTAGTAGTAAAATCGGTAATTTTCTATTTAATATCACGTTATAACCATGTTTTATATACATTTAACCGGTTTAGGTAAACCAGCAAGTTTTGTTGCCTGCTTCGCTGGGCCTTCAGGAAAAAGCCGATACAAATAGCGACTGTTACCTTTTTCTGGTCCAAATTTTTTTTCCATCGATTTAACTAATGCTCTAATCGCTGGTGACGTTTTATACTCTAAATAAAAATCACGCACAAAATAGATCACCTCAAAATGATTATCTGTTAACTCAATTGATTCTTGCTTAGCAATTTGCGTAATTAATGCTGGCGACCAATCTTGCCAGTTCATTAAGTAGCCACTTTCATCTGTAGCTATTATTTTGTCATTTAACACTAACATAATAAATCAACCAAACCAAAATTAGTGGCTATTATACAATAATAAAGTCAATACAGCATCTTTGTGCATAAAATATATCAGCTAGAAACACAATAAAGGTCATTTATTGATGAAATTTAAAGCAAACAAACAAAAATCGTAATTTAGCTATTTACAAACTGCACGCTCTACTTTAATATTCACCTCCATTGCGGAAGTGTGGCCGAGCGGTTGAAGGCACCGGTCTTGAAAACCGGCGAGGGGTAACCCTCCCAGAGTTCGAATCTCTGCGCTTCCGCCATCTTCAACAAAGTTTTTGATTCTATTCGTAAATTTCATAACAACATACTTTACTGTCACCTAACTGTAAACCAAAAGTATGATTATGATGAATAAAAATGAACCTGCTTTATCTTCTATTTACTACCAACCAACCATTAAATATTATGTTTTTCTCTACCTAAGAAATTCTGTTTACTATATTCGTCTTAAGCAAGACAATAAAAATTCATCCTTATCACTTAAAACAACTAAAAGGCACATTGCTACTCGTTTTTTTACTATCATTAAACATGAGTTAACACTTATTGTTAATGAATCACCTGATGTCAGCTATGAACAACTAGTCACATATTTTAAAGCAACTGTTAGTAATGAGTTTTATCATCTAGATAATAACCAATTAAACGACAGTGCATTACTCAAAATAATTTCATCTAAGAGCATAAACACAACTAATGATAAATCTCTTTCGGTTATAACGCTCTGCAATGATTATATTCAAGAGAAAGGTACTAATTGGAAATATGCTACTCAATTAAGCTCACAAGCTAACAAAGCTTTACTGATTGAGATATTTGATTATTTAAAATTAGATGATGTGAACAAAATAACTAGAAAGGATATGTTAAAAGTTAGGGGCGTAATTAAGCTGTTACCAGTAAACCGAAAGCAACGCTTTAAAAATTTTTCCTTAAAAGATGTGTTACGACATGAATATAGTCAAACAATAGCAACTAGAACAATCAACGGACATCTCATTTTCTTATCTTCGGTATTTAATTGGGCTGAAAAGAACGACATTATCAAAAAGAATTTAGCCACAGATTTATTATTAAAAGATGAACAGAAAGAATCAGACAAGCGTAATGCATTTAGCATTAAACAAATAGAACAATTACTATCATCATGCAAAGCTCATTACGTTAAAAATGGCTTAGCTTGGCAGTATTATATTCCGTTATTATCCGCCATTACTGGCGCGAGGCTTAATGAGATTAGCCAATTACAAGTGAAAGACATTATTAGATTAGAAAATGGACTGATTTACATTGATATAAATGAAGATGGGATTGAAGGGAAGAGTTTAAAAAATCAATACAGTGCTCGTTATGTTCCCCTTGTTAATAATGCTTTTGGGTTTAACTATCATGAGTTTATGAATTACGTTGAATCAAGAGGAGATAAAAATAATTTGTTATTTGAGGTAACTTGGACAGATAAAGGGCGGTATAGCGATAAAGTCAGTAAATGGTTTAATCGTACCTTACTTAAGCAAACATTAAACAGCCCTAAAGGCTTATCATTCCACTCATTTAGGCATAGCCTTGCTACCCTACTAAAAAGCACTGGAACGCCACTATCAACAGCACAACAGATATTAGGACATAGTTCACAAAGCATCACTTATGACACTTACGGCAAATCCGCTCATGTCAAAATACTCAGTCATGCACTCAGGCAAGCGTTACAACCCTATTGTGAATATGGTTGATCGTTTTTAACGATCAATTCCCCGATAAAAGATCGTTTTAAACGATTTGAATTGGTTTGGTTTAATGAAAATAATAACAGGTTAACTAGAAAATAATGAATAGGGGTTAGGAATGGAATTAGTATTAAGAATAATGATGTTTACACTTAGTACTGCAATGTTTATTGCAGCATGGCTAGGAATTGACTACGCTTTTCATTTGAACATCATAATCACATCTATATTGGCACTTATACTACTTCTTGGCTTTCCTGTTGTATTAGCCTTTGTTGCTGCTTACGGGGCTGTTAACGTGTGGGGAATACCTATTTGGGCAGCTCTTTTACTTATCGCATGGCCATTGGTGCTTAGTATCATCATGAATGGTATTTACTCCATTTTTTCATTTCGTATATTAAAGAAGTTAAAGAAAACAAACGAGTATGATTCTTAAAATTTGATAGGAAATAAGAAAGATGAACCCAGCAGATATTTTACATATTGCAGCTTTACTTTTAGCATTCGTTTTTATAATAAGTATTACTATTCATATTATTATCATTGTTTATTCAAAGAGTAAATTGAGGCCTTACATCTTATTTGTAGGCCTCCCTATTTACACAATGCTATGGGGAATAGCTTTTTGGTATATGACAGTTTTATCGTTAACTATTGTTATGCTTAGCTTACTATTAATAAAAAGAGACGGAGTTAATATTGGTAAAGAATTGTTCAGTAAAATATTTGGTCTATTATTGGGAATTGTTTTTCTTTCTTTATTTATTATCCTAGGAGCCTTTTTGAAAGGTTTAAGTGCTTGGATTGACAATCTCTATGCTGACATCTTTTCAAATTTATTTTTTTGAATGAAGAAGATTACCTATTAAGGTCTTTTTCAACCAACTATCATCCTTAAATTCAAGTACTAAGTGCAAATCTCAATAGAAAATGATTTGACCTTACAGTATAAAAATAAATATTAGATACTAAGTTAGTGCATTACATTTTATTCATTTACCTTTATTATTATAGATAAATTATTTGGGTTAACTTGATGATGAAAATGTATAATTTAAGAATAGAAAATCAGATAACATTCTCTCTATTACCTAAGTTAAAAGTTATTATATCTACTATTTTATCATTGTTACTTTATTACTCATACAGATTATAAGCTGAATACTGGTTAATATCTTATTTTAAAATCTAAGCTATTGAGCTTCATTTTATTACGTTACATTTTATATCTTATAAAGTATGTTAAATATATAAACATCTATATACATATATATATACATTTTTTCAGGTGAAATGTCGGTCTATTTTAAAATATATTTTTGATTTTATTAAACTTATACTAAAAAACAGTGTTAACCCAAACTGTCCAATTCCTTTGGAGTTTTAATTATCTGTCTCTATCATAAAGCTCGATAAGAGATCCATAGAGCCTCTATTCAAACTCAACTAGTACGAACGTATTGCTTAGCCATTTAAATTGAAATTAGGATCTCTTAGGCGCTTCTATGAAAAAATCTAACTCACTCTATTGCCTTCGCTAACTTAATAAAGTCAAGAGCACTCCGAAACTCGATTATACAGATTAAGCTAGTCAAACTATTTTTTTCGTTAATTGTGTAATTAATAGGCTTATTTAGTTTAAATAAGCAGGAACTCATTTAACCTCAAATACCGATTCAATGTCACCTGACAACTGGCAAACCAATTTCTGTATATGTTCAGGTATATCAGCAAATAACAATGGGCTATGGGGTTTAGCAACCAAAAAATAACGATTATCAGTTAAATTAATGTCGTAACTAAACAATCCTTTTGAAGCAATATCTATATAACTTCTTAAGTATTGTTCTTTCTTATCTTGATTCAAAAAATGAGGTAAGTTTTCCTCCATAATTTCAATATGGCTTTTTTGTTTCAAATTCAAAAAATAATCATATAGCATTTCGTAATTCTCTATTGATTCTTTTATTTTTTCAGGTACTGCAATTGAACCACCAGAAGTAAAGTGAGATAACTCACTCTTATTAAATGTAGCAAACCAATCAAGGTCATTATCTTCTAGAAAATTATTATCCATTCTCACTATTTCGCTACTCCAAAAATATTAGTACAATTTTCACAACGGGGAACTATTTCCCCAGTTCTCGGACGAAGAGCTGGTGTAAACCATATATCATCAATCTTAAGATTAGGATTGCTTAATAGCAACTCATTTGCAGCTCTAAATTCAGCACAACGCCCCAAAGTATTACCGCTTGAAGTTTTGACACCAATTCCGCCTAGCTTATCTGCATAAATTTGTAATTCTGGTGCTATTTTTACTGGAACATCGCCATTAGAAGCCATAACTATTTTTCCTGTTTGTGAGTCAATAGCCCCAATTGCTGTTGCAGGCTTATATTTACCGCTACGTAAAGATTCTATATATAATTCTAATTGTTTATTTGCACCATCTTTTAAACTATTGTCTAACAGATATTCGTATCTATTCTTCCCATTCGCTTCTACGGGTTTTGCATCAACCTTAACACCCTCAGCCTTAAGCCTAAAAATTCGACGAGTTGAAAGCCGATTGATTAACGTTCTTGTTAATGTACTTTTAATAATTCTAAAGACAATAAATACTGGTTCAAGCAATGCTCCTAATGCTAACCCTTCTAAGAAGTTTTTAAATCGCGCTTCCACATTACTATCATCAGGGTGAACCGATAAATAATCAAGTACCGCATGTTTTAAGCCGACATCTTTTGATAAGTAATCCGCTATTCGTGTTTCCATTACGGGAGTAACTGTTGCATTAACCACACCAAATGCTGCGACTCCCTTAGTAAACTGGCCAAACTGTGAAACCGGTTTAATATAACTAAATCCAGCTAAGTCTAACAGATAAAATTCGGTTATAAACGCACTCGTCGCACGAATCAGTTCGCCATTCTCCGTCAGTGCGGGCATGATTTTACTGCCCTCTGATGAATTAGGCGAAAAGAACTTTGACAAATTAAGTACTTGATACAACTTCGCAATAGGAACCACTTCAGCCAGATGAATATCATTAAGTATATCTAAACTTGATGCAATAGCATCTACGCTACCTGCCAGCATTTGTCCATGGTAATCTAATGGCGTGTAATACCATGAACGATATTCCTTGGTTTTACTAAATACCACATCAACATAAAAAATAGCTTGGTCAGGAATTTCGACATAAGCATGCCCTGCCGCATCTAATTGCCCTTGTGCTATAACGTCACGCGTTTTAGAGTTAAAGAGGGTGAAAGACTCGTTACCGGCTCCTTCTATTTGAAATTCAATCCAGTTAGTTGGATCTGGCATCTGGCTTGCAATAAACTCTTCTGTGGAAATTCTTTCACTTGGAAGCTTAACTTGAGTCGGTAGTAAAGGTGTATAATCGCTATAACTTACTGACTCTTCAAGTAGCATAATCTGCTGATTACGTAACCCTGTTATTAAAGCCTGACTTTTCTGCTCAAGTGATTTGAGATAATGCCCTGCGCCATATTGATTGGCAAGTAAATCGAATGTTTGAGTTAACCCATGACAATTAGCTTGATTTGCTAAACAATGCTTAATAAGTGGCAAGTAACCATCAGCATGAAAATGACTCACAGGTTTTAGCTGTTTGGCTTTACGAATCGATATTGAAAATGTTTGATAGTGAAACGGGTTAGGATTATTGATTTCCCTTTGTAAGCGTTCCCATTCCTTTACACCAATAAACCAGAAGTGATTTCCATTCATGCGCTATTAACTATTATCATTATTTATGGGTAATAACCATATAAAATCCGACTAATAAAAACAAGCTATTTTTACATGAATTAGCTTAGCTTTTGGATGTTACATTAATTAATGCGGTAAAACGCTCTAAGAGATCCGTAGAGCTACGATTTAAATCTCACCAATACAAACGTATTGCTTAGTCATTAAAATTGAGCTAAGGATCTCTTAGGTGTTTCTAGATATTTTTGTGAGAAAATTTTAAGGAGTATTGCATATAGTAGTGAACACTACCCTATTCCCCCTATCCCCCTGTTTAAATTTGATTATTTTATACAGAGAGATAAGAAAAAATAATTACTGCCTCGCGTGAAATAAACCTTGATATCATACTATAAAATATGTAACCTAAGTGTCAACCAAGAATGTTTTATGATGATTTATCGAACTTTCAAAAACAAGAATAAATTAACGTTGAAATAGGCAAGTCGAGTCGCTAGAAACCCTTTAATATTCACCTCCATTGCGGAAGTGTGGCCGAGCGGTTGAAGGCACCGGTCTTGAAAACCGGCGAGGGGTAACCCTCCCAGAGTTCGAATCTCTGCGCTTCCGCCATCTTTCTTAAGCGCATCTAACTATTCTACTTTTCATTTTTAAACTCATCGTGACCATAATTTATAATTTTATAAAAAAACAATTGGCTTTATTTTTCAGCATAACCCCCAAATTATTTTAATATTGTCAGTTCAAAAATAATTATCTATATTGCAGAGCAATAACTAATAAAACTCATTAAATCGATTTAACTTATGAAAAAAATATTTGGAGTACCATATTACGCTGTTATTTTCAAATCTAAGAAAAGTTTAAATGATTGTGGTTACTCTGAAATGGCCCAAAAATTACTAATTGAAGTAGAAAAAAGAGACGGCTTTTTAGGCGCCGATAGCGTTAGGGATTCAGAAGGATTAGGAATTACAGTTTCATACTGGAGTACAATTGAAGCCATCGAAAAATGGAAAAATGATACTTTACACTGCCAAGGAAAAGATAGGGGCAAAAAACAATGGTATGAAGAATATACAATTCGTATTTGCACAGTTGAATATGAACATTCTTTTCCTTAGCTAGTTTTATAGCATAATCCGTATTAGTCCCGATTTTATTGAAACTAATACAGATTATTCATTACTTAGAAAACTCTCACGTAAATCATCAATAATATTAATAATTGCCATTCGATTTGGAAATAGTTCTTTAATATTACTTTTCTGATGATTAACTAAGCTATTTAAATTATCGGACATATAGTCTAATATTAAATTCTGAACACCATCTACACTAGACGTAACATGATACCCTGATGATAAGATATTACCAATGTTGTTAAAAGGAACGTGCCCATCTCTTTCCATGAAAATAATCTCTTTATTCAACAACTGGCATTCCATCAACATACTAATTCCATCTGTTATAATTAAATCTGAAGCTGCTGCAATTTCTGCATAGTCAGCACCGTAGTATTGATGACAATTTTTCATATTATTCCAAGTAAACAAAAATTCTTCATAATCTTCTTTAGCCATTGGGGAATGATTTCCTTTCAACAGAGTAACAAGTGCTGGATGAGGACAAAAAACAAAGTCAATGTAATCCATTTCATGAGCAAGAATAATCATATCTTTCCATATGCCATGAAACATACCAAAATCACTCCAGCCTCTGCCTATACTATGATGCGGTGACCAAAGAATTTTACATTTACCTTTATATTCAAAAGGCCAGTGAGGTACAACATTTAATAAGTAATCAATCTTTGGATGACCTACTACTTTAAATTGTTTTCCGCCTAATGACCCATTATTAACTGCATTTTCTTTCACATAATCGGTCGCACAATAGACTCTCCAGCATCGTCGATGAAATAAGCTATCAGTAGCTGAGTCTTTAATACCATCGATATATTTGGTGTTTTTAACTATATTACATATTTCATATGAAATAATTGCTAGTTTAGTAAAATGAAGATTTTCTGAAGATAATGCAGGGGGATAATCAGGATCCCATTGAGATTGTCTGAAAATAACATCCGGCGAAATAGACATAATTATATCCAAAGCCTGATATGAATCCTGCATACCTAGCCGAATATGTTTTATATTCTTTTCTTCCAAAAATAAGTGAACATCCTCTTCCCCAGTATAATCATCTTGACCTGGAAATCGCTTATTTAATGAAGCTACAATCACTTCAAATTCATACTGTAAAGTTAATGTTCTAACTAATTCATCGATAGCATACCAAGCATTAAGATTATTTACTAAAAATAAAACGCATATTTTTTCATTTTTTTTCTTTATGTATCTGAATGTAGAGTTAGAAACTCTATGATTATTGATTGATAATTGTATTAATTTTTCTATATTAATATTTTGATTTTTAATTTCAGATTTGACATCTAGCAATTCAGATTTGATATCTAGCAATTCAAATTTCATATCTAGTAATTCAGGTTTCACACCTCGTAACTCAGATTTCATACCTAGTAATTTAGATTTCATACCTAGTAATTTAGATTTCATCTCATCAATTTGGATCATACTAGTCAATAATGAACTTTTATCATATTCATAAGTTGTAAATAATTTTTTCCGTATAACTCGTAAATGTTTTTTTATATTCATATTGATTCTCGCTAAAATATATAGAAGAATATTTAATCACCTAAAATGATCCTCACCGAAACGGTAACCTACCATAATTATTGAAAATTGAAAGTAGAAACTAGATAGCTATTAAAACCGATTTTACTTTATTAGCTTAGTGAGATATTTTATGATTATAATACCAAATCCATTTGATTGAATAATCTTTGAGTGTATCAAATAAACTTTGAATGAGCCAGTACATAAGTAATTATTGAAGTGTCATATATCGGGTAGGTTCAATTAAGTTATCATAAAATAGTCCTTTTTTCATTAGGCTTAATTAAGACTATTTATTTTTTTACATTCAATCGGTATTTGATAATTAAGTGTGGGAAATAATATTTAATGATAGAAACTATAATTCCATAAGCTTAAAATACCATTTCAATAAATCTATTTTCATAAAGAGACTTTTTAATTATATTGACCAGTGTGATGGTTAAACGACTTACCTTATTAGAAATAATACTATACCGATTTCATTTAAATTCATGGTGATGTAGCTCATTACTTAAATAATAATCACCGTTATATTGTGTATATCTATACCATAACCAATAATTTTAAATAAATTTACCTCATAACATTTTTATGACACTTTACCTATTATCGAAAACAACCAAAAACAAAAAAACTAGTGATAAAGAGATCATATCCTAGATTTTCTTGTATTAGTATGTAAAGGCGATAGTTAATTCTACCGCCAAATTTTATGATAATCCAACTAAATAGTCTATTTTAAAAACTAGTCGAAATAATGTAATTGATCATCACATATCAATCATAACAATCAGATAAAATATTATTTAATATCTTCTTTATGATTACGATCTTGTTTATGCTCTACATTACTTTCTTTACTTGATTTATCTTTTTTTTGCTCTTGTTTATTTTCTGATTTTTCGTGTTTATGGTTTTGTTTACCTTGTTTATTTACTTTACTGTTGTCTGACTTGTCATGTTTATGACTTTTTTTATCTTGTTTATTATCAGACTTATCATGCTTATGGGCTTTTTTATTGTCTGATTTATCTTGTTTATGTCTATCACCATGAGTATTATCATTTTTCATAGTTGTAGAAATATTTGAATCTTTCGCACTATCTTGTTGATTATGATCTGTATTAGCAAATGCGGTACTTGTCACACCAAGTAAGGCGATTAATGCGATTGAAGCTAACTTTTTCATTTGGAACTCCTTTAATACTATTAAAATTTATATAGCAATCATATCAATTGCTGCACCACGTAGAAGATTCTAATCGCTAAATATTAAGAGAATATTAAATTGTTAATTATTCAAATATTAAGGCAACAATATTTATTCATTTTAGTTATCGCGTATTCAATCCCTCTGCAATACCAATAATCTATTATAGATATTGCCTTTTATTACAATTAGGCATGGAATTTAACGGCTGAGTACTATAAAATAGCGACCATTATTATTTAGTCACTGACTTTTTACTTTATATTGCTGACAAAAACTCATGAATCGTTTTGTACCTATTATTGAAAATATGCTCCCTCAAAACCATACTCGTTACGGCGATGAATTTAATCGACCAATTATTCTTTGCGATTTTGATGGCACAATTAGCTTAAAAGATGTAACAGATTTATTACTCAGCCATTTTGGCAACGAAGGCTGCGATGAACTTGAAGAACAATGGGAAGCTGGTCTAATTGGTTCACAAGAGTGTATGAGTAAACAAATTGCATTAATGGATGCGACTAAAGAACAGTTAGATGAAGTTTTAGCTCAAGTTGAAATAGATGCTAGCTTTAACGATTTTGTGAAAGATGCACAAGCTAAAAATTTTGTTGTTCACATCGTCAGTGATGGACTTGATTATGCGATACATTCTATTTTGAAACATAATCAATTAGACTCTTTACCCATTTTTGCAAATCACTTATTACATGATAATGAGCGTAGCTGGAAACTTAAGTTTCCTTATGCTAATGATGGATGCATTAAAGCAAGTGGTAATTGCAAATGCCAACATTTAAAAATACAGCGCCAATATTTTGACACTGTTTATTATGTCGGTGATGGAGCATCTGACTACTGTGTATCTAACCGAGTGGATTTAGTTTTTGCTAAAGATAAACTCATTAATTTTTGCCAACAAAATAGTATACGTCATTATCCTATTAAGCATTTTGCCGATATAATACCTTTTTTAGAGCATATTCAACCCACGATATCGACCAACTAATAGAGCCTACATAGTTATGATCCAAGATTCATCTTATTTATTACCCGGTAATCGCAATGGTATTTTACTTATTCATGGTTTAACTGGCACGCCTAATGAAATGCGCATTCTGGCTAAAGGCCTAAATAAAGCAGGCTTTACTGTTTATAGTATGCAGCTCGCGGGTCACTGCAGTAATGAAGAGGATTTATGTAAAACAACTTGGCAAGATTGGTATAAAACGGTTGAAGATGCTGCTGATTTTCTCGCTCAAAAAGTAGATAACCTATTTGTGGCAGGACTTTCAATGGGCAGCTTACTATCATTAAAGCTAGCAGCTGATAGACCAGAGCAAATAAAAGGCGTTGGCGTTTTAGCGGCTACATTTAAATATGATGGTTGGAGTATCCCTTTTTGGGTAAAAAGACTCTACTTCTTACTAGTTATTTGTAAAAGATTAAATCTGTTTCAAAAAAAATCATTTACCGAAAAGCCGCCTTATGGACTAAAAGATGAACGTATTCGTGCAACTGTATCGGAAAGTATGTTAAGTGGTGATAGTGCTGCAGCTGGGCTTGCGGGTAATCCCTTACCTGCTTTAGCTGAAATGCAATTACTTGCAAAGCAAGTTAAAAAACAGCTGCCACAAGTTATTTGCCCATGCTTAATCATGCACTCAGGCCATGATGATATTGCAGATATCAAAACGAATGCACGTTTAGTTGAAAAAAATGTTAGCGGACCAACTACGTTTACGACGTTAAATGAAAGCTATCATTTAATTACTATTGATAGAGAGCGCCGCGAAGTAATTAACGAATGTATCTCGTTTTTTGAGCGTATTGCTGCAGATAATAGCTTATCGTCAACACCACAAGAACCATAGGATTATCATATAATGTCTTCCTTAGTAATCACGCTTTGGATTTTAAATGTCTTTTTTGACACGATAGGGCAAGTTGCATTTAAATATGCTGCGATAAATCCCAGTAATAGAGATGGCTGGCATTATTGGTCAGATCTATTTCGTAATCATTGGCTTTGGCTTGGTATCGTTTCATATATCGCTGAATTTTTACTTTGGCTTGCTTTCCTAACTTTAGTTCCTCTTTCACAAGGTGTTTTAATCGGTTCAATTAATATTATTACTATTATGATTGTTGGGCGATTATTATTTAAAGAACTATTAACTCGTTATCGAATAATCGGTATGATTCTGATAACCGCGGGTGTTATTTGTGTGGGGATTTCTTAATGCGAAAATTTTACCTTATTGGCTTTGCTTTACTGCTATTTTTTGACACCATTGGGCAAACAAGTTTCAAGTTAACCGCTAATCATTCAGAGCCATTAGAAGCTAATATTGATTGGCTCATACGAATATTCACCAATCCGTTCGTCTACATTGCAATTTTTGCTTATATTAGTACGTTTTTTACTTGGATGGTTTTATTAAAAAAGGCACCAGTAGGCCCTGCATTTGCCGCTTCTCATCTTGAAATTGTAACGGTTATGTTCGTTTCTATTTGGGTATTTAACGAAGAAATCACCTTAATGCGATCTATAGGGGCTGCATTAATCGTCCTTGGTATTATTTTTTTAGCACTTGCTGAAAAAGAAATTAATCAACGGCAAGAGATATCAAAGTAATAATTAATCAAGGTGGATGATTTTATGAAAATAAAACATTATCATGAAAATCCACCTACGGCAGGATTGCCAATACGTTGGCATGACTGGTTAGCTAGAAATAAAGACCTCTCTAAATGCATAGAAGCACTTTTTAATCTTCCGCCACTTAGTATTACTTGTTCTGGCACTATCGCGCTTGTCGTCGCGCTAAAAACATTAGCAAAGGATAATCCAAACCGAAAATGCGTCATTATTCCTGCTTATACTTGCCCTCTTGTTGCTTTAGCTATCAATCATTGTGGACTTAAAATAATTTTATGTGATGTGGCAAAAAATTCATTTGATTTTGATTTTGAAAAGCTCGCTTTATTATTAAATGATCAAGTATTAGCCGTTATACCAACGCATCTTGGTGGTCGCATTGCTAATGTTGCGGCAGTGAAAAAACTGACGATATCATATAATATTACGATCATTGAAGATGCGGCTCAAGCTCTTGGCGCAGAGGTTGGTAAAGAAGGTGATATAATAATTTTTAGCCTTGCTACAGGCAAAGGATTAACCATGTATGAAGGCGGCTTATTAACCGCTAACACACCAGAGTTAAGGCAAAAAATCGCTGAAACAATTAGGCAAATCCCTCGAAATATTTACTGGGAAACAAAAAGAATTATTGAATTAGCCGGTTATACCGCATTGTATAATCCATTAGGGCTCTATTTTGCTTACGGAATTGCTAAACGCAAAGCACTAAAAAAAGAAAATTTAATTGATGCAGTCGGTGATTATTTTGACTTTAACCTTCCCTACCATAAAGTCAGTAAATTAAGACAAAATATTGCCTCAAGTAGTGCTTGCCGATTACCTGATTTTATAAAGGCTACAACCATACAAGCCAAACGCCGTATTGAACATTTAAAAAAAATAACCAATATAACAGTGATAACTGATGGAGCTAATGATAAAGGTACCTGGCCTTTTATTATGATTTTATTGCCATCTAAAACGATTAGAGACACTGTTTTGCAACAATTATGGCCAAGTAATTTAGGTGTGAGTAGATTATTTATACACGCATTGCCAAATTACACTTATCTTAGCCAAATTGTGCCACAAATATCTATGCCTAATGCTGAGGACTTTGCTGAAAGAATGCTAACCATCACAAATAGTTTATGGTTGCAAGATGCAGAATTCAATTCAATATGCCAAACACTTCAAGCCAATATGATTAAATGCTAATTAGCCTGTAGTGCAGATAATAACTGTAAATTTACTTGATGTTGTTGTGCTTGCCACAGCTCAAGTGTATTAGTTGGAATTGATGGTTGTTTATCTAAAATACTAAGTAATCGCTTAAAACGGCTCGGATGTTGCCAATTAGAAACGTCACCAGTAATATCACTGGCAATAATTCGTTCGCCTAATGAGGAAATTGTTTTTAAAATATGATCTGTTTTTAATCTACCCTGATCCCAATTAGTTTGAATCGTTTCTTCATCAAGTGCATCTTTATCAATCGATAAATAGACTGGCTGTGAACGACTTATTTGATAAGTTAAAAAGCCATTAATTAAATCATCTGGCGTCGTAAAATTTTTAAAAGCTCGCCCCAAACCGATTGTATTAGCCCAACGAGTATTTACATCCATACTCCAATAGGTAAGCTTATTTTTAATTAATGGAGATAAACGGTTTTCCCAAGCGTGTGAAAATCCGATATCATTAGACGTAATGCCAAGTACATGAACATGGCTTACAAAGGGTAAACGAGCGACATAACTCACCCAAGATCCACAGTGAATACCAAATAGATAACGCATATTATCAGGATGATTATCAAATATAACAACTTCAAGTGGATGTTGAGCGTTATAAATATTTTGCAAACGTTGAATTAGTAATAAGGAAATATGATGATAATCACCACTACCAAGCATAACCGTACCATAACTTGTTGGTAAATCTTGCTGCAATTTAATAGCTAATTGACGAAAATTTTTCTTAGAACAACCAAAACGGATCGCCGCTTGCCAACTTGCTAAATCAACCCTAAGCGCGTTTTCTATGCTATCAACGCTATTATCAAAATCTAGTATAATCGTACGGTTCATCTATTACCTATGACTGTTTATCATTAATTGAATCTTGCCACTGGCGATCACTTTCAAATTTCCGACTTAATTTATTTAAAATAACCCTTAAAATCGGATTGCGAACATATACCATATGTTTAGTAAAAGTAAATTTAGCGCCTAGTGACGCTTTAACTTCAGGATCAGTCCAACCAGCAATATAGGCTTTTAAACCTTGTTGTTTAGCATAGACCAAATTATAAAACCAGCTAATATAATACAAGTTTAACTCTCTTGCTTTTGGATAGACAAAGCCAATATATTTATCGACTAAGGTATCTTGATATTCAAAACAAATATTATAACCAATGAGCTGATTTTGATGGTAATAAGTGAAAATTTTACCGTTAGAATCTTGATTTTGCAGTAACTGTGTGAAAAATTCTTTACTTAATAAATCAAAGTGAATTTCGCTTTGTTCAAAAACATTTAAATAGAGCTGATAATAATTATCGAGTATTGCTGGTTCAAGAAACTGACTATCACCGAGTGAGATCACCTCGATATCTAATTCATTTTGTTGTTTTAATTTTCGCCTAAAATTTTTACGTCGACTATAAGATAAACGCGATAAATAATCATCGATATTATCAAAATCAATGGGTACCCATGCAAGAGCCTGCCCCTCAACTTCAATAAACCCTAAAGATTTTAATTGTTCGATAAAATCTTGCGCATAACCATTGGCTGCTTCATCAAGTAATGGTGATTGCTGGGGAATATCTTTTACAATCGTTAAAGTAAATTTTTTACTGTATTGCTGCAAAATATGCTTAGCTAATTTCTCTGGTGATAAACGACTATTTAATAAAACATACTCAGATACTGTTGTACCAACAAAGCAAGTCTTAGGTTGCAGTATGTTACGCCAACGAGAATAAAAAGGTAATTTAGCTACTTTCTTTTTTAAGTCGTCATCTGCCGTTGTAAGTAAGTCAAATTTTGCTGAAAATATTGGCACACCGCTATCATCTTGCCAAGCATCAAAATTATTGGGAGGGCAACTTAAAAAATTAGTGATTAAGTCGTTAGGTTCTAATTGATTTAGATATTTCATAATATGATTAACACACTATAAGTAGATAATTGTACCTACTTATAGTGTTATAACGAACTTAAGCTAATTCTTTTTTAGCACGAGTAATTAACTGATCAAGTAATTCGATCCCTTGGTCAATTTCTGCTTTAGATATATGTAGAGATGGAGCAAACGTGATTACGTTTTTATAATAGCCACCAATATCAAGGACTAATCCCATTTTTTGGCCTTTCCAATCAAGATCGCCTGACATACCGATATCGACCATTTTATCAACTAATGCTTTATTGGCAGTAAAACCATCTTCAGTACAAATTTCAGCGCGTAGTGCTAAACCTAAGCCGTCAACTTCACCAATTTCTTTATGGCGTTTTTCAAGTGATTTTAAGCCTTCAAGGAAGTAAGCACCGCTATCCATAACCATCGATTCATAGTCTTTTTCTGACGTCATTTTTAATACTTCTAAACCAACCGCAGTACCAAGTGGGTTAGATGCAAAAGTTGAATGCGTTGACCCAACAGGGAAAACGGTTGGATTAATTAACTCTTCACGAGCCCATAAACCACCTAATGGGTTTAAACCATTAGTTAATGCTTTAGCAAATACAACAACATCTGGTTTGACATCAAAATGCTCAATTGACCATAATTTACCAGTACGATAAAAGCCCATTTGAATCTCATCAACAACAAGTAAAATACCATATTGATCAAGTACTTTTTTCAAGCCTTTAAAGTAGTTTCTCGGCGGAACAATATAACCACCTGTTGCTTGTAGGGGCTCTGCGTAAAATGCAGCATATTCAGCTTGACCAACTTTAGGATCCCAAACACCATGATATTCAGTTTCAAATAAACGCGCAAAATCGGCAACTAAGTATTCACCATACTCTTCAGCTGTCATCCCTTTAGGGCGGCGGAAAGGATATGGGAATGGCACAAACATCGCACGATCGCCAAAATGACCATAACGACGACGATAACGGTAGCTAGACGTAATTGATGATGCCCCTAAGGTGCGTCCATGATATCCGCCTTGGAAAGCAAACATTAATGATTTACCGTTAGTTGCATTACGCACAACTTTTAATGAATCTTCAATACACTGCGATCCACCGACATTAAAGTGAACGCGACCATCAGTACCAAAACGTGATTTCATTCCTTGAGCAATGGTTTTCGCTAATTCAATTTTGGTTGGATGAAGATACTGACTTGCACATTGTGGTAAAGTATCAATTTGTTGCTTAAGCACATTATTTAAACGTTCATTAGCATAACCAAAGTTACATGCTGAATACCACATTTGTAAATCAAGGTAAGCTTTACCTTCTTTATCATACATGTAGCTACCTTCGCAACCATCAAAAATTTTTGGTGGTTCGACATAATGAACTGTATCTCCAAAAGAACAATACTTAGCTTCATCAGCTAATAATATTGCATCATCTGGTCGACCTTTTAACGCATCGAAGGTTGGTTTACTCATGATTTACTCCATAATCAATATTTAAATAGTATACATATTAGTAAGTAATATGCTCTAGCTCGTAGTCATAGTTTATCGCTTTTATAGCAATATTAAATAGTAATTTTAATTAAATTATCATACCGAATAAAAAATGATCATTTAAATAAACTATCAATATATAAAAGCATGATCTTAACGTTTTTTATTTTAGGCAAAAACCCTATTACCTAAAACAATAAAGACTGTATTAAACTAACAGTCTTTATCAATTTTAAAGCAAACAAAAGAATAGACTAAATAGCAAAATCAGTTGTATTAGTCTAGTCCTACTACATAAAAGCAGCAAGTGTATTTATTAAAGAACCTTTTAATTCACCATTGACAAATACATTGCCTTTTTTAATATCAAAATGAGCAGTAAGTTTTTCACCGTCATATGTTAATGCGCCGTCGTAACCCATTGCATCAATTTGTTGAACCATTTGTTTTATCGTTTTATCTAAATTATCTTGACTCATGCCAGTACCTAATACGTTGAACCATTTAGTTGGAACTACACTATTAACTTGAATAGTTAAATTATTAAAAATCTGCATCATTACGGCATTTGCTTTTGCTGTACTTGAAATATTCATTGGTGCAACTTCAAACGAAAAATCAAAATTACCTTTCGCACCATCTATCTCGATATTCGTATCTGTGATAGCAAAAGAAAAACCATCGCTAAATACATCACGCAAAATTTCTAGTTTTTCCGTATCGCTACTGCCATATGCAAAAGCTGGACTACCAAAATATTGATTCCATTTTTTTGATGCTTCTAAATTTAAATTTTCAACTTTTACATTACCACTAGCTGAAAAATTAATTTGTTGCCCTGCCGCATTAGGAAAATTACCAGAAAGAGAAGATGTCACATATTGATTACCAAATCCTCTATCATTGATATTTGATGTTGTATTAATGATGATATCTTTTAATGCAATATTTTTATCATCATCATTAATATTTATCGAATCTATTTTATAAAAATTTTGCCCAGTATAAGCAAAGTTCTTATCAAATGAATGATCTAATTGCTGAGTATTAATATTATTAATAAATACTTTTGTGTCATCAAATTCAAAACTAAGTGACGGCAAACTATAATGAACATCAATAAGCTTCATGCTATCTTTAGTTTGGAAATGATAATTCGATGGCGCAAGATTAAATGCACTTAAATCATCATAAGCATTATCATTAACATAATCAAAACCATTCTTTGATACAATATCCGATAGAATATCGCCAGAGGCCATAACATAACCGTTTTCGGCTAATCCAGCATCATTAATAAATTGTTTCACAAATGCAGGAAATGAATCAGGATCAAGTGTTGATGAATCACTCACTAGTGATATTTTTTGTGCAACAAATTTCGCAACGGCATAAGCATTATTTTGCAATGATTGCTCTGGTGTAATTAAATAAGTTAGGTCAATTATAATCGGTTGTTCATCATCATCGTCGTCTAAATTAACTAACTCAGTTCTTAATACGATTGTTATTTGCTTATTATCAGCACTCGGTGTAAAGCTTTGCAAAGAAATAACTGCAAAGCTCTGAACTTGATTATATTTAGTAATAAAGTTAGTTACGCTATTTTTGATAAAGTCAGATAGCTGCTGTTGTGACATCTCTGCCGGTTTTTCTGCTGCTTTTTCTGCTGCTTTTTCTACTGAAACAGGGGCTTTACTATTATCACATCCCACAACAACAAAACTAGAACCGAGGATTAAAGCGGTATAAAGTGCAATTTTTTTAGGTCTTAATATCTCAAAAAGTTTCATGTATTTTCCTTTAACATATTGATTATAAACGACTTAGAATTTATTCCACGTAAAAAAATTATAACATAAAACACATAATTTAGATAATCATTATCATGATATTTTGAAGAATTAATACATGTTATGAGTTAGTTATCGATATATCAAGGTCATCATTAAAAGCAGCCCATAATATTGATTCTGTTAATTTTTTTAGAAAATTTAATAAACTTGAAGGCTTGAATAGCGAGGATTAATCGTTATTTTTTTGTTGTAACAGCTAATTATAATGTAAAAAAATACCCTAAAAGATCAATAATAATCTTTTAGGGTAAGATATAATCAATTAGTCTTGATTTTTTTCATCAATTTTGCGATCGATCCACACACCAGTCACAACAGCAAGTAAACAAGCTATGGCTAAAACGGTCGCCCAAAGAACATAATACATATCTGTTTCTCCTTATTCTATTCGGGTTTTAACTAGTAAAGTACATGATCATTTTTTTCAATGTAATTTTTATTTAATCGCCCAAACATCTTCATATAAGACCATATTGTATATAGTAAAACAATTGGTAAGAATATCACAACAACCCAGAACATAATGGTTAATGTTAAGTGGCTTGAGGTTGCATCCCAAATCGTTAAGCTAACATTCGGAGCTAAACTTGATGGCATAATGAATGGGAATGTTGCAATACCAAAAGTAAACAATACACAAGCGATAGTTAGTGATGAAGTGATAAACACAAGTGCATTTTTATTTAAAGCAGAGAACAGTACACTTAGAAGCGGCAATACAACACCAAGAACTGGCACAAGCCATAATATAGGCAAGTTATTAAAGTTAGTTAACCATGTTGTATCAGTTGATACTGTTTTTAATAACGGGTTAGAATCTGCATTATGATTAATAACACTCGTAATTTCATAGCCGTGCATGCCAAAAGTTACCCATATACCGGCTAAAATAAAAGCAACCATCATAATTAATGTTGAAATTTGAGTCGCTTTACGTGCTCGTAAGTAAAGCTCGCCCGATGTTTTAAGCTGTAACCAAGCGCCACCTTGAGTAACAATCATTGTCAAACTGACAATACCTGCTAATAGTGCAAATGGATTTAATAAACCAAAGAAACTACCATGATAGAAAGAACGTTGGAATGTATTAATATCAAAAGGTACACCTTGTAATAAGTTACCAAATGCGACACCAAAAACCAAAGCAGGCACAAAACTACCGATAAAAATACCCGTATCCCATAGATTACGCCATTTTGAAGTTTCTAACTTGCCTCGATAATCAAAACCAAGAGGTCTAAAGAATAATGCGCATAGAACTAAAATCATTGCAATATAAAAGCCAGAGAACGATGCAGCATAAACCATTGGCCATGCAGCAAATAATCCAGCACCAGCAGTAATTAACCAAACTTGATTGCCGTCCCAATGAGGGGCAATCGAGTTAATCATAATTCTACGTTCATTATTAGTCTTGCCTATGATAGGAAGTAAAATACCTACCCCCATATCAAAACCATCAGTAACAACAAATCCAATTAGTACGACGCCGATGATCACCCACCAAATGACGCGTAACACTTCATAATCAAACATTATAAATACTCCTCATGCCTTATTCTGTTGTCACTTCTGGTTGCATTTTTTCATAATGATATTTACCTGTCCCTAATGAACTTGGCCCTAAACGAGCAAATTTAAACATAAGGAACATCTCAGCTACCAAGAATAACGTATATAACCCACAGATTAATATCAATGTAAACAGAACTTCACCGGCAGTTAATGAGGAGTTTGCAACTCCCGTCGGTAAAATCCCTTCAATAGCCCATGGTTGACGACCATATTCAGCTACAAACCAGCCACACTCACTTGCAATCCAAGGAAATGGAAGAATAAGTAAGAAGAAACGATGTAACCAACGTTTTTCGCCAATTTTATTTTTAAATGTTATCCATACTGCAATAGCAATACCTAATAACATTAAAAATCCAAGACCAACCATTATTCTAAATGCCCAAAATAATGGCCAAACTGCAGGGATTGAATCTTTAACTGCTGCTTGGATATTCGCCTCTGTCGCTTGTGAAATAGAAATATTATCTCTATCAGTAAAGCGTTTTACTAAATAGCCATAACCAAGGTCATCTTTATTTTGTTCGAAAATTTGATGAATACGTGGATCGTTATTACCTTGATTAATTTTTTCTAGATTT
This sequence comes from Orbaceae bacterium lpD04, assembly GCA_036251935.1. Classification (NCBI taxonomy): domain Bacteria; kingdom Pseudomonadati; phylum Pseudomonadota; class Gammaproteobacteria; order Orbales; family Orbaceae; genus Orbus; species Orbus wheelerorum. The sequence goes on along the minus strand of CP133967.1, from coordinate 996,545 downwards.
TCATAGGCTAAAATACCATTACGGATTTTGACTTCATTATCAGCCATAATCTCTTTCAAGCCAGTCACTTTTGTATCCAAAGAACGTGTTGTCATAATCCCCATTACATAAGGGATCTCAATGGCAAATAAGTTTTCTTCTTTTGATTGAGATGGGAAAGCAATAAGATTAAATGCAGCTGGTGCTGGATGTGTTTCCCATTCAGCTTCAATAGCTGCAAGCTTAGCTGGTTGAATAGTTGTCATTTCATGACCCGCTTCATCACCCATCATAATTAAGTTAAGAGACATGACAAAACCAAACACTGCTGCAACAGCAAACGAGCGTTTAGCAAAAGCAATATCACGTTTTCTTAATAAGTAGTATGAACTAATACTTAAAACAAAAATAGCGCCAGTCACATAACCTGCAGAAACGGTATGAGCAAATTTAAATTGCGCAACAGGGCTTGAGATAAGTTCAAAGAAATTACTCATTTCCATACGTGAGTTTAATGGATTGAATTCAGAACCAATTGGGAATTGCATCCAACCATTAGCGACTAAAATCCATAGCGCAGATAAGTTTGAACCAACAGCTACAAGCCAAGTCACCATTAAATGTTTGCCTTTGCTCATTCGGTCCCAACCGAAGAAGAAAAGTCCAACCATAGTTGACTCTAAAAAGAATGCCATTAGGCCTTCAATTGCAAGTGGTGCACCAAAAACATCACCAACATAATGCGCATAATAAGACCAGTTCGTCCCAAACTGGAATTCCATTGTTAAACCAGTAGCTACGCCTAGAGCGAAGTTAATTCCAAATAACTTCCCCCAGAATTTGGTCATGTCTTTCCAAATTTGCTTACCACTTACAACATATACCGTCTCCATAATAGCAAGTAAAAATGCCATTCCTAATGTTAAAGGAACAAAAATGAAGTGATACATTGCAGTTAGCGCAAATTGGAGTCTTGATATTTCAACGATGTCTAACATATTAGCTCCCTAAAATTACACCTAAAGCCCACAATAATTATATGATTAAAATTTTCGCTATTGTACACGAAAATTTCGCAATAAAAATTGACTATTATCAAAAAAATCTAATTAAATTGTTTCCTTACTGCACTACCGATATCAATTAAACTTGAAACGACAATGACTCCAGCCTCTTCTAGCGCTTTAGTTTTTTCTGCAGCAGTCCCTTTTCCCCCTGAAATAATTGCCCCAGCATGCCCCATTCGTTTACCTGTCGGAGCGGTTACACCTGCAATATAGCTAATTACTGGCTTAGAAACATGGTGTTTAATATATTGAGCCGCAAGTTCTTCAGCTGTGCCGCCGATTTCACCAATCATAACAATAACTTCAGTATCAGGATCTTTTTCTAACAAAGCAAGCATAGAAATAAAATCACTCCCAGGAATAGGATCACCGCCAATACCAATACAAACTGACTGCCCAACGCCAATATCTGTCGTTTGTTTTACTGCTTCATAAGTGAGTGTTCCTGATCGCGAAATAATGCCAACTTTACCTGCAAGGTGAATATGGCCTGGCATTATGCCAATCTTACACTGGTCTGGAACAATAATCCCTGGGCAATTAGGCCCAATCATAATCGCATCGCTTTGCTTTAATTTTTCTTTAATAAATAGCATATCAAGAGTTGGGATCCCTTCAGTAATACAAACAATCAATTTAATACCGGCATCAATTGCCTCTAATATCGAATCCTTACCAAAAGCAGCAGGAACATAAATTACGCTAGCTGTTGCCCCCGTCGCGTCAACAGCCTCTTTAACAGTATTAAAAACGGGTAAGCCTAAGTGCTCACTACCGCCTTTACCCGGCGTTACCCCACCAACGAGTTTAGTGCCATAAGCAAGTGCTTGCTGCGAATGAAAAGTGCCCTGACTTCCGGTAAACCCTTGGCAAATAACTTTGGTATCTTTATTAATTAAAATCGACATATTTATTTTCTTTCCTTATTTAGCAACGGCAGATATTTTTTGCGCAGCATCAACTAAACTTTCTGCGCTGATAATATTAAGCTGGCTATCAGCAAGAATCTTTCTTGCAAGTTCTGCATTATTACCTTCAAGTCGAACAACAACCGGGATAGTTAGCTCAATTTGCTTTATCGCGCCGATAATCCCATCAGCAATAAGATCGCAGCGCACAATGCCGCCAAAAATATTAACTAAAATGGCTTTTACATGATTATCAGATAAGATTAATTTAAATGCCTCTGCCACTCGTTCTTTCGTTGCCCCGCCGCCAACATCAAGAAAGTTTGCTGGCTCTCCGCCATATTGTTTAATAATATCCATCGTTGCCATAGCAAGGCCTGCACCATTTACCATACAACCAATATTACCATTTAAAGACACATAACTAATGCCTTGTTTAGTTGCAATCGATTCTCTTTCATCTTCTTGAGTAATATCGCGTAAAATACTCAGTTCGGGATGGCGGTAAAGCGCGTTATCATCTAGTACTACTTTTGCATCAACACAAATTAATTCTTCATCTTTTGTTATCACTAATGGATTTATCTCAGCTAAAGAGACATCATTTTCAATAAAAAGCTTTGTTAGATTCATAAAAATTTTAGTAAATTGATTAATTAACTTACCGCTTAAACCAAGTTTAAATGCGAGTTCTCGTCCCTGATAGGCACTTGCGCCAATTAATGGATCAATTTCAACTTTAAAAATAAGTTCAGGGGTATTTGTTGCAACCGATTCAATTTCCATCCCACCTTCGGTTGATACCATAATAACAATGCGTTTTTGGCTTCTATCAACAATAATACCTAAATATATTTCATTATTAATATTAGACGCTTGTTCAATTAAAATTTTATTTACTGGTTGGCCATGCTCATCAGTTTGATAAGTTACCAAACGGCGACCTAACCAATGCTCACTAAATTGTTTAATCTCTTGAAAGTTATCAGTACAAATAACGCCACCGGCTTTCCCTCGCCCACCAGCATGAACTTGGCATTTTGCAACCCATTTACCTTGCGAATTTTGTGCGGTAAGTTCGGCTAATGTTTCCGAAACTTCATCGACTGATTGACAGACATACCCCATTGGCACTGGTAGTCCATACTTTTTAAATAAAAATTTTGCTTGGTATTCATGCAGATTCATAGATATATTCCAAAATAAATTGATAATAAACTTATACTAATCAATATGAGTTAAATTTCTGTCAGTTTAATCCAATATTTGGTAATTGTGTAGTTTTCTAATGGCTTAATAAAAAAAATCTATAACAAATGCTGCATTATTGCTGTTTTTTTATTGCATGATGTTATAATTGACAACAATATGTAATAAATAATGACGATAAGGTAATAATATGACCAAAGTTGGTATTTTTTTCGGCAGTGACACAGGTAATACTGAAAAAGTTGCTGAACAGATTCAGCAATTGTTAGGAAGTGATAAAGCAGATCTATATGATATAGCAAAAAGCACTAAAGAACAGATTGAGAAATATGAGTTTCTATTTTTTGGGATCCCCACTTGGTATTATGGTGAATCACAATGTGACTGGGATGATTTTTTCCCAAATTTAGAACAAGTTGATTTTTCAAACAAAACTGTAGCGATCTTTGGTTGCGGTGATCAAGAAGATTATGCTGAATATTTCTGTGATGCTATGGGAACGATAAAAGATATTATTGAACCTAAAGGCGCTAAAATTGTTGGTCACTGGTCAACTGAAGGATACTATTTCGAATCTTCAAAAAGCCTCGTTGATGATAAACATTTTATTGGTCTTGCAATCGATGAAGATCGCCAAGCGGATATGACTGAAGCGCGTATTAGTCAATGGGTTGAGCAAGTTACAAAAGAGATGGCAATCTAGCTTATCTTTACCGTTGAAAGGATAATTTTCACCTACAATTATTAATAACTTGATCATTGATACTGGTAGATTGAAATATCCTTTCAAAATGATTGCTTTATTTTATGTAAATATTTTCTATAATAGCTTAAAGCAAAATAGTATATTATTTGGGGTTCTATATGACCGTTCAAGAAAATAATGCTGCGTTAAAAAATGCAGGATTAAAAATCACACTTCCTCGTTTGAAAATTCTACAATTATTACAAGATCCTAATTATCAACATGTTACAGCAGAAGATCTGTATAAAAAATTATTAGATTTGGGTGAAGAGATTGGACTTGCAACTGTTTATCGAGTCCTCAATCAATTTGACGATGCAGGTATCGTTACAAGGCATAATTTTGAAGGTGGTAAAGCTGTTTTTGAGCTTGCGACGCAAGATCATCATGATCATTTAATTTGTTTAGATTGTGGCGATGTGTTTGAATTTACGGATGAAATAATTAATAAAAGACAGAAAGAAATTGCAGAGCAATATGGCGTTAAATTAACTTATCACAGTTTATATTTGTATGGTCATTGTGCTGGTGGAAATTGTAAACAAGATCCCTCTCTTCACCATAAAAAATAATCCGATTACTCTCTTGAGTTTATACTAGCCGGATTATTATCTGGCTTTTGTGATTAAAGATAGCGTCACCCTTTTATAGGCTTACCATCAATATGAAACAATTACTTAATTTTATTCCACTAATATTCTTTTTTGTTTTCTTAACTATGTACGACATTTTTGCTGGTGTGAAAGCATTAATGATCAGCGCAACACTCGTTTTTTTAGTTATTTGGCTCATTAATAAAAAAATTGAAAAAATGGAACTATTTTCTTATCTAATGATAATGGTTTTTGGTGGTTTAACACTCTATCTGCACAATGAAGATTTTATTAAATGGAAAGTTACCTTAATTAATTTTCTTTTTGCTGTTGTTCTATTAGTAAGCCAAATTATCTTTAAAAAGAATCTAATTCAAAAATTATTAGGTAAAGAATTACAATTAAGTGCTAATGTATGGAATAAGCTTAACTTTTTATGGGCATTTTTCTTTATTTTTTGCGGATTAATTAGTTTATACGTGACTTATAATATGTCGACTGAATTTTTTGGTATTTTTAAGGCATTTATTTTACCCGGTGCCTCTTTACTATTAACCTTAATATCAGGTATATATATTTATAAACAAATGGATAAAACTGCGAATAAGCAATCAAAGGAATAAAGAATATGAAAAAAGAGTCACTATCACCCGAAGGCCAACTTGTATTACGAACTCTTGCTATGCCATGTGATACAAACCCTCATGGGCACATCTTTGGTGGCTGGATAATGTCTCAAATGGATCTTGGTGGTGGCATTCTTGCAAAAGAAATCGCGAGAGGACGAATTGTGACAGTCAATGCCAGTAGTATTACATTTCATCAACCCGCTATGGTTGGTGATGTTATTTGCTGCTATGCGCGCTGTCTAAAAACAGGTACCTCATCAATTACGGTAGCTATCGAAATTTGGGTTAAAAAAATTTCAGATCAAAATAGTCCTATGGGACAACGTTACTGTATTACGGATGCTGTATATACTTATGTTTCTGTCGATAAACATAATAAACCACGGCCTTTACCTGAACAATTCCAAAACTATAACGCTGAAACTGATGACATCAGCAAACTAGGGTTAAGTAATACGTAATGGATATATCATTAACATCCTTTTATACATGGCTAAATTCTTTTATCCTTTTTGGTTATTGGATTTTAGTTGTCGCAACCACATTAAGAATTGTGACCAAAAGAAGACCAACAACATTTGTCGTTGCTTGGATGTTAATTATTTATATATTGCCGGTAATAGGGATTATTCTCTATTTTCTATTAGGTGAAACTCATCTAGGGCAACGTAGAGTAAAAAGAGCGCAGGAAATGCGCCCTATTATTCAAACATTTATCCAGCAATTACACGATTTCCCCTCTATTTTTACACAACAATTTAGCAATGTTGCAAAGCCGTTATTTCAATTATGTAAACACCAAACAGGATTAGATGGTATTAGTGGTAATCATATTGATTTAATCCATACCCCTGACCAAATTTTTGACCACCTTATTAATGACATTAATCAAGCTAACTCAAATATCGAAATGGTTTTTTATATTTGGTTTAAAGGTGGCCGCGCCAATGAAGTAGAAGATGCGCTAATTAGAGCTGCAAAACGTGGGGTAACTTGTCGCTTAATGCTGGATTCAGCGGGTAGCAGACAATTTTTAAAAACTGATGAAAATCATAAAATGAAAGAAGCCGGAATTCAAATTATCGAATGCCTACAAGTAAACTTATTGCGCTTTATGTTTCGCCGCCTAGATTTAAGACAGCATCGAAAAGTCGCAATAATTGATAATCATATAGCCTATACAGGAAGTATGAACATTGTCGATCCGCGCTTTTTCAAACAAAATAAAAATGTCGGTGAATGGGTTGATATTATGATCCGTATGAATGGCCCAATTACGACTTTGATGGGTGCTATTTATGCGAGCGACTGGGAGCTCGAAACCGGGAAAAACTTATCTTTACCAAAGGTTACTGATTTTGCAGAGCCACCCGTTGAACAACAACATATTATGCAAATTATTCCATCTGGCCCTGGCTATACAGAAAACATGATCCATCAAGCACTGCTTACGGCAATCTATTCTGCGCAAGATGAAATTATATTTACCACACCTTATTTAGTTCCCAGCGATGACTTACTGCATGCTATTTGCACCGCTGCGCAGCGAGGCGTTAAAGTAAAAATAATTATTCCCGAAAAGAATGATTCGATGATGGTAAAATGGGCAAGTCGCGCTTTTTTCAGTGATTTATTAGAAAGTGGTGTCGAGCTATATCAATTTAAAAATAATTTGCTGCATACTAAAAGTGTCCTAATTGATAAGCAATTAAGCTTAGTTGGTACAGTCAATCTTGATATGCGCAGCTTATGGCTAAATTTTGAACTTACGGCGGTTATTGATGATACTGAGTTTGCTAATGCGCTTAATGACTTATTGCAAAGTTACCTTAAAAACTCAGATTTAATTGATTTCTCTGTTTGGCAAAAAAGACCATTTTGGCAACATATTATTGAACGCTTATTTTACTTTTTTGCACCTTTATTATAATTTAGCGGCGCTATTAAAAACAGCTTTATTAAAGCACTGGCTTACGTCTAATAACCATTTTGTGATGTATCAGGCATAAATATGTTTTCATTTAAGCTATACACTTTGGTATCCATTTCACCATCAGTATTTAATTCAATAATACGCCAACCTGGCGCATCGTACGATAAACTAAAATTATCAGATAATGGTTTAAATTGAATACAGGTTGATGGCGTTGAAAAAACGCGACAATGATGCCAAATTTTTTCAAAACTTTGGTGTATATGACCCCAAGCAATCGATTTAATACTTTCATGTTGCTTAACTAACGAGCCAAACTCTTCACTATTTTTTAAACAATGCTGATCTAACCAGCGGCAATTAGACATAACGGGATGATGATGTAAAAAAATCATAGCAAACCTATCTGGGTACTCTTCAAGCGTTAGGCTTAAAAATGAGAGTTCCGTTTGTGATAACGTACCAAATGCTTTACCTTCAACTTGGCTATTTAATAAAATAATTAACCATTTATCACCTAGTAAAACAACTTTTTTCTCGGGCAATTTTTGTTGCTCAAAAACAGTTTTCATATTGGCATAAACATCATGATTACCGAGCAGCCAAACACAAGGAGTTAAAAATTGATTAATTGAATTAGCAAAGCGATGATAACCGTTTTTACTCCCATCTTGCACAAGATCGCCCGTTGCCACAATCAAATCAAAATCGCAGGGATACTGCTTAATTTCATCAATAACAGCATTGAAGCTAGCATTGGTTCGAATACCTAAAAGTGAATTACTATCATCTGCAAAAAGATGAGTATCTGTAATATGTAATATTTTTGCTTTATTATTATTTTTTGTTGGTAGGGATAAATATGTTTTCAACATCCGACCTCAAAAATTGCCAATAATTTCACTTAAGTTTATGATAGTTCTAATAGAATTTATGTCGAGTAGTGCACATTTTTATAACTAATTAATATTATTAGTCATAAATGTGAATAAAATCACATTTTTATTAGCGATTTAAGTAATTTAACAATATGATTTTAATTACTATTGCCATTCAATTTGTAACTTTTTATAGTTAAGTTGTAACCACTGCAAAGCTATCACCGAAGCTGCGTTATTAATTAAACCATCTTCAACCCATGAATAAGCTTGCTCACGGCTAACCACATGAACTTTAATATCTTCATTTTCCTCGTCCAAACCATGTATACCCGTCGCGGTTGATGAATCAACTTCGCCAACTAAAATATGTAATTTTTCAGTCAAGCCTCCGGGGCTTGCTAAATAACTTATTATGGGCTTGCAGCGTATAACCTCAATTCCCGCCTCTTCTTTTGCTTCTCTTCTTGCTACATCTTCAACCGACTCACCGTGATGATCTATCATGCCAGCAATTAGCTCTAGTAACCAAGGCGTATCTTGTGTTTCAATAGCCGCAATTCGAATTTGTTCTATTAGCACGACATCATCACGTTTAGCATCATAAGCAAGTAGCACGACTGCATGCCCTCTTTCTAATATTTCGCGAGTAACAACCTCACTAATTGAACCATCGAATTTGCGATATTGAAAACGGTATTCTAATAATGAGAAAAATCCCTTATATAAAACGCGCTTAGTAAAATTAAATACGTCATTTTTAGTAAAAAAAATGGGACTTTTGCTAATATTTTTCATATAAACTCACTATGTTAAGAAAATTTTTAATAAAAAGTGCGAAGCTAAAAAATCGGCTCTTATGTATATGTTAATTATCTGTTAGAATCAGGCAATCATTATTAGTAAAAATAATATATTACATTTATTTCGAATTTTTAGGAAACTCTCATGAAAAAAGTATTGCCTTTGCTTATCAGTTTAATAATAGCACCTTCAGCGTTTGCTGAAAACTTAATACAAGTTTATGAGCAAACAAGACAGACCAATCCTGAACTCAAAAGTTCACTTGCAAATAAACAAAAAGCTTATGCTGCAGTAAGTGGCGAACGCGCAAGTTTATTACCACAGTTAGGCTTATCTGCCTCATATAATTTAAGTCATGGCTACCGTGAAAATGATGATGTTAATGGTAAAACGGGTAACTTAGGCTTATCTCTAACTCAAAGCTTATTTAACTACTCGTATTGGAAAAACTTAGATATCAGTAAGCAACAAGCAAGTATTTATGATATTGCTTATCAGGCGCAAGAACAATCGTTAATCTTAACGGCCTCAACTTACTATTTTAATGTATTAAAAGCACTTGATACATTAAGTTACACTCAGGCTCAAAAAAAATCGATCTATCGCCAACTTGAACAAGTAAGACAACAACATAAAGTAGGTTTAGTTGCCATAACTGATGTACAAAATGCACAAGCAAACTATGATTTAACGATTGCTCAAGAAGTTAGTGCTGTGAATAACTTAAATAATGCCCTTGAAGATTTACGCCAAGTAAGTGGTCGTTTTTATAGTAGTTTAGCAAGTATTGACACTAAAATATTTAAAACAGAAAAACCAATTGCAGTTAATCAATTACTACAAAAATCAGAAAACTCAAATCTCGATTTACTAACCGCTCGCCTCAGTCGTGATGTTGCTAAAGAACAAATTAGGTTAGCTGAGTCAGGACATTTACCAACTTTAACGTTAAATGCATCAACAGGGCTAAATAAAAACCAAAGTTATGGTCAAAACTCGACTAATAGTAATAAAATTACCGGTGCTAATACAATCGGAATTAGCTTTGAAATGCCTATTTTTTCAGGTGGCGCAACGATGTCTAAAGTTGAACAAGCGCAATATAATTATGTTAGCTTCAGTGAACAATTAGAGACAACAAACCGTAAAGTGATTAATTCAGTCCGTTCATCATATAATGATATTTCTGCGGCAATTAGTTCAATCAAAGCTTATGAACAATCGGTAGTATCAGCACAAAGTTCATTAGATGCAACAGAATCTGGTTATGAAGTGGGAACAAGAACCATTGTTGACGTACTTAATGCAACAACCCAGCTTTACAATGCCAAAAAGCAGCTATCTGATGCAAAATATGACTATTTAATTAGCCTATTAACATTAAAAAATGCGATTGGTACATTAAATGGTGATGACCTAATACAGCTTAATAATATGTTAGGTAACGAAGCAAGTACCTTAGCGACCAACGAGTAGTATTGTTATCCTCTGCCTACTAATAAAAACTTGCTTAATACTATAAGCAAGTTTTTATTAATACCTCATACGGTTTAGCCTCTTTTCCTTATTTCTACCAGCTATTAATAAATTAATAGCGACAAATAACTTTATCGACTATTATATAACAGTTTTTTATTTATAAAATGACTCATCTATGCCTATAGAAAAAAGTAATGATCTCGTAAAATTAATTCTCAATTTACTTATTATTGGTCTCTTTATTATCATCACCTATCGTGTGGTCCAGCCGTTTTTATTCGGTTTTTTTTGGGCGGTGATGGTTGTTATCACAACTTGGCCAATGATGATAAAACTTCAACATAAATTATTTGATAATCGAATACTTGCCGTACTCGTTATGACAATTATCTTATCATTATTTTTTATCATTCCATTTATGCTCGTTATCATGAGTATCGCTAAAAATAGTGGCTTTATTATTGATCTTGCTAAAAACGTTTCGCAGCAAAAACTGCCCTCTTTACCTTGGTTAGAAAATATTCCCTTAATCGGTAACGAACTCTTTTTGAAATGGGAAGATCTCATTGACAATGGCGGTAGCGAGCTAGTAAAAGAAATTCAGCCTTATCTTGGAACAGTTGCGTCATGGACAATTGACCAATTGACCAATATCAGCGTCTTTGTTTTCCATTGCGGAGTAATGATTGTCTTTAGTGCTTTACTCTTCCTTAAAGGTGAAGAGGTTAAAAAGCATGTTTACCATCTAGCCCATAAATTATCTAAGCAACATGGTGAAAATACGGTTACCTTAGCCGGTAAATCAATCAGAGCTGTTGCATTGGGCGTCGTTCTTACGGCAGTAACATTAACGATTATTGGTGGCTTAAGTTTAGTTGTTACAAATATCCCTTTCCCTGGTTTAATCACATTATTACTCTTTATTTGCTGTGTAGCTCAAATTGGCCCCGTACTTGTGATGGCTTGTTGTACTATTTGGCAATTCTGGGATGGTAATATTATTTCAGGAATTATTTTGACCGTTGTTACATTAGTCCTAACTACGCTAGATAGCTTAATGCGAACTTTGCTAATTAAAAAAGGGGTTGATCTTCCTTTCTTATTGATTCTTTTCGGAGTTATCGGCGGACTACTCGGCTTTGGCGCGATGGGATTATTTATTGGCCCAGTAATTTTAGCACTATCTTATAATTTCATTAACGCTTGGGTTGGTGAACAAGATTAAAAAATAGCACCATTAGGTGCTATTTTTTTATGATTAATTGCCGCTAAGTTACTATTTAACTAGCTGCCCATTTTCCGTTTTAGACAAATACGTACCATGTCGTAATGCTTCTATTCGTTTATCTAATGGTGGATGGGACATAAATAATTCCGATACTTTTACTTTTTTAGCGCCATTAATACAAAATGCCATTATCGAAGCATCTTCTTTGGGTTCATAGCTTACTTTTAAGCGCTCCAATGCCGCAATCATTTTATGTGCGCCAACAATTTTAGCAGCTCCCGCATCGGCATAAAACTCTCTACGACGAGAAAACCACATAGCGATTAGACTTGCTAAAATACCAAATACAAACTCAAATACCATGACAATAATATAATAGACCATTGTTGACATACCACGATTACGTTCTGACATTGCCTGCGCAACAAAAGTGGCGAGAATTCGAGAAATAAAAATAACAAAGGTATTTAACACCCCCTGTAATAGCGTCATCGTTACCATATCACCGTTTGCTATATGGCTAATTTCATGAGCAATAACTGCTTCAGCTTCGTCACGGTTCATCGTTTCAAGCAAGGCTGTACTAACTGCAACTAACGAATGATTGCGCCGTGCACCCGTTGCAAAGGCATTCATATCGGGAGCCTTATAGATGGCAACATCTGGCATTTGTAGGTTAACAAGTTCAGATTGACGACGAACAATATCAATCACCCATTGTTCTTGTGCATTTTGTGGTTGTTTAATAACTTGCCCACCAACTGCACGTAATGCCATCGTCTTAGAAAGCAGTAACGAAATTATTGCACCGCCAAAACCAAAAATAGCGGCCATAATGAGTAATCCACTGGTGCTACTTGCATCAACACCTAAAATACTCAGAACAATACCAAAGATAAACATAACCGCTAAGTTAGTTAATATAAAAAGACCTATTCGCATCATGTGATTATTTCCTATTAATGACTAATGAATCAAATTAATAATATATAGATAAATTGCGATATTTAAAGTTATTTATCTTCAAAATATCTAAAATTAAGACCGTGAAAAATAATTGATAATTAGACAAGATAATATGGTATTAAATGATTTAGCATTATAATTTTATTGCTATAAAAAATAGAATCTAGATAAGATGGAAAAAAATTTGGAGGAGACTCTATCAGCCACATCCCACACACATATAACTTACTTAGGCTGCTTCCTTCCGGACCTGACCTAGTGAGCAAGCAAACGTTGCAAGAGGACCCATAGAGCCTCCATTGAAGAGCGAGTATTATCCTTTAAACTAATGCAAAAAACAACCTAATAGTTTAAATAAAGTAAAATTCACTTAGCGTTAGTCTATCACCGCATATTTTCAATACTAAATTTGACAATTTTTAACCTATATTTCCACTAAGACTAAAGATATACTATATACAATTTCAGTTATGTTAGGTGAATTTTAAAATGAATATTCTCGTTACAGGTGGTCTTGGTTATATCGGTAGCCATACTTGTGTGAAGTTAATCGAAGCAGGTTATACCCCCATTATAATCGATAATTTATATAATAGTAAAAAGAGCGTATTAAAACGCATTGAAAAAATTACAGGCCAATTACCACTATTTTATTATGGTGATATTCAAGATAAACCTTTTTTAGATACTATTTTTAAAAAACATTCAATCTCATCAGTGATTCACTTTGCAGGTTTAAAAGCAGTTGGAGAATCAGTTACTAAACCCCTCGAATATTATGAAAATAATGTCTATGGTTCAATTTGCCTCGCACAAGTTATGCGTGATAATCAGGTTAATAATATTATTTTCAGTTCATCTGCAACAGTATATGGTGAAAAAAATGCAACTCCTTATATTGAAACCATGCAAACAGGTAATGTCACAAATCCGTATGGTTGGAGTAAATATATGGTTGAACAAATCTATGTTGACTTGCACACATCGCAGCCAACATGGAGTATCAGTTTATTACGTTATTTTAATCCCGTTGGCGCTCATCCTTCAGGGCTAATGGGCGAAGATCCTCAAGGTATTCCTAATAATTTAATGCCCTATATTGCTCAAGTTGCGATTGGAAAACGTGAGAAACTATCTGTATATGGTAATGATTATCCGACTAAAGATGGCACTGGTGTTAGAGATTATATCCATGTTGAGGACCTTGCAAAAGGTCATGTCGCAGCGCTAAATAACATTAATCAATCTGGTGTACACATCTATAACTTAGGTGCAGGTATTGGTAATAGCGTACTCGAAGTATTAGCTGCATATGAAAAAGCATGTCATAAAAAATTACCTTATCAAATTGTTAATCGCCGCGCTGGTGATATTGCTGCTTTTTGGGCCGATGCGTCAAAAGCACAGAGAGAGTTGAATTGGCAAACTGAATGTTCACTCGATGATATGGCAAAAGATAGTTGGAATTGGCAGATTACAAATCCAAATGGTTACCCAGATGAATAACATCACTTACCGCCTAGATATAAAACCGACTTTAGATGAAGCGATAAACTTATATTCTCATTGTTCTTTAGGCGCGAGGCGGCCAATAACTGATCGCCCACGTTTTCAAGCTATGCTAGAAAATGCCAATATTATTACAGCTTGGGATAAGCACAAATTAGTGGCAATTGCTCGCTATTTGACTGATTTTGTTTTTACCACTTATTTAGCCGATTTAGCGGTTGATGATGATTATCAAAAACAAGGGATCGGCAAACAACTGATCAAAGAGCTACAAAAAAATACTGATCCAAATTGCCGTATTGTATTACTAGCGGCCCCACAAGCGGTTGATTACTACCCACACATTGGCTTTCAAGCTCACCTTTCTGCTTGGACAATATTAGAGCCCTTAAAATGAAAATTATTCTTGCATCGACCTCTGAGTCACGAAAAAAAATTCTTAAAAAATTTGCAATCCCTTTTGAATGCGTTGCACCAATTTGTGATGAAACGCCTCTAACCAACGAAAGTGCAACCGATTTAGTACTCCGTTTATCACACGTTAAAGCACAATCAATAGCCAAAAATTACGCAGGGACTGATACCCTTATCATTGGTTCTGATCAAGTCGGTGTGTTAGATGGAGAAATTGTAGGAAAACCGCATACTATCGATAATGCCAAGCAGCAATTACTTAATAGTCGAAGGAAAGCATTTTACTTTTATACTGGTCTTTGCGTGATTAATGCCAAAACACAAAATATGTCGTTAAGTTATGAATCATTCAAAGTAACTTTTCGTCACCTCGATGAAGCTGAAATAAATGCCTATATTAACAAAGAGATGCCGCTACACTGCGCTGGAAGTTTTAAATGTGATGAACTTGGAATTACCTTATTTGATAAATTAGAGGGCGATGATATTAACTCACTCGTTGGCCTACCACTAATTAGATTGAATAAAATCATGATTGAGATGGGGTATAATCCACTGCTATTACAGCCCTAATTTTCGTTAAAATATTGTTGTAAGATATCATTATAATGAAAAACCCAACTACACATTAAATCAATAGTTGGGTAAATAAAAACGTTATGACTTAACGATATTTACACAATCCTTGCCTCGAAAGACCGCCTCAATATTCGATAACGTCGTGTCAGAAATATTTAATAATGCTTCTTGAGTTAAAAAAGCTTGATGACCAGTAAAAATAACATTATGGCAAGCAGATAAACGACGAAAAACATCATCTTGAATCACATCATTTGATTTATCTTCAAAAAATAGATCGCGCTCATTCTCATACACGTCCATACCAAGTGCGCCAATCTTCGATTGTTTCAACGCATCAATTGCGGCAGCAGAATCGAGTAATCCACCGCGACTCGTATTAATTATCATGACGCCATCTTTCATTTTATTAAATGATTTAGCATTTAATAAATGATAATTCTCAGGTGTCATTGGGCAATGTAGAGTGATCACGTCCGAATTTGCATACAGCTCATCTAAACTTACATAAGTAGCACCAAGTTCGGTTGCAACATCAGATGGAAAGGGATCATGAGCTAAAATCTTCATACCAAATCCATTAAGTATACGAATAACAGCTTGACCAATCTTACCCGTACCAACCACACCAGCCGTGCGATTATGCATATTAAATCCAGTTAAACCATCAAGGGAAAAATTGGCATCACGAGTACGTTGATAAGCCTTATGAGTACGGCGATTAAGAGTCATCATTAATGCAACTGCGTGCTCAGCAACCGCCTGCGGAGAATAAGCGGGAACTCTAACAACATTAATACCCAGTCTTTTAGCTTCTGCCAAATCAACATTATCAAAGCCAGCACAGCGTAACGCTAAAATCTTAATACCCAGTGAGGATAACTCTTTTAGGGCCTTTGTATCTGCTTCATCATTAACGAAAATACAAACAGCATCAAATCCTTTGGCAGTTATAGCTGTTTTGCAACTTAGCTTATGTTCATAATATTCAATTTCAAAACCAAAATTCTTGTTAGCGATTTCTAAATGTTCTCGGTCATAATGTTTACTGCTAAAAACAGCGACTTTAATATCATTTTTCATATTGAAACTCCTGATAAGCATAACTAATTAACTTTTAATAATTAATAACATAATCTAATCTAAAGGTAAATCACTAACAGTATTTGAAAGGTACAGGAATCAAATAAATGAATAGCTATATGATAAATAACTTTCCACTATTTTATTAAATATTATGATATTATTTAAAAATTGTAACTTCCGTTAATTGCTACTTGTTAAAAGACATGAATAAACCATTATCTTCTTACTTCAATAAAAAACTGCTACTTTGTGTTTATACTGGATTTTGTTCCGGTTTACCATTTTTTATAATTATTCAATTATTACCCGCATGGTTACGAGTTAGTGGTGTTGATCTAAAAACAATAGGCTTTTTTACGCTAACCCAATTACCTTATTTACTTAAATTTTTATGGTCTCCTTGGCTAGATAAAATTTCACCCTTTTCATTAGGATATCGTAAAGGTTGGATACTAGTTACTCAATTAGCATTACTAATTATTATACCAACATTTGGTCTTATTTCACCTCAAGCAAATATTAACATCATCATACTGTTAAGCCTCTTTACTTCACTCATTTCAGCAACACAAGATATTGCAATAGATGCTTATAGAAGAGAAATATTGACAGACGAAGAGCTTGGTACCGGCAATAGTATACATATTAATGCCTATCGAATAGCTGGTTTTATTCCAGGCGGTCTATCTTTAATTATTGCCCATTATGTTGATTGGTTTGAGGTATATCTTTTTACTGCCGCATTTATTATCCCACTCCTTATTATTACGATAAAACTACAAGAGCCTTCTCACCCTAAATATAACAAAAATGGAAGACCTTCATTTAAAGATGCGATAAGAGAATTTTTTTATCGTTCATCAATATCTAATGCAATTTGTATTTTAATATTCATCGCTCTTTATAAACTTGGTGATAGTCTTGCGACGTCTTTAGCAACAACATTTTATCTTGATATGAACTTTGATACTCAACATATAGGTACTGTAGCAAAAAATGCCGTTGTCTGGCCAAGTATTATTGGAGCATTTTTGGGAGCAACATTAATCACTAAATTTGGATTAAATCGTGCCTTATGGATTTCAGGCTTTGTACAGGCTTTTTCGATTTTAGGTTTTGTATGGATAGCAAGTAAAGGACCTTTTACATCTATAGGGACGAATCAATTATTGATGCTTGCCACAGTTATTAGTGTAGAGTCCATTGGCGTAGGAATGGGGAGTGCAGCCTTAGTTACTTATATTGCTAAAAATACCAACCCATTATTTACAGCTACCCAATTCGCATTATTTACTGGGGTATCAGCATTACCTCGCTCATTGTTAAATGCTATATCAGGAATATTATCGTCAAGCTTAGGTTGGACTAACTTTTTTTGGTTATGTACAATACTTGCCATACCAGGAATGCTACTATTGTTTAAAGTCGCGCCTTGGCACGTAAAAGAATAAATTATTATTGGAGAACACATGGATAAGCTAACACAAGCCTTTAATTTTCGTCATGCTTGCAAAGTTTTTGATGACACAAAACAAATATCTCGAGAAGAAATTGATTATATCTTAGATGCCGGCAGGCAGTCGCCTTCTTCTTTTGGGATGGAGCCTTGGCATTTTGTAATTATCAGTGATATTGCTATTAAACAGCGGCTAAAACCGCTTTGTTATGGACAAGAACAAATTACTAGCTGTTCTGATTTAATTATCGTGCTTTATCGTAAAGATACACAATTTACGATGCAAAGTGAATATTTAAGACAAACGGTACAAAGAACATTACCGGTTGAAGGTGCGTCGTTTGATCTCGATGCAGCATGTCAATATTTTATAAATTACTGTACAAAAGGTTTGCCAGAAGGTATCAGCATTAATAACTGGTCTGAAATGCAGTGCTATATTGCCAGTGCAAATATGATGACAGCAGCGGCTTATCATGGAATAGATTCATGTGCTATCGGCGGATTTCAAGGCGAAAAAGTGATAGCGGAGCTAGAAAAGCAGTTGCCACAACTTAGTATAAACAATTTTGGCGTCGCATTATGCTTAGCATTTGGCTACCGCAAAAATACTCAAACCGAACAAGTAAGATGGAAAAAATCAGACGTATCAAGTTTTTTATAAAAAAAAGCCCGCAAAAAAGCGGGTTAAAAAGGACTCGATAGGAAAAAAATCTAATTACTTTGTCAATACTTTATATAGCATTTCTGCATCATGTGATGCAGAGTTTATGATAAATTGCACTCCAGATAAAATATCAGAAGTTCCTCTATCATCAGTACTATCTTGAGCTGAACTTAAAATTTCATGCGCCCAATTAAGTTTACGTAGTACTGATTCAACTTGGTCTATTTTTATATCTTCAATCATTTTAGTTATCTCCGCTTATTTAACTATGTCATTAATACCGATTAATGGTTTAGTGTTATTATGATGGCTAAAAATAATTTTTCAACACAAAAATAACAATTAACGATTTTTTTACAATGCGGTTACATTTTAAAAAACAAGCTTTAAAGATAAAAAAACTTAATTACAAAAATTGTTAATGTTAAATCAATGGGCATTTTGTTAGATAAATAGTATAATTCTGACCAATATCGCTAAGGATCAAATTATGCTCGGTAAATTCATCGTTATTGAAGGTCTTGAAGGTGCTGGAAAAACAACAGCTATTCAAACAATCACTCGTGTTTTAAATCAAAAGAAAATCAATCAATTGGTTTACACAAGAGAACCAGGTGGAACCCCTATTGCTGAAATATTACGAGATATTATTAAAAATGGCGTAGCTGGCGATCCGTTAACTAATAAAGCTGAATTACTGATGTTTTACGCGGCTCGAATACAATTAATTGATAACGTAATAAAACCTGCTTTATCCGCCAATAAATGGGTGATTGGTGATAGGCATGACTTATCGACACAAGCTTATCAGGGTGGTGGCAGAAAAATTGATCCTCATTTTATGGCAATGTTAAGAGAAAATGTTCTTGACGGTTTTAAACCCGACTTAACACTCTACATGGATATTACTCCGGAATTAGGCTTAAAACGTGCAAAAGCAAGAGGACAGCTTGATAGAATAGAACAAGAATCATTAGATTTCTTTAACCGGATCCGTTGTCAATATTTAGATTTAGCGCGTCAAGATAGCTCAATAATCACCATTGATGCATCCAAATCATTAGAAAAAGTGACTAAGGCAATTGAAGATGCTCTTAATACATGGTTAAACAGTAATGGCATTAATTAACGACTCATTAATAAATTACCCTTGGCTAATAAAAGCGTATCAACAGCTCACTTTACCCCTAGCTAATGGCCATGGTCATGGTCATGGTCATGGTCATCATGCACTATTGATAAAATATGTTATTGGTTGTGGCGAAAATAAAGTACTGACAAAACTTGCGATGCGTTTATTATGCCTCAGCCCCGAAAAAAATGAACCTTGTGGTCAGTGCCATAACTGCCAATTATTTTTAGCAAATAATCACCCTGATTATTATGTTATTGAACCTGAAAAAAATAAGTTATCGATAGGCATAGATCAAATTAGGCAAATTTCGACAAAAATATATGAGCGAGCACAGCAAGGCGGTAATAAAGTTATTTGGATAACTAACGCATCGTTAATGACTGAAGCAGCAGCAAACGCACTATTAAAAACCCTAGAAGAACCGCCTGAAAATACTTATTTTTTACTTTCAGATATCGATAATGGTCAATTATTACCGACTATTCGTAGCCGTTGTCAGTTTTATTTTTTAGCTGTTCCAGATCTTGAATCATCAATTTCTTGGTTAAAATCACAAGTCACGTCTAATAAATACAATGATAACCAATTAGCAACGGCATTATTATTAAATAATAATGCCCCTTTTGCGGCGTTAAAGCTACTTGAAGCAGAACAATGGCAGCAACGAGAACAACTAAATAATAAGTTACAAACTTGTTTAGCTGAGCATAATTTATGGGACTTACGTGATAGTTTTATTAATCAAGAAAATGTATTAATACCCTTAAATTGGTTTTGTATGCTATTAAATGATGGGCTAAAAGCAAGACAGAAATCGGGCCGATTTATTACTAACCGAGATCAAGTTACGTTAGTAAGGCTTATTGCGAGCTTTGGTACAGAAAAAATCATAAAGCTGTATGCGCTCTTTCGAGAGGCAAGAGAGCAGCTTGTAACAATTACGAGCTTAAATCAAGAGTTAATTATTAGTAACCTATTAGCCCAATCAGAAATAATCATTAATTCTTCGATTAATTAACTTCAAAATAGAGAGATAGTCTTGCTATAATGTCGGCCTATCTATCTCAATTAATTATTATGACATTATACTAATTTATACAAAGGAATTATTAACATGCCATCCCCAATTATTGTCGCTGTAGATTTTGCCGATACAAAATCAGCTTGGAACTTTATCGACCGCGTTGAACCGCAAGATTGTCGGTTAAAAATAGGCAAAGAGTTATTTACAATAGCTGGACCGGATTTTATTAGACAAATTCAAAACAAAGGCTTTGATGTCTTTTTAGATTTAAAATTTCATGATATTCCAAATACCGTTGCAAGTGCAGTTACCGCTGCAGCAGATTTAGGCGTTTGGATGACAAATGTCCATGCTAGCGGTGGATCACGTATGATGCAAGCGGCGAAAGATGCCCTTTATTCTTATGGTAAAGATGCACCAATATTAATAGCCGTAACAGTACTAACAAGTATGGAAATGGCCGATTTACAAGAAATTGGTATTAATATTTCGCCCCTTGAACAAGCAACTAAACTTGCTGTGCTTGCTAAAAACTGTGGTTTAGATGGTGTTGTTTGTTCGGCGAAAGAAGTACAAAGCTTTAGAACACGTTTAGGCAGTGATTTTAAATTAGTTACTCCAGGCATAAGACCTGTTGGTAGTGACCCTGATGATCAGCGCCGAATTATGACGCCACAGCGCGCTCAAGCAGCAGGCTCTGATTATTTAGTGATAGGTAGACCAATAACACAGTCTGAACAACCAGAACAAACCTTAAAAAATATCTTATCAACACTCGATTTAAGTTAAGGCAGTTAATATGTCAGATAACCGACTCGTCTATTCAAGTGAAATAGGTCGAATTAAACCGGAGCAAGAAACAGTCACGCGCCCCAAAGGTGATGGTATTGTTCGAATTCAAAAACAAACTGCGGGTCGTAAAGGCAAAGGCGTGTCTGTTATTATTGGGCTTGATTTAGATGATACGGAACTCACCAAACTTGCTGCAGAATTAAAAAAACGCTGTGGCTGCGGTGGAAGCACTAAAGATGGCTTGATTGAAATTCAAGGTGATAAACGAGATTTACTAAAAGAACTACTTGAGCAAAAAGGCTTTAAAGTCAAATTATCGGGTGGCTGATCTTATTCTCATGGCATAAAAAAAGCAAAACATCTGTTTTGCTTTTTTATTTGAGCAATAAAATTAACTACCGCTCATTGTTCTCATTTTCGTCGAAATTTCACGACGTTCTTTTGATATTTCAGCATTTTTGATAATAAAATCATCAACACGATCTTCATAGTCAAGCTTCATGTTTGCAATAATTGCTTGGATTTCATCATAAGTCATGTTTGGCTTAATATAATCACTCAAATTTTCAAGTAATAATACTCGTTTTTGATTATCACGAATTTTCTTTTCATTATCAGTGATTTCACGTTTGAGTTTATTTAAACGACGAGATAAGCGAACATATTCTAATACATTCTGGAATGAAGGTTTTACAACTTTATCCTTTTCCATTTATAACTCCTTATATCAAATTGTTAATATATAAATTGTCATGCTGTTTGTAAGTATATACTAGTTATACTTGAAAGTGGACTAAATTAAAAACTTAATCAACACTTTTTGATTATTTTAAGTGTACTTTATTAAGCTCAAGCAATGATGATAAATGGTGATCGGCTAAGCACCACTGAGGAAAATGACTATCACAACTAGCCGGAACGACAATAGACGTCATTCTTGCCGCTTTAGTCGCAACCATCCCAGCTAAAGAGTCCTCAATAGTTAAACAATTTAATGGGTCAACTGCAATTTGCGCTGCCGCTTGCAAGTAAACAGCAGGATGAGGCTTACCATAATTTAATTTTTCGGCAGAAACACGAATATCAAACTGTGATGTTATCCCTAAACAATCGGTTACAACTTCAATCACTCTCATGGGTGAAGATGAAGCAAGGCCTACTTTTAATCCAAGTTCATGACAGAGTGCTAATGCTTCATTAACACCGGGTAATATCGGCTTAGTTGCCAAAATTTTATCAATAACTAAGTCAATAATTTTATCAACCATTTGCTTTGGTGGAATGTTCTTTTGCGGCACTATTTTACAATATAAATCAACAACCTGATCAATTCTAATACCTGTTGTTGATAATTGATAATTTTGGTGTAATTCATCATAATCCACACCATAAAGTGCTAGCGACTCTTTTACTGCATCTTCCCATAGAGGCTCTGAATCAAGCAATATACCATCCATATCAAACAAAACCGCTTTTGTATTAAATAATTTTATCATAACCAGTCGCCCTAATTAATGTTATATCGCTTTGTCAGTAAGCCGATTTCTTGAGTTTAATCAAAAAATTTATTATACAGCAAAGACATATTTTACTTACCATTATACAACAAATGGCAATGATGTTCATTCGTATAAAGCGCTATCAAGCAGTATGTTTTTTTCTTGTTACTCATTCAGTAAAAAAAGGCAGCGGTAAGCATAACGAAAAAATCACCTTATAAAAAGGTAAGTTTTCACGAATAAATAGCCATATCAATCCCCAATATCAAACTACAATCATCAACAAAAGTACAACTATAACAACAAGTAACAAACATAAGAAATTTTTTATCAATAATTATTTTATTTAAAGTACAAAACTAATTATTTACGATAAATTATGCTTCTGTTTAACACTATACCGCGTTAAAATCTAACCTGATCAATTTTGCAGTTATTTTAAATGGATAATAATTAGCCTATATCAATAACATTAACGTTATTAGTAATAGGTAGGAGAAACAAATGCTTTATTTTACGAATAGAAAAATCATTGGTATTAATTTATTTTTTATAACAACATTGAGCGCTAATGCAAGTCTAGTAACAACAACAGACCAAATAATTGAAGGAACAAGGCCTTATATCCTATTCAATGGCCATAAACTTGACAAAACAGATAGTTTATTAGGCTTTGAGCTTCCTGATGGTAGCTGGATTGATGCGAGTATGAATGCCAATCAAATTACCATTCCTAGCGGCACAAAATTTAGTGATTTAAAACTACTAATAACAGCCGATGGAAACGATTATCCACTTATTGCAAATGAAACGACTGGGATCCATGTTAGTGATAGCGATGAAGATACTAGCCAACTAAACCCCGCAACGATTAGTGGCTCAATGAAAGCGAAATTTACCAATGAAAGAGGCCAAGTAACAAATTTAACGAACGAATTTAATTCATGCCAAGGCCCCTACTATTTAGATATCGAAACGCAAAATAACATAACGGCACAAACTCGATATGGCGTGCCATCAGATAGAATTTATAGTAACCAAACAGTCAGATACCAACTTGAGCCATCACCAAGCGATGCAAGATGTATCGAATATTTGAAAACTAAAGATATTGATCCAACTTGGGGGAAAACATCATACACACCGCTAAAAGAAAATGATAATTATAGTTCAGGGGGAGTAGTAGGTTTGGGAACTATGTTAAATTCACAAGGTTATAACAGTACCTATTTTGATCTAAATAAAGGTTTTAAAGTTTCTGCCTTAAGAGGAAAAACAGCAGGTAGTACTCCTATTGATTTTCCTAAAACAGGATTTGCAAATGCCGCCTTCTCGGTATTAGGTACTTTAAAACCAGGTGAATCACAAAATGTTTATCGCTGCAAAACTTCATCATCAAATATAATCCAAACCCCAAGTGTTGGAACCAATAATGTTGGTATGGGATGCCAAATCACTTATACCACTAATAAATTTACTAGCCCGATCACAATTGATTTAGAATATAGTGCCGATAACGGTGTCAGCTGGAATGTAGTCGATAGTTTTACCTTACCAGTGCCAACACTTTGGGCAAAGGCGGCAACAATTACAAATGATAATTATAAATTTGCCTACAACTCTACATCGTCAGCAAGTACAAATTTAAATGATGCCGATACTTTTTCTGGTTTAATTGCATGTGGACTAAATACAGTCACTCGTCCCTCTGATATTAGTTTTGGTTTACGTCACAATTATCTTTTCAAACGCGCTGAAATAACCAACGCTATCCCAGCTAACATACCTGAAAAAACGAATAGTTCCCAAAAAGAAGGCGGAGCTTATACCCGTACCGCTGATGGCACATTTGCTGGAGAGTGGGGTTATTTGAGAAGCTATGATGCAAGCCCATGGGCAAATAAATCAGGATATTGGACATCTGAAATTGCCAATAAAACCGGTAACATCGTCTATGCGGTACGAGCACAAGGCGATATTATTGCAAGATCAGGCACTTACACAACAATTCTATCTGTGTGCCGTGGTTAGCTTATTAATAAAAATTAATGTTAAAACTCAACGTTATTACTTGCTGTAGTACAAGCTAAATAATCATTAAATAAAACAGATAGTTAATAATTTTTCCAACCATAAAAAAACAAAACAGAATTAAAATCTGTTTTGTTTTTTTAACGTCTAACCTTTGATTTTACTTATACTAAAAACGAGGGAATGTTTTTTTCATAAGTACTTATTTCAACTTCATGTTGCAATGTTAAACCGATATTATCAAGTCCATTTAATAAACAGTGACGTTTAAATGGATCGATTTTAAATGAGTAAGACTTACCGCCAGCATTAACAACTTCATTTTCAAGATCAACGGTAAACTCAATACCTTCATTGGCTTCAACAATTTTAAATAATTCATCAACATCATCTTCTGAAAGATTGACTAACAACAATTGATTGTTAAATGAGTTATTATAAAAAATATCGGCAAAACTTGAGCCAATAATGGTTTTAAAGCCATAATCAGCTAACGCCCACGGCGCATGCTCACGCGATGAACCACAACCAAAATTCTCGCGCGTTAGTAAAATACTAGCGCCTTGGTAACGAGGTTTATTTAGCACAAACTCAGGATTGGCTTTTTGACCTGCATCATCTAAAAAACGCCATTCATGAAATGCGTGTTTACCAAAACCTGTACGGGTCACTTTTTGTAAAAACTGCTTAGGAATGATTGCATCAGTATCGACATTTGCTGCATCTAAAGGAGCAACTAAGCCTGTATGTTTTGTAAATTTAGCCATGATTGCTCTCCTTAAAATGGTTTACGAATATCAGTAAAGTGACCTGTAATTGCAGCGGCTGCTGCCATCGCAGGGCTCACTAAATGCGTTCTTGCATCACGGCCTTGTCGACCTTCAAAATTACGATTACTCGTTGATGCGCAGCGATCGCCTGGCGCTAATTTATCATCATTCATCGCAAGGCACATTGAACAACCCGGTAAGCGCCACTCAAATCCAGCAGCGATAAAAATTTTATCAAGTCCTTCTGCTTCAGCTTGCGCTTTGACTGGCCCAGAACCTGGCACAACTAACGCCTGAACACTTGAAGCAACTTTACGCCCTTTTGCAATTTCCGCCGCCGCGCGTAAATCTTCAATACGTGAATTAGTACATGAACCAATAAAGACTTTATTAATTTTAATATCGGACATCTTTGTGCCCGCAGTTAAGCCCATATAAGTTAATGCACGCTCTGCTGAATTTTTTTCAATTGGATCAATAAAATTATCAGGATTAGGGACTTGTGCATCAATTGCCGTAACTTGACCCGGATTTGTTCCCCAAGTCACCTGTGGAGCAATATCTTTACCCGCTAAAGTAACAACCTTATCAAACTGCGCACCGTCATCCGTTTTTAGTGTTTGCCAGTAGCTAACAGCCTTAACAAAATCATCACCTTTAGGCGAATATTGACGACCTTTTAAATACTCAAAAGTGATTTCATCAGGAGCCACAATTCCGGCTTTAGCCCCCATCTCAATAGCCATATTACATAACGTCATACGGCCTTCCATCGATAGTGACTTAATAACGTCACCACAAAATTCAACAACGTAGCCAGTGCCGCCAGCGCTGGTTGTTTTACCGATAATGGCTAAAATAATATCTTTTGCAGTGATCCCAGCTGAAACTTGCCCTGTTACTTCAATTTTCATGGTTTTAGCACGGCTTTGCTTTAAGGTTTGAGTTGCAAGCACATGCTCAACTTCCGATGTACCAATACCAAATGCTAAAGCGCCAAAGGCACCATGAGTTGCAGTATGAGAATCACCACAAACAATTGTCATACCCGGTAATGTCATACCTTGCTCAGGCCCGACAACGTGCACAATGCCACGCAATGGGCTACTTAGATCGTAAAGAGAAATATCGAATTCTTTGGCATTTTTGGCAAGTTCAGTTAACTGAATACGCGCCATTTCAGTACATGCACTTAATTCATTACTTTTCGTTGAAGTATTATGATCCATTGTTGCAAATGTTTTATGTGGCTGACGCACTTTACGGTTCATCGCACGTAATCCATCAAATGCTTGAGGAGACGTTACTTCGTGAACTAAATGACGATCAATATATAAAATTGGCGTTTCATTCTCAGCTTCATAAACAACATGTGCATCATATAATTTTTGATACAACGTTTTTGGTTTTACTTCTGACATTGCTGTGTTCCTTTATCGTTTTATTAGGACTATCGATTTTACCGATAATCCTATTGAAAATTTAAACCACTAAATCAATCGACAAATAATATCGCCCATCTCATCAGTTGAAACGTGTTTACCACCGCGAGCTAAATCAATTGTACGTGCGCCTTGTTCTAACGCTTTATTAACGGCTTGCTCTATTGCTTTTGCAATATCATCACGTTTTAAGCTGTATCGAACTAATAATGCTAATGATAAAATTTGCGCCGCAGGATTAGCAATATTTTTCCCTGCAATATCAGGAGCACTACCACCAGCGGGTTCATACAAACCAAAGCCATCTTCATTTAGACTTGCAGAAGGAAGCATACCCATTGAGCCTGTTATCATGGCGCATTCATCAGATAAAATATCACCAAATAAATTTGAACATAACACCACATCAAATTGCGAAGGATCTTTAATTAACTGCATTGTCGCATTATCAATATACATGTGCTCAAGAGCTACATCTGGGTAATTCTTAGCAACTTCGCTCACCACTTCACGCCATAAAATAGATGTTTGTAACACATTGGCTTTATCAATAGATGTCACTTTTTTACGGCGTAGACGTGCGGCTTCAAATCCCATTTTAGCAATACGCTCTATTTCAAAGCGGTGATACACTTCAGTATCAAATGCACGCTCTTGTGGCCCACTACCTTCACGGCCTTTTGGTAAACCAAAGTAGATCCCACCGGTTAGTTCGCGCATACATAAAATATCAAAACCACGCTTAGCAATATCATCACGTAATGGGCACAGCTCTTCTAATCCTTGGTAAAGACTTGCTGGGCGCATGTTTGCAAATAATTTAAAATGTTTACGCAGTGGCAATAACGCGCCGCGCTCAGGCTGCGCATCTGGCGGTAAATTAGTCCATTTAGGCCCGCCAACCGAACCAAATAATATGGCATCTGCTTTTTCACAGCCAGCTAAAGTCTCTTTTGGTAATGGGCAGCCATGAATATCAATCGCTGCGCCACCAACATCATATTCGCTAGTGGTAATAGATAATTGATATTTATGCCTGATAACTTCAAGCACTTTATAAGCTTGTTTCATCACTTCAGGGCCGATCCCGTCTCCGGGTAATACTGCTAAATGGTATGACTGTGACATAATGATCCTCAACTATTTTAACTTTATATTTAATTTATTATTTAATTCGATAATCTTGGTCGATTAACCATGTAAACGTTGCTTTTCTTTAGCAACAATCGTTGCTCGGTAAATATTATTTAATGCATTAATTAACGCTTTTGCTGATGACTCAACAATATCGGTTGCAAGCCCAATACCATGAAAACGTCGACCATTGTGCTCAACAACGATATCAACTTGGCCTAACGCATTTTCGCCTTGGCCCTTGCCAGCTAATTGATATTTTACAATTGAAACGGGAATATTAGTAATACGATGGATTGCTTGATAAACCGCATCAACAGGGCCATTACCCGTTGCCGCATCTGACTTTTTATCTTGACCAACCATCAAGCTAACAGAGGCGGTTGAAACGACGGTAGTACCTGACTGAACATTAAAATAATCTAAAGAGTAATGCTCTTCGTCATCGTTTAATTTGTTCATAAAAATTAACGCTTCTAAATCGTAGTCAAAAACCTGCCCTTTTTTATCGGCTAACGCTAAAAATGCCGTATAAATTTGGTCTAAATCATAATCGCCATCTCGGTATCCTAACTCATCTAAACGATGTTTAACCGCAGCGCGACCTGAGCGGGAAGTTAAATTCAATTGAACTTGGTTTAAGCCAATTGATTCTGGCGTCATTATTTCATAAGTTTCACGATTTTTTAATACACCATCTTGATGAATGCCCGATGAATGGGCGAAAGCATTACTACCAATAACCGCTTTATTGGCAGGAATTGGCGTGCTTGCTAACTGGCTAACAATTTGACTCGTGCGATAAATTTCTTGATGATTAATGTTCGTATGTACATTTAAGATATTTTGACGAACTTTAATTGCCATAATAACTTCTTCTAAAGCCGTATTACCCGCTCTTTCACCTAAGCCATTCATTGCGCCTTCAATTTGCCTTGCACCTTCTTGAACCGCACTAATTGAGTTAGCAACTGACATTCCTAAATCATCATGACAGTGAACCGAAATGATCGCTTTATTGATATTAGGTACTCGTTCAAATAAATTACGAATAATGCCGCCAAATTGATAAGGCACTGTATAACCAACCGTATCAGGAATATTAATTGTTGTTGCGCCAGCTTTAATTGCCGCTTCAACTATTCGGCATAAATCATCAATTGGCGTACGCCCTGCATCCTCGCAAGAAAATTCAACATCATCGGTATAATTACGAGCTCGCTTAACACTATGAACCGCTCTTTCAATGACATCATCAAACGTCATTCTTAACTTATCTTTAACATGTAACGTTGACGTTGCCATAAAGGTGTGAATACGAAATTGTTCGGCAACTTTTAACGCCTCAGCCGCAACATCAATATCTTTATCAACGCAGCGCGCTAGTGCGCAAACACGACTATTTTTAATCGTTTTAGCAATCGTTTGTACTGATTCAAAATCACCAGGTGACGATACGGGAAAACCGACTTCCATAATATCAACACGCATTCTTTCTAGCGCTAACGCTATTTGTAGCTTCTCTTTAACGCTTAAACTCGCTTGTAACGCTTGCTCACCATCACGCAATGTTGTATCAAAAATAATTACTTGGTCGCTCATTTTGATTTTCCTTTTTATTAAGCACTAAATTGCCAGTTTATCTTGCGAGTTTGCTATGTGCCAAAAACAAAAAACCCGCAACTTAGCGCGGGTTTCTGTTATTTATAAAGTAGATGATTAGATCAATTTTACTTCACACACAGACAATCCGCGCAACGAAATGCGAGGAGGAGGCTGAGTAGGAGGTTTATTGAACTAAACATTAAATTCTCTTAATTACCATAAAAATATTGGTGTTATTTCTACCAAATATTAGTTTATGTGTCAAGTAACAATTTTATATATGATGATTTAATCGTTATTTTTTTGTTGTAAGGCCACATTATAGTGAAAATAAACTTATTTCAAACCATAAATAACAGACTTACGCTAAAGTTGTTCACACCAATAAAAATAAAAAAGCATTT
Source organism: Orbaceae bacterium lpD04 (assembly GCA_036251935.1). Classification (NCBI taxonomy): domain Bacteria; kingdom Pseudomonadati; phylum Pseudomonadota; class Gammaproteobacteria; order Orbales; family Orbaceae; genus Orbus; species Orbus wheelerorum. Next base: position 966,580 of record CP133967.1, on the reverse strand, counting down.
AATCATAATGCACTCAAAATTTTAATAGTTGAAAATAATTTTATCATCCCAATATAGCTTTTATACCGCCAAATTTGGCAAGAAAATACGCCAACTGATTAAATTTAAGGAGTAGAATGTGACTACAATTGTTAGCGTCCGTCGTAATGGGCAAGTTGTCATTGGTGGCGATGGCCAAGTTACACTAGGTGAACGGATCATCATGAAAGGTAATGCCAAAAAAGTGCGTCGCCTTTATAACAATAAAGTAATTGCTGGATTTGCTGGTGGCACTGCTGATGCCTTTACTTTATTTGAGTTATTTGAACGTAAATTAGAGATGCATCAAGGGCACCTAACAAAAGCAGCCGTTGAATTAGCTAAAGACTGGCGAACAGATAGAATGCTACGTAAACTTGAAGCGCTGCTCGCCGTTGCTGATGAAACGGCATCATTAATTATTACTGGTACGGGCGATGTAATACAGCCAGAAGATGATCTTATTGCAATTGGTTCAGGTGGGCCTTACGCACAAGCCGCTGCTAGAGCATTATTAGATAGCAGTGAGCTATCGGCTAAAGATATTGTTCAAAAATCACTAACTATTGCCGGTGACATCTGTGTGTATACCAATGGTTTCCAAACTATTGAAGAGTTAAATTACTAATTATTCTATTTGTAATACAAATTTTTGTTAGATTTAAGGTGATAACAATTCGCCAACTGGCGTTAATCTTTTTGATAAAAAAGATGTATTACAAATAATCCTTTATAACTAAATTTAAAGAGAAAGAATTATGTCCGAAATGACACCTAGAGAAATCGTTAGCGAACTTAATCAACATATTATTGGTCAAGATAAAGCAAAGCGCGCTGTCGCAATTGCCCTACGTAACCGCTGGCGTCGTATGCAACTTGATGAAGAGTTGCGTCATGAAGTAACACCGAAAAATATTCTTATGATTGGGCCAACAGGTGTTGGTAAAACAGAAATTGCTCGCCGCCTTGCTAAATTAGCTAATGCGCCGTTTATTAAAGTTGAAGCAACTAAATTTACCGAAGTCGGTTATGTTGGCAAAGAAGTCGATTCAATCATTCGTGATCTAACCGACTCAGCGGTAAAAATGATCCGTAGCCAAGCAATAGATAAAAACCATAATCGCGCAGAAGAATTAGCTGAAGATCGCATTTTAGACGTGTTAGTGCCGCCAGCTAAAGATGGCTGGGGACAAACTGAAAACACCACCGACTCAACAGCAAGGCAAGCATTTCGTAAAAAATTACGTGAAGGTTCACTTGATGATAAAGAGATAGAAATTGAAGTTTCTGGTGTAAATATTGGCGTTGAGATAATGGCACCTCCTGGTATGGAAGATATGACCAACCAACTTCAATCAATGTTTCAAAATTTAGGTGGTCAAAAAACAAAACCACGTAAAATGAAAATCAAAGATGCTTTCAAACAGCTTATTGAAGAGGAAGCGGCTAAACTCGTTAATATTGATGATTTAAAACATGAAGCGATAGAAGCAGTCGAACAAAATGGGATCGTCTTTATCGATGAAATAGATAAAGTCTGCAAACGAGGTGGCAACGCATCGGGGCCTGATGTTTCTCGCGAAGGAGTACAGCGCGACCTATTACCATTAGTTGAAGGCTGCACAGTATCAACTAAGCATGGCTCAGTAAAAACTGATCATATTTTATTTATTGCATCGGGCGCTTTCCAAACGGCAAGTCCATCGGATCTGATCCCTGAGTTACAAGGCCGTTTACCAATCCGAGTTGAGTTACAAGCCTTAACAACCGAAGATTTTGAGCGGATCTTAACTGAGCCAAATGCCTCATTAACGGTTCAATATAAAGCATTAATGGCTACTGAAGGCGTAAATATTGAATTTACTCAAGATGGGATCCGTAAAATTGCCGAGTCAGCATGGCAAGTAAATGAACAAAATGAAAATATTGGTGCCCGTCGGTTACACACAGTCCTTGAAAGGCTCATGGAAGAAGTCTCATTTGAAGCAAGCGATCTTAGTGGTAAAAGCATCACTATTGATGCTGATTATGTAAGCAGTCACCTAGACAAACTTGTTGCTGATGAAGATCTAAGCAAATTTATACTTTAATTAAAAAAGGGCTAGTCAATCTAGCCCTTTTGCTATTTATTGCCACAAATTAATCAATGATTAAATGCACTTTCACCATGGCTATTAATATCAAGCCCTTCTCGTTCTTGCTCTTCCGCAACTCGTAAACCAACAACTTTATCGGCAAGTTTAAAAGCAGCAAATGCGACGACCGCAGTCCAAACCACACAAGTGACAATACTCATCGCTTGAATGCCAATTTGCGATATCATTGTTATACCCTCATTATAACCAACGCCGCCAAGAGATTCAGAGGTAAATACGCCCGTTAATAGACAGCCGACAATACCACAAACACCATGCACACCAAATACATCACAAGTATCATCAACGCGTAATAATCGTTTTAGTGCCGATACGCCAAAAACACCAGCACCACCGCAAATTAGTCCAATAATTAACGCCCCACCAACGCCAACAAAGCCCGCTGCAGGGGTAATACCAACTAGCCCTGCAATAACGCCAGAACAGGCACCAAGGCAAGATGGTTTACCCCGATGGAACCACTCAATTGCAGACCAAGAAAGCACCGCCGCCGCAGTTGCCGCAACAGTATTAATAAATGCAAGCCCAGCAATTTCATCAGCATGTGTCGATGAACCCGCATTAAAGCCAAACCAACCGATATATAAAATAGCGGCGCCAAGATAAACATAAGGTAAGTTGAAAGGTTTTAATGCCTCTTTATTAAACCCTAAGCGGTGCCTAATTAAATAAGCCCCAACTAAACCTGCTACAGCGGCATTAATGTGCACAACGGTGCCACCAGCAAAATCGAGCGCGCCTTCATCGCCAAGTATTCCGCCCCCCCAAACCATATGCGCCATTGGTATATAAGAAAAGGTAAACCAAATTACCATAAAAATAATAACCGCTGAAAACTTAATTCGCTCAGCAAAAGCACCGGGGATCAAACAGCAGGTAATACAAGCAAAAGAGCCTTGAAACGCAACCCAAATCAATTGGTAGATCGAGCCTTGTAAATCGGTAATTTTGATCCCTGCTAATAAAATAGCGTCAAAATTACCAAAAAACCAGTTACCCTCACCAAAGGCTAATGAGTAACCATATAAGATCCAAAGCACACTAATAAGTGAAAAAGTAAATAACACTTGAGTTAGCATCGAAAGAATATTTTTTGAGCGCAGTAAGCCGCCGTAAAACAGCGCAATACCAGGCACTGACATAAATAAAACTAACGCAGTACAAATCATCATAAATGCATTATCAGCTTTATCAGTAACACTTACAACCTGCTCAATAATAACTTCATCAGCAAATGCCGCACTTGAGGTAAAAATCGTTAAGAGTACTATTATTTTTTTTAACATAATTAACGTCCTATCTAGATCATTTATGCCTAATTAGCAGTATCATTAAAGTGCAGCTTCATCTGTTTCGCCGGTGCGAATACGGATCACATTTTCAAGCGAGGTAATAAAAATCTTTCCATCACCTATTTTCCCGGTGTAGGCAGCTTTAGTTATGGTTGCGACAACCTCATCAAGTAACTCGTCAACTATCGCGATATCCACTTTTACTTTTGGCAAAAAATTGACGGTATATTCGGCGCCACGATAAAGCTCTGCATGTCCTTTTTGCCGACCAAACCCTTTTACTTCGCTAACTGTTAAACCATTGACGCCAATATTAGACAGCGCTTCACGCACTTCCTCTAGCTTGAAAGGTTTAATAATGACGGTAACTAATTTCATTGCACTATCCTCATAATTGAAAGTATCAATTAAGATAATGCAAATGTTATGCCAAATTTTGAATATAGCGTTTGATAGGCAGATTTAACAGGAAAAGAGGTAAATGAGTGATATTTAAAGGCAGTGATCGATAAATTAAAAATAGATTTGAAACTATCACCACTTAAATTCGCACCAATACTGTGCTAATCACTCACCATTAACTTGCGATACTCATCATACGCAAAATGATCGGTCATGCCACTGATGTAATCTTGAATCAAACGAGCACGATAATAAAATTCCCAAATAAGGAAAGTAGGATCATTTTTATCAAGTAATTTAACTGCTTGCTGATAAGCAATACAATGTTTAGCTGATAGTTTATGATAAAGGCGGGTTTCAATCATATAGCCTTTATGTCGATTTTCTTCAACCAATTGGCTAAAATCATGTTCAGGCATCGCCAGTAACGGACTATAAATATCAAGCAGCCCACTAATAATACGATAGCCCTGTAGCTCAATATTTTCGACCGACTCATGATTAAATACATGCTTAAAACCGACGTTTTTAAAAATACTGAGTAATTTAAACTGTGCATCACGATCTTCAAGTAGAGCGTGATTAAATGAACCCGCATAAATTTCGTCAATATTTTCAATAAACCGCTCGGCGGCATGTGGCACAAGTTCCCCAATGGTATTGACGCGTAGATACATAAAAAATTGGTCAATACTAATTGGATCATACCCCTTTTTAGTTAAATTATCATAAGGCCGCTTTACCACTGAATCAAATAAATCACCTTTTTTAGTCGGTCCCCACTCTTCTTTTAAATATTGATAAAGCTGATCAACGGTAAAAATACGTTTTTCAACTGCATCTTCTAAATCAGCGATACAGTAAGAAATATCATCAGCTGCTTCCATAATGTATGTGAGTGGATAGCGATGATATTCTTGCAGCTCAACACTTGCCATCAATTCTTTAACAAAAGGCTCCTCGGCTAAATAAAAACCGGGCTTTTTCATTAAATAATTAAATTGTTCAGGAATAGACTCTGTCCAATAAGCAGGCTTAGTATATTTTAAAATACTGGCGATTTGCGAATAGGTTAAATTAAGTTGTAAGATGGTATGAACTAATCTGATGGCCTGGGCATTACCCTCAAAATTACACAGATCTTGGCGTACCTTTTTACGTAAATTATTAAGATCAATTTCATCAACTTGATAAGCTAATAACTCGTAGCGCACTTTTTCTTTATCAATGCCCAAGCGCCGAGTGAACCAATCATTAATCGCAGCTTCACCAAAATGGCCAAATGGCGGGTTGCCAATATCATGCATTAAACACGCCATTTCAACCAAACTTTCAATTACAACATTAAGTTTATCAAGCCCATATTGTTCGAGCTGCTTATTACGCGCTAAGCGCTGATAAATATCTTTTACAATATGGCGGCCCACTTGCTGTACTTCAAGTGAATGCGTTAAGCGAGTGCGCACCACCGCATTACGCTCTAGCGGAAAAACCTGCGTTTTTTGTTGTAAACGACGAATAGCTGCGGAGTTAATAATTCGACCACGATCGCTTTCAAAGCAGCGAATAAGGGAATATTCATCAGATAAATGCTCCTTATGCTGCCCTAATTTGCGCTGATAACTAATTTTATTGCTGAAATTGACCATGATCCGCTCTTTAATTATTCACTGTGCTAATTTAGCCTGTGCCCACGTTATCGCCGTTAAATAATTAGCGGGAAGTAGCGGGATTAACTGTTGTAATGCATTATATAACACTTGATGATTTTGATGTGTTAAATTTAAATGACCGACTTTGCGCCCAGCTCTAACCTCTTTTTGATACCAATGCAGGTGAACCAGTGCGATAGACAACCAATTTATATCGTATTTTGTGCCAATCAAATTAACCATCACCGAGGGCGCAAACACATTTGGCATAGGTAAAGGTAAACCTAAAATAGCCCGTAAATGCAGTTCAAATTGACTAATCGATGCGCCATTTTGAGTCCAATGGCCACTATTATGAACCCGTGGCGCTAATTCATTAATTAATAACTTATCGCCAACAACAAAGCATTCCATCGCCATAACGCCAATATAATTAAGTTTATTCATTATCGTGCTAAGCATTGTTTGTGCTTGTTGTTGCAATTTGTTATCAACATCAGGAAAAACAACGCTCATATTTAAAATGCCATCTTGGTGTAAGTTATGCGTTAGCGGATAAAATACCGTGTCACCCGCATAATTACGGGCACCAATTAATGACATTTCACCATCAAATGCAATGGACTCCTCAACGATAGATGTTTGGTAAGCGTCAATTGGCACTTGCGAAATAGAGTCTTGCTTAACGCGCCACTGACCTCGCCCATCGTAGCCACCTACTCGCCGCTTAACAATTAATCGCTCACCTAATTGATTAAACCGTGCTGACCAATCATCTTGGCTATTTAATACAAACCATTTTGCAGTCGGTAAATGTAGACTATCAAACAACTGCTTTTGAGTTAGCCTATCGGCAATAATAGGAAAAATATCTCGATTAATAAAAGCCTGATGACTAGCTAAAATTTGAGTAAAAGGGGTATCAGGCCAGCGCTCTATTTCAGCGGTAATAATACAATCTTGATAAGGGATCGAGGCGGGTAAAATATCTAACCCAACGGGATAAACATGAATGCCAAGTGGCTCGCCGGCTTGTTTTAGCATTCGTCCTAGTTGACCATTCCCTAATACACATACCGATTTCATACGTCATTTCCTAGTTATTATAAATTAATTAATCCTTGGATCTGGACTTGCTAGCACATCATTCGTTTGTGTTTGTCTAAATTTTACTAAGCGATTGAAAAGTGTTTTATCGTGAATGGCAAGTATTTGCGCCGCTAATAATGCGGCATTCGCCGCACCGGATTTGCCTATTGCAAGCGTGCCAACGGGGATCCCTTTTGGCATCTGCACAATAGAATATAAACTATCAATGCCGCTTAACGCGGCGCTTTGAACAGGCACGCCTAAAACGGGCACTAACGTTTTAGCCGCTAACATGCCGGGTAAATGAGCCGCACCGCCCGCACCAGCAATAATGACCTCAATGCCACTCGCTTTCGCTTGCTCAGCAAAGGTAAATAACTTATCGGGAGTGCGATGGGCTGACACAATTTCAACAGAAAAAGCAATAGATAGGTTAGTTAAAATATCGGCAGCATGCTGCATGGTTTCCCAATCACTTTTTGAGCCCATAACAATTGCAATTTTATTACTTTGAGTGGTTTTGACTGACGAACTGGCTAATGGGTTTTTAGACATAATAGATACTCATCAAAATCAAGAGAGCTCTATTATAGAGAATTTAACCGATGAGTTATAGATTATTTTTTATTAATTATGGTTAATGTAGTCTTGTTAAAGGTTAGGTTAAATATTACTAAAATATTTCTTTGTCCAATTAAGCTAATTACTATAATTATAATACAACTAGCAAATATCCGCCTGACAACAAGGCATTAATTATTCTCACCCTTTGGCAACGATTTTACCCATATTTTTCGATGCTTATAGTCAATTTTAACTATGTTATTATAAAAAAAATCATAGCCCAAAAGACCATCAAATGGCATTTGTTCAGTAAATCCATCAATAGCTATAAAATATTCATTCTTATTTGGAATATCAATATATGAAAGCTCTATTATCGGATAAGGAATATCTTCTTGTCTTAATAATTTAATATTTTTAGAAAGCCGTTGTGACATTATTAAATTTGCAGATGCACCAGAATCTAAGCCGAATATGTAATTTTTCATATTATCCGTTAAGCTTAATAATAAGTGTCCTTTTTCTGTAGTAGAAAATGGGATTTGTATCCAATCATCTTTTAATTGCGTAGAGAAATCATCGGATATAATAAGCTTTTGATCTCTAATGTCGATTGTTAGAAGATGCTTTGAAAATAAGTTAAAACCAACAACACAGGTAAATTCTACACCATAGTTTTCACTACTCAATCCATCAGGTCCTAACGTAAATCCCCATAGTTTATATTCATCGATATCTAATTCTTTATAGAATAAATCATTAACCATAAAATCATATAAAACAAATTGTTGAGTATAACGCACATTGCCAATAGCATCTGTCGATTTTAGTTTATCCTTTTTTTTAATTTTATTTGGGATTTTATTAATAATCTCCAAAGGTAAACTTAGCGCAGACCTTGATCCCGTATCTAATAGGCATTCAGTATCTTCTTTGTTTATTTTGAGGATTATGGTTAGCTGATTAAACTCATTTTCATTAATTTTCCATTCTGTTTCTTTTGCTTGAATTAGAGTTGTAAATAGTACTGAGATAACTACAATTAATATTTTTTTCATTTCAAATATCTCTAAGCTATAATTGATGGAGTTGTTGATCATCGCCGTAATTTTCAGAGCAACAATCATATTAAAAAATTGTACAATCAAAAGCCGTTGTGGTAATAACCGAACAGAACAGAATAACCGACATAAACAAGCAAGTAATTCCTTACTCCTATATATTAAGTATCAAATTTAAGACTTATGTTTCTCTATTTTAAAGTGAACTTGGTCATTATTAATTAACATGCACATTTCAGTTGCTTGATAAAGTTCTGCGTTGCTAACTAATCGTTTAAGACTAAAACCATCGACTTCAATAATTGAATTCTTATTTAACCGAGTATGAGTTCCTTTCGGGCAAATTAACGTTTTGTCAGATAAATTCAACAATCTTTCAACATTCATCGTGAATAATCCTTCTTGCGGATCAATCATATTCACTTCCCAAATATTTTGATCAAATAAATACAAAGGGTAGTCTTTTTTATTCATCAAAACTAAATAACTTTTCTTTTCGATTAAATGAGAAGTCTCAAATATTTTTATGAAAATATTAGAAAATAATAACAATCCCATTATTATTGCACTAAAAAAAAATAATATGAGTATTTTATACTTTGAGTTACTTTTCATTTTGAGATAAATATAAATAGGTAAATAAGTAACTATAATAAAAAACATAGAAACTATAAGTATAATTATAAAAGAAAGATCAAAATACGTTGATGTTGAATAAAATGAATGTAAAACCAAGTTAGTAGGAAAGACAGTTGAAGTTGAAGATATAAATATTATAATAAAAATATATAGTTTATTCTTCCAGCTTATTTTGATTTTCTTTTGCCACATTTTTTTTATATCTAAAAAATTAACTTTTTCGCCTAACTTTAAAGTAAATAATAAAGAAACAATAGCGGTTAATAACAACAAATAAAAAGAACCTATATCAAAGGAATCAAAACAAGAAAGAATAAAAATTATAAAAATTATAATAAATGCATTGTATAAACTTTTTTTAAAGATAGATAAGGCCAAAATATCAGCTGGAAGTTGAGGATAAAATACCTTAATTAATAAATGGAAATAAAGACTTGGCAAAAAAACGATAAATGCTAATAAAGTAGCAAGCCAGATAAAACTAACTGATAGTAATATTAATATATTGTTGCTTGATATCGCTGAAATAAAAAGATCTGTTCTATCTATTTTATTGAAAAAAAACCACATTAATGTAAATCCCCACAAAACCCCTGCTGGAGCGAGCACTACTGGAATTAATAATATTTCTTTTAAGTTTTTATATATTATTCTTATTTTCATCTTATCCTCGAAGGTATGTGATCCTCTACTATATTTGACGTATTAAAACTAAAAATCTATAACATTGAATTGTCCCCAATTAATTATATAGGCATGCCAAAAACTTAGTTGAAATATTAGAAAAAAAACCTATCAAATGAATATTAATAAAAATCTTCTCGCTTGAATTGCTTTCCTGTTGGCTTTAAGCAATCAGCCTTAAAATAGTAGCCGTATTCTTCATCATATAAGTCAACTGCATAGCCAAAAATAACCCCATTTTCTTCGCTAACGCCTGTTATAATACCTTTTTTACCAATACATTCTTTTTGAATGGAGTTTGGCAGAATCTCAACCTCTTGATAAAATTCAAATTTATTCATTTCATTCTCTATTATTCTATTTGTGTGTTATTTTTCCATCTAAAGAAACATTTAGATGTTTACCATCTCGAGAAGCCCAGCCCAATTGTTTTGTCCCTAGCTTAAATAATTGAACATCCCATTCAAATTCTTGACCAACGGTTCTTGAAGGGCCTTTAATCCATTCATTTTTAAATCTATCTACATAACCATTATTAATTCCCTTTGGAAGGGGATCGCTTGGAGTATATCCTATTCTTGGAACAAACCTTATCTTACCAGTTGTTGGTAATTTAGCATATTTAAGTCGTTGTGCAACAGTCCATATTTTAGCCGCACCAAAAGAGCCATTAGGATTAAAAATAGGCTCTTTAAACTCAATTTTATTAAGCTGGTTTTTGGTGATATTTTCAACCGAAATCGCAACTTCGTCGGCTTTTATTATTTGTTGTGGTTTTGCACTCGCAATCGGTTTTACTTTAACCACATTATAGACTTGATTAGTGGCTTTTAATGCATAACCCGCTTTGGTGATAACGCTGATATCAAATAGGCCATAAACAAGTTCACCATAACCTTTTGGCACACCAGCCCACTCTAAAAACTGGGCGCCGTAAGTGGTTGTTGTATCTTGTGATAATAAGCTTCGAGTGCCTGCTTGTAAGTTATCAAGCCCAATAAATCCGATAGTGCCGGCCAGTGGCGCGCCAATGCCGGTTGCGCCAATTGCCGCAGCTAAGTATAAACTGACCGCGCCGCCAGCCACTTGCGCTGAAGCAGTTAGATTACTTAATGATTTATCGCCGCCTATCATGGTATTTGCGTACATAATCCCGACATCACTTTCACCAAGGGTAAAGCCCGGCATTGATAGCATGCTTTGGTATTGGTTTTTTAAGGTCGGGAAGAATTCATCAACAAAGTCATTTTCAACGGGCGTAGCGGTTAAGCTCCACTCGGTGATATGGGCATATTTAGTGGGGATTTTAATCTTGAGTTTATCATCAAGGCTAAAACGGCCAATAAACTGAGCCGAGTTATCGGCAGCGCTAATTTGATAGCGGTAATTATGGTGGAGGGTTAAAGCAATAAAATCGAGGGCTTTTAACTCGATAGGCTTATAATTTAACTTAGTGGTTTTTAATTGATATTCTCGCCGCGTTTCTACATGCTTAATGATACCCGGCTCACGTAATAGTTTTAGCAGCTTGATGGCAGTAAAATAGAGGTTTTCAATATCGGTTAGGCCATCAACTTGCGTATCGTGTTTTATTTGCGCTTGAAGTTTACTTTGATAATCTTTATCACTATTGGTGCCATCATGGATTAAAGGCTGATTAAGGTACTCTTTGGCGATTTTAGCCAAGTCGCTATTATGATACGCATAGTCATCTTTATCATCCCCCTCACTGTGGCGTAAGTTCGCGAGTGATTTAACCGCTTGCTTGAGCTTATCGAAATCGGTAATTGCCGCTTCGCTATCATCATAAGCAAGGTCACCCATGCGCTGCTTAGCGGTAATAAAATGCGTTTGATTGAGAGCTAACAGCAGCTGATAAAATAGTGCACCAATTAGCTCGTCAGGCCGAAAGCATTTCGATTCATCAAGGACTTTGACATTGGGATTATGTTGCGCTGAAAAGCCATGGTTAATCACGCTGGCCATGGCCTCATCTTGCTCAATGCTAAACGGTGAATTACCGGTGCGAAGTTGTTCGCTTAGTTCATCAAGCCAAGCTTGAGCGAGTTTTTTAACCCGAAGGGGCGGTTCGCCGCGTAGGCTTAAATCATAATGACCTTGTTTGCCGCCCAGTAGAATATGCACTTTGGGCAGAACTGGCGTTACTGAAAAAATATCACCGTGTTTTAAAAAAATCTCATCGCTGCTGGTTTTAGCAAAAGTGATATGCTCATAACTATTGCCGGCATTACGAACCTCAATTTGCTGCGGTTTATAGTTAACTAAATCAACGATAATCCAACTATCATCAGGCTCATACATCGGCTCTTTTATTACAGGTAAAGCCGCTATAGTGTCATTTATTGAGGCGGACGGATTAAAATAGCCATCACGCGGCGGCAATTCAATTAATACCAGTTGCTCACTAAAGAGCGCCATTTTTAAGACCTTTGCCACTTTTTCGGCGCACTTTTGATAATAGCTTTGGTAAGGTAAACCAACTTGTTGCAGTAAAGGATAGAAATTTTTACAGCTATCGGGGCTTGCAACTAAGTGCTTAACGATATCATCGTAGCCGCAGTCATAATAATGTTTAATCCGTTTGGGCTTGGTAATGTACCTGTTAGTATTTTGCCGAGTTTGATAGTAATCTTCTTGAAGTGCTTGCCACTCTTTATTTAACACCAATTGGTAAAAGTACATTGCGATGCGGTTCCTATTATTATTGTTATTTTACATACGCTAAACCGCATCAAGTTTAACATGGTTTTTTTATCATAAAAAGGCCAGAAAATGTAAGTTAAAAAGCTAACTCATCATGGTGAGTTTATCACGGTGTTAACTTTCGCCCTGTTAATATGCCTTTTCAATCAAAGTTTAAGTGTTGGTTTGGGAAAGGGTGATATAGGTTTTGATGTATTTTTAACAATAGGTTCATATCGCTATTTTAAAAGCAGTGAATGATTTCGCCTTTTGGGCTATAACAAAATAGGTTAATTAGCCTGCTAGGCAAACCGAATAACATGATAATCTTATGGAGCTATGCAAACATTAAACTTACCAATAGTCACCGAGTGAAATCTCGTTCAAAAGTTATCGTGATAGGTGTTTTTAATGTAAAACTGGCACCTAAATTCAACATCTAAGTGCAAATCCAGATTAAAAAAATAAGGTATAAAACTTCTTGTAGATTTTATACCTTAGTTAAAATTTATCCTTGTGGCCAAATAAAACGGCCTTTGGCGTCTGGATCTTCAGTTATAAATTGTTTCATTTCATCTGATTGATACAATTTTTTAATATCTTCAGCCCATGGTGCCGTTAAATTCTGTTTTTTGATGGCAACTAAGATCTCTAAATTAGGCGATAGTTGTTCATAATAAATAGCATGTTTAGCATCAACTTTACTCATCCATGCGATCCCACCTGGCATAATCGCAAAATCAACTTCATCTAACATGCGAGGAATTAATTCCGATAACACGACTCTAAATTGTAAATTATACTTATTTTCGGCAATATCATGAATACTTGCCGCACCTAAATTGATATCGTTTTTAAGGGTGATCCAATTTAATTTTTGTAGCATGATAAGCGCTCTTGCAGCATTTGACGGATCATTTGGAATAGCAATAGTTTGTCCTTTTTTAATATCATTAACTGAGCTATATTTCATTGAAAAAAGCGCCGCCGAAATTGATGGGATATGCACCAGTGATACTAAATCATCATTACCCGTTTCACGCATATAAGTATCAAGGTAGGCTTGATGCTGCGCTGCATTTAAATCAATACTGCCTTCTGCGAGTGCCGTATCAGAATCGCGTAATGAGCTAAAATTAACTAAATTCACTTTGTAGCCGATCGCTTCTAATTTCGGTTTAACAATTTTTTCCATCAAAATATTATGCATACTTGGCGTCATGCCAATGTTAATTTCTTGCTTTGTTACTTGCGTCTTATCACTATCTGATTTTTGATCACATGCAGTCAAAAATAGACTCAATAGTAACAATAACGGGAGGTAAATATATTTATTCATATTATTTTCCTTTGCTTTTACTTAATGACATTAAGCTTAATAAAAATGTGTTTATCGATATTAAAATTTATCTTCGGTTAGTTGCGTCGATAACTATTACGCATCGTCTTCGATATTTTATTACCTAGGCTCTGTATTACTTGTACTATCACAATCAATGTTACCACTGTCGATATCATTGCAACGTTATCAAACCGTTGATAACCATAATTTAGGGCTAAATCACCAATGCCGCCAGCGCCAATTGCCCCTGCAATAGTGGTTGCACCGATTAATCCAATCGTTGCTGTTGTGTAACTAAGTACTAATGATGCCTTTGCTTCAGGTAATAAAAAGTGCCAAATAACTTGCCATGTCGTTGCACCCATTGAATCTGCCGCTTCAATAATGCCATCATTAACTTCTAATAATGAGTTTTCAACTAACCTTGCAATGTATGGGCAAACAAAAAATATTAACGGCACAATCGCAGCCGTTGTACCAAACGAAGTGCCCACAATAAATTTTGACAAGGGTAATACGGTCACTAATAAAATTAATGAGGGGATCGAACGAATGATGTTAATCATGGTATTTAACGCATTATAAATAACAGCGTGCGGTTTAATGCCACCTGGCCTGTAAACAACAAGAGCAATAGCGATTATTGTACCAATTATCATACCAAATAATAAAGAGACGCCAACCATATAAAAAGTTTGATACAGTGAAACTAAAAATAGATCTAATGTAATTGTGGTACTAAATCCAAACATAGTTACCTTCCTCATTCAATTTAGCGATGCGTACGTCTTGTTGCTTTAAATACTCGATAGTATCATTGATGTAATCGTGTTCTCCATCTATGCTAACAAACATATAACCAATAACATCTTCTTTGATATTGATCATATTTGAAAACAAGATATTAATTTGCATTTTGCCATTTGCTTTTAAAATCGCCTGACTTATCACCGAGCCTTGCGCCGACGCACCTAAAAACTCGAATCGATAGACATTTGAGATATGATTAGCCAGTAAATTATTACGAACGGGTGTTGGCAGTTTATCGGGAATAACCGAACCAATAAATTTTTGTGTTACGGGTGATTTAGGTTGCTTAAAGAGATCAATTACCGCACCTTGTTCAACAATTTTGCCCTGCTCCATCACAATCATATTATTGCAAACATGCTTAACAACGCTCATTTCATGAGTCACAAGTACAATCGTGACATTTTGTTCTTTATTTACTTTTTTTAATAAATCTAATATTGCACATGTAGTTTGCGGATCGAGCGCTGACGTTGCTTCATCACAAAGTAAAATATCAGGTTTATTTGCTAATGCCCTAGCAATGCTTACCCTTTGTTTTTGTCCGCCCGATAATTCATTTGGATAGACGAATTTTTTATCACTCAATTCAACAAATTCAAGTAGTTCATCAACTACTTTGTTACGCGCTTGCTTACTTACACCACTTAGTTGTAGTGGTAAAGCAATATTCTCAGCAACTGTTTTTGTCTCTAATAGATTAAAACCCTGAAAAATCATGCCAATTTTTTTCTTAACTTGCCTAATTTGTTTATCACTGTAATTCGCTAAGTTATTACCATTGATCAATACGTCACCGGCGGTCGGTTTCTCAAGCATATTAATTAATCGAACTAACGTGCTTTTACCGGCACCGCTGTAACCAATAATGCCAAATATGTCGCCGTCAGCAATCGTTAAATTAATATTATTTAGGACTTTATTACTTTGATTATTTTTACCAAAAACTTTATCTACCTTAATAAATTCAATCATATACCCTCATCAGAATTCTACATGGCCAACTTAGTTAGTTTAAATGTAAACTTATTTAACAAGCGATTACACACTAAACTCGTGCCACTCAAACGATAATAGTTTTGATTGTAACATATCGTTATACGCAAATATAAAATTAAATTTTGCCAACGATAATCAAATAATAATCGTTAGTTAATGTAAATAAAAACTAGCTTTATAAAACAATAAGATGTAGAATGCTTCGGCAATATTTTATCAACATTTATTAAGCCACGGTGAATATTGCTATGTCTCGTATAATTAAAGAAGCACTTACTTTCGACGATGTTTTACTCGTTCCAGCTCATTCAACTGTTTTGCCTAATACGGCAGATATTAGTACGCAGTTAACTCAAACAATTAAACTTAATTTACCTATGCTATCAGCAGCAATGGACACCGTTACCGAAGCTAATTTAGCGATTGCTTTAGCGCAAGAAGGTGGAATTGGTTTCATCCATAAAAATATGCCAATTGACGTACAAGCTGATCATGTTAGGCGTGTAAAAAAATATGAAAGCGGTATTGTGCAAGATCCCATTAGCGTTTTACCAACCGCAACAATTCGTGATGTGGTTAAACTAACTAAAGATTATGGCTTTGCTGGCTTTCCAGTTGTCACCGAAGATAATAACCTTATCGGCATAATTACGGCGCGAGATGTCCGTTTTGCAACAGATTTAACTCAGCTTGTAACAACGGTTATGACGCCAAAAGAGCGATTAGTCACGGTGCTTGAAAGAGAACCTCGTGAATTAGCTTTACAAAAAATGCATGAAAGCCGGGTTGAAAAAGTCTTAGTCGTTGATGATAGTTTTCGATTAAAAGGTATGATAACGGTTCGTGATTTTCAAAAAGCAGAAGAAAAACCTAACGCTTGTAAAGACGAAAAAGGTCGCCTGCGCGTCGGTGCGGCAGTTGGCGCTGCGCCAGGTAACGAAGAGCGAATTGCCGCTTTAGTTGAAGCGGGCGTTGATGTATTACTTATCGATTCGTCTCATGGCCATTCTGAAGGTGTACTCCAGCGCATTAAAGCAGCAAGGCAAGCTTACCCTGATCTGCCCATTATTGGTGGCAACGTTGCAACGGCTGAAGGTGCATTAGCATTAATTAAAGCAGGTGTTAGCGCCGTTAAAGTCGGTATTGGCCCTGGCTCAATTTGTACCACGCGCATTGTAACTGGCGTAGGCGTTCCACAAATTACCGCGATTATGGATGCGGTTGAAGCAGCCAAAGCTTACAATATTCCTGTTATTGCCGATGGCGGCATACGTTATTCAGGTGATATTGCCAAAGCATTAGCCGCTGGCGCAAGTTGTGTGATGGTTGGTTCAATGTTTGCAGGCACGGAAGAAGCACCTGGCGAAATTGAGCTTTATCAAGGCCGAGCCTATAAATCTTACCGAGGTATGGGTTCACTTGGCGCAATGTCAAAAGGATCATCAGATCGCTATTTCCAATCAGATAATGCCGCCGATAAATTGGTACCTGAAGGCATTGAGGGCCGAATCGCTTATAAAGGTGCGTTAAAAGAGATTATCCATCAACAAATGGGCGGATTACGCTCGTGTATGGGATTAACTGGCTGCGCGACGATTGATGAGCTTAGAACAAAATCACAATTTACTCGCATTACCGGCGCGGGTATTAAAGAGAGCCATGTTCATGATGTTTCTATCACCAAAGAGCCGCCTAATTATCGTTTAGGTCAGTAATTCAACTCTAAAGGTGACATAATCGTCACCTTTATTTTTACCTCGATAAAAAACATTACAACGAGCGTTAAAACGACATTTAATTGCTATTTTATAAAATTTGTTACATCATTTTAGCGTGATAATTTTATCATTATGATGATCAAAGATAAGCAACATAGGAAATAACATGAAAAAGTTTGCTGGAATTATTTTTGCCGTTAGTGCCTTACTAATGAGCCTTAATGCTAGCTCCGCTGAAAAAGTGCTTGTATTTGCAGCAGCATCATTAACCAATGCAATGCAAGATATTAATACGCTTTTTAAAACCAATCATCAAGATAGCGATATTACATTTTCATTTGCCTCATCATCGGTACTTGCTAGGCAAATAGAGCAAGGTGCACCTGCTGATATTTTTATGTCAGCTGATCAAACGTGGATGAACTACTTAATTGAGCGTCATTTAGCTAAAGATAAAGAGACATTACTTAAAAATTCACTGGTACTTATTGCACCTAATACTTCAAAATTGGATCATGTCACAATTAACGGCCAAACTAATTGGAAAGCGATTTTACCCGATGGTGAAAGAATGGCAGTTGGCGATCCTAATCACGTACCTGCCGGCCTTTATGCTAAAGAGTCTTTGACTAATCTTGGTATATTTAAGCAATTAGAGCCACAACTTGCCCCGGCAAGTAATGTCCGCGACGCGCTAATGCTTGTTGAGCGCGGTGAAGCAGCGCTAGGGATCGTTTATAGTACTGATGCAAAAATCAGTAAGAAAGTAAAAATCATTGGTGAGTTTCCCGCTGACAGTTTTACGGCAATAGAATATCCAATTGCACGACTAACGAATAACACGGCGACTGATGATTTTTATCAATTTTTAACAACGCCACCTGCATTAGCAATATTTGAAAAATATGGTTTTGTTACGCAATGATATTAACCGAGTATGAATTACAAGTCCTACTGCTAAGTTTAAAAATAGCCAGTGTTGCCATTATTTTTAGCTTACCTGTTGCAGTTTTAGTTGCATGGCTGCTCGCACGTTGCCAATTTTGGGGTAAGTCATTATTTGATAGTATTATTCATTTGCCTTTAGTTCTGCCGCCAGTAGCACTTGGTTATTTACTACTTGTAACAATGGGCCGACGCGGGATTATTGGTGAGTGGCTATATGACACAATAGGAATTAATTTTAGCTTTAATTGGAAAGGTGCTGCGCTCGCGTCAGCGATTGTGGCATTTCCATTGGTGGTTCGTTCGATTCGTTTAGCGATTGAGTCAATCGATACCCGTCTAGAAAATGTCGCGCGGACACTGGGGGCTAATCGGTGGCGCGTATTTATCAGCATTACTTTGCCACTTGCCTTTCCGGGTATTTTGATGGGGATTGTACTTGGTTTTGCAAGGTGCTTAGGTGAATTTGGTGCAACCATCACGTTCGTATCCAATATTCAAGGCGAAACGAGGACCATCCCATTAGCCATGTATACACTACTGCAAGTGCCTAATGGTGAAAATGCGGCAATGCGTCTTTGCATTATTTCAATTGTTATCTCACTCATTGCCCTTATTACCTCGGAATGGCTAAACCGCTGGCATAAAAAGAAATTGGCAGGATAAATATGCTTGAAATTAATGTTGAAAAAAAACTTGCATCATTTACCTTTACCTTTAATCAAACGCTTTCTTGTCAAGGCATTACGGCAATTTTAGGTGTGTCTGGTTCTGGTAAATCAACACTCATAAATTTAATTAATGGCTTACTTAAACCCGATAATGGCTTTATAAAACTAAATAATCGTTTACTTGTTGATACGGCAAGAAATCAGTTTATCTGTGCGCAGCAACGCGGTATTGGTACTGTTTTTCAAGATCCGCTGTTGTTTCCGCATTATAAAGTAATAAAAAATTTGAATTACGGTATGCATCAATCCATGCAGCAGCGCTTTGATGAAATTGTAAAAGTACTCAATATCCGCCATTTACTACATCGCTATCCAGCCATGCTTTCGGGCGGTGAAAAACAGCGTGTTGCGATCGGCCGAGCACTCTTAACCAATCCTCAATTGTTATTGATGGATGAACCGCTATCAGCCCTTGATATGCCACGAAAAAAAGAACTTATCACTTATATTCAGCATTTGGTTAATGAAATTAATATTCCCATTATTTACGTGACACACAATATTAATGAAGTTAAAAAATTGGCAAGTCAAGTTGCGATTATGGATCAAGGTTCACTTTATAATTATGGTGATACCGCATCAATTTTGCAGTGTGATTATTTAAAAGATTGGTTATAACATTAAATAGAAGTAAGGTGTTAATGAAAAAAAACGGGATAATAATCCCGTTTTTTACTTACGATAACAATAATGAAAGTTAAGCGAAGCCTTTTAAACCAACAACATGAACAAACTCATTATTATCGACAACTTTTCGAACCAGTTTATAGGTTGTTCCTTTTTCTGGGCTAATGTTTTCTGGCGCGGCAATAATTAATTGCATCTCTAGCTTATCGCACAGTTCAAATAGTGTGGCAATTGATTTAGCATCTAAACGCGCGGCCTCATCTAAGAATAATAAACGGCAAGGCACAATATCTTTACTGCGTAATCGTTTAGATTCCTCTTCCCAACTTTGAATAACCATAAGTAAGATTGACATCCCCGTACCAATTGCCTCACCCGTTGATAATGCGCCACTTTCAGCACGTAACCAACCATCAGCGCCACGGTGCACTTCAACATCAAGCTCGAGGTAATTACGGTAATCAAGTAACTCTTCACCTATTGTTTGCGCCGTTCGCTGTCCCATATCTATTTGAGGGTTTAAGCGTTGATAAAGTTTAGCTAATGCTTCTGAGAACGTGATCCGATTATTACTAAATAAATCTTGATGATCATCATGTTGATCAGCTAATGCACTTAGTAATGTCGCATGCGCCTCGCGAATATTAACATTTAAACGAACCCCATGAACTTGTCCAAAGGCAACAGCTTGTAAGCCTTGGTTAAGCATACGAATGCGATTTTGTTCACGCTGTATCGTTTTGCGAATAATATTAGCGACACTTTTTGAGCTGATCGCAAGCTGCTGTTCACGCGATGTGAGTTCCTCGGTTAATCGTGATAACTCAATTTCCATCTGCTCAATCGCTTCAATTGGATCATTGGTTTTAACAATGTCTTGTCTAATTCGCTCACGTAAGTGCGCATAGACCGCGATGTAGAACTGAATTTTACGTTCCGGCCTTTTTGGATCTTCCGACATACGCAGTACATCACGTAAATGTTCGTTATCAGCAACAGCAAGTCTTAATGAACCTAGCGCTTTATCCGACATTGAGCGTAATTCATCAGCACTTAAATAAGCAAGTTCACGGCGATGTAGGCGGCGCTCAACACCATTATCTTTAACTAGGCGCAATACAATACACCAACCAGCTTTAGCTTGTACAACTTGCTCACGAAGCGCTTGATAATCTTTTTCAACTTGGCGCAATTTTTTAGTCAATTGCGTCATTTCGTTTTCGCACATCACAAGTTGTTTTTCAAGTGACGAGCATAATTGCCGATTTTGATTGACCTTTTGATGAATTTCATCACGACGTAAACGAGCCCTTTCTTCGGTTAACGCATCAGCTTTAACGCCGATTTGCTCAATCTCTTTTTTCAAATCATTAAGCATATCTCGCTTGGTATCAAATGCACTTTTAAGCGATGCAAGCGTTTGGTTATATTGGTTGTACTGCTCTTGATATTGACGCATTTTATTGCGTGCATCAACGCGATCTTTTTCAACGGTTTCAAGGCGTTTACGTAACTTATCATTAAGATCAGAATTTTCACCAAGCATACCAACTGAATCAGCATAGCTAAAATGCGCACGGCGCTGTATTACTTCGGTTAATGCAAATACTTGCTGTTTAATTTCGCGCTGTTTAAGCTTAATTTCATTATAGTTTTGCTGTAAGCTTTCGTTCTGCTCTGGATCGCTTTGCAATACGGCAACTAGAGGTTCAAGCTCAGCAATTATTTTTTGATTTTTGCTAACATAATTTACCGCAGTTTGTGAATCAATTAATTGCTCACGGAGTTCATCAACCCGATCAGCTAAATCATCATCAGCCAATAAATGTAGATGATTAGTTAACTTATTAAGGAGATTTAACTGCTCTTTTAAATCAATAACCTGCTGCTGGTTTTGTTTATCAACTGTTTGTTGATTATTTAAATCACGTTCAATTTCATTGCGCCGTGCAGATAATTTTTGACTTTCTGCCTCGGGATCAACCTCAAAAGCGGTACCTAAATATTGGCCAATAAATTGACTAAAGTTTTGTTCAATGCGTTGTACTTTTTGTAAATCAAATGATAAGTTTGCATAACGTTCATGCAGCTCATCACGTTCATCTGTCAATTTATCTAAATGTTTTTCACGCGCTGCGCGGCCAAATAAAGGCACTTGCGGGAAACGTGAATAACGCCATTGCCTATCACCCGATTTAACGAGTACCGCCTTGGTTAGCTCTTCACTTTCAAATACGCTATCATCAAACGAGGCTGGATCTCCCTCAATAAAATAAAGATCATCAGGGCAATCATCTAAATTATCTAGCTGACTTTTAACTAATGTTAAATCAGGTACAACTATCGCCTGACGTGACGGCCCATAAAGTGCCGAGAAGAAAGGTGCATCATCGATAGTAACATCTTCATAAATTTCAGACAGCAAAACGCCATTAAATCGCTCAGCAAGTATACTTAAACGGCTATCATCAGCGCCATTAGGCTGATTAAGCTTGGTTATTTGTTCATCAAGCTGATCTCGGCGAGCAATAACGCGATCACGATCAACGGTAAGGCTGCGCTCTTGCTCTAGCAGCTTTTGCATATATTCGGTCACTTGACCGCTCGAGCTTAATGGTGCATCAGCTTGTTCACGTAGCGCAATTAAGGCATCTTGTGCTTTTAACCAATTCGGTGCTTTTTGACGATAATCAGCAATTTTAACTTGAATTTGTTCTAACTCTTGACGAATAGCAATACGCTTTTCACTCGACTCACCTGCGATCAGTGCATTTTCATCAAGTGTCGCTTCTAATGTTTGCCTTAGTTCATCAAGTTCTTCATAATCGACTTTACGGCCTATGCGTTTACAGAACTGGCTTAGTAACTCTTGCGCCGCTTTTTGTTCAAAAAAGCGCTGCTCAAGTTCATTAAGTTGTAATTGTAAACTCTCTGCTTTTTGTGCTTGATAACTTTGTGATGGCCAAGCTTTTAACTCATCACGAGCAGCTTGCCATGCTTGGCTACGCGTAACGTCACCAACTAATTTAATCACTAATTGATAAGCACGGTCAAATTGGTTAACTGCGGCATCAGCAACACTGAGTTTTTGTTCTAACTGTAAAACCGTTTCAGTAATTTCCGCTTCTTTCTCAGTGAAAATGGCTAATTGTTGATCTGCATCGCTGGCGGCCAATTTAGGTAAATGACACAATTTTTTAGCGTTTTCTAATGCTTGTAGGGCCTGCTGATATTGAATCGCCCTTGTTTGCTGAACATCAAGTGCTTGTTGATAATCGGCTAATTGGGTTTTAATTTCATCAACCTCTTGTTCGGTTGATTCTGCTTGCTCTTGATAGGTTAGATGCTGCTCTCTAGCTTGTTCAACAATTTCAGTTTGTTCAATTAACTTCTCATTGAGTTCATCAATATCAATTTGGTAATGGTCAATTTTTTCTTGCTGACGAAATGCCGTTTGTACCAAATTAAGATGATCATTAGCTGATTGATAATCCATATCAAGGCCAGATTGAGCTTCGGTATTTTCTTGTAACTCTTTTGCCATTTCAATGTGGCGATACTGATTGTCGGTCAATTGCTGCTTTGTATTAAATAAATCACGGCGTAAACCAAGTACTGACTCAATATGAACGCGCCTTTCATTAGCATGGCGCATATAATCAGCAGCAACATAATTGGTTGACTCTGAAATTAAGTGTTTAAATAAATCACGATCTGATTGAGTTACCCTAATCGCTTCAAGCGTCATTCTGTTTTCGCGTAGCGCCGCCTCCATATCTTGGAAAGCTTTACGCACACCGCCGTTTTCTGGCAATAAATAATCGCGCAGTGAACGAGTTATCGCACTTGAGATCCCACCATATAATGATGCTTCGATTAAACGATAATATTTACTACGATCAGATGAAGAGCGAAGGCGTTTTGGCAGTACACCAAAATCAAACATTAATGAATGGTAATCGCTAATCGAATTAAACTGTTTAAAAATAACGCCATCGGTATTTTCTAGCTTATCTTTTAATTCGGCTAATGACAAAATACGCGCTTGCCTATCATTTAGGCGCTCGGTGACTAAATCAGTTGGCGCAATACTATTTTCAACGCCTTGAATAATAAATGGTTTGATATCAACTTTTTTATCACGCCCTGCGATTTGCTGTAATCTTACGCCGCAAATAATTCGCTGATTACGTGAGTTGATAACATCAAGTAATGAATAACAAACACCAGGCTTTAACTTACCATGTAAACCTTTATCGCGTGATCCACCCGTTGCACCCGCTTCAGTTGTGTTCCTAAAATGCAATAATGTTAAATCAGGGATTAATGCCGTAACAAATGCTGCCATCGTCGTCGATTTACCAGCACCATTACCACCTGATAATGTTGTAACAAGTTCATTAAGTTCAAAAGTACGAGCGAAAAACCCATTCCAGTTAACTAATGTTAATGAGTGAAATTTACCGTGACCTATCATAACTATTCCTCTATCTCCTCATTAGCATCATTCTCATCACTATCCGCTAAAGATAACGATGATTCAATGGTCATTGCTTCACCATCACGAATTAGGCGTAATTGCGCTTCTTGCATATCATCGCTACTACGTACATCAGCACCAAAGCGGAAAATAGCTTCGTTAATGCGAAATTTACTACTGTCGTTACCAACAATGAAAAATACCATCCCCAAACGACGTAAACGGTTTAATGATGTTTTCACTTTATCGTATAATTTTTGCTTATCTAAATCTGACCCAGTCGATCGCTGATTGACCAATTTAAGGAGTTTGCTTTCATCAGCTAAAGACATCAGCTCTTCATGCAGATCTTGCAGAGTAAAAATCCCCTCATGAGCCAGCCTTTCAGGGCTAAGATAAAGGTAGCAAAGTACCTTTCCAACGAGCATATCGAGTTCAGATAATACTGAGCGCGGAATAAATGTCGTTGAGCGCGGTCTTAAATAGAAAAACCCTTCTGGCGCACGAACTAATTCAACATTATAACGCCCATAAAACTGTTCAAGTTCTGGCTGGTAATCCATTAAAAATGCGTGATTATCGAGTTCATCGATACCGATATGACGCCCACTACGTAATGAACTATCGAGCTCAGGAAATAGCGAATTGGCTATTGCTTGGGCTAATTTAACTGGCATATATTTATCCAGCTTAGCTTGAGATGTGCCTGCGATGCGATCAATCACATCGTTAAGTGAGGCATCCGTTTCAAGATCAAAATCTTTTTCAGTATGAATTGATGACATGTGCTTGTACCTTAGCTCCATTATCGTTAATCGGCTTCCATTGTGCTGGAATACCGGCTAAATCAGCATTTGCGACCCCTAATCGAATCGCCTGATCAATAAATAAACGTGCCACATCAAAATGCTGTTCACGAGGGAATTGTGCTAAATAGCTGTGAATTGAGACTGCAATATCGAGTGGGCGTTGTTGTTCTTTAAACGCCCTTAAATTTTGTTCAATATGTGCAATAATATGTTCTTGAATCTGCTCAATATCTTCAAATTCAAGTTCGGCAGGTAACTCGCCTGTTACGTCAGTATCTTGTAGCGCGAGTTCTTCATCGCGCATATCAAGTAATCGCTCGGCATTCGCAAACGTTAGTGCCCATGGTATGTCAAAATAGCTTTGGATTGATCGTCTTAAGCGCTGTGAAAAAACACGATTTTTATCTAAATCAATGGCGGTACGGATAAACTTATGTACGTGACGATCGTAACCAATCCATAAATCAATCGTTTGTTGTCCCCATCCCATAATGCGGTCAAGTTTAGTTTGTAAATCAATCACCACTTGGCTAATTTTGTCTAACGAAGGATTATTAAGTGTTGCATCTTGAATTAAAAGTAGGCTGGCTTGTAATTTATCACCCGCCGCTTCAAGGGTGTCTTGTAGCTCTCTAAGGGCACCAGATGTTTCAGATAATAGTCCCTCACAGCTAGTAATTGCCGATTGCCAATCTTGACTAAGTAAATCAGCAATACTTTGTTTTACCTCTGTTTGCTGCTCATCCATGATCCGCTGGGTCATATCAATACTATCAAAAATTTCAGCAACCGAATATTTTAGCGGCGCAAATACATTACGATGCCAATGTAACTCATCACCGCCTTCAAGCGCTGCATCAGCCGCTCGTTTTAGCTCTTGAGCCACAATCGATAATTGAATTGATAACCGTAAAGACGAGAATTCGCGCTGACGAATATAATAGTCAGTAATGCCAATACCAAGTGGCGTTAAACGGTAAATAGCAAGGCCATCAGTCATTTCGCTAGTAAAGCGATTTATAAGGCGCTGACGGACTAAATCGTTAATGGCATTATTTGCTCTTAGTGTGATCGTATCTTGGCTTTGAGCAAAAACTTTGCTCACATGGCGAAAAGCATCAATTAATTCTGCTTCGCTCATTTCTCCATCAAATCGTTCACCGTTTAAAGCAGCAACGGCAAGTAAAAACGCAAGGCGCTCTGGCGGCAACGTGATAGAAAAATCATTCTTTTTTGCCCAAGCGACCAATTCCGGCACTGATTGGGAAAAATCAGTCATAGTTATCCTTTCCAATACAAATCAATATGCTCAAGATACACCTATCATTTTATAAGTGAATAAAATGAGTGCAATCTAGATAGTGCAAAACACTACATCTAGTATTAGAGCCCAAAATATTGTCGATTATATAACAAATTGTAGTAAATTGTAATGTTATTATTTAAGTAGGGGAATATAGCCAATAGCTTGATTTCGTTAAATTTAAACTAAATTAACAATAACTCGTTATTATTTTATTGTAAGGCCTTATTTTAGTATAAATTAGTGCTTATTTTTTAGTGTAAAATAGGCTGTTATTCAATTGGAATTTGAAAAAAGTCGGTTGCAATTTCAGTATTAACAAAAACCTGTCGGCATTCATCAATAATCGATTGATTATCCGCAAGCTGGTAACGAGGGCTAATATGCGTCACAATAAGTTTTTTAGCCTGGCTTTTTCGTGCAATTTCGGCAGCTTGACGAGTAGTTGAGTGGCCACGATCATTGGCTTTATATTGAAGGTCATGTTTTTGGGTGGCTTCATGAACTAATATATCAACCTCAAGCGCCAGTTTAACCGCTGCATCACAAGGCGTTGTATCACCTAAAATTGCTAGTTTACGGCCTTTTTTAACCTCACCCCAATAATCTTTGCCATCTATCTCTCGGCCATCATCAAGCGTCACTTTTTTACCTAATTTAAACGCGGCATAATGTGGACCTATTGGTACTCGGTGTGCTTTTAATTTTTCGACATCAAGTGTTGGTGAACGATCTTTTTCAACAATGCGATAACCAAAGCAAGGAACCCGATGGTGAAGTTCATCACAATTAACGATAAACTGATCATCATTAACAAGTTCCATTGGCTTATCTATTTCAATAATATCTAATTGATAAGTGAGCCAAGAATGGCTAATACTAATTACTGTTTCAACAAACTGTTTAATACCTTTTGGGCCATATAGCGTGAGCGGTGACATATTTTGCATCAATGAACGGGTTGTTAAAACGCCAGGTAAACCAAATAAGTGATCGCCATGCAAATGAGTAATAAAGATTTTCTCAAGCCTTGCAAGGCTGAGTTTTGATTTTAACATTTGATGTTGCGTTGCTTCACCACAATCAAATAACCACAGTGAATTTCGCTCTTTAATTAAATCGAGCACTAACGCTGAAACATTACGTTCAGACGTGATTGTTCCAGCGCTAGTACCTAAAAAAAATAATTTCATAACAGGGGGTTAGTTAGACGTTTTTACGTTCAATTGTCTGCTCACCCCAAAATAGCTTATCGGCATCTGTTTTAGCAAAAGCCAGTGGTAAAACCTCATCACTGCCCTCTTCCCAGATTTTATCAGCTAATACATTATCATAATTGGCTAATTCAAAAATCGCCTCGGCAATTTCAAGTGATGTTTGACGCGTATTAGCCCATGCTTTAATTTCATGCAACTCTTTTTTAGTCGAATTCATCTTGTTTCTCCTTATTTGATAAATAGTTAGTTAAATAATACTCTGAAAATAAAAATTTACGAGGTAAAATAGCGCTAATTTTTATCTTATTTTCATTTAATACCCTAGGAATAAGCTATGATCACCGTTATTTCCCCTGCTAAAACATTGGATTATGACTCGCCAGTCAACGTGACTGAATATACGTTACCTGCGCTACTAAATCATTCTCAAACACTGATTAAATCATGTAAAGAGTTAACTCCGCAATCCATTGCTGATTTAATGAAAATCAGCTCAAAGCTTGCGGATCTAAATTATCAACGCTTTCAAAACTGGCAAGCTGATTTTAATCTCGAAAATGCGCGCCAAGCGATTTTTGCGTTTAAAGGTGATGTTTATGAAGGTTTGCAGGCTTATGACTTTAATCAAAATAATATCAATTTTGCTCAGCACCATTTACGAATGTTATCCGGCTTGTATGGTTTACTAAGACCACTTGATCTGATACAACCTTACCGTTTAGAAATGGGGATTAAACTTAAAAATGGCAATAACGACAATCTTTATCAATTTTGGGGCGATACAGTAACTGAGCAACTAAATCAGCAGCTAGCACAGCAAAATAGTCATACCTTAATCAACCTTGCGTCTAATGAATATTTTAAAGCCGTTAATCAAAAAAAACTTAATGCCGATATTATCAGCCCAGTATTTTTAGATGAAAGCAAAGGTAAGTATAAAATCATTAGTTTTTATGCCAAAAGAGCAAGAGGATTAATGAGCCGTTACATTATCAAAAATCAACTAAACGAAGCTGTCGATCTGCAATCATTTGATCTAGCTGGTTATCAGTTTGATAAACGCCAATCAAGTAGCAATGAGTGGGTGTTTTCACGCAGTGAAAAACAAGCTAGTTTGCATAAGCATAATTAAAATCAATTAATGCCACATAAATAAGCTTAAGTAAATTTTGTGTGGCTGATGATTAACAATATATCGGCAATTTATTTATCGTTTTTTACTAAAATGGCATGTTACAACAAAAAAATAACGATAAAATGCTAGATTAATCTCATTTTTATCACCACCAACAAACATACTTATTCGAATTCAAGCATTAAAATACCAAAAAATAGGCTAAAAATAGGCTAAAAATAGGTATATTAATTGATTTTTTATGATGTATATCAAATTCATAACAAAAACATATTAAAAACACACTTACAATTAATCCTATCACATTCATACTTAAAAACGATTATCATTAATATGTAAGTTATCGTATTGTTGTAACTGAAATATGTCTGATTCCTTTTTTTTCATCATGTTGCCCAATCATAAATTGGGCTTTTTTTTGCTTTAAAAAAGAGCTTTTTCCTTTTTTTCGCATTATTTAAAATATATTCATTCTGAATAATATTATTTAATTCTTTTTATCCGATTTATAAAACCTTAGAACCAGATGGTTCAAACTAATTTAATATGAAGTTTAATAGTATAAATTAAATCTAATTACTATTCTTAGGAAAATGAATCAATCCGTAATCACCACGTAATTCTTTATCAACTAACGTAAAATTATTTAAACCACTTTCAATCCAATCACTTATATGTTCTAATATTAATATCTGAAAACCGCCATATTCCTGCATTTTATCTATAAAATTATTCAATTCTAATAAAACACAATCAAGACTTGCTATATCGGAGCTTTTCTCACCATTTTTGCTAAAATATGGAGTGCTTGGTTGATCAAGAACTAAAAATCGAGGCATCCATGCAATTTTTCTTTCTCTTGCTATAGCATGTAAAGATAGAAAGTAGGCTATATGAAGATACATATAGTTAGAAGCGCTACCAATATTAGCCATTTTCTCTGGTTTTTCATTGTTTATTAAAGAGATTGTTTTATCTGACTTTTTAAAATCAGGGAAAGCCGTTTCAAAACCTTTTAACGGCATTCGAGAGAAGATATCTTTTAGTTTGAGATTTAATAAACTTAAAGTAAATTCTTTTAGTTCTTTATTATCAGTAAGTTGATTCTTTAAATCAGTAAGTGAATTATTTATCTCTTCAATATTTTTACTATAATCTGTTTTTGATTCTGCTACGATTTTATCTAGGTGTGTTTCTACTTTGCCTAGAAATCGATAAATATCATTAGGTGAAATTTTCTCTGTTGTAGCTAATTTACCTAATTGCTTTGTCAAGGTTGCAATTTGAGATTCTATTTCATCTTTTCTTTGTAACGTTATTGCTATTAAAGTACTGCCGCTTTTTTCTTTAATTACATCGTTAATTTTCTGATGTTGAATAATTATATTATTTATAATTTCATAAATATGAGGTGTATAAACAATATTTTTTTGATTTTTATCTATATATTTAGCTATTTTCAATGAATCTTGTTTTGTAGTTAAGAATTTTTTATAAGTCTGATGATGATTAATAAAATCATCAAACTCTTTTTGTTGTTTCCGTAAATCAAAAAACTTTTCCTCTAATTGAAGCTTTTCGTTATAAATGGGAATATCTTCTATTTTCTTGATGCTAGATATTTCTTTTAACTTCTCATGTTTTTCCTGTGTGCTAATTAATTCACCGGCAAGCAACAATTTATATTTACACCCTAAATCATAAAGATTATTTATTTCTTCTTCATAGTTTGAATAGGAGTCTTTACTACTAATCTGCTTTTTCTCTAATTGATTTAACTTTTTTTCTAACTCTATAATTTTAGTCCTTATGATCATAGAGGCAACATCCTCACACCCCAATGCCATATCAAAAGTCCGATCAATTCTCTCTTGCGTTTTTATTTTAGACCATTTTGAATATAAATGATCTTTGGCAATTAACGTTGATTGATCAACAAAACAGTTTGGTAAAAAATATCGATAAGAGACCTTGGAACCTTGTTTAATAGTTGAACCACCATAAGGAATTTCTAAAGAGCTATTAATACCAAAATCATAATTAAGCTGATTTTTTAATTTATCTATTTTTATATTATTTTCAGGGCATTCAGGAATGATGCCTTTTTGATCAAAAAATACGAAATTCTCATCTTTGTTGTGTAATGCTTGTCTACAAATAACATAATAATTGTTATTGATTTTAAATCTTATTCCATACCATTCGACATTATTATCGACATTAGTTAGAGAAATCCCTTCGGCATCACTAGAAAGCAAACAATAATCAATGATAGCTAAAATAGACGATTTTCCTTTTCCTGAATCGCCGGTGATGACATTTACTTTATTTTCTTTTAATTCAAAATTACGCAAAGTTTTATCTGTTTGCCAAATTAATATATTCGTTATTTGCATTTAAAGTTCTACTCCGCATAATTCATAAAGTTGACTGGAATCACTCGATAATAAACTGACTAAATTCATTATAGAAGCTTGAATTTTTAAAGCTCTATTTCCTAAGTTAGGTAGATCATTTTCATTAAACATTCTTTTTAGAAAAAAAACTTTGCCATCCTTGAGTTCAAAAAAACCATTATCCAAACATAATGATAAACAATTTATTGAATTGGGCAGGAAATTATAATATCTCTTATTTAATGAAACTAATATTTCAGGCTTAGTTAATATTAAGTTTTGAATAGATATGACTTTTGTCTTTTTATTAGATAGATAAGAGAGGCTTTTTTGATGAAAAACTATTGGAAGTAATAGCATTAAGCTATATAATTCAGTTTCTTTTTTGATATACATAAATTCTTGAAAGACTAAAATTCCTAATAATTCATTGTTATATAAACTCATTTATATTTATCCTCCCAATTTTGCAACCAGCCAATTCGGGGAATATCGGATAGTTTTATCAAAGTCCCTGTAATCATCGGTTTTGGCAATGGAGTATTATCGATATTAATATTGCATTCTATTATCAGTTGTTTATATAATTTTAGGGCAAGTTCTAGGTGTTCGTTATCAACAGTCGAAAAATCATTTCCTAAGTAGGTTACTGAATGATGAGTACTCCATTCCCCCACTCCAATATCCTGTATACGTTGATATTCATCACCAGTTAATTCCCCTTCATCCATCATTTGTTGTAAAAAAGCTTCAGTCTTCGCCATTTGATTACAATATCCAGTAATATCTCTGATACCAAATTTCAAATCCTTTAATTGGTTATATGAAATATTATTTTCTATATCATTAGGGTAGGCTAAATCAAATTGGTGAAATTTGTCGAAATTAATACCACAGTTTCTAGATAGTTGAATAGTGCGATTAAAACCTAACTTATTTCTAAAAAGCTCATAGGAAATTTCTACTTTGTTTGTTTGTTTTATTTCGTTGTATTTATAATTAGTAAAAGAACCTAAAATAGAATGAAATGCATCATCTATTTTATTGTTAGGAACAGCCATATTCTTTAAGGAGTTTTTTATTTCTTGAATTAGTTTCTCATTATCATGAATAAATTCAATGTTATCGATAATCTTTTTTAGTTTTTTGGTATCTAGTGAGTTGATATGATGAATATATTTATATAATTCACTATCTTTATTTTCATGCTGAGCTTCAATTAAACCAATTTCTTTTTTTATCGCTTCAATATTTTTACTTTTAGCCGTAATTAGTTCTAAAACACCTTTTTCTTTAGTTAATGGTTTATTTGTATAAAAATGGAAACTTAAATCCTTATCGTCTATTGAATCGGACATATTTGACCAATTAAATAACGTTTTCCAAAGATCGACATCCTTATTGGTTAAATTAGTAGCTTCATTAATTGAATGCTTTACTTGAATTAATGTTTTATTACCTTCAATACCTTCATGATGAATATCATCATAAACTTCAATACCTAATGTTTCGCCTTCATTCAAAGACATTAAGTATTTTAATGCCACATAATCCTGATAGAAAAAACCTATGGATTTTCTTTCATCATCAGTTTTTATTGTTTTCAACATATAGTTTCCTTGTCATGAGATAAGGCTAACCATTTTTTATTATTTATAATAAGTTATCAAAATTGTGCATATTTAAAAAATATAAGATATCAATAAGTTACCGCAAAAAGCACTAATATTAAAATAACTTTAAAAAATAGCTCATAATAATTAGAACATGAAATTTTTATAACATGTTAATATTAAAAAAATATCACAGTAAATATAAAAAATATTATCTATTATAATATTTTTTCAATATCATCAGGCAAGGTGGTCATAACGTCTAATGTCTCACCACAATCATCAATAAATTCAATTTCATAGCCTAATCTAGGTTTTTGGTATACCATTACAACAGCACCTTTACATCCTTTTGGGACAAGGTTTGATAAATCTCTTTTAGCAACAACAACATCATTTTCTTGAATCATAAGTATCATACCTCAAATTAAATCATTTTTTAGTTGGAATAGCTGTAACTAGTCTTACCACTTCGTCATTATTTTTTATCCAGCCAAAATTAACATCAATCTGTTTTCCATTAGCTCCATTGAGCTTAATTACTTGATTATATTTAGTACCAAATTCTGTCGTTCCTGTTTGAACAGAGCGATCGATATCAAATACGATCTGTTTAGATAACTGGTCTGAGTTAGACTTATTAAAGCCTAGAGCTTTATCAAACCAATCAGCTTTACTACCTCCAACAGGGTGTGTTTTTTCAAGTAAATACGTAGTTAATTTCCGGTCAACACTTGCTTGTGTTTCTATTGAATTAATTATTTTACTTACAATCATTCCTTCTTTAAACAAGATGGCTGAGTCTGTTGATTTAGTATCAATATTATCTAATTTCAACTCTTTCAACTCCACCACATGTTGCTGGTTTTTGGTGATATTTTCAACTGAAATCGAGACGTCTTCGGCTTTTATTATCTGTTGTGGTTTTGCGTTAGCGATAGGTTTAACTTTTACCACATTATAGACTTGATTAGTGGTTTTTAGCGCATAGCCAGCTTTGGTGATAACGCTAATATCAAATAGGCCATATACAATTTCACCATACCCTTTCGGTACGCCTGACCATTCTAAAAACTGTGCGCCATATGTCGTTGTGGTATCTTGTGATAATAAGCTTCGGCTGCCTGCTTGCAAATTATCAAGCCCAATAAAACCGATGGTGCCTGCCAGTGGGGCGCCAACGCCAGTTGCACCAATTGCCGCCGCAAAGTATAAACTTACCGCGCCGCCAGCCACTTGCATTGATGCGGTAAGGTTATTTAACGTTTTATCGCCGCCAATCATCGTATTACCGTACATAATCCCGACATCACTTTCACCCAAGGTAAAACCTGGCATTGATAGCAGGCTTTGATATTGTTTTTTTAAGGTCGGGAAAAACTCATCAACAAAGTCATTTTCAACGGGCGTTGCCGTTAAGTTCCACTCTTTAATATGGGAATGCTTAGTTGGTATTTTAATCTTGAGGTTATCGTCAGGACTAAAACGACCAATAAACTGAGCCGAGTTATCGGCAGAGCTGATTTGATAACGGTAATTGCGGTGTAGGGTTAAGGCAATAAAATCGAGTGTTTTTAACACTATTGGTTGGTAATTGAGCTTGGTGGTTTTAAGTTGATACTCTCGCCTCGTTTCTACATGCTTAATAATGCCAGGCTCACGCAGCCGTTTTAGCAGTTTGATGGCAGTAAAATAGAGGTTTTCAATATCAGTTAGCTTATCAACTTGCGTATTATTTTTTATTTGTGCTTTGAGTTTGCTTTGGTAATCTTTATCGCTATTTGTACCATCATGGATTAAGGGCTGATTAAGGTACTTGGTGGCAACGTTTGCCAAGTCGTTATTATGATACGTATAGTCAGCTTTATCATAACCCTCGCTATGGTGTAAGTTTGCTAATGATTTTATCGCTTGTCTTAGTTGTTTTGCATCGGTAATCGCCCCTTCGCTCTCATCATAAGCAAGGTCACCGATGCGCTGCTTAGCGGTAATAAACATTGTTTGGTTGAGTGTTAATAATAACTGATAAAATAGTGCGCCAATTAGCTCGTTAGGGCGAAAATTGGCTTTTTCATCAAGTGCTTTGATAGTTGGATTATGTTGCGATGAAAAACCATGATTAATGACACTTGCCAAGGCTTCGTCTTGCTCAATACTAAACGGTGAATTACCTGAGCTAAGTAAGGTGCTTAGTTCATCAAGCCAAGCTTGAGCAAGCTTTTTAACCCGAAGTGGCTTTTCACCACGCCGGGTTAAATCATAATAACCTTGTGCGCCGCCTAGCAAAATATGCACTTTGGGCAAAACCTGTGAGGCTGAAAAGACATCACCATGTTTTAAAAAAATCTCATCAGGGCTAGTTTGAACGTTAGTAATCTGTTCACTGCTGTTGTTTGCATTACGAATATCAATTTGCTGCGGTTTATGGTTAACCAAATCAACGATAATCCAACTATCATCGGGTTCATACATCGGCTCTTTAATCACCGGTAAAGCCGCTATAGTGTCATTTATTGAGGTGGATGAATCAAGATAACCATTGCGTGGCGGCAATTCGATTAAGATGACTTGCTCAGTAAATAGCGCCGTTTTTAAGACACTCGCCACTTTATCGGCGGATTTGTCATAATAGCTTTGGTAAGGCAAACCAACTTGTTGTAGTGAGGGATAGAAGTTTTTGCAGTCACTGGGATTATTAACTAAACGCTTAACAATATCATCGTAACCGCAGTCATAAAAATGCTTAATGCGTTTAGGTTTAAGCTGAAATATAGGAATAGATTGGTGAGCATTTTCCCGAGATAGCAGATAATCGTCTTCTAGCTTTTGCCACGCTTTACTTAACATCAATTGATACAAGTACATTGTGATGCGATCTCTATTATTATTGTTATTCGAAACAATACAAATATTAACATAACCTTTTGTCGAGAAAAAGATAATTTAAATATCAAAATAGTAGAGGTAGTACTACGTATATTTTATATACATTAATAAAAAATCGGCATAAAATTTTAAAATTATAATTAAAATTAGTAAGCGCCGAATAATAGGAGATCAGCATTAAAATGGATTTTTTAACAACATTATGGTTACAGTTTTTAGCTACGTTACCGCTTTTTATTTTGATATTACTCGGTTTTTTATTAGTTAAAATCTTTAAATGGCCAAAAACAATCACTGACGGGTTAACTAAATTTACCTTTGCCCTTGCCATTCCAATCATGTTGTTTCATATTATGAGTCACTTTTCCGAGCAGCCAAAAGCTGACTATAGAGTATTATTGGCATTTTTTGGTGGCACATTATTGGTTTTCATCATTGGTCGAATCATCGCGGCTAAAATTTTTAAACTTGATGGCGCAACAGCAACAATGTTTTCGATGGGTGGAATTTATAGTAATAATGTTTTTGTCGGTTTACCTATAATCAAAGCTTTACTTGGTGATAAGGCAGTGCCAAGTGTTGCTTTAGTCGTCGTATTTAGTGCTTTAATTCTTTGGACTCTTGCAACAATATCTATCGAATTTGCTCAAGTAGGTAAATTATCAACCATACAAATAAAAAAAGCAGTTAAAAATATATTTAAAAATCCAGTCATTTTAGGTATTTTTGCTGGCTTAATTGTTAATTATATCGCTATTCCATTACCTAATTTTATTAGCCAATCGACTAAAATGGTGGGTGATATGGCTGCGCCATTATCATTAATTGTATTAGGAATGGGAATTGCCGAATATAAGATTAGCGAAGGTTGGCGATTAAGTTCAACGATTTGTTTACTAAAATTGGCGATATTACCCTTTGTGATCTACTGGCTTGCGGTATTATTAAACTTACCGACGCTTGAAACATATGTTGTTGTGTTATTAGGCTCGATGTCTATTGCGATTAATTGCTATATTATGTCTAGGCAGTTTAATCTACTACAAGCAACAATTGCCTCGAGTTTATTAATTTCAACGGTTTTATCATCTATCGTAACACCATTAATTTTAGCTATTTTGACGCATATATAAAATAGCGATAGATGCAATAAATTTATCCACAATTAACTTTGTGTTAGAATGATAATCGTTTACCGATTTAGGACTAGATTAAATGACTATTAGAATCAAAACGAAAGATGAAATTGAAAAAATGCGTATTGCTGGCAAGCTCGCAGCTGACGTGCTGGAAATGATTGCCCCATATGTTAAGCCTGGCATATCAACGGGCGAATTAGATAAAATTTGCTATGATTATATTATCAATATACAAAAAGCGATCCCGGCAAATATCGGATATCACGGTTATCAACACACTAGCTGTATATCAATCAACGATGTGGTATGTCATGGTATTCCAAGCTTTGATAAAAAACTCAAAGAAGGTGATATTCTTAACATTGATGTTACTGTGATTAAAGATGGTTATCATGGCGATACTTCCCAAATGTACATTGCAGGTAAACCAACAGTTACCGGGCAACGCCTGTGTGACGTTACGCAGCAATGCCTTTATGAAGCGATTAAAATCATCAAACCCGGATTACGTTTACGTGAAATTGGGAAAACCATTCAAAAACATGCGGATTCATTTGGTTTTTCAAGTGTACGAGAATATTGCGGGCATGGCATTGGCGAAGTTTATCACGATGAGCCACAAGTACTTCATTACGATGCCGACGATGATGGCGTAATTTTAAAAGCGGGCATGATATTTACCATAGAGCCGATGATAAATACTGGTGATTGGCGAACACGCACGATGAAAGATGGTTGGACAGTCAAAACCAAAGATCATGGCTTATCAGCGCAATATGAACATACTTTATTAGTTACTGATAATGGCGTTGAAATTTTAACGCTACGTTCAAACGAAGATATTGCAAGAGTTATTGAGCATAAATAGTCTTACCGATGGTCCCATATATTTTATAGGGGACCATTTTTTTCAAACTTGCTAATTCATTACGATATTCATCGTAACTCTTCAATTAATAAAGCAAAGTATAAAGTTTACGACGATAAGTTGTTGCAATTGGATTTGACGTACCAAGCGCTGCTAACATATCAAGTAATGCCTTTTTAGCCTGTCCATCACCAGCATTTAAATCTTTAGCTAATGGTTTAAAGAGCAGTTCAAGTGCTTCTTCATGACGACCAACCTGCATTAATTGCGACGCTAATTGAATCATTAACTCAATATTATTGGGATCATCACTAAGTGCTGCTTGCAATTGCTGTATTTCAGGTGAATTAGCTGCTTGTTCTAATAATTCAATCTCAGCATTTAAGCCATGATAAGTACTATCTTGATCTTGTAGTGGGATCGTCGCTAGGGTTGTTTTTGCATCATCAAGCTGTTTTAATTCAATTTGGGCTTTAATTAGTAAGAATGCAATATCACCACGCGGCTTACCTAAATGATCTTTTAGTCCTTGCCACGCTTTTTTTAATAGTGGTAATGCTTGTGCATATTCCTGTTCATTAACTAACTGCTGGGCATCAATAAAGGCTAATTCGTCTTCATTTGGCAACACTTTATTTAATAATTCTTTAATCGCATCTTCGCCCTGTGGCCCTTGAAAACCATCGACAGGCTGACCGTTTTGAAAAATATACACCGTTGGAATCGCTCTTAAGCCAAATTGACCTGCTAACATTTGCTGCTCATCACAGTTAAGCTTCGCTAAAATAAATTTGCCTTGATATTCATTAGCAATTTTATCAAGTGTTATTGTCAATTCCTGACATTGTGGGCTTCTTTCTGACCAAAAATAAAACAATACAGGTAGGCTTGAAGATTGTTGTAGTACCTGTTGAATATTTTGTTCATTTATATCGACAATAAATGTATTTTGCATAGCAAAGATATCCTATTTTTACATGTTAAATTAAACCATTTACTTACTCGCAAGAATTTTATCCATTAGTTTATCGGGTAGCAAGCGTTTCCCGATTGCAGCAAGGATAGTGACAAACGTAACACGATAACGAACTTTCGGTGATTTAGCTTCTAACGCATGATATAACTTAGGTAAAACGGCTTCTGGCGGTAAGGTAAATCGTTTGGCAATCGGCGGATTTTTTACCTCATGGTTTTGCTCAGTTTGTTCAACGTTTGAGGAAAAGTTAGTTTTTAGTGGCCCAGGCTCAATTAGGCAGACTTTAATATTGGTATTTGCAAGCTCAAGCCTCATCGTGTCAGACCAAGCCTCAAGTGCATACTTACTGGCGCTATAAGCGCCTCGGCCAGGCGTTGCAATAATACCCACAATTGAGCTAGTTTGGATAATTCTGCCCTCACCTTGACTAAGCATAGCGGGTAACAATAATTGAGTTAACTGATGAATGGCAAAAAAATTAGTAGAAAACTGCGCTTCTAACTGCTTTCGACTAATGCTACTTAACTTGCCATATACGCCAAAACCCGCGTTATTAAATAGCGCGTAAAGTTTATTATCCGTTAAGGTAAGCACGTGTTTAGCCGCTTCAACGACTGAATTAGCATCATCTAAATCAAGTAATACCGTTTCAAACCCCTGCGTAACTAGCTCTTCATAATCAGCTTGCTTACGGCATGAAGCAATAACACGATAACCCCGCTCTTTTAGCGCCTTTGCAGCGAGTAAGCCAATACCACTTGAACAGCCCGTAATAAAAATTGATTTCATGCAGATTCCCTCATATTAATATGATAGTTATACTAAAAACTGGCCAATATGCAAGTAATACGCGATCAATTCTTTATTAAGTAAAAATAGAATATATCAATAAGGGATATTTACCATGATGCCCTAGCATCAAACATTTTACTCACTTAAACTAAATATTGATTGAAAAGGTATACTATCAGGACAATAGTTAACAGCTTCTCTATATTATTTATATCGTTATAAATAATATAATAATGAATATGGGTCACTTAGTTAACTAGGTAATAGTCAAAAAAAATTATCGTGTTAAAATACGCCAAATAAAAATAAATAATCATAAAATAAATAACATAAGATGTTATCTGGATGAAGGGAGTATTCCATGGCCACAGAGCTGAGTCATGCCTTAAATACATTCGCCAGTGAGTTAATCGGCGGACGTAATAATCGTTATAGCTTAAGTATTACCGATATGCTATCACCGATATCCGTGTTATCAATCCAAGGTCATGAGCAGCTTAATCAGCCATGGCATTATGCCATCACCTTCACCAGCCGTGATAAACAAATTCGTATTAGCTCGGCGCTCAGCCAATCTGCGTCACTGGCTTTTTTAGCCCCCAATTTTACCCCGCAAGTTACGCAAATCAGCTCCCTTGATAAACCGGCAACAAACCGCACCTTATATGGCGTTGTTACCGAGTTTAGTCAGTTATCGGTTAATAAAGACGAAGCCCATTATCGGGTAGTCTTGCAGCCACGGCTGGCACTGTTTGCAAACGACCATTACAGCGCGATTTACCAAAACCAAAGCGTGGTTAGCGTGGTTGAAGAGGTGCTGCGCCGGCATGGTTTTACCGGCGTTGATTACCGCCTAGAGCTTAAAGACAGCTACCCAGCGCGCGAGTTTATTACCCAGTGGCAAGAAAGCGACCTTGCGTTTATTCAGCGGTTACTTGCCGATGTTGGCATATGGTTTCGCTTTGAAAGCCATAGCGAACACAACTGCGATGTGCTGGTACTCAGTGATTACGAGCAAGGTTTTGACGATGCAGGGAGCATTGCTTACACCTTGCCAAGTGGCATGGTTGATAAAGCCCGTGATAGTGTGTGGGATTTACAGTTTCAAAGTCACAGTGTGCCACGTCAAGTGATGGTGCAAGACGATAACTACCGTCAGGCACAAACTGATATGTACTCGCTGGTTAACAGCCAGCCGAAAGTGACCACCACCTCAGGCACTAACTACCGTTATGGTGAGCACTTTAAAAGCAAAGGTGATATCAGTATTATTGAAAGTGGCAGTTGGTATGCGACTATCCGCCATCAGCAGCACATTAGTGACCAAATTATTATCAGCGGTAAATGTAATGACTACCACTTAACTCCTGGGCAACGCATTATTGTCACCGGTAGCCCGATGAATGGCATTAGTGAAGGGATTGTTATCTTATCGACCGAGTCCTACGGTGACCGCAGTGAGTCGTATCAAATACAATTTACCGCCATTCCCTACAACGTATTAAAGCCGTATCGCCCACAGCCCCTACCTTGGCCACAAGTCAGTGGCACACTACCTGCACGGGTAACGAGCCCTGATAATGACACCTATGGTTATATTGACACCCAAGGCCGTTACCGGGTTAAATTTGAT
Organism: Orbaceae bacterium lpD04; assembly: GCA_036251935.1. Taxonomy (NCBI): domain Bacteria; kingdom Pseudomonadati; phylum Pseudomonadota; class Gammaproteobacteria; order Orbales; family Orbaceae; genus Orbus; species Orbus wheelerorum. Next base: position 925,901 of record CP133967.1, on the reverse strand, counting down.
TTCGATTTAAAAACCTGGCGCAGTGGTGAAGAGAGCTTATGGGTACGACTTGCTAAGCCCTATGCCGGTGATACTTACGGTTTCCACTTTCCGTTAATCGATGGTACTGGGGTTGCTATTGCGTTCACGGGTGGCAATCCCGATAGGCCGTATATTGCCCACAGCTTACATGACAGTAACCACCCTGACCACGTCACCACCGCCAACAAACACCGCAATGTGCTTAGAACGCCGGCCAATAATAAACTGCGTATGGATGATAAGCGCGGTCAAGAGCATATAAAACTTGCAACCGAATACGGCAAAACTCAGCTCAATATCGGTCACTTAGTTAACCAAAACAAAGAGCAACGCGGTGAAGGCTTTGAGCTACGCACTGATGAATGGGGCGCAATTAGCGCCAACAAAGGCTTATACCTAACCGCGCAAAGCGAACCGAAAGCCCAAGGCCAGCAGCTTGATATGCAAGGCGCTATCACCCAGCTTGAAAATGCGTTATCGATTGCTAAAGCGCTACAAAATGCGGCAAGCACCGCACAGGCGCACCAAGCTGACACGAGCAGCCAAGCCGAGCTACAAAACGCACTAAAACAGCTAACGCAGGCAGGCATTATTGCCTATGCGCCAGCAGGCATTGCCTTAACCAGTGATGAAAATATTCAGTTATCAAGCAGTAACAGCCTTAGCTTAACCAGTGAGCAGCAAACTGATATTAGCGCACTAAAAAACATCACCTTAGCGTCATCAGAGGCAGTTGGCATCTTCGCCCATAAAGCGGGCATAAAGCTATTTGCCAATCAAGGTAAAGTTGAAGTGCAAGCGCAAAACGACGCGATGGATATTGCGGCTAAGCAAGATATTAAAATTGATAGTGTTGATGGCAAAGTCACTATCACAGCACTTAACGGCATAAGCTTACTTGCTGGTGGCTCATATATTAAAATCAATGGTCAAGGTATTGATCTTGGTTCATCATCAAATGTCACCATTAAAGCGGCTGCGATGCAAAAAATGGGGCCAGCAACCCAAAATAGCCAAGCAACAATGAATATCGATAATAAGGAACTGGATATACTATTACAGAAATTAGTCTCATTTGACTCAATAAACTTTTCTCAGTAGTGACGAAGGGATATCGCAACCATGACAATCAAAAAAATAACGAATTTTGTGTTTCCTGTTGGTAATAAAGAATTAAGTCAAGACGCCTATTATCGAGCCCTATCCGAGGCGAAGAGTGGTTTTTATCCAATAGGTAAAAATAGGCTTTGGCATGGAGGGATCCATATTGATAAAAACACCATATCAGAACTTAAGGCTAATTGTACAGACCACATGCCTGAAGTTAAATGTATTTCTGATGGTGAAGTTATCGCCTATCGTATCAATGATTCATACCCCTCGATTGACTATGACGATAAGGTCGCATTTTACTCAAGTGGATTTGTTTTAGTTCGTCATTTACTTCAAATGGATTATGTAGAGTTACCTTTATCTATTGCTAATAATTTTAACGTTATATCTGGTAGCGATAGTATGGCGAAAGGGATTAATGTTAGATGCTTTCCTGGTGATAAAAAAATTGGTTTTCTTTCTAATGGTGCTGAAATAACGGTTATGCTTGATAAAGAGCTTATACTTTCGGGTTATTATTGGTATCCATTGGCATCGATTACGAATAGTTATTCTTCAGTGCCAAAATTGTCGACATCAGAAATAAAAATGCCAGAAACATCCACCGAAAAAACGAGGCAATGTTTAGGGTGGATCTCATTAGGTAAAACCAAACTAACTAGCGCAACCCAAACGGTGGCGGATCAAACTGATGATCCGACTAAAAATGATGCGCTAGAAAAAGGATTAGCAATTAAAGCCTCACAAAGTGTTACGAGTGATACATTATCCTTATTACCAATTGGTAGTAAAATAAAACTAAGTGAATTTGATACAAACCAAAAATGGGCCAAAGTGGCAACTCTTTCAGAAGGGACATATTCATCGACACCTACGATTCAAGGTTGGGTTGAAGTGAGTAATTTGCAACAATTACCTGTTGTTCCTGAAAAAGACAAGAAAGCACACCAACTATATTTCTACAGTCTATATGTGCATTTAGCCGATATGGTTCATTATGAGCACTATCCGAAAGCAATAGTCCCATCATATTTTACAAAAAATACTTATAAAGTGACTAAAGATGCTCTAGATAAAGTTGAAGGATTAAATATTCGAAGTAAACCTTTAGCAGGAAAGGGAAATGATGCCAATATATTAGGCGTATTGCAGCAAGGAACTAAGGTCAAATTACATCTTAATTTTCAGGAAAAGGATAAAACTAATTGGTACGCGGTCGCTTCACTTAATGATGGTTATCGCACGCTTCCTCAATTATCAGCACAAAACTATACATTAAGTGATGGTAAAACCAGTCAAACAATTTTAGGGTGGATATGCCTTAATAGCGCGCCAGATAAATCGGGTGAGTATACCATTGGTAATAAAGCAAAAGACCAAAGTAGCAAATCAATGGGTTTACGAATTAGAAAAGCACCCAAAAATGGGGCTATTGTATCTATGTTACCCGAAGGCTGCACCGTTAGCATTAAGGGTAAAATTGATCCTAAAAAACATAGTTATATCAAAATAAGTTCTGATGATATTGAAGCAAATAAAGCGACATTACCCTTAGCTAAAGGTGATTATTTTATTTGGTCAGCATCGCTAGAACTAGAAAAAGAACAGCAACTTTATAACCAAGTTATTGTATTAGATGAACCACTACCAGTAAAAGCGGGCGAAGTAATTGGGCATGTCGGTCATTACCATTTCGCCAATCAAGCCGTTAAAAAATCCGCCATTACGCCTAATATTTACTTACCAATTAGTACCATTAAACCTTATCAGGTAGAGCCATTGCTGCATGTCGAGTTATTTACTTGTGATGAGTTACCTAGCTTTATTAAAAAGACTCAAGAAGAAGCAAAAAAGATAGCAGAAAAAGATAAACCGCTCTTATTGGTCGATAAAGAGGCAAAACTTTATCGGGTGTCTGATAAAGCTGAAAAATTATCGATTCCGACTAATGTCGATGTCGAGGTTATTGATGGTAAAGGGCAAAAATGGCTTAAAGTAAAAGAGCGTTATTCATTAACGATTAATGCTAGCAACTATGGCTATACGTTAAATGATTTAGATACAAAAAAAGCGTTGAATGTTGACAGCAAAAAGCATAGCCAATTTATTACCGCGCTAAATTTGCAAACAACAGATGTCCTTACAACTAAAGATATTCCTGCGACTATTACTTTTACTGGTAATTACATTAATCCGACGACCAAAGAGAGCACAACGGATAAAGCCGTCGCAACAAAAGCGAAAAGTGGTTATACCGATATTAATGTGATTTTGGTACGAAACGAAAAAACGATTTGGATTGAACGAAGCCAGTTAAATAGTGATGGGCGAAGACGAGCCTTATCGGGTAGCCTTTCAGGTTGGAAAAAGCACCCGCTAACCGACCCACAAACCAATGATAATTTAGTAGTAGGTTACCCAAAAACCATCAAATTAAGTGACTCAAGTCAGTTTAGTGAAGATGAGAAAGCAACCGATGAATCAAAAAATGAATGGCGATATATTACAGTCGGTTCAAATAAAGATGTTGAAATTAAAGGCTGGGTAAAAACCACACAAGAACATGTGAAATTAGTCAGCCCATGGGAATGGTCTGGATTTGAACAAATCGAGGCAAACCACTCGGCACTTGCTGAGTTAAGGCTATCGAATATCAAAGCAGAAAATGAGGCTAAATTACAAAGTGAGGTAAATGCCACTCAAGTTGGGCCTGTAGAGAATACCGTGCCGAAAAAACGGGTAAAAACTGGTTCGGACTTACTCACACATTTAATGTCAATTTTAAAAAACCTCAATCATGATGATAGTGACAACCCATTAACCACGGAAAACTTAAAGTCAGCCTTACGTAAGCCTTGGCTTGCTCAGCAATTTGGTCATATCTTAGTTAAGTATGAAAGTGAGTGGTATGCTGAGATTGATGGTGAAGGTAAAATGCCAAAATGGGAAGCATTAAACGACCAGCTAACGGGAACAATGCAAACTTATTTAGATTTCACACTTCAAAAGTATGAAAAGCAAGCCGCCGTAGAGAAATTAAAAACCCATGCAGCTCGGCTATCATTAGCAAACAGTGAAGTTGATGCTTATTTAAAAAAAGCCAATGAGTATTTAGATAGCATATCAAGTTTAATACGTAAATCAGAAGAGAACATTGCTGCAAAAGCGCGCTTAAATGAACAGCAAGATTACCTAGCCAATAATATTGAGTTATGGGAAAAAGAGAAACAACGAATTAAAACGTTACTTTGGTGGGATGAAGTAGCTAAAAAACTAGCTGAAAAGCAAGCTGCACAACCTAAAGAGACTGAGGCAACAAAAGCCAGTGAATCAAGCACCACCGATACCGCAGAAACTGAAGCCGAGCCAACAAAAATAGAAAAGCAACCACTACCCTCTTTATCTACTGACGGTAAAGCATGGTATTTTCATCCGGTGGGAATGATTAATAGATTTTCATTGCCAATGTTTAAACTAGGTGATCAAAATGAATTAATTCGTGAGGTAAATATCCGTTTAGCAGGCTTTGGCGGTAATGTACCAACAGATTATTTTGATGAAAGAACAGAAAAAATGATTAAACAGTTTCAACGTGATTACATGAAAGTTAACGAAACTGGTGTAATTGATCTAAATTTATTAAAATCAATTGATTCTTTTCAAGAAAAATATCCTATTGATGAATTTTTCCAACAAGCAAAGTGTCGATGCAGAAAATGTGATGGATTTGGTAGTCAATCACACATAAGCGAAAGACAAGATAATAAAATTAATGAGAGATTACGAAAGTATGAATATCCAGGTATTCATCGAACTTTATTTTGGGTGTTAAGAGCATGGCAATTTTATTTGTCAGAATATGATTCAAGTGAATTGATAGTAACAGCCATTTCATCAGGCTATCGTTGTTGGTTTGATAATAACAATCATAGTCGTAGTTCTACTAATCATATGGGGAAAGCATTGGATTTACATGTAACTAGAAATGGAGTTGGGGGTGAAAATGTAACTGATGATTCTAGAGATGTGCTGATTAGTTATTCTGCTGCTCAATATCGGTGGGGTGCTACTAACCGAATTTCGCTAGAGCCTGGAGCTAGAGCTAAATTAAAGGGTGATAGAGCGCTAGCTCCAACTTGGGTACATTATGACGTTAGATCTTTTTCACTTATTTATTTAGATGACCGATATTTTGCTAAATCTGTAAATAATATTAACGGACCGTCGCTAGAGAATTTATTTTTTAAATTAGTATAATTTATACAACGAACATTAAAAATTAACGAGGAAGTTTTATGTACAAGTATAAAAAAATTATTCTTTTTATATTGCTTGTTTTTTCCTGTAGTGCTTATGCTTTATTGCCTGCTAATCAATCTCAATCGCTCAATGAATGGGAAAATGTAGATTCTCCCGATTTGAGCGAGCAAAATAGTATGCTTACTGAGAATATATTAACACAATTGCAAAATTTAAAATTCAAAATAGACGATAACTATTTCTATGTTGATAAGAAGCGTTTCCCCATTTCAATAAAAGAGGAAAGTTTTGATAAATTTGTATCGGATAACAATTTACCAGAGGTATTTAGTGGTTCTTTTCGGGCATACCAAGAAGTGAGAAATGAAACGGGTAAAGTAAAAAATATAAAATATATACAATTTACTGATGATATATCAAACAATAACTTTTCACATTACTTAACAAAAAACAATCAATTACTATATATTGATAACATCATAGTTATCATCGTAGGTGATGATTTTTTTGTTTATGCTGAAAATTATCAAGCAGAAAAATTTAAAGCGTTGGCTGATAAATTTATGTCTATTCCGTTACCTTTAAATTCTAGACAGCTGAATGAATATATTTCATCAGATAAGGTTATGTATCATTTTGGATCTAGCTCTAAAAATTTTAGACAATTTTTAGCAATTCCTTTTATAACAGATGATTTTACCTATCTTGGTGTAAAGTTAAAAAATAATGTTGATACTATCATTCCTGTTTTAATCATCTATTATCCGGATTCAGGACAAGAAGTTAATTTATATTTATTTTCTAATCAATATCAAGTGTTAGATCAATTACTCTTGTCTAGTTATGAAAGAGAAGCATTCACAGACTTACCGGCCCAGAATAGTCATGAAGATGCTGATTTTGTGATAAATGAAAATAATCAAATTGACATCCACTATAAATATTATGATGGAAAGATGTTATTTAAACGTTATCAAGTGACGAATTTGGAAAAAATAGAGGAACTTCCGGTCTCATCATCTTGTTATGCTGGCTCTCTTAAAGAAGGATATACAGATTCTTCTAAAAGTTTATTACTAACAAAAGAACAAGTTAATAATTATTTAAGATTTGATAATAATTTCTCATCAATAGAAAATATGCCTAATACATTATTATCATTAAATATTCAGAATCAGCAATTATGTGTAGATTATTTAAACTCATATTCATTTAAAGTTAATTCAATGAATACTCGTGATTTTTTTAATAATGATGAGCTTTATCAACAACAACTTACTAATTTTAAAAAAATAGGAATTGATATCACTGATAATATCCAATATTTGGAATTTTCTGATGCAAATATCAAGAAATTATTACCATGGTTAATACAAGGAAATAAAGCTATTTATATCAATAATAAGTTATTTTTAGTAGGTGAAAAATTCTTTATTATTTTAAACCAACCAACAAAAAATGACCTAAGCTAGTTTATCATGATCGGAACTTTATGATTTAACTGCCCTCGCAAAAAAGAGGGTAGTAATTTTGGGAAATAGATTATTTTTTAGGTTAATTACAATACTATTCACCTAGCAACAAGGAAAATACGAATGATAAAGAATACTATTTTAGTTTTGTTGCTAGTTTCATCTTTTACTCTTTCAGTTAAAGATATTAATTTCATTTCTGAACCAAACGAAATAGAGGTTACTAATAGTGAAAAAAATTAGTCTTATTATATTATTATGTCTATCTTTCTTATTCATATCCTCTAAAGCATACACTGAGGATATTAGTTGTGTGAGTATTTTTGAAAACATGATTCAAAATAGCTCTTTTGCAAAGGAACATTTGCCAAAAGGACCATTAAAAATTGATTTATATGATATTTCAATAGAAAATGATGCAATTCTTTTCAAACTCTACGATGAAGCTTACTCATCTGAAAGAAATCTATTTATATCAGGCTGGATTAAATATGATTATAAGCAAAGACAAATTTATGACATTTCATATGATGAATTAAACCCTATCCTATTGACTTATGACCATAGATTAGAGGAAAAATTTCGAAATTGCTTAAATGAAAAAAATATTAAGCTTAGCGAGCTAGCTACAATTGAATAATTTAAAATTATATTATAGATTCAATTTTTTCAAGATTTTTTTTAATCTGATAATCACTATTCTTATCTTTTCTAATTTACCGATTAGTTATGCAGAGAATAAAAACAATCCTGTTAACAATGTAAAAGCAACTGAGTGGGAATTAGTTGATTTTGATCATTCTTTAAATGACAGCTACGATGATAATAAAAGGGAGGAAAAGTTACAAAAAATTAATATCAAATTTATCGATGAGGTGCTTTTTATTGATAATACTTTGATAAAAATCAAAAAAGTAACTGAACCCGATATAGATAATAAAATTTTTGATTCAGTAAGAAAAATATTAAATCAAACTACATTAAATGATGCCATTTATTATAATGTTGACTTACCAAACAATTGTTATCAAATTACGAATCCCATAATATTCCTCCCTAAAAAAAATTATCTTTTTTTACATACTAATGATGAATTTGTTTTATCTTTTAAACCTCAATTAATTTTACAAGATGAGTTTTCGAGTATTTTTTTACATTTATTAGTGGCGAAACCACCTGTTGCAAGTGATTTTTTTGATAGAAATGAAAAAAGTTTTACTCCAATATCTGAAAAATTTAAATTCTATTTAGGGGGAAAGCAAGACGATGATATGTTGGCAATTCTAAAATTGGAAAATGATAATAAAAATTATAAACTCATTTTATTGGCATCATACGATATGAGTGGCTCCCCCTCTTTAGCGCTTATTAGCCTATCGAATCAATTCAAAATAATAGATAAAATTGTATTAAGTGAACAATATGAAAAAGAAGATGGCCATTTAGATATCGATTCTTTTATTGATGGAAATTATTTAATCAAGAAGCAAAAAATCGAGTATACAGATACAATTCCGCCAAAAATATTAAATGTAACTAATTATTCAATTGATAATAATGGTTTTTTTATTAAGACGAAGATAAATTAACGTGTGATACGATAATCCCCCCTAAAAATAATAGAAGTCAAAAGTAGAATGTTCTCTTACTATAATGTTCGGAGAAAAAGAAGCGACATATTTTGAAGGAGGCTTAAATGAAAATTAGAGTTTTTACTTTAGTATTACTATTTACTGTAATACCGACTGCGTCTTATTGCGAGGAAAAATGTTCTAGTATTGTTAAGGATGATATTCTTCAATGCATTAACGAAAATTATATAAAATCGGATGAACAACTAAATCAAGTATATCAGAATATTAAAACTAATATGTCTCATAATAATTATATAAAATTAAGAAATATCCAGAGAGTCTGGCTAAAAACTATTTTACCATCGTGTGATTTATATAAGCAGCAAGCTTATGGAGAAGAAAGTGAAATATATGAAGCAATGTGTAGAAAACAACAATTAGATGAGAGATTAAGAGAATTAAAGCTTACACAAAATTACAAAAAAATTCGATAATTAAGAGTGAAAATAATTTAGATGAAATCAGCACATTATTTCATGAATATCCTTTAGAATGGAGAAAATACATTAAAATGCATTGTGATTATATGAAAGAAATGTTGAATGATAATGATTGTTTTTCCCGTAATGTGTTAAATCATAGAATAGATTTTGGATAATCTAATTTTCATACTTACTTCAGGTATAATAAATGAAAAATGTAAAGCAATATAAAAATTAAAGGTAATATGAAAGCATGCAGATTCGTTATTTTCTACTTTTTTTTGTCACTTTTTTCGATAAGTTGCACTCATGCTAATTATCATGAAAATAATTTTAATTTCAATAATTATCCCGTTGAAGATAAATCAAAGCTGGCGCATGCCAACTTCGCCGGTCACTATTTAGTTTCTACTTACGGATGTGGAGGTGGCACTATTTGTGGTGATATAAAAAATTTATTAACGAATAATACTACAGGACTACCCAATTCTTACTTGATTGAAGATGATTCAGGTGAAAATGGATTTTTATTAAATTATCAATTAGATAGTAGCTTAATTATTGTTTCAGGTATATTAGCCGACCCCGACGAAGGACAAGAAAATCAAGGATTTAAAAAAAGATATTATCACTTCATCAATGATAAACTTATATTACTTAATTCTCAATAAATAGAATAAGTTGCAATAAAAAATGAAAAATTCATTAGGTTTACTTTTTTTATTTATTATTACATTTAATAGTATAGCTAACGCTAATCAATGTATCGAAGTCGTAAATAAAGAAATAAAAAGTATTTTATTTCAGAAAGCTGATGCTGATTTTCAGTATAAGTATTGTGAATATCCTAGAAATGATCTGATGACCTTCGAAGGCAGACAGTCTGTTAATATTAAAATTGATGGGAAAATTTATAGTTATTCTGATGATGTAGGCGGAGTTGGTAATTTTGGCGGGAGTATGTTTTTTTCAACCTTGGGAGTATTTGGCTTAGTTAGCACTACAACAGGAAATTCCCCAATCTCAATTTTATATTTAACAATTATTGAAAATAAATTAGTTTTATTAGGTCAACTTACATTTGAACAAAATATGGGAAATATTGTTGGTGAACCGTATATTGAAGGTAAGAGCGATATAACTAATTTTTGGATAAAAAAGCTACTGCAATCAAATCAAGAATATATTTATGGATCTCCTGCATTGAGTTTTTACGAGGGGTTGTTATTTATTTTATCTGATGATCTGGATAAGGATATGACAATTGGTGAATTCGCTAAGTTGTCGTCAAAGTTATCAGAATATCCTGACTTAATTAATTTTTATAGACAAAAAATATTTTTTAAAAACAATTCATTATGTTCATATAACGAAAATATAACTGAAATGGATGCTTTTGGCTGCAAGGTAAATAATAAACAATTATCAATTTGTTATAATTATTTTGATAGCGGTAGCTTAATCTATCGTTATGGTGATAAGAGTAACTTAGAATTGGAACTAAGTAGAGAGATTCAAGATGATGATATATCCGCTAATTCTTTTATTTTTCAGAAAAACAAGTGGCAATATCAAGTGAATACAGATCCACTCGATGCGGGTATATTAATAAAAAATAATGGAAAGACTGTTTCTTTTCTTAAATGTGACAAAAATACGATTGAGCCACTAATTTTTGCACCTATTTGGGGATAGATATTGAATTTAAGCGCTAATTTTGATTGAAAGGGGTAGTTAACAGCATTATTGTTTTTTTAGAGTATTTACATCGCTATGGGGAAAGGGATTGCTTAATAGTACCTTAGCATTTGCTAGCAACAAGGAAAATACGAATGATAAAGAATACTATTTTAGTTTTGTTGCTAGTTTCATCTTTTACTCTTTCAGCTAAAGATATTAATTTCATTTCTGAACCAAACGAAGTAGAGGCATCTAATAGTGAAAAAAATTAGTCTTATTATATTATTATGTCTATCTTTCTTATTCATATCCTCTAAAGCATGGTAATCCTCCCTAAAAATAATAGAAGTCAAAAGTAGAATTTTCTCTTACTATAATGTTCGGAGAAAAACAACAACGCATTAAACCATCGCTATGGTGAAGTATGCTCGCTAATGCTCAAGCGATGCAAATAGTAGCAAATAGTAAAGCAGACACAGTATCAACTAATCAACCCGTACTCTCTAATCTCGCTGAAAATGCTAAAATATGGCATTTGCATCCGGTTAGGATGTAACGGTAATCTCCATAAATTATAGGAAAATTTTTGATGAAAAAAGTCATAATGATTTTTATGGTAATTGTAACTTTTTGGGTTGGCATAAATATTTTTATAAAAATATATAATACGGATAAATTTATCGAGCAAGCAATCGAATTAAGAATAAAAAATAATCCGAATATAATAGAATTTCACAATGGCAAAGATTCTGAATATGTAGAGATAACATCAGGTGTTCATTCTCCTTATTGTATTCTGATTTTATCTAGTAGAAATAACCCGTTATCAAAGGGACAGATATATTTCAACCAATCAAAAGATAAATTAATAGATGCCTTAAAGACTGCCTATTTAAATCCGGATAAACTTTGGTGGTCTATTGATTTATATCATAAGGATAATTTGAATCAACCATATGATAATTTGGCAATTATACCAGATCCCAGTTGTTATAATGGTGGATTAACTTTAGATATTATAGAGTCAAAACCTCCTAATTATTTTGTGGCAGTAAGGAACATGGATAGTAGTATCCATTCAATAGGTTTTATTCATTCCGAAAAAAAATTTGATAAAAAAAACTTTGATTTTGTAAACTTAGGTTTCATTTATATGAAAAACGGTGATAAATTTGAATTATTATCATGTGAACTTACTAAGTTTAATTGTAATGAAAAAAAGTATTTCAGCCCTTATATATATAAAATGATGTCAAGCTAGTTGTAGAATCAAAATAAATTAGGTAGATAATTGTGAAAAAATATATTGTATTATTAATCTTATGCTTTTCTCATAACGCATTTGCAACAGGCCCCTCTCGAGCAACACTAAATATCGTGCCTCTATCAATAAATGAAAATGGATCATTGTTTTATAAATATATGTATATCAGTAACCCAATGGGTTCTCACGATATTGAACCTATTTTCTACGGCGTTGGTTTTTTCAAAGATCGAAAATTTACCAATCTACAAGAACAGGTCCTTATTTATAATAATTATAGTGAGGAAAAATATAATAATGAATTAGCGAAGCTAACAATTTGGTTAAATTCATCTTGTAAAATCAATGACCTAAAAGAAGGATTCACATCATGTAATCTTAAAGAATATGTCGTGAACCGCTTGATGAATGCAGCCGAAATAAAACAACAATATGGAATTGATATCACAAAAGCAACTAGCTATTTTTTAAATCCCGGAGAGCTGGATGTAAGTGAAGATGAATCTATTTATATTAGTTATGCATTCAAAGGGGCGATCATAGCAGAGTTTAATCAGTTGCGTGAATGTATAGAGGGTGAAGATTATGTTAATGTTTTGATAACACCACTTTCCTATGATGAATTTAATGATGCTGGTGGGAAGTTTAGTGGTTATTTTTATGAATGTGTTAATGCTACAGGCATTATAATGAATAACTGATCCCTAGCAAAAAAATGGACAAATGTCACCGCTATGATATAAATAAAATCTACCTAACATTTTACCGCTATTTATCAATATGCTCTTATAGCGAGAGGATGCTTGATAACAAAAATTGCGATATCGTATTGTAATCGTTAATGATAAAACTTATTATACTCGCCATCACGGTGAGGCTTTTTATCTATCTTGCTAATACAACTATTTCTTGTTTTAATTGAGTTAAATCATTATGAAAATTGCGATTATTGCCGCTATGGAAGAAGAAGTATCAATTCTTCGAAGTAAAATAACTGATTGCCAGATCGAGACTATTTTCGGATTCGATTTTTACATTGGCCAAATTGATGGCTGCGATGTGGTGTTACTTAAATCGGGCATAGGTAAAGTTGCTGCGGCAACGGGTACCTCATTATTATTAAGTCGCTTTGATATTGATGCGGTCATTAATACGGGTTCAGCTGGTGGATTAGATAGTCGCCTGAAAATTGGTGACGTTGTTATCTCAAATCGCGCTATTTATCATGATGTGAATGTGACCGCTTTTGGCTATGAACTAGGTCAAATGGCGGGTTGCCCCGTTGCGTTTACTAACGATAGCCCACTAAAAGATATCGCCATTAATGCAACTAACTCACAAGGCGTTAAAGCCGTTGACGGTGTTATTGTCAGTGGTGATTCATTTATCAATAGCGATAATGAATTAACTAGAATTAAATGCCAGTTCCCAGATGCCATTGCAGTCGAAATGGAAGCAACCGCGATTGCCCATGTTTGCTGGCTTTGTGCTATGCCATTTATTGTCGTTAGAGCAATATCAGATAATGGTGATAAAGCCTCTGCAATAAGTTTTGAAGAGTTTTTACCTTTAGCTGCAAAGCAATCATCGCTTATCGTTCAGTCGATGCTTAAAGAACTTAAATAATACTGAGCTGCGATGAACTATATATTTTGGTGTGATATTTTAGGTACGATAGTTTTTGCTATCTCAGGCGTATTATTGGCGTCAAAAAAAGAGATGGATCCTATTGGCGCGTTAGTTTTAGGCGTTATAACGGCCATAGGTGGCGGAACAATTCGCGATATTATATTAAATCATGGTCCTATTTTTTGGGTCACTGATTCAACCGATTTGTGGGTCGCTATCATTACCTCTTTATTATCGATGTTACTCATTCGCTATTCATCTGCTACAAAGTACCCGAAATGGTTAATGCCAGTACTTGATGCAATTGGCCTTGCTGTATTTGTTGGAATTGGGGTGAATAAAGCCATTGCTTCAGAGGTGAATGGTTTAGTTATGATTTGTATGGGAGTATTAACTGGCGTGGGTGGCGGCATTTTACGTGACGTTCTTGCTAGGGATATTCCGATGGTCTTTCGAACAGACATCTACGCAACCGCTTGCTTAATTGGCGGTGCTATGCATGTTATGTCGTACCTTTGTTTAAGTTTACCAATTGATATTGCAACATTACTTGGCATTATAACCACACTAACAATTCGTTTATTAGCAATTTATTGGCATTTAAAATTGCCCGTTGTAGTCGCAAAAAAACATAATACCAACCATAATTAGTGGCGTTTTCTAACTAAAATTTTAGATTCTTCGCCTTTGATTAGGCGCTGAATATTACTCGCATGACGAATAATGATAAGGCAGGCTAACATCGCAGCAGGCATGGTAAGCTCTGGACGAATAAACCATACAAATAAGGGGGCAAATAAAAAGCTTACGATCGCAGCCACTGACGCATAACCCGTAATTAAAATCGTAACAAACCACGTCGCAATAAATAATCCTGAAAAATCAAAACCTATCATGACCATTGAACCTAATGCTGTTGCAACGCCTTTTCCACCGTGGAAATGGAAGAAACATGGAAAGATATGACCTAAACATGCAGAGATAGCGATGATCCCTAAAAAAAAGGGCGATATATCTAACCGGTAAGATAGGTAGACCGGTAACAGTCCTTTTAACATATCAAAAATTAAAACACACAGTGCTGGAAATTTACCATTGACTCTAAGCATATTCGTCGCGCCAGGATTATGTGAACCATAATCGCTAGGGTTACGTAAATGCATCAGTTCGCTCACAATACGCGCACCAGATAATGAGCCACTAATATAAGCGACTATCATCATAATAGAAATCAGCAGCAAATAATGTTCCTCACATTGATGGCTATTTTTTTGCTAGTATAGGTTTTAAATAAATTCCTGTATAGGACTGTTTACATTTTGCCACATCTTCAGGTGTACCTTCAGCAATAATTTCGCCACCACCATTACCGCCCTCAGGGCCAAGATCGACAATCCAGTCAGCTGTTTTAACAACATCTAAGTTATGTTCAATGACCACAACGGTATTACCGCGATCTCGAAGCAGATGCAATTGATTTAATAATTGCTTAACATCAGCAAAATGTAGACCTGTCGTTGGTTCATCTAGAATATATAATGTTTTACCCGTATCACGTTTCGATAGTTCTTTAGCCAGCTTAACTCGCTGAGCTTCACCACCAGATAACGTCGTTGCTGATTGACCAATAGTAATATAAGATAGCCCAACATCGACGAGGGTTTGTAATTTTCGAGCAATCATGGGAACAGCTTCAAAAAACTCGCGCCCTTCTTCAACCGTCATCGCTAGCACTTCATTAATGGCTTTACCTTTATATTTAATTTCTAACGTCTCGCGATTATAACGCTTACCATGACACTGGTCGCAAGGCACATAAACATCAGGTAAAAAGTGCATTTCGACTTTGATCAGTCCATCACCTTGGCAAGCTTCACAGCGACCACCTTTAACGTTAAAACTAAAACGGCCTGGATTATAACCACGCGCCCTTGCTTCAGGAACGCCAGCATATAACTCACGAATTGAGGTGAAAAAGCCAGTGTAAGTTGCTGGATTAGAACGCGGAGTCCGGCCAATAGGGCTTTGGTCAATGGCAATGACTTTATCAAAATGATCTAATCCTTTAATTTCTTTATACGGCGCGATATCGCTTTTCTCTGCTCGATTAAGTTCGTTTTGCGCTAATGGATAAAGTGTATCATTGATAAGGGTTGATTTTCCTGAGCCAGAAACACCGGTTATGCAAGTAAATAGGCCAACAGGGATATTTAAAGTGACATTTTTTAAATTATTACCCGTCGCGCCAATTAATGATAATAGTTTCTTTTTATCGATTTTAGTTCGTTTAGCTGGAATTTCAATTTTCTCTTTACCTGATAAGTACTTACCAGTTAATGAGTTTTTATTTTTCATTACCTGTGCAGGCGTTCCCTCAGCAATAATTTCGCCACCATGCACACCTGCGCCGGGGCCGATATCGATTAAATAATCAGCCGCTAAGATCGCATCTTCATCATGCTCAACAACAATAACGCTATTACCTAAGTCACGTAAATGCGTTAATGTATCAATTAATTTTGAGTTATCACGTTGGTGTAATCCAATTGACGGTTCGTCAAGTACATACATAACGCCAACAAGGCCTGCACCGATTTGGCTTGCTAGCCTTATTCGCTGAGCCTCACCGCCAGATAATGTCTCCGCAGAGCGAGATAAGTTTAAGTAATTAAGCCCAACATTAATTAAAAACTGTAAACGTTCATTGATCTCTTTTAATATTTTTTCTGCAATTTTGGCGCGTTGTCCCGTTAAACTAAGTGTACCAAAAAACGCTTTCGCATTATGAATACTTAACTCACTAATCGCAGGTAAATTCGTGTCATCAATAAACACATTGCGCGCCTCGACGCGTAATCTTGAGCCATGGCAGCTTGGGCATGCACGGTTACTAATATATTTAGCAAGCTCTTCACGAATGGTTTGTGAATCAGTCTCTTTATAGCGGCGGCTAAGATTATTTAAAATTCCCTCAAATGGATGGGTTCGTTTAACAGAATCACCGCGATCATTGGTATAAACAAATTGAATATCTTCATCGCCAGAGCCATTTAATATAATATTTTTGATTTTGCTAGGCAGCTTTTCAAAAGGTGAATCAATATCAAATTTATAATGTTCTGCTAATGATTTTAGCATTTGAAAGTAATAAAAATTGCGACGATCCCAGCCTTTAATTGCTCCAGCTGCAAGTGAAACATCAGGCATTTGCACAATGCGTTTTTCATCAAAATATTGTTGTACTCCTAAACCATCACAATCAGGGCAAGCGCCAGCTGGATTATTAAACGAAAAGAGTCTTGGTTCAAGTTCTGACAGACTATAGCCACAAATAGGGCAAGCAAAATTGGCTGAAAAAAGGATCTCATCACTATTTGGCTCATCTAAATTAGCCACTTTAATGATGCCATGAGTAATTGAGAGCGCAGTTTCAATTGACTCAGCAAGTCGAATTTTTAAATCATCTCGAATACGAAAGCGATCGACAACCACT
Organism: Orbaceae bacterium lpD04; assembly: GCA_036251935.1. Lineage (NCBI taxonomy): Bacteria > Pseudomonadati > Pseudomonadota > Gammaproteobacteria > Orbales > Orbaceae > Orbus > Orbus wheelerorum. Next base: position 908,913 of record CP133967.1, on the reverse strand, counting down.
TCGATAGTATGTTTTTTTTGTAGTTCTAATACTGGCGGATCTGATAAGTCATAAATATCACCATCAACGCGAACGCGAATATAACCGCTAGCTGATAACTGTTCGAATAATTTAACAAACTCACCTTTACGCTCAGTCACAACAGGAGCAAGCAGCATATAACGATGATCAGCTGGCAATGACATAATCGAGTCAACCATTTGTGATACTGTTTGCGCCGCTAATGGTAAATGGTGTGTTGGGCAGCGAGGTTCACCGATACGCGCATAGAGCAAACGCAGATAATCATAGATTTCGGTAATTGTGCCAACCGTTGAACGTGGATTATGAGAAGTTGATTTTTGTTCAATCGAAATAGCGGGAGATAATCCTTCAATGTGATCAACATCAGGTTTTTCCATCAATGATAAAAATTGACGTGCATAAGCAGATAATGATTCGACATAGCGCCTTTGCCCTTCAGCATATAGGGTATCAAATGCTAAAGAGGATTTACCTGAACCTGAAATACCCGTAATAACCACTAATTTATCACGAGGAATAGTTACATTAATATTTTTGAGATTATGAGTACGAGCACCACGGATTTCAATATTTTTAATTGACATTTATCTCTTCTTAATCGACGTTAAAATAACAATTTTGGGCAAATAGCCAAATAATGAACTGTATATTATACCAGCATTTTTTAGTAAATACATTAAATATACAAATAACAGTTATAGGGTGAAACATCACTTTATCTATTGCCATAGCCAATGAGGTGATATTAGTGAAGCTTAATGATAAGAATAGTCGTTAATAAGCTAGTAGATAAGCGTACAATAGCGATAATTAATCAAAAAGCAGATAAAAATAGACTAAATAGACTGCTTTTATCTGCTCCTTGATAATCTCTTTTACAATGTTTTGCTTTTCTTTTAAAACTGCCTTTACCTTTTATATTAGTTTCAATTCTCTGTTTAAATAATGGATCACTCATTAATGCAGCTAAAGCATTATTACGAATAGTTCCTTTTTTGTGCTGATAGTTACTCATAAATCACTCCTTATATAACGTTTGGGCATTATACTCTCACTCACTTAAAGCGCAAATATTACTAAGTAATATCTGGCTTGCTTATTTAGGTGGTTTATTTTACTCTAATGCCCTTTTAGTGCTATAGCTATAGGTACTTTCAATGGATAAACGTTATTTACAAGCAAATAAAGAAGCAAGGCTATCTCTATACATTACTCTTTTTTACTTAGTTTGTTGGGTCTTATCTGCTTACTGCTTAGGTGATAAGCTTGGTATACTCGGGTTTCCAGCTTGGTTTGAAATATCTTGTGTACTAACACCTATAGCCTTTATTTTGATTTGCTACTTGGTCGTAAAATGTCGCTTTAAAGATATTTCGCTCGAGAGCTGTCAGCCAACAAAACCAATTAATAAATAAAGACGCTATCTATTATGCATGTTGATATTATTGTTCCTCTTGTCCTTTATCTAACGTTAGTCTTCGCGATTTCTGCCTATGCGTATATTAAACGTAAAAAAACTGACCAATTTACCGATTATTTTATTGGTAATCGAACCATGGGCGGATTCTTACTTGCGATGACTCTTGCGGCGACTTATATTAGTGCCAGCTCTTTTATTGGTGGACCTGGCGCTGCTTATAAATTTGGTCTAGGTTGGGTTTTACTTGCTATGATCCAAGTGCCAACTGTGTTGTTATCACTGGGTATTTTAGGCAAAAAATTTGCGATTCTCGCGCGCAAATATAATGCCCTTACCTTAAGTGATATGTTATATGCCCGTTATCAAAGCCGATTGATTGTTTGGTTTGCAAGTATTGCAATTATTGTCGCATTTATTGGCGCAATGACCGTACAATTTATCGGTGGTGCTCGCTTATTAGAATCCTCGGTCGGTATTCCTTATGGTTACGGTTTACTTATTTTTGGTATTGGCACTGTTATCTATACAGCTTTTGGTGGTTTTCGTGCCGGCATTTTAAATGACGCTTTTCAAGGCATGGTAATGCTTGTTGGCGCAATTATTTTGCTTATTGCAGTTATCTATGCAGGAGGCGGCATACCACAAATTATTGATACCTTAAAACAGACAGATCCCGCATTATTAACACCGCAAGGACCTGATGATTTCATGGATTTTCCATTTATGGTGTCATTTTGGATTTTAGTCTGCTTTGGCGTGGTTGGTTTACCTCATACCGCCGTGCGCTGTATGGCTTATAAAGATAGTAAAGCGGTTCATCGCGCAATTATTTTAGGTACAATTATTGTTACTGTGATCATGTTTACCATGCATTTATCGGGGGCATTAGGTCGCGCAATTTTACCTAATTTGGCTATCCCCGATCAAGTTGTGCCTAATTTGATTGTTAGTGTATTGCCACCCATTGCCGCCGGCATTTTTTTAGCCGCGCCACTTGCAGCCATTATGTCAACTATCAATGCTCAGCTATTACAAGTCTCATCCGTTATCATTAAAGATCTCTTTTTATCAATCAAACCAGAGATGAAAAAATACGATAAAACACTTACCCGTCTATCAATTGTCATTACATTTATTTTTGGTGTACTATTAATTTTAGCCGCATGGAATCCACCAGATATGGTGATATGGTTAAACTTACTTGCATTTGGTGGACTTGAAGCGGTTTTTTTATGGCCTTTAGTGTTAGGGCTATATTGGCAACATGCTAATGCTTATGGTGCATTAACATCGATGATTTTAGGTGCGACTTGTTATGCTATCTTAGCGAGTGAAAATCTAAAAATCTTTAGTTTTCATCCAATTGTACCGGCATTAATTGTAGGATTAGTTGCCTTTTTAATCGCCAATTACTTTGGCAAACATTTACAAAATAGGGACTAATATGCCTTGGATCCAATTAAAAATTAATACCACTAATGATAATGCCGAACATTTTAGTGATTTATTAGAAGAAAGCGGCGCGGTATCAGTCACCTTTCAAGATACCTATGACACGCCAGTATTTGAACCATTACCCGGCGAAACTCGTTTATGGGGAAATACTGATGTAATTGGCTTATATGAAGCTGATATTGATACTAAGCAATTAATTAATTTACTTAAGTCATCAAAACTGTTTACCAATGAACTGCATTATAAAATTGAACAATTAGAAGATAAAGATTGGGAACGCGAATGGATGGATAATTTTCATCCGATGCAATTTGGTAATAGGCTTTGGATCTGCCCTAGCTGGCGAGAGATCCCTGACCCAAACGCAGTAAATGTAATGCTTGACCCAGGCCTTGCTTTTGGAACAGGAACACACCCAACAACTGCGCTTTGTCTACAATGGCTTGATGGACTTGATTTGCAAGACAAAGTCATTATCGATTATGGCTGTGGATCAGGTATTTTAGCTATTGCAGCATTAAAATTAGGTGCCAAAGCAGCGATTGGGATAGATATTGATCCACAAGCGCTGCAAGCTAGCCGAGATAATGCACAGCGTAATAATGTCAGTGATAGGTTATCACTTTACCTTGCAAAAGATATTCCTGATAACTTACTTGCTGACGTTGTGGTTGCAAATATCTTAGCCGGGCCACTTAGAGAGCTTGAACCACATATTAGCGTACTAGTTAAATCGGAAGGGTTACTCGGGTTATCTGGTATATTAGAAAATCAATCAGCGAGTGTCTGTGATGCTTACCAGCCACACTTCGAGCTTGATCCGGTAATGATTAAAGAAGAGTGGTGCCGTATCACAGGTAAAAAATATTAATTTAGGCTAGCGTTTTTATTCATAGCGCTAGCTATTGTTTTATTTAATGTTAAATTTCGTTATTTTTTTGTTGTAAGGCTATATTTTAGTGAAAAAATAATCGCTATATCTTAAACGAATAAAACTTTATTTAGCTAAAAAAGTAGAAACAGCTTTACATCTGGTAATTTTTTCGGCATCATTTTGCCGCTATTTGTCGTTTTAAATGGTGGCTAAAGATAATTAGTAAAATCCAACGCAACGATAATATTAGCAATATTGAGTAAAAATAAACATCAAGAGGATCCAATGGCAAAAGAAGATAACATTGAAATGCAAGGTACAATACTTGACACATTACCAAATACAATGTTTCGTGTAGAACTCGAAAACGGTCATGTTGTTACCGCACACATTTCCGGCAAAATGCGTAAAAACTATATCCGTATTTTAACAGGCGATAAAGTGACTGTTGAAATGACCCCATATGACTTATCTAAAGCTCGCATTATCTTTCGTAGTCGCTAATTCTATTTTCTATTTCTGCCATATTGTATCGCGCAAGGCTGCGCGGTACTACTTTGGTATGTCTAAAATTAATCATTACTGCGACTAAAATCTATATCCTAGTATTTTATCCACTGAGTTTTTGATTAATTTAATGACTAAAACGACACCCATATTTTAACCGGCGATAAAGTCGCTGTTGAAATAGCATCATATTACTTATCTAAAACGCACATTATTTTTGGTAGTGGCTAATTCTATTTGCTATTTCTGTCATATTGTATCGCGCAAGGCTGCGCGATACTGATTCGATATGTCTAAAATTAGTCTTTAATGCGGCTAAAATCCATATCTTGATATTTTATCCATTTCGTTCTTTTAAGTAATTTATAGCTAAACATAATCACTAAAAATAGTGGAATACCAATATAAGTTGCAATGACAGCATTCCAATCAATTTGATCTTGTAAAAAGGCTTCATAATTTTGCCCAAGCGTGATAACAAGGCATAGTACAAAAGCAAATATCGGACCAAACGGAAATAGGCTTGACTTATAAGGTAGTTTGTTAATATCTAGTCCTTGAGCGATATAGCCTTTTCTAAAGCGATAGTGACTAATTGCAATCCCTAGCCAAGCAATAAAGCCGGTCATGCCTGATAAGTTTAGTAACCATAAATAAACTTGTCTGTCTTCAAACATTGACGTTAAAAAACAGAGCATTGCGATGAAGGTGGTCGCTAGCAGTGCCATTCTAGGTACGCCAGAGTGAGATAAGCGTGCAAATAATCTTGGCGCTTTGCCTTCTTTAGCTAAAGCATAAAGCATACGCGTTGACGCATATAGCCCTGAATTCCCTGCTGATAGCACTGAGGTTAAAATAACCGCATTCATCAATGCTGCCGCAAAAAGTAATCCTGCATTTTCAAAAACTAAGGTAAATGGACTAACACTAATATCTGTTTCATCATTACGTAATAGACTTGGATCGGTATAAGGAATAATTAAACTCACCACAAAAATAGCGAGTACATAAAATAGTAAGATACGCCAAAAGACTTGCTTCATTGATTTTGGAATATTTTTTTCTGGATTTTCAGACTCACCAGCAGCAATACCAATTAATTCTGTTCCTTGAAACGAAAATCCAACAATCATCGCAACACCAATCATCGATGAAAAACCACCAACAAAAGGCGCATCACCAATTGTCCAGTTATACCAAGGGCTTTGCGAGGTCGATACGACTTTTGAAACACCATTCACAGTAACAACACTTGCATGCTGGTACCAATCCAAAAAGATATTAATAATCATCCCCATACCTAATATTATGAAGATAATAACTGTCACAACTTTTATTAATGAGAACCAAAACTCGGCCTCACCAAAGCCTTTTACCGAAATATAATTAAGTAAAAAGATAATACTTAAAAAAAGCACGCTCCATAGCCAACTATAGCTGCCTGAGTCAAACCAATAAGAGATAACAAGCTGCGCTGCAACTAAATCAACAGCAACAGTAATTGCCCAGTTATACCAATAGTTCCAACCTATTGCAAAACCAAATGATTCATCCACATATCTAGCACCATAAGTTGCAAATGTTCCCGATACTGGCAAATAAGCGGCAAGCTCGCCTAAACTGGTCATTAAAAAGTAGACCATCAAGCCGATAATTGCATAAGAAAGTAACGCACCAGCAGGACCTGCCTGTGCAATAGTGGCACCTGATGCGACAAATAGCCCGGTACCAATTGACCCACCAATGGCTATCATTGTGAGGTGGCGAGCTTTAAGATCGCGTTTAAGTTTATTTTGTGTTTGCATAACCATACTGTTGTTTAGAAAAAAATTTTACGAAGTGTACCAAAAAAATAGGAATAGGAGATAAATAATTCTAATAAAACTGATTTTTTATTAGAATTATTTAAGGGCACGTTAGTGCTTCTAAATTTTGTAAGTAGCTAAATGCTTCTTGCCTGTTATTACCACACATTTCATGACATGGCTGTAAATTTTGGCAGACTAATGGCCTTGATGGTAAACCAAATAACACGCAGCGTGCATTATTATCTAAATGGGCACATATTACATTAGCTGGTTTGCCATTTGGCATATTAGGAAGCGGACTTGAAATAGACGGTGCTATGCAACAAGCGCCGCAGTTTTCTCGGCAGTGAAAATGATTATCCATAACTTGTCCCCCTATTCGATATAATTTACTGGTGACAATAGCAAGATAGCGCTAAAATAGCGAGCTTATTTATTCTAACACTATTAACCGGAAACAAGATTATGCCAAAAGCTAATGAAGTTAAGCGCGGAGATGCAATCTCTTATAATGGTAAATTATTACTCGTAAAAGATATTGAAGTGCAAAGTCCTAGCGCTCGTGGAGCAAGTACGCTCTATAAAATGCGCTTTGCTGATGTAAAAACAGGATTAAAAGTTGAAGAGCGCTTTAAAGGTGATGATATATTAGACACTATTGAGCTTAGCCGCAGACCGGTTACCTTTTCTTATATTGATGGTGACGAATACGTTTTTATGGATAATGAAGATTATACCCCTTACTCATTTAAACAAGACCAAATTGAAGAGGAATTGCTCTTTATTCCAGAAGGTGGGATCTCAGGTATTCAAGTTTTAACCGTTGATGGTCAAATCATTGCACTTGAATTACCGCAAACAGTTGAACTCGAAATTATTGAAACCAATCCTGGAATTAAAGGCGCCTCAGCAAGTGCTAGAACGAAACCGGCAAAATTAACAACAGGTTTAACTGTGCAAGTTCCTGAATATATTAATAATGGTGAAAAAATAAAGATCCACGTCGCTGAGCGCCGTTTTATGAGCCGAGCAGACTAATTTAAAAAGAGTAGTATTAACGTATGTCAAAGAAAGTAATTCAGATTCTATGTTGGAATCTTTTTGGTATTTTATTATTAATCAGCTTATATTGTACCTATCGTCATGGTTTTTGGTTTAATCTTGATTCAACCATTTTCCATTTTTTTAATCAATTTTTAGATGGCAGTAATAAAACATTTTTATACCTGATCGCAATTACCAATCATCGAAGTTTTGATGTGATCTCATTTTTAGCAATGGCATTGCTCTATTACCTCTATTTTCGTAAGGTCGATAATATAGATAAACGAAAAATGATTGTTATTGGCTTAATGATGCTAGTGATGGCTATTTTAATTAAACAATGGGGACGATTTATTCCTATTTCTCACGAAAGTCCGACACTCTATTTTGATCCACTTGAATCAATTAATCGAATTTCAAAGTTGACTCATTTTGGTACAAAAGATGCATCAAGTGATAGCTTTCCAGGTGATCATGGTATGATGTTGATGATTTTTACTGCTTTTATGTGGCGATATTTTGGCTTAAAAGCATTTATCCAATCAGCAATAATCGTTATTATTTTTTCTGCGCCACGTATTATTGCAGGAGCACACTGGTTTACCGACGTTTATGTTGGTTCACTTGCCATAACGAGCATCGTTCTTAGTTGGTTTTTAATAACACCAGCTAGCGACTATTTAGCTCGAGGGTTATTGCATTTAATGCCTAAGCGCTTTTTTAAAACCTCATAACCAGTTAAATTATATGAATATTTATAATCAAAATAAATTACATAAACGTCTAAGACGGCAAGTCGGCGAAGCCATTGCCGATTTTAACATGATTGAAGAAGGTGACCGAATTATGGTTTGCTTATCAGGCGGTAAAGATAGCTATACCATGCTTGATATTTTGATCAATTTAAAAATCAGTGCGCCGATTAATTTTGAGCTAATCGCCGTCAATCTTGACCAAAAACAACCCGGTTTTCCTGAGCATATTTTGCCTGAGTACCTAAAATCTTTAGGTATTGAATATAAAATCGTTGAAGAAAATACTTATGGGATCGTTAAAGAAAAAATTCCAGAGGGTAAAACGACCTGTTCACTTTGTTCGCGTTTAAGGCGCGGTATTTTATACCGCACCGCAAGCGAAATTGGTGCAACTAAAATCGCCCTAGGCCATCATCGCGATGATATTTTGGAAACCCTATTTCTAAACATGTTTTACGGTGGAAAATTAAAAGCGATGCCGCCAAAATTGATGAACGATACAGGCGAACATATTGTAATAAGGCCTCTTGCTTACTGCAAAGAAAAAGACATTATTCAATATGCTAATCTTAAAGACTTTCCGATCATTCCATGTAATCTTTGTGGATCTCAGCCTAATTTACAAAGACAAGTCATTAAAGACATGTTAAATGAATGGGATAAAAAATTTCCTGGACGCATTGAGACAATGTTTCGCGCAACTCAAAATGTTACCCTTTCCCACCTATGCGATCCTAAATTATTTGATTTTAAAGGTATTAAAAAAGGTGATGATATTGTTAACGGTGGTGATATTGCATTTGACCGTGAAGAGATCCCCGTTAATAGTTTTGATGCCAGCGAAATTGCAGAGCAAGATCTGATTTTATGGAAAGAAGTTAACTAATTGATGACACATATTCCACTCAGCTTGTATATTCATATGCCTTGGTGCGTACAAAAATGCCCGTATTGTGATTTTAACTCACATAATATTAAGCAGGCACCGGCATATGATGAATATATCAATCATCTACTTGCTGATTTACGTCATGATCTTGCTTTAACAAATAATAGAGCCGTTCACTCAATATTTATTGGTGGTGGCACGCCAAGTCTGTTTTCCGCAGAATTAATCAACCAGTTGTTAACCCAGATCCAAACCTATATTCCCTTTGAAGCTGGGGCCGAGATAACGATAGAAGCAAACCCAAACTCAGCTGATGCAAATCATTTTAAAGGTTATATTGATGCGGGAATAAACCGCATATCGATTGGTGTACAAAGTTTTCAACATGATAAATTAGTCAAACTTGGTCGAATTCATGACCCAGATGACGCAATTAACGCAGCTCAGCTAGCAAGTAAGTTAAATTTGCGCAGTTTTAATCTTGATCTAATGCACGGCTTACCTGATCAGTCATTAACTGATGCCTTATCAGATCTAAAACAAGCAATTTTGCTTTCGCCACCCCATTTGTCATGGTATCAATTAACGATTGAGCCCAATACATTATTTGGATCTAAGCCGCCTAAATTACCCGATGAAAAACTATTGTGGGATATTTATCAACAAGGCGACAAATTATTGACTGAAAGTGGTTATGTACAATATGAAACCTCGGCTTATGCTAAACCAGGATTCATGTGCCAACATAACCTGAATTATTGGCGTTTTGGCGATTATATTGGGATTGGCTGCGGTGCACATGGTAAATTAACCCAAGCCGATGGTAAAATTATTAGAACGGTAAAAACAAAGCACCCCAAAGGATATTTAGCTGGCCGTTATTTAGAAAAATCTTATCAAGTTCCAGATGATGAACTCTCTTTTGAATTTTTTATGAATCAGTTCAGACTATTTGAAGCAGCACCAAAAATGCGCTTTGTAGAGCGAACAGGTTTAACGTTAAATAATATTGAGCAACCGATTAATCAAGCAATAAAAAAGGGTTATCTTAGCGAGGATAAAGATAATTGGCAGTTAACAACGCAAGGTAAGTTATTTCTTAACTCATTACTTGAGCTATTTTTATAATCATCAAATGTTTTAATTACAACGGTAATCAACGGCTAAGTTATTCAAACCAAATCAAAGACGCCATTCTACCCGTTTGCGGCTCTCGGCGATATGAGTAAAATAACTCACTTTCACTATAGGTACAGTTTTCACCACCATAAATTTGATAAATGCCAAGCTTATTCAACCGCTGCCTTGCTAGTAAATAGAGATTAGCAAGATACTTTTGTTCATGGGGATTTACTAATTGAAATGCATTTGACGCATCTAAGTCATGACGCTCAAATTGAGCTTTAACTTCAGCCCCAACTTCGAACTTTTGTGGGCCAATCGCAGGGCCAAGCCAAGCCATAATTTGTGCCGGCTGGCATGTAAAGTAACTTACCGTGTTTTCTAAAATGCCATGACATAATCCGCGCCAACCAGCGTGAGCGGCTGCAACTTCATCACCTTGCTGTGAACAAAATAAAACTGGCAAGCAATCTGCCGTTAATATCGCACTTACGGCATTTCTTTGCTTACTGTAGCTAGCATCAGCATCAATAGATTGGTAACTGGCTATATCAATGACATTAGTGCTATGAGTTTGTTTTAACCAAATGGGTTCGTTTGATAATCCTAATGATTGAGTAACTATCGATCGGTTTTCAAGTACATGATTTAAATCATCACCAACATGACTCCCTAAATTGAGGGAGTGATAAGGCGCATTGCTACATCCACCTTGACGCAGTGTCGTCAAGGCGTGGACATTATTTGGTGCAGGCCAATTAGCGTACATCGCCTTAATCATAATGATTTACCAGTCAATCTCATCTTGATGCAATTTAGTATCTTCTTGCAATACTTTAATCAATTGCTGCATATCTTCTGGAAGTGGGGCATGCCATTCCATCTGTTCACCTGTAATTGGATGAAATAACCTTAACATTGTTGCATGTAAAGCTTGGCGGTCAAAATTACGCAACGTTTCGAAAAATTCATCGGTTGCTCCTTTTGGTGGTCTTGGTCTGCCGCCATATAGCTGATCGCCAATTAATGGGTGAGCCATGTGTGCCATATGGACACGAATTTGATGAGTACGGCCAGTTTCAAGGCGTAAACGTAAACGGGTATGGGCACGGTATTTTTCCATTACTCGGTAATGAGTTACGGCAGGCTTACCTGTTGGAAATACGGCCATATGAGTACGCTTAGTTGGATGACGCGTGATTGGCTTATCAATTGTGCCGCCAGCGGTCATTATGCCCATCGCAACGGCTTCATATTCACGTGTAATTTCGCGTAGTTGTAAAGATTCGACTAAGCGAGTTTGTGCCTCAATAGTCTTAGCAACTACCATTAATCCCGTCGTATCTTTATCTAATCGATGAACAATTCCGGCTCTTGGTACACTTGCAATATCAGGATAATGATAAAGCAGTGCATTTAAAACCGTACCATTTGGATTGCCCGCACCAGGGTGAACAACTAAGTCACGCGGTTTATTAATCACCAAAATATCGTCATCTTCGTAAACGATATTGAGAGATATTTTTTCGCCTTGATGATAGGTTTCTTCTTCAATTAAAGCATTAAGAATAATTTGTTCGCCACCAAGTACGCGCTCTTTCGGCTTATCAACGACAATATTATTTACTTTTACATGACCATTTACAATCCAATCTTTAATTCGTGAACGCGAATACTGTGAAAACAGTTCAGCCAAGGCCTGATCTAGCCTCAAGCCTAATTGATGTTCTTCAACTTCAGCGGTTAATTCTAACTTTTTTAGTGTGCTATCTGACATAATTATCTATATTAAGTGGAGTTTTCACTCTTGAGTGTTTTAAGCTATGATAAATTAGAGTATCATATACGTTCAAATGGGTTAATGTTTATTTTACATTTCTTACATAAAAGTTTTAAAATAAATAACAATGGATTAATGATTGAATGAAATTATATCTTAAATATTCTTTTATCGCTGCAATGACGGGTCTATTAATGGCTTGTTCATCATCAAAACCTGATGTTGATAATGTACCAGAAAAAGATTTATATACCAAAGCAGAGCAAGAATTACAAAATGGCAATATTCGATCGAGCATCACAATTTTAGAGGCGCTTGATAAAGCCTATCCGTTTGGTCCTTATTCTCAGCAAGTTCAACTGGATTTGATTTATGCATACTATAAATCAGGTGATTTGCCAGTAGCAATTGCTTCAATTGACCGTTTTTTAAAACTTAATCCGACACATCCAAATGTTGATTGGGTTATTTATATTCGTGGTCTTGCAAACATGGCACAAGATAACAACCAAATTCAAGGTTGGTTTAATGTCGATCGCGCTGATCGTGAAACCTCTTATGCACAAGCTGCATTTAAAGACTTCACCTATTTAGTGGCTAATTATCCTGATAGCCCATACAGCTATGATGCAGAAAAACGACTTATTGCGTTAAAAGATCGTTTAGCAAAATACCAACTGAAAGTTGCGCAGTACTATACTGACCGTGGAGCTTATGTTGCCGTTGTTAATCGAGTTAAAGATATGCTAGTAACATTTTCGGATACTGATTCAGCGAAGCATGGATTACTCCTCATGCGTAATGCTTATACTCAATTAGGTTTAACAGACGAAGCCGAAAATACCAATAAACTAATAGAAGCAAATCTAGGTAATACATCATCAAAGATCAATGATGACAAACCATTTTTGTGGATTTTCTAACCCAAAGATGAAAGCGGTGAAAATATTCACCGCTTTGCTATAGATAAAGGCGTCATTAAGTATCGAAATACCATTCACTATAATTTAATTAGTCAATTTTCGATTTAAAATACTGAGTCGATAATTAACGATTAGTCGATAACCTTGTGCAAAAATAAAAAGTAATGCCTGTATCAAAACGATACAAGCGCTGGTACTTGCACTAAAATGATAGCTAATAAGCGTCCCTGAAATACAAGAAATAATTGATACGATAATGGCAATAATTAGCATCCGCTCAAATCGTTTAGACAGCAAAAAAGCAATAATCCCCGGCGCAATTAGCATTGCAATCACCAAAATAACGCCTACTGCCTGCAATGATGCAACAATAGTTAAAGCAAGAAACGTGAGTAAGCCATAGTGTAACAATTTTACCGGTAAACCTACGACTTTCGCTTGAACAGGATCAAAACAAAAAAGCATTAGGTCCCGACGTTTTATCAGGGTAACTAATGATACTATTAGCGCAATAATAATAATTTGAATAAGCTCACTATGCGTAGTGCCAAGCACACTACCAAATAAAATATGGTTAAGGTGCTGCTCTGTGTCGACTTTTGAAAATAAAACCAGACCAAAAGCAAACATACCCGAATAGACAATGCCCATTACCGTATCTTCTTTTACCCGGCAATTTTGTTTTATATAACCGGTTGCCAAAGAACAAAAAAAACCAGAAGCAAAGGCACCGATAATAATTGGAATACCACCTAAATAAGCTAAAACAATACCGGGTAAAACCGCGTGGGAAATGGCATCCCCCATTAATGACCAACCTTTTAAAACTAAGAAACAAGATAAGATTGCACAAACAAACCCCGTAGTAATTGAAACAATAATTGCCCTTTGCATAAAAGGGTAGCTTAATGGTTCGATAATAAAATTTAACCACTCCATTAAGTGTACTCCTTATTACGTAACTGCTTACGAATACGTAAACGATTAGGAATTAAGCCATGTTGCGGGGAAAACAAGAATGCGAATAAAAAAATAAGTGTTTGTAATGTAATAATCACGCCACCTGTCGCACCATCAAGATAATAGCTGATCCATGCGCCAATACCACTCGTGAAAAAACCAATTGATACGGCAATAATCAGTAATCTTGAAAATCGATTAGTTAATAAATAAGCCGTCGCGCCAGGCGTTATAACCATAGCGATAACTAAAATAGCGCCAACAGTTTGTAAGGCTGCAACCGTACACGCACTTAAAATGGTGAAAAAAATGATTTTTAATCTTAGAGGAGATAAACCAATTGAGCGGGCATGGGTTTCATCAAAAAAAGCGACCAGTAAATCTTTCCATAGCAAAATTAAGGCCAGCAGTGATGCGCTAATTATAATTTCAACTTGCCATAAATCTTCATCAGCAATGGTTAGAATATTACCCATAATTATGGCATTGATATTAACTGAAGTTGGATTAAGAGAAATAATTAATAGACCAAAAGCAAAAAAAGTTGAAAAAATAAAACCAATAATGGCATCTTCTTTTAATCGGCTAAAATAGCGAATTATCGTAATTGAGATTGCGGCTAAAAAACCAGTAAAAAATGCGCCGATAGAATAAGGTAAGCCTAAAGCATAAGCGCCAGCAACGCCGGGAACAACAGAATGAGATAATGCATCCCCCATTAACGACCACCCTTTTAACATCAAATAAGCAGATAAAAATGCACATGCAGCGCCAACTAAGCAGCTAGCCCAAATGGCTTTTAGCATATATTGATACTGGAAAGGTTCTAATAATAGTTCCCACATATTATTTTTTCCTAAGCGCTTTATGTAATAGATCATGGTGCGGCGCGTCATCTTGCCCTTCCCCATAGAAAACCGCTGCTCGTTCATCGTCAGTTAATACTGAAACGACTCTTGGATCTTCATCATCATGTAATTTATCACCCGATAAACTTAAATAACGTAATGCGCCGCCAAATGTTGTCATTAAATTTTGTGGTGTAAAGGTCGTTTTAGTTGGGCCTGTTGCAAGTACGGTTCGATTAAAGAGAACAACTTGATCACAAAACTCAGGCACACTACCTAAATTATGGGTAGAAACTAAAATAAGATGCCCTTCTGTTCGTAATGCTTTTAAGAGGTCAATAATCGCATTTTCAGTCTTAACATCAACCCCGGTAAAAGGCTCATCTAATAGTAAGACTTGGCCTTGCTGAGCAAGTGCTCTAGCTAAAAATACCCGTTTTTTTTGCCCCCCTGAAAGCTCGCCAATTTGCCGATTCTTTAGTGCCGACATACTAACTCGCTCTAACGCCATATCAACTTGTTTTTTATCTTCTTTTGATGGGATCCTTAAAAAAGACATCCGACCATAGCGCCCCATCATGACAACATCAGAGACCAGAACAGGAAAATCCCAATCAACTTCTTCAGTTTGTGGCACGTAAGCAATAATATTTTGCTTTAACGCTTTAGTAACCGATAAATTATTTAGCGTGACAGTACCACTAATAGGTTTAACCATTCCCATAATACTTTTAAATAGCGTTGATTTGCCGCTACCATTAACGCCGACTAATGCACAGATAGTGCCGCCATTTAGTTTAAAACTCGTATTGTAAATTGCCGTGTGACCATTATTGTAAGTCACCGTAATATCATCAATATTGAGTACTATCGAATTATTGGGTGTATTCATCATTCAAAACCTTTAGCAATAGTTGCAACCGTAACAGCTAATAAATCAAGATAAGTAGGAACAGGCCCATCTTGTTTTGATAGCGAGTCAACATAAAGAACGCCACCATATTTAATACCGGTTTCACGGCTGACTTGGATAGCCGGTTTATTAGAAATAGTACTTTCACTAAAAATCACTGGAATATTATGTTTTCTAACCAGATCAATTACCGCTTTTACTTGTTTGGGTGTACCTTGCTGCTCAGCATTAATTGGCCATAAATAAGCTTCTTTAAAACCATAATCCCTTGCTAAGTAGCTAAATGCACCTTCACTGGTCAGTAACCAACGCTTGTCTTTTGGTATTACCGATAATTTATCACGTAGTGGCAAGTCCATCGCTTTTATTTTAGCCACATAATTTGCCGCATTTTGATTATAGATATCAGCATGGGTTGGATCATATTTAACGAATGCCTTGCGAATATTTTCGACATAGATAAGTCCTTCACTTGGTGACATCCATGCGTGAGGATTAGGATTGCCTCTATAACTACCTTCTTGAATTGGCATAGCTGAAATGCCATCTGTCACGATAACAGAGGGGACATTTTTAATATCTTGGAAAAATCGTTCAAACCAACGCTCTAAGTTTAAACCATTCCACAGCACCAAATCAGCAGACTGGGCTTTGACGAGGTCTTTGGGAGTCGGTTCATATTCATGAATTTCAGCACCAGGAATAGTTATTGATTCAACAATAGCTGCATCGCCTGCGATATTTTGTGCGATATCTTGAATAATTGTGAAAGTGGTGATGACTTTAAATTTTGTTTGTTGAGCATGAACCTGATAGCTAGACGTAACAAGCAATAAGGAAACTAAGAGAGGAAAAACGTTAAATTTTGTGATGCTACTATTGAATAATTTCATATAATAACCTTACGGCCAAATGTTAATGATAATTATTATCATTTAATAAATAAAAGTCAAATCTTTTATCTATCATACAAAAACCATTATTATGCATATAATAATGATTATACTTAATTTTACACTATAATGATATGTTACAACAAAAATTTAACGAAAACGATTTATGATTTGAATATTATTTGCCAATAATCCTGTTGTCGAACAACATAACATTGGCAATATAGTTGAAATGATGACCACTATACTACTGCTTTTTAAGCCAATAATGGTAGGGGCTTTGTTCTATTTGACTATCAATGAGTTGATGATCCATATGACGGCAAAACCCAGGAATATCCCTAACTGTTGCAGGATCGTCGGCAATAATATGCAAAACTTGCCCTGTTAACATTTCTCGAATTGTTTTTCTTACCAACATAATAGGCTCAGGGCAACGTAATCCTAATGTATCGAGTTCTCTATCTACTTTCATATTAAATTATTGAGTTAAAAAATAATTTACTTAAATAATGAGGAACGGCTTCATCTGCATTTGAACCAATAATTTCTAGATCAGGTAAACTATTTTTAAGTTCATCGCTGGCATTTTGCATAATGCATCCTTTACCAACCATTGATAGCATTTCAAAATCATTCATACCATCACCAAAGGCAATACTATCTTGCAGGGTGAAACCTAACTTATTTACCACAGCATTTAATGCATAGCCTTTTGAAACCTCACTTCCCATAACCTCTAAACAGTTTAACGTTGAAAAGGTGATACTGATTTTTGAACCATATTTCGCTTTTAACTGATTTTTAAGTTCAACTAAATGTAAATGTTGGCTCATATCACTTATTGTGAAATAAATTTTAGCGATATCAGAAGTGGCAAAATCAATCGGATCAAATAATCGATACTTGAAATTAGTTTCATTAAAAAAGCTAAGAGAATATTCATCTTCTTTATTAATTAACCAATCATCTCCACGATAAATATGGGTATAAACCAATGGATTATCCATTGCAACTTGAGCAACTTCATAAGCGATACTCGGTTCAAGGCTTTTACTATAAATTAAATTACCATTGCTATCATGAACCCTTGCGCCATTTGATGTGATCATAAATGCATCTATTTCCATATTTTCACGCATTTGTGCCACATCAATATGGTGCCTGCCAGTTGCAAAAACAAAATTAATTTTTTCTCGTCTCAAAGCTTGTAGAATTTTTTTGGTATAGTCGGATAAACAGTGTTGCGGGTTTAATAACGTACCATCAAGATCAGAGGCAACAACGCGAAACATAAACAGCCCTTATCAAATAAAATATTTGCGCAGATTATACTCCATCATGCAAAACCATTAAAGTAAATTAAAAACTGATTAATTGTGGGGTTATAAAAATAATCAACTCTCGTTTTTGTTGCTTTTTACTTTGATACTTAAATAAACCGCCAATAATTGGAAGTCGACTAACGCCAGGTACAGCCCGAGTTTCTTGATGTCGACTTTGTTGAAAAATTCCACCTAATACCAGTGTTTCACCATTATTAACTAACACTTGAGTTCTAATCTCTTGTGTATCAATTGCTAGCGCTTCACCGCCATCACTGCGTTTAATTGAGCGACCCGCAGTATTTTGAGTAATATATAACGTTAATTCTATTTGATCACCACTTAATACCCTTGGCGTGACTTCTAAACCTAATACTGCTTGTTTAAATTCAATCGATGTTACGCCATTGCTGCCACTTGACACTTCATAAGGGATCTCGGTGCCTTGCTTAATTGATGCCATTTGTTTATTTGCAGTAAGTAGCGTAGGACTTGCAATAATTTCTAATTGATTTTCAGCTTCAAGTGCTGATAACTCAAGATTTAGTAAATGATTTGACCGTTTAGCTAAATTAAATCCCAATGTTGCAGCTTTGCTTGCTAAACCTAAATTTATATCAAATTGATCAATTAATTGTGATGATGAGCCAGTATATCCCCATTTGATACCGAGTTCAGATAAACTTTCATTACTCATTGTTACAATTTGGGCTGAAATATGAACTTGAGCGATGGGTTTATCAAGCTGTTTAATTAACGTTATCACATTATCAATATTTTTTTTAATATCATAAATAACTAGGGTATTGGTTCTATCATCAATAAATACTTTTCCCCTTTCCGATAAGAGTTTTTGTTCTAAAATAACCGTTTGTAATGCCTTAAGATCAGTGTGATCCACTTTTAATGTAAAATAAACTAACGGTAATGATAATTCTTGCTCTATTTGCGCTTTACGCTGCTGATCTAATAATAATTTAGGATCAGCTTTAGCGGTAATAATGAGTATATTATTATCGATTATATATTGTAGCTTTGCATTATCCGTAATAATTGTTAATGCTTTATACCAATCAATATTGGTTAATTTAACCGTTTGTAAGAGATCAAGTTCACCGTCTAAAATAAGATTGAACTGCCGATAGTCAGCCAACGTTTGCAAAATAATACTTGTCGGGGCTTGATGAAAGTTAAGTGAGATCAAATTATCAACATCATTACTACCCATTGCATAACGATTAACTGTAAAATTAGCCAATATAAAATATATCATTAACTTAACGACGATGGTTAATCGCATCATTATTTCCTCCTACAAATATCATGTTATACGTAATTCTTTTTTTGCAATAATGGGGCAAATCAGCTTGCCATGTGATGTACTTTGGCGATATATCAATAATCAGCCACGGCATCAATGATATTGGCGCCACGACTTCGTTAATAATTAGCCATTCACCTTGATTTGATAACCCAATAATTGGGTCAATATGCTGTTTAGTTGAAAATAAGCCAATATAGCCTTGATATTGCCACAAACTAAGTTTTGACATTAGTTGGTCTTTTAATTCATCACACGATAATGCTGGAGGCAATAAGAATGGATTTTTGACTATCGCAAAAGGCGTTTTTAGTTGTAAAAATAAGATTAAGAGCGAGCTAAATAGAATATTAATATATTTTTTCATGGTGCTTTTGCCTGTTTACCTTGATAAAAAATAGACAGCAAAAAAACTAAACTATCTGCCTTGCGAATAACGGATATTCGATTAATTGAAATATTAAGATTAAGTTTTGATAGCTGATAAATAAATTGGATTAAAGCGTGATAATTTCCTTGTAGCGTAAAATTAACATTGCAATTATTGTTGTCATCTTGACGATCTAAATCAATAAGGGTTAATTGATTATTAAGTAATTGCTGTGAAATAATTTGAATAACTTTATTGATAGAATAATTACTATAATTTTGACGCTGCACCTCAAGCATTTCGATATCGGTAATTAATTGTTGGTACTTCGGATAACTATCGAGTTTATTATTAAGTATTAGCGCTTCATCTTGCAAATGTTTACCTTCTCGCTTTTCACTTTGGTACTGCTCTTGAAAAGGAATAACCCATAAGTAGTAAGTGATTAAGCCTAAAAAAATAAAACTGATCGTTATCATGCTATAACGCAGCATGGCTGAACGATAAAGAAGCTTATCGAGTTTTTCAATCAGCATTTTGTTGCACCAAATATGCTAATTGAATATCAAAGGTGAATTCTAATAAATATTGCTGCTTTTTGATCGATACAATCTTATGCACCCCTGTTATATCGTGCTGATATAATAAATTTGAGAATGTTAAAATATCAGCATAAAAGAAACTCTCACCTTTGAGCTCAAGAATATTGCCTTGATATGATAATGAGCCTAACCATATTCCATCAGGAACAGTTTTCGCAATGAGTGTTAAATAATTAACCAGCAAAGTTAATTGCTGTTTTAGGCTATCTTGTTTGGCAAGATCTGATTTTAGTTGTAACCAAGTATTATTTAACTTAATTAATTGGACTAACTGCTGATTTTTTTGCGTTAACTCAGTATGGTATTGTTGATTTTTTAATAACTGTTCATTTAAATGCGGATATGCGTGTTGATCCCATAACCAAACCATCACACTATAAATTAAAAAATACCCCGCGATGACCGCCAAAAAATGGGTCCTCTTATATTTTTGTTGTTTTTCACGCCAAGGTAAAAAATTAATGCCGGTTAGTGTTGGTAATAGAGCAAGCAGTTCAACATCAGCTATAGGCAACGGAGTATTTGCACCGTTTTCAATCATAGTTGTTGTGATACCAACAAAACTTAAGTTATCTTGGGCAAATAACGCAATATAGCGTTCGATAAATTCATAATGATAGGCATAAATAGTTAACGACTTGCTGTTCGTACCACCTGATTCAGGCAGATAATCATAACAAAGGCGCTGCTTAGTATGAAAGATTTTAGCCAGTGAATTTTTAATATAATGTTTAATTTCATATGCATTTAAATCAGTGTTAGGTAAAGGTAACTCAGCTTGCATAACTGCCTTGTCAGCAAAAATAATACGATAAGCCACCTTATTTTTTGGCCTATTTTTTATAAGTCCATAAAATTGCTGTTTAAGCTTTGTTAAGGGAAAATCAAAAATATTGATATTGTCATTCGTTGTAATTGCGATATGTTGCCTAGCGATAATCGTTGCTTGCTTTGCCTCAATATTAATCATAAAACCCGTTACATCTGCACTTTGAATAAAAAAGGTAATATAGTACAAATTAATAATATCCAACTTAGTTAAAATCTGATGCTATTTTCCAAAAAATAATAGCTAAAGCCGTAAGAAAATATCAGTTATGTTAAAAATATCGCAAAAAATGTTTAAATTTAAGACGAATTAACAATAATTTGCAGAAAAATGAAAAAAACAGTTGACTGAAAAACAAGGATCCTTATAATGCTTTTCCACACGGTAAGGGTGATTAGCTCAGTTGGGAGAGCACCTCCCTTACAAGGAGGGGGTCACTGGTTCGAACCCGGTATCACCCACCAATTCTTACTGTGTAACTTTATCTTTGAAATATTTATTTCTTAGATTTGGGGTGATTAGCTCAGTTGGGAGAGCACCTCCCTTACAAGGAGGGGGTCACTGGTTCGAACCCGGTATCACCCACCATCTTTTAGATGGTATTAGTAAAAAGTTTTTTATTACCTATTTGGGTCGTTAGCTCAGTCGGTAGAGCAGCGGACTTTTAATCCGTTGGTCGAAGGTTCGAATCCTTCACGACCCACCAAATTTTAGAGATCACCTGATGGTGGTTTTTTTATGCCTACGATTTGATAACACAAAACTTGGATGAGAACCTAAGGTTCGACTAATCTGTCAGGAACAGATTAGCAGTTGCTTTAGCAACTCGCTCGTAGAGCCGAGTCACATGATGTGACGAGACAATCCTTCAAGGCCTACCATTTTTAGAGATCACCTGATGGTGGTTTTTTTATGCCTACGATTTGATAACACAAAACTTGGATGAGAACCTAAGGTTCGACTAATCTGTCAGGAACAGATTAGCAGTTGCTTTAGCAACTCGCTCGTAGAGCCGAGTCACATGATGTGACGAGACAATCCTTCAAGGCCTACCATTTTTAGAGATCACCTGATGGTGATTTTTTTATGCCTGCGATTTGATAACACAAAACTTGGATAAGAACCTAAGGTTCGACTAATCTGTCAGGAACAGATTAGCAGTTGCTTTAGCAACTCGCTCGTAGAGCCGAGTCACACGATGTGACGAGACAATCCTTCAAGGCCTACCATTTTTAGAGATCACCTGATGGTGATTTTTTTATGTCTGCGATTTATTTTATCCAACAAAAATTATAGCGTTTCCACATCGAAATGTTGCACATTTGTGATATCTATCTATTTATTGCCGCATTTTTGTGATTAACAATTAGTTTTAGCACATTAAATTAAATATTGTTTGACCGATATCATTTGCGCATCGTTTAATGTAATTGCATTAACAATACAAATTTAATTTATGCACATTTGTGCTTAAATTCAACATGTTAGGAGCGATTATGCCAAACGATGAGTTAAAACTATTAATTAATATTGCGCAGCTTTATTATGAGGATAACTTAACTCAAGCTGAAATATCAGCAAAACTAGGCATTTATCGCACAACGATTAGCCGTTTATTAAAAAAAGCGCAACAACAGCAAGTCATCACCTTCAAGATTAATTACACTCTCTGTCAAACCTCTTTACTCGAAAAGCAATTAAAAGAACATTTTAAATTACATGAGGTGATTATTGTTGATACACAAAAAGATGAGGATCTTGATATTAAATTACAAAAAATGGGATATGCTGGCGCGACGTACTTACAAAAAATAATTACCAACCAAGACATTATTGGTTTTTCATGGGGAAGTTCTTTAGCTGCAGTTGCCAATCAACTTGATAGCTCAATCCATAAAGATGCACTTTGTGTGCCAATGGTTGGCGGCCCGGCAGGAAAACTGAACAGTCAATTTCATGTCAATACTATCGTCTATAATATCGCCACTAAACTTCATAGTCGCTCACTATTAATGGACTTCCCTGCTATTTTAGAAGAAAAATCACTACGTGATGCTATCGTTAAATCTCAACATTATAATCAAATCGCTGCTTATTGGCCTAAATTGACGATTGCAATGTTTGGTATTGGCTCATGTAATATTTCAAACAGTTCAATATGGCATGGTTTTTATGGTGATGATGACCAAATTGAAACTCTTGAAAATAAACCGATTGCAGGTGACATTTGTTCACGTTTTTTTGACCATCAAGGTGATAGTGTACAAACCAATATTTCAGATAAAATCATTAACATTACATTAGACCAATTAAAAATGGCTAAATATCGTATTGGTATTGCGCAGTCTAGTGAAAAAGTCGATGCAATTATTGCCGCTATTTCAGCTGGCTATATCAATGTACTAATTACAACTAAAGGCACTGCCCAGTCAATTCTAACCCAGCTTATTCCGCCAGATTAACTTATCGCGCCTTAGCTTTATAACCAAGTTATTTTTTACCAACTAGCTATTTTAATTACATTTAAAACCGGCAAGAGGATTCTTTTATGCGAAATTGGCAATACCTCAACCTAAATAACGTCATAGTAAAGGAGCATTATTAATGATCAATATCATCATGTGTGGTCATGGGCAACTCGCTATCGCCATGAAAGAATCAATAGCGATGATTTATGGTGATGTTGAAAACATCATTGCAATTGATTTTAACAAAGGTGAAAACCGTGAAACGTTAGTACAAAAAATGTCTGAAGTTATCAATTTTGATGCAGAGACATTAATTGTTGTCGATTTATTTGGTGGTAGCCCCTATAACGCTGCGGCAGAAATCGCCTTTAACGCACCAAATATTGAGATGATTTGTGGTATGTCATTACCTTTGTGCCTTGAAATGATTGATAACATAGCGAACATGTCGCTGAGTGAAATGACAAATTATTTGGTTCAAGTAGGTAAGCATTGTGTACAAAAATTTAATAAAACTGTCATACAAAATGAAGAAGAAGAGGACTTTATATGATTATTAACTTTGCACGGATTGATGACCGCCTTATTCATGGACAAGTTACCACCGTTTGGGTAAAAGAGGCAAAAGCTGAGCGCATTATTATCTGTAATGATGCGATTTATGAAGATGATTTACGCAAAACATTATTAAAACAAGCTGCGCCGCCGGGAATTAAAGTTAATGTTGTTAATATTGATAAAGCAGTTTCAGTTTATAACAACCCTAAATATGAGCAAGAGACGGTATTTTATTTATTCACCAATCCTAAAGATGTATTAGCCGTTGTGGAAAAAGGCGTGCCAATTAAATCGATCAATATTGGTGGAATGGCATATAAAGAAGGAAAAACACAAATAACCAAATCCGTATCATTAGATAAAAATGATGTTGATGCGTTTAATCAGCTAAACGAATTGAATATTAAGCTAGATTTAAGAGTAGTTTACAGTGATCCATCAATTGATTTTATCAAAAAAATTAATGAAGTTGATATTGCTTAGTAGCATTATATTGAGGATATGATTATGGAGATGAGTGTATTACAAATAATTTTACTATTTATTTATGCTTGTATTGCCGGTATTGGCAGTGTACTCGATGAGTTTCAAACACATCGACCATTAATTGCTTGTACGATGGTAGGTTTAATTTTAGGTGATGTTGAAAAAGGCGTTATTTTAGGCGGGTTCCTAGAGTTTATTGCCTTAGGGTGGATGAACATTGGCGCTGCGCAATCACCTGATTCAGCACTAGCAAGCATTATCTCAACAATCTTAGTTATTGTAGGTAAACAAGACATACCAACAGGTATTGCCATTGCGCTACCCGTTGCGGCGGCTGGACAAATTTTAACGGTATTTTCACGCACTATTACGGTATTTTTCCAGCATGCGGCAGATAGAGCAGCGCTACAAGCTAAATTTCATACATTAGATTTATTGCATGTTTCAGCACTATTTGTACAAGCGTTACGCGTTGCTATTCCCTCGCTAATTATTGCTATTTATGTTGATGCGACAACATTAAATTCGCTACTTAACGATATTCCAGATGTCATTACCCGAGGCTTACAAGTTGCGGGAGGATTCATTGTGGTAGTTGGCTATGCCATGGTACTTAATATGATGTGGGTTAAATACCTTGTGCCGTTCTTTTTTGCCGGTTTTTTAGTCGGCGGATATCTTGATTTTAGTTTACTCGCGTTTGGTGCATTAGGGGCAATTATTGCAATTATCTATATTCAACTTAATCCTAACTATAGAAAATTGCCGGCAGTTGCTACGTCAACAACTGATAATGTTGCTTTTGATGAATTGGATGATTAAGGAGCTTTATAATGAGTGAATATAAAAATAAACTAACAAAGTCAGATTTAATTAACATATTCTTACGATCTAATTTACAGCAAGCCTCGTTTAATTATGAACGGATCCATGCACTTGGCTTTTGCTTTGATATGATACCTGCGATCAAGCGTTTATATAAAAATAAAGATGACCAAATTGCCGCATTAAAACGTCATTTAGTTTTTTTTAATACTACACCTGCGATATCAGGCCCAGTTATCGGAGTGACGGCCGCTATGGAAGAAGCGAAAGCAAATGGCGCTGATATTGATGAAGTTACCATTAATAGTATCAAAGTCGGCCTGATGGGACCTTTAGCGGGTGTTGGCGATCCGTTAATATGGGGTACTTTGCGCCCTATCACCGCGGCACTTGGTGCGTCACTTGCTATAACAGGCAATATTATAGGGCCTATTTTATTTTTCGTTCTCTTTAATGCTGTTCGCTTAGCATTAAAGTGGTTCGGCTTACAATACGGTTTCAATAAAGGGATCAATATTGTTAAGGATATGGCTAATAATATCTTACAAAAACTGACTGAAGGCGCATCCATTTTAGGGCTATTTATTATGGGAGTTTTAGTCACTAAATGGACAACGATCAACACGCCACTGATTATTTCAACTACCTTATCACCCGATGGCACAAAGTCAGTGACTACACTACAAAATATCCTTAATGACCTATGCCCAGGTTTATTAGCGCTTGGTTTAACATTATTGATGATGAAATTATTACGGAAAAAAATAAGCCCCATTACACTCATTTTTGTACTTTTTGCTATGGGAATTTTAGGCTATTGGCTAGGTATCTTAGTTTAATTGGGCTTTGGCTAAATATCACAATATAAGACAACTTATCGATAAAATAAATGGATAGAGGTTATTATGTTTACAACAGCATTACGCTTATATGGCAAAAACGATCTACGTTTAGAAAAATTTATGTTACCTAAGCTACAAGATGATGAAATATTAGCTAAAGTGATTTGTGATAGTATCTGCTTCTCAACTTGGAAAGAAGTGAATCAAGGCGAAAACCACAAAAAAGTGCCAAATGATGTCGCAAATAATCCAATTATTGTTGGCCATGAATTTTGTGGCGAAATAGTGAGTGTCGGTAAAAAATGGCAAACACAATTTAAGGTTGGTGAAAAATATGTGGTACAAGCTAATCTGCAATTACCCTCTCTTGCTTGCCCTGGTTACTCATTTCCATATATTGGCGGTGAAGCAACTTATATTATTATTCCAAAAGAAGTCTTAAATCAAAATTGTTTACTTGCTTATAAGGGTAAAACTTTTTTTGAAGGCGCATTAATTGAGCCTTTATCATGCGTGATCGGTGCTTTTAATGCTAATTACCATCTAGTTGAAGGAAGTTATAATCATAAAATGGGGATTAAACCCAATGGTAATTTGATTATTATGGGGGGAATGGGGCCAATGGGTATGCTCGCAATTGATTATGCTTTACACGGGCCAATTAATCCTAAACGAGTTATTGTAACAGGAAGAACGCAAAGTAAGATTGATTATTGCCAAAAGCATTATCCCTCTGAAACTCACTGCGAGGTGATTTATGTTAATGTAGCACAGTTTACTGATCTTAATGAGCAAAAACGTCATTTGATGCAGCTAGTGGATAATGAAGGCTATGATGATGTGTTTATCTTTGTCCCAGAAAAAGAGTTAATTACTATTGGCTCTGCTATTTTAGCAACCGATGGCTGCTTTAACTTTTTTGCTGGGCCACAAGATAGTCAGTTTGAAGCTACAATCAATTTTTATGATATCCACTATGCATTTACACACTATGTCGGTACTTCTGGTGGTAATACTGACGATATGCGTGAAGGAATTAAATTAATTGAGCAGAAAAAAATTAACGTCAATAAAATTGTTACTCATATTTTAGGATTAGATACAGCGGCATATGTGACAATGAACCAACCCACCATTTCTGGTGGAAAAAAAGTTATTTACACTCAAAAATCATTACCATTAATTGATTTACCTAAATTAATTAGCCAAGAACAAAGTGAGCCATTTTATATCGAGTTGAAAAAAATCTTAGTTAAAACTGAGGGAATTTGGTCAAAAGAAGCGGAAGACTATATATTAAAATATGCTGATAATATTGAATAATGATAAAAAGGCGCAATTTAAATCACCAAATTGCGCCTTATTCTCGTATCAACAATTACAGTAACAAAATTTTTTATTGCCCTGCTTTTACTGCTTTATAAAACCCGTCTAATGTATCTTTAGCATTTTGCAACTCTTGTTGTTTTTCTGCTAATTTAGCTTGTTGTTTAGCAATTTTTTTAGTATTACCTTCTAACTGAGCTTGTTTTAGATCAGCTTGTTTTTCTTGTACATCGTTTAATTTATCTTGTACTTTTTCTTTATATTTTTTTTCTAGATCACTATTTGTACAATAAGAATTAACATCGCTTAATGCTTTTTCTAAGCCTTTTACTTGATAGGTATTATTGGCTTTTTTAGCATAATCAATTTGAGTTTGTATCGCGCTTTTTTTACCAGCGCACGTTGAACCATCATAATCTTGATGATTAGCTAAAGCATTAAAAGAGATAGCTGCCGCTAATGTAATAAAACTCACTTTAATTATTTTGTTCATAAATATGGATCCTTATATTGTTACTAATTAACTTATTTTCTAAGTTGAACGCTATCGATACGATGATCGAAACCTTTTGTTAATATCAAGCTCGCTCTTTCTCGTGTTGGTAAAATATTTTCAATCAGATTTAATTCATTAATACTTTTCCAAATTTTTTCAGCTCTTGCAAGCGCATCACTTTCTGAAATCTGTGAATAGTGATGAAAATAAGAGTTAGGATCGCTAAATGCTCCCGCCCTAAAATTTAAAAAACGATTAATATACCAATCATGTAGTAATGTTATTTCAGCATCTACATAAATCGAAAAATCAACATAATCAGAGACGAATACTCGATTATTTGCCACACTACTATTTAGTGGGCTTTGCAATACATTTAGTCCTTCAAGAATTAAAATATCAGGACTTTCTATTTCAACTGTTTCACCTTCAACAATATCATAAACAAGATGTGAATAAACCGGCGCTGACACATGTTTAACACCCGATTTAATATCTGACACAAATTGAAGTAGCTTTTTTACGTCATATGATTGAGGAAAACCTTTCTTATTCATTATATTGCGTTCTTCAAGCACCTTATTAGGATGCAAAAAACCATCTGTCGTCACTAAAGCCACTTTAGGGTGTTCTGGCCAACTTGCGAGTAGAGCTTTTAATACTCGGGCTGTTGTGCTTTTGCCAACAGCAACGCTACCTGCAATTCCTATAATATACGGCACTTTATGATGAGTACCTAAAAATTTTGACAATACTGCTTGCTGCGTAAAATTATGACTAATGTAATAATTTAACAATCGAGATAAAGGTAAATAAATTGTACTGACTTCCTCTATCGATAAATCTTCATTAATACCTTGTAATGAAACAAGTTCTTCAGCGCTTAACGTCATAGGTACTGCATTACGTAAAGCAGCCCACTCTTTACGGTTAAATTGCATATAAGGGCTTAAATGATTATTCATAGTAAAATTATCGTAATTTGATGTTGATAGCGTTTATATTTGAATTGATTTTTACTTATCAAAATCAATAAAGCAATAAATAAAAGTAAATATTAGCGATTAATATAACTATTATTATAATTAAAATCCAAGATATACTGCTATTTCATCTAACTTAAGTGTATAATTCGTTTCATTCCTAGTAATTAATCATGATGATAATCATCAATTATTAATAAAATATTAAGTAACCCATTTTATGATAAAAAAGAAACCTAAACAAAGTCGCGAAGAAATAAATGAAAAATCTAAGCAACTAAAACGTAAACGAAAACACAAAGGTTTACCTAGCGGCTCTCGTTTTAAGAATGGCGAAAGCGATTCAAGCAAGTCGCAAAAAGAGGTCCATGACTCACGAATTGGTAGTAAAAAAGCAATTCCGTTAATCGCAACTAAACCGACGAATAAACCTGCGGTAAAAAAAGCGTCAGATACGGCTATAAAGCAAACGCCAGAACAAGAATTAAAGCAATTAGAAAATGACCCTTATTTAGAAAAGCTGCTTGATCTTATCGATGAAGGAGAAGCCCTTACTAGTAAACAACAGCAAGATCTTGACCGAATCCTAGATCGCATTGATGCATTAATGAAACTACTCGGTTATACCGATGAAGATGATGATCTTGATGATGAAGATGATGATTTTGCAACTAAAGAAGATATTGTTGGTTTACTAAAAAAACGTTAATAGTATGCTAATGTTAATTATGCTTAGTTTATATATTGGTTTGTTCGTTTGTACAATCCTTTATTTGAAAAAACTAGGCAAAAAAAGAAACACTTTAAAAACCAAAAGAAAGCAAATAGCGATTAATGAGCGACGCAAAAATAATAGCAATGGCAATACAAGAAAATAAGTCTGATATAATTTGGGATCAAGAGCTAATTCAGAAATATAATTACTCAGGGCCTAGGTATACATCTTATCCTACCGCATTAGAGTTTAATGAGCAGTTTTCTGAACATGATTTTCTTAAGGCTGCGCAGCGGTATCCAAATAAACCCTTGTCGCTTTATGTACATATACCGTTTTGTCATAAGCTTTGTTATTTTTGTGGTTGCAATAAAATTGTTACTAGACATCGGCATAAAGTCGATGTTTATTTGCATGTGTTAAAGCAAGAGATAATCAACCGCTCGGCACTCTTTAAGCATCGCACGGTTACACAAATGCATTGGGGTGGCGGGACGCCTACATTTTTAACTGATGATGAAATTTCATGGTTAATGTCTAGTTTAAGGCAATCGTTCCATTTTGCAGATAATGCGGAGTTATCAATAGAAATCGATCCAAGGGAAATTACTACGGGTACGATTCAACACCTTGCGAAAGAAGGATTCAACCGTCTTAGTATGGGAATTCAAGATTTTAATCCTGAAATTCAAAACCTAATTAATCGTCAGCAAGATGAGGATCTTATTGAGTCGTTAATCGGGCAAGCAAAAATTAGTCGCTTTTCATCTATCAGCTTAGATTTAATTTACGGCTTACCAAAACAGACTGTAGATAATTTTATGCAAACACTTGAAAAAGTGGTGAAGCTTTCACCCGATCGCTTAAGTGTATTTAACTATGCTCATTTACCTGCTCGCTTTGCCGCGCAGCGTAAAATCAAAGATGATGATCTGCCATCCGCTCAAGAAAAAGTTAAAATTTTACAAAGCTGTATCGAATATCTAACCCATCATGGCTATAACTATATTGGTATGGATCATTTTGCAAAACCAACCGATGAACTTGCTATTGCCCAGCAAAAAGGAATTTTGCATCGTAACTTTCAAGGGTATACAACTCAAGGTGAAGCTGATTTATTAGGCCTTGGAGTATCTGCAATTAGCATGATTGGTGATAGTTATGCACAAAACCAAAAAGAGCTTAATCTTTATCAAGAGCAAGTAGAAAAATCAGGTCATGCCCTATGGAAAGGCTATACGATGACGGAAGATGATAAAATTCGCCGCGATGTGATTAAACAGCTAATTTGCCATTTCTATTTAGATAAATCAGTTATTGAAGAACGTTATAATATTCAATTTGATCAGTATTTTAAAGAAGATCTTTCCCTATTATCAACTTTACAACAAGATGGCTTAGTTGATAATAACCATGATTCAATTGTCGTTTCAGCAAAAGGACGATTATTGATTCGCAATATCTGCATGTGTTTTGATATCTATATGCGCAAAATAGCTAGGCAACAGCAATTCTCACGTGTGATTTAATATCATTATTAGCTGTGATTATTAATAGTCTGATATTTCAATTGTAATAAAATAAAAAAACCCAGCATATGCTGGGTTTTGATTCTGCTTGTAATATAAATTAACGTTTTGAGAACTGTGGACGACGACGCGCTTTGCGTAGACCCACTTTCTTACGTTCAACTTTACGTGCATCACGAGTAACAAAGCCCGCTTGACGTAATGAAGGACGTAATGTTTCATCATATTCCATTAACGCACGAGTAATACCATGACGAATTGCGCCAGCTTGACCTGAAATACCACCACCTTTAACAGTGATATAAAGATCAAATTTACCGACCATTTCAAGCAACTCTAGTGGTTGCATAACAACCATACGAGCAGTATCACGACCAAAGTATTGCTCTAAAGAGCGTTGATTAATTACAATGTTACCACTACCTGGTTTAATAAAAACACGAGCAGCAGAACTTTTTCGGCGACCTGTACCGTAATATTGATTATCAGCCATCTTTTATCCCCTTAAATATCTAATACTTGCGGTTGTTGTGCCGCATGATTGTGCTCACTACCCACATAAACTTTCATTTTACGGTACATTGCACGACCAAGAGGACCTTTCGGTAACATGCCTTTTACAGCAATTTCGATAACTTGTTCAGGATGACGTTCAATCATTTCTTTAAAAGTCGCTTCCTTAAGTCCACCAATATAGCCAGTATGACGATAGTACATTTTATCAGTGCGTTTTTTGCCTGTTACAGCAACTTTTTCTGCATTGATAACAATAATGTAATCACCTGTATCTACATGTGGTGTATATTCTGCTTTGTGCTTACCGCGTAAGCGGCTAGCGATTTCAGTTGCAAGACGACCAAGTGTTTTACCTGCTGCATCTACAACATACCAGTCGCGTTTTACTGTTTCTGGCTTGGCTGAAAAAGTACCCATTTATCATTTACCCAAAATTTTAAATTAATCTCACGTTAATAAATCAATCTGATTTATTCACACTGTCGTTTCATTCAATGACTAACTGGCCCCTTCGAGCAATCGTTCAAAGAACTTCAACTAAAGCAGCATTGGGAAAAACACTGCTGTAACGTGGGTGCGATTATTATACAGAAATAAAATAAGATCGCTAGCAACAACAATAAAAATTATCAACTAATTGACTGAAATTTATCTACCGGAAATATAATACCGGTTTGCTGCCTAATTTCAGTTAATAGCTGCGATGAAATTAGCGAATTGTTCAAACCCATATGATTGATTTGCCTTTGTTTAATGAGCTCTGCAAATTTTAATGCTTCATAGTACATTTGATTATCATTTTGTGCCAAGGTAATATTTTGCAATTCCCCATCTCGTGGTTGATAACAGACTTTTTCAGCAACCGATAAATGGTCAATAATTAAAGCGCCTTCTTCACCTTGAATTTCACTTGGTAAATAAGAATTACTCACTTTAGAGTGTAAAATAACCACATCAAAATCATTATATCTCATTAAAATTGTACCATGACCATCAACGCCCGATGGTAATCGTAGTGCATCAGCACTTACACCGTTTGGTGCACCCCACAAGGCAATCGCAAAATTAAGCGGGTATATACCAATGTCCATAACTGAACCATTAGAAAAAGCAGGGTTGAAAGTATTTGGGTTTTCACCAGCAAGGTAAAGCGGGTAGCGAGAAGAATACTGGCAATAATTCAAGCAAACTTTACGGATTTTACCAAGCTTGGGTAAATATTGTTTAACCCGTTCAAAATTAGGTAAATAATAACTTTTTAACGCTTCGAAAATAATTTGTTGCTGCTGTTTAGCTATTTTAATCAATATTTTAGTCTGCTCAATATTTGAGGTCAGCGGTTTTTCACAAATTACGTCTTTACCATTTTCTAGCATCAATTTAGCTTGTTCAAAATGTAAAGAATTTGGACTTGCGATATAAACGGCATCAATATCTGGACTTTTGGCTAACTGTTCAAGGCTAGTAAATATGGTTGTAAGCATGTATTTTTGTGCAAAAATTTTTGCACTATCCTCATGACGAGAATAGACCGCGGATAGCTCAAATTGACCTGTTTGTAATGCCGCCTCAATAAATTTATCTGTGATCCAGTTGGTACCAATTACGGCTAACCTAATCATGCTTTCTCCTTAAAAAGCAAAAGGCCAATCTGGCCTTTTATTTTATTTTATTTTTAATCAGTCAAAAAGAATTTTAATGATGGATTATCCGTTTCATTATGATAATCATAGTTTAATTCTGCAAGATGTGATTTAAATGCCTGATTGTTTGGTGCAATTTCAAATGCAGCCAACACTCGTCCATAGTCAGTACCGTGACTACGGTAATGGAATAGAGAAATATTCCAATTAGTACCAAGCGTTTGTAAAAACTTCAATAATGCACCTTGTGATTCAGGAAATTCAAAACTATATACTTGCTCTTTTATTGCTTTACAAGGTTTACCACCAATCATATAGCGAATATGCAATTTAGCCATTTCATCATCTGATAAATCAGAAACTTGATAACCACCAGCGGTTAATTCACGAATAATTTCTTCTTTTTCTATTTCACCATTGGTGATACGAACACCAACAAAAATACACGCGCTCTTATCATTATGATAACGATAATTGAATTCTGTTACCGCCTTGCCACCAAGTAATTGACAAAATTTTAAGAAACTGCCTTTATGTTCGGGGATCGTGACTGCAAAGAGAGCTTCTTTTTTCTCGCCAATTTCGCAGCGCTCTGAAACATAACGAAGTGTATGAAAATTAAGATTAGCGCCAGATAATATATGTGCTAAGTTTTCACCGCGGATATTATGTTGTTCAACATATTTTTTCAGCCCGGCCAACGCCAACGCACCTGACGGCTCTGCAACAGCTCTAACATCATCAAATAGGTCTTTAACCGCTGCGCAAATTTCATCACTATCAACAATAACAATATCATCAATATATTGCTGGCAAAGGCGGAATGTTTCATCACCAATGCGTTTCACCGCAACGCCTTCAGCAAATAAACCAACTCGATTTAAATCAACAGGATACCCAGCATCTAACGCGGCTTTTAAACACGCAGAATCAGCAGCCTCAACGGCAATAATTTTAATCGATGGCATAATTTGTTTAATTAATACCGCGATCCCAGCAGCAAGTCCGCCACCACCAACAGGAACAAAGATACGATCAAGTCTAGCATTTTGTTGCAATAGTTCCATTGCAACACTACCTTGACCTGCAATCACTAATGGATGATCAAATGGCGGAATAAAAGTGCGGTGCTGCGCAGTAGCAAGTTCAATAGCCTTATTTTTTGCTTCATCAAAATTAGCGCCATAAAGTAGCACTTCGCCACCAAATCCTTTTACGCCCTCAACTTTAATATCAGGTGTTGTAAGCGGCATGACAATTAATGAATTAATTCCTAGTTTCGTTGCAGATAAAGCAACGCCTTGAGCATGATTACCGGCTGACGCGGCGATCACACCGCGTTTTTTTTGTTCATCATTAAGGCTTGCAATCATCGCTTGTGCACCGCGGATCTTAAAGCTATGCACAATTTGTCGATCTTCTCGTTTAACAAAAACATTATTACCAAGCCTTTGCGAGATTTTTTCCATCTCTTCAAGCGGAGTAACCTTAGCAACATCATAAACTGCAGAACATAATGATGCTTTTAAGTACTCAGCTCCTGTCAGTTTTTTTTCTGTGCTCGTATTCACTTTAGCCACCTAATTTAGTTTTATCACGTACAGCGCCTTTATCTGCACTCGTTGCTAAACTTGCATAAGCTTTTAATGCATACGATACTTGGCGTTGACGATTTTGTGGAGTCCAAGCTTTATCGCCTCTCGTTGCTTGTGCTACTCGGCGCATTTCAAGTTCAGCTTCTGACACATCTAATGCTAATTTACGATTTGGAATATCAATATCGATAATATCACCATTTTTGACTAAGCCTATGATCCCGCCACTTGCTGCCTCAGGTGAAATATGACCAATAGATAACCCAGATGATCCCCCTGAAAAACGCCCATCTGTAATCAATGCACATTTTTTACCAAGCCCCATTGATTTTAAATAACTCGTTGGGTAAAGCATTTCTTGCATGCCAGGCCCACCCTTTGGTCCTTCATAGATAATAACAACGACATCACCGGCAACGATTTTACCGCCTAAAATAGCATCAACTGCATCTTCTTGGCTCTCAAAGACTTTAGCTGGGCCTTTGAAGACTAAATTTTCAGCCGCAACACCGGCAGTTTTAACAATTGCGCCGTCAATAGCGATATTGCCATAAAGAGTTGCAAGTCCACCATCTTGACTATAAGCATGGGCTTTATCACGAATACAACCATTTTGGCGATCATCATCTAATGTATCCCAATAACAATCTTGCGAAAATGCTTTGGTTGTTCGAATACCAGCAGGCCCACTGCGATACATTTTTTTAACTTTTTCATCTTGTGTTTGCTTGATGTCATACTGTGCAAATGTTTGATCTAAATTTAAACCGAGTACATTTTTAACATCACGATTTAATAATCCAGCGCGATCAAGCTCCGCCATTATCCCAATTACACCACCAGCTCGGTGCACATCTTCCATGTGATAAAGCTGTGTACTTGGCGCAACTTTACATAAATGAGGAACTTTACGAGATAAGCGGTCAATATCTGACATGGTAAAATCGATTTCACCTTCTTGAGCGGTTGCTAATAAATGGAGAACAGTATTGGTTGAACCGCCCATCGCAATATCAAGTGACATTGCATTTTCATAAGCAGCTTTACTAGCAATTGCTCTCGGTAATACTGACTTATCATCTTGTTCGTAATAACGTTTAGTTATCGAAACAATATGTTTTGCA
Source organism: Orbaceae bacterium lpD04 (assembly GCA_036251935.1). Taxonomy (NCBI): domain Bacteria; kingdom Pseudomonadati; phylum Pseudomonadota; class Gammaproteobacteria; order Orbales; family Orbaceae; genus Orbus; species Orbus wheelerorum. The sequence goes on along the minus strand of CP133967.1, from coordinate 873,145 downwards.
GCATCAAGAAATAGTTGTTCACGCTGTTTATGAGTTGCAACTAATGAACCATTACCAGGTAATGCTAGACCTAAGGCTTCAGCTAAACAGTTCATTGAGTTAGCTGTAAACATACCTGAGCATGATCCGCATGTCGGGCAAGCCGATTCTTCAATTTTTTGGCTATCTTCATCAGAGACATCCGGATTAGCACTTTGAATCATCGCATCAATTAAATCTAACTTAATAATTTGATCTGATAACTTAGTTTTGCCTGCCTCCATTGGGCCACCTGAAACAAAGATAACGGGAATATTAAGGCGTAGTGCCGCCATTAACATACCCGGTGTGATTTTGTCACAGTTAGAAATACAAATCATAGCATCAGCACAGTGAGCATTGACCATATATTCAACTGAATCTGCAATTAATTCACGAGAAGGTAATGAATATAACATGCCGCCATGACCCATTGCGATCCCATCATCAACCGCTATCGTATTAAATTCTTTTGCGATTCCGCCAGCAGCTTCGATCTCTTTAGCAACTAACTGACCGATATCTTTTAAATGTACATGCCCAGGTACGAACTGGGTAAATGAATTAACTACAGCAATAATCGGCTTACCAAAATCTTCATTTTTTACTCCTGTTGCACGCCATAATGCACGTGCACCAGCCATATTACGACCTTCTACTGATGTTGCTGAACGATACTTCGGCATAAAATGCTCCCAATTCTTTTTTAATAATTTAAATAAATATATAATTTTTTTACTGTTGCTATTTTTAATGCAACATTAGCGCTTTATTTATTAAAGTGCATGGCTGATAATCGTAATCAGCCGTGATTTTATTTTACAAAATCTAACCAGCCATATTTGTCAGCGGTTTCGCCATTAAATAAGCCAAAAAATGCGCGCTGGAGTTTTTTAGTTACAGGTCCGCAGCGACCAATACCAACTTTTATACCATCAATGCTACGTACTGGCGTAATTTCAGCAGCGGTTCCGGTCATAAAGACTTCATCGGCTAAATAAAGAGATTCTCGTGATAAGGTTTGTTCACGAATTTCAATATTTAAATCTTTAGCAAGCGTTAAAATCGCATCACGGGTAATGCCAGGCAATGCCGCCGATGTTAATGTTGGAGTGAATAATATGCCATTTTTGACGATAAATATATTCTCACCCGCACCTTCTGAAACATAACCATGCACGTCTAAAGCAATACCTTCTTGATAACCATGACGACGAGCCTCATTACCAACTAATAAGGAAGATAAATAGTTGCCCCCAGCTTTAGCAGCTGTTGGGATCGTGTTTGGTGCCGAGCGATTCCATGATGAAACCATCGCATCAATGCCTTGATCTAATGCCTCTTCACCAAGGTAAGCTCCCCAAGGAAAGGCCGCGATAATGACATCAGTATTATAACCATCTGGAGGATTAACGCCCATGCCGACATCACCAATAAAAATTAGCGGTCTAATATAGGCACTTTTTAAATTGTTATTAATTAGCGTTTGCCTCGTTGCTGTCATTAATTCTTCAACACTATAGCTAACTGGCATACGGTAAATTTTTGCTGAATCATGTAAACGCTGCATATGCTCACGATGACGAAAAACTGCCGGGCCATTATGCGTATCATAGCATCGCACCCCCTCAAATACCGAAGAACCATAGTGTAATGCATGAGACATAACATGAACTTTAGCCTCTGCCCATTTAACCATTTCACCATTAAACCAAATATAATCAGATTTTGCCGTTGTTGCCATATTAATATTCCTCTAAAGATTTTATCTATTATGTCTAAAATTGTAGCATTTATAATTAATCACTGATTGTGACAATATCGGCTAGTTTAGCTAACTGATTAACCATCTGTGTTTTTAATTTGCTATTAGTAAGACTAAAGGTAAGTGAAAATTTTTCTGCCGAGATTACTTGCATATTCATCGTTAATATTTTGCCACCACGGTGACGAATAACACGTAAAATTCGTTCTAAAGAACCGAGCCTATCATAAGCAGTAAGGCTTAATTGATAATTATCCATTTTAATCTCCTTATTATTTTATCGAATCAAGCATGTGATGGTTTGCAGCTCCCGGCGGAACTAGAGGCCAAACATTATCCATCGCATCGATTTTAACATGCAATAAAAATGGACCATCACTTGACAATAGCTGCTCAAGAGCAGGAATTACCTCACTTTTTTGTGTAATCATTACACCTGGAATATCAAATGCACTCGCTAAAATTAAAAAATCGGGATTATCAGATAAATCCGTTTCACTATAACGCTCATTAAAAAATAGTTGCTGCCATTGACGCACCATACCTAGGCGAGCATTATCAATTAGGATTATTTTAACAGGTAACTTTTTACGTTTAATTGTCGTTAATTCTTGAACATTCATCATAAAAGAACCGTCGCCAGAAATACAAATAACACAATCATCAGGCCTTGCAATCTGAGCACCAACCGCTGCAGGTAAACCAAACCCCATAGTACCAAGTCCACTTGAACTAATAAACATATTAGGCTTGGCAAATAACATGTGTTGCGCTGTCCACATTTGGTGCTGACCAACATCAGTTGTAACAACCGCTTCAATATTTTCATCGGCTAAAATTTTGTCTGACAGTTGTTTCAATAATAATGGTGCATAAATGCCTTCGCCAGGATGATCATAACGAGCAGGATATTGTGCTTTTAGCGTTAATACAAACTGCTGCCAATCACTAATATCAATAACATTATTTAACATTGGGATCACCATTTTTGCATCAGCTTGTATGCCAAGATGTGCATGCTTTAGTTTGCCAAGTTCTGCTAAGTCAATATCAATATGAATAACATTAGCGTGACGAGCAAACTCATTAAGATTACCAGTTACCCTATCATCAAAACGAACACCTATCGCGATTAATAGATCACAATCTTGTACAGCTAAATTCGCTGATTTAAAACCATGCATACCAACCATTCCTAAATAGAAGGGATCGCGAATGTCTAATGCTCCTAATCCTTTTAACGTCGCAACAGATGGAATGCCAGTATTGCAAACAAAGTCACGCAACTCATTAACTGCATCAGCCATAATAACACCGCCACCAATATAAAGCATTGGCTTACAGGCACTTTGGATCATAGTTTTGGCAGTTTGAATAGCGTCGAGATTGGCAGGGGAAAGAGTAAGGTGATTATTTTTGTGATGTTGTGATGTTGAATGATAAATCGAATTAGATAAACATTGTTGGTAATCTTCTTGTGCTAATTGAATATCTTTTGGCACATCAATTAACACGGGGCCGGGTCTTCCTGAATTCGCGATACTAAACGCTTGTTCAAGGATATCAGGTAATGATTTTGGGTCATCAACTAAAAAACTATATTTGGTGCAGGCAAATGACATGCCTAATATATCAACTTCTTGAAACGCATCTGTACCAATTAAAGGCCTTGGAACTTGTCCAGTAATTGCAACCATTGGCACTGAATCAACAAATGCATCAGCAAGCCCAGTTAATAAATTAGTTGCTCCAGGGCCTGACGTTGCGATGCAAACACCTGTTTTACCCGTCGAACGAGCATAACCAATGGCGGCCATTGCAGCGCCTTGCTCATGACGACATAGTACATGCTCAAGGCCGCCATCATAAAGTGCATCATAGAGAGGCATAATTTGCCCACCGGGGTATCCAAAAACAGTTTTTACACCATGTTGTTTTAATGACTGAACTATCCACTGTGCGCCTGTCGTCATTACTTACCTCTTTTTATTTATTATATGATGAATAAAAAAAAACCCCTGCATCTTGCGGGGGTTTTAAATCGTCAATAAAGACTTTTTAAATCAATAACGCCCCCGCGTTGGCATAATAATGACCACGCTAATAATGTTAATGAGGACGATAATGATATTAAATAAGTTCATAGTTTATTTTGTTTACTAAATTTGCTTAACTTTAAAAATGATTATTCAATAAAAATACTCGCTTTTTACAAAAGTGCAACTATTATTTTGTAAATTGTATTTTATCGTTAAAATGTTGTTGTAACAGCTAATTATAGCGTAAAAGAATATTATTTAAATCCAGTTTAACTAAATCAATCACATAAAAATCCGATAAATTCTTAATCAGATATTTCATTTTTCAGCAATAACCAATACAATTACAAGATCACGCTTTCATTCGTTTTATGAAAATAAAAGTATAAAATAGTTAATAGGACGCAGACCAACTATGTCAACACATATGCAAGAAAATTATCGCCCCGATGAGATCGAAGCGCAAGTTCAACAATACTGGCAAGATAATAAAACCTTTCATGTCACAGAAGATACAAGTAAACCAAAATACTACTGTTTATCAATGCTCCCATATCCTTCTGGTCGACTCCATCTTGGTCATGTGCGTAACTATACTATAGGCGATACTATTTCTCGTTTTCAACGTATGCAAGGTAAAAATGTACTTCAACCTATCGGTTGGGATGCGTTTGGTTTACCTGCGGAAGGAGCAGCAGTTAAAAATAATACTGCACCAGCTAAATGGACTTATGAAAATATTGCTTATATGAAGAAGCAGTTAAAATTGTTAGGTTTTGGTTACGACTGGGATCGTGAAGTTACGACGTGTAAACCTGAATATTATAAGTGGGAACAGTGGTTTTTTACTAAATTATATGAAAAAGGCTTAGTCTACAAAAAAACATCTGCGGTTAACTGGTGCCCTACTGACCAAACGGTTCTTGCAAATGAGCAAGTTGTTGAGGGCTGTTGTTGGCGTTGTAATACGCCGGTTGAGCGTAAAGAAATTCCGCAGTGGTTTATTAAAATCACCGAATATGCCCAAGAATTATTGGATGATTTAGATACTCTAGAAAGCTGGCCTGAGCAAGTGAAAACGATGCAAAAAAACTGGATCGGTCGCTCTGAAGGGGTAGAAATAGATTTTGGTGTAACAAATTATAGTGAAAAACTACGCGTCTATACCACTCGCCCTGATACATTAATGGGAGTTAGTTTTGTTTCCGTTGCAGCAGAGCATCCACTTGCTCAACTAGCATCGAAAAATAGTGCCGATATTGCTAATTTTATTGCTGAGTGCAAAAACACCAAAACAGCAGAAGCTGATATGGCAACTATGGAAAAGAAAGGTATTGCTACTGGTTTCTATGCGATTCATCCGTTAACTAATGAACAAATTCCGGTCTGGATAGCTAATTTCGTCTTAATGGAATATGGAACAGGTGCAGTAATGGCGGTTCCTGGGCATGACCAACGTGACTTTGAATTTGCAACGAAATATGATTTAGCAATAAAACCGGTAATTTTAGATCAAAATAATCAAGCACCTGATTTAAGCGAGCAAGCCTATACAGAGCACGGTAAACTATTTAATTCCGGTGAATTTGATGGATTAGATTTTACTGAGGCATTTGCTGCGGTTGCAAATAAATTAATCGCTAAAGGTGCTGGCGAACGTAAAGTTAATTTCCGATTACGTGATTGGGGTGTATCACGCCAACGCTACTGGGGAGCACCAATCCCAATGGTAACCCTTGCTGATGGTACTACTATACCAACGCCAGAAGATCAAATTCCAGTTATTTTACCTGAAAATGTCGAGATGAATGGGATCACAAGTCCAATTAAAGCTGATCCTAACTGGGCTAAAATAACGATAAATGGTGAGCCAGCTTTACGAGAAACTGATACCTTTGATACCTTTATGGAGTCATCTTGGTATTATGCGCGTTATACGTGTCCACATTATGAAAAAGGAATGCTTGACGAGAACGCGGCTAATTATTGGCTGCCCGTTGATCAATATGTCGGTGGCATTGAACATGCGATTATGCACCTTCTTTATTTCCGTTTCTTCCACAAATTAATGCGTGACTTTGGTATGGTCAGCTCTGATGAACCAGCAAAACGTCTTCTTTGCCAAGGCATGGTATTAGCTGATGCATTTTATTATACGGCGCCAACAGGCGAACGTATTTGGATTGCACCAACAGAGGTAACCGTTGAACGTGACGATAAAGGCCGCATTGCAAAAGCATATGATAATTCAGGTAGAGAACTTATCCATGCGGGTATGACTAAGATGTCGAAATCTAAAAATAACGGCATCGATCCTCAGGAAATGGTTGAAAAGTATGGCGCTGATACCGTTCGCTTATTTATGATGTTTGCCTCTCCAGCAGATATGACGCTTGAGTGGCAAGAATCAGGAGTTGAAGGCGCAAATCGCTTTATTAAGCGCGTGTGGCGTTTGGTTTATGAGCATGCAGAAAAAGGGGCGATATCTGCACTTAACGGTAATGAACTAGACAGTGAACAAAAATTATTACGCCGTGAACTTCATAAGACAATTGCAAAAGTCAGTGATGATATTGGTCGTCGTCAGACGTTTAATACTGCAATTGCAGCTGTTATGGAGTTTATGAATCGTTTACAAAAAGCGCCTCAAGAATCAGCGCAAGATAGAGCGCTAATGGATGAAGCCTTAAACGCGATTGTTCGTTTATTATATCCAATGATACCACATGCCTGCTTTATCATGTGGCAAGCACTTGGTCACAAAGATAATATCGATAATGCAACGTGGCCTATCGCCGATGAATCAGCTATGGTTGAAGATGAAAAACTGATTGTTGTTCAAATTAATGGTAAAGTTCGTGCTAAATTAACCGTGCCTGCTGATACAACCGAGCAATTTGTAACTGATACCGCTAAATCAGAAGTCAATATTCAAAAATATTTAGAAGGTACAACTATTCGTAAAGTCATTTACGTACCAGGTAAACTATTAAATATCGTCGTCAGCTAGTTTTATATAAACAAGGGGTAATAATGTATTACCCCCACTAATTTTAGGTAAGATATATGAAAAAATTGCTCTGCTTGTTCACTTTTGTCGCTATGTTGCTAAGTGGTTGCGGTTTCCATCTCCAAGATAATGAAGAGATCCCTAAGCAATTTAAAACGATGACATTTTATAGTGGCGATCCTTATGGCTCATTATCACGTGAAGTTAAAAAAGTTTTTATTAACAATAAAGTAAAATTTGTTATCTCTGACGATAAACACAATTACCCGTCATTACATATGATGGATAGTAGTATGACTCGAAGTACTATTTCACTTTATCAAGATGGTAAATCAGCTGAATATCAATTGATTTTAACATTAAATGCCCAAGTTATTATTGCTGGTGATGATATTTACCCAATCACAATCAAGATCTTTAGAACATTTTTTGATAATCCAGAGACAGCACTTGCTAAAAGCACTGAGCAGAACTTAATTGAACAAGAAATGTATGGTCAAGCAGCAAGGCAATTAATTAGAAAGTTAAGATCAATTAATGTCATTGAGCATAAAAACTAATACATTATGATAAGAGTTAGTGATAATCAACTCCATACCGCATTGGATAAAAATAGCGAATTACGCTTTTTTTTTGCTATTGGAAATGACCCCTATTTACAATATACAGTTCAAAATCAGATTAAAGCAAAGCTCAATAATTTAGGTATTGAAGAGCATATTGTATATAGCATCGACAATCAAACCGACTGGGCTCAAATCTACCAAAGTAGCCAAGCTATTAGCCTTTTTTCAAATCAAATACTTATAATTCTACAATTTGGAGAAACATCATTAACTGCGGCAATAAGTAAAAAACTCGATGAGTTAACTGTTAACTTATCGCCTGATATTAGTTTATTGATTTCTTTGACCAAAATAACTAAAACACAAGAGAATTCCAATTGGTTTAAAACATTGGCTGAAAAGGCAATAATAATTAATTGTAATACACCTGATCTCCAGCAATTGCCACAATGGATAAACCAGCAATTACAACCGTTGTCATTGATTATTGAAAAGCAAGGCATTGATTTACTATGTTATTACTATGAGGGTAATTTGCTGGCATTAGCTCAAATCCTTGAGCAACTAAAGCTACTTTACCCAAGCGGTAAAATTAACTATGACCAATTAGAGCATAATATTAACGACTCAGCTGTATTTACTCCCTATCATTGGATTGATGCATTAATTATGGGTAAAACAAAACGCTCAATGCACATATTGCAGCAGCTAAAAATGAATGATGTTGAACCACTTATTTTGCTTAGAGTGATGCAGCGAGAATTAATACAATTAATTAATCTAAAAAAATATGCATCCAACCATAATTTAAAAGCGGCTTATGATACCTATAAAGTATGGCAAAACCGTCGTAATATGATGACGCCTTATTTAAACCGTATTAGCCTAGAGCAGCAATATCAAACCTTACAAAAACTTACTGAAATTGAAATTATTTTAAAGCATGATTATCAATCACCAGTTTGGGAACAGCTTGATGCACTTAATCTATTATTTATAGGTCAATTGCATGACGAATAGATTAACGGCCTTATTTGGTGGTACTTTTGATCCAATCCATTATGGCCATTTATTGCCAGTTATTGCTTTAGCAAAGGAGATAAGATTAACTCATATTAGTTTGCTACCAAATCATATCCCCCCCCATAAAGCACAACCCGAAGCAACGACAAATCAACGTGTTGAAATGCTAAAACTGGCAGTTGAAAACTATCCTTTTTTATCAATTGATATGCGTGAAATAACTGAAGCGAGATTGGATAGACCATCTTATACTATTGATACTCTAAAAGCTTGGCGACATGAAAATGGTAATACTCAAGGGTTAGCCTTTATATTAGGGCAAGACTCATTACTTAATCTAACAAGCTGGAATAATTGGCAAGCGTTATTAGATTATTGCCATTTACTGATTTGTCGTCGACCAGGATATACTGACAGTCCTGATGATAAGGATTTTAAACAGTGGATTGCACTACACCAAACTAACGATATTAATCAATTGCATCAATATGCTAATGGATTTATTTATTTTGCTAATACACCATTAGAAAATATTTCTGCAACGGAAATAAGACAACAAATCACAAATAAAAAGAGCTGTGAAGCTTTGTTGCCTTCAAATGTTTGGCACTATATCCAAACTAACCATTTATATGGTGCCTAGTCGATATAATTAACGTCATTAAGTCGATTAGCAAATCATCGTTAAAAAATTGTTGTAATACTATATTATAGTGAAAAATCAACGAATAATATGATCCTGCCATTGAATAACATCTTTTTCATAGACGATACGATTTCTTACTGAAATGCGTTTTTTATGCATCATCTCTTTATTACCGGTAATTAAAGGATGCCAATCTGGAAGAGTCTGATGCTCCTGAAAATATAGATAAGTGCAGGTTTTAGGTAGCCATTCAATAGTGAATAAGTTTTCCCTCGTCAATTTAATACAATCTGGTTCATATTTAAAACGATCCAAGTAATGCCGACATTGACAGGTTTTACTATCAAGTTGATTACAAGCAACATTAGTATATAAAATCTCATCGGTATCTTCATCGATTAATTTATTTAAGCAACACTGGCCGCAACCATCGCATAACTGTTCCCATTCTGAATCAGTGAGCTGATCCAGTGTTTTATTTTGCCAAAATGACATCGATATTAATTACCTTCTTCTGTGTTAAGTGAGCCATCTGTTAGGCTATCAGCAAGCATACCTACGCTTACGGCAAAGTAGTATGATCGATTCCAGTGCATCAGTGTCCTAAAATTATTGGAAACTAAATAACCTTCACCACTATTAGTATCGGGAATAATTACCCATGCTTTTGCTGTTTTTTTAGGTTGTGATTTATTGCCAATAAATGTAATTCCCATCTTTAACCAATCAGCAACGTCTTTGGCTTTTTCATTTTCAAGGCCGGCTAGTTGTGAATTAAAGTTAATCGGTAATTTAATCTTATTCCCCCAACTTTGCGTACTGTCCCAACCAACGGTAGAAAGGTAGTTTGCTGTTGAGGCAAAGATATCATCCATGTTATTCCAAATATCAATAATTCCATCACCATCACCGTCTAGGCCATACGTCAAGTAGGAGGATGGCATAAATTGATTTTGCCCCATCGCACCAGCCCATGAACCTTTAAATTGAGATTTTTGGATATGACCATTTTGTAAAATAGTTAATGCAGAGATTAATTCTTTGACGAAAAATTGTTCACGTCGACCTTCAAAAGCTAAAGTCGATAATGCCGAAATAATATCTTCTTTACCTTGATATTTACCATAGCCACTTTCAACCCCCCATAGTGCTAGAATATAGGTTTGTGGGACATTGGTTAATATCGTTGCGTTACGTATCTGTGGATGAAATTGTAAATATTTCTGTTTAGCAAGCTCAATTCGAGCGGGTGATACAGCTCGGGCTAAATATTCATCTAGGGTCGCTTTCTTTTCAGGTTGGCTTTTATCTGCTTTAATAACATGTTCAATGTAGTAAACATCATTAAATGCCGTTTCAATTGTATTATCATTAATACCCTGCTCTTTAGCATATTGTTTTAATACATCAATATAATCAGCAAAGTATTGTTGCTCTCTTGGCTTATCAAATCCAATATAGCTAGGTTTAATCTCACTAGTCGATACTTGATTCGAGCATCCTAATATCACAAAAATAGTCGTAACTAGCACGAGTGCTTTAATCAATTTCATCAATCCCCCTTATTCATTATTTATACTTCATTCATGCAAATGATTTAGAACAGTGATACTGCACTGATAGCACCATTCATTACACTAATGAGAATTGATATAAAAATCATCTTCTTTTAACATTTGTAGAAAAAAGCCATCACGATTAATCTTATTTTCAATCTCTTGCGATGTACCAACAGCAAACTGGCGTTTACCATCGAGCAGAACTTTCATTGCAAAGATCGGTTTACCAAAAGCGGTCATTAAAACTTCAGGGATCTTAGAGAAATCATTTTCCTTAGCAAGGTATAAATAACTATTCTCTTTCTTTGAACTTCGGTAAATATAACACAACATCATCGTATTGATTCCTTATTACTGTCTTTTAGTGCCTTTTATTTCTTGATAAAAAGCGATCACGGCGGTTAAAGCCATAAAAATCGCAGTACACCAAAATATTCCTCTAGGATAATTTTGATCTAGTATCCAGCCAAATAAGAGTGGCCCAATCGTACCACCAAAATTAAATCCTGTTGAGACAATACCAAATACACGCCCTTCAGCCCCTTTCGGCGACACATTTCGAACTAGCATATCACGCGATGGCGCGATAATACCCGATAAAAACCCCATTAAACCAATGATTAAAGTAATAATAATCGTTGATGAAATAGGCGATATCGCAATAAATAAGGCGAGTAAAGCAGTTATCACTAATGCACCGGCCGCAATTAATCCATGACGATTTGAATAATCGGCAAGTTGGCCACCGGCTAATACACCAATTGAGCCCATCAATAAAAATGCGGTTAAGGCAATATTTGCATCAGCTAACGAAATAGAATAGCCTTTTACTAAAGCTGAAACAGAAAAGTTTTGGATCGAGCTTCCACTTAAGCTGAGTAATAAAAATAGTACTAACATTAGAAAGATAGCAGGGGTAATTAGAGGTAATTTATTCGCTACAGCTGCTGACGTTGATTTATCAATAGGTGGTTTACTATGATCTTTTTTAATTGGCTCATTACCCGCTTTTGGATAAAGAATTGCGGCGGCAATAAGCCCAATTATGCCACTAACCATAAATGCCATCTGAACATTATAAAGTGAACTAACAGTTAGCATTAGTGTTGGTGTAACAGCAAAGCCGATATAACCACTAAAAGTGTGTAATGAAAATGCTCTGCCCATTCGCTTTTCTGCCACATTTTGTGATAATAGTGCATAATCTGCTGGATGGTAAACAGCATTCGCAACACCTGCTATCGCCATAGCAATAACGAGCCAGTAGTAATGACTGATAAACCCTAATGATAAGAAACTTAAACTACCAACGATTAGCCCTGTAATTAATACTCGCTTGGGCCCTATCCGATCCACAAAAAAACCAACAGGCGCTTGGACAACTGCAGAAACAATATTAAATACACTAATAGCAAAACCAATTTGGATAAAGTCAATATCACTATTTCCTAGTAACATTACAGGCATTAAAACCGGTAATACCAACATATGAATATGACTAATTAAATGTGTAATACAAATTTGAGATAATAGAGATAGTCTAGGTAATTTCATGATAGATTACAATTAAATAGGTGGATATACAAAATAAGAACCGATAAGAGTACCATAATCTGAATGATTTGATAAATAATAGTGAAAAATATAATTGATTTATAACTAAGATGGATAGTTACCATCTTAGTATTTTAAGCTGATTAAAGTGTGATTAAAATGAACTACAATAGTTTTGGTGTAGCATCAAGTGGAATAACCGCGCCACGATACTGAATTACCGTTCCCGCAACTAAATGGCCCTGTTTAGCTGATTTGTCAGGACTTGCCCCTGTTAACCTTGCGGCAAGATAACCTGCGCTAAACGAATCACCGGCTGCTGTTGTATCAATCACTTTATCTTTGGCAATTTTATTAGCTGGAATATCAAAACGTCCTTCTTTAGCATCGACAATACAACTTTCACTACCACGTTTAATGATAATTTCGCTAACACCATATTGTTTTGTTCTAGCAATAACGTCTTCATAAGGCGCTTTCCCCCACAAGAGATCTTCGTCATCAAGCGTTAAAAAAGCAATATCAGTACAAGCTAAAATATCTGCGTATACACTGCGAGCGAGTTCAATACTCGACCATAAACGCGGGCGATAGTTATTATCAAAAATAACTTTACCCCCATTTTGTTTAACTTTTCTTAATAGCTCAAGTAATTTTAAAATACTGTCGGAATCTAAAATTGCAATACTAATGCCACTAAGGTAAACATAATCACATTGACTAATTTTTTGGCAAACGTGAACTGTCTGTTCAGTTTGCAACCAGAACTTTGCTGCAGCATCATTACGCCAATAATAGAATGATCGCTCGCCAGTATTATCTGTAACAATAGAATAAAGACCCGGCATTTTATCGCTCAAACGTTGGACTAAATCCGTATTTATATCTTCTTTTTGCCATATATCAATCATCTCTTGGCTAAAAGGATCGGTTCCAAGTCCTGTCACATAATTAATAGTAAACGGTTCTTGTGCTAATAGCCGCGCAAGATAAACAGAAGTATTTAACGTATCACCACCAAAACTTCTCGATGTGGAATCTTGTTTAATTGACAGTTCAATCATACACTCGCCAATTATTGCAATATTTGTTGTCATTATTTAACCTACCATATTATAAGAGTATGTTTATCGGAATTATAAATAATTTACATCTACTTTAACTACAACCTTACGAACTTTGGCCAATTTGCCATCGACAACACAAAGTGGTTTATGTACTTCACCTGGATAGAAGATAACAAAATCATTTTGATGAGCAACAAAAATTGTTTCCTCATCTGGCGTTTTAACGAAAGCAATATCACCACTTGCGATATTATCTTCAGTAATTTCTGTATGTGGAGCTAATGTTGAGATAGCCATTCCCTCTTCACCCTCTAATACAATTTGAATATCGATATATTTTTTATGATATTCTGGGTTTGCATCTTGCCTTTGTCTTGGAATATTTTCAGACACCATAAAAAAGACTTTTTCACCTTCAATTTCATATTTACCAGTTGGGGTATTACTATTTACATTATCTCTAATATATTCAATAGCATGTTGTAACTTTGCCGGTAAATATGGAACTAAATTCAAATGCTCTATATTGCCAATAATCATTTTATACTCCAAAAACTATTTATTTTTATGTCTAAAATTAGTATTAAATCTAGGTAAACATCTTTTTATAATTGAAAGAATAAATATTAATTTGTTACCATAAATCGTCGATTTTCCGTTACAAGCTGTAAGAAGCTAGAAAGACCTAGTTTTTCATTTTTTTTCAATCGATTATCTAAATCATAAATTCTATAGTGACCTGAATTATCAATTAAAACTGTTTTATCTTCACACAGGGCCATGATATCAATTTCAGTGCCACCAATTAGACATTTTCGTCCATTAGGTACGAATAAGTTTTCACCTTGGCTATATTGTCTTGGCGTGGTAGTAACATTTAAAGCATCTTGCATAAGCGTTTGTATAATATCAACGTGTGATGTCGGGGCGGTAATAATTTTTGAGCTTTTATTTGGCCATGCAACAATTAAAGGAACATTTAGCTGTTGGCGATTAAATTCATCATTATTGGTTGATGGCTGATTATTGCTTGCCGTAATAATCACAATAGTCCTCTCCATTTCTTTACTTGCTTTTATTGCACCAATAACGTTAGCTATCGCATCATCAAGATCTTTTTGCTGCTTACGGGAATTAGTTTTTGGCAGATTTTTATACTGAATAATAGAAAACCAAGCAGAGCCATTTGCGACATTTTGCTGATCTTGGTACCAAGATAGCCATAAGTCACTGGTTGCCAAATAAGACTGTTTTTTAGTCTCAGTTGGCATAGAAAAATTAGATAATAATGCATAGCGATATAGTGGCTCCTCAAATCCATCTGATGAAAATAAACCTAAACTATATCGCTGCTTAGTGAGTGTTTCAATAAATGCAGAGGGTTTATGACTGGCTAAAATACTATTATAATAGTTCGGATCTAAGCCATAAAACAAAGAAAACTCGCCAAGAGATGATGTATTACTTGCACTAAAATGATTAGTAAATTGGATATTTTGCTTAGCAAACTCACTAAGTAACGGCATATTTTTGAGCTGATTATTTTGATCCCAATCATCTGTCACAATAATTAAAATATTATAAGGTAGCTCTTGACGCTGATAGTTAATTTTACTTAATGGATATTCAATCGCGATTGCAAAAGGATTACCCTCTTGTTTAATACGTGATTCGTAATTTCCTTGGTTAATAAACCCATAACGCTCTAACAAATGCCTTGCGGTAAGAGGATAAGAAATCGGTAAACTAGAACGCTGCATGGTGATTGGACGATAAAAATTGGCATCAGCCCAAATATGGATCAGATGAGAAAATAAAAAACAGAGAATAAAAGTTGCAATAACAGGTTTACAATATTTGCGCCGTTTCGTTAAGCTACGTAGTTTACGCCAGCTCCAAATTGCAAAAATAGTTTCTAGTAATAAAATAAAAGGAACAAAAATAAATAACTTCTGCCACTGTGCGCTTAAGACATTGCTATCATCTGGTGATGTTAGAATCTGCCATATCGCAAAATTTAAGTGCATTCTAAAAATAGAAAAAATTTCAATATCAATAAGTAATATTGTAATCGCTATTGTTGCAACAATGACAGCAATGATTCGTTGCCATTTAGACGAATGAATAAAGAAGCTTAATGGAAAGAGTAAAATTAAATATGCAATAAATGTTAAAAAACTGAAATGACCAATACAGCTGATTATTGCATAAAATCGACCAAGTAAAGTTTGAGGCCAATCAGCAATAAAAAGATAGCGACTACCTAAAATAATCACTAAAAAAATATTAAATAGTGCAAACCAGTGCCCCCAGCTTACGATTTGTGAGGTGCGATCGTCATGCCATGAATTATGTTTAAGTTTGACCATAAAATAGTAATGATGTGAATTTAGTCGCTGTGATTAATAGCAAGTAGTTTAACTGATTTTCAACAATTTTGCCGTAAATTTTTAATTATTAAAATAGACCAGTAAGCCCCGACTAAAATAAATCATGTAACAACATGATTTATTTAAATATAAGATAAACATCAAAGAAGAGAACCTCTTATTAAATATGCTCTTATCTGTTATATAAATTATCTTAGCAAAGATATTAAAACGATTAAAAATCAGATATAATTGTTCAATTAGTTAATCTTTTAAATTTACATAAAGAATACGACTTTGACAATTAAACAACTATCCTGGCAAGAAACTCAGCCTAATTTAGAACATATTTCATCATTACTACAAGATTTAACACTTGAAACGGATCTACTGACACTTCAGCCACGAGTGCAGTCAACCTTGTCTTTGCTATGCCCAGAGATTAGGAAACCTTATCATCCTAAGTTTATGCTACTAAAAGCGCCAGAAAGCCAGTTAGTATTCTCATTATTACACAATTCAATAAAATCAATGCTACCAGCTAATGATTATGGTTTTGCTTATCATATTTATGAGCGTAAAGTTACTTTAGCGCCCGCTAAAAGTAAGCAGGATAATTTTTCAGCAATCGATAATTGCTTATTTTCATCGTTAGTTGATAATGAAAATTTATTCGGCTGCTTAAGACAGCCAGAAGATGATACCTTTAAGCTACAACCAGGCTTAGTCCATAATGCTAATGGTGGCGTTTTGATATTAGGATTACGCACCTTACTTTCACAGCCAGCTATTTGGTTACGCTTAAAAAATATGGTATTAAGTAGTGAATATCAATGGTTTTCTACTGATGATTCCAACCCTCTGCCAATAACAATTCCGCCAATGCCTCTCGATCTACGTATTATTTTAGTTGGCGATAGGCTTAGTATGGCTGATCTTCAAGACTTTGATCCTGAATTTTACGATAGTGCTCTATACGCAGAGCTCGAAAATGATTTATTAGTTAAATCAGATGAAGATATTAAAAAATGGTCATCTTACCTACGATTTTTAGCTAATTACCAGCAGCTTCCGCCAATTGATAACACTGCCTTTAGTGAGTTAATTAAAGAAGGTGTTAAGTATACGGAAGATCAAAGCTATCTACCATTATCTCCTGACTGGCTAAATACACAATTAACTAACGCAGCACAAATAGCAGAAAATGCTATTGATTTAGTTGCAGTAAAAAATGCGATAGCACAAAAAAATTGGCGGGAAAGTTACTTAGTTGATCGATTTAGAGATGCTATATTCACCAATCAAATTATTATTAATACTCAAGAACAGATCATCGGCCAGATAAATGGTTTATCAGTCATTGAATATCCTGGTTATCCAAAGGCTATTGGTGAACCAACACGATTAAGCTGTTTGATCCATTTTGGCGATGGTGAATTTATTGATATTGAGCGTAAAAATGAATTAGCAGGTAATATTCACTCAAAAGGTATGATGATAATGCAATCATTTATTACTGCTGAATTTGCGATCACTCATCAATTGCCCTTTTCTGCCTCTTTAGTTTTTGAGCAATCTTATAATGAAGTTGATGGAGATAGTGCATCACTTGCAGGCTTATGTGTTTTAATTAGTGCCTTAGCTGGCCAACCTATCGATCAACAGCTTGCTGTAACAGGCTCAGTGGATCAATTTGGCAGAGTTCAAGCGATAGGTGGCGTAAATGATAAAATAGCCGGTTTTTTTGCAGTTTGTCAGCATCAAGGGTTAACTGGTCAACAGGGCGTGATTATTCCATCAAGTAATCAACGTCATCTATGTTTGAGTGATGAAATTGTCGAAGCGATTAAGAATGGTAAGTTTTCTATTTGGACGGTTGATAATGTTACGCAGGCGCTTTATTTACTTACCGGAATACCTTATCGCGATGATACAACAATAAGCTTATATAAATTGATTCAAACGCGAATTCAATTAATGATGAATCAAGAAAGAAGACCAACTGGTTGGTTCAACAAATGGCGCAAATAACATTGCAAAAGCCAATAATTAAGCTTACACTTGTACGCTAATTTTTTAATGATATAACTAATAAAGGTTACTTATGACTTTTGAACGCAAATCATCTTATACAAAAGAAGATCTAATTAAATCAGGTAATAACGAACTATTTGGTATTGATGGGCCACCATTGCCTGCGGCGCCAATGTTAATGATGGATCGCGTTGTTGAAATGAACGAGCAAGGTGGTAAATATGAAAAAGGCTACGTTGAAGCAGAACTTGATATTGATGCTGATTTATGGTTTTTTAAATGCCACTTCAAAAATGATCCTGTAATGCCTGGTTGTTTAGGTCTTGATGCAATGTGGCAATTAGTTGGTTTTTACCTTGGCTGGCTTGGTGGTAAAGGTAAAGGTCGTGCATTAGGTGTTGGTGAAGTTAAACTTGCTGGACAAGTATTACCAACAGCAAAAAAAGTTACCTATAAAATTCACTTTAAACGAGTTATTAACCGTAAACTGATTATGGGAATTGGTGACGGTGAAGTTTTTGTTGATGGTAAATTGATTTATCAAGCAACCGATCTTAAAGTCGGCCTGTTCCAAGATACCGCTTCATTCTAAAATTATCAGCTCTGCTAATAAATAGCAGAGCCTATTTTTGTTTTCACTACACGTTTACAGCCGCAACAATTTTAATTTCGACTTTGTACTTATCGTTCATTAAACCGCTTTGAACTGTGCAACGCACTGGCGCTTTATCTTTTACAACCCATTCATCCCATGCTCTGTTCATCGCAGGGAAATCAGCTTTATCCGCTATAAAAATAGTTGCATCTAAAATTTGTGTTTTATCACTATTCGCTCGAGCTAATATTTTATCAATTTCACTCAACGTACTTCTTGTTTGCTCATAAGCATCATTAACTAGATTAGCTGGGACACTAGTATAGTATATGACACCATTAAAAATAGTTGCTTCTGACCAACGCTCATCAGGATCAATTCGTGTAATTTTCACTCTATTATGACCTTATCTTAAATGCTAATTTAGTAATAATAGCTGCTACTATTGGCACTCACTGCTATCATTAGTATAATGATAAAAAATATATAAAAAACAATTGTTGCTGCCATTGCAATTAAATTAAATAACCAAAAAGACGCTAAATTAATTATCGCCTCTCTTAAAAACTTGCCATCATTAGAATATGCTGCATAAGAAAATGAGCTACCTGATTTAAATAATTTTATACCCGCGATGATATAAGGTACGCCGAATATGGCGGTAATTATACCAAAGCAAGTAAGGCCACCCGCAATAATCGCTAATACACCAAAAATTTTGTGAATTGTACCAATAAATGACATTTTTTTAATTATAACCGGATCAACGTCAATTTGTATAATATCCTTAGTCATGTCCATCTTATTTCCTCTATTCGTTAATTATCGGCGACATACTAGCAAAATTGTACTTAATAGACAATTTGAATTAAACAATATCAAGATAGCGTAACAAAATCACTTCTCAACTTATTAATTTCATCTCTAAGCACGCCCGCCCTTTCAAATTCGAGATTTTTAGCAGCCTCATACATCATAACCTCTAGCTCTTTGATTCTTGCTTGAACCTCTTTTATTGAAACATATTCATAATTCTTACCTGGTTCAAATATCTTAATCTTACTCGTCGATTTTTTGGTGCTAAGTCCTGCCTCTAGAATATCTTGAATCTGTTTTTTGACCGAGGTTGGTGTAATATTATGCTCTTGGTTAAATTCTTGTTGTTTAGCCCTTCGTCTAGCGGTTTCATCAATCGTATTTTTCATCGCAGGTGTTATCTTATCGGCATATAAAATTGCCTTACCATTGACATTACGAGCAGCTCTCCCGACCGTTTGAATCAGTGAACTAGTGGAACGCAAAAAACCCTCCCTATCAGCATCTAAAATCGCGACTAAAGAGACCTCGGGTATATCTAGCCCTTCTCTTAATAAGTTGATCCCAACTAATACATCGACTTCACCTAAACGTAAATCGCGAATAATCTCCATGCGCTCAACGGTATTAATATCTGAATGTAAATATTTGACTTTAACGCCATGTTCAGAAAAATAATCAGTCAAATTCTCAGCCATTTTTTTTGTGAGAGTCGTGACTAAAACGCGCTCACTCAGTTGTATACGTTGTTTTATTTCTGAAAGTAGATCATCAACTTGTGTCATAACTGGCCTCACCTCAATAACAGGATCAAGCAATCCTGTCGGCCTTACTACTTGCTCAATAATTTCATTACCTGATTTTTCAATTTCATATTTCGCAGGAGTTGCTGAAACATAAATTGTTTGAGGCATAATTTTCTCAAATTCAGTGAATTTTAATGGTCGATTATCTAAAGCAGATGGTAGACGAAAGCCATATTCAACTAAATTTAGCTTACGAGAACGATCGCCATTATACATCGCACCGATTTGCGGTACGCCGACATGCGACTCATCAATAAATAGCAATCCATCTGCAGGTAAATAATCAAATAATGTTGCTGGAGGCTCACCAGGCTGACGCTGTGCTAAGTAACGTGAATAGTTTTCAATACCAGAGCAATAACCTAATTCTGACATCATTTCTATATCAAATAGCGTTCGCTGGGTTAAACGTTGCTCTTCCAATAAACGGTTTTCAGTTAGCAATATTTTTTGTCTTTCCGAAAGCTCTTGTTTAATTTGTGCAACTGCATTATCCAATATATTACGAGGGGTAACATAGTGAGTTTTTGGATAAACTGTAATTCGGGAAACTTCATTAACAGCGCTTCCAGTTAAAGGATCAAACAGCACTATTTTCTCAACTTCATCATCAAATAATTCTACTCTAACAGCTAAAGTATCTGAATCTGCAGGGAAAATATCAATAACATCCCCCCGAACTCGAAAAGTACCACGATTAAAACCGATATCATTACGCTTATATTGCATTTCTGCTAATCGCGTTAAAATAGAGCGTTGATCGGTAATAGTTCCTTTCGTTAAATGAAGGATCATTGCCATATAGGTTTCTGGTGCGCCTAGGCCATAAATAGCTGAAACTGATGCAACAATCACGACATCTCTTCGTTCCAAAAGTGATTTAGTTGCGGATAACCTCATTTGTTCAATATGTTCATTAATAGAGGCATCTTTCTCAATAAAAGTATCGGTAGATGGCACGTATGATTCAGGCTGGTAATAGTCGTAATATGAGACAAAATACTCCACCGCATTATCAGGAAAAAATGCTTTCATTTCCCCATACAGCTGTGCAGCTAACGTTTTATTTGGTGCAAGGATAACAGTTGGACGATTGTGGGTAGCTATAACATTTGCCATAGTAAAGGTTTTGCCCGATCCGGTAACACCGAGTAAAGTTTGATGAGCAATACCATCTTCTAAATTCTGATTAATTTTTTTTATGGCTTCAGGCTGATCCCCTGCGGGTTTGAACTCAGAACACAATTTAAAATTTCTCATATTTTTATACCCATCTCTGTTATATCATTATTACCAATTAATAAAATTTATCCCCAAAAGGACTTGACCTTTCAGATTTATTCATTTTTTGCTTAGTTACGTAAAAAATAGATTAATCATATTATAGAATGCATGCTTGCTTTATTATAACACATTGATTAATAACAATTTGATTTTTTATGTTTACTATCTAAGCAAACTAGAGTAAAGCTAGCTATTCCCGACGATCACCACCCTTTTAAAGAAACTATTCACAAAGTTATCCACAGGCGACGGGGATAACTTTATTAATTGTGCCAGCCCCTCGTTTATCAATACCTTAGGATTAAAAATGTATTTATAAATCTATTTTAAATGGGACTGAAATAAATTTTTTCCCTATTTTTATTGATAAATTTGATAGTAATTCCCTAACTAGTCACTGATAATTTTTCGAAATCATATTTATAACTATTGTCCGGTGAGCGAACAAATGTTAGTCGGTGCGTAATACAAGACGGAGCATCTTCTACATGATGAGATACAAATAATAGTTGGCTATATCCATTTTCAATTAACAAATCAATCCAACGTTTTACTAGCTCTCGATTTAATTGATCAAGACCTTGTAAAGGCTCATCTAATATTAATAACGTAGGATGTTTAACTAATGCTCGGGTTATTAAAACTAAACGTTGCTGCCCCCAAGATAGTGATTGGAATGGCTGGTTTGCCTTATGACTTAGGTTAAGTAGAGCAAGCCATTCATCAGCCAATTTACTTTGCCGATCACTTGTCGCACAATAAATACCAATAGAATCAAAATAGCCAGACAATAAAACATTTTTGACACTGATACTTACCCGATAATCAAGGTGAAGGCTACTACTCACATAACCTATATGCTTTTTAATATCCCAAATTGTTTCACCTGAGCCACGCTTACGCCCGAATAATGTTAAATCATTACTATACCCTTGTGGATGATCACCGGTAATTAAGCTAAGTAGGGTTGACTTCCCTGCACCATTGGGACCAACTATTTGCCAATTCTCTTGCGCATTTACCCGCCAATTCAAATCGCTAAGAACGGGAGTTTCATTATATTGTACATAGCCATGATTCAAAATAACTCTTGGTAGTTCATCAGTTAATTGAATGGGTAATTCATCAGGCCCCGGCAAATGTATGCTATTTAGTGTTTCTATATTAGCAAACGCTTTTATAACTTCATCTTGCAAGATAGCACTTTGGTTCCCAACTTTGATTAACTGACACTCAGCGATAACGCCTATAAACTGAACAAACTCAGGAATATCATTAAATCGATTAAGCACCAATACCAATGTTAGCCCCTGTTGAGACAAATCCGCTAATAATAACGTAAGTTGGTGACGAGATTTAGTATCAAGGCCATCAAAAGGTTCATCAAGAATCAACAGTTCAGGCTTTGACATCAAGACTCGACATAATAACGTTTTTCTCGTTTCACCAGTCGATAAGTACTTAAAACGGCGATTAAGCAAGTGTTCAATCCCAAACTGATTGGCTAATTTTTTACATAAATCGTCATTTGATATATTTTCTTGAATAACCTGAGCCGTTGTTAGCCCTGTATCATCTTCATCCTCGCTAAGCAGATCAGTATTGTTTTTTTTCCATTCATCATCAACCAATTTTTGTAATAATTCAAATGAGATATGCGCAACGCGAGAAAATTGATTACAAGCATCACCGGATAATAATTGTTGCTCATTAGCTAGCGACTTTGCGAGCGTTGATTTACCACTACCGTTATTGCCGACAAAAGCAAAGCTCTCACCTTTCTTTATCACTAAATTAGGTATAAAAAACGTCATATAATCACTAATTTTATATCTAGCATTTTCTATTTCTATCATGTCCATATCCATTTTTAATTAATCAATAACTTGCTATCTCATTTTAAAACACGGGTCTAATGATTAAATCGAAAATATAACGTAAGAGGAGACAAACACTACTTATAAACATTTTATAATATGTGCTATGATGCAACCATTATAGTCTAATTAGAACCATATATTGTGAACAAAATATTTCATCTTTTAAAAAAAATTTATGCAGGCTTAATTATTCTTGCTGCGGTGATTATTTGTTCGAACGCTGTTGGTTTTTCAATTTTTGCCATTATCTCTTTTAGTTTCTATATTTCGTTAACATTATTTTTTGTATTTATTACACGTAGAACAACCTTATCATTAGTTATCGCCAGCTCATTAATCATCTGTCTACAACTACTTAACCAGATAAAAGTTCATTTTTATAAAGAAAGATTATTCTTCCCTGATTTTTATGTTGCAAGCGATCCAGAAAATTTTTCAACGCTTATACACTATCCAAGTGCATTGTTTTATCTAGTGACACTGTTTATCTTTTTAGTTATTAATTTTTATCTTTTTTGGTCAAAGACACGAATTAGCCATAAGTTACGATGGGTATGTCTTATTTTATCAGCCGTTTTACTGATAACCACAATTTATATTAGTAAGCAAGAACAGACTAATTCACTATGGCAACAATTCTTACCTAAAGGGCGAGGAACGATTGCAAATCTATTTATTTCATCTAATCAAATGTCTTATGAGCCACCTTATTATAATAGCACATCAAACTATTTCTTAGAAAAGTCATCAGCTATTGATAATAAAACTAACAATACGGCTCTTATACCAAATAAAAAACCAGATATTGTTGTTTTCTTACAAGAATCAACCGTAAACCCACAATTATTTAATATCCAATCAAGTAATGTGCCCAGGTATGACATGTTCTCTCAGCCAAATAGTAACTTAATGCGTGTACAAACATTTGGAGGTGGTACTTGGTTGACTGAATTTGCGATACTGACAGGGCTAAATAGCAACGATTTTTCTTTTCGTAAGAACTCTGTTTACTATACAGTTGCCCCTCATGTCCAAACAAGTTTATTTAAAGAATTAAATGATAATGGCTATTATACGGTGGTTCTCTCACCAATGGGTTACGGCAATTATAATGCTGGGCCATCTTATACTTCATTTGGTATGCAACAATTTTTTATGCCGCAAGACTTAGGGTATCAGGCATCTAAAGATGAAAATTTATGGAAAATCCCGACTCAAGAATTGCTTGATAATGTTAAAACTATTTTAGAAACTCATACAGATAAGCCCCTTTTTATTTTTGTCTTATCGATGAATGAACATGGCCCTTATGACCCAAACTACGCCGATAACGCTCAACTAAGTAAAGATATCGCAGATCAACAATTTGTTGGTAGATTTAATGATTATTTAAATAAATTAAAACAGCTAAACTTAGCAACAAAAGACTTTAATAATTATATAAAACAAAGAAATAACCCGACACTGTTTGTATATTTCGGTGATCACCAACCTAATTTAGGTTGGGCTGGAGACTATAAAACCCAACTTAAACAAGCTGATTACTTAACTCAGTACACTTTATCAAGCAATTATCCTATTGAGCTTGAGCATAATGAGCTGACTGATGCGTCTTTGATCAGTGGACTAATTTTAGAAAAATCAGGTGTAAGATATTCCGATTTTTATAAAGCAAATGTTGCTATGCGCTATTTATGCGATGGAAAATTAGATGATTGTGCAGACCAAAAATTAGTAGAAAGTTATAAACACTACATTTACCAAGATTTAAAAAGTGCTGGAAGTGCAACAAAGCATTAATATTTTTAATGCTTTAATTATTTATCAGCGCGCAATGATATTTCACCGCCGATATAGGGAATTATTTTACCATCTCGTTCAAGTAATAAAGCACCTTGTTCATTAATCCCTCGACAAATTCCTTTAATAATTGTCTCGCCAATAATGAGTTTTACTGCTCGATTAATGAAGTTATCAATAGCGCTCCACTCGCCTAAAAATGCCGAAAAACCATTTTTTTCAAAACAAACTAACGCATCACGTAAGTGAAATAATAAGTTTGCAACGAGCAAATTTCTATCAATATTTCCTAAATTAGACCACGCTTGATTAACAATTTGTTGATCGGGGTTTTGCATACTTAAGTTTATTCCAACCCCCATAACAATATGAGCTACATCACCTGTCTTACCCGTAATTTCGACTAAAATACCTGCTAATTTTTTATCATCAAGATACAGATCATTAGGCCACTTTACTTTAATATTTTGACCTGATAGATTTCGTAAAACTTTCGCAACGACAATTCCGATAACTAAGCTTAGTCCCATCGCAGCTGCAGGTCCTTGCTCTAATCGCCAATACATTGATAGATATAAGTTACTACCAAATGGTGAAAACCACTGTCGACCTCTTCGCCCTCTACCTGCTTGTTGATACTCAGCAACGCATGCCTCGCCAGATAATAAGCTAGTTATCTTATTTAATAAATATTGGTTAGTTGAATCAATAACGGGAACGACTTCCAGTCCAACTTGCTGCTGTGTATATTGCCGATAATGATTGGCAATATTGTCATATTTTAATAAATCTAAGGGATACACCAATTGATAACCTTTACCCTGAATAGATGTAACTGCGATCCCCCAATCTCGAATTAGTTTAATATACTTATTTATACCAGCACGAGTGATACCAAAAATAGTGGCAAGCTCTTCACCTGAATGAAACTGTCCATCAGATAATAAATCAATAACTTTAAGGGGATTAGAAAGATCCCGCATAACGATGCTCCCTATTTTTTATTAAACCTTTCAATAATAACCAAACAAAATAAACCGAAATAATGATAAAGCTAATAAACAGATAACTATTACCTAATTTATCCATTACCAATGCAATAATTGCGGGAGCAATCAAGCTCCCTAATGTGTTAACCAATAACATGGTTTGATTCATTACCACAATATCTTGTTTTCTAACACATTCACATGCCCAAGCCATCGAAATAGGATAAACGGTATAAATCGTAGCCCCGAGAATAATCGTTGCCAAGATCGGTAAAAAATCGATGATTAGCATAAAACAAGCAATAACCGCGATGACCATTTCCAGTAAAAGTAGAATATGTTTACCATATTTATCGGCAAACCATCCGACAGGAAATTGAGCAATAACACCCGATGCAATAAGTAAAATCATCCAATTAGCAACTTGACTATCATCATAACCTAAATGGGAGTAATAAGCTGGTAGCAATGAATAGATTGAACCAATTATCATTCCTGCAATAACGCATCCAACTAGGCCTAATCTTGCTTGCTTGTTTATTAGCATTGGCATTAGATTGAATGAATTCTTTTTCTTTTTTGGCAGTTTATAATGAGTCAATAAAATAAATAATGCAGCTAATGCCATCAATATTGAGATAACTAAACCAAAATACAGTACATTCGCCGGAAAATAACGTAATAAAGCCTGACCAAGTACCGTCCCTAGATAATACGTTGTCATATAGACAGCTAACATTTTACTTCTCGTTTTAACCGTTCCGGTCACAAGAATACAACTTTCAACAATAACCCATGTTATAGCGCAAGCAATACCAATAATAAATCGCCAAAATGACCAACTATAAAAATCAATTGCCAAACTTAGCCCTAATGTTGCTAATGCAAATAAAATACAGACATAACTATAGGTCCTTTTAGCGTTAAACTTGCCAATAACCCAGTTTGCCATAATAGTACCAACTAAGTTACCGATAAAATAACTAGAACCAACAACACCAATTTGCCACACCGGAAACTCATTATGCACAAGCCAAAGGGGTACTTGGGTATTGAGTGTTGAAAGAGAAATTGTTACAAATAATAAACTTGTTAACAAAATCGGGAAAGAATACGAACGAGCGCCCATCTGACTATCTCTAAATATAAAAAAATTAACACCCCAAAAGTAACTTGATTCATATTAAATTACTTTGGGTATAGTTGAACAATGTTATTAAGGCAGTAATAAATTAGGATTTATTTCTCCTTGCTTATTCATAAATCGAATTTCAGGAGATAAATGAATATTAAATTTTTGCTGCACAGTATTTATTACTACACGAGATAAATCAACCACATCTTGTGCTATTGCATTACCTTTATTCACAAGAACTAAAGCCTGTTTATCATGCACAGCAGCGCCACCGATTTGATATCCTTTTAAACCACACTGATCAATTAACCAACCTGCCGCAAGTTTTACTTGTCCATTCGCTTGAGGATATGCCGGCATATTAGGATAATATTCAATTAATGCGTCATATTGAACTTTATCAATAACCGGATTTTTAAAAAAACTACCCGCATTACCAAGTATATTGGGATCAGGAAGTTTACTACGGCGAACTTCACATACTTTATCGAAAATAACTCTCGCTGTAACTGTATTTGGATCAAAGTTCTTTAATTCGCCATATTCAAGAATGGGTTGCCACTGTTTTATAAGTTTTAAACCGACACCAACAACAACATATCCCTCAAGATATTGCGATTTAAAAATACTTTCACGATAACCATACTTACCATCTTTTACCCGAATCACATTACCTGTCGCCAATTCGACAAGTTCAACGAAATGGGCAAATTTTTCGAATTCAACGCCATAAGCACCAATATTTTGAATTGGCGCAGAGCCAACACAGCCAGGAATCAATGCTAAGTTTTCAAGCCCTGGAATATTGCTATCGATTAAGTAGGAAACTAATTGATGCCAGATTTCACCCGCGCCAACATGAATAAACCAATAATCGCTATCCTCCGTAACCGTTATTGCTTTAATTCTGTTAATAATAACAATTCCGTCAAAATCTTCAGTAAAAAGCG
Organism: Orbaceae bacterium lpD04; assembly: GCA_036251935.1. Taxonomy (NCBI): domain Bacteria; kingdom Pseudomonadati; phylum Pseudomonadota; class Gammaproteobacteria; order Orbales; family Orbaceae; genus Orbus; species Orbus wheelerorum. Next base: position 845,240 of record CP133967.1, on the reverse strand, counting down.
TATTACTCCCCTCACCTAAAATTAAAATGGGTAAATTTTTAATTTTAGCTTGTCTATAACAATCAAGAAGTTGCTCTATAGAGCAAACTGATATTACATCATATGCATATACAGGTAACTTAAATGTGTTTGGGATCGCTTTTTTCATCTTGTTATTTCTTCTTAAACGCAGCAGCAAAGGCATTGCCCATTGCACTATTTGTCGACATCGGGGAAGGTTTAGGGCTAATTACCTTAGCTTCCTTGCGGGGTTGCTCACTATTTTTATTACTAACAGCAGAATCATCAAGTCGCATTGATAATGCAATACGTTTACGGGCAATATCGACTTCAATAACCTTAACTTTAATAATATCACCTGTTTTAACTACGGTTCTTGGATCTTCTACAAATTTATCAGATAATGCTGAAATATGAACCAAACCATCTTGATGTACACCAATATCAACAAAAGCACCAAAGTTTGTTACATTCGTTACAGCGCCTTCCATGATCATGCCAATTTTAAGATCATTCATCGTTTCAACATTTTCAGTAAACTGAGCTGTTTTAAATTCAGGCCGTGGATCTCGCCCTGGCTTATCTAACTCTTTAATAATATCAGTGACCGTTGGGATCCCAAAATCTGAATCAGTATAGTCTACCGCCTTTAATGATTTAAGTATGGTTGAATCACCCATTATCTCTTTTAACGGTTTATTTATTGTAGTAAGAATTCTTTCTACAACAGGATAAGCTTCGGGATGAACGGCTGAAGCATCAAGTGGATTTTTTCCATTCATGATACGTAAAAAACCAGCACACTGTTCAAATGCTTTTGGCCCTAAACGAGATACTTTTAATAACTGTTTTCGATCAATAAATTGACCATTTTCATTACGGTAATCAACAATATTTTGTGCAATGATTTTATTCAAACCAGCAATACGAGATAGTAGCATAACTGAAGCTGTATTAAGATTAACACCAACAGCATTAACGCAGTCCTCAACCACTGCATCAAGCTTCTTGGCAAGCTGTGTTTGGCTTACATCATGTTGATATTGACCAACCCCTATTGATTTAGGATCAATTTTAACTAGTTCAGCTAACGGATCTTGTAGGCGGCGTGCAATTGAGACGGCTCCACGGATAGATACGTCAAGATCAGGAAACTCCTGCGCGGCAAGTTCTGATGCAGAATAGACAGATGCTCCAGCCTCACTAACAATAACTTTTTGTGCTTTTACGTCAAGATACTTTTTCTGTAAATCAATAAAGAAACGCTCTGTTTCGCGTGATGCAGTGCCATTACCAATTGCAACAAGTTCAACTTGATATTTAATACATAACGCAGCAACAATCATCGCGGCTTTGTCTGCCTGACCGGTATGTGGATAAATTGTTTCTGTAGCAACGAGTTTTCCTGTCGTATCAACAATTGCAAGCTTAACTCCAGTACGCAAGCCGGGATCCATACCCATTGTTACTTTCATACCAGCTGGAGCCGCCATTAGCATATCGTGTAAGTTTGCAGCAAAAACATTAATAGCTTCTTCCTCAGCTCGCTCTCGCAAAGTTGTCATGAGTTCTGTTTCCATGTGCATTAAAATTTTAATGCGCCATGTCCAACTAATGACGGCTTTACGCCATTTGTCAGCAAGTTCATCATTGAAATAGACACCAAGATGCTCGGTTATAATATGTTCACAGTAACTCTCTTTAGGCGGCTCTTCTGATAACGGGTCAGCATTAAGTGCTAACTGTAAGAAACCTTCATTACGACCACGAAACATCGCTAATGCTCGGTGAGATGGTGTTTTAGCAATTAGCTCATGGTGGTCAAAGTAGTCAAGGAATTTAACACCGTCATCTTCTTTACCTTGATTAACGCGCGCAACAATATGAGCATTATTCCATAAATAGTGACGAACTTTAGCCAGCAATGAAGCATCTTCAGCGAAACGTTCCATTAAAATATAACGAGCGCCATCTAATGCCGACTTAGTATCTTCAATGCCTTTATCGCTATTAAGATATTTATTTGCTTCAGTTTCAGGATCAAGCTGAGCATTTTGCCACAAATTATCAGCTAAAGGTTCAAGCCCCGCTTCGATAGCGATTTGACCACGAGTACGGCGTTTGGGTTTGTAAGGTAAATAGAGATCTTCTAACTCAGTTTTATTTAATGTTGTTGTAATACTTTTTTCGAGTTCAGGTGTTAGTTTACCTTGTTCAGTAATTGATTTTAAAATAGTTTGTTTACGGTCGTCGAGCTCCCGCAGATAGCTTAATCGGCTATCCAAAGTCCGCAACTGGGTATCATCTAGTCCGCCAGTAACTTCTTTACGGTAACGTGCAATAAATGGTACAGTGCTACCTTCATCAAGTAATGTGATGGCGGCTAGAACTTGTTCGGACCTTACGCTAAGCTCAGCTGCTATAATATGGTTAATTTGAGGATTTATCATAAACACTTATCTTATATTAATGGAATCAAAATAAACAATTTCAATTATGGCAAAAAGTAATTATATAACAAGAGACGGCTATTTGGCACTCGATCGTGAATTAAAATATCTTTGGAAAGAAGAAAGACCAAAAGTAACTCAAGCTGTATCTGAAGCAGCAGCAATGGGTGATCGCAGTGAAAATGCGGAATATATTTATGGTAAAAGGCGCTTACGTGAAATTGATCGACGTGTACGATTTTTAACCAAACGCTTAGAAGCATTAACTATCGTTGAGCTAAGTCCTGCTCAAGAAGGTAAAATTTTTTTCGGGGCTTGGGTAAAACTTGAGGATGAGCGCGGTGATGAAAAAATTTATCGCCTTGTGGGTCCTGATGAATTCGATCCTAAAAAAAACTGGATATCAATTGATAGCCCTGTCGCTAGAAGTCTGATTGGTCACAAAGTAGATGAAGAAATAACAGTTAATACGCCAAATGGTAAAGCTTATTATTATATTTTAGCAATCTATTATCATGACATTAACCTTAATATATAAAAAAAGGATTTATACTCTTTTCGTTATTTTTTTGTTGTAAACCTCTATTATAGTATGAAAATAGGGTATATTTAGATGCAAAAAGAAATAAGTTTTTAGTCTTATTCATCGAGCGTAATTTCGTCCAGCGATAAACTAAAGCTTGGCACAAATACATCGATAAAATAGTCCATTTCAGGGCTATCTCTTTCTGACAAAGTTTTATTCAGTCGTTGCTCTGCAAGTTTAAACTCATTATTACCCGCACTGAGCTCTTCTATCGTTTTAAGGTAAGCACACAAAGCATCCGCTTGTTTAACAATCGATTTTTCTTCCTCACTATAAAAATCATCATCAATTAAAGGTCTAAAATCTTCTCTAAGATCAGCTGGCAGCATATCAATAAGCTTGTTTTGAGCAATTTTTTCTATTTTTTTATACTCAATAGTGATCTGTGGATTATAATACTTCGTTGGTGTTGGCATATCACCTGTTAATACTTCAGATACATCATGATACATTGCCATTAATGCAATACGCTCTGGATTAACCTGCCCATTAAATTTACGATTTTTTATAATAGCAAGGGCATGGGCAACAAAAGCAACTTGTAAACTATGTTCAGATACATTTTCAGTTCTAACATTGCGCATTAAAGGCCAACGACTAATTAATTTTAGTCGAGAAAGATGGGCAAAAAAATGACTTGGTTTCATAATCAATAAAATTTTCAATATTATAGTTTAACAAAAATAAAAAACGCCTCCATTTATTCAATGAAAGCGTTTCTTGAAAGATTAACTCAACTAAGCAAGAACGAGTGATTGTTCTAATAACGCTAGTGGAACCTGCTCTGATTCATCAAAGGTTACAAATTCCCAAGCATCTTGTTTAGCAAGCAAAGCTTGTAATAATTGGTTATTTAACGCGTGACCAGATTTATAACAAACAACTTCTGCCAACATATTGTAACCACTCATATAAAGATCACCTATGGTATCAAGCATCTTATGTCTTACAAACTCATCTTCAAAACGTAAACCATCTTCATTTAGTACGCGATAATCGTCAACAACAATCGCGCAATCAAGGCTACCACCTAAACATAAACCTTTTGATTGTAACATCTCAATATCACGCATAAAACCAAATGTTCGAGCACGACTAATTTGACGCACAAAAGATTCTGAAGAAAAATCCATTTGGTAACGCTGAGAGCTACCATTAATAGCTGGATGGTTAAAATCAATAGTAAAATCTAGCTTAAAGCCATTATAAGGCCTAATTTCAGCCCACTTATCACCATTTTCAACCCGTACGGTTTCTTTTACACGTAGGAATTTTTTTGCAGCTGTCTGTTCCGCAATACCTGCATCTAACAATAGGTAGATAAACGGACTTGCGCTTCCATCCATAATTGGGATCTCAGGAGCATCAACTTCAATAATAAGATTGTCAATACCTAAGCCAGCTAACGCGGCATTTATATGCTCAACGGTTGAAATTCTAACGTTATTTTCATTAACTAAACAAGTACATAGCATCGTATCTCGCACAGATTTAGCATCTACAGGAAAGTCAACAGCAGGGTTTAAATCCGTTCGTCGATAAATAATTCCTGTGTTATCAGGTGCTGGGCGTAATGTAAGCGTAACTTTCTTACCGGTATGTAAACCGACACCTGTTGCCTGAATTTGATTTTTTAATGTTCTTTGTTTCATTTCACACCTATCATTATTTAGTATAACGATTTTACCACATACTCATTTTGACAAAAATATGGTTAATAAGTTCAGATTAATCTGCTTGTTTACGTAAAAAAGCAGGAATATCTAAATAATCTTCTTTGCTAACTGTTGTAACTGACTGGTCGTTAACAACTTGAGCTGGTTTAATTTCTTGTTGCACCGGCGCACTTGGTTGTTGGTACGTTTGACGAGGCGCTACAGGTTGGACCATTTTCATATCTGGTCGCTTATCCATACCAATACCCGTTGCAACAACTGTTACCCTAATTTCATCGCTCATTTCAGGATCTATTGTCGAACCGACTACGACTGTTGCATTATCTGATGCAAATGCCTGAACCGTGCGGCCAACAGTATCAAATTCTTCTAGACTTAAATCAAATCCAGCGGTTACATTGACTAATACACCTCTAGCACCTGATAAATCAATATCTTCAAGTAATGGACTAGAAATTGCCATTTCTGCAGCTTCTTCGGCTCGATTATCACCAGATGCTTTACCTGATCCCATCATCGCATAACCCATTTCTGACATTACGGTACGCACATCGGCAAAGTCAACGTTAATAATGCCTGGTTTAGTAATCAGCTCTGCAATACCTTGCACTGCGCCCATTAACACACCATTAGCAGCAGAAAACGCATTAAGCAATGTCACACCACGACCTAATACTTTAAGTAATTTGTCATTTGGGATTGTAATTAATGAATCGACATGTTTTGCTAATTCAGAAATACCTTGTTCTGCAAACGCCATGCGTTTTTTGCCTTCAAAGCCAAATGGTTTTGTCACAACGGCAACCGTTAAGATACCAAGCTCTTTTGCAATTTCAGCAACAACAGGTGCAGCGCCAGTACCCGTTCCACCGCCCATACCTGCAGCAATGAAAACCATATCAGCACCTTCAAGAGCAGTACGAATAATATCACGATCTTCTTGTGCAGAGGTTTTGCCTACTTCAGGATTAGCGCCTGCGCCCAATCCTTTCGTAATATTTCCACCGATTTGGATCGTTTGACCTACTTTAATTCGTCTCAAAGCCTGCGCATCGGTATTTGCAGCAAAAAACTCTACACCTTCAATGTGCTCAGCAACCATGTGCTCAACAGCATTACCGCCGCCGCCGCCAACACCGATAACTTTAATAACTGGTTCATTTGATGCAACCATAGGTTCAAACATAATTACTCTCCAAATTTACATTCCTTGCGCCTACTTACACAACGCCTAGCGAATATTGTACAGATAACCGCTAGTAAAGTCACGAAGTTAATGCATTATTATTATATAAAAATAGCTAAAACTCTTTTCTAAACCAACCAGTTACACGTTTAGCTAATCCCTTGATTGATGATTTATCTTTCGTGTTACCATCATCGTTTAATATACTTTGTTTACCATAATGCAAAAGTCCTACCGCCGTTGAACAATAAGGCTTTTGTACATAATCCGTTAGTCCAGAAATATTAAGTGGGTATCCGATCCTCACTTGATTTTGAAATACTTTTTCAGCGCACTCGACTAACCCTTTAATTTGTGCGGCTCCGCCTGTAAGTATAATCCCTGCAGCAAGTTGATGTTTAACATTTTGTTGCTTTAAATTATCTTGCAATACAACAAGCTCTTTTTGTACTAAAGATAATAATTCGGTGTAACGTGGCTCAATAACATCTGCAAGTGTCTGCCGTTGTAAGGTTCTTGAAGGTCTGCCACCAACACTTGGAACATCGATAACTTCATCTTTACTAACTAATGTTCCCGTTGCGCAGCCATACTTAATTTTTATACTTTCAGCGTCCATAGGCGGAGTACCAAATGCATAAGCTATATCGCTAGTTACAACCGTTCCAGCATAAGGAATAACAACAGAATGTCGCAATGCTCCGCCGGTATAAACAGAGATATCCATTGTACCTCCGCCCATATCTATCACACATGCACCAAGTTCTTTTTCATCATCAGTAAGCACTGCATAACTTGAAGCCAACCCAGAAAAAATAAGTTGATCAACTTTTAGCCCGCATCGTTCGACGGCTTTAACAATATTTTTAGCCATATCATTATGACAAGTAATTAAATGTACTTTCGATTTCATCCGCACGCCAGATAAACCAATCGGATTTTTGATCCCTTCTTGTAAATCAATGGAATATTCTTGAGCAATAACGTGTAAAATTCGATGTTCATCTAAAATTCTTACTGATTTAGCCGTATGCACAACATTATCAACATCATCAGCAGTAACTTCTTCTTCAGCAATCGGCACCATACCAATTTCATTTTGGCAGCGAATATGTTTTCCTGATAGTGCTAAATATACTGACGATATTTGGCAATCCGCCATTAATTCGGCTTGATCTACCGCCCTTTGTAGCGACTTTACGACAGACTCAAGATCATTAACACCACCTTTGTCTACACCTTTAGATGGGCAATGACCTACACCAATAATATTAATAATGCCGTCAGGAAGTATTTCACCAACAAGTGCAAGTACCTTGGATGTACCAACTTCGAGTCCAACGACTAACTTTTTCTCGTTTGCTTTCATACTTCGTTATCCTAATTATTTCTCAATTTTTTGCTTTTTAACTGAAATACCATTTTCATAGCGTAAATCAACTTCAGCCAATCTTTCATTTTCGAGTAAACCAGTTTGAATGTCAGAGAAAAAACGAATAAGACGCGTATATCGCTCAATTATTTTTTCTCGCCCTAGCTTTAATGTAATATTTTGATTATCGACACAAAAACCTTTTATACACTGCTTAACAACCAATTGCCATGCATTTCGTTCATCGGCAATGGCTTCACTAATCAATAACGTTGAATCTTTGTTTGCTGATTTAGTCGAAACGTCATCTAATTGATGATAAGTCTCTAAAATCAGTTTTTCTTTACCTATTGGCCCAAATAGTTTGGGTAATAAAACATCTTTAATCCGTTCTTTTGGTACACTAAAAATTACAGCATCTTTATCTAATAAAAAGATATCATTCCAAATATAGCTTGGTTGATACTCAACAATGTTTACAATTAGGCGATCTGGCCATTGTTTGCGGACACTTACTTGTTTAATCCACGGTAGGCGCATAATTTCTTGTTGTATATCATCAACATTTTGGGCTACATAAGTATTAGGTAACCCTAATTCTAATATTGCTTTACGAATATCATCTTCATTCGTAAAGTCATGATCACCAGTTAATATCAATTGTGATAAAACAACACGCTCAGGATTATCAACCCAATTTTTTACTGCAATAACAACCCAAACACTTAAAAATAAAACAAGAATAAAAAACGAAAAGCCAACAAACTGTTCAATATTTACAGGTATGAAAAAAGATTTTTTTTTCGTCTCTTTTCTTTGTGCGGCTTGCCGTGCTTTTTTCATATTTATCAATCTTTCGGCTATTATTTATAATCTAAACTTTTGCTAAACTTAAAATTTTGAGAACTAAATCAGCAAAAGACCATCCTCTTTGCTTAGCTGCCATCGGCACTAAACTGTGATCTGTCATACCTGGCGCTGTATTAACTTCTAACAAATAAGGGTTACCATCAGCACTAAACATGACATCAACTCGTCCCCAACCACGACATCCAGCAGCATGATATGCTTTAAATGCGAGATCTCGTAATGCCATTTCTTGTTTTTCATCTAACCCACTAGGGCAAAAATATTGAGTTTTATCTGATAAATACTTAGCATCATAATCATAAAAGTTGGTTGCTGGTTGAATTTTTATGGTTGGTAAAACTTCATCACCAACAATTGCAACCGTATATTCAGAGCCAGATAAAAACGCTTCAACCATAACTGAATCGTCAAATTTAAATGCATGTTCAATCGCAGTGTTTAGTTCACTCGCTTGATTAACACGGCTCATACCAACACTTGATCCTTCATGACTTGGTTTAATAAATAACGGTAAACCTAATTGTTGTATAATGCTATCAATACAAATAGATTGCCCTTTTTCAAGCGTCACATGCTCAGCAACCGGTAAATTAGATGATTTCCAAATAAGTTTAGTTTTTAATTTATCCATGGTTAAAGCTGAAGACAAAACATCGCTACCGGTATAAGGAATATTTTGGTAACTCAATATAGCTTGAGTGATCCCATCTTCACCGCCTCGCCCATGTAGAGCAATAAATGCTTTGGTAAATCCATCATTTTTTAATTGTGTGATAGGATATGTTTTTGTATCAATCCCATAGGCATCAACACCTTTTTCGAGTAATGCTTTTAATACCGCATTACCTGATTTTAAAGAAACTTCACGCTCAGCTGATGTTCCACCGAATAAAACTGCAACTTTATCTGCCATTATTTATTACCTTCTAGAAACGATTCTTTTAAAAATAGTCCATTATTTGATAACTGTCGGGCAATTCTACCTACACTACCAGCGCCTTGTGTTAACAATAGATCGCCACCTTTTAACACTTCAGTTAAAATCTGAGGTAACGACTCGGGATCAGCAACATAAATAGGATCAACCTTACCACGATTACGAATTGTTCGACATAGAGCTCGACTATCAGCTCCCGTAATCGGTTGCTCACCTGCCGAATAAACATCTAGCATAATTAACACATCAACTTGAGATAAAACATTAGCAAAATCATCAAACAAATCTCGTGTTCGTGTATAGCGATGAGGCTGAAAAATCATCACTAAACGTTTTTCTGGCCAACCGTTTTTTGCAGCTTGAATAGTTACGTTCACTTCACTTGGATGATGACCATAGTCATCAACCATCATTATTTCGCCATTATTAGGATGAGAATAATTACCTAAAAAATCGAAGCGGCGGCCTGTCCCAGCAAATTTTTCTAATGCAGCTAAAATAGCGTCATCATTAATGCCATCTTCAGTTGCAGCAATTATCGCAGCCGTTGCATTTAACGCATTATGTTGACCAGGTGCATTAAGTTCAATACTTAATTTCGGCAATCCCGGCCTAATTACAGTAAAATAGCTACGATTTAATACCTGCCTATAATCTTTTATAACGACATCAGCTTCATCATTAAATCCATAACTAATAATTTTACGGCCAACGATCGGTAAAAGTTCACGATTAATAGGATCGTCATAACACATAATAGCTAAACCATAAAATGGCAAATTACGTAAAAAAGTAATAAATGTCTGCTTTAAATTATCAATATTACCTTGATAGGTATCCATGTGATCAGCTTCAATATTGGTGACAATTGAAACCATCGGTTGTAAGTGCAAAAATGAAGCATCACTTTCATCTGCTTCAGCAATAAAATAACGGCTACTACCTAATCGAGCATGCGTTCCGGCGGCTTTAACTAAGCCACCATTTACAAAAGTGGGATCGAGCTTAGCTTCAGCATAAATGGCCGTAACCATCGCAGTTGTCGTCGTTTTACCATGAGTTCCAGCAACAGCAATGCCATAACGAAAGCGCATTAACTCTGCAAGCATTTGAGCGCGCTGAATAACGGGAATTCTTGCATCTATAGCAGTAGTAACTTCAATATTCTCATCTGAGATAGCCGATGAAATTACAACAACACTTGCACCAATTACATTCTCAGCTTTGTGCCCAATCGTAATCGTTGCACCTAATGTTGATAAGTGCTGAGTCACTGCATTTTCAGCAATATCTGAACCACTAATTTGATAACCTTCGTTGGCAAGAACTTCAGCAATTCCACCCATACCAGCGCCACCAATACCAACAAAATGAATATGTTTTACGCGCTTCATTTCTGGAATAATTGTTCTTAATGCTGCTAATTTTTTTATATTCATATTCTATCTTACTAATATTTTTAATGTTTAGTGATACATTGGTTAATAGCTTGTGCAACGACTAAGGCAGAATCTTTCACTGCTAAGCTATTTGCTTTATTAGCCATATCGAGCAATGTATTGCGATCAAGTGACGTTAATATTCCAACTAATTTATCTACAGTAAAGTCAGCTTGTTCAATAATCGTCGCGGCACCAATATCTTGTAAAGATTTAGCGTTCCAATACTGCTGACGATCTTTATGCATAAAAGGAATAAAAATTGCACCCAATCCAACAACTTGTATTTCACTGACGGTTAGCGCCCCACTACGACAAATAACTAAATCAGCCCAGCTATATGCATCAGCAACATCATCAATAAATTCAGTAACAACATTATCGCTCATATCAATTTCATTATAAGCAGCTAATACCGTATCTTTAGATCCTTTACCTGTTTGATGCCAAATATTAAATTTATCTGAGAGTTGTTTAAAAGCAATCGGAATAATATCATTTAGTACCTTAGCGCCTTGACTCCCCCCCATTACCAGTATCCGTATCTTACCATTTCGAGAGGCAAATCGTTCTTGTGGTGATGGTAAGGATAAGAGATCTTCTCGCACAGGATTACCCACAACTTTGGCATTTTTAAATGCTGTGGGAAAGGCTTGTAATACTGTTGTTGCAATCTTTGATAACCATTTATTTGTTAACCCTGCGATACCATTTTGTTCATGTAAAACAACAGGTATCCCACATAGCTTAGCTGCAATTCCGCCAGGACCTGATACATAGCCTCCCATACCAAGCACGACATCAGGCTGGTAAGCTTTTATTATTTTCCTTGCTTGCATTACGGCTTTTAAAATTCTTAATGGTGACAATAATTTAGCCAAAATACCTTTACCTCGAATACCTGATATTTTGATAAAATCGATCTCAATACCCTGTTTAGGTACTAATTGAGCTTCCATTCGATCGGCGGTACCAAGCCAACGAACTTGCCAACCTTGCTTTATTAATTCATGAGCAACAGCTAATCCAGGAAACACATGTCCCCCCGTTCCACCCGCCATTACTAGTAATTTTTTAGTCATTTTTTTATCCTTACCCGCGCCTGAATTTGTTCTTGACGAAATTCGAAGTCGATTCTAAGTAACAAGGCAACAGCAACACTCATAATAATAAGGCTTGAACCACCATAACTAACAAATGGCAACGTAAGTCCTTTCGTGGGTAACATGCCTGATGTAACACCTACATTCACAAAGGTTTGGAAACCAAACCAAATACCAATTTGACACGCTAAATAACCTGAAAATAGTGAACCGATGCTCAATGAGCGGTAGCCAATTGATAATGCTTTAAACGTTAAAAAAAACAATAACGCTAAAATCGCCACCACACCGATATAACCAAGTTCTTCGGCAATAATAGAAAAAATAAAGTCTGTATGAGCCTCCGGTAAATAGCCTAATTTTCGCACAGAATTACCCAAGCCTTGCCCCCAAAATCCACCATTACCAATTGCCATCAAAGAACTTGTCAACTGATATCCAGAACCTGTTGGATCTTTCCAAGGATCAAGGAAAGTTGTAAAACGCACTAATCGATAAGGTTCAAATAAAATAAGTAATATTACCGAGAAAATTCCCGTTCCCAATATAGCAAGGAATTGCCATAATCTGGCTCCAGCAATAAATAAAATACCTAAAGTTACTGAGAATAAAACGATCACGGTACCTAGGTCCGGCTGTTTCAAAAGCAGCAATGATAAAACTAACATAACTGTCATGGGTTTAAAAAAGCCCCAAAATTTATTCTGTACTTCGTCTGATTTACGCGCTAAATAACTCGCTAAATAGCAAAATAAAGCTAATTTTGATAATTCTGCTGGTTGAAAATTAAATATACCTAACGGGATCCAACGTGAAGCACCTTTAATTGAAGAACCGACAAATAACACAACGATTAACATCACGATCGTAAGCAGTAACAAAATAATACTCGTTTGCTTCCATCGCATAATTGGAATATAAAGCACAATAAACATCATAAAGATAGCAAGCCCTAATTGTGCAAGTTCTCGTTTAGTATAAAAAAAAGGGTTAATTTCACTAATTGTCATTGATGCCGAAGTAACCATTAAAACGCCAAATACAACAAGCCCTATAATTGCCCATAATAATGAGCGATCATATAGCATGCTTTGCGCATCAACGTGATGATTAATATGAAGCCAACGCATTAGCCAAGCTCCTTGGCTAGGGAAATAAATACATCACCACGTTCAATATAATTTTTAAATTGATCTAAACTTGCACAAGCTGGCGATAACAATACAACATCATGTTTTTTTAAACGTTGGGTAATCTCAACTATCGCCTCTTTCATTGTTGTTAGCTTAGTTGTTACATCGGGCCTTAACATCGATAGCTGATCTCTATCGTGACCAAAGCAATAAATCTGGATGTTTTTTTGTTTTGCTAAGTAAGGGATCAAAGGTGAAAAATCAGCAGATTTGCCATCTCCACCTAATAAAAGATGAAGTGTACCATCACAAGTTATACTCTTTAAGGCAGCTTCAGTACTACCTATATTTGTTGCTTTAGAATCATTGATCCATTTAACGCCATTACGATCTAAAATGAGTTCAAAGCGATGAGGTAATCCTTTAAAATTTTTGATAGCTTCTAAACTAATTGCTCTATCAATAGCTAAGGCATCACTTATCGCTAATGCGGCCAACGCATTTAAGTAATTATGAATGCCAAATAAATGCATTTTTTTTACGTCTAAAACAGCATTATCATTGGCGATTAAATGCTGATAATCTTTATCTAGATGATATTGTCCTTGCAATAAACCAAATTCAATACACTTGGTATTAGCGTCTACCTTAGATGGATAAGTTAACTTATCATCATGATTAATAATACAATTTTTTGAATTGGCGTAAATTTTTTGTTTAGCTGCAGTATATTGCATGATACCATCAGGATAACGATCCATATGATCTTCTGAAATATTTAAGATAGTTGCAGCACTCGCCTGTAAGCTATAAGTAGTTTCTAGTTGAAAGCTAGATAACTCTAAAACAAAAATGTCATAATTTTCATTTAAAAGCGTTAATGCAGGCTTACCAATATTCCCTCCTACACCAACTTTAATTCCTGAAGATAGAATAATATTACCAACTAAACTTGTTACGGTAGTTTTACCATTAGCACCGGTGATAGCGGCTACTTTCTTATTATTTAATTGATTGATTTCTCGACAAAATAACTCAATATCTCCGACAATTTCAATGCCACACTGTTGTGCTTTTACTAGTTCTGGCGCTGATAAAGCAATACCAGGACTAACAACAATTAGATCAGCAGCTAGAATCCATTTTAGATTCAAACTACCTGTATGACATAAAACGCGGTTATCAAGTTGCTCAATTCCACTTGGTTTAAGCCTAGTATCAATTACTTTAGGAATAACATTTTTAGCAAGGAAATAATCGACACATGACAAACCGGTGATGCCAAGTCCGATAATAACGATATTTTTTCCTTGATAATTAGTCATTGTCAATCCTTTATTTACCGTAGCTTCAATGTAAGTAGTCCAATTAAGACTAACATTAATGAGATAATCCAAAATCTGACTATAACTCTTGGTTCAGGCCAACCTTTTAATTCATAATGATGATGAATTGGTGCCATACGAAATATTCGTTTACCCCGTAATTTAAATGATCCAACTTGTAAAATAACCGATAATGTTTCAATAACAAAAATTCCACCCATTATCAGTAATAAGAATTCTTGCCTTAATAAAACGGAGATAACGCCAAGTACACCACCTAAAGCTAATGAACCAACATCCCCCATAAAAACCATTGCAGGATATGTGTTAAACCATAAAAAGCCAAGCCCAGCACCAACAATTGCCATGCAAACAATCATTAATTCACCGCTATATTGGATATAAGGAATATCTAATTCTTTAGCAAAAGAGACATTACCAGTTGCCCAAGCAACTAAAGCAAATCCACCAGCAACAAATATTGTTGGCATAATAGCAAGCCCATCTAAGCCATCAGTTAAATTAACCGCATTACCGGCACCAACAACAACAAAATAAGCTAATAGAACAAAAAATAATCCTAGCTGAGGAACAACGTCTTTAAAAAAAGGGACAACTAAAGCAGTAACTTCAGTGTCTTTACCATAAATATATAATCCAAAAGCAACAATTAAAGCGATAACTGATTGCCAAAAATATTTCCATCTAGCGACTAAACCTGCCGTATTTTTACGAACAACTTTTAAATAATCATCAACAAAACCAACAATGCCATAACCTATTAATACAAATAATGCAGTCCAGACATAAGGGTTTGTCAGATTTGCCCATAGCAATACTGAAATAGTAATCGATGACAATATTAAAGTTCCCCCCATCGTAGGAGTTCCTTTTTTGCTTAAGTGGCTCTCAGGTCCATCATTACGTACAACTTGGCCTATCTGCAATTTTTGTAGCCAATCAATAACTTTTTGCCCCATCGCAAGCGAAATGATTAAGGCTGTAAACAAAGCCAAAATAGCCCTTACAGTAAGCGACGTAAAGACATTAAAAAATGTCTCATACTTTACTAATAAACTAAACGCCCAAAATAACATAATTTAATCCTGATGATCACTAAGACTATTAATAATTTCTTCCATTTTTGCACTACGCGAACCTTTAACTAAAAGTGTCGCATCGCCTTTTTCTTTTAATAAATTTTTTAAAAATATTGTTGCCGTATCTTTATCATTGAAATGATAACCAACAGAGCTAAACTGGCTAATTAAAGCGCTGTTTTTGCCAACACTGACAACACAATCTAAGCTGGCTATTTTAGCTGTTTCGCCAACTTGTTGATGAAGTTTTTCAGAATTTTTACCTAATTCAGCCATATCCCCTACAACAAGGACTTTATAGCCTTTTTGTTTAGCTAAAACATTGATTGCAGCAGTCATCGATCCAACATTTGCATTATACGAGTCATCTAAAATTAGCTGCTTATCATTAAGCCAAATTGGATAAAGTCGCCCTTTAACTGGTAAAACAGATTCGAGGCCAGCTTTAACTTGTTTTAAACCCGCACCTACAGATATTGCTAAAACAGAAGCTGCTATCGCATTTGATATATTATGCAATCCGAGTAAGGGCAAATTAATATTTACCTCGCCAATTGGCGTATGTAACGTAAATTTAGTTATAATACCTTCAAAGATTGCACTGGCATAAAAATCAGCATTTATCTGTTGTAACGAAAAAGTATACATTTTTTGGTCTTTCAAATTGTCTAACCATTCTTGTCGATAGTTATCCAAATTGATAATAGCAACCCCTTCTTTAGATAACCCTAAAAATATTTCACTTTTAGCTTTAGCAACGCCATCTAATGAGCCAAATCCCTCAAGATGAGCTTGTGATATATTATTAATCAACGCACTTTGTGGCTTAACGATTTTAGTCGTATACGCTATTTCACCTATATGATTTGCACCAAGCTCAATAACAGCAAACTCATCTTGAGATGTCAGTCTAAATAAAGTTAAAGGGACACCAATATCATTATTAAAATTCCCATTGGTAAAAAGGGTTTTACCACATAGAGATAAAATTGCCGCAGCCATCTCTTTTACTGATGTTTTGCCAGAAGAGCCTGTTAGTGCGACAACTTTTGCTTTTGATTGACTTCTAACCCAAGCGGCAATTTGACCTAATGCTTGATGAGTATCTTTAACAATAATTTGAGGCGTCTTATCATCAATCTTATGATTAACCAACACCACAATCGCACCTAACACTATGGCTTGTTTAGCAAAACTATGTCCATCAAATATATTCCCCACTAAAGCGATAAATAATGAATCGCTAATAATGTTTCTCGAGTCTGTAGATATGTCATTAATTAAAGTATTTTCATCTTTAATCGCTATCAACTTGCCATCAACAATTTGTTGTAACTGTCTAATTGAAAGTGCAATCATATGGTTGTCCCTAAAAAGTGACTGACGGTTTCTCGATCTGAATAATAATGTTTAGTATTACCTATAATTTGATAATCCTCATGCCCTTTACCTGCAACAAGAATAATATCCGTTTCATAATTAGCATGCTCGATTGCCCACTGTATTGCGCTCGTTCTATCTTTGATAATTTTGATATTATCAAACTCAATAAATCCATTAACTATGTCGTTAATAATTAAATCTTCGTTTTCCGTCCTCGGGTTATCATTAGTGATAATAATATTATTAGTATGGGACTGAGCGACTTGTGCCATTAAAGGGCGTTTACCTCTATCACGATCACCACCACAACCAAAAATAACCCATAATTTACCGTTACAATGCGTACTTGCCGCGATTAAAGCTTTATCGAGGGCATCAGGCGTATGAGCATAATCAACAATTACGGTTGGTTTTCCCTTAACGGTAAATATCTCCATTCGACCATTAATCGGTAATAAAGCCCCAGCGCTATTAACTAAAGCTGAAAAAGAGTAATTTAATGACAGTAAAGCTGCAAATGCTAATAACAAATTGGAAACATTAAACGCCCCAAATAATCGACTTTGCAAAATACCAGTACCAAAACTGCTTTCAAAAATAATTGATGCACCTTGGTCATGGTAGCTTACTGAAGATACGGCAATATAGCGTTTTCCTAAAGCCTGAACTTTAGTTAAATTATCTGGAATACAAGTTACAACAACAACATCATCTAATTGATTAATCCATGATAAGCCAACATTATCGTCAAAATTAATAACGCGTTTACCCGAACTTTTGACTGCAAGCTCATCATTTAATGGTGAAAATAATGACCATTTTGCCTTATTATAATTATCCATTGTATAGTGAAAATCTAAATGATCACGGCTCAAATTAGTGAATAAACTAGCAGAAAATGTGACATCACTTACTCGCCCCAAAGCCAGTCCATGAGATGAAACTTCCATCGCAACGATTGTTACACTTTGCGTTAGAAAATCAGCAAGATGTGATTGAATATCTACCGATGATGGAGTTGTATTTACCGACGGCCTAAGGTGACCATAAATCCCGTTGCCAATAGTGCCAATAATCGCGCTTTTTTCACCAATCAATGTCGCCCACTGCGCAATAATTTGACTTACCGTCGTTTTACCATTTGTACCAGTTATACCAACAACATTCATTTTTTCTGAAGGGTTATCATAAAATGTATTAGCAAATGCAGATATTTTATTAGCCAACTGGTAAATATTAATTTGAAGTATTTTTTTACCATCGACTAAATGATAGGTTAATGTCTTATCATGCTCGGCAAGCTCTGCGTCAGCTAAAACAGCAATAGCCCCAGCTTTGATAGATTTCTCAATAAAATCACGTCCATCGGAGCTCTGTCCTTTCAAGGCAATAAATAGATCACCTGCCATAATTTGACGACTATCTAATTGAAGACGGGTAATATTTTGATCGATGAATGGATAGGATGTTAATGTATCGATGTATTGTGGCAATACACCAAAATAATTAACTAGCTTTTTTAAATTATAATTAGCCATTTCATCCTATCCTCAATAATTTGAGCTTTAATCTATATCAATTTTATTTAGTAGATAATCATTTGATTATCCAATTCTTTATCTGGTTCAATATTCATGATTCTAAGTACGCCACCCATAATACGACTAAATACAGGAGCAGAAACGGTGCCGCCATAATATTGTCCAGATTTAGGGTTATCGATAATAACAACTAATGAATATCTTGGTTTAGTTGCTGGTGCAATACCTGCTGTGTACGCAATATATTGGTTAATGTATTTTCCACTAGGGCCTAATTTTTTAGCTGTCCCAGTTTTTACACCGACACTATAACCAGGCACAGAGGCTTTTGTACCACCACCACTAATAGCAACCGCTTCCATTAATTTCAGCACTGTTTTAGCTATTTTTTCATCTACAACACGTTGACCTTTTACCGGTTCATTAACCTTTAATATTGAAACTGGTCTATAAATACCGTAACTCCCAATTGTTGCATAAGCTCTCGCTAATTGCAGAGGAGTCACCATTAAACCATAACCAAATGAAAATGTAGCCCTTTCTATGTCAGACCAACGAGTCCTGTTAGCAGCTATTTTACCGCTAGATTCACCACCAATACCTAATCCAGTTGACTGCCCTAATCCAAAACGCGCATAAAACTGAACGAGCTCTGAAGGCTTCATTTGCAGCGCTAATTTACTCACGCCAACATTACTCGATTTTTCTAAAATCCCGGCCAAGTTAAGTGATTTTTGATATGAAACATCTTTTACCTCATATCGATTAACATAAAATGGTCTAGTATCAATAATAGTATTTAAATCAACAATTTTTTGTTCTAGTGCTGCCATTACAACTAATGGTTTTACGGTTGAACCAGGTTCAAAAGCATCAGTAATCGCCCGATTTCTCAATAAACTTGCATCAATTTGCGAACGGTTATTTGGGTTATATGATGGATTGGTTGCCATCGCCAAAATTTCGCCCGTCCTAATATCAACTAAAACCGCAGTCCCACTATCAGCTTTATTGAATTCAACCGCTTGAGCTAATTCTTTATAAACTAATGATTGCAAGCGTTCATCAATACTTAATACTAAATCAGCAGCAACTTCACCATCCACTCTTTCTAATTCTTCTATCACACGGCCAAATCGATCTCGCCGAACCACTCGCTGTCCCGACTCGCCAATTAACCAGTCATTAGAACTTTTCTCAATACCTTCAGTGCCGCTCTCAATATTTTTATCAACATTAGTTAAGCCTATTAATTGGGCTGTACTTTCACCAACTGGATAATAGCGCTTTGATGTTTTTTCAAAATATACACCGGGTAACTTTAATTTTTTTAAATATTCCGCATTAGTCGGTGTAATTTGCTTAGCTAGATAGACAAAACGTAATGATTTTTGTGTCAATTTCTGCTCTAATGTCGCTATTGGTATCGATAAACTCTTCGCTAATTCTTGCCACTTTAAGTCATTTACATCTACTGAGCCTGATTGCAAAATAACTTTAGGATCACTCCAAACATCATACATTGGTACACTAACTGCTAAAGCTCTACCATTACGGTCAACAATCATCGCTCGAGGTACACCAACATTTTGATAACGAATAGAGCGTTTATCACCTTCTGTAATTAACCGCTCAGGATCGACTAATTGTAATAATGCTAGTTTTAAAACTAAACCTAAAACAGCCGCAAAAATAAAGCCATAAACGACATAGAATCGCCATTTAGCAAAAAATTTATTTTCTATTATTTTTTTCTTCGCTACTTTCATTATCGATTCTTTATAACAATTACTGTCTCATTTTTAGGTAATACATGTTCCATACCTAGTTTATTTACACTTTGTTCTATCCGCTTAGGATCGGCTAATACATTTTCTTCTATAATCAAATTCCGCCATTCACTTTCAAATACATCTCGCTCTAAAATCAACTGTTCTTGAATAAAAAGCTGTTTTCTTGTTTGCTGTGTAGTCCATAATATAGAAATAGCTGAAACAACAATTAAACCAACTAATAATAACGATAACTTTTGACTTTTAAATAAATCACTAATAATCAATTTAACTAAACTAAAACGATTTTTAGCACAGCTACTCATCTTTTATCCGCTCAGCAATACGTAACATGGCACTGCGAGACCGGGGATTGATATCAATTTCATCCTTAGATGGCTTTGTTTTACCTAATAACTTTAATGAACAAACTCCGTATTTTTTTATCTGTTCTTCTGTTAAAGGCAATCCTTTAGGAATATCCGGCCCTTTACTTTGTTTTGTCATAAACTGCTTAACAATGCGATCTTCTAAAGAGTGAAAACTGATAACTGCTAATCGCCCCTTATTTACTAATATCTCAAGGCTAGCTTTTAAAGCGTGTTCTACTTCCTCAAGCTCGCTATTGATGTAGATTCGAATAGCTTGAAAACTTCGAGTAGCAGGATGTTTATGTCGTTCTTTAACAGGACTTGCATTACTAATTAACGTTGCAAGTTCTAATGTGCGGGTCAAAGGAGACTGCTGATTTTGAGTGACAATTGCTCGAGCGATTCTTTTAGAAAATCGTTCCTCACCAAATGTTTTTAGAACCCAAGCAATATCCTCTTCATTACTTTCCATTAACCATTCACTTGCAGAGATGCCCTTAGTTAAATCCATTCTCATATCTAATGGACCATCACGCATAAATGAAAAACCACGTTCAGGATCATCTAATTGTGGAGAAGACACACCTAAATCTAATAAAAATCCATCAATTTTTCCTAATAGGTCTAATTCTTCAATATAGTGTTTTACATTAGAAAACTCACCGTGAATAAAGGCAAAACGGGGATCATCAATTGAGCTAGCTTCTTGTATTGCTTTAGGATCACGATCAATTGCGATTAACCGACCATTTGGTCCTAGTTTTTCCAGTATTAATCGAGAATGACCGCCTCGGCCAAAAGTACCATCAACATAAATACCGTCGCTTTTTATCGCAAGTGCATCTATCGCTTCATGTAATAATACTGTTTTATGTTGATAATTCATTTTTACCACTAAATTGTTAAATTTTTTAGATTGTCAGACAATTCACCAATATCCGCGGGAATTGCAGCAATATCTTCAGCAATCTGTTCGTGCCAGATTGTTTCATCCCAAATCTCAAATTTATTTGACTGTCCGACAAACATAATACTTTTATCTAATTTGGCATATTGTCTTAAAGTCATCGGAAGCAAGATTCGACCAGCATTATCCATTAAACATTCCGTTGCATGGCCAAGCAATAATCTTGCAATACGTCTTTCGACCTCAATCATTGACGATAATTTAGCAAGTTTTTGTTCAATTTGATGCCACTGCGCAATCGGATAAAGCATTAAACAAGAATGGTGTAAGCCTATAGTACAAACTAATCCTTCAGACAATAATTCACGATAACGAGTTGGGATCGCTAAACGTCCTTTGCTGTCTAAGTTGATTGAAATTGCACCACTAAACACGATTAAACCCTATTTACCATAAATTTAAAATCAAATAAAATCAAATGGTTATAAATAATTTTGTTTTTATTCCACTTTTTACCACTTTTTACCACAAAAACGTCGATAATGATAGACCTTTCACTATTTTTTTACACTGGTTATTTATCTAGTATATTTGATAGAATAAGGAATTGAGGGGATCTTATTGAATTGGTGATTAGTTTAGTAACTGCCGAAAAAAAAGAAAGGATATGCCAATTTAATTTATCCAAATAAACGAAATATCATTTTATCTGGATAAATACAGACTATTAAGTATCAATACTTTGTAAAGTATTTTTATACCTTAAGCCATTTTCACAGTAGTGCTCAGCATTAATCTGAATACTATTTAACTCGTTATCCGTCAATTTACGAATAACTTTTGCTGGGGAACCTAATATCAAGCAGCCTTCTTCGTAAGATAGTTTTTGTGTGACTAAAGAGCCTGCACCAACAATACAGTTTTTAGCAATTCGACTATTATTAAGTATAATACTTCCCATACCAATAATAACATTATCATCAATAAAACAACTGTGCAAAACGGCATTGTGCCCTATTGAAACATTGCGACCAATTTTACATGGTAACTCAAAATCGGTGTGAATCGTCGCATTATCTTGTATATTACTATTTTCACCCATAATAATTTGACAGATATCCCCGCGTAATACAGCCGAAGGCCAAACTGTTACATTTTTTTCTAAGGAGACATCACCAATAACTGTCGCAGAGGGTGCAATATATAATGCGGCTTGAATATCGGGGATCAAATCCCCTAAACGATAAATCATGATCACTACCTCAAATTAATAGAATTAATTTCGGCCTCTGTTAATGGTCGATACTCGCCCTCTGCAATGTCTAAATCAATAGCGCCTATTTGCTGTCGATGTAGTGCAACGACATGATTACCTGCGGCAGCAAACATTCTTTTTACTTGATGATAACGCCCTTCACTAATAGTTAAACTGGCATTTAGTGGATCAATAATATTAAGTTTAGCAGGTCTCGTTAGCTCTTTTTCGCCTTTAAGTAAAATACCCTTGGCAAAAGTATCAATTAAATCTGAGGATAAAGGTTCTGCAACAGTGACTAAATATGTTTTTTCGCAATGGTGTTTTGGTGATGTGATTCGATGTGACCATTGACCATCATCAGTTAACAAAACAAGACCGGTTGTATCTAGATCTAAGCGCCCTGCTGCATGTAGTTTTTCAGCCATAGGCTCATCAATAAAATAAGCAATAGTTGGATAATCAGGGTCATCTGTTGAACAAACATAACCTTGTGGCTTGTGAAGCATAAAGTAACGTTTACTATCAACACGCTCAATAATAGTATCTTGATATTTGATAACCTGATCAGCTCCAATTTGGTAAGAGCCTGATTTAATAACTTGATCATCAACAGTTACGTAGGAAGCCTTTAACTCTTTATTAACAAGGCTACGGCTAATACCTAAATGGTGGGAAAGAAATTTATCTAATCGCATAAAAACTAACTTCAAAAGTAATACATAATGATTATTCTAAAGGAAAAATTATTTAATCAATACTTTTTTATTAATTAAAATTGCCTATTTAGTTTTTAAATCACCTCTTAGATGTTTAAGATTGGGGATAATTATTGCAACCAAAATTAAGGCAACGCCGATCCATTGATTATAATGAATTAATTCTTTTAAATAAAAGTAAGATGCAATAACTGCAACGGGTAGCTCGGCCGCTGATAAAATTGCACTAAATGAAATACCAACTTTAGGGATCCCTATTGAAAATAGTAATGGTGGTAATACGGTTCCTAATAGTGCTAGCATCAATCCCCATTGATACAATTTATCATCAAGAGTTAATTCAAATAAAAAAGTAGGTGGAAAAATAATAAATGTGATAAAGCATGCACCAGTTATCATTAATGCACTTTTCTTCAATTTAGGTAAGTGATTACCGACTCGACTGCTCATTGTAATAAATAAAGAATACGTTATGGCGGCCAAAATGCCAAAAAAGCACCCTTTTAAATTTAATGAAATATGTTGATTAAAAATACCTGCGGCCAAGCAACTGCCGATTATAATAATAAAAACAACTAGAATTTGAAATAAAGTTGGCCTATTCCTAAACACAAAACAATCAATGATAACGCTAATCCAAAGATACTGCATCAATAAAACAATCGCTATTGAGGCGGGAATAAGTTGTACACATTGATAATAAAAAATACCGACTAAGCCTGGGCAAAATCCAGCTAAACAAACACGCCATAATTGATAATTACCATTAAATGAACGAGTGTTTACTATTACTTTTTTCTTACTAAAAAATTTATAAACCAAATAAAGGCCCCATAGAATTATCATACCAAAAAAGCTTTGTACTCCAGTAACTTCTCCTAACGAATAACCTGCTTTATAAGCAGTTTTTACAATAGACGACAACACACCAAAACTACATGCACCTAGCAAAACGAGAAGACCACCAATAAACCGCTCTTTCATATAATATCTCTATATTATTTGGGTATATTAAAACCAACATATTGTATAGATTGGTGAAAGGTTTTAATATCTCTCACCAATCTAGGGTTATAATGCTTTTTCTGTGCTTTTATAATTAAATGTAAAATAGAAAATAATCGCTAATAGCATTGAATATGCAGCGAAAATTAACCATATAGAGTGCCAGTCTCTAATATCTGCTGTAGTATAAATATCGACGATTTTACCACTAGCAATTGCGCCAATATA
The DNA here is from genome assembly GCA_036251935.1 of Orbaceae bacterium lpD04. NCBI lineage: Bacteria > Pseudomonadati > Pseudomonadota > Gammaproteobacteria > Orbales > Orbaceae > Orbus > Orbus wheelerorum. Next base: position 820,882 of record CP133967.1, on the reverse strand, counting down.
TGCACCAAAACCATTAACTGCTGTCATAAATAGCCCCTGGGCACTCGCTCTAATATTTGGGCTAACTTCTTTTTCAATAAAAATAGAACCAGAGATATTGAAAAAATCGAAGGCACAGCCATAAACAATCATTGAGAGTAGTAGTAAAGTAAAACCAATCGGAGAGGGATCACCAAAAGCAAATAGCCCAAAGCGTAATGTCCAGGCAACCATGCTCATGAGCATAACTGCTTTTATACCAAATTTTCTTAAAAAGAATGGAATAGCTAAAATAAAGCCAATTTCAGCAAGCTGTGATACCGAGAGCAAAATAGACGGATATTGTACAACTAAGCTATGTTCAAATTGCTTTATTTTTACAAAATCATGTATAAATGGGCTGCCAAAGATATTGGTAACTTGTAGCACAGCACCAAGTAACATAGCAAAAAGGAAAAAAACTAACATTGAGGGCTTTTTAAATAAAACAAAAGCATCTAAACCAAAACGAGCTTGCCAAGTTATATCTGTTTTTTTAACAACAGGCATATAAGGTAACGTTGATGAATATACAACTAATAATAAGGATGCTGCCGATGCAATATACAGCTGCATGTTGCTCAGTTCATATTTTAATAGACTAATTCCCCACATTGCGACAACAAAACCAATAGTCCCAAAAATCCTAATCTTAGGAAAATTATCGACTGAGTCTAAATTATTCTTTTCCAAACAAGAATAGCTAATTGAATTAGATAAAGAAAGTGTGGGCATAAAAGCAAACATATTAATAAACATGACCCAAAACATAATAGTAGGATCATTAATTGATGCAGCATAAAAAAAGGAGATACAACCAATAGAATGGCATAACATATAAAGATATTTTGCAGGTACAAACTTATCGGCAATAATACCAATAATACTTGGCATAATAAGAGCTGCAAATCCTTTAGAGCTAAAAACTAGGCCAACATCAGTGCCTGAAAAATTTAGCGTTTGCATCATATAGGCGCCAAATGTAATTAGCCAACTTCCCCAAATAAAATACTGCAAGAATAACATCGTTTTCAAACGAAACTTGATATTCATTATGGCTTCTCCTTGAAAAGGATATCTCCTCTTTTAGGAAGAGATATCAAAATCTGAAAATTATAATTAGAATTTAGCGATGGTTTCAGTAATTAATTTCAAGAAAGTTGACTTCACTCTTTCAGCGGTTTCGATGACTTCATCATGACTTAATGGTTGATCTAAAATGCCGCATGCCATATTAGTTAAGCATGAAATTCCAATGGTCTCAATCCCCGAATGACGAGCAATTAATGCTTCAGGTACCGTTGACATACCAACTGCATCTGCGCCTAATGTACGAATCATTCTAATCTCAGCAGGCGTTTCATAAGTAGGCCCTGTCCACCATGCATAAACGCCTTGCTGTAAAGTAATACCTAAGCCTTTAGCGACATCTGATACAATGCCTCTTAATTTTTTACTATATACTTCACTAACATCAAGGAAACGAACACCTAATTCAGAATTATTCGGCCCCATAAGTGGGTTATTAGCTGTTAAATTAATATGATCCGTAATAAGCATTAAATCACCTGGTGCAAAATTGGTATTTACTGCACCACAAGCATTAGTAATAATCAGTTTTTCTACACCAAGCATTTTCATTACACGTACAGGGAATGTGACTTGGTCAAGAGAAAACCCCTCATAATAATGAAAACGCCCTTTCATTGCGACAATCGTTTTGCCCGCAATATCACCAATGACTAATTCATTTGCATGACCAACTGCAGCTGATTTTGCAAAATATGGAATATCATCATAAGGGATATGCACTGCATTTTGTAACGTATCAGCAAAAGCCCCTAAACCTGAGCCTAAAATAATACCAATGGTTGGCTTCTTACTAGTAAGGTTTTCGATATAACTAACAGCAGATTGAATATCAATTGTTTTATGCATGATGAATTTCCCTATTTAAAAAATATTAAATTTATACTAATGAGTATGACAAAAATAGTTTTACAAATCTGTGATCTTTTTATCAACTTGAGAAAAAGCTCTCAAAAATAGCCTTATAATAACAACTAGATGACAAAATGAGAACTCAATGATACTCTTTTTATGAAACGCCATGGTACATTAAACTAAATAAGATAAAGGCTTGGGATGTGATATAAATTATAAAATGATAATTAATAATATTATTTTATATTCAAACAGGGAGAGCACATTGAATAATCTGATATTAAAAGAATTCTTCTTAGCAGAAAATCACAAAGCAAAAAATTTAAAAAAGATCTATAAAGAGATCTTGCGAGAAGGTTTAATATCGGTAGATAAAATAATTGATAAAACACATATTAAGCCGGCTACTTGCGCAAGATTATTAGATGAATTAGTACAAAATAATCTAATCCTAGCAAACCAACTTGGTAAATCAACAGGAGGAAGACGGCCTATTTTATATCGTGTTAATCTAACTATTGGTTATTTAATTGGTATAGAAATTACCGGAATATTTTCAACTATTTTATTAATGAACATTGAATTATCAATCATAGATAAAATAAAACTAAAAACGAATGATAATAAAATCAATCTCAATCTTTTAGATCTCATCATCGATAACATCCATAAAATTTTAGCCAATAACCAGCTATCCGCCGATAACATTTTAGGGATTGGCATATCCAGTGATGACTTGCTTAACCAACCTGATTTAAATAAAAAAAATGATACCCATGACATTACTAATATAAAAAATTATCTCAATAATCACCTGCCGATCTATCTCAAGCTTGGCAGTGGAACAAATTTCGCTGCAATTGCCGAACATAAATTACATTATACAAATTGCAGTAAACGTTTTGTATTTACAAGCTGTGATATAGAAATTCGTAGTAGTGCAATTATTGATAGTGCGCTCCCATTAACGCAAGCTAATATGACAGGGAGTTTTGGGCATATGATAATTGAGAAAAAAGGTCGCCTTTGTTCATGTGGTTCTCGAGGCTGCTTACAACAATATTGTGCATTACCCGCATTAAAAAAACAGATTATAAAAAAAATAAAAAATGGGGAAAACTCAATTATAAATCAGTGGGTAAGCTCAATTAAAGAGATAGATTACCACATAATATTTAAAGCATTCGAGCAAAATGACCTACTCGCCATTTCTGTGCTAGAACAAGCCGCACATGATTACAGTATAGGATTATTCAATTTAATTTTAACATTCCAGCCCGATACGGTTATTTGTGGTGGTACACTTGTGCCTAAAAGTTCATTTTTTAAAATAATTAAAAAAAATATCGAAGAAAAACTCAATAATTACCCACAACTTAATACAAAAATTTATCCAGCATCCGCGTCTTACGATATTGTATCACAAGGTGCTGGAGCAATGATTTTAGAGCAATGGTTAAAATAAAGTCTATGTAACAAGTGGCCCATAAATATCAAAACGATGATTTTTAGTTTTTATAGATGAAACTGGTTTTTGTTCTGCCATAAACTGAGCATAACTTGGACGCTTAACCACCACACGTTTGCGAGCAATACTTCGAGATAGATCTAATAATAAATCAGCATCATCATCACCGCCAACGAGCAGCTGAAAAACACGCATTTCTTTCTTGACCAAAGCGCTTTTTTGCCGATGAGGAAACATTGGGTCAAGATAAACCACATCAGGTTTATCGGTGACTTTTGACAATTTTTCTAAACTATTATTATGCATTAAAGATAAGCGTTGCGGTAACCAATCAGCCATTTCTGGATCTTGGTAAGCACGATTTAAACCATCATAAAGTAAGGCTGCAACTACAGGATGGCGTTCAAACATTGTAACGCGGCAACCAATTGCAGCTAAGACAAAAGCATCACGTCCAAGGCCTGCAGTAGCATCAATCACATTGGGTAAATAATCCCCTTTAATACCGATAGCTTTTGCAACAGCCTCGCCACGTCCACCACCAAATTGACGACGATGAGCCATTGTACCTGAAACAAAATCAACATAAATGCCGCCTAACTTTGGTTCATCTAGCTTAATCAACTGTAAATTGCCATTAATAATAGACAACCGAAATACAGTATTAAGGTTTTGTTCATTAATCCAATGATTTGCTTGTTCGACTAAATCCATTTTACTTCCATAACCAACAATGAGAGGGTAACTTTCCAATTACGATATCGTTATATCTTTGATTGTAATACAAACAAAAAAAAGCACCAATACTATATTGGTGCGTATTTAATATTGACAATAAGTATGATTACTTAATACCGTAATGACGTAACATTGCTTCTAACTGAGGCTCTCGTCCTCGGAAATTTTTAAATAGTGTCATGGGTTCATCACTACCGCCTTGAGATAAAATATGGTCTAAAAAGTCATTACCCGTTTTAATATTAAAAATGCCCTCTTCTTCAAAACGAGAAAACGCATCAGCAGATAAAACTTCCGCCCATAAGTAACTGTAATAACCCGCTGCATAGCCGCCAGCAAAAATGTGGCTAAAAGCATGTGGGAATCGTCCCCATTGTGCGGTTGGTGTCACGGCTACTTTTTCTCTTACTTGCTGTAATGTCTCAAGAATTAAAGCACCTTTAACTGAAGAATACTCATAATGTAAACGAAAATCAAATAAACCGAATTCTAGTTGACGTAAAATAAAAAGAGCAGCTTGGTAATTTTTGGCATCAAGCATTTTATCTAACATATCTTTAGGTAACGTTTCACCTGTTTGATAATGACCCGAAATAAAGGCTAATGCCTCAGGCTCCCAACACCAGTTTTCTAAAAATTGACTAGGTAGCTCAACAGCGTCCCATGCAACACCATTAATACCAGAAACTGATGCAGTCTCAATTTTCGTTAACATATGGTGTAGCCCATGACCGAACTCATGAAACAGTGTTGTAACTTCATCATGTGTAAATAAAGCAGGTTTATCGCCTATAGGGCGATTAAAGTTACAAGTTAAGTACGCAACAGGTTTTTGTAAATGACCATCAGCAAATCGCATCTGCCCGATGCAATCATCCATCCAGGCACCACCACGCTTATGCTCTCTTGCGTACAAATCAAGATAGAAACTCGCTTTATAATCACCTTTTTGATCATAAAGATCAAAAAATCGGATCTCTGGCGACCAAACCTCTACACCTTGGCGTTCTTTAACTGTAACACCAAATACTCCATTTACAACTGCAAATAATCCACTTATAACACGATTTTCGGGAAAATAAGGACGAAGTTCTTCATCATTAATCGTATATAAAAACTGTTTCTGTTTTTCGCTATAATAGCTAACATCCCATGGTTTTAAATCACTGGCACCAAAATGCTCATACGCAAAGCGTTTTAATTGGGCAAGTTCTTCCTCACCTTGTGGTTTTGCTTTATCAGCCAAATCAGTTAAAAAACGAATAACTTGTTCTGGTTTTTCAGCCATTTTAGTTGCTAAAGACTTATGAGCATAAGAATCAAAGCCAAGAATATGAGCAAGTTCATGACGTAACGCTAATATTTGTTTAATATTGTCAGTATTATCCCATTTACCTGCATTTGGTCCTTGATCTGATGCCCTTGTCGAATAGGCATAATACATTTCATAGCGTAACTCACGATTATCGCAATACATCATAACTGGAATATAACTTGGCATATCTAACGTTAATAACCAACCATCTTGACTTTTAGCTTGCGCTTGAGCTTTTGCAGCTGCAAGTGCACTTTCTGGTAAGCCCGCTAATGCTTGAACATCTGTAACTAATTTAGTCCACCCCATTGTGGCATCTAAAACATTATTACTATAGCTAGAAGATAACTCAGATAATTTAGCAACGATTTCACCATAACGTTTTTGCTTACCCTCATCAAGTCCAATACCTGATAACTCAAAATCACGTAAAGCATTGGTTATCGATTTTTGCTGCGCTTTAGTTAAAAGCCCAAACTCACAACTCTCTTTTAGGGACTTATAAGCTAAATAAAGTCCTTTATGTTGCCCAACCCAAGTACTATATTCTGATAATAAAGGTAAACAAGCTTCATAGGCATCTCTAAGTTCACTACTATTTTTAACCGAATTTAAATGACTCACTGGTGACCAAACACGACTAAATTTTTCATCAGCTTCATCAATTGGCTGAATCAAATTCTCCCAAGTAAAACTATCTTGTTTGACCACCCGCTCAATCACATCACGGCAACTCGCAATAGATTGTTTAACAGCGGGCAGGATATGCTCAGGTTTAATTTGTGCAAAGAGAGGAAGCTCTGATTTAACTAGTAATGGGTTTGTCATTATAATACCTTTATTAAATGCTTATTTAGTGAGTCGTGACATTTGTATTATATTGGCGTGAATTTTCTAAATTCAAGGGAAGATCTACTATAATTTATTCATAGCTTAAGCTAGAATAGTGCATAAACTTGCCAGAGTAAGTCATTAAAATGGATTATGATATTGCGATTATCGGTCTTGGCCCTGCGGGCGCAACGTTAGCTCGCTTGCTAAAGTCTGAATTTAAAGTAGTAGCTTTAGACAAAAAACAAGATTGTGGTTCTGATGGTTTTAATAAGCCATGTGGTGGTTTACTCGCTACCGATTCACAGCGTTCCTTTATTCGTTTTAATCTTAATTTGCCAACGGATATCCTCACGGATCCTCAAATATTTAGTGTCAAAACATTAGATTTACAAACGAACCTTATTCGTAATTATCAACGAACCTATATTAATTTTAACCGACATAAGTTCGATTTATGGCTAAAATCACTTATTCCAAATCATGTTGATGTAAAGCACAACACCCTTTGTAAAAACATTGAAAGAATCATTGATGGCTATCAAATTACTTTTATTGAAAATAACCAACAAAAAGTGATTACCGCTAAATACGTTGTTGGCGCCGATGGTGCAGATTCAATGGTACGTAGAATGCGTTATCCTACTCATACTATACGGCAATATATCGCCATTCAACAATGGTTTACAGAAAAACACCCCGTTCCTTTTTATTCTTGTATTTTCGATAATAACATAACCAATTGCTATGCTTGGAGTATTTCTAAAGATAATCACTTTATCTTTGGTGGCGCCTTTCCTAAAAAGGGAGCTAATAAGAAGTTTGAGCTGCTAAAACAAAAACTAGAACAAAATGGTTTTGTTTTTGGTTCACCTATCAAAACTGAAAAATGTCACGTTATTTATCCTCAGCGTTGGCGAGATTTTCATGTTGGTAACGAGCAAATTTTTCTAATTGGTGAAGCAGCAGGATTTATCAGTGCTAGCTCATTAGAGGGAATTAGCTATGCTTTTGATAGTGCAGAAATTTTAAGCCAAATTTTAAATGATGAAGCTAAAAATCCAAATAAAGCATACTACCAAAAAACAATCAAATTACGCCTCAAATTATTGAGTAAAATAATTAAAGCAAAAATATTAACGACGCCCTTGTTACGAAAAATAATTATGAAAAGTAAAGTGGCTCATATTGAAAATATCAAATAGTAATACCCATAATAATATGGGTATTACTTTACCATTAAATTTATTTAAATTTAAATAAAGGCTTACCATAATCCATTGGCGAAGTAGCAAAATAGTGAGCTATCGTCTGACCAATATCGGCAAATGTTGAACAAAGCCCTAAATTTTTAGCCGGTAAATTAGGGCTATAGATTAATACGGGAATATGTTCACGAGTATGATCAGTTCCGCTCCATGAAGGATCACAGCCATGATCAGCGGTAATAACTAGCATGTCGTCCTCTTTTACCAACGCTAGCATCTCAGGTAAACGGCGATCAAATAATTCAAGAGCCTGAGCATAACCTTCAATATTCCGACGATGGCCAAAATCTGAATCAAAATTAACAAAATTAGTAAAAACAATTGTATTATCTTTTGATTGTTCTATTTCAACTAAGCTTTCATCAAATAGTTCATCAATTCCCGTTGCTTTAATTTTTTTAGTAATACCAATATGAGCATAAATATCGGCAATTTTACCAATTGAAACAACCTCACCTTGTTTTTCTTCAACTAATTTTTGTAAAACCGTTGTAGAGGGCGGAGCAACGGCATAATCGTGACGATTACCCGTACGCTCAAACTCGCCAGCTTTATTACCAATGAATGGGCGTGCAATGACTCGACCTATATTATATCCACCATCAGTGAGCTCTTTACGGGCAAGCTCACATAATTCATACAACTTTTCTAAACCAAAAGTATCTTCATGACAGGCTATTTGGAAAACAGAATCTGCTGAGGTATAAAAAATAGGTTTACCCGTTTTCATATGTTCTTCACCAAGTTCATCTAAAACAACGGTGCCCGATGAATGGCAATTACCTAAATAACCGGGTAAATTGGCTTTTTTAACTAATATATCTAATAATTCCAATGGAAAACTATTAGTCTTATCAGCAAAATAGCCCCAATCAAATAATACCGGTACACCTGCAATTTCCCAGTGACCCGATGGGGTATCTTTACCCGATGATAATTCAGCAGCATAACCATAAGAACCAATAATCTGAGCATTCTCATCTAAACCAATAGGAAAAATACCACTAGATTCTTGAGCGGCTTTACCTAGACCTAATTTACTTAAATTAGGTAAATGTAGGGTATTTGGGCTACCATCACTATTTTTACGATGTTTTTCACACCACTGGGCAATATGTCCTAAAGTATTAGCACCAACATCACCAAATTTGTCAGCATCTTGTGTTGCTCCGATCCCAAAGGAATCGAGTACCATAATAAAAACACGTTTCATTCTCGTCACTCTCTATGATCTTTTATTAAAATTAATTATTGTTTATATAATATAACTAATTTTGAAATTTATTGATAAATTGTAATATTATTTTTTTTACAGTAGCTTAAATACTTGTCGTTAACATGTTCACTAATAATAATATCAAAATCAGCTAATTGGGCAAAACATGCTGATTTTACGCCATCAAACTTGCTACTATCAGCAACTAAAACATTAGTATTCGATCGGCTGATTGCCTTAATTTTCCAACTAACCTCAGGCAAATTAAAGCACGTCACACCTTTGAGTGAAATTCCGGCAGCCGAAATGAATGATTTTGATGGGCAAATAACATCTAAAGGAGATAGCTCATTAATTAAGGTAAATATGCTATTATCACTCTCAAAAATACCACCACAGAGAATTATTTTACAATTACCGCGTTTTTGTAATGCTTGAAACACATTAAGTGAATAACATAAACCTGTAAAATAAATTTGTGCGGGAATGTGCTCAATAACATAAGGAATTGTCGTTCCACAATCAAAAAAAATCATCTCATTGTTTTGTATAAGGTTTGCGGCTATACGGCCGATATGCCTCTTTTCACTAATATTTCGCAGCTGCTGTGCTGACATGAAATACTGAGAAATAGTATTGTATTCTTTGTTATAAACAATATACCCACCGAGCAAGTAGATAGGATAGGAAACAGCATGACTAAGATCTCGCCTGATTGTCATTTCCGACACATTAAGTAATTTTGCGGCGTCTTTTATATGCAAATTATCATGTTTATTTGATAATTCAATTAGCTGCGCTATCCGATCTTCACGTTTACTCATTTTTATCTATCTCAGCACTAATCATTAGCTAATAGCCGTTGTGGCTATTTTTTTCACCTGAAACGATAGAAACGCCAGAGCTGCTACCTAAACGCGTTGCGCCAGCACTAATCATAGCAAAAGCTGTTGCTTTATCTCGTACGCCACCCGATGCTTTAACGCCTAATTTATCACCAACAATTTCACGCATCAAAGTAACATCTTCAACCGTTGCGCCGCCAGAGCTAAAACCTGTTGAGGTCTTAACAAATTCCACCTCCAAATCACGACAAATTTCACTCACTGTTTTGATCTCATCTTTGCTTAATAAGCATGTTTCAAAAATGACTTTTAATAATGCGCCCGCATTTACTGTTACAGCTTTTACCTGACGGATATCATCGATAAACTTATCCATATAATTGCTTTTCAAAAAACCAACATTGATAACCATATCAATTTCATGGGCGCCAGCTTCAATTGCGGCTTTAGCTTCAAAAGCTTTTACACTCGTTAGGCATGCCCCCAAAGGAAAACCTATCACTGAACATGTTTTAACTTTAGATCCAGCTAACTCTTTTGATACTAAAGGCACATAGCAAGAATTAACACATACAGAGAAAAAATCATACTCAATAGCTTGCTTACATACCGCTTTAATTTCTGTATCGGTTGCATCCATTTTTAATAAAGTATGATCAATATATTTTGCATAATTTATTGATTCAATATTCATAATAATATCTCCTAAGACCGGTCGTTATACTAATATTGTCATAATAATAACAATTAAATGTTTCAATAGTAACATTTTAACTATAAACGTGATAAAAGTCTCAAAATGAATTTTTTTTAATTAAACATAATTTTAACAATGTCATAAAATAGCCGTTATTAGCTAGTTTTAGAGCGATAAATCATTTATCGCTGGAAGCTTTACGGATAGCTTCAAAAGCGTACAATGAAGCCAATTTAAACATTATTATGGAGAAGATCAGATGTCGATTATTCAAACAATAAAAAATACCCACGATGATCAAAAAATAGTGAGTAAAAGTGTTTATCAAACAACTTGCCAAGAGCATACAATACTAGTAATCACTCATCCACAATGTAGTGCGGCAATATCATTGCAAGGTGCTCATTTACTTTATTGGCAACCAAAAGCGTCATCATTGCCAATAATTTGGTTGAGTGAAAAAACGCTATTCAAAAAGGGAGTAGCTGTTCGAGGCGGCGTGCCAATTTGTTGGCCGTGGTTTGGAAAAGTAGCAGAGCCTGCACATGGGTTTGCACGCATTGTTGATTGGCAGCTAACATCATGCAGCGAAAATGAAGACGGCGTTGATATTACTTTATCATTGAAAGATAATGAAAAAACAAGGCAATATTGGCCCCATCATTTTGAACTCGAACTAAAGCTCCATTTAGGTAAAACCTGCCAACTAGAGCTCTCATGTCAAGGCGATTTCAATGCAACGGGTGCTTTACATAGCTATTTTGGTGTTAGTGATATATCAGCAATATCAGTTAGTGGGCTTGGTGATACTTATGAAGAACGGCTAACAACAATTAACAAGCCTAAAACAGCGGGAGAAATGACCTTTAACCAAGCTGTTGATCGGATCTATACTCACCCAGAGCCAATTTCATTAATTAAAGATAACGATCACACAATTAAAATCACCCATATTAATCATAGTGATGTTGTGACTTGGACACCATGGGATAACGCTAAAAATGTTGTCGATTTAGGTGAGCAAAGTTATCATAACTTTGTCTGCGTGGAAACATGTCGAATTAGTAAGCCAATAGAATCAAGTAATAAAGCAAAAACAAGCTATGGCGTAAAAATAGAAGTGATAAAATAATAATAATGGCAACCTAATCATCTATTGGTGCTAGGTTGCCAATTATAAATAAAAGCAAAGCTAAAACTTAGTGCTTCTTACAAAATCAATTTCCTCATTTTGCCAGCCGCTAGATAATGCCTTAACTAAAGTAGGATAACCATCTTTCGCTAAGCGAACTTTGAAATCAAAAGGTTTCAATGTAACTTGATCATTAAGATCTGTTATCATCCAATATCCTTTGATAACGGCGTCGCCTGTGTAACTTCCCTGAAAAGCATCAATAAATAACTTAACTTTAACAGCGGGTTGGCTTGTTAGTTTTGTTGTAACTAAATATCCCGGTAATAATGCTGACAAATCCTGAACAACGCGTTGTTGAATTTGATCAGATAATGGTGTTAACCATAAATTATTACTCGCCGTACTAAATTCAATCAGATCCGTTTGATACACAATCCCAGTAGTATCAAGATAACTTGCCAAGTTTATCGGCTCAATTACGATGATTTTATTAACGACTTGTGATTGCACTTTTTCGCTAGTATTAAAGTCGCTAATAAGTTGGTAATAAGCTTTATTGGGAATATTAGATGAACATCCCATAAGCATTAGCAATAACGAAGCAATAATCAACTTTTTCATTGTTTAATTTCCTTTTGCTTTTGGTTGTGGATCGGCTTTGGTTGGTGCTGCAAAAATTAACGCATTGCTTTTGTCATTTAAAGTATTAAGTAATGGTGTTAGCTGATCCATCAATGATTCAAATTTTTTCAAATCGGTATTAAGCTGATTATTAAATGGTGAACCAGGTTGTAATCCTTCTAAAGTCGCATTAATTGAAGCTAGTGTTTTCTTCATATCTTGCGGTAAGTTTTGCATTTCTTTGCTACTAGTTATTTTATTTAATGAATTGACTAATTGTTTAACTTCAGCCAATGATTGATTAAATTCAGTCACTGTTTTATTCAGTGGTAACTGATTAAAATTATCTAACGTTTGAATTAGTTTTAATTGAATTTGAGATAAGCCTGTTGAAATCGTCGCAATAGTATCATAACCAAACTCTGTTTTGGTTGAGTCAATTTTATCGTCTTTTACTTCAGGATAAAAATCGAGATCAACATATAATGAGCCAGTTAAAAAATTAATTGATTTTAGCGATGCCCTTAATCCAACTTGCTGCTCTTTAATAATTAAAGATGTCAAATCAATCGGTTCTTTACTCACTTCTGTTAACCGGCCGGGCTCTATACGAATAAGTACCGGAATATTATAACTTAATACAGATAATGACTTAAGCATCTCTGGGGTATAAAAAGGCACTTTACTAACTGTTCCCAATCGAATACCGCGATACTCAACAGGTGCACCAACACTTAAACCCGATATTGAATCCGTAAAAAATAACAAAAATTCATGATAATGAGTATATTGTGAGTCTTGTATCGCATTTTTATCTTCGTATAACTGATAAGTTGCTAATGATTGTGCCGGTATACCAAATTTACTACCTGTAGGTACATCAAAACTAATGCCGCCTGATAATAAAACTTCAAGTGATGGTATTTCTAAATTTGCGCCACGAGGCGATAAAGAAAAATTAATGCCGCCTTCTTTCCAAAAACGAACGTTATCGGTGACTAATACATCGTAAGGTTTAGGAATAAATAACTGATATTTCATCTGACGGGCATTGATATCAAAATCAGATGTTTCAACGTAACCAACAGTAAAACCACGAAACATAACAGGAGCACCGCGAGGAATAACATCGCTTTGAGTACTATTTAAATTAATTCGAATACCTTGTACATTAGGGCCTGCTAAAGGAGGATTGTCAGATAAATTGAACGGCTTATCATCAAAATGATTTTTTTCACTACCCGGAATTAACTCAATATAAACACCTGAAAGTAAAGTCCCTAAGCCAGAAATACCCTCTCGCCCAATTTGCGGCTTAACCACCCAAAATACCGAATCATTTTTTAATAACGGCTCCATATTTTTATAAATCTGGCCCTTAAGTATCACCTGCTGATAATCTTCACTTAATGTCACGCTTTCAATGATACCAACATCAACATTACGGCTCTTAATTACTGTTTTTCCAGCAATAATGCCATTAGCATCATTAGCAAGTAAAGTAATGCGAACACCTTGGTCAGCAAAATGGGCAAATACCATCCAAACACCTATTATTAAAGTAATAATAGGAATAATCCACACCGCTGAAATGCGATTGATTTTCAAATTTTTTGCTAATCGATTTGACGTCATACAACACCTTTTATTAAATAAAATCAGTTTTTATCCCAAATAAGCCTAGGATCATATTTTTGAGATGCAATCATCGTGATAACAACTACCGAAGCAAAGAAAATAGCACCTATGTCGGGATATACCGACATCATTTCTTTATTGCGAATTAGTGCTGAAATCACAGATACAACAAAAATATCTATCATTGACCATCGACCAATGAATTCGACTATGTTATATAATCGATTCATTTGTAGACAATCATCTTTATTTTTCTTTTTTACAACTAATACAAAATAGCAGAGCCAACTTAGCGCAAGAATTTTTAAGATCGGGATCGTAACGCTCGCTGAAAAAATCACTAAAGCAACCGGGTAATCGCCCTCTTGCCACATATAAATTACACCATCAAGAATTGTTGAGCTTGATGCTGAACCCAAAAATACCGTATTCATAATGCCATATATATTAGCGGGTATATAAAACATTAAAGAGGTCAGTAGTAAAGCAATCGTCCACTGAATACTATTTTTTTGTCTTAGTTTACCCTTACATTTACAACGTGGACAATGTATTAACCCAGCCGGTAACATAGCGTGGCAATGTAGGCATAGCCGAATATTTTGGCTAATACCTGTTTTACCCGGTTGCAGCTCTGACTGAATAAAATTATTACTTGCGACGTCATTCCAAAACTTACGAGGTGAAAAATCAATTGATGATTTTAGATAAAAAAAGACAAATAATGCAAATGACCAAAAAGCTTTATCAACACCTATTTCACCATAACTTGTCAACTTAACAAAACTAACTAATACCCCGGCCATAAAAATTTCGGGCATACACCAATGAGATAATTTCCCATATGCAATAAGGAGATTACGTTTATGATATTTTGATAATTCGATAGGACTGCAAAGAATGAGTTGGATCACAAGTGCACAAATCGGAAAAATAAGTATAAATAATAAAAAAAGTAACATTAATGAAGAATACTGATATTCATATAAAATGTTAGGGATCGACAATAAACTTAGATTATCAACAATCCCGATGACCTTAATATGAATAAAGATAAAGCAAGTAGAGATAAATAGCATAACTAATGCGCAGCTCGAATAAAGTATTGTATTAAGCTGCATATTAGTCTGGCTGCGAGCAAGTTTAGTATGGCATCTTGGGCATACGGCTTGATGCTCTTGCCCAATAGATGGCAATTCACACATTATGTCACAGTGGTGACAAAGTGCGTAATGTTGACTTGCCTGATAATGTTGCTGCATATAAAGCGATTACCATCTTAGTTTATTAACAAATATTATGGCCACCATTTTGATGGGTTTTGCTAATAAGGCAAGTCAATTGCACCTATTAAGCATCAATTATCAAAAGAAGGCACCTTAACTATTCCGAATCGTTTCTAATTGTTCCCATAATTCAAACGATTGTTCAAGATCTTTCTCTTTCGACGCAAGATCTTGTAATGTTTGATTCGTCACATCATGTGCTTGATTAAAAAAATCACTATCAGCTATTTTTGCTTGTAAACTAGCAATATCTTGCTCTAACTGCTCTAATTTAGCTGGTAATGATTCAAGCATTTTTGTTTGCTGATAGGTCAATTTTTTCGATTTATTTTGGCCTACAACTCCAGCATTATTTACTGGTATAGACGCTTCATTTTTCGGCGTCGTAGACTGTGGTACATGCGATTGACGATTATTTAATAATGTCGCATTTTGCTGCTGTTGGTAGGCATCAAAATACCCACCAGCATAAGCATTGATTTGCCCATTACCTTCAAAGAACCAACACTGATTAACCACATTATCGACAAATTGGCGATCATGGCTAACTAATAATACCGTACCGGTATATTCGCTAACTAGCTCTTCTAATAGTTCAAGTGTTTCGATATCAAGATCATTAGTAGGTTCATCGAGAATCAATAAATTACTTGGTTTTAAAAATAATTTTGCAAGTAATAAACGATTTCTTTCACCGCCAGATAAAGCACTAACTGGTGTACGCGCTCTTTTTGGGTGGAATAAAAAATCTTGTAAATACCCTAATACATGACGATTACGCCCGTTAACTGTGACTTCTTGCTTACCATAGGCTAAATTATCCATCACAGTTCTATCTGGATCTAAATCAGCGCGATATTGATCAAAGTAAGCTATTTCAAGCTTAGTTCCGCAGTGAATACTACCTGATGTTGGCTTTATCTGCTCCAACATCAGCTTTATTAAGGTTGTTTTACCTGCCCCATTAGGTCCAATTAATGCAACTTTATCACCACGCAATACTTGTGAGGTAAAATCATTAATCAATGTTTTATTGGCAATTTGGTAACTTAAATCTTCAATATCAAAAATAATTTTACCGGAGCGAAGTGCTTCTTCAATTTGAATCTTAGCCGTTCCCATAACTTGCCGACGATTAGAGTGGTCTTGTCGTAAACTTTTTAGTGCGCGAACGCGCCCTTCATTACGGGTTCGGCGGGCTTTGATGCCTTGCCTTATCCAGACTTCTTCTTGTGCTAATTTCTTATCAAACAGTGCATTTTGTAACTCTTCAACTCGCAGCGCTTCTTCTTTACCTAATAAGTATTGATCGTAATCACCCGGCCAAACAGTCACATTACCACGATCTAAATCTAAAATTCGGCTTGCCATTTGGCGAATAAATGAACGGTCATGGGAGATAAAGACTATACTTCCTGAAAAGTTTTTTAAAAAACCCTCTAACCACTTAATAGTATCAATATCTAAATGGTTTGTTGGTTCATCTAATAATAAGATATCGGGATCGCAAACTAAGGCCTTCGCAAAAGCTGCTTTACGTAACCAGCCACCAGATAATGAAGAGAGTTCGGTATCGGCAGCAAGGCCTAATTCAGATAACACATTGTTAATTCGATTAGTAATTAACCAACCATTTCTAGCATCGAGTTGTTCTTGAAGTTTACCAAGCTTAGTTAAATTTTCATCACTAGGATCATGTTCAATGTTACGCAACATCGCATGATAAGCTTTAAGGAGTTCAGCCTCTTCTTGCAAACCTTCTGCAACAAAATCAAATATTGTACCTTGAACATTACGAGGGGGATCTTGTTGTAATCGCGAAACGACAATATCATTTTCAAAAATGATCTGTCCGTCATCTAATGGAATTTCGCGATTTAAAATTTTTAATAGTGTTGATTTCCCTGCGCCATTACGCCCTACTAAACAGACGCGTTCACCCTGTTCAATTGATAAACTTGCATGGTCAAGTAATGGGGCATCACTAAAAGAGAGATAAGCATCATGTAATGTAATTAGAGCCATATAATATAAGTCATTTTATCTAAATAATTTATTGAGAATGAAATTATGCCATGTTATTGCTAATAATACATAATAAATCAGTAAAAATTGTTTTGAATAATACTATTATAAAATTACACAGATTAACATCAATTTCGTTATTTTTTTGTTGTAAGGTATTATTATAGAATAAAAACGTATGCCGATATGGTATAAAAAAAACAGATATAGCATAATAAGATAGATAAAATCTGGCATGATAAGGTAAAAGACATGACAAATAAAATAGTAGGGTATCCTTGGCAATTTCAACGAATTGGCGGGCTAGATCAAGTTGTATTAGCCAGTGCGCAAGATATTGCTAATTTAGCACAGCTTGATCCTAAATTATGGGTAGCATTAAGTTGCCCTTCTGCTGGGTTGGAATTTAACGATAAAACATTATCACTATTAGATAAAGACAAAGATGGCCGGATTCGTATTCCAGAAGTGCTTGATGCGGTAAAATGGTTAACAATTAGATTAAATCAACTTGATAGTATCATCGATGGAAACGATGATTTACCTTTATCCGCCATCAATATCGATTCGCCTGAAGGTCAGCGTTTATTAATTACCGCCAAAGCAATCCTTGCCAATATTGAACAGCCAGATAAAAACACAATTTGTATTAATGACTTAAACCAATCAACCATTATTAATGGCAAAAATTTATTTAATGGTGATGGGATCATTCCGCCAACAGACAAAATTGATAGTGATTTACAGGTTTTTATTAAAGATGCACTAAATGTGATGGGCGGCATTAAAGATGCAAGTGGTTTAGATGGGATTAATAATAAAATTGCGCAGGCATTCAAGCAATCGCTACAAGATTGGTTAAAATGGAATGATAGTGTTAGTAATACAACAACGCCACTCGGCGACGATACCGCAGAGGCTTGGCAGTTAGTACAAGAGCTAAAAGACAAAATTAATGACTATTTTTTACGAACTGAACTTGCAAGCTACGCTCCCCAAGCTCAAGGTGCTTTAAATGTCGATGAAAAATATATTGTCCCAACCGATAATGGATTATTAGAAGATAGCGCATTAGCTGAATTACCGTTATCTAAAGTGACTGCCAATCAAAGCCTTAATCTTAATGCTGGTTTAAATCCAATTTGGCGCGTAAGAGTGTTACGCTTAGTCAGCTTAACCAAGCCTTTTATGACAAATACACAAGCGCTATCACACTCCGACTGGCAAAACATTCAATCAATGTTGTCTCCTTATGCAACAACCATCGCATCAAAACCCTCACTAACAAAAGTAGATATTACACTTGCCCCGACAATGACTATTGAAAAATTAGGGGAAAAAAGAATGCATGAGATACTAAGTGGTGATATTTTCGAAAAATTTGCTGCGTTAGCCGAAAAAGATAGCACTACACCAGCTGCCACCGCTGATATTGCAGATGTCGAAAAGCTAGTGATTTATCATAAACATCTTTACCGACTCTTGATGAATTTTGTCTCATTTTATGACTTTTTCGATTTAGAAAATCGCACTGCTGCGTTCCAAGCTGGTCAATTATTTATTGATGGTCGCTGCTGTACACTGTGTATATCAGTAACAGATATTGCAAAGCACACCGCGCTTGCTAACTATTCTGAATTATTTTTAATCTACTGTGAATGTACTCGAAAAAATCCACCAGAAAATGGCGTGAATGATAAAAAAACTATCGTTGCAGCAATGACCGCGGGTGACTCTGATTTTTTACTCGAAGGACGTAATGGCGTATTTATTGATAATCAAGGAAATGACTGGGATGCTAAAGTCGTTAAAATAATAACTAAGCCAATTAGTATCAGCCAAGCTGTTTGGGATCCTTATAAACGTATCGGCCGCTTTATTACCGAACAAATCAATAAGTGGGCAAGTTCGAAAGACTCTGCAATCGTTGCCTCTGCAAATAAGGCGACGGTGCCGGCTGAACCTGCCAAATTTGATATTGGTAAAAGCATGGGGATTTTCGCAGCGATTGGCCTCGCGCTTGGTGCATTAGGCACGGCGATTGCAACAATTGCCAGTTCACTATTTCAACTACATTGGTGGCAGCTGCCTTTCGTCTTTTTAGGCTTGTTCCTAATTATTTCAGGCCCATCGGTTATTTTAGCTTGGATAAAATTACGCCAACGAACGATTGGGCCATTACTTGAAGCATCAGGTTGGGCGATTAATGGTAAGTTAAAGATTAACTTCTTTTTAGGTAGCCAGCTAACTTCTAAAGCTCGATTACCTAAAAATGCGTCCCGTAACTTAGTTGATCCTATGCGTAAAAAGCAACACAACTATTGGTTACCATTCCTAATTGCCCTAATCATTGGTATTGGCGTGACCGGCGGTTGGTTATGGTACACCGGTTATTTTGATGATACCAACGAAAAACAGGTGAAAACAGAATTATCGACAGCGCCGACCACCGTTGATGCACCAAAGCCAAGCCAACCAACAACAACGTTGCAGGCCACACCTTAAACACATCATTTAAATGCTTAAAAGGCGGTTAGATTTACAGCTAACCGCCTTTTAATATAGCTAAAATAGATTAATATTAAGCGTATTACTTAATTATCAACTAGTGCATAAGCAATAATATAGTCACCCATTTTAGTACCAAATGAACCATGCCCACCGACAACTAAAACAATATACTGACGACCATCTTTTCCCATAAAAGTCATTGGCGTTGCTTGCCCACCAGCGGGTAACCTTGCCGACCAAATCTCTTTACCATTAGTCACATCATAACCACGAAGATATTGATCAAGCGTACCACTTAAAAATGCAATGCCACTTGCCGTAGTCATTGGCCCGCCCATAGCTGGTACACCGACAGGGAACGGTAAAGGAACAATTGGCGTACTATCACGCGAAGTCCCATTTGGATGTTTCCAAGTTACCTTGTCGTTGCTTAAATTAATACCGGCAACATCCCCCCAAGACGGTGCCTGACATGGGAAACCAACCAACGATAAAAATGGTTTTATAATAACCGCATAAGGTGCACCTTTATTAGGTTGCAATCCCGCACCTTCAGATGCTTTCGCCGCATTAGATGAGACTTCATTTTGTGGAATTAACTTTGATACAAATGCCATATAATTAGGACTTGCAAAAATCAGTTGCCTTGCAGGATCAACAGCAACCCCACCCCAATTCATCACACCAACATTACCTGGATAAATTAAGCTTCCTTGCAAAGAAGGCGGCGTATATTGGCCATCATAACGTAATGATTTAAATTGAATACGGCAACTAAGCTGATCAAAGAGTGTTGCCCCCCACATATCTTTTTCTTGCAAAGGTGGCGGTAACAAATTTAATTGAGAGCGCGCCTGTGTTTTAGACGTCCAATCTCCAGCTACAGCGCCTTGAGGCACAGGAATTTCATCAATAGGAACAATCGGCTCACCCGTTTTACGATTCAAAACATATAAACTGCCCTGCTTAGTTGGCTGAATTACTGCCGGCAAAATTCCCTTATCTGTTTTTAAATCAACAAGGATCGGCTGTGCGGGCACATCCATATCCCATAGATCATGATGAGTAAATTGATAATTCCAAGCAACTTTACCGGTTGCAATATTTAATGCAACTAAACCTGCGGCATACTTTTCAGCGGCGGCAGTGCGGCCAGCACCATACTGATCAGGGGTTTGATTACCTAATGGTAAATATGCTAAACCTAATTGCTCATCAGCGCTCGTAATTGACCATACATTAGGCGAATTACGACTATAAACTTGCCCTTTAGGCAGAGGCTTTGTTGCATCAGGATCACCACTATCCCAGTTCCATATTAAATGACCATCATAAATATCAAATGCCCGCACGACACCTGATGGCTCATTCGTTGATTCATCATCGGTAACATGTCCACCGACAATAACAAGATTTTTTGTTACCAGTCCCGGCGACGTTGAATAATAACCTCCTGGCGTGAATGGCCCGATCCCTTGCCTCAAATCAACTTGGCCATGCTCACCAAAACTATTACAAAGCTCACCATTATCAGCATTTAAAGCAATTAGCCTTGCATCGGCAGTTGGTAAATAGATACGACGTGGGCACTCACTCATGCTGACTTTTTTGGCAATGTTAGAATCAGGGAATTGCTGCAAATAATGCTCTGCATCATAATAAGACAACCCTCGACAGGTCATATGTGCCCAGCCTTTAAATGTTCCAGCGCCCTCATTACTGATCGCTGGATTATATTTCCATAGCGTTTTACCTGTTTCTGGTTCAAGCGCGAGAACCCAGCCATGCGCGGTACAAGTATAAAGCCTATCATTGACTTTTAGTGGTGTATTTTCATTAGTTAATTCAACTGGATCATTATCGGTTGGTAGATCGCCGGTTTGAATCCGCCACACCTCTTGCAAATTATCAATATTATCGATAGATATCTGATTTAATTCGGAATAATGTAAACCGGCATTCGTTCCGCCATAAGCAGTCCAATTATCGCCGGCAGCTTGTTGTGGGTTAACTGTGACTAATTCTTTCGGTACGATTTGACCCGTTATGACACCTGGTGAGGTAAATAATGAAGCAAAACCAGCAATAAAAGTGATGATAACACTGGTTGATAAGAGTTTTGGTGCCAAGCTTACAGATCCATTAATTAACGGTTTTCGCCACCAAGGCAATAAAAGTAAAATACCAATGATAAACCATATCCATAATCTTGGTACTAATTGCCACCAGTTAAAACCAACTTCCCATAAAGCCCAAATCACTGAAATAGCTAAAACAAAAGCAAAGAGCGTTAATGCTGACGCACTACGCTTAAATAACAATACAGCAGTAAATAAAATCGCGACCCCACATAATAAATAATACCAAGAGCCACCAAGGCCAATAAGCCAACTTCCTGCAACAATCAATACGATTGACATCAATATTAAAATAATCGCAGTTAATATTAATAATAGCTTGTTTTTACGCATAAACCCCACCAATATATTGTTTAGATTATCTATTGGTGAGTTTACACGCATTACATAATAAAAAAAGCATAAAATAACGTTTTTCCTTATACTTGAAATAAAGTAATAATAGAAAAAAATTAAAGTAATCGTTTGTTTTATAAATATTATTTAAATATGGGGAGCACGTGAAGTAAGGGTAATATTTTATATATAAGCTAAAACAACAACCCGATTTATTGACTTAACACACTATTTTTCTTAGGCAGTAATTCCTAAGCCTTGTCTAAATAAGTCATCAAGCTCAGCATCAGTTAATTTAAATTCCGTTTGAATTAAACCAATAAGTGCTGAATCACGACTAAATTCCTGCGCAGTTTCCCATGCCGTTTTAACCGTAACACGTTCAATCGTATCATCAGCAAGCGCATTGAGATAATTATCAGCAGATTGATAAAGTGATGAACCATCATCTAATTTTGTCAACCTTAAAACGGTTAGCATTTGGAAGCGGTTTAAAAATTGCGGCACAATTTTTTGCTGCTCTTCAATTAATTTATTTTGGTTTTTTTTAATTAAATCATTAGCTTCAACATCAGTTATAGCGACTAAATCATCGGTAATATGACTATCTTGAGAACCATCTAGCTCAAATGCAAAAACTTGATTATTATTATTTTTATAATATTTCATTTATTTTTTCCTTATCAACGAAGTTCTAGCCATTTAGCAGGTCCAGTATTTGTCCAAGTAGAACAATAATCAGCACCAACAGGTATTATCGTTGTCATTGTTTTAACTTGAGGCGAGCTAGATTGTTGAGACTGCCCAGCTACCCAGCTACCTTGTACCCACAAGTCCATATAAGTTTCACTTGTCCAATCAATAATCAAAGATACTACTATCGGAGAGCCAGTCGTATTGACATATATTACTCCATTAAATCTATTCTCGGTAACATTTTGCCACCTTTGGTTAATACCAATACCATGTCGATAATTGGGGATGTTACCACTTGTAATAATTTCTCGCCAACCTGACCATACCCACTCTCCAGTAACAACATTGAGGCCACCTATATTTCTATATTCAGCATTCAAATATTTATCGCTAGAATTATAAATAGTTAAAACAATCGCTGAACCAGCATCATATAGGCATCTATCTACTTTTAATATACCAGCCCATATTATGTTATCAAATGGTGTATTTTTATAGTAACCAGCAAGTGTAAATGATTGTCCACCTATTGAGGTAACAATATCATCGGTTGTTAAACTTGTTCCAGCTTTAAGTAGTGGAGCTTTAGAATATAACCCCCCTACTCCTTGAGTTAATATATCATTACCATTTTGCTGTAGTTTTCCAGTAAAATTTGTATCACCCGTTACCGTTCCACCGTTAAATTGATTAACATCACCGTCAACAAGGATTTTTTTATCATTGATAAATAGAGTATCTCGATTATTGATAATTGTTGCTTCACCAATATTAACTGACTGACTTACATCAATCTTTGAAGCTTGTAATTTTGCCGTAAAGTTTGTATCACCCGTTACAATTCCGCCGTTAAATTGATTAACATCACCGTCAACAAGTACCTTTTTATCATTAATAAATAGATCACCTGTTAACCTTCCACCAGTTAGTTTTAAAGTATTTGATAAATCGACATTACTCGCACTCAGCTCAGCTTGTTGGGCAAATTTTGCGGCTTCCTGTTCACTATTTTTAGCATTCAAGGCACTAAGACTAGCTTTATCTTCAGCTTCACTAACTGTTTGGGCTGTAGTTTCAACTTCACTTACCAATTGTTTAACTACCGAAATTTGGTCCGTTATTTCTTGCTTAGCTTGGTTAGCAGTTTTAGCGCTATCGCTTGCTAGAAGACTACTAGTTTCCGCACTCTCTTTTGCTTGCTGCGCTAGGGTTGCAGCATCATTAGCTTGTTGGGCAGCTTGTTTTACATCTACCTGAGCATCATTAATACTAGTTTTAATATCTTGAATACTTTTTGCTGCATTCTCAGCATTTAGTGCAAATTTTTTACTATCATCGCGAAGCGCGCTAACCTGTGCCAGAATTTCAGGCGTTATCTCATTTTCATTAGGATTAAGCAGGTAATCATTTAATGAACCATCTAATGAATCAGCATAAATATCAATAATACCGACACTAACAGGAGAAAAACCAGACCTTACAATCGCCACCTCATACTTACCAATTTGAGCATCAATTGAATAAAAACCCTCTTCGGTTGTGGTAGCAGAAATAACTTTATTTAATACTGTATTGGTATTTTTTAATGATCTTAGTTCAATTACTGCATCTGCAATAATTTGACTTGCACCATCAATAAGCTTACCCGATAGTTTTGCCATTTTATTTTTCCTCTTTTTAGGCATAAAAAAACCGCTTTTAATTGCGGTTAAGTGAATAAGTGTCCTAGCTCTAATTATCCTTTGTATTAAATAAAAATGAGTTGATATCTAAAAAATAGTAATAAATAATTAAACTAAAAATAAAAGATCAATTACTTTGTATACTAATTTTCAAAGTTAAAATAATTAGAAGCATCGAGAACAGGATAAGGAATATTAGAAAAAAATGTACCTGCATAATGCCTAGATCTAGCAATAGGATCTCTCACACCGCGTCTAACAAAAAGGGAAGTACCTGTGTTTGAAAAAGATATATCATATAGATCATTATTACCTCGCCCAACACTATAATCATACATAATCCCACCAATAGAGCGAGGATTAATCATTGGGCGCTTAATTTCTGATATAAAAATTTCTTGATTGATCGAGAGAGCATTTGTTTCAATCATACTAGGATGATGGAATGTACCAGCTGTACCATTAAAAACAAGTTGTTCCTTTTCATTATAAATCTCAAATCCAAAATCTTGACGCTTTAGTGATTTTTCGCCAAATATAACCATTTTAGCTTTTAAATTAGTTGGATTTCCTGCAGAATTACTCGCGTAATATCGTCCATAGCTCAAAAAAGTAGAATCCCAGTCATCATCATCTGTTAGTATTTGAGTCATTGTAATATTTGAATCTTCCCAATAAAAAAAACACAACATTTTTTTATCAAAACTCGAATTTATGTCTGTCGGAGAAATACCTTTAGGAGTAATGTTAACATCCCCAGACCAAACTACAGAAGTAAAATCATCAATATCTGTAATACCAGAAAACCCCTCACCCACACCATTAAAACCAATACCATAAAGTCCTTGAGGCTTTATTTCAGGATAAATTAGTATCCAAATCATTTGATCAATATAATTATAATCATATGAACCGCCGCAGAAGTAACTAGCCCAGATCTCTCTTTTCTCGTTCATTTGATATCTAAACCCAGAATGGGTTACCAAATTGTATGATCTATCATTGTTCCACTTATCAATATAAGTAACATAACAATCCCCTCTTGATAACATCACTAAATAATTATAACCATCAGGAATAACTGCTCCTGTATTAACCCAAACATTTCTCTCAATCAATTGGTTTTTATTAGGATAAAACAAACTACTCGTATTTATAGATTTTAATAGCTTATAAGCAGTAAATTTTGAGTCAAAATTAATATCAACGCCATTAATATTTAGTAACATTCCGTAACTCATATTAGTTTTCCTAATTTAACTCGAACTCTACCGGATTCATCATAAACAATAATTGTTTCATTATTTATTACAAGTCTTCCGCCTGACAGAGCACTTTGAATTGTTGTCTCACCATTCTCATTAACGATAAATTTATTATTTATATTAATTTGTCCTCCGCGAATAACGGGCGCATTAATTTCAGAACCTGCGGTAATTCGATCACCGCGAATCGTGCCTTCAGCAATCAGATCACCATCAAGGAATAGTTTAGGTTCAACCCATTTACCGCCATCATACATTTTGGCTTCTTTATGACTAATTTGACCTTTTAGATCTAAGGCATAAACCATCAATACCGCATCTCGAGCTGGGTAAAAACCAAAATTAGCTAAAAAGAGTTTATTAGCCTCGTCATTAGCTGGGAATATTCCATCGTCAGTTTGCAGGCGAAACATACCGCCAGCACCGTTTTCAGCAATTAGGGTTTTCGTATTGGCAATCAGCATCTCAGAGCGGCCAACCACATTAATCGCATTAACGCCATACCAATACTCACTATCTGGTAAGCAGTCTTGATCGATCATTGTCATTCCACGACCGAGGTAATAACTGCGAGCGATTACTTCCTCTTGAGTTCGCCCTTTATAAAATTCATACTGGGTACCTAAGCTACTTATTGCCGTTGTGAGCGGACGAATGGCGACACTCGACAGACTTGGCGTCAATAAAATTTGTGCAGGTTTTGCTGGTGGCGCAATTGAAAAAGCAATCATCGTTTCATCACCCAGCTTGCCTTGGTCACTTACCCCGCGCACACTGGCATTAAAATGACCTTGCTGTAAGTCAGTAATGAAATATTCAGTGGTATTAATCGCCTCACGACTAATTAACAAATCATCACGTAATATTTTCACTTCAAATTGTAAGTTATTAATCGTACGTGGTGTTGACCATGTTAGGCGGCCTTGATAGCGATCTGATTCGGGCATCACTTCAATTTGTAGCTGTTCAACCGGCGGAATAGCAAGGCTAAATGCACTATTTGTATCATTTTCAAAGATTGCGCCAGCATCAACAATCGCCTCTTTATTGGGCTGATGTTCGAGTGCAGTAACTGAATACGAGCCATCATCATTTTCACCAATTTTGAGTGCTTTAAATAAGCGAGGTTTTAATGCTGGATCAATTAACATCCAAACCGACCATGTATCAGCAAGAACTTCATCGACTAAAACTAACTGATTTGGACTTGGCTGCGCTTGAATGGCGACTCTTACTAATTCGGCTTTCGAATTAGTATAGGTTAAATAGGCACTACTGATATTACTAAGCTTAACCTCGCGATCAAGTGTTACACTATTACCATTAACCTCAACAATGCGTCCGCCAATCTTAGCGCCTGCGTAGTCATTATCGGCGATGCCAATAATATCACCCGGTAGATGCCGAAGCCCTTCACGGCCGATAGCAAATGTAACGGTTTGTTTTTCAAGCTTTTCAGTTTGAATCAACCACTTACCAATGCGATGTGCCTGCCCACGCGAAGTACAACCAAAAGCCTCTATTTTGGCAACATTTAAACCAAAGCGGCGAATAAGATCGTCATCGGCAACGTATTCTGTCGCTGTTTTCCAGCCATTATCGGGATCAACATAGCGGACATGCACTGCCGAATGGCGCTGCTTTTGCGCGGAAGATGAATAATTGAATTGGCCTTTTACCACATTGGCATTGGTATAAACCGCCACCATATCGCTGGGCCGATCCATAATGGCAGTTAGTTGAGTACCATTCCATACAGGCATTGCTCTAAATACTGAGCAAAGGTCATTAATCACATCATAGGCTTGACGCTGGCTAGTAATAAAGCAGTTACAGGTAAAACGCGGCTCTTGATTGCCAAATCCATCATCAACTAACTGATCACAGTACTGACCAATTGAATAGAGCATAAATTTATCAACACCAAAACTACCTAACCGTTCGCCGAGTCCATAGCGCCCATTGGTCAACAGATCATAAAAAATCCAAGCGGGATTATCTGTCCATGCCAGTTTAAAATTGCCTAGCCATAAACCATCATAGCCTCGCGAATCGGAATTATAATTATCAGGAACTTTAACAATCATCCCTTTAATTAAGTAGTTTCGTTTTGGAATACCATTAAACTGCTCAGAGTCAAACTTAAGCCCGGTTATTGCAGTATTCGGATAAGCAAGTTTAATATCATAAATTTCGGTATATGATGACCATAATGTACCATTGATTATTTTAGACGAGGTGCTATCTGCTGTTTCACGCACAATTCGAATATTAAATGGGGTTTCGGGTAAATGGTCTAAAATAACCGATTGCAAATATTTACTGCGAGTTTTTTTATCTTTTAATTCAACCGTTTCAACAGTGCGCCAAGAGTTACCTGAACCAACTTGTACCAACATTCTAACGGTTGTTGGATTAATATTGCCATCGTTATCTTGTGCATACATTGCCGACACACCAACGGTAACGCGTACTCGGTCAACATTCGGATCGGTAACGGTTCTAACAATGGGTGTTATCTGTTTAACTTCTAGATTAACGGGGACTTCATTTTCAGTATATTCAAAACCCGATAATGGCTCTTGTGCTTGCGTTCCTGCTGTCCATTCAACTTCTAAACCTTTAAAATTATATTCGCCATCGCTACTTTGAACTGGCGTATCATTAAGGAAAACACTTTGTAAACCATTTACCGGCCCTTCAATTTGCCCTTCACAAAGAAGATCAATAATATTAAGCTGCTGCTTAGATTTTAAGTTATCAACTGCCTCTTTAGGCGTTTTTTGCTTGCCGCCACCTTTACCCATTATATTGTCTCCAAACCTTGTGAAAGTACTTTAGACCCAATTTTCATCGTGCCATAACAAAGCGGCACTGGCGCACCTTGTGCAATGGTATTATCCAAACTGGAAAAAGAGGTATTTTTGCTGGTACTTTCGTCGGTGCTATTCGTTGTAGGTAATTTAGTTAACATCATTGTCATACCATTCACCATAAGCCCAATGCCTGCTGCCATTAGCACTCCCCCGCCAACCCATGACGTCATGGCACCAACAACAACTAATACTGCACCAACAATGACACTAAATATTCCACTTTTCGCCCCAGCAACTTGAGGAACTAAATGGATCACCGCATCCTCGGTTAACTTAGTATGCATACCAAATTTCAAGCTATCCTCTGTCATATCATGGCCATTAATGCGGACGCGAAAATAGCCATTCATAATATTTTGCCGTAAGCCTTTTATTTGCAGATATAAGCCATTAAGTGCTTCGGCTGCTGTGTCGGCATTTAGTTTAAATTTAGTGCCATATTGTTTAAGATCGCCATAAAAACGGATGGTTGCCATGCTTTATGCCTCCAAATTGAGTGTGTGTATTTAAGCCAATAACCGTTATATAAGTCACGTGTTGATAAGCGTGTTGGACAGTGATGTAACATCATCTGGTTACCGATATAAATTGCCGCATGGTTAGGTACTTTAGTGCCTAAACAGACCAAAATAATATCGCCCTCTTGAATATCATCAACTTGATAAAAGCCATTGATGGGTAATAAGTCGAGATAAAGGTTTTGGCCTTTATTCCACCAGTTATCTTGCCGCTCATAATTAGGGATAGTGATGCCAGTTAGCATATAAGCATCAATCACCATGGTTAAACAGTCATCTACACCGTGCTTAAAATCACGACCAAGTAGTGGCTTAATGGCGTTAAATTGGTAAATTTTGTTATGACAAACTAGCCACCAGTCGAGTTTAGTTTGTTTTTGAAATAGTTGATCCGTCTGACTTAAAATAGGCAAACCATTGGGGTGAGAATGAACTATTGCCGTTATTTCGCCTTGATTTTCAGCGCCCACCCAATCATCGGGTGAAATTTCAAAATTATTTTGAGGATCAAGGGCAATATTGTTACACGCAATATACCGTTTATTTTCAATAATAAGCCCGCAGCATTCATTATCACCACACGCTTTTGCATGCTTTAAAATTTGTTTTTTCATCATCCATTACACTCGTTAAGAGAGTTTTGCTGCGGAAGGAAAACCACCAAAAGGTAAAATGCCGTGCTCACCAAAACGGAACTTGCACCCTTTTAAGCAGCGGCTACATTTATCTTTGCTCAGATCATCAGTTGGTTTATCAAACTCATCGGCAATAGCTTTACCCGTATAGCCACACTCTGATGAACGATATTGCCAAGTACAGGTGTTAGCAATTATTACTCTAGCTGGAATTAATGCACCATCGGATTCGCACGGCAGTGCCAGTTCAAAGCTTGCTGTTTCAGAATTTAAATTGGTTAATCGCTCAATCACATAATTTGATATGACTTCTTGAGTAGGGTCAGCTGCTGGGTTGCCCCCATTGAAGTTACCACTATCTAAAAATTTAACGATTACTTGATGCCGCGTTACAACAGCGCCAAGTAAATCGTCATAATCCTGACTTAATCCGGTAATTAGTCCTGAAATATTAGCTACCGTTAAGGTTGGCCGATTACTGGTGCCTTGTCCGCTTTTTTCAAAGCCCTGCGCTTTAATTGGGTAAGGTTCATAAATATTACCTTGCCAAATGATTGCTTGACGCATTTCATTCATGCCGTTATGGAAGCGGAATATCGTTTTATCACCAACAATTTTGCTTAAATCAACTTCAAATAGCTCAATTATTGCATCTTGTTCGATTTTATTTAGCTCTAATAAGCTATTTTGTAAGATCATGCGACGACCTCTTCAAAACTTGCGGTTATCGTTGTAACGGTATTTTCAACAGAAGTTGACCAAGTTGGACATTTAACCGTGATAATACGGTGGCGATTAGGTTCACGCCATAAAAAAGCTTTAACACCTTTATGCTCACTTAAAAAGCGATCAATATACTGTGATTCTTGCCTTAGTACTTTTAATGTCACTTCATAGGTTCTTAAATCACTATTGATGCCATCTTGTTGCCGCTGCTCATAGCCATCACCAAATTTAATGGTTTTGACCCTAGGCTGCGTGCGCTCTGTCATATTTGGCATAACATGCCAATGAAATTGTTCCATAATTTTCCCCAAATATGGTTACCTTAAATTTTATGCAATAAAAAACCCGCAGTTGCGGGGTTTTAGAAAATAAAATTAATATCGGTTAAGTACGCCACCTGGCCGTTGTTGTTCTTGAATAATACTCATTACCGATTGTTTAATCATGCTACCAAGTTGCTTGCCATCTTCTTCAGATACATCACCACCACTAATCGATACTGGCACGTTAACACTAAAGCCTGATTGGCTTTGATTTGAGGACTGTAAAAAATTTTTTAAATCGGCATTAGTACGCGCATCAACCACGCGTTCACCTTTATCTAATAACCATGTCCCTTCGCTTGGAATAGAGTCAATGCCTGAGTGAGCCATACCGGATAAATTTGTACTTTTTATCGACGAGACAATTGACACTCCTTGTGCCATAGCTTGCGCAATAAGAGGTAAATTGGCAGGAAAGCCCATTTCGGTTGCTTTTCCTATATTAGTAAACATACTCAGGGTTGCACTGGCAATTGAGAATCCTTTGCTTATTGCAAACATTGCCTTATAAGCATTGCTTGATTCTCCACCAAATGCGCCAATCAAATCGCCCATAGAACCAAATAATTGGCTTGATGAGTTGAGTAATACAATATTCTCCGCATTCGAAATATCTTGGCGCTTCTTAGATGCCTCTTCTTCTATTGCTGTCTTAGCATCATGATATAATTGTGTTTGCTCTAGTAGAATTTCATTATTATTGCGGTCTAATTCCTGGCTAAGAGAATACCATTCATTTAATTTTTTAATTTTATTCTCTTCATCTTTATCGACTTTTTCAGTTTCAGATAATGGAGGTATGCTATATTGATCAACTAATTTCTGCCCTTCCTCAAGGCGCTGTTTTTTTTCATCTTCTAATGCTTTCTGCTTTTGAAATTCATTTTGAATATTGGTATTTTCAACAATCTTTTGGTTTTCTTTATTAAGGCAATTAAGACGTTCTTGAGCTAAATCCACGCTTATACCTTGATAATTAAGTATATTTTGATAAAGACTAGCTTGTTCTAGCAAGGACTGAGTTTGCTGTTGGTATTGTTGTAAATCACTAACTTGGCTTATAGATTTTTGTAATTCTGGTTCTTTATAATCTTTAGGTAGAGGAGGACCAATTTGAGCATTTTGATGCTTTCTGATTTCTAAATAAAAATCACGCAGTTTCTTATCATTACCCTTAGCATCGTCCAGTTCAGCTAATTTATAAATTAGCTCTTCACTTAATTCATATTCAACCTTATCTCTTCCACCATTTAAGTGCGTATCTAAAAAATCATTTATATTACCCGATTTTATATAATCAATTTTAGCATTAAGCTGATTAATTTCGTCCTGAATCGTTTTTATATATTGACCACTATTAATAAAGTCTTTATATGTATCCAAACCAATAGCATTTAATTGATTATACGTTGCGCTATCCAATTTTGCTGCATTTACTGCAATATTTTTAGTAGCGGCTAATGCATCTTGCTTTATTTGTTGCTCTTTTTCTTGAATTATTTTCGATGTCTCAATCAATGTATCGCCAACTAATCCTATGAAATGAGGTATAGAATCTGCCTGGCCTATTTTCTGAAGAGTCGAACCAAGGATAGTAAGCCCATCATTTACATCACTTTTTGATCCCATATTTTACCTACTTATTAACTGCCCAAACAATGATTCCAATGTTTGTATATTTTCATTTTTCTGTTTACCACTAAAATCGAGCAAACATTCAGATAACGCGACTTTCGCCCCTTTAGATTGATAAATGGCAGCAGCCACTTGGGCGGCTTGAATATCGCTACGCTCATCGCCAATGGGGCTTAACTTGTCAAAGCCAATCCATAAATAAAATTCACGTGCTGTCATTGATTCTTCGAGCTTTGAAAGTGTAATACCAAGCCTTAAAGCGAGTTTCATTTTAAAAAAGAGATCGGCGTTGTCGGCTACTTTTTTTTAGCATCCTCGATCGGCGTTTTACCCATTCCAGATAGTTCTAATGCTTGATTAAGTAAACGGGAATGAACAGGGCCATAATTAGCAATAAGATCATCGTATTCACCATCAAAAATAATATTACCTTTTTCATCGCATAAGGTTGAGGCAAATAAGATGGCTTCTGCTTCAATGCGTTTACTATGTTTATCATCAGCATCATTGTTATCTTCAATTTGGCGTAGTGTTTCGGCCCAAATTGACCATGCACCAACCGATGGTTCCCTTAGTACCACAGTAATACCGCCCCATTCAGGGACGGTCAGTGTGGTCGTTCGGAAGCCGGCATTTTTAGCAGAAATTAATTTTTTTAAATTTGTCATGTCGCTTCCTTATTAATTAGATTTCAACTAATTTACCTTTCATGCGTAATGTATAAGACGCTGTTACCACTGCACCTTTAGCCACTGAGAAGCTGTTTTGACGCACTTCAGCCATAAACGCGTAGCCTTTACCTGATGGAAACGTGATTTTAAATGCATGAGTTGCGTCGTTGTCATAAGCGGCACGTAATGCTTTTTGTGCTTCATCATCAATAACCCAGTTACCTGAAAATGTAATTTCGCCAGGCGCAGGTAAGCCGTTAGTCATC
This sequence comes from Orbaceae bacterium lpD04, assembly GCA_036251935.1. NCBI lineage: Bacteria > Pseudomonadati > Pseudomonadota > Gammaproteobacteria > Orbales > Orbaceae > Orbus > Orbus wheelerorum. The sequence continues at coordinate 787,559 of CP133967.1, read as the reverse complement.
TCTTGTTCTGTCGATGCTAGCGTTGTCACTTCAATATCTGATTTTTGACCGCCGTTATAACTAAATTCAGTGACGGTGCCGCCAAGATCAAGCCATACTGCAGTTGCAGCATTTGCTTCCGTTGCGGCAGCTTTAGATACACTTAATTTAGTTCCTTGGGTTAATTCATATTTACTCGCCATTAATTTTCTCCATAAATAAAAAAAGCCACCTTAGAAGTGGCTGTGATTGATTGCTCGATAAGAACTCAGTTATAACTCAAATAAATATTTGAGTTAGATTGGCATATTAATATGCCCGGTAGATTGATATTATTTGCCTTGTGCAAGTAACATAATTAATTTAGAGGTTAAATAAAGCCTGCGTGGTATTGCCTCTAAATTGACGTACTCTTCATTATTAGAGTGATATCCGGTGCCAGGCAAACCTAAAGCCTCAATAACGGGTTTACCTGATAGTGCAGCAAAAGCAGCATCTGTTCCTCCGCCCGTTTTAGGAATAACTACCAAATTATGGCCAATTGACTTATAGATCTCAACGGCTTTATCAATGAGTAATTTGCTATCGGCAGTGACATCAAAGGCTGGCCGAGTTATATCGACAAGTAGCTCAATTTTAGTATCAGCAAGTTTTTGATTAGCAACTCTCGCTTCCAATACTGGCTTGAAAGCGTCAAAGAGTTCATTAGTTGGAAAACGAATATCAGCTAATAAACTTGCATGAGCGGGTAGGGCGTTTCTTGCTTCGCCGCCTTCAGCCATTGTCCAGTTGAAACGTAATCCATTAGGCCCTTGATCTAAATCTGCCGTGCGTAGTATCAAATCAGCTGCTTCAATAAGCGCATTAACGCCTTTTTCTGGCTCAGCCCCAGCATGAGCTGCCTTACCGGTAATTTTAACCCTTGCCGTGCCAACGCCTGACGTACCTAAAATTAAACCTTCTGGATTGATCGTTGTCGGCTCAAAAGATAAAATATAATCATTTAACTCCGCCGTTGAAGTAATTAAGTCTTTTGAACCAACAGAGCTTTGCTCTTCATCGGTATTAAATAATACGGTAATTGAGCCAAAGTCTTTAAAATTCCTATCTTTCAGTAATTTAAGGCTATGTAGTATTACTGCAATCCCACCTTTATCATCAGCAATTCCCGGACCATAGGCAAAGTCTCCATTAATATAAAAAGGTGATTTTTTTATCGTATCTCGAGGGTAGACAGTATCTAGGTGGGCTTGTAGCATAATATTTTTACCACCATTTCCTTTTAATACACCGACAAGATTATCACCAATACCAACAAGCCCACCGTTGGAGCCGTTATTTGGATGACGAGTAACACTAAAACCTAAGTCTTTTAATTCTTGCTCTAATTGATAGCTAATTTCCTCGATACCGATTTTATCTGTTGAGCCGCTTTCCATATAAACTAAGCATAATAATGTTCTTATTAGTGCTTCCTTTTCTGCTTTAGCTGCCGTTAGTAATGCTTGGTCAACAGCGATTGAGCTAGCGTCAATTTTAGAAGCACTCGATACGTGATTTGTCATTTTCATATTTGCGTTTCCCTTTTTAAGTTATTTTATGGTATATATTTAAATACTATATATAAGGCGATAGTCATACTTCATGGATCTACAAAAGACTGAAAGCTATCCATAGCATAGAGTAAAAAACCAAGCATTAATTAAATAAAGGTTGGCTTTAAATTTTAAAAAGAGTGGTTCTAATGTTGCTTTATCATCTTAATTTTTACACTATAATGACACCTTACAACAAAAAAATAACGAGAAATTAAAGCGAAAACTCTAACGTTGCGCAAAATAGTGCTTTATCTTTATCATAACGCTGCATCCCTTTAATATTATAAGGCTGCAGAGATTTCAAATTTTCATACGCTTGATTTTTAATCGTTTCAGCTTGTTTCATATCATCGGCAAAAACATTTACTTGAAAACAATATGTCGCACCAATTGGTCCATCAAAGACATCAATTGATGATTCAGATTTTTTTCGATAGCAAATATACGGCGTTTCAGTGCCAGGTTTTGCAACTAATGGGCTAATGCGTCCATCACAAAGCGATATAAGGGCAAGCTCAATGTCAGTTTCGATCATAATTAGGATCCTTTCATAGTTTTAGGCAATAAAAAAAGCCGACATAAGTCGGCCTAAGTAAGTGGAATAATCGTTAATTAGCTAAGCAAATATTGGTGATATATTTTTGCAAGGCGACAATCATGTTGTCTTTGGTGATGATGTCGTCTCGGAGTAAATAATAATTTTGTCGAGTTTCTCCAGTGAGTTCGCAGGTTTTTGCATCATCCAAGTTGGCGGTGGCGGCTTTATTGATGTTGAGCTGCAACCGGCCAATACCATTGATAACATTATTGTACAGCTTATTATTTTCAGCTTTTGCATGAGTGAGCTCCTGAGTAAATTTATCATCAATGTCTCGTACTTTTTGTGCTAATACTTGATATCGCTTAAATTCAGCTTTGATCTGTGAAAGCTCGGTTTTAATGCCCCCTAGCTCAATATAAGTATTGCGGATATCAATCCAAATAAACCCTAAAAAGAGTAAAATTAATATTGCAACGCTTGCAAGAATTAACTTAAATCGATTAGACATAATGTACGTTCCTTTTCTCTTCGAATGACTAAACCATTCAATACTTTACCGTTTGATTTATTCCAACGAGGCAATTCATTACACGCTTTTTTATATTCGCTAACATTAAGATATCGATACATCGTCGAACTTTTCATTTTTGTGCAGCCAACATTAAAGGTAATTGATACGGCGGCATCAAAAATAGATTGTGGCAGCTTTGCACCGTTAGCAAATTGATTTACACATTGTTCAGCCGCTTTAATGTCGCTAACCCAACGATTAGCAATTTCATTATTATCATATTTACGTTGTTCGATGATGCCTGTTGTTGAGCCAATACCAATAGTTAAAATTCCCGCAGGGCAATGATATGGCTCACGACGACATGATTCGGCATTGCCAATAATTTCAAGCCCCGCTTTACTTGTTCGAATATCATCTGCGTAGTCGCTCAAAACAATGCCAATGATTACCGATACACTACAGATCACGCCTGTTGTTATCTTGGTTATATTTGGCATAGTATTCTTCCCTTAGCTTTTTTTTATGCAAAAAATCCCGTCTTCGGTATATCCAGTTAATTATAAATGTCGCAATCGACAGTAATATGCCAATAATCATGGCAATATCATTAAGACTTAATGCCCCTAAAAGCGTACATAAAGCCCCCCAAAAATAAGAAATTGGAGATGAGTATTTATCCATACCAAAACCATAGGTAAATGTTAATAGAAAGGAGTTAACGCGGCTCTTATGTATATAAGTACACATAGCTATTATTTTTCCGCGAACTCCTGTATTTGGTCATAAAAAAAAGCCCTAATAAGCTATTAGGGCTAATAAAATTTTTTATTATTTTTTCATATAAAAAAACCACCTTTAAGGTGGTTATATACAATTTTTCACTGTGGAATAATAATATCACTCCCCGTCCCAAAAGTCAACTTTTATTTAACAAAAATAGACTCAAAGTTAACTTTATCGATAATTTGACTCGCAATATACTGCTCAGCTTGCTTTTTACGATTCAACACGGTTGATTTAGGTAAGCTTAGTAACGCTGCAATCTCACGAATAGTCAACTTTTGGCTCCAATCATAACCATCTACCGCTAAATCAACACCTTTATAATAAGCGTCAATAATGCGATATTGTTGTTGCTGTTTAGTTGATAATGAGTTTTTTAGCTTTAACAAAATAGCATCAATAATATCAACATCTTGAGAAATAATAACGGGGCTTTGATGAACATTTAAAGTGGTGAAAAATGCGCTACGACGCGAAAAACCACAGCGAGTAATATAGCGATGGTAAGCCCCCCACATCACTAATAGCTCAACGATATAAGCAGCAGGTATTACGGGTTTTATCTGCGTATTTAAAAGTGTGGTTGAATGATTTACAGTGGCCGTAGTTAACTCATAATATTGTTCATTCATGGTTGATAAATTCCTTATCTTATTGATTATTCGGATTTAAAAGATTAATATAGTATACTTTAGTTAATATTATAGTAATTAAAATTAACGCTTAAATCAACTTTTATTTACCAAAAATAAGTTAACATAAGTTAACAACAAGATAGGATAATAACTCATGTTAGGTGACAGAATTAAACAAGCCCGGCTTACTGCTGGGTTAACTCAACCCGATATAGCTCAAAAGCTTTCTGTATCTAAAGCGGCGGTGTCTAAATGGGAAAAAGGCGAAAATACGCCGAAAGAGCTCGACCTCTTGGCGAAATTGTTAAATGTTAGTCTAAACTGGCTAAGAACCGGTAAAGGTCAGATGTTAATACAAGAAGTCGCGATGAACGAGACAAGGGCAATGCAAGTTGATGAATGGGATGATACGACCCCTTTACAAAGCGATGAAGTGGAAGTCCCTTATTATAAGTCAATTGAATTAGCCGCAGGTGCTGGCGCTATCGCTGAGCAAGATTACAATGGCTATAAACTCAGATTTGGCAAACGTTTTTTCCGCCGTAAAGGGGTACAAAAAGAGAATGTGATCTGTTTTCCTGCTAGAGGAAATTCGATGGAGCCCGTGATCCCAAATGGCGCAACAGTCGCTGTTGATACAGCTAAAAGAGACGTTATTGACGGTGATATTTATGCGATCTGCCAAGATGGTTTATGCCGTTTAAAAAGGCTTTATCTGATCCCAAATCGTCAAATTCGTATCAATTCATTTAATTTTGATGAACATCCAGATGAAATTGCTGATTTAAGTCATGTTGAAATTATTGGACGAGTCTTTCATTGTTCATTTGAGTTATAAGTAATCTTAACGAATTACTGAAAACATCGAGGTTGAAATTAATCTTTCAACCTACCCTTTAGCTTTATATACATATTTATGGTATGTCATTAATATGTTATTATGCAGCATTATTTTTTTATTGAATTTGATTAATTATGAATCGCATTTTTTTAGCATTAGCAGGTTTTTTTGGTGCAACAGCTATCATCTTTGGCTCATTATCATCACACGCACTTAGTCATATCTTAACGACTCATGAGCTTGATATATTTAAACTTGGTGTGCAATATCAAATGTATCATACACTGGCTTTATTAGGGGTTGGCATTTGGCTTAATCATCATAAAAATCGCTTTTTAGTTATTGCAGGTTGGTTATTTACACTTGGGATCGTCTTTTTTAGTGGTTCGATGTATGGTATGACTTATTTAGGCTTGTCAAATATCGGCACTGCCCCTATTGGTGGCCTTGCATTTATTGTAGGCTGGTTACTCTTAATTGTCGCAGCATTGAAATACAAATAAAAAAAGCACGAATTTATCGTGCTTTTTAATAACTATACATAATCATTAGATATCTTTAATAATTTGTACCACAATACCAATAATTTTGTATTGTGCGAAGTCACTTTTGTGAACCTCAATAGGTTGAACGTCATTATTCGTTTTTAACAGCCAACCGTTGATTGTCAAATTGATGCGTCTTAATAATGTCATATCTTCATATTCAATTAAGTAAATTCCGCCATCAACGATATCTCGAGTACTCGTATCGATAATTAAACCATTATTATTTTTAATCTCGGGCTCCATCAAGTTACCTTTCGCCCAGTAAATAATCACCTTTTCAGGTTTTAATCCTCGATAAGATAACCAACCATCCAAAATAGGAAAATTCATTACAGGTGGTGAATCCCTAACAAATTTTTGAGTTTTAGCCTCTTCTATGCTGGGCATTTGTTTTTTATAAACGGGTATACGGTATATTTTTTCATTATATACTTTTTCATCTGAATTAGATTCAATTTCCTCAAGAGAGTAGCCTGTCGCAAGCCAGTTATAAGAAGTATCGCAACTTTTTGCAATCATCCATAAACGACTTAAAGAGGGATACGTTTTTCCTGATAAATAATCTCTAATAACTGTCTCTGACATTCCACACTTTTTTGCGAAAGAAGGGATCGATTCACCTTGTATCGATTCTAACAATCTATCTTTAAAAGTTTGTATTTTATCGTTCTCTAACATAATTATTCCAGTAACTAATAAGCCTCGAAGTATAACATAATATTGTTTATTTTTGCATAGTATAACTTCTTTTTAAAAAAAGAGAACCGCGCAAAAAAGTACAAAAAAAATAATTAAATCAATTTTATAAATTGAAATTAATAATACCATGGCCTCAAATAAATATTGAAATTAAAAGATTTCTATTTCTTTCTTGTTTTTTTTCAAAATTTATACAATAAAAAGTTTGATAAATTATTACCTTTAAATATACTTTGAGCGTGCTTTTTTACAGTCTATTTTGAAGTTAAAAAGATGAAAAAGGCATTTATGTTGTATTTTGCGCTTAATTGCGCATATTAAACGGAGGATGCGCTGAGAAATTGGTTATTCCCCCTTATTATATTATTAAAGGCATTTTATGAAAAAAATTTTAATTGCAACGGCACTTACTTCTCTATTTTGTGCACCACTTTCTTTCGCTAGTACTGAAAATGCGACCGGCGGACAAGTTAGCTTTTACGGTACTGTATCTGATGTTTCTTGTACTGTTTCTGTTGATGGTCAAGGTAGTGATGCAAGCGTATATCTTCCACCAGTATCTTTAAAAGAAATTAAAGCAGCAACGGCAGATACATTTTTACGACCTAAATCATTCATTATTGATGTAAGCAATTGTCAAGCTGCAGCGGGTAACGGCGAAGGTGAAGGCGAAGCGCCAGCAAAAACAATCAGTGTTACATGGATTGGTGGTAATGTTCTATTTGGCGCAACAGGAACTTCAGCTGGCTATTTAGCAAATACTGAAGCATCAACTGGTGCCCAAAATGTTCAATTTGCATTAGCAACAGATAGTGATGCGACATTAAAAAGTAAAATCGTGCCGGGTAGTGAAGCACAACCTAAAGCGGTTGCAGATACAAAAACAATTGCTGGTGGTTCACGATTTACGTATTACGTAGGTTATGTATCTTCAACACCTCAAACTGCTACAACAGGTGAAGTGAAAAGTTATGCAACTTATGAAATTACTTATCAGTAATTTTAATTAAAGATATAAACATTTAAATATGAAGCGGTGGAATTGCTACCGCTTTGTATGAGGTTAATGATGAAAGCGTTTACGCTAATCTTTGCTCTATTTTTTAGTCTTTGCTCATTTGCCAATAATATTATTATTAATGGTACTCGTTTTATTTTTTCTTCAGATGATAAAGAAATAACAATAAATATGACAAATGCAGCTAATAGACCTGCTATTGCACAAGCTTGGTTAGATAATGGTGATCCTAAAGAGACACCAGGTACAATAATAGTACCTTTTCAAATCTCACCGCCTGTTGCAAGAGTTGAGGCTAAAGCCGGGCAAGCATTACGTATTAAATTAATCGATAAATATAGTCTACCAACCGATAGGGAAAGTCTCTGGTGGCTTAATATTTTAGATATTCCACCAATGAATAAAGTGGAAGATGAAAAAGATAAAAACACACTACAATTAGCAATTAGATCCCGATTTAAATTTATTTATCGTCCAATTAATTTAGGAAAACCAGAATTGGCAGTAGGACAACTCATATTCAAAACTAATGGTAAAAAATTGATAATCAGTAATCCTACCCCTTTTTTTATTACGATCACTAAAATTGCAGAAAATCATAACTATCTGTATTTAAATAGTTCCGCCATTATGCTTGCACCAAAATCAACGAAAACAATACAACTCGATAAAATATTAAAACATGGCGAAACATTAGTAATCAACAATATCAATGATTATGGCTCCATTAAAGTTAACAAGATTATTGTTAAGTAATTCTTTATGAGGCATAAAGTGACGATAGAAAAAATAAAAAAATTACAATTAGCTATGAGCATGTCGGTGCTCTTTACCACTCCTGTATTTGGTGTAATTACTGAAAGTATCCCTACATACGAATTTAATACTGGTTTTATTGTCGGCTCTAAAGAAAATATCAATCTAATGCGCTTTAATAAATCAAGTATTGATGAAGGAAAATACTCGGTTGATGTTTATATGAATAATAGCTGGAAAGGACGCTTTGAGTTAAATATAACAAAACAAAATAATGGACAATTAGGTATTTGTTATACCGCAAATATGCTGACTGAATTTGGCGTTGCCACTGAAAAATTAAATAAAACGTTGAGTAAAGACGCCTCTTTTTGTGGCACGTTAGCACAGTGGAATAAAGATGAAAATGTCAAAGATGATTTTAATTCATCAACATTAAGTTTAATGATTTCAATGCCACAGATTTATGAACTGGCAAATGCTAAAGGCTTAGTATCATCAAAATTTTGGGATACTGGAGTTCCTGCCATCAATTTAAGTTATATGAGTAATTATTATGATAATCATTTTTCAGAAAATGGAGAGCAAAATAATCAAAACGCCTATTTAGGTTTAAACGCAAGTGTATCGGTTGCGGGATGGCAATTAAAACACTTAGGAAATTTAACATGGGATTCTATTGAAAAAACCAAATGGAATAGCAATCAAACCTATTTGAAACGGGCAATTCCTGATATAAAATCCAATATTATGATAGGCCAGTTTTATACTGAGGGAAATCTATTTGATAGCATCAAACTCAAAGGGGTGAAGTTAGCAACCAGTGATAATATGTACCCTGACGGAAGTACGTCATATTCACCAGAAATTAGAGGTATCGCTTTAAGTAATGCGCTCGTTACCGTTAGGCAAGATGGTAATATTATCTATCAAACCTCAGTCGCGCCAGGCCCCTTTAATTTTAATGATGTGTATCCTTCTGGTTATGGCAGTGACTTAGATGTTACGGTAAAAGAAGCCGATGGCAGTGAAACTCATTTTAGTGTCCCTTATGCCTCAATTGCTCAATTATTAAGGCCCGGTTTTACGCACTACCAAATAGCAGCAGGTAAAGCGGATATAGACAGTATTAAAAATAAACCAAACCTTTTACAAGCGACAATACAACATGGCTTAAATAACACGTTTACCCTATATTCAGGCGCTACCATTTTTGATGATTACCAAGCTTACTTTATCGGTTCAGGAATTAATACTGGCTTTGGCGCATTAGCCTTAGATATAATAGAGGCTCGAACCTCTTTTAAAAATTCGACCGAAAATGGTAGAAATTATCGCCTATCATTCAATAAACAGTTTGATCAAACACAGACAGGCTTATTAATTAGCACATCTCATTCACCAAATAGGCATTATTATAATGCCAACGAAGCACTACACTTTATTGATTATGAAAAACAAAATCGATCATATCATCGTTCACCACAAAAAAATGATTTAAGTATCACCATTAATCAAAATTTTGGTGAGGGTTATGGCAGCTTTTATTTAACCGGTAGAACCACAAGCTATTGGGGAAATTCAAATAATACTAAGCAGTTTCAGCAAACTTATAATAATTATATCGGCCGTTTATCGTATTCATTATCATATATGAGAGTTTATTCTCAATATAATAATAAGGAAAAAACAGATAACCAATTTAGTCTGAACTTTTCATTACCGTTTGATTTTTTTGGTACTCAATCAACATTATCATCAAATACTACATTTAATAATTCAAACTTTGGTTCAACAAGGCTAGGCCTAAATGGCACATTTGATAAGGAAAATAGAGCGACTTATGGCATAAATACTGCTATTACTCGTGGTGGTAACCAAAATATTGCCCTTAATACTAATTATCGCAGCAGTATTTCAGCGATTAATGCCAACTATAGTCAAGGTGAAAATTACAGACAATTTGGCCTAGGTGCATCGGGCTCAGTCGTTTTACATCAAGATGGCGTAACGTTTACACCAAATACATCAGATACACTGGTACTAATTGAAGCAAAAGGGGCTAAAGGTGCTGCAATACCAGGTTCTTCCGGTGTTAGAGTTGATGATAATGGTTATGCAATTGCTTCTTACGTAAGGCCATTTCGCGCCAATACTATAGATATTGATCCAAAAGGAAGTCCTGAAGATATTATTTTTTCCAGTACATCAGCACAAATTGCGCCTTATGAGGGAAGTGTAACTAAAGTTAAATTTGATACTAAAATTGAAAAAAATAATGTCTTTAATGTCACCCGCTCCGATGCAAAGCCATTACCATTTGGCGCGAATGTAATAACCTCGGATAATCATTCTATTGGGATTGTAGGTCAAGGTGGGCAAGTTTTTATTACCAATGACATAAGTGATGAAGCCATTGTTACTTGGGAAAGTGGGCAATGCCGCTTTTCACTAAAAGATAGCGACATAAAAGATAAAGTTTGTATCTAAAATAATAAATAAAATTAACTTATTGGATAATTATATGCCATCAGTTAATCCTGATGGTAGGTAAAAAGGTAAGATAAAAACGATATTAAGCAATAAGATGGCTAAAATAGTAGCTATAGCCATTTATTACGATCACGAGTAATATTAGTGCGCCTAAAAAATATTACCAACTTATTGAGATCAATATTATGAGCAAAAAGTTAATTGTATTAGGTAGTATAAATGCCGATCATATATTAAATATGAAGGCTTTTCCAAAGCCTGGCGAAACAATAAGCGGGAGTCATTATCAAATTACTTTTGGTGGTAAAGGCGCCAATCAAGCTGTCGCGGCGAGTCGCAGTGGTGCTAATGTTCAATTTATCGCGGCGGTAGGTGATGATGATATTGGTAAACAAATTTGTGAGCAACTAAAAAAAGATAAAATCGATATTCGCTCAGTACAAATGATCGCGCAAGAAAAAACCGGCGTGGCGCTTATTTTTGTAAATGAACAAGGTGAAAATCAAATTGGGATCTATTCTGGTGCTAATGCCGCGGTCACGCCCAATTATCTAGATGCCTACCAACAAGATATTATCAATGCTGATGCTATTTTAATGCAGCTTGAAATCCCTATTGAAACGATAGAGTCAGCAATAAAACTGGCGAAAGCACACCGCACACAAGTTATCGTTAACCCGGCTCCAGCTCAGCTATTGGCTGATGAAATATTAAAAAATATTGACATTATCACGCCAAATGAAACCGAAGCCAAATCATTAACAGGTATAACCGTTAGTTCTGAACAAGATGCCGACCTTGCGGCGCAGTTTTTGCATAAAAAAGGAATTATGACGGTAATTATTACGCTCGGATCTAAAGGTGCATGGGTTAGCGTAAATGGTTTTGGTAAATTAATTCCGGCTTATAAAGTTGATGTAATTGATACGATTGCGGCCGGTGATACATTTGTTGGAATGCTAATGAGTGCTTTATTAAACAACAAAACATTATGCCAAGCCGTAAATTATGCACAAGCGGCAGCGGCAATTGCGGTAACAAGAGTGGGAGCACAATCATCTATCCCTTGGTATGATGAGGTTGACCAATTTATTGCCAAGCATTAATAGCCATTTTTTCACTGGCCATAAAACATATTAAACCAGCCATCAAATACTGGCTGATCAATATGTTTTATTGGCACCGTTAAAGATTACTATCAAAAAACGATCTTCATTTCAAAAATAACATTATAAATTCATTCAACTTACTAAAATCAGTAAGCAAATAAAGTAACTGCTATATTAACAATCGTTGTTTTACACTATAATAGCATATTACAACAATATTTTAACGAAATGAAAAATGCCATCTCAATATTACTGCGATGGCGTACAACGATACCGTCTAACATTTATGATTATGATTAAAGCGGCATGTGTTAGTCATGCTTTTTGGGGTCAATCATTGACCTTGGTTTTTCTCTTCCCCTATACTACGATAAACGTAGTATCTATGGCAAGTAAAATCTACGATTATCGTAATATCTGAAAGATATTGCTGAGAAATCAATGATGTTAACACCGCATAAATACCGAAAGACTTTTTGTATTAGGCTCAAGCACATAAGGCTTGAACGAGGTTTTTCACAAAAAGAACTGGGTAAACTTGCCGGAATTGATGAATTTGTAGCAAGTACAAGAATTAACCGTTATGAACAAGGTATTCATGAAGCGGATCTTGAAACCGCTGGAAAACTGGCTCAAGCATTAAATGTACCACTCGCTTATTTTTATGCTGATGATGACAAATTAGCTGACATGATTTTACAATTTAATGCAAATAAGTAGTTTTTAACGCATAGAGCTGCATTACTTAATAGCCCGCGTCACTAAAAAGCTATTGTTCGTCTTTTTCTATAAATACTTTATTTAGCAGATATCTAAAATAGATCTATAATCTATCATTCATATTTTGCTCTGATTGCTGCCTTTTTTCGATTAAATAGCTTTTTTGTGTATCATTTTTTTTAGCAAATTGAGTACATTCAATATAATCAATGATTAAAGCTGGACTCTTATTCAAACTCATGTATTTTAGGTTAGCAATATTTATACTATCACCACATCTTTCACAATACACATTTCGCTTAATTAAAAAAGGAACTGTTTTGATGGCAAAGAAAGATACCCACTCAACCTCAGTATGTAATACCCAACGCTTTACCTCAGAACAGTTATAACAATAACACTGCGTAAAGTTAATTTTATCGTACTCTTCCTTTTCCCATCCAAAAATAATGAACATTAATATATTCCTAGTCTATTTTAATTTCAGTCATGATTTTGCAATGACGAGTGATTACTCATAGCTTAATGACGATTTAATCTTTAAAAAAAATTTAGCGCATTGTAAATGAAAATTAGCAACTTTCATAATAAAAGATGATAAAATCCATTTACTTGAAAGCCTGATTGAGAATGAATATGTTAGATATTTTCCGAATATACTTAACGGATTTTGTTGGTTATTTACAATTTTTTTAGAGGCGATTTCAGTAGTATGTGTATTAATTGCAACAATTAAAACATTATTACTAATGTTAAATAATTGGTATAAAAAAATTGTACAAAGTGGCGCAAAAATTAGGCTGGTTTTTGGTAATTGGTTAGCGACAGCACTTGAGTTCCAACTCGCGGCAGATATATTAATTACCACTGTCGAACCTGATATGGAAAGCTTAATTCGCTTAGCCATTATTGCTGTTATTAGGACTTTTTTAAATTATTTTCTCGCGAAAGAACTCGCAGTAGAAAAGAACAATAAAGTAATATAATTAATATCGAATATTTTGCTATTAGTTACTTAATATTCTTATTCTAACTGCTGCTTTATTGAAACTAAATTGCTCGGTGTAAAATTAATAATGCCCTCGCCGGGCGTATCGATATCGGCGATAATAAATAGTGCCAACGTAGTTAAGATCGGTAAAATTAACATCAACCAATTATGGCCTTTCATACCACGAATATTATAACCAATTAGCATATTAGTAAAAAAAGCAAAAGTGATGAGTAACAGCCATGCCGCATTAGGGATCTTTACTTTCCAGCTAGCATAGGTTTTTTGTTGTGATGAATAAAGCTCATTATAAGCGCTCATAACCAGTGATAAATCCGTTTTGCTAGACGCATTATTTAACTTAACAATAATATCCCATACTTCTGATTGTAATGCTAATGAGTGATTTTTAAGGTCGTTAATTGAGTCATTAGGATCGGCCATAAAAAAATCAATTCGCACAGCTAGGTATTGATCTAATAACTGCTTTACCTGTATTTGGCTTTTAGGATCTAATAATTTGCTGTATTGATAAGCAGATCCAATCGCAATCGCCTCATTTTGCTCCGTTTTTTGCCGTTCATCAAAACCTTGAATCGAAATTGATAATACAAAACCAATCATCAACGCCAGTAACGATAAAATCGCACCAAGTACAATACTGGTTTCGGTATCATCAAGATTATCTTTTCCTTGCCGGCGCTGAAATAGATATTTACCACCATAACAGGCTAATAATAAGAGCATTAGCGTAATAATAAACAGTACAAAGGAGCTAATCGTTGTGTTATTTAAATGCTTTAACAAAGTAGACATATTGCGTTCCTAATACCAATTTGTATAGCTAATCATTAAATAAATTGTCGATGATTTTACTAATTTATACAACTAGTTAGATGGATAATCAGTTGGCATAAGCAAAAAACATTAACAAACCCCTCTTTTATTCTATTTTTTTGTAATATTATCGAAGTCATTTTTAATATAAAAAATAGCAACACACTAAGCTTAACAACGAAAATAAATCCAAAGTTGGCCTATATTTTGCTTATTTTTACTATACCAAACAACATAAAAAATATCGATATAACAATTCTTAAAGGAGATAAGTAATGAAATTCAAAGCCCTATTAGCTAGCGCTTTATTAATAGTATGTTCAATTTGTTATAGTGAAGTTAAACTTCCTCATATTAGGGTACTTGCAACTGGTGGCACGATTGCTGGCGCTGCACCAACAAATACGCAAACGATCGACTATAAGGCAGGTGAATTAAGCGTGCAAACATTGATTGATGCCGTACCTGAACTTAAAAATATTGCTCAAATAGAGGGTGAACAAATCGTTAATATCGATAGTAAAAATATGACTAGCGATATTATTTTGACCTTATCTCAGCGCGTCAATGAATTACTGGCAAAAGACGATGTTGATGGCATTGTAATTACACACGGCACAGATACACTTGATGAAACATCCTATTTTTTAAACCTCACAGTCAAAAGTGATAAACCGGTTGTTTTTACCGCAGCAATGCGCCCATCAACGGCAATTAGTGCTGATGGGCCAATGAACCTACTTGAAGCAGTAACTGTTGCAGCCGATCCTAAATCTAAAAATAGAGGCGTTATGATAGTAACGAACGATCGTATCGGCTCTGCACGGTTTACAACTAAAACCAATACCACAACAACCGATTCATTCCATGCAATAGAGCAAGGTGCTTTAGGGGTGATCGTTGGTGGCAAACCCCATTTTGAAACAAGAGTAGATAAGATTCATACCAAAGATTCTACTTTTGATGTGAGCAACCTAAAAGCATTACCGACAGTTGTCATCATTTATGGTTATCAAGATGATCCTGAGTATTTATATGATGCGGTGATCGCAAATAAAGCTGATGGTATTGTCTATGTTGGCACGGGTGATGGATCAGTATCAGATAGAAGCCGAAATGGCATTAATAAAGCGCTTGATGCAGGTATTGTGGTAGTAAGAGCATCTAGAACAGGTAATGGCGTCGTATCAGAAAGTAATATTGAGCCAGGGATTGCCTCTGATTCACTTAATCCAGCTAAAGCCAGAATCCTACTTATGACCGCCTTAACACAAACTCGCGATCCGAAGCTAATTCAGCAGTATTTCCATAATTATTAAATCATTCCCCCTGATAAGGTTTAAAGCTTTATTAGGGGGGTTATTTAAATAATACACTATCTGAAAATTAATCCTTCGCTAAATATCGCGACGCGTAATATCGGTGATATGAAAAAGCACGAGAAACGATCTGCATCAAAGCAAGTTTAGGTCGAGCTTGAAACGTTTAATGTAACTCTAGTGTATTTTTATGCAAAATGATAAATTGGCTGAGATGAATTTAAGATATAGGAAGAATATACAATATGGCTCGTCGTCGGGAATTTTTTGATATAGCTCACGGAATTTCAAGCTCCTTTAATAGCCGAAATAATGATCTTCAGGGCTATTGGGCAATAGGTATTTTATATAAATATCTAAGTACAAATAATATAACATCTATAGTTTTTGATATATTAAACAACACTAGCACACTAAATACCGAAAAGTTTCCTCAAATTATCTCTAGATATAGTGCCCTTCTTTATTATTTATTAGGAGTTAAAAATATTAATTATAATTGGGTTAAATCTGCAACTATAAAAATAGATTTTAATCAATATAATAAAACTTATCATGACCAAATATTTTATCCTATCGGTGATCCTTATACGATCACAATGACATTAATTGACGACCGAGGAAAAATATTTGAGGCAAATAGTTATGGGAAATGTCGATATCACGATCCTAATAAAGAATTTAAAAGAGGTTGATATGCAACAAGAATAAAAGTTTTAGCGCATTACATCCATATAATCATAAATTAATTTTTTATTTTATAATGAATTAAAAACTTTATTGAATAGTATGTGGGCACGCTGGGGGCAGTTGAATTTGAAATATAACAACATGACTAATAATCATATTTTAAAACAAAACAACCTCAATATAACTAAACATATAACTATAAGTTAATCTAAATGCCCATTTAAAATTATTTCATAAAAAAATACTAACAAGTCATTTGTATAGATTATCTTTATAGATAAATACAATTATGGTTGTTTACTTATTTTTTTTAGTCCATATATATTTGGATCTACAATACCAAATTTAGAACATAATTTATTTATATATTCAAATAGCATTTTATATGTTTTTGGATCGACTCCATATATATAAGAAAGCGTTCCATTAATATAGTTAATGTCGCTTGTCTGACCTTCACTTTTTAAAAATAAATAAAGTGTTCTTCTCAGAATTTTAAATTTCTCTCGTCCTAATCTAACCTCATTGTTGCCAGAAACAATCAATCCTGTTATTTTTTTTCTATTCCTTAGACCTAAAAACCTAGTCTTCTTTTCATTAAGAGTAAATCCTTCATTTTTAATAATACCTTCAACTACTTTTTTCGCAATAGTTAATTTTTTAATAGTTAAAGAGGATAATGTTATATCATCTGCGTATCTAGTAAATATAATATTCTTCTTTGATGAGTATCCTTGAATACGAGAATCCATTCTGGAACAAACTAAATTAGCTAATTTTGGAGAAGTTGGAGCTCCTTGGGGTAAGGATTTATGAAATGTACAAATTGAAGCCAAAAAAAATGAAACCTCTTTGTTATAACCTATGGATAAAAATATCTGTATAATTTTATTTATTTTTATACTTGGAAAAAAATTTTCTAAGTCAAGCGATAGAATATAATTAGATGTTGCATGAGGAAGAACATTGTCTAAAGTAGAGGATTGTTTTTCAAATCCTTTAGAGTTTTCAGAAACATAAAGAAAATCCAAAATGTTTCTTAAAATCCATGCCTGAACAGCTTTTAATTCTTTACTCGGGTGAGAAATAGTTCTTAATTCGGCACTATTTCTTTTAGGTATATGAAAAACCCTATAAAATGAATCGGAACGTTCATATAATGCAGAAACAAAATTGTAAGAAAGGCCAAGCTTATCAGCAAATTTTTCAACTGATGTTATAACTGGCAATCCGATATTTTTTAATTTATAAACACCATAAGACATAAAGTGTAGAGCCTCTAACTTTTACTAAACTAAAGAATTAGTGTATAAAGAAATGGTGAAGGATAACTGGGGGAAGTTATCCTTTGCCATTTCTTTATAATGTGTTAAAAATGCTTTCATGTAGAGTGGCGCATACACCACCCATTACTTCAATTTTTCTATAAAAAATCAAAGCCAAATCAGGGAAAACCCCGCTAAAAATCAAAAAAGCTCTACACTTTTGATTATCCTATCACAATTTAGTTTTGATTTCTTGCGATTTTTCCAATTTAATATTTCTATTCTTATCCTATCAAGATGTGGTTCTGAATAATAACTTTTCAAAAAATTTTTCCCTGCATCAGTTAACTCATAAGTATTAGAGCAATTTTTTATATGATTTTTTTCACATAACCGTTTAATTGAAGATGTTACAGCAATCTCACATAATTTTTTGTTTTGCATCAATATATTTTGAAGTAATTCAATGAGAGCTTTTTTCTTAAGGTTATCGAATAAGTAAATGCAAGGAAGAACAAAATATTCAGTCTCAAGAATATTACTGAGATCCTTTTCTACAGGATTAAATTTTCTTATTTTTCCTATTGCATCATTTATTTTTTTATATAAATTATTTGCCATTTCTTTACTTTGAAAATCACTATCATCAAAATAAATAACCTTTCCTGTTTTTTTGGTTGAGGATTTAACTAAGCGCAATGGACCATAATTAATAAAACTCTTATTTTTTTTATATTTATTGTGAGATAAAACAACCATTTTATTCGACAAGAGTGGATTATTCGAAAAAGCACCTAATTCAGCAAAAGAGCCAGGGCTCTCAGGTATAATGACTATCGCATCAACAGATGCAGCTAAAATATTTTCCATTTCAAGTAAGCTAAATCTAGTTTGACCGGATAATAAATCATCAAAAATAGTCTCCGGATACATAAGTTCATAACGCAAATAAGATGAAAATAATTGTTTTAATTTATATCGAAAACAACTTTCATTCTTGATATCACCTCCGCATAAAAATACCGAATTTCTTACACCTCGCCCTCTTTGAATATAGCCTCTATTCTTAAAAACATAATTATAAATAATATTGGCAATACCTGTTTTTTCATCTTCTGATAACTCTTTTTGCATAAACAATTTGCCTTTATAAAAATACTAATAGCCACATTGAAGCTGCTCATATTTAAACAGTATAAATAAAAATCCCTTTTTATTACAGTTAAAAAGAGACTTAATAAAACTAATTGAATTATTTTACCTCTAACAACATAAAATACCTTCTCTCAATCGCTTTGCTAACTTTAGCGCCTTTAACCTTATAGCGAATTTGCCTTGTATATTTTAAAGTACCACTTGAGTCCCGTTGCGTTAATAAAACCGTCTGGTTAGCTAAATATTTTAAGAAGCCTTTAATATCAGAATCACCACAAACTTGTTGTAGGCATTTTTTACTCACAGCCAAGACCAATTGATTATTAACTTTACATCGAACTACATCAAACGATTTGACATCTTTTTCAGTATACTTGCCACTATTTTTCAGTAAATCAACATAATCCTGTTGCTTAAGGTTATTTAGAATATCCTTATAACGTCGTTCATGCTCAGGGATACCTTGTGAATAGCGATAACATTTAATTACACCATTCAATATATCCTTCCTTCCAAACGGCAACACGTCATACTCAATAGCAAGACACCCAGCCGCATATACAAGAGCAAATTTATCAGCTATCCTCACTTCAATACCATTGTTTAAATCAACGTTGATCTTCTTCTTGAAATAAGCAATTCGTTTAGCAATAAAATCAACAACATTAGCTTTACCGTTATTAAGATCTTCTATTAGACTATCTAAAAAATGATACTTAGGAATACCGAAGTAACGCTTACAATTCGACTCTAAATGCTGTACAAACTCAGATGTAGATTGAAACTTATCAGGTAAGCTTTCTAATATTCCGTATTGTTTACTAATTTCTGCAGGTATATCAATCACGCGAACTTTTTCGCCATTAAGCTTCTCAGATCCGCCTTCAAGAGCATATTGTTGTAAACTTTTTTCACCATTACTTAACATAAAAGCTCGCCACTCAGCTGTTCTTTCTTGATAACGTTTTGCTTTAACTTTGCCTTTACCATTAGCAAAAACATAAATAGCTTTTTGAAGTCGGCTTGCTCTCTGTTTCGCAGTGTCAGCAATAGTTTGAGCATCGTCTAAAATCAATAAAGAATCATTATTTCTTTCGGATAACTCTTCCATTCCTGTTTCTGTAACATTCCACTTTTCATTATTTGAATAGTGACCAAGCACCGATGCCGCTACGTATGTCATAATGCTTTTACCTAAAGAACTACGACCATAAATATGGAATCCTCCATTTTCAATAGAAGTTAACGAACAAATTATTCCAGTGAACGGCAAACATATAGAAAGCATCAACAAAGGGCTATTATGGGCATAATCCGCAACATGTTTTTGCCATTCTTTCAGCGAGCCTTGTTGATCATTACTAACAGATAAAAAAGAAACACTTGGATGTAACAAAGGTCCATATTGCCCTTTTTCTTGACCAATTACTTTACCTCCAAGATCAAGATAATTACGATCGACAAAACCAGGACGATAACTTAATAAAATATTACTATCAGTTGCAGAGTTCAGTTTCAAACTCGCTTTTTTCCAGTAATCAGGTGTATTATCAGATGAATTATTAAAAATATAACCATGAGAAATACAATCATTTTTTAGCTTTCTTGGATCACAAGCTAATTCTGCTTCAATCAATCTTTTGCTAGGGTATAATGGATCAGCTGTTGAATGTTCTATATATAAATACGCCTTACTTGATAGATCAGAAACAATAGTCCGACCTAAACATTGAATATAATGATTCATAGTCTTTCCTTGTGTTTAGTAATTGAAGCATTAGAACAATCACCCAATCACCAAAATATATGTTAAAAATATTTTCATTCCTGTAGTTATGCAAATTAAGTAGTGTTGTAAGCTAAGAATGCTCAAACTACTACTTTGAATCTGCTAACTATACGAAATAATGAGATAACTAAGATTTATTAGCTTTTTCTATTTAAATTTTTAGTAAAATCAGGTAGACGAATACCATATTTAAATATCAAGCTATTAAAACCAAAACGATCAAATTTCACTAAAGCAATCACCTTTTGTTCACCTTTTAATGATATTTTTCTTGTGTATCTTTTGCCTTGATACTTGTAAGAAATAACCATTTGAGGCATAAACTTAAACAAATAACTAATCTGTTTAATGGGATCATTTAGTTTTTGAACTAAGATTGGGCGTTTTCTAACACCTTTTCTTATTGAATGTTTGTTGATATTACGAGCAACAGTTCGTAAGCATCCAATTGTTTCAGTGTCGTCTGGTATTATTAGATGGAAGTGGGGTAGCCAAGCATTGATATCCTGATGATAATCAAGCTCAAAACAGCCAATAATTTGAGAGTTAATACCTGCATTTCTAATACGATGGTAAAAATTATTTTGATACTTTTTCAGATCAAAAAATTTAAAATCCTCATCAATTAAGTAATTATAATCAATGATTGTAACTATTCTATAATTACAATCATTAAGATGCTTAATTAAATAAGTGAGTAATGTTACCCTCAGCTTGCGCCTGCATTCGTGACATACAGGACTAAAGCACGGTTCCATTGGATAACAAGCTGCTAGTTTATGAAGTAATTTACATCTTCCTGCCAAGTAAGGTAAAGATTCTTTACGGAGAAATTTTAGCGTATTCGCTTTATTCTCTTTAGCAATCCGAATAGACTCGAAATTAAAGTATTGATTTTTGCTCATGGTTAATATAACCTGTATAATATGTAAATAGGCTTTATTCCCATTTACATAGTTGATATTAGTAGTTGTATATTTAGTTGTTGGCGCAGCTAAACATACGAATAAAGCTACTGAGATTAATGTGTTAAATTCGAAGTTGGCTTAACTCTACATCGGGTGAGCCAATCTTCAATTTCCTCTAATTTAAATGCAATCCTCCTCTCACCTAGTTTATAGACATGAAATTCCCCTTTATTTGCTAAAGATATTAAGGTATTCCGACAAAGTTGTGTCATTTTCTGTAACTCATATATAGTAATAAATCGATTAATCATCTTGCTTGACGTCCTCTTCTGTTAATGAAGCTAATACTGCATCAATTTGTTCTGAAGAAAGCTCCATAACTCTTTTACTGCTAAGTTTGACCCAACTATCAAGTTGTTCTGAATTAATTAAACCAATCATATTCTTTGAATCACGACATAATATAAAACCAAATTCTAAACATTCCTCCTGTAATTCACTAAAAAATTTGTCCGAAATTACTTTTCGGCCTGATATAACTCTAAGTGTATTTAAACCTAGCTTACATTTATTAACGACCCTCTTCCCCTCGCTATATAATAGCAAATTAGCGATAAGCATTTTGGCTACGCCAGCTACTCCAATTATAGATCTCCTCTCCATATCTTTCTCCCTTTAATTGTTAACACTTAAATTAAGTGTTAACAATTAAATCACTTTAAAAATAATTAGTCAATAATTATTTTAAATTAAGCCAAGTTTTTTCATTGAAACAATTTCGTGTTTGGCTACAATAAAGTGATCAAGCACCTGGACATCAATTAATGATAAAGCCTGCTCAATTTTTTGGGTAAGATTAATATCTGCAGGGCTAGGTGATGACTCTCCACTGGGGTGATTATGTACAAGTATCACTGAAACCGCATTATAACAAAGCACTTGTTTAGCGATTTCGCGTGGATAGACGCTAGTTTCATTGATTGTTCCTCTAAACAGTTCTTCAAACGCTATCACTTGATTTTGGTTATTTAAATACAACACACAAAACTCTTCATAATCAAGCAGTCCTAGATTTAATATAAGATAGTCCTTAACATCGTTTGGTGAACAAAGTTTTTTACCTGTATGAATAGATTTGGCAATAATAGCTTTAGCTTGATTAATAATATTGAGGTCATGCTCATTAGTGACTGTAATGGTCATATTGCACGCTCGAAAAAATAAATATCATCGAAATAAATTTTGTAGGTTTTATGCTGGTTAACCAATGAAAATTTACGTCGAGACACCTTATTAAAATTACTACTATCTGAAAAATAGACAAACTCACCATCAATAGCTCGTACTACTGACCAGTGGTACTGAGTACCAATAATGACCGAAGTTCGATTATCTGGGTATTTATTAAGAAATTGATTAATTTGTGAGAACAGCTGAGGGGTTGTTAACTTTGATATACGTCGATATGGCATTGTGATGGTTATCGGATAATGTTGATAATAATAGCCCTGCTGAAGCACTTCCGTTATTAGATTATCCATTTCGACATTAGTCATACCATAATTGGCTAAATCAATAATATTGTATTTTTGGTGATATTGATTAATTAACTTGAGATATAAATTTTTACGTTTTAGCCTGTTTCTATACAGGTGTGATACTGCATTTACCAAACTGTAAATGCCACAAAAGTTATCTAAATCACCTTGCTTTGCTGGCATCATCAATATAAAAACACCTAATGGAACACTTTATTACATTTAATATAATAACTAATAATATTATATCAAAAAATAATACAAAAATAAACAAAAATTTATTTTATATCAATATCTTAATCAAAATAAAAGTTATGTAATTTAGCTCAGCATAAATAATTTTATTATACATGAAAAAGGAGTTAATAATGAACACGTTCAAAATACCGTATAATCCCACATGGTTTTATACTTTGCCAACTTATCAGGTTAATTCACTAAAAAGATTAATAAGACACAATCCTCAAGCATGTAAAAAAAATAAAATCCCACAAGGTTATGGTCAATTCGGTTTCGAAAAAACAAACCCAATTCCTGTTTATGGAATGCCTGAAATTGAGACTTATTTGTCAAAGCTAAGATTAAATAATGGTAGTAAGATCCGTTGGCAATCAGATGGGAAAACTAGTGCAAATAACATCAAAGAATCAATAGAACAATATAAAATTTATAAACAAAATGGCAATTTGCTAACAATATTGTATTTTTCGCCCTATCATCTGCTAACCAGCGATAAAGCACCAAAGGGTTTCAAGTTTAAAACTTAATTCAGTGTATCTAATAAGATAATGAGTGCTCGTTTCTGCTCTATTGTTAAATTTTGCCAACGTTGTAATAACCGAATCTCCAGATCTTTGGGATTTGAGCCAAAGTAAGCTTGTTTTTTATCAGCGACTTTATTGAGTGGTTTTACAGCATAGCTTTGTTCTTCATCAATTAAAAACCAGCTAATAGGCGTTTGTAATCCAATAGCAATCAACGTCAAATGTTCCAAATTGATTTTATTCTCACCCCTTTCATAACGTGAAATGGTTTGAGCCGCTAATTCTAGTTTTTCTGATAACTGAACAACAGTTAAACCTTTCTCTTTTCTACACAGCTGTATTCGTTTACCTACTTTTTTATCAATATCTGAAACTGGCGTTTTTGCCATCTTTGAATAACTCTACATTAAGTGACTAATAATTAATTATTTTCCTGTTATTACCTTGATATTCAAATATCAGCTATAGATATAAATTACAATAAATATATCTATTATTGATATATTTATTAATTTATACTACAATTAATGAGTTTTATAACATGACATAACATAAGGGAAATAAATGAAAAAATTATTTGTACTTTCATTATTAAGTAATTTTTTATTAACTGGTTGTGGTGACAATATGCCGCCAGATTGCTCCAACAAGGAAACTGTTAATTTAGTTAAAGATATAAGTAAAACGGAGCTAATCAGACAGTTCGAGTATTTAAGTAATACCAATATTACTCAATTTGAAACTGTTAGAATTGGTCTTGAAAAATTACGTTTAGGTAAATTTGAACTTCTTGTCAACAATATTAGAACTGTAAAAAAAGATGAACAATCAAAAAAATATGTTTGTGCCGCTGAGCTAATTATACCAAAAATACAAGAAGATGGCTCCGATGCAAAGCATCCTATTACCTATACTAGCTCTTTAACAGATGATAAAAGCAAGATTTATGTCGAAGTGCATGGATTAAGATAATATTCATATGGAGATATTTTACGCGCAATTAATATTAACTAAGTTTGCAAATAGGGCTTATTAATAGCCCTATTCATCTATTTTATAATCTAAACCAACAAGACGACTTTTCTTTTGTACCTATCAAATAGTACTGTGGTTTCAGGAAGTTTATACATATTTTTTCTACAAAATGCTACTGTCATTATCTATATCTATGGCTTCAATAATCCACGTTAAAAAAGTGATCGAGGACCATTAGATTTTGATGATGTATTTATGATGTGAGAAATAGGCAATAGAGTTACTCCTTCCTTTTAGCCCGAATAGCTGAACTCGAAATCATAATGGAACAAAATTGAATGACATCACTAACTGAACGTAATGAATACACCGCTCTTCCATATTGACCATGACTTTTTATACCAGGAATAGGTTCCCATTGATGAACCTCCAAATATCCAGAACCATTTTCTCTTATTAAAAAAGAAACTGCATTCCAACGTTCAATACATACATCAAACTCTTTATCGCTGCCAGTGATTTCATAATTTTGTGCAGTTGCAACATCTTTGATGATTTTTATTAACTCTGTATTACTAGCCATTACTATATCCTCGTTATCTTACGAGTAGATAATATAGCCTATTGAAGATAATAAAGAAATGCTATAAGTTGACAACTTTAATTGAGTTGTAATAATGCTTTGATTGCTCAATAAAATCTCCCCACCACTGCATCATTTTAATTCTTTGTTCAAGATAAATAGCCCGATTATAAGCTCGTCGTACTTCATTACTATCAATATGAGCTAGAGCTGCTTCAATAGCATCAGGATCAAATCCTTTTTCATTCAATGCTGTTGAGGCAATAGATCTAAATCCGTGGGCAACTAAACGCCCAGCAAAACCTAAGCGCTTAATCACAGCATTAACCGTCTGACTATTCATTGGTTTATTATAAGGAGATTTCATACTTGGAAAAATATGTTCGCGATGCCCACTAATTGGTTTCATTGTTTCTAGTATCTCAATTGCTTGTTGGCATAATGGAATCATATGGACACGATTCATTTTCATTCGAACAGCAGGAATAGTCCAAAGTTTATTATCTAAATCAATTTCAGACCACCTAGCCTCTGCTGCTTCTGTTGATCTAGTAATAGTTAATAGTTGCCAGAATAATAAACAACGAGTTTGACGTTCAATATTTACTGTCTCTAATGCCTTTAAGAGTTCAGGCAATTCTTCGGGTTTCAGTGCTGGCATATTTTTAACAACTGGATTAGCAAAGGCATTACTTATCTTAGCAGCAGGATTTGCCTCAATTAGGCCAACATTCATCGCATAATACATTACTTCATTAATACGCTGACAAAGACGTTTAACTGACTCTAACTTACCTTGTGCTTTCACTGGTTCTAATGCAGAAATAAAATCCCGAGCTTTCACTTCTGTAATCATCTTGTTACCTACTGTGGGAAATACATGTAATTCTAATGAGCGCCAAATATCTTTAAGTGTTGCTTCTTTTAATCTTGATTTGGACTTAAGCGTAAACCATTCACGAGCTACCTTCTCAAAAGTATTCTCTTGTTCTTCTTGTAAACGACGTTGTTCAGATTGTTTATAGTCTTGAGGATCAGTACCTTTAGCTAATAACTCCCTTGCGCTATCGCGTTTTATACGAGCATCAGCTAAACTTACTTCGGGGTATGAACCAAAACTAATTAATGCTCGTTTTTTAGAAACAGGTCGGTAATAGTTAAACCGCCATATCTTTGTGCCAATAGGTTTGATGAGCAGATATAATCCTCTACCATCTTGTAAGGTATATTCTTTCTCTTGCGGCTTGGCTGTTTTGATTTTGGTATCCGAAAGAGGGGTAGTTATACGTGCCATTGTCATACCCTTTTAGTTATACGCCATTTAGTTATACATTTTCATATAACTAATTATATAACTAAAATTCTTGATTGTCACTGAATCACAATGAATATTACAGATATAAAAAAAGCTTGAAAACATTGTATTTCCAAGCTTTAATGTAATTAATTGAACATCAATAAACGATAATTTGGTGGAGCTGGGGGGAGTTGAACCCCCGTCAAAAAAATAATAACTATATATTTTTTATAAATAAAAATAGATAAATTAAATCTGTGTACACTATACGTGTACTTTAAAAAAACGAGGAAAAAGGAGTTGAATTCGCGTCCGAAATAGTTACATTTAAATAGCTAATTGATGCAGTTTGATATATTAAGCTTCTGTGTTACATTAATGTTTAAAATTCACTTTTCTAATATTTTAGATGCACTATTACTACCCCAATAATAATAAAGTATAGGGAGTTCAATAAATGCCAAAAAGAATAGCTGTAATTAATGATACAACCACGACTGGTGGCAAAGTGATTAGTGCGTCAGGTACTGCATTTGATGGCACAAGTGGCGTTGCCTTATTAGGTGATTTAGCATATTGCCCTAAATGTAAAAGTACAGGTAAAATTATCCAAGGTGCACGCGATTTTATTATCGATGGGAAACCGGCTGCCTATAATGGCTGTATTATTGCATGTAAATGTACCCCCGTTGGAAGTCATAAGATTATTGCAACCCAAAGTAGCATGTTTGTTAGTGAACAAGCTAGTCCCAGCATGGCGAATGCAACAAAACAACCAAACTCATCACTAGTAAAAAATAGCAAAACACTTAACGACGTAATATTAGATAAATGGATTGGATTCAAACTACCGTTAAATAGGGATTATTCTGGCTTAAACTTTGTTGTCACTCTTAGTAATGGTGAATTATTGAAAGGAATTTTTAATAAAAATAATGAAGCTAGGTTACCTATAAATTCTGAATGTGATAGCGCAACAATAAAAATCGAAAACTTTAAAAGCTTAGAAAATGACAACGTCAAAACAAGTATAACTGAAACATTACTAAATAAAATAATAGGTTAGAAGTCATGTTATTATTATATATAGATGTACCAGGGCAATTCTCTATAGAAAATGAGCATTTGATTAATGAGGACAATCAGATATTAGACACAGCAGTGGATGCGCTAAATGGCACAGCCATGAAGTTCTCTATAGACGCCATTAGTGATGCAAATGTAAGACAAAGTTATCAAAGTAATATAAAAAGAATGATTGCTGAAATAAAAGGATTAGTTAATACAAGAAAAATATCAGTAAAAGAAGCTGCCGAATTTTGTTATGAAATGAGAAACCAAATAATGGCAGAACATCGAAAGTTTACATCAGCCTATGGATTAGCTAGAGCAGAACAACATAAGCTAAAACCTAAATCCTTAGATAATTTATTAGATAAATATTCTCAAAAAAAATTTAATTTAAATTTTAAAGACCTTTCGCCAGAGCAAAGAAGTGTGGCACATTACGAGATAATCGAATCTGCTGGACGTGATCACCCTAAATTTACTACACAAAATAAAAGATTAAAAATTTTAGGCAAAGTGGGGGTTTTGGTGACTGCATCTCTTGCCACTTATGAGATACTAAATGCTGAAAACAAGCCTAAAGAAGCAGTAAAACAAGGTATACAAATTGGGGGCGCAGTCGCTGGTGGTTGGCTTGCTGGATTTGCTGTAGTTCCACTATGTGGACCTGGCGCACCTTTCTGTGCTCTTGCTGTTGTTTTAGTTGGTAGTATAGGTGGCGGAATAGTTGGCTCCGCTGTAGCTGACAGTCTTGATGATGAAATAGAGGAATTTACTAAATGGGAAATATTTTAAGCAAAGAAGAACTTTATGTTGCTCTTTCTGACCTTTTCGCTGCTGATCAAATCGACTACGATTATATTGCTTCAGTAGCAAAATTATTCCCTATCGAATCTGTCGAGTATGCTTTATTTAATTATGTAGCTCCAGTCTGTTACTATAATACCGTCACTTCATTTTGTATATCTTTCGATAAAGATGATTTAATTAGTAACATTAATCGAGTAAAACAAAATGAAAATTCTTTTTTTGGTAGAATGAAAATGTATTTTTTCTCTAAATATCTTCAATTAAAATTCAATCATGAATGGAAAACACTTAAAAACCTATTGTAGCGGTTGCTGGCAAACTTATTGAAGAGTAAAAATGGCGACTTATGTCGCCGTTAATTAATACGTTCCCTTACCAAAAAAATGAATAAAAAAAAGCGCAATATACATCATGCGCTTATTTACTCCGCACTCCCTACATACTTTTTTATACGCATCATCCGCAATGGCTTTTGTCATTATTGCATTATCATACATATAATCATGCAAGATGGCGGCTCTAAGTGCTTTATTTAGAGGTGGATATATTGACCAAAGAAAGCGTGGCAATGTATTGCCATCTGTAATAAATCCACTCGGTACGGTGATAACTTCATTGTTAACATTATAGTTTAGCGGCTCAAGTAGAATATAATTATATTCACCAAAAATCGGTTCAAGCCTAATAGCTTCATTTTGATTACAAATCATTATAAATCACCTATGCTGTTATTTTTGCACCTTGAATAAACATTTCATCAACTTGTTCATTAGATAGACTAAATATCTTTTCTGCTAATTGAATTAAGTTAGAATCACGCCTAAATTCCTGCGCAGTCTCCCAAGCGGTTTTTGCTGTGATATTTTCTACAGTGTCATCAGATAATGAGTTAATGTATTCATCAGTTGCTTGATAAAGCGTGTTGCCATTTTCTAACTTTGTAAGTTTTAATACCGTTAACGCTTGAAAACGGCTTAAAGCTTGCGGAACAGCAATTTGTTCATCAGATACAGATAGCATTGCGTTTATCTCTACATCTGACATTTCTATTAAATCTGGGCGCAAAATAGCTACATCAACATCATCGTCAAAAGCCCATATATTGCCTAATTTATCTTTAAAATATTGCATAATATCTACCTTTTAAATTTACCTTATCTCTACCCATAAGCAGTTCGCGCTGCCTGCCCATTTTGGATTATCAGATGTCGCATAATATGTGCCGCCAGTTGGCACAATAAAAGTTGATAAAACCCCTTCTTTCGGTAAAGTAAAACGACAATTTCCAATAGTTAAAAATATATTTAGCACTCTGGTTTGTATTAGTAATGCTATAGGCTTTCCTGTCGTGTTGGTATAGGTAACTTTACAAAACCTGCTGCTTGACACATCTTGATAAGACTGCCCCACACCTATACCCGATGATGGCGGCGTACCAAATGACATATAACCGTTCGCATCAAAAGCATAAAGCCATATCCCTCGCGCATTATCCCAAACGCCACTGTAACCATCCGCTTTAACTTGAAATGAATAACGACCTCCGCTATTTGGGGCATATAAATATAGCGCACCTCCTGCGTTATTTGAGTCAACACTTATATTTGAGTACAACGGAGAAACCTTATCATTTAATGTTTTTACTGCTGTTGATGATGTGTTTGCTAAATCATAAGTAGTCTTAACGGCTTTTGATGTTGCCGCGGTTGTTTCTGAATTGCTTGATACCGACGAGCTAAGAAGAACTTCGTTTCCATCTTTTCCATCCTTACCATCTTTGCCATCTTTGCCATCTTTACCAGGTGGCCCTTGTGTAATGCTGAGTATATGCTCAGCAGCTTTTTCAGTTTCATTTTTTGCAGCGGTCGCCTCTGCGATAACTTGCGTTAGCTCACTCGTTAGCTTAGCGCGTGTAGGAATTGGATTACCAAATCTATCGGCCGTATTGTCTTGTTGACTATTTGTCCATTCATCAACAATTATCGTATTGTCGTTAAAATCTCTTACCGCATTTGACGGTATTGCATTACCTGTGTTTTGTCGCTCTGCCATTTTTCACCTTTTAGATATAAAAAAACCGCTAATTAGCGGCGTCATATTCATAGATTCGTTCGTCATATTGTGAGAGTGTTATTTTAAAACTTTCATCGTTGTATTGTTTTTCAGTTAAGATAAAATCGTTTATTTCCCCTGTTTTCTGCTCAGTAATTAAAAATGTTGAGCCGCATTGAATATCGACACCATCAGCAATAAAAGCCTCATTAAAATTAGCGGTAAATGATGAAGAATCAAAGCTTGTGACATCAAGCCACTCACTTGGATAACCTTGTTTATTAGTGATAGTTACTCGGTAAACTTTCGACTTATCAAGTTCTAGCGTTTGATTCACTGTAAACTGGTGCTCGTTAATACCGACAATTTCACCACTCACCACCGCTTCATCGTAAGTATCTGACCATCTCACGCGGTCACCTTTATTAATTAATGCAACGTCACTATAAAGCGCTTCATCTTCAATGGTTAATCGTTGATAGAGTATTCGCCTTGCTTCCATTTGCGCCCTGTTCATTGCTTGGGTTTTATTGCGACACCCGGCTAGTTGGATTTTGTAAGGGTTGTTCGCATCTTGTTCAACAACGTGACCGTTCACAATTCTAAGTCTGATATAGGCTTTTTTATCCGTTCCATTTGCCCTATCATCTTTACTTGCATGAATATATTCAACTTCAACGCCGTCATAGCTTTCTGATTGTGAGGGATTATATTGAATTGTACCGCCATCGCTGCTACTAATCAGATTCGCACTTGAGAACATGGCTGATACAATCGATTTTTTCTCATCACGCACAAAGCGCCATTTAATGCCATCGTTGTACGTCATCACTCTAGCCGCATTGCAAATAGTCTGTATTCGTTCACCCAGTGAGATATCAGCATCATCAAAACTAAAGTCAAAGTAACGTAACTCAGGTTTTTCTATCGCAAGTTTAGCGTCGATTACATATAAATCATCTAAATCAAGTTCGCTTGCATCACGATTAAATATTTCGACATACGAATGTAATACTGCATCAGCAAATGAACGCGTCGCTGTTAGGCTTTTATTAATCACATTATTTCTATATGTCGTCGTTTTACGCGTCGCCTCAACATTAAATTTAAGCTCTTTTAACGATGTGGCCTGCGTTGTTGCTTTTGTTGTAATAAAAACCGAGGTAACATTAGGCATCTGAAAGTTATAGTTATACCCGACGATATAAATATTTTCGATTTTAATCTGGTCTGTTAAGTCACTTTTACCATTGTTTATTCGACCGCATTTAATCGCGTAATGCCCATAGCCTCGCTTTGGTTTTAGTTTAATTGTCCTAAACTGTGGCTCATAAGTATCTGCGCGTAAATCCCAGTCGTAATGTTCTCTCGTACCGGCAATCTCATTACCGAGCTCATCAACCGCCCAATAAATAAATCGGGTTTGTGCATAGCCTTTCAAGCCACGCGAAAAACTAACGTCAATCCATATTTCCGTTCCTTGCTCTGGCAAAATAAAGGTTTCGGTATACACATCGCCCGTTTGCTCAACACTAAGCGCATTTTTAGTAATAGTCGTATTGGTTACTGACCCGCTGAATGAAGTCATGTATTTAACGAATACAACGTTATTAATCGTTAATACGGGCTGTCCTAGCTCATTTTTTATAACTGAAACTAAATTACCTCGATACATAATGTTAGTATTGGTATTAATGGTATTGCCTTTGTTATAACTGGTCACATTAGCATTAACATAATAGTTTAACTGTATCGGGAGTGCTTGAACCGATAAGTAGCCAACATCTGTACCAACTTGCAGCGTCAATGTAGTAACGCCATTTTGAGCTGAGTAATCAACAATATCGGCATAATCATCGCTAAAGATAATACCGTCGGATAAATTGGGTGGCACTAGCTCTTGCCCGTCGACTTCATCACTCGCATAAGCATATCGAATCTCAGGGATAATCGCGTAAGGTTCATAGACTTTATACTTAGTCCCTGCGATTTTATTTAGCAGCGTTTCATCATATTTAAACTGGTCTAATGAGTATTGCCCAATTCCAATGCACATAAAATGCTCAAGATATTTAACGTTATCAATATACTCTGAATTGGCAGGCTTTAATAAATCCGGATAAACACGAACGCAGCCGTAAATATCGGGAATTGCTTGATAAACTCGTGCTCGATTCGTTTGCCCTTGTAATTTATTGTTTGAACTGTCTTTTTGGTCATCAATACTATTAGGAATGGACGCTTTAGGCATTAAAACGACAGCAAGAACAGCAGCAACAACGGCGACAACCGCGGCAATAACAATCTCCCACCCTTGTTGCTGTCTAACCACTTTAATTAAATCAAACTCACAAAGTGCAATATTTAAATCAAACTCAATCGGGTTAATTTCTTGGTTGTTGAGATAAATTTTGTGGTTGTTTGCAGATATGCCGTCTGGAAAAATAGTGATTAAATTTTGCTGAATAGTTAATGACGTGTCGAGAATATATTTTTGATAACCTAGTATGTTTTTTGGGTCATGATAATAGATTAATGTACTCATAATACTCCATCTTTTGATAAGTTCGCTCTAAGGCATCAAGTCGGTTATATTGTACTTGACCGCCAATTTGCTCATTGCCTTTTGCATGTAGCGCATAATTACCGACAACAACGCCAACGTGGCAAGGCGCACCATAAGAATAGGCAATAAATACGGCGTTATCCAATTTGTTACAGGGTCTCCAGTTGCGCTTTGATTCGGGTATAGCCTCGGTTTCAATAGTGCATTGCTTATCTCTGTAACCGTGAATATCAGCAAGCTTAACGCCGAGCACATACTCGTAATACAGAATAACCAAGCCCCAACAATCGACGCTGTCAAAAGAACAAGCACGATTAACCCAAGGTAGGCCCACTGTTTTATTGATAAACTCTTCAGTTGTCATAGTCTTTGTAACCACGGAAACACCTCGATTCGGTAGCATTCAACGCCGCCTTTCGTCATTGGATTGTCATAGCCACATGATATCGTCACGTTATTGCGATTCATACGAATACCATTTTTAAGAATATTAAGATTACGGTAAGCAATTGCGGCCACATTCATATCTAATTCACTATATTGCTCAAAGGATACGGAAAACGGCTCTTGCCAGTTCTTAACCGCTTTGATGTATTCATTTAGCTTGTCACCGACGTGTATGCGTGAGAATTGAAGCGTAATATTTGGATTTGGCTCATTACCCTGATCGGGCTTTGTAATTTTGCCTGAGACGGGAATATACTCATTACCGCCGAACATATAGGGAACAAACTGATTAAAAACAAGTCTCACTGGCTGAGTAAAATCAACATGCTCAATGATAATCGTTTCAAACTCTCTCGCTGGGTTTTTAGTTGCGAAAAACTCTCGTTGCTCTTTCGTAATCATAATGATGACACCTTATTTAATTGGGTGTTGACGATGATATCGAGTAAACGTCTATTTGATTCTAGAATATATTCAGGGAAGTCACTAATATCATCAGGAACATAAGCAGGAGGACCGTAATTTTTAATCAGTATTTTAGCGGAATAAACCCAAATAACCTGGTCGCGACTGACGGGCAATAATGAATCTGGTAAAAATTGACATTCATACTCAACTTTCCCCCACTCTGTACATAGATTTAAATTAAATGGTAAAAATCCCATTTTAATTTTATTTCTAAACCAACTTTGAAAGATCATCGCCTCGTCACTAGTGAACTTAAAAGAAGCAGACATAATCGTTGGTTGATGCTCAGCGACTTTCTTTTTATATAATGCACCCGATCTCACTTCGGTAGTCGAAAAACTAGCAGATTGATTTCGACTATAACCAGATAGTAATACTGTTCGGATGGATAATGGATAATTTATCTCTGCCATATTTTCTCCGATTTTAGGCAATAAAAAACCCCAATTAAGGGGTTTGTTTAAATTGGGTTTAGACTAGTTTATTCTGGTACAGATAGTTTCTATTTTACCAACTAGATCTCACGTTCATTGTTGGACTTGATGTTGAATTTGTATTACTAAAATTGACAACCACTCCATTTCTGAACAATATATCTAATATGTCATTACTTAATGCTTGAGATGTTTTACCTGTATACATTTGAGATGATGCTGTGCTAACTATATGTTGATATATCCATTTTGTATCAGTGTCATTGATTACTATCTTTGTCATAGGTTCACCAAACATCGCTTTAATCTGTTGTTCAGTTGTTTTGCCTTTTTGTATCAATAATACTTTATCTTGGTCGATAGACGATCCAGTTTCACTTGTTGCGGTATATGTACAACCAGATAAAAAAATAATAATAAATAAAAAACCTAGTAATTTTTTCATGTCATTACCTTAATACATTTAAAGTAGCAGTATTCTACCACTTTCATGTAAATGTTAAAGTTTAGCTTTAGTATTCGTATTTTGCGTTAACGCACTCCATGTTCCACCTGTATGGCTTGATATGCTTTCATTAACCTTTTGATACCCCATTTCGGCACCTTTTTTAGCCGCTATATCAATTATGGTTCGATCATCCATCTTCCTTACATCAATATCATCGTTACCGTAATTGTTAATAATAACTTGAGCTGAGCTTGAGCCACCATTAGATAATAAGTTACTAAAATCCTTGTTTTGATTTGGACTTAATACTCGCTCACCTTTTTGAAGTAACCAGGTCCCCTCTTGAGGAATATTGTCTATCCCATCGTGAGCCATACCAACTAATGATGTAGCTTTCATTACACCCATTGCTGTAGTATAGCTCGCAGCACCTACTGTGGCAGCTGCTCCATATGATGCGATAGATGCTTGCATTGCTGCCGGTGCATATGCAGCAGCCAATGTGCTAGCCTCTGCAATCTGGGCAGCAGTAACCGTTGCTGATGTAGTTTGCGCCGATATCATGTTTTGTAACTGCTGTAATCCCATTTGCACAAGTGAACCGATTGCTTGATTAAGAATAACGTTAGCAAAGTTCTGCATTGCTTCTGTTGCATTCATTGTGCCAGACATCAAACCAGATATTGTACTTGTAGCGCTACTTGCTAGTCCCTCCAATGATGCGGCTAAGAACTCATTAGCTTCACTTTGATTTCGCCATATCTCCCATTGAGCGGCGATCCTATTTTGCTCAAACTCTTGATTTGCAGCTTCTTTTAATGCTAAAGCTTGTTGCTCCGCCAGCCACCCCTGTTGCTGAAATTCTTGAATAAGTGCTAATTTTTTAGCATTCTCATTTTCTAGCGCTTGAACGGGATCAACTAAAGCGACAGCGTTATCAATATCAGAAACAGCTTGATTAGATTTAATCTGAGCCATTTTTATTTGATGATCAGCTTCAAGCTGTTCAAGTTTTTCATTAGCTTTTTGATGATCAATAACCCCAGTAGTTAAAGACTCTTTAATCAACTTGCGACTTGCATCATATTGGGCGTTTTCTTTTTCAAGAGGTGTACCTAAAGACTTAATTGATTTTTTTAACTCCTCACGCTTTTTAGTTAAATCGATTTCTTTAGCTAAGTTTTCAAGTGTTTTCTTTTGAGCTGGATCAAGCTCTTTTAAACTACCGTTAACAATCTCATGATGAATTTTGTCATATTCAGTTAATAGCTTAGTGCTTAGGATTAAGCCATCTAATTTTTTCTTTTGATCATCATATAAATTAGTATCTGCTGGTGTAGATCTATCACTACTTTTTTCTTGTTTTGGTAATATTTTACCAGACCTTCTGTCATCGATCTCTTGAATCGCTTTCTTAGTTTTTTCTTGATTTTTAAGTAATTTGTTTAGTACTTCGGTAGCCTTTAATTGATCCTTTCGCTTTCCATTGATAGAGTCTTCTGATGTAGTCCATTTTGAGTACCAAGAACTATAACGATCAATTAAGTTATCATATTCTTTGGATAATTTATCTACCCACTGGGTCTGAAATCCTATTTGTTCTTGAAGATTTTTTGATTCATCTAATAACTCAAGCCTTTTTAGCTCAAGCTGAGAATCAGTTAATCCATCAAAACTTCCTGCTAGTTTATCGACTTCCTCACCAAGCCCTAAAGCTCTACTTTTAGCATCTTCGGCTTTTTGCATAAAGTAATACAAAGCACCACCAGCAAGCATAGCTGCGCCCATAGGTCCACCGATTAAACCCAATCCAGACTTTAATAATCCTTGAGCTTTATTTAGTGCCGCTGATGCAAGACTGGCTTGTGTTGTTGCTGAGGCCAAGCTTAATTTTGATGTTGTTTCAGCTTTATCTAATGCGATAATTTGGGCTGAGTTAGCCTTCATTTGCAATCTAATAGTATTTCTAGCTTGTTCTGTTTGAGCAAGTTTGAGTTGTGCAGCTAACGATGCCTGAGTGGTAATAACAAATTGCTTTTCCGCTTGAATATTAGCCAGATTAACTGTTAACGCTTCTTTTTGCGCTATCGCTACATTTCTTGTTTCAATAGCTTGTTTAGCACTTGCGGCAGTGGATGTAATAATACCGGTTGTTAAGTTACCAAAATATCGAGCTAACGATAATGCGATTAATGCAGTGCCTGAATTAACAACTAAGTCAAAATTTTTAGCTAAATAGGTCATGCCTGACGTAATAGTTGCGGTTACTCTATTTGTTTGGTTTGCCTCACCTATCCAACTTTGAAACACATTTGATAATTGAACAAATCCGTCTTTAATTGTATTGTCCATGCTATCAGCAAGCGCATTAAAAGCATCTTTTGACTTTATTGTTCCGTTTGTTAATTGAGTTATTGATAACTTTCCAGCATTACCAAGCTTAACAATTTCGTCTCGCTCCTTACCTAACGAATTGGCAATTTGCCCAGCTAAATTAGGCATCGCTGCTGATAATGTTTGCCACTCTTGTGCACTCACTTTACCACTTACAAACGCTTTGTTAATCGCATCAATACTTGATTTAACCTTATCTGATGCCGTCGCATTTGACGTAAATGCACTTGATAATGACTCAACAAAATCGAGCGTCTGCTCAGTGTTATAGCCTAGAGTTTTCATCGATTCAGCACTACGAATATATAACTCTTGCGAATCAGCTAAATCTTTAGCATTCCTAATACTTGTTTCAAGTAAACGACTTTGTACTGTCTGATAGTTAGATATATCGCCCTCAACAGACTGTAGCGAGTTGCGAATACGCTGTGCCATTTGCCCATAACTATCAGCCATATCAACAACGCCATTAATAGCAAAACCACCAATAAATGCACCAGCAAAGCCTTTTAATGCATTTGTCGCAACTTGGATGTTTTTGTTTAAGCCAGCAAAGGCAGTAGTATTTTGATTAAGGTATGCAGTTAAGCGCTGTGAGCTATTTTGTGCTGATTTATAGTAATCATTACCAAGCCTGGATGCTCGCTCCATTTCTGAGCGGTAACTTGACGTATCAGCAAGCAACTTAATCCTAACCGATCTATCTGCCATTTTTTTGCACCTTTTGAATTGATTTGAAGAAGTCATGAGCTTCTTGGTTTTCGTCTTTTTCGGTTTGCTTCCACTGCAATAACATATCGTTTAATGTGATTTTTGCGCCTTGGCTTTGCAGTACTGCTGACGCGACTTGTGCGGAATGAATGTCACCACGTTCATCACCAATGGGACTAATCTGATCATAAGCAAGCCATAAATAAAGCTCACTAGCTGGCATTAAGTCTAACTCATACAATGATTTTCCTAGTCTTAGCGCCAGCTTTAACCTAAACTTTAAAAAATAATCGCTTGCTACTTTTTTTCTGCAACCTCTAACGGGTTTTGTTTTAACGTTAAAAGCTCAAGTCCTTTCTCTAAAATTCTTGAATGGTTATTGCCAAAAACATTAATAAGCTCACTTAATTCTGATTCACCAAAAATAGGATCGCCATTTTCATCGCGAACACATCTGATAAATAGCTTTGCTTCTGCCTCAATTAATTTTTTAGCCTTGATATCTTCAGTTGTTTCATTATCCTCACTGCATAACTTAACAACTGATACATAAGCCATCCAGTCCTTAAGTGGTGGTTCAAATACCATAAATTTAGCATTATCAAAGTCGGGAGCTTCAACTAAGACATGACGAAAGCCGCTATTTTTTGCGGCTAATTTATCTTTAAGTTTCGATTTTTTGAACAATTGCATATTATTTTTCCTGATAATTTTCTAATCGACCTTTCATTCGAATGGTAAATTCGCCAGTTAACACTGCATCGGTTGATACGGTAAAGCTCTCTTGTCTAACCTCACCAACAAATGCGTAACCTCTTTTATCCTGCAAGACTAATCGAAACGCATGAGCGGTATCATTTGTATATGCATCACGTAAAACATTTAATGCATCATCGTTAGGCACCCAGTTACCAGATAATGTGATTTCACCAGGATCAGGTAAGCCATTCGTTTGTTCTTTTTCTGTCGAGCAAAGCGTTGTAACTTCGATATCGCTTTTTGCTCCACCCGTGTAGCTAACTTCTGTTAATAAGCAACCAAGCTCTAACCATGTTGCTCCCTCTGGTACAGTAGTATTAGAAGCATCTTTAGTCACCTCTAACCGAGATCCTTTTGTTAATGTGTATTTACTCGTCATTTATTCTTCTCCGAAAATAAAAAAGCCGACATAAGCGGCTGGTTTTAAGGTAATTGAATTAATTTATAATGCTAATTTCTATCATTACGCGGTATAACTTTGTATCTACTTCGTAAGATTGTGCCCAATTAATATTAAATATGGGTAATTGTTCTAATTTAGTGATGATGTTATCTTTTAAAATTAATAATTCATCATAGATTTGATGATATACATCAACTTGAATTGAGCTTGTTGTTTCAGCGGTTCCACAAAATGTATCAGTTTTAACATTAGATATCGGGGTATAAACAATGTATGGTGCGTAAGTGTTTTCATCAGCAACCAAAGGATAAACATGTCCATCACACAGTTCAGCTAATGTGTTATATATCTGTTTTTCAATCATTTCATAAATACCTCGTCAATAGCGGTTATAATTCCAGTGATACAAAGGTTTTCGGCTTTACTTTGGTTTGTATCAAATGCAGGTCTGATAAATGGATGTGGTGCCATTTTAGATGTGCCATACTCAAGCCAGTTAGCCTTTTGCTCAGAAAGCCGACCACCTTTAATATAAACCTCGCCAGTTCTTGCGGTAGATCGTGATTTAATGTCCTTTTTAAGTATTCCTTTACGAACGGGAGTGCGTTTTTTTACTTCATCACGTAGCAAATCAACACCTTTTTTAAGACCTTTTCGCATTACCTTGTTTTTTTCAGGCTTAGATAAACGTTTTAAATCTCGCTTAAGCACTTTAAGGCCGGATAAATCAAAGCTGACAGAATTAGCCATTATTTACGCCCTCACTAACAGGTAAAGTCAGATAATCAAGGCCGCTATTTAAATCAGCTAATACACCAGCGATGTTATAAATTTTATCTCGATATAAAATTCTCATCGTTGAATCTATAACTATGTTTTTGTTGTATCTAATGATGATTTTCGCAGTAACTTCTGACTTAATAGATTGTGCAGTTAAAAACTCTTTAACACTCGATGGTTCAACACTCGCCCATACTTTGCAAACATCTTCCCATTTAACTTTTATTGAGCCTGTACCCGTTTTTGAGCTTATTTTTTTTTGAATCGTAATTCGATGCCTTAATTTTCCTGATTTCA
Organism: Orbaceae bacterium lpD04; assembly: GCA_036251935.1. Taxonomy (NCBI): domain Bacteria; kingdom Pseudomonadati; phylum Pseudomonadota; class Gammaproteobacteria; order Orbales; family Orbaceae; genus Orbus; species Orbus wheelerorum. The sequence goes on along the minus strand of CP133967.1, from coordinate 747,577 downwards.
TAGTGGTATCACTCGATAAGGATCAATCAGTTCATAAAATCCAGTTGGGATCTTTGCGGCATTACGTGAGTCGTAAAAATGATTAACCGCAAGAATCAAAGCCATTTTTATTTCAGCATTAACGACTATTCCGTTACTTTTATCTTCAGGTATAGAATCCTCATACAATTTTCGATTTAACCGTGTTTCTGCGCGATTTATTGCCGCCTTTAAGTACATATCAAGCAAGCTATCTTCATCACTATAGTCAATTCGGCATTGAAGTTTGAGTTCTTCAATCGTTGGAAATTTCATTGTGACTCCAATAAAAAAGCCCTTTACCTAAATAAAGGGCATAAAAAAACCGCTTAACGCGGCGTTATTTCAATGAAATCTTGCCAACATCAAGCAACTTGATTGCGTTGCTATCAGCAAGCATTGAACCAACCCGTTTAGTAGTATAGAAACCAACAAACGGCTTATTGGTGTAAGGGTCACGTAACATACGAATACCAATACGGTCAAAAATATAAAAACTTCGTTTAAAATCGCCGAATGCAATAGGTGATTTTTCATCGCCGACATCAGGCATTTGCTCATTTTCTGCGGCAGCGTAACCAAGAATTGATGATGGCTGACCTAACTGCAGGCCCGGTTGCCACAAATAATTACCGTTACTATCTTTTAATAAACGGACTTGGAATAACGTTTGATTATTAAGCATAAACTTAGATCCAGCTCGATAAACTTTACGCTGTGTGTAAATTAGCTTAAGCAAATCATCCCCAGTTACAATACCGGATTTGGCAGGAGCTATAGTTTGTAATTTACCCCAATCACGCGTTTTATCGTCCTTGGTATCAGTTGCGTATGCTAAAAAACCTTTTGGTTTATTCGTTCCGTCACCTGATGTAAATGCGATCTCTTCACTTTCCGCAAAATTTTGTACGAGCTCATTAGTAATAAATTGTTCGACACTAAAGAATGCATCATCAAGCATACGCTGAGTTGCCTGTGGGTTACCGTATATTTCACCGAAGATCGGTTTAATTTCAGTAAGTTTTGACGTACCGGTCTCTGGTCGTTTATCTATTTCACCAACCCAACCGCTAGACGTTCCACCAAGATTAACTAATTTTTTCCACTCTTCAGTTCCAACGGTTATAACTGTAGCTTCTTGACGCATGACAACTTGGTCTTTAAGCGCAGCCAATATATCAGTGTTTAATTCAGTCGGTACAGCAAACCCACCATCTGAGTCACTTCCTGTTTGCATTGCTTTTCGCTCAAGCTCTGCGAGTCCAGCTTCATCACCTTTTTTAATAAAGCGCATAAAAGCTTCTTTGTGCTCAGAAACATTAGCGCCTTGACCATTTGGTCGTTTCATTGATTTTAGCTCAGCTTCCATATCGGATTTTGCTTGTACTAATTCACTGATTGTTTGGTTTAATCCGTCTACTTTTTCGGCTAGTACTGCTTTTTCTTGTGTTACCGCATCAATGCGCTTGTCATTTGCTTGCTTAAACGTCTCAAATTGACCTTTTAGCTCTTGCGCGACGAGTTCAACATCTTTGTTATCTAAAGCCATGATTTATTTCTCCGTAAAAATTGATTTTAAAATTATAATTGCGTTTTCTGCATCATTATCAGCATCACGCTGTTTTAATGAAGAGTAACCCTCAGACATAAACGCTTTTGCCTGATTTCTCGACAATCCAACGTCGCGCAGGACCCGTTCAATGAGTTTTGGTTGTGGTATATTGCCATTTTCTAACGCGCACTTAATGTTATTAATACGTGCGTCATCATTAGCCGGAAATGTGACTAGTGATATTTCAAATAGCTCTATCTCTTTTAAGATAAACGCTTCTTTTGTAGCATCGTACTCGTAATCGTTTAAGCGATATCCGATTGATAAACCAGATAATGATCCAGCTTTCATGTGTGCATAAGCACGTTTAGCAAGAGGGTCATCATCAATTAACAGTTTCCCTGATACTTTTAAGCCATTTTCATCCTCTTGGATATCGGTGTAGATACCAATAGGCTCCTGCATGTTATGTTGCCAAAGTAAAGCCGGCATACGTCCTTTTTCACGCCACAAAGCTAAAGACTTTTCAAAAGCACCTTTTACTACAATGTCACTATAAGAATCTTTCACACCAAAAACTGAGCCGTAGCCCTCAAACTCACCCTTATCGTTAATTGACTTCACCATTAGTGGCATATCAAACTTGTTCTTCATCTTCTTTACCTGTATTAGCTGTCATATTTAACGGCGTTAAGAAAACATCACCGCCCTCGCGTGGGTTTCTATCTTCTAAGTCTCGGCATTCATTGGGTGACAAAATTCCCCAGTTAATGCCGGTTGCATAAGATTTATATCGAGACGACATATCACCGCGCATTAACGCACCGACATTAAATTTTGCGTAAAATCGACCTTGCTTTGATTTTTCAACAAGCCCAATGTTGATTCGCTGCTCTATCCTCGTTAAATAAGGGATCAATGAGTAGTTAACAAATCCCATACCCAAGTTTTCAATATTTGAGAATGTTGCTCTATCCGTGTTTTGTACCAAGTGAAGTGGTACGCGAAATATGCGACAGATTTCCTCAAGCTGAAATTTGCGAGTTTCAAGGAACTGCGCATCTTCCGAGCTCATGCTAATTTGATTCCACTTAAGCCCCATTTCTAAAATCATAGGCTTGTGCGCATTTGATAATCCTGTATGGTTTTCTGTAAACTCTTTCTTTAATCGATTAAATGATTCGTCTGTTAAGGTTTGATCTGTTTGTAAAACTCCGCTTGAAACTGCGCCATTACCAAATAAACCTGAGCCGAATTGCTCTGTTGCCATTGCTAATTCAGCAGCTTTTCTTGCTTGGGTTATCGGGCTAATGCCCAAGAACGAATCTTTTGTGAAAATTCGTACATGCCAGATATCATCTTGAGTTAAAAATTGACTATTACCATCGGGGAAAGTGACTTGATAAACTGGCTGCCAGTTATTATCTAACTTGGCAAAAACCGCTCCTGCATCAAGCGGTAACAACTCTTTTACTTTACCGTTTATCTTAACTTTATATGCATAGAAATTGCCGCGCAAACAAAGATTAGTCATAATACATTCCCAAAACTCTTGTGGGGTCATGTAATCATTTGGCGCAATATAGAGGAGTTTATATAAATCGTCTCTTATTGCTTTTTTTCTCTCACTTCCCGTATCTTCATATAAAAAACAAGGTAACATGCCAACCGATTCAGCTAAAACCCTAACACAACTAAATACACCCGTTAATGTCATGGCGTTATTTGGGCTTACAGATAAGCCAGTTTGAGATCCGTTACGAATATAATCATAATATGGTGGTGGTGTATTCTCATCTTGTGGCTTACTTTTCTTTAGAAAGTTAAATAATTTCATTATAATGTCCTTAATCCTACCTTCTCGATGTGATCAGATAGCTTTGTATCAAGTTCACCACCATTCACAATTAATCGACTTAACCCGGTAAACATAGCGACGGGACCATCAATTTTGCTTTCATTTGATGATTTATTCGGGAATATATTGTCGTTTTTGTCTGGTTTAACGAGCACATTTGACATCATCCAGTTCATGATCGGATTATTATTATGGTGAAGCCGCCCGGAATAAGTGTATGCCTCTGCCATTTTCATGGCTTCGGATAGATTTTTAACGGTTTGTGGCACCTCAACCAACGGAAAACCATCTTCATTTAAAGCCCTTGCAAACTGCGTTGCGCTCCACGGGTCATATGCTATCTCGCGTAGGTTTTCACCTTGTACCCATGTTCCAATTTCTTCTTTAATTAAAAGGTGATCAACCACTTCGCCATCGGTTAGTTCAAGGAACCCCATATCAGACCATTTACGATATAATTCAGCCATTCGTTCAGAGCATGCGCTTAATCGCCCCTCTGGTAGCCAGAACCGAAAATCAGCGTGAATGTCACCATTATGAGCAAGCCATAATTTAACGGCCGCGCACATATCGACTTTATTAGCGAGGTCCATACCAACCCAAAGCGGATATTCTTTTAATTTATCAGGATTATCTAACGGCTCGCATTTAGCCCACTTGGTCGAATCCATCCAAGCTTCACTTGAACTTACCCAAATATTTAAATGCTTAGTTAAAAAGTTATTTCTTGCACTAACTTGCTCTAGTGCTTTCTTTGCAAGCCTACGCATATCATCATAGCGCTTACAAATACCAAGACCGGGATTCGCTTTAATCCAGTTTTTTTCATCAAATGGTTCATCGTCATCGTCAAGCGTATAAATAATTGCAAAGAATGAGTCATCCTCAATTAATCCACTTAGGACTTTTGTTGCATACTCTCTTATTTCATAACAAATACCCGTTTGATTTGTTCCAGCAGTTGTTATTGCGGCAATAAGAGATTGTAGCCTTGCGCCTGTTGCTGTCTCTAATACATCCCACACATCTCGAGTTTTATGTGCATGAAGTTCATCAACGATGCCACAATGAATATTTAGACCATCAAGGCTATTGGCGTCACTAGAAAGCGGCTCAAACTTAGATCCCGTCTTGAGTTGAAATATCGCCATCTTATTAAAATCAAGTAGTCGGCCCAGTGCTTTTTTAGATTGCCTGATCATTGATTGAGAATCGGCAAAAACAATTCTAGCCTGATCACGAGTTGTAGCCGCGCTATAAACCTCTGCGCCGCCCTCACCATCAGCGCCAACCATATACAAGCCAATACCTGACGCAATAAAACTTTTAGCGTTCTTTCTGGCCACTTCGTTGTAAGCCGTCCTAAACCGCCGGACAAAACGAGGCTTGCCGTTATCATCTAGCTTCGGCTTACCCGTTAATTCATCAACCAATGGAACAACAAAACCAAATAGATTGATCAGGATAAATATATGCCAGTCCATTAAAACAACTATTTTGCCAGCGAGATCGCCTTTAACATGTGGTATAAATTTGTAAAAATCTAAGATGTGCTGCGCTCGGTTATGATTAAAATAAACACCTCGCTTTTCGCCATGCTCTAAATCATCTAAAAATCGCTGGCAAGCTAATATTGTTAATCTTCCAGCAACAATATCGCCATTAACTACTGACTTTGCATAATCAATACCTTGTTGTACTTTTGCCATTATTTGCGTCCTTTCAAAAACTCTTCTAATGGATCGAATTCATCTTTATTTGTTACACTAACCTTTGAGCGACTTGATGGAGTCATACCAAATTCAGCTAACATTGTTTTAATTCGCTTCCATGCATCAGCTTTCATTGCAGCTGCAGGATGTGCCTTAATTAATCCCTCACTTGTTCTATAGGTATAATCTTCTTTATCTAATACACCACAGTGATGGCGATATTCTGCGTAAGCTTCGACGAGCAACTCGAGAGCTTTGCCATCAATTTTTGTTAATACACCGATACAATCTAGTTCATCAGCGATCACATTAAACCAATATTTAGGTAGTTTTTTTAAATGACGTGGTGCATTAGGGATCGCTTTTTTGGGTTGAGGCTCATTTTTATTTTTTCCACGCTTACCAGGGTTACCCTTAAGATTATTAATATGCGTGGGCGTTTTTGCTGGTCCCGGCATTATTAAATTCTCCTAGATTTTGAGTAATCCGAACCCTAAAAAAGGTTTACAACTTGCGGTGGTGTAAAAAGAGGTATGCCGACGGTACTAAGGCGTTGATTCTGTAGGGATTTACCTACCCCCTCCCATTTAATCGTTCTCTTGCTGTTTTTCTCTTGTGACATTCTTTATTTATTGCTCGTAAGTTAGATAATGAATCATTACCACCGTGAGCTTTGGGTATAATGTGGTCTACTTCTGTAGCTGGTTTAATGAAATGGAATCTTTTACATTCTTCACACTGGCATAGATACTTATCACGCTTTAGTATTCTTCCTCGTAACTTATCCCATGCGGTACCATAACCTCTTTGATGCCTGCTTTTACCGTTTTGATACTTAGACCATGTGTTCTCAGTCTTTGTATGTTCAGCACAGTAACCGGTTGTATCTGTAGTCGTCTTGGCGCATCCAATCTTTCTACATGCTTTTGGTATTCTTGGTGGCACTTTCTTTCACCTTTTTATTAATTATCTTAGTGAGCTTGGTGATAGCTGAGGTGTTATCAGTTTCAGGACTCATTGTTACTTCTTTCCACTCACCATTAATCAAAGCCCTTACCTTTACCTTACCACCGCAATAGATAAGTTCATTGTTCTGTATATCACCACTAATGCGGCGCTTACTTAGATCAGCGTGAAATTGTTGTATTTGCTCTCGATACATAATTACTTCTTCCTAATTGAGATAAACATTATGAATAATATCTTTTCTTTCGATTAGACTTGTTTAATAGATAGCCTATTCTGGCGTGCTTATTACAATAACCACTTGAATAGCTTGTATGTGCAATACAGCCTTTATAACGACATTGCATTATGTTTTCCTATTTAGTTAATTATGGTCTTATGGATATTTATCGCGAATGATTATTTAAAAATTTAATTAGATTGGCTGACAGTCTTTTATTTAGATGCAAAAAAAACCGACTTTCGCCGGCTTGTTAAAAATTTATATATAGTAGATAATCATTTTTTTACTATTGGAATATTAATATGCGTTTACTTATAAAAATATTATCTATAATTACAATTATTTGCTCATTAGTAGCGTTAGTTAACGGTATTTTGATTATTATTTATTTTTCGTTTGATTCTTATTATTACGATAAAATAGCACAATTTTGTCTATTGTTAGAAGCCGCTTTAATTACGGGGATTGTAGTATTACTTGGATTGTTAATGCCATTATGGATGATGAATCAAATAAATAACCGCAATTAAGCGGTTAATGATTGGTTTATAATTTACGGCCGATGGTGTTATTCCAAATCTTAACGGCCTCTGGTGCATAATCAACTTTATCAGTTGCTATCTTGCAGTGTTTGCAAATTATGCGATATGTTGTTTTTGAAAATCCACCACTTGTTTTAGTGAGTGTGGCACTCCTACCGCAAAAAGAACATTCATTCATTATTTCACCTTAACCAATTATCTTTACAATTATGGTTTATGGGTAGCGTTTTATGTGTTTTGAATAGATATGCATGATATTTTTTTACTCACCCGGGTAATATTTATACTTTATGCGGTTATTGTGAATATTTAACCAAAATAGCCAGTAGCACGCCACATTACTAGGTGACTAAGGTAGTCGATGTGGTGAGTGGTTGTGGCAGATTAGCTACTGGCGTTATTTAGTTACCGTTCCAACCATCAGTTATTAAGTCGTCGGATTTGTCTGTCATTTATTTAAATCCCTTATAGCTAAACCCAAGTCAGGTGACCAAATAGCCAAATTAATAAACCTATAACTTTCCATAATCCAAATACTGCAAGAATGGTGAGGAATATTACTAAACCGCTAATATTTGGTATTCTTCCCATTATTAATCTCTCTTATTGCTCAATTAAGCAAACATTCTTAATATATTCTTGCAAGCCTAAAATTTGATTATCTTTCGTTATAATGTCGTCTCGGAGTAAATAATAATTTTGTCGAGCTTCTCCAGTGAGTTCGCAGGCTTTTGCATCATCCAAGTTGGTGGTGGTGGGCTTTGCGGCTTTATCGATGTTGAGCTGCAACCGACCAAGCCCATTGATAACATTGTTATAAAACTTATTGTTTTCAGCTTTTGCATGAGTAAGTTCCTGAGTGAATTTACTATCTATCTCGTTAACTTTTAAAACTAATTTTTGATACTGCTTAAATTCGTCTTTAACTTGTGATAACTCAACTTCTATAACCCCAAGCTTCGTATATGTGTTATTGATATCAATAAAAATCGCTATCAAGGCCCCAAGCGCAGCAATAACCATTATGGCTATTATTAATTTAAGTTTGACAGACATAATGCACGCTCTTTTTCACGACGAGTAACTAGGCCATTTAATACTTTACCATTTGCTTTATTCCAACGTGGCAATTCGTTACAAGCTGCTTGATAGTTACCAGTATTAAGATATTGATACATCGTTGAGCTTTTCATCTTTGAGCAGCCAACATTGAATGTGATTGAAACAGTCGCATCAAATACTGATTGCGGCAGATGAAAACCATTAGCGAACCGGTTAACGCATTGTTCAGCGCTTTTGATATCACCAACCCAGCGCCGCGCTATTTCAGCATCTGAGTATTTCCGTTGTTCAATTTCGCCAGTAGTTGAACCAATACCGACCGTTAGAATATTAGCAGGGCAATAATAAGGCTCATTTCTACAAGCTTCTGCATTACCCATTATCTCTAAGCCAGCTTTACTTGTTCTGATTTCATCAGCATAGTCACTGGTTACAATACCAATTATTACTAAAACACTACAGATCGCAGTTTTCGCTATCTTTTTTATGTGCTGCATAGTATCGCTCTCTTACTTTCTCTTTATGTATTGCATCGCGGCGCTTATACCACCAGTTAATAGCACACGTTAAAAGTGCTGTGCCGACACCAATAAGAAAAGCCCATTCATCACGGGACAGCGCACCGAATGTTGCGAAAAGGCTACACCATGCATAAGAAATGTGAGATGTGAATTTATCCATTCTATCAATCTTCATAATTGCGCCCTTGTGGGCTTAAGTTAGTAAAAGACCTAAGCCCTATCTAGCCATCAGTCAGTTAATTCTGAAACAGTTTTCATAAAACATTCTTCTTCAAATTCAACACCGATCCCTTTTCGTCCTAATTTCTTAGCGGCCTTTAATGTTGATCCTGAACCCATAAAAAAATCTGCGACAATATCACCTGGTCGAGAACTTGCATTAATCACATCCTCTAACATAGCCGCTGGCTTTTCACATGGGTGTTTTCCTTTGTAGTAAGGAACAGGAGCATAAGTCCATACATCGATATAAGGTACTTTTTTACTAACAAGGAATGGCCGTCTTAATAATTCGTATTGGGCTTTTAAATCATCATATTGCAGAGATAAGATCTGATAGTTTTTATGCAAAAGTGAATATTCATCAGCTAATACGTTATGATCATGCATCAGTGGATTAGCTATACCCTTTTCTTTTGCTACACGATTAAATAAGCTTTGTAGGTCTGCATATTGTTTTTCACTTGGTAATTGCCATTGGCTATAACTAAACCAGTGACTACACATTTGTGTACCAGTTGCTATGTTAATATCTGCTGCAGATATACCCAATAATTCTCTAGCTGATTTAAAATATTCTATTAAAGGGGCAAACAAAGATTGTCTTAATTCGCTACATTTAACAGCATAACCAGACTGACCTTTGAATTTCCCTTCGGCGTTATAATGCTCAGCAAAAATAATGCGTTCTGAGGCAGGAAAGTAAGATCTTAATGATTCTTTATGTTGTCTCAACCATGGCCCGTTAGGTTTAGACCAAACAATATGATTAAGAACGTTAAAGCGTTGCTTTACGAGAAGTTCTGTTTCAGCAGACAACCTAGAGCCGCAAAAACAATACAACGAACCATTTGGCTTTAATACTCGCCAAAATTCCGCAAAAATATCATCTAGCCATGCTAGGTAATCAGCCTCCGTCTGCCATTGATTGTCCCAACTATTAGATTTAACTTTAAAATATGGCGGATCGGTTAAAATAAGGTCAATATGATTATCAGGTAAGCTTTTTAGAACATTAAGGCAATCATCATTAATTAAAATTAGATCATTTATTTTTATTTCTTGATTCTTTTTACTGGTCATTTATACAGTTATTCCGTAAAATACCCAAGCTGATCGGCTGGGACTCGATTGATACCTATGACCATGACTTATGGGTGTCAATGTCTGCTGCATGTTAGCGCATGTAGCAGTCTCCCATTCACATATAAAAAAAAGCCTCAGATTAACTGAGGCTGGAAGTTATCCACTTAAGGGATAAAATGAAAGTTTTAGAATTGGCGAGGTGCAGCGATATATGTTACACGCGGAGACAATACATATATCTACTCGCCAAAATTAGGTAATAAAAAACCCCGACTTGTTAAATCGAGGTTTAATTTGAATGCAAGAACTGCAATTTAATCACATTGTATGTCGAGACATCGAGACAGTCAATAGTAGATTTCACTTATTTTTTAGTTGATCATTGTATTGTTCTGCTCTTCTATTAAAATCACTCAATTCTCGCTTACTAACTATTTGAGATCTAAACAATACAAGAAAAAGCAACATAATTACTCCATATATAGGAATAAAAAATAAAGAATAGTGATACGAGGATAGAAATGAAATAGCCACAAAAAGTGCCATAAATAACAAACCTAAGATCTTAAATGAAGCATTCGTACTTTTTAATTTTTTTAAATTATCTTGATTAATGTCAGGCTTACCTTTATCCATGATTAAATATGGGTATAGTTTTTTAAAATAACATGGAGAGATAGAGTGATTGTAAAATTCAGATAATCCAATAAAATAGTCAGCCATTTCTCTATTATAAGTTTTTGAAATTCTTTCTCTTACTAAATAATCTAGTTCAACCTTACAAATTTTTTTAGTTTCTTTAGTACCAAATTCAATACCATTTTTAAAAAATTTTGCCTTATAAGTAAAAATAAAATCACTCATTAAAAATTTATCTAAGATAATCTTGACCGCTTCAATAAAGCCCATCATATATTTACCTCACTGTATTTGAGAATAGTAGTATAACATACACTATACAAGGTATTTATATGATTATATCCATAACATCATCAATTTTAGCTAATATATAAAACTCAGCTAATTTTAGTTGATCACATATGAAATCATTACTTTTATTTATATTCTTAGCAAGTAAGCGACGTGATTGTTTGTTTATGTAAATTGATTTAAGAATTGAATACGAAATAGGATCTATTTGTGCTAGTCGCAAAGCTGCTTTGTCGACTATATGAGCTTCGCTTTCACTAAGTAAAGGACGACAATCAAAGCAATCACCAGAAGTAACTGGTATTGATGGGGATTTGTATGGGTATTCTAACCCAGTTCTGGTACTGCGACGAACATTAGCCCAAGCGACAAGGACCTGTTTTATATCTCTCTTCATATACTCTCCAATATTAATAAGAGAGGAATTTTTACAATATACAGTCTGCACTCTGTTTATTGCTTACACTCCACGATTAGCCATCTTAACATCTAGACGTTTAGATGGCAACATTCAGACTAAATTTAAAATTAAATCATCATTACACAATCAGCCTAATTTGGGTTTATTGTTAATGCATCAAAACCAGAGGCCGTTAATTTTAGTTCTCCTGAACCGAAGTCGAAAAGGAGGCCGAGCGTTCTCAATATTTTTAATATCTCTGGGGGTGTTTTCTCTCCCTGATTTAAAAGATAGATAAATAAATTCCCAAAATTAGGGTTTAATTTTAATCTACCCTGATAATACTCTTTAATATCAGGGAGTTTTTCTATTAATGGCAGAATTCCTTTTTGAGTATATTCTACTTCATTTAAAGTCCTTAGCCTTTCACGTACTTTAGCAACATAAACTATAGTTTTGCCAGTCTCACTATCTTTTTTGGTACATAATCCGTTTTGCATAATTTCCTCTATTTTGTTAGTTATTTTGATATATTATAGTTCATACTTAATCAGTTGCTGGAAATTATTTTGTTAAATTATGACTTGCATCCCAAAAACACAATCCAGAAAGTTAATTAATAATAATATTTGTGATCCGTGTCTTTGTTCCCATTCAACCACATTGTGATGTAAATCATTGTGATGAGTTCGACAAAGCGGAATGGTGAAAATATCGTGAGGTTTGCCCCCCATTTTCCCTTGGCCATAGCCAATAATATGATGGGGATCATCTGCTTGCTTACCACAACAAACACATGGCTGAGTTTTTACCCACTGCGTGTATTTTTCACATTCCCAGCGCTTTAATTTTGGCCGTAACATAAATGATTCTGGCGAATTGATATCAACCGTTATTTTTTTGATTGGCTTAGCTACTTCCTGCAGGTATTGCATAGTCTCATTAGCTTGTTGGTTTAATGTAATATATGAGCGGTCATCGCTAGCGATTGTCTCCGACTCTTTATATACTGATTGATGCTTTTCCATCTCACGGTTATATAGCAATCTTGCCATGTTCTCTGGTATCAAATCATGTTGTCGATTAATAACCGCCCACCAACCAAGTTCAAATATTGATAATTTATGGCTAGCACCTAGTTTTAAATCTTGTGAAATACTTTCAAGTAAGAACATTTTTAAATTGCGCTGTGCAATACTTTTTATATTTTCATCAATGACTAAATCTTTATTATGATGATAGCAAATACGAATCGCACTATTACTTACCGTTTCATTTGTAGACTCATGATAACAATAATCACCATCTTCTAATTGGCATTTATATTTTCTTTCTAGCCACCAATCAAAAACGAAACCCTTATTTTTTATAATATCGATGATTTTATCGTTAAATAGAAATGGATCTATATGCTTGTTTTTTAGGAGTGGTTGTTCTTCATTTAATATGCCAGACTTAATGCCATTGTGCTTTTCTGTACTTGGCTCAATAATAATGCGAGAACTGGTACCAATCTTTTTTAAAAGTTCAGCACCAGGTTTAAGAATTATCAGCCCTAATTCAGGCTGATAATATGGAGTAAGTAATGCTTTCATTATGCTGCTTTAGCATTTTGCATTAATTTTAATAGTTCTTTGAACCGGCTCTCATAAAAATGAGGTTGGGTTTCTCTTTGATTATTAGGAGGTGTTAAGTTTTTACCGTACATTAGTCCATATGAAGTTACTGACCAAAATTCTTTATCCTCGCCAGTTTTTAGGCTTTTACGCTTATTACGTTCAACAATACCAAGGTCCTTTAATATTGCATAAGCTACTGTTGTTTTGATTGGTACCTCATATTTTTGTAGTAAGTGAGTTAATGAAAATGATGGGCGACTGGAACCATCGATTACATCGCTCGGCGCATCAATAGCATAATTAGGCGTTAGATTTGGTAACCCAAATGTTTGTTGAATAGTTTTACAACCATTAAGTACTGATGAATTTGATAGATTAAGGTTCTTCTTCAAAAAGTCTAATAACATAAAACTAGCATTAATTTTGTTAGAATATAGATCTGATGGCTGTTGTTTAGTCATTACTTCATCAAAGGTACGGATCACCTTTAAATTAAAAGTAGGACTAATCCACATAGCGTAAGCATAAACTAGCTCTTTACACACATAAGTACCGGGGTTAACTCCACCTTTAACAACATTGGTTATGTTTTGACCTAAGCCCGAATTAGGGCTTAGCTCTTGTATAAGCTCTTGAGCCTGATTCGTGAATAACCACTTACTAGGCCTTTTATGGTGAATACTGCCCGCTGCTCTATGGAAGTCATTTAAACAATATAAACCTTGTTCATCTTGACGAATAACTACGTTTTCAATAGTAATTAATTGATTCATTTTTAATACTCCACTTTTATTTTCACAATACTAGCCTGCAATGCTAGCGACGATTGATACAACTAAAATCAGTAAAAAGTGAAAAGTATAAGGAGCAAATACCGATTGACGGCATTATTGATGTGGCATTACTTGCCACGATAGATTGGCTCTGCATAATATGCTCCTATACTCCACTTGTTTTATCTTAACCTCTGCACTGGTTAAGTATCTTTTCGTATTATGTCAGTCTGCACTCTGACATTAAAAATATATTATTTCAATTCTTGTGTATTCATCACTGGGTAATCATTATTATTGAATTTATACTCAATATCTACCCATTGATTACTAGATTTCCCTTTTATTAATTGTTTAATAACTAAAGAGCATCTTGGTGCTTCTTTTGTATCTTTCCTTATATTATCAATTAATACTAGATATTCTCCGTTGTTTTCTGGAGTGAACTCCGTATTAGCGTATCTACAATAACTAACTCTATTTGGTCTAGTTAAATTCGTATCAGTAAACCAATACTTACTCACATTTACGTTAAAGTCTAACTTTTTATCAGCTGGAACATAAACATTGTATTGAATCTTGCTATCCTTTGGTACAGGTATACCAAAATCTCTATTTTTTGTCTCATCATCAAACTTTATAGTTGTTCTTGTTTCATTCATAAAAATGCCTTCACTCTTACGAATAAGAAAAGTTCTAGGATAACCACTGAGAAGGTTAGTTGATTGAGCAAAAGTAATTTTTGCCTTTGGCTCTGTTTGTTGTGGTTCTTGATATGTTTCATTTAAATAAGTATTACAACCGGATAATACCAATGCAGTAAAAACAACAATAAAAAACTTATATAACTTACTCATTCTACTCTCTTCCTAATTTCTATCGATTTTAAATATTAATAATATAACAATGAATGCTTTTTATAACGAAAGTGTAATATATACAATAAATTATAATTTATCAAACTCTAATACGTGCCTAATTTTTACTTGGTAAATTTTTACTTTCGGATATTTATCTCTAATTAAAGCTATCAGTTTATTCTTTTTTTGGTCGTTTATTTTAGGTCCGAAATATACTGACTTAATCTGCTTTTTAATTTCAAAATATGAATATAATTGATCATCATTTAAATTCTCTACTCTCGTTACAATTCTTACTTCCTTTTCATAATTCCAACAGTGATACTTTTCATAAAAAATATTATCTAAAATATTTGACTCTTTTATAAGAAAGTAATCATGCCAAAATTTATAAGAATTCCCATCTAGTTCATTTTTATAATTGATTTTACGTAAGCTATTATTAGCTACTCCATTTATTTCATCTAATTTGTCAAAAGAAACTACAACCCCTGAATACTGATCTGCATAATGATACCAAAGCGCTATGTTGTCTTTAATTTGTGATAAACATAGAATACGAGTTTTTTTAATTTGGTTTTCCCAATTATCACAAAGCTGTTTTATTATTTTTTCTTCGTTAATCAATAAATCAGTTAACTTTATCCCTTTTTTTTGGGCCTCAATCACCACTTTATGAAGAGGTTCAATCAATTCACTTATATCCCTTTTTCCTTCAACATAATCTGTTTGAAGATATTTTAGTATTTCAGATGAAAAACGCTTGAAATCAAGGCTACCTAACGGATAACGAACTACATCAAAAGGATCATTAAACAATAGTGGAGAGCTAAACCTTAGTTTTCCAGACTCCAATACCTTACAGCAAACTTCTGCAGACATATATTTATATAATTCTTGTGAAATACCCTTATTCATCGTTAAAGATAGCCTTATTTAAAGAAATATTTATTAAAATTTTACCATTACTAATAACATTATACCAATTCGATTCAATTCGTTTTATCTGGCTGTCATCAACCCAAACACCAGCATATGTTAATGAGTCAAATAAAGCTTTATAGTAATTATTAGCACCTCATATTGTGAAATAAAATAACGATATTTTATTTTTCAAATAGAAAAAAATTCAATAGAATAATACGTTATTTGATTACATTATCGACAGAATAGGAAAAAGGGAAAGATCGATGAGTATAAAATGTATGTGTGATAATAAAGAATGTAATAGATTTTTTACTGCAGATCCTGATGTCATCTGTCCCTTTTGTAATAAAAAACAGAAAATAATTAAAAATATGATAAATAGCTTTCTTTTTGCTGGAGCCATTGTTGTTGGTGGATATCAAATTAACAATTGGATATCTCATGATCGATATCCAACAGACATAGAATATAGTCTAATAAATCGCTGCCTTAATGATGGAAAATATATATCAGAAAAAATATATAAACAAAAATTTAAGCTTTGTGTATCTGCTTTGGAAAAAACTATAGAAGATATTAGTTATCCCACTTATAAAAATAATCTAACAAAATTTAACATTACTTTTGAAAAAAACTTCCAAGAATATAAAACCAAATGAAAAAAACTTGTTTGAATACAGAATATGAATCACTTTTGGATGAATTTGATAATGGTTTAGTCCGATTGCAATGGAATATTAGAAATTTCTTCGATGAGTTTTATAACACACCAACAAATGAAGGCGGAGACGGCATATTAAATAAAGATGAAATAAAACAAAAATATGATGCATTTAGAAAAGCTAAATCTAGACAAAAAGTAAATTTATACGAATTGAAAACATATATTAATTATATTCAAAATCACCATAACTTTAAAACATCACAAAATATATATGCTAATTATATATCGTTAGGTAATTTAAGTCCTAGCACTGAAAAAATACTAAAAAAAATTTCTACAGAATTTACAAAAGAATTCATGGAGAAAAATGATGAGATGTAAACGATGATTGTATAATATCATCGTTCACATTTAGTAATTCTATTTTACTTTAGGTGGATTATTATCTCGACCACCACCTGAGCCTTTACCGGGTATTTTACTTGGCCAATTTGTTTTTTTAGACATGTGATATCTCCTTATATAGTGAATTTAATAAACCATATTATTTATGGTGTTTATATACTAACAAAGGTCATTGTGACACTATGTGACATATTGTATAAAAATACTTCTATTGAGAAATTTATGTATTTCTTTCATATATATCATGCTTTAGCCTCCATTCGATTAACTAGATTTTGAGCAGCCACCACCATCTGATCATGAGGAAAACGGTCGATAATCATTTTGTTAATGCTTTGTTTGACTTTTAATTGAAGTGCTGCAGGTAATGCTTTAGCGCTCTCAATTAAATTAAAGATTGAATTAACTTCTTTTGGCCAGACCGTGTTATTTATTGGATCAGGAATGGTATTTTTTATTTTTTCGTAACTTTCAAATATTTCATTGCGATCAATACATGAAACTTTGCATTCGCCAAATGAACGAGGATTATATACAGCATATAAAGAACCTTTGTTATTGCCGTTTACTTTCTTTTTCGTATCTGCCCTAACAAATGAAATACGTCCACCAGTGATAAAACAGATTTCTGATGCTGTATCTTTTAATGTTTTAAACCACTCAACAGATGTATCGACAGGTAATAACATCACTGTACCCACTCCATTTGCTTGAGCTTCTTTAGCTTTTTTCACCCAAGGTAGTATTTTTGAATATGGTGGATTACAAAATGCATAACCTCCCCTTAAATGTGACCAACCGTTAATTAATGAATTGTATGACTCGGTTAAGTAATTTAAGTGCAAATGGTTATGATCACTTGCAGCAACATCGCAGACAAAGTTAAATCGGGCGTTTAAGAACTCGTACAGTTCAATTGGAGTCTGCCATAGGTCTTTAATATCAGTATTAGTTTTACTGGTTGAGTGTTTATAGTCTGATTTAGCCATTATTAGAACTCCTTTTTGCTGCTTCGATTCTGTCTCTTATTTTTTTAATTATTGGGTGATCACACTGAAATGATGATAAGCATGGCGCTGAATCTTTGTTTTCGATTTGTACTCTAATTTCTGGTACCTTTTCACCCCTACTTAATTTTTTTACCCATTGATTAAGTGAGTATTCCGCCCGTTTTTCTACTTCGAGGTCCGATTGGTTGTGTTGCAACATATTTTTTCTTAGGTCGGTTACGATCCAATACATAATGGGCAGTGACCAAGGAAATAGTTCAGCACTTGAATAATCAAGACGCTTAGAATTGTATTTTCTAAATTCTCTCATCACTTCAATTACAGTTGGCAATCCCATCAAAGAGTAGCTACCCTCTTTGCTCCAGGATATGAATTTTCCAACCGATGGTAAAAAGTCAGTATTCTGCTTCCGAGCAATAACTAAACCAGCATCCACCTGCTTGAGAAGTAAACCATTTTCAACAAATGCTGCTATCCATTCTCGACGCATAGAATCATATTCTTGTTGAGTTTTAATGGTATTCGCCATTGATGGAAATATTCCCTTTAACGACATAAAAATTTTATTAAACTCTCTTTCGTAATATTCATGGCCTTTGCCTGTGGGCCTTGCCCTTTGCGGCTCATGACGCAATCCTGTTTGAACATTACTGTAAACGTCTTGTAGTGGCTTAAGCATGTTGGTCTCCCTCATTCAAATAGCCGGTACTATTCCAATTAATATTGGTGTTGCTATTCGATTGCTGTGGAACATTGAAAAACCTATCCCAATGTTTACGAAGCTTTGCTGGGCACTGAATATTATCTTTCCAAAACCCATCCATGTTGGCGATTTTGAATCGTCTACAAATTTCTTTATGTGAATTATCATAACTACCACCAATAACCTGCGTTCTAAGAAGCCGAATATCATTCACCCAGTCAAACCAATTCGGCACCTGTGCTGTTGGGTTCACATCAAGAATTTTTTTATAAATATAATCCGCAGCTCTCAAATCCTCTTCGGTACCCCATTTTTTACCTAACGGAGAGTAAATATACGCATCAGGATATTTAGATAAAAACTTATTCAATTTTTCTTCGTCTTTGGAATTTGAAAAATTCCGAGACATAGAAATAAGGATCTGTATGTTAGTAATAGGATCTGTTATAGATTCGGGAATTTTACCGAATCCATGGTTTCGGGGATTTTCCCGTTTGGAAGTGGGAATTTTACCGAATGAGTGGGGTAACGGTTCCCCCTCTGATTCGGTAATTTTACCGATTAGGATTTGCTCTTTTTCATCACAGTCGGGAAACAATAATTTAACAAGCACATCTTCATTAAATCGATAGTGAGTTGTTGGCGTTCCGAACGCTTTCTTTTTACAAGTCTCAATGCTTGAGCCTAATAATAACTTTAATTTTTTGATTGAATATCGAACCTGATCGACAGTAAGTCCAAGTTCATCGCCTAATTCTTCATTTTTCTTCCAAAACCATCCATCTTCACGCATTCCCTTTCCGGATAAAAAAACTAATTGCGCGAGAATAGCTGCAAGATTGTAATCACCTTTACAAAAAAGAATATACGGTTTTGGTATGCTGATATTATTGCGCTGGCCGCTCATTTGAGTGACTACGTTAAATAATCTACTCATGAGTGTATTCCTTGAAATGAATTCCACAAATATTTAACTATTTTGTGGGTGACTGGCTGCCATTGCTGGTTTATCATGGCTTCATATTGAAAGCTTGAATGATCCAGTTTTCTACAACGTAATTGCGTTATAGTGTTATTTAATGTTAAACTCTTCATTGCGACTAATACTCCACGTGTTATTTCGCGACCGACCGATAGTGCTTCTGCAAAATTCGCTATCGGTCACCCTTTCCAAATATCAAATCTGTTATGACTAAAATTTCACTTAATCGACATTGAATATTGTAAGATGTGAGCTTTAATGCCTGTTTCTCTTTACGATCTAATATACCGTCAGATGTAAACTCGTTATGCTGACGACAAAAATCCCCAAGCCCTGACATTAACTCATTAAACTTTTTCAGTAATTCGTCGTTATCAAGCTCATCAAATTCTGGTAACTTAACAAATACACCACCTCGATATTTTGCTATCGCTTCTGTAATAACATTAGAATTGGCTTCTGCTTCCATTTCTAATACCATTCCAAGCGGTACCATTTGACCGTTTAACTGTCTAACTCTATTGCGAAGTGCATTTTCAGTGCCGGAGTCAGGATCTAATCGACTAGCCATTGCTGGATATTTACCATCAAATGAAGTGATTAACTTATGCGTCGCTTCAGTTATTTCTGGTGGTGTTGGATAATTTCTATTGTCCACATGTACTCCTTATTTTTGTGGTTTAACAATTTTGATTGTCATTTATAGTATGACTCCGTAACGAACTCTCAAAACCATAACAAAGCCATTCAACGCTACAATGAAGAGCATGGGATATTTCTAGAATTCGTCTAGGTCTCTGTATCTCCCCTTTCTCAATCGATTGAACAGATTGTTGAGAAAGGCCTGATAATTTACCTAGTTGTACCTGAGTTAAATTAAGCTCCAATCTTCGAGCTTTGACTCTTTCAGCAATACTCATTTAAGTCTCCTTTTACAGTTTTTTATGTATTGTTATACAGTTTATACTGTTTGTCAAATACAGATTTTCCTGTAATTATTAAGTTGTAAAATATTAAGAGGTTTTTATATGGCCACGCTAGCCAACAGAATAAGAGCAAGAAGAGAAGCCTTAGGTCTAACACAAGATGATGTCGCCCAAAAAGTGGGGATGACTCAACAGTCTTATCAAGCTATTGAAGCTGGACAAACTAAAAAACCTCGTTTTTTATATGAAATATCTCAAGCGTTACAATGTGATATGGCTTGGCTATTAAGCGGAAAAGAAGAAGTAAATATCGCTCCAGTTAATTTAAAAAATATCCACAAAGTTCCAATTATTAGCTATGTTCAAGCAGGACTTTGGACTGAGTCTTGTAATATGGAAGATTCAACTGGTTATGAATATTTATTAACAGATCTTGATATATCAGCAAATACTTTTGCACTAAAAATAAAAGGTCAATCAATGGAGCCAGAATTTGTTGATGGGGACATGATAGTTGTAGATCCGACAATAAAACCATTACCCGGTGAGTTTGTTGTGGCTGTAAATGGTGAAGAAGAAGCCACTTTTAAAAAGTACCGTGAACTTGGGTATGATGAACATGAAAGAATGCAATTTGAATTGGTACCTCTAAATTCAGACTACCCTAAAATGAGTTCATTAACACAACAAATAAGAATTGTAGGTACTATGGTTGAACATAGGACTTATAGGAGAAAAAGATGACCAATACTATAAAAAAAATGACTGAGGTATGGGGAGTTACTCGATCAACTATCTTAGATTTTGCATTTAGTGATATTAAAAAAATTATGGGATTTGCAGGCATAGATATGTCCATTATTGCCCATCTGGAACTGAAAAATGGATCTACAAAATCACAGTTATTAAGTGAAATAGATTTAATAACAGGCACAATGGACACCTCAACATTTAATCGATTTGTGCTTATATGCTGCGAAAAAATAATAGAAATAATGCCTTCAAAAATTGACTCATTAAATAGTAATTTAAAAAAATTAGGATGGAGCTATATCGATAATAGTATAACTCCTATAGATATTCTAAATATTGAAGAATTATCGTACCTCCCACAAGACGCGTTAACTGATATTAATAAGGCAATGACCAGATTTCGTGAAAATGATCTTAGTGGAGTAGTAACATCCGTGTGCGGCGCATTAGATTCTGTCACATCAAATATTTATAGAGAATATGACTTAGGAGATCCAACCCAAGACTCTTTTCAGCAAAGAATAGTAAATTCAATAAAGGCTTTACAAGTAATAGAAAAACTTAGAAATGAATTATATTCTCAAGATGGATGGGATGAATCTGATATTAAACCATTCACTAAGAACCTAGAAGGTTCATTCAATCAAGCTGCATATGTCATGCAAACCTTACGTTCAAAGATAGGTGATGTTCATGGAACAAAATCAGTTATTGAGAGTTTAGTATATGACTCAATAAAATGGTCAACGTTATTACTCAGAATGTTATCGTAAATTAGATCTCAGACTTCAACTAATCTAAATAGTTTTTTGATTGGCCAGCTTTAAACTCAATTTAAAATCATACTCAGAAGAGCAAAAATTATTATTTACATTTTTACAGCTTAAACTGTTTACTTTTTACAATTTAAACTGTAAATTAACTTATATTAAATTGCTCTTTAAAAATCAAAAACTAATTAATTGAACGATTTGTCAGGTCTTCGAATTTCATACCTGATTCTGATTCAAAATACTCTAAAGCTGAAATGGGATAACTACATGTTGTACACTTGATACACTCTACCCATTCAGCATTTGATTCGGGACTTGTTCTTGGCTTGGTTTCAAGTAAATATTCGTGGTTCTGACATATTACACAGCTGTGTTTTAAGTTTTCAACTTTGCTCATAGTAGTGACTTAATTAATTAGTAAAGATTTATTATAACAAAATTACTGTTATTATATACAGCAATCTTGTTAAGCTCTTTAAAAATCAGGAACAGTATTAACCAAATGTATTTTTATTAATATAGGAGATTATATGATAATAGAATTGGAAGTTCATTCTTCTTCTGAGTTGCCAAGACCAGAAGATTGGACAAAAGAAGCTATTCTTTTTAACAAATGCGATGGCTACCATATTGCTCACAAGATAGTGTTTAATGATGACGGCTCATTTGATGGTTTTTATGATTTCACAATGAACCGTTTTGATAAAGACTTCTATGTCGCTTGGGCTATTTTACCTGATAGCGTGACTATTAAGTAAGTGAACGCAAAAAGGTTCGAAATATTTTTATATTCTTATCATTATTAGGAATAGTGTTATCTTTTATCATTTTATTTAATATTGGTTTAAGATTTTCCTCTGTGAAAAATTTTTTCGAATTATCTAAAATGGATGTAACCTGGTTGAAACAGTTTTCAATATTATTGACCTTTTTGGATGTCTCCAAAATAAAATCTTCATCATCTATATCAGGAGGCATAAGAGAAAGTTTTATTAATGTCTCTTCTAGTTCTACTAATAATAAATTTTTTAAATTATTGGCATCACTCAAAACAGATGTATAAGAAACTACGCCAATAAGCTCCTCAACCTCATATGGAGGAGACCTACCCTGTAGTTTCATTACATCTATTTCGTGTTGATCTGCTTTACGAATCCAAATTATTCGACCGTTGCCTAATCTCATCATATTAGAAAATTCAGATCTTGCGAAACTACCGACTTGATCTATGTTAGATATTTGGGTCATTTTTTTTAGGATTATTTTTGCAACAGGTTTTAAGCTATTTAGTCGATCAAACCAGAACGTTAATTTATCTTTGTTTTCCAATAATGATTGTTTGGCTTGTGAAACCTTTAAAGACCGATCAAATGATCGAGTCTTTGATTTAAAATTTATTTCACCAAATATCTTCTTACCACATATGTTACCAATATAAGTTTCTTCACCAGTTGAAGTTAAAACTAAATATCCGTAATTATGAGGTTGATTACAGTTAGTTAAACAACAACTAAGTTTTTCTTTAAACGAATATTCACCAATAACGTCAGCAAGTTCTTTACCTTGAGGGTCAAAACTAGTCACAAAGTTCGGTCTATTTAAAATATCATCCCAACTATGAATTTGAATATATTTATTACCTTCAAGAAGAAATATAAGACCATTTTTAGACATAAATCTTCATCCATTGCAATTGTGGTTTCCTAAATTATATCAAAATTCCTTGCTGTTGTGGTGACAAAAGGAAACTTGAGCCTAACAAGTATAAAGATAGGCACCTAGTACAATTGGTTAATACTATTTCTGATTATCGGTTTATAAAGTGGAGTACCATCGTACGTTCTTGGAGTGCAGACCAGAGCGTTTTATTAATTAACACGTGGAGTATTAAAAATGTTTTTCAAAAATCTTATCGTTTACACAATGCAGGATAATAGCAGCATCAAAAATATTAATGATGATCTATTACAAAAAATTGCATTTGTCCCTTGCGGTCCAACTGACTTTTCAAAAATGGGCTTTGTATCGCCAGTTGATAATTATGCTTTGATGCTCACCCTTGGTGAACATTCGCTTCTAAAGGTTAGGACAGAAAGCAGGATCCTACCCTCTTCTGTTGTCAATAAGAAGCTAGCTGAAAAGGTTAAACGCCAAGAAGAGTTATTGCAGCGTAATTTAAAAAAATCAGAAAAGCTTTTATTGAAAGATGAATTGATGATTGATTTATTACCTCAAGCATTTACAAAAGACCAATATACTAATATTTGGATTAATCACCGAGATAATTTTATTGCTGTTTCTAGCTCGAGTTTCAAACAAGCTGAAAATATACTTGCATTATTGCGCAAGGAACTTGGCACGTTAGCTGTAACACCATTATCAAGCGATCAACCGGCAGAAAGAATGTTTACTGAATGGCTCAGAGAAGATAAAGCAGCTGAAAACTTTATTATCCATAATGATGCGCTTTTAGTTGATCCACTTGATACGGGAAAAATCAAACTAACCAAAGAAGACTTAACGACTGACGCGGTTAAAAATTACTTAGATGCAGGTCGTACAGTTGAATCAATTTCACTAGTTTATAAAGCTCAAACAACGTTCACGATCAATACTAGTTTTATTCTATCAAAGATTGGTTATTCTTCTGAAATGTTAGATAAAAATGATGATTTCAACGTTGACGAAAAAGAATGCAGGATAGAAGCTGATTTTTTACTTGTAGCAGAAGAGCTATCTAGTTTAATTAAAGATTTAATGCCAAATTTTAAAACTGAATAATTTTCGGAATATTTTGTAGTTGAATTTGTACCTAATCCAACTAGTGCAAAAAATGCCTTAGTTGGATAAACCTTAACGAGTGCAGACGTTAACAATAAAGTGGAGTATTTATGACTTGGATAACAACCTATTCTGGCCGTCATTTTGACTATTTAAAACCTAGTATTGAATCAATCAATATAACCGATATTGCTAAAGCATTATCACATGAGTGCCGATATACAGGTCAGCTAGAACGATTTTACAGTGTTGCACAACACTGTGTTGAATGCAGCTATATCGTTCACAAAAAATTCGCTTTAGAGGCCCTATTGCACGACGCTGTTGAAGCATATTGCAAAGATATACCCTCTCCTTTAAAAAGACTTTTACCTGATTATCAACGTATGGAAAAAAGCATTGATCTAATCGTTAGGCAAAAATTTAATTTACCGCTAGCCGAATCACCAGAAGTAAAACGCGCTGATTTAATTATGTTAGCAACAGAACACCGCGATCTTGCTAATGATGGTAAAGACTGGCCTATATTAAAAGACATTCCTATGCTTCAACGCAAGATTGAGCCATTACCTTCAAATATAGCTCTCATTCATTTTAAAAGGCGTTTTGACGAATTAACGATGGGGATGATCTAATGCATAACAAGAAAATGAGGTTATCAGATATAAAGCTATTTCACCACTTTAAGCATGATGGACGAATACTACAGCTAATTGATAATGATTATTTAGAGCAATGGGCAGTTGGGTATGATCAAAAAACAGGGGAAGTAATTAACTTAAATTTATACATAAATGTTGAACCTATAAATGTAGATATCATTGAAATTAATAATCGTTAAGTTGCAGATAACAATTATTTGAAAATTTTGTGGAGTATTTGGAGTAAAAATTATGATACGTTATTTACCATTAAGCAAATATTGTAGTGATTTTGGTGATACGGTTAATGCTGTTAATTTACGGTTAAAACGAGGAATATGGGCGCACGGAATCCATGTTTTTAAAGTGTCAGGAATCAAAGAACGGCAAGTGGATATTTTGGCGGTAGATGAATGGAAAGGCAAGGAAAAGCAAAAATGCCGCGCGGAGTAACTATTCGTGAGCATACAGTAAGTAAAACAATATCGATCACCTTTACTTACAAAGGTGTTCTTTGTCGTGAGCCACTAAAAGGCTTACCGGTTACCACATCGAATATAAAATATGCTGAACGGCTACGAGGTGAAATAATCAATAACATAGAAAGAAACATATTCAACTATGCTGATTATTTCCCGAACTCACCGAAATTAAAAGCATTTGGTTATTCAAGTAAAGGATTAACAGTATTTAATTCATTAAATAACTACATTGAACTATGCTGTAAAAGGCAATTATCTCCATCGACAATTGATGGTTACAAAAAATGTGTTAATGCTCTTAGATATTTGCATAATATTTTGGTCACAGAGCTGACAGCCGGTATTATTAAAAACTGGATCCAAGAGCAAACCACATCACTAAAAACTAAGCGAAATATTTTATCTTTTCTAAAATCATCGTTAGATGATGCGGTTATTGATGGCTTAATACTTGTTAATCCGGTTTCATCAGTATCAGTATCTCGTTATCATAATGCTGAACATGACAAAATTAAGGATGACTATGTTGTTGACCCATTTTCACCTCGCGAAATCGAATTGATATTGAAATCATGCATAGATGAACAGCATTACAATTTATTTAAATTTGCATTTGCAACGGGGTTAAGATCAAGCGAATTGTGTGCAGTAAAATGGAAAGATATAAATTTCAATGATAATACACTTCATATTAATTCAGCTAGAGTAGTTGGTATTGAAAAAACGACGAAAACAAAAGCTGGTACCAGGACTATAGAGCTAAATATACAAGCTATTTCAGCGTTATCTAACCAAAAAAAACATAGAGTTTTAGGTAATGAATATATATTTTTGGATCCTAAAACAAAATCGAACTGGGCTAGCGCTGACGCGATCAGAAAAAAAGCATGGGTACCGGCATTAAAACGAACGGGAATTAGATACCGGAATCCGTATCAAACACGGCATACATTTGCTACCAGTCATATCAGTCAAGGCGTAAACCTTTTTTGGTTATCAAAACAAATGGGGCATAAAGGACCTGAGATGCTATTCCGTCATTATGGAAGTTATCTCAAAGAATATGACGGAAATACGTCGATCAATAAATCTGCAAGTTAACTTCACGTGCACTACACGTGCACTTTTAAGACCACGTGTAGACCATTTTAAGACTATTTACTGTGTTTTTAACCAGTTTAAAAAATCAATAACTTGTTGATTTTATTGATAATAAATTTATTTGAGTGGTGGAGCTGGGGGGAGTTGAACCCCCGTCCGAAATTTCTACATCCTCGGCACTACATGCGTAGTTTGTCTTTTAATTTCGTCTACCCGCTGCGAACAAACACGCCACTGATAAACTAGCTTGATTAGTTTTAATGCTTCCGCCACAAGCTAGGCTTCCACACGATCTCGTTTGGGTTTGACTCCCCTTGATCCCCGTCCTACGAGCGAAGGCTAGGGAGGGAAGGCTCTGAGCAGGTTATTAAGCTGCTAGTGCGTAGTTTTCGTCGTTTGCGACTATATTTTGCGGTTTGTTAACGAGGCCTACCGCACCTCGGCATGCACCTTGGGTTTCGCAAATCCCGTCGAATCCAGAATCAGCCCCAAAAATGAAACACTAGTATACCCAAAATTCTGACGTTTAACTAGCGCTATTATTTTGCTTAAGCTTATTAAGTAAAAAGTCGCGCAATACGATCGCATGATTATGCTTAAGATCTCGACTTCCATATAACAGCGTTATTGGCTCATTATCTTTAAGTTTTTGATATAAAGGAATTATCGCGGGATTATTTTCAAGTTCTTGCTGATAATTTTGATAAAAAATATCCCATTCATCTAAATGCTCGTGATACCACTGACGTAGTTCATTTGATGGGGCAACCTCTTTTAACCAAGCAACACCAGTAAGCTTCGCTTTACTAATTCCCCTTGGCCATAAACGATCAACTAAATAACTATCTTGATTAAAAGACGCTATTTTTTCATAAACACGTTTAAGGGTAATTAATGACATATTATGATATTTTATCGAAATTTATTGACGGCTTGAAACAAATAAACCGCATCGCTAGTCAAAAACGATACGGCTTGAATGACACCAATAGATTATTTAGTGTTATCTTTTTGGGTCATTGGTAGGTTTTGTTGTTGATAAACTAACGTATTGTTACCTGATTTTAAAACCAGTTTACCATTTACTTTCTCAACATTAGCACCTTTACTTAACATATCGCCAATTACAGTATCTAGTTGATTTAAAGTAGGCTCATTACAAAATACGCGAGTCATTGCAACGCCATCAGCAGCTTGTAATACGCCATTTTGATAGATTGCTTGGCCATTAAATATATTACACATTTTGCCATTTAATTGAATATTAGTCACACTGCTATCTTGAGTAATATTAAGTACAGGTGGAATAGCGTTTGGTATAGGCTGATCATTTACTGAAACAAGTAGATAACTACCAACGATATTGTTATCAGTTTGGTTACTAGAACAAGCTGCTAACAATGCTGAAGCACCAACAACGGCACATAATGTCACTATTTTTTTCATTTCTGTCTTTCTCCTAACTTATTAAAAAATTACACAATTAAATTAAATGGTTCCGTTTACCTAACAATAGCATAATTTCAATACAATGCAATTAAAGTAAGCGTGATTATTAATAATTACCATAATCATTAAAACATGAAATACACTTAGATATCAATAATTAACCCACTTCTGGATTAACCCAATTAGCAATTGGTTTATCACTTTGTAACGCCGCAATAATATTATCAACTGCGCATTTTGCCATTGCATAACGGGTTTCCGTCGTTGCCGAGCCAACATGTGGCGATAGTAAAATATTATCTAATTTTAATAAGGGGGAATCCATCGGTAATGGTTCAACTTCAAATACATCAAGCCCCGCTGCGCGAATAATTTTATTTTTTAGCGCCTCACCTAACGCCTGCTGATCAATAATTTTACCGCGTGCGCCATTTATTAATATCGCTAATGGTTTCATCAAAGCGAGTTTTTCTTTGGTGATTAAGTGCGTGGTTTCTGGCGTTAAAGGTAAGATCACAACAACAAAATCGGCTTGTTTTAATAAATCATCTAACTCACAATGAATTGCTTGATATTTTTGCTCTACATCTTGATGTGCTGAGCGATTATAATAAAGAATATTCATATCAAAGCCGCAATATGCGCGCTTAGCTATCGCTTTACCTATACGCCCCATTCCAAGAATACCTAAGGTTTTGCCATAAATATCTGTGCCGTAATAATCTGGCGTGATACTCTTAGTCCATTTACCATTATGGATTAAATTCGACAATTCAACGGTTCTTCTAGCGGTTGCCATTAATAAGGTAAAAATAAGATCGGCGGTTCCTTCAGTTAGGACAGTAGGCGTATTCATTAAACGAATGCCCCGTTTTTTGAGCGCCGCTAAATCATAATTATCAAAACCAACAGATATGGTTGATGCGGCTTTAAGATTGGGAGTATTAGCTAAAAAAATATCATCCACTCTCGTTGCCATATTAGAGCCAATTATACCATCAGCATTAATTAGGGCTTTGGTAAATGCATCTGTATCAGCATCTGGGCTACTTGTAAAAACAGTTAGATTGAATGCTTGTTCTAACCTTTTTTGCTGTTCAACAGGAATTTTACTAAATAAAACGACATTTTTTTTCATAAAAACACCCATAATGTATATAAATTAAGTTGTCAGTTTAGTCTTTATTCGCTCAAAAATAAAAGAAAACAACTTAAATATTATCGATACGAAAGTTAGTTTTATTCAGTGAAAGATCATAATAAGCATACTATTAACAAATACCAGGCTAATTATTTAGTTTGAAGGTTTAACTTAAGCCCAGCTAAAATTAGCGCCAACAAGCAATTGAAAAGAATATTTTTATTAAGGCTTTGGTTGCTATAACAAATATAACAATATGTAACCGTTATCTTGCTAAACTTTCCAAGACCTTGCATGACGTAAAAAAATAAGGATAGGTGATATCAACAATCATATATATAAGCCGTTTAGCGTTACCATGTTTTAAACGACTTGTTATTTAATTGCACATTCAAGGCACGCTTTAATACAATTTGTTAAAGCGTTAATTTCAGATTTAGCTAGGCTGAGGATCTTATTTTACCTGCTCGGCAGTTTTATAATTTCATGAATTGTTGGAGTTTTAGCGCTCGCTTTTTGTAACCATTTAGCTCACCTCGTTAGCATTAACGATTCGCGTTTTTCATGATCCGTGCCTTATTGACTTGCCATTCACGATCTTTTTCATCGGCACGTTTATCGAATTGTTTTTTACCTTTAGCAACGCCGACTTTGATTTTAACCCAAGCATTTTTCCAATACATGGATAACGCAACAACCGTGTAACCTTCGCGATTAATTAGACCAAATAATGAAGATAACTCTTTTTGATTTAAGAGTAATTTACGTGTTCGAGTTGGATCACAAACGACATGACTTGATGCAACGCTTAATGGCGTAATCGTTGCGCCAAATAGCCATGCTTCGCCATTTTTAAAGATCACATAACTATCGCTAATATTTACCTTACCTGCACGTAGGGATTTAACTTCCCAACCTTGCAAAGACAGACCAGCCTCGATTTCTTCTTCAATGAAGTATTCGTGGCGCGCGCGTTTATTAAGTGTAATTGTTGCCGAACCCGGCTTATGTAATTTTTTCTTTGTCATAATATGCGATATTATAGATTTACATGCTACTATATGCCACAACTTTATGTGTAATTAATAATTTAAATTTATGACTCGTGTTTTTTATGAAATAACAGAACCCTACTCAACAACACAAATGTTTGATTTAGTTAATGATATTAACTCATATCCTTTGTTTGTGCCTGATTGTGCAAGTGCGGGTATATTACGTCAGCAAGACAATATTGTTCAAGCTTTTATCGAGGTTGAAAAACTTGGATTTAAGAAAAAATTTATTACGCTCAATAAACTTAATACGCCGCACTCAATGGAAATGACCTTAATTGATGGTCCATTTAGTCAATTGCGCGGTACTTGGAGCTTTATCGCTATATCGGAACATGAGTGTAAAATTAGTTTTGATCTTACATTTGAGTTTAAAAATAAGTTGCTTGATCTTGCCTTTACACCATTGTTCAAAGAATTAATGGAAAATATGGTAAAAGCCTTTAGTGATCGAGCAAAACACGTTTATGCTTAATTGGGGTTGTTGATATGATTAATGTACAAATTGTATATGCCTTACCTGAAAATCCAATTATCGTTGATTGCACTATCGATGATAATTGCACGGTAAAACAGGCGATAACACAATCAAATATATTATTTCAACACAATCTTATTCTTGATAATCATCAAATCGGTATTTATGGTAAACCGGTAGTCTTAACAGATACATTACAAGATGGCGATCGTATCGAAATTTATCGACCATTAATTAATGATCCTAAAGAAATTCGCCGCAAACGCTCACTTGCGCAGCAAAAAAAGAAAAGGCAAGCCAATGAGTCGCGATAATCATTTATTAATATTAAACGATATTGAAGCTGTTTGTAAAAAGCGTAATGTTAAATTAACCAATCAACGTAAAATTGTTCTTAACATTATGCTTCAGGCACAAAAAGCCATGAGTGCATACGAGCTCTTAGATTTACTAAAACAAGAAGAGCCTCAAGCTAAGCCACCTACTATTTATCGTGCGTTAGATTTTTTATTAGAACAAGGTTTTATCCATAAAGTAGAATCGTCTAATAGCTATATTATTTGTCCTCATTTTAGTCATCCTAACCATATTTCGATTTTATTTATTTGTGATAACTGTAAGCAGATCCTAGAAAAAAATAGCCACCAAATAGAAAATAACCTAGAGCAGCTTGCTAAGCATAATCAGTTCGCAGTAAAGCATAGTATTATAGAAATACATGGTCTTTGCCCTGCGTGCCAGAACACATCCCTTTTATCAAAATGACATTGGCTATTTTTGGTTTATGGCTTTGTAGTATCTGCTGTGATACTGTTGGTCAAATTGCATTTAAATGTGCCGCAATATCACCTAAGCGTCAAAGTGGATGGCATTACTGGTTTGCTATATTACGTAGTTACTGGCTATGGATTGGTGTATCCGCTTACGGCGTTGGTTTCTTATTTTGGATTGCCTTTTTAACCTTATTACCGCTATCCCAAGCAATTTTACTCGGATCAGCTAATATTATTTCGGTTATGATTGTTGGCCGCTTAGTGTTTAAAGAGCAGTTAACGCCATATCGTATAATTGGTGTTAGCTTAATTACCTTTGGCGTTATTTTAGTGGGGATCGGTTAATGAAGCGTTTTTATATTATTGGCTTTGCATGCTTGTTATTATTTGATACGCTTGGCCAAACGGGCTTTAAGTTTTCGGCACTTAATGCAAGGCCGCTTGACTACTCATTAGAATGGGTAATTCGAATCTTATCTAATAAATGGATCTATATTACCACCTTAAGCTATATTGGCGCTTTTTTTACTTGGATGATTTTATTGAAAAAAGCCCCTGTAGGCCCAGCATTTGCCGCATCAAGGCTACAAATTGTTACAGTAATGTTAGTATCAATATTTATCTTTAATGAGCCTTTGACAGTCACTCGCACATTAGGTGCGATAATTATCATTTCGGGCATTATATTTTTGGCATTAGCTGAAAAAAAATTAGCAAGTAAGCAAAAAGATAATCAATAAAATACGCAGTTATTACATAACTACGTATTTTAAACGAATGGTGTTATTGATTATTTAACATCAACTAAGGTTTCACTATCAATAACAATGGCTAATTCCGCGTCACGTAATACGATATTCGCTTCATAATATTTGCCATTTTTAAGGAGTTTTTGAGCTTTACTAACGGCAATACGAGTTTGTGCAAGCGGCATTAGATACTGCGTTTGATTAACGCCAACACCGGCTAATTTTAACTCTTCTATTGCTCCTTGTTTATCACCACTTTTCATCTTCTTATTGGCTTTTTCAATTGCAGCATTTTTAGCTTTAGTCGCGACATAATTTTCCGCAATAGAAATAGAAGAATCAATTAATACATAATCACCATTTTTAGTTAGTGCCGGATCTTTAGCCTGTTTAACAAAGTTTTTCCAGTTTGTTGCATCAGCGGCGAGTAATTTTGCTGCTTGATCGGTTAACTTCATTGCAGAGTCAGGATTAGCATTAAAAATCGCTAGTCGTGCATATTGCATCATTCGAACAGCGTCAAAGCCTTGAGTTGCAACTGCTGATAGTTCTTCAATTTGTTGGTTGGTAATAGCCGATTGAGGGACTTGTATTGTTGGTGTACTTGCTGAAGAAAAGCCTGATAACATAGCGAGAGAAAGAGCGGTTACAGTTAAAATACGTTTCATAATGTGATTCTCCTAAAATATTCTCATTCAGAATTTTTCTGAGTTTAACAAATAATAAACCGAGGCTGATAATAAATAAGTTATTTATTATCAGTAATATATATACTATGCCTTCTCGTATACCGTGTCAAATCACGTCTAAATTACGATTTAAATCGGCGCCTTGCCTACTCAATAGGTACACAAAGCGTCGTCGCCAATATTATTCAGTTATCTAATGTTGATCAGATATAATTTGCGAGCCCTTGCCATGTAAGTAAATAGTTTAGATATCTCTATTTAGTTATGATTTAATTTTATTTCACTAATTGTTAAAGCCAATCAATAAAACTAAACCAGATAACTAAGAGAAGAGTCTAAGATATTTCATTGATAATAAACTAACGCCACACTCACTATCAAATTCGTTGAACTTAACTAAGAACGACGTATAATGCACAAGAATTTTAAGGAATAGTCATGGCGTTAAAAATAACATCTAAATGTATCAATTGTGATATGTGTGAACCCGAGTGCCCTAATGATGCAATATCAATGGGTTTTGATACTTATGAAATCGATCCAGCTAAGTGCACAGAATGTATAGGATATTACGATCATTCAACTTGTCAGCGAGTTTGTCCTATTCAAAATGCGATCATTGCAGATCCAAATTATCATGAAACTGAAGAACAGCTTATGACAAAATTTAATCTGATAAAAAAATCGCGTTAATACTATTTGATATCAATTCTTAAAGCTTTAGGGATTTCAAAAATAATATCTTCTAATATACCGTCCATCTCAATTAATGAATGATAGCCAATACCTTTAAGGTAATTAACTACGTCATTAACTAAAATTTCTGGTGCAGAAGCGCCTGCGGTTACCCCAATAATTTTCGCATTTTCAAGCCAGTTAGGTTGAATATCTGAGCTAAAATCGATTAAGTAAGCCGGTTTACCTTCGCGGCGAGCAAGTTCAGCAAGGCGATTAGAATTAGACGAATTTTTTGAGCCTACGACTAAAACAACATCAGATTGCTTCGCAAGTTGACGCACCGCTTGTTGGCGATTGGTTGTGGCATAGCAGATATCATTTTTACGTGGGCCACGAATATTAGGAAAACGTTGATATAAAGCCTCAATCACTTCAGCGGTATCATCAACAGATAATGTCGTTTGCGTCGTAAAACAGAGGAAATTTTCATTTTTTACTTGTAATTTAGCAACATCAGCAATTGATTCAATAAGATAGATCCCACCTAAAGAGTTACTATATTGCCCCATTGTACCTTCAACCTCAATATGCCCAGCATGGCCAATTAAGATCACCTCTTCACTGCGATTGCTTGCTCTGGCAACTTCCATATGTACTTTTGTCACTAATGGACATGTTGCATCAAATACCTTTAAACCACGTTCTTTCGCTTGATTTCTTATCGCTTTAGATACGCCATGAGCAGAAAAAACTAATGTAGCCCCATCAGGCACATCATTAAGATCTTCAATAAAAATAGCACCCATCTCTTTTAAGCGATTAACGACATAACGGTTATGTACTACTTCATGACGAACATAAATTGGCCCATCAAATAGATCAATTGCACGCTCAACAATACTAATTGCCCTATCAACACCCGCACAAAAACCGCGCGGGTTGGCTAAAATAATTTTCATTTTTTAGGCTCTTTTCTCGTGTTATAACCAGCAAAGATAAAAAGCACAATACCGACACAAATGGCGCAATCAGCAAGATTAAATGTCGGGTAATGCCATGAACCGAAATTAACATCTAAAAAATCGATCACAAAGCCATGGTAAATACGATCGAATAAATTACCTAAGGCTCCACCAAGAACTAAAGCGAGCGAAAAGCTTTCTAATTTTTTAGTTCGGCCATTTTTATAAAGCATATAAATAATTAATAAACTAATAATAATTGCAACAGCTGCTAATAACCATCGTTGGCCTTCAAGAATACTAAATGCAGCGCCAGTGTTTCGATAGTAGCTAATTGAAAAGAAGTTTAACAATCGAACTGATTCACCATAATAAAAAGTATGATGAATATAAAATTTAGTCGCTAAATCAGTAATTAGCACAACCGCCGTAAAAACTAACCAGATAAGGCCTTTAGCCTTTGCAAAACATAGCTTCATATTAGCTCACTCTTTTAAATAGCAAAGGCAAGATATTCACCTTGCCTCTACGTTTATACACTAAAATAATATTTAGGCAAACTGACGAACTTCACCATTACCATGAATATTAGTATCGCAGCGTTTACATAAATGCGTGGTCGGTTCATTATCAACAGTATAGTGCCAGCAACGAGGGCATTTATCACCCTGAGCTTTATCTAATTCGATTTTTAGCCCTTCAATCTCAGTCGAGATAGCATTAGCTGTTGCTTGAGCCAGTGGTTTTACAATCGCCTGTGAAGTTAATAGCACAAAACGTAATTCGTTTTGTAGTGATGATAGTGCCGCAAATAATGCCTCATCTGCATATAATGTTACAGATGCCTCTAATGAGCCGCCAATGACTTTATCGTTACGACCTTGTTCTAATACTTTATTAACTTCATCACGAATTTGTAAAATATGTCCCCAGTATTGGCTGTTCATTTTTTCGCTATCAGCTAATGTAAATAAACCTTGATACCACTCATCAGCGAAAACAAATTCAGGCTTATTATCAATTGGTAAATATTGCCAAATTTCATCAGCGGTAAATGATAATACTGGCGCAATCCAACGAACCATCGCTTGAACAATATGGTATAAAGCGGTTTGACAACTATGACGAGCAACGCTATCGCTTTTAGCTGTATATTGACGATCTTTGATAATATCTAAATAAAACGATCCCATCTCAATTGAGCAGAACTGCATAATACGTTGCACAACTTTATGAAAATCATAATTATCATAAGCATCAATAATTTCTGCTTGAGCGTCTTTGGCCATACTAACCGCCCAACGATCTAAAATCACCATATCTTCTGGCTTAACAAGATCTGTTTTAGGATTAAAGCCATTTAGATTTGCTAATAAAAATCTTGCCGTGTTACGAATACGACGGTAACTATCTGCTGAGCGCTTAATAATTTCATCAGAATAAGCAATTTCACCCGAGTAATCTGTTGATGCAATCCATAACCTTAAAATATCAGCGCCTAGTTTACCCATTACTTCTTGCGGGGTAACAATATTACCTAATGACTTAGACATCTTACGGCCTTGACCATCAACAGTAAAACCATGCGTTAATACTTGATTATACGGTGCGCGATTATCAATAGCCGTTGATAACATTAGTGATGACATAAACCAACCACGGTGCTGATCAGAGCCTTCTAGATATAGATCAGGCGCATGACCATTAAACTCAGGACGCACACTCACAACGGAATAAAAAGTTGAACCAGAATCAAACCAAACATCTAAAGTATCTGGAATTTTGCGATAATCGTCGGCATCAGGTCCTAGTAGCGCTTTAATATCGGCATCCCACCAAGCTTGAATGCCACCCTTTTCAACTAACTTAGCAACTTTTTCAATCAGTTCTAAAGTATCAGGATGAAGTTCATCTGTAACCTTATTCACAAACAAGGTCATCGGTACGCCCCAAGTACGCTGACGCGAAATACACCAATCAGGGCGATTTGCGACCATTGATTCGATTCGAGCTTGTCCCCAATCTGGGATCCATCGAACTTGCTTAATTTCACCTAATGATTGTTTACGTAAACCTTGTTTATCCATGCTAATAAACCATTGTGGTGTTGCACGGTAAATCACAGGTATTTTGTGTCGCCAGCAGCAAGGATAACTATGCTCGATATTTTCAAAATGCAGTAATACGCCCTTTTCAGTTAGCATTTCAACAATAATTTTATTTGCTTTAAATACGAATAATCCATCTAACCCAGCGCCAGTACCTGGTAGATAACAACCATTACCACCAACAGGATTGGCGACTTCTAGCCCATATTTTTGCCCTACTGTAAAGTCTTCAACCCCGTGGCCTGGCGCAGTATGCACGGCGCCCGTACCGGCATCAACAGTTACATGCTCGCCAAGTACAATTGGCTCATCAAAATCCAAAAATGGGTGCTTAAAGCGTAATAGCTCAAGCGCTTTACCTTCGCTACTCGCTAAGATTTTCCAATCACTAATTCCGGCCCTAGCCATAACCGACTCAACAAGCTCAGCGGCTAAAATCACACATTCTTGTCCATTAATCTGAACTAATTGATATTCAACCTCAGCATTTAATGCAATCCCTCGACTTGCTGGTAATGTCCAAGGTGTGGTTGTCCAAATAACGGCATAAATAGGCAAATCAGTTTTAACCGCAAATTTAGCTGCAACCGCCACATTATCGACGGCTTTAAATTTTACATCAATTGCTGGCGATGATTTATCGTAATATTCAACTTCTGCTTCAGCAAGAGAAGACATGCAATCAGTGCACCAGTAAACAGGCTTGGCCCCTTTTACAACATGACCATTTTTAATAACTTTACCTAGCGCACGGATAATGTTCGCTTCAGTATCATAATTCATAGTCAGATAAGGATTATCCCAGTCACCAATAACGCCCATACGGATAAAATCGGCTTTCTGAATTTCGACTTGTGAAGCGGCATAATCACGGCAAATTTGACGAAACTCTGCAGGCGAAATTTTCTCGCCAGGTTTACCGACTTGCTCTTCAACTTTTTGTTCAATTGGTAAACCATGACAGTCCCAACCCGGAATATAAGGAGAATCATAACCCGTTAATGTTTTTGATTTAATGATAATATCTTTAATAATTTTATTAACTGCATGACCAATGTGAAGCTTACCATTTGCATAAGGAGGGCCATCATGCAAAATAAAACTTTTTTGCCCTTTTTTAGCTTCGCGAATATGGTGATAAAGGCCCTTATCGTACCAATTTTGCAACATTGCAGGTTCACGTTTAGCTAAATCACCACGCATAGGGAAGCCCGTTTCAGGGAGATTCAATGTGTCTTTATAATCTGTCATGCTATTTATTCCGCTTTAATATGACTTAGTTAATAAATTAATATAAATTGTTTTTAAACAAACCCGCGTTAAACGAATTTTAAATAATATTTTGCTATGATTTATCTCATAGCGGCAAATTTTGCCTTAATCTTATGTGCGATGCAAATATCTTGTTCAATTTGCGCTTGTAGAGCCGCTAAAGAATCAAATTTAATTTCATCGCGAATTTTTTCAATAAACTCAACTTGTAAATATTGACCATAAATATTCTGATTAAAATCGAAAATATTGACTTCTAAAATAGCCGTTTTAC
The DNA here is from genome assembly GCA_036251935.1 of Orbaceae bacterium lpD04. Classification (NCBI taxonomy): domain Bacteria; kingdom Pseudomonadati; phylum Pseudomonadota; class Gammaproteobacteria; order Orbales; family Orbaceae; genus Orbus; species Orbus wheelerorum. Next base: position 709,460 of record CP133967.1, on the reverse strand, counting down.
CATTTATTGTCGGTCTTATTCCGATATTGGCAATACCATAATGTTCTTGATTTGAGCACATCTGTTTTACTTTGACAAAATAAACACCATGTAGTGCTGGTTTTTTGCGTTGCAAATGAATATTTGCCGTAGGAAAACCTAATTGCCTAGCTAATTGATTACCATGAACAACTCGTCCTTGAATAGTATAAGTTCGTCCTAGTAACATTTTTGCTTGCTCAAAATCATCATTTAGCAATGCTTGGCGAATTGCGGTACTACTTACTCGCAAACCATTAATAATATAGCTTGGTAAGCTTTCTAATTCAAAACAGCCACTATCAGCATACTGTTTAAGTAACTGCGTGTCACCTTGTCTTTTTGCACCGAATTTAAAGTCATCACCAACAATAATATACTGCGCCCTTAGTTGACCAATCAATCCCGCTTCAATAAAGTTTTTAGCGCTCATATTTGCAAAGGTTTGATTAAAGGTTATCGCCAAAACATAATCAACACCTAATGATCGAATAAATGTGCATTTTTCCTTAAACGACATTAATCGCGAAGGCGCATCTTCAGGCTTAAAAAATTCTAACGGCTGCGGCTCAAATAACATAACAACGGTTGGTAATTGCTTTGCCGCACCAGCTTGCTTTAAACGCGCGATAAGTGCCTGATGGCCTAAGTGAATACCATCAAAATTACCCATCGTTATCACACAGCGATTGATACGATTATGTAGGTTACTTAGTCCGAGAATGATTTCCATTAATTCACGCTTTTAAAAATACATTGTTAAAATAATTATGTAACGTTAAAAATAACGGGCTATTATATCAAAAAACCTAACTAAACGGTAGTTAATCAATAGTGTTTTAACGCTCTTAAAAATTCTTGCCTTGTGCTAGGATTCGTTTTAAATCCGCCACCTAAAGAAGTCGTTGTGGTAACACTATTGGCATCTTTCACGCCTCGAGCTTTAACACAGTAATGGACAGCATCAATTGACACCGCGACGTTGACAGTCCCAAGTAATGTTTGTAATGCGACTAAAATTTGCTGAGTTAATCGTTCTTGAACTTGCGGGCGCTGTGAAAAAAACTCAACAATACGGTTAATTTTAGATAAACCAATTACCGATGCTTTAGGGATATAAGAGACAGTTGCTTTACCATCGATAGTTACAAAATGATGCTCGCAAACGCTGGTCAACGTAATATCACGCACCGTTATCATTTCATCAACTTGCATTTTATTTTCGATCATCGTAATTTTAGGGAAATTATGATAATCAAGCCCCGAGAAGATTTCATTAACATACATTTTTGCAACGCGGTGCGGCGTTTCGGCCAAACTATCATCAGATAAATCAAGTTCCATCAATTTCATTATTTCACGAAAATGAGATTCAATTTTTGCCTTACGCTCAGTATTATCCATTGCCATACGGCAAAGTGGCGTTTCAAGATTTTTAGCCTCAAGGGCCGCTTTAACCTTTTGCGCTTCAATGCTTAATTCATTCATGATAAAAACTCGAATATTGTGTTATCTGGCTATTATATACTAATAATTATTTAATATGTACTAAGCAAATGAGCGCTTATTATGAATAAGTTATTCGATTTTTTCTACACAAAACTTAACAGGCAATCGTTTACCGTAAATGGCGATAAGCCGCTACTCTGGCTCAAACGAACTTTCACGGATTTTTATACTATTGGTTATTTCACGCCAAATGACAATTAACTGCGCTTGAGTATACCCCTGCGTTTCGTCTTCGGGAATTCTGTAAGTCATTTTGATTTGTAACTGTGGTGTTTTATGGCTTGGATCAAGCATATTAATACCTAATATAAACTTATACCCCCAGTCATCTGAGTCATAGCCTGATTCATCCGAAAAAAACTGACCTTTTACCAGCCATTCTTCCAGTTTTAAACCATGACTTTCACGCGTGCCCTTATAAATAGTGTGACCACGATCTTCGGTCACGTAACTTTCGGATTGATCAAGTAGTTTATAATAGCCTTTATAATTGTTATACGAGATATTAAAATAAAAATCGTTGTCCGAATCATGCTGATAAGTAACCCCCGTATTTTTCCATTCTTGCTCCTCTCCTTGCATAAATCCACGTAATAGACAAAAACCCGGCGTAGTTGGGATAGTCAAATCATCACGTGGCTTAATCCGGTCAAAAAGTTTACGCAGCTCAAGTAATCTTTGTGGAACGTCATTAGTATAAAGTTCTGGGTATTTTATCCTGTTTTCGTCATGTTTTTCATCAGAACCATTTTGAGCTTTCATCTCGATTTTCAAGGTTACTTCATCTTGCCAGCGGTACCCCTCGAGAACTCTCGCTGAATCATCGGTACCCTGGCTCTCCATTCGTTCAAAAATAATGCCTTGTATTTTATCCGGATGATTTGTGTGCACGGGGTAAATCGCTTTTAAATAAGGGCTATCAATCGGGTCAACCGTTTTAGTTTTTTTAAGCGCCTCCTCACGCAGGGCGATCAGCTGTTTAAACGGAGGTAAATATTGTTGCTTGGTGGTAATGATAACATCACCCGTATCCTTATAATAAAAAAGGCTTTCTCTATTGACTTTAAATGCTACAGGAAAATCAATTAAATAGGTGCCAATACAACGTGTTAGTGAGTTTGAGAGTAACGCCGTAACTTGTTGCTGCTCTTTTAATGGGAGAGTGGTCATTTTGATATCCTTGTTAAATATCTGACAACTGGTTAATACGGTTAGTGCAAGTAGACTTGCCACAATGCCGTAACGCCGTTTATTTAATTTAACCAGTTCAATCATTAACTCTTCCCTTATATTCAATTTTTTCTACACAAAACTTAACAGGCAATCGTTTACCGTAAATGGCGATAAGCCGCTACTCTGGCTCAAACGAACTTTCACGGATTTTTATACTATTGGTTATTTCATGCCAAATCACCATCAGTTGGTCTTCACTGTATCCCTGAGTTCCATCTTTTGGGATTTTGTAGTACATTTCAAGACGTAATTGCGGCGTTTTATAAGTTGGGTCGGTCATATGGATCCCTAGTGTAAACAGATAACCCATGTCATCAGTATCAAATCCCTTCTCATCAAGAAAATATTTCCCTTTGACTATCCACTCTTCTAATTTCAGGTATTCACTACTTCTTGTACCTTTATAAATAGTATGCCCTCGGTTAGAGGTAAAATAACTTTCTGGCTTATCGAGTAGGGCGTAATCGTCAGCATAATCATTGAACTTAAAATAGAAAGAGAAGTTCTCGATACTATTATGAAGATAACCATAATTCATATCTTTCCATTCTCGATCTTCCCCTTGCATAAAACCACGTAAAAAACAAAATCCAGGTGTAGTTGGAATCGCTAAATCATCACGAGTCTTAATTCGCCCAAATAGCTTACTCATGTCGGTGAGTTTTTGAGGAACATTATTAGCATATAACTTAGGGTAGTCCTCTCTATCATCATCATATCGACTCGCTATTCCATTACGCGCTTTTATTTCAATTTTTAACGTTACTTCATCTTGCCAGCGGTATCCCTCTAAAATTCTAGCCACATCTGGAGTACCAATACTTTCCATATGTTCAAAAATAATTCCTTGTATTTTTTCGGGATCATCACTGTATAAAGGATAAATCGCTTTTAAATAATTACCATTAATCGGATTTACCGGTTTAGTATTTTTTAACTCTTGCTCACGCAGTGCTATCATCTGCTTAAAGGGCGGTAGATATTGCGGGTAAGTATTAATTTTTACGGTTCTATTTCGATAGTTAAAATCCATAGTATCATCTGCCTTAAAGACTGCTGGCAAATCGATTAAATAAGTGCCGATACAGCGAGTTGGCGAGTTTTGTAATAATGCGGTTACTTGCTCTTGTTGCTCTTTTGATAATGTCATGTGACGAATATCCTTATGAAAATAGTTATAACCAGAGACTAAAATAATCGCTAAAACAACCGCGATTAAGGCATAATACTTTTTATTATATATGGATTGTTTAGTCATTAATTTTTACTTCCTGCATAATGTCAACAATTGCCCGAAGAGTAAACTCTTGACTGATAGTACTTTTATACGCACCTTCATGATCAATAGCTAAATGCATACGCGCTTTTAAATGCTTTATGTCAATCTCGCCTGAGCGTTTAGGCACCGTACCATCACCATTACCATCAGCACCTTTTAGAATATAGCTTTCGGCTATATTGCCCCATTTAAATACCCCCTGCCAATCATGAGCAAAGTCATCAAGTTTATTTTTTTCTACCCAATCATGGTGACTTGCTTCAAGTGTTCGGTGCGCTGAAAGCTCACGGAAATTCAAACGCCTTTTATCTCCAATATCGGTCTGTATTGGTTTGGTTAAATCATCCTCATAGCCTTGTTTAAATTGACCTTGCCAGTGAGCTGTTTGATAGGTTAACACTGCCGTGTTAATATTTTGTTCATTATCTTCAATACCAAAAAAAACGTAAGTCTTTAAGTGATAGCTATTAATAATATCCTCATTGAATGTTTGTACTTTATCTTTAATTATAATCACATATTTAGCCCAATCATCTTCCATTTGTCTTTGATTATGTTCGGTATTAAGGGGATTTATCAGGTGTGGCTCACATACGCACCACCATTTATTTTTTGCGAGATATATCTCTTTATATGGGTCTGACTCAGGATACGATTTCTCGTTGCCATCAGGATCGGTAATAGTGAGCCAGCGCATACCGTATTCAGGTGTGGGTAATAATTGCAGTGGTCCTGGTGATTGAGCACAGACGGCTGTCATTTCTGCCGCATCCTTACCTAATACATTTTCCATAACTGCCGCACTTATTTTACCAACACCTGTCGCGCCGTTAACTTCTGTACCACGTTTCATCCGAGTATAGGCAGCTACGGCCCCCGTCGATGGTTGCACGCCATTAATCACCCCACACACCTTTTTACCGCCACCTAATGCCTGAGTATAATAACGGGCAACCAGCCCTCCCATTGAGTGAGTAACTAAAATCACTTGTTCACAGCTCAGTCCACGGTTTTTATAATAGTTAGGCAAGGTCACTTCAACCAATTTTTTTAATGCCATAGCGCTATCTTCATTGGATTGTAGCCAGTTATAACCCATCGCATGTACTGGAAAATAAAACGCCTTACAGCGCTTAATTTGCTCATCGATTAGTTCTAATTTAACTTTTGATTTTTCATCTACTTTGAAGCTTGGGGCACTGACTAAACCAGCCAAGTCGATTGATAACGAACTGCTTGGGTCAAATAAACTCTCTTGAAAAGTCTGTAAAAATTCACCATAACTGATGTTGGCGACCGTTCCCCAGCCTCTTTCCCGCCGAGTACCAAACAGTTTGTTTTCTGGATGATTGTTGATAATCTCTTGGCGTTTTGCATCATAATCCTTAGCCGCCTCAGTAAATTTTTTGATATCATCCTCATCAATACTTTTTATTGACTGCTTGTAAGTTTCCTCGATTTGCGCTAATTTTTTTACCGCCGCATCAACGACAGTCCCTCGATCATCCACTTCCGTTGCATTAGGGTCTAGTTCTAATTTACGCGCTTTGGCTGTACCATAATGGGGAAAAGACCAGCCCATGGCTGATATCTCGCAATCTAATCGCCAAACCGGTTTTGAATATTGGGAATTATTTCTTGCTGTTGTCTTTTCTTTTAAATTACTGCCCATCACGCCAGGAATAAAAATAATCGGCACCACCAGTCGCGGTTTTTCTACCTCGATAATATTCTCTTTACTCTGTGACTTTGGCACCGTCATAAAATGATATTCGGTTTGTAAGTTAGGTGTATCCATCCACTTTTCTGCCTATTTTATTGTTGTCGTTAAACCAACTGGGTTGGGCTAATCAGTTGTAAGCACAGCTGCTGCTTAGATTGGCTGACGGCTAATTGCAATGTAAATTGTTCATTAGCATAACAGTTAGCCATCGTTAGCAGTAAGTATTGACTTAAATTCGTCGGTTTGGCAAAGGTTAAATCAATATCGTGAACAACATTGTTATCCCCGTCTGTTTCTATTGCTATCCCCAGTTTATGGCGCTGCATCGCTAAAGCCAGCCCATTTTTTTTATCTAATCCAGATAGCCAAATCGCTTTTACTTTTTCAGGGACTTGCTGATTATAGCTAAAAAGTTGCTCGATATCCGCAGATAGATCCACTTCATCTGACATCATTAAGCGCCCTAACCACGATTTGATAGGCAACTGCTGATGATAAGAGTTATCACCGATTAACATCGCACTGATAAACTTGCTATGCTGACGATAAGCCTTATCACTGTATTGGCACACGAGTAATAGCGAGAGTGCTAACGTGTCGCCATCATCATAAAGCATGGTCATCAATGCGTCATAATCATCAATAGGCTCTGGCTTTAAATTCCAATGTGAAAATATGGCGTCAATCAGCTGATTATCGGCCATAAGTTCATCCGGTAGATAGATATGCGTCAGATATTTACGGTAATTAGGTGCTTGCTTTTCTAAATTTGACATCACATCGTCAAGAAACCAAAATGGTTTAGTAGAGGATAAAGGATTAAATAGCGGTCTTGCTTTTTCAGGAAATAGTGGAATTTTACTGACGTCGCCGGTTAATGCCTTAATGCCATCGTCTTCAGCCGAAATAAAATAGCTACCATAAACAGGAATTTGTTTTTTACTCCAATGTTGCCAAGTTTGCGTAGTATGCTGATTCTGTTTTTTTAGCTCTTCATTATATCCAAGCGAATAAATATATTTTGATAAGCGGCAAGAGAAGCCAACTAACCATATTAGCAAAGGCAAGACAATAGCATAAAACCAAAAAAGAGACGTATCCTCATTGGTAAATAAAAAGACAGTCAAGGTAAAAGCCACCGCGATTAATACGATTAATGCAATGACCCCAAAAACAATTGACGGGCGCTTAATCTTTTTATAACTTAGTAACGCAGGAATTTGCCATCCCATTTAATCGGTCCTTGTTATCTATTGAGTATTTAGCTATTTAATATTTAGTCGTTCATTATTCTTTTTTTTACTAATCTTAATTATTTTGCCTGAGGCTCAATGATGATTTTTATTGGCTCAACGAACACACTATGCTGCGTCGGCAATTTACCTTCCCCATCAGTCATGGTTTCTATCTCACTGTTATCGGCGCGAATAAGACGCACTTTATGGTTTTTGACGACCGAATTATCATGCTGCCAACGCAGTTGTGAGTCGAATTGATACGCGCCACCTTGCTGTTGATTGGTCATTTGACTCAGGCTTTGGGAGCCCAGCTTTTGCCACGTTGCTGATTTATTCATAATATTATCCGGCGCGCCAATTTCAATCGACCCATCAGCAATACGGATATACGCACCACCACAGGTTAAAATTAGCTCTTGTTTTGCTGAAATCACCGTTCGCCCTTGCTGGCTGGTTATTAACATATCCTTTAATGCACTGAGTGACATCTCATCATTTTGTGCTTGAACATCGACTTTACCTTGAGCAGCAAAAAGCTTAATACCAAATTTTTGCGCAAACAGGCTAATTGCCTCGCCGGCAGCCAAGGTAAATTTGCGTAATACATTAATATTCGCATGCTGATGGCTGGTTACAATTAAATTTTCACCGGCAGTAAGTTGAATACTTTTGGGGGTGACTTGCGCAATCCCTTTCGGGGCTGAGAGTAAAATGGCAGCTTCTTTTAGCTCATCTAAGGAATCAATAAGTAATTGTTTTTGTGTCGCTAAATCCGCTAATTCGGCTTTGGCACGCTCAGCCGCATCTTGCAAAGATGAGACTAATTCTATCGCGCTATCAAGTTGCGCTTTTGCCTCTTGCATGTTGAGCTGTTTATCTTGCGCTTTAGGCTGCGCATCCGCACTAATAAATACCCCTTTACCCGCACGAATTGCGCCCCACTCATCGGTGCGTAGCTCAAAGCCTTCACCGCGCTGCTCTTTATTTTGGTTAACTAAGTGACCGATATTTAGCTGGGTTTTACCGTATTCCGTCGCGAGCTTAATATGCTCTTGACCGCGCTTATCATCCAATCTCAGTTTGTTGTTAGCTGGCGTTCGAATAATATTACGGTGTTTATTAGCAGTGGTAACGTGGTCAGGGTGTGTACTGTCATGCAGGGCATGAGCAATATAGGGTCTGTCAGGATTGCCGCCAGTGAACGCAATAGCAACCCCAGTACCATCGATTAATGGGAAGTGAAAACCATATGTATCCCCTGCGTAAGGTTTCGCGAGCCGTACCCATAAACTCTCTTCACCATTTTTCCAGCTTTTCAGGTCAAAATCGAATTTAACTCGGTAGCGCCCCATGGTGTCAATATAACCATAGGTGTCGTTATCAGGGCTGGTGACACGGGCAGGTAACGTTCCAGCCACTTGTGGCCACGGTAGCGGCGTTGGTCGATAGGGCTTTAATACATCATAAGGGATAGCGGTAAACTGTATTTCATACGACTCACTGCGGTCACCGTAGGATTTGGTTGATAAAACAACAATCCCTTCACTAATCCCGTTTATCGGGCTGCCGCTGACAATAATGCGTTGCCCAGGAGTTAAGTGGTAGTCATTACATTTACCACTGATAATAATTTGGACACTAATGCGCTGCTGATGGCGGATATTTGCATACCAACTGCCGCTTTCAATAATGTTGTTATCGCCTTTGTTTTTAAAGTGCTCACCATAGCGGTAATTGGTACCGGCGGTAGTTGTCAATTTGGGCTGTGAGTTGACCAGCGAGTACATATCAGTTTGTGCCTGACGGTAGTTATCGTCTTGCACCATCACTTGACGTGGCACACTGTGACTTTGAAACTGTAAATCCCACACACTATCACGGGCTTTATCAACCATACCACTGGGTAAGGTGTAACCAATGCTCCCGGCATCGTCAAAGCCTTGCTCGTAATCACTGAGTACCAGCACATCGCAGTGATGCTCGCTATGGCTTTCAAAGCGAAACCATATGCCAACATCGGCAAGTAACCGCTGAATAAAGGCAAGGTCGCTCTCTTGCCACTGGGTAATAAACTCGCGCGCTGGGTAGCTGTCTTTTAGCTCTAAGCGGTAATCAACACCCGTAAAACCATGCCGACGTAGTACTTCTTCAACCACGCTAACCACACTTTGGTTTTGGTAAATAGCGCTATAATAGTCGTTAGCAAATAACGCCAGCCGCGGCTGTAAAACAACCTGATAACGCGCTTCGTCTTTACCCACCGATAACTGGCTAAACTCGGTAATCACGCCATATAAGGTGCGGTTTGTTGGCGGTTTATCAAGGGAACTGATTTGCGTGACTTGCTCAATTAAATTGGGGGCTAAAAAGGTAAAACTGGCAGGCTGACTTAGGACACTGTCAATGGCAATCTGTTTATCATGACTTGTAAAGGTGATCGTATAGTGCCAGGGGTGATTAAGCTGCTCTTCGGTCTTAATTGATAAAATAGACAAAGATGAGATTAATTGGGGAATATTCAATACATAATGGTTGTTAGCCTCATTAATAAGCTTTGCAGCTATCGAGTTTACAACACTAATCAGCTTTTCGGACATGGTTCGACTCCTTTCATCTTTATCTTATAATTATTTTTAATTTTATCGATTCTATTCGTCAAAAACGATTATCATTATAGATTAAAATTTGCCAAAGTTAAGTGTTATTTTTATACTTTCTTTGAGTGTATAACAACCAACCCCCTGTTGTAGTAAAAATAAAGTTAATTATGTTAACTTTCGCCCTGATAATGATACGTTTCAATCAACAATTTTGCTTAGCTTGTAAGATTCACGTTTGCATAATAGCGTCATTGTAATTGTTACTGTTATAATAAATGCGATATCACATTAAAGGATCTTAATATGTTAAAAATTGGTTTAGTTTCAGTTTCAGATAGAGCGTCATCGGGTATTTACCAAGATAAAGGGATCCCTGAACTAAGTAGCTGGTTACAGCAAGCAATTAAAGGCGATTTTATCATCGAAACAAGGCTTATTCCGGATGAGCAAACTATTGTTGAAGAAACGCTAATTGAGCTGGTCGATGAACATGCATGTCATTTAATTTTGACAACCGGAGGAACTGGGCCTGCTAAGCGTGACATTACGCCTGATGCAACAATGGCAATTGCCGATAAAGTCATGCCAGGATTTGGTGAACAAATGCGCCAAATTAGTCTTCATTTCGTGCCTACCGCAATTTTATCACGGCAAGTTGGTGTTATTCGTAAACAGTGTTTGATCCTAAATTTGCCCGGTCAACCTAAATCAATCAAAGAAACATTAGAAGGCGTTAAAAGTGATGATGGTAAGGTATTAGTGAGCGGAATTTTTGCCAGTATTCCATACTGTATTCAGTTACTTGAAGGACCTTACATTGAAACCAATGAAAGCATCGTTAACGCATTTAGACCCAAAAGTGCTATCAAGTAATAAGCAATTTTTATAAATTCAAAGCACTATTTTAAGTAAAAGCGTGCATATTAGTATTTATTGATTTTATTTTATGCAAATTTATTGCATAATTATCTAGCAGTTATGCAAATAGATATAGGATAGACTGATGACAACACGTAACACACCTGCCGATCTGGTTAAAATTTTTAAAGATATGCTCAAGCAGGAAAAATTTAGTTCACAGCTAGAAATAGTACAAGCATTACAAGAGCACGGATTTGAAAATGTAAATCAATCTAAAGTGTCGCGTATGTTAACTAAATTTGGCGCGGTGAGAACGCGTAATGTAAAAATGGAAATGGTCTACTGTTTACCTGCTGAAGTCAGTGTACCAACAACCTCAAGCCCATTAAAAAACCTTGTACTTGATATCGATTATAATCAATCAATGGTTGTTATCCGTACAAGCCCAGGGGCTGCGCAGCTTATTGCTAGGTTACTTGATTCCATCGGTAAATCTGAGGGTATTTTGGGCTCTATCGCTGGTGATGATACTATTTTTAGTACGCCATCTAACGGCTTTACTGTTAAAAAACTCTACCACACAATTTTAGCGCTTTTTGAGCAAGAACTTTAATCTTGCTCAAGGGTTGTTACTCACCATATTCATCGTATTGGCGGCATAAAATAACGGTATCTTCAATTAATCGCCTTGCAACGGTTCCGTATTCAGGGATCTTTGGTAATTCATTGTAATGATACCAATTTGCTTCAACAAGTTCGTTAGGATCGATATCAATATCACCATTATCATAATCAGCTAAATACGCCATCATCATTGAATTAGGGAAAGGCCAAGGCTGTGACGTTACATAGCGAATATTTTTTATTTTTATTTTGGACTCTTCAAATACTTCTCGTGTGACGGCTTGTTCCATAGTTTCGCCAACCTCAACAAATCCAGCTAAGACAGTATAAAGATTATCTGCGCGGTGACGAGTATGTTTAGCCAGTAAAATCTGGTTATTACGACGAATAGCAACAATAATGGACGGTGATATTTGTGGGTAATAGCGTTGATGACAGCTAGCACATAAATAACACCACTCCGTCTCACTATGGTGCATTTCATGACCACAGTAACCACAATACTTATGTGAACGATAAAATTCAGCAAGCTGAACAGCTCTGCCAGCCATTAAAAATAAAGTTTGGTCAGTGCTACCAAGTAAAGGACGGATCGTTCCCATACCGTGTTTCATCTCTTTACAAATTAACCACGCACTTTGGCCTTGAAACTCACCAATAATTTGCGCCGTATTACCTGTAAAACCAAAATCGTGCGCTAAGCCATAAGGCACATCACCTTTAGGCAACCATAAGCGACCATTTTGACTAACAAACCAATGACCTTGTTCATTACCTGTTAAAATAATTTGTTGCTGCATATTATTTTACCTATAAATAATTAAGGCAGAGTATACTCTGCCTTAAATCGTCAATTACTTTTTCTTCTTCTCATGAAGCCCTTTCTTTTCAAGCTCCCAGTAGATAATACGTTGTTGTACAATCGTAAATAAGTTACTCACAATATAATACAACACGAGGCCTGAAGGGAACCAGAGGAAAAATACCGTAAAGATTAATGGCATAAACGTCATTAATTTTTGCTGCATTGGATCACTCACTGGCGTTGGCGACATTTTTTGAATCAAGAACATTGTCCCACCCATAATTAATGGGAAAATATAGTATGGATCTGGCGCAGATAAATCCTGGATCCATAACATAAATGGCGCTTGACGAAGTTCAACAGAGCTACCTAGCATATAGAATAAGGCAAGGAAAATTGGCATCTGGACAACTAGCGGTAAGCAGCCACCTAATGGATTAACTTTTTCTTGTTTATAAAGAGCCATCGTTTCTTGGCTCATTTTTTTACGATCATCACCATAACGTTCTTTTAAGCCTTGTAATCTTGGCTGTAATAGCTTCATTTTTGCCATTGAACGGTATTGTGCACGGGTTAATGGGAACAAAATACCACGTACAATAAATGTGATGATAATAATTGCAACGCCCCAGTTTCCAACAAAACTTTGAATAAATGTTAGTAGATGGAATAAAGGCTGAGATAAGAACCATAACCAACCATAATCCACAATCAAATCTAAGTGAGCAGCAGTTGCTTTTAATTCGCTTTGGATTTCTGGACCTAACCATAACTTAGCCGTAATGGTTTGATTTTTGCCACTATCAATAACCGTGTCTTCACCTTTAAAACCAACAGTTGCTTGTGATTTTTTAGATGTTGAGCGAGTATATAATAAATTATCTTGATCTTGCGTTGGGATCCAAGCAGAAGCAAAATAGTGTTGTAACATCGCAACCCAGCCAACTGAAGAATTAACAGATAAGTTTTTATCTTCAATATCACCAAAGCTGTATTTGCTATAATTAGTACTAGAACTAGAGTAAGCTGCGCCACGGAATGAACTTAAACCAAGTCCCCCGCCACCTTCTTTTATCGCATCATTAGGTAGTTCAACAGTTTGCTTTAACTGACCATACATAGCAACTTCAACAGCTTGATTGCTTTTGTTATTGATCTCGTAGCTAACATCAATTGCATATTTACCACGTTTAAGAAGATAAACTTTAGTATAAGTCACACCATCTTTTTGGTAAGTAAGCGGCACACGTAACTCATCTTGGCCATCAGCTAAAACAAATTCATTTTGAGCTGCTTGATAAACAGGCCTACCACCTTGTTTTGCATTATCAGGGCCATTTCTACCTGTTAGTCCACTTTCTGCAACATAGATAAAATCAGGTCTAGCTGTTAATAGCTGAAATGGAGTATTAGAACCTAAAGTTTGATTATACTTCAACAACTCAGCGGATAAAACATCACCACCATAAGTATTAATCGTTAGGGTTAATACATCTGTTTTCACAGTAATTGATTGACCAACATTACTAACTGCTGAATCATCTGTGATCATTTGTTCGGTTAATTGATTTGCTTTTACTGGTTTTGGCTCATGATCTTTCTGCCATGCCTGCCAAATTAAAAAAGAAACAAAAAGTAAAGCAATAATTAAAATATTACGTTGAGATGCCATTCGTGTTTTCTCTATTGTTTTTTATCTTTCTGAGGGGGGACGGGATCGTCACCACCTTCATGTAAAGGGTGACATTTTAATACACGTTTGAGTGTTAGCCAACTACCTTTTATCAATCCAAAGCGGTTTAATGCAATAATTGCGTATTGAGAGCATGTTGGCGAAAAGCGGCAATTAGGGCCAAGCAGAGGGCTAATAAACCGCTGGTAGCCTTTAATTAACAAAATAAAACTATTTGCACCTAATGACTTAAATGCAAGTAAATATAGTTTTAACTTTTGCTTTGTTGCATTACAATGAGGCGTTGCCATACCTTATCTAATACCTGCCTTAACGCTGCATTATCAAGTTCAATAACCGCAGCTTTTGCCATAACAATCACATCTATTGCAGGTAATTCATGCTGTGCTAAACGAAAATATTCTCTCATTAATCGCTTTATACGATTACGTTCATGCGCACGCTTCACTTGTTTTTTAGCAATAGCAAATCCGAGACGTGGATGGGATAAGGAACTTTTTCTTGCAACTAGAGTAATATAAGGAGAACCTACCCTGATAGACTGGCTAAAAACGTAGTTAAAGTCATTGGGAGTTAACAAACGTAACTCCCGAATAAAGGTGAGTCGATTAATCACTCAACTTTAAATATTAGCTAGATACAGTTAAACGAACGCGGCCTTTAGCACGACGACGAGCTAATACTTGACGACCATTTTTTGTAGCCATACGAGCACGAAATCCGTGAGTACGATTACGCTTTAAAACTGATGGTTGAAATGTACGTTTCATGACGATTTATACCTAAATCAAATAATTAACAATTAGCAGAGTAAAACTCCACTTTGACGATAAAGAGGTCGAGATTATAGAGGCAATTAGTCAGATAGTCAACGAACTTTCTTGTCTTTTTAATCTCGACTAAAGATTACCTTAATGATTTAACAAAATAACGATTTTATACTGTTAAATCATTGTAGCAACCGCATAAAGCTCATTTTTTATGGGCTTTTATTTATGCAAAATAGAGTTTATTTGCGTTTTTGCCATAACCATAAGCTCGTAATAGCTAGTGAGAATAAGACACCAAAACCAACGCCGATTAATATCGTTGAAAAACCTAGCGCGACACTCATTGAGTAAAGCCCTAGCATAATCATCATACCGCTATACTCACCGCAGTTTTGCACAGCAATAGCGCTCCCGGCCCCAATCGTTTGCTTACCAAAATTTTGTAATAACGCATTAAGTGGCACTAGAAAATAGCCACCTAGTGCGCCAATAATGATTAGCAATAAGTATGATATCGCCATATTGCTTTGCACTGAAAAACAGATAACGGCAATCCCCATCAATATTCCTGCAGGAATACAGCGCGTACTTTGTTTCATACTAACAAATTTTGCAGCTAACCCGGCACCAATTACGATACCAATAGCAACAACAGCATTTAAAATAGTCGGCGTTTTATTATCACTAATACCAAGTGCAATGGGCACCCAATCAATAAGCAAAAAACGCAGCGTAATACCTGCCCCCCAAAAAAGGCTAGTACCTATCAATGTGATCCGCGCTTGCTGATGGCTTAATAAAATTTTTGCTGACTTAATGAACTCTCTTACCATAGCAAGTATATTCCAGCTCATACCCGTTCTTGCTGGCGCGAGTTTAGGAATAAATAAATTAGCGAGCATTGCAACAGTAAACATTAAAATACACATCAAAATCGACATAAAAACATTAAGATCAGCAATATATCCACCAGCAACACTGCCTAATAAAATTGCAGCAATGGTTGATGCTTCAATTAATCCATTGGCTTTTACTAAATTATCACCATTGGTTAGTTCACCTAAAATTCCATATTTAGCAGGAGAATAACATGCTGCGCCAATTCCGACTAAAGCGTAGCCTAAAAATGGGCTAATACCGATACAAATAACGAATGCGCCAAATAATTTGATCGCATTTGAGCATAACATAACTCGCCCTTTGGAAAATCGATCAGCAATTTGGCCAACAAATGGCGCTGAAATAATAAATGCTAAAACAAACACCATTTGCAAAACAGGCTTGCTCCACTCCGGATAATGCAATGTTTTAACTAATGCAAGAATAGCAAAGAGTAAGGCATTATCAGCGCAAGCCGAAAAAAACTGTGCAAACATTGTTGCAATCATTCCTCGGCTTAATAAAGTTTGATTATTCATTAATAACTCCAGCTTAATAATCGCGCCAAATTAGCGCGATTATTTATGTTGCAATAGATTTAGCTTTCATCTGCCATCTGGCGCAGAGTAATGTAATCGATTTTCCCCGTACCTAATAACGGTAGCTGTTTAACAACTCGAATATCACGAGGTACTGCAATTGCTGGAACACCCTGTAATTGCGCTTCCTTGGTTAGTTTCTCACGGGTAAGATTTACTGATGTGCTAAATAAGACGATAGCCTCACCTTTCGAACTATCGGTTTTAATCGATGCACCATGCATCGCATCACTATCAATTATTTTCGCTAACGCTTCGGCACTTTCGAGTGAAACCATTTCACCAGCAATTTTTGCAAAACGCTTTAATCGTCCTTTGATGGTAATAAAACCATCATTATCGATAAAGGCGATATCACCAGTATCATACCAACCTTTTTCAATATGACCGTTACTATCCGTTGCACATGGTTTGACTAATTGCCCAGGATTATCAACTAATAAATAACCTTTCATGACATTAGGGCCTTGTAACTGTAATTTACCGCCATGCTCAATACCAGGAACTGAAATTAACCTTGTTACCATGCCAGGTAGTGCCCGGCCAACTGTACCTACTTTATAGGCCATCGGCACATTTAAAGAGACAACCGGTGCGCACTCAGTAACGCCATATCCTTCCAATAGGCGGATACCAAATTTTGTTTTCCATACTTCCCTTATACTTTCAGATAATTTTTCAGCGCCAGCAACTACATAACGTAATCGCATAAAATCGTATGGATGAGCATAACGTGCATAATTAGCTAAAAAAGTTGGTGTACCAAATAATACTGTGCAGTTTTGATCATAAATAATTTCAGGAACCATTTTGTAATGTAGAGGATTTGGATACAAGAATGTTTTACTACCTGAAAGAAGCGGTAATAGTAAACCGGCCGTCAAACCAAAGGCATGAAATAACGGTAATGCAGACATAAATCTGTCGCTTGGCATCGGATCAATAATAGTACGAATTTGTTCAACATTAGCTAATAAACTGGTATGAGAATGAACAACACCTTTTGGATTACCCTCTGAGCCCGAGGTAAAAAGAACTAGTGCTTCATCATTATAGTGATGATTGCGTTTAAGTAAGCGAGGCATAAATTGGTGAATGAAAACCCACACTTTATCGCTAAATGTTAAAGAGTTTTTTTGATCTTCTAAAAAACACCATTTGACGCCTTCGATTTCATCAAGTAAATAGTCTAACTTAGCTTTAGCTAAGAATTTTTTTGAAGTAATGACCGTTTTTATTTCTGCCGCTTTTATTGCACAATTTAAGCCCTTTTCACCTGCAGTATAATTAAGCATGGCAGGTATGCGATGTTTTAAAGATAAGGCAAAAATGGTCGAGACACTGATGACGGCATTAGGTAATAACACACCAACACGTTCTTTGTCTTTGGTTAATTTTTCGATAATACAACTAACCCCTAAAATTTGCTTTAACAATTGGCGGTAAGATAAATGCTTGCTGGTCGGATCTTGTATAACTCGTGATTTTGCCCCGTACCTAACTTGTGATTCGAGCAATGCATCAAAAAGTGTTAATTTAGGTCGGCTTTCCAATCTTGCGTCCATCATTATTTGATGTAGTTTTTCACCAGCGATATAACGGCGCTCACTTGCTTTTGACGCGATAGGCATCGCAATATTTTTAGGTTCCAGCACATGAATAGTAATATGTGGAAATAAGCGGCGTCTAAATACACCTTTTAGGCGGCTTGTCATGGTAAACTCAGCCCCTTCAATCCAAACCGGTACTATCGTCGCATTTGATTTAGCGGCAACAAATGCAGCTCCATCATAAATTTTCATTAAAGAACCGGTGATCGTTATACGACCTTCAGGAAAAATAACGATTGGCCGCCCTTTTTCAATTTGCCTAACCAAACGTTTAATTGCCATCGGATTAGTTGGATCCATTGGTACAAAATCGACATAATGTTTAGCAAGTTTAACTAACCAATGGTCAATATAACCAGAATAGATCGCAAATACTGGCCGAACAGGTAGAAATACACCTAATAAGATCCCATCAAGAAATGAAACATGATTAGAGGTAATGATTAACCTATCGTGGTTAAAATTATTGACATTACCGGTGATGCGAACATGGAATAAAACTTTTAGAATAATTTTTATAATCTTAAAGACCATGAGAATTTCTCAGAAACGTGCAACATTACACATCGCAAATAATAAAGATAAATAATAACCAAGCAAGAGTTTACTGATATTATTTGTGATAAAAATAATCTTGGTATGATAAAAAAATGAGATGATAAAAAATAATAGATTGATTTATTATCAGATTTTTATTTTTAGAGCTTTTGTGATCTCTATATTGTGATTGATTATAATAAATACAATTTTCGGACTATTTAAAAATTGGCTAAAAAATTGACATAAAAAAAGGGATAATCATTATCCCTTTTTTTATAATTTTGACTAGAATTAGCGACGTAAGCCTAATTTTTTAATTAATTGATTGTAACGCTCAACGTCAGTACGTTTTAAATAATCAAGTAATTTACGACGGCTAGAAACCATACGTAATAAACCACGACGGCTGTGGTGATCTTTTTTATGTTCAGCAAAATGACCTTGTAGATCATTGATATTAGCAGTTAAAAGTGCAACTTGAACTTCTGTACAACCAGTATCATTTGTACCGCGTCCAAATTCTGCTACTAATTTTGCTTTAACTTCTGTACTTAGAGACATAACAACTCCTAAAAAATTTTAGATTAAAAAAAGAAACGCCAATCTCTAACTCAGCAGTTCCCGTAATTGCGGCAGATTATATATGAATTTCATTAAATTGCAATAAAAGTTATATAGATAAAACAATGAAAACCATCAGCAATAAACATCTATTACTAGTACATATAATAAAATATCAATTATCATTCAAACACCTATCGCCATTAGCCCGCAAGGCTGTTAAAATAACACCACATTTCGCTTATGTAATCAATCATGAGGGTTTTTACTGTGTCAGACAAAACATCTTTAAGCTACAAAGATGCTGGTGTTGATATTGATGCCGGCAATGAATTAGTCAATAGAATTAAGCATGTAGTAAAAGAGACTCGCCGTAAGGAAGTCATTGGTGGATTAGGTGGTTTTGGTGCGCTATGTGCAATTCCACAAAAATATAAAGAACCTATCTTAGTTTCAGGTACTGATGGTGTTGGCACAAAACTTCGCTTAGCCATGGACCTAAATCGTCATGATTCAATTGGTATCGATTTAGTTGCAATGTGTGTCAATGATTTGATTGTTCAAGGTGCCGAGCCTCTTTTTTTTCTAGATTATTATGCAACAGGTAAACTTGATGTTGATGTCGCTGCCGCAGTTGTGACTGGCATTGCTGAAGGATGTAAACAATCTGGCTGCGCCCTTGTTGGCGGCGAGACAGCTGAAATGCCCGGTATGTATCATGGTAATGATTATGATATCGCCGGTTTTTGTGTCGGCGTTGTTGAAAAATCAAAGATCATTGATGGCAGTAAAGTACAAGATGGCGATGTGATTATTGCTTTGGCATCAAGTGGGCCACACTCTAATGGTTACTCTCTAGTCCGTAAAATTATTGAAGTTAGTGGTAGTAAACCGGCTAACGAACAGTTGCATGGTAAGTCACTTGCCGATCACTTACTCGCACCGACTAAAATTTATGTTAAATCAATATTAAATTTAATCGAACATGTTGACGTGCACGCCATCGCACATATCACTGGTGGTGGTTTCTGGGAAAATATTCCTCGCGTATTACCTGATAACATGCAGGCAATCATTGATGAAAAAAGTTGGCAATGGCCTGCGGTATTTGATTGGTTACAACAAGCAGGTAATGTTGATGAATATGAGATGTATCGGACATTTAACTGTGGCGTTGGATTAATTGTGGTGTTGTCAAAAAATGAAGCGAGCAAGGCAATTAAATTATTAAATGAGCTCGGTGAGAGCCCATGGCTACTTGGTGAAATAAAGTATTCTGATTCAAAAGAGCAAGTAATCATAAAATAACAGATTATAAGGGCGTACATATCGCCCTTTTTGTTAAGGTATAATTAAAGATGATGAAAAAAATAGTGGTACTCGTATCAGGTAGCGGCTCAAATCTACAAGCAATTATTGATGCATGTGAGCGACAACAAATTGACGGAAACGTTGTTGCAGTAATGAGTAATAAAGCAGATGTTTTTGCACTTGAGCGTGCGAGGTTAGCGAATATACCAAGCCATGTAATTAGTCATTTAGATTATTCATCTCGAGAACGATTTGATAAAGCCGTTGCGAAGCAAATTGATGACTACCAACCCGACTTAATCATTCTTGCCGGCTATATGCGTATTTTGACGGCTGACTTTGTAAATCATTACGCTGGTAAAATGTTAAATATTCATCCATCGTTATTACCTAAATATCCAGGGCTTCATACCCATCATAGAGCAATCGAAGCTGGAGATAAGGAGCATGGCACAACAGTCCATTTTGTTACGCCTGAACTTGACGGTGGCCCAATTATTTTACAAGCCAAGGTTCCCATTTTTATTGATGATGAAGAACAAGATGTGATTGAGCGCGTCCTTGCACAAGAGCATCAAATTTATCCGATGGTCGTAAAATGGTTTTGTTGTGATCGTTTGAAAATGCTAAATGGTAAAGCATATCTGGATAATCAAGAGATTCCAGTTTATGGTTATGGTAATGAAGATTAATTCGTTATAATGTTGTTGTAAGGTAGTATTATAGTGTAATTTCAGTGCTAATTTTCAGCAATATAACCTTATTTTTATACGACTAAAATGTACTATTCCCTTTAAATAGCTCGCTCATTATTCTTTAATTTATCATCGCCCTTATGCCAATATTTATTTAAATATAAACTACTTACAAATCAGGTATTGACCTTTTGGTAATAATTTGACAATGTAGTAAGCAAGAGTTTTAATCTATTAATTGTTTTTTGTTAGCAAATATAAAGGAGATCAATTATGACTTTAAGTATTACTAGTAAACAAATGGATATCACTCCGGCTATTAGAAGCTACATTGAAGAAAAATTTGCTAAACTCGAAAAATGGCATGCTCAATTAATTAACCCGCATTTTATTTTATCAAAAGAACCCGATGGCTTTATTATTGACGCAACCATCGCAACGAAAGGCTCACCGCTTGTTGCCTCTGCAAAGCACGATGACATGTATAGTGCAGTTAATGAGTTAATTAATAAGCTCGAAAAACAGTTAAATAAATTACAACATAAGCCTGAAGCAAGGCGTGCATCAGAAAGTATTAAAGATCATATTCCCGTAGAATAATTAATTGTATGTAATAGGCACCAAACAAACGGTGCCTTGGTTTTTTATAATGCTTTAGTAGTTACTAAAAATTTCATTATTAGCAAAGAAATAAGCAATTTCACGCTCTGCAGATTCAACCGAGTCAGATCCATGAACAGCATTCTCGGTAACATTATCGGCAAAATCGTAGCGCAGCGTTCCCGCTAATGCTTTAGATAGATCGGTTGCACCCATGATTTCTCTATAGCGACTAATTGCATTTTCAGCTTCTAAAACTTGTACAACAACGGGCCCTGAAGTCATAAACGTAATTAACCGATCAAAAAATGCCTTTCCTTCATGCTCGGCATAAAAGCCTTCTGCTTGCTCTCGCGTCAAATGGATCATTTTTATCGCAATAATATTAAATCTAGCTTGTTCTAATCTAGATTCAATAAAACCTATTATATTTTTTTTCACTGCATTAGGCTTAATGATTGACAATGTTTGCTCAATATTCATGCTCTTTTCCTCAATTACTATACTTAAAACGCTATTTTAACCATTTGTATTCTTTCGTCCAATAATAAATACGCGATCCTTTTATTATTGATATTGAACATTAATTTTTTATTTAGATCTTTGATTTATTATATCGTGAGGCGGCTTAGCTAAAAGTGGATGATTTTAATAAAAACATTGTTAGAATATATATCATAACTTTACCATCGATTAAAAAATATCATGTACTCAAAAATAATTGCCGTACTATTCTTAATATACTGTTTTCCTAATGATGCTTACGCAGCAAGTTTTGATGCTACAACCCTATCTTTAAGTTGGGCAATTCCTTTTATTGGTATTTTATTATCAATTGCACTTTGCCCACTTGTATTGCCAACGATTTGGCATCATCACTACGGTAAAATTACCGCGGCTTGGACGTTACTTTTTATTATTCCCTTTACTTTTGTATTTGGGATTAGTGATATTACTTACATCGTTGCGCACGCTACTTTTGAGGAATATGTTCCCTTTATTTTACTTTTGCTCGCTCTATTTACCGTTTCAGGCGGGATTTTTGTTCAAGGAAATTTCAACGGTACACCGAAATTTAATACCTTATTACTCATAATTGGCACACTTTTAGCCTCAGTAATGGGAACGACGGGTGCTGCAATGCTAATGATTAGGCCAATAATTAGAGCAAATTCAAATCGACACAATAAAGTACATATAATTGTCTTTTTTATCTTTTTAGTTGCCAATATTGGCGGAGGTTTAACACCACTTGGCGATCCGCCATTATTTATCGGTTTTTTAAAAGGGGTTAATTTCTTTTGGACATTAACGCATATGTTTTTACCCGTATTGTTAACCACTTTTTTACTGCTAATTATTTTTTATTGTATTGATAACTATTATTATAAACGACAAGAAAAAATAGTGGCTCATCATTCAATATCAGATCGCACTATTAAAATTTATGGTAAACAAAATATTGTATTATTAATTGCAATTATTGCAGCAGTGTTACTTTCTGGAATTTGGCAATCAGGTATTAGCCTGACTATGTTAGGTGTCAACCTAACATTACAAAACATAATTCGAGATTTATTATTAATTATAATAAGCGTTGTTTCAATAATTATTACCCCTAAACAAGTTCGCTCTGCTAATCAATTTAATTGGCAACCAATTTTAGAGGTAGCGAAGCTCTTTCTCGGTATTTTTATTACTATTGTCCCGGTTCTTGCAATTTTACGTGTCGGTAATGAGGGGCATTTATCTTCAATTGTTTCACTCGTCACTGATAATAGTGGCGAGCCGATTAATATCATGTACTTTTGGTTAAGTGGTATATTATCGGGCTTTTTAGATAATGCACCGACTTATTTAGTTTTCTTCAATTTAGCATCTGGCGATGCAAATATACTAATGGGACATCTTAATGCAACCTTGCTTGCCATCTCAATGGGATCGGTATTTATGGGGGCATTAACCTATATAGGTAATGCGCCTAACTTTATGGTGAGAAGTATTGCCATACAAAATAGCATCAATATGCCAAGCTTTTTTGGCTATATGAAATGGTCTATTATTATTCTAATACCGGTATTTATCATTAATAGTGTGGTATTTTTTATGCTTTAACCCGTTTATCTAAATTTTCAATTAAAGAGAGGAGCTTAGCTGCTTCCTCTTGCTGCTTTAATGTCTCCTCGAAATAAGGGTATAAAACAAAATTACGTGGAACAATCGCATTAGCATCAATCAATGCGCGTATTCTAGGAATAAATATCCATTGTAACCATTCGTTAGGTAACATCATATCGAGTGCAAAAGGCTGCTCACTCAAAAATGCCTCGGCTTTAGGCGGCAAACTTTGCCAAAGCAATTTTGACTTCATTTCTTGTTCTATATCTTTAAGTAATTGTAAAATATCAGAATTAAACTGTTTCATAATAATTTAAGTATAAAATAATACGTTATTGTACCAATAAAAATAGCGACAATGATACGTTTAATAAACACCAATCAAATAATATGACTTATTTTAGTGATGACAAGTAAACGGACCAATCAAAATAAGGCCCGGGATCTGTTTTGCGCACTGGCGCAATATCGCTATGACCAACAATAGATTCAATAGGATAGTAATTTTTTAAACAACGGGTAATTTCGGCAAGTTTAGTATATTGAATTAATGGGAATGGCTCAAAATCGCTTCCCTCAAGCTCAATGCCAATAGAGTAGTCATTACAGTTATCTCGACCTTGAAAAGAGGATTTTCCTGCATGCCATGCCCGCTTATCAAAAGAAACGTATTGTATAACTTCACCATTACGGCAAATAAAAAGATGGGATGAAACTTCAAACTGATAAATTGTTTTAAAATATTCATGCTCATTAGGATCCAATTTACCCGTAAATAGCTGGCTAACATAAGGGCCACCATATTGATTGGGTGGCAGACTAATATTATGAATAACGAGCATGTTAATCATTTCACCAATAGGACGCTCATTAAAATAAGGTGATGCAATAACTTGAGTATCGGTTAAAAAGCCGCGTTGAATCTTCAAATCCATATTAACCTTTTATCACCTATTTTTGAGTAATTAATCGCAAAATTATACCATTGATAGTAAATATGCAAAGCTATTTGCTACATATCATGAATTATCACATTGTAATAATATAAGTAATATCAGCCATTTGTTATTTTTATAACTTACTTACTTACTATTTATGTAATAAAGGTATTTATTATGGCAAAACCCAGTTTTTTACACTTATCACAATCCGGCTTTACTTTATTTGAGCTAATGATAGCAATTGCCGTTATAGCGATCCTAACTGCTATCGGTGTTCCCTCTTATCAAGGCTATGTGCAAAAAGCAGCAATGACCGATATGTTACAAACCATGACACCTTATAAAACCGCAATCGAAATTTGTTCATTAGAACAAGGTGATCTGAAAAATTGTAATAGTGGCCAAAGTGGTATTCCGGTAACTAAAGCAACGAATTATATTGCATCAATAAATGTTGCCGCAGGCATTATTACCTTAGTCGGGCAAAGCGCTTTGAGTGGGTTAACAACAACTTTGACGCCGATAATCAATCCGACTCATGGCCAACTTGATTGGTCTAAAAAATGTGTTACAACGCCAGTTAATAATAATATTACTGATGCGTGCAATGATATCTTTAGGTTTTAGTTATCATGACAAAATATAGCGATCTCGAAATTGTAGAGCTAGTTAATCAACTTTTAAACGATGCGCTTGTTAAGCGCGCATCAGATATTCACTTTGAGCCTTATCAAGACCTATACCGAATTAGGATGCGAATTGATGGCGTTTTACAACCAATTGCGATCTTATCAACTTTATTAGTAAAACCGTTAACTGTTCGCTTAAAAATAATGGCAAATCTAAATATTGCAGAGCAACGTTTGCCTCAAGATGGACAACTGATGATAGATAAGCACACGATGCGCATATCAACGATCCCAATTATTGATGGCGAAAAAATTGTTTTACGAATAATGGAGGATCAGCAAGATACATTCTCGCTTGAACAACTGGGTTTATCAGAAAATGATCAATTTCATTATCGGCAAGCTTTAAATAATCCTCAAGGACTTATTTTAGTTACCGGCCCAACTGGTAGTGGTAAAACGATTACGCTTTATAGTGGGCTTAAAGAGCTAAATGAAAGTTCACGCAATATTTGTAGTGTTGAAGATCCAGTTGAAATGCCGATTATAGGCATAAACCAAACACAAGTTAATCCAAAGGCTGGTCTTGATTTTGCTATAACCTTGCGCTCATTTTTAAGACAAGATCCAGATATCATTATGATTGGCGAAATTCGCGATCATGAAACAGCTCAAATTTCAGTACAAGCAGCGCAAACAGGCCATTTAGTCTTATCAACATTACATACTAACTCTAGTGCGGAAGCATTAATTCGCCTCAATCAGATGGGTATAAAGAATTATTTAATTGCTTCTAGTTTAAAGCTTATCATCGCACAGCGACTAGCCAGAAAGCTCTGTCATCATTGTAAAGTAATTGCCGATGAAAAATTTGTAATTGAAGAGTACGGTAAACGCCTACTTTACCCACATTATTTAGCTAAGGGCTGTCAGCACTGTATTGGTGGATATTATGGGCGAATAGGCATTTATGAGTTACTCATAATTACCCCACAAATTCAAGCCTTACTGGCGGAAAATGACCAATTTTCATTAAATAATATTGTGCAAATTATGAAAAAATATGAGATTAATACTCTTGATTTATCTGGCATTGCGTTAGTTAAACAAGGCATAACCTCGTTAGCTGAAATACAGCGCGTGTTAGGTTTAATAAATGAGTAAGTTATGGCCCTTAAAAAGGTTATATCAATGGCAAGACCTTAATGGCCAAAAATATGTGTTAGTTGCAACATCACTTCGGGAAGCTAGACTAGCACTATTACAACAAGATGTACTTTTCTTTAAGCTAACCTTTAAAAGCTATCTTTCTCATCATAGCTTTAAAATACAAGAATTAATTATTATTACCAAACAATTAGCAACAATGTTAAAAGCCGGATTACCAATAATTAATAGCTTAGATTTATTAGCTAATCAAAATGCGCTAATACAATGGCAATGGTTATTAAGTAGTATTAAACAGCAAATAACAGTTGGGGAATCGATATCACAAGCGCTTAGCCAGCATAGTAAAATATTTCCCGCTATTTATATACAAATTATTGCCACTGGCGAATTAACTGGCCAACTTGAGCATAGTTTTGAAACCGTCGCACAACAATTAGAAAATACTCAAAAGCTAAAAAAAAGAGTTAAAAAAGCGATGCGTTACCCGCTTTTTTTATTCACAGCTTCAATTGTCGTTACCCTAATCATGCTGCTGGTTGTATTACCCAAGTTTGCTGAAGTGTATCGAAGTTTTGATGCTCAATTACCCTTTTTTACACAGCTGATAATAACGCTTTCAAACTATTTGCAGCGCTATTTTTTTGAACTATTGGTCATTATTACGGCTTTTTATTTATTCTATCGTTACTATTTAAAACAATATCATGATCATTTAATTATTAAATATGTATTAAAGTTACCTATCGTTGGCAAAATAATCACAACATCTTGCTTAGCACTGATATTCCAAACGTTATTCATTACTCAAAAATCAGGGATCCCACTACTCACAGGCCTTAAATCAGCAAAAAAAGTAACTGGAAATTTATTATTTCAACTCAGTTTAATCAATATTGTCAAAACCATAGAGCAAGGCCAATCATTTAGTCAAGCGATTGAACATCATATGCTTTACCCTAGCCTTTGTACCCAACTGATTCGTATTGGTGAAGAGTCTGGTACGTTAGATTTAATGTTAGAAAGGCTTGCTGATTATTATCAGCAGCAAAATATAGAACTAACCGATAATTTATCGCAAAAAATTGAGCCATTAATGATGTCAATTATGGCTTTAATTATCGGTAGCTTAGTGATAGCGATGTATTTACCTGTTTTTCAATTAGGTAGTGTAATTCATTAATGGTAATTATTGTGCTAATTTGTACTGGGCTACTAGGACTATGCTTTGGTAGCTTTATTCATGTTGCAATTTACCGATTTTCACCCGACAAAGCTGCACTAAGCTACTTGCATGATATCGTTTTTAGTCGTTCAAAGTGTGTGTATTGTTATCATAAACTAAGTTACTTATCACTGATCCCCATTATTTCATGGTTGATCCAAAGAGGCCATTGCCGATATTGCCATCAATCGATTGCAATTAATTATCTACTCGTTGAATTAATTATCTCGATATATTGCTGTGTGATGATATCGACCTATGATTGTACGCTTTGGACAATTATATTAATTTTTTTAGGGCTTTATTTTATTATATTGGCAGCGATTGATTTTAGGTACCTATTATTACCTAATTATTTTACCTATCCAATAATGTTAACTGGATTAGCTTTAAGCTATGTAGAAATAAACCCAATACGATTAATCGATGGAGGATTGGGTATTATTTGCGGCTACATTCTATTGTGGGTTCCCGCGCATTTATATTATTACTTTAAAAAGCATAGCGGCCTTGGCGGAGGAGACATTAAACTACTCGCGGCTTTAGGTACATGGATACATTATAGCCAGTTACCAATGTTATTAGTTTTTGCATCAAGCATTGGTATACTCTATGTTATTTTTGGGGCTTACTTTAAAAAAATACCTTTGAAAATAGTCGTTATTCCATTTGGTCCATGCTTATTAATTTCAGCCTATATAATATTGTTACAATTAGCTAATTATCATTATTAATGCCTACTAGGCAATATGAATACAAGGAAACTTGCAGTAAGTTACAAGTATGATAAGCTGAGTAAATACATATTTTATTCATCTTAATTTTATGCCTTATATTGTTGCCTTAAGTGGTGGAATTGCGAGTGGAAAATCAACCGTTGCCAATTTGTTTGCAAAGTTAGGCGCACAAGTAGTTGATGCCGATATTATTGCAAAAAAAGTCGTAGAAAAAGGCTCGCTAGCACTTAAACACATTGTCGAATATTTTGGTCAAGATATTTTACTTGCTGACGGTAATTTAAATCGAGCTAAACTGCGTGAGGTCATTTTTAATCAGCAGCAACATAGAATATGGTTAAATCAATATTTACACCCGATTATTCAACGTGAAACAACGTTACAAATTAGCAAACTTGATAGCCCCTATGTCCTTTGGGTTGTGCCCTTATTAATTGAAAATAATTTGCAAAAACAAGCTGATCGCGTATTAATTATTGATACACCCGTTGATATTCAAATAGAAAGGCTGAAAAATCGCGATAATATTAGTGAAGATTTAGCAAAAAACATGTTATTATCACAAGCAACTAATGCTGATCGAATCAGCTATGCCGATGATGTGATCGTAAATAATGGCGATACATCAGAACTTTCTTCGCAAGTTAAGCTGCTGCATAATATGTACCTTAAACTATCTCAAAATTACAGTTAAAAGTTGAGCTAATATGGATAACGCTAAAGTAATTTTTGAACACCCATTAAATGAAAAAATGCGAACTTGGTTACGTATTGAGTTTTTAATCAAACAAATTGAATGTAATAAAAAATTCGACTGTAATAATGCGTTATTATTTTTTCACTCACTTTGTGAATTACTTGAAATTGTAGAGCGTAATGATATTCGAAGTGATTTAATTAAAGATATTGATGAACAAAAACAAAAGCTATCAACTTGGTTGAATATATCGGGAGTTGATACTGAGCTACTCTCAGCGTTATTAGATAAACTAAATGTGATCCTTAGCCAATTAAATTCTATTCCTAAACTAGGTCAAAACCTCAAAACTGACCGTTTTATTGCCTCTATACGTAAACGATTAACCATTCCTGGCGGATGTTGTAGCTTTGATTTACCTTTATTTCATTTATGGTTGCAGCAATCGCAAGATTATAGAGACCAACAAATTGCAAAATGGTTAGAGAGTTTCTCAACATTATATCTTGCAATTTCTTTTTATTTACAATTAATTAGGCAATCTGGTCGTTTTAAATTATTAAGTTGTTCAAATAATTTTTATCAAAATCCAAGTGAAATAAGTCGCCTATTAAGAATTAGGATCCCAATTGATAAAGGTTTATATCCACAAGTCTCGGGAAATGCGAATCGCTATGCGATTCGATTTGTAAAACTCGACTCAGACTCTGATAGTAAAATAGAAACACAATGTGTTGAATTTGAATTAGCGAACTGCTAATGTGCTACGTTGAATTAAGCTAAATAATGTACCAATGATATATGAAAACAGATAAATTAACCGTTAGTTGCCCTACTTGCCAAAAACTGATTGTGTGGGATGAAAAAAATCCTTATCGCCCTTTTTGTAGTAAACGCTGCCAATTAATTGATCTTGGTGAATGGGCGAATGAAACACATCGAATTCCTACCGATGAAATAAATGAACAAGATTTATGGAGCGAAGATGTGATCGCACCATTTAACAGTAAAGATAATTAAGTATGAAAATTCTTGGTATTGAAACTTCCTGTGATGAAACAGGCATTGCAATCTATGATGAGCAAAAAGGGCTGCTTGCTAACCAACTTTATTCACAAATCAGCTTACATGCTGATTATGGTGGGGTGGTACCAGAACTTGCTTCTCGCGATCATATTCGTAAAACTGTTCCCCTCATTCAAGCGGCATTAAAAGAAGCCAACTTGACGAGTAAAGATATTGATGCAGTTGCTTATACGGCAGGCCCTGGATTAGTTGGAGCGTTACTAGTTGGTGCATCAATTGGTCGCGCTCTTGCTTATGCTTGGGATGTACCATCTATTGAAGTACATCATATGGAAGGCCATCTACTCGCGCCAATGTTAGAAGATAATCCCCCTGAGTTCCCTTTTATTGCTTTACTCGTATCTGGCGGACATACACAATTAATAAAAGTAACCGAAATTGGTCAATATCAATTATTGGGTGAATCAATTGATGATGCTGCAGGAGAAGCTTTTGATAAAACAGCAAAATTACTGGGCATTGATTACCCAGGAGGATCAAAGCTTTCTAAGCTTGCTCAGCTCGGCAATGGCTCGCGTTTTCATTTTCCAAGGCCAATGACTGATAGGCCCGGCCTTGATTTTAGCTTTTCTGGCTTAAAAACTGCCGCTGCAAATACTATCCATCAAAACCAACCTTTTGATGAGCAAACCAAAGCAGATATTGCTAGCGCTTTTGAAGATGCACTTGTTGATACGTTAGTTATAAAATCGAAGCGAGCACTTGAACAAACGGGTTATAACCGATTGGTTATTGCTGGCGGCGTTAGTGCTAACTTGACGTTAAGAAATCGACTTGCAGAGTTAATGCAAAAAAGGCGTGGTCAAATTTATTATCCAAGGCTTGCTTTTTGTACTGATAATGGGGCAATGATTGCTTACGCAGGAATGGTTCGCTTTAAAAAGCAACAATTTGCTGATCTTGCTATTAACGTAAAACCTCGCTGGCCTTTAAGTGAACTATCTATCGATAGATAATCATTCTTTAAGCTGATAATACTTTATAATCAAAAATATAATGAGATATAACATGAAAACCTATATTACTGGCAAAGATGCAGCGCTTGAAGATTCGATCAATCATTTTCATTCACTTTTAAAGCATTATGAATTAGAAGCCAAAGAAGCATCTTGGCTTAATCCTGTACCAAATGTCTGGTCAGTACATATCCAAAACAAAGCTTGCCCAGCTTGTTTTACGAATGGTAAAGGCGCAAGTGAAAAAGCATCGTTCGCATCAGCACTTGGCGAATACTTTGAACGTTTATCAACTAATTACTTTTTTTCTGATTTTTATCTTGGTAAACAAATTGCTAATAATACTGATTTTGTTCATTATCCAAACGAAAAATGGTTCCCAATTCCCGCCAATAATTCGTTACCCAAAGGAATATTGACTAAAAAATTACTCGCGTTTTATGATCCAAACGATGAACTTTCTGGAAGTGACTTAGTTGACTTGCAATCAAGTAATCAAGATCGCGGTATCTGTGCGCTACCATTTGTACAACAATCTGATCAAAAAACAGTTTATGTACCTGTTAACCTCATTGCAAATCTTTATGCTTCAAATGGTATGTCTGCTGGTAATAGTCAAAATGAAGCAAGAGTACAAGGTTTATCAGAAGTATTTGAACGTTATGTAAAAAACCGTATTATTACCGAAGCAATCAGTTTACCAGCAATACCTGACTCGGTATTACAGCGTTATCCAAATACCATTGAATCGATTCAAACATTAGAACAACAAGGTTTTCCTATTTTCTGTTTTGACGCATCATTAGGCGGGAAGTACCCCGTTATCTGTGTGATATTATTTAATCCAACTAATGGTACGTGCTATGCTTCATTTGGCGCGCATCCTAATTTCGGTGTTGCGCTTGAGCGCACGGTAACGGAATTATTACAAGGTCGTAGCTTAAAAGATCTTGATGTATTTTCACCACCATCATTTGATAATGATGATGTAGCTGATTTGAGCAACCTTGAAACCCATTTTATCGATTCAAGCGGCTTAATTTCCTGGGATCTATTTAATCAAACTGCTGACTATCCGTTTGTTGATTGGTCTTTTACTGGCGAATCAACAGAACAAGAATTTAATAATCTAATGGAAATCATTCATCAGCAAGATATCGAAGTGTTAATTATGGATTATCAGCACTTAGATGTTTATGCATGCCGAATTTTAGCCGTTGGTATGTCTGAAATTTATCCACCAGAAGATCTCCTTATTGCTAATAACAATATGGCAATCCACTGGCGTGATAAAATTTTAT
Source organism: Orbaceae bacterium lpD04 (assembly GCA_036251935.1). Taxonomy (NCBI): domain Bacteria; kingdom Pseudomonadati; phylum Pseudomonadota; class Gammaproteobacteria; order Orbales; family Orbaceae; genus Orbus; species Orbus wheelerorum. Next base: position 677,455 of record CP133967.1, on the reverse strand, counting down.
CTTTACCAGAAAGTAAATTAAGTGCTAAAAACTATCTTGAAATTATCGAACAGCTCGATGATGATGGTTTAGATGATTTTGCAAGAGTACGTGAATTATTAGGCCTTGCAACGGGCAAAGATAATGCATGGTATACATTACGTATTGGCGAGCTTAAAGCGATGCTAGCATTAGCCGGTAAAGATTTAGAACAAGCTAAATTATGGCTAGATTGGACAATTGAAATGAATAGTTCGATTTTCACACCACAACGTAATCACGCTTATCGCTGTTTACTTACTTTAGTTGATTTTATGCTTATGCGTGATGCAAAACAATTTACGAATTATCAGCCTGCCTTTAATAAAATGTATGGTGAAGATCATGTCAACGAGATGTGGCAATACGCAACAGGTAAAAAGCATTTTTTAGGATTGTTTAACGTCGATGAAAACTTGACTCAATTTACTTCACATCAGCAACTACTAGCGGTTTATCATAAACTACATCAAGCAATGAAATAATATCCATTTTATATGTCAGGCTTTGCCTGACATATAAAACTTGCACACAGATTTTTCTCTATATTAAGTGCTTACAACAATATTTTAACGAAATATCCATAAATTATCTCTTATCGATTAGCAAGAAATCAACATTGATATTTTTGCTTACAGCCAGTAAACTAATTCCTCAATCAACGAAAGAGTACTTTCATGAAAACAATTTCTGACCTTATCGTACGTAACCATGCGTGGTCTCAAAAAGTTGCCCTCGAAGATCCTGATTTTTTCAAACATCTTTCTATTACGCAACGACCTAAATTTTTATGGATTGGTTGTTCAGATAGCCGCGTTCCGGCTGAAAAACTGACTGAGTTAGAGCCTGGTGAGCTATTTGTTCATCGTAATGTTGCGAATTTAGTTATTCATACCGATTTAAACTGTTTATCCGTCGTTCAATATGCTATTGATGTATTAGGCGTAGAAGATATTATTATTTGTGGTCATCTTGACTGTGGGGGGATCAGAGCTGCTGTTGAAAATCCAGATTTAGGATTAATCAATAATTGGCTGCTGCATATTCGTGATATTTGGTTTCGCTATAGTTCATTACTTGGCGAGTTTCCTGCAGAAAAAAGAATGGATATTCTATGTGAACTTAACGTCATTGAACAAGTTTATAATCTCGGCCACTCAACCATCATTCAATCGGCTTGGCAACGCGGGCAAAAAGTGAATATTCATGGCTGGGTCTATGGGATCAGCAATGGCCGTATCACTGATTTAAAAATTAGCTCATCAAGTCGTGAAAATTTAGAAATTCACTATCGAGAAGCCATTTCAAATTTACTTAATCAGCATGACCTATATGACCAAAATAAATGATAACTCGCTATTTTTTGTGTAATTCATGCACAATTTGGTTACTACTGCCACGCCAAAGTAGTTTGGGATCAGCAAGTTCTTGTACAAACTTACCATCGATAAGCACATCGATATAAGGCAAAATAACTTGTTGCTCTATAGTTAGTTCATTAAGTAAGTAGCCAGTCCAAAGCCAAATATCTTTATTATCACATTGCGCCTTCACTCTTTGTACCAACCTAAGTATAGTTGGTACATTTTGTGGGTGCAAAGGATCACCGCCGGATAATGAGAGCCCCTGCCTTTTAATTTCGGTATCTTGCAAATCACGAATAATATGGTCTTCAAGCTCTTGGGTATATGTAAAACCTGAATCAAGTGACCAAGTGCTTTTATTGTAACAACCCCGACATTGGTGTATGCAGCCTGCAACAAATAAAGAACACCTTGTGCCAGGACCATTAACAACATCAACTGGATAATAGCGATGATAATTCATAATAATTCTGCAATATATTGTTTTTCGTTAGACAGATAATGAACGAATGAGCTAAGTAGCACCTTTATGTTATGGTAAAAGTGCTATATAAGGTTAAATTAGCCGATTTGCCCATTATTTAGGTGCTTAACTCGGCGTTTAACCTCTTCTTGCTTACCTGCATTAAATGGCCTTGCATCAGGGCTGCCAAGGTAACCACAAACGCGCCGTGTCACTGATACCTTGGCGGAGTCATGATTACCACAGCTTGGGCAGACAAAACCTTTACTAGTACATGAAAACTCGCCAGCAAAGCCGCACTCGTAGCACTCGTCGATCGGGGTATTAGTACCATAATAAGGCACTCGGCTATAGCTATAATCCCATACATCTTCTAACGCTTTTACATTATTGAGCATATTGGGATATTCGCCATAACAGATAAAACCACCACTGGCTAATTCAGGATAAGGTTTTTCAAATTCAATTTTTTCATATGGATTAACTTTCTTTTCAACATCTAAATGGAAACTATTAGTATAATAGCCTTTATCTGTAACGCCTGCGATAACACCAAATTCAGCCGTATCTAAACGACAAAATCTGTCACATAGATTTTCACTTGGCGTACTGTATAAACTAAAACCATATCCTGTTTCTTTTTTCCATTGTTCTACAGCTTGACGTAACCGCGCTACGATTTGCACGCCCTTTTGGCGTAATGTTTCGTTATCAAATGGGTGCTCTTTATTACTAAATAATGCATTTAACGTTTCGTGAATGCCAATATAGCCCAATGATATCGAAGCACGACCATTTTTGAAAATTTCTGCAACAGAGTCATCTTCTTTTAATCTAACGCCACAAGCCCCTTCCATATAAAGAATAGGCGCAACTCTTGCTTTAACATCTTCAAGCCTTGCAATACGAGTCATTAGTGCTTTTTTGCATAATACTAAGCGGCTATCTAATAGTTGCCAAAATTTAGCTTCATCGCCTTTTGCTTCAATCGCAATACGAGGAAGATTAAGACTAATTACGCCAAGGTTATTGCGTCCATCATGAATTTGTTTGCCATCTTCTTCATACACACCTAAAAAGCTACGACAACCCATTGGTGTTTTGAATGATCCTGTAACCTCCACCACTTTTTCGTAATTTAAGATATCAGGATACATACGTTTTGATGCACACTCTAAAGCCAATTGCTTAATATCATAGTTAGCATCAGCTGATTTATGGTTGATGCCATCTTTAATTGCAAACACAAGTTTAGGAAATACAGCTGTTTTGTGGTTTTTGCCTAAACCACGAATTCTTACTTTTAAAATAGACTCTTGGATTAACCTTGATTCCCAGCTTGTACCTAAACCGAAGCCAAAGGTAACAAATGGTGTTTGTCCATTAGCGGTATGGAGTGTATTTACTTCATATTCTAAAGATTGAAATGCATCATAACACTCTTTAGCCGTGCGATTTTCCGCATACGCCTTTGCGTCAGGGATCTTCCAATCTTCAGCAACTTTTTTATGTTTTTCAAAACTAATCGTAACAAACTTAGCTAATATTTCATCGATACGATTTATCGTTGTACCACCATAAATATGGCTAGCAACTTGAGCAATAATCTGCGCCGTTACGGCTGTTGCCGTTGCAATAGATTTAGGTGGTTCAATTTCGGCATTACCCATTTTAAAACCTTTTGTTAACATGCCATCTAGATCGATTAACATACAGTTAAACATAGGGAAAAATGGTGAGTAATCAAGATCATGGTAATGTAATTCACCGCTATCATGAGCCCTTGATACATCTTTAGGTAAAAGGTATTGTTTAGCATAATGACGAGCAACAATACCCGCTAACAAGTCACGCTGAGTTGGAATGACTTTACTATCTTTATTGGCATTTTCATTTAAAATCGCAACGTTACTCTGCTCAATTAAGCCTTTAATGTCTTGATTTAAACGGCTGCGCTCTTCACGCACACGATCTCTATCATGGCGATACTCGATATAGGTTCTTGCTAATTTTTTATATGGGCCAGCCATTAGTTGATTTTCAACAGAATTTTGAATTTCATGAATATCGACACTTTCTCGATCTGCCATCTGATTTGCAACCAATTTAGCAACTCCAGCGCAATAATCGGAGTCATTTACATTAGCCGCAATCGCTGCTTTTAAAATAGCATCTCGAATACGATTTTCATTAAAAGCGGTTTGGCATCCATCACGTTTTACAACTACTGGCATGTTATATTCCTTTAAGCGGTTAAACCCATATATAGATATTTTTTGAGAATTATACACTATATATTGTGTTTTTCTACTTTATTAGCCTGTACTTGAAATTAATAGGAGAAAGCTTTTTTGATGAGTTTAGAAAATTAAGGTAGAGATAAAATTAGCGACTACTATGCTAATCTTATCTCAAAATAGTTTACCAATTAACCCCGACACCAATATTATAGTTAGTATTACTTGAATCACCATCGTGAGTAGTACTTTTTGACCTAGTTAAACTGGTGTTAACTGATAACCAATCTGTTAACCAATATGCAAGGCCTGCTGTAGCAGATAAATCGAGATCAACGTCATTATTAAAGCTTCGGCCTATTTCACCAACGGTAAAAAATTTAAGTGATTTTCCTGCAAAAAATTGATAATAATTCCATTTAACCGATCCTAAAGGATGAGTTGAATCATTACCATCGCGATAATCAATTCGTTGGTAACTAACTAACCCAGTTAGTGACAAAGCAGATAATTCATCTTCCCATACTTGCCAACCTGGGCCCATACCAAAACTTGTTTTTGTTTTGATATCTTCTATCCAATCATGCTTATATTGAACATTGCCCTGCCAAAAAAATGAGGGGGTAAAAAATCGATCAACTTCGTATTGTGCGGTGTAATAATAATTACTCGTTTGCTCATCATCTTTTGATCTAAACAAAGCAGCTCTTAAACCATGGCGCCATAAGTCATGTTTTGCTGTTATATTGCCATTTAAGTTATATTGTTCTGATTTAGAAGAACCTTTATTATAATAAGCGCCAGCATTTAAATCGCCATTAATGATGAGATCATTTGGAGTTAGTGAAGATGAGGTGTTTTTAATTATTGTTAGATCATTATTAATCGGTATTATTTTACTATCATTGCCTTTGACTAATTTAATCTCGCTCTCACCAGCGGACACAATTGTATCGGCGTACTGTGAAGCTGAAAATAAACCATTTTTGATTTTAACTGGTTCATTAATAGAAAATGTGGCTACTTTGTCACTATTTATGGTGATAATTCCAGCATATTCAGTCTCTATTAATACTTTATTGCTATCAACTAGTTTAATTTTACCCGAGAGGTTATCACCATTTTTTAGTTTAATGGTATCTCCCCATGCAAAACAAGAAGTAAAAATAATCAATATAGCCGTTACTAGTAACTTATACATATACCTAACCCCTAATGTTAATAAAAATGATCTCTTAGTAAACAATAAATTTAAGGTTATCGGTTATAATTTTTTTCTCTATCGATTTGAATAAAATATAATAATTTAATTAATATAAAATGAATAGATGCATTTCATTAAGCAACAAAATGCATCCAAAATTGCTTACTTGCCAGCTTGTAACTGCTCTGCAATCTGTTTAGCAAAATAGGTTAATATTCCATCTGCTCCTGCACGTTTAAAACATAATAATGATTCCATAATGGCAGCTTCAGTTAACCAACCATTATTAATCGCAGCCATTAACATAGCATACTCACCAGATACTTGATATGCAAAGGTTGGCACTGCAAAAGTATCTTTAACCTGACGCAAAATATCAAGATAAGGCATACCAGGCTTAACCATTACCATATCAGCACCTTCTTGTAGATCTTGATATACTTCTTGTAATGCTTCACGGCTATTTGCTGGGTTAAGCTGATAAGTTTTTTTATTTCCGCCTTTAATATTAGTAGCAGATCCTACTGCATCACGGAATGGGCCGTAAAAAGTTGATGCATATTTAGCTGAATAAGCCATAATTTGGGTATTAACAAATCCACTATCTTCTAACTCAGCTCGGATCCCGCCAATTCGTCCATCCATCATATCGCTAGGCGCTATGATATCAACCCCTGCCTGAGCATGTACCATCGCTTGACGAATCAATGTCTCAACAGTGATATCATTTTGTACATAACCGCTATCATCAATAATGCCGTCTTGACCATGTATTGTATAAGGATCTAATGCGATATCAGTTAAGATCCCTAACTCAGGGAACGCTTTTTTAAGCGCTCTCACCGCCCTTGGAACTAATCCATCTTCATTATATGACTCTTCTGCTAATAATGATTTTTTGCTGTGGTCTATAGCGGGAAAAAGCGATAAAACAGGAATGCCAAGTTTAGCGACTTGCTCTGCTTCTTTTAATAATACATCGACACTCATACGATTGACATTTGGCATAGATGTAATCGGTTCACTCACATTTTTACCTTCAACAATAAAGACCGGATAAATTAGATCATTTACAGTTAAACTGTTCTCAGCCACAAGTCGACGACTAAAATCATTAGCTCTCAAACGGCGTAAGCGCCGCTGTGGAAAATCACCTGTTATAATCGGCGACATAATAACTCCTATTTCGTTTATTACTTTTGAAATTTAATAGCTCGTATTATCGGACGGTAACTGCTGATAATCAAATAATTATTTAGATAAAAATTTTAATTAATAAAATTGCGTAAAAAATGATTGGTTATTAATGTTTAGCGGCCAATGAAATCATTGTAATTCGACAATAAATAGTACTTAATAAATGAAATAGGTTTTGAACAGCGAATAACACAATAAATATGATAAAGTACTTTACAACCCCCACTTATTAGCAGTACAATTCAGCACTAATTTTTAACACTGGCCATTTTAATAATTTGACTTTGGCTAGTAAAGTCCAATAATTTTGAGGTGAGAGGCACATGCCAGTAATTAAAGTACGTGAAAATGAACCTTTCGATGTTGCATTACGTCGTTTTAAGCGTTCTTGCGAAAAAGCAGGAATTTTAGCAGAAGTTCGTAACCGTGAGTTTTATGAAAAACCAACAACTATTCGTAAACGAGCTAAAGCTGCAGCGGTAAAACGTCATGCTAAAAAACTAGAAAGAGAAAACGCACGTCGTATTCGTTTATACTAATTGTTAATAATAAATTAGTCCAAATACATACAAACCGTACTATATGTACGGTTTGTTGTCTTTAGTGTATAAAAATCGGATAGAGTCACTTATGAAGCGAATTCCTCAAGACTTTATTATTGATCTGATTGCTCGAATCAATGTTGTTGATATTATCAGCCATCGGATTAAAATAAAAAAGCGAGGAAAAGATTATTGGGGTAACTGCCCATTTCATAATGAAAAAACCCCCTCCTTCTCTGTAAGCGAAAAAAAACAGATGTATTATTGCTTTGGATGTGGTGCTGGTGGTTCTGCTATAGATTTCTTAATGAACTATGATCGTCTTTCTTATCCTGAAGCAATTGAAGAACTTGCCAACCTTCATGGTATAACTGTTCCTTATATTGAAACCTCACCTGATACAAAGCGAAACCAATCACAAGTATCTGGACAAAACATTAGGCGAGATCTATACACGATAATGGGCAAACTGGCTCACTTTTACCAAACACAACTTTCCACACCTGATGCAGCACAAGCTAATGAATATCTAACTCGTCGAGGATTAGATGAAAAAACAATCAATCATTATAAGATTGGTTATTCCCCTGATGATTGGCGTATAACGTTTAATCATATAGCCAAAACCTCGCAAGAAAAAGCCCTATATGATCAGGCAGGAATGTTAGTCAGCAATGACAACGGTAATCAATATGATCGTTTTCGTGGCAGAATAATGTTCCCTATCCGCGACCGCCAAGGCAACATAATTGCCTTTGGTGGAAGAACAATCAAAGCCAATGATTCAGCAAAATATATTAACTCACCTGAAACAGCGGTTTTCCATAAAAGTTATCAACTTTACGGATTATATGAAACACTGCAGATACATCGTAACCCTGAAAAATTAGTCGTAGTTGAAGGGTATATGGATGTTGTGTCATTAGCTCAGTTCGGCATCGATTATGCCGTTGCAGCACTTGGAACTGCAACAACGGAAGATCATATTAAATTACTTTTTAGAGCAACCGATAATGTTATTTTTTGCTTTGATGGTGATACAGCTGGCCGCCGCGCTGCTTGGCGAGCACTTAATGTATTGTTACCGACTCTCGTCGATGGAAAACAAATCAAATTTACTTTTTTACCCGAGGGTGATGATCCCGATAGTTTAGTCAGAAAAGAAGGTAAAGAGCAATTTGAAACTCGATTAAATAACGGTTTAACACTATCACAATTTTTGTTTGATGAGCTATTAATTCAAGTTGATCTAAAAACCTCAGAAGGTAAAGCGAAACTAAGCTCGCTTGCCTTACCATTAATCGTGCAGGTAAAAGCACAATCTTTTGCACTTAACTTAAAGCAACAATTAGGCGATTACCTTGGTTTTCTAGACATAACCCAAATAGATAAACTATTACTGCCTTATGATAGTAGTAATAATGCATCATCCGCTGAACCTGAGAACAAAATGCCCGTAATCAAAATGAAGCTAACGACGATGCGAATTTTGATTGGTTTATTAATACAATACCCAGAATTATCAAAACTCGTTCCTGATATGGAAAGTTTACAACAAGTAAAACTTGCTGGTATTGATATTTTTATTGAATTATTGAAAATTTGCCATGAAAGACCCAATATTGTTACCGCTCAAATTTTGGCAGAATATACCGATAAGCCAATAGCCAAGCAACTAAACACGTTAGCAATTTGGCAACACAAATATCACGATGATGAGATAGCCACGATTTTTTCTCATACTTTAAAAGAGTTATATGATAATATACTGGCCCAAAGACAAGATGAGCTTATTGCTAAAGACCGAGTTACTAAACTAACGGCCATAGAAAAAAAAGAATTAGCGACGATAATACTTGTTTTATCAAAAAAAGACTAAATATAGATAATAATGCAGCTTAATTGCTGAGAAGCTAAAGTGAATACTCAATAAAAAATAAGATATTGAGTTGGCTATAAAGTTAACTTACTTGATAAATAGCCAAAACAGTTAAAGTAAGAATGAAATAATATATATTTTTTATGACATCATAAATAAATATGATTAGATAGGTGTATACATAGCTAGCCAAAGGCTACCTCTCGCTATTTTATATAGCCATAACATCTGCTGATTTATATTTATCGATAATAAAAAATATTTAGTCCGGGTAATATGTTTTTACTCATTACTAAACAACAAAATGTGGATATTTTGATATGGAGCAGAACTCTCAATCACAACTAAAACATCTGATTATCCGAGGTAAAGAACTCGGGTATTTAACTTATGCAGATGTCAATGATCATTTACCAGAAGAAATCATCGATTCAGATCAAATCGAAGATATTATTCAGATGATAAATGATATGGGAATTCAAGTACTTGAAGAAGCCCCAGATACAGATGAAATGCTTTTATCAGATAACGTTGCTGATGAAGAAGCCGTTGAGGCAGCAACTGCCCTAGTACTATCTAATGTTGAATCAGAAATTGGCCGTACAACAGATCCTGTCCGAATGTACATGCGTGAAATGGGCGCAGTTGAGTTATTAACAAGGGAAGGTGAAATTGATATTGCTAAACGTATTGAGGATGGTATCAATCAAGTACAAACCTCAGTTTCTGAATATCCTGAAGCGATAACCTACCTTTTAGAACAATATAATTTAGTTGAGCAAGGAACTGTTCGTCTTTCTGATTTAATTACAGGATTTGTCGATCCAAATGCTGAAGAAGGATTAGATGAACTACCTGAAGAACTTGAAGATAAAGAATCTGATAGTATCGATCTTGATGATGAAGACGAAGATGAAGATAGTGATTCTGACTCAACTGAAGATGATACCTCGATTGATCCTGAAGTTGCTAGAGCGAAATTTGCTGAATTAAAAGAACAGCATGAAAAAACCTCTGATGCTATCAAAAAGCATGGCCGTGCACATAAAAAAGCACAGCAAGAAATTGAAAACTTATCAGAGATTTTTAAACAATTTCGTTTAGTGGGTAAACAATTCGATATTTTAGTCAATAATATGCGTGAGATGATGGAGCGAGTTAGAACCCATGAACGTATTATTATGAAGATTTGTGTTGAACAATGTAAAATGCCTAAAAAGCAATTTATGACACATTTTACTGGCAACGAAAATAATATGAGTTGGTTTGAAAAAGCAAGTAAATCAAAAAGTACTTTTTCTGCCAAGCTACCCGAATTTGAAGTTCAAATTCAAGAACAAGCAGTCCAGTTGCAATATATTGAAACGGAAACAAATTTATCAATTGAGCAAATTAAAGATATTAACCGTCGTATGTCAATTGGTGAAGCGAAAGCCAAAAGAGCTAAAAAAGAGATGGTTGAAGCTAACTTACGTTTAGTGATCTCTATTGCGAAAAAATATACCAATCGTGGATTACAATTCTTGGATCTTATTCAAGAAGGTAATATTGGCTTAATGAAAGCAGTAGATAAATTTGAATACCGCCGCGGTTATAAATTCTCAACTTATGCAACTTGGTGGATCCGTCAGGCTATAACACGTTCAATCGCTGACCAAGCTAGGACGATCCGTATTCCGGTTCATATGATTGAAACAATTAATAAACTAAATCGAATTTCACGTCAAATTTTACAAGAAATTGGTCGCGAACCGACTCCGGAAGAGTTATCTGAAAAAATGCAGATGCCGGAAGATAAAATCCGTAAGGTATTAAAAATTGCGAAAGAGCCTATTTCAATGGAAACACCTGTTGGTGATGATGAAGATTCTCATTTAGGTGATTTTATTGAAGATACGGCAATAGAGCAGCCACTTGATGCAGCGACATCAGAAAGTTTACGCGCAGCAACAAGAGATATTTTATCGGGCTTAACACCTCGAGAAGCAAAAGTATTGCGTATGCGTTTTGGTATCGACATGAATACTGACCATACACTTGAAGAAGTCGGTAAACAGTTTGATGTAACAAGAGAACGTATTCGTCAAATCGAGGCGAAAGCATTACGTAAATTACGTCATCCTAGTCGGTCTGATGTATTACGCAGTTTCCTTGATGAGTAAAATTTTATATCCGCTACACCAGTAGCGGATATTTTTTTATATGTTCGATATCTAATTTACAGATTCTTTCTATGAATATTATAAAGTTATTAAAAATTGATCCTTTTTTATTAATTCTAATCACCATTGTTATCACCGCGACACTTTTTCCTTGCGAAGGAAATATAAAAGTTTTTTTTGAATACCTCACTACATTTGCAATCGGCCTACTCTTTTTCATGCATGGTGCTAAATTATCGTTTCCTGCAATTATGGATGGAGTAAAAAACTGGCGATTACATATTACAATTTTTGCCGTCACATTTCTTATTTTTCCTTTACTAGGACTTGCACTACTGATTTTTGTACCGACTTTTTTATCTGATAATCTTTATTTAGGGTTTATCTATCTTTGTACTCTTCCAGCGACAGTACAATCAGCAATCGCGTTTACTTCGATTGCACGCGGCAATGTTGCTGCTGCAATTTGCAGTGCGTCAGCATCAACATTACTTGGCGTATTTGTTACGCCAATCTTAATTGGCGTACTGATGCATACCCAATCAGCTGGTAGCATGAATATTGTTGATGCAATTGTATCTATAATGCTTAAGCTTATGTTACCTTTTATTGTTGGGCATTTATCAAGGCGCTGGATTGGTAATTGGGTTGATTCTCACCGAAAAATTGTCAATAAAACTGATCGACTATCAATTTTATTAGTGGTCTATGTTGCTTTTAGTGACGCCGTTATCAATGGTATTTGGCATCAGATTGATGCTTTATCATTTGCCGAAATTATTATTTTTTCACTTTTATTATTAGCGGTAGTAATCATTATTACAACTTACGGCGCAAGGCTACTTGGTTTTAATAAAGAAGATGAAATTACTATCGTTTTTTGTGGCTCTAAAAAGAGCCTTGCAAGTGGGATCCCAATGGCTAGTGTTATTTTTCCTGTTTCAATTATGGGAATAATGGTTCTACCATTAATGATTTTTCATCAAATACAGTTAATGGTTTGCGCAGTGCTTGCTGCTCGCTACGCGAAGCGAAATAGCGACCAAAACTAATAAATCTGATACTTTATAATATAAAGTATCAGTATTTCGTTATAATTTTGTTGTAATAGCAAAGTCTAATATAAAAAATTATTTATTATCAACAAAACAAAGAAAAATCATTAAAATTATTTTGCTGATATGTTATTCTTTGTGATAATAACGCTTGTTTTACTAACTACTTAAAGAGCCTATATGTTTCATCTATTCTCTGACTTAGACGTTTCGACTCTCATTCTTTTAGGTTTAGCCCTTCTATTTGTCTTATTCTACGAAGCAATTAACGGATTTCATGATACTGCAAATGCGGTTGCTACGGTTATTTATACTAAAGCACTAAAAGAGAAACTTGCCGTATTAATGGCGGGTATTTTTAACTTTTTTGGAGTGCTACTCGGTGGCTTAAGTGTTGCTTATGCAATCGTCCATTTATTACCGACTGATCTATTACTCAATGTGAGTTCTGGCCGCGGCCTCGCTATGGTATTTTCAATATTATTAGCAGCGATCGTTTGGAATTTAGGTACGTGGTACCTTGGCATACCAGCATCTAGTTCTCATACTTTGATAGGATCAATTATTGGCGTTGCACTTGCTAACGCATTTTTGACTGATACCTCAATTATTGATGCACTCAATATTCCTAAAATGGTCGAAATTTTCTTATCGTTAATCATTTCACCGATTGTTGGCTTGATCTTAGCAGGTTTAATGATTTTTATTTTGAGAAAAATTTGGACACGCAAAAAGAGTGGTAAAAAGCGCGAACGTATTTTTATGACCCCCGAACAACGTGAAAAACTTTACGGTAAAAAGAAACCGCCATTTTGGATTAGGATCATGCTTATTGTATCAGCTGCTGGCGTAAGTTTTTCTCATGGGGCAAATGATGGTCAAAAAGGTATTGGGTTATTAATGTTAGTGCTGATGGGCGTAGCTCCAGCTGGCTTTATTGTTAATATGAATGCCTCTACCTACGATATTACTAATACGAGAAATGCGATAAATAATATTGATGAATATTTTGTTACCCATCAACAAACATTAAATGAAGTTATTGGTAAACAACCTGCCCTTAATACAGAAATACCAATTACAGAATTAAATCAATATCATTGCGATTTTTCTAATTCTTTTACCACAATTAATATTGCAAAATCGCTATTCCATAATCTTACTGATTACGATGCATTAAGTGTGAATCAACGTTCACAAGCAAGGCGTATTCTTCTTTGCTTATCAGATACGGTTGCTCATGTTGCGAAACAATCAGAAGTGCCAAGCCAAGATAAGAAATATTTGATTTCTTTAAAAAATAATTTATTAGATACCGTTGAATATGCGCCGATTTGGATTATTATCGCTGTCGCATCAGCGCTTGCTATCGGTACGATGATCGGCTGGAAACGCGTTGCAATAACGATTGGAGAGAAAATTGGTAAAAAAGGGATGACTTATGCTCAAGGCGTTTCAGCTCAAGTTACCACCGCGTTATCAATTGGTATTGCAAGCTATACCGGAATGCCAGTATCAACAACTCAAGTATTATCATCATCAGTTGCAGGAACGATGCTAGTTGATGGTGGTGGAGTACAGAGTAAAACAGTTAAAAGTATTGCATTAACTTGGATTTTAACATTACCTGTTTCAATTTTATTATCAGCGTTACTTTTTTGGCTTGCTCAAATGTTGATTTAGTAGTAAATATATAAAACATGAATAATTAATTTTAAGATGTTACCTGAAAGAGGAGTCTATTATGGCCTATAAACACATTTTAGTAGCAGTTGACTTATCACCGGAAAGCGATATTCTTGTCGAAAAAGCTGTCTTTATGGCAAGGCCATACGATGCAAAAATTTCCTTAATTCATGTTGGTATTAATTATTCTGATTTGTATACAGGATTAGTGGATATTAATATGAATGATATGAAAGATCGTATCACTGAAGATGCGCACCTTGCGCTTAATAAACTTTCAGATAATGCAGGGTATCCAATTGCTCATACATTATCAGGGAATGGCGAATTTGGGCAGGTTTTAATTGAAGCAATCCATGAATATGGTTTTGATCTTGTCGTTTGTGGACACCATCAAGATTTTTGGAGCAAATTAATGTCCTCTGCTCGTCAATTAATTAATAATACCCATATTGATACCTTAATTGTTCCACTTAAAGATGATGATGTGCCAGCAGAAGAAACCGCGAGTGCATAATTACCCAAATAAAAAACCGGCTTTACTTAAGCCGGTTTTTTATTACACTATATACATTAAGTTTAAGTATATACCATGTCGCATTAGATAAAGATAAAACTAATTACCTAACAACTTTTTCTGTAAATCTGCCGTTCCTTGATACTCAGTTAATCCTGTTACACTTTTGATAATTTTATCAGGTTGGTTACCAAGCACTTGTGATGCTACCACTAACCCATTTGCTTCAATTACCGCTGAACGATAGAAATCAATTAATTCCTTTTTACTCATTTCCTTAAGTCGTTCAATTCTTTGCTGTTTTGAGTCAAAATTAAATAATGATTGCTGGTAATCAGTTAAATAATTGGCAAATTCTTCATCTAATGTTTGCGGTGGGGTTAACTGCTCATCGAGAACCGATTGCTTATATTGTTTAAATTCATTCTCTGTTAATGCGTTAAGCTTATTTAAAATAACAGGATAAAATGCCTTATAACGATCATTAATATAAGCGGGATCATATTGGTTACTTTGAATTAGAAAACCAATACCACTCGTATCACCAATATCTATAGGTAATGAGAATACAGAGTAACCAAGCTGTTCATTACTTCTTAACTGATCATAAAACCAAGGTGAAATAATTTTAGTTAAGAGATCACTCGAAACTCTGCTCGTTATCTTGTCATAAGATTTAGGTACAAATCCCATAAGTAAAGCATTGTCACTACTAACTGCATGTTTAGTAATAAGCGCATCTAATGTCTGATTAACCATCATAGGAGGTTGAATATTATAATGCGCTTTTTCATCCAAAGATTGCTTAATATTGTAATATGTTTTTGCTGATGACTCATCATCAAGATTCCCAATGCTAATCATATATGGAACTGAATCATACAACAGCTGATCGCGATATTGTTGTAATTTTTCGACGGTTATTTTGGGAATAATAACCCTTCTAATCTCCCGATCAAAATATGGGTTAACCGATAAAGCACCGACTGATTGCATAGCAAGTGAAACACTATTCGCATGATCGGCTGCAGCTAATTTTTCTAAATACCAAGATTTTGCCAATTGTAAGTTTTTTTCATCAATCACCATATGACGATAAGTGGCTAAAATATCAAGCAACATATTATCTAAATGCTGATTAAACCCACTTAAGGATATGAATAAGCCAGAATCAGTGCCAGTTGAAAAACTAACGCCAGCCACATCAGCTTGAAAACGTAATTTAGCAAGTTCCCTATTTGCCAAATAATCAAGCAGATAAAACATAACCTGATTTTCAGCATTGTCTAAGGCGAAATTATTACGCAATGATAATGCAATTGCCGCTTTCGGCTCATCTTTAAAATATTCGCTCGAAAAATGAATATTATTACCGGTATTACAGAAAGCATTTTCATTCTTAGTTGTATTATCATTTTGCTTAACTAACGAAAAATCATCAACAAGATAGGGATTAAGAACGGGTAGGTCAAAATGATTATTTTTATCTAACATCATAAAATTGCGTATTTTTTTCTTATCAAGATCTTCAACTTGATAAGGAGCATTAACAAAATAGGCTACCTTATTTGTCTGTTGTTCAGGTGCAATCACCCAAATTCTAGCATTATCGGGGATTAATGATTTAAGCCGATTATTAATCGTACTACGGTTAAAATTAGTGGCAATATAGTCCGCGTCAAGTACATGCTCCATCGGATAAAAAAGCATCTGATCGGCTAACTGTTCAACATATGACATATCACGAGTAATATCTGAATATTTAAATTCTAGTGTGAGGACTTTTGCAAGTTCATCATAATATTTGCTGTCGATTCCTTTTTGTTCCAGTAGCTGTAAATAATTAAAGATACTAGCAATTACTTGTTCTTTCTCATCTAATCCCTGATCAGTTAAACTCACATAGATACTAAAAACACCACTATTACCATAACGAAGTGGTTCAGCATTAGCGCCAATTGACTCAATAAGTCCTTGTTTGTGTAGCTGATCAAATAGTGTATTTTGGCTACGATTGCTAATCATATAAGCAATATATTCATCACTTTTATCTGCGAATTGTGCGATATTATTCTCAATAGGAAATTGTAAATACAACTCTTTTTTAGGCTGAGCTGGCTGCATATAAATCATTTTACCGAGATTTTCAGCAGTCGTAGCTGGCACAGTAATCGGATCAACTTTAGTATTTTTATCTTTAATTTTACCAAAGGTTTGTACCGCCAAATCAGCGAGTTTATCTAAAGATTGATTACTGTAAATAACCCCAACCATCATACTTGCATCGTAATAATGATGATGAAATTTTATTAATTCATCATGCAAATTACTTCCTTCTTTATCACTTAAAGTTTGTAAGTTTCCACCAAAAAACATTGATGCTGGATGCTGTTGATTAATTGTTTCTGCATTAACCTGCTGTATTCTAAAACCATCATTTGAGCGAGCAGCAGTTAATTCTGCATCAACGGCATTTCGCTCTTTATTTGCATACACAGGATTAAATAATGGCTTTGCAATGGCGTCAGCTAAACGGTCAAGTGCAGGTAAAAAGGCATTATTTTCAACCTCAAAATAAAATGCAGTACGATTTGCGGCAGTGCTTGCATTATAACTCCCCGCATGCAGGCTTAAAAAAGTTGAAAAATTATCAGGCTCTGGATATTTTTCAGAGCCCATTAACACCATATGCTCAGTATAATGAGCAAGTCCTTGCTGCGTTTTAGGATCATACAGCGAGCCTATAGGTAACGCTAAAGAGGCAAGTGATTTAGCTGCGTTATGATCTGAAATTAGCAATACTTTCATCTTATTACTCAGTTCAATAATACGATATTGCCTATCGTCACGAGTATTTTTATTAATATTATTCGTTAACGTGGTATAAGATGGTGATAGATCAATAGCATAACTTGGCTGTATTAATAGCGACAAAATACCTAAATACAGGCTAAAAAATAGATAATATTTTTTCATAAATAACCTTTTTTATTATTTGTTTGGCTTAATTGAATGCTAAAACTATTATGTATAGAAATAACGTACAATATGGAAAAATACGGGAGCTGCAAAACATAATGAATCAATGCGATCCATCATCCCGCCATGTCCTTCAATAATCGTGCCGAAATCTTTAATACCGCGATCGCGTTTAATTGCTGACATACATAGTCCACCACAAAAACCCAATAATGTCATCAAAATAGCAATTAATCCTGCTTGCCAAATATCAAAAGGTGTTATCCACCAGAGCAATGCGCCAATCAGACTAGCCGATAAAACTCCCCCTATGAATCCTTCTACCGTTTTGTTTGGGCTAAGTTTAGGCACAATGGCATGACGCCCAAACAATTTACCAAATACATATTGCAAAACATCAGAAAGTTGTACAACAATGACTAAAAACATAATAAGTTTAATATTCTGTCCTTCGTAGTTTGGAATATGTAATAACAATAATGCTGGAATATAACTAATACAATACACGGCAATCATCATACTCCATTGGATCTTTGCAACTCGCCCTAGAAAATCAATCGTGTCACCATTTATTGCAATTCGCGTCGCAATAAATAAAAATCCAAAAACGGGAATAAAGATAGCAAACAAGCCGTACCAATTAAGTCCTATCAGCAAATATTGAAAAGGCAATAAAATAAAAAAACACCAGAATAATGCTTGGTGATCTCCGAGTTGCGTCGGCGTTAAAGTAATGCACTCACGTAATGCAAAAAATGAAATAAAGATAAATAAAATTAGAGTGCCAATCGTACCAATTAATATGGCGATAAGTAATACAATACTCATTATCCACCAAGCATTAATTCGCTGGTTGAGGTTTTCTATCATCTTTCTATTATTGTTATTACACTTAAATTTAGCAATTAATTGACCAATTAAGCTAGCAACGATAAGCAAGGTAAATATACATGCTAATAGTAATTGTAAGTCTAGATCTGTAAATATCATGGGGCGAGTTCCTCTAATGCTTGTTTCGCCCTATTTAAAAAACTCTCTTTAGTTTCAGTTTCATCTAGAGGTTTTATCGGCAATCCAAAAACAGCTGAGCAAATAATAGGGACTAATAATTTAGAGCCTTTAGGCCATACTCGATTTAAATTATTTAAATAAACCGGAACAAGCTCTACATTGGGTAAATGCTTAGCTAAATGAAATAAACCACTTTTAAAATCAGCCACATGTTGACCATCACCTCGTGTACCCTCAGGAAAAAGGATAATTGATTGCTGTTTTGTTAGAAGATCCTCTAAAATACTCAGTGGGTTTTCGCGACAATTAGGGCTACGAGTAATTAAAACAGAGTTAAAGACATCACTTGCAATAAATCGCTTGAACGATGTTTTACCCCAATAATCTTTGGCTGCTACAGGATAAATACTCGAACGTAGATACTTTGGAAAACATGACCAAAGCAATAAACCATCTAAATGGCTGGAATGATTAGCATAATAAATTTTACAACGGTAATTATTAGGCTCTGTCAACCAACGAGCTTGAATACCAGTCACTAATTTACAACTCATCAATAAAAAAATGCGTACAATTTTAGCAATTAATTCTTTCACAACTACACCTTCTACTTTGAATTATTCGGTGTTTCGTTGACTCTTTTCAGCAATTTTGCTGACCAATTTAGAACAAAATATAATATCCGTAAATTGGTCAAAATTGTGATCTTTTGAGTCGTGATTTTAGCAATGAGTATAACTACTAGTGTTCACGTGTTTTTCTAAATTTGACTTCAGGATAACGTTCTTGAGTTAAATTTAAATTAACCATACTTGGCGCTATATAGCTTAAATTATCACCACCATCTAAAGCGAGATTGAGCTCACATTTACGTTTGAACTCTTCTAACTTTTTAATATCACTACATTCAACCCAACGAGCCGTTGTGATATTAATAGGTTCATAGATTGCCTCAACGTTATACTCAGATTTTAAGCGCGCAACAACCACATCAAATTGTAAAACACCAACCGCACCAACAATTAAATCATTATTCATCAATGGCCTAAAAACTTGCACAGCCCCTTCTTCTGATAATTGTACTAAGCCTTTTAGTAACTGTTTCTGCTTAAGAGGATCTCTAAGGCGAATACGGCGGAATAATTCAGGAGCAAAGTTGGGGATCCCTGTAAATTTCAAGTCTTCACCTTGAGTAAAGGTATCACCAATTTGAATAGTTCCATGATTATGTAAACCAATAATATCACCGGCATAAGCTTCTTCTACATGCTCACGATCACCCGCCATAAAAGTTAAGGCATCAGCAATAGTCACATCTTTGCCAATTCGAACATGACGCAGCTTCATACTCTTTTCATATTTACCCGATACAATACGTAAAAAAGCAACCCGATCACGATGCTTCGGATCCATATTCGCCTGGATTTTAAATACAAAACCGGTAAATTTTTCTTCTGTTGCCGTTACTTCTCTTTTATCAGTTTTACGAGGCTGAGGTGTTGGTGCCCAAGCAGTTAAACCATCAAGCATATGATCAACACCAAAGTTACCTAATGCAGTACCAAAAAATACAGGTGTAAGATCGCCTGATAGAAAAGCTTCTGAATCAAATTCATTTGATGCGCCTTGGACTAGTTCTAATTCGTCGCGTAATTGCGCAGCTAAATCATCGCCAACAGCCTTATCAAGCTCTGGGTTATTTAACCCTTGAATAATTCGAACTTCTTGAATAGTGTGCCCTTTACCTGATTGATAAAGATAGGTTTCATCTTTGGCTAAATGATATACACCTTTAAATAGTTTCCCACAACCAATCGGCCAAGTAATAGGAGCACACATGATATTAAGTTCACTTTCAACTTCATCAAGTAGCTCCATAGGATCACGAATATCACGGTCAAGTTTATTCATAAATGTTAAAATTGGCGTATTACGTAAACGAGTAACTTCCATCAATTTACGAGTTCGATCCTCAACCCCTTTTGCAGCATCAATGACCATTAAGCAGCTGTCTACGGCAGTTAACGTACGATAAGTATCTTCTGAGAAATCCTCATGTCCTGGTGTATCAAGAAGATTAACCAAACAATTGGCATAAGGAAATTGCATAACCGAGGTGGTGATCGAAATACCACGTTGTTTTTCCATTTCCATCCAGTCTGATTTTGCATGCTGTGCATTAGCGCCGCGGCCTTTAACCGTACCAGCAGTTTGAATTGCATTCCCAAATAGCAAAACCTTCTCAGTAATAGTGGTTTTACCTGCATCGGGGTGAGAAATAATTGCGAAAGTGCGGCGAGTTGCCACTTCGTCTAAATAAGCCTTTTCTGTCATGATAGCGAGATAATAAACTGTTCAAAAAAATGATGAATGATTTTAACAGAAATCAAGCTTAATAGATATGTTATCGCATCAATAGATTTGCGATATTTTGATATGAAAAGTTAATGCTGAAAATAAAAATAAGCCTATTTTATTCGCCAAATTTGATATGCGTTACGCTGACTTGTTTGTAGTATTTCACTCAAAGAGCAATTAAATAATAATGCGATTTTTTGTGCAGTCGCTATCATCATTTCGGGTATTCCTCGTTGACCTTGATATAACCATGGGCCATCACTTTCTAAGCATAATATCTCTTTGGGTATCATTTTTACTTGATTTTGATACTTGATATTAGTTATTACCTCTGGCGAAACAGAAATAAACCACCCTTTTTCATAAATTGCCGCAATTAACTCATGACTACCTGCAAACCAATGGAAGAGTGCATTTTTTATTCGATAACGTTCAAGATATGAAATCGCTTGCCAAGTATCATCGCCAACACAATGAAGATTAAGTGCTTGATCAAGTTTAGCAGCTAATTTTACAAATTTTTCAAATAGGATTAATCCTTGCTGTGAAAAACGTACTTGCTCAGCTCGTGACATTTTTAATAAACTAAAATAGGGTAAACCTATTTCGCCAATTCCAACTAACTGATGACAATGTGTTTCAATTAACTCTGCTACCATTAAAAAATCAGTGTAATTGTTTATTCTCTCTGGGTGGATCCCAAGGCAAATAGACAAATCATTGTATTCTTTTTTTAAAGCAAGTAGTTGTAAGGAACTTTGACAGTCAGATGCAACGCCAACCACTTGATAATTAGCTAAAGCTTGTTTCTGCTCTCGCTTAGTTAATTGTTCAAAATGGCAATGGTTATCAATAATTTTAGCCATTATTAATTATATCTTCATTATCTAAAATAAATTGTAATGCAGTTTCAACCACTTCAATTCCAGCGCCTTTTTTATGTGCATTTTCACTTAAGTGGCGTCGCCATTGTTTAGCGCCTTTTCTGCCATTAAAAATCCCAAATGTATGACGCATGATATGATTAAGTTGTGCTCCTTGCGTTAGCTCTTTCTCAATATAAGGATATAGCAGATTAATTGCTTCAATTGGACTGATTATTGGGTGGCTATCAGCAAAAATTTGTTGATCAATATTTGTTAATAACATCGGATTTTGATAAGCTTCACGCCCCACCATTACGCCATCAACATGAAGTAAGTGGGTTTTAATTTCTTCGATTGTTTTAATACCACCATTAATAGCAATCATTAACTGTGGATAATCTTTCTTAAGTTGATAAACTCTTTCATAATCAAGTGGCGGTACTTCCCGATTTTCTTTAGGACTTAAACCCGATAGCCACGCTTTACGTGCATGTACAATAAAGCTTTGACTATAAGGCATGATCTGCTCAATAAACTGACATAAAAATTCATAACTATCTTGCTCATCAATGCCAATCCGCGTTTTTACTGTAACAGGAATACTCACTTCATCTTGCATCGCCTTAATACAATGAGCAACTAAACTTGCGTTGCCCATTAAGCAAGCACCAAACATCCCATTTTGCACTCGATCAGAGGGGCAACCTACGTTAAGGTTAATTTCATTATAACCCCTATCTTCTGCCAATTTAGCGCATTGTGCTAATGCTTTAGGATCGCTTCCGCCTAATTGCAAACTAACCGGCTGCTCTGCTTGATTAAAAGCTAAATAATCACCCTTTCCAAATAAAATTGCCCCTGTTGTCACCATTTCACTATAAAGTAACGTCTGTTTAGTCAAAATTCGATGAAAATAGCGACAGTGACGATCTGTCCAATCAAGCATCGGGGCAATGGAAAATTTATTAAGGGTTGATTTCATTGATATACCAGTATTTTTATATGTTTTAAAGTGGTTGTGTATAAATACGATTGCTACTTATTTTTGTATTTTTACTAACTTTTCTTATTCATCACATTTTTTAAATTTACAGTGTGGTTCACTATTGTAACATAGAAAAAAGTGAACTTTCCGCCGATATAGCCAAATACAGCTATGCTGCGCGATTAAAGATAAAGCGAAGATGATATACGCTATATTCCCAAAATGGAGCTAACTTATTGATATACTATTATCAAAATATTGGTTTGTGGGATAAATAAGCAATCATACCGCATTTATATTAAGCTTTGTTACTTAAATAATTTGATTTACTATATTAACAATAAAAATTTAGATTATTAAGGATCCACAATGTTAACAGGTAGTTGTTTGTGTGGCGTAATTCGTTATCAGATTACAATGGATAACCATATTGATGCTGTCGTATTTTGCCATTGTAAACGTTGTCGTAAATGGAGTGGTTCTGCATTCAACTCAGCAATAGTTATTAAAGCCAATGACTTAACTTTTTTAACAGGCCAAAATAAATTAAAAACTTTTTCAATTAATGGTGTTAATCGCCATTTTTGTCATGAATGTGGTTCAAATATCTTCACTTCAAGAGATAATAATAAAGAATCTTACCGCTTAAGAATCGGCACACTTGATATGCCAATTTATCCCAAACAAAAAATACATATTTATACTCAAGATAAAGCAAATTGGGACATTATTTGTGATGGTGGTACTGAGTTTAGCGAAAGTATAAAATAAAAAATAAACCCCAAATTATATTGAGGTTTATTTATCTTTAAAAAAAGGAACTGTTTAATAACAATTCCTTTTTTCGTTAATAACAAATAAATGAACTATCGATTAGAATTGGTATTTTAAGCCAATATTAGCACTATAATTTTGAGAATTATTTTGTCCTTGTCGATAATTAATTTCACCAGAAACTGTGAAATTATTTTTTATTTGTGCCGTAACACCAACTTTACTTTCTAACATAAAACCAGCTTTATCTGAAGATACTGAAGTATCATCAAATTGTACTGTTGAACGAGTATTGTCATACCATAAGTTTACACCAACATAAGGTTTAATATTACCTTGCATTGGGTAGAAATAAGATCCAACACGATAAACAGTATTTCCTTTTACTGATTGATCAATATTCGTTCCTGAATGGTCTGTATGATTATCAATATTATAATGTAAATAACTAATTTGAGCCTGAGGTTCAAATACCCAATTATCGTTTAATGCAATTGGATACCCACCTTGTAAAGTATAGCTAAACACATTAGATTTATATTTATCTTCATCATTACCTTGAGTACTTACTCGGTTATTATAATGTCCATAAGAAAGATAATAATCAACAAATGGACTTAATGGATTATCACCGTCAAAGAACCAAGAACCATAAATACCAAATGTATTACCATTTACACTACCATCACCATCAGAACCGGTATTACGATTATTTGATGATGATTTAGCATATGTTGTACCTGTCATAACACCAAATACAAATGCACTACGATTATCAACGTCATCATTATAGAAGGTGTGATCAATACCAATTACTGAAGAATATTCATTATAATGGTATTTAATTTGACCTCCAGCAGCTTCCCCTCTAGAGCGACCAGCAGTATTAATCATCCATACTGAATTAGAATCATCACTATCACCCTTAGCGATTCGATCCATCGATCTTAAACCACCAGCGCCACCTGCTAATGCTCCTGATGGTTTAGCACCAAAGCTTGGAAGTAATGACTTACCAATAGCATCCATATTCGCAATATATTGACCAAAGTCAGCACGAATATCTTTATACGATGTTAAGTACCAATCTTGATCAGTGCTATCACGATTTAATAAGTACTCATAAGCACCTTTAACAACAACATTATCCAGCACAAAAGCATCAACATCAGAGCTATTAGTATCGATAATTTTGACACCTTGCTTGCCTGTTGAACCACCCGCACCTGAACCAATATCTGTAATATGAATAGCTGTCGATCCACTAGCATGACCAGAAATAACCAACTTATCCACTACACTTGTTTCATCGTCGCCAAGATCTGTATTCATAAAAATAGTTGACTTATCAGAACCAGTATAATCACCATTTATGGTTAGCATGTTTCCGGCTGTTTTTTCCGCGCCAATATTAATGTTGCTGTGATTATCTAAGTTATTATTAATCGTAAAGTTAGCTATTGTTGAATCAGAAAGCTCTCTTGATTTAGCAGCTGCATTATTTACAACATTTAAAGTACCAAAGTTAATTACATTACCATTAACTGTACCTGCACCATTTAATGCTGCACCTTCTTTAATTGTGATATCACCAGCATCAGTGCCACCTAATGTAACATTTTTATTTATCCATAATGCTCCGGCATTTATATCAGTTTTACCGGTATAAGTACTTGATGCATTAATAGTTAATGTTCCATTACCTTCTTTTTCCAGCTGACCTGTACCGCTGATAGAATTATTTAAAATCTCATCCTTATTTAGATTAAATAAAAGGTTACCCTCATTTTTAATAGCTGCACTACCTAGTTGGTTGACCGCGGTTGAAGTTAAATGACCTTTATCAGCAATATCAATGATTCCATTAAAATTACTATTATTACCTACTAAAGCAATATTTGCATTGACGTTAACAGAGCCATCACCACTTAATGTATTAGCAATACTATTATCACTATTTAGGTTAAAGTTACCTGATAATGAAATATTACCTACACCTAATGAACCTTGATCATTTAAGGTGATAGAAGCAGTATCATTAACGATTGCATTTGCAGTTAATAAATCATTCGCGCCAGAAATAATTAATTCACCATCTTGAATAGATAATTCACCCGACCCTATCAATCCATTAGTCGCAGTAGAACTACCACCATTCAATAGTATTAATGAACCAGCATTCAGATCAAGTGTCGAATTATTCGTTAATTTACCAATAGTTTGAGTCATACCGTTAAGATCTGTTTTAGCATTTTGATTAATTACTAATTCAGAAGTATTACCTAGTGCATTATTTGTACCTAGTTTTAATATACCAGAGCGAACATCAGTTACGCCAGTATAGCTATTATCAGCATTTTCAATAGTTATAATCGTATTTTGATTTTCACCTTGTATTGCTAAATCGCCAGTACCCTCAACTTTCGCGGTTAAATGACTTGATCCTAAGTTATTCCGATTTTCTATTGATTCAAGAATAAGTGCATCTTTACCTTGCCCCTTAAGATTTAAACCAACTAATCCATAACTTACATGTAAACCATCAACATTTTCACCGGTTGTTAATTTATAATTAAAATAGCCATCAGCTGAAATAACATCACTACCATTATTAATCATATTTTGATGCTGATTTTCAGGCAATTCCTGACCATTAGCACCTTTCAATTCAAGATTGCTTACCGAACCAGTTACATTGCCAGCTTTAACTAACTCAAGGAACTCCTCTCCTTGGTCAAGCTGTAAAACTGTATTCCCAGAAATATCTGGATGTACATTAGCAGGCAAATTAACAATTACATTTGCTTTTCCAGATAAATCTAAATTATTTACTTCAATTGTACCTTCAGAGTTAAATATACCATTTTCTTCAGTGATATGATTAAACACTAATTTGCTATCGTTACCATTCGTAGTTAGCGTATCTATTTTTTGAACACCATCACCTACATTAATATTACTGCCTTTAGATAATACTAAATTAGCATTAGTTAAGGCAGTAGTATTGTCGCCAGCTAAAGTAAACTCGGTATTATTTAAATCAACGGTACCGGCAAAGGCGTTGCCAACATTACTACCAAAGTTAAAGGTATTATTATTCGTATCAACTTGAATATTACCCGCACCCGTTAGATTATTTGATAACGTAAAGTCACCTGTGCTTGCTATCGCTAACGTATCTTTCGATGAGGCGATATTTAACCCTGCAGTGCTATTAAGCTGATTGTCAGACACTACCGCTAACGTTGAGCTGTTATGTAAGTTAATTTGACCAGTAAATGACGCTAAGTTTTTGTTATCCTTACCAAGTGTCATGCTACTGCTTGATAAACCAATGTTACCAGCGCCACTAATCAAGTTCGCCAGTTCCGTTGTCTTACCATCATTAAAGCCATTTAACATTAACGTACTGCCACTGTTTGCCGTAATTGCGCCCTTACCTAAGTTCGCCGTCGTGCTCACATTTAATGTGCTGTTACCATCTACCGTATAAATACCCGCAAACTCACTATTATCACCGGTTAAATTGACATTTGCTGCGTTGTTAATATTTATATTACCAGCACTACCAACCACATTATTAGCAACATCACCTGTCACGCCAGCTAAGTTTAACGTTGAGTCTTTACCCGATAAACTCACACTCGCTTTATCACCACCTAGGGCATTGGCATTGTTTACCGTTAATGTACCTGCGTTACCAATCACTTGTGTACCGTTAAACTGACTATTATTGCCTGTTAACGTAATCCCGGCATTGGTCGTCACGGTGCCCGCGCCCGTTAATGTATTCGCTAAGCTATTATCACCATTGAGCGTTAATTTACCGCCTACCTCTACTGCGCTACTGCCCAGCGTGCCTTTATCACTTAATACCACTTCACCAGCATCATTAATCGTAGTGGTGCCTGCAAGCTCATTGTTCGCGCCACTCACGGCAAAGCTGCCACTGTTAACCGTCAAATGACCATTACCTGTTAAGCCGCCCGTCGCTGATGAACTACCACCATTTAACACTAAGTTACCGCCAGTGACATCAACCACACCACTATTCGTTGTGCTATTACTCACCGTTAACGTACCGTTATTTAACGCGACCTTACCGCTATTTGTTAAGCTGCCAACTGTCTGTGCATGACCACCTAAATTTAAGCCTGCATCTTTATTAACCGTTAAGCCACTCGTGGCACCTAGGCTACCATCTGCGCCTAAGCTTACCGTGCCGCCACTGACTGAGGTCGTACCGGTGTAACTACTGCTACTATTATTAACCGTTAAACCTTTATCATCAGTAATTAATACCAAATTACCAGTTCCGTTTACTGATGCAGTTAATATTTTGCTACTCGAATTACTACTGTCTACAGTTAATGTTTTCCCTGATAGAATATCTAATCCACTTAGTGCATAGTCAACACCAAGCCCATTGTTATTGGTTAATGTATAGCCATAAGTCGCATCTGCAACGACTTCTCCAGCCTGGCTAACTGTGTGCTCAACTAAAGAAGCTAAACTATTACCATCTAAATCTTCTAAAATAATTTTGCCTAAATCAATATCACCCTCTTTGGACGTATTGACTAGTTTATGGTTTGCACCGGCACTTTGATCCAACAGATTTAGTGAATTATCAACATTTATTGTTGCTTAACTCATAGCCATATGAGCCTTGTGCCACGGTCTCATTATTACTAATAATCGCTTGTTGCACGTTATTATCTAAACTATTTCCTTGCAGATCTTGTAAGGTCAATTTTGCTAAATCAAGCTCACTTTCACCCGATGCATTCACTAATTGGTGGTTAGCGCCCAGATTTTGATCTAATAGATTTAACGTACTATCAATATCACCACCCGAGATATCATCTGCTTTAACTTGAACAATACTGTTGTTATTTAGTGTCAAATTGCCAGTATTAATAACGCCATCACCATTAAAGCCAATCGTACCGCCATTTAAGGTTAAATTACCGACAGATTCACTCGCCGTCACAGTAGTTTTACTGCCGCTAGATAAGCTTAATGTTCCGTTCGCTAGGTTGCTTGCCCCCGATAAGTTAAAGCCCGTATTTTTTAAATCAACGGTACCCGCAAAGTCCTTACCAACATTACTACCAAAGTTAAAGGTATTATTATTCGTATCAACTTGAATATTACCCGCACCCGTTAGATTATTTGATAACGTAAAGTCACCTGTGCTTACTATCGCTAACGTATCTTTCGATGAGGCGATATTTAACTGGGCAGTGCTATTAAGCTGAGTGTCTGACACAACCGCTAACGTTGAGCTGTTATTTAAGTTAATTTGACCTGTAACATCAACTAAATTATTATTATCTTTAGCAAGTGTTATCGTGCTCCCCGATAACGTTAATGCTCCCGACCCACTAATATTATTAGAAACTGAGTCAGAAATACCTGTTAATATTAAGGATGAATTCGTTCCGGATAAACTAACTGCGGCTTTATCATTACCCAATTGATTCATGTTATTAACGGTTAATTTACCATTATCACCTATTACTTGTGTTCCGCTAAAACTACTATTATTACCCGTCAAAGTTATTGCTGCGTTAGTATTAACAGAGCCACTACCTGTTAATGTATTTGCTAATGTATTATCGTTATTAATAGTCAATTTACCATCAACATTAACTGTGCTTGAGCCTAAATTACCTGTGTCATTTAGGATTACTTCACCTGCACTATTGATTGTTGTACTTCCGGCCAGATTACTATTGGCACCACTAACGGTAAAACTACCATTAGCTACCGTTAAATCACCATTACCGGTTAAGCCATTAGTTACAGATGAATTACCGCCACCATTCAAAATTAAGCTACCGCCAGTGATATCAATAGCACCAGTATTGGTAGTTTTATTACTAACTATTAGCGTTCCATTATTTAAAGCAACATTACCACTATTGGCCAAGCTACCTACTGTCTGTGTATAGCTACCTAAATTTAGACCGGCTTCTTTATTAATCGTTACTTCACTGGTATTACCAAGGCTATTATTCGATCCTAAGCTCACTATTCCACCAGTTATAGCGGTGGTGCCAGTATAGCTATTAGATGCATTATTAAGGGTCAACCCTTTACTATCAGTAGTTAATATTAAATTACCACTGCCATTTAATGCAGTTGTTAACGTCTTACTATTTGCGCTAGAGCTATCGATAGTTAATGTTTTACCAGCTAAAATATCTAATGCACTTAATGAATAATGAACTCCTAACCCACTATTATTGATCAAAGAATAACCATAAACTGCATTGGCAACACCTTCATTACCTTGGGTAATCAATTGCCCAACAGATGAAACTAAGCTATTACCACTAAGATCTTCTAGTGCAAGCTGATCTACATCAAATTCACTATCTTTCACGGTATTTATAAGTTGATGGTTAACACCGACGTTTTGATCTAGTAAATTTAGCGATGTATCAATATTGCTGCTAGAAATTTCATCGACATTAATCTGAATAGTACTATTTTTATTTACTGTTAGGCTACCCGTATTAACTAATCCATTACCATCAAATGCTAAAGTACCGCCATTTAAGACTAAATCACCGATTGATTCTGTCGAGCCTACTGTAGTCTTACTTCCATCTGATGCGCTTAATGTTGCATCAGCTAACACCGCAGTATTATCACCAGATAACGTAAAATTTGTATTAGTTAAATCAACGGTTCCGGTAAAAGCTTTACCGACACCGGTGCCAAAGTTAAAGTTATTTTTATTAGTATTAACTGTAACTATACCAGCGCCAACCAGTTTATTATTAAATGAGGTTTGACCAATATTTAATCCGCCGGCAATATTTATCGTACCGGAACCTAATTGATCGGATGATGAGGTACTTAACGTTGAACCTTCTAAAACGTTCCAGTCACCAGAAAAACTTGAACTATTTTGTGTTAAAGTAGCATTTGCACCACTTTCGAGATTAACATTACCCGCCCCAGATAAAGAGACGCCAACATCATCATTATAAGTTTTAGTGAGTGTTAATAAAGAGGTATTATCTAATGATAAGTTACCTGATGCTAAATTATCTTTACCTAATAGAGCGATAGTCGAACTTGTTAGATTGATATTAGTAAAATTCTTTATAAGTGTTAATTTTTCAGCGGTAAACTCTGAATTGGAAAGATTAAGTGTATTATTACTACCTGTCCCTGAATCTAAAGTACCAATTGAGTTTGTTGAGTCAATATCATATAAATTAAATGTATTATCACCAAGCCCTGTTGTAACATTAGTAAGGCCAGATCCTTTATGAATATTAACGATATTATCACCGTTACCTAATGTTACCGTTCCTTCAGTAAAAGAATTTTTCATTAAGTTTAGGGTATTATTACCATTACCAGCCGAAATACCACCCGATAATGTACCTTCATTCGTAATAGTATTATTAACATCACCATTATTAAAAACAATATTACCAATCAAACTACCCGCATTAACTAACGTTCTACCATTGGTACCATTAATCGCAATAGCTGTTGCGCCTTTAGCATTAATATGCATTCCATCATTAACATTAATAATATCATCTGATGAACCACCAGCTATCGATACCGCGGTCCCTGTTCCTGTTGTTCCAACCACACCAGAGCTATCTGTTACATTGATATTAATATTGGGTGACTGAATTGCTTGCAAATTAGTATTTAAGTTAAAACCTGTACCATTGCCAAGAACAGTGATCGTGTTTACACTATTATCATCACCGCTAAATGTCACATTTGTTAAATCTGACTCATTGAATGCAACACCTCCTGTAACATTCACATGAGTATCTTGTAAAGTGACATGAGATGAGGTGTTATTAACCACTTTACCCGTTGAACCAGAGGCAAGATTAATGGTGGTACCTTTAATCGTGTGAGAATTAGCACTTGAACTATTTTCAAAGTTAAAACCCATTGCCGTGCCTGAAATATTAATCGTTCCACCTGAAATGTTCAGATTAACATTACCACTAGCTGTATTAGTACCAGCAACAATTCCGCTGCCGCCATTAACATTGATGACACCCGCTTTAGAATCTTCAGCAGATTTTGTCATATCAACCGTCATAGTGTTACCTGAGGTCGAATTTAATATAATACCTGAAGCTGTAGTATTTAAATCACCAACATTTTTAATAACAACAGTGCCATTACCATTATGAGTTACATTCATCCCTGTTGCAGCGGTAATATCTGTTGCAGAGCGAATATAGATCCCACTGTCATTTGAATTTGCAGTCATAACATCAGAAGCATTTTTTAAATATTGGCTTTTTGATACATTAATACCCGTGCCACTAACATTAAATTTAGAACCTTCAGCAAGATTAAATACTACGTCTCCGCTATTGTACTCACCATTATTAACAATACTGCTGCTATATAAAGAACCACTAACTTGATAGTTTTTGCCACCTAGGTTGGTAAAACCATCGCCACTAAGCTGAGCGCCATTAACGCCTGCAACGATAATTTTAGCGCCACTACCAAATGTTTGTGTCTCTTTATCGTAGGTACCCATTTTTAAGCCAACGTTATTACCCGTCGGGCTACCAAATACGTTTTGCTTACTCCATAATTTAAAACTCGCACCATCTTCAAACACATAGGAATAACCCGAACCGTTTCCATCACCAGAAGTCAGCTTAGTCGTTGAATCTAAGGTAAAAGAAACATTTGAGCCATCTTTAAAAGTTAACTGATTTTGTAGTAGGTCGTTAGTATTATTCCAAAAAACATAAGCATAGTTACTATTATCGCCTCTACCATAAAAATCTAAATTTCCTGTAAAATCAATTTTACTACCATTAACCCATTGCTTATTCGAGGTACTATAAAATATGTCATTTTGGTTAGATGAAAGAAATGAACCTATTGTTATTTTACTATAGGCACTTTGATCATAAGTAAAACCGGATTTATAATTTGACCCATATGCACTTAAGGTTGCCCCCCGTGAACTAGTCGTATTACCAATAACTAGGCCAGCACCTTGAGATGTGCTGTTAGATATAACAGCAAGAGTTGCATTTGGTATAGCGCTAATTTGATCAAAGGTTGCATTTACGTATGATGCCGCATTAGGGATATACAATAGAACATTATTTGAATTAGTAGAACCAAGAGTTGAGGACAAACTAAGATTTTTAAAATTAAGGTCAACTTGATTTGTTGGAGTGCCACCAGTCACCTTCATAGAACCAGGGTTTGTTATTGCGTACTGGTTATTACCCTCAATATTAATTGTATCTCTTGTACCAAAATCAAATACAGTCTGTCCAGAATTAAGTGCAATATTACCTGTCAATAAAATATCCGTACAATCGGCATTTTTTAGTGCTGCAGAATATTGACTAAGATTAGCAACTGAGCAAGAACCCGCAAACACAAAAGATGAATATATAGAACTATTTATAAGTAAAATAGCTGAAAGTATTTTAAACTTAGGTGCTAGCGTTAGTTTTTGCTTGCTACTATTAGATGATTTTTGTTTACCTTTGGCTAGTTCACTAGTTACTATCCATGATTTATGTGCAGTGCTCCAAACAACTCTATAAATTTTATTCATACAATCCAAAACCTTTTTATTGTGCTTACTGTATTGTCTCGCGCATTACGTATCATTTTGATAATGTGCCAGATCTAGTAAAATATAATATTTTCAATTAGTTACATAAAATATTAATAAACTAACTTAAATAGCCTTTTTTCTATTCAAACTTATTTTTTCTTTGTAACTTATCTGCTTTCTTTCTATGTATTAAAACTATTTCCACTCTAATCATAAGAAGCACCATATATCGCGCCAGATAAGTATTAAACAATATAAAAAACAATCTTATGTTTTAAAAATAGCTTAGTCAAACCAAAAATAGCAAAAATAAAGAAAAAACACTAAAAGAAAAAGTAAAAACCATTTACATTTTTTTTTACATAACCTAGCGTAAGATGAAATTTGCAACCACTTTGGAAAAAAATATCAACTCACTTAGCAAAGACAATTGCTTACTTGCTTTTTTGCAAAAATTTCGTTTACTATAAACGATAATATGATTTTTTTTTACCTATTAATTAAATTGATTGATTTTTTTTTATTTTAAATTCAATTGTTTTTATTTGCTTTCAATTTGATTAATAATTAACATCATGAAAAAATAAGCGGTCATTATGAAAGGTAATTCTTAATAAACCGTTCAGTAGGGTTGAAATTTAATAATTATGATAGGGTTCTTACTAGATGAGTTGTGTTTAACACCGGATTGGAATATAAATGTTGCGGTCAAGAAAGTAATAATCAATCTAAATAATTTACCTTCTTACCGCATTTAGTTTTTAATCGTACTTCTTATAGAATCAATGAAATAATATTTTGAACTAATCACAATTAATCGAGTTCTTTTTCATTATCCATTTGTTCAAGATTCTCTTTACCTAAAGATGATGTTTTAATATCGGTAACATTACCTTTTTGATCAAAAATAATTGTATAGGTTTTTTGACTCACATAACCATGTTCGGGTAATTCACGAAAAATATAATACCAAACATTATCAGTAAATACCGACGATAACATAGGGTTGCCCATAACATAAACAACTTGTTCTTTTGTTTGACCAACTTTTAACTTATCAACTTCCGTTTGAGTAATATAATTTCCCTGATTAATATCAGGTCTATAAACCCAACGATCGACAAATGAACATCCACTTAATAGAAGCATTGTAATAGCTAACACAGTTATTGAACGATATGAAAACATTTAGCAAAATCCATTCTTACAAATAATGAGGCATATTATCGCTGATATTTTAACTAAACGCTACTTGTAATTGAATGATGATAAAAAGCCGAACATGAAAAAATCAGCTTTTTATCATTATTATATAATTAACGGTCGGTTAAAACTTTTGTCCAACTTCTCGTCATCAGTTTATCAATTTTAGGTGGCATCACTTGTAAAGAAAAGAGTTTTTCCATTATTTCAGGTGATGGATATATAGCAGGATTTTGCTTAATATTATCATCTAAATAAGGATAAGCATTACTTACAGCATTAGCATAAAAAACATGATTACTAATGTCAGCAATTACTTTAGGTTCCATTATGTAATTTAAAAAAGCATAAGCCTCATCGATATTTTCAGCATCTTTTGGAATGGCAAAGACATCAAAATAAGCAATTGCCCCCTCTTTCGGTATATAATATTTAATATTAATATCGTTATTAGCTTCTTTAGTTGCGGCAATAGCTTGCATTATGTCACCAGACCAACCGACTGCGACGCAGATGTCACCATTAGCCAAATCATTAATAAGTTTAGATGAATGAAAATAAGTTATTGATTGACGAAGCTTAATTAAGTGCTCCGTTGCTATTTTGTAATCATCTGGATTTTGGCTATTTGGGTTTAATCCTAAATAATTCAAAACAGTTGGAAATATTTCAGTTGGGGCATCTAAAAAAGCAACCCCACAATTTGATAATTTTTTTAAATTCATTGGATTAAGAACTAAATCCCAGCCATCAATAGGAGCATCATCACCAAGCGTTTTCTTTACCATATCAACATTATAACCAATCCCTGTGGTCAGCCACATATAGGGAATAGCATAACGATTGTCTGGGTCATGCTGAGCTAACATTTTAAGTAAATTCTTATCTAGATTTTGATAATTAGGTAATTTATTTTTATCCAATGGCATAAAAACACCAACTTTAGTCTGACGTTCTAAAAAACTATCGGACGGAACAACTAAATCAAAACCCGTATTCCCTGCCATTAATTTACCTTCAAGCATTTCATTGGAATCAAAAACATCATAAACGACGTTAATTCCGGTTTGCTTTTCAAAATTTTTTAATGTATCAGGCGCGATGTAAGATGACCAATTATAAATATAGAGCTGACGATCTTTAGCAAAACCACTTAACGATAATGAAATTAGTATCAAAGCCATTGCAGCTTTTAACCAGTTAACAATATTAAACATCCGCACGTACCTCAAAAGAGTGCAAATTGAATAACAATCTTGTTTACGGCAGACTGGGCCGCTTTGATAATAGATTTAATAATCAAATAGCCTTTAGTATACAAGACCCAAACCTTGCTGGTAAGACAAAGCACGGTAAGCGCGAGTCAAATAGTTAGGCTATTTGATAAAAGGGAACCACCCTCGCTTTACTATGCAAAGAATACTGTTATATTTTATTTTTTACTAGTTCTTTTTAGTACAAAAGGAAAATCAAATAAATAGATATTTTCAAAGTGAAAAATTTAATTTTATTGGGATTATGTATATAATATTTCTTTCATTTATTAGAATAATTAAAGAATATGAGTAATAACCAAGAAATCCATGCCAAATTTACTAAACGACTACTTCATCCCCGTTATTGGCTAACGTGGTTAGGAATTACTTTATTATATGTATTAGTACTTCTACCTTATCCAATGATTTATCAAATGGGAAAAGGACTTGGGCTACTTTCTCGTAAATTGATTGGTAAACGCCAAGAAACCGCTCGTCAAAATCTTAAACTTTGTTTTCCCAATAGTTCTGAACTTGAGCGTGAAATAATGCTTCGTGAAAATTTCATTTCCACAGGGATGGCAATTTTTGAAACAGGTATCGCGTGGTTTTGGTCTGATAAACGACTAAAGAAACATACAAAAATTGTGGGCGATGAACATATAACACAAGCCCAGCAAGCAGGACAAGGTGTATTATTAATAGGGATCCATTTCTTAACGCTTGAATTAGGCGCGCGAATACTTGGAATGAGTCACCCTGGGGTTGGTGTATACCGCCCTAATGATAATTTAGTAATGGATTACATCCAGCTAAAAGGACGCTTAAAATCGAACAAATATATGTTAGATCGTTATAATACTAAAGGTATGATTCGTGCTTTAAAAAAAGGTGAATTGGTTTGGTATGCACCAGATCATGACTATGGAGCTCAAAATAGTGTATTCGCACCTTTTTTTGCAGTGAAAAAGGCAGCGACAACAATAGGTACCACTATTTTAGTCAAACTTGGCCAGCCCGCGATTATTCCTTTTGCGCCCAAGCGTGAAAAAAATGGCCAATACATTTTATCAGTGACTTGCGCACTGGAAAATTACCCTTTAGATGATAATATTGCAGCGGCAACATTTATGAATAAAGCAATTGAAAATGAAATATTAAAAGCGCCAGAGCAATATATGTGGCTCCACCGCCGTTTCAAAACTCGACCTAATGGCGAAAAGCCATTATATTCAGATAGTGTACAGAGTGATTAATTCCATATTAGATAAAGATTTTTATTGATATTGCATATAGTCAATAACTAGCTGATTAGTCGCTGACTATTATTCAAAAATTTACCGACGATTTACAAAAGATTTACTTCTGGCAAATTCTAGCTAATACCATTGTATGTTAGACTTAAATCAAGTTATTTTTATGTAATAAAGAATATTTATATATTATTAAGTATGTATAGATGATACTTAATTGTTTTCTTTTTCATTTAGTTAATTGAGATTCAGTGATTACTACACAAGAGATTTATCCACGGTTTACAAAAAGCCTACTCCACCCCAAGTACTGGTTAACTTGGATGGGTATTGGAGTATGGTATACCCTTATATTACTTCCTTATCCCATTATTTATCAATTAGGTAAAGGGTTAGGTCTGTTAATACCTAAAATTATGTATAAGCGCCAAGAGACAGCCCGCCAAAATTTAAAACTTTGCTTTCCTGATATGCCAAAACAGGAGCGAGAAAAGATGCTAAGGGATAATTTTATCTCAACAGGTGTAGCTATATTTGAAACAGGTATGGCATGGTTTTGGTCTGATAAACGGATAAAAAAGCATTCAATAATTATTGGCGATAACTATATCCAGCAAATGCTAAAAGAAGGTAAAGGTGTATTATTACTTGGCATTCACTTTTTAACCTTAGAGCTTGGAGGTAGAATACTTGGCATGGTTCATCCGGGAGTTGGCGTTTATAGGCCAAACGATAATAAAGTAATGGATTATGTCCAATTAAAAGGTCGTTTAAAATCAAATAAGTATATGATTGGTCGTTATAATACTAAAGGGATGATTAGGGCTCTAAAAAATGGTGAATTAGTTTGGTATGCCCCAGATCACGACTATGGACCCAAAAATAGCGTTTTTGCACCCTTTTTTGCAGTACATAAAGCCGCGACAACAGTTGGTACAACTATTTTAGTTAAACTTGGTAAACCCGCTATCATTCCTTTTACGCCAAAACGTGGAGCCGATGGTAAATATACCGTATCAGTTAGCTCACCTCTCAAAAATTATCCACTAGATGATGATGTTGCAGCTGCCACATTTATGAATAAAGCAATTGAGAATGAAATACTAAAAGCACCGCAACAGTATATGTGGCTCCATCGACGATTTAAAACGCGCCCAGAGGGAGATGATTCTCTGTATTCAGATAAAGTACAAAATGACTAGAATGGAAAGAAAAATAATTTTACTAAAAAATACTTGAGTACCACATAAAAACTGTATTTGCTAATGTTTTGTACTATCCTGTTTGCAAAATTTGATGCAGATCAAAAACTGTTATTTTAATTTATTTTTTTCCTTTATTTTATCAAATATAACTATTATCATTATAAAAATAAGGGATTAATCCCATCAATAAAAATGAAGCAATATTTTTAATGTCATACTTTTTAAGGAGTCCACATGCTATTTAACCGTAGGCAGTTCTTCAAGATCTGCGCAGGAGGTATGGCTGGCACAACTGTTGCAACTCTTGGTTTTGCACCGAATGTTGCACTGGCACAGACACGTCAATATAAATTACTCAGATCAAAAGAAACACGCAATAACTGTACTTACTGCTCTGTCGGTTGTGGGATGCTACTTTATAGTAGAGGCGATGGCGCTAAAAATGTAGTTGAATCAATTTTTCACGTTGAAGGTGATCCTGATCACCCAGTAAGCCGCGGTTCATTATGTCCTAAAGGTGCAGGTGTTCTTGATTATATTAAGAGCGAAAACAGAGTCAAATATCCAGAATATAGAGCGCCGGGTTCAGACAAATGGCAAAAAATTAGTTGGAATGATGCAATCGATCGTATTGCCCGTTTAATGAAAGCTGATCGTGATAAAAATTTGCTCGAGAAAAATGACAAAGGCACAACGGTTAATCGCTGGACTACAACTGGCTGGCTCGTGACATCAGCTGCGAGTAATGAAACAGGCTGGCTAGCGTTTAAAATTGCAAGAGCATTAGGGATGTTAACTCTAGAAACCCAAGCTCGAGTTTGTCACGGACCATCTGTATCAAGTCTTGCAGCGACATACGGCCGTGGTGCTATGACAAATAATTGGAATGATATTAAAAATGCCAATGTTGTGATTGTTATGGGCGGTAATGCAGCTGAAGCCCATCCCGTGGGCTTTAAATGGGCAATGGAAGCTAAAATTAAAAATGGCGCCGAATTAATCGCAATTGACCCTCGTTTCCATAGAACCGCATCTGTTGCAGACCAATATGTACCAATTCGTTCTGGCTCTGATATTACCTTTTTGCTTGGCGTCATTAACTATTTAATAACTCATGATGAAGTCAATCATGATTATCTACTTACCCACAGTAATGCAAGTTTACTTGTTCGTGATGACTACAGTTTTAATGAAAAAGACGGCTTATTTACTGGATATGATGAGCATACTCGCAAATATGATCAATCTAGCTGGACTTATCAAACTGATGAGAATGGCTATGCGCTTCGAGATAAAACGCTCCAAAACCCTAGATGTGTATGGAACCTATTAAAAAATCATGTGAGCCGATATACTCCTGAAGTCGTCAATAATATTACCGGCACACCTATTGATAGTTTTATTCATGTTTGCAAATCATTAGCCAGTACAAAAACAAACGATCGAGCAGCCACGTTCTTATATGCTTTAGGTTGGACACAGCATAGCTATGGATCGCAAATTATTCGCTGCGCCGCCATGATCCAACTACTTTTGGGTAATATAGGTGTTATGGGCGGTGGTATTAACGCACTTAGGGGTCACTCAAATATTCAAGGCTTAACTGATGTAGGGTTACTATCTAACCGCCTACCAGCATATCTTGATTTGCCGAAAGAAACACAAATTACTTTTGAACAATACATAGCGGAAAAAACACCAAAATCATTTGGCCCAACAGAAGTTAACTTCTGGTCAAACTACCCTAAATATTTCGTTAGTTTTATGAAATCTATGTACGGAGATCACGCGACGAAAGAAAATAATTGGGGTTTTGACTGGTTACCGAAATGGGATAAAACCTACGATGTTTTACAATTTAGTAAAATGATGCGTGATGGTAATGCCAATGGTTTTATTTGCCAAGGTTTTAATCCACTTGCAGCATTCCCTGATAAAAATGCAGTACGCGATGGATTATCTAAACTAAAATTTTTAATCAGTATTGATCCTATGCCAACCGAAACGGCTGAGTTTTGGAAAAACTATGGCGAATCAAATGATGTTGATCCTAGTATAATTCAAACTGAAGTATTTCGGTTACCTTCAAACTGCTTTGCTGAGGAAAATGGCACGATAGTCAACTCTTCTCGTTGGTTACAATGGCACTGGGCGGCAGCAAATCCACCTGAAAATGCAATGCCTGATCCTGAAATAATCTCACGTATATTCTTTAGAATGAAAGAACTTTACCAAGAAGAAGGTGGACCATGCCAAGAACCAATTAATAACTTAGTTTGGGATTATAAAATACCTCATGAGCCATCTTCTGAAGAGTTAGCAAAAGAGTATAATGGTCGTGCACTTGCTGATTTAAAAGATGCCAATGGCAATATTATTGTTAAAAAAGGTCAACAACTTAGCGGTTTTGCACAACTAAAAGATGATGGTACAACCTCAAGTGGGATCTGGATATTTTGTGGTTGTTGGACAGAGCAAGGGAATCAGATGGCAAGGCGAGATCCAACCGATCCATCAGGAAAAGGGATCCATGCTGGCTGGGCATGGTCATGGCCAATGAATCGCCGAGTACTTTACAATCGAGCATCTGCTGATAGTAATGGTCACCCATACGATCCGAATAAATTACTTATTGAATGGGATGGTTCTAGCTGGGTAGGTAATGATGTGCCTGACTTTATAGCAACCTTACCACCGAGCTCTGGGGCGGGTGCCTTTATTATGAATAACGATGGATTAGGCGGTTTATTTTGCCTTAATCGTTTGGTTGATGGGCCGTTCCCTGAACACTATGAACCATTTGAAACACCGATTAGTACTAATCCATTACATCCAGAACAAATTACTAATCCTGTAGCACGTATTTTCAAAGAAGATTTAGCGCGTTTAGGTAATGCAAAAGAGTTTCCTTATGTTGGAACAACTTATAGTATTACTGAGCATTTCCATTTTTGGACCCAGCATGCAAGACTCAATGCAATTA
This sequence comes from Orbaceae bacterium lpD04, assembly GCA_036251935.1. Classification (NCBI taxonomy): domain Bacteria; kingdom Pseudomonadati; phylum Pseudomonadota; class Gammaproteobacteria; order Orbales; family Orbaceae; genus Orbus; species Orbus wheelerorum. Next base: position 636,660 of record CP133967.1, on the reverse strand, counting down.
TACAACCGCAGCAATTTATCGAAATTAGCGAGAATTTGGCTAATAAAAAGGGAATTAAGCTTGGCGATACAGTTAAAGTTAGCTCATATCGAGGTTATGTTAAAGCTAAAGCGGTAGTGACTAAACGAATGCCAACACTAATCGTTGATGGTAAAGAGATAGAAACAATCGGTGTCCCTATTGTATGGGGATATACTGGACAAACGAAAAAAGGCTTTTTGGCAAATGGATTAACGCCGACTGTCGGTGATGCAAACTCACAGACACCAGAATATAAGTCTTTTTTAGTGAATGTTGAAAAAGTTTCTTCAGATACCTTAACTGTGTAGTGGATAGGAGGTAAAAATTATGTCATTACAAACTCAAGATATTATTAGGCGTTCTGCTACAAACAAGCTAACCCCTGCACCACAAGCAAGAGACTTTCAGCAAGAAGTCGCAAAACTTATTGATGTAACAACTTGTATCGGCTGTAAAGCTTGCCAAGTCGCTTGTAGCGAATGGAATGACTTACGTGCAGAAATAGGCACCAATGTTGGTGTTTATGATAACCCCGCTGATTTAGAGCCAAAAGCTTGGACAGTCATGCGCTTTTCAGAAGTTGAAGTGAATGGTCGCTTCGAGTGGCTTATTCGCAAAGATGGCTGCATGCATTGTAGTGATCCTGGTTGTTTAAAAGCATGCCCTGCAGAAGGCGCAATAATTCAATATGCAAATGGTATTGTTGATTTCCAATCAGAACACTGCATTGGTTGTGGTTATTGCGTTGCTGGTTGCCCATTTAATATACCTCGCATTAGTAAAGAAGATAATCATGCCTATAAGTGCACGTTATGCTCCGATCGCGTTGCAGTTGGCCAAGAACCAGCCTGTGTAAAAAGCTGCCCAACGGGGGCTATTCATTTTGGTACCAAAGAAGAGATGATTTATCACGCAAATGGTCGTATTAAAGATTTACAGACTCGCGGTTTTGAAAATGCAGGCTTATATGATCCGAAAGGTGTAGGTGGAACTCACGTTATGTATGTTCTTCATCACCGAGATCAACCTAATCTCTATCATAACTTAGCCAAAGATCCTCAAATTAGTGAAGTGGTTAAATTCTGGAAAGGTGCTTGGAAACCGTTATCGGCAGTTGCTTTTGTTGCAACTTTTGCAGGCCTAGTATTCCATTATATGGCAGCAGGACCAATTGAAGTTGATGATGAAGATATTGAGCATGAAAAAGAAGCTGATAAAAAGGCTAGAAAAAACCTTATCAATAAAAAATCAGAGACATCATCAACAAATATAGAGGATAATCGTCATGAATAAGAAAGAGATGATTTTAAGGACACCTTTAATTGTAAGGTTTTGTCATATCTGTATCGTCATGTTATTTATTATTACAGCACTATCTGGGTTATCACTATTCTTCCCTTCAATTAAAGCGTTTGGATTAGTACTCGGTACGCCACAACTAGTGAGATCACTTCATCCATTTTTAGGATGCATTGTTTTTATTTTATTAATGTTCATGTTATTTAAACTTGCCCATCATAATATCCCCAACAAAAATGACGTACGCTGGATTAAGCATATTGATAAAGTGATCGCAGGTAAAGAGCCCGAGGATATTCCAATTGGCAAATATAATGCCGGCCAAAAGTTTTTGTTTTGGTGCATTATGGGCCTTATAACAGTCTTATTCATTACTGGGCTTATTATGTGGCGCCGTTACTTCGCTGAATATTTTCCAATTGAAATTATTCGTATTGCGATATTTTTTCACTCATTAGCGGCAATTGGTCTGATTTTATTAATCATCGGTCACGCTTATATGGCTATTTGGGTTAAAGGCTCAATCAAGGGAATGATTACAGGCTATGTATCTAGAGCTTGGGCTAGAAAGAATCACTCAAAATGGTATGAAGAGGAAATGGCGAAGGTTTATGAAGCTGAGCTAAAAGCCGAATCTTCAGAGAATGCAACTAAAGAATCAAAAAACGGCGTAATAAAGAGCTAAATCTTATTTAAAGATGACTTGATAAATAATCATCGAGTCATCTTGTAATTAATCCCTCGATTACTGAAGTCGTTTAAATTAAACCATTTTTAAATAGGTTGAATATGAGTATAAAAATTGTTCCCCAAGAACAGCTTGAAGAACAAAATGAAAAAACAGGTATTATTAGTAAATTACCATTACTTTTTTATCCTGCCCCTAAAGTTCTTTATACAAACCGTATGAAACGGATGTCTGAACTAGCTAAAAATAGCCCATTTTCTGATTACCTTAATTTCTGTATTAAAATTGTAAGTAAACAAGCAGAACTTATTCGTACAATGCCAATTGAGCAAAATCTTAATGAATTAGTTAAACAAGGTGTCAAAAATAATGTTCCACCATTATCAATAAAAAACTTCGCTCTAACCGATCAATGGCTCAAGTATCTTTATCCAATTATGGATGAGGCTCAAACACTTAATGAAGCAATAGCGGATACGATAAATAATCTTAAAAAGAATAACAAAACGCAGCTGCTAGATAAAGCCGAAAAATTATTAAATAGCCAGTTTAATCAAGTTAATAGTAATGAATCACTATTTATTTGGTCAGCGTTATCGCTTTATTATACTCAATTAGCAAGTCAATTACCGGGTAAAGCCGTTGCTGAGTTTGGCGAACAACGTTGGCATTGCCCTATTTGCCAAAGTAGTCCTATTGCAAGTGTTATACACCTTGGAAATAATATCGGTTTACGTTATTTACATTGCAGCCTTTGTGAAAGTGAGTGGTACGTGCCAAGAGCAAAATGTACTAATTGTGATAATCTAGAAAATATCACGTATTACTCATTTGATCAGGAACTTTCTGCAATAAAAACCGAATGCTGTGAAAACTGTCATAGCTATCTGAAAGTTTTCAATCAAGAACTTGACACTCATTTAGATGTTGTAGCTGATGATATTAATTCGTTAATGCTTGATATGGAAACTGAAAAAGAGAATTTTTCTAAGAGTGGGATGAATCCATTGTTATTTTCAGTAAGCTAATTATACAATTTTAATAAACAATATACTAAGCCCTATTACTCAAAAAAATAGGCCGTATGTTTTATTATTCTAATTGTATTAAATTTTAAATTGAGTACCGTTATATTACGATGCTCAATATATTATTTAATTTAAAAACTAAATCTATCCTTACTATCCCCTCATAAAATTAAATAAAAAGGCTTAACATTTACGATTATTATCGCTACAATAAAAAATCAACGTACTAGTTTAAAGATACTTAAAGCAAAATGTTAAAAAAATCGATTAGTTCAGTGTTATGTTTAGTCATAACATGTTTAACCCCATTTATTAGTTACGCAAGTCAAGTTAAAACCGTAGCCATTACTGCAATTGTTGAGCATCCATCACTTGATGAGATCCGTGATGGTGTAAAAGATGAGCTAATAGCTCAGGGCTATAAACTTAATGATAACCTGATTATACAATATCAAAGTGCCCAAGGTAGTAGCGCTAATGCAGCGCAAATTGCTAAACAGTTTGTGGCAAATAAACCTGATGTAATTGTTGCAATCGCAACACCTAGTGCTCAAGCAGTTGCTGCATCAACAAAAACAATTCCTTTAGTCTTTGCTGGGATCACAGATCCTGTCGCAGCAAAATTGATGAAATCATTCTCACCAACAGGAACGAACATCACCGGTGTATCGGATTACTTAGAGATTCAACCACAAATTGCATTTATGAAAAAAATTGTACCTAATCTTAAAACTGTAGGATATGTTTATAGTCCTGGTGAAGTAAATTCAACTATTGTATTAAAAGAACTACAAGAACAACTAATTAAGCAAAATATTAATATTGTGGCAGTTCCTGCACAGCGCACAGCTGATATTCCAACCGCAGCCAAAAGCCTTAAAGGTAAAGTTGATCTTATCTACACAACAACTGACAATAATGTTGTATCTGCTTATGAAGCATTGGTAAAAGTTGCTAACGAAAATAAAATTCCATTACTAGCTTCATTTCCAGATGCAATAGAACGAGGTGCAGTTGCCGCTTTTGGGATGAGTTATTATGATGTAGGTCGTCAATCAGGTAAATTAGTGATTCGTATTCTTAATGGTGAGAAGCCAGGTCAAATAGCTCCAGAAACAGGGCAAGAAACCCATTTAGTAATTAATCTTGAAGCAGCTAGACGTCAAGGTGTTGTTTTGTCAAATGAAGTTATTCAATCGGCATATCGAGTTATTAATGCAAAATAGCAATTATTAAAGATCTTATTAACATTTTATGTTTATGTAAAAAAAAATGAACATCTATATTGATACTATAACGCTAGATAAACAATAAAATTTGTTTTATAGTAGCTATAATATTTTTTATAATGTAACAAAATATTTACAGGACATAAAATGTACAATACTAAAAATACTCTATTTACATCATTAATAGCGGTTATTTGCCTACTGATATTACCTTTTACACTATTCGCAAGTGAGAATGAAGTTAAATACGTTGCTATTACCGCAATCGTTGAGCACCCTGCATTAGATAATGTTAGAAAAGGAGTTGAAGATGAGTTAAAAAATAATGGTTATATTGTAGGTCAGAACTTAAAATTACAATATCAAAGTGCCCAAGGTAGCAGCGCCAATGCCGCACAAATCGCAAAACAGTTTGTTGCAAGCAAACCTGATGTTATCGTTGGAATTGGAACGCCTAGCTCACAAGCATTAGCGGCTACTACGAAAACAATTCCAATTGTATTTACTGCCGTTACTGATCCCGTTGTTGCGAAATTGACACCTAGTTGGAATGCATCAAAAACTAACGTTACTGGAGTTTCAGATGCATTATCATTAGAAACCCAAATTGGGATCATGCTAAAAATAAATCCAGAAATAAAATCTATCGGATATGTATATAGTCCTGGAGAAGTAAATTCAACGATTGTATTAAAACAGCTACAAGAGATGTTAAGCGCAAAAGGAATTAAAATTATTGCAGCTCCAGCACAACGGACATCAGATATCCCAACAGCTGCAAAAAGTCTTAAAGGTAAAGTTGATATAATTTATACTACGACAGACAATAATGTGGTTTCGGCTTATGAATCATTAGTAAAAGTAGCTAATGAAAGTAAACTACCATTAGTTGCCTCAGATCCAGATTCAGCACATCGTGGAGCCATTGCTGCGTTGGGGATGAGCTACTATGATTTAGGGCGGCAAGCTGGTAAAATTGTCATTCGGATCCTTAATGGTGAAAAGCCAGGTGATATTCCACCACAAGTTGGGAACGTAACAAAGCTCATTATTAATACAAAAGCAGCGCAAAGACAAGGCGTCATACTATCAGATGAAATCTTGAATATGGCTGCTGAAATTGTAGAAAAATAAAATATAAAATAATAGTTGCTTAACTTTAAGCAACTTAATAAGTTTAGGATACTTGAATGTCATTTGAATTTTTTTTAGGTTCGCTTGAGATTGGGCTTATTTATGCTTTAGTCAGTCTTGGTGTTTTTATTTCATTTCGTTTACTCGATTTTCCTGATTTAACCGCAGATGGAAGCTTTCCATTAGGCGGGGCAATTTGTGGTTTATGTTTATATACAGGCGTTGATCCTTGGATTGCAACCCTACTAGGCACACTTGGTGGCTGCATTGCGGGTATGATAACTGGTTGGCTGTATGTAAAACTCAATATTTTGCAACTGTTGTCGAGTATTATTGTGATGATTGGATTATATTCAATTAATCTGCGCATTTTAGGCTTAGGTCCATATATTATGGATGAAACGTCTCGCATGGCTGGTTCACCAAACCTATCGTTACTTGATGCTAAAACAATCTTTTCACCTTTTATTAATGCCGATTATACCAATCAATATATTGTTCAGCCCCTAATGATATTAGGGTTTGTGCTTGTCTTATGGTGGTTAGTAAATAGTTTTTTAAATACTCAAAAAGGACTCGCATTACGCGCGACAGGTACAAATGCCCGTATGGCTAAAGCACAAGGGATCCCAACCGGTGGTATAACAATCTTAGGGATGGCTATTTCAAATGGCCTAATTGCTTTAGGTGGCTCACTATTTGTGCAAACACAAGGTGGCGCTGATATCACTATTGGCGTTGGTACAATCGTGATTGGGCTTGCATCAATAATTATCGGTGAAAGCGTATTCCCCGCGAAACGTATGTGGGTTATTTTATTATCGGTTATCATTGGCTCTATCTTATATCGTTTATTTATTGCAATTGCACTAGGTAATGAGTTATTGCAAAGTATTGGTATCGGCACAGAAGATCTTAATTTGATCACTGCTATTTTAGTTGTATTAGCACTAGTGTTACCGAAACAACTAAAAAAATGGCTACGTAAACGAGGAAAATCAGCATGATAAAAGTTGAAGCATTACAGCTGACTTTTAACGCCGGTACGCCAATTGAAAATCATGTACTGCGTGGGTTAGATTTAAATATTAAAGAAAGTGAATTTGTTACTATAATTGGTAGTAATGGTGCAGGAAAAAGCTCGCTATTAAATGTAATTAGTGGTGATCTTATCGCTGACACTGGCTATGTAATAATTAATGATAAAGATGTATCTCGTTTACCAGCTTGGAAAAGAGCAGGAATGGTAGCTAGAGTATTTCAAGATCCAATGATTGGTACCTGTGAAAACTTGACTATTGAAGAAAATTTAGCGCTTGCCTATAACAGAGGCCAAAAACAACGATTAAAACCAGCATTAAATAATCATCTGCGACAATTATTTAAAGATAAGCTCACTGTTCTTAATTTGGGTTTAGAAAATCGTCTATCAGACATGATGGGATTATTATCAGGCGGACAAAGGCAAGCCGTTAGCTTATTAATGTCAACATTACAATCATCTAAAATATTGCTACTTGATGAGCATACCGCAGCTCTTGATCCGAAAACGGCACAGTTTGTGTTAGAACTGACAGCAAAAATGGTTGAAGAAAGTAAATTAACTACCATGATGGTGACTCATTCTATGAAACAAGCACTTGAGTATGGCACTCGAACCGTTATGTTACATCAAGGAAAAGTCGTTTTAGATGTATCTGGAGAGGAACGAAAACGTATGACGGTGACTGATCTGCTTAATATGTTTGAAAAAACGCGTGGTGAAGAAATTACTGATGATGCGTTATTATTAGGTTAATAAATTAACTAAAATTAGATAAAAAAAGCCAATGTAATCATTGGCTTTTTTTATTATTGATAATCAAACTACTCTTTTATTCGATTATGAATATAATCTTGCTCGTAACAACGTGCTTTATTATCGTCAAATATATGTTCCCAACGAGCAATTACAATTGCAGCAAGCGCATTACCAACAACATTAACTACCGTTCTTCCCATATCTAAAATGCGCTCGACACCCATAATATAACCGATACCTTCAAGTGGTATGCCAACACTGCCTAGTGTTGCAGATAACACTAAAATAGAGGCTCCAGGTACACCAGCAATACCTTTTGACGCAATCATTAACGTAATAACAATAATGATCTGTTGCATAATCGAGAGATCAATATTAAATAGTTGAGCTAAGAAAATTACAGTAATACTTTGATAAAGGGTTGAACCATCTAAATTAAACGAATAACCAGTTGGGATCACAAAGCTTGTAACTGATTTAGGCGCGCCATAGGCTTCCATTTTTTCAATAATTTTAGGCAGTGCAGTCTCTGAACTCGCAGTAGAAAACGCAATAATTAATTCTTCTTTTAGTATTCGCAGTAGCATAAAAATATTAAACTTACATAGTTTACATACTAATCCCAATACACCAACAGTAAATACTATCATTGCAATATAAACAACGGCAACTAACTTTAATAATGGCAATAATGAGGCGAAACCATATTTAGCAATTGTTACCGTCATTAATGCAAAGACACCAATTGGTGCGTAACGCATAATAATATTTGTTACTTTGAACATCGTATCAGAGATCACTTTCAAAAAAGCCACAAATGGTTCACGCTGCTTATCGGGTAGCTGCATTAAACCTAGACCAAAAAATACACAAAAGAAAATGACTGGAAGTATTTCACCATTACTCATTGCTTTAAAAATATTTGATGGGATCATATCAAGGATCATGACGATTAAACCATGAGGTTTATCGCTTAGTTCTGAGCTCTGAGAAATATACTTTGATACATCTGCGTGACCAAGTTGTGCTGAGTCAACACCAACACCTGGGCTAAAAATATTACCGAACAACAGGCCCAATAAAATTGCAATAGTCGTGATAACTTCAAAATAAAGTATAGTTTTAAAACCCAAAGTACCTAATCGTTTTGAACCGCCAAGCCCAGCTATTCCTAAGGTTAAAGTACTTAAAATAATTGGCAATACAATCATTTTAATCATACTAATAAAAATATTACCCGCGGGTTGTAAGATATTTACGATAGTAAATTGGTAGTATGGGTATAATGAGTGTGACTCATATGAAATAATATTCAAAATAGCGCCTAAGGCAACACCTAACACCAACGCAAATAGTATTTGCCAAGCTAAACTTTGGCAAAATTTTCGTAAGATCAATGACATACTTATTCCTATAATAATTATAATTGTGTAAATATTTTTAGAAAAAAAAGGATTAGTCACACGCTAATCCTTTATGTTTAAAGAGATATTATTCTTGCTGTAGCTCAGGTGAGATAGTCACCTCACTATCTAGCATGCTTTCATCATCTGTTTCAGCAACGCGCTGTAAACCGACAACTTTTTCATTTTCTGCCGTTCTTATTAATGTAACACCTTGTGTATTACGACCAACAATACTGACTTCTGAAACTCGAGTTCGAACTAATGTTCCAGCATCAGTAATAAGCATAATTTGATCACTGTCTGCAACTTGTACTGCGCCAACAACTAAGCCATTTCTTTCACTAACTTTAATTGAAATAACCCCTTTAGTCGCCCTAGACTTTGTTGGGTAAGATGTTTGTTCCGTACGTTTACCATAACCGTTTTGTGTTGCAGTTAATATTGCACCATCACCTCGAGGAACAATTAATGATACGACTTTATCATCTTTATCAAGCTTGATCCCTCGAACACCTGCGGCAGTGCGCCCCATTGTTCGAACTTTATTTGCCGGGAATCGAACAACTTTACCATTAGCCGAGAACAACATAATATCTTCACTGCTAGAGGCTTCTGTCGATTCTTCCTCTTCAGATTCAATCTCTTCAACAATTGCATCATCGTTTAACTCTTCATCATCAAGAATTGCTGATGGATCATTACTCGTTAAATCAACGCCAATAAGTTCATCATCATCACGTAAATTAATTGCGATAATGCCACCACTTCGTGGACGGCTAAATTCAATTAGTGATGTTTTCTTAACGGTACCTTGCGCAGTTGCCATAAAGACACCATGTTCATCATCAAACTCTTTAACTGGTAAGATTGCCGTAATGCGCTCATTAGCTTCTAATGGTAATAAGTTAATGATTGGACGTCCTCTAGCACCGCGGCTAGCCTCTGGTAATTGATAGACTTTCATCCAATATAAACGGCCACGGCTTGAGAAGCATAAAATAGTATCATGGGTATTGGCAACTAATAACTTCTCAACAAAATCTTCTTCTTTAATTTTAGTTGCAGACTTACCTTTACCGCCACGACGCTGCGCTTCATAATCCGATAACGGTTGATATTTAACATACCCTTGATGAGATAAAGTTACGACAACATCTTCTTGCGCAATTAAATCTTCAATATTAATATCAGCTGTACTTGCAGTGATCTCAGTGCGCCTTGCATCTTGGAACTGCGCTTTAATACTTTCAAGCTCTTCGCGAATCACTTCCATCAAACGCTCAGGGCTCGCTAAAATATATAATAACTCTGCAATTTGGACTAATAACGTTTTATATTCATCTAGAATCTTTTCATGTTCAAGCCCAGTTAAACGATGTAAACGAAGTTCTAATATAGCTTGAGCCTGTGCCTCAGATAAATAGTAATTGCCATCGCGAATACCAAACTCTGGCGCAAGATCTTCAGGCCTTGCAGCATCATTACCTGCTTTTTCAAGCATTGATGCAACATTACCTAACTGCCAAGCGCGAGCAAGTAGTTTTTCTTTGGCTTCAGCTGGCGTCGCTGCACTTCGAATTAATTCAATGATGGGATCAATATTGGCTAAAGCAATCGCAAGACCTTCTAATACATGAGCTCGTTCGCGTGCTTTGCGTAGTTCGAAAATAGTTCTACGCGTTACAACTTCACGGCGATGTAAAACGAAAGCCTCAATCATATCGCGTAACGTCAATAATTTTGGTTGTCCTTTGTGTAGAGCAACCATATTCATACCGAAAGTGACTTGTAATTGAGTTAATGAATAAAGATTGTTTAGAACAACTTCACCAACAGCATCACGTTTTATTTCGATAACGATACGCATACCATCTTTATCTGATTCATCACGTAATGCAGAAATTCCTTCAACTTTTTTATCTTTAACTAGTTCAGCAATTTTTTCAATTAATCTTGCTTTATTTACCTGATAAGGTAATTCATGCACAATGATTGTTTCACGGCCAGTTTTTTCATCTGCTTGAACTTCAGCTTTAGAACGAATATAAACCTTACCACGGCCTGTTTTATAAGCGTCTTCAATACCTTTTCGGCCATTGATCATTGCAGCAGTAGGAAAGTCAGGGCCAGGAATATGAACCATTAAACCATCAACAGTAATATTCTCATCTTCAATAAATGCAAGACAACCATTAATGACTTCACCTAAATTATGTGGTGGAATATTTGTCGCCATACCAACAGCAATACCCGACGAACCATTAACTAATAAAGCAGGTATTTTGGTTGGTAGAACATCTGGGATCTGTTCAGTGCCATCGTAGTTGGGAACAAAATTGACGGTCTCTTTTTCTAAGTCAGCCAACAATTCATGGGCAATTTTTGACATACGAATTTCGGTATAACGCATTGCCGCAGCTGAGTCACCATCGACAGAACCAAAGTTACCTTGCCCATCGACTAACATATATCGAAGAGAAAAAGGCTGCGCCATACGAACAATCGTATCATATACCGCTGTATCACCATGTGGATGATATTTACCTATCACATCCCCAACAACACGAGCCGATTTTTTATAGGCTTTATTCCAATCATTACCTAATACGTTCATCGCAAAAAGAACGCGGCGATGGACGGGTTTAAGTCCATCTCGCACATCTGGTAATGCTCGCCCAACAATAACTGACATAGCATAATCAAGATAAGATGTTTTTAATTCTTCTTCGATATCAACAGGCGTAATTTCTTTGGCTAGTTCAACTTTAGATAAATCGGTCATAAAACCACTTTCTCACTAGATAAAATATAAACAAAAAGATACCAAATTATATCATAAAATTACGCTTTTAGTCAGTGTAAAATTGAAATAAATTCCTTTTACCTCAATATATCAGTGCATAATTTATTACATTATTCTATATCTATACCATTTTCGTTATAATATTGTTGTAAGGTATCATTATAATGAAAAAACGCCATGTTTATGGCGTTTTAATTGCATTGATAAATAACAAAAATTGAGCTTATTTAATCTTATTAAGTAAACCACCAATAAGTTGTTTAGCTTTTGTCTTATCACTTGAACTTTCTGTATCTGATGCTTCAGTTTGAGCATCGGTATCAGCTTGATTATTGCTACCTAAGCGTCCTTTTAATTTATCAAGTTCATTTTGTAATTTATTATTCAATACATCTTTGATAAGTTTTTCTGCTACAACTTGGTAGTGTAACTCATCAAATGAACCATAAAGCCGTAATGGAATTGCTATTTGTTGCAATTTTTGAATAGTCTTACTATCGCCGTTCCATCCACTTAAGATTTTAACTTGTAAATTGATATCTAGATCTTGCTGACTCAAACCAATTCGCCCATCACCTGTAACATCTAATGTTGCCGAAAGCGCCTTAATTGATGATAAATTGGCATTACCATTAGCCAGTTTTGCATTAGTACTTATTTCGCTTAACTCAGTATATTTTTGATACTGATCTGTGGTAACTGATTCTTTAGAGTATTGTGAAACCGCTGCTTGAATAATATTTTGAATATTAAGATTTTCAAAACGTGCATTACTAATTTTTATTGCTAAATCACCAGTTAAGTCATCTACAATTTTATCAGTATCAATAGTATCGGTTGTAATTTGACCGTCAGCATTAAACTGCCCCTTAAAATTATTCGTTAATGCTAACTGACTTAATAAGTCACCTAAATCAATATCCGATACTTTGGTTGATAATTTAATTGCAGTAGTCGATTGCTTACCATTAGCAATACCACTGGCCACAATATGACCATTTGCGACATCTAGATTAATTTTATTAAGCGTTGCAATTCCGTCTTTATTCGTTGCATCAATAACGAAATTATTAACGGTTAGTTTATTAGCTAAAAGCTGATTAATGGTAAGATTAAATTTAGCATCAAAAGTTTGTAAAAATGCCAGTTCATTACTTTTGGTATTTTTACTAACAACAACGGGTCCATTTTGTGATGATTGATTTACATTACCATTTTTTTGATTGGTGTTAGACGCCAAAAATGGGGTTAAATCAAATTTATCAGACTGAAATAGAGCCTCAAAATAAGGTTTTTTGTTTAAATCAGCTTTTAATTGACCCGTAATAGTATTGTCGTTTAACGTTAAAGTAAAATCTTTAATATCTAATGTTAATGGTGATTGCTGATAATTAAATGTTGCTTTTACTTCACCTTTTAATTGTCCGGTAGGAACCCCAACACCTTTATAATCGTAAGATAATTTATTTAAATCAATTTTTGCGGTTTTAGGAAAGTTAGCTAAATTAACATCAGCGTTTAAGGAGTAAATGAAATCTTGTTGGTCACGATTAACACTACCACTTAAATTTAGCTCCACATTACGGTTATCTTTTTGAACAACCGAAATATCAATATCTCTAAAATTAATAATATCTTTATCTTGTTGATAAACAACAGTACTATCAGCAATGTCAAGCTTATTCAATGAAAACGACCATGCAGAACCAGAGTCTTTTTTATCTGGAGTTTGTGTTTTATTCACTGTTGTCGTTGGTTTATTACCATTTGCAATATTACCTTTACTATCGTCAGTGATATTAATTATCGCGGCTTTAACTAATACATTTTTAACAACTAACTCTTTTGAAAATAAAGGTAATAATTCGACGTCAAGACGCATATTATCTGCTGTTAAAATCGGCTTTTTAGCGCCAGTATCAACTAATCGTACAGAATCAGTCAAAATACTAATTTGTGGCCAAACATGCCAACGTAAATCGCCCTCAATCGTTAACTCATAACCGGTTTGTTCTTTAACTGTACTTGAAATAAATCCCCTAAAATTATTTGGATCAACAAACATAACTAAAGCAACTACACCTGCAACAGCAATAACGATCAAAATAAACAATGTGAGTAATATTTTCTTAACCATCGACTTAATTCCTTCTATTAATCTTTGTCAATTCGACTAGCAACAGCACCTTGCTGACCTTTATATTTGGCGTCTTGACGTCGATTATAAGGTCTTGCAGCCGGCCCACTTAATGTTTCAAAACTGAGTGCCCCAATTGTCATTCCTGGTCTCAATGCTAACGGCAATTTACCTGAATTATAGAACTCTAATACTATTTGCCCATCCCAACCAGGATCTATACGGTGAGCTGTAACATGGACCATTAGGCCTAATCTTGCAAGAGACGAACGGCCATCAAGCCAACCAACTAAATTATCGGGTATTGTAACTGACTCTAGCGTTACCGCTAATGCAAGCTCTCCTGGATGAAGATAGAACGCATCGCCTTGAGCTAGAACTATTTCATCACTCATTACCCGTTCAAGTGATGCAGAAACTTCCTCTTTCGGGCCACTTAAATCAATATAGGCGGCAGTATGTTCACGAAATGTTCTAAATTGATTACCAAGCCTTACATCAACCGTTGCACCATTAATGCTACTCACTGCAGGTTGAGGTATTATTTTTAGCTTTCCTTCTGCTAAATAAGCCTCTATATCTCGATCACATAATCTCATTTGCTTAACTCCAAGCAATAATTAATTTACTGCTAGTTATTTTAGCAGGTAATTACTTGTTTGATAAATAGATTCTATTTCTATTATCGGGATATAGATTTAACGAGGTAGCCACTATATAATTAGATGGTTTATAATGAGTTTTAACCTACTTTATACCTTATTAGGACGACCTAACAGGGTTTTATTAACAATAGGGACGACCCTAATTCTTTAATAAAGGAATAAAATATGGCATGGGTCTATCTTCTTATCGCTGGATTTTTCGAAATTATTTGGGTTATTAGTCTAAAATACAGTCAAGGTTTCACTCGCGCAGTACCAAGTATTATTACCGTGATAACAATGGCTTTTAGTTTTTTCTTGCTTTCTTATGCAATGAAGACACTACCAATGGCAACTTCTTATGCTGTGTGGACGAGTGTTGGTATTATTGGTTCAACTATCATCGGTATTTTACTCTTTAATGAGTCATTAAGCTTTTTTCGATTATGTTGTTTATTCATGATACTTGCTGGTGTTATTGGCTTAAAACTTACTTACTGAATAACATCACTCAACATAATTTGATTATTTATTTTCAAAAATAAAGAATAATTCGTTAGCCCAATAAATACTGGCTAACGAATTTAATATTAATAAAATAAAAAATTTAAGCGTTATTGTTTCGTTATTGATGTTAATGTATATTTGCAATCAATTGATTCTATTTCTTATTTTGGTCTTCTTATTATGAATCCTATCTTTATTACCATCGGTATGCTAACACTTAGTAATCTTTTTATGACATTCGCTTGGTATGGCCATTTAAAGTACTTTCACGATAAAACTTGGATTGTTGCCGCATTAGTTAGCTGGGGAATTGCCTTATTTGAATATCTACTGCAAGTGCCAGCTAATCGTATTGGATATGAAGTTGCATCAGCAGGACAACTCAAAATTATTCAAGAAGTGTTGAGTTTAAGTGTTTTTATCCCCTTCTCACTATTTGTACTAAAAGAACCTTTTAGACTTGACTATGTTTGGGCTGGTTTGTGCTTGCTTGGTGCAGTATTTTTTATGTTTCGCGATAAAATAATGGGCTAATTTACAATTTGATAAGACATACCTAATGCGAATTAAGCGATTTTAAGCAGCTTAATAACGCCCCAGAAAGTGTAATAAATAATTTACACTTTAGTGTTAATAAAAACATTGATATAAAGCTATTTACTAATATTAAATTTTATGTTTACATAGATACCGTACAGTTGTAAATATTTTCTTACACCCGTAAGAATTTTACCACAACGATAATAGTTTAAAGGTTAATATCATGTTAAAAGATAAATTAAATAATATTCGTATTAAAAGCGAGCAGCAACTTATTACACCTGATGATATAAAAAAGCTTTATCCATTAAATACTCATTTAGAAAACCAAATTGCAGAGTCAAGACAAGATATAGTTAATATATTAGAACGCAAAGATCCACGCTTACTTGTTGTTTGTGGACCATGCTCTGTTCACGATTCACAATCAGCAATTGAATACGCCCATAAGCTAAAAAAACTATCTGACGAATTAAGCGCGCATCTTTTTATTGTTATGCGTGTTTATTTTGAAAAACCAAGAACAACGGTCGGTTGGAAAGGATTAATCAATGATCCGCATATGGATAGCTCATTTGATATCGAGTATGGCTTAAAAAAAGCCAGAAAATTACTTCTCGATATTACAGAAATAGGACTGCCTATTGCAACTGAAGCTCTTGATCCCAATACACCACAATATATTGGTGATTTGATTAGCTGGTCTGCAATTGGAGCTAGAACGACTGAATCCCAAACGCATAGAGAAATGGCATCGGGCCTTTCTATGCCAGTTGGTTTTAAAAATGGTACAGATGGTAATTTAGATGTAGCGATTAATGCAATGAAATCGGCATCAATGCCACATCGCTTTGTTGGAATGAACCAACAAGGCCAAGTGAGTGTACTACAAACTGACGGTAATCCTCATGGTCACGTTATTTTACGAGGCGGCAAAACACCTAATTTTGATGCACAAAACGTAACTGCCTGCGAAGCACAAATGAGTAAATCAGGCCTGCGAGCTAACTTGATGATCGACTGTAGTCATGGTAATTCAAATAAAGACTATCGTCGCCAATCGATTGTTGCCGATTCGATAATAGAGCAAATCAAACAAGGTAATAACTCAATTATTGGTGTCATGATCGAAAGTAATCTTTGTGAGGGCAGCCAATCTTCGGAACAACCAAAAAATGAGATGAAATACGGCGTATCGGTAACTGATGCTTGTATAAGTTGGGATACAACCGAGCAACTATTACGTCAGATGAGCCGCGAAATGAGTTCTGCACTTATCGCAAGACAAAAATAGTTATAAATAATTAAACACGCTAAAATCCTCATATATATGAGGATTTTATTTTATACGTTTGTATTTAAAATTACGTAAAGTATAAATAAGGCCTTCAATTATTAACACACATACTGCGCCCCAAATTAATCCATATGGGATCAAGTGTTCGGGTGAGATTGTTTCATGTAAAAATGCAATTGAAACAATGGCAAGTAAGATAGGTTCAACATAACCAAGTAAACCAAATAAACCTAGAGGTAATAAACGGCTTGCTGAAAAATACGCGGCAAATGCAATCGCCGTAATAATACCAAGTAAAGGGATATAGATATGAAAATTAACGACATCATCGACAATTTTTTGCATATCATACTCAATGATAAAATAGATCAGGCAGCCGAGAGCAATAAAGAAAAAGTCAGAAAAAGTTCCAGCAATGCCATCAATGTTCATATAGCGACGAAACATAAAATAGATAGGATAACCGACACAAATTATTACAGTCTCCCATGAAAAAGCTCCTGTAATATAGACTTCAGATATAACGCCAATAAATGCAAGGGCTACCGCTATTTTTTGCAAAAAACTAAAACGTTCTTTATAAAAAACACGCCCCGATATCACCATAGTAAGTGGCAACATAAAGTAGCCCAATGATGTTGACAAAGCTTTACCACTTAATGGTGCCCATACAAAAATCAACATTTGAATAGCAATCAATAAGGCAGAGAATATAAGCGCTAAAAGCAATAATGGCTGAGCTTTAACACGTTTAAATAGATCGACAATCGCCTGCCACTGTCTCTCGGCAAAAACCAGTAGCACAATAGCCGGAAATGACATTAAAAGCCGCCAACAAAAAATATCTACAACGGAAAGGGGCTTTAGAAGGACAGGATAATAGTAAACCAATCCAAAAAGGCAAGATGCGACTAATGATAATAATATGCCCTTATACATTTCTCATTCTCAATAATAAACTTTAAATAAAAAAATAGCGTTAATTAAATAATTAACGCTATCATTAAATAATTGATACAGCTAACCGATATATTCTACGCCGCGCATATAAGGAAGAAGAACTGCCGGTACTTTAATTTTACCATCGGCTTGTTGATAATTTTCCATAATTGCGACTAAAGTACGACCAACAGCAAGGCCTGAACCATTTAAAGTATGAACTAAATGTGTTTTATTATCGGCTTTACTTCGGTAGCGTGCTTGCATACGACGCGCTTGGAAATCCCACATATTTGAACAAGATGATATTTCTCGATAAGTGTTTTGAGCGGGAACCCAAACTTCTAAATCATAAGTTTTACGAGCACCAAATCCCATATCTCCAGTACAAAGTACAATCTTACGATAAGGTAAATCTAATAATTGTAAAACTTTTTCGGCATGAGAGGTTAATTCTTCCAATGCCTGCATAGATTCTTCTGGTTTGACAATTTGTACTAGTTCAACTTTATCAAATTGATGCATTCTAATTAAACCACGGGTATCTCGACCATAAGAACCAGCTTCAGAGCGAAAACATGGCGTATGAGCCGTCATTTTAAGTGGTAAAGTATCTTCATCAAGGATTTCATCACGAACAAGATTTGTAACGGGCACTTCCGCGGTTGGAATTAAACCATAATTACTGGTATCAGCTTCTTCTTCTAACGGCGTCGTATGAAAAAGATCCTTCCCAAATTTAGGTAATTGCCCTGTGCCATAAAGCGTAGCTTGATTAACTAAGTAAGGCACATACATTTCACTATAGCCATGTTGCTCGGTATGTAAATCAAGCATAAACTGAGCGATAGCGCGATGTAAACGTGCAATTTGACCTTTCATTACAACAAACCGAGCACCAGTTAATTTAACTGCTGCTGCAAAGTCAAGTCCACCAAATTTTTCACCTAATGCAACATGATCTTGAACAGGAAAATTGAATTGTTTTGGTGTACCAAAACGCGATACTTCAACATTATTACTCTCATCTTTACCATCAGGGACATTATCATCAGGAATATTAGGGATCGCTGAATAGATATCCTTGATTTGAGTAAGTAATTCATCTAACTCTTTTTTAGTAGCATCTAACTTGTTACCTAATTTATTGACATCTTCACGTACTGACGAGATATCTTCACCGCGAGCTTTCGCCTCACCAATAGATTTCGAGCGGGCATTTCTTTCCGCCTGTAAGTTTTCGGTTTCAACTTGTAAAATTTTACGTTTATCTTCTAGCTCACGAATGGTATCTACGTCTAATTTATATCCTCGACGTGCCAATTTTTGTGCAACTAAATCTAGCTCATTACGCAGTAAATTAGGATCTAACATAATTAAGGACCTGTTTTTTTATTATGAATAAATATAAAGAAAATATCCGGCCATTATACGCCATTTTAGCATGCAGTACAGTTTTGAATAAAATAGTCACTGATAAAATCGCTAAGAGGGTAAATCACGTTGATAAAATTAAATTTTCAATATAGCAAATAATAGTCTAAAGATAAGTGCAAATTAAGAATTCAGTAAAAATAGAAATAAAATAATATGTTATTATTTTGTTAATTTTTTATTAGAAAAAAATAGTGATCTCATTCAAATTCAGCGTATACTATGCGCCTCATAAAACCATTGTTTTTTTGAGGATATTAGTTTTGAGTACTAATAATGTTGTATCTTCTTTATCTCCTGCTGAGATGACGTCTACAGCAGAAAATACTGCCCATTACAAAGTAAATAAAACACCATTAACAACTCTATTTTCAGCTATTACTGCCGGTGTCTTTATTTCAATAGGCTTCGTGTCATATATTCTTATCACAACTAGCGTATCAGGCGAAGCTGCATCAGGCGTATTAAAATACGTTGGCGGAGCATCCTTTTCATTAGGATTAATGCTCGTTATTGCATGTGGCGCAGATCTTTTTACTTCAACAGTGTTAACTATCTTACCTAAAATGACTCGTCGAATTACTTGGTATCAAATGATACGTAATTGGGTGTTGGTTTATATCGGTAATTTTATTGGTGCGCTCTTTTTTGTTGCAGTAATTTGGTTTTCGGCTCAGCATATGACAATGAACGGACAATGGGGACTAAATATATTACAAACCGCCGATCATAAATTACACCATTCATTCATTGAAGCTGTGTGCTTAGGCTTTTTGGCTAACTTAATGGTTTGCCTAGCAGTTTGGTTAAGCTACGCAGGACGAACACTTTTAGATAAAATGTTAGTGATGATCTTCCCAATTGCAATGTTTGTTGGTAATGGTTTTGAACATAGTATTGCAAATATGTTTATGATCCCGATGGGAATGGTCATTCATCATTTTGCAACTCCAGATTTTTGGGCTATGACTGGAGTATCGCCAGATACATTTAATAGCTTAACCATTGAGCACTTCTTAATTAATAATTTAATTCCTGTTACAATAGGTAATATTCTAGGTGGGTTTGCTGTCGCTCTATCTTACTGGGGACTTTATTTACGTAAAGCGCATTGATTTTATATTATTTGCCCTTATGTATAGGGTGAATAAAGTTTTTTTTAATTTGAGGTAACATAATTATGAGTAATTTAAACGAAGTACAAGCAGCTGCTTGGAAAGGCTTTAAAGACGGTGACTGGCAGACAAATGTCAATGTCCGAGAGTTTATTCAAAAAAACTATACACCTTATGAGGGTGACGAGTCTTTCTTAGCAGGTGCAACTGATGCAACTACTAAATTATGGGATAAAGTAATGGATGGCATTAAAATTGAAAATGCTACCCATGCTCCTGTTGACTTTGACACCAGCGTTATTTCAACAATTACTGCGCACGATGCAGGCTATATTGAGAAAGATTTAGAAAAAATTGTTGGCTTACAAACAGAAAAACCACTAAAAAGAGCGATGATTCCATTTGGTGGAATTAAAATGATTGAAGGTTCTTGTAAAGCCTATAATCGTGAGCTTGATCCTGCAGTTAAAAAAATCTTTACTGAATATCGTAAAACTCATAACCAAGGCGTTTTTGATATTTATACACCAGATATTCTTCGTTGCCGTAAATCAGGTGTGATAACTGGACTACCTGATGCTTATGGACGAGGCCGTATTATTGGTGACTATCGTCGTGTCGCGCTTTATGGTATCGACTTCCTAATGCAAGATAAATTTGCTCAATTTAACTCATTACAAGCAGATTTTGAAAATGGCGTTGATTTACAAATGACCATGCAACGTCGTGAAGAAATTGCAGATCAACATCGCGCATTAGGCCAAATTAAAGAGATGGCTGCTAAATACGGTTATGACATTTCTGCTCCAGCTAAAACAGCTCAAGAAGCAGTACAATGGACTTATTTTGGTTACCTAGCTGCGGTTAAATCGCAAAATGGTGCGGCGATGTCACTAGGTCGTACTTCGACTTTCTTTGATATTTACTTTGCTCGTGACATTGAAGCTGGTCTAATTACTGAAAAAGATGCTCAAGAAATTATTGACCATTTTGTAATGAAACTACGTATGGTTCGTTTCCTACGTACACCTGAATATGATGAATTATTCTCGGGTGACCCAATTTGGGCGACAGAATCACTAGCAGGTATGGGTGTTGATGGTCGTACGTTAGTAACAAAAACATCTTTCCGTTTCTTAAATACACTTTACACAATGGGCCCTTCTCCTGAGCCAAACATGACAATTCTTTGGTCAGAACAATTGCCACAAGGATTTAAGAACTACTCAGCAAAAGTCTCTATCGATACATCATCATTACAGTATGAAAATGACGATTTAATGCGTCCTGATTTTAATAGTGATGACTACGCGATCGCATGTTGTGTTAGCCCTATGATCGTCGGTAAACAAATGCAATTCTTTGGTGCTCGTGCAAACCTTGCTAAAACACTACTTTATGCAATCAATGGCGGCGTTGATGAGAAACTAAAAATCCAAGTAGGACCAAAATCAGCACCAATTACTGATGAATACCTAAACTTTGATGTGGTATTTGACCGTCTTGATCACTTTATGGACTGGTTAGCAAAACAATATGTTACTGCACTAAACGCAATTCATTGGAGCCACGATAAATATAGTTATGAAGCATCATTAATGGCGTTACATGACCGTGATGTTGTTCGTACTATGGCATGCGGTATTGCGGGCCTTTCTGTTGCAGCCGACTCACTTTCTGCAATTAAATACGCAAAAGTAAAAACGATTCGTGATGAAAATGGCCTTGCTGTTGATTTTGCAATTGAAGGTGAATATCCACAATTTGGTAACAACGATCCACTTGTAGATGATATTGCTGTTGATTTAGTTGAACGTTTTATGAAGAAAATTCAAAAACTTAAGACTTATCGTAATGCAATTCCGACCCAATCAGTATTAACTATTACCTCTAACGTTGTATATGGTAAGAAAACGGGTAATACTCCAGACGGACGTCGTGCTGGCGCGCCATTTGGACCGGGTGCGAACCCAATGCACGGACGTGATCAAAAAGGTGCTGTTGCATCATTAACATCAGTTGCAAAACTACCATTTGCTTATGCAAAAGACGGGATCTCTTATACTTTCTCTATCGTACCAAATGCGCTAGGTAAAGATGATGATGTACGTAAACGCAATTTAGCTGGCTTAATGGATGGCTACTTCCACCATGAAGCGACAGTTGAAGGTGGTCAACATTTAAATGTTAATGTATTAAATCGCGAGACATTACTTGATGCGATGGAAAATCCGGAAAAATATCCGCAATTAACTATCCGTGTTTCAGGTTATGCAGTGCGTTTTAACTCTTTAACTAAAGAGCAACAAAAAGACGTTATTACTCGTACATTTACAACTAATATGTAATATTGAGTAATTGAAGTAATAGATAAAGGCTCCATTAGGGGCCTTTATTTTTAATAAAAAAAATAGCTACAATAATAAAAACAATGTGTTGCAATAATTAGAGAAACATAATGAATCAAAATATTATCATGACAACTCAAGAACCAATTAAAGGTCGAATTCACTCTTTCGAATCTTTTGGTACTGTTGATGGGCCTGGTATTCGCTTTATTGTCTTTTTTCAAGGCTGCTTAATGCGCTGTCTATATTGCCATAATCGCGATACTTGGGATCTTAAAGCGGGTCGAGAGGTGACTGTTGAAACGTTAATGAAAGAAATTGTCACTTATAAACATTTTATTATTCCAAACGGTGGCGGCGTCACAGCATCAGGCGGTGAGGCAATGCTACAAGCTGAATTTGTTAAAGAATGGTTTGCAGCTTGTCACAAAGAAGGAATTGCAACATGTTTAGATACTAATGGCTATGTTCGAAATATTGATCATACGGTTGATGCATTAATGGCAGAAACCGATTTGGTTATGCTTGATATCAAACAAATGAATGATGAAATTCATCAAAAATTAGTTGGCGTATCAAATAAACGTGTTTTAGAATTTGCTCAGTACTTACAAAAAATCAATAAACGCACTTGGATCCGTTATGTTGTAGTACCTGGTTGGTCAGATGATGATGATTCAGCACATCAATTAGGTCAATTTATTCAAGGCATGACAAATATCGAAAAGGTCGAAATGTTACCTTACCATAAAATGGGTGCTTTTAAATGGGCAACTCTTGGTGATAAATATATGCTAGAAGGCATAGAACCGCCACCACGTGAAACAATGGATCGTCTACAAAGTATTATCCAAAGTTATGGGCATGAAGTAACATTTAGTAAATAGATCTAATTGAACATCATTTTTATAAAAAGGCTATTTAATAATAGCCTTTTTATCATCAATTAGCCTAACTGCTTGCGTGCATTACGAAATAGCTTCATCCATGGACTATCTTCACCCCAACTATCAGGATGCCATGAATTACTTACTGTTCTATATACCCGCTCAGGATGAGGCATCATAATAGTTGAGCGCCCATCTTTAGAGGTAACTGCTGTTATACCATTTGGTGAACCATTAGGATTAGCGGGATAATTTTCTGTTATAGCACCAAAATTATCAATAAAACGCATAGCAACTAAACCCGATTGATTAAGTTTAGTTAAGTGCTCACTATGTTTAACTTCAACGAACCCCTCGCCATGGGATACCGCAATTGGCATATGCGAACCAGCCATTCCATCAAACAATAATGATGGACTTTGATCAATTTTTACTAAACTAAACCTTGCCTCAAATCGCTCCGATTGGTTGCGAACAAAACGTGGCCATAATTCAGCTCCTGGAATAAGATTTTTCAAGTTGGACATCATTTGGCAACCATTACAGACACCGAGTGATAAGCTGCCTTGTCGGTTAAAAAAGTGTTCAAACTCATCTCTAACTCGCTGATTAAACAAAATGGATTTAGCCCACCCCTCACCAGCACCAAGAACATCGCCGTAAGAAAATCCTCCACATGCAACTAATGCATTGAATTTATCAAGTTTCGTGTTACCAGATAATAGATCAGTCATATGGACATCGAAGGCATCAAATCCTGCGCGATAAAATGCGGCTGCCATTTCGACATGAGAGTTAACACCTTGTTCCCGTAAAATTGCGATTTTTGGCTTGATGCCTTTAACAATATAAGGTGCGGCAATATCTTCATTAGGGTCAAAGGTTAGCTTAACGTTTAAACCAGGATCTTCATCAAGCTGTTTGGCGTGATGTTCTTGATCGGCGCACTCAGGATTATCTCGTAAGCGCTGCATCTGCCATGTGGTTTGTGCCCACCATGTTCTTAATGTACTGCGATTTTGGCTATAAATGACTTGGTTATTGTGATTAATAATAATTTTGTTACCCGTTATTGCAGAGCCGAGATCATAAACATGCTTAATCAAACCGAAAGATTCAAGGCAAGATTTTACCGCATTAAGCTTAGAATCTGCTACTTGAAATACTACGCCAAGCTCTTCAGTAAAGAGAGACGTTAATACATTATTCCCAAGTGAGGATATATCAATATTCAAGCCACAATGCCCCGCAAATGCCATCTCGAGTAATGTCACAAGTAAACCGCCATCAGACCTATCATGATAAGCCAATATTTGGCGATTTTCGACTAATTGCTGTATTGCGCGATAAAAGTTAGCAAGCACTTGCACATCACGAACATCGGCAGATTCATTACCTAATTGGCGGTACACTTGGGCAAGTGCTGTCGCACCCAATGTCTGTTTGCCACAACCTAAATCAATAAATAATAAACGATTAGCTACGGTTTTTAATTCAGGTGTTACGGTATTACGAACATCTTCAACGCGGGCAAACGCGGTAATAACAAGCGATAGTGGAGCTATCATCGCTTTTTGCTGCCCATCTTGTTGCCATGTTGTTTTCATCGACATAGAGTCTTTACCAACAGGGATCGTAAGCCCTAAAGCAGGACAAAGCTCCTCACCTATAGCTTTTACTGCTTCATATAATCCAGCATCTTCACCTGGATGCCCTGCTGCAGCCATCCAGTTAGCTGAAAGCTTAATCCGCTTAATGTCACCAATATAGTTAGCCGCTATGTTAGTAAGTGCTTCACCAACAGCCAGCCTTGCCGATGCGGCAAAGTCGAGTAAAGCAACGGGCGCTCTTTCCCCAATTGACATCGCTTCACCAAAGTAGCTATCTAAACTTGCAGTAGTGACACAACAATTCGCAACAGGAATTTGCCATGGACCAACCATTTGATCACGACTAACCATACCCGTTACGCTTCTATCACCAATAGTGATTAAAAATGTTTTTTCTGCAACAACAGGTAAATGCAAAACTCGTTTTACCGCATCTTGGAAGTCAATATTCATCGTATCAAATTTATCGCCAACTGCTTTTTGCGATTTGACATCACGTAGCATTTTAGGTGTTTTACCAAGTAATACGTCAAGGGGTAAATCGATTGGATTATTATCAAAATGATCATCATGTAATACTAATTCTTTTTTAACAGTCGCTTCGCCAATAACTGCGTAAGGTGCTCGTTCACGGCGGCAAAGGTCATCAAACAATGATAAACTTTCGGGGGCAATAGCTAATACATAACGTTCTTGTGATTCATTACACCAGATTTCAAGTGGCGACATACCGGGCTCATCATTTAAAATTTTACGTAGCTCAAACTGCCCACCACAGCCACCATCACTAACGAGCTCAGGCATCGCATTAGATAATCCACCAGCACCAACATCATGAATAAAAAGAATTGGATTTTGTTCGCCTAGTTGCCAACATCTATCAATCACTTCCTGACAGCGCCTTTCCATTTCAGGATTATCGCGTTGTACTGAGGCAAAATCTAAATCTGCATTTGATTGACCTGAGGTCATCGATGAGGCTGCGCCACCACCAAGGCCGATATTCATTGATGGTCCACCTAATACGATCAATTTAGAACCTGCCGGGAATTCACCTTTTTGGATATGCTCGCGACGAATATTCCCAAGCCCACCTGCGAGCATAATCGGTTTATGATAACCTCTGAGCTCTTTACCATTATGGCTATGTACTTCTTCTTCATACGTGCGAAAATAACCGAGCAATGCAGGTCGTCCAAATTCATTATTAAACGCAGCTCCCCCTAAAGGTCCATCTGTCATAATATCAAGTGCTGAAAC
Organism: Orbaceae bacterium lpD04; assembly: GCA_036251935.1. NCBI lineage: Bacteria > Pseudomonadati > Pseudomonadota > Gammaproteobacteria > Orbales > Orbaceae > Orbus > Orbus wheelerorum. Next base: position 610,533 of record CP133967.1, on the reverse strand, counting down.
AATGCGCTGTGGTTTACCAAAATGCTGTTCCCATGGCTGCTCAAACCCAGGAATACATAGATTAGAAACAGAAAAACCGACTAAACCTGCTTTAGGCTTCGCACCACGCCCCGTTGCACCTTCGTCACGGATCTCTCCGCCGCTACCCGTTGCTGCGCCCGGCCAGGGTGAAATTGCCGTAGGGTGGTTATGAGTTTCAACTTTCATTAAAATATCTGCATTTTCTTGATGAAAATTGTACAGCTCATCACTATGACTTGCAAAAAATCGCCCAACCATAGAGCCGTCCATAACGGCAGCATTATCTTTATAGGCTGATGAGACATATTCAGGCGTTTTTTCAAAGGTATTCTTAATCATTTTAAACAATGATTTTGGTTGCTTTTTACCGTCAATAATCCAATTTGCATTAAAAATTTTATGACGACAGTGCTCTGAATTCGCCTGAGCAAACATATATAATTCAACATCACTTGGGTCACGATTCAGTCGTTTAAAATTATCAAGTAAATAATCGATTTCGTCTGGCGCAAGCGCTAGCCCTAATTTAATATTTGCATCAACCAGTGCTTGTCGGCCTTGGGTTAATACATCAATAGTGGTTACTGGTATGGGTTGTTGCACTGAAAATAATTGTCGAGCCTGCTCTAATTCCGTCAATACACATTCCATCATCCTGTCATGGATCAATGCACTAAAATCAGCTTGTTGAGACTGAGTTAATGGCTTACCAAGCACACTACCTTTTATATAGAAAGCAATACCACGTTCGATTCGATTAATTTGAGTTAATCCGCAGTTATGTGCAATATCTGTTGCTTTCGAGGACCAAGGTGAAATGGTGCTAGCCCTTGGTGTCACTAAAAAAAGTTGCCCATTAATGTCTTGAGCATCAATCTTTGGACCATATGTCAATAATTGGATAAGGGTTTGTTTATCTCGATCGCTCAACGATTTATTCACATCGACAAAATGGACATATTGAGTATAAATTGATTCTAATGGGATATTTTTTTGATGACAAGCGGTAAGTAATTTATTAATACGAAATGCTGATAGTGCAGGTGAACCACGCAAAATTTCCATAAAAAAATTCTCTTTTAGGCAAGATAACATTTAGGAACATTAAAGTAGGAAGCCATTATAGAACAAACCGATAAAATTTTGAACCCTATCTAGTACCGAGAGTGTGAATAATTTAGGTGAGAACTAAATTATACGAAAAGTAATATAACAAAATTATCGCTTAATGGTCGATAACGTTTTATAATTTTTAAAAAATAACGATAGCGAATTAGTCATGCCAAACAGTTCACCTAAAAAAACCTATTACCGTTGGTGGGTAATGTCATTTATTTTTGCCATTTATACAATAGCTAATGCCGATCGTGCAAATATTGGCTTTGCACTTCCTTATATACAAAAAGAATTTGAACTTAGTAATACCATGGCTGGGCTATTAGTTAGTATATTTTTCTTAGGTTATTCCCTTAACCAAATTCCATCGGGAATGTTAATTAGTAAAATTGGCGTTAGAAAAGTTTATGCAGGAGGCATGTTCTTTACCTCTATTTTTACTTTTTTCATGGGAATTATTGACTCAATTTGGGCAATTAAAATCTGTCGTTTATTTGTTGGTGTAGCTGAAGCACCCGTTGCTGTCGGTAGTAGTGTAACGATTAATAATTGGTTTCCTAGCAAAGAAAAAGGCACAGCAGCTGGGATCTATCTTGCCAGCTCCAAAGTTGGGCCATTAATTGTACCGCCTCTTTGTGCATGGATTATTATGCATTTTAGTTGGCATTATATTTTTATCTTTTTTGCATTCCCAGGACTAATTGGTGCAATTTTTTGGTATGTCATGGTGCACAATAAACCGCACGAAAGTCCATTTGTTTCTCAAGCTGAAATTGACTATATCCATCAAGATGATAATAAAGTCAAAAGTGAAACTCAAAAATCAATCATACCGCCAATACAGTTTAAACGAACATGGATTGATAGTATTATAAGGACTAAACCGACCAAAACGTTAACGACGACAAGACAAGTATTTAGATGTTGGGATATTTATGGTGTTGCTGTTGGTTATTTTTTTATGGTTGGCACAGTTAGTGTTTTGATGGCCTGGCTACCTAAATATCTACTTGAAGAGCGACATTTTGCCATCATGAGCTCAGCATTTCTTTCTTCCTCACCCTTTTTAGGTACAATATTTGGTAACTTTTTAGGTGGTTTTTTGTCGGATAATATTTTTAAAAAACGACGTAAACCATTAATGATAGTTAGCGCTGCATCGACAAGTTTAACAATGTATAGTCTAGTCTATGCTCCTGAAAATATGTATCTATTGGGCGGCCTACTTTTTATAACTGGCTTTTTATTATCGTTAGGTTACTCAGCATTTATTGTTTATCCTATGGGCAGAGCCAATAAAGCAAGTTACCCAACTGCATTTGCGATAATCAATATGGGAGGACAATTAGGTGGTATGTGTGCGCCGTTCTTTGTTGGGATTATTCTCGATTATTTTAGTTGGAGTGCTGTCTTTACAACTTTAGCTATTGGTTCATTGTTTTGCTTAGGTTTAGTTTTATCGGTCATCGAACCCGAACCCACTTATTAATAATCAAAGCAGCCAACTCATCTTGGCTGCTTTAATAAGTATCAATAAATTATTTTTGGCAGTGCTCACAATAAAATGTGCTTCTTTGGCCTATTTTTTTCATTTTGATTGACGAGTTACAAACGAAACATATTTTTTCTTCCCGCCCATATACTTGTAGTTGCTGAACAAAATATCCTGGCTTACCGTCGGTTTGTAAAAAATCTTTCAACGTTGTACCGCCCTGTTTAATTGAATTAGTTAATACCGTTTTTATTGATATAACTAGCGCTTTTACTTCTTTCAATGTTAGTGTATTGGCTAAGCGAACAGGTAATATTTTAGCCATAAATAGCGATTCACTTGCATAAATATTACCAACACCGACGACAAAATGATTATCCATAATTAATGTTTTTATCGGAATTTTCTTATTTATCGTGATTTGGTAAAGATACTTGGCATCAAAATCATCACTGAGTGGCTCTGGGCCTAATTTTTGTAATTGCGGGAGCCATTCTAAAAATGGTGTCCATAACCAAGCGCCAAAACGCCGCGGATCGGTGTAACGTAATATCACTTTATTTTTCAACACCAAATCAACATGATCATGTTTTTCGACAAATTTATCCTCAAGCAAAATACGTAGACTACCAGACATCCCTAGATGGATAACGATCCAACCTTGTTGTAGTTGTAATAATAGATATTTAGCTCGGCGCTTTACATCAATGATATCTTGCCCAATGGCCAATGAAATATCAGGATCGATAGGCCAACGCAATTTAGGCTGACGTATGATAATGTCTGCAATCGTTTGATTTTTGAGATAAGGTAAAATACCTAACCGACTAGTTTCAACCTCTGGAAGTTCTGGCATAATCAAGATCAAATAGAGAGAATTTAAGTTATCCTAACACAGCAGAGCTGATAGGGATAGAGTTCATGATTCTTTACAATCTGTTAATAATTTACTATTTTCGTTATTTTTTTGTTGTAAGATATCATTATAGTATAAAAAATAGTAATGTATCCGCTATCAATGTAAATTTTTTTAACCAAAGTTTTTTAACGGCTTTGAAATTATTGGTATATAATAAAGCATAATTTTTATTCTAATATCAAATATTATGACAGACAATCCACTACTACCATTGCGAGATAAAATCACCGCATTAGACAAACACCTATTAGAACTTATCGCACAGCGTAGGGAATTATCAACAGAAGTTGTTAATACTAAAATCAAGGCGAATATTCCAGTAAGAGATATTGAACGAGAACAAATTCTAGTTAGAACATTAATTGAACAAGGTAAAAAACACCACCTTGATGAGATGCTTATTAAGCGACTGTATCAGTTGATTATTGAAGATTCGGTACTATTACAACAACGTATTTTGCAAGAAAATATCAATCAAAACACACTAAAATCAGCTAAAATTGCTTTTTTAGGGCCAAAAGGATCTTACTCTCATTCTGCGACTCGTCGTTATGCAAGTCACCATTTTGATCAGATCGAAGAATCCCCATGTTCAAGCTTCAAGGATATTTTTGAACATGTTGAAAATGGATTAGTTGATTACGGTATATTGCCAATTGAAAATAGTAGTTCAGGCTCAATTAATGAAGTTTACGATTTGCTACAAAAAACAAATTTACATATTATTGGAGAGCTGTCATTACCCATTGATCACTGCATTTTAGCAGATAAGCAAACAACACTAGATAAAATTGATACAGTTTATAGCCATCCACAGCCATTTCAACAATGCAGTAATTTCTTAGAAAATTATCCTAATTGGAAAATTGTGTATTGTGATAGTACGTCATCAGCGATGGAAATGGTTGCAAAGATAAACCAACCAAACGTTGCAGCTATGGGCAATAAAGATGGTGGCGAACTTTATGGATTAAAAGTATTGGATCATAACTTTGCAAATCAAAAAGAAAATATTACCCGTTTTATTGTATTGGCACGTAAAGAGATCGAAGTCTCCGATCAGATCCCAGCAAAAACGACCATAATAATGAAAACTGGCCAACAAGCTGGTGCACTTGTCGATGCATTATTAATTTTGCGCAATCATAATATTGTGATGAACAAATTAGAATCACGCCCTATTCATGGTAATCCTTGGGAAGAAATGTTCTATATTGATCTACAGGGAAATATTGAAACAATAAAAATGCAACAAGCGCTGAAAGAACTATCGTCAATTACATTATTTTTAAAAGTTCTGGGTTGTTATCCTAGCGATAGTATATTTTAAGTTAGCTAGTTAATAATATGATAAAATTTTCTGATCACATTTTAGATTGGTACGATAAGCACGGGCGTAAAACGCTACCTTGGCAAATTGAAAAAACGCCTTATCATGTTTGGTTATCTGAAGTCATGTTACAACAAACTCAAGTTGTAACAGTTATTCCATACTTTACTCGTTTTATTGCTAGTTTCCCAACGATAACCGATCTTGCCAAAGCCCCAATAGATGATGTTCTTCATTTATGGACGGGCCTTGGCTATTATGCTAGAGCTCGTAACTTACATAAAACCGCAAAAATTATTGCAGAAAAATTTGCTGGAATATTTCCAACCCAATTTGATGATGTCTTAAATTTGCCGGGAATTGGGCGCTCGACGGCTGGAGCAATATTATCACTATCACAAAAACAGCACTTTGCAATCTTAGATGGAAATGTAAAACGGGTATTATCTCGCTATTTTGCTATTGAAGGATGGCCAGGAAATAAGTCCATTGAAAATCAGTTATGGCAATTATCAGAACATGTTACCCCTCAAAAAGAGGTTGATAAATTTAATCAAGCGATGATGGACATTGGCGCTATTATCTGTACTCGCAGCAAGCCCAAATGCAAACAATGTCCACTAAGGCAAGGCTGTATAGCCTTTAAAAATGATAGCTGGCAATGCTACCCAACTAAAAAGCCCAAAAAAACGTTACCAACAAAAACAGCTTATTTTCTTGTGTTAGCAAAGAACAAAACAATCTGGCTAGAAAAGCGCCCACCTGCTGGAATCTGGGGCGGATTATATTGTTTCCCGCAGTTTTCATCATATGACGACATTTCTATCTGGCTAAAAAAAATGGCAATTATCACTCAAAAGCCAACTCAGTTAATTGCATTAAAGCATACTTTTAGCCATTTTCACTTAGATATGGTACCAATTTATGCTCAAATAGAACAAAATAAGGCATGTTTAGATGAGTCTCACGGTTGCTGGTATAATTTATCCTCACCACCTCTTATCGGACTTGCAACACCCGTTAATAACTTATTAAAGCAATTATCTATCGAAATACAATGAGCACTTTTTAGTGAACGTTTTTTCGGCTATAATTTTGCTTACCAAAGTGAAAAGGAAAACAATATGAGTAGAATGATTTATTGTCATTTTTTAAAAAAGGAAGCACAGGGTATTGATTTTCAGCTCTATCCTGGAGAACTTGGTAAACGAATTTTTAATGAAATATCCAAAGAGGCATGGACTTTATGGATGAAAAAACAAACGATGCTTATCAATGAACATAAACTTAATATGATGAATCCAGAGCATCGAAAACAAATTGAGAGTGAGATGGTCAAATTTTTATTTGAAGGGCAAGATATTACTATTGCCGGATATACTCCACAAAACTAACTCTAATTACAGGCATACGATTTGATGATACCTAAAATAACTGATTTAAAAACATTAAGTTTATGTGCTCTTATTAGTCTACTTACTGCCTGTTCTGGTGGGTCTAAAGATAGTGCTCAAACACCGCCAACTTATGTCAAAGACACCAATGCATTTAATATACTTATTAGCCAATATGCTAATAATATTGAGCAGATTTGGGGTTCTCAAGAAGTATTAATTGCAGGGCCAAAAGATTATGTTCAATATAGTGATAATCTACAAACTCGTGTTCATATTAACTTTGTTTCAGGTAAACTAACCATCGAAACACTATCAGACGATCCTATCACTCAATTAAAACAAGCCATCGTCACAACACTTTTAATGTCTGAACCGGAAGATATTATCAAGCAGTCACAATCGAGCGTTGATATAACAAAAGAACCCTTCTTATATAAACAAATTGTGGATGACATTGGCCAACCTATTCGGTGGGAATGGCGAGCGGTTCGCTTTGCACAGTATCTAATTAATAATCAATTAAAAATTCGCCTATCAGACAACAAACAAATCAGTTATGTCACAATTAATTTAGTTGCAGATCACGTTAATGAACGTGCTCATAAATTTATGCCATTAGTAAGAGAATCAGCCGCACAATATCATCTAGATGAAAGACTCATTTTAGCGATTATGGAAGTTGAATCTAATTTCAATCCGTACGCAGTTAGTAGCAGTGATGCATTAGGCCTAATGCAAGTGCAGCAACATACAGCGGGAAGAGATCTTTATAGCCGCTGGGGTAAACATGGTGAGCCTAGTCGGGCTTTTCTACTTGAACCACGTAATAATATTAATTTAGGAAGCGCGTATCTGGCGTTGATTCGTGATAGCTATTTAGCGGGAATTAATAACCCTATTTCAATGCGATATGCAATCATTACCTCTTATAATGGGGGCGCTGGGAGTGTACTAATGACTTTTTCAAAAGATCGGAAAAAAGCCGTAGATATCATAAACTCACTAACACCAGAGCAAGTATATAATAAATTAATCTCTGCGCATGCATCACAAGAGTCTCGTAATTATTTAATGAAAGTAAATCGTATTTTAACAAAATAGCGAATATGGTAAGGCAAAATTACGGTCCAAATATTGAACAAGAAAAGCTGACCATTACCTGTATGATCAGTTTATATTGTAAGAAAAAACATGGCCAATTTGAAAAACAACTCTGTGTGACATGTGAAGATTTAAAACGATATGCAATAGCAAGGTTGATTCTTTGCCGTTATGGCGAACAAAAATCGACATGTGAAAAATGCCTGACCCATTGTTATCGAAAAGATTATAAAGAGAAAATAAAAAACGTAATGCGTTTTTCTGGGCCAAGGATGATACTATATCATCCACAAATGGCTCTCAAACATTTATATAAAAACATTTTCCATCATAACTAAATAGATATAATAAATAATATGACAACATCTTTACCTGAAAATGAATATCAGTATTTACTTGATAAAAAAGTAGAAAAAATTAAAGCACAATTTGATGAATTTGAATTACCATCACTAAGCATATATTCATCGCCAAGCCGCCATTATCGTATGCGTGCTGAATTTAGGATCTGGCATAACAAAGAAGAGTTATACCATGTTATGTATGATCCTAACACACAAAAAAGAGTTAGGATTGATAGTTTCCCCGTAGCATCAAAGCTCATTAATCAGGCAATGAATGCAATCGTTCCTCTCTTAAAATCAAGTAATATATTACGAGATAAATTGTTTCAAATTGATTATTTATCAACATTAAGTAATCAATTACTCATCACGCTAATTTATCATTGTAAATTGGGTGAAGAGTGGATTAAAGAAATAACGACCTTAAAACAAGCCTTAATTAATCAAGGAATGAACGTCCATATTGTCGGCAGAGCCTCAAATCAAAAAATTTGCTTAGATCAAGATTATATCGATGAAAAATTAAACATACTTAACCATGTTTATACTTATCGTCAAGTTGAAAATAGCTTTACTCAACCGAATGCGGTGATTAATATTGATATGTTAACTTGGGCGATAAAAGCGACTAAAGGGATCTCTGGCGATTTATTAGAACTTTATTGTGGTAATGGCAATTTTTCTATTGCACTAGCACAGAATTTTAATCAAGTATTAGCAACAGAGGTTGCAAAAGCTTCAGTTAAAGCGGCGCAATATAATATTGAAGTTAATAAGCTAAGTAATGTTAATATTATCCGCTTATCAGCGGAAGAATTTACTGATGCGATGAATGGAGTTAGGACTTTTAAGCGCTTAAAGGATATTTGTTTAACTGACTATCAATTCAATACTATTTTAGTCGATCCACCTCGTAGTGGACTTGATGAAAATACGCTTGATATGATAGTAAAATATCAAACAATTATTTATATTTCTTGCAATCCATTAACATTAAAAGATAATTTGTCTTTTATTTGTAAAACTCATAAAATTAGCCAATTCGCAATTTTTGACCAATTCCCTTATACAAGCCATCTAGAAGTCGGTATGGTGTTATATAAAAAAATTAACAATGCACAAAGCAGTATTGTTGGGGCTCAATAATAAAATTTAGGCAAAAAAAAACCTAACCGAAGTTAGGCTTGCACTAAATTGCAAGGAATGGATGAAAAGGAAATAATAAAACAATGAGGTAAGATTAGCAGTTTCCTTTCAACCTAAAGATGACGTCAAAATGACAAATCAGTCATTATTATTTGATCGATAATTTTTTTGTCCTATTAACGTATTATATTTTGTGCCGATAAAATAGAAATAAGCCATCATAAAATGGAGTAAAAATGAAATTATTAGTTGTTGAAGATGAAGTAAAAACAGGAGAATATCTTCGCCAAGGTCTGCTCGAATCTGGCTTTATTGTTGATCTGACTAACAATGGATTAGATGGCTATCATCGAGCAATGACTGAAGAATATGATCTAATTATATTAGATGTCATGTTACCCGATATTAGTGGCTGGAAAATAATACAATCTTTACGTGAAGGCGGTAAAGATACACAAATAATATTGCTTACAGCAATGGGAAGCGTTGAAGATAAGGTCAAAGGATTTAATCTTGGCGCTGATGATTATTTAGTAAAACCATTTTCATTTGCAGAATTACTGGCTCGAATTAAGTCACTATTAAGACGCAATGTGCCACAAGTTAATATGCATCAATTAAGTATTGCAGATTTAGTCATGGATTTACCCAAACGCACAGTGATGCGTAATAAAAAACGTATTGATTTAACCAATAAAGAATTCTTACTTTTAGAATACTTTTTACGTTATCAAGGAGAGGTATTGCCTCGTTCACTTATCGCATCACAGGTTTGGGATATGAACTTTGATAGTGATACTAATGTTATTGATGTTGCAATACGCCGATTGCGTAATAAAATTGATGCCAATTTTGAGCCAAAATTGATTCATACAATCCGTGGAATGGGTTATAAACTTGATGTTATTACCGAAGACGAATTATAGTTCTAAGTTTCATCTTCCAACAGTCATTAGAATGCCACTTATTGCATGCCTATCGACGTGCGCGCTACTCTATACGCTGAGTTATTTTATTGAAAGCTCTTTTGAAAAATATATCATTACTCAAAATGCGATAGAGCTACACTCTGTTATTGATTCTGTTGAACGTGAATTATCCTACTATGATTCAAACAAAGAAATCAGTGAATTAATTCCTAATATTCTACTGATTTTAACAAGTCATTCTCAGCTATTTATTAATATCTCAGATGAAAACAATAATATTTTATATAAAACACGTGGGCCTGATTTACCGCAAATTTTTAAGAAAAAAAATATTGATGATCTTATTGTTAGCGATGGTACAACGATTTGGGATTATGGACATAGCTCATATCAAATAAATGCATCAAGAGCAATTAGCGCTGATAATAAAAAATACCTAATCACGGTTGCGATTAGCCGAAATTTACAATTAGAATTTACTCAGCGATTACATAATGGCTTATTAATAATAATTATGATTTGCTGTATCCTCGTACCATTAGGTACCCTATTCACTATTTACTTAACACAAAAACCCATTAACCGATTGATTAAAAAAATTAGTTCAATTAACTCAAAAAGTTTAAATGAACGTATTCCGAGATCATTTGTCCCAGCTAAATATAGCAGCTTAGTTGATGCATTTAATGAAATGATTTCAAGAATGGATTCAATTTTTCAAAGACAACATGATTTCACCGCTGACATTGCTCATGAAATGCGTACACCAATTACCAATTTAACTACGCAAACACAAATCGCACTAGGCAATGCAAGAACCACTGCCGAATATAAAGAAATTCTTTATTCAAATCTGGAAGAGTTTGAACGCTTATCACAAATTATTACTGATATGCTATTTTTAGCTCAAGCAGACAACAAACAACTTGTTCCCCAATTAGTCGAAATTGATTTAGCAAGTGTTTACATCACAATGTTTGATTATTATGAATACCTTAGTGAAGAAAAAAATATAACTCTAAAACTAGAAGGCTACTGCCCTTCTATTCTTGGTGATCATTTAATGATAAGGCGAGCAATAAGTAATCTCCTATCAAATGCCATTAGGCATACGCCAAATGGCGAAACAATAACTGTTACGCTAAGTAAAATAAGTAATAAACGGATAAAAGTGGTAACATCAAATCCAGGTAAGCCGATTGAAGCGAAGCATCTTCCATTACTTTTTGATCGTTTTTATCGAACTGACGAATCTCGTCAACGAAACAATGAAGGAACAACCGGTACAGGCATCGGACTTGCGATTGTTAAATCAATTGTTGAGGCTCATAAAGGTGAAATTACAGTTGAATCAGATGATAAATCAACTCGGTTTATAATTTACTTTCCTACTTTATTAAAAAATAAAAAGTCTCAATAGCTAAAAAAATTAGGTTATTCAGTGCTTAACTTGTTATATAATAAAAGTTATATAATATCCTCAATTTGCTACTGCACTATTTTCTAAACTTTATTTGAAAATATTTTTATAATGTAGCAAATTGCAACGATTCGATTAGGAAGCATGTGTGAAGTTTTTAAACGTTCTTAAATTTTTACTAAAATTTGCTGTTGGTTGTATTTTATCCGGCATGGTCATTGCAATGGTTGGTTACTTCTACTATTCCAAAGATCTACCTGATGTATTGCAATTAAAAGATGTTAGGTTACAAACTCCAATGCAGGTTTTAAGTAATGATGGAGAGCTTATTGCCACATTTGGCGAACGTCGCAGAATGCCGCTAAAATATGAAGATATTCCGCCGGTTATGCTTCATGCTGTAATTGCTACAGAAGATTCTCGTTTTTATGAACACTATGGCGTCGATCCTGTTGGTATTTTACGTTCATTATATATTGGACTAAAACATGGTAGTTTTTCACAAGGTGGAAGTACTATTACCCAACAAGTCGCAAAAAATTTCTTCCTGACCCCTGAAAAAAGTATTGGTCGTAAAATCAGGGAAATGATTCTCGCTATTCGCATGGAAAAAGAGCTATCTAAAGAAGAAATTATTGTGCTTTACCTAAATATGATTAATTTTGGTTCGAGAGCCTATGGAATTGGCTCGGCAGCTTATACTTTTTTTGGAAAACAAGCAGATGAACTAACATTAAGTCAAGCGGCTCTTTTAGCTGGATTACCAAATGCCCCATCAGCTTATAATCCTATTTCATATCCAGAGAAAGCTTTGGTTAGACGAAACTGGGTATTGTATAGAATGCTTGACCAAGGTTTTATTACTAAAGAACAGTACGAACAAGCAATTATAGAACCATTAAATGTTAAATATCACATACCTAAAATTTCATTTTCAGCGCCTTATGTTGCAGAAATGGCCAGACAATTTATGTACGATAAATTTGGTGAAAAAGCCTATACTGATGGCTATAAAGTTTATACAACTATTTCTAAACTAGACCAAGTTGCTGCAACAGATGCTATTCACGATAATATCATTAATTATGATATGCGCCATGGCTACCATGGCCCTGAAAAAACACTATGGAAATCAGATGAACAAGCGTGGGATGAAAATAAAATTCTATCAGCTTTAAATCTCTATATGTGTTATAACGAGATCTGTCCTGCTGTGGTAATTGGATCAACGCCAACTGAAGCAACAGCGCTTTTATCAAATGGTAATAAAATTACAATAACCCTTGATGGCGTAAAATGGGCAAGAACATATATTAATGATAATCTTCAAGGCCCTTTACCTACAACGGTATCTTCTGTGATTAACACCGGGCAACAAATTTGGGTCAAGAAACAAAATGAGCAATGGGTACTGAGCCAAATACCAAGCATTAATGGTTCATTAATATCGATAAATGCTGATAATGGTCAAATAAAAGCATTGATAGGTGGTTTTAATTACAATATAAGTAAGTTTAACCGCGCTACGCAGGCCATCAGACAGATTGGTTCGACAATCAAACCATTTATTTATACTGCGGCCTTAGACAAAGGGCTAACGATGTCAACGATTCTTAATGATGCCCCAATTATGCGTAGTAATGCAGGTAGTGATGTTTGGCGTCCCAAAAACTCGCCGGCAGTCTATCAAGGGCCACTTCGATTAAGAGTTGGGCTAAGTACATCTAAAAATGTCATGATGGTTAGAACATTAAGAGCAATAGGTGTTGATTATGCAGCTGATTATCTTGAACGCTTTGGTTTTCCTCGAGAAAACATTTCACGACATGAATCGCTAGCTTTGGGCTCTGCTTCATTCACACCATTACAAGTAGCCAGAGCTTACTCTGTTATAGCTAATGGTGGATACTTAATAACGCCATACTTAATCGACCGAATCGAATATAGCGAAGGTGGAATAATTTATCAACATACGCCTGAAATAGCCTGTCGTAATTGCATCGATGATGATAATAAAAAACAAAACGATGCACGTATTAATCTAGACAATGTTGAAAATGCGACTGATTCATCGGGATCTGATGAGCCAGAACAATCGAAATTAAAAGCAGATGATAATATTTTATTGCCTGATTCAAGTATTTCATTTGATGGATTAATTAATCAAAGTGGCAGTACTGCAAACGCAGTAAATACAAATAATAGTAATATCTATGCTCCACATGTTATTAGTAGCGAAGTCGCTTTTATTATGAAAGATGCTCTAAAATCAACAGTATGGGGCGATCCAAATGGCCTTTGGACTGGTACAGCTTGGCGTGCCAAAGCTTTGGGTAGAAAAGATATTGGTGGGAAAACAGGTACCACAAATGCATCGAAAGACGTATGGTTTGCCGGATTTGGATCAAATATTGTAACGACTGTTTGGCTTGGATTTGATGATCATCGGCGCGAATTAGGAAAAGCTAGACGAGATCCATTAAATAATAATTCTTACATTGCAGCAGAAGGCGGCGCAGTTACTGCAAATCCTGTTTGGAACGATTACATGAAAATTGCGTTAAAAGATGTTCCTGAACAGCAAGACATTAAGCCATCATCAGTTGTATCTGTTTTAATCGATAAAAAAACAGGTTTACTTGCGCCGCAAACAGGTACAGATGCAATTATGGAGTATTTTATTTTGGGAACCGAGCCGACAAAATATCCAACTAAAGAGGCGGGTACAAAGGTTACTGATGATCAGGGTAATACATCTGAACTGTTTTAGGTGATAGTTTAAAATAGTAGTAAAATAGAAGATATCATATTTATGAATGGATTTATTAGAATTATTGGTGGCAAATGGCGTGGCCGAAAATTAGCCGTTTTGGATAATGAAGGGCTGCGACCGACTACCGATAGAGTCAAAGAAACATTGTTTAATTGGTTAATGCCTATAATTACAGATTCTTCATGTTTAGATTGTTTTTCTGGCAGTGGTTCACTTGCATTTGAAGCGCTTTCAAGGGGAGCAAAACAAGCTATATTAATTGAAAAAAACAAGTCTGCTGCAATGCAGCTTGCAAAAAATAAACAATTACTACAAACATCAAATTGCGAAATTACTAATGCTGATACCCTTAGCTGGTTAAAGCAAACAGCATATCAACAATTTGATGTCGTTTTTATTGATCCACCTTTTCATCAAAAGCTAGTACCACAAACAATAATACTTCTTGAGCAAAATAGTTGGCTTAAGTCAGATGCTTATATCTATATTGAAACCGAAAAGAACGGTTTGCATCCAAACCACATTCCGCCGATATGGCAGCTTTACCGCGAAAAAATTTCGGGCCAAGTCCATTCGTATTTATTTATTAGAGAGCAAATATAATGTTCATACTATTTGGCAAAATTATTTACCTTTTTATTTGGTCATTCTTATTATTTAATCTGATTTGTCCTTATCCTAAGCCAGCAAATCTTATTGCATATCTTGCATTAGCAACCTTTGTTATTGTACACGGCCTACAAGCTTGGTTGCTAAGTTCGACATTAAGTAGCCAAGAAAAATCACAAGACCGCTTTAAAGTATTACGTGTATTTCTTTTTGGTGTCTTTGAAGCATTAAGTTGGAAACAAAAAAAGAGTAAATGAGAAAAAATGCTTGCTAGAAAAAACATTTTTTGTATAATGGTCGCCTCTTCAAAAGAAGAACTCTCAAATGCGGGAATAGCTCAGTTGGTAGAGCGCAACCTTGCCAAGGTTGAGGTCGCGAGTTCGAACCTCGTTTCCCGCTCCAATTTTTATTAATAAAACTCTTGATATATTATACTTAATCATTCATCTATAAAAATCACTAAGCTCATTATCATTTTTATATAAAAATGATATCAAAAAATATTCTACCTAAAGAAACTGTGATAGCAATAATACTAGTTATCATTAGCTAATTACCATCAAATTTTGAGAGCTCTCCCCATTTTTCATATTCTAAATTAGAAAATAAAATAACAACTAAGTTTTTAAGCTAAATAGATAATTTATTATGTATAAAAACATAAACATTTGAGTTTAATCAAAAAAGAACATTTTTTAGCATTTGATAATCAATATTGATAACTTGTTTTGATAATCTTTACCGATCAATATCGTTTTATTGATAATATTTTACCTATTGAAAGTGCCATTATTGATCGATATAATCGATCTCGAATTTTATGTTGTTCAGTATAAAATTCAGTAAAGAAAATAAACAAATTAATAAATCTTATGATTATAAAAAGGACTCAAAATGAAACGATCTAATTCTATTCGTAAATTTGTACAAAAATTTGTAAAAAATGAAGCTGGTGTTACTGCAATTGAATATGCAATCGTTGCTGCTGGCGTTGCCGCTGTCGTTATGGTTATTTTCTCAAATACAGGTGTTGTTGCTCAAACATTAACAAATGTATTCAATTCTTTATCTACAAAACTAACCGCAGTTATTGGCGCTTAGTAAATAGTTTTACCCGAATAATTAGTGTTATCACTAATTATTCGGTTTTATAAAAAATAGATATATACGAAATATACAATAAAAAAATATGATGAAAGAAAATAATGAACAAAAAAATAAAAGTCCCCCTCGAGTGGGCTAAAATTAGAGATTTAGTATTTCAAGCACTTGATCTCGAACTAATTGAAAATTTAAAACAAGATCCTCATAAAGTTAATCGTGAAATTTTATCAATAATTCGAAATATTATAAGCATTGGAAATGCTTATATTTCGTTAGATGAATCAAATGCATTAGCAAGTATGATATGTGATGAAATTATTGGCTATGGTCCTTTAGATTCATTAATGAATGATCACTCAATTAACGATATTTTAGTCAATGGTCCTTTTAACATCTATGTTGAAAAAGAAGGTTCACTAATTAAAACTAATAAATTTTTTATTAGTGACCGTCAGCTACTAGATATCGCCCGCCGCCTAGTTAATAAAATAGGTAAAAATCTCGATGAAGCCCACCCATTAGTTGATTCAAGATTACCCGATGGTAGTAGATTAAATGTGGTTATCCCCCCTATAACCATTGATGGAGTATCACTTTCTATTCGTAAATTCGGTGCAGGTAATAGAACTTTTTCAGAGTTGATAAACTTTGGCACGTTAGATGAAAGTATGGCTAATTTTTTGGTTATTGCAGCTCGCTGTCGCATGAATATTATTGTTTCTGGCGGAACTGGCGCTGGGAAAACGACCATGCTTAATGTTTTATCCCAATTTATTAACGATAATGAGCGAACAATTACATTAGAAGATGCCGCGGAACTGCGTTTACAGCAAGATCATGTCGTTCGTATGGAAACTAGAGCGGGAGGTGAAGATGGACGAGGTAAAGTAACCATGAGAAATCTACTCATTAATGCACTGCGTATGAGGCCTGATCGCATTATTCTTGGCGAATGCCGTGGTGAAGAAGCGTTTGAAATGTTACAAGCAATGAATACCGGACATAATGGTTCAATGTCAACACTGCATGCAAACACCGCTCGTGATGCACTATCAAGGCTTGAAAGCATGGTACTAATGGCACAATCTGAATTACCACTTAATGCAATTAGGCGCTATATAAGCTCATCTATCAATTTCATTATCCAAATATCTCGATTACCTGACGGTCAACGAAAAGTGACAAGTATTACTGAAGTTGTTGGCATTGAATCAGACCAAATTGTTACACATGATATCTTTAAATTTAAAATTCACGAAGAACGCGATACAAATAGCAAAATTCAAGGTTCATTTGTCTTTAACGGTTTAGTAAGACGCTCGGCACTTTATGATGCTGCTCAATATTATAAACTTGCTGAAATATTAGAAGACTTAATGATGAAAGCCGGAGGTGTAACAAAATGACACTCATTCTAGCAATAGTATTAATTTTTGCCGCTTTAATTAGTTTATTATCACTAAGACGTAAACAAGAGAGACTGCAAATTTTCAATAAAACAATGAAACAAAAAAACTCTTTTTTATCTATGATTGAAAGCCGATTACGCGAAGATAAGGAATCAGTTTGGGAAAGTTTTAATTCATCACTAATAAACAAAATTAAAACAAATTATTATTTAATAATAAATAATTCAACCGATAAAATGAAGTTATTAGGCATAATTACTTTAGGTATTGCCTTTGGTTTTATCTTTAATTATCTCTATCTTAATCTAAATAGTTATACAGTACTATTTAGTAGTTTTATTATCACACTTATAATTCTAGTTATTGTAAAGAAACGTCGTTTAAAGAAACATTTTTATGAAAGTTTTCCAGAAGCACTAAATATTATTATCGGTGTTGTATCTTCTGGCGCCTCTGTTTCTGTTGGATTTAATGAATGTGCAACAAAAATGGATGGAGTTGTTGCTACCACAATGAAAGAAGTATGTAGTCGGCTAGAACTTAGTGAAAATCCCCATAATGTATTACTTAATTCATATAGGCACCTACCATTTCCTGAATACTATTTTTTTATACTAACTATCATGGTAAATCTAGATGGGGGCGGAGAGCTAAAAGATGTATTGTCACGATTGTCTAAGATGTTAACGAATAATCGAATTCTTGCTAAGACACGTGATAGTAAAACTTCAGAATTAAGAATGACAGTCATGATTCTCGCGGCTATTCCACTTGGTTTTCTCTTGTTACTTAAATTTATCTCACCTGATAATTACGAATACTTAATAAATACCGAAGGTGGGCACATCATCCTTTACTATGTCGCTGGTAGCGTTAGTTTTGGGATATTTTTAATAAAAAAAATGATAAATAAAATAATTTGATTTGGACAATAACTTATGACAATTTTATTTTCAATAATTTTGATAGGATTCGCAGTTAAAGAATTATTTCATGGCTATCGTTACCACCAAAAAAAACAAACTCTAGATTTATTATTAAATGGTGGGCAAGTGAAAACGCAGCCCGTAACTAAAAAAAATAGCAATATTGCGTTTGAAAAAATCATTTCTAAAAATAGTTTAGGCATTAATTTTTTAAGACGCTTTCAAGAGGAACAATTATGGAAAATTTATTCCATCGTAATTCTCTTTTCTATACTATTTATTGCCAATAATTTCATTGATTTCATTGAATTAAATCAAGAAAGCATTGTTATTTCATTATTCATAATTATTTGTTTAGTTATCATCTTACCTGAAAGATTAGTTAAGGCACAAACAGAGAAAAAAATTAAAGGTATCTCAAAAAACCTTCCTCTGATTATTGATATTATGGCAATCATGATCAAATCTGGAATGACCATAGAAAATGGATTTAGTTATTTAAGTTCTCGGGTAAAAAAAATTAATCCAGATATTGCAACAATCCTTGAACGTGCTTGCATCATGATGGAGGTTAATGGAATAGAGCCCGCTATAGATCTAATTTATAGTGAAGTCCCAAGCAAAGAAATGCGAATGTTTTGTTTAACACTGAAGCGTAGTATCAATTATGGTAACTCTATTTATGATGCTTTACTCGATCTTTCATCTGAAATGCGTGAATTACAAAAACTTGATATCGAAGAAAAAATTGCGGCGATATCCGCAAAAATGACACTACCGATGATGGTTTTTATTCTTTTCCCCGTGCTAGTAATCATCGGTGGCCCTGTAATGATGCGATTGGTCAATATGTTCTAATCGTTTGCAATAATGAATAAATTATTACTTTCAAATAACAATAACGATAGTATCAAAGAATAAGGGGTACCATGAAAGCAAAATTTCTATTTATGTTTACTATTTTTTTTATAATTGCCGGATGCCAAAATAATTCAGCTAAAAGAGATCTTGATGAAGAACAAAAAATCTATATTAATGAAACAACTAAAAATTATGGCGGCTTAATTGAATTATACAAAAATCGATTAAAAAATTCGGATACAGCTGATACCCGTTTTAAACTGGCCCAAGCCTACTATTTATCGGATGATTTTAACTCAGCTAAACGTACTTTATCACCAATAATTGAGCATTCTCAAGATGATAAAATGTTAGTGTTATACGGAAATATTTTATCTAAAATAAAATCGCCTGATTACAATATTGCGACTAAATATTTAGATAAAGCTTTACAAATTGATCCTAAAAATGGAGAAGCTTATAATTTAAAAGGTATTATTGAAATCAAATTGGGTCAGTATGACGCTGCTAATTATTCATTTAATAAATCGAGAGAAATGTTTTATGACGAGAATAAAATATTAAATAATCTAGCCATGTTAGCAATTTTAGATAAAGACTATCTAACCGCGTATGATTATCTCAATATTTTATATAACAAAGGTTATCGAAATAAAACAGTTTTACATAACCTTGTATTTACACTAGTAAAGCTCGATAAAGTCTCTATAGCTAAAGAACTTTGTATCCAAAATAAAATGTCTAGCCAAACAACCGTTTTACTCGAAGAGCTAAAACAAGTCGAACCGAATAAAACGGTTAATTTTAATGAATTAGTACCAGCCCCGAATGAAATGAAAGAGGCTTATGCCAAAGAACAAGATAAAATTGTAAATACTATACCACAGCAATCCGTAACAAATATACGAAAAAGCCAGCATAGCACTGCAGTAGCTGCATCAAATAAATCCACCACAACGAATCTGAATATTATTAGTATTCATTCAAGTGAACACAAATCTTTTTCTAGAATTACCGTTGAAACAGATAAAAAGTTAAACAGTACCCAATATAGCGTTCAAAAAGGCCTCGATAATTCATTTAAAATTAAATTAATAAATGTCAGCTTATCTTCGACAAATATTGACCAAATTATTAAAAATATTCAAAAAAGTAACCGTAATTTCGTTAATGTTACCGCACAATACGGCGCAAATAAAACATTAACG
The DNA here is from genome assembly GCA_036251935.1 of Orbaceae bacterium lpD04. Taxonomy (NCBI): domain Bacteria; kingdom Pseudomonadati; phylum Pseudomonadota; class Gammaproteobacteria; order Orbales; family Orbaceae; genus Orbus; species Orbus wheelerorum. The sequence goes on along the minus strand of CP133967.1, from coordinate 590,428 downwards.
ATAAATATTAAAGTTAAAAATGTCTCTAACTATAAAATCCTATATCTTGGCAAAAGTAAAAATGGTCATCGCATTTCCGTTGATTTTTATCTTGCTAAGTAACTTTATAGATGACATCACCACAAAATGATAATAACAATTAATTTTGGACTAATTCTTTTATGAAAGATAAAAAACTTATTATTCTATATATTTTAATGCTAGTAATTGGTTTTACGTTGCTCTTTAGTCACTCATCATCGAAAACTGATGATCAAATTGTTGAAGTTCAAACAGAGCAAAAAAAATCGACCGAAATGGTAACTATTGCTGTTGCCAAAGCAAATATTTCAGCAAGAACGATTATCACTCCTGCTGATTATTATTTTAAAACGATTGAAGTTAATAGTAATGATTTTAATAAAGCTCAATATATTTTATCTCCATCACAAATTGATACATATGTTGCTAAGAACAATATTGAAAAAGAAACGATGATTGAGCATAACTTTATTGCCTCACCAAGTAGTCCAGAATATCTAGCATTATCGTTAAAACCAGGGGAATATATATTCCCTATCGATATTGCTAAAGAAGATGCCTATCTATTAAATAATCTAAAAACAGGTGATTTAGTTGATATCTATATTATTTATGGAGCAGAACAAAATACAGGTCGAAATAACGATAACTTAACTCTTGTATCTCCAAGTCGTAATTTTTCAACCACGAATATAAAACCACTTATTGTCAGTAAAAAAATTCTATTCATAGAAAATGACACCACAAATACTAAACAAAATTCAGGGCAAATTAATCTTGTTTTATCTAATGAAGAAATCAAATTACTTAGAACACTTATGATCAATTCAACTATTGTTTTATACCCTAGCAATTATACAGAAAGTTTGGATGACGGAATGATCATGTTAGGTGAACAAGAAAAAAACTGGCCATTATCTGAAAGACAAATTCTTAATTACAAACAAATAAATAAGCTAAGAGGAAATTAATATGTCATTCTTAACCTTACATAAATATGATAAAAAAATCCTTAGCTTATCTACTTTATTGCTATTAATCGGTTTGTCTTCGCCGGCTTTAGCTGCAACGCATTACTTACAATCAGGACAAAGTAAAACAATTAATCTACCTAATAAAATTCATACAATATTTATTGCCAAAGATTCTGTTGCTAATTATGAGGTCATCGGTGATAAAAGTATTATTATCTATGCCAAAAAAGATGGATTAACCAGCCTCACTGCTTATGATGAAAATGACAATATTATATTGAGCGATACCATCAATGTTGACCCTATTCTTTCTCAAGTAATTTATCGTATTAGACAAGATTTTCCCAATAGCAATATTAGCATAAACAAATATGCATCTGGTGAATCGGGTAACCGTTTTACTTACATCTTAAGTGGCAACGTTCCCGATTCTGAAACAAAAAATAGAATTCTTAATTTTATTGGTGCAATGGTCGGCACGGGGCAAAAATCGCTTACAGTAGAGAGTAAGGGAACATCGAACGATCATGAGATTGAATTTCTACAAAAAAACTTATATGACAATGTAATTGATAAAATTGACGTTATTCAAGAAACGCAAGTTAATGTCAAATTAACTTTCGTCGAAGTAAGCAAAACATTTACTAATGCGTTAGGTATTGAATGGCAGAGTTTAACACTCGACAGCATGATGAGTAATGGCAGTAAAATTAATAGTGTCGGTGAATTTACATTATTAGGGCTAAAAAAAGGGTTTGATATTAATAATATTACGACTGTAATACGCGCTATAGACTCAGATAAATTAGCAAAGGTACTAGCCGAACCTAATTTATCTGTTTTATCTGGTGAAACGGCCTCTTTTCTAGTTGGAGGTGAAATTCCAATTGTAGTCGCAGGTAAAGATGGCAATTCAAATACAATTGAGTATAAAGAATATGGTATAAAACTAAATATTGGTGCGAAAGTATACAACGATAAGCGTATTCGACTATTTGTTGCAGATGAATTTAGTTCTGTTTCTGGTCAATATCAATACAATGACTACAAGATCCCAACCTTATCTACACGTAAGACGAGTTCAACAGTCGATGTCGCTGATGGTGATAGCTTCGTTATCGCAGGATTAATTAATGAGCAAGATGAAGAATCACTGCAAAAAATTCCATTTTTAGGTGATATCCCAATTCTTGGTGCATTAGCCCGTAGTACATCAACACAACGTTCAAAAACAGAGCTTGTTGTGTTTGTTACGGTAAATTTAGTAACCCCTAAAAGTAGTTTTAATGGTGTTGAGTTACCAGTATTTGAACGTACTGATTCTACTAATTTATTTTTTAATATCAATAATAATATGAAAAAACAAAAAGGACAGACATTCCCAATCTCAAATGAAAGCGAAAAATTCATAAATTATATGGGATTTCTTGAATAGGAAATATAGAGGTTAACATGCAATTATTTAGTAATAATAATCAAAAAAATAAAAAAACACCAAATAACAATGCGAGTCAAGATTTTATAGAGGGCAGAATATCAAGCTTTAGTATTGCAATTATAAGCACAAATAAGCAGCTAATCGATAATATTAGGTCCATCTTATTTTTATATAATGTATTGAGTATAGAAGTATTTTTATTGGGCTTAGATGAGATAAAAGAAGATACTCGTTGGACTGATTTTGATATTTTTATTATCGATATTAATAACGAATATGATGCTGAAAAAATCTCAGCAAATATCAATCGATTTATCCCAATTAAATCAACAACGATATTAGTTGGAGAAAATGACTCAATTATGTTCGCTGATCTGCTTGCGAAAAAAGGGATTCATTTTTTATTAAAAGATAAACAACTTGAACAAATACCTAATATTCTTTTCTTACGTAGCACAACCCCACCAGGATCAAGTAAACGTATTGGTAGTGTTGTTACTTTTTTAGCTTGCAAAGGGGGGATTGGTACATCTTCCTTAATCGTTCATATACTAAAAAACATTAGTCAATCGACTAGTTACCCGATTTTATATATACAAGGTGCGACTACGAGTCAAAATGCTGACTTTTTATTTGAAACACCAATTGATAAAGATGGTTTATTTACCCACGTTGATAAATCAATACAAGTAAAAATAGAACAAGATGATGAAACGGGTAAATATGATTATCTGGATTCTGGCTCATTTAATATTACGATCTTAGAGCAAAATATTGGATTACACTCTACAGTTAATAAGCTTGAGAACATAATAAACCTATCTAATATCATCTTCTTAGTTATCAATCGTGATCCTTACTCTATTAAAATAGCTAAAAATACATTAGAAGAAATTAATCGAATGGTACAAAAAGATAATTTAATACAAAATAAGCGATTTTTAATTTGTGTTAATGACGATAAACCAATCGATAAAAAATCATCATTGCAAGATATTGATATAGAAGAATACCTTGGAAAACCCATCAATTTTGTCCGAAAGTATATCCCTACACAAGAAAAATTTAAAAAAGCATATGAGACGCCAGAAATAGAAAGTATTGCCGCGGCAGTTATTGGAATTGATAGAAGGAATAAAAAAAACTCGGTTTTGACTTCTTTTATAACTAAAAAGAAAAAATAAAAGGCATCCTTATGCGTAAATTCAGTTATTTATTCTTAACAGGAAAAAAAGGGACGATTTCAGTTGAATTTGCCATTATTATTCCAATGCTGATTGTCCTATTTTTATTTGTGTTAGAAATGAGCCGAGTCATCTTAATCGGCTCATCACTCGATCTAGTTTCAACACAAGTGAGTCGAAAAACGGCAATAACAGAAAATATAAATAGAGATGCTTTATCTTATTCTGTCGTCTACGAGCAAGCGCTAGCAGAGGAGATCCCTGGCTGGTCAATATTAACATCAAAAGATAATTTTACCGTAAAAGTAACTTTCTGTGATTCAATTAATGATGTTATCAATAATAATTGTAATAGCGCACAACCTAATGCAAATAAAATTATTTTATTCGACTTGCAATATCATTATTCTGCAATCTTTTCTTTTTTATTTAGTCGCTTGATTGATGCCTCATTAAATAAAAAAATTATCGTTTATCGTGAATTTTATTCTTAATGGTAGAGATTAATATAATGATAACTAACTTAATAAAATTTATTAACAATAAAAAAGGTGCACTTTCAATTGAGTTTGCTGCTGTTTTCTTTATTTTTATGGCATTAACCTATGTCGTTTACGATATTTATAGCTCAATTATGTTACAAAATAAATTAGATCGAGCAACCTACACTGTTGCCTCTTTATTTCGAGAACGGACGAGCTTATACCCAATAGCTGACGATAGCCAAAATGGAAGTGTTGACCCCTCTTTTTCATTATGTAACAAACAAACAACATCCTGTTTTCAAACACAAGAGTTACTTGATCAAAAACAAGTTGATGATATGCAAAAATTAGCGAAAAATTTATTGAATAAAGACGTTGCAATTAAAATAGATAGCTTATTTATTTTACAAAATAGACTTTTTCCGGCTGATTTAAAACAAGCAAAGTTAGTTAATATTGCCGCGCTATCATGTGGTTCCCCAACTTGTAATACTGAAATAAAAAATTATTTTGGCTCACTCCCTAATATCACTGATAACTCAAGCTCTTCTTTGACTAATTATTCAAAACTAGTGCCTTATGTGCCGCGAAAAGGTATGCAGCCAAATATTAACGGTCGCTGGATCCCACTCTATAGAGTAAATATCTGTATCACAAATGATGAAAGCTTATACTTAAAACTATTTGGCAGAACACAATCAGAAAGTAATATTTTACCTAATTTATGTAGCGAAGCAGTTGTCATATCTCGCTGCAATGACCTAGGCGATGCAACAAAAAATTGCCCAATATATTTATAAAAAAGCGCATCATAAGCAGGTTACTATGAAAATATCGAATACATTGCTAAAAATATATAAAAAATTGATATTAAAATTTATAAAAAATGACTCTGGTAGCATTATTGTTGCATTTGCGATCATGTCCTCATTTATCTTTATTTGTTTTGTCGTTTCACTCAATAATGCTTATTTATTGAAATCAAGAGCAGCCATATCCGAGGCAAGTAATGAAGCATCGTTGGCTATTGTTGCCGTAAATAATGAAAATAAAACGGATCAAGATATAACTGATAATGAGAAATTAGCTTTAAGTTATATGAACTATTATTTAACTAAAAAGATTGTAAATAGATATAACGGAGCAAAAATTTCAGTTACTTATAACTCCATAGATAAGGAATATTATGTATCGTATCAGCGAGATATTAGTGCATTAGTAAAAATTAATACGCTAGGTAAATTAGGGACTTCAATTGTAACTGGAAATAAAAAAGAAAGCTTTGGTAACACGAGAAAAAATGATGTTTTAGAATCTATCGACATTGGTTTTATCGCTGACTTTTCAGGATCATCTACCTGCGATTACAATGATCTAAATTGTAATCAATATAGCGTCTCAATTAGTGAAAAACGTCGATTAGATTATATGCGTACAGCAATTAGTGGTGTAATAGACCTATTTTCACCCTATCCTACCGTTAAATTTGCTTTTATTCCTTATGATATTGGCGTACCTGTAGAAAATAAAAAGAAAAACCAAGCTGATGGTAAAAGTTACTCCTGCTCCATGCTTTATAAACTAAAAGCCCCTTATGCAGGACTCGATTATGATTTCTGGGCAAATAAGAATATTTTTTATTCTAAGTGGCAAAAATTGAAAAAACAGAGCGTTATTCAAGATTATTTAACTTTCAATTATTTTAATGAATATAGCAATGCCGTATTTTATAACCTCGATTATTACCGCTATTATTACTATCAAACAATTATTGGCCCCGCATTAGGCCATACATCTAATGCTCAGCTTGTAAATAGTGGTCTTTGTATCAAAAAACAGATGCAGGAAAGTGTTATTTTAGGAGAATCAATGTATGGTTGCGGGGTGAATGAGAGTGATTATCCATTAAGTTTAAGCAATAAAAACATTGTCATCAACGAATATGCAAAAATCGTGCAGTTATATGATTATATGTATTCTGGTGATTATGATGCACATTATTCGTTTGCAAACACCCAAACAGTCGACACAAAAGGAACACTAGATACACTATTTAGTGATATGCCAAACAATACCATCACCTTCACTAGGCCTATTGCTCCATCAATGGCTGAATTTTCACCTTTTATGGCAATGTGCTCATCACCTATTTATAGCAATAAAGTAATGGTTGGTAATGATGAAAAATTAGGTAGTTTGCAGGTATTAAATAATGCGGCAAATAATATTAATTCATTTAATGACTCTCCTCATCTTGTCCCTTTTGATATTAATGGCAATAACAGTAACGAGTTGGCTAAATATCTAAAAAGTAATCAATGGGCTCCTGGTGGTGGAACAGATACAATTAGCGCGCTATTAAGATCGGTACCGGTATTTGCTAAAGGTAAAAGTCAACACAAAGTTATCATTATCGTCAGTGATGGTAAAGATGATTCAGGAGCGGATACGCTAAGAGATGATTTTCTCGATCAAGGGGTATGTGAGGTGATTACCAAAGGTTTAACCTCATCAATATTTGAACAGCAAGGCTACATAGATAAAGTGGCAAACTCAGCAGCTATATATTATATAAAACTTTCTCCCCAAAAATCGTCATTAACAACGGATGCGGAATATGAAGCTGAATTTGGAAAATGGTTCACCAAATGTATGAATAAAGATAAGCAATATTTGTATATCGCAACTGATTATCAATCATTATTTAATATAACAAACTACATTATTCAGTCTGAAACTGGTGTGTTTATTAAACATTAATTAAACAAGGAGATACAAAATGATACCAAAATTCATCTCTTTCTTATTGATAAATTTATTTATTCCATTTGTGTATGCGCAAACTGATGCTGTGTTATTAAGTACAAAAGTAAGCGGTGGCGGTGGTAGTATGACTCGATTACATGCTGTAGATACGGGTGCAATTATCGAAAATGGTGATGTATGGGTTTGGGGCTATAGAGATGGCGGTCTTTCAGGTAATGGTAAGACACTTGTAATTGAATGGGAACCACCAGAAAGAGTATCAACTTTTGTAAATAAAAGATTAGATATCGTTCAAGTTACAGGGGGAATTTATCATATTATTGTTCTAGATATGAATGGCGATGTATGGGGATGGGGGCAAAATGGTTACAGACAGGCAAGTGCCGGACAATGCGCGTCAGGTCCAGTCAAAACTCCATGCCTAATTTTGCAAGGTAAAAATGTGATTCAAATTGGTGCTGGTGAATATACTGGCTACGCACTAACTAAAAATGGTGAAGTGTATGCATGGGGACACGGTATTTACGGACAGATAGGTAATGGCAGAAAAGATTCAAGTAATAGCCTATATAAAATTCCGCAGTCTTATTTTAATAATAAAAAAATTGTTATGCTTGGGGCAGCTTATGAGGGCGGCTATGCAATAAATGAAGTTGGAGAAATCTTTGGGTGGGGAGACGAACAAGCAAACTCTTTTGGCTATAATACCTATCCGGCTTACCATAGCTATGTTGTAACGCCAAAAAAACTAAACATATCAATTGATGGGCAAAATATTACTCATATTTGTGGTGGTGAAGGATATACTCAATACCTAACAACAGATGGTGATGTATATGGGATCGGAGAACTATCAAGGATTGGGCAAGGTGCTTTATATAGTGATACGACGCATCGTACTGCTTATCCTGTAAAGATTCTGACTAATGTTCGTACACTTTATTGCAGATATGCAGGTTCAGCTGCAATAAAAAATACTAATTATATTTATACTTGGGGCTCTAACCTCAGCCCTGATCCATTTTTCATATATGGTTCTGTTCCAATTGGAAGGAAAATTAATGGAAACTTAATTCGGATCGATGGTGGGAAGGAGAATTTATATTATTTAAATGATCAAGGTCAGTACTATGGGGTTGGTTATGGAGCTGGTCATAAATTTGACCATAGTAGTAACCGCAATATCCCGTGGCCAGGAACAAGATTAACCTTTTTAGAGCAAGCGGTAAAAGCCGTTTATGGGCAAGACTATGTCCTAGGTCAAGGAAATTAATAAAACGAATATGACACTATTGAATAATTTTTGCTTAAGTATTACATGGTTAATACTGATAACCGTTTGTTATTCTGATATTCGTTATCGAATTATATCAAATAAACAAGTGATTATTTTACTCACTATAATATTACTTAACTATTTATTTAGTAGTGGAGAACTTTCGTATATTTCCGCAATTATTTTTTTAATTATAGGTATTTTTTTATTTTATTTTGGTTTAGTCGGTGCCGGAGATATTAAATTAATCAGCGTATTATTACTATCAATCCCTAATAATGAAATTATAGATTTTCTTATGATTATGGCGCTATTAGGCATTCCTTTAGCGTTAATAGTTTTAATTAAAAAAATTTTCACCAAAACGAAATCAACAATTCCTTATGGTATTGCCATTAGCTTGAGTTACATGATTGTCACGAGTCATGTTTTATATATAAATTAATAAAAAGGAATCATTTTAATGCCTATCTATGAGTACAAAAAAAATAGAATTTTTATATTGCTCTGCATATTAACGATATTATGTATTATGCTCATTTTAATTCCGATTACTTTTCAAAATGATACATTTTATACTATAAAAATAGGACAACAAATTGCAGAAAAAGGATTAGTTCCTATTGATGACTTCACTTTTCTCGATAACCTCCCTTACACTTATCCACACTGGTTATATGATTATGGTATTTTTCAGATTTATCAAATCGGGGGTTTTAAAGCGATTTATATCTCATCAATCATATTTGCAATGATTTTAGCTTTTTTATTGATGTTTATTAGTTACCGCATTTCAAAAAATCGTTTTGTCACCTTTTTTGTTGTGTGCGCGACAATAATGACATTATCAATTAACTTCACAGCCAGAGCACAGCTAATTACCTATATACTGCTTATAATTGAATATGGCGTGCTATTTGCTTATAGCCAAAAAAAATTAAGTCGAGTTCCTTTCTTCCTCTCGATGATGATAATTTCAACTCTAATCGTCAATTTACATTGTGCTATATGGCTTTTATATTTTTTAATTGCAATACCGTTTGTTGTAGAAAAAATCATTAGTGGCTACCTAATAAAAAAACCATACCCATTGTCGGAAAGAATCATTGCAATACCGACAACACAATATAGCGCTATTTTTGTATTAATAACATTAATAGCATCAATATTAACTGGATTTTTAACCCCTCTAGGTGATACCCCCTTTACTTATTTAATTAAAACCTATAGGGGAATTTCAACATTAATGATTAGCGAACATCAACCACTTGCTCCAGTTAAAAACATTGCATTTATGGTGTTTATTTTAGAAATCAGCTACTTATTATTATTTACTCGCTGTAAAGTCTTCGTTAGTGAGTTATTATTACTCGCAGGCCTATGTTTTTTAACCCTTTTATCAATACGACAATCAGCAATTTTATTACTCATAAATGCATTAATCGCACCACGCTTATTAACGCAGGCTTTTGAAGAACAATGCCCCAAAAGACTTGCATTTTACACCCGTAATATTGGCACGATTAAAGGCGGCATTATTGCTCTAATTATTATTTCGTTATTATGTTATGCACATTATTTGTATGCATTATCTGTTAGTAAAATCACACCATTTACTGAAAATGAAACCACAATAAATTTTTCGCAAAATTATGATGATAACTATCCAGTTAAGGCAATGGATTATTTAATGCTTAATGCTGATCCAACTACCGCAAGAATATATTCAGATTATGCTTTAGGTAGCTACGTATTATTTAGAGGTTTTAAACCGATGCTAGATTCAAGGGCAGATCTTTATACTATCGAATTTAATAATAAACAAGACTATATAAAAGAAGTTGCGAAACTTATTGCATTCCAAATACCTTATGAAGAATTTTTTAAAAAATTTAATATTAATTATATTTTACTTGCAAAAAATGATTCTCTAAATAGCTATATCAACTACGACAATAAATACCAAACAATTTATGAAGATAAAGAATTTATTATTTACCAGCGTTAGTAATAATTATCAATAAAAGGAATTTAGATGTTAAAAGTGTTTATCAAATATAGTGGAGTTGGGGTTATTAATACTGCCATTCATTGGTTGATATTCTTACTTTGCTTTTACTGTTTTAGCTTAAAACAGGCTACAAGTAATCTTATTGCATTTGCTATCGCAGTAACATTTAGTTATTTGATAAACAGTGTATTTACCTTTAAGGTTAAGTATCGAGTAAAGAATTACTTATTATATTGTTTTTCAATGGCCGCAATTGCTTATTTTGTCGGTTATTTTTCGGATTATATACAATTGCCGTTTTTACTTACTTTAATTACCTTTTCATTCATTAGTCTTATTAGTGGTTTCTACTTTAGTTTGTTAATTTTTAAGAGAAAATAAATGACAATAACTTTAATTGTGCCCGTTTTTAATGAAGAAGATAATATAATTGCTTTCTATTCTAGCGTAAGAAATCTCAGCACACTTGCAAATTATAGTATCGAAATATTATTTATTAATGATGGTAGCACGGACAATACATTAGCTATAATTGAAAAGCTTGCACAACAAGATAATTTCGTCTCGTTAGTATCTTTTACCCGTAATTTTGGTAAAGAAGCCGCAATGTTAGCCGGACTAAAACATGCTAGCGGAAATGCCGTTATTCCAATTGATGTGGATCAACAAGATCCTATTGAGATTATTCCACTACTTATCGAAAAATGGCAGAATGGCGCAGATATTGTGCTAGCTAAAAGACGTAGCCGGCTATCTGATAGTTTTTTAAAACGTAAAACAGCGAGCTGGTTTTATAGTTTACATAATAAAATTTGCCAACCAAAGATTGAACCTAACGTCGGTGATTTTCGGTTAATTTCAAAAAATATCGTAAACCATATTTTAGATCTACCTGAATGTAATATTTTTATGAAAGGGTTGCTAAGTTGGGTTGGCGGTAAGATAGAAATAGTTGAATATGATCGCAAAGAGCGCTATGCGGGTAAAAGTAAATTTAATTTTATTAAATTATGGAATTTTGCTATCGAAGGGATCACCAGTTTTTCAGTTATCCCACTTAAAGTATGGACGTACCTTGGCTTTATTATTTCATTTTTATCGCTGATTTATGCGACTTGGATAGTAATTGATAAAATATTTTGGGGTAATCCTGTCCCTGGTTATCCTTCATTATTAGTCTCGATTCTATTTTTAGGTGGTATTCAACTAACGAGTATTGGCGTTTTAGGTGAATATATTGGACGCATTTATATTGAATCTAAAAGGCGCCCACGCTACATTACTCAAAAAGTGATTATTGCAACAAAAAACCCAAAAATAGCTAATGAAGATTCATTTAATTTCAGTTATAACGAAAAATCAACTAAACATTAACCAATCAAACTGTTTATTTAAAATTTTTATTGACTGAATAAATAAGATGGGTAAAATGCACACATTCAAAATTAATTACTTCAATAGTAATTATTTTGAGCCCGGGTGGTGAAATCGGTAGACACAAGGGATTTAAAATCCCTCGGCCTTTTGGCCGTGCGAGTTCAAGTCTCGCCCCGGGCACCATTTATGTACCAATTCTCATGCGGGAATAGCTCAGTTGGTAGAGCGCAACCTTGCCAAGGTTGAGGTCGCGAGTTCGAACCTCGTTTCCCGCTCCAATTATTATATCTAAGTTTTGATATCGTCTTCTAATAATTAACCCATAGGTTAATGAAAAATAATCTAAATCCTAATACTTCTCTTTTTTTCAAAAGTATAAAATAAACACTTAGCAAAAGTATTATCCCCCCGCTAAGGCTATGCTTGGAACAGCTTAAACTATCAACAGATCATAATGGCTCTGTAACGTAATATAAATAGACAATATAACTATACATATTAGCGAATAATAATTTCTATCTCATCATACGAATCGAAAGTCAGGTTTAAAATTATAGTCGCTGTAATGGACTTTAATGTGAACCACCTCACAAATCTGTTTAAAAATCACTCGTTTTTTTTAATTTAAATTGTGATTTTTTAATTGTAATAATATTTTAGACACACATGAAAACAAAATATTAAAGCAACAACTTTTCCATAACATCGAAATGCTCATATTGAACTATTCCTATTAGCGCAACTGGGCGAGATAATAAAGCTAATCTGCATTAACTTACTAAATATTTTACAAATAGATGTTAACGTTAACTTGAAACATTGGCATTGCAATTTCATGCCATATAAAGGTAGATTAAATGAAAAGACAAAATTTTAGCCAAAACTATCTGATATTAAGTGGACTATTTTTCTTTTTCTTTGTGACCTGGTCCTCTTCTAGTTCGTTATTGTCACTTTGGCTATCCCAAAAAATGGGGTTAATTCCCTCAGAAACCGGTATTATTTTTTCGGTTCTATCAATTTCAGCCTTATTTGCACAAATTAGCTATGGGCTCATTCAAGATAAATTAGGTGTGAGAAAAAATATTCTTTGGTTTATTTCAGTTTTACTTATTTTATCGGGCCCATCATATGTCCTGTTTGGATATTTGCTAAAATACAATTTACTATTAGGCTCTATTTTTGGCGGAATATTTATTGCTTTAACCTTTAACGGTGCAATTGGCTTAATTGAAGCTTATTCCGATAAATTATCGCGTTTATGTGGATTTGAATTTGGTAAAGTAAGAATGTGGGGGTCATTGGGCTGGGCAATCGCTATTTTCTTTTCAGGTTTATTTTTTAATATCAATCCACATATCAATTTTTTTATTGCTTCTTGTTCTGGTATTGTTTTTTGTCTTTTATTGACTAAGTTAAATACGAAAAAAATTGATAGCAACTCAATTAATCCTATTAATGAAAATAAAGTTAAATTAGCAGATTCCATTAATTTATTACAACAACCTAATTTTTGGAAGTTAATTCTATTTGTTGTCGGTACCTGTGTGTATGGTGTTTATGACCAGCAATTTCCTATTTACTACTCATCTCAATTCCAAAATATTGCTCTGGGCAATGAAATGTTCGGGTATTTAAATTCAGTGCAAGTATTTCTTGAAGTCGGAGGGCTATATATCGCGCCATGGTTCGTCAATAAAATTGGTGCTAAAAATGGCTTAATTTTTGCGGGAATAATCATGGCAATTAGAATGATTGGTTCTGGTGTAGTTGAGGGGCCATTACTCATTTCAATAATGAAATTATTACATTCGTTAGAATTGCCGGTATTACTCATTTCAGTCTTTAAATATAACAGCATTAATTTTGACAAACGTTTATCTGCGACAATTTATTTAGTCGGATTTTCGTGTACTGGCTCAGTCATTGGAACATTTTTATCACCACTTGCCGGTATAAGCTATGAATTACTCGGCTTTGCACGTTCCTATATCATTATGGGGGTGATCGTATTATCGATTACGCTTATTTCTGCAATGTTATTACAAAATAATGTTGAAAATGCACAATAGTTCAATCGTACTGCGTTCACAACTAATTGTTTAAATATAATTTTACGAGGTTGTCAAAATGAAAGATTTATTAATAGAGCAAGCAGAACAGTATATTGTAGAACATCAAAAAGATGTGAAAAAACGATGGTACCCAACATTTCATTTAGCACCACGAATTGGTTGGATGAATGATCCTAATGGCCTTGTATGGTTTAAGGGTTATTATCATGCTTTTTATCAGCATCATCCTTATTCCGCATTTTGGGGGCCAATGCATTGGGGGCATGCTAGAAGTAAAGATTTAATTCATTGGGAAGAGTTGCCTATTGCTCTCGCGCCGTCAGGAGAAGAGGATAAAGATGGTTGTTTCTCTGGCTCTGCTGTCGTTGATGGAGAAACGTTAGTATTAATTTATACCGGTCATAAATTTCATGGAGAAAAAATTGATGACAATCTTTATCAAGTTCAATGCTTGGCTGTGAGTAAAGATGGAGTTAATTTTGAGCGCCAAGGCATGATTATTGATACTCCGGTGGGGATCAACCACTTTAGAGATCCAAAAGTATGGAAAGAAAAAGATAGCTGGTATATGGTCGTAGGAGCAAGAGTGGGTGATATTGGCGAAGTGCGCCTTTATAAATCTGCGGATTTGCGTCATTGGTGTGATGCAGGAATAATTGGTAAAGCAGACAAGTCGATGGGTTATATGTGGGAATGTCCTGATTTTTTCCCGCTTAATGATAAATATGTCTTAATGTTTTCACCACAAGGATTAAAAGCCGAGGGATATCACAATCGAAATTTATTTCAAAGTGGTTACCTTACTGGAACATGGCATCCCAATTCAAAATTTATTATTGAAAAACCATTTAAAGAATTAGATCTTGGTACTGATTTTTATGCACCACAAAGTTTTGTGGCTCCTGATGGTCGAAGAATTGTAATTGCTTGGCTTGATATGTGGGAATCCGCTATGCCTGAGCGTGAAGATAATTGGGCTGGAATGTTAACGTTACCGCGTGAATTAACGATAACTGACGATGGTCTTATTCAAATGAATCCAATTAAAGAAATACTCAAACTACGTTCAAAATTCACCCCATTTATAAATTTAATTGAAATAAACAATGAAATCGATGTTGTCTCATCTTGTAAAATAGCCGAAATCGTCTTGAATATTAATTTGAAAAATAGTACTGCTGAAAAGTATGGATTCAAATTTGGTACAGGTATTAATGTCTTTATTGATAATCAGGCTAAACGTTTAGTCATTGAGCGAGAGTATTCTCAATATCAATTATTTGGTACTAGAAGCGTGGAATTACCAGAAAGTGATCAAATATCATTACGTATTTTTATTGATATGTCTTCTATCGAAATTTTCGTAAATAACGGATATGCCTGCTTGAGTAGTCGAATGTACCCAGAACTAAATGAAAGAAACATAAAGCTTTATGCATATGGTGGACAAGCTGATATATCGGGTTCAGGTATTTGGACTTTAGTCATTTAGGCAATTTGATGAGTATTTATTGGGGAGAAAAAATGAAAAGAAAAAAGTAATTAAATTGATTAGAAACCCATTAGTAATCAGCTATACCAAGAGATTGTTATTATCACTTATATCAATGTCCGTATTTTCTGCAATGGGAGCTAGTCGTTATGAGCATGGATACCAAAGTTATTTTAATATCCAAAATGCTCAATCTACTACTGAAAAAGAAATAACTAAAACCAAGCCCATTTCTGCCGCCAGTCAGATTCAGGCAAACCATGCGAATATTAATAAAAAAAATTCTAAAAATACCACGGCATCTGATATTAAAAAAAATAATATTGATACAGTAGCTAAATCTACATCATCACAAATTCAACGCCAAGATTCATTGTTTATATCTAATCCAAATGAGGCTCCTGTCGCTTGGCTTTCGGTCAATAATAATTTAAATACAGCCGCTTTACATGGCAATATTCGTTCGCAAATTGAAATTGATAACTTTAGATGGAATCATGATAAAGAACGAAATAGTGGGAAATATAAATTTTCAATTATGAATGCATTTTTACGCCATGACGAGTTACCTAATTGGTATTTTGGTTTCTATTTCGCAAAAGAAGATAGTTATAAAGGTAATATTTTTGACCAATCATTTCAAGATAATACGAATATTAGTGAAGCTTTTGTTGGTCATATTTTCGAGACTTACCGAGGTAAAATCGGCCTTGAAGGGATGTTTGGTGCAGAATCAGGACTAAACCGATTAAAAACGAGAGTAAAAACATGGGTTGATTTACGTTTCACTGATACCTTGCGTTTAGGTGGATATATATTCTATGAATTTCAACCTTATAACAATCGTCCTGATAACGGCGATACCAATAATACCTCTATTGAAACAGAACCTGTTTTAAAATACCAAATTGATAATAATAATGGCCTTTGGCTAAGTTCCTTATATATCAGAAAAAAACAAGCCAGAAAAGAGTTTGGTGCAATTATGGAGGTTGAACAAAATATTAGATTAGGTTTCTTCCATAATTGGACAGATTTATTTTCGTCAATTTATATCGGCACTGGTCGCCTTAAAAAATACAACCAAATAAATTCAAACGAAACTTTTTATAAAAGTAATTATCACACGCTTGGGGTAACAGCAAGTTACCCTTTAATACTAAGCTTAAGAGCTTACGGCGAATTTAAATTCGAAAAAACAAAAGAATATGGTCTATGGACATCAGATGGTCACAACTGGAACCCGTTCACATTACTTGGTGTGGTATATGAATTTTAATTGAGGAAATCGTTATGTTTACAACAAAAAAAATATGTTTAGCGAGTATGTTATATTTATTAAGTTTTTTTGCTTTCTCTCAGATGGGATCTGAAACATTACATAATAAATCTATACCTTCAATACACGGTTTTTTTCCTAAAGTTGATGCCTCTTTCGTCGGTGATCCAATGCCTATCTTTGCTGATGGGGTATTTAATATTTTCTATCTTAATGATATTAGAGGGGGAAGTGATTTAGGTGTTCATGCTGTACATTTACTTACCAGCTCTGATTTATATCACTATACAAATCATTCAGAAGTATTGCCATACATTAATGATGTTAATAACCCTGAATTACTGCTCGGCACAGGATCATTTATAAAAGTCGGGGATACTTGGCATGCTTGGTATACTGCTCATAACGCCAATGTTTTTCCTGTCGAATCAGTCATGCATGCAACAAGTTCTGATAAAATTAATTGGGTTAAACATTATCAAGACACTATTTTACCCGGCAAAAATTATAGCGGTAATGATTTTCGAGATCCTCATGTAGTTTGGATCCCCGAAAAACAGCAATATTGGATGCTAATTACAACGCGCCAAAATGGTAAAGGCGTCATCGTAAAATATTCATCTACTGATTTAAAAAACTGGCAAGATGATGGTGTATTTTTTGATAATGATACAATATCTAATGATTCAAATCTTGAATGTCCTACGTTAGTTTTTTTTAACAATAAATGGTACTTAAGTTTTAGTGACCAATGGCCAACTCGTTTAACACAATATCGGGTAGCGGATAATCCTGAAGGGCCATTTGTAAAACTAAAGAATTATGCTGTTGATGGTGCCGGGTTTTATGCAGGTAAGCTGGCAATGAAAGATGACCATCTTTATGTTTTTGGTTGGAATCCAACAAAATCATCAAGTAAAGATAGTGGTAATATTGATTGGGCCGGTAATCTCGTTGCACATGAACTAATCCAAAACAGCGACGGCAGCTTAAGTAGTGTCATACCAACAGAGTTAAATAACGTCATTAACAGCCTGCCTAATAACTCAAAACTATTAAAACCAAATTCATTAAAAAATAATATTACCACTAAGTTTGATACATTAAATATGCAAATTTATGACGTCATGCCATCTTCTGCGGTCATAGAAGGAACGATAAAAGGGGCAAGCCATGGCATCATTTTCAATTTCGGCATCAATGAAAATAAGCTAGTTAATGCACCATTAAATATTGTATTAAATAAAGCTGTCAATAAAGTTTTCTTTTATAACAGCCCATTAGCAGCACTTTCGACGGCTAAACCCGAGCTAGGTACACCTGTTGATTTGAGTGGTGATATTCACCTGAAAATATTAATTGAAAATTCAATAGCCGTCTTTTATATCAATGATAAAGCTGCTTTTACCGCACGCATGTACGATATGGTCAATAATAAATGGGGGCTAAGTTATTCAATTAATGACAATCCAACTATTGAGCTAAATATTAAAGAGATTAAATAGGCTATATTATGAATAAAACTCTTTTTTTATTTTTAGTGTTAAGTTTGCCTATTGCGTCAATGGCAAGTATGAACGTTATTCGCGAAAACTCAGGTAAGGTAATTTCGGTTAATCCTTGGTCTTATCTTGATGAAGAGGTGATGTGGGCATCTGTTTATTCATCTAATCCTGATGGAGGAAAAATTAATGGTTACATAAAAGCTAAATATGCAACTGAATTTTCTTATATTAAAAATCATACTCATCATGTTAATGATAACATTACCTTTGCTCAAGGAGTATTTCGTTCTCATGATTTACCTGGCTGGTATTTAGGTTTTTCGAGTAATCGAAACGCTAATTATAGCGGCCCATATGGTCGTTATGAATATCAAAATAGCACATTTAATACTGAAGTAGTTGTAGGTAAAGAATTTCGCTATGATAACATCCGCTTTGGCGCAGAAGTGATGGGGGGTTATCAATCGTCTGGTTTTTCTGATGATCAAGGTAAAATAGGTTATTGGAATGCTCGCCTAAAATTATTTACTGATATTCAAATTGATGACCACTTCTCTATTTTTGGCTATGTTTACCAACAATTTGATCGCAAAAGAATTCGTAATGACGAAAATGATCGTGACTCAAGATCTACTGTAATTGAACCGGGGATCCAATACATTATTAACAATAACAATGGCGTTTGGATTAGAACTCACGCCTCATTTGCTCGTTTAGAACGAGAAAAATGGGGAAATATCAAAGATAAAGATAATGTAACCTCCATTGGTTACTGGAATATTTGGGATAGATTACAAACATCAATTAGCACTGGTATTGGTAAATATAAGAAATACAACTCACAAAATAGCGAAATATTTTATAATCGAAATTATAATTATGTGCAGCTAAATGCGACGTACCCTATTACTGACCGTTTTACTTTATATGGAGAGGTAAAAAGAATGCATCTGAATGAAATAGGTAACTGGTCTACTAATAGCAAAGGTAACATTTATAATTATAAGGCAATGATTGATTTTAATTTTTAATTAAATCAAAAAAATGATGATTCTGTAACAATAATTATAGATTTTAATCAAACGATGTAAAACTAGGGGAGTAGCGTATTTAACTCATACTAAGGTCAGATCAGACATCAATAAACTGCCCATATTTTATGGGCAGTTTTATTCAAATTAGCCGTTATGAATTAATGAATAAGTGATTACAGTATCGTTTTATTATATATATTGACAAACTTTGCAACGCTACAGAGTAAAAAAACAAAATATTAATACACCAAAAAGCAAATACGCAGATAGCTGACAAACTTAATTTACATATTTAAGCCTTAGAACTACCAACGCCCTGATGCGCCGCCACCGCCACTTCGACCGCCGCCTCCACCGCCAAATCCGTTACCGGAACTAAGCCCTCCGCCAAAGCTGCTTCCGCCATTACCTCTACCACCGCGAGGACCGCCATTTTTGCCGAATAGTGCAGATAAAATCGTTGATGCGACAAAAACTAAAAATAAAGTTGGTAATGCAATTGCAATAGGAAAGCCATTGAATAGCGAATAAGCCCCTGCTGAAGTACCATTTAATATGCCAATAGCAAGAGACTTCCTACCTTTTGATTTTTTTAGCCATTTTAATGGCAATAAAGTCGTAATTAGCATACAAATAATATATGAAGCAATGCTGTAGTAAAGTAACGACAAGCCAAAAGGTCCTTTAATTACATCGCCGATACGCGGCTCATATTGCATAGTGTTTAAGCTTTTGGGTAAAATAGATCCCGCATCATCTGTTTTACTTAAAATCCCCATCACTGACACAATAGCATCACTAATGCCTTGGTAATAATTATTTTGTTTAAAAGCAGGAATAAACGTTTTATCAATTATGTGCTTTGCAACTAAATCCGTTAAATCGCCTTCTAGTCCATAGCCAACTTCGATCCTAGCTTGTCGATCATTTTTTGCGATGACAAATAAAACACCGTTATCTTTATCTTTTTGACCAATTTTCCACTGTCTAAAAACGCGGTCAGAAAATTGTTCTATCGATTCATTATTTACTGTTGGTACTAGCAATATGGCTATTTGTGAACCCGCATCTTGTGTACTTTCATAACTACGCAGCATTTGATCGAGTTTTTCAATTTGGTCATTAGTTAAGGTATTGGTAGTATCAACAACTCTTTGAGAATAAGCAGGCACTGCAACCGCAGCGCACACTTGATAGCAAATAATAAGGCAAGCAATAAAACATAATTGAATAAAGCGCATAGCAAATAACTAATTGAAGTTAACAGATGGTGCTGTTGATATTTGCTTTTCATTTTCAACCGTAAATTGGGCTTTTGGTGCCAATTGATAATAATTAGCAATTAGATTGCCCGGTAAACGGCGAATGTAGCTATTATAGTTTTGAATAGCTTGAATATATCGTCCGCGCGCAACGGCAATTCTATTTTCACATCCTTCGAGTTGAACCATCAAATCGCTATAAAGTGAACTTGCTTTTAAATCAGGATAGTTTTCACTCACCGCGAGTAAACGGCTTAGGGAAGAGCTTAATTGCTGCTGAGCTTGTTGGAACTTTGCCATCACAGCGGGATCTGTTAACTGATCGGCGCTGACTTGAATTGCTCCGACTTTAGCCCTCGCCTCTGTAACGTCAATTAATACACTTTTTTCATGGTTAGTATAACCTTTAACCGTATTCACCAAATTAGGGACTAAGTCTGCTCGGCGTTGATACTGATTAATTACTTCAGACCATGAAGCGGTAACTTTTTCATCATCAGACTGGATCGTATTAAAGCTATTAAATAAAATCACACCCGCAATAATAATTAATACCAAAATAAGATAAAGAGGCTTAAATTTCATGATACATCCTTTTGTATAAAAATGGCTTGATGCAATAGATAAACATTGTCGCATTATACTACAAGTTAATGAGATATTAGGATATGTTTGATTAACCTAATTTTTCGTTATTTTTTTGTTGTAACCATCAATTATAATAAAAAAGCGGAAATATTAATATCCCGCTTTTTTATCGCCGACATGTAAAATTAGATATTGATTACTTACTGTTTTCTTTACCATTCCAACATTCAGTAACAAACCCATATTGCTTAGAATCAAAAGGTGCTGCTTTAGTCTTACGATAATGTTCTAATGCTTTAAGTACAAATGGTAATCCTAATAATAATAGTGGGATATTTAAATAAACCATAATAATATTCATTAAATCAGATATGTACCATAAATTACCGAGCTCAAGTCCAGCTAAAATGGTGAGTATTCCAAATGGCACAAAGACTAATGAACCGAGTGTTCGAATCCCTAAAATAAAGCTTTGCTTTTTAGAGATAAAATTAGCTGAAATTTCTGCAAATGAGATCATACCAAGTAGCGTTGTAAAAGCAAATAGGCCATAACAAGCACACATAATAATCTCAACAACGGTCGAAATTGATGATGGTACTAAAGCCTCCACAGAGCTTAGGTATAACATAATTTTTGACGCCCTAACCGATTCCCACATTACACCATCAACTGATCCGGTCCAAACATGAGCCATAACGACAATAAAACCCGTCATGGTACAAATCACCATCGTGTCAAAAAACACCCCAAAGCTTTGCACTAATCCCTGCTCACATGGATGGCGGTTATTGGCAACTGCTGCTGCCATAGTAATGGTACCTTGCCCTGCTTCATTGGACATTAAGCCCCTTTTCACACCTTGAGCAAGAGCCGTACCAATTGTGCCACCAAAAATAGCATGAGGTAAAAATGCGCCAACAACGACTTCATGAAAAAAGTACGGAATTAATGGGAAGTTTATTAAAATAATAATAATAGACATACCAACAAAAATAACTGCTTTAATCGGTACTAACACATCAGAATAGGCAACTACTCGGCGAATGCCACCAAAGATAATAAATGCACATACAACAACGAGTATTACTGCAATAACATAATATAGTGTTGATTGATGGCTATACTGCTCGCCAGTTGAAGCCTGCGCTATTGCGCCAATTGCAGAAAAAACATTAAATGTTTGAGCTGGAATATTAAATAAAGCATAAATGATAAATACAAACGATAAAAATAAGCCAACAAATCGTTTATTACCTAAAATACGTTTACCATAAAATGGTAACCCACCAACAAATTCATCACCTTTTTTCTCTTTGAAAAGCTGAGCTAGCACCGATTCAGTAAATGCAGATGCCATCCCAAAAAAGGCAGCTACCCACATCCAAAATAGTGCACCAGGACCACCAATTGAAATTGCACCCGTGATACCAACAATATTTCCTGGGCCGGCTCTCATGGCAAGGCCAAGCATAAACGATCCTATCGCACTGATTCCTTGTTTAGACGGCTGCCTTGCTAACATTATTTTTATCGCCGGTACAAAACTTTGGCGTTGGATAAAACGTGTGCGGATCGTAAAATAGATCCCAACACCAATTAATAAAATAACAGGAAAAGAGAATTGACCCAACACAGGTATACGACTATACCAGTCAATATTGGTTGGAAAATCCCAAACTGCGTCAGTAATTGGCGCTAAAAAAGCAAAAAAATCATTAATTAAATCAAAAATCTTATTCACAACATCTACTCACTTTACTTATAGTAACAATATAGGTTTAACCATAAGCGATTAAACCTATTCAAATTTCATTAGTTTTTAAAAGAATGAATTGGCGCAGGGATCCGCCCACCACGCTTAATAAAATCAGCAGAACTAAACTTATTTACTGGCATAATTGGCGCATGACCAAGTAAGCCACCAAATTCGACATTATCCCCCACTTTCATACCAACGGCGGGAATGATACGTACCGCTGTCGTTTTATGGTTAATGACCCCAATTGCGGCTTCATCAGCAATAATAGCCGAAATTGTTTCAGCTGGCGTATCACCAGGGATTGCTATCATATCAAGTCCAACAGAGCAAACACAGGTCATAGCTTCAAGTTTTTCAAGGTTTAAAGCACCTTTATTAACCGCATCAATCATGCCAGCATCCTCAGATACAGGAATAAATGCACCACTTAAGCCGCCAACATGCCCACATGCCATAACGCCACCTTTTTTAACTGCGTCATTTAACATAGCCAGTGCCGCAGTTGTGCCATGCGTTCCAACAACCTCAAGCCCCATCTCTTCTAAAATATGTGCAACAGAATCACCAATTGCAGGAGTTGGCGCTAAAGATAGATCGACAATACCAAATTGTACGCCTAAACGCTCAGAGGCTTCCTTACCGACAAGTTGTCCCATTCTAGTTATCTTAAATGCTGTCTTTTTAATTGTTTCAGCAACCACATCAAAAGATTCGCCTTTAACTTTCTCTAATGCGCGTTTCACAACGCCAGGGCCACTCACGCCAACATTAATCACGCAATCTGCTTCACCAATGCCATGAAATGCACCTGCCATAAATGGATTATCTTCCACCGCATTAGCAAACACGACTAGTTTGGCACAAGCCATACTATTATTATCTGCCGTTAATGACGCCGCCTCTTTGATAATTTGCCCCATACGTCTTACGGCATCCATATTAATACCAGTTTGTGTCGAGCCAACATTAACTGATGAACATACTCTTTCAGTTTGCGCTAATGCCTGGGGAATTGAATCGATTAAAATCTTATCCCCTTTATGAAACCCCTTTTGTACTAATGCTGAAAAGCCACCAATAAAGTTGACACCAACCGCTTTAGCGGCTGCGTCGAGTGTTTTTGCAAATTCAACATAATCTTTGTCATCGCTCGCACCAGCAATGAGTGAAATTGGCGTAACGGAAATGCGCTTATTGATAATTGGTATACCAAATTCAGACGATATATCTTCACCCACTTTAACTAAGTTGCCGGCTAGACGAGTGATCTTATCATAGATTTTTTGTCTTGCTTTAACCCCATCACTATCAATACAGTCAAGTAATGAAATTCCCATTGTGATCGTACGGATATCAAGCTTTTCTTCCTCGATCATTTTTATTGTTTCTAAAATATGTTTAGTTTCCATTATGAGCTCTATTTTATAAGGTTATAGGCGGTGCATTGCATCAAAGATTTCTTCACGTTGAATATTTACTTTTACGTTAAGTTGATCACCTTTTGTAATTAAGGCATTTTTTACTTCATCGAATGAAACATTAATTTTTGCTAAATCAAGTAACATAATCATGGTAAAGTATTCATCCATAATGGTTTGCGTTACATCTAAAATATTGATGTTTAATTCATATAACTTTTGACTTATACCAGCAATAATTCCCGTTTGGTCTTTACCTATTACAGTCAAAATAGTTTTCATTGGATTCTCCACGCAAATTTTATACGAGTTAAAAATATTTATAAGCTAACTATAATAACATCTTCAAAAATTATCTAAATAGTAGTAGATTGGCTTATCAATAAAAATTATAACGAAATCATTTCAATAAAGGACAATAATTATGGTGTCATTCGAAAAGTCGAATAAATTAGAACACGTATGTTACGATATTCGTGGGCCAATTCTTGATTATGCCAAAAAGCTAGAAGAAGAAGGTCAAAAAATTCTTAAACTTAATATTGGCAACCCAGCGCCATTTGGATTTGAAGCACCAGATGAATTATTAGTTGATGTCATTCGTAATCTCCCGACATCCCAAGGTTATAGTGATTCAAAAGGCCTCTATTCTGCCCGTAAAGCAATTATGCAAAGTTATCAAGCTCAAGGTATTTATAATATCGATATTGAAGATATTTATATTGGTAATGGCGTGTCAGAATTAATTGTGCAATCAATGCAGGCCTTGCTAAATAGTGGTGATGAGATACTTGTACCGATGCCTGATTATCCATTATGGACGGCGGCAATTAGCTTATCTGGTGGTAAGGCAGCCCATTATATCTGTGATGAAGAGCAAGACTGGCAACCAGATTTAGATGACATTAAAAAGAAAATAACGCCAAATACTAAAGGGATCGTGATAATTAATCCCAATAATCCAACCGGTGCGGTATATAGTAAAGAAATCTTACTCGAAATTGCTGAGATTGCCCGTCAAAATAATCTGATTATTTTTGCTGACGAAATTTATGATAAAATTTTATATGATGATGCGGTGCATCACTCAATTGCAGCATTAGCACCAGATCTGTTTATTATTACCATGAGTGGCTTATCAAAAACATATCGCGCAGCCGGTTTTAGGCAAGGTTGGATGGCGTTAAGTGGCCCCAAAAAACAGGCCAAAGGTTATATTGAAGGTTTAAACATGCTTGCCTCTATGCGTTTATGCGCAAATGTGCCATTACAACACGCAATTCAAGCTGCATTAGGCGGTTATCAAAGTATTAACGAATTTATTAAACCTGGCGGACGGTTATATGATCAGTGCATGCTTGCATGGCGATTACTCAATGAAATCCCGGGTGTTTCATGTGTCAAACCGAAGGGAGCTTTATACCTATTTCCCAAACTTGATATGAAAAAATTTAATCTACATAATGACCAAAAATTGGTATTAGACTTCTTACTGCAAGAAAAAGTATTGTTAGTTCAAGGTACAGGTTTTAATTGGCATAAACCGGATCATGTTCGAATTGTAGCACTTCCGCATAGTGGTGAATTAGATGATGCCATTCATCGATTTGGTCGGTTCTTAGAAAATTATAAACAATAAGTTAGAAGCTAATCACTGATATATTTTAGGTGGATTGTATACTAGGTGGAAAATATTCCACCTAGTATTAACTGGCACTATAAATTGAAAAATAAACTCACCAAAACTATAAAAAACAATATAACTTGAGCAATAAAAAAAACGAGTTGTTTTTTTAGTAAATTTAATGCACCTTTTTGCCGTTTAAGCCAATTAGAATTGTTCTTTTTTTTCAATATAAGACGGCTAAAACAATCATCTAATTCATTAATACGTTCATTGGCTGATTGACTATTTGCCGCCAAATAAGAAAATAGATCTGTATCAATAGACGTTCGTATTGAATAGTATTTTTGTATTAACCACAGCATTAAACTTATCAAGCTAAGTGAACCGATTATCTCAATAAAAGAGATTTTTAGAAAGATCGAAACGCAGCAAATAAAAACAGTCATCATAGCAACCGTTGTTGACGTTCTATCAATGTGTTTACCTTGTTTTAATAAACAGCTTATTGCTAAAAGAGTGGTTTGATTAATGTCTGTTGTCTTTGTCATGTAATAATATTACCCACTGAGTTAATACCTCTAATTGCCTATCGTTAATTACACTATGAGGCCTAGCTTTTTTTAATATTTTAATTGCATCATCTAATTGCTTTGCAATGCCATTAGACAGTAGCCATGCTAATATGATAGTTGCACTACGAGAATAGCCTAAAGCACAGCACACCAATACATTACCCGTCATCATTCCTTTGTTAATGGCATCAACACCTTTTTGACAATCATCTAATGATGGTGTCGTCATATCCAATACTGGAATTAAGGTATAATTACCATTATATAAGGGCATTGATAATTCAGCACATAAGTCAATAATGGTATTAAAGTGATTATTTTTTAATGTATTACGCCCTGGTATACGGCCTAAATATAAATTATGACTAATACGATTAAACTTATCATCGTGCCAAGTCCAAAGCCGAGAGTTTAACCACATAATCAATCGATAAGGTAGCAGCAGTGATCCAACGACAAATGTAAAATGACCATTTTGTTGTTTTTGAAAACCTCGTGCGCCAATGAAACTATAATTTAGTGCGGTTATAGCGAGCGATAAAGCAAGCCAGAGTAGCCAAATAGCATTAGCTCCTATCATGATAATCATCACAATAGAAACTATAGTGCAAATTACGTAGACCAGAGCCCATCGCCACTGCTTAGGATAACGGCATGGATAAAATAATGAGGTTTTTTGTTCTGGCCATAACCAAATACAAAAAGCACCGGCTAATAATCCGGTTGGTATATCAAAAAAATGATGCTGCCAAGTTGTTAATACCGATACGCCAATTAAAATAAACCAAATATGTAGTAACCATAACCCAATACCCTTTAAATATTTAGCATAAAATACCCATAAAATAACCAGTAATGTAATATGCAAAGAAGGGGCTTGATTAAATGGTTTATCAAATCCCATTAAAAGATCAAATAAAGCGCCGGAATAACCATCAAGTGGCGGGCGCTCTAGAGAAAACATTAATGGCCAGATAAGGAAACAACAAATACAAAGAACTTGCGCTGAAAATAACCTTTTTACAAGATTATTGAGTTCAAAGACTGTTGGCGCAATTAAAATAGCTAAGCCATAAAATAGATCAATTGACCAATAAGGAATGATTGTCCAAGGCCATAAAGGAATGAATTGTTCCCATGCAAAAACAATAATACCAACATCACTTCTTAACGATGTGTACCAATTTGCAAGTCCATAACTCGAGAAAAAGAATACGCTTAATAATATTAAATAGAGAATTGAACGAGGCCATAGGCCTCGCTCTCGAGATAAAAACACTATTTAACTCGCTTAGCAATAGAAACAGTAAAAATACCCCACTCATCTATACGCATATCAATTTTTCTAAATCCTGCTTGCTCAACCAATTGATCCATTTCAAGTTGAGTACGACGGCGCATCACCCATGCTTGGCCTTCCCGATGACTGGTTAATGCTCTAGCAATAAATTCTAATTGCGGATGCCAAGGCTGTCCGGTGTAAATAAGATAACTGCCCTCTTCCATAATGTCAGCAAGTCCTAACAGGGAATTAGTAACCATTTCATTGTCAGAAAAAAGTTCATATAATCCCGAAACTACGGCCAATGTTGGTTTGATATCTAATGATGAGAGTTCTTGGCGGTTAAATGCATCACCTTTCTCAAAACGAACGATATTGCTTAACCCTTTTGCATCAATTAATGCTAAGCCTTGGTTTACATTATTTTGATCATAATCTCTTAATAAAACAGAATCTGGTTGATGTTTTAATTGGCTAATGGTGTCTAAAATATAGCGGCCATGACCAGCTGCAATATCAACAATGTTAACTGAATTTTGTGTTTTTTGTTGAGAGGCAATTGCCCATTTTAAAAGCTCTTCAATATGAACTTTACGTTGCCGAATACCTCGCCAACCGATGGATTGTAAATATTTAAAATCAAGAAAACAACCAAATCCGGTTGCACCTGACGATTGATTACGATAGACATAGTCCAATGTACTGCCTGAATCAAACCCCGTATCAAAACCTAATTTAATGCCATCAGATAATTTACTGGCATATTTCAAACTGGCCTTAGTACTCTTCCAATAAATCTTTTTAAAGATATTTGAAAGTGGTGATGCCAAAGCATCTGATTCCGCGCAGGTATATCCAGATTTATCGGCATGTAATAAAGACGTGGTTTTAGGCTCTGTCGCAAAACATGCTACAATAAATCGCTTAATATGTTTTAGCGCAATATCTCGATCTTTTTCGCCTAAAGTATCATGATAAAAACCAGATAGAACATGATATTCTTTATTAGTTGCGCCAAGATTATCAAAAAATTGTTTTTGAGGTTTTCGGCGAACAACATAATCTGAGCCTGACACTAAAACCTGCGTTGGCGTTTGGATTGCTTGAGCATCTTTGACAATTCGCTTGGAAGTCGCAAATAGATCTAATAACAAACGGACAGATATCGGCTTGGTAATTAATGGATCTGAACTATAGGATTGAGCCCTAGCTAAGTCATGCGTCAATAGTCTAGGTCTAACATAACTATTGATAAAAAAATTCCCTGCAAAATTATAAAGTAAACTTAATCCCGGAATAGCGAAAGGAATATATAATTTTATCCTAAAAGCAGGCGATGCCAATACTAAAGCACGAATTTTAGGCACATAATCGTGAACGAGGGTTGATGCAATAACAGCCCCCACACTTTGCCCAACAATAGCGATATCTTGCTCTGCCAAACTGTAAGTATTTTTAATATGTTCAATGAAACTGTGAGCATCTCTAACTAATGCGGCAAAATTTACCGCGTCCCCGCGAACGCCATCTGATTGCCCATTTCCTCTAGCATCCCAAGCAAAAAACTGAAAATCGGCAAGCCCTAATTCATCAACTAGGTGCTTAATACGTCCTGAATGTTCATGTCCACGATGAAATAAAATGATGGCTTGTTTATTCTCGGTAGGCTCGGTGGACTGCCAGTGTCGATAAAATATCTCAGTACCATCATAGCTAATAAATTTTTTTTGTTGTTCTTGACGCATAGATAGCCTCTTTTATTTTTGATATAAATGTTCGTTTAAACCAGCTCGAACTCGATTTATAACCGTGGACATAAGCAGTAAAATCATGATACTAAATATAACATTAAGCCAGGTTGTAGGTAACCAACCGATAGCAATTCCGGCACTGATAATACCATATAATAAAGCGCGATCACTTTTCCCCATAGGCCCATCATAACGCCTAGATGATCCAATTAAGGGACCTAAAACCCCAGCATATTCAGTAAGAAATGAACTGATGATAAGTATTACAACTAATATCCAAGAGATATCGGGCAAATAAAATAAAATAATAAAGAGCAAGCTATCAGAAACAACGTCACACAGTTCATTAAGATAAGCACC
The DNA here is from genome assembly GCA_036251935.1 of Orbaceae bacterium lpD04. Classification (NCBI taxonomy): domain Bacteria; kingdom Pseudomonadati; phylum Pseudomonadota; class Gammaproteobacteria; order Orbales; family Orbaceae; genus Orbus; species Orbus wheelerorum. The sequence goes on along the minus strand of CP133967.1, from coordinate 560,889 downwards.
TAAATTGGATTTTTGGCCAAATTCTTTAGCTAACATACCATCTATAGCATTAAGCGCCATTCGAATAAACATCCAAACTGGAATTAACCATAATATCCATCGATCTGGTAACGTACAAATAACAATTAATGTCACAAATAAAGAACCTAGACAAGCAACTAATGTAATTTGATTAGCAGTTATTGAATAGTCATAAAGTTTTTTAACAAATGGACGTAACAGCGCTTGAAAACGTGATTTTAATTGATAAATAGAAATCATTTACCGGTTCCTAATTATTTGACTAGAGGAAAAGATATTAGCGGATATTTATTAAAGTTTATAGATAAAAATCGATCTTATTTAGTGACTCAATTTTTTTAAGTACTATAATTAACAAACTTTCATTAGTAAAATAGATAAGCGCTCAATAAAATAAGTTCATTGATGAATAATTAATAAACAGCCTATCATTAGTCCCTAGATTTAATTGATAATTTTTAGGTTCAAAACACTTTACATATTTTTAACGAAAAACACTATATATAGTTACAATGTGATTAATAGATACTACATATTGTATTTTTCGCTTGAAATCAATTATCATACACCATCTTTTAAAAAAGTATGTTACGGATAGAAGTCATGAATAAATCAATGTTAGTCACCAAGCGCGATGGCAATAAAGAGCCTATTGAACTTGATAAAATTCACCGAGTTATTGATTGGGCCGCTGAGGGGCTAAACAATGTATCAGTATCACAAGTTGAGCTGAAATCACATATTCAATTTTACGATGGAATTCGTACTGCTGATATTCATGAGACAATTATTCGTGCTGCTGCCGATTTAATTTCACAAGATGCACCAGATTACCAATATTTAGCTGCACGCCTTGCTATTTTCCATTTACGTAAGAAGGCTTACGGCCAATTTGAGCCACCAGCATTATATTCGCATGTTAAAAAATTAGTAGATAGTGGCCGCTATGATAATCATTTATTAAATGATTATAGCGAAGATGAATTTAATCAAATGGATAAATTTATCGATCACTGGCGTGATATGACTTTTTCTTATGCCGCAGTTAAACAACTTGAAGGTAAATATTTAGTTCAAAATCGTGTCACTGGTGAAATTTATGAAAGTGCACAGTTTTTATATATTCTTGTCGCTGCTTGCTTATTCGCTAATTATCCAAAAGAAACTCGCTTAGATTATGTTAAGCGTTTTTATGATGCAATTTCAACATTTAAAATTTCATTGCCAACCCCAATTATGGCAGGTGTTCGAACCCCAACTCGCCAATTTAGTTCATGTGTATTAATCGAGTGTAATGATAGCTTAGATTCAATCAATGCAACAGCTAGTGCAATTGTTAAATATGTATCACAGCGAGCTGGGATTGGCATTAATGCTGGGCGAATTAGAGCATTAGGTAGCCCAATTCGCGGCGGAGAAGCATTCCATACTGGTTGTATCCCTTTTTATAAGCACTTCCAAACCGCAGTGAAATCATGCTCACAAGGCGGCGTTCGCGGTGGCGCAGCAACAGTATTTTATCCACTTTGGCACTTAGAAGTTGAAAATTTATTAGTATTACGTAATAACCGCGGCGTTGAAGAAAATCGTGTCCGTCATCTTGATTATGGCGTACAGATCAATAAATTAATGTATCAACGCTTAATTAAAGGTGGCAATATTAGCTTGTTTAGCCCTTCAGATGTTCCGGGCCTTTATGAAGCATTTTTTGCTAACCAAGCAGAATTTGAACAGTTATATATAAAATACGAAGCAGATGTAACAATTCGCAAACGCGAAGTTAAAGCAGTTGAACTATTTGCATTATTAATGCAAGAACGTGCATCAACTGGGCGAATTTATATTCAAAATGTCGATCATTGTAATACCCACAGTCCATTTAATGCTGAAGTTGCTCCTGTTCGTCAGTCAAATTTATGTATGGAAATCGCGTTACCAACCAAAGCACTCAATAATATCAATGATGAAACCGGTGAAATTGCACTGTGTACGCTTTCAGCCTTTAATTTAGGTAAAATTGAATCATTAGATGATTTTGACGAGCTAGCAAAACTTGCTGTAAGAGCGCTCGATGCATTACTTGATTATCAAGACTATCCAATTGCTGCGGCAAAAACTTCATCTATGAATCGCCGCACGTTAGGTATTGGCGTTATCAATTACGCTTATTACCTTGCTAAGCATGGCGTAAAATATTCTGACGGTAGTGCCAATAACTTAACCCATCGTACATTTGAAGCAATGCAATATTATTTACTTAAAGCATCAAATGAGCTCGCAATGGAAAAAGGTGCTTGCCCACTATTTAATGAAACAACCTATGCACAAGGTGTCTTACCAATTGATACCTATAAACGTGATCTAGATGATATTGTTAAATCTAAACTAAATTATGATTGGGAAGCGCTACGCCAATCGATTAAGACTTATGGATTACGTAATTCGACATTATCGGCATTAATGCCATCAGAAACATCATCACAAATCTCTAATGCAACTAATGGGATCGAACCTCCGCGCGGTTATATTAGTGTTAAGGCATCTAAAGATGGGATCTTAAAGCAAGTTGTGCCGGAATATGAAACACTTAAACATTTTTATGAGTTACTATGGCAAATTCCAAATAACAATGGTTACTTGCAATTAGTTGGGATTATGCAAAAATTTGTTGATCAATCGATTTCAGCTAATACAAATTATGATCCGACTAAATTTGCTAATGATAAAGTGCCGATGAAACAACTACTTGCAGATTTATTAACAGCATATAAATATGGCGTTAAAACGCTTTATTACCATAATACTCGCGATGGTGCTGATGATGTTCAAGGTGACATCACAACTAGCGCAAGTGATGATGGTTGTGAAGGCGGAGCTTGCAAAATTTAGTTGCATAAACCAGATCATATATTTAAAGAAAAAGTAGGTTTACTCCTACTTTTTCTGTCCTCGTCAGCAAAAGCTACGAGCCACTAACTAGCAATTGTAAATTTTACCTATAAAGGATCGGATAATGAGTTATACCATTTTCTCGCAAATACATAATAATCAACTCAAAGAACCTATGTTTTTAGGTCAACCGGTAAATGTTGCTCGTTATGATCAACAAAAATATGAGATGTTTGAAAAATTAATCGAGAAACAACTATCATTCTTTTGGCGACCAGAAGAAGTTGATATTTCACAAGATCGCATTGATTATGCGGCATTACCTGATCATGAAAAACATATTTTTATCAGTAATTTAAAATATCAAACATTACTTGATTCGATTCAAGGCCGTAGTCCTAATATTGCCTTATTACCACTTATTTCAATTCCTGAACTCGAAACCTGGGTTGAAACATGGTCCTTTTCAGAAACCATACATTCACGCTCTTACACTCATATTATTCGTAATATTGTTAATGAGCCCTCGATTGTTTTTGATGATATTGTTACCAATGATGAAATCAAAAAGCGTGCAACCGATATCGCTGGTTATTATGATGCGTTAATTGAATATACTAGCTACTATAATTTGTTAGGTGTTGGTAAACACGATATTGATGGGAAAGTCATCAATATTAATCTTCGCGAACTGAAGAAAAAACTCTATCTATGTTTAATGAGTGTTAATGCGCTTGAAGCGATTCGTTTCTATGTCAGCTTCGCTTGTTCATTTGCCTTTGCCGAACGCGAACTGATGGAAGGTAATGCCAAAATTATAAAATTGATTGCGCGAGATGAAGCCCTACATTTAACGGGTACGCAGTTTATGATAAATACCTTGCGTAGCGGTGAAGATGATCCAGAAATGGCAGAAATCGCAAAAGAGTGTGAAGAATTATCATATGAGCTATTTTTAAAAGCGGCCAATCAAGAAAAAGAGTGGGCAGAATACCTATTCTCTGGTGGTTCAATGATTGGATTGAATAAAGATATTCTTTGCCAATACATTGAATATATTACAAATATTCGCATGCAAGCCGTTGGATTAAAATTACCATTTCAAACTAAATCTAATCCAATTCCATGGATTAATAACTGGTTGGTTTCCGACAATGTACAAGTTGCGCCACAAGAAGCTGAAATGAGTTCTTACTTAGTTGGCCAAATTGACTCTGAAATTAATGAAGATGATTTGAGTGATTTTGAACTCTAATTCATTATTGTTCACTAAATATTAACCTACGGTTTATTAGGCTTATTTTTATAAGCCTTTTTTATGACAATAAGTTAGACTAATTATTGACATCCAAACGTTTTAAGGTAACGATAGACGGTATTCATCAAATAGCCATTACATCATTGCGCCATGAATGCTTCGATATGTTCAAATATTAATCTTCCCTTTTCCCCGCTTGATTTTACTGACGAGCAGTTAAGTCTCAATCACTTAAAAATCCAGCTCGACAATTTTTATCAGTGGAGTATCGAACAATTTAAAGCGGATATCGAGATAGAAACCTTGGTATTTGCGCGTGCAAAATTTATTGACCAGTTACTTAATCGCCTATGGCAGTTTTATCATATTCCAACACATGTTTCTTCACTTTTTAAGAGTAACCGTATAGCGCTCATCGCTGTTGGAGGCTACGGACGAGGAGAACTCCATCCATTATCTGATATTGATATTCTCATATTAAGTGATAAACAATTAAACAATCAGCTACAAGAAAAAATTGGTCAGCTAGTAAGACTGTTATGGGATTTACATCTTGACGTTGGCCATAGTGTTAGAACATTAAAAATTTGCTTACAAGAAGCACAAGCAGATATTACGGTCATGACTAACCTTATTGAATCTCGCCTTATCGCGGGCAACGAGGCATTACTGAATGAGCTACAACAACACATTTTTTCTGATAAAATTTGGCCGTCACAGCAATTTTATCAAGCAAAAGTTAAAGAACAACGACAACGACATAAGCAGTATCATAGTACGAGTTATAATTTAGAGCCCGATTTAAAAAATAGCCCAGGTAGTTTACGTGATATTCAAACCATACAGTGGATTGCACTAAGGCATTTTGGTGGCATCTCACTACAAGAAATCGCCAAATTTAATTATTTAACGGTTGAGGAAATTGACGAAATTAAGAACTGTCGCCGGTTTTTATGGAAAATCCGATTTGCACTACATGCCGTTATAAATCGTTATGATAATCGTTTGTTATTTGACCGCCAACTTAGTATTGCACACTTACTCGGTTATCAAGGTGAACATAACGAACCCGTTGAAAAAATGATGCGGGATTATTATCGAGTCGTACATAATATTACAGAACTTAATCAAATGTTATTACAGCTATTTGAAGAGTCAATTTTGACGATCACGACGCAAAATAAACCTTATGATATCGATAATGATTTTCAGGTCAGAGATAAGTTAATTGACGTTAAAGACAATAACTTGTTTAGCCAAGATCCAACTATGATTTTACAGCTTTTTTTGACTATATTACTTAATCCGCAAATTATTGGGATCTACTCAAATACCATTCGGCAACTTCGCACGGCTAGACGGAAAATTAACGGGTTACTCAGTGAAGATCCTAAAGCTCGAGAACATTTCTTAGCGATTATAAAGCATCCTGATGCAATAAGAAAAGCGCTTTTACCCATGCATCAATTTGGTATTTTAAGTGTCTATATTCCAGGTTGGAAGCACATTGTTGGTATGATGCAATTTGACCTTTTTCATGCTTATACTGTCGATGAACACACGATCCGGCTATTATTAGAAATAGCTGATTTTTCAACTGAAGAGGGCAAAAAAAAGCACCCTAACAGTTCAAAAGTTTATACAACGCTAGATAAACCAGAGTTACTCATAATTACCGCGCTCTATCATGATATAGCGAAAGGACGAGCAGGAGATCATTCTGAACTAGGATCGCTGTTAGTTAAACAGTTCTGTCAGCTACATGATATTGAAAAAAAGGATACTGATCTAATTAGCTGGTTAGTTAAAGATCATCTCTTAATGTCAGTAACAGCGCAAAGTCGCGACATACAAGAACCTAGTGTAATACGTGATTTTGCAGGCCAAGTTAAAAATAAAAAACGGTTAAAATATCTCTTATGCTTAACTGTTGCTGATGTCTGTGCAACAAATGAAACCCTTTGGAATAGTTGGAAACAATGCCTAATGCGAGAGTTATATTTCTTAACAAAACGCTCATTTGATTTGGAAAACCATCAAATTCCAGAACAGCGTAGTATTGCAAGGCAGCATAAAATAGATGCATTGTATCTCCTGATTAAACAAGGATATCAAGAAGAGTCTATTTTAGCGTTTTGGCAAGATTATCGATTTGACTATTTTTTACGTTACGCCGCAGAGCAAATTGTTTGGCACGCAAAAAATCTATTAACTCATGATCTATCCCAACCATTAGTATTTATCAATGAAAAGCCATTTCATGGTGGAACAGAAATTTGTATCTATTCAGCTGACCGTCCTTATCTTTTTGCGACAGTGAGTAACGAGTTAAGTAAACGTAATTTAAATATTCATGATGCGCTAATTATTACTAATAAAAAAGAGTTTGCCTTAGATACGTTTATCGTACTAGAACCAAATGGCAGCCTGATTGCCTATGACAGGCATCAAAATATTAAAGAAGGTTTAGAAAGAGCACTGAGACAAACTCATTATCAACGAGCAAAAATTAAGCCGCCATCATCTAAAATTCGCCACTTTTCAGTTCCTACCCAAGTTAACTTTTTATCAACGCTTAGTGATCGTAAAACCTATATGGAATTAATTGCACTCGATAGGCCTAGATTACTAGCCTGCGTTGGCGAGGTATTTTCTAATCTAGATATTTCTTTACGTAGTGCTAAAATTGTAACTATTGGTGAGCATGTGGAAGATTTATTTGTATTGACCGATAAAAATAACCGAGCACTTGATGTCGGCATCTGTAATCAACTTCGAGAGGCGATTATTTTAGCAATAGAAAATATGGATAATTAAGCTCAAAATAGGCTAAATCAATTGATATAATCAAAGCGATAAACTCAGTTATTATAATTTGCTTAACATAATTTAATTAAAACAAAGTTGAAAATAAATATGCAATTTTTTACGATCTTATTACCGATTTTCTGTATCTTTATTGTTGGATTTATTGCACAAAAGGCCCTTAAATTTGATATAGCTAACTTATCAAAAATGTCGCTTTATGTGTTATCTCCATTTTTAGCATTTAAAACCTTTTATACCCATACACTCACCATCGATTATTTATATTATATTTTATATATTGTTCTTCTTTGCTTCATCTTAATTGGTATTATTTCACTATGGTCGTTCATTGCTAAATATAATACCAAAGAACGTTGTGCAATGGTTTTATGCTCCTGTTTTATGAATAATGGTAATTATGGAACACCTGTTATTTTAGTCTTTTTTGGCGCGCTGGGTTTTGAACTAGCCGTTATTATGATGGTATTACAACAATTTATTATGAGCACCGTCGGAATTTACTACGCGGCAAAAGGAAGTGACTATCAAGATGGCGTTAGTCAAAAAGACGTTATCATGAAAGTAATTCGTATGCCTGTTGCCTACGGTGCATTGCTAGGTATTGTTTTCCAACTATGCCAAATCCCATTAAGCCCTGCTATTTTAATGCCTATTGCCATGATTGGAGACTCGTCGATCGTCGTGATTATGATTATTTTAGGTATGCAATTAGCAAAATTAACGATTAAGCAATTAGAGTATTCTAAATTAGGGGTGGCATTACTAGTTAGAATGATAATTTCACCACTTATCGCTTTAGGATTGGTCTACTTCATGCCAATTGAATTTATGTATAAACAGATTTTAATTGTGTTAGCGGCAATGCCTGCCGCTGCAAATACAACTTTATTATCAGTACAATTTAATACCAAACCTGAACTGGTCTCAAGCGCAACACTTTTTAGCACAATTTTAAGCCTGATCACCTTGCCAATTGTGCTGTGGCTAACTGGTGTACCTATTCCATTTTAACGCCAATATATTATTGCCGCTTAAACTTAGCGGCAATAATAATTAAAACGATGATTTAATTAAAAACCATTTTTTTTGTAGACATCATCAGGATTTGGCCCAGTACGAAAATCTTGGTTCAGCTGATCAATACTGGTAATTTCACCATCAGTTAAGTTAAAATCATAAATATTAATATTGTCAGCTATTCTGCTTGGGTTACTTGATTTAGGGATCGCAATATGGCCTTTTTGCATATGCCAACGTAGGGTAACTTGTGTCGGTGATTTTTGATATTTTTCACCTAAATCAATTAATAATTTCTCATCATTAATCTTACCTCGCGCAAGTGGCGACCATGCTTCAATTGCAATATTTTCTTGATTCAAATATTGGACTAATTTTGGCTGAGTTAAATATGGGTGTAATTCGATTTGATTAATCATTGGCTTAATATTTGCCTTGGTTGCTAATAGCTCTAAGTGGGAAATATTAAAATTACATACACCTATTGCTTTTGCTCGCTTTTCTTCATAAATACGTTCAAATGCTTTCCATGTGTCAAAAAATGTATTACTTAATGGCCAATGAACGAGAAACAAATCAATGTAATCCATTTGTAAATCATTTAATATCTGATCAAATGCTTTAAGCGTTTGATCGTATCCTTGATTTTTATTATCAACTTTAGATGTAACAAGGTAATCTTGTCGATTATATCCACTTTTTCTTAATGCTGTACCAAGTTCTCGTTCATTTTTATATAATTGCGCCGTATCAAATGAACGGTAACCAACTTTTAATGCTTGATTAATAGCCGTTTCCATTTCACCTAAATCGGTAATTTTGTAGGTACCAAAACCCAACTGTGGCATTTGAACTTGATCATTTAATTTAATTACTGAAGATAGTGATAATGACATAATAATCCCCTAATTATTAATAACCATTTGATTTATTGTTGGTATCAGTATACACATAATTTCTATCAAATAAAGTTATCACAACTAACCGAGCAATTATTTGCTTTAATTCAAAACAATGTTACGTTTAGAAAAATTAAGCAAAAAGTCCATCATTTACAATATAATAACCTGCTAAATCGTAATAATGAGTTATAAAAGCCAAATCTACATCTAATGTCATAATATTGCCACGAGCACGTAATTGATTTAATATCATTGATTAAGGTCAAATAATCATATTGTTTTCTAGATCAAATAAACGAGGTTAACTAATATGAGTAATTCACTTACTATAATTCAAGCAACGTTAGAACAACTTGATGACATCTCGCTACTTTTTTCTGAATATAGAGAGTTTTATTGTATCGAGGATTGTCGTTCTGACTCAAAGAAATTCATTAGAGATAGATTGATAAATAATGATTCAATAATATTTCTCGCTTATAGTGATAAAGTTCTTTGTGGCTTTGTCCAGTTATATTTTTCATTTTCCTCTTTAGCATTATCTTCAACGATAATATTGAATGACCTTTATGTAAAAAAAGAGTATAGAACACATAAAGTCGCAACAAATTTAATGCAGCATGTAAAAAATTTTGCTAATAGCTCTATCTATAATGGTATTTCTTTATCTACATCTATTGAAAACCATAAAGCTAAAGCTTTGTATGAAAAACAAGGTTATAAAATTGATGATCAATTTATTCATTATTTCTTAAAATTAAAATAATAAATGCGATAGATGAAGCTTATATGTTGTAACCTAAAATAGGTTATTGATACGGGAATAAAAGATATTAATATTATAATGTTAGATTAGGAATTTCAGTAAATAATAGGCCTTTATTAAATCATCTAGCAAACCTTAAACCAAAGTTTTTTTCACTATAATATAGCGTTACAACAAAAAATTAACGAAGCTGTAATAATAAACTATTTATTTTTATTAACTAAAAGTAGTATGACAATAACGTTGAACAACTAATCAGGGGTCAATTATGAAACTTTACTATAGTCCAGGTGCATGTTCATTAACACAGCATATTCTTCTTTGTATTTCAGGGATCGAGTTTTCTGTTGAGCGAGTCGATCTTAAAACGAAGAAAACAGAACATAATCGCAATTTTTTAGATGTCAATCCAAGAGGCCAAGTACCAACACTTGAATTAGATGACCATACGATTTTAACCGAGAATATTGCAATAGCGCAGTATATTGCAGATAAAGTTCCTAATGCAAAACTTCTTGCACCGGTTGGCGATATTACTCGTTATCAAACACTATCATGGCTAAGCTATGTAGCAACAGAGCTGCATCATGCCTATGGTCCTCTTTTCAGCTCACAAGTCCAAGCCGAAAAAGATGCAGCAATTAAAAACTTAGAAAATAAATTTTCATATATTGATGCAAGATTAAAAAATCGTCATTTTATTGCAACCGATTATTTTACGATTGCTGATGCTTATCTTTATGTCGTACTACGTTGGCGTAAGATTATCCCTAACTTGCCAGCTTATCTTGCTATCGATCAATTTATGCAGCGAATTGATGAATTACCAGCAGTAAAAAAAGCACTAGCTCAAGAAGCATAATCAGTTTAACTAGTGAAAAAAAGGGGCTACTTGCCCCTTTTTTAATTGGCATCAAGTGACGTAATTTTAGGTTTATGACTAATCGATAATACGGTGCCAATAGAGGAAATAATAATCAATGAAATAGATAACCATTGATAGCTAGATAATGTTTCATCTAAAAATATTAATCCAGATAGAGCGCCTAATACTGGCGATAAGCTCATGAGTGTACTAAATGTTAATGCAGGAACTTTTGGCATAGCAATCATATCAAGTGCATAAGGGATCGCAGACGCAAGTAAAGCAACGAGCAATGCTAATGGTAGAACATCTAATGAGAACATTACCTCACCGCTTTGCCATACACCAATTGGAAATATGATAAAGGAAACGATAACCGACCCTAGTGCAACACTTGAGGCACCTTGTAACTGCCCGGCTTTACGGCCAAAAACAATATACATGGCCCAACAACTCCCCGCGCAAAGAGCTAATATCACGCCGACTAAATCCAAATCACGACTCGCATTATGAATAGGGAGCAACATAACTAAGCCAATAATCGCTATCGCAAGCCAAATAAAATCAATCATTTTTCGTGCGGCAAACATAGCAACAACAATCGGCCCAGTCAGTTCAATAGCAACGGCTATTCCAATTGGAATACGTTTAATTGCGCAGTAATATGTTAAGTTCATAAAACCTAAAGCTAAACCATATAATATAATATATTTCCAGGCTTGTTTAGTGACAGGTTTACGCCATGGTTTAAAAATTAGAAGTAACATAATGGAAGAGAAAACTAGTCGCCATGCCGCCATACCTGATGGCCCTAGAATCGGAAATAAATGCTTAGCAAGTGATGAACTTCCTTGTACTGATGCCATTGAAATCAAAATGATAATTATAGGCCCAAAACGGCTTAACATACTTATTGCTCCGTTTGAATTAATCGCTTTGGTGATATCGAATAATCTAGCCATTGCCCAATACCAATAAATAGCGATTGTTGATATAACCTAACAAGTTGACTTTGTGCCGTCGATTGCTCAATTTCAATCGTTCGACCTAGTAAAATATCGCTCCCTTGCTGCTCAGTGAGGACTATTTTAGCATGATCTTGCACAGGGCTATCAACAGGCAAAAGCAGCGAATCAAGTAACTCGACGTTATCGCAATTTTCTTGAATAAATGTTAATGAAACCATTTTATCACTAGGATAATTTGAGACTTGTAATCGACGTAAATTGATAATATGCGCACCACATCCTAAGAGTTCACCTAGATCATCAATAATCGTTCGAATATAGGTTCCTTTAGAGCAGTGAATTTCTAATTCTAATTGATTATTATGCAAGCTAATAAAACGATTTTCATATACCGTAATAGGTCTTGGTTCACGTTCAATCGTGATCCCTTGTCTAGCATATTCATAAAGAGGACGTCCCTGATATTTTAAAGCTGAAAACATGGTTGGAACTTGCATAATGTTACCACGAAAATTAACTAATGCAGGTTCAATATCCTCCGTTACCACGCTTACCGGTTTTTCAGCAACAATTTGTCCATCAGCGTCGGATGTATCTGTCCTTTGACCTAACTGAGCAATTACGCGATAGCGCTTATCTGAATCTAATAAGTACTGTGAGAATTTAGTCGATTCCCCAAAACAAATAGGTAACATTCCTGTTGCAAGGGGATCTAAAGCGCCTGTGTGACCTGCCTTTTGAGCATTAAATACTCGTTTTACTTTTTGTAATACGTCATTTGAGGTCAAACCTGTTGGTTTATCTAATAGTAAAACCCCCTGAATATCTCGACCCTTACGCTTTCTTGCCATTTTATATCCTACGAAATTGTCCTAGTAAAAAACAAAGAGGCTAATAAATAGCCCCTTTCTTTTTACTATTATACACTTTCATACTACCACTGGTAACGATATCCAATATTTAATTTCCAAAGCTGTTTAAAATCAGCTCCTCGCGATTGGTCAATATCAAAATAGATATTATGTACATTTTTAACTTGAGCATTAAAACCAATACCATAGTTCCACCAGTTGCTACCTAAATCAGTCTTGATTCTTTCATTATTGATCTTTCCATCTAAATCGCCTGAAAATTCATGGAAATAATTCGTTTTTAAGTAGACATTAAATGGATTGCTCGATGATTGCGAAAAGTCATAACCAATCATAAGCCCAGCTTTACCTAAAACGGATGAATAACTATCAAAATTAATTTTTTGCCCATTACTTGCCGTAAAGGTATCACTATCTACTTGACTGTAAGCGAGTTGTACAGAAGGCTGAGTAAACCACCCCATTTTTTGCTCACTTGCCAAGTAATATTTATAGCCAAGCTCTGCACTTAAACCAAAAATACTACTATCAGTATCACCAGTTACAGTATTATTTTGGTTATCTTGTAAGCTAAAATCTTGTTTTTGCCAACCGAGTTTAATAACACTATCAAGGTAAAGACCATTAGTATTGGTATATGAACCATAAGCATTGAAATAATATGAATCAATATTACCATCACCTTTAGAGAAATCTTGATCACTATGGGTGTAACCAAATGCTAATCCTAAATAAAAATCAGCATTTTCATTTATTATTTTGCGGGTATCTGTACCGACTTGAATACCATAAAACTTTTGATCAAATGCAGATAATTGACTATTACCATCAACTTTATTTTTTCCTGCTAAAATTTTCGCCCATAAATCACCACCAGAGTTTGTATTTCTTAATTCACCCATTCGCTGTAATAAACTTTGATTTTCATTATAATTCATCAAATATCCAGCTCTTAAACTGTTTACTGCATTATTTGTCGTTAATGAAAATGATCGTGCCTTTGCTAATTGCCAGTTATTACCGATTTTTTGAATATCGTATTGATATGCACCAATATTTGCTAATGTTGGCATGCTAAATAATGCATTTCCTCCATGTGTGGAGATAAGCGTTACACCGTTAGCATCATTATTAATGTTGCTGCCAGAATCGAGCACTTCAACAGTATGATTACCGCTTGCACCATTACTATCAGCTATTGATAAATATGTGCCAATCTTATAATTATTAAAGGTAAGATGCCCTTGCCCTGCAAGTGAACTAATCACCGAGCTATCGGTGATCGCCCAGTGACTACCTGAGCCTGTAAAATTAACATAAATACTACCCGCTATTTGAGGTTGCCCAATTGTAGGATCGCTATAATTATTTAATATTCCAATTATACTCGAATTACTTGATAGATTTAAACTAACCACACCAGCATTATATGCTTCAATATTACCTTGAATATCAGCCCGGTCATTAACCGCAATTGAGCCAGCTGATGATTTAAGCACGGTATCGTTTATTGCGACTAAACGACTGTTTCCCTCAATTTGAATAGCATGGCTATCTCGCTGAGAAAAAATACCAACACCATTTGCCACGTACAAATCTAATCCCTCTTTAAAATAGATAGAAGCTTGGTTAGTCGTGGGGGTTGGGTCTTGAACTATAATACCTGTTGAACCATTGCCATTCATTATTACGTTTACTTTTTTATCAAAAAATAACGAAGATGGAGTCCCATTTGAATTCGTAATTTGGCTAGAGATCCCAATGCTGTTATCGCCCTGTGATACGATAGTAACTTCACCGTTAAATTGGCCATTTGATGCTATAGTTGATGAGCTATAAGCGCGAATACCTATTGAATTATATCCAGAAGATTGAATATTAAGTTTTCCATTAAAAATAGCACGTCCTTCACTGGCAACGTAAACACCTGTGCCCATATTAATATTGATATCAATATTACCATTACCAGTAAATACTCCTCCATTTGCCACATGAATGCCCGAAAAAGTATTTTGAGGATTAGTATGAGCAGCATCAAAAATATCAGAATGGATACCAAAGGTATCACTGCTGTTTATCGTAAGGTGATGATTGCCGGTAGCAGATATTCCTACGAGGCCATTAGCCATCGTATTGAGGCCATTAATCATCGTATTAATATGTGGGGTAAGGATGCCATTTGATGTTGTACTAATAGTAATATCATCAGTATTAGCTACAACCTTGGAGGTAGGAAAGTCACTATCCGTCATGTTAATTACTGCTGCATTAAGATTATTCATGTACAAAATGGATACAATAGCTAACGATATAAATTTGCATTTATAATTATTTTTCATCATGTTACCTTTTTTATTTTATACCATTATTGGTAATATTTTTACGCAATATAATATAAAAAAAGATATTTATCTAGGAGAATAGACTGAAATTTACAAAATTCTTCAATAATGAGGGTTATTAATATGGTGAGAAAAAATAAAGCTAAGCGATAAGAAAGGTATAACCTGAATAAATAATATTTCAGGTTATATTTTAATCAATTAATCACGATTACGGCGGTTTTCATCTTTATTTATGACTTCAGTAACTAAATTTGACATACGCATTCCTTCAACTAAGGATTGATCATAAGCAAACTTTAATTCAGGAATAATTCTTAATTGCATTGCTTTACCAACCAATGAACGAATATATCCCGTTGCATCATTAAGAACCTTTAGCCCCTGAGTCACAACATCAGGCTCTTTATCGTTAAGAAATGTTACAAAGACTTTAGCGTATGATAAATCTCGAGATAGTTCAACACTCGATACGGTAACCATGCCTAATCGAGGATCTTTAATCTCTCTTTGCAATATTATCGCAATCTCTTTTTGTAGTTCATGCCCAACTCTTTGTGGACGACTAAATGATTTTGCCATATAAAAATCCTCTCTTTTATTTAAAAAGCCCTCGTTACAATGCGATGCATTGCCGCAAGGGCTACAAAAAACTAACGACTAATTTTTATTAAATAGTACGTTTAATTTCGATAATTTCAAAGACTTCTATCGAATCACCAACGCGAACATCGTTGTAATTACGTACACCGATACCGCATTCCATGCCATTACGGACTTCATTCACGTCATCTTTAAAGCGACGTAATGACTCTAACTCACCTTCGTAAATAACGACATTATCACGTAAGACACGAATTGGGTTATGACGTTTAACGACACCTTCAGTAACCATACAACCTGCAATCGCACCAAATTTCGGTGATTTAAATACATCACGTACTTCAGCAAGACCAATGATTTGTTGTTTATATTCTGGCGCAAGCATTCCGCTCATTGCTTGTTTAACTTCATCAATTAAATCATAAATAACAGAGTAATAACGTAAATCAAGGTTTTCTGATTCAATCACTTTACGAGCAGAAGCATCTGCACGAACGTTAAAGCCAAGAATAATCGCATTTGATGCAGCAGCAAGAGATGCATCAGTTTCAGTAATTCCACCAACGCCAGAACCAATGATTTTCACTTTAACTTCATCTGTCGATAGGTTAACTAATGCATCGCAAATAGCTTCAACAGAACCCTGAACATCGGCTTTAATAACAATGTTTAACTCAGAAACATCACCGTCAGTCATATTAGTGAACATGTTCTCAAGTTTAGCTTTTTGCTGGCGAGCAAGTTTAACATCACGGAATTTACCTTGTCGATAAAGTGCAACTTCTCGAGCTTTCTTCTCGTCACGAACAACCGTTGCCTCATCACCCGCAGATGGTACACCAGATAATCCTAAAATTTCAACAGGCATAGATGGGCCGGCTTCAATGATCTCTTTACCAAGTTCATTACGCATCGCTCGAATACGTCCGTATTCAAAACCACAAAGAACAATATCGCCCTTATGTAATGTACCTGATTGGACTAAAACTGTAGCAACAGGGCCTCGACCTTTATCTAAGAAAGATTCAATCACAACACCACTTGCCATTCCTGTATCAATAGCGGTTAGCTCTAGTACTTCAGCTTGTAATAAGATAGCTTCAAGTAATTGATCGATACCTGTCCCAGCTTTAGCCGATACATGAACAAACTGTGCATCACCGCCCCAATCATCTGACATAACACCATATTGAGCTAATTCACCTTTAACACGATCGGGATCAGCGTCAGTTTTATCAATTTTATTTACCGCAACAACAATTGGCACATTAGCCGCTTTCGCATGCTGAATAGCTTCAATTGTTTGTGGCATAACACCATCATCAGCTGCAACCACAAGAACAACGATATCAGTTGCTTTCGCTCCGCGAGCACGCATTGAGGTAAAAGCCGCATGACCCGGGGTATCTAAAAATGTAATATCCCCATTTTCAGTTTTAACATGGTAAGCACCAATATGCTGCGTAATACCACCAGCTTCACCCGAAGCAACTTTTGCTTTACGAATATAATCTAGTAATGATGTTTTACCATGATCAACGTGCCCCATGATAGTAACAACAGGTGCTCTTGATACTTTTTCAGCCCCCGTATCACGGTCGCTCATTAGTGATTCTTCTAATTCATTTTCACGGCGCAATACGACTTTATGCCCCATTTCTTCAGCAACAAGCTGCGCTGTTTCTTGATCAATTACCTGATTAATCGTCGCCATCGCACCCATTTTCATCATAGTTTTAATGACTTCAGAACCTTTGACGGCCATTTTATTAGCAAGCTCTGCAACGGTTACCGTTTCGCCGATAATAACATCTCGGTTAACAGCTTGAACTGGTTTGTTAAAACCTTGTTGAATTGTACTTTTACCTTTCTTCTTATGGCCGCTACGAGTGATCGCCTTCGCTTCTTCACGTTCAGCCTTACTTTCAGAAAGTTTACTACCTTTTTTCTGTTTAGCGACTTTACTACCCCGACCATGAGCTCGACCGCTTTCAACTTCACGATCATTGTCATCTTCTGCCGCTCTTGCATAAACAGAAGTTGTCAGATGGTAATCTTCATCTTCAGGGCCACGTTCAGGTTCTGTGCCATCTTTATTATACTGCTCGGCTAACTTACGTGCTTCCTCTACCATACGTTTAGCATCTTCTTCAAGCTTACGACGATTTTCTTCCTCAGCCTTACGCTTAATTTCATTTGCTTCAGCTTCTAAGCGCGCTTTTTCTTCAGCTATCTTTTTAGCTTTCGGATCTAATGCGGCTTCTTTTTCAGCATTTGCTTTAGCAATAGCTGCTTGCTTTTGCTTCTCTTCTTGTTCTTTCTCTAGGCGTTTTCGCTCTTCTTCTTGCTGCTTAGCCTTAGCTTGAGCTTCTAGTAGAGCTTTTTCTGCCGCTGCTTTTTGTTCTGCTTCCAAACGTGCTTTTTCCTGTTCAGCAGCTATTTCTGCTGGATCTCGTTTAACAAAGGTTCGTTTTTTCCGAACTTCAATCTTGACTTCTTTACTTTTACCACCTGAACCCTGAACGTTCAAAGTCGAGTGCGTTTTACGTTGTACAGTCAACTTTGTTGGCCCTTTTTGTGGATTCAAATGCGCAAGTAACGCTTCTTTTTCTTTTTGGCTAACAAAGTCTGATGCACTTTTTTCTATACCGGCATCAGCAAACTGCTGCAACAGGGTGTCAACTGGAGTTTTGATCTCTTGTGCTAGGGTTTCTATTGATACTTTAGTCATGTGTTACTGTCCCTTCCTGTTACGTTTAATTATTCATTTGCAAACCAACAAATATTACGAGCTTTCATAATCAGCTCTCCTGCTTTTTCATTTGTTAGCCCTTCAATATCTAACAGATCGTCAGTTCCTTGTTCAGCAAGATCTTCTAGTGTAACGACATCATGCGCTGCTAATTTATAAGCAAGTTCTTGCGTCATTCCCGCTAACCCTAATAAATCTGCTGCTGGTTGCTTATTACCACTATTTGCTAATGCTAAGGTTGTTAGAGCGCCTTTAGCTCTGCTTCTTAAGGCTTCAACTAGGTCTTCGTCTAGGGCTTCAATTTCCAATAGTTCATCAACAGGAACATAAGCAAGTTCCTCTAAACTTGTAAATCCTTCCTCAACTAATAATGTCGCCAAGTCTTCTTCTATATCAAGATGCTTCATTAAATTTTTAATCGCAGAAAACGACTCAGCATAATGTTTTTCTTGCAAAGCATCTGTCGTCATGACATTTAATGTCCAGCCAGTTAGCTGTGATGCTAAACGAATATTTTGACCATTACGGCCAATCGCTTGCGGCAAATTATCTTCGAGCACAGCAATGTCCATAGTGTGCTTATCTTCATCAACAACAATCGAAACAACATCAGCTGGAGCCATTGCATTGATAACATACTGAGCAGGGTTATCATCCCATAATACAATATCGATTCTTTCGCCACCAAATTCATTAGAAACAGCTTGAACACGTGCACCACGCATACCAACACATGCACCGACAGGATCAATACGACGATCGTTACTTTTTACTGCAATTTTAGCTCGAGATCCAGGATCACGCGCAACACCTTTGATATCGATCATTTCTTCGCCAATTTCAGGCACTTCAATACGGAATAACTCTTCCATCATTTGTGGATTTGAACGACTAATATAGAGCTGAGCTGGTTTATTTTCATTCTCAACAATATATAAAATTCCGCGCACACGATCACCAATACGGAAATTCTCACGCGGTAACATGTCTTCGCGCGCCATCATGGCATCGGCATTACTACCTAAGTCTAAAATTACGCTATCACGGTTGGTCTTTTTAACAATACCTGTAACAATTTCGCCAATACGATGACGAAACATGTTAATAATCATCGCACGCTCAGCTTCTCGTACTTTTTGTACAATCACTTGTTTTGCTGTTTGTGTGGTAATTCGGTCAAATGTGACAGATTCAATTTGCTCCTCAACATAATCGCCTAATTTTTTTGAAGGCTCATCATATTGCGCAGCGTCTAAAGTGATTTCACGAAACGGCTGAGTCACTTCATCAACAATTAACCAACGACGAAAAGTATCATAATCACCTGTTTTATGGTCAATTTTAACAATAACATCAATATCTTGCCCATTTCGTTTCTTTTTTGTTGCTGTTGCTAATGCTGATTCTAAAGCCTCAAAAATTTTCTCTCGTGATAGAGCTTTTTCATTAGATACCGCTTCAACAACCGCTAAAATTTCTTTATTCATCCTGTGTTACCTTTTTTAAATTTAGTCTAAAATTTAGGCACAATATTAGCTTTTTGAATATTACTTAAAGCAAATACTTCATCTTTACCATCAATAGTAAGTGTGATCATTTCATTATCATCAATAGCTTTAATACTTCCTTTCCAATTACGTCTATTGGCAATGGCAATACGTAATGAAATCGTAATCTCCTCACCGAGGAAACGACGATAATGCTCGAGGGTAAATAATGGTCTATCCATTCCAGGAGACGAAACTTCTAAGCTATAAGCTGTTGTGATCGGATCTTCGACATCAAGCACAGCACTAACCTGGCGACTTACATCAGCACAATTATCGACAGTAATACCATCATCACTATCGATGTAAATTCGTAATACCGGATTACGGCTTCGAATATATTCAACGCCGACAAGTTCAAATCCAAGCGCCATAATAGGAGCGCGAATGATATCTTCTAATCGTTGTTCTAAACTAGCCAAATAAACCTCCGTGATATAACTAACAAAATAAAAAAGGGCATATAGCCCAACTTATTGTTTGATTAATTAAATATAAATACGCTTTTATAAGCGTAAAAAAGCCCCGACTAGCGAGGCTACATTTAAATTCCTGTAATGAAGCCACTTTACCGAATTAACTACGATATATCGTAAATAGAAAATTCAAGTGGTTGCGGGGGCTGGATTTGAACCAACGACCTTCGGGTTATGAGCCCGACGAGCTACCAAGCTGCTCCACCCCGCGTCAGATAGCAAAAGATTATACGCATTTCCATTTAAAAAGCAAACACTAATTTTGATAACAGAAACATAGCAACGAAAATAGCTTATCTTTCGTTTTAATCTTATCATTGATTATGAACGTGCATAGTAAATTATACAAATAAGCCTACCATGTTCTTATATAGGAACGCTCTGGGCGCCCAATATGACCATAAGAGGATTTGATCGTTAAAAACTTAATTTTTAGGCAATGCTCAAGGTATCGACGAGCAGTTGTTTTACTGATACCGAGTTCTTTTGCTACGGTTTCAGCTGAAAATGGTTTAGTTGGTGCTTCACTAAAAAAATCTTGAATACTTTGTAAAGTAACCTCATCGATCCCTTTTATTGGCTTATTTTGATCTGAAAAATCTTTTACTTGAAAATTAAATAACTCATCTATCTTTCGCTGATTTAAATTCTTAGTATTATTTTTAGTATGGATAAAATGATCAAACTTACTTAAAGAATATTCTAATCGTTCGTAAAATAAAGGTTTAATTATATAATCGAATGCCCCAAACCTAATTGCTTCACCACAAACATCCATATCAATCGCTGCCGTAATAAAAATCACGTAACTATCTAAATTAAGGGCAACGATACTTTCAAGTAACGTTATCCCCTGACCATCTGGCAAATAATTATCCAATAAAACTAGATGAGGTTTTAATTCAAGCATTAGCTGTTTTGCTTCTTTTAATGAGGAGGCAATACCAACAACTCGAAAATGCGGTATCCGTTGTATAATTTCAACATATACCTCAGCAAGCATAATTTCATCCTCAACAATAAGGACATCTATTGGTTGCATCATTTCTTTAATTCCTTCAAAAATCACAATAACGAATAAGAATTCATTACTGCAATTTCTTATATTCAATATTTAGTTATAAAAATATAGCCACCACAGATCGTAACATTGGTTTGATTAAGAGATAAAAGCAAAATCCTATACCATGATCTC
This sequence comes from Orbaceae bacterium lpD04, assembly GCA_036251935.1. NCBI lineage: Bacteria > Pseudomonadati > Pseudomonadota > Gammaproteobacteria > Orbales > Orbaceae > Orbus > Orbus wheelerorum. The sequence goes on along the minus strand of CP133967.1, from coordinate 539,587 downwards.
TCATTTAGGAGGGTGTTTTGGTCAATAAATGATTGCTACGAATCAATTATACCATGTGTAATGCAGGGAGTTTAAATAAGCCATTCATCTTTAGCATTTAATGTATAAAATTAACATTAATTAAATGAAAAATAGCCAAATAATTAACCGCTTATACAATGCGAGTATAAAAATTAAAAAAATAATTAATAAAAAACAATTAATAACATCATGTAAAAACATTTAATTCATAAAAACCGCCAAAAATTTTTCTATCCTTTTTAGATCAGGCATAGAATATCGAAACAAAAAAGTAATAAATAAACTAGATATAATAATAATGAGAGGTCAGAAATGGACTTGTATTGGTCGGCCATATGGCAAGTAGTTAATTCGTGTTTGCCAGTTTTTATATTAATTTTTCTTGGATGGTTTTGCGTCCATAAAGGTATTTTTAGTAAAGACTCTAAAAAACTTCTTTCTGGCCTCGTCTCTAATTTTGTTTTTCCAGCATTGTTGTTTGTCCATACTTCTCACGCCAAACCATCTGAAATATTCAATGGAAATTGGATGATTGCTTTCTTTTGTACTATGTTTTGTATTTGGATAGTCTGCTTTTTCGTAAATAAGTATATTCTTCATAGTCCACTTAAAGAAAGTACAATGCAATCAATGCTATGTTGCTTCCCTAATATGGGAGGAATGGGAGTACCATTCTTAACATTACTATTAGGTGCTTCATCAACGATATCTGTTGCTGTAGCCAATTTTGTTGTTGCACTCACTTTAATACCTGTCACTATTTTTCTACTTGAATTTTGTGATGCTAAGCTATCAGGCAAAAGTGTAAGTGGCATGATGGTGTTAAATGCAGTTAAACATTCAGTGATGAAACCGATGTTCTTAGCCGTCATTCTAGGGCTAATCGTAAGCATAACAACTAAATCTGATGGAACGACTTGGGTACCTGATTTTGTTTTAAATACTGCAGGGATTATGTCTGGTGCATGTAATTTTATATCTCTAATTGCCGTTGGCGTTGGAGTATATGGTGTAAAAATAACATTTGATAAAGCATTAGTTATTAATATTATTTTGAAATCATTTTTTACGCCAATCGTTGCGTTAATCGTTGTACATCTTTTTGGTATATCAGGAATGGAAGCTGAAGAATTAGTATTCTTATTAGCAATGCCTACGGCATCAACCGCGGTTATTTTAGCTTATAACTGGAATGTTCAGCAAAAAGAAGCATCAAGTATTTTTCTAGCATCAACTGCATTATCAGTGATAATTCTACCATCACTACTTTTAATAATGAAGTTTACTATCCCAGGGATTATTTAGATTCGTTTTTAAATATTATAAAAAATTTTTTTAGTTATGTGTTATTAAGGCATTATTCATGAAGTTCATTAGTTATAGTTACAATAGACAAGAACACTACGGTATTTTGACTCAACAAGGTATTATTGATTTAACAACAAGGTTAGGCCAACAATTTCCAGATTTAAAATCTTTAATTTCAGGTGGTGCACTTAAACACGCACAAAGTTATTCAAATGAAAGACCTGATTTTACTGAAGAAGAAATTAATTATTTACCACTCATAACTCATCCCAACAAGATTTTATGTGTAGGAATGAATTATGCAGATAAACGTTTAGAGTTTGATCAAACCGATCCTGCACCGACACTTTTTGTTCGCTTCGCTGATTCACAAACCGGTCATAAATGCCCAGTAATTAAACCTGCTATTACTAATGAGTTTGATTATGAAGGTGAACTTGCCGTTATCATAGGTAAAGATGGCATTCATATTAGCGAAAAAGATGCACTTTCTCATGTTGCCGGTTATAGCTGCTACATGGATGGCTCAGTTCGAGATTGGCAACATACTTGGTTTACAGCAGGGAAAAATTGGCCTCAAACAGGTGGGTTTGGACCATGCCTAACAACAACAGATGAAATACCAGATCCGGCTAATTTAGTCATTTCTACCTATTTAAATGGTAATAGAGTACAACATGATAATACAAGTAATCTCATCCATAAAATTCCTGAGCTAATTGCATATATAAGTTCATTTACAGCACTATCTGCTGGCGACGTTATAATTACTGGCTCACCTGGTGGTGTAGGTAAAAAACGAATACCACCACTCTTTATGAAAGCAGGCGATTGTATTGAAGTTGAAATAGAAAAAATAGGTCGTTTAACTAATTTTATCGTTGATGAAACCAGATGCAATAAATAATGCTTTTCAAAAAAGGATTATTAAATAGCGATAAGCCATTAATAGATTAGAGAAAATGAAGTGAGACAATGAATACTGATATTAAATTTGCAATATTAGACAACAGTGCAAAATCACTTAATGATGTAAAAAACTTACTAGAATTGTGTAATTTGCAGTTGGACTCGAATATTGATTTATTTGTTGTTGCCTATGCCAATAAAAATCAAATTATTGCTAGTACGGGGCTTTACCATAATATTATCAAATGCATTGCGATTGATCCTAAATATAGAGGAGAAAACTTATCTAATCAGCTCCTTAATGAAATAATAAATTATGCGGCAGATAAAGGTATTTTTCACTTATTCCTCTACACAAAGCCAGAAAATATTCGTATATTCAACGAGTGTGGCTTTTACCCATTGGTTGTCGTTCCAGATTTAGCAACTTTGATGGAAAATACTCCGGTCGGAATAGCTCATTATTGTAAAGAACTATCAAACAACCAACACTCAGGTAAAAAAATTGGTAGTATCGTAATGAATGCTAATCCTTTTACCCTTGGACACCAATACTTAGTTGAATTTGCTGCCAAGGAGTGTGATTGGTTATATATTTTTGTGGTGAGTGAGGAAAATTCACTATTTTCCTTTAAAGATCGCTTTAATCTCGTACAAGCTGGCACCGCTAAAATAGCTAATGTTTCAGTACTTTCAAGCTCTGAATATATTGTCTCACAAGCAACCTTTCCTAATTATTTTTTAAAAGAAAAAGCAGATATTGAGCATGCAAATACGGGGATTGACCTGCTATTGTTTAGAAATTATATAGCACCCTCGCTCAATATAACCCATCGTTTTGTTGGCACAGAACCTTTTTCGCCAATAACAAACAAATACAATCAAGGTATGAAGTATTGGTTAAACCAATATCAGACAATGACACCTAAGATTGATCTTATCGAAATCGAACGTAAACATACTAATGGCGTCGCTATTTCTGCAACAGCAGTTAGGCGCTTACTAAATGAAAATAAAATAAATGAAATAAAGGAATTAGTCCCTGAGACAACATGGAATTTTCTACAAAATAATTATGTAAAAAATACAGAGAGGTATTATGAAAATCGTTAAAGATGCTATTGCAGGCACACTTGAATCAAGTGACTTACAAGTAAAGGTATCTCCCCAAAAACAACTGGAAATCGTTATTCACAGTGATGTAATACATCAATTCGGCGATCAAATTACCATAATAGTTGAAGATACACTAAAAAAATTAGGCTTAACTGAAGGGTTAATTATTATTGAGGACAAAGGTGCACTTGATTGTGTAATTAAGGCGCGAGTAGAAGTTGCGGTGCTGCGTGGCTCTGAAGTAAACGAGTTAAACTGGAGAACGCTGAAATGAATAAATTACGTCGGAGTATGCTATTTTTACCGGGTTCTAATGCAGCCATGCTATCAACCGCATTTGTTTATAAACCCGATTCAATAATGTTCGACTTAGAAGATGCGGTTTCTTTAAGGGAAAAAGATAGTGCTCGATTATTAGTCTTTCACGCCTTACAATTACCTATTTACAAAGAGTTCGGCATAGAAACTATTGTTCGAATCAATTCCCTAAAAACTGAATTTGGTTTAAAAGATCTTGAGGCTGCAATTTGGGGGGGCGTTGATGCAATTCGTCTACCAAAAACTGATTCAGCTGAAGAAATTCATGAGTTGGAAGTACATATAGAACGCATTGAAAAAGAGTGTGGCCGTGCAATTGGTTCCACCAAAATTGTCGCGGCAATTGAATCAGCGATAGGTGTTGTCAATGCAGTATCAATTGCACAATCATCGCCTCGCCTTATCGGTATTGCGATTGCGGCATTTGATTATCTAGTTGATATGCAAACCCAGCGTGGCGATGGATCTGAACTTTTTTATGCGAGATGCGCGGTGCTACATGCCGCTCGCGTTGCAGGTATTGATGCATTTGATGCAGTTTACTCTGACGTCGATAATGATGAGGGCTTCTTAAAAGAGGTTGAATTGATTAGACATCTTGGCTTTAACGGTAAATCACTTATTAATCCTCGCCAAATTTTACCATTACACAATGCCTATTCACCAACTCAGGAAGAAGTCGATTATGCAAGGCAAGTAATTGCTGCGGCAGAGGAAGGCGAAAAGAGAGGTTTAGGTGTCATCTCCTTAGATGGTAAAATGATCGATAATCCTATCATTAATTCAGCCCGTAGAGTGATATCTCGTTATGAAGCCTCTGGCGTCCGTCAATAAAATGGGCAAATGATTAAAGGAATATAACAATGAAAAATACAATAGCTACATTAGTCAAACAATGCCCTGAGCTTGAAAACCTAAAACTATTTTCAACTCCGTTTGCAACCACGCCCTACTTAGCTGATACCAATGAAAAACATACTCGAAAACTTATAAATTCTATTGAAGAAGCTATTAAAGCAAGTGGATTAAAAGATGGTATGACAATTTCATTTCATCATGCTTTTCGTGAAGGTGATAAAACAATTAATAAGGTTATCGATATCATTGCGGGTATGGGAATTAAAGATCTTACTCTTGCATCGAGTTCATTATTAAGCTGCAATACACCACTGATTGAACATATCAAAAATGGGGTCATAACAACAATTTATACCTCGGGTATGCGCGGTGAACTAGCTGATGCTATTTCACATGGTTTAATGAAAAAACCAATCCAAATACATTCTCATGGTGGACGAGTAAATCTTATCCAAAAAGGTGAAATAAACATCGATGTCGCTTTTCTTGGTGTATCGACTTCAGATGAGTTTGGAAATGCTAATGGTATATCGGGTAAATCACGTTGTGGTTCACTTGGCTATGCAATGGTCGATGCACAATATGCAAGAAAAGTCATTTTACTTACAGAAAGTATTACTGCTTTTCCAAATACACCAGCGAGTATTCGTCAAGACCAAGTGGATTATATTGTAAAAGTCGATCAAGTCGGCGATCCAAGTAAAATTAGTGTCGGAGCTGCTCGTATTACTAAAAATCCTCGCGAATTAATGATCGCACGTTATGCAGCTGATGTCATAGAGAACTCAGGTTACTTTGAACAAGGATTCTCAATACAGACGGGTTCAGGAGCTTCTGCAACAGCCTGTACTCGGTATCTGGGTGAAAAAATGTTACGCAAGGGGATCACGGCAAGTTTTGCATTAGGTGGAATAACCGAAGGAATTGTAGCTTTACATGAACAAGGTTTGATTGACAAAATTATTGATACGCAAAGTTTTGATAATGCAGCGGGTATCTCTTTAGGCAAAAATCCTAATCATATCGAAATCTCAACCAATGTTTATGCTAATCCAGCCTCTAAAGCAGCCTGCGTCGATCAATTAGATGTGACAATTTTAAGTGCATTAGAAATAGACTTGGATTTTAATGTCAATGTTTTAACTGGTTCAGATGGCGTCATGCGCGGGGCATCAGGTGGACATTGTGATTCAGCAGCTGGAGCAAATTTAAAAATTATTGTTGCGCCACTTATTCGTAGCCGAATTCCAACCGTTGTGCGTAATGTTACAACAATAGTAACTCCTGGACAAAATATTGATGTATTAATTACCGACCATGGTATTGCCGTTAATCCAAAACGTCCTGAATTAATTGAACGTCTGACCGCGGCTAAGCTTCCAGTTACTAGTATTGAGAAACTTTATGAGCGCGCAGTGTCACTAACTGGTGAACCTAAACCAATCAAATTCACAGATCGTATTGTTGGTGTGGTTCGTTATCGTGACGGATCAGTTATTGATATCGTTAAGCAAGTGCAAAAATAATTAATCACAAGTCTCTTTATTTGCCTAATAATTGGGTAAGATTAAAAGTTAAATAATGGAGACTTGAGCATCTTAAATCATTTGCCTATATGTTATTAGAACTTAGTTAGAAAAGAGCTAAAAAGAATGGTACAAATCTATTTATGATTAAAGTGTTTTAGCTCTTCACTAATAAAATAGTTAACTAGGTTAGAATATAAATCTTTAATTACCTCTCCATCTAAACCTAATTTACCAGCCCATTCCTTACGTTGTTCTAGCATGCTATCAAAACGAGCTTTTGCTTCAACATCAGCGGTGTTTGTTTTAAATTTGCTAGCCGATTTTACATATTCAAAGCGAGTCGATAATAAATGAATAATGGTGTAATCAATATTATCTATTTCCATACGGATATCATGCATATTTTGACATTGTTCTGGAGACTTTATCGGATTATATTTCATAATATGATTATCCTTCACTTGATAATATAGCTATTTAGAATTTACTAAACTCAAAATATTTAAAATTGCCGTTTTCGCTTGATGGCTATTTTTCCAACAACTAGAGCCAGATAATTGTGCCCCTTTAACTAATATTTCATCTAGCGACGATTGTTTAAGTTTATCAAAAGAATCTAATCCCATCTGCTCCAAACGCTCTACAATTTTAGAGCCAACGAATTTTAAATCGATTAACTGATTATATTCTAATTTAGAAAATGCCATATATTAAACCTATATTGTTGAGTTTTAATTTAAGCGATAGAGTAGATAAAAAATATTAATACAAGAGCAGAAAGAGATAATATAGACGTTTATTTAAGATATAAAATTGCAACTAATTAAAATACACGAAATACTGATCCTCGCCAAAATATTAGACAGTGCTCGCCTCTATAAATGTGTTATTTAGATAATACTGATTTTCATATTGCTGAGGCGATATCCAACCATTAGTTGAATGACGACGAACACGATTATAATAGATTTCAATATATTCAAATAGGGCTTTATTCGCATCCTCCCGAGTTTTGTAATCACAACCATGAATAATGTGCGTTTTTAATGTATGAAAAAAACTTTCAGCTACCGCATTATCCCAACAATTGCCTGCTCGACTCATACTTTGACTAAGTCCATACTGTAACAATAATCGCTTAAAATCAGCACTGCAATATTGGCTTCCTCGGTCGCTGTGAAGTAATACACCCTTTGGAAACTGACGACGGAATAAGGCATTTTTGAGTGTGTTACAGACTAAGTGCCTATCAATCCGCGAGCTCGTTTGTCGTCCAATCACTTTTCGCCCGAATAAATCAATAATCACACAAAGGTATAGCCAGCCTTCACCGGTTTTGATATACGTGATATCGGTCCCCCAAACACGATTCGGTTTATCAGGATTAAACTGTCTATCTAATGTATTTGGCGCTACATCATGAGATAGGCTTGGCGCTGCTAGATAGTTAAATTTACGGGCGACTTTACTTCGTAAGCCTAATTTTTGTAATACTCGACTTACTGTTCTTTCTGAGACATCATAGCCCTCATCTCGGATATCGTGTACTAAGCTTGGTGCACCCAAACGCGCTTTATGCCGCCAATAGAGTGCCTTGACGTTATCAATCAGCGGCTGTGATTTCGGTGTGCGTTTTAACCAAGCGTAATAACCGGGCACGCTGACGTTTAATAGGCAACAGGTTAAACGTACCGGATACGACGATAAATACAGTTTCATATACTTGTACTTCACCGACTTGGATGGTTGATGAAGTACACATGCGCCTTTTTTAGGATTTCATTCGCCATTTTCAGTTCTTTATTTTCTTTTTCTAGAGCGATAATTTTTTGCTGCTCAGCCGTTAACTCGCGTTTACTGGTTTTACCTGGATTGATTTGCCTTACCCATCTATCAAGGGTTGATTGACCAATGCCAAGGTGATTTGCAATATCGGCTAGCGAAAGATGAGCATTCGATAAGGCATAATCAACTGATTGTTGTTTGAACTCAGTACTGAATTTTTTGACCATGATATGTTCTCCTATGATTTTTATTTATATCATAGAGGTGACATTTGTCTATTTTTTTGGCGAGGATCAGATATTTGCGCCAGTTCGCTAGGGTTGCGAATGTTCGGGGATCAGCCTAGACGCAAATAATACTTTAATATACAGTTAAATACATTATAGCACTGTTTATTTATACATGAAGTGAAATTTGGGTAATAAAAAAGCCCAAAGAGGACTTATTGAAAATAATAAATAGGCTGATTTTATACTATAAAAACTTTTTTATAATCAGATGGTAGTTTACCTAATTCTGGAAATCCAACACCACTAAAAATCCTTTCTAAGCTATCTTTAATACTCAAATAAACAATAGAAATAACATAATTAAGAATATCTCTCTCGGCACATAAATATAGATTTTTGTGGTCATTAACTCTAAATGCAAACTCTTGTGTATTTTTTAAGGTCAAAAAATGTTTCTCTTCATTACCATTTCTTGCTTTATAGTCTAATGATATTTTTACTATGAAGTCTCCATTTTCCTTTTTGATTAATTCTTTATAATTATGATTTATCTTAAACCCCATTCTAGCTTCGATCTTCATAGTTGTTCTTTGTAATACACTATCTGTACCTTGAGCACTTTTTTTGAATACATCGGTATCAACTTTAAAATTTTGAGATGTAATCCTTGTATTAATAAAATCCAACACAGAAGATATCGTTTGTTTCATTTTTTAACTCCTCTGTACTTAACCAACAAACTTGACTTTCACATCAGTAGTATTATTCGGATTGCTTATTGCGCCAGCCATCTGAATCACTGTTTTTATCATGGCCTCACCTTTTAGCTCGACATTAATGCATGGCTCATTTATTTCTTTTTGCATTACTTCTAATTTATCTATCATTGTAGACAATTTATTTCTTTTATTACCAATACATTCTGAAATCATAGATAAAATCAGTGAATTAACACTAGTTTCCTCATAATTAGAAAGTAGTATGACATCCTTATGAACTGCCTTAGGTAATCTAACAGTCAATCTACCACTAACATTTATGTCCTCATTAAACGATTGTGGATTAGGAAAATCTAATCCCATGTCATCAAAAATTTCTTTTGATGTTAAAATCGTATCTAATGCAAGCTCTCTCACATGCTCAAATGAATCTGAATATTCAATAACATCCGGTAACTCCGATATTCTCGCTACATATAAACGATCGCCATCAATCAACTCTAACCGTATTGATATGGTATACAGTTCAGGATTAAAGTTATTCATCTCTATTTAACTCCAGTAAATATACTTCATACTTCTCTAACAATCGAATTATATTGATAATGTAATTTTTTTTCATTGGTCTATTTGGATAGTGCCCACAATCAATGGAGAATGTTTTAAATTCGCCATTAGTTACCATACTTAATTCTTTAAATGAGAATATTTTATGTTGCTCCGATTTTCCATTTGTTATAGAAAATCCAATACTTTCCAAAAAGAATAATATGCCAGTTTTTCCATTACAAGAAATATTTGCCTTTCTTTTTTTTAGATATTCTATTTGTTTTTCTATCATACTATGACATTACCCGTAGTGTCACTATCTAAATTATAAGAATGCTTTAAAAAAATTGTAATTATCAAAGCAGATTAATTAAACATTGAGGTATACATAATTATACATAAAACAGATGATAATTAAATCTTTTTATCTCGTACTAACTGATCCTCGCCAAAAAAATAGACAAATGTCACCTCTATGATATAAATAAAAATCATAGGAGAACATATCATGGTCAAAAAATTCAGTACTGAGTTCAAACAACAATCAGTTGATTATGCCTTATCGAATGCTCATCTTTCGCTAGCCGATATTGCAAATCACCTTGGCATTGGTCAATCAACCCTTGATAGATGGGTAAGGCAAATCAATCCAGGTAAAACCAGTAAACGCGAGTTAACGGCTGAGCAGCAAAAAATTATCGCTCTAGAAAAAGAAAATAAAGAACTGAAAATGGCGAATGAAATCCTAAAAAAGGCGCATGTGTACTTCATCAACCATCCAAGTCGGTGAAGTACAAGTATATGAAACTGTATTTATCGTCGTATCCGGTACGTTTAACCTGTTGCCTATTAAACGTCAGCGTGCCCGGTTATTACGCTTGGTTAAAACGCACACCGAAATCACAGCCGCTGATTGATAACGTCAAGGCACTCTATTGGCGGCATAAAGCGCGTTTGGGTGCACCAAGCTTAGTACACGATATCCGAGATGAGGGCTATGATGTCTCAGAAAGAACAGTAAGTCGAGTATTACAAAAATTAGGCTTACGAAGTAAAGTCGCCCGTAAATTTAACTATCTAGCAGCGCCAAGCCTATCTCATGATGTAGCGCCAAATACATTAGATAGACAGTTTAATCCTGATAAACCGAATCGTGTTTGGGGGACCGATATCACGTATATCAAAACCGGTGAAGGCTGGCTATACCTTTGTGTGATTATTGATTTATTCGGGCGAAAAGTGATTGGACGACAAACGAGCTCGCGGATTGATAGGCACTTAGTCTGTAACACACTCAAAAATGCCTTATTCCGTCGTCAGTTTCCAAAGGGTGTATTACTTCACAGCGACCGAGGAAGCCAATATTGCAGTGCTGATTTTAAGCGATTATTGTTACAGTATGGACTTAGTCAAAGTATGAGTCGAGCAGGCAATTGTTGGGATAATGCGGTAGCTGAAAGTTTTTTTCATACATTAAAAACGCACATTATTCATGGTTGTGATTACAAAACTCGGGAGGATGCGAATAAAGCCCTCGTTCTGTTTTGAACGCGATCCAACGCTGTGCGATAGAATAAAAAGAATTATTTAAGGCTATTTGCTTTTGTTGCTCTAACTCTTTTTTATGTTCTTGGGGATCTATGCCTTGCTTTATTAACTCTCTTGCCTCATCACGTAACTTTCGCGCTTGTTGTAATGATATTTCGGGGTAATTACCAAAGGATAGCGTAGTCCTTTTGTTAGTGATCGGTTTATAGTATCTAAATTGCCATATTTTAGAATTAGTAATTTTTATTAATAACAACAATCCGCCACCGTCATATAAAGGGTAGTCTTTACTATCTGGCTTGCTACTTCTTATTTGTGTATCTGTTAATGGTGTGATTTTCTTTGCCATTTTCTCTACTTGGGACTATGAAAAGAACATTATAAAAATAATAGTCCTAAATATAGTCCTAAAAAGTTTGGTTGTAAATGGGCATTACTGCGCCTTAATGGGTGCTATTTTATTGTGATACGTTGATTTTATTGGGCTTGATGAGTGTTAATGGGGATTAATGATTATTATTGAATATTGAATTGGTGCGTGAGCGGGACTTGATATTACCCCATTAAACTATTGCAAACAATTAATCTCAATCTTAAATGTTGCTAAACATACCCCTATTTGTACCCCCATTATGAAAAGTCACTCTGATAAGGAGTATATTTATTAGCTGTAGAATGTCTACATATTTTTATAGTTTTAATTACCACCTTTAGTGGCATTTAATTATTTATATGGGGGACTGATTATTACCTTATTTGAATAGATGAAAGCCTTTTATATCAATCATTAGCAATGACCTAATTATCAAAAAAAAGTTTTCTAACCTGCGGTGATGTAAAAAGAGATATGCCGACGGTACGATAAATATAATCGGCTAGAGATTTGAACCGCCCCCATGCTATCCAGTGAAAAATAATTTCAATCAATATTTAAAACTTTGCGCGATTCTTGCTTGGGAGTTTTTTTTATCATACCCCCCATTAAAATAAAGTTTTATAAAAAAGTGTTCACGGTGTTCACTACCCGAATAAAGTCTTATTCCATAAGGATTAAAGCAGTTAACACTTTGATATTTACTATTCACATGTGTACACGCTAGGTATTCACTAAATAAAAAACCGCCATGTTAGGCGGTAAATAGTCTGTTTTTTATAACTCAATTTAAGTCACTAATTCGGCTCTTCTGCTCTGGGTAGCCAGTCTCGGCTTATCTCTAAATTTATTTCTAAATTAGTTTTTACGCCTGTATTTGTTCGTTTTTTAATGTATGCTTTTTTATTTTCATTGATAGCGTAATTCAATGACGTACCGAACTGTGTTAATGACAACGGATTATTAAGTCCTGTATTTCGCATATACTCAATGTAAGCATGGTATAAATATTTTTTTGGACTAAATGGAATAATGCCCAAATTACCAATAAACATACCATTAGGATAATCAAGCGTAGTAAGGTAGCTACAAAAATCGACTAGGTGGTCTGATTCGCGTTTGATTGCGGTTGCTTCCTCTGATTGTTGTTGATTATGTAATCGTTCTTTGGCATCAAAAGGGTTCTTAAACTCATTTAATAATAATCTTACTATCGAGGGTAACTCTTGCTCTATTTTGCTAACGAGGTTTAAATCGCGCTCTTGCTCTGGGATCACCTCACCAAAGTGAAAAATCACTCTACGCCTTGATATACCACCGTTACGCTCACTAAATCGCATCGCTTCGTTATTAATAACCAGTATCACCGCAGGAATTTTACAAGAATAGGGTTGCTTATGTTTGGGGTCGATAGCCACCTCGTCACCGCCCGTAATCGCCTTTAATCCGGCGCCACTGCCAACATAGCGCGGTTGGTCGGGTAGTATGATAAGGGAATGACCAACAACTAACGCTCTGTCTCTTGCCTTTTCTAGTGATTCCATCGTACCAATAACAGTATTATTCTTACCTGATAACTGGGTCGCGATTTCAGCAAAAACACTTTTACCGCTACCGCCTGCGCCTGTGACCTCTAAAAATAATTGCCAGTCGTGACGGTTAGCTAATATCATATAAAGCGCTGCGAGTATGCTCTTGGCTTTCTCTTGATTACCTGATGCGCGTTTTAGCCATTTAGTAAAGTTAGGCGCATGAGTTTCTAGTGATTCCTTTTCATTGGCAGGGTAATAATGAATATCATTGCTTACCATAAGCCAATCATGTTTATTATGCTGTCTAAATGTTTGCGTTTTAAGCTCATACACGCCATTTTTAAAGCAGATTAAATCTTTCTTTGATGTTCCCATTATAGGCAATGACAATCTTAATGATTCAACCGCTGAACTAATCCGCATAGGATTAAATGGCTCGCCTGACTTTGTGAATAAATCGGCTAAGGTTCGCATTAATACTTTATCGCTAATTGGTTGCCATGCATTATTTTGATAATAATAGATTTCATCGGTCATCATGTTAATCGCAAGATTATTATCATAATACTCATTTAGTAACTCGGCTCGCTGACTTGATGCCATTTGAGAGAGATTCATATTAGATAAATCTTTTTTAATGTTAGCTTTTGTTAAGGTTTGAAGTACGGATTTTATTTGTTCTGGTTGCGACTGTATGGCGATTTCTCGCATCACTTGACTAAATGCCTTGCGTGTTTCATCTATGCCGTACCGTGTCGCGTAATCATTCCAATCACACTTATAATCCGTATCAGGTATTGAATAATAACCGCCCACACATTCAAGGGCTTTGATTGCTTTCTCTAATCCAGTATTAACATTATTACCGATATCATTATCCGCGCCGATGATAATTTTAGCGGCTTTATTAACTTCGCGAATTACCTTAGCAGCATGAATCAAATTGCCAGCATCTAACGCGATAATGATTAACTTATCTTGATTAAATTGATGTAGTGTTAAACCAGTAGCTAATCCCTCGCAAATAACAATATCGGCAGTGCTTTTCAGATGCGGAGTTATGTCCTCGGCTGATGTGAGCAATTTCTCATATATCGCAATAAATGAGCCTTTCTTATTCGTCCCTTTCATTAACTGCTTATTGCCGTTTGCCTCGATAAACTGCGCGCCTGTATACTCGCCTTGTATGTTAATCAGTGGAGCAATAATCTTGCCTCCGTCTAACAACGGTAAATCAAAGGTTAATCCTTTCTTGGTCAGATATTCCGATTGCCCTAACTTAGATTGTGATAATAGATACTCAACCTTTTTAGATATGGGATTGTCACACATGTTATTAACTGCCGTTTTCTCGGTAGTTTTAGGGTAATTAACATTTAAATTTAGACACTCAGCAACTTTAGTAATCGCCTCTTTAGCGGTACAGCGATAAACACGCTCAATTAAATTAATTCCGTCACCTGCACCACACTGGTTACAAATAAAATCGCCTTTGCCGTTCTTGTCATCGTATCTAAATCTATCCTTGCCACCACACAAGGGGCAAGGTTTATGCTTATCTTTCGGGAAAACGTCAAGATTAATGGCTTGATAGATAGTATCCCACTTACCGATTGACTGGCTCATAATGTCGTTAAATACCATTATCAACCTCACTTTTGATTAATGCCTTGATAAATTCATTAAAATAACCTTCGATAAATTCGATACCCATTAGCGATAAACTCACAGCCCTAAGTTTTACTGTTTCGGCCGTTGATTCATAATCTAACATGTCAGAGTAAAAATTAATAATAATGAGTTCCGCTTGTTCGTGTTGTTCTTCCTTTGTTACGTCCTCAACGTCAAAAATTAAAAAATGGCTCAATTCGTCACGAGTTAAAAATAACGGTCTGCCGTCTTTGTAATAAGTTGTTGAGCCGAACTTACCCACGCAATGATTAAGGATTGCCCTAACGGTTCGTGCTCTTAATATTTCTATCATGTCTTGCTTAGTCATTTTTTCCCGTCCTTGCACTCTACTTCTTATTTGAGTAATGTTTTAGACTCTGCGATTAAGTCAGATAGTGCGCCTAACGTATCCGATCTTAATTCTCGATTAATTGGTGTATTAGAATCACAATCGCCTATTAAAAGCGTGATAATCACGTTAGCTTGAGATAATTTATAATTAATTACATCGATAGCAGTCATGGAAATATTAGCCATTATTAGCATCACCTTTTATCTCGATTTTTTGTAAATCATCGTATGCTTTATTTATTAAATCCGTGATAGCCCACAATAAGTTGCCCATATTATTGTGAGTAATAAAAGGCTCGTCATACCCCATAGATTTATAGTTATGATTATCTAGCGCGATATTAGCCATGCTTTGAGCCTGTAATAATGCGGACTCAATATCGCCAATTAATTTAAAATTATCATTTCCCATGATTAACCCCCATTGCTAAAGGTTTACGGGATATAAATGTAAGATTTATATTACTTAAGTTTTGCCTTGCTTGTTGGTCGGTTATTGCAATAGTTCGGACTAATTGAGACGTTAAGCCGTTGTAGAATGTAAATAGTTTTGATTGTTCAACGCGTAGGTGTGCGCTATCATAGCGGTTAGCCATAATCATTACCTCTGTTAATGGTTGGGTTAGATCCCTCGATAGTGTTGACGCACTTCGGGGGATTGCTTTTTTAAGGTAATAGCCGATATAATGGTAACTACCTTTTAAATTTAATCTATCATATCGGTAACTACCAATGCAAGATAAAAAAGAAAAAAAGTTTTTTGAACGATCTAATAGCACAACAAAACATATCCGCTTTGAAGATGATTTACTTGAACAAATTGAACAACTCGCAAAGAAAGAAAATAATAATTTCTCTGCTTGGGTAAAGAATGCTTGTCGCGAAAAGTTAGCTAAATCGGCTAAATAATTCCCTTTTTTATGGACACAAGAAACTATTTTATTATCCTTTTTTATGGACGTGCGAAACTCATTCCCTAATATGTCCGAAAACTCATTATCAACCTTTCCTATTTTGGTAAATACTTTACTAATTCGGGTAAGGTTTATTACTTTGTTGCTAATTCGGTGATAGTCCTTAGCCTCACGCGCGCGCGTTGTGATATCAATAAAACCTTGGTTGCTTGCCAAAGAGAAAATTTTCCTTTCTTGGTGAGCATGGTTATAAGTCGCCTTTTCGGTGGCAACCAGCGTGGCGACCTCTTTTTTGGTAACCAGTAATAAAAGAATTATATCCGTGGATACCTGACTGGATACCAATTTAAAAAGCCTGTTTTCAGTGCGTACTTGACTGCGTACCAATTTAAATAGCGCGCTAATCCTAGCCCTAATCTCACCCTTAAGTATTACCGTAATCTTACCGTTATCAAGTGCGGTAACAGGTGCGAAATTAACTACGCTTAAACCTTTTATGCTACTGGCTTGTAGTGTGGTAAATGGTGCGGTTATTATCATTACGCCACCTGTGCCATATGACGGATTAAATAAGCATGGGATAGCTTTATTAGCTCTGCTTTTCTCTGGTGATAATCATAACCAATATTAATCAATGTTATGTTTGAGTTCTCAAGGTATGCGATATGGCTTAATTCAAATTCGCTTAGATGGTCGCGCACATTACCAGTAAGATTATTGGCTTTTTTGTATTTGCTTGATGTTGTACCTAATACAATGTGATTAATCATGTCAAATTCATTAGTAAAGATATGAGGCTTTGTCTCTTTGCCTTGCATGGCTCTTTGTAGTGTTAAAGCATCACGCATAGGACGGCTATAATCGGCAACCTCAATGCGTGCTTTCAAGCGCTTAAGCTCTTTCCTTTGGATAGCAGGGGCAATCTCTTTTAAATGTTCTTCGCATCTAATAAAGTATTTTCTAATAGCTCGTCCATGTTCGTTATTTTCAATCATGGCCAACTCTTTGGCCATGTTTAAAGTTAGGTGATAATCAATACTCCGACGGTCGCCACCTCTTGCCGTTTCCCATTTATCAGACTGTTTATTTTTTGTACTTTGATTCCTGTTTTTTGAGGAATCAAAAACTAAATAATCATCATCTTTAATAAAACCATATTTATTAATGCGTTCTTTTATCCATGTAGAAAAATCATTACCCACATTTAAACAAGCGTGTAATTGTTTCGCGCTAACCGTTTGTTGTAATTTGCCGTTAATTGTTGATTCTGTAACTGGTACTACACTGTTAAAACTATTCATTTTACTACCCTCAATCTGTTTATAAATCCCTCATAATCCTAAATTTAGGCAAGGGGATACCGTAAACGCATTTTTGCGCTTTGCTTTTAAATCAATGAATTACGCTACTTTTTTTGGGTACTGGTCGAGTATTCGAGTAATGTCCCAATCAGATAATAAGCATGGCTGATAGCTTAAAATGAGATTAATCACTTTTTGAGTATCTTCTTTACTGGCTAGGTAATATCGAAAGTGAGAGCCGATACCGTCCGTATTACTTTCGTCTACTCGTTTCAAGGTAATATTTAGCTTGCGCTCAAGTTCACTACAATAGTTGCGCCCACTTGATAGCCTACAAACGGTTAATATCTCGTTTTCTGTAATGCCATTGTTGCCCGTACAAGCAATTAAAAGATAAGCTCGAGGTTTTTTAGGTAGCTTTTTAGCGTCAGATTGACTATGATTATAACTGTCTAGTTTCCAATCTAAGCCCTTTACTATTTCGTGATATAAAGGGTTTCTTTTCATCATTAACCCCTTACCGCTTTTCTTGATTCTAACCAGTTTTCTACTTCATTCTTGATAAAAAACACTCTACGCCCTGACGGCTTGAATGGCCTTGGTGCTGATTTATCGCGGTTTAATAGATTGCGTAATGATTCGGGGCTTTTATAGCCTAACAAGTCCATTAGCTCTTTTTGAGGGATAATACTGTCTGATAAATTGCTTTGTTGATTCATTAAAAAATTCCTTTTAATAACATGCTGAATTAAATGAATTAAATAACAATGACAAAAACAACAATGGTTAATAATTAAGCTAATACAAATTAATTTGTATAGTAATTCTTGACTTAATACATTACAGACCGTAATAATATAACCAAAGTTATTATTTACACATTAAAGCCAAACGGCTTTTTTTGCTATCTAATATCTTTTGACTAGGTGGTTTATTTTTTGAGTTCCCCAACGCGCAAAATAAACCGCCATAACCTACCAATTAAAAACCTCATTGATAGCAATCTCGATTAACCTGTATAAATAACCATGCCAACCAAATTAATAAGTATTGTATCAAATTATTATCACTTGGCAACATACAAATATACTCAGCAATCAAAATTAAGGCTTATTTTGAGCGATTTAAGAGGTTTTTTTTGATAACTGTTTATTAAACATTAAACTTAACAAACAATTTGTTTGAGTGCTTCTGAGGCGATTATAGCCTAGAGTGTGATTTATTTCTTTAATTATCAATTAGTTAATTTTTTATTGTTTTCCTACCTCTCAAATTTGTTTATTTTTCCTTAAATCTTGCGAATTAATTCAGGATTCGAAAACAATAGGCACTATATATCATATCTTTTAACTATTTGCTTATTCCTTAACCAATTAAATTCGTGAAAAACTACATATAATAGTAATTGATAAGAATAATCAACAATTTTTGTATTAAGCAATCTTAATTTAGGTATAAAAAAAGCCACATAAGTGGCGATTACTGTATTAATAATACTGTGCAATTTTACATAGTTTTGACTGACCAAAGAAAAGGCGCATTACTATAAAATACGCCCGATAATCACTTATCAATTTAGTAAATACGATTAATCTTCAATAAATGGCTCATATTTAAATTCGATATTAATTTTGGCATTTTCAATATCAACGGTCACAATACAACCTGTCCAAACGGGATTACCATTAGTAAGATTATTATCTAAGGTGTATTGTCTTAATCTCACTAAGGCCTTTCTTAAATCCGTGGTTGCTCTACCTAAAGGCTCGTATTCGGATTCTTGATCCTTAATAGATATATAATTGAATTCATATTCACAAACATCACCTTCGGGCCAGAGATTCGCAATCATAATGATCTTCTTAGCATCTTCTGGACCAGAAGCTACTAAAATTTGCCCAATTTGGTTATATAAATCTTGGTTATTATTTTGCATTTTTTATTTTCCTCCTGCGGCATTTTCAAAATCAAGATATTTTGTTTTACCGTCAATAACATATTTAACTTTAAAACTATCAGGCCTTAGATTTGTACCCTCATATAACGGCTCAATCTTAACGTTAACCGTTTTTCCATCTTGTAATGCTTTAGCCCATGTATTTTCCATCTGCTTCCATGCACCGCGGTTAAGATTCGAATTCATCGGGAGCATATTAATTTTTTCACCTGAGCCATTAAATATTGCAGCAATTAAATGACCGCCTTCGTCGCCCTCAATCCCTTGTTTACCTGCTTTTAATTGCCGGTAAGTATTCCTGTCTAATGTCTCAAGTTTAAGTTCGGCCTCAACTTGTTTTAGCCGTCCAATATCATCAGTGTGAAATATTTTATTGCCATCAACTTTATATATTTTATTTGGTTCTGGATTGTTTAGAGCTTTATTCCAATTTCCTTTACCGCCTGATTGGGTCTCAATAGTAACAACTTCAAGTTTATAATGAACTTTAGTTTTAACATCGGTTACCATTCGCTTAATTCTAGCATATTTTAATGCACGTAATGAATGGGAGAAAGGTTCGACTAATGCGCCTAGGAGTAAACCCTCTAATGCGTTTTTTAATCGTCCCTCTGCTGCGCTATCATCAGGTTTAGCCTGCAAATATTCAGTGATATCATTTCTCAAGTAAGGAAATTCTTGAATTAAATTTGATAACCTTTCTTCATGTGGCGCAAAGACAGCAAAATCAGCAACACCACCCGCAATCATACCTCTAGTTAGCGTCCCCATTTTTTTTAGCGGCTTGATAATTTTAAGTGCTCTTGAGGTGGGAAGAAAACCCACTAAAAACTGGCTAACACCATGAGCAAGCGCACCAGCCACCGTTTCGGCTTCGGGCACTTTCCCAAATTGGATAGGGTTGGGTGGGCTTTCGCCTTCAGGTGCTTTTTCAAATTTGGCAGAGCTAAATTGTCCCTCATTAAAATCGACTTTAATCGCCTGACTAAATGGTGAAATATCCCAAAGTAAATCCGTTACCGACTGCCCAGCATCAACGATACCACCCCATATTTGTAACGGCACATCATAGTACCATGGGCGATACTCTTGTTTTTTATCAAACACAATATCCACATATTGCGCGTTAACTGGTAAATCAACATACGCATAGCCGTTGCCGTCTAAAGTGCCTTGATTAACAATTTCCCGACTACCGTTATTAAATAGGGTAAACGGTTGATTAGGCAAATCTTTAACGGTGATTTCAATCCAATTATCTTCATTGCCATACCTTGCAAGTTCACAGGTTTTTACTTCTTCTGGGGTTAATCTACGCGCGATTTTATTACTAGGCAGCTTTAGAAAGTTATTTTCTGGTGCCATCATTCCCGAACAGTGGTCAACTGGCATATCAATAAGGATAGCTCGCTGCGATGTTAGTGCGTCTTTGAGTGCCTGACTAAATTTAATATCATCTTTGTTATAGGTATTTGTGCCGTAATATAAGCCGAGCTTTTCGAGAGTGGGATAAAGGTTTTTACACTGGTCTTGATTCTTAACACAGTATTTAATCACGTCGTCCATTTCATTGCTGTAGCGATAACGGACAGGTTTCAATTGAGTATAATCAACAATACTTCGAGGGACTATAGAGCTGTGAGGGAAAAGCGAATTATCATCAATCGGTTTTTGTAATTCTTGCCACTGCCTTGTGGTCATTAATAGATAATATTTCATCAGTATTTATTATTATGTGTTATTTTGTTTTAATAACGATAATCGAATTTGTAATATCATGCAAGGTTTGATTGCGGTAATTTAATCTAATGGATAAGTCTCGTTTAACCCCCTAACGTGTCCAATAATTAAGTTATAACCTTACCGCATATATTATCAACATATACACGCGCGACACTCCAGTAAGCATCTTCAATATTAGCTAGTTTATTGCGCTCTATTTCATAGCGTTTATGGCTCATTCCTTTAGGTTTAGGGAAACAGTAAGCATTATTGAAAAGGTCGTTATATTCGCTATCTGTGCTTTTAAATAACCTGTCTCGCTTAATAATTATCTTGCGTCTTAATCTATCCATTTGATTCTCGCTTTGGCTAGGGTGATGAAGATTAAAGCATTTACGGCAAGCGATTTGCTGATTGGTAAAATAAAGAGTTCCGCGCCTAGTTTGGCAATGAGGGCAAATAAACCAGTAACGCGAACCGTAGGATACGGCTGAATCGTCTATCCTGCCTTGTAATGTTCTGCCATTAGGTAGAATATAAGTGATTGCGTAGTCTTTTACTTGTGCGGTTAGCTTTTTGTTACCACTGTTAATTATATACTGTAACGGGCTTTTAACGAGCGTTTTAAGATGCTTTGTACTGATCCTTGATACTTCACTTGTATAGTTTCGCGTGTTAGGTCTAACCATTATTATTTTCCCAATACGAAATCATTTGATTATTTTAACATTATATACGATTAACTTTAACTTCCGCCATTGGTGTAAGTTGGTTATTTCTACAATCACCGCTTACCAAAGTAAACGATATTCTTTAATCATCTTCAAATAGCGCGGATAACGGTTTATTAAAATCGACCCTTACATGGTTATTTTGCTCGACTTGTTGCTTGTCACTGTAACCATGATTCGCAAGCATTAACTTGGTGATTGTCGCGTTAAATTCACCTGATAAGCCTTTATTGATTAGCTCGTTTTCTTGGATAGCTTTCACTGTTTCCAGTAAGTCGCTAAATTCTTCCGATTCATGGGCGTAATTGTATAAGCTCGAACGCGAACAACCAATATATAGCGATAGTCCACTAATAGACGGTATTAATCCTCCGTTTTCCTTGTAGCCATGATTAACGTATTCATTTGCTTTTTTTAACCTCGTATCAAGGTTACTTTTTCGTCCTGTCATACCTCTAGCCTTTGTTATCAATCGATGCACGTTTTAGTGCCTCGCTTAAACTTTGTACAACATCAAATTGTGACAATTATTATGTAACTTATTCTACTACAAAAGAATTGTAGTTCAATTATTAACCATTGAGATAATACCAATAGTTTAAGGCAATATCATGCCTCACTTAAATATGTAACTATCCCATAATTAAAGCAACATTTATATGGTTTTTAGGCTGCTATTTGAAATGTACCCCTTTTAATAGTTCACCCATAGCAATAACAATTTATCTCTATGATTTTAATGAAATCTGTCACAAGGTCGGATTTGAAATCCGAGCTAAATATAATCATGCTGACCAACGAAAAGAGTACCGGGATCAACTGAAAAATCTAACTCATTGATTTATAATTAAAGCTTATTTTTGCATTTTATTAAATTACTTTTATTTCAAATAGTTAAACTAGGATATAACCAGTTATTTATTAGTGAACAGTAGTGAATACTAGTGAACACCAAAAAAATAAGTATTCACTATATAATATACTGATTTATAGATGTTTATTTAGATAGTGAATAGTGGTGAATACTTAATTGAAAATTTTATAATTATAGGGGGGTAGGCAAAAGATATTACCCGATTGGGGGAATGCCTAGCCTAGCCTAGACTATTCTTTTCTTGGTAAGCGGTGTCTTTATTATAGATATTGAACTGGGCGGATTAACGGCTGATTGGCTGAAAAGCTAGACGATTTGTTTTATTGAATTCTGTCACAAGCGCAATTTTGTGCCCGTTGATATTATTAAGGTTGTAACCAATTATAGATATATGTCTACAGTTGTGGTGATATGACCATGACTGACAGTTATATCCTTATGAGTACGACTTATTAGTTGTATAGATATCCATATAACTAACTGTATTGATAGCAATATGCTTGATTAATGGCATAACGATATGGTTACACCATTGTTTTAACTATTAACAACCTTGAATTGTCTTGTCCCTGATAGTGATACATTGCCATTACTGGCTTGCTCTACAAAGTCGCCCCACCAATCAAGCATAATCCGTTTTTGTTGTTCATATTCAGCGCGATTATAGGCTCGTCTTACTGCGTTTTTATCAACATGAGATAATGCGCTCTCTATTACGTCATAATTAAAGCCTTGTTCATTTAGTGCTGTACTGGCTAGAGATCTAAGTCCATGAGCGACTAATCTATCTTTATAGCCCATTCTTTTTATAGCCATGTTAGCGGTTTGACTACTCATAGGTTTATCGTATGGGGGTCTAGCTGTTGGAAAAACAAAATCACCTTTTTCTTTTGTGTAGCTCATTATTGTTAATATGTTAACAGCTTGTTGCGATAACGGGATATTGTGCGCCCTGTCCATTTTCATACGTTCAGCAGGGATTGACCAAAGTCTATTATCTAAGTCTATTTCGCTCCATTTCGCGCCTACAGCCTCATTGGGTCGGGTTAAAGTTAATAATTGCCACTCTATAACACATCTTGTTTGTAATTCAATACTAGCCAAGGATAAAGCTTTCATGAATTCGGGTAATTCAGTTGGTGCTATTGTTGGCTGATTCTTCACTTTTGGACTATTGAAAACGTCTGTTATTCTGGCCAGTGGATTGCTATCGATAATCCCCATATTAACGGCATAATACATTATTTCATTAATTCGCCTACATACTCGTTTAACCGTCTCATATTTATTATTGTGATTTAATGGCTGTAATGCGTTAATTGCCTTGATTGCGGTTACTTGATTAATGGGAATATCTTTTATATAGGGGAAAACATGATTTTCTAGCGATCTCCATGCTTTTTTTAATGTCAGTTCTTCCAACCCTTGCTCTGTTTTAAACGCGAACCAACGTTGTGCGATAGCATAAAATGAATTATTTAACTGTATTTGTTTTTGTTGCTCTAACTCTTTTTTATACTCTTTAGGATCTATACCTTGATTAATTAACTCCCTCGCCTCATCACGTAGTTTTCTAGCCTGCTGTAATGAGATTTCAGGGTAATTACCAAAAGTTAGTAAATTCTCTTTCTTGGTAAGAGGGTTATTATATTTTAATCGCCATACTTTAACCGCATTCACTTTAACTAATAAAAATAACCCACCACCGTCAAAATGCTTTTTATCTTTATTGGTTGGCTTAAATGATTTTATTTGTGTATCTGTAAGCGGGGTTATTTTAATAGCCATATTTAGCCTTTTCGGGGTATAAAATTTGAGGGTATGAATTTGTACCCCTAAATATACCCCGATTAAATTTGGCTGTAAATGGGCATTAATGTGCATTAATGGGGGTTATTTTATTATGTAACCTTGAATTTAATAGGTTTGAAGTGTGTTAATGGGTATTAATGATTGTTATTAAATATTGAATTGGTGCCGTGAGCGGGACTTGAACCCGCATGCCCTAGAGCACTACCCCCTCAAGATAGCGTGTCTACCAATTTCACCACCACGGCAGCAAGAAGAAACTATTCTGGAATATCAGATGTCGGATTAACTGGCTCGGGAGCCTTTGTTGTAGCAGGTACTTTGCTATCGCTTGTCTGATTTAAATCCGTATTTGATGCAGATTGCGCAGGAGAACTTGATGTAGTCCCTTCTTCAAGATTCCAAAAGCCATCATTACTGGTTTTTCTGCTACCAATGTTTGATAATGCAATACTAATTATGAAAAATATTACACCTAAAATTGTGGTTGTACGGGTTAAAAAATTACCAGTTCCGCCTGAGCCAAATAAAGTTGCAGAGGCCCCTGAACCGAATGATGCACCCATGTCTGCGCCTTTACCTTTTTGGATTAAAACTAAACCAACAATAGCAATTGCGACGATTAGAAAAACAATAATAAGGATTTCGTACATTTTAACCTGCAGTTAATTCAATTGTTCTTTCGTTAATTGTAAAATATTTCAGCGTGAAAGAAAAATAAAAATATTGATGGCGAATATTATCGAAACCTGAGCCAACAAGCAAGTAGATTTTAGTATTTTTATTAAAATGATATTAAACAATAGTACGCATTAAGCACATAAATAAGTATAATGGCGCCATTTTTATAAAGTGATTAAGACAAAACATGAAATTTATTATTAAGCTCTTCCCTGAGATCACAATTAAGAGTGACTCGGTTCGTTTACGTTTTATTAAAATTTTGACCAGTAATATTCGTAATATTTTAAAACATCATAGTGATGTCGCTGTTATTAGGCATTGGGATTTTATTGAAGTTAGACCGAGAATCCAAAATAGTGAAGAACAGATTTTAGATTTACTCTCACGTATTCCAGGTATTCACCATATTTTAGTGGTAGATGAACTGCCTTTTATTAATGTACATGATATCTACGAAAAAACCCGCGACTATTTCTCGCCAATCATTGAAAATAAAACATTTTGTGTCAGAGTAAAACGCCGAGGAAAACATGATTTTTCATCTATAGAAGTAGAACGTTACGTCGGCGGTGGTTTAAACCAATATGTACAAAGTGCAAAAGTAAAACTAACTAAACCTGATATCACCGTTAATCTAGAAATTGACCAAGATAAATTATTATTAGTGAAAGGCCGCTATGAAGGTATTGGTGGTTTTCCAATTGGTACACAAGAAGATGTTTTATCACTTATTTCGGGTGGATTTGACTCAGGCGTATCAAGCTATATGTTGATGCGTCGCGGTTCACGAGTACACTACTGCTTTTTTAATTTAGGTGGAGCGACTCACGAGATTGGCGTAAAACAAATGGCTCACTATCTATGGAACCGTTTTAGTCGTTCACATAAAGTCCGATTTATTGCGATTGATTTTTCAGATGTTGTCGGTGAAATTTTAGAGAAAGTTGATGATGGCCAGATGGGCGTTGTACTGAAACGAATGATGGTTCGCGCTGCATCATATATCGCTGAAAAATATGGTGTGCAAGCATTGGTAACAGGTGAAGCGTTAGGTCAAGTTTCAAGCCAAACTTTAACTAATTTGCGCTTGATTGATAATGCGTCCGATACTCTGATTTTGCGTCCATTAATTACTCATGATAAAGAACACATCATCAAGCTAGCTAGACAAATCGGCACTGAAGATATTGCTAAAACTATGCCTGAATTTTGTGGCGTTATATCAAAAAATCCAACAGTAAAGGCTATAAAAGAAAAAATCGAAAGTGAGGAATCAAATTTTGATTTTAGCATACTTGATAAAGCAATTACTGAAGCAAAAAATATTGATATAAGAGAAATAGCTAAACAAACTAATACGACAATTCAAGAAGTAGAAACTGTTTCAGCATTTACAAGTAATGATATTATTATTGATATTCGCTCACCAGATGAACAAGAAGACAATCCTTTAAGTATCAAAGATATAGAGGTGATCTCATTACCATTTTATAAATTAACTAGTCAATTTTCTGGTCTAAATCAAAATAATCAATATTTACTATATTGTGAGCGAGGAGTCATGAGTAAGTTACAAGCCTTATACTTGATAGAACAAGGATTTAATAATATTAAGATATATAGCCCTCATTCAATAAAAGCAAATGATTAACAAAGCCTAAATATGAAAGCAATTGGACCACTATTTGTTGCTGCGGGAGCGGTTTGTTACGGCCTTCCCGCAACACTTATGAAATTAGCAAATAAACAAGATTCTAACGTGGGAAATATCCTGTTTTTTTTGTTTCTATGTTCCGTTATTATTCTATTTTTACTTGGTAAGATAATTTCAAAAAAAACGAATGTAGCTAGAATTTCATACAAAAAGCAAATAATAATGGCACTATCAGGCATTTCGATCGCAATAACAAACTGTTGTTATTTTTTATCGTTGTCTTACCTCCCGGTTGCTGTTGTAGCTGTTATGCTAATGCAATCAGTATGGCTAGCGATGACTTTAAATTGTTTATTGAATCGATGTTTACCTTCTCGTTTGCAAGTCATTATTGTATTGTTAATCTTATTTGGAACTCTCCTTGCAACGAATTTGATTGCAGTACAAGGCACTATTTCATTTTATGGATTAGTTTTAAGCTTTATTGCAGCATTTAGTTATGCACTAACAATACAAGCAACAAATAAGTTATTGCCTGAGTTGCCCCCAATCAAAAGAGCAAGTTTAATGAGTATAGGGGCTTTTATTATTATTGCCGCCATTTTTATACCAAAATTATCACTTGATACGCTAATCAATGATCTAAAGTGGGGAGCGATAATATCTATTTTTGCAATGGTGCTTCCTCTAACTTGCTTATCTTTTGGAATGCCTAAAACACCAAGAGGGATTGGAGAAATTATCTCATCACTCGAATTACCTGCCGCAATTATTTTTGCCTGGCTAATATTGGCTGAAAAAATAAATTTAATGCAGTTGACTGGAGTAATAATAATTATTATTGCAGTTATTTTAAGCCAATTTCAGAAAAAATAAAAAATATTAATAAACAATGGCATGCATATAAACATACCGTTGATTTATAATAATGTTGATTATTTAATTTGAATAACTAGCAATTCCTGTAGGAAGTATTAATTGACTTGCAACCTCTGCTGCTTTTGAATTGCCGGCTAAAACAGCAATGATCTTTAAGGCAAAATCGATGGACGTTGCGGGTCCCTGGCTTGTAATTAGCCGATGAACCTCATCATAATAAACACGATCATCATGCCAATGTTTAAACGATGACTTAGTCGTTGGATAACCAGTCATAATCGCATGAGGGAACAAATTATGATATTGTAAAACCATCGCTGGTGTCGCACAAATAGCCGCGATAAGGTGACCCTGATCATGAGTTTGTTTTAATTTTTCGATAACTTGTATTGAATCACGAAAATTTTCAGCCCCTTTCACGCCGCCCGGTAAAATCACAACATCAAATTGATGATCGATAATTTGCGCAAAAGATTTCTGCGCTAAGATAGTAACACCACGAGAGCATAAAACCTCTCTTTCTTGAGTAATACTTGCGGAAATGACTTCAATGCCCGCACGAGTTAGCAAATCAATTGTCGTTACCGCTTCGGTTTCTTCACAGCCTTCAGAGAGTAAGACTAAAGCTTTTGACATAACAACCCCCTTTATCGAATTGCATCAATTATTATTTATATGACTCATTATAAAATTTAGCTAAATAGGCCTATCTCTCATAATCTTAACGTTATGAGAGATAAAATTAGTTACTTTTTATTCTCTCAATCTCAGCACCAAGTCCACGAAGTTTATCTTCTATCATCTCATAGCCACGATCGATGTGGTAAATGCGATCAATATATGTGGTACCTTTAGCAATACACCCAGCAAGGACTAAACTTGCAGATGCGCGCAAATCGGTTGCCATTACCTCAGCACAAGTAAGCTGCTCAACACCAGTTGTAATTAGCATATGACCTTCAATTTCAGCTTTAGCGCCCATTCTGATCAATTCTGGAATATGCATAAAACGGTTTTCAAAAATAGTCTCTTTAATAATACCAGTGCCTTTGGCAACTATATTTAATAGTGAGAACTGCGCTTGCATATCGGTAGGAAATCCAGGATGAGGGGCTGTATTAATATTAACCGCCTTAGCTTGCTTACCTTGCATATCAATACTAATCCAATCTTCTCCTGTTTCTATCACCGCGCCCGCATCACGTAGCTTTGCAATAACAGCATCAAGCATGTTAGGGTCAGTATTACGACATAAAATTTTACCTTTTGATATTGCAGCTGCAACTAAATAGGTACCAGTTTCAATGCGATCTGGTAAAATTTTATGAACACCACCACCCAGCTTTTCCACACCATCAATCACAATATGATCGGTTCCGGCACCAGTGATTTTAGCGCCTAAGGTATTTAAAAATTTTGCTGTATCAACAATTTCTGGCTCACATGCTGCATTTTCAATTATGGTTTTTCCTTCGGCTAATGTAGCTGCTGTCATAATTGTAACCGTCGCACCTACGCTCACTTTATCCATAACAATATGAGCACCTTTAAGTCGCCCATCTACTGTCGCTTTAACATAACCTTCATCAAGAGTAATTGTAGCACCTAGTTTTTGTAGTCCTGAAATATGCAAATCAACAGGCCTTGCACCAATTGCACAGCCGCCAGGTAATGATACTTGCCCCTGACCAAAACGTGCAACTAATGGCCCAAGAGCCCAAATTGAAGCTCGCATTGTTTTAACAAGCTCATAAGGAGCACAAAAATTATTAACGTTGCTCGCATCAAGGTCAATAACACCATTGCGTTTAATATTAACACCTAAACGTTCTAGCAATTCAAGTGTAGTATCAATATCCTTTAGTTTTGGTACGTTTTGAATCTCGACGGGTTCTTCAGCCAATAATGCAGCAAATAAAATAGGTAATGCAGCATTTTTAGCACCCGATATAGTAACTTCACCGCTAAGCTCAGTCGGTCCTACAATTTTAAACTTTTCCATAAAAAAATGATCTCAGTATACTCTCTAAAATTTAGTCTTATTATAGAGATAATCATTTAAGAAGTAAGTAGTTATTAATACAAATTAACTAATTATTTAATTATTTATGATAAAAAATTTGTACTTAGTTGATAGAATTTAAAATTACACGCGAGATTTAGATTATATGCCTTTACTAATCGTGATTATTTAATAAAAAAATGCTAGGATAATAACTATAAGCAATAACTTGTTCAATTAAGGAAAAGCGATGTTTGATAATTTAGCTAAAGCAGGTAAATATCTTGGCCAAGCGGCTAAATTGATGATTGGGATCCCCGATTATGATACTTATGTACAGCATATTAAGTTAACCCATCCTGAACAAACGCCAATGACCTACGAAGAGTTTTTTAAAGAACGCCAAGAAGCTAAGTATAGTGGTAAGGGTGGATTTAAATGCTGTTAATCCCTTTTTAGACTTAATAAAGGCTACCAATGACAGAATCATCACACCTTCCCGTTACAATTTTAACTGGTTTTTTAGGATCAGGTAAAACAACATTAATAAACTACTTGCTTAACCATAATCACAATGAAAAAATTCTGATCATTGAAAATGAATTTGGTGCAGTTAACGTCGATAGCGGGTTACTAAAGAAAGATGCCAACATCGAAATTGTTGAAATGACTAATGGCTGTATCTGCTGTAACGTACAAGGCGAGCTTACGCAGGCATTACATCAACTGCATCAAAAACGCTTAAATGGTACGGTACAATTTGACCGCCTAATTATCGAAACAACAGGCCTTGCTGATCCCGCTCCAATTGTACAGACTTTTTTTATTGATGATTTTATCCGTGAAACAATTCAACTTGATGCTGTAATTACTTTAGTTGACTGTGAACATATTTTAAAACAACTCGATGAACATCGCGTTGCCTCTTTGCAACTTGGTTTTGCTGATCGAATTATCCTAACTAAAACCGATCGTATTGATGAAGAACAAAAACAAACGGCTTTAGATAGAATTAATAAAATTAACAATAAAGCTAAAATTTTTGTTGCAACTAAAGGACAAATTCCTAAACATCAATGGTTAGATATCCATTCTTTTGATTTAGACGATGAGCTTGAAGTAAGCAAAGGTTTCTTTGTCATTAATAGTAAAAAGCCACTAACATCAGACTTCAAACCGATTAACTCGAATTATGCGAAACAATCATGGAATGATGATATTTGTTCTTATGTTTTTGAAGCAGGAGAACTAGATTTAAAGAAAATAGGCGCATTTACTGAACAGTTAATAGAGCAATATGGCAATGATATGTTGCGTTATAAAGGTGTTTTAGCAATAAAAGATCAACCTCAGCGTTTAATCGTACAAGGCGTTCATAAAGTTGTTGGATTTGATTATGGATCTAATTGGGAAAAACCCAATGAGCGCATATCAAGAATGGTTATTATTAGTCGTAAATTACCGTTTGAAGAACTCAAACAGGCATTTTTAGAAACTATCGCTGAAGAGTAATTTAAATTGATATAGTTTTTATATGGTTTTAATTTATTAAAATATAAAGCGGGGAATTAGCCCGCTTCAAGAAGAACACTAGATGACCTAAATCCTCATTATAATCCTAGCAATTTCCGCTCTAATTTCCATTGCGCTGGTGTATAAGTCTTAATAGACAATGCATGAATACGATTATCTGCAATATATTCAGCGAGTGGTGCATAAACTGCTTGTTGTTTTTTAACTCGACTTAAATCAGCAAAAAGATCGCCTACAGCAATAACTTGAAAGTGACTTCCATCATCGCTCATCGCATAAACTTCATCTAACGATAATGATGTCATTAATTTATCTTCAATTTCTTTTTTATCCATGATATTACCATTATTTAAAACTAAACTAATATAACGGGATCAAGATCATAGAGCTCAATCAACGTAGTTAGTTGTAGGGAAACACCAGTTAATTTAGTGTTATATTTAATACACAAATAGGTCAATAGCGCTAAACCTGATGAATCGACTCGATTAAGCTTTGCTACATCAATATTATCGATATTAGTTAATAGTTTTGAATGTTGTGACCAGATCTGCGCAAGAGTATTACAATCTAGAATACCATCTAGATAAAGTGTCCTTGCTTGCTTTTCAATGCTAATCGAAGTCAACATAATCATTCCTTGTTTCTATTAAATTAATTTGCTTGCGTTGCATCAGGATCAATTTTTTGACTAGCTAAAGATTGCAGCTGTTTAGTTAATGCATTGATGCCATTAGTTCTAAGGATTGTTGCCCACTCACTTTGTTTTGTTGTGATCATGCTGACACCTTCAGCAATTAAGTCGTATGCTTTCCACTCACCTGACACCGTATTTTTACGCCATTGGAAATCAAGACGAATTGGTTGTTGCCCTGCATCTGGGCTGATCAATAATACGCGAATAGAGACAAGATTTTTATTAGTTAAATCTTTCTCACCTTCAATTTGATATTTTTGACCTTTATACATTGATAACGCTTGTGAAAAAGCCTGTACTAAGTAATTTTCAAATGCAGTAAAATAAGCGTCACGCTGCGCTGGTGTCGCTGATTTATAATAGCTACCTAAAACAAGTGCGCCTGCGTATTTAACTTGAATATAAGGTAATAGATCTTGCCTTACTACATCTCGTAATATTTCAGGATTATTCTTAATTTGCTCAGATTTACTATTAATTGTACTAAAAATTTTATCTGCTGCTAGTTGCATTTGCTTATACGGATTTTGGTTATCATTTTGAGCTGCCATTGCGCTCGGAACAATAAATAACACCAAAATCATCAATACTTTTTTAAACATCATTAACTCCTTCATATTCAGCCTACTTTTTTTCAGTTTTATCAGAAGAACCTGAACTATATAAAAACTGACCAATTAAATCCTCAATCACCACTGCTGGTTTAGTATTGTGAACAACAAAGCCTTGTTCAAAATACTTAGGTTGCTCACTAGTTGCATTATTTTGCGTGATTGAACCGCTTTCCTTCGCTTCTTGTGCATCAATATCATCAATCAAATCACTATCAATGCCCATAGCAACATCAATAAACTGTTCGCCAAGTAAACCCGATGTTTTTATTGATAATGTGCTGCTGCTTGGGATTTCATCATATTGTGAATTAATATCAATTGCCACATAAGGCTTATAGCTATCTAATGTAATATTAGAAATTCGGCCAATAACGACACCACCAATTTTAACTGGAGAACGCGCCTTAAGCCCGCCGACATTATCAAATACAGCGTAAATACGATAGGTTGAATTATTGGTAAATGTCGTTGCATCAGTTACTTTAAAGCAAAGAAAAAGAACTGAACAAATGACGATTACCATAAATAATCCAACGGTGATTTCAACTTTACGATTCATGTTTACATGACCTCAATTACTAAACATTAATGCAGTTAGAATAAAATCTAACCCTAAAATAGCGAGTGATGAATAAACAACAGTACTCGTTGTCGCTTTACTAATTCCTTCTGATGTTGGCGTACAATCATAACCATTAAAAAGCGCAATCCAACTTGCCGCAATAGCAAAAATAAAGCTTTTTATAAAACAGTTAACAACATCATGCCACCAATCAACGTTACTTTGGATGGAAGACCAAAAGAATCCTGAATCTATTCCTTTCCAGCTAACACCAACAATTTCACCGCCAAGAATACCTACTGCGATAAAAATAGCCGTTAAAAATGGCATACAAAAGAAACCGGCCCAAAAACGCGGAGCTATAATACGTCTTAATGGATCAATTGCCATCATTTCCATACTTGATAGCTGCTCAGTTGCTTTCATTAAACCAATTTCTGCGGTTAATGCTGAGCCAGCCCTACCGGCAAATAAAAGCCCTGCAACGACAGGACCTAGCTCGCGAAGTAAAGCTAGTGAAACTAACATACCAAGACTCGCTTCGGCACTAAACATGGTTAAAATAAAATAGCCTTGCAAGCCAAGAACCATGCCGATAAATAACCCAGAAACCATAATAATAGTTAGTGACTGCACACCAATAAAATAAAATTGCTTAACCCAAAGCGGAAATTGCTTTTTAAATTGAGGTTTACCAATTAATGCCCCAAATAACATCATTCCAGCACGGCCAAACATAGAGATGAAATTAATACCCCATTGCCCCATTTTGGCAAGTATATTTAACATTAGCGATTACCTCGACTTAGATCCACTTTGTAATCAGCAGCAGGATAATGGAACGGTACAGGGCCATCAGCAAGCCCTTCTAAAAATTGTTTTACCCGCATATCGTCATTGTTGCGTAACTCTTCAGCCGTTCCACCAGCAATAATATGCTGCTCTGCAACAATATAAGCATAATCAGCAATACTTAACACTTCATCAACATCATGTGATACGACAATGCACGTTAACCCTAATGATTGATTCAGCTCTGAAATTAGTTTCACAATGACACCCATCGAAATAGGATCTTGTCCTGCAAATGGTTCATCAAACATAATAAGTTCAGGATCTAGTGCAATAGCTCTTGCAAGAGCAGCTCGCCTTGCCATACCACCCGAAAGTTCTGATGGCATCATATTAGCAGCGCCTCGAAGTCCAACTGATTGTAATTTCATTAATACTAAATTGTGTAAAATGGGCTTTGGTAAATTTAAATGCTCACGCAGCGGATAAGCTACGTTATCAAATACAGATAAATCAGTAAAAAGCGCTCCTGATTGAAATAGCATACTCATTCGTTTACGCACTTCGTACAAACGAGACCGAGATAACTCAGGAATATTCTCACCATCAAACAAAATCGTACCCGATTGTGGTTTTAACTGCCCGCCAATTAACCTCAATAGCGTTGTTTTACCTATACCAGAAGGCCCCATAATAGCGGTAATTTTTCCTTTTGGTACCGACAAACTCATATTTTTGTAAATAGGCCTAATGCCACGATAAAAAGACATATCATGGACTTCGACCAGATTACCGGTTTGTAATGAGTTGATTGTAGATGTTGTCATCGATTTAACTCGTAATAAAAGATCATTATTAATAATGCTATGGTTACATTCTACCTGATATTTAATCATTATGAAAATGGAGAAATTTTAATATCGATTCATGCCGTTATCAATAACCAATGCCCAATCATCAATACCTCGTTTTAAGCTATAAATAAGCTGTTCATCAAAGCCATTATGAATCAAAAAATTGGCAACATTTAAGCTGCGTATGCCATGATGGCAATAAATAATAATTTGCTTATCATCTGGCAGCTGATCAAGATATAGGGGAATAAGATTCATTGCGATATGGTTTGAACCATTAATTGAACAAATTTCAACTTCACTGTCTTCACGTACATCGAGTAAAAAAATATCACATGATTTATTATTAAGTAGCTCAGCTAATTGCTTACTCGTGATTTCTTGGATATTCATAGATTATTACCATTGTAGAAAATGATCTAAAACTTGACGTAGTTTTATCGATATAAATCTACGTCAATATTTTCGTTAAATTATTGTTTTAATATACGATTATAAAGTAAAATAAATTTATACTTCTAATGCTTTAGTAATTTTTTCATATAAATCACGAGATAAATTATCAATTTTTAATAATCGTTTGAGAGCCTGACGCATTAATTCACAACGAGTCTTATCATAACGCTTTAAGCGAATCAGCGGATCAATAAGCCTTGATGCAACTTGTGGATTTTTCTGATTTAACTCAACTAAAATTTCGACTAAAAAATTGTAACCACTGCCATCAATAGCGTGAAACAAGGCTGGATTATTATTAACAAAAGCTCCAATTAATGAACGAATTCTATTGGGATTATTTAAACTAAATGAACGATGTGTTAATAACGCTTTAACATTTGCTAATGCATCTTTTTGTGGGCTAGTTGCTTGCAATATAAACCATTTATCTATTACTAACCCATCTTGATGCCAACGATGGTCAAAATCATTTAATAATATATCTTTACAAGGTAATTGGGCTTTAACCGCTGCATTTAAAGCAGCTAAGCAGTCAGTCATATTGTCAGCTTGTTGATATTGTTTATTTACCAGTTTATCGACAATATCTTGTTCACTTGCAAATGCTAATATAGTTAAGCAAGCATTTTTCAATGCTCGCTTAGCAATATCTATGTGATCAATACGATATGAAGCTGCTTTATTGTGCTGATAAACCGCAAATAGTTCATCAAACATCTCATCAGCAAATAGAGTGAGTAACCACTCACGAACAACATGAATCGCGTCAGGATCGACAACCTTGAATTGATTAGCTATCTCATTTTCAGATGGTAATGTAAGAATTTGAGCCATCAAAGCCGGATCTAAAGAAGATGACAATAATACCGAGCGAAATGCATCAATAACTGATTCGGGTATTATCATCGAATTAGAGTGTTGGTGATTACTTACATTTATTGCAATATATTTCGCCAATAACATTTGTGCCGCATCATACCGATTAAAGGCATTAGTGGTATGTTGCATCAGGAAAATCAGCTCATCATCTTGATAATCATAATGAAGTTTAACGGGAGCTGAAAAATTGCGTAATAACGCGATAATGGGTTTTTCTCGCACGTTATCAAATATAAATATCTCTTCACCATTGTGGATATTGAGTACATGGTCAATAAAATCACCTTGAAACTGTAATGGGATAATCTCGCCATTACGATGATATAATTCAATATCAAGTGGAATATGTAACGGTTGTTTCTCCGCTTGTTCTTGCGTTGCGGGAGTAAATTGTTTTATGGTTAATCGATACTGCTGTTTATCGGCGTCATAATCATCGTTAATCGTTAGTTCTGGCGTGCCTGACTGGCTATACCATAATTTAAAATGTGATAAATTAATCCCTGAGGCATCTTGCATTGCCTTCACAAAATCATCGCAAGTTGCTGCGCAACCATCATACCTTTGAAAATAAAGTTTCATGCCTGCCTGGAATTTTTCTTCGCCTAATAAAGTATGTATCATACGAATAACTTCGGCACCTTTTTCATAGACGGTAACAGTATAAAAATTATTCATTTCAATCACCTGATCAGGGCGGATCGGATGCGCCATTGGACTCGCATCTTCGGCGAATTGAACTGAACGTAGAATTTTGACATCATCAATTCGTTTCACAGCCCGAGAACCAAGATCAGCACTAAATTCTTGATCACGAAATACCGTTAACCCTTCCTTGAGACTCAGCTGAAACCAATCTTGGCAAGTCACCCTATTGCCAGTCCAATTATGAAAGTATTCATGACCAATCACCGCTTCAATCGCCAAATAATCATCATCTGTTGCGGTTTCAGGTTTTGCTAATACATATTTTGAATTAAAAATATTAAGGCCTTTATTTTCCATCGCGCCCATATTAAAGAAATCAACGGCAACAATCATAAAGATATCTAGATCATATTCTAGATTAAAACGATTTTCATCCCAACGTATCGAGTTTTTAAGGCAAGTCATAGCCCATTCGCTTCGATCTAAATTACCTTTATCAACGTAAATTTCTAATGTAACTTGCCGATTTGAACGGGTTATAAAATTATCTTGTAATACATCAAAATCACCAGCGACTAAAGCAAATAAATAACAAGGTTTAGGGAATGGATCTTGCCATTGTACCCAATGACGATCATTTTCAAGCTGCCCTTGAGCAATACGATTACCATTTGAGAGTAAATAAGGATACTGTTTTTTATTTGCCGTAATACGAGTACTAAATCTAGCTAAAACATCAGGACGATCTAAATAGTAAGTGATATGCCTAAAACCTTCCGCTTCACATTGAGTGCAAAGTGCATCACCCGAAACATATAGTCCTTCTAGCGCACTATTATCAATTGGTTTAATTTCATTAACTATCGTTAATATAAACTCATCAGGCACCGAATGCACTTCAATCCCTGTTACAGTCAATGTATAATCTTGCCAAGGGATATCATTAATATTGATCGCTAAAAGCTTAAGTGCTTCACCATCAAGTACTAGATTAGTTGCCGATACATTCTGTTTTATGAATCGACTTCTTGCAGTAACAGTTGTTATTTCAGGTGATAAGTCAAAATCAAGATCAATATCGGTTATAGTAAAATCAGGTTTAGCATAATCTAAGCGATACTTAGCAATAGGTTGATTTGAGTTCATAGCGTACCTGTCATAAAAAGAGTTATTAAAAAAGATTCAAAAAGAATAGAATAATAGTATACGAAATAACAATAATCATCATTAAATAATATACTCCTTAATTTTTATTCTGCTATAATCGACGAACTTTTCATGCAAATACAACTAATCGATTTACATGCCACCACCAATATTAACGTCGCTTTTAGATACTGACGCTTATAAACTACATATGCAGCAAGCTGTTTTTCATCATTATCCTGATGTCATAGTTGCAGCTGAATTTCGTTGTCGCAGTGAAGAGCAACTTGGTCAATATATTGATGAAATTAAACATCAAATTCATTTAATGCAATCGCTGCGTTTAACAGACGGCGAGTTTAATTATTTGCAATCATTGCCGTATTTCAAGATGGATTACCTAAGCTGGTTAAAAAATTGGCATTACAATAGCAATATCGTGACAGTCATAAATCAAGATGGCCAACTACACATTCGTATCGAAGGAAAATGGTTAGATGTTATTTTGTGGGAAATACCGTTGCTTGCTGTTATTAGCGAAATCGTTCATCGAGATCGTACACCAAATATTGGCATCGATGAGGCTATTTCACACTTAAAAAATAAGTTGGCTCGCTTTAATGAAAGTAGTAAATCATATGATATGTCTCTATTTAATCTAATGGATTTTGGTACGCGTAGACGTTACTCTTTTGCAGTACAAAAAGCAGTTGTAAACTATTTAAAAAATAACTTTCCAAACTTTAATTGCACAAGTAACTATCTGCTTGCTTATCAATTTGGGCTAAAACCAGTTGGTACTCAGGCTCACGAATGGTTTCAAGCTCATCAACGTTTAGTTGAAAATCTCGCTAATTGTCAAAGTAAAGCCTTACAAGTCTGGCTAGATGAGTATCCAAATGATTTAGATATCGCACTAACTGACTGTATTACAATGGATGCGTTCTTAAATGATTTTGAGCCTACTTTCGCATCTAAATATCAAGGACTCAGACATGACTCTGGCGATCCAATTGAATGGGGTGAAAAGGCTCTTGCACACTATCAAAGCTTAGGCATTGACCCTAAAACCAAACTATTGGTGTTTTCTGATAGTTTAAATTTTGATAAAGCAATTAAGATTTATTGTCATTTCTATAACCGTGTTAAACTATCGTTCGGTATGGGGGGGCATTTGGCTTGCGATATACCAACAATTTCAACGTCAAATACTAAATCACTTAATATAGTGATAAAACTTGTTGAATGTAACGGTCAATCTGTTGCAAAATTATCAGATAGTCCTGGCAAAACTATTTCACAAGATCTTGTATTTATTGAAGAGCTAAAAAGAACATTTAATGTCACGAAAAATTAAATAAAGAATGAATAGGAACGAAAAATGAACGTTATTGCATCAGTTACCGATGTTTTACAAGGCAAAATTGCCGTTGGCAGTACGATCACAGTTCAAGGTTGGATTAGAACTCGTCGTGATTCTAAAGCAGGAATTTCGTTCCTAGCTATTTATGATGGATCATGTTTTAACCCAATTCAAGCTGTGGTTGAAAATACATTAACGAATTATCAAGATGATATTTTGAAATTAACAACAGGTAGCTCAGTTCAAGTAACTGGAAAAGTAGTTGAAAGCCCTGGGCAAGGTCAAAAGTTCGAACTACAAGCAATTGAAGTAAAAGTATTTGGCTTCGTTGAGGATCCAGATACTTATCCAATGGCGGCAAAGCGCCACTCGATAGAATATTTACGTGAAGTTGCTCACTTAAGAGCAAGGACCAATATTGTTGGAGCGATTACTCGTATTCGCCATACTCTAGCGCAAGCTATTCATCAATTTTTTGATGAACAGGGATTTTTTTGGATTTCAACACCTATTATCACCGCATCAGATACTGAAGGCGCAGGTGAAATGTTCAGAGTATCGACTTTAGATTTAGTCAACTTACCTAAAACTCAGTCCGGTAAAATTGATTTTGATAAAGACTTCTTTGGTAAAGAAGCATTTTTAACGGTATCAGGACAATTAAATGCCGAAACATATGCATGTGCTTTATCAAAGGTCTATACCTTTGGGCCAACATTTAGAGCTGAAAACTCAAATACAACCCGCCATTTAGCTGAATTTTGGATGATGGAACCAGAAGTTGCTTTTGCTGATCTTAATGATGTAGCAAAACTGTCTGAAAAAATGTTGAAATATGTATTTAAAGCAGTTCTAGAAAAACGTGCTGATGATATGCAATTTTTTGCAGAGCATGTTGATAAAGAGGCTATTTCACGCTTAGAAAACTTTGTTAACTCTGACTTTGCTCAAGTTGATTACACTGATGCAATCACAATACTACAAAATTGTGACGCTACATTTGAAAACCCTGTGAGTTGGGGTATTGATCTCGCATCTGAGCATGAGCGTTACTTAGCCGAGCAGCATTTCAAAGCCCCCGTTGTCGTCAAAAACTATCCTAAAGATATTAAAGCATTTTATATGCGAATGAATGAAGATGGTAAAACTGTTGCTGCAATGGATGTTTTAGCACCAGGCATTGGCGAAATAATTGGTGGTTCACAGCGTGAAGAACGATTAGACATGCTTGATAAGCGTATGGAAGAAATGGGGCTAAATAAGGAAGACTATTGGTGGTACCGTGATTTACGTCGTTATGGAACAGTGCCACATTCAGGTTTTGGCTTAGGCTTTGAACGATTAATTGTCTATATTACTGGCGTTCAAAATGTTCGGGATGTAATTCCATTCCCAAGAACACCAAGAAATGCTAATTTTTAATAAAAAAATGGTATTAAAATCAACGAAAGCGCAAAATATGGTTATTTTTTAACCAATTAAGCCTGATTTTATAGTTGGACAGCTTGTTTTGCTAAAAGTTCGCTTGATTTTAAAAAAAAATCGATATAACGTGTACATGCATTTTCAAATAGATGATTACTTATGGTGAGTGGTCATTTTGATTCTGACACCAAACTCTCAATGGTGGTAACCTAGAGCAGTGGCGGGTGTCTTAAATAACAACACCAATGAGGGTATAAAATGAAACGTAATCTACTAGCTATCGCTATCCCAGCACTTTTAGTTGCTGGCGCAGCAAACGCTTCTATCGAAGTTTGGAATAAAGATGGTAATAAACTTGACCTATACGGCCGTGTTTATGCATTAAACTATGTTGGCGATAAAGCTAACGGTGTTGATGGTGAAGGCGATAAAACAACTGGACGTATTGGTTTCTCTGGTGAAACTCAAGTAACTGATATGCTTTCTGGTTATGGTCGTTTTGAGTATGAAACTAAAACTGGTTCAAGTGAAGATGGAAGTTCTGAAACTCGTTATGCATTTGCTGGTTTAAACTTCGGTGAATTTGGTTCTTTCGATTATGGTCGTAACGACGGTGTGTTAAAATCTTTAACAGCTTACACTGACGTATTACCAGAGTGGGGCGGTAACGCATCTAACAACAACCTTTATACATTATCTGCTCGTACAGATGCTGTTGCAACTTACCGTAATTCTGGTTTTTATGGTTTAGTTGACGGTTTAGATTTCGCTCTTCAATATGCTGATAATGGCGATAACTCTAACACAACGTTAGCAGGAAGAAACAATAACAGCGCTGAAGCTTACGGTGCAACTGTACAATATGCTATCTTAGATACTGGTTTAAGCGTTGGTGCTGGTTATGCGGCAACTAATGGTGATCATGATAATAAAACTTGGAGTGCAGCAGTTAAATATGATGCTTATGATTTATACTTAGCGGCATTATATATCCAAGCTAAAACTGATTCAAAAGGCGTTGCTAATTACACTGATGATGCTAAAGTTCAAGGTTTTGAATTTGTTGCACAGTACGGTATTGACTTTGAGATTGGTCGTTTAACTCCATCTTTAGCATATATTCAGCATAAAGATAAAGCAGACGATAAATTTGTAGCTAAATATGTTGAAGTTGGTCTACAATATGACTTTAACAAAAACTTAACTGCTCTTGTTGACTATAAAATCAACTTATTAGATACAGATAAAGTAAGTGCACTTGCTTATAAAGATGGTATTGCAACTGGTAGTAAAAAAGGCGCAACGAAAGACACTGTTGCTCTAGGTCTAATCTACCAATTCTAATTAAATCTTAATCGGTTTAATCAAGATAATAAAAGGCACTTCGGTGCCTTTTTTATTTATATCAATAAAAATTTATCTATTTTACCCTTTAATTTATTGCACTTTTTTATATACTCTGTTAAAAACAACAGCATATAATATATAACTAAGGTCATTTCAGATGCTATTTACCACACGCACACTAAGTGCTAAAAAAAATATCGCTCTTGTCGCTCATGATCATTTAAAGATCGCGCTGCTTGATTGGTGTAAAGCCAATAAAGAAGAGCTTAGTCATCATCATCTATGTGGCACAGGAACTACTGGCACATTAATTAAAAATGAAACAGGTCTTGATATTACCACTATGTTAAGTGGCCCGATGGGCGGCGATCAACAAATTGGTGCATTAATCGCAGAAGGAAAAATAGATATATTAATCTTTTTTTGGGACCCATTAAATGCAGTGCCCCACGATCCTGATGTTAAAGCACTACTTCGGCTTGCAACAGTATGGAATATCCCGGTTGCAACAAACCAATCAACAGCGAATGCACTAATTCAATCACCAATATTTACTAATGAAGTAACAATCGAAATTCCTAATTACCAACAATATTTAGCAGAACGGACTAAATAAATGCCTATACCATCTCAAGTACGTAAATCAGGTAAAATAATATTATTATTAGATAATCTATTTATTGTATTGGGGTTTTATGTGGTTTTTCCGCTTGTTTCAACTCACTTTGTCGGCCAAGTAGGATGGAGTGCATTATTTGTGGGGTTTGCATTAGGTTTTAGACAATTCGTTCAGCAGGGTTTTGGCCTTATTGGTGGCGCGATTGCTGATAGGTTTGGCGCGAAACCAATGATCATTGCTGGAATGTTTTTGCGTTGTATTGGTTTTGCCTCAATGGCTCTCGCAAATGAACCTTGGATTTTAATTGTTTCATGTCTATTATCGGCTCTAGGTGGGCTACTTTTTGATCCACCACGAATGGGCCTTGCAATAAAATTTACTCGCCCACATGAACGAGGAAGATTTATTTCATTATTAATGATACAAGATAATGCTGGCGCAGTTATTGGCGCATTAATTGGTGGCTGGCTAATTGATTATGATTTTCAATTAGTTTGTTGGCTTGGTGCTTTAATTTTTTTATTATGTGCGATATTTAAT
This sequence comes from Orbaceae bacterium lpD04, assembly GCA_036251935.1. NCBI lineage: Bacteria > Pseudomonadati > Pseudomonadota > Gammaproteobacteria > Orbales > Orbaceae > Orbus > Orbus wheelerorum. The sequence continues at coordinate 496,765 of CP133967.1, read as the reverse complement.
CTTATCTACCTACCCGCTTATCATATCGCATTGGGTAAAGCTCCGGTTATTAGTGGAATAAAGTTAGTTATCACTGATAAAAAATTCACCTCATATGTATGGTCACTAACTGGCTACTATATTTTGTGGGTTCAAGTTATGCTAATGCTGCCTCTTACGGTTGCTAAAGTTTCAGGAAGTGCGAGCTATGTAAAATGGATGTATGCAATACAAGCGATTATATCATTATCCCTTCTTTATCCCCTTGCTCGCTGGAGTGAAATACGGTTTCGTTTAGATCAACGGCTAAAATTTGGATTATTTTTAATGTCATTGGGTTTCATTTTGATTGCTTTTGTAACTGAAATCGCATTACTGTTTATTTTAATTGCGCTTTTCTATTTCGGTGCGATTATTGCAGAGCCAGCGAGAGAGACACTAAGCACCATTTTAGCCAATCCCAAGGCGAAGGGTAGCTATATGGGGTTTAGCCGTTTAGGGCTTGCTATAGGCGGATTTATTGGCTATACCGGTGCCGGTTGGTTATATGATATTGCTCTAGACATTAATTTACCTAAATTACCTTGGTTTGTCTTAACGTTTATTGGAATATCAACCTTGGCTTATTTGCACTACTTATTTAAAAATGAAGCGCCAATGATAAAGCGCAATACTAAAAAAATTAGTTAACTAAAAAATATGTTCACCATGTTTAAAAAGATATGACTCACCTGGTGCAATTTTTTGCCAAACCTCATTAGAGGTTAACGGATTAGTTGCAATAACAGTAACTACATCATTAGGTGTTGTATGTTTCTGAAAATCAATTTCAACATCTTCGTCAATTAACCTTGCTTTGCCAAATGGTGATTTACGCGTGATCCAGTAAAGATTAGTTGAACAATATACAAATAAATATTGACCATCAGAAAGTAATAAATTAAAAACACCTAATTGCCTTAGATCATCAGCGCAACGTTTAACAAACCTAAATACATTTGGCAAATTATGCGGTTTATTTTTATATCGTAGCTCGAGTTTATTTAATATATAACAAAAAGCATATTCACTATCAGTTTGCCCAACGGGCTCAAAACGTCCTGTTGGTAATTTTTTATGATTATTAAGTTGCCCATTATGCGCAAATGTCCAATTTTTTCCCCATAATTCACGATTAAAAGGATGTGTATTTTCTAGTGCAATCTTACCTTTATTTGCTTGGCGAATATGTGCAATAACAAGCTTTGACTTAATAGGATAATCTTCTAACATTCTAGCTATTGGGGAAAAACTACACGCTTTAGGATCTTTAAAAGTTCGACAACCTTTACCTTCATAAAATACCATCCCCCAACCATCTTTATGTGGTCCCCTATCGCCGCCGCGCTTAGCCAAGCCTTTAAAACTAAAGCAAATATCAGTAGGAATATTGGCACTCATTCCAAGTAATTCACACATAAAGTAAACTCTAATATTATTACGTTAAATAGTTAAGCTCTTTTAGCCATTTCTTGTTCTATTAATAAAATTAAAATGTGAATAATTTTGATATGAATTTCTTGTACTCGATCGGCATAACCAAAGTGAGGAACACGTATTTCAATATCAGCTAAGCCATTAATTTTACCGCCGTCTTTACCAGTTAGTGCAATAACTTTCATGCCTTTTTCACGTGCAGCATCAATGGCTTTAATAACATTAGCTGAATTACCGGATGTTGAAATACCAAGTAGTACATCGCCCTTTTGTCCAACCCCCTCAATATAGCGAGAGAAAATTGCATCAAACCCAAAATCATTACCAACACAAGAAATATGACTAATATCAGAAATAGCAATTGCCGGATAAGATGGCCGATTTTCACGATATCGACCCGTTAATTCCTCGGCAAAATGCATTGCATCACAATGTGAACCTCCATTACCACAAGATAAAACCTTACCGCCTTGTTTAAATGAATTCGCAATCAATAATGCAGCATTTTCAATAGATTGAATATTTTTGTCATCATTGATAAACTTGGCTAGAACTTCAGCAGATTGATTTAATTCGCCACGGATAGCATCTAAATACATAATTAACCCCATAAACAAAAAAGTTATAATTCGTTTTAATAGGCTATATATTAGTTCAAAACTTGAAAATTACAATATAATTACAGCGACTTGATTGTATGACTATTTGCCAACGTTGGCATATAAATAGTATAGTTATGTAAGAAAATCATACCTCATAATGAGTAAATTGATGTAATTAAGTCTAATCTTTAACCTGCCTAGCGAGTATTTACCAATGACACATAAATCTAAATCCAGACATAAAGAGTACGCACTAATATTAACGTTTTTCACACTGCCTATTTTATATTATTTACAAAATAATAATAATTTATTCGGCATTATTATGGTTAATCTTCTATCTTTAGCGACCATTTTATATAGTGCCTTTAGTGTTGTTCGTCATGCAGATGTGTTAGCTCACCGCCTTGGTGAGCCCTTTGGATCTTTAATTTTGAGCTTATCCGTTGTTATTTTAGAAGTTAGTTTAATATCGGCTTTAATGGCAACAGGAGATACAGAGCCGACCCTAATGCGTGATACATTATTCTCGGTTATTATAATTGTGATCGGTGGGCTAGTTGGTATTGCTTTACTTATAGGCGGCCGAAAATTTGAAACTCAACATGTGAATTTAGCCGGAATTAAGCAATATTTAATATCAATTATTCCTTTAGCTTTTATTGTTTTAGTGCTACCAACAACATTGCCTAATAATTCTTTTTCTCCCTTACAAATGGGAATAGTTGCGATACTGTCTGCAGCAATGTATGCAGTTTTTTTAATTATTCAAACTAAAACACACCAGAACTTATTTATCTATGAACATGAAGATGAAGAAAGCGACGATAATGGGCACCATGGAAAACCATCGCCTCATAGTAGCTGGTGGCATGCTACATGGCTAATTATTCATTTAATTTCAGTCATAGCTGTAACAAAAATGAATGCAATCCCTCTTGACCACCTATTAACTGCACTAAATGCACCTCATGCATTTACGGGTTTTTTAGTCGCATTGTTAATTTTATCGCCAGAAGGACTCGGTGCATTAAAAGCCGTTATAAACAATCAAGTACAACGCGCAATGAATATCTTTTTTGGTTCTGTTATCGCAACGATATCATTAACAGTACCAAGCGTTTGTTTGATAGCTTATATTACAAGTCAGCAGCTGGAATTTGGTCTTTCTGCATCAAATATTGTGATCCTATCTACCGCGCTCTTATTATCAGTAGTTTCATTTTTAACAGGTAAGACAAATCAATTAAATGGTATTGCGCATTTAGTAGTATTTGCAGCTTATATAATGATTTTGTTATCTTGAAGTAAACAAAAAAGCGCATTTTTTTGCGCTTTATTAGTATTTTTGACTTAGTGAAATCCAAAAAAATTTTCGTTATCAATTGCGATGGCTATAAAATCTTGATACTGCAATATTTTAACGTCGTCACTCACAATTTTATGAGTTCAGATTTTTTATTAGGTATTCGAAATAAGTTATTAGAGAATGGCGGTGAGGAAGGGATTCGAACCCTTGATACGTTGCCGTATACACACTTTCCAGGCGTGCTCCTTCAGCCACTCGGACACCTCACCACATCTATTAAGGCGCATACTATAATAGCCTGCCACAATTAGGTCAAGCCATTATTTATCAATAAGCCTCAGTGCTAGATTAATTTTAGTGAGTAACGACAATACTACCAAAAATACTCAGCATAATTAAAACGGCTACAACAGCCACTAAGGCTAATTTAAAATTAGTACTCATCGTATAAGTTCCTTATTTTTATCACTTATTTAAATTGATTAACTGTAATCCAGCTGGTAAAGAGGACCCAGTCACTTTAGGATAAAATTTTTCAAAATCTAATAAAATCTCAACTGTTTCATCCAAATATGCATCACGAATTTTAAAATCTTTAGGCAAATCATCTAAACTTTTAATTTCGGGTAAATTTTCTCGTTTCAAGCGTTCATTCATTCTTAATAATAGCTTATTATCAGTTTGTTGTTGCTCTTTTTCTCTAGACACTTTATTTAAAGAAACAACATACAGTTGATCCTTTTTCGCGTTGTAATCAGCAATATCTTGTTCTAAATAATTAAATTCAGGATCTTGTGCTATCCTCGCTTTATGCAAACGAGTTAGTTCAGGTAAAACTGACTGAATATCAAAGAAAGTCTTATAATTAGCAACAGATACTTTATCCCAAGGTAAGGCATTATCTAGATAACGTTCACCAGTTTCATCAACATATTGTAATGTGCTCATTTCAATATCTGGCTCGACACCTTTTAACTGAGTACTCCCGCCATTGATACGATAAAATTTTTGAATTGTGTATTGCACTCCACCTAGTTCAGACCAATCTGGATGAATTTTAGCATCAATTGGATAAGCAATATTACGCGAAGTTTGTACTGTCCCTTTACCATAAGTATTTTCCCCAACAATGATTGCTCGATCATAATCTTGCAATGCTGCAGAAAAAATCTCAGAAGCAGAAGCGCTATAACGATTAATCATTACCGCAATGGGGCCCTTATAATAAGTATAATCATCTCTATCATCATATACCGTTACATGTTGCATATTATCTTTAACTTGTACAACAGGGCCTTTATCAATAAATAATCCAGTTAAAGCAATAACTTCAGCTAATGATCCACCGCCATTATTACGTAAATCAATAACAATACCTTTTAATTGTTTTTGATTTGCTTCAATTAATAATTTTGATACTTTTTCTGTCAAACCGATATAAAAGCTAGGAATTTCGATAACGCCAATATTTCCTCGAGCCGTTTTTTTAATCGTTAATTTTGCTTCACGATCTTCAAAATGAATCTTATCTCGTTTTAGTTCAAGTATCTTAGGCTTACTATTGTTACCTGCTGGTAAAATTTCTAAAATAACAGAGGTCCCTTTTGGCCCTCTAATTTTTTCAACAATATCATCAAGACGCCAGCCAATTACATCTTCAATCGCTTTACCTTTTTGACCAACTCCAGTAATGCGATCACCAATTGCTAATTGTTTACTTCGCTCTGCAGGTCCTCCAGTAACAAACGAAACAATTTGGGTATAGTCTCCCTCTTGATTAAGCGTTGCACCAATGCCTTCGAAAGAGAGGCTCATCTCTGAATCAAAATCGCGTTTGATTCGCGGAGCTAAATAACTAGTATGGGGATCGATTTCTTTTGCAAAAGCATTCATAAATACTTGGAATGCATCTTCTGGCTTAGTTTGAACAAGTGTTCTTAATATTTGATTGTAGCGTTTAGTAAGCGTTTCACGAATCTGATCTTCATTTTTGCCTGTTAACGCCAAACTGAGCTCATCATATTTAACACGCTTACGCCAAAAATCGTTAAGCTCATCCTCAGTTGTCGCCCAAGCAATGTCTTCTCGCTTAAAATCGACAGATTCATCATCATTGAAATCCATTGGCTCAGCTAATAATTTTAACGCATATTGGTAACGTTCGAATCGCTTTCTCAGTGATAAATTGTATATATCAAAAGCTGTCTGAACATCACCATTTTTAAGTTCAATCCCTAATTGGGTCTGTTTTTCACGAAACTGATCAAGATCACTCTTAATAAAAATTGTTTTATTATTATCCAATAACTTAAAATAACGATCAAAAATCTTAGATGAAAAAACACTATCTAAATCAAAATCACGAAAATGAGATTGTGTAAAATAGTTTGTTACTCGACGCGCTACCACCTCATGAATAGGATCTGCCTCAAGTGTTGGTAACTGATCAATATTATAGTTTTTTGCCTGAGCAAGGTTAACAAATAATAACCCTGCTACAAAAATTGTCACTGACAAATAATATTTATCAGACAAACAACGCATTATTTTCTTCATTCAAAATCTCATTTTATATAAAAGCTATAATAAAATACGATCAGCCATGACCGTTAATTCCATCCCTGACGGAATTTTAACTTTAATATGCCCTTTTTCAATACTAGAAACCACTGCTGATATTGGCTTGGTACCAAGTAATACTTTAACAACATGGCCAACTTTAAGCTGTTCTACATCAACATTTTGTAATACTGTTCTCGTTTGATTGCTAGCTTTATTTTTAACAGGCTTAGAAGTACCATTACGACGACTATTCACCGTCATATTTTTTGTTTTTTCAGGAATAGAACCAGCAGGTTTGTCTTTATTTGCTGCTATTCTTTTTGCTTTAGCTTTTTCTTTGCTTTCCTTCAATTCAGCCTGAGCATGTTCTGCTTGTTGGGTTGTCACGGTATCACAAAAATTACCGTCCAAATCAACGCGATTAGAACCTTCTTTAAGGCAATGTAAGTAGCGCCAGCTTACGGTATATGAACGTAAAGCTACTCGTAATTTAGTTTTACTAAACTTTTCATCAGTAGCTAATTTTTCAATGAGATCTTGAAAAATACCAATCTTTAAAGGCTTAGCTTCACCCTCGATTGTAAAACACTTCGGGAAGTGATTAGATAGGTAAGCAATGATTTCTTTACTATTTTTTAATTCTGGTTGCGTATCCATTGATAATTCCATTACAGCTGTATTTTATGTTATTAAAAACCATAGGGATAAAGTATATCCTAGCTTAGCCCTTTAGCAAATAAATATTAGTAAAGAAATAATTTACTCATTATCCTTATCTTTACGTTTTTGTTCTTCAATAAAGTGAACTAATCCTTTTATACCATCCCTAATTAACCAAGCCATTACCTCTTCTTGCTCGTTACCTTTTAAGCGCAAAAAAGCGGATATCCAAATTTGTAGCGGCTCAGCAGGAGCAATACTATAAGTTGCAAGTTGCTCCTGATTATGGATTAAATAGGACTTAACAAAATCGGGTAAGCTATCAATATGATATTCGATTGCTTTACCTTGTACACCACTTCGTTTACGGCTTTTCCATCCTTCAACTCTAGCCTTACGGTTAATACCTTGCATGGTTGATGGCAAGCCCTCTATTGAAGAAAGATCTTTTGATGAATACCATAATTTTGCCATTTTCTATCCATTTAAAGAAATTATATTGAACTTTGAGAAAATATGTTACAATAAACCGCATAACATATTTATTTTACTTAACTTAATATAAAAACTTACTAAGTTAGTTAATTAAAAAGAGAGCATATCATAAGATAGAAAATAAGGAAAAGAATAATGGCAAATTCATATAGTGACTGGCATCGTGCTGATATAATTGCTGCACTAAAAAAGCGAGGATTAACACTTTCAGGATTATCTCGCCAATCCGGTCTAAGCTCTTCAACATTAAGCAATGCCTTAGTTAGGCCTTGGACAAAAGGAGAAATCCTCATCGCACAAGCACTGAACATGAAAGCTGAAGATATTTGGCCTAGTCGATATAGAGACTACATCAATAATAAACCAATAATAAGACACCTACGAAATAGATTAGCAGAATAGTCTTCACCATATATTTATTTGAGGGGTTTATCCTCTCATTTAATAAAGATCGCACTAAAAACTAAAAAATACATAATATTATATTCATTTTAAGCGTAAAATAGGTTTAACCATTTACTAAATTTGAAAAGGAATATTATGAAACCCTTTACTCCAGATGTGAACTCTCTTTTACCACAACTTAAAAATAATTGGGGCTGGTTTTTTATCGTTGGTATAATTCTGGTCATTCTAGGATTTTTAGCCCTGTCCTACGAATTTTTAGCAACCGTCTTTTCTATCTATTTTATTGGTACTTTATTACTTATTGCTGGAATTGTTCAAGCGTTACATTCTTTTAGGCTAAAAGGGGTTGGGCAAACTGCATTATGGGCTGTTATGGGCGTTTTATACATTATAGCGGGTATCCTTTCATTCACCCAACCAATTGCAGTATCTGCAGCATTTACATTAATTATTTCATTTTTATTAATTGTCAGCGGTATTACTCAAATTATTAATGCTCTTCATAATAAGGGATTTCCTAAATGGGGTTGGTGGTTATTTTCAGGAATTATCACCTTGGTATTAGGATTGATGATCATGATGGGCTGGCCAAATAATAGTTTATGGGTACTTGGGATGTTTCTTGGTATTGATTTGATTTTCCAAGGTTGGGCTTATATCGCTGTTGGTCTTGCTATAAAGTCGGCAAAAAATTAATATTAAACTTAATATATAAAAAACCATTATTCTTAATGGTTTTTTTGTTTTGACTATTTAAATGTTCGATTTGTTTTCGCTTTTACTTCACGCATTGTTTGCAAAATACGATGATAATTATCTAAACGCCACACAGCAATATTTCCTGATTCAGCAGCTTTTTGCAAGCCACAATTAATATCAGTTAAGTGGTTACAATCACGAAACTGACAATTAGATAAATAATCATAAAATTCAGGAAAACCTTGTATAACTTCCTCTGGTTCTAAATGCCATAAACCAAAATCTCGAATGCCTGGCGAATCGATAATATCTCCCCCAGTCGGCAAATGATATAGCCGTGTAGAAGTAGTGGTATGTTGACCTAATCCAGATATTTCAGATATATCACCGACACTAACTTTTATCGATATTTCCGGTAATAATTGATGGATAATACTCGACTTACCAACACCTGATTGGCCGACTAGAATAGATGTCTTGTTTTGTAACTGGCGTTTAAACTCATCTAACCCAAAAGCATTCTTACATGACAATAATAATACTTGATAACCAAGTCGTCGGTAATAGTCAAAAATAATTACCATTTCTTGATATTCAGTTTCACTAAGTAAATCAATTTTGTTTAGGACAATCACCGGCTCTATATTAGTTACAGCACATGCAACTAAGTAACGATCGATAATATTTAATGATAGTTCAGGTAATACCGAAGATATAATCATAATTTGATCAATATTGGCAGCGACCGGCTTAATACCATCATAAAAATCTGGTCGAACAAGTTCAGAATGTCGAGGGTGAACGGCTTCTATCACACTATTTATTTGTAGATCATTATTTTGCCGCCAAATAACGCGATCACCGGTAACTATTGACGCTAATGTTCGTCTTATATTACAACGAAATACTTCACCTTTTAAGCTTTCAACATCCGCAACTTTACCAAAACGGCTAATAACAATCCCATCTTGGGGCGCTAAAAAATCCCCCTCATTATATTGTTCATCAGACCTATTGAGTCGCTTATTATGTTGCTCATCAACTCGTCTTTGCTGAACTTTTGATAATCGATTTTTAGCCACATGACCTCTTTCTATTATGGGAATAAATTACTATAGTGAGTACTACTATACAGTAGATCTCCCCACTATTTTCAAATTATATCAATTCAATATTAACAATAGTTAAATTGAGAACAGGCATAATAACTAATTTTTTAAACGTTTAAACGTAATAATACTACGAGTTTCGCCTTTATCTGCCCAGTTTGGCATTACTCGCCATGGCGTTAATACTTGTAATGTATCACCTTCTATTTTAAATTGACGAGCTTGCTCTGTTCCAACCCATGCAGGATTCCATGCAACTTGTACAGATGTAATCCACTTATCACCTTCAATTCGATACTCACCAGCATAAGCTACCATCGTGTCCAATAATTGTGCTTTTTCTTCTACTGTATTTGCTGACTTACGACCATCACCAGTAAGCATAAACCAAGTTCGCCCTTCTGGCGTAAAAATAGTATATCCTTGAGGGTGATCCCCCATCGGTGGGAATTTTTCGCCAGTTTGTTTTACTTCAATAACATAAGACACCAGTTGCCAAACACCTTGAATTTGCATAACATCATCCTTTGCAAATGCGGGACGGAGAAATGCAAAAATAAGAACAAGAACGAAAAAACAATTCTTTTTTATCATACTAAAAACTCCATACTGCAGTTAAATAATTTATCGCCTATAATACAACATACCCGATTTTGAATAGCTAAAATTGGATTGATAGATCATATATAAATAATGATTAACTGGCAAAATGAATTGTGAACAAATGGTCAAAATAGCATATATAGCGCCCATTCTTATTTAAATTAGCCTTAATAGGTTTTTTATTACCGTAAAAAATTTATAATTATTTGTAAAATCACTTACTGAACTAAGACTTCTCTGCAAAAATAGAGTACATTAACCAATACTATGATTAAACGAATATCGATTTAGACAATGCGTAATAGTGAACCTCTGCCTTTAGACAACTTATTTAATAATAATACTTTTTTGACTATTCAAGAGAGAAGCAAGGCACTTTATACTCTCAATAATTTAGTTCATAAATTATTACCAGATAATCTATGTCAAGAGTGCCGAGTAGCCAATTACCGGCAAGGAATTCTTATTATCAATGTATCATCAGCAAGCTGGTTAACTCGTTTACGATACGAACAAGAAAAACTACGTAGCCTTTTGCGTCAAAATGGACTTAGGGGATTAACATCAATTCAATTTAAAGTAAGTCTTGAACTTAACCCGACGAATAACTGTATATTACATAGTAAAGACTACGATTTAGCCAAAAGGGAAATTACCCTGCAAAGTGCGGATCTATTACTAGCCCTTGCACAAAATTGTTCCCCGAAACTAAAAAGCAATTTGATTAAGCTTGCTAAGCATGCAACAAAAATAGACAATAGGTGAGTAATATACAAACTCGTTAGTAAAAATAATATCCGCGATATTAAGGAGATAATATGGATTTTGAAATGGCAACATACCTTATCATTGGTTTAGTTTTGGGGCTCATCATTGGCATTATTGTTACTAATGTACTTAGTCCAAAATCACGTAAATATAATCAAATGAAACGCGATTTTGAAGAGACAAAGCAAGAGCTGATAGTTCAAAAACAAATGATCGTTAAACATTTTTCTCATAGCGCAGAAATTTTAGATAACATGGCAAAGGAATTCCGTCGACTTTATCAACATATGGCAGATAATTCGAACAACTTAGTATCTCAAGAAGATTTAAATGCTTTCACATTGACACCAACTATAAATATAAACCCAGATAAAACTATTGTGGAAAATCAAATCCCTGTATCAACCCCACCTAAAGATTATTCAAATAATCCATCAGGGTTATTAAAAGGTGAAGAAACAAAGATATAATTCATTTAATAAAAAAAGATAGCGGTAATATCAGCTAAAAACGATAAGCTGCGTAAATAAAACCGATAACTTCGATCAATTAATATTATTTTTTAAGTAACAAAAAATGAGAATTTTTAAAATGAAACAAAAATTTAATTACCCTAATAAATGCTTAACTATTTTAGCATTAACAATTAGCTTAAGCTTAGGCTCGTTAGCCCAAGCAAACATAAAATTGCCGCCCTTTCTTTCCAATCCGTCAGGAACAGCTCAGCAATTACCTAGCCTAGCCCCGATGCTTGAGCAAGTATTACCTTCCGTTGTTAGTATTAAAGTTGAAGGAACAGCGCCAGTTCAAAATAATATGCCTGAAGAATTTAAACGTTTTTTTGGTACCCCAGGTAATCAATCAAGAGCGTTTGTTGGACAAGGCTCTGGCGTGATTATTGATGCAGTTCAAGGTTATGTTGTAACCAATAATCATGTTATTGATAATGCTGAAAAAATAACTATTCAAGTTAATGATGGTCGCGAATTTACCGCTAAACTTATTGGTAAAGATCCTCTTACTGATATTGCATTATTACAAATAGAAAACGGTAAAAACTTGACTGCAATCAAACTTGCCGATTCTGATAAATTGCGAGTAGGTGATTTTGCGGTTGCTATCGGTAACCCATTTGGAATTGGGCAAACCGTTACATCGGGCATTATTTCTGCATTAGCGAGAAGTGGGCTAAAAATGAACGGATTTGAAAATTTCATCCAAACAGATGCATCGATCAATAGAGGAAACTCTGGAGGAGCATTAGTTAATTTAAACGGCGAATTAGTCGGTATTAATACCGCAATTATTGCTCCTGGTGGCGGAAATGTAGGAATTGCCTTTGCTATTCCTAGTAATATGGTAAAAAGCCTAACAGAACAATTTACCGAATTTGGACGAGTGAAACGGGGAATTTTAGGCATTAAAGGTAATGAATTAACATCAGATATTGCAAAAGCATTCGATTTAAATGTACAAAAAGGCGCATTTATTAATGAGGTTATGGATGATTCTGCCGCTAAAGATGCAGGCATTAAAGCCGGTGATGTGATCATATCAATGGATGGCAAACCAATCGAAAGTTTTGCTGAGCTTAGAGCTAAAGTTGCAACCGCTGGTGTAGGACGACAAATTGAGCTAGGCTTAATTCGAGATGGTAAACCCGTTGTGGTTAAAGTTAAGCTTAAAACAACTGATGATGCAACCACTGATGCAAAAACGATACATGCAAGCCTTGCTGGTGCTGATTTAGCCAATAGTGAGTTAGCTGGCAAAACAGGTGTATTAGTTGATAAAATTGCCAATGGCTCAACCGCATTTAATTTAGGTTTAAAAGAGGGTGATTTAATCACTGGGATCAATAAAGAACCAGTCAAAAATATTGCTGACCTCCGCAAAATTATTGATAGCAAACCATCTGTCATTGCGCTCAATATTATGCGCGGCGATAATCAAATCTATCTTATCCTACGTTAATCAGTGAAAAAATAAATAAGGAGCTATTGGCTCCTTATGTTTTACTCAAATAGTTACTAAATGAACAAGTTTACACATCAGCATCTTCATAAAATAAGTGATCATCACAAAAAATAATGACTTATTAAAATAAAAATAACGCCGATTTATTAGCTTTTAATATTTCTATGATATTATCTAAAATTACTATAATTAAGTTAATATTATTGGACTATTTTTTATGCTAAAAAAAATACTTTGGCCTGTTTTGATTGGCGCGGTTTTAGCAATCGTATTATTAATTATTTTTCCATCGTTAAGAAATGGCAGTCGCCTCTCATTACCTCAAACTATCTTTAATAGTGAGCCATTAAGCTATAATCAAGCAGTAAAAGCTGCTGCGCCTGCAGTTGTCAATATTTATAGCCGTGCAATGGGTGAGGCTTCAACAAAAAACAAAGGTGAAATAACGCCACTCGGCTCCGGTGTAATTATTAGTAAAGATGGTTATATCATTACTAATTTTCATGTTATTGAAGATGCTCAGCAAATTATTGTTGCACTGCAAGATGGCCGTATATTTGAGGCATTAATCGTCGGTTCAGATAAACTCGTTGATATCGCCGTACTTAAAATCGAAGCATCAAATATTCCCGTTATACCAATTAACTTAAACAGGGAACCCCAAATTGGTGATATCGTGCTAGCTATTGGTAATCCCTATAATATAGGGCAAACTATAACCCAAGGTATTATCAGCGCAACTGGCCGTGATGGATTAAGTCCCTTTAGACGGCAGAATTTTATTCAAACTGATGCATCGATTAACCACGGTAACTCTGGCGGAGCATTAGTTAATAGTAAAGGTGAATTGGTTGGTATTAATACGTTAACATTTGCCAAAAATAGCTCAAATGATGTGCCAGAAGGAATTGGTTTTGCTATTCCAACAGCATTAGCGACAAAGATTATGAATAAACTCATCAAAGACGGCAAAATTGTACGTGGATATATTGGTATTGATGGTTTAGAGTTTTCACCGACACAAAATCCAAGCGACCACCCAGTTGTATTAGGTATTTTAGTTACAAATGCGGAAGGCCCTGCTAGTAAAGCGGGTATAAAAGCCAACGACATATTAATTTCAGTTAATAATCAACCCGTAACATCAATTATTGAGACAATGGATCAAATTACTGAAATAAAACCAGGAACAACAATCCCTATAATTGTGCTACGAAATGGTGAAAAACTACCACTACAAGTACAGATAGAGCAGTTACCGATTCAAATATAGTAAAGATAGAATTCTACTACTTGACTGGGCGTAAAAATAGCGGTAAAATCCGCGACCTTATTCGTGTTATTTAACATTTGTATGGTGTATAAGTTCTGTTGCAATGCAACCATTTATATAGCGATATAAACAAAAGAGGCTAAAAATGAAAAAAGGTATCCATCCTGAATATAAAGAAATTACGGCAACATGTTCTTGCGGTAATGTAATTAAAACTCATTCTACAGTTGGTCGTGATATTCACCTAGATGTATGTGGCGAATGTCACCCATTTTATACTGGTAAACAACGTGATGTTGCAACTGGTGGACGAGTTGATAAATTCAACCAACGTTTCTCAATGGTTGGTGGTAAGAAATAATTTCTTACTTAAAAAAATAAAAGCGCTAATTAAAACTAGCGCTTTTTTTATATAGAATTAATTAATATTCTAACGAATCGGGATCAATTCCTAATTCTAACATCAATGTTTTTGCCTGCAGTGGAATACCATCAGTTTGTTCTTTACTTAGATCTTGATCACTTGGTAATGGCTGCCCCGTAAAAGCATGTAAAAACGCCTCACATAGTAATTCGCTATTAGTTGCATGCCTTAAATTATTGACTTGCCGACGAGTTCGCTCATCAGTCAAGATTTTTAATACTTTCAATGGAATTGAAACTGTAATCTTTTTAACTTGCTCATTTTTCTTTCCATGTTCGGCATAAGGACTAATATAGTCACCGTTCCATTCCATCATTTGATAGCCTCATTTTATTACATATTAATACTGCAATTAATAGGGCTAATTTTATCGTTTTTTTTAGTAGCGAGCAATCTATACATTAAGATATTTAGACATCTAGACATATTGACGTCTTTTTACTTTATGTTATGCTAAAAACCTTCGCTTAATAAAGGTTAAATATTATGACTAAAAATATTAAGAGTTCTTCACCAACAAAATCACTATCACAGCGAACCATTGCCGTCCGAGGAGGACTTAATAGCGATGTTCAACATGGCGCCGTGATCCCTAAAATATCATTATCAACTTGTTATCGTTTTGCTGAGTTTGGTAAACCAAGGCAATTTGATTATGGACGGAAATCAACACCAAACCGAGATTCCGTCGAACAAACAATTGCCGAATTAGAAGGCGGTGTTGATGCTATTTTAACGAATAGTGGTATGTCAGCAATTCATCTTTTATCTGTTGCTCTATTATCGCCAGACGATTTAATCATTGCTCCACATGATTGTTATGGTGGAAGCTATCGATTATTTAAC
This sequence comes from Orbaceae bacterium lpD04, assembly GCA_036251935.1. Lineage (NCBI taxonomy): Bacteria > Pseudomonadati > Pseudomonadota > Gammaproteobacteria > Orbales > Orbaceae > Orbus > Orbus wheelerorum. Next base: position 481,575 of record CP133967.1, on the reverse strand, counting down.
AGTCTTAGCCAAAAAGGTTATTTTAAAGCACAATTTATTGATCAATCAGATGAAATTGCACTTCAACAAGCACTTAGTTTAAAACCAAAACTTATTTTGATTGAAACCCCGAGTAATCCACTATTACGTGTTGTTGATATACAAAAAATTTCTGATTTAGCTCATCAGTCAGGCACTTTAGTTTTAGTTGATAATACCTTTATGACACCTATTTTACAGAGCCCTTTCCAATTAGGTGCTGATATTATCATTCATTCATGCACGAAATTTCTTAATGGTCATTCTGATTTGTTAGCGGGAGTCTTAGTCTTTCGTGATCAAAATATTGCCGATCACGTTTTATGGTGGTCAAATAATATTGGTACAGCAAATTCATCATTTGATACTTACTTATTACAACGGGGATTACGTACGCTGTCGATTCGAGTTTTAACCCAACAAGAAAGTGCACTTAAAATTGTAGACTTTCTGGTCAACCACCCTAAAATAGCAGCAGTACATCATCCATCATTATCAACAACATCTGGACATGATATAGCGGAAAAACAGCAGAAAGGATTCGGTTCACTGTTAAGTTTTGAACTAAAAGCAAGTGCAGATCAAATACCTTGTTTTGTCGAACAACTTAAAATTTTTACCCTTGCCCAATCGCTTGGTGGTACAGAAAGCCTTATTTCGCATCCAACCACGATGACGCATTCAGGTATAAGCCCGCAAGCACGAAAAGAGGCCGGGATCTCAGATCAGCTACTAAGAATTTCAGTTGGACTGGAAGATATTGATGATTTAATTACCGATCTTAAACAAGCATTAGCTGCAATTTAAATGATTATTAATTTTAGAACTTGATAATAACAATGCGATTAATAAACAGGGGCGACATTAGCCCCATATATAAATAAGCAATAACGATATTTTCGTTATTATATTGTTGTAACATATGATTATAGAGTAAAAACTTAAATTAACATTAACTATAATTTTTTCTTACTGACTTTCTTCATAATTGCATTTGTTAAAGTTCTATGCCAATAATAAAGATCTTTTGCTGGCACAAAAATCAGCTTTGCAATGGGTTCAACCCATAATTGAGAACCTTCACTTTCAATATCATATTGCTCTATCTGTGCAAATAGTTGCAGCTTAACATCACTGTCTTTATCATCACTATCATTTAGAATTTCACAGTTATCGAGTAGATTTTGAGCTAATAAGTTAGGCCAATCACTTGAGGCATTTTTTGGTATTACATTCGTTGATATATGGCGCAGCATATCTCTAAATAATAGTAAATAAACCATTTGTACATTGCGGCCAGATAAATTTTTTAACTGTTCATCGTCCAATGAATTATTAATAATAGCTGGTCCCCATTTGAATAAGAAGGTCTCTTTATAAAACTTTATCAACGGAGTAATATCACGATAATATTTACTAACCAAATTATCTATTTCCGCTGAAATTTGCATGGTTGGGTAACCTACATTATTACGGCCATATAACTCTCTACCTGTCAGCGCTATAGGCTCTTTTTTCTTAGGTAGAATTTTACTTAATAAATTACCCAACATAACAAGTCCTTTTATTAACCGTAAATCTATTTATCGATCTTAGCTTTTTGCCTAACTGACTCAAAAAGGCAAATACCGGTTGCAACTGATACATTTAATGAAGAAACAAACCCTGACATTGGAATGCTAATTAACTCATCACAATGTTCCTTAGTTAAACGCCTCATGCCTTCACCTTCAGCACCCATAATAATAGCAAGTTTACCAGTCAAATTACTCTGATATAAAGAATGATCCGCCTCACCAGCAGTGCCAACAATCCAAATTTGATGCTCTTCTTTTAGCATTCGTAACGTTCTTGCTAAGTTAGTCACACGAATAACCGGAACGCTTTCCGCTGCGCCACAAGCGACCTTTTTAGCAATAGCATTTAATGGAGCTGACTTGTCTTTAGGAATAATAATTAGATCTACACCAGCAGCATCAGCAGTACGTATACATGCTCCTAGATTATGAGGGTCGGTAACGCCATCAAGAATCAAAATGAATGGATCTGCTTTTTTCGTTAATAAATCAGGTAAATCATTTTCATGGTAATTACGGCCCTCTTTTATTTTAGCCATAATTCCTTGATGCACGCCTTGCGAACTTTGTTCATCAAGCCATTTTCTATCAACTACTTTGACTTGTAGTCTTAATGATTCAATCTCTTGTACAAGAGTATTGAGTCGTTTATCTTCACGATTTTTTAGTAAATAAACATCCAAAATTCTTTCTGGCGAACGCGCTAACATTCCTTGTATCGCATGGATACCATATATCATTTCACTCATTTAACTGACTTCTTCTTTATAGTTGATGATTTCGCAGCCACTTTTTTACTGACTACTTTTTGTTCTTTGACTTTTTTTACCGACGAATTTTTACGAGTTTTCTTTTTAAACTCATCTTTATTCAACGTCTTTGCTTGTTTATTATTAGCTCGATCTTTGGCAGTTTTCCCCTGACGACGAGGCTTATTATCACTACCAAGCAAACTAAAATCAATTTTTCTTTCTTCTGGATTAACGGCTTCCACCTTAATTTTAACCTTATCACCTAAACGATAAGAAAAACCGCTATTCTCACCAATTAGACGGCTTCTCGCTGCATCAAAATTATAGTAATCATTTTCAAGAGTAGATACATGAACTAAACCATCGATAAATAAGTCATCTAATCGAACAAAAAAACCAAAGTTAGTCACGCTTGATATTACACCATCAAATACTTCGCCAACATGGTCTTGCATAAAATCACATTTTAACCAATCAACCACATCACGTACAGCCTCATCAGCCCGCCTTTCAGTCATCGAACAATGCTCACCAAAATAAAGCATCTCACTGATATTATAAAGATAACCACCCGTTTTACTTTCTTGATGATTTTGATTAGCTAAAATCCATTTGATAGTCCGATGTAACAATAGATCTGGATAACGGCGAATTGGCGAGGTAAAGTGAGCATACGAATCAAGAGCTAATCCAAAATGTCCTCGGTTTTCAGGATCATAAATAGCTTGTTTCATCGAACGTAAAATCATCGTTTGCAACATATCTCGATCAGGCCGCTGCGCAACAAGTTCCATAAGTTTAGCGATATCTTTAGAATGAGGTTTATCTCGGCCTTCAAGCACCAGCCCTAATTCACTTAATACACTGCGTAAATTATTAAGTCTGTCTTCATCAGGTTTGTCATGTACACGATAAAGAGAGGGAACTTCTAGCCCTTCAACTAATTTAGCTGCCGACACATTCGCTAAAATCATACACTCTTCAATAATTTTATGTGCATCATTACGCTGAGCCATTTCAATTCGCTCAATACGTTTATCCGCGTTAAAAATAAATTTTGGCTCAGCCGATTCAAAGCTAATTGCCCCACGCGTAGCTCGCGTTTTATCTAATAACTTATATAGTGCATATAGATTTTCTAAATCGCTAACTTGGGACTGGTAATGTTGACGCAATTCTTCATCACCATCGAGAATTTTTTGTACTTTAGTATAGGTTAATCGGGCATGTGAGTTCATCACCGCTTCATAAAACTGATAATCCTTTAGTTGACCTTTGGCCGAAATAGTCATTTCACATACTAAACACAAACGGTTAACTTGCGGATTCAATGAACAAAGACCATTAGAGAGGACTTCTGGTAACATTGGGATCACTCTTGATGGAAAATACACTGAGGTACCACGGTTACAGGCGTCTTTGTCTAAAGCAGTTTTCGGACGAACATAATAACTAACATCGGCAATTGCTACCCACAATCGGTAGCCGCCACCTTTATTCTTTTCACAGTACACAGCATCATCAAAGTCTCTAGCATCTTCACCATCAATTGTTACTAAAGGTAGATCAGTTAAGTCTTTACGACCTTTTTTTGCTTGAGCTGATACAGTTTCGGATAGTTTACTGACTGCCTTTTCAACTTCAATTGGTAAAATATGAGGAATTTCATGGTTACGTACAGCAATCTCAATTGCTAAGTTCGTTCCCATATTTTCACCTAAAATTTCGGAGATCCGACCAACCGCTTTTTGTCGATGTTCAGGTCTTTTTAATAATTCAACGACAACAACTGCGCCCATTCGCACCGTCTCTATCGGTTTTTCAGTTATTAAAATATCAAAATTTAATCGGCTATCATCAGGAACAACAAAACCAATACCTTGTTCAATAAAATAACGACCAACAATTTGGTTGTTACGAGGCTCAAGTACTCGAACAATGCGAGCCTCTATTTTTCCTTTATATTGATCGCTCATCGGCTGAGCGAGCACCACGTCACCTTGTAATGTTTTACGCATCTGCTCAGGTGATAAAAAATAGTCGTCAGGTCTACCTTCTACACGCAAGAAACCAAATCCATCACGATGCGCAATGACAGAACCTTTAACCATCGCGAGTTTTTCGGGTAGCGCATAACATTTTCGGCGAGTAAAAATAAGTTGTCCATCGCGCTCCATAGCACGTAAACGACGATGTAATGCATCTTTTTGCTGATCACCACTAATTTGCATAGCTTGTGCAATATTATCCAAATTAGCCGGTTTTGCTATTTTTTCTAAGTAGTTAAGAATTAATTCACGACTAGCAATTGGCGATTCATACTTCTCAGCTTCACGCTCATAAAACGGGTCTTTAATCATGTTATATTATCCTCTTGATAATTTAACAGTAAGCATAACATAATTTTTCCTATGCGATGAATGTCCAATAACAGTTTTTATAAAATAATTAATCATCTACAAATAAAAAACCACTCAAAAGAGTGGTTTTTTTAGAATATCGAACAACGTAATTAATGAGCCCATACACCAAGTTTAAAGCCTTGTAATCCCGCTTCTGGTTGCGTTGCACCAAGCCCTGTTGCTGCGCCAGCTGTCGTGTTACCTTGAATACCCTGATTCTCAACTGCAGAGGCAGCTGTGAAAGTAACCGCAGAATTAGTTGCAGGTAATGCGAACTGTCTAGATGAACCTTTTTGTACAAAATACACATCGTCAACACCCGATGGCACCGTGCCGTTAGCTGCGCTATTTCCGCCAGTTACATACCAATCATAATTAGTAAGGCCAGCATCATTTGTAACATTCATACCAGCATTCCAAACTTGAACTTCATACACATCAGTTAACCGAATATTACCTATTCCTGTACCGGCAGAAACGCTACCATTAGCTACTTGATAATCACTACCAACAACGACGCTTCCCGATGAGGTTACTGCTACAATCTTAAGCCCGAAGGTATCACCAGGTAAAACTGGCCCTGTTGATCCCCCACCACCTTCACCACCACCAGTACCGCCACCAGGAGGCGTTGCAGGTGGCGTACCTGGAGGCGTATCAGTACCACCATTACCAGGAGGCACAGTGCTAGTAATATCCGTAATTGATAGCCAGTTATTTCTATCTGGTGATCCATATAGGGTAAATGGCTGAATAATAAAACCAATTTGAGTTGAATTTACTGCGCTAGCTGGAATTGTCCACTCTACAACTTGGAAATTAGTCAAATCTACACCATCATCAGATGATGTCCCAATTCGTTTAGAATTAGGTGCTAAATAACTCGTCGTCCAACTGCCATTTTTTAAGTATGTAAAATTAATGGAGTCAGCAGTCCTTAATAAATCGCTATCACCATCACCATCACTTACTTTATATACTAGCTTAATTCTATCGCCAACAGCCCATTGACTACCAGTAGTTAATTTAGTCGAACCACGGTAAACTTGAACATCGATAGAGTTATCAGTGATTGAGTCTGGCATAGATTTCGCATTGATAAATGGCGCAAGACCACCTGTGTTATTAGTTGTAGTTGAATTTAACGCAAAAGCACTACTAGCAGCATAACCTGCTAATAATATACCGAATGCGATTTTTTTTATTGTTAAAGTTCTCATAGATAGTATATTTTCCTATTTCATTTTTTCAACATATTGCTTTATATTTATATAAATACACCTTTTACAGTGTCCCTGCTAAGTTTATAAAAATCATTTATAAACTAAATTTTTAAATTCGAGCCTAATCAATATCTATTCGTAGTTTAAATCCTTGGTCACCAGCACATGCACTAGATAAAAAACGACCGCCTAAAGCAAGGCTCGCGACTGTTTTACCATTTAAGCTAGTGGCTCCACTGGCAACATCAGCATAGCTAGGTGATTGCAATCGTCCTCTTAGTTGATAACTAGCAGAATTCGATACATTAAATAGCCCACTTACTGGCAAAATACCACTTGGATCGTCGCCATTTGCATTGGTATCTCCAGGTAGGATGGTATTATCAGTTCCACAAGCCTCAACATTATTACCGACTAGTGACCAAGTAATATTCGATTCTGCAGTTACATCATTATCAGCCACATCTTTAACCCGCACCGTATAAATATGATTAACAAGGAATTTTTTACTCATCACCAAAATGGTACTATTGTTAGCTACACCAATTTCATTACCTTCTGCATCAAGAATACTAATTTTTCTAGGTGTCCCACCTGCAAAGAAAATTGAGGTTGGTATAGGACCAGAACCATGATTAGGTGAGGATGATTCATACGTTGAAAATTTTAAACTAACATCAACATGACCTAGCGATGCACTAGTTGCTAATTCAATTAAAAAATCATCGGAAATTGTTCCACTTCCTACGACTTTACGGATGCTTTTAACTAATAAACAATCAGGTACACTAGTTGGGCATTGATGGGCAGCATTATCTGCAATAAAAGTAAGTTGCTTAGTACCACTCGTTGCAGAATAAAGTTGATTGATTTTTTCAAGATCACCCGCGGTTAATGAAGTAGCTTGGTATGATTGCCCTAATGCTAAAGGAGCCGCTGAAACATCTAATGGATATTCAGCAAATGTCGCATAATCAGCAAAACCAGTTACTAAACTAGCCGGAATAGGCGAAGTTGCTGCTGAATTAATGATAACCGGTGCAGACACTAGATTGGCTTGCAGAAAAATAGAATTAATACCATCTGCTGGAGCAGGATCTGTTGCTGAGCCTAATGGACCTGATCCACCAGCAGCTATCGGAGTTACATTATTAAGTAAAACCTGACGATTCGATGATGGTTTAATCCCAATCCAAGATGTATTTGATACAGCAGTCCTTCCATTGGTATCTGTTAACAACACATCAATTGTATAACGCCCAGGAACAGCAACACCGCTACTAGAAATCGGATTATGCTCACCAGTTATAGAGTTAATATATTGTGGAACAAGAAGAGACCAGTTATTGATATCGTTAGTCGTAACTGAGCTCCATAAATTGCTAGCCGCACAAGCCGAACCACCAGTTCGGTTATAACAGAGATCACCATTTGCGCCTACTGAAGATAAAGCTGCTAAATCGATTAAACCCGTTACCGTGTTCCATGATGATGGTGAAATAGTAACGCCATTTTTTGCATTATGAACCACAATACCAAGAGGAACTACGGTATTTTCTTCAAAAAAACCTAACGATGCTAAATCAACACTAAATTTTTTCTCTTTATATTCAAGAACAATAAAATTATTACGATCAACTAGATCATATCGACTACCCTTGAGTGAGCGAGCAACTTGTACCATATCGGGGTCGAGCTGATCTTTTAAAGGCACACCTAAACGGTAATTCATTGTTAACTCAACTTTTGCTGCTTTTTTGGAATCTTGCCCCTGTTTATGTTCACCTTTAATGGTAAATAACGGTACAGGAGTATAATCAACACCGAGTGTTACTGCGTATGGATCTTTTTGTAAATTGTCTTTACCAAATAACGCAACCTTCTCACCAAAATATTGTTCAAACATTAATGAGCCGCCTAAGTGCGGATAAGAAGGTAAGTAACCTTGAAAACGAATATCAAAACCTCTTGCCGCTCTTTCAAGATAATCATCGAAATCTTTAGAATCTTTCCAATCAGAGAGTGGCGTATAATAGTTTGCGGCAAATTTCATATAATCAGACCATGCTTCAAGACCAAGACCTAGTCGGTTATGATCACGAGTAAAATCGTGGTCAAAAAACAGATTATAGCCAAGCAACCAATTTTTATTTGCAACGTCCCAACGCTGTCCTATCCCAAAGTTACCTATACGACGATTTTGTTCATATTCTTGATACGTTAGTTGTGAAAAGACCAACATGTTTTCAGAATCATACCAAGGGCTAAAAAGTTTGACGTTTACATTATTGAGCCTAGCTTGATCGCTAACATCAAACTGTAATTGCGCAGTACCAAAGCGCCCCAAAAAATCTTGAGCGGCAGTGCGAATAGGATCAATAACTTGGCTATTTACTTGATTGCGAACATAGTTTTCAGCATAATTTTGTGTTTTTGAATTAAGTTCTTCCTTTACTTTTTGGGACGACATATTATCCCAATCTTGCTGCCCTAATGTTTGTAATGCAGATGCAATTTGCTGCTCTATCACATCACTATTTGAGGTCATATCAACTTTATCAGATGAACCTAAGCTAGGTAGGTTACTATATTTATCATCTGCTTTTTTTTCTTGAATTTGATCAGGCAATAAAGGAGAGTTTGCGGGTAACAAAATACTATCACCGACTTTAACGATATCTGTCTTATCATAATCCCCATTATTAAGTTCTCGTAATTCAGATACAGAAATACCATTTAATAATGCTATCTGATATAAACTGCGCTGTTGATTATTAATGAAAACTCGCGGTACATCGGATTTGATTGAATTAATATTTTTATCATTTATCAATGTTGGTTGATTATTATTTGCTTGAACAATGTTACAACTCATAGCAGCCATCACAAAAGCAGCAGTTATTGACAAATTAAGACCCGTTTTCATCCTAATTATTCCTTCATCATTATTTATATTTATTATTGTATTTTTTGAAATAGAAATTCTTTACAAAAAAATAAAAAAAACACCCAAAATAGTGGTAAAAAATACTACATGTTTTTAAGTAAGATTTAATTCAAAATAATTGATTTAGATTCAACAGCTTATTCGCAATTAAAAATAAAAAAATTGTTAAAAAATAAAACCAAACACTAACATTTCTTTACAAAGAAGGAGGTAATTTATAGTTTAGATAGTAAATGATCAATGACTTTTTTGTTAAGAATTGGCTAATTTTTAAACAAAGCAAAGCCCAATTCCTTTATACTCAATGGATAATCGGTTTGAGATAAAATCAAAATAAAATAAAAATTATTAATTTTTTAGGGAGAAATGGCGTATTTTAGACAATGATATATCATTTAAATTTTGAGATAGAAAATAACAGCACATTAGGTTATGTGCCATTTTTCAAGATGAAACGAACTCTAGAATGTAAAGAATAAGAAATTAGCGCCCTTGCCAAACATAATTAAAGCTATTTTTTATATCGAACTGATCTAAAACTCGACTTAATGATTGGTTAATTAGTTCATCAATAGTTTTAGGCATATGATAGAAAGCAGGAACAAGGGGCATAATCGTAGCGCCAATTTGATTGGCAGTTAACATTAATTGAATATGACCTAAATGCAAGGGGGTTTCACGAACACATAAAATCAATCGACGACGCTCTTTTAGCGTAACGTCGGCGGCTCTAATTAGTAAATTATCGCTATAGCTATTGGCAATTCCAGATAATGTTTTAATTGAGCATGGCACAATAATCATGCCATCGGTTTTAAAAGAACCGGATGAAATGTTAGCAGCAATATTATTAACATCATAAAAATAATCAGCAAGTCCAATCACCTTATCGTAACAATAATCAGTTTCTAATTTAATGGTTTGCTGCGCCGAATTAGATATAACTAAATGCGTTTCAACATGCTCATTTTGAGCTAAAAGTTCTAACAGCCGGATCCCGTATAACGCGCCACTTGCGCCAGAAATTCCAACAACAATTCGTTTTTTTGCGATATGTTCACTTACTATTTTCATAATAGAATATTACTGTCCAACATTATAAATTTCTAAATTTTCGGCGTCTTTGCTCATTTGAGCGTTTTTATTTTCATCACTACGGCTATTTTGTAAATTAGCTAAATAAATCTGACTAATATCACCAGTAATATACTTTCCATCAAATACAGAGCATTCAAATTTTTGAAGATGAGTATTACCTTCTTTTACTGCCGCAATAAGATCACTTAAATCTTGAAAAATAAGTTTATCAGCGCCAATTTTCTGCGCTATTTCATCGGCATTGCGATTATAAGCAATGAGCTCATCAGCTACCGGCATATCAATGCCATATACATTGGGATAACGTATTTCTGGCGCCGCAGATGCCAAGTAAATTTTTTTAGCACCAACAGAGCGAACCATATCTAAAATTTCTTGTGATGTTGTTCCTCGAACGATTGAATCATCGACTAACAACACATTTTTGCCTTCGAATTCAATTCGATTAGCATTTAGTTTACGCCTAACCGAGCGTTGACGCATAGTTTGCCCTGGCATTATAAAAGTTCGCCCAACATAACGATTTTTAACAAATCCTTGTCGATAGGGCTTATTTAATATACGTGCAATTTCTAATGCGGCATCACAAGATGTTTCAGGAATGGGGATAACGACATCAATATCAAGATCACTCCATTCTCGGGCTATTTTTTGGCCTAATTTTTGCCCCATTAAAATTCGAGAATGATAAACTGAAATACCATTCATTAATGAATCAGGGCGAGCAAAGTAAACATATTCAAAAATACATGGGCAATATTGTGGATCACTAGCACATTGTCTTGCGTGTAGCTGCCCATCTTGAGAAATATAAATAGCTTCACCAGGCTCAACATCACGCCAAAATTCAAAATCCAGTGTATCAAGTGCAACACTTTCTGATGCAACCATGTACTCAGTTTGATGATCATTAATAATTCGTTTACCAATCACTAATGGCCGAATACCATTTGGATCGCGAAATGCAATTAGACCGTGGCTAATCACCATGGCGACACAAGCATAAGCACCACGGATCGTTTTATGCAACTGTTCAATTGCAGTAAAAATATTATCTGGCGTTAATGGATAAGTTGTAAACTTATCAAGCTCACTTGCTAACACATTTAATAATACTTCAGAATCGGAGTTAGTATTAACATGGCGTCTTGCCGTTTTTAAGATATTATTTCGTAGATCATTGGTATTGGTTAAATTACCGTTATGAGCAAGTGTAATACCATATGGGGAGTTGACATAAAAAGGCTGAGATTCAGATACACTTGAACTCCCAGCGGTGGGATAACGGACATGACCTATGCCTATATTCCCTTGTAAACGCTGCATGTGCTGAGATTGGAATACATCTTGCACAAGGCCGTTAGCTTTACGTAGCCGAAAATAATTATTCTCATCAATGGTGACAATGCCGGCAGCATCTTGGCCTCGATGTTGCAACACCGTCAACGCATCATAGATGGATTGATTAACGGCACTAAAACCAACAATTCCTACTACTCCACACATAATATCACTCCTGATAATTAACTAAATCAAATCACTAATTTGCTAAAAATGAAGATGAACTCTGTAATACTCCAAAAAACCAACGAATAATAAAATCAAAATGTGGGATCAAAATAGATTCTTGCCATACGCTACTTTTGGCAAGTGGGGTAAAGGTATCAACAAAAAATAACACCGCGGCGGTTAATAAGATACCTCTAAGTATACCGAAGAAAATCCCCAATACTCTATCAGTGCCAGATAATCCCGTTTTCTGTACTAATTGGCAAATAATATAGTTAATAATTGCACATACAATAAGCGTTGCAATAAATAAAATAGTAATTGCAATCGCATTGCGTACAAACTCATCATGGAAATAAGTAAAATAATCACTAATATAAAAATAAAATTGACTGGCGATAAAAAACGCACAGATCCAACTCACTAATGATAGGGCTTCTTTGACAAATCCTCTCACAACACTAATAATTGCAGAGAAGACAATGATGCCAATAATAGTAAAATCAACCCAGTTCATAATAATATTATCTCTCTTTTTTTATAAAATTTATCAATGTAAATTAAAAATTAACGATATAATTTAATTAATTTGTGGCTATAAAACCTTTCAATTTGGTTAAATGTTCTAAATCAATAATTACCGTTTCGGCTTGTTCTTTAGTTGGATAATAACCGACAAATAGCCGGGTCAGTTGGCCTTCTTGCGCAACAGCTGGATCGGTATAAACATCATAATTATTTAGTCTTAGCAAAGCGACTAACTCTTCAATCTTTTGCTTATTTTTAAGCGCAACTAGTTGTATAATATAATTTTTATCAGATGGGCTTACAATATTTTGACTTGGTCGTTCAACGAATGATGTATCTGACTTAGTTTCTGTTTGCGGGTTAATATCTGGTGACTCAATAGCAGATTCATCAATATCAAGCTCGTGAATATCATCAGCTAACTGTATTTCATTAGAAGAAGATAAAATGGGTATTGTTGACTCTATTTTTTTAGATTTATTGGTAAGTACATAGGGCGCTAGTAGTAAAAGCAACAGAATTAATGTAATAAAACCGACTAGTTGATAATATTTTTTATTCATTTTTGACCAAACTTAATACTTCAGATACGGTATGAAATGAACCACAGACGACGATAATATCATTTTTATCCGCATCATGCTTCGCTTGATTAAGCGCATCTAAAACAGAGGGGAAAGTATATACCTCGGAGCTAACATCTTTTACGATATTTGCGGCAATATACTCCGCACTTGAACCTCTTTCACCGTAAAGCGTTGCACAATACCAAGCATCAGCTTGTAAAATCTGTACTGTAGAAGCAATATCTTTATCTTTTAACATACCAATAACAATTCGTAATTTTTTTACATCAGGTTTATTAGTAATGAGCTTTTTTAATTGAGTATTTAAGTAAGTTGCCGCATGGGGATTATGAGCAACATCAACAATAACGATGGGATCATGATCAATAATTTGAAATCGCCCTGTTAGTTCAGTGTTCGCTAATCCACATCGAATACTATCTTCACTAATTTCTATTGATGAGTAACTTAAAGCAGCTAACGCTGTCGCCGCATTAGCCAAAGGAATTTTAGCGATTGGTAATTGTTGATAATTTGATTTTTTTGACTTAAATTGCCAAAATTGCTGACTTGTTTGCTGATATTGCCAATCATAATTATTATTTGGTTCAACACAATGTAATTGAACTTGTTTTTCAAGGGCGACATCAAAAATCGATAGTGGCATATCAGGCTCACCAACAATCGCGATACAATTTTCTTTAAAAATACCGGCTTTTTCTCTGCCTATACTTTCTCTCGTATTACCAAGATAATCGATGTGATCTAAAGCAATAGAGGTAATAACTGCAACATCAGCGTTAACAATATTGGTTGCATCAAGCCGTCCGCCTAAGCCAACTTCAAGTATCACAACATCTAAATCAGCCTGTTTAAATAATAACAATGCAGATAACGTAGCATATTCAAAATAGGTTAATGAGATATCTTGACGACAATTTTCAATCTGATCAAATGCATTGACATGAAAATGATCAGATACTTCTTGATTATTAATCCGTACTCGCTCGGTATAACGTAATAAGTGCGGTGAACTATAGACTCCAACACGAAAACCGGCTGTCAGTAAAATCATCTCTAGAGCGCGGCATGTTGTTCCTTTACCATTTGTACCTGCAACAGTAAAAACATAAGGGGCTGGTTTAAGAATGTCTAAACGAGCAGCAACTTTGGCCGCTCTCTCCAAACCCAATTCAATTGTCTTTGGGTGAAGCTGCTCTAAATAAGATAGCCATGCATCTAAAGTTGACATGGCATTTGGTTTTATTGAAATGTTTGTATTCATATTATACAGACTTAATCAATTATTTATTCATCAATGATTCAGCTAAATTTTCGCTAAATGGGTCAGGTAATTTCATCATTTTAGCAAGAATACCAGCAATTTTAACTCTCATGTCTTTGCGATGAACAATCATGTCAATAGCGCCTTTTTCTAATAGAAACTCACTACGTTGGAAACCTTCGGGTAACGTTTCACGTACAGTTTGCTCAATAACTCTTGGGCCGGCAAAACCAATCAACGCTTTCGGCTCAGCAATATTTACATCACCTAGCATTGCAAGACTTGCAGATACACCGCCCATAGTTGGATCGGTCATTACTGAAATATAAGGTAATCCAGCATCTTGCATTTTAGCAAGTATCGCACTGGTTTTTGCCATCTGCATTAAAGAAAATAGTGCTTCTTGCATACGCGCACCACCACTAGTTGAAAAGCAAATTAGTGGGCAATTATTCTCAATTGCCTGCTCGGCTGCACGTACAAACATCGCACCAACAACTGATGACATTGAGCCACCAATAAAGCTAAATTCGAATGATGCCGTAACAACAGGAATACCAAATAGTGTTCCCTTCATTGCAATCATTGCATCTTTTTCATTTGTATCTTTTTGCGCGCTAGAAAGGCGATCTTTATATTTTTTTGAATCTTTAAATTTTAAAATATCTTTGGGCTCTAAGTCAGTACCAATTTCAACGTCAGACCCTTCATCTAAAAAGCGATTTAGCCGAACTCGAGCAGAAATACGCATATGGTGATCACATTTAGGACAGACTTCTAAATTACGCTCAAGCTCTGCTTGATAGATAATTTGTTCGCAGCTAGTACACTTAGTCCAGACGCCACCAGGAATATTTGCTTTTTTATGATCTGATGAGATATTATTCTTATTAAGAATTTTTTCAATCCAACTCATTATTAACCTTCTGTTTTTTCTTACTGACTATCAAACTTAAAGACAGTCACTATTGTATATTATTTTATCCAGTTACTTAATAGCTATTTTTTAATAAATACAAAATAGTTAACCGTTAAAATGTTGTTGTAACATATTAATATAGTGAAAAAATGTCCTATCACTATATCATTGCCGATCTAAATCCAGCCCTTATTCTCATCAAATGATAAATAGAGGGCCTAGAGGCGATTTAGGTATTCCAAATTGCGGTGGATAAATAACATCAACGAGATACAAACCTTCTGGTTTAGCCGTTGCTCCTGCACATTTTCTATCTTTAGATAGCAAGAGTTCATATATCCAATCTTCTGATTTATTACCATTACCCACTTCTAGCAAACTACCAACAATATTGCGGACCATGTGATGAACAAAGGCATTAGCCTGTATATCAATAATGATATAATGCCCCTGACGACTAACCTTAACGTGCTCAATATTTCGCCATGGAGATAGCGATTGACACTGTGCTGCTCGAAAAGCACTAAAATCATTCTCACCAAGTAGATATTGTGCAGCTAAATGCATTTTTTTTTCATCTAGTATCTGATGATAATGGCTAATACCACGACTTAATATAGCGTGACGATAAGGGTGATTATAAATAATATAACGATAACGCCGAGCCTGAGCACTAAACCTTGCATGAAATGAATCATCAATAATTAGCGCCCATTTGACCGCAATATTAGCGGGTAAGTTAGCATTTACGCCCATAGTCCAAGCGCTTACTGGGCGCTGACAATCAGTTTCAAAATGAACAACCTGCCCTGTCGCGTGCACACCAGCATCAGTACGACCTGCACAAAAAATCGTTATCGTTTGATTCGCAATACGACTTAAAGCTTCTTCAAGCTTTTGTTGAATAGATAAAACATTTTGTTGCTTTTGCCAACCAAAATATTGACTACCATCATATTCAACACCCAATGCGATTTTCATTAAAGCAACTCTTCTTAATCTACATAATTAGTTAATAAACTTTCAGCTGTTTCTAATAATATTTTCGCACCTAAGTAACGAATATTATCACTAACACTCATAAATTGTATTTGTTCTTGAGAACCGTAACTATGATGTACATTTGCTAACATAATCGATTGATTTTTATTTTGTTCATTATTAATAACTGTGACTGGCGTAGGATAGTCTGCAGCTAATAGTTTAATCCCATATTTTTCGAATACTAATTCATCGTATTGCTCTGTACTTTGCGGGGCTACAGATGTAAAAGAAACAGATTGAGTGAGCCCATAAAAAACAGGAACTAGCATTGAATCAAGTGTAATGGAAAGTTGATAATTACCGGTAATACGCCTAATTTGCTCTACAATCACTTCATCATCAACGAGTGAATCAGTTAGAACATTGAAAGCTAACTGCTTAGTAAAAAAACTATTCTCTGCAGGTAAACCATTTAAAAGCCGAGCACTTTGACCTGCTAACTCATTAACACCTTTTTTACCATAACAAGAAGCTGAAATAAGATTTGTAATATGTAACCGATCTAACTTTTCAAGATCAGTTAAACTTGCAAGGCAACGCAGAGCTTGACTAACAATAGGGTTAGCAACTGAAATAATATTCTCATTACGATATTCAGCTAATAATGACTCATTAACTTTTGGTAAGATTAATGGGATTGTATCATCTAATGCAAAGGTACCTGTTGCATCGAGTATAATGCAGCCTGACTCCGCGGCTAATCGAGCATATTTGTTAGTTATATCCTGATTTACAACAAAAAATACCAAATGATAGCTAGACCAATCCACACGATCAATATTTTTAATTGTTAAGTTTTTACCAGCAAAGCGCACTATATCGCCTTCACTATTATCACTACCGATTAAATCAAGATGATCAATTGTAAGGGAACTATGTTCTAACAATTCAATCAATGCACTACCTACCTGCCCATTTGCGCCAACAACCGCAATATTCCAAGATGACATAAAATAACCTATTAAGATTAACAGAATTGGGCATGATTATACTGATAATTAGAGTCAAGGTACAACAATAATCAATACGCCAGTACCTTAATAGTAAAGATTGGAATAGAGAATTGTAGGTCTCTATTCCATAATGACGACTATAATATCAGTTTACCAACGTTAGCATCTAAAATAGATTGCCCAATTCCTGATACTTCTTTTAGTTGCTCTATCGATACAAAAGGACCAAATTTTTCACGATATTCGACAATTTTTTTTGCTTTATTTAATCCAATGCCATTTAAATTCCTTGCCAAATCTTCAGCAGAGGATTGATTAATATTAATTTGTTCTATTTTTTGTTGCTCAATTATAGGAACTGTTTGATTGTTAATTGATTTTGCATAAATGGAAAAAGAATAAAATAGCGGGCTTAAAAATAGTACGCTAATCATTACATAGTGTTGTAAATTTTTCATTAGTAACTCCTCTTAGATGATAAAAAACTAGTCGGGTTACTTTGCCATAATTACTTGTAATATAAATTTGAGTAGTACAATTATGTAAAAAGCCACGAAAGTGGCTTTAAGATTTATATTAATAACAAAAATTACTGAGAGGTTTATCACAAATTAGCATTTGGCATAATCTTAATTTCAGCTTTTGAGCGCAAATCTTTTGCTAAAGAATTACGATTTAAAATTAGCATTTCAGGTTTTATCTTTTCAGATAAGTCATCTGCTTTTTCCGGGTATGTGACGCCAGTTAATACAAAAAACTGCGCTTTATCATCGCCAATTAGTGTCACCCCATAACTATTTCCCTCTACTGCGGGAATAGTTGCAAATACATCTTTTACTGTTTTTTCATTAATTCGGTCATCAACTAAATTTTGTGTTACCGACATTTTTTGAGCAAAAGATAAACCATCAGCCACGCCTGTTTGTTTTAGCTGAGCTAATAGCGTAGCCACTTTTTGTGAAAAGATTTGTTTTTTCTTTTCCGCAATCAATTTTGCTTTTATCGAGTCTTTAACATCTTCAAAAGTAGAGATACCCGCATCTTGATAATCAGTAACTTGAATAATATATGACCCGTCATATTGCGCGATATTAATAATATCAGAGATTTTTCCCGTTGGTTTACCATCTTTGATCATCTCATCACTAAAAGCAACGTCATTAATCTCAGGGTAGCGGCCGACAGAAAAATTCTCTTTTTCATACGTCCAGTCAGAGTCATATGATGGCAAACCTGATTTTTTTGCAATTTCATCTAAAGTGGGCAACTTAGCTGCTTTTTCTAATGCTGTTTGTTGTTCTCGATATTTCTTATCAATTTTTTGTTGATAAAGTAAATCGTGAATCGACGCTTTAGCATATTCAAAAGGTAATTTTTTTGCTTTTTCAATTTGATCTAAACGAATAATATAGAAGTCACCGTCTTGCTCAAGGGGCTTAGATATACTACCGATAGTATCTAGTTTAATCTTAGTTAATAATTCTGGTAATTTTTCATCCAAAGCAAACCAACCAAGACTATCCATTTTTGTTGATGAGCGCTGTTTACCTTGCATTTTGCTCATCAAATTATATTCTTTTTGCGCCGCATCTAAACTAGTAAATGAAAGAACACTATATAGGCGTTTTTCTGGTATCATGGTGCCATCTTTGCTGTCAGCGTAATACTTTTCAACTTCTGATGGTAACACTTGTATATCTTGCTTTATTGCAGGTAAGAAGTTAGTAACAAACTTCATTTTCACTCGTTTATCATGATAGAACTCTTGCTTATTAGTATCATAATAATTTTTAATTTCATCATCAGAAACCGCTAAAGCATCATTATCATTGATGTTATCAATTGAGTAATTAGCTAAGTAGATGGCTCTAGTTTGATTGTCTAGTAAAGAAATATCTGAGTCAGTTGGTAGAACGAAGTCAGTTAAAAATAGTGCATCCATTACCTGTTGCTGCTTAATAGCTGAACGTAAACCATCTGCATAAGTATCAGGTGTATAGCCATTCGCTGCTAATAACTGTAAATATCGCTGGTTATTAAAACGCCCATTTTCGAAAAAAACAGGTTGCTTACGAATTTCCATTTTTACTTGTTCATCACTAATATTTGCATTTAAAGAGTCTGCAAATTTATAGGCTAAATAATTATCAATTTGATTTGATAATACAGAAGCGCGAATCATTTTAACAAAAGAGTCATCGCTACCATCGCCAATTAAATGGCTATTTTTCTGTATTAATTCTTGTGCTTGCTTTTCAAAAGTATTACGGCTGATCCCTTCACCATCAACTTTTGCAATATACACTTGTTCATCTTTAGCACTCGAACCGAAACCAAGAAAACCACCAACACCCGTAAAAATGAATGCTAAAATGATTATACTAAAAATAATTTTTACAATAATGCTATTAGCTGCTGTCCTAATTTTTTCCATCATATTCTTTGTTCTCCATTGAATAACCTATCTTTATAACGTTTATTCACTGAAATAAGTAGTCATATCACCCCATATTAATGGCGAAAAGTATACCATATCTATTGAGATTCGCTATTGTATAAATGTTAATAAAAAGGCTAGCAAATGCTAGCCTTTAAAATTTTTCAATAAAATTAGTTAATCGTGCCTGAAACCGGAACGACAGTTTTATTTTTCTTTACTGGTCGCTTAATGGTATTTTTCTCAGGTTTGATAAGCTCAATACCAAAAGGATTATTTGCTAGTGCAACGCTAATAACATCATCAATCCATTTTGCAGGATGAATATCTAACTCTGCTTTTACGTTATCAGGGATCTCTTCTAGATCTTTAACATTATCGATTGGAATAATAACCGTTTTTATACCGCCACGATGCGCGGCTAACAATTTTTCTTTTAGCCCACCAATTGGCAATACTTGCCCTCGTAAAGTAATCTCACCTGTCATCGCAACATCTGCTTTAACTGGGTTTCCAGTTAGCGTTGAAATTAAGGATGTACACATTGCAATACCTGCACTTGGTCCATCTTTAGGGGTTGCGCCATCAGGTACGTGAACATGAATATCGCGTTTTTCATAGAAATCGCTATTAATACCTAATTTTTCAGCTCTTGAGCGAACAACTGTTAGTGCAGCTTGAATTGACTCCTGCATAACGTCACCTAAAGAACCAGTATAAGTTAGCTTTCCTTTTCCTGGTACACTAACCGACTCAATAGTAAGTAAGTCACCACCAACTTCAGTCCAAGCAAGCCCATTAACCTGACCTATACGATTTTCACCATCAACTTTGCCATAATCAAAACGCTCTACCCCCAGAAAATCTTTAAGATTATCTTCGGTAACAACAATATTTTTGACTTTTTTATTGAGTGCTAATTGCTTAACAACCTTACGGCAAATTTTCGCTATTTCACGCTCTAAGCTACGAACACCTGCTTCCCTTGTATAGTACCGAATAATCGCCATAAGTGCAGAGTCATCAATGATAATTTCTCCCGCTTTAAGTCCATTATTATCAATCTGTTTTTGCAATAGATGCTGTTTAGCAATATTCAGTTTTTCATCCTCGGTATAACCCGATAAACGAATAACTTCCATTCGATCAAGTAATGGGGCTGGAATATTCATTGAATTGGCTGTTGCAACAAACATGACATCAGAGAGATCATAGTCCACTTCTAGGTAATGATCATTAAAAGCATTATTTTGCTCAGGATCAAGAACCTCTAATAATGCAGAAGCCGGATCACCTCTCATATCTGATGACATCTTATCAATTTCATCAAGCAAGAATAATGGATTTTTAACCCCAACTTTAGCCATACGTTGAATCAATTTGCCAGGCATCGAGCCAATATATGTTCTACGATGCCCACGAATTTCAGCTTCATCACGCACGCCACCAAGCGCCATGCGAACATATTCACGCCCAGTTGCTTTAGCAATCGATTGACCTAACGATGTTTTACCAACACCAGGAGGACCAACTAGGCAAAGAATAGGGCCTTTAATTTTATTAACGCGGCCTTGAACTGCTAAGTATTCTAAAATTCGATCTTTAACTCTCTCAAGACCATAATGATCATGATCGAGTACTTTTTGTGCTTCTTTAATACCTTTTTTAACTTTCGATTTTTTCGCCCATGGAACTTGCAACATCCAATCAATATAACCGCGAACAACCGTTGCTTCAGCCGACATGGCTGGCATCATCTTAAGTTTATTTAGCTCTGCTAAAACTTTATCTAGAGCCTCTTGAGGCATCTTAGCTTGTTCAATTTTAATTTTGAGATCTTCATACTCATCGGGTTTATTTTCAATGTCACCGAGTTCTTTATGAATTGCTTTGATTTGCTCATTCAGATAGTATTCTTTTTGAGCTTTTTCCATTTGTTGTTTTACGCGTTGACGAATATTCTTTTCAACTTGTAGCAAGTCAATTTCAGACGCCATCATAGAAACTAAAAACTCAAATCGTTTTTCTAAATCTAAACAACCTAAAATTTCTTGTTTTTGCTCAACTTTAATAAATAAAGTAGCAGCAATAGAGTCAGCTAATTGTGCCGGCTCTTTAATTAGTCTAATTGAATCAACAACTTCTTGTGTGATTTTTTTATTTAGTTTTGAATACTCTTCAAAATTAGATAATACAACCCTAACTAATGCTTCATTATCTAAATCACTATTAGGCTCTTTTACTTGAGAAATATTACCGATAAAAAATTCATCATCATCTTGCTCAACTATATTGACCAGTTTTGCTCTTTCAATACCTTCAACGAGCACTTTTATTGTACCGTCAGGTAATTTTAATAATTGTAATATATTAGCTATTGTACCAATAGAAAATAGATCATTTTCTTGTGGATCATCTTGAGTTGCATCTTTTTGGGTAACCAAGAAAACTTGCTTATCCATCTCCATTGCTCTTTCTAAACAACGAATAGATTTGTCTCGACCAACAAACAATGGAATAACCATGTGAGGAAACACCACAACATCTCGTAGTGGTAGAACTGGCATTACCTGTTTTGGTTGTTTTGTTCTCATATCGCGCTCTCTGACAGTATCAATTTCATATTCAATCTATATAGGGTCTAATTATTAATATTCAACCCTACTTATATTTACAGTATTAACGCAGTGCATATTGTGGTTGAAAATAGGGAAGTAAATAGAGTATTTATACTTACTTTTTAGTAATAACGATTAACAGTAAGAGCAAATAACTTAGTGCTACGTTATTAAATTGAATAGCTTTATTTATAATTTAGATTAGTTAATCATATTTTTTTGTGACAAAATCGCATTTAAGATTAAGAACCTGCATTCTTATTATAAAAAGAATGCAGGTTAGGATTATTTTTTATAAAGAATCTCAGGAAGCATTTGTTTTTCAATTGTATCTTTTGTCACGAGAACTTTATCGACATTTTTTAATGACGGTAAATCATACATAATGTCCAACAAGATATTCTCAACAATTGAACGTAAGCCCCTAGCACCTGTTTTTCGTTTCATCGCTTTGTCAGCAATCGCTTCTAATCCATCTTTAGTAAATTCTAAATTAGCATTCTCTAAATCAAATAATGCCTGATACTGCTTAGTTAATGCATTTTTGGGTTCTGTCAAAATTTGGATTAAAGCCGCTTTATCAAGCTCAGTAAGCGAAGCAATAACAGGGAGTCGACCAATAAACTCCGGGATCAAACCAAATTTAATTAGATCCGTTGGCTCTATTTGAGCTAAAAGCTCTGATTCAGTGGCTTTTTGTTTTTCAACTTTAACTTCCGCACCAAAACCAATACCTGAGTTAATCGAAACTCGGTTAGCAACCACTTTATCAAGCCCTGCAAACGCACCACCACAAATAAATAATATTTTAGATGTATCAACTTGCAAAAACTCTTGTTGTGGATGTTTTCTTCCACCTTTAGGTGGAACAGATGCAACCGTTCCCTCGATTATTTTCAATAATGCCTGTTGAACACCTTCACCTGAAACATCTCGAGTAATTGAAGGGTTATCTGATTTACGAGAAATTTTATCGATCTCATCAACGTAGATAATACCGCGCTGTGCTTTTTCAACATCATAATCACAATTTTGTAATAACTTTTGGATAATATTTTCAACATCTTCACCAACATAACCAGCTTCAGTTAATGTGGTTGCATCAGCCATCGCAAAAGGGACATCAAGGAAGCGCGCAAGCGTTTCAGCGAGTAATGTTTTACCACTACCGGTAGGTCCGATAAGTAATATATTACTTTTTCCTAACTCCACACCATCTTGAGATTTAGTCGCACGTAAACGTTTATAATGATTATACACGGCGACAGAAAGAACTTTTTTCGCTCGCTCTTGCCCAATAACATACTCATCTAAGTGCGCTCTAATTTCATGTGGAGTTGGCAGTGGCTTCGTCGATATTTGCTCTTGATGAGTAAATTCGGTCTCATCACTTTTTAGCATTTCATTTAAAGAGTTAATACACTCATCACAAATATAGATTGATGATGAACATTCAATTAATCTCTTTGTTTCATGCTGGCTTCTACCACAAAAAGTACAGTAAAGTAATTTTCCTGACTTCTCTTTATTCATTTCACTCACCTGTTATTAGAATATACTTAAAATAACTGAAATAGCCTGTTCAAGCGCTAATAATATTATGGTCTTTTATCAAAAATAGCGTCAACTAATCCATAGTCAACAGCTTGCTGTGCTGACATAAAATTATCGCGGTCAGTATCTTTCTCAATAATTTCTAATTTTTGACCTGTATGTAATGCCATTAATTCATTCATTCTATTTTTTACTTTTAAAACTTCTTTAGCATGAATTTGTATATCAGAAGCTTGCCCCTGATATCCACCTAATGGCTGATGAATCATTACTCTTGCATTAGGCAAACAATAACGCTTACCTTTAGCCCCAGCCGTTAGTAAAAATGCCCCCATAGAACACGCTTGACCAAGGCAAATCGTACTGACATCTGGTTTAATAAACTGCATCGTATCATAAATAGACATACCTGAAGTTATCACGCCACCAGGAGAATTTATATAAAGATAAATATCTTTTTCAGGGTTTTCTGCTTCTAAAAATAGCATTTGAGCAACGATCAAATTTGCCATATGATCTTCAACTTGCCCTGTCATAAAAATAATACGTTCTTTTAAAAGCCGAGAATAGATGTCATATGCCCTTTCACCTCTAGAACTTTGTTCTACAACCATTGGTACAACGCTCATTCTTTCCTCAAATGAATTATTGTTATAAGACATTTTTCCTCCTAACTAAATAAAACAGCCCAAAAAAGAGAACTCTTATTTTGGGCTATAATTTGATTAAAAAATCAACTCACATTATGCTGGTTGTTGATTCATTAATTCCGAAAATGAATATGACTTATCGGTTACTTTAGCTTTTTCAAGTAGTAAATCAACAACTTGATCTTCTAATGCGACTGATTTTAAGTTATCTAACGCTTTTTTATCTTTACTATAATAGGCAACAACTTCTTTTGGATCTTCGTATGCTGTTGCTATTTCATCGATAAGTTCTTTCACTCGGCTGTCATCAGCTGTTAGTTTATTACTTTCAATGATTTCACTAAATAGTAATCCAATAACTACACGGCGCTTAGCTTCAACTTCAAATAACTCTTTCGGTAATTCCATCGCTTGAGGAGCGTTGTTACCAAAACGTGTCATAGCTTGTTGACGTAAGACATCAATTTCACGATCAATAAGTGGCGATGGAACATCAATTTCATTATGTTTGACAAGTCCATCAATCACTTGTGCTTTGATTTTATTACGTACAGTCGCTTTCAACTCTCTTTGCATATTTTTGCTTACTTCAGCTTTTAAGCTATCAAGCGTACCATCAGCAATACCAAAACGTTTAATCACATCAGTCGTTAATTCTGGTAATTCTAACTCTTCAACTTTTTTCAAGGTTGATGCAAATTTTGCAGGTTTACCTTTTAAGTTTTCAGCGTGATAATCATCAGGGAACGTTACATTAATATCAAAGCTATCGCCCGCTTTATGACCTAAAATAGCGTCTTCAAACCCAGGGATCATTCGTCCTTGACCTAATACAAGCGCAAAATCAGTCGCTTTTCCGCCTTCAAACTCTTCACCGTCAACAGTACCTAAAAAGTCAAAAACAACACGCATTTGATCTTGGGCATCTTTGGCTACTTCTTTCCAAGTTCCTTGTTGTTTACGTAATGTCTCAAGCATTGTTTCGATATCAGCATCAACAACTTCAACAACTGGTTTTTCGACTTCAATCTTATCAAGATCTTTAATTTCTACTTGAGGATAGACTTCAAATTCAACAGTAAATGGATAATCTTCACCTTCTTTATATTGTGTTGGAATATAATTTGGAGAACCTGCTGGATTGATTTTTTCTTGAATAATCGCTTCGATAAAATTACGTTGCATTAATTCACTCAAGGCATCTTGTAAAATCGATGCTCCATAGCGCTGCTCAACAATTTTTAATGGAACTTTACCTTTACGAAATCCGTCAATACGGACTTTTTTCGCAGTATTAGTTAGCTCTTTACTAATCGCTTTTTGGATATCTTCTGATGGAATAGTTATCGTTAAACGTCGCCCTAATCCTTGTGTTGTTTCCACCGAAACTTGCATCTTTGAACCTCAGAATCATGAGTTAAATTGTGTTTTTGCAATCAAA
The DNA here is from genome assembly GCA_036251935.1 of Orbaceae bacterium lpD04. Taxonomy (NCBI): domain Bacteria; kingdom Pseudomonadati; phylum Pseudomonadota; class Gammaproteobacteria; order Orbales; family Orbaceae; genus Orbus; species Orbus wheelerorum. Next base: position 456,054 of record CP133967.1, on the reverse strand, counting down.
AGGACTTGCCCCTACAAGGTAAACACAAAAAAGTTTATAAAATAGCCATGCATTATACAGGCCGATATAGCTTACGTCGAGAATTTTAATAGCTTCTTCTCTAACGATTTTAATCGTTTATTCATCTCATCAATATGTAATACTAATGAGGCTGTTTTACGCCATACTTTGTTTTCTTGCAAAGGAATTCCTGAAGAATAAATCCCCGGTGTGGTAATGGGCCGCATCACCATACCCATTCCCGTGACAGTAACTTTGTCACAAATTTCCATATGACCATTGATGACACTTGCACCACCAATCAAACAATATTTACCAATTTTTAGACTACCGGCCATAATCACACCACCAGCGACAGCAGTATGTTCACCAATATAATCGTTGTGGGCAATCTGGCATTGATTATCAATAATAACACCATCACGAATAATCGTATCATCAAGTGCTCCGCGATCAATTGTCGTCGATGCACCAATTTCAACGTTATTACCAATAATAACTCGGCCTAATTGAGGAATTTTGATCCAGTTTCCACGATCATTTGCATACCCAAACCCATCAGAACCAATTACTGCGCCAGATTGAATTAGGCAATTATCACCAATTTGAATATTATGATAAACGGAAACATTAGCCCATAGTTTGGTATTTCTACCAATCTTACTATTTTGACCAATAAAGCAGCCGGCACCAATAATCGTATTATCACCAAGCTCTACACCACTATCAATAACTGCATTAGCACCGATAGCAACATTTTGTCCTAAAATAACATCATTTGCGATCACCGCAGATGATGCAATTTCTTTTGCTGGCAATGGCGTAGTATCAAGTAACTGAGCAAGCCTTGCATATGTTAAGTAAGGATTACTCACGACCAACGCTGCGCCATTCCAATAAGGTAAACTCTCTTCAGTCAAAACAACAGCGGTCGCCTGACAAGTTTGTAACTGATCTTGATATTTTTTATCAGATAAAAAAGTAATCTGGCTTTGCTCTGCATTAGCCATAGACGCAATACTAGTAATAATCGTATTTTCATCACCAACTAAAACAGCATCTAATTTTTCCGCTAATTCCTTTAACTTATACACATGCATTATTTTTTGACCTGTGCCAAAACTTGACTTGTTATATCAACAGAGTCAGTTGCATAAAAAGCAGCTTCAGCTTTTAAAACTAAATCATACTTTTGTTCAGCTGCAACTTTTTTCACGGCTTCGCCAATTTTTGCTAATAGTTTGCCTGCTTCTTCATTTTCGCGTTTACGATAGTCAGCAGAAAAACCTTTTGCTTTATCTTCAAATGCTTTAATAAGATTAGCTAGTTTCGTTTTTTCTGAAGCCGATAACGTCATGCCTTCTTTTTGTAATTTTTGGTTAGCATCATAGGCCTTTTTCTCTTCTTCTTTCAAAACCTTAGCTCGTGATTCAAACTCTGCATCAAGCGCTTTGCCAACAGATTCTCTTTGTGGCATTTGTTGTAAAATTGAAACCACATCAACAACCGCTACTTTTGTGTCAGCAAAAGCCATACCACTTAATAATACTAAACCTAATCCCATAACTGATATAAATTTTTTCACTCTAATCACCTTTTATATTAAATACTAACAATTTACCAAGTAGAACCAATATTAAACTGGAACTGCTGCGAAGAATCACCATCAAATTTCTTGATTGGCTGAGCATAAGAGAACACTAATGGGCCTAATGGTGACATCCATTGTACGGCAAGCCCGGCTGAAACACGAATATCAGATGGCGAACTATAATCAGGCATATTATTTCCTTTCATATCCCATTCGGTATCCCATACAGTACCGGCGTCAACAAATAGCGATGTTCGAATACTATTTGAATATTTTTCACTAGCAAATGGTGTTGGTACAATTAACTCACCACTAACAAAGGCTAATGCGTTACCACCAACGGCATCTGATGATACTCTACATTGGCTCTGATTGGATAAATTACAATTCGGGTTATTAAAGTAGATAGCTTTTGGCCCTACGGTATTTGATTTAAAGCCCCTTAATATAGATGAGCCACCGGCATAAAAGTTTTCATAAAATGGTAACTCTTTACCACCAAATCCAGTACCATAGCCTAAACGGCCACGCGCTAATGCAACCCATTGATGGTCAGTATCTAAAGGATAATAATAAGAACTATCAGCAACAAACTTGATATATCGATTATCAAATACTGGTGTCGTCACTTTTGCATTAGCACTGACTTTTAATCCTTCGGTTGGGAAGAAACCTCGGTCTAATGTATTGTAGCTCCAGTAAGCATTTATTAATAGGTCGTTGGTATCATAACTTGCATCAGATGTTTTACCCCTGACATTTTCACCCATTGATTCTAAATAACGCCACATACCATATTGCGCTTTCATATCACTTAACGAGTGATTAGCAAATTCAGTCCCAAAACGGATAAAGTTGGTCTCACTAATAGGGAAACCTAAGTTGGCTGTAGCTCCCCATGTTTTACTTGAGTATTCTGATACATCGCCATTCTCTTTATCTGCTTGATATGTATTATAATAAAGACTACCACCTAAGCTAACTCCATCAATGGTAAAATAAGGGTTAGTAGCAGAAAGAGACGCCGTTTTATCTGAATCAGTGGTATTTACATCAAATGAAACGCTATTACCTGTACCTAGCCAATTTTCCTGTGAAATACCAGCATTAAAGCTAAGCCCACTATCAGAACCGATACCGACACCAAATTTTATGCTACCCGTATTTCGTTCAGCAACCTTATAGGTAATATCAACTTGGTCATCAACGCCTGGTACTTTTTGTGTATCCGTTTCAACTGTATCGAAAAATCCTAAACGATTTAGCCTTGTTTTGCCTAGCTCAACTAAGTTATTACTTAACCAAGCAGCTTCCATTTGGCGTAGTTCTCGGCGAATAACTTTTTCACTAGTAACTGAATTACCAACAATATTAATTTTTCGAACATAGTAACGAGGGCCAGATTCAACAAATACGATTAAGTTAACCGTGTGGTCAGTATCGTTAATTTCTGGATGAGTTATCACTCTAGGGTATGCATAACCATAATCGGCAAGCATTTTTTTGATTTTATCTTCAACCAGCGTAATTTTTTTACCATTATAAAGCTGACCTTGATGAATTTGCTCAGTCAGAATTTGATCAATTTTATCTTTATAACCAGCATAGCTACCTTTAAGCTCTACTCCAGAAAAATTATATTGTTCACCTTCATGGACATTAATAGTGACATAAATCCCTTTTTTATCTGGAGTTAAACTAACTTGTGTCGATTCAATATTAAAACGAGCATAACCTTTATCAAGATAGAAACCCTGTAGCTCATCTAAATCCGCGGCTAATTTTTGTTTTTGATATTTTCTATCGCCTAGCATATTCCACCAAGGAACTTCATCTCTTAGTGAGAAACGAGAGATTAGTTCATCTGAAGAATAAGCCTTAGCCCCTACAATATTAATCTGATCTATTTGTGCAGATACGCCTTCAGCGATATCTAACTTTAAATCAACACGATTACGAGACAATGGCGTTACAACCGCTTTAACTTTAGCGTTATATTTACCAATACTGTAGTAAAAGTCTTCAAGGCCTTTTTCAATAGCGGATAAGGTTGTGCGATCTAATGACTCACCAACTCTCACTCCAGAGCTATCTAAATTTGATGTTAACATGTCATCTTTTACTGACTTGTTACCTGAGAATGTGATGCTTGCAATAGTAGGACGTTCTTGTACATTGATAATTAATATATTACCATCACGAGAAACCGTAATATTTTCAAAATTGCCACTGGTATATAGCGATTTAATAATATTACCCAGATCCGACTCGTTTACATAATCACCCACTTGTACGGGCATTTTTAATAACGCAGCACCAAGTGTTACGCGTTGCAATCCTTCGAATTTTATATCTTTTACCTGAAAATCATCAGCAGCAAATGCCACTTGGCTATACGTAAAAGAACTAAAAAACAAAGACGCTATGAGCAATTTACTAATTCTCATTTGTGAGGCTCACCTTTCATTATATGTTACTCCATTTAATCACAATCATAAGCGTACAAAATCGTTAAATAACGCAGTACCCATTATAATCATCAATAAAATAAAACCTACCCGATAAAACACTTCTTGTACTTTATTTGACACTGGCGACCCTTTTATTTTTTCAATTAACAAAAATAAAAGATGCCCACCATCTAACATCGGCAAAGGAACAAGATTAATTACACCTAAACTAATACTAATAAATGCTAAAAAAAATAAATATGGAACAATACCATAACTCGCTGTTTGTCCTGCGCCTTTAGCAATCGAAATAGGACCAGATAAATTCTTAATGCTAATAACACCCGTCACTAACTGATAAAATGACCTTGTTACCTGCTTTATTGTTAATCCTGTTTGCTCAAATCCTTTAACAAATGCGCTTACTATATCATACTGTTTTACGATTGTGTTATTGCTTGGATAAATTCCTGCAATTCCAACCGTTTCTCCTTTTTCATTAACACTAAGTTTTGGCTGTAAATTGAGTGTGAAAATCTCATTTTTACGCTTTATTGTTAGTGTTATCAGATCCCCTTTTTTTATTAATTGAGAAAAATTATTCCAATTATCATAATCTTGGTTATTATAACGAATAATTTCATCGTTAACTTCAAGGCCTGCGGCAATTGCGGCTGAATTATCAACAATTGCGCTAATAATTGGATAAATTGCAACCTGCTCGGGTATCAACCCAAATGCCGTAATAGGAGATTCTTTTTCTATATCAAATTGCCAATTTTTAATATTAACTATTTTATTGTGTAATTTATCACTATTTGTTGTATAGCTGAGATCAATATCACTATTGCCCATTTCACTAATAAGCGCAGAATTAACATCTGCCCAACTTTCTATTTTGATGCCTGCAATAGATTTTAGTTCCGCACCTTGCGGAATATTTACAATTGATGCTGGAGTATTGATTATAGTTCCAGCAATTTTCACAGGATAAGTCATAATACCGATTTGAAAAATGACCCAGTATACAATAATCGCTAGAATAAAATTAGCGATTGGTCCCGCACTAATAATTGCAGTTCGTTTAATAATTGATTTATGGTTAAAAGCAAATTTTTTTTGCTCTTCATTTAATGGTTGGTTACGGCCATCGAGCATCTTAACATAACCGCCTAACGGAATAGCCGAAAGTGTATATTCTGTTCCTTTTTTACTGGTATGTGACCAAAGTTTTTTACCAAAACCAACAGAAAAATACTCTACTTTGACCCCACAAAATCTAGCGATAATGAAATGCCCAAACTCATGTACGGTAACAAGTATACTGATAGTGATTAAAAATATTATCGTAGACCAAATCACATTAAGGCCCTACAAAACATAAAGAGAAATCGCAGCAAAAACAGGAATTGCAGCAGTAAGGCTATCAATACGATCTAAAATCCCACCATGACCAGGAATTAAATGCCCGCTATCTTTGATATTGGCTTCACGTTTAAACATACTTTCAGTTAGATCACCTAATACTGATACTAATATCGCAAATATAGAGCTAACCATCAAATTATATAAAGAGATAGTAAAATAATTACTTAGATAAACAATTACGCTAATCAGTAATGACAAAATAACACCGCCAAGTAGCCCCTCTATAGTCTTACCCGGTGAAACTTTTGGCGCTAACTTATGTTTACCAAATGCCCTTCCAGCAAAATAAGCACCTGAATCTGTTGCCCACACTAAAACTAATACATAAAGTAACCAAAATGCACCTTGAAATGAATCATGGCTATAATTAATCTGCCTTAACTCAACCATGCCGATGAAAAAAGGCACTAATGTGAAACAAGCAAATAGCGTCTTAATACACTTATTTTTCCAGATCCGAACTGAATTGGGATAACTAATTACTAGCAGTAAAGCAACTAACCACCAAATTAAAGACGCCAGCAAAATATATTTAAATATGCTAGCTTGGCTACTAATAAGAGTCGATAAGTAATAAATAATAGCGATAAAAAGTGTAAATATCAGCGCAAATAGAAGCCGATTTTTAATCGTTTTTATTTGTAAAAACTGAGCCCATTCCCATGCACAAAGACCACAAATAATTACCATAATAGAGATAAACCCCATCAATGGTAAGAAAAACAAACATAAGATAACGAGAGGAATTAATACAATAGCTGCCAATATACGCTGAATTAACATTATGAGTCCTATTTTTTAACAATCAATAACTTGACCAAAACGTCGCTCTCTTTTATTGAAGATCGAAATAGCTTCGTCAAGTGAATCTAAACCAAAATCAGGCCATAGTATATCAGTAAAATAAAATTCAGAATAAGCAATTTGCCACAGTAAAAAATTACTAATTCGATGTTCACCGCCAGTTCTTATCACCAAATCAATCGCCGGTAAATCATGTAATGAAAGTTGTTCATTTACGATATCTTCATTAATTTCATCGATCGATAATAAATTGTTATCAACTTTACTAATAATTTGTTTAATTGCTTGGGTAATGTCCCATCGTCCACCATAATTCGCTGCAATATTTAATACTAAGCCCGTATTATTACGCGTCATATTTTGAACATCAGCAATCATTGCCTGTAATTGAGCTGAGAAACGCGAAATATCGCCAATAATATTTAAACGAATATTATTTTTATTGAGTGTTTTTGCTTCTCGATTCAAAGCATAGACAAATAAGGACATCAATGAGGAAACTTCTTGCTCTGGTCTTTTCCAGTTTTCACTACTAAAAGCATACAGGGTTAACGCCTTTATACCGATAAAACTAGCATGGCGAACAACTTTTCTTACTGCTTTTAACCCTGCTCTATGCCCAACAACTCTTAGTTGATTTCGATTTTTGGCCCACCGCCCATTTCCATCCATAATAATTGCGACATGATTGGGAATATGTTTTTGTTGCGACATGCCTTTCCTATTTATATCATTATAAAATGATTATCGAGTACCATAAACAACAATAGTTTTGCCATGGGCAGAAATTAAATGTTGTTCTTCTAGCATTTTCAGAATTCGTCCAACTGTTTCTCTTGAACAGCCCACAATCTGACCAATTTCTTGACGAGTGATTTTAATTTGCATCCCATCTGGATGGGTCATTGCATCAGACTGCTTAGCGAGATTTAATAAAGTTTGGGCAATTCTACCTGCAACATCAAGAAATGCTAGATTGCTTACTTTTTCTGAAGTTATTTGCAAACGACTAGCCATCTGTGCGGCAAGTTTCATTAAAATATCGGGGTTGACTTGAATAAGCTGTTTAAATTTTTTATATGATATTTCAGCAACTTCACAACTGGTTCTAGCCTTAACCCAAGCACTTCGTTCCATTCCATCTTCAAATAAACCAAGTTCACCAATAAACTCACCTTGATTTAAATAAGATAAAATCATCTCTTTACCTTCATCATCCTTAATTAAAACTGCAGCAGCGCCTTTTACGATATAGTATAACGTTTCGGCTTTTTCACCTTGATGAATTAATGTACTTTTAGCGGGATATTTGTGAATATGGCAATGAGATAAAAACCATTCTAACGTTGTATCGGATTGTTGTTTACTAATAATCATTAGGTCCTACTCCAGTTATACAATTTCTAGTTATTATGCGGTACTACTATACCAAATTTATCTACTGAATAATATATCAAAATTAATTTTACTCATGATAATGCTTACTTCTCATTGTGTTACACTAATTCATTAGCCTGTTTTAAATCAATGGTTTCATGTAACTCTGACCAAATAATAACGATTTTACCTTGCTGCAGTTGTTTACTAACATCATCAACTTTTTCAGCTAATGTTTTTTCTGCAAAGCCGTAATCCGTACCTTCACGCAAAACGAAACTTTCAATAATGTTGAGTAATGTATCTTGTTCTAAATCTTGCCAAGGAATGATCATTATATAGGCCAACAAATTCAAGTAGTCTATTATTATTAGCATTAAAATGAAGAAATGCAACTATTCCATCAATGATGTTTCCTGCATTAACAAAATATCAGTATAATCAAATTGGCGATATTTTATACTATAATGGCACCTTACAACAAAAAAATAACGAAAAACTCAAAAAAAAACCACTCAAGAGAGTGGTTTTTATATACGGTTAAAGCTTATGCTTCATCAGTTGAATTAAGTAATTCAGCTAAATTAGCTGTTGCTTCTTCAGCAGTCACAATCGAATCTGGTGTAACATGAGTATCAGTGACTAATGCGCGTTTACGTGCACGCTCTTTATGGTATGCATAACCTGTTCCTGCTGGAATTAATCGTCCAACAATAACATTTTCTTTCAGACCACGAAGTTCGTCATTTTTACCTGCGACTGCGGCTTCAGTTAACACTCGTGTTGTTTCCTGGAATGACGCTGCAGAAATAAATGATTCAGTCGTTAATGACGCTTTAGTAATACCTAATAAATCATGCATATAAGATGCAGGCTCTTTACCTTGCGCTTCAAGTTCACGGTTCATTATCTTAATGCGAGAAACTTCTAGTTGCTCACCTTCTAATAAACGAGAATTACCTGTATGACCGATAGTTGCTTTACGTAGCATTTGGCGAACAATTACTTCAATGTGTTTATCATTGATTTTTACGCCTTGTAAGCGGTAAACTTCCTGAACTTCGTTCACAATATAACGTGTTACCGCATTAACGCCTCTTAAGCGTAAAATATCATGAGGAGATTCTGGTCCATCAGAGATTACATCACCGCGTTCTACATGCTCACCTTCAAATACGTTAAGTTGACGCCATTTAGGGATCATCTCTTCATATGGCTCACTACCATCGGCAGGCGAAATAACCAAACGTCGTTTACCTTTTGTTTCCTTACCAAATGAAACAATACCATCAACTTCAGCAAGAATAGCTGGCTCTTTTGGTTTACGCGCTTCAAATAGGTCTGCAACGCGTGGTAAACCACCGGTGATATCTTTAGTACCAACAGAAGCTTGAGGAATACGCGCTAAAACATCACCGATATTAATTTGAGCACCATCTTCTAATTGCACTAATGCTTTTCCTGGTAGGAAGTATTGTGCAGGCATTTCAGAGCCAGTAACAATTACATCTTTACCCTTAGCATTGACAATTTTAATTGCTGGACGCAAATCTTTACCAACAGTTGCCCTTTCAGCAACATCAAGTACCACAATTGAAGATAAGCCAGTTAAATCATCTGTTTGACGTGTAATTGATTGACCATCAACCATATCAACAAATTTGATAAAGCCTTGTACTTCAGATACGACTGGCATCGTATGCGGATCCCAGTTTGCAACTGTTTCACCAGCTTTAACTGTACTACCAGTACCTTTAGTTAAAATCGCACCGTAAGGAACCTTATAGGTTTCTTTCATTCGACCTAACTCATCGATAATCGTTAATGCAGTATTACGCGAGGTAATAACAAGTTTCTTCTCTGGATTGATAACAAATTTCGCATTAGATAATTTGATAATACCGTTATTTTTAACTTGGACACTTGACTCAGCTGCGGCTCTCGATGCGGCCCCACCGATATGGAACGTACGCATCGTTAACTGCGTACCTGGTTCACCAATCGATTGCGCTGCAATTACACCAATTGCCTCACCTTTATTAACTAAGTGACCACGGGCTAAATCACGACCATAACAGTTAGCACAAACACCGAAATCAGTATTACAAGAAACCACTGAACGAACTTTAACACTATCAATCAATTCTGCTTCTAATAAATCACAGAAACTTTCATCAAGTAATGTATTACGTGGAATTAAAATATCAGCAGATCCTGGTTTTAACACATCTTCAGCAGTAACTCGTCCTAGCACACGCTCACGAAGTGGCTCTTTAACATCACCACCTTCAATAACTGGAGTCATTACAACGCCTTCATGAGTACCACAATCGTCTTGAATAACGACAAGATCTTGCGCAACGTCAACTAAACGACGAGTTAGGTAACCTGAGTTAGCTGTTTTTAATGCAGTATCGGCTAAACCTTTACGTGCACCATGGGTAGAGATAAAGTACTGAAGTACGTTCAACCCTTCACGGAAATTTGCAGTAATTGGCGTTTCAATAATCGAGCCATCTGGTTTTGCCATTAAACCACGCATACCAGCAAGCTGACGAATCTGCGCAGCAGAACCTCGAGCACCAGAATCGGCCATCATATAGATACTATTGAAAGATGGTTGTGACTCTTCCTTACCTTCTCTATTGATAACTTTCTCTGTTGATAAATTATCCATCATCGCTTTAGCTACGCGTTCGTTAGCCGCAGCCCAAATATCGATAACTTTATTATAACGCTCACCAGCGGTAACTAAACCAGACTGGAACTGCTCTTGGATCTCAGCAACTTCCGCTTCAGCTTCGGTAATAATTTCAACTTTCTTAGCTGGAATGACCATATCATCAATACCAACAGATACACCCGAACGAGCAGCATATGCAAAACCAGTATACATAACCTGATCAGCTAAAATAACAGTTTCTTTCATACCTAATTGGCGATAGCAAACATTTAGAATTTTTGAAATCGCTTTTTTACCTAACGGCTGATTGACAACAGAGAATGGCAATCCTTTTGGCATAATTAACCATAAAATGGCACGGCCAACAGTCGTATCGACTAATGAAATAGAAGGAACCCATTCATCAGCGTCATTACGACTATATTCAGTAATACGAACTTTAACACGAGCATGAAGTTCAGCTAATCCAAGTCGATAAAGTTTTTCAGCTTCTTTTGGCCCAGTTAAAACCATGCCTTCGCCTTTAGCATTGACTCTATCACGAGTCATATAGTAAAGACCCAATACAACGTCTTGTGATGGGACAATAATTGGCTCACCACTCGCTGGAGATAGGATATTGTTCGTCGACATCATTAACGCACGAGCTTCAATTTGAGCTTCTATCGTTAATGGAACGTGAACAGCCATTTGGTCACCATCGAAGTCAGCATTGAATGCCGCACAAACTAATGGATGCAACTGAATTGCTTTACCTTCAATTAATATTGGCTCAAAGGCTTGAATACCCAATCTATGAAGTGTTGGCGCTCGGTTTAATAAAACGGGATGTTCACGAATAACTTCATCTAAAATATCCCAAACAATAGCATCTTCACGCTCAACCATTTTCTTAGCAGCTTTGATGGTTGTAGCATAACCACGACGCTCTAATTTGCCGTAAATAAATGGTTTAAAAAGTTCAAGTGCCATTTTTTTCGGTAAACCGCATTGGTGTAGACGTAAATAAGGACCTACTGTAATTACAGAACGACCAGAATAGTCAACACGTTTACCTAACAAGTTTTGACGGAAACGACCTTGCTTACCTTTAATCATATCAGCAAGTGATTTTAATGGGCGCTTGTTTGAACCAGTAATTGCACGTCCACGACGGCCATTATCTAATAGCGCATCCACAGATTCTTGTAACATACGTTTTTCATTACGTACAATAATATCTGGCGCAGCTAAGTCTAATAAACGTTTTAAACGGTTATTACGGTTGATCACTCGACGATATAAATCATTAAGATCAGACGTTGCAAAACGACCACCATCTAACGGCACTAATGGACGTAAGTCAGGTGGAAGAACAGGTAATACATTTAAGATCATCCATTCAGGCTTATTCTCAGAAAGAATAAATGCCTCTAGGATCTTAATACGTTTTGTTAGTTTTTTACGTTTCGTTTCAGAATTCGTTGTGGTTAACTCATCACGTAATAGTTCACATTCCGCATTCAAATCTAAATTACGTAATAATTCTTGAATAGCTTCAGCACCCATACGTGCATCGAATTCATCACCGAACTCTTCAAGTGCATCTAAATATTGCTCTTCAGTTAGAATTTGACCACGATCAAGATTAGTCATTCCACCATCAAGAACCATAAATGATTCAAAATAAAGTACTCGCTCAATATCACGTAGTGGCATATCAAGTAATAAACCAATACGAGATGGTAACGATTTTAAAAACCAAATATGCGCAGTTGGTGAAGCAAGCTCAATATGGCCCATACGCTCACGACGGACTTTAGCTTGAGTAACTTCAACACCACATTTTTCACAGATCACACCACGGTGTTTCAAACGCTTATATTTACCACATAAGCATTCATAATCTTTAACTGGCCCAAAAATTCTTGCACAAAATAAACCATCACGCTCAGGTTTAAATGTACGGTAATTAATGGTTTCTGGTTTTTTAACCTCACCAAATGACCACGAACGGATCATGTCTGGTGACGCTAACCCAATTTTAATAGCATCAAACTCTTCAGTTTTAGTTTGTGCTTTTAGAAACTTTAATAAGTCTTTCACGAATTGGCTCCTATGGAGTTAAACCAACGGGGTAATCGTTATATAGCTAACGATTACCCGTATAAATAGCAAATCTTTAAATTAGATAAAATTACTCTTCATCTAATTCAATATTGATACCAAGCGAACGAATCTCTTTTAACAATACGTTAAATGATTCAGGGATCGCAGGTTCCATACTATGATCGCCATCTACGATATTTTTATACATCTTCGTACGGCCGTTTACATCATCTGATTTTACTGTCAACATTTCTTGTAATGTATATGCAGCACCATAAGCTTCAAGTGCCCACACTTCCATCTCACCAAATCGCTGACCACCAAACTGAGCTTTACCACCAAGAGGTTGCTGAGTAACTAAACTATATGAACCTGTTGAACGTGCATGCATTTTATCATCAACAAGGTGATTTAGTTTGAGCATATACATGTAACCAACCGTTACTGGACGCTCAAATTTTTCACCTGTTCGACCATCATATAAATTAATTTGGCCTGATGTTGGAATATCACCTAATTCAAGTAATGCTTTGATTTCCGACTCTTTAGCACCATCAAATACAGGTGTTGCAAGTGGCATACCATTACGAAGATTTTGTGCAAGCGTCATCACTTCTCGATCAGAAAAATCTGCAACATTGACTTCTTGAGCAGCACCAAGTCCAAGGTCGTAAGCTTTTTGAATAAATTCACGAAGCTTAGCAAGTTCTTGTTGCTCTTTAAGCATAGTATCAATTTTATTACCGATACCTTTAGCAGCCATCCCTAAGTGAGTTTCCAAAACCTGACCGATATTCATACGTGATGGAACACCTAATGGATTTAGAACTAAATCGACAGGGCATCCATCTTCATCATATGGCATATCTTCAATTGGATTAATTTTTGAGATAACCCCTTTATTACCATGACGACCGGCCATTTTATCACCAGGTTGAATTTGGCGTTTAACAGCTAAATACACCTTAACGATTTTTAATACACCAGGCTGCAGATCATCACCTTGAGTGATTTTCATGCGTTTAGCGTCAAGTCGTTTATTGAAATCAACTTTAATCTCATCGTGCTGAGCTGCTAACTCTTCTAGCTTAGCTTGCTTATCTTCTTTAGATAAACCGATAGTCAACCATTTTTCACGAGGTAATGCGTCAAGTTTACTTGCTTCAATGCCACCTGAAACTAAAACATCTTTGATTTGCGCAAACAATGCGGCTTCTAAGATTTTCAACTCTTCAGTTAAATCTTTTTTCGCTTGTTTTAGCTGCATATCTTCAATTTCAAGTGCACGTTTGTCTTTAACAACACCATCACGTGTAAATACTTGAACATCAATAACCGTACCGGAAACACCGTTTGGTACACGTAATGAAGTATCTTTAACATCAGACGCTTTTTCACCAAAGATAGCTCTAAGTAATTTCTCTTCAGGTGTTAGCTGTGTTTCACCTTTTGGCGTTACTTTACCAACTAAGATGTCACCGCCTTTAACTTCTGCCCCGATATAAACGATACCTGATTCATCAAGTTTAGAAAGCGCTGACTCGCCTACATTTGGAATATCAGCAGTAATTTCTTCAGCACCTAATTTAGTATCGCGAGAAACACATGATAATTCTTGAATATGAATAGAGGTAAAACGGTCATCTTGAACCACTTTTTCAGAAACTAAAATAGAATCCTCAAAGTTATAACCATTCCATGGCATAAATGCCACTCTCATATTTTGACCTAATGCAAGTTCACCTAAATCCGTTGACGGACCATCGGCTAACACGTCACCACGATCAACTTTTTCGCCTAATTCAACACATGGAATTTGGTTAATACATGTATTTTGGTTTGAACGAGTATATTTAGTTAAATTATAGATATCAATGCCAGCTTCGCCTGAATACATTTCATCTGAATTAACATTAATTACGATTCGTGATGCATCAACGTATTGTACCGTACCGCCACGACGTGCAACGGCAGTAACACCGGAGTCAACAGCAACAGCTCGCTCCATACCTGTACCTACAAACGGTTTTTCCGCTTTCAAAGTAGGCACTGCCTGACGTTGCATGTTCGCACCCATTAAGGCACGGTTAGCATCATCATGCTCAAGGAATGGAATTAATGATGCACCAACAGAAACGATCTGTTGAGTTGAGACATCCATATAATGAACTTGATCAGCATTATACAAACCTGACTCACCGTTTAAGCGACAAGTAACTAAATCTTCTTTAAAACGACCATCATCATCTAGATTTGAGTTAGCCTGAGCTATAACATAAGTGCTTTCATCAATAGCAGATAGGTAGTTGATTTCATCAGTAACTACACCATCAATAACTCGACGGTAAGGTGTTTCTAAGAAACCGTATTCATTAGTTCTTGCATAAACCGCTAATGAGTTAATTAAACCGATATTTGGACCTTCTGGCGTCTCAATTGGACAAACACGTCCATAATGAGTTGGATGTACGTCACGCACCTCAAATCCAGCACGTTCACGTGTTAAACCACCAGGACCTAATGCAGAAATACGACGTTTATGCGTAATTTCAGATAATGGGTTATTTTGATCCATAAACTGAGATAATTGGCTTGAACCAAAAAATTCACGAATCGCTGCTGAAATAGGTTTAGCATTGATCATATCTTGTGGCATTAAAGCATCAAGATCACCTAATGATAAACGTTCTTTAACTGCGCGCTCTACACGAACCAAACCAATTCTAAATTGGTTTTCCGCCATCTCACCAACGCTACGAATTCGACGATTACCTAAGTGGTCAATATCATCGACATCACCATGACCATTACGAATAGCAATAAGTTTTCTCATTACTTCAATAATGTCTTCATTACTTAAAACGCCGCTACCTTCAATTTCTTCACGATTTAATGAGCGGTTAAATTTCATACGACCAACAGCCGATAAATCATAACGCTCTTCAGAGAAGAAAAGATTAGCAAATAATGACTCAGCAGCTTCTTTTGTTGGTGGCTCACCAGGACGCATCATTCGATAAATTTCAACAAGTGCGCCTAACTGATCATGAGTAGGATCTACATTTAAAGTTTCAGAAATAAACGCACCATGATCAAGATCATTAGTGAATAATGTTTCTATCTTTTTATAACCAGCTTGAGTTAACTCAGCAAGTAGCTCTAATGAAATTGGCGTATTAGCTGGAGCAATTATATCGCCCGTACTTTCATTAATATAATTTTTCGCCAGAACTTTACCGATGATATATTCAACAGGTACATCTATTTTTGTAATATTATCTTTTTCTAATTGTCGAATGTGTCTTGCTGTGATACGACGACCTTTCTCTATATAGATTTGGTCTTTTGACTCGATATCAAACAGGGCTGTCTCACCACGAAGACGCTCAGGAATAAGTTCTAATTTTAATTTAGATTTAGCTACTTCAAAGATACTTTTTTCAAAGAAAATATCTAAAATTTGCTCAGTTTCAAAACCTAACGCTCTTAAAATGATCGTTGCTGGTAATTTACGACGGCGATCGATACGAGCAAATAAGTTATCTTTAGGGTCAAACTCAAAGTCTAACCATGAACCACGATAAGGAATAATTCTAGCATTATATAGAACTTTACCAGATGAATGTGTTTTACCTTTATCACTATCAAAGAACACACCTGGACTACGATGCAACTGAGAAACAATTACTCGTTCAGTACCATTAATAACAAATGTCCCATTATCAGTCATAAGAGGGATTTCACCCATATAGACATCTTGTTCTTTAATATCTTTTACAGTCCCTTCTGGAGCATCTCTGTCATAAATAACTAAACGTAATTTAACACGTAATGGCGCAGAATAAGTGATCCCTCGGATTTGACACTCTTTAACATCAAAAACAGGCTCGCCCATTTTAAATGAAACATACTGAAGCTCTGCACTGCCACTATAACTCTTTATAGGAAAGATTGAACGAAAAGCGGCTTCTAAACCATATTGACCTTCAGGATCTTGGTCAATAAACTTTTGGAACGAATCAAGTTGAATAGAAAGAAGATAGGGTATATCCAACACTTGTGGACGCTTACCAAAATTCTTACGAATTCGTTTTTTCTCGGTATAAGAGTAAACCATTAGTTCCTCAACTTGCTGATCAGCCTCGATATATAATTTAATATCATATCGGCTTTATTAAATATTCATCAGATCTTAATTATTCAATTAAATCTGACACCTGCTCGAAATATTTATAAATATCAATTGATTAGGTTTTTAATTATATACTATTTCATTTGTAGCTAAGTAATAATTTTTTTCACATCTATACAGACGCAAAAAGGCTGGAGATATAAACCACCAGCCATCAGCCCTAATAGGGCTGTATATAATTGTATCAAACTTATTTAAGTTCGACAGTCGCACCAGCTTCTTCAAGCGCTTTCTTAAGTGCTTCTGAATCATCTTTGCTAGCAGCTTCTTTAACTGTAGCTGGAGCTGATTCAACAAGGTCTTTAGCTTCTTTTAAGCCTAAACCAGTTGCACCACGAACGGCTTTGATAACGGCAACTTTGTTAGCACCGATGTCTTTTAAGATAACATCAAATTCAGTTTTTTCTTCTGCTGCTTCAGCTGGACCAGCTGCTGCAACTGCTACAGCTGCTGCTGCAGAAACACCGAATTTTTCTTCCATCATTGATACTAGTTCAACAACGTCCATTACAGACATTTCAGCAACTGCATCTAAAATTTGTTCTTTAGTGATAGACATAATATAGTTTCCTAAATATAGAATTTTTTAAAATTAGTAAATTGTTCAACAATTAAAATAATCTGCACTTTTGCTAAAAGCAAAATTAAGCAGCTTCTTTTTGATCGCGAACCGCTGCAAGTGTACGAACCAATTTGCCAGCTGCGGCTTCTTTCATGGTCGACATCAAGCGAGCTAATGCTTCTTCGTAAGTCGGTAATGTTGCTAAACGGTCAATATTAGCCGCAGTAATTAACTCACCTTCAAAGGCTGCTGCTTTAATCTCAAATTTATCATTTTCTTTGGCAAACGCTTTAAAAATTCGCGCTGCAGCACCTGGGTGCTCATGAGAAAAGGCAATTAGAGTTGGACCAACAAACGTATCTTTTAAGCACTCATAAGGAGTACCTTCAACTACGCGACGCAATAACGTGTTACGAACAACACGCATATAAACGCCAGCTTCGCGAGCTGTTTTACGTAATGCAGTCATTTTTTCTACAGTAACGCCACGAGAATCCGCGACAACTGCAGACAGCGCACCTTTGGCAACTTCGTTAACTTCAGCAACAATCGCTTGTTTATCTTGAAGATTTAATGCCATTAGTTTTGCTCCTGAATTAAACTAGGTTTTCACCTAGACTCTCACTATACCAACTATTGCAAGCAATAATTAGCCTATTTACGGTGAGCAGAGTCCTGTTAATTCAACTATATTTATCTAATTAAAATAACGTTTAGGTTCTGTCACCGTCTACGTAGGAATATTAAGTAATGACTTTAAATAGTCATCACACCTACGGTCTTGGACGGGGTCTGGATTAGGCCAGACACCAACCGATTCTTTCTTACCTGTAAGGCAAGTTAGAAAATTAAACTGTTGCGCTCAAACTTGTTTGATCGACAGCAACACCTGCACCCATAGTAGTTGACAGACTAACTTTCTTAATAAAGATACCTTTAGATGACGCTGGTTTTGCACGTTTTAATGCAACAAGTAACGCTTCTAAGTTTTCTTTTAATTTGTCAGTATCAAAGTCTACTTTACCAAGAGTAGTATGAATAATACCATTTTTGTCGTTACGGTAACGAACCTGACCAGCTTTAGCATTTTTAACTGCCTCAGCGACGTTCGGTGTTACTGTGCCAACTTTAGGATTTGGCATTAAACCACGAGGGCCTAAAATTTGACCTAATTGACCAACGATACGCATAGCATCTGGAGAGGCAATAACAACGTCAAAATTCATTTCGCCTTTCTTGATTTGCTCAGCAAGATCTTCCATACCGACAAGTTCTGCACCAGCAGCTTTAGCAGCTTCTGCATTAGGACCTTGAGTAAATACAGCAACACGTACGCTACGGCCAGTACCATTTGGAAGTACAATTGCACCGCGAACATTTTGGTCAGATTTACGAGCATCAATACCTAGGTTAACAGCAACGTCAACACTTTCAGTAAATTTAGCTGTAGCTAACTCTTTTAATAAAGTGATAGCTTCATTGATTTCATATTGTTTAGTAGCATTAACTTTTTCACGGATAAGTTTAGCTTTCTTAGATAGTTTAGCCATTGATTAACCCTCCACTTCCAGACCCATTGAGCGAGCTGTTCCTTCAATAGAACGCATTTTCGTCTCAATAGTTGCACCATTCATATCCGCAGCTTTTAATTCAGCGATTTCGCGAATCTGCGCACTTGTAACTTTACCTACTTTTTTCTTGTTTGGTTCGCCAGAACCAGACTTGATTTTAGCAGCTTTCTTCAATAGAACTGCTGCAGGTGGAGTTTTAGTAACAAATGTAAATGAACGGTCAGAGTATACGGTAATAACAACTGGTGTTGGTAAACCTTTTTCTAAACCTTCTGTTTTAGCATTAAACGCTTTACAGAATTCCATAATATTAACACCATGTTGACCAAGTGCTGGACCAACCGGTGGACTAGGATTTGCCGCACCAGCTGCAACTTGCAACTTGATATAGGCTTGTACTTTCTTTGCCATGTTAGCTTCCTTCTTTGGGTACTAGCGCCCTGTTAACCCGATAACAGACAGCTCCCCTAAGTTAAATAAGGGCAACATTTTCCTATAAATATAAAAAAATTGCAATAATTATTTCAAGTACTACCGAACATTTTATTTAATATTTATAAATAAAATTTATCAAAAAAGTATCTAATGGCTAATTTATAGCATATATTCACTTGATACGATGATTAATCGAACTTCGTTCATGCAATAAATTAGATTACAAGCACTAAAATGGTGTTTTATATTTAATGCAAGTAACCTATCTTTATTTTATAAAATCGTTACATTATGAATTTAGTATTTAACGCACATAGCATATGCACTATCAAATTCAACAATCACATTACCTTCAGCAGTACCAACACTATAATTCATCCCTGCTGTTTTAGATGGTTCGTTGGTAAAATAGAAGTCATAATCAAATAATCTTCGTAAGTTCTTAACATCTTTCATCATATCTCGCGCATTACCATCCCCTGGTGCATAATAGAAAATCTTACCCCATTCAGCCATCACTCCTTCACCTATAGCGCGGCTAAATCCATTATTTCTTAAATACCAATTACCATGACTTAACGAGTCAGCAAAATCAATAAAAGTATAAGGTGAGTTGCTGAGTTCTTTTCGACTTGGCAGCCGATCACCTTTGCTAGCACAAAGATATTTTGCCTGAGTAAGGGTTATCCAATTCCCCTTTTTAGATGCGACATAAACCCAGTTACTGATAGAAAAACGATAATAAAATTGCCCCTTTGTACGACTATTTTTTACCAAAAAAACATAATCAGCATTTTGTGTTGGCGTGATATCTCTAAATTTAAACTCACTTTTAGAACTTGCATTAGATGATCTCACATCACTCACTAAAGCAGAATTTGGATTTTTTACTATCTGGTATGTATAGTTAGATATGTTACCAAAGGGAATGATTCTAAAGCGAGCATCAGGAAAAGCCGTTGTAGGAAAAGATTTTCCATTACTATTTTTTGCCCACGCATTAAATCCTTTACTTCGAGTAAACTGCTCAGCATTGTATGGATCGGCACTTCTATTTACCCAATCACTCCCTGCCGAAGCATTATTGCCGCCTTCAGGCCAGCCATTTGGAATATTTAAAGCCAAAACACCTGGTTGTATATAACAGATGCCATCATTCGCATTCACTTTAAATGTTTTAGATATTACTCTTTCACCTAAACGTGGTAGGCCATACTCAGTATTAGCTTGTATCGTAAAAGAAACAGTTATGCTCGAGTCGCCTTTATAAGAAGACTTACAAATATTACCGCCTAGCCAATCTGTTGAGCTTGTTGATATGATATTATTGTTAAAGTCCTTCCACTCATAGCTAATATTTTTGACCTCAAGGCCATTTACCGCAGCTAAATAATCTTCGTCAATATCATGGATATCACTAATATCTAATCCAGAAAAATCAATCGTTGCAGACAACGAACTTGGTGTATTTGTGTAAGACACATAAATTGTATCATCTGAACCGGGTATAAACTCATAAGATTCACCCACATCTGATAAAATATTAAATTTAATTGTGTTTAATATTTTATTATCAACGGTTGGTAGAATTTCAGGCGAATTTCCATATATATAACTGGCAGTAGACGCAGACAAAGCAGCATAAGTTACAAATGGAATAACAAGAATTATGGTAATTAAAGACTGTGCTATAAACAAAAATAACGGGAGCAGTTTAGACAAAATAACTTTATCATATATTAATGTCACAATGAAACTGTGACAAGTAGAATAATTTTTCATCAGTTTTTATTTCCTTGTTAATATTATTTTTATAATAATTTATATCCTAACTAGTTGATTAATTTAACCTAACTTAAAGCCAACTCCTTTTTTGACATTTTTGCCACATTCTATTATTGATATGGCCGATCAGTCAAATAACCTTCAATAGTCAATAGTTATCAAATAACATGATTTTTATAGGTTTATTCGATAACCGATATAGGTAATCGATCGAGTTAACTATTTAACAAGCTGTTTAATGTAGATGAAACAAATATAACAATATGATTTTAAATTAATTATTTTGTAATTATAAAAGTATTTTACCTTTTATTTGAATGGTTCTTTATCAAAAATAAAGATAAAAATTATTAAATATAAATATGATATTTTTGTTAAGAAATGTAAATTTTAACTTCAAGAATCGACTAAATTGATATCACTTTACCTAGATAAAATAGAATTTTTGATCGAGTATTCTTCATTAGAAGAAACTCATAACGAATAAAACTAATCGGAACAATCTTAAAATTAGGTATAATTCTACCTATCTAATTTTAAGATTATTTAATAAAAGCGATTAAATCTTGATAAAAAATCTTAGCACTTTCAATATAGCCTTGTTTTGTTAAATGGACTAAATCTGGGCGAGCTAAATCTAAAAGTAACCACTTTTCTATAATGCCTTCTCCTCCCATGGCGGTCTGCCAATCCCAATATAACGTTTTTTCTTGTTTTGCTACATCTTGCTGTATTTGCCGAATTTGATAATAATTAGCCGGCCTACGATCGACAAGATTATCACTTTGAACTGTTCTTAACAGTGTGTCAGGTGAACTCATCAACAATACGGCTGCATGAGGAAGCGTTTCTCTTATTCTTTTTATATTTTCGACAAGATTTTTACGATACTCAGTTAAATCTAAAAGGGGATCAAAAGCTTCGTTAGTACCATATTCTAAAATCACCATATTACTTTCAGTTATTGTCAGCTGAGGATACCAATTTGGAGACCATTTTTGCCAAATAGACTGCTTCGCGCCATTAGTTCCAATCATCGAAACTATCACACCTGATTGCTGAGCCCGTTGCAACCAAATACCACCGAGTTCAGCCTCACCTTTATTGGTGCTAATCGTAAATGGTGCATCAATTTTTATTGGTGAAACCTGCCATTGACCAATTTTATTTTTTTGATTAAATACAATTTGATGAACTTTTTGCTTAGCGTCTAATAATTTTACCTTAGTTAATTTTTTGAGTGGTTTAATAATTAATTTAGCTAACCATATATTATTAGTGTCAATATTTTTGGGTATCACTTCGATATAACCATTATTTTTATTTGGTTCAGCGATATAACCTCCCATTGGAAAATCACGATCACTGGTATTTCGGCTACTGAAAAGTTGCCAATTACGACTTTTCCATGTCACACAAGAATGATATTGACCCGAGGCATACATTGGCGTTACCCAACCGATCCCTGCATCACCATATTTTGCTTGCAATAATGTTCTTAGCTCTCCAGTAAAAAAATCTGCTGCAGAATGTGAGTCACCAAACTGAGTTATTGTTACCACATGCATAGTGCGGTTTGGCTTATCCAATTGGTTGAGTGCATTTTTAAACGTTTTAACGTTTGAATCACCAAAATCAATAATTCCATGAAAAGAATCACCTTGCTTTGCTAAAGCTATATTGACTGTACTTAATAATATAGCGATGACTAATATCATAATATTGATTATAAATTTATCTATATTAAAGACTTTCATTATTCTATAGCCTTATTTTGGTTAGGCGCTTCGATGATCATTTCATTAATAATTCTATTGGCAAGAATTCGCTGACCAGAAACCGTAAAATGGATACCATCATCAATACGGACTTTAGTATTTCCATTACCATTCGTAACAAAGTTGGCATAATTGTTATCACTGCATCCTAACAATTCACTGGTAGGAACATAGTGCCCATTCATTTTTTCCACTTCAGATTGATATAGCGTGTTCAAGTACAACATATCATTGTGTAACTTTGTTTTTCGCATACAAGGCGCACCAAGCCAAATAACATTAGTGTGATTTAATTGTGCCGCGCTAAGAATACGATTAATTCGATAGCGATAAGTTGCTTCCCATTGTGATGATTTAAATTGCAAATATTTTGTATGCCCTTTAACGGGATAATCCCAAGGATCATTTGGCCCAAGAAAAACTACTAATACTTTTATTGAGGGATCTTGCTCTAACGTATCTTCAACAGTCTTTGGCCAATTAAACGCACCGGGATATGATAATCCTGTACTTTGTTTACTCAAATCAAGGCTTTCAATATTATATTTTTGATATAATGCACGTTTAACTCTTGGTGCAACGCCCTGCATCAAAGAGTCACCAATAAATAAAATTTTATCTGTTGGTTGAACCATAATTGGGGATGCTTTTTTAACTGCCTCTAACTGATTTATTGATGATTTTTTTTCATTTTCGGCATCAGCTAACGCTTCATTTTCAGTTTTAATTTTATTGCTAACTTCATCACTCGTTTTTGATGAAGTGTTAGTTGTACTACCTTTCTGTGTTTGAATAAAAGTAGATTGTGATGGTATTTCTTGCTGCTTAACAGCAGGGATCTCTTTTATTTCATCTTCAAGGCTAAGGTCATTGTTTGATTCATTATTATTAACAACTTCACTATGATTTTGTGATAAATCATCTGTTATTATCAGATGATTGTACTGTTCAACCATTTGAATATTAATATGTTCAACGGCTGAAAAATAGACGTCCTCTTTATTTAAGAGCCATTGATTTAATTTAGCAATTGATAAGAAAAATGGCTTTTCTTGCCAGCTTGATAATGGCATAGCTTGATGGTAAGTTTGTTGCCAATATACCGCAATTGATTGCTGGTATAGCAAGAGTAACCCTATTAATGTGGCGAAAAAAACATAACAAATTCTAAAAATATTCATCATACTGCCTAAAATCCTGCATAAATAAAATTAGGAATTCCCGATGGGGCAAAACTAATTACTATCCATAAAATGAGAATAAAGATAATTGGCAGAAATAACCAATGTACTCTACGCATATATTTGATTGTATTATTTTGTAAATTAGTAGCTAATGGGTATAAGTAATATCCCACAAGTAACAATAATATATAAACTAAAGAGTTAAAATGTAGTGAAACATCCGAAAAGTTATTCATTATTGCCGAGAGGTATTCTATTGACTCAGAAAAGCTACTACTTCGAAAGAAAATCCAAGCGAAACAGACATATTGGAATGTAATAAGTTTAGCCAAGAAAGCAAATCGATTAGCTAAAAAATTGCGCCCAAAATATTTATCGCCGATATTAAGTAGCACCATACCAACGCCATGCACGCCTCCCCAAATTAAAAAATTTAAGCTAGCGCCATGCCATAATCCTGATAGTAACATTGCTATCAACAAGTTAACTTGTGTTCTAAAAAAACCGCAACGACTTCCGCCTAAAGGAATATAAACATAATCACGGATCCAACAAGATAAACTAATATGCCAACGTTGCCAAAAATCTCGCAAATTAATGGCTAAATATGGCAAATTAAAGTTAATTGGCAATTTAAATCCAAGCAACAAGGCAATTGCGGTTACTAAATCAGTATAACCTGAAAAATTTAGATACAATTGGATCGCATAAGCGTATAAAGCGAAAATGAGATCTAATGAATTATATTCAGCTGGGCTTGAAAAAACAGGGTTAACCCATGTATCAGCTATTGCAGAACTTAACCAATAAACTTTCACAACTGCAAATAAAATTAATGTAAATGCGCGGTAAGGCTCTAATAATTCACGGCAAGTTTTAACTTTAATTTGCGGTAAAAAATCACGAGCCCGATTAATCGGACCTGCAACAATACTCGGGAAAAAAGATAAGAAGAGCATAAACGATATAAAATCAGTCTGTTTAATTTCCCTTCGTTTCACTGAAACAATATAACTAATCGAATGAAAGGTATAAAATGAGATCCCTATCGGCATAATAATTTCGGTGCTTGGAATTAACACACCTAAGCCTAGATCATTGATAACCGCTTGTAATGCATTACTAAAAAAGTCAAAATACTTGAAAATAGCAAGATTTACCATTGCCGCAATAATTGAAATACTAAACCAAAACCGCTGATATTTTGTCTTTTCAATCAAAAGAGATAAAACGAAGATTACCGTTGAGTAGCCCGCTAAAATTAATGCAAAGGTATAGTTAAATGAAGCTACAATGCCATAACTTGCAATTAGTAGCATATAATTTTGTAATACTGGCCATTTTCGGCAAGACCAATACAAACACAAAAAAATTAAAAACAGAACCGAAAATTCAATCGATAAATAACTCACACGAACCCTACTTAATATATTGCTGACTAACTCAGCTAAAATTAACGATTACATTATTAGAATATAAAAATTAAGATATAAAAACTAAATCCCTAATTTATCCCAGATTTCATCAATATGAGCGACAACTTTAACATCTTTTTTAATAATCGTCCCCCACTCGCGCATCGTCTCTCCTGACCATTTATTCGTCGCATCTAAGCCAACTTTGGAGCCTAATCCTGAAACAGGCGAAGCAAAATCTAAATAATCAATGGGTGTATTTTCAACAAAAGTAATATCTCGTTTAGGATCCATTCGAGTTGAAACCGCCCACATCACATCCTTCCAATTTCTTGCATTAATATCATCATCGCAAATAATGACAAATTTTGTATACATAAATTGACGTAAGTAAGACCATACCCCCATCATGATGCGTTTAGCGTGCCCTGCATACTGTTTTTTTATTGTTACAACAGCAATTCGATATGAGCATCCTTCTGGTGGTAGGTAAAAATCAACAATTTCTGGAAACTGCTTTTGTAAAATAGGAATAAAGACCTCATTAAGTGCAAGCCCCATAACTGAAGGTTCATCTGGTGGTCGACCAGTATAGGTAGAATGGTATATCGCATCTTTACGGCGAGTCAAATGAGTAATGGTAAAAACAGGGAACCGCTCAACTTCATTATAATAACCAGTATGATCACCATATGGCCCTTCTAACGCGGTTTCATCTGGGTCAATATAGCCTTCTAATACTATTTCAGCGCTGGCTGGAATTTGAAGATCACATGAAAGTGCTTTAACAACCTCCGTGCGATGACCTCGAAGTAACCCAGCAAATGCATATTCAGATAATGTATCTGGCACTGGTGTTACTGCACCTAAAATTGTAGCTGGATCTGCACCTAGCACCACAACCACTGGGAATTTCTCGCCTGGATGCGCTTTTTTCCACTCTTGAAAATCAAGCGCGCCGCCGCGATGTGACAACCAACGCATAATCAATTTATTTTTAGTAAGGCGTTGCAGACGGTAAACACCAATATTTTGTCGTTCTTTATAAGGCCCCTTCGTGATGGTTAAGCCCCACGTCACTAATGGTGCCACATCATCAGGCCAACAATGCATAATTGGAACTTGCATTAAATCAACCTCATCATCCTTTAACACCACATCTTGACAAGGTACTGAAGAACGCTGCTTTACAGGCATATTTAATACTTGCTTATATTTTGG
This sequence comes from Orbaceae bacterium lpD04, assembly GCA_036251935.1. Lineage (NCBI taxonomy): Bacteria > Pseudomonadati > Pseudomonadota > Gammaproteobacteria > Orbales > Orbaceae > Orbus > Orbus wheelerorum. The sequence continues at coordinate 429,490 of CP133967.1, read as the reverse complement.
TAGCTCAGAAAAAAATCCTCTGATACCTTTTGGTGGATCTGGCTCACGTAAAAATGCTAATAGATGCCCTACGTCTCGTAGTGCTGTGACATCTTGTTCTCCCATCCCCATAGCAACTCGCTTTGGTGTCCCAAATAAATTACACAATACTGGCATATCATAACCAATCGGGTTTTCAAATAACAAGGCAGGACCTTCTTTACGTAAAACACGATCAGCTATCTCGGTGATCTCTAAATGGGGATCGACTGGATAACTAATTCGCTTTAATTCACCCTGTTTTTCTAATTGGGCAATAAAATCTCTTAAATCTGTATATTTCACGTTTTATCTCAAAAGATGGATTCGAACTTACTTTAATTTATCTCACAACTAACATCAACTTATAAATAAAAACTATAAGTATATATAAATATATTATTTAACCTATTTTTGTCTACCTTATATTATAATACCAAGCTTTATACAATAAATATGATAACTAAATTATGCATAAACTTGCTGACAGGCTTGACCATTTTTCAGACTCTATTATTCGTCGCATGACTCGCATTGCAAATCAGTACGATGCAATCAATTTATCACAAGGATTTCCTGACTTTGACCCACCACCTGAACTCATTACGGCATTAAAACAGACTGCTGATAGTGGCCCTCATCAATATGAGGTCACTTGGGGTTCTGCTGAATTTAGACAGCTTTTAGCTAAAAAGCAGCAAAAACTGATGAATATCGCTGTCGATCCGAATGAAAACATACTTGTCACATGTGGCAGTACCGAAGCGATGATGTGCGCGGTTATGACCGTATGCAATCCAAAAGATAAAGTCATTATTTTTTCGCCATTTTATGAAAACTATGGTGCAGATGCGATCTTATCAGATGCGACACCAATTTATGTGCCTTTGATCCCACCTACATTTGAATTTAATAAAGAGCAGTTACGCCAAGCGTTTGCACAAGGTGCTAAAGCGCTCATATTATGTAACCCCAGTAACCCGTGTGGTAAAGTGTTCACTCGTCAAGAATTAGAATATATTAGTGAGCTTGCCATTGAATTTGATACTTATATTATCACTGATGAAGTTTATGAACATATAGTTTATGAGCCTTATCAGCATCTTTATTTAGCTAGTTTTCCGGGTATGAAAGAACGTACAATTACCTGCAGTTCATTATCAAAAACATATTCAATTACAGGTTGGCGCCTTGGGCACATTATTGCTGATAAAGCGATTATAGATGGTTGTAAAATGATTCATGATTTCTTAACTGTTGGCGCCGCTGCCCCACTACAAAAAGCAGCTTGTGCAGGCCTTGCTTTCAATGAAAACTATTATCATCAATTAACTAAAACATACAGCCAAAAGCGTCAACTTTTTTTAGATGGGCTTGATAAACTAGGTCTTACCTATTATCCGCCGCAAGGAGCCTACTATGTACTAGTTGATATATCAGCATTTAATCCATTTGCAACCGATCTTGAATTTTGCGAATGGTTAATAAAAGAAATTGGCGTCGCCGCAGTACCTGGTTCAGCATTTTTTAAAGAGCCCGAATATCGTTATATTCGTTTTCATTTTGCTAAAAAAGAATCGACATTACTCGCAGCATTAGGAAAATTATCAAAATTAAAGGAAAAATTACCATGTTAAAAAAAATCATTAGCTTATGCTGCGTGGTTATTCTAGCTACTCTCACTCTTACGGGCTGTGATAGTCATAAAAATGAAAATAAATTAGTTGTCGGCGTTGCAGCAGGCCCTTACGGTGATATGTTTAAAAAAGCGATTGCGCCTAGTTTAGAGAAGAAAGGTTATCAAATTGAAATTCGTGAATTTAGCGACTATGTTCAGCCCAACATCGCTTTAGACAATAAAGATATTGATATTAATCTATTTCAGCACTTAAATTATCTAAATAATTTCAAACAATCGCATAATCTAAATCTAACGGCGATTGCATTTGTACCGACAGCGGGTGCTGGTATTTTCTCCAACAAAATTAGTGATTTTTCACAACTAAAAGCTGGCGATCAAGTCACGATAGCTAATGATCTTACTAATGAAGCCCGTGCGTTAAGAATTTTACAAGAAGCAAGATTAATTAAATTAGACCCAGCAGTAAACCCTGCTGATGTAACACCTAAAAATATTATTGAAAATCCTTATCAGCTCGTTATTGTACCGATTGAAGCACCACAAACACCTCGTTCACTTGATAGCGCTGTTTTATCTGTCGTAAACGGCAATTATGCCATTGGTGCCGGTTTAGATTTAGCAAAAGCACTTTATACTGAAACACTTGATAAAAATTATAAAAATGTAATTGCAATTAGAACTGATTCTGTTGACACGTTAGGTAAAGATATTATTGATGTCCTTAATTCAGATGCGTTTACTCAAGTCATTGATGATAAAAATGGAATTTTCTACACATTTCAAAAACCAGATTATCAACTATATTAACTTATAATATAATTATCAATAGCATAACATCACTCAAACCTATAATTATTAATGGTTATAGGTTTTTTACCAATAAATTATTATAATAAATATAGAGTTATTATGAACAAACCACTTATTCAAGTCGACAATGTGTCGGTCTCTTTTCAAGTTAAAGATCACATTGTTGATGCAGTTAAAAACGTCTCATTCAATGTCTATGAAGGGGATATTTTTGGCATAATAGGTTCGAGCGGCGCAGGTAAATCGACTTTAGTTAGAACACTAAATCGTTTAGCATCCCCCACCTCAGGTCAAATTTACGTTAATGACACAAATATCGCGAGCTTATCAGGCAAATCATTGCAACATTTTCGGTTCAATGTTGGTATGATTTTTCAAAACTTCAATCTCGCATACTCAAAAACAGTTTACGAAAATATTGCTTTTGTACTAAAAGCAGCCGGAAAACGAGGCGCGGTAGTAAAAGAGCGCACCACGGAATTATTAAATTTAGTTGGCTTAAGTGATAAAGCATTCGCTTACCCAACCGAGCTAAGTGGTGGGCAAAAACAGCGCGTTGGCATTGCTAGAGCACTAGCAAACGATGCAAAAATATTATTATGTGATGAAGCAACTAGTGCCCTTGATCCACAGACAACAGCAGCAATTCTTGAACTTTTAAAACAACTGAATCGGGAGTTCAAATTAACGATTGTATTAATCACTCATGAAATTGATGTGATCAAAAAAATTTGCAATCGAGTTGCTGTTATGTCACAAGGTGAAATAGTAGAACTCAATAATACATTCGACCTTTTTGCCTCTCCCAAAAAAGATTTCACTCAATCATTTTTAGATATTGATAAAAACACAGATTTGCCTGAAAAAATAAAAAATAGCGTAAAAGGTAAATTAGTCCGATTACGTTATATCAATGAAAATGCAACAGAACCGGTATTATATCAATCGGCAAAACAAGCCAATGTAGCTTTTAACATTTTACATGGATTTATTGAATATTTTAATGACCAAGCATTAGGAAATCTTGTCGTAGAATTAATTGGAAATAATCAAAATATTAATGAGTTAATTCAGTCATTAAAAAATCATGATGTCATTGTTGAGGATATATACTAATGGGCAAATTAACCTATATAGAATTTATTGAATTATTATGGAACGCAGCAAAGGAAACCTTTGTAATGGTAGGTTGGTCACTACTAGCGGCAATCATTTTTGGTACTTTAATTGGTTTATTCCTCTACTTAACATCGAATCGATTATTTTTCAAAAATAAAATAATTAATCAAATATCGGGTTTTATTATCAATGCTACTCGCTCAATTCCTTTCTTAATTTTACTCGTTGCAATACTACCTGTAGGTGTTTATTTAGTTGGCACATCGATTGGACCCAAGGCGGTCATATTTCCTTTATCTATTGCGGCCATTGCGTTTTACGCACGGCTTGCTGAAAATGCGTTTAGCCAAGTAGATAACGGTGTTATTGAGGCTGCAATATCAAGTGGTGCCGCCTATTGGCGAATTATTACGGGGATCTTATTTCCCGAAGCATTTGCACAATTAATTCGACATGCAACAGTTACAGTCATATCCTTAATTGGTTACAGTGCTATGGCGGGAATTGTTGGGGGTGGCGGAATTGGTGATTTAGCTATTCGTTATGGATATCAACGTTACTATACCGAAATGCTAATCGTATGCATTGTGATATTAATATTAGTGGTACAATTGTTACAATTTTTAGGTGATACTATCGCAAATAAACTCGACAGACATCACAAATAAGAACTATCAATAGTGAAAGCTTAATATTTTCTATAATTTATGGCTGTTACTTGCTACACTACCAACGTTTTTAATTGATACTAAATTCATGTTTAGTATCAAAAAATAAATTAGGTACGTACAAAATACATTTTCACTGTATCAATACGTTTTACTAAGGTAAAAAATGGACGCAAAGAATCGCAATAAACTACTGCAATATGGCCGAGAATTGCTTGAACTAGAGCTACACGAAGCCCAAAAACTGCCAAATCGCCTTGGTGATGATTTTGTTAAAGCCTGTGAATTAATATTAGCAATAAAAGGCAAAGTCATTGTATCTGGGATTGGCAAATCAGGTCATATTGGTAAAAAAATTGCAGCATCACTCGCAAGCACAGGGACACCATCATTTTTTATGCACCCATCGGAAGCATTGCATGGTGATTTAGGGATGGTAACGGCAAATGATATCGTGATTCTAATCTCTTATTCTGGCAGAGCAAAAGAATTTAATCTAATCTTACCACTGCTAAAAGAGATGAAAGTACCTGTGATCGCAATTACCGGAGGTATTAACTCTCCTTTAGCTTCTGCTGCTGATTCTGTTCTAGACATTAGTGTAGAAAAAGAAGCCTGTCCAATGGGGCTAGCACCAACATCAAGTTCGACTAATACGCTACTAATGGGCGATGCTCTTGCGATTGCCTTGATGCGAATAAAAGAATTTAAAGAAGAGGACTTTGCTCGTTCGCATCCAGCAGGAAGCCTTGGGGCAAAATTACTTAACCATGTAAAAGATGTCATGCGAACAGGAACAATTGTTCCGCGTATCAATCATGATGCAACTGTTTTTGATGCTATGTTAGAATTAAGCCGCACAGGTTTAGGGCTTGTTGCTGTATGTGATTTGAGTGATAGTATCATAGGTGTATTTACGGATGGTGACTTACGTAGATTATTACTCAACAATGGGACGCTACAAGACTCAATTATTCAAGTAATGACAAAGCCTGGCTACCGTCTACCTGAAGAGTGGAAAGCTATCGAAGCACTAAAATCATTTAACGATCATAATATTACTGCAGCACCGGTCGTAAATAATGAGGGTAAATTGGTTGGTGCATTAAATATTCACGATTTACATCAAGCTGGGATTTATTGATAATTTGAAACAATTGAAAATCAAATTTTCATTGGCTATTTTAACAAATATGTTATCATTTTTTGATATAAAGCAATATCAGAAAATTCCTATTGCAAAATAGTACAATCTCCTGCGATAATCATCGCCCTAAATTTTTGTCGTTAGACGGAGACTATGACTAACTATTACAGTTAATCTTAATTTTTAAAAGATAAATTGTATATTTTTTAACCAATACAGATGATGAAATTATAATGGCAGAGAAGCGTAATATCTTTTTAATTGGCCCAATGGGCGCAGGTAAAAGTACTATTGGTAGGCAGATCGCTCAGCAACTTGGGATGGACTTTTTTGATTCAGATCAAGAGATTGAAAAACGAACCGGTGCAGACATTGCATGGATTTTTGATCTGGAAGGCGAAGATGGATTCCGCGCAAGAGAAGAAAAAGTCATTAATGAGCTAACCGAAAAGCAAGGTGTTGTTCTTGCAACTGGTGGTGGTTCTGTGTTATCAAAAGAAACAAGAAATCGTTTATCTGCTCGTGGGATTGTTGTTTATCTAGAAACGACTATCGAAAAACAGATGGCTCGTACGCAAAAAGATAAGCGCCGCCCATTACTTCAAGGTAGCGAAACACCTAAAACGCTTTATCAAGAGCTAGCAGAAGAACGCGTTCCTTTATATGAAGAAATTGCAGATATCACAATAAAAACTGATGAGCAAAGTGCTAAAGGTGTAGCAAGCTACATTATTGAAAAAATAGAGCAAATATAATATATCAAGTAATTGAAAACGATTATACTTGCTAAACTGAGCACTTGGGGTGACAAGGAGAAAATGTGAACGAATCAATCCGTCCTGAAAAGGAAGATCGCTATACTGTGGATAGTTCAGTAAAAAAAACCTTATCGCCTAAGCTCAATGGTCCTATACTATCAAAAAAGAAATGGATTATTCTGATTTTAGCATTGTGCGTTATTTTAATGCTATTAAGTTTTGCAATATTTAGCCCAGCATCCAAAGAACAGTTACAAACGACATCAGATGTAACTGATTCTACGGCTAGCAATACTTCAGTTCAATCCAATGAATACCAATCGCTAACACCACCTAAAATATCACGATCAGCAACAGAAACAAAACAAGAGAATTCAGCGACTAAAGAACGGTTAGAAGTTCCAGGTGAAGTTACTGATATTTTGGCTGATAAAATTTCAGAACTTAATGATAAAAATCAAGCATCTGATTCTATATTGCTAGAAGGTAAAAATAATAATATTGATAAAGAAATCAATGAGCAACCTTTGCAAAAAAAATTAGCGAATGATCACTATACAATTCAAATCAATTCTTCATCATCCCTTGAAAGTATGATGGCATTTGTGAAACAACATAAATTAACTAATTACCAAATTTATGAAACTCGTCGCTCACAAAAACCATGGTACGTGCTTATCAAAGGCGACTATGCGACCATTAAAGATGCAAAAAATGCCGCAAAATTATTACCCCAGGAATTACAGAAAAGTAAGCCATGGATTAAATCAGGTGAAATAGTTAATAAAGAGAAATCATCAAAATGATGATTTTTTCATCTAAATTTAATACCGATATGCGAGGTCTTATTTGAAAAAGCAACGCGCTTTTCTTAAATGGGCCGGTGGAAAATATACGCTTATTGAGAACATTATCAAACATTTACCTGAAGGCGACTTATTAATAGAGCCTTTTGTTGGTGCAGGTTCAGTATTTCTTAATACCAATTATGAACGTTATATCTTAGCTGATATCAACCAAGATCTTATTTCATTATTCAATATCATAAAAAAACAACCTGCTCAATTTATAGAAGATGCAAAGTTGCTATTTACTGAACATAATAATCAAACCACCGCATACTATGAATTGCGTGAATTATTTAATAGCAGTAAGGTTCCCTACCAAAGAGCACTACTTTTCCTCTATTTAAATCGTCATTGTTACAATGGACTATGTCGTTATAATAATAGTGGTCAATTTAACGTCCCATTTGGTCAATACAAAACTGTCTACTTCCCCGAAAAAGAGATAATTGCTTTTTCACAAAAAGCACAAAGAGCAGAGTTTATCTGCGCGCCTTATAACAAAGTCATGGCCAAAGCGAAACAGGGCGCGGTGATTTATTGCGATCCACCTTATGTACCGCTGTCACAAAGCGCTAATTTTACGGCCTACTATTCAATAAATTTTAGTATGAAAGATCAAAAACGTCTCGCAACATTAGCTGAAAAATTGGCAAAAAAAGACGTGCCAGTCTTAATTTCTAATCATGATACAACACATACTCGAGATTGGTATCAAAAAGCAGATCTTTATTTAGTTGAAACAAGGCGTTCAATTAGCTGCAATCAACAAGGCCGTAAAAAAATTGATGAATTATTAGCACTTTATTTATAATATTTACACCATATTTAATAGTCGTTATAACTTGAATATAATATAATTATTTCCCATTTTACCGATTATTCAATATGAATCTTTAAGAGGCTACAAATAATGAAAAAATTTTTAATTGCACCCTCAATACTATCGGCAGATTTTGCTCGGCTAGGAGAAGATACTCAAAAAGTATTAGAATGTGGTGCTGATGTCATCCATTTTGATGTCATGGATAATCACTATGTACCCAATTTAACTATGGGGCCAATGTTTTGCAAAGGTTTACGTGATTACGGCATTAGTGCACCGATTGATGTACATTTAATGGCCTCCCCTGTTGATGAATTAATTCTATCTTTTGCTAAAGCTGGCGCAAACAATATATCAATCCATGTAGATTCAACAAGACACCTTGATCGCTCAATACAACTAATTAAAGAGCAAGGCTGCACAGCTGGGATCGTATTAAATCCTGCTGTTTCACTTGATTGCCTTGAGTATATTATTGATAAGATTGATTTAATTCTTATTATGAGCGTTAATCCTGGTTTTGGCGGGCAATCGTTTATTCCCTATATTTTGAAAAAAATCACACAAACTCGAGAGCTCATTAATAAGAGTGGACGAAATATTCGCCTTGAAGTTGACGGCGGGGTAAAAATTGAAAATATAGCCGAAATAGCTAAAGCCGGCGCTGACATGTTTGTTGCTGGTTCAGCCATTTTTAGCCAGCCAAATTATCAAGTCGTTATTGATGCAATGCGTAAACAACTCGCGACAGTAGAGTAATTAAAATGAATAAAATAACCGATATTCAAGCAATCGCTTTCGATCTCGATGGCACCTTAGTTGATAGCCTTCCAGGTCTGTCACTAGCAATACAAAGAATGTTAACCGATTTATCCCTGCCGACGGTGAGCGCTGAACAAGTAAAGAACTGGATTGGTAATGGCGTTGATATCATGATAAAACGTACGTTCAATTGCGTCGGGGCACCTGACTCACTATTTGAACAAGCAAAGTTACTATTCAACCGTCATTATGATCAAGTCATCAATGATGGAACTAAAGTATTTCCAAATGTTATATCGACACTTGAGATCTTAAAAAAAAATAACTATCCAATGGCGCTAGTTACAAATAAACCTGCTCAATTTTTACCAGCACTATTAAAAGAACTCAAGCTTGATAGCTACTTTTCATTAATCTTAGGTGGTGGAGATGTCGTCAAACTCAAACCACATCCAACACCTTTATATCAAGTAATGGCAACATTTGGTTTATATCATGACCAATTACTATTCATTGGGGATTCAAAAAATGATATCTCCGCTGCTAAAAATGCGCAATGCCTAACCGTTGGCTTAACCTATGGTTATAATTATGGTGAATCAATTGCAACAAGTGAACCAGATTATATTTTTGATCACTTTGAACAAATATTAACATTATTACCGTGCCCGAAAGCTGAGCCAAAAAAATAATAAATTGAATTAAAATTAAATAGGGAAATATTATGAGTAAACCAATTGTATTCAGTGGCGCACAACCTTCAGGAGAATTATCACTAGGTAACTACCTAGGAGCATTAAAAAATTGGGTTAGCCTACAAAATGATTATGATTGTATCTATTGTATTGTTAATCAACATGCAATAACAGTGCGCCAAGATGCCGAAAAACTAAAAAAAGCAACACTAGACACATTAGCACTTTATTTAGCGTGTGGAATAGATCCAAATAAAAGCACGATTTTTGTTCAATCTCATGTACCGGCTCATGCTGAACTTGCGTGGGTACTCAATTGCTATACCTACTTTGGTGAACTTAGCCGCATGACACAGTTCAAAGATAAATCAGCAAGACATGCCGAAAATATTAATGCAGGTTTATTTGATTACCCTGTGCTCATGGCTGCTGATATTTTAATTTATCAAACTAATTTAGTTCCAGTTGGTGAAGATCAAAAACAGCACTTAGAACTTTCACGTGATATCGCATCTCGTTTTAATGCTCTATATGGAAATATATTTAAAGTACCAGAGCCTTTTATCCCTAAAGCAGGTGCAAGAGTAATGTCATTACAAGATCCGACTAAAAAAATGTCTAAGTCTGATGATAATCGTAATAACGTGATTGGATTACTTGAAAACCCAAAAGATGTTGAGAAAAAAATCAAACGCGCTGTTACGGACTCTGATGAGCCACCGGTCGTTCGTTATGACATTAAAAATAAGGCTGGAGTATCAAATCTACTCGATATCCTAACTGGGATCACAGGCAAATCGATTGCGACCTTAGAACAAGAGTTTGAAGGCAAAATGTACGGTCACTTAAAAACAGAGGTTGCCACGCAAGTTTCTAAGATGCTTAGTGAATTACAAGAGCGATATGCTCACTATCGTAATGATGAAAAAGCACTCTATGAAATTATGCGAGAAGGTGCGAAAAAAGCGGACATAAGAGCAAGAGAAACACTGAATCATGTTTATGATGCAATTGGGTTTGTTAGATAAAATGTTGGTTATATAAAAGTGGTTAAATTATGAAAATCATTATTCTTGGTGCAGGTCAAACAGGTAGTGCGCTTGCTGAATATCTTGTTACTGAACACGAAAATGATGTAACCGTTGTTGATGAAGCGGCTGATCAGTTACAGTCGCTACAAGAGCGCTTTGACTTAAGAGTGATTCAAGGTAAAGTTTGTCATCCACAAGTATTAGAAAGTGCTGGGGCCGAAAATGCAGATATGCTTGTTGCAGTAACTAACTCAGATGAGTCAAATATACTTGCATGCCAAATCGCACATTCACTTTTTAATATCGAACAAAAAGTGGCTCGCATCAGGGCTGTTGAATATAGTGATGATAAATATCAACTTTTCTCTATTGACAATGGTATTCCAATTAACCATATCATTTCACCAGAAAAATTAATTACCCAGCACATTAGTCAATTAATTCAATATCCAGGTGCATTACAAATTGCCTCATTTTGTGATGACAGAGTCTATTTAGTTGCGGCAACAGCTTACTACGGTGGAGCACTGGTCGGCAGTGAGCTCTCTGAGCTTAATGAACATCTACCTCATGTTGAGGTTAAAATTGTGGCCATTTATCGTCAACATAAATTTATCAGACCAATTGATTCAACAATTATTGAAGCGGGTGATTTGGTTTATTTTATCACTGAGCCTTCAAACATAAAGGCAGTAATTAGCGAGCTACAAAGGTTAGAAAAGCCATATAAACGAATTATGATAAGTGGTGGTGGTAGCGTAGCTGTGGCACTGGCTAAACGATTAGAAAATGATTATCAAGTTAAATTAATTGAACGTAATGCACAAAAGGCAGAGCTAATTGCCGATAAGCTAATAAATACGACTGTTTTACATGGTGAATCAGCAGACCAAGAACTACTCTCTCAGGAACAAGTTGAGCTAACAGACCTGTTTATTGCTGTCACCAGTGATGATGAGTCAAATATCATGTCATCAATGCTTGCTAAAAGAATGGGGGCTAAAAAAGTGATTGTCCTAATTCAGCGTCAAGCCTATTTGGAACTCATTAATGATAGCGTGATTGATATTGCAATCTCGCCACAATTAGCAACTATTTCTGAGTTATTAAGTCACGTAAGGCAATCAGGTATTGCCAAAGTGGTATCCTTGCGTCAAGGTTCATCGGAAGTAATTGAAATTATTGCGCATGGTGATAAACAAACCTCAAAACTAGTAGGTCGTTCGATTAATGAAATTAAACTACCATCAGGAATAACCATCGGCGCAGTAGTTAGAGGCGATGATGATGTTATTATTTCTCAAAATGAGTTAGTTATAGAAGATAATGATCATTTAATTATCTTTTTGCCAGATAGAAAAGCTATCAGTGAAGTAGAAAAATTACTCTGCACTTAGTAACTAAGTGCATTACTCCGTACCAATATGAATAAATACTAATTAAATATTATGCCTTATATACAATACCTACTCTTTATTTTATGTTCTATTTTCCCTTCCTTCTGTTTCGCTGATACTGTCTGGATGAAAAACGGTGATCAAATAACAGGTTCAGTAAAAGTCATTGATAGTAATAAAATGGTCATGGAAACAAAATATGCCGGAACGATTACAATTAAAGCAACAGAAGTAAAAACGTTTACTATTGATAAGCCAGCTGTTGTCAAAAATGATCTTTATGCAGAGAAATTTTTTATAAATGAGATAAAAGCATCAGAAGAAACTGGCGCAATTATTATCGTCGATAAAAAAAATGAAGAACAAACGGTATCAATCACAAATAATCTGATTTTATATAAGCAAAAAATAAATGAATTTATGGATGAAACAACCTTTAACGGCAATATTAAAGGTGGATTTTTCTTCGATAAAGGAACTAAAAAAACCGAACAATATATGCTTGATACGAATATTGTTGTTAAACATAATTTATGGCGACACAATGCTTCAACTAACTTTCGCCGCAGTTTAAAAAATGATAGCGTGAGTACTTATTATTATGTCGGACAATATAATTTAGACAAATTTATTACACCTGAGTTTTTCTGGCAATCAAGCGTTCAATATCGTCATGACTGGATTGAAGATATCTCGTCTAAAAAAAGCTTTGGTTCGGGTCCTGGTTATCAACTTTGGGACAACGAATTAGGATCATTTTCAGTTGCTCTACTTTTAAACTACCAAGAAATGCACTACCAAAATGGTGAACAATCTCGTCATCCCCTTAGCAATATGCGTTGGGACTATCAGCGCTTTTTTAACGGTAAAGCGATTCGCTTATTTACAAATGGCTCAATCGGTAGAAGTTTTAATGACTCAGTATCATTAGATCTTAGCGCCGCAATAGGCGCATCATATAAGGTCACTGATTGGTTTATTGTCAGTACTACTGTAAATAAAGATAGAGATAAAACCAAAGATGGTGATAGTAAAAATATTAATTACAATTTAGGCTTTGGTGTAACTTGGTAATGTTTATCAGCTAAGCAATTTAGCTGATAAAATCATCAATTTTATTTTGAATATCAAACCACTCTATTTCACTTTCATCAAGTGCAGCTTTAGTTTGGCTCTGCTTTAATAATAGCTGCGTCAGCATTTCTTTTTGTGCTTGTTCATAAATTGTGGGATCAGCAAGCTTTTCTTCAATATCTTTAAGCTCACAAGCTAGCTTATCCATCATTGCTTCAGCTTTTTGTAACAATTTTTTTAACGGTTGTAACTGAGCTCTTAACTCTGCTTCACGTCTTTTTTGTTCTTTCTTATCTTGAGCCGAAAGATTAGTCGTCGTTTCGTTTACAACACTGACTGATGTTATTTTTTGATCTTCCGCAAGCCACTTTTGATAATCATCTAAATCACCATCAAACTGCTCAACAAGTTGGTTATCAACTAAATAAAATTCATCTGTCGTTGAGCGCAGTAAATGCCTATCATGAGATACTACAACCAATGCTCCCTCAAAATCCATCAATGCCTCGGTTAAAGCTTGACGCATATCAAGATCTAAATGGTTCGTTGGTTCATCTAAAAGTAATAAATTAGGTCGCTGCCACACAATTAGTGCTAATACCAAACGTGCTTTTTCACCGCCAGAAAAAGTCCTTACTGGCTCAGTTACTTTATCGCCGCGAAAATCAAAACCACCAAGGTAGTTACGTAGAGCCTGCTCAGTATTTTTAACATCAGCAATTTGAGTTAAATGCCAAAGTGGTGATTCATCAACTCGTAAATACTCTAATTGATGTTGAGCAAAGTAACCCAATTGTATCCCTTTAGCTAATTGCATCTTACCTGATAATGGCGCTAACTCTCCAGCAAGTAACTTAATTAATGTTGACTTTCCGGCGCCATTTCGACCAAGTAAACCAATACGAGATCCTGGTACAAGATTTAATTTAATTTTATCTAATATAATTTTATCACCATAACCGGCAACGACTTTTTCCATCGTCAACAATGGGCTTGGTAATGAATCTGGTGCTCGAAATGAAAAATGAAAAGGATTATCGACGTGAGCAGGCGCAATTTGCTCCATTCGCTCCAACATCTTAATTCGACTTTGTGCCTGTTTAGCTTTGGTTGCCTTGGCTCTAAAGCGATCAATATAATGTTGTAAGTGAGCGACTTTTTGCTGTTGATGCTCATAAAGTGATTGTTGCTGAGCGAGTTTTGTTGCACGCTGGAGTTCAAATGAAGAATAGTTACCCGAATATTCAAATAGCGATTGCTGCTCAATATGAATAATTTTATCGACTAAAGGGTCTAAAAAATCGCGATCATGCGAAATCAGTAACAGGGTTCCGTTATAACTTTTTAGCCACTTTTCAAGCCACATAACTGCATCAAGATCTAAATGGTTAGTTGGTTCATCTAGCAATAATAAATTGGAACGGCACATCAGTGCCTGCGCCAAGTTAAGCCTCATTCGCCAACCACCCGAAAAAGACTTAACAGCCTCAGTAAGTTGTTCTTGAGAAAAGCCTAATCCATTAAGTAAAGCAGACGCTCTTGCTTGAATCGTCCAAGCATCAATAACATCAAGTTTACTATGAATTAAGGCGATTTGATTACCATCATTTTTTTCATTAGCTATAGCAAGTTCATTTTCTAAGCGGCGATACTCCCTATCTCCATCAATCGTATACTCAATAGCGGGAATATCAATTGCTGGCGTTTCTTGATTCACCCATGCAAGTTCCCAATGATTCGGGATCGAAAGCTCGCCAGCATCAGCGACAATTTCACCTTTTATTAATGCAAATAAAGTTGACTTACCAGAACCATTTTTACCTACAAGCCCGACTTTCTGACCTGGGTTAATTTTTGCTGATGCATTATCCAATAGTAAATTAATACCACGGCGGATTTGTATTGAAGAAAGGGTAATCATATTCTTATTTCTAACTTAGCTTTTTAGCTGTCTATCCTAACAAAAAAACAGTTAAATAACGACTAACTTCACACTCTTTTATCAACAATCTTGTGATGAACACCCAGAGGTATATGATATTAAAATTAAAACTAAAGTGGTGATCTTTAAAGATTATAGATAGCCGCCACGACAAAAATTAACTAACATTGAGATATTTTGTAATGCATAGTTATAATCTAACAAGCCAATTAGCCCAAGAAATTGTTGACAGAACCATGAAAATAATTGATTGCAATATTAATGTAATGGACGGTGATGGTCGCATTATTGGCAGTGGTGATTTAGAACGAATCGGTGAAATTCACGAAGGCGCAATGCTTGCCATTTCGCAAAAAAGGGTTGTATCAATCGATAGTGCCACCGCACAGCAGTTACACGGGGTTAAACCAGGCGTAAATCTTCCCTTACATTTAAATGAACGGGTAGTGGGTGTTATTGGCTTGACAGGTAAACCAGAAAATATTACTCAATTTGGTAAGCTTGTTTGTATGTCAGCTGAAATGATGATGGAGCAAGCTCAGTTATTACATGAAATATCACAAGATAATCGTATAAAAGAAGAGCTTATCTTATCTTTAATCCAATCAGATAATTTAAGCGCAAATCTCTCAGAATGGGGAAGAAAACTCAACATCGATCTAGCATTACCCCGCGTTGTTGCTATCGTTGAAATAGAAAGTGGCCAATTGGGCATTGAAAGTGCAATAAGTGAGCTACAAAACTTACAAAATGCATTACAATCGGTTACTAAAAATAGCTTAGTAGCAATTAAATCGTTAACAGAAATTGTCGTGTTAATCCCAGCCTTAAATCGATTTAATCGTTGGGAGCTCAATGAGCATCAAAAAAAATTAGAAAACCTAATAATACAAATTAAAAACTCTATTCCTCTTGAGATCCGTATTGCACTAGGTAATTTTTTTCCTCAAGGGATCGATAACATTGCAAAGTCCTATCAAACAGCGAAAGCAACAATGCTAATTGGTAAGCAAAGAATGCCAGAACTGCGTAATTATTACTATCAAGAACTTATTCTACCCGTATTATTACATGGTTTAAGCTATGATTGGCAAGCAGATGAGCTTTTGCTTCCCCTAAAAAAATTGAAACAATCAGATCGAAATGGCGTACTACAAAAAACATTACTAACATGGTTTAATCACAATTTACAAAATAGTGAAACCGCTGATAAGTTATTTATTCACCGTAATACGCTGGAATATCGCTTAAATAAAATTGCTAAATTGACTGATCTTAATCTAACCAAATTTGATGATAGAATGTTACTTTATATCGCACTACAATTAGATAAATAGCTATTTTTTATACCATAATAGGCCGTTACAACAAAAAAATAACGAAAGTATTGTGAGTTCATACGCCAACAATGCTATGTTGCCAAATAATCATCCTAAGAAAAAAGATAATTATTTGGCAACATCAATGCTTACGTTATTGGCGCGGGATTGAAGATAGCAAGAGGATTATGTAATCCCCAATGATCAGACCACGGTTTTTTACCGCTTGCGGTGGCTAAAATAAGATGGAAAAGCCGCCACCCGATATCTTCAATCGTCGCCTTACCAATAGCAATATCACCAGCACTAATATCGATTAGATCAAACCACTGCTCTGCGACAACATTACGACTAGACATTTTAATGACAGGAACCATTGCAAGCCCATAAGGCGTACCTCGCCCAGTTGTAAACACTTGTACAGTAATACCAGATGCAACTTGCTGAGTGCCACAAACAAAATCGCTGGCAGGTGTTGCTGCAAAAATCAAACCTTTCTTAGTTGGTTTTTGACCAGGAGAAAGTACTTCAACAATAGCGCTTTTACCTGATTTAGCAATCGATCCCATTGCTTTTTCAACAATATTATTAAGGCCGCCTTTTTTGTTACCTGGCGTAGTATTTGCACTTCTATCAACCTTCCCTGCGGCTAAATAATCATCATACCACTGCATCTCACGAATAAGCGCTTTACCCACTTCCTCATTAGCAGCTCTTGGCGTCAAAAGATGAATACCATCACGCACTTCTGTCACTTCTGAAAACATCACCGTAGCCCCTGCTCGAACAAGTAAATCTGAGGCAAAACCTACCGATGGATTTGACGTAACACC
Organism: Orbaceae bacterium lpD04; assembly: GCA_036251935.1. Lineage (NCBI taxonomy): Bacteria > Pseudomonadati > Pseudomonadota > Gammaproteobacteria > Orbales > Orbaceae > Orbus > Orbus wheelerorum. The sequence continues at coordinate 412,604 of CP133967.1, read as the reverse complement.
AGAAAACGCATCACTACCGCCACATTGCATTCCGACAACCAGTTCTGATGCTGAGACCGTTTCACGATGACGAAGATTTAATCGCTTTAAATGTTTTTCGGCAACAGCTAATATACGTTCAACCATTGACTTAAAACCATGTTCATCTTGTAAAGTAATTACATCATCACTACTTTGTAATCGAATGGGAATCGTATCGGCAGTGCCTTTTAATAACCTTGCTGGTTGAAATTTTTCACAGCCAAGGCTGACAACCATAATTTCACCGCCAAAATTAGGGTTTTTAGCAAGATTATGAATAGTACGAATCGGAACTATGGCAGCCGGCGCATCAATAGCCACGCCGCAACCATATAAATGAGTTAAAGCAACTACACCATCAACATTAGGATATTTAGGTAATAATTCCCGTTCAATAATTTTAGCAACATACTCAACAACGCCAGACACACAATTAACACTCATTGTGATCCCTAGTATATTACGCGTACCAACTGATCCATCAGCATTACGATACCCCTCAAAAGTATAACCATCTAAAGGGGGAAGAGAAGCAGGCACTTTAGTTGCAATAGGGAGTTCATGTAATTCTGGCGCTGTTGGCATTTTAGTTATTGACTCATTAATCCAACTGCCCTTTGCAATATCGACCATTGCATAACCAATAATTTCACCATAACGAATGATTGCTTGATCTCGATTAATATCACTTAATGCAACTTTATGTCCTTGTGGGATATCGTCGATCAATGTTAATCCATCTGCAAAGGTCGTTCCTTTTGTTAACCCATTATCATTGACAATAATAGCAACATTATCTAATTCATTTATCTTAATATAAAGTGGCTTGTCTAAACGATTACCCATTACATGCTCCAAATATTATTTATAAGGCTTTGACTATCCACTGCTTATTTATTAACTGATCGATTATGTGATAATTAAATTAGTGCCAACTACAATATATTTGTTCATAGCAAAAATGCCCTATCGTAAAATTTAGTGCAATATCACAAATCGTAAGCAATGAAAGACGTTTATTACGCTATATTAGGTAAAAATAGATAAAATAGCATTGTCAGAAAGCCAGTTTTTCAGAGCAAAATGAAGCTAATTTTGTGAGATTGACTATATGTAAGTGATAGATGTCACATAAAACAACTTATGAAATTATTTTATGTGAAGAAGTTAACATTATTTTGTAACTTACCACATAAATAATCATTTAAACCCTCGTTATTTTATACATTTGCCCAATGACCTTTATTAATTATCTCTCCATACTAATTCCCCAATAGGATTTAGATTAGAGTTATTAATTCATTTATTTTCTAGCTCATCGATACCCAATAAAAAATTTTAAAGTTAATAAGTTTAGGGGTTAAAAATGGAAATAAGCAACAAAATAAAGCTACAGAAAAAAAGCAATGCTCGTTGGATGATAGTCGTATTTTTATTTATTGTTACAGCTGTTAATTATGGCGATAGAGCAACTCTTGGCATTGCAGGAAAAGCAATGCAAGGTGAGCTTGGTTTTAATGCTGCAGATATGGGCTGGGTGATGTCTTCATTTGGTATTGCCTATGTTATTGGGCAATTACCAGGAGGTTGGTTACTTGACCGATTTGGATCTAAACGAGTCTACTTTTTAAGTATTGCATTTTGGTCTATCTTTACGCTATTACAAGGTACTGTTCACTTTTTTATTGGTGCTTGGGCAATTATTATGTTGTTCACTTTTCGTTTTCTAATGGGGTTTGCCGAAGCGCCTTCATTTCCGGGAAATAGTCGGATCACCGCGGCATGGTTTCCAGCTAAAGAAAGAGCAACAGCTGTCGCTATTTTCAACTCGGCACAATACTTCGCTACCGTTATTTTTGCACCAATTATGGGATGGCTTACCCATGAATATGGCTGGCAGTCAGTTTTCTTTTTTATGGGAGGCGTTGGCATCATTGTAAGCGTTGCAACATTATTAGTTATTCGTAATCCCAAAGATCACCCTTGGGCAAATGAAGCCGAAGTGCAATACATCAAGGAAGGCGGCGCACTAATTGATATGGACCAGAAAAAAGATAATGGTAAAAAACAAGGTCCAAAATTGAGCTACCTAACTCAGCTCGTCACTAACCGTATGTTATTAGGGGTATATTTAGGTCAATATTGTATTAACTGCTTAACATTTTTCTTTATTTCATGGTTTCCCATTTACTTAGCAACAGAAAGAGGAATGAACATTAAAGCAGTCGGCTTTGCAGCGGCAGTCCCTGCCATCGCTGGATTTATTGGCGGTATAAGTGGCGGCGTATTTTCTGATTACTTAATGAGAAAAACCAATTCACTTTCAATTGCACGAAAAACACCAATTGTTATGGGTATGTTACTTTCAATGACAATGATCTTTTGCAACTATGTTGATTCAATCGCATTAGTTATTTTCTTCATGTCTTTAGCTTTCTTTGGTAAAGGTGTCGGTGCATTAGGCTGGGCAGTTATGGCCGATACGGCACCAAAAGAAATGAGTGGGCTTGCTGGTGGGTTATTTAATATGTTTGGTAACGCATCCAGTATTATTTCACCTATCGTCATTGGGTATATTGTTGCATGGACTGGCCGTTTTGAATGGGCATTAGTCTTTGTTGCAGCGCATGCTTTAATTGCCGCATTTAGCTACTTAGTTTTGGTTGGTCCGATTAAACGTATGGAACTTAAAAAATAGCCATCATTAATGATAATTATGATAAGAGGTAATTTACTATGAATACACAATCGGTACCAACTATCACCTCTATGCAAGTCATTCCTGTTGCAGGTTATGACAGTATGCTAATGAATATTGGCGGCGCTCATGGCCCTTATTTTACTCGAAATATTGTTATATTAAAAGACAATGCAGGCCATACTGGTGTTGGCGAAGCCCCCGGTGGGGCAACAATAGAAAATGCATTAAACGCGGCAGTTTCTCGAGTGCAAGGGCAGCCAATATCACTACTTAATCGTATAGTTAATGATATGCACCAAGGCTACCTTGATGATGATTATGATAGTTTTGGCAAAGGGGCATGGACATTTGAATTAAGAGTTAATGCGGTAGCCGCCTTAGAAGCTGCCCTACTTGATCTTGTAGGACAATTTTTAAATGTCCCTGTCGCAGAATTACTCGGCCCAGGTAAACAAAGAGATGAAGTAACCGTACTCGGCTATCTATTTTATATCGGTGATAATACAAAAACAAATTTAGCCTATGACAAACCCAAATCAGACAGTCATGACTGGTATAAAATTCGCAGACAACAAGCGATGAATACACAAGCAGTTATTGAACTTGCTGCTGCAGCTAAAGATCGTTATGGGTTTAAAGATTTTAAAATGAAAGGAGGCGTTCTCGCTGGTGAACAGGAAATAGCAACCGTTAGCGCTCTCAAAAAGCATTTTCCTGATGCTCGAATTACACTTGACCCAAATGGCGGGTGGCGACTTGATGAAGCTATCGAGCTTTGTAAAGGTATGCAAGAAGTACTCACTTACGCAGAAGATCCTTGCGGTGCGGAAGATGGCTACAGTGGCCGCGAAATCATAGCTGAATTTCGAAGGGCAACGGGTATACCAACTGCAACTAATATGATCGCAACCAACTGGCGAGAAATGAGTCACGCAATTATGCTTCAAGCGATCGATATTCCACTTGCCGATCCCCACTTTTGGACATTAACAGGTGCGAGCCGCGTCGCCCAACTTTGTAATGAATGGGGATTAACATGGGGCTGTCATTCAAATAACCATTTTGATATTTCACTCGCTATGTTTAGCCATGTCGGCGCATCAGCACCGGGAAATCCAACCGCACTAGATACACATTGGATCTGGCAAGAAGGCCAAAACCACTTAACCAAAGAACCACTACAAATAATTAATGGCAAAATTAAATTACATAATAAACCAGGGCTCGGAATTGAACTTGATATGCAACAAGTTGAAAAAGCACACCAATTACACCAAAAACTGGCTAATGGTAGCCGTAATGATGCAGTGGCAATGCAATACTTAATACCGGGCTGGCAGTTCGACAAAAAGCGACCTTGTATGGTTCGATAATGCATAGTTTATAAAAATTTATAATAAATGAGGTAAATCAATATGACATTCTCAACACCTATTATCACCGAAATGCTCGTATACCCCGTTGCAGGATACGACAGTATGCTACTTAATTTAAGTGGTGCCCATTCACCCTACTTTACCCGAAATATTGTCATATTAAAGGATAATTCAGGTAATACCGGCGTTGGTGAAGTCCCTTGTGTTGGTAGCGTGACACAAACGCTAGAAGATGCTAAATCGCTAGTCATCGGTAAAACAATTGGCGAATATAAAAATGTAATGAATACCGTCCGTAATCAATTTGCTGATCGTGATATTGGTGGCCGAGGTAATCAAACATTTGATCAACGATCAACTATTCATGTTGTAACCGCTATTGAAGCCGCGATGCTAGATCTTCTTGGCAAGCACCTTGGCGTTAGCGTTGCCTCCCTTTTAGGTGATGGTCAACAGCGTGATGAAGTTGAAATGCTTGGTTACTTATTTTATGTCGGCGATAGAACAAAAACCGATTTACCTTATCAAAGCCAGCCAAACGAAAAATGTGAATGGTATCGAGTTCGTCATAATGAGGCATTAACCCCAGAAAAAATTGTGCATTTTGCAGAAGCAACTTTTGAAAAATATGGCTTCAAAGATTTTAAACTTAAAGGTGGTGTATTATCTGCTGAAGATGAGGCACAGGCGGTTATCGCAATTAAGAAAAAATTTCCAGATGCCAGGGTCACATTAGATCCAAATGGTGGATGGAAATTAGATGAAGCAATAAAAATAGGTAAATACCTAAAAAATACATTAGCTTATGCAGAAGATCCTTGCGGCGCAGAACAAGGTTATTCGGGTAGAGAGATAATGGCAGAATTTCGCCGCGCAACAGGCTTACCAACTGCAACAAATATGATTGCGACAGATTGGCGACAGATGGGGCATACCCTATCTCTACAATCAGTCGATATTCCACTAGCCGACCCTCACTTTTGGACGATGAATGGTTCCGTTAGAGTCGCTCAAATGTGCCATGAATTTGGCCTGACTTGGGGATCGCACTCTAATAATCATTTTGATATTTCACTCGCCATGTTTACTCATGTCGGCGCGGCTGCACCCGGTAATCCTACCGCAATTGACACGCACTGGATCTGGCAAGAAGGCAATCAACGCTTAACCAAAGAGCCATTACAAATTGTAGCTGGAAAAATAAAAGTACCGGAAAAACCAGGATTAGGGGTTGAAATAGATATGGATCAAGTAATCAAAGCCCATGAATTATTTAAAAGGATGGGACTTGGTAATCGTAATGATGCAATGGCGATGCAATATTTAATACCTAACTGGACATTTGATAATAAAAAACCTTGCTTAGTGCGTTAATCACATTTTATGTCTAAAAAATACGAAGGTAAATTATGAAAAAAACGACATGTCATAATCAATTTAAACAAGATATATCGGCGCGTAAAACATTAATTGGCTGTTGGGCGGCACTAGGCAATCCTATTGCGACTGAAATATTAGGTATTGCCGGATTTGATTGGCTGTTATTAGATGGCGAGCATGCAACAAATGATGTTTTAACTTTAGTGCCCCAATTAATGGCACTAAAAGACAGTATTAGTGCGCCAGTAGTAAGGCCAGCGTGGAATGATCAAGTATTGATTAAACGGTTATTAGATATCGGCTTTTATAATTTTTTAATTCCATACATTGAAACTGCGCAGCAAGCCAAACAAGCGGTATCTTATACTCGTTATCCACCCGATGGAGTACGAGGCGTTTCTGTTTCACATCGCAGTAATGCTTTTGGCTCAATTAAAGACTATTTTGAAAAAATTAATCAAAATATTTGTGTCATGTTACAAATTGAAACACAGCAAGCAGTCGATAACGTTGAAGAAATTACAGCAATTGAGGGCGTAGATGGCATTTTCGTCGGCCCTAGTGACCTCTCGGCATCACTAGGTCATTTTGGTAACCCACAACACCCAGAAGTTCAAGCTGCAATCAAAAAGGTCTTCGATGTAGCCAAAAAATATGGCAAAGGGTGTGGAATATTGGCTCCACTAGACGCTGACGCAAGAAAGTATTTGGAAATGGGGGCAACATTTATTGCAGTAGGCAATGATCTTGGGCTGCTACGCAATGCAACACAAGCATTAGCAGACAAATTTTTAAAATAAATTAGATAATGTTAGTTGAATAAAATAGAGGAGCTTAAAATGAAAATCGGTTTTATTGGTTTAGGGATCATGGGTAAACCTATGAGTAAGAATCTATTAAAAGCAGGTTATTCACTTGTAGTATGTGATAGAAATCAAGCCTCGGTAGATGAAGTCGTTGCTGCTGGCGCGATAAGCGCTGTAAATGCAAAAGAAGTCGCTAAAGCATGCGATGTAATTATTACGATGTTACCTAATTCTCCCCATGTAAAAGAAGTGATCCTTGGTGAAAACGGCGTAATTGATGGTGCAAAATCAGGTACCACCATTATTGATATGAGCTCAATTGCACCTTTAGCAAGCCGTGAAATCTGCACTACAGTGGCTAAAAAAGGCATAACGATGCTAGATGCACCTGTCAGCGGTGGGGAACCCAAAGCAATTGATGGTACATTATCGGTTATGGTCGGTGGTGATAAAGCGGTGTTTGATAAATATTATGACATAATGAAAGCAATGGCAGGTTCAGTTGTCTATACTGGCGAAATTGGGGCTGGTAATGTAACAAAGCTGGCAAACCAAGTTATTGTTGCTTTAAATATTGCAGCAATGTCTGAGGCGCTAGTGCTTGCAACCAAAGCAGGCGTAGATCCTGAACTCGTTTATCAGGCCATCCGCGGCGGACTTGCTGGTAGCACCGTACTTGATGCAAAAGCGCCGATGGTATTAAATCGTAATTTTAAACCCGGCTTTAGAATTGATCTACATATCAAAGATCTACAAAATGCGTTAGATACCTCACACGGTATAGGAACATCATTACCATTAACTGCTGCAGTAATGGAAATGATGCAAGCCTTACGCACTGATGGAATGGGTGAATGTGATCACAGTGCACTTGCTCGTTATTATGAAAAATTAGCTAATGTAGAAATTAAATAAACTCGATTATTATTGAGTATGCAAACATACTCAATAATCTTTAGTTGCTCTGAAAGGATATGTATGAAAATCATAATCGCACCTGATTCATTTAAAGAAAGCCTGAAAGCCTCTGATGTTGCAAATGTAATAAAAGCAGGATTCTCTCAAATATATCCTGATGCGCACTATACTCTATTACCGCTTGCCGATGGTGGTGAGGGAACGGTAGAAGCAATGGTTGATGCTCTTGACGGCGATATAATTAACGCCATAATTACCGATCCCTTAGGCGATAAAGGAAACGCCTTTTATGGTATATCAAAAGATAATCAATACGCGATTATTGAAATGGCAGCAGCTAGCGGTTTAGAGCGAGTCCCTATAGATAGGCGCGATGCTAAAATAACTACCTCTTACGGTACTGGTGAATTGATTTATCATGCGTTAGAAAAAGGGGCAAAGAAATTTATCATTGGTATTGGTGGAAGTGCAACTAATGATGGCGGCGCTGGCATGCTACAAGCATTAGGTATCAAGCTTCTTGACAGAAATGGAAAACAAATTGGCTACGGTGGGCAAGCACTAGCTAATTTGAACCAAATAGATATTTCACAAATGGATCCGAGATTACAACATTGTGAATTTGAAGTTGCATGTGATGTCACTAATCCATTAACTGGTAAAAATGGTGCTTCTGTTATTTTTGGTCCACAAAAAGGCGCAAATACCGCAGATATTAAATTACTCGATAATAACCTAAAACATTTTGCCCAAATTATAAAACGCGATCTCGGTATTGACGTTGAACATATACCAGGAACAGGTGCAGCAGGCGGAATGGGAGCAGCGCTCCTTGCTTTTTTAAATGCGAAACTTAGACCTGGCATTGAAATTATTACCGAACTACTTAATTTTGATTACCTGATAAAAGATGCTGATTTAGTGATTACTGGCGAAGGCCGTTTAGATCATCAAAGCATTAACGGCAAAGTACCTATCGGCATTGCAACAATTGCGAAAAAATATAATAAGCCAGTAATTGCAATTGTAGGCAGCCTTGGTGATAAGGCAGAAATCGTATATCCATATGGTATTTCAGCGATGTTTAGTATTTTATCAAAAGTTTCAACACTAGCCGAAGCACTCGATTCTGAGGCTGCAAAATATAATCTCTATTTGAATGCAAGAAATATTGCAGCAACACTAAAAATAGGTATGCAATTCAAATAATCCATAGGCAGTGTGAATTAATTATACTGCCTTATTCTGCCCACTATAAAACAGTTAATGTTTCCGCTAAATGGTTCAATATTTATTATTGAAAATATGCTGTATAAAAAATGAAGCCCTAATCGCTAACCACTTGTCGTATCAAATAAAAAGCGTAAAATGCGATTACATTTTTTCTTAAAATTTTTAATTTTCAAGGATCAAGTTAGATGAAAAAGTTAATCAAAACAATACCACTATTAATGGCATCAATAGGATTTGCATCTTCTGCATTAGCAGGAGTTCATTGGGGATATGAGGGTAATGAATTACCTGAAAATTGGGCACAGTTATCACCTGAGTATCAAATGTGTGGTTTAGGTAAAAATCAATCACCTGTCAATATTTCTGGTGCAATTAAAGCACAAATAGGTCAATTGAAAACCCATTATGGTCAAACATCTGGTGAAATCGTTAATAACGGCCATACGGTTCAAATTACAGAAAAAAATCCAAATGATTATGTTATTGTCAATGGTGAAAGATATGACCTAGTACAATTTCATTTCCATTCGCCAAGCGAAAATAAAATTAACGGTAAATCATATCCAATGGAAGGACACTTTGTACATGCAAACAAAAATGGCGATCTTTTAGTTATGGCGGTAATGTTTGATGAAGGAGCTGAAAATACGTCTGCAGAGCAATTACTTTCATTATTAAGCGAACAAGAGAACAATCCAACTAATTTTGACAGCATCAATATTGCATCTTTCTTACCAAAAGATAAGAGTTATTATCGTTTTTCAGGCTCGCTTACAACGCCACCATGTTCAGAAGGCGTAACATGGATTGTACTGAAACACCCAATGACCTTATCTAAAACTGAAATAGATAAATTTTCTCATGCATTTAAACACCATAATAATCGACCAATTCAACCATTAAATGGCCGTATAATTATATCTAATAACTAAGTTATTATTAAATGACCTATTTGATATAGGTCATTTTTTTATACGTCTTATCCACAATTACTAAACTTTTTTATCTAAATTCGGTATACTACTCTCCTAATTTAACCTTCAAAGTCTATTTGGAGTAAATTGTATGCAACCGGATCGCCCTATTCGTCGAGCCCTACTAAGTGTGTCAGATAAATCAGGCATTGTTGAGTTCGCCAAAGCCTTATCTGACCGTAATGTTGAACTCCTATCTACTGGCGGAACAGCAAATCTCCTAATACAAAATAATATCCCTGTAATTGAAGTTTCTGATTATACTGGTTTTCCAGAAATGATGGATGGCCGAGTAAAAACACTACACCCCAAAATACATGGTGGCATTCTAGGTCGCCGCGAACTTGATGAAAACATCATGGCAGATCACCATATTAAGCCTATAGATATGGTTGTAGTCAATCTATATCCCTTTGCCAACACTGTTGCGAAAACCAATTGCACACTAGCTGATGCGGTTGAAAACATCGATATTGGTGGGCCGACTATGGTACGATCTGCGGCTAAAAATCATAAAGACGTTGCGATCGTTGTTGATAATAAAGATTATCAAATCATTATTGATATGATGGATAGCGGTCAAAACGCGTTAACTTTTGATTATCGATTTAATCTTGCAATCAAAGCCTTTGAGCATACTGCTCAATATGACGGTATGATTGCTAATTATTTTGGTAAATTAGTTCCGCCTTATTTTGGTGATACAGATACACCTTCGGGTGAATTCCCCCGTACACTCAATTTACAATTTATTAAAAAACAAAATATGCGCTATGGGGAAAATAGTCATCAAAATGCCGCTTTCTACATCCAAGAAGAGATAAAAGAAGCAAGTGTTGCAAGTGCACTGCAATTACAAGGTAAAGAACTTTCTTATAACAACATCGCCGATACTGATGCAGCGCTTGAATGTGTAAAAGAGTTTAGTCAACCTGCCTGCGTTATCGTTAAACATGCCAATCCATGTGGCGTTGCGATAAGTGATTCAATATTAAATGCTTATTTGCATGCTTACCAAACCGATCCGACGTCTGCCTTTGGTGGCATTATTGCATTTAACCGCTGCCTTGATATACAAACAGCTAAGGCAATTATTGAAAGGCAATTTGTTGAAGTGATCATTGCACCAAAAATTGATAATGATGCACTTGCAATACTTGGAGCGAAAAAAAATATTCGTGTATTAACCTGCGGTGAGTGGCAAACTCGTACTTCAGGGCTTGATTTTAAACGTGTTAATGGTGGGTTATTAGTACAAGATCGAGATCTTGGTATGATAACAGAGCACGATTTTAATATTGTCAGTAAACGAAAACCGACACAACAAGAGTTAGAAGATGCTCTATTTTGTTGGAAAGTTGCAAAATATGTAAAATCCAATGCGATTGTCTACGCCAAAAATAATATGACAATTGGTATTGGTGCAGGGCAAATGAGCCGTGTTTACTCGGCTAAAATTGCAGGAATAAAAGCGCAAGATGAAAACCTACAAGTTGCTGGCTCAGTTATGGCTTCAGATGCTTTCTTTCCATTTCGAGATGGAATTGATGCAGCAGCAAGCATGGGAGTAACGTGCGTTATCCACCCTGGCGGCTCGATTAGAGATGAAGAAGTCATTCAAGCTGCGAACGAACATAATATTGCAATGCTATTAACGGGAATGAGGCATTTTCGTCACTGATATTAAACAAAAAGAATATTAACTAGTTACGTTTTATCTAAATGAGGATTGGTATGAAAGTATTAATTATCGGTAATGGTGGACGAGAGCATGCATTAGCATGGAAAGTAGTACAATCACCGTTAGCTACAAAAGTATTTGTAGCGCCAGGTAACGCAGGAACAGCACTTGAAGACAATCTTGAAAATGTTGCTATAAGTGCAACCGATATTGATGGATTAATTACTTTTGCTAAGAAAGAAAAAATAGGGCTCACTATCGTTGGCCCCGAAGTCCCATTAGTAATGGGGATCGTTGATAGATTTCGGGAAGAAGGTTTAAAAATATTCGGCCCAAGTAAAGCTGCAGCGCAGCTTGAAGGTTCTAAAGCTTTTACCAAAGATTTCTTAGCCCGCCATAAAATTCCAACTGCCGAATATCAAAATTTTACTGAAATTGAGCCCGCGCTTAGCTACTTACGTCAAAAAGGAGCACCAATTGTAATTAAAGCTGATGGACTTGCTGCTGGTAAAGGTGTAATCGTTGCAATGACATTACAAGAAGCCGAAGATGCAGTACAAGACATGTTAGCAGGTAATGCATTTGGAGAAGCGGGCCATCGGGTCGTTATTGAAGAATACCTAGACGGTGAAGAAGCCAGTTTTATTGTCATGGTTGATGGCCAGCACATTGAGCCAATGGCAACTAGCCAAGATCACAAGCGAGTTGGCGATAAAGATAGCGGACTTAACACTGGAGGCATGGGCGCTTATTCCCCGGCGCCAGTGGTTACTGATGATGTTTTTGAGCGGGTGATGAAACAAATAATTTATCCGACTGTCGCAGGAATGGCTGCTGAAGGAAATATCTATACTGGATTTTTATATGCTGGCTTAATGATCGATAAACAAGGTAATCCAAAAGTTATTGAATTTAATTGCCGCTTTGGTGATCCTGAAACGCAGCCAATTATGATGCGTTTACAATCGGATCTAGTTAAACTATGCTTAGCGGCAATCGATGGCAAACTTAATACTGTTCATTCTAATTGGGATTCAAGGCCGGCTTTAGGCGTCGTTATGGCTGCTGGCGGCTATCCTGGCAACTATAAAACAGGCGATGAAATTACTGGTTTACCAAAGCAAGATAAAAATGATTGTAAAGTGTTTCATGCAGGTAGTGTACTTAAAGATAACAAAGTTTACACTAATGGCGGCAGAGTACTTTGTGTTACAGCACTGGGGCTCTCAGTCGCCGATGCGCAGCAATATGCTTATCAGCAAATTAAAATGATTAATTGGGATGGTTGCTTCTATCGTCACGATATTGGTTATCGCGCAATTGAGCGTGAGCAAAAATAACTTACTTAAGTTAGTGATAACAGATGATTAGCAAAAGTCAAAATAGGCTTTTGCTAATCGATTAAATAGTTATTTAGATTCAGCAGGAAGTTTAATAATACGCTTCACATCAATTTCAATTGATTTCCAGTCTTTATCAACTTTACCTTGAATTTCAACTAAATCATTTGGTGTAATAACTTGGCCTCGCCAAGACTTATGATCAATTTCGACTTGAATTGTGCCACTATCATCTTTAAATAAATAATCTTCATCACCTAAAGATTGAGTAATGTATCCTCTTAAGACAACTTTTTGATCATCGCTCATCTGCTTAACTTGCTCAATTGAACTAATTGAGAGCGAAGGACCTTGGAATCCGCCCTTTTGCGCTACATCAAAACGAGCGCAAGTCGTATTGGTTGAATTATCGCAAGACTCTTGAATAGCCGAATCACCAACAAAGCCACCTGAATTTAATGGTGCTGGTTTAGCAATTGCACTACTGGCTAAAAATAAAGTTGCAATGGTAAATAATGGAATAATTTTCTTCATCTACTTTCTCCTTAATCTAATTTATGATGTTATTAAACGACAAAAAGATTAACCAAATATTAAGCATTCTAATTTTATTTATTTTTAATATTATAGGGTAGTGATTTCCATATATAAATTGTTAATAAAAATAATAAGCTACCGGCAGAAATCAAAATTGCTTTATGCGCTTGTGAAAATGCCAATTTTGCAGCCGCGATAATTTGCTCACCAAGCTCAGGAATATCAATATTATTGGCAACTTTAAATGCCTGAGTAATAGAATTTCTGGCTTCTTCTTGAACAGATTCACCTAGCTCAGAAGGTAAATCGATATTATAACTATATATAATTGTTATCATTAAGCCAAAAATAATCACACCAAATCCTGCACCTAATTCATAAGCCATACCCTCTATTGCTCCGGCAGCTGATGATTGCTCGCTTGAGACACAAGACATAATTGAAGATGTTGAAGATAATAGTGCAATATCAATACTCAAACCTAATAAAATAAAAACTATCCAAACTAAATACGTTTGAGTCATAAAATCAACGAAAGAGAGCGCAAAAAAACAAATCGAACTCATACCAATACCAAAGCTGGCAAGAATTCTTAATGATACTCGGCTTGCAAGCCAACCAGCAACAGGTCCACCAATGCAGCTTGAAAGCATTAATGGTGCAATAAAAACCCCGGCTTTTAATGGCGTAAAATTATAAACTAACTGTAATTCTTGTGTCATTAATAGCTCAAATCCAACTAATGTTATCATCGATACAGCCGCAATAATCGTTCCAACCGCTAATACTTTCATTTTGAATAGATGAAAATCGATCATTGGTGTGGCGGATTTGAGCTCTTTTTTAATAAACAAAGTGAGTAAAATAATACCGGTAAATCCGATAAGCACAGAAAATAATAATTCACCATCAAATTTCAAGCCAGACTTTAATCCATAAACAATTAATAAAATAGTTACAAGTAGAAAAATAGCTTTACCCAATGGCCATGGCTGATTAGTATTTCGATTTTGCCTTGGAATAAAAAAAATAACACCGATTAATACCATAATTACGATTGGAATATTAATTAAAAATACGGATCCCCAATGAAAATGTTCTAATAAATAACCACCAATTAAAGGCCCTATTGCCGCGCCAGATACACCAATAGTCGTCCATAAACCAAGTGCCATCGCGCGTTCTTTTTCTTCTTCGAATGTTCTTCTAATACCAGAAAGAGTTGCCGGTAATATCATTGACGCACCGATAGCAAGTAAAGCCCTCGCAGCAATTAGCATCATTGCAGAAGTCGATAGTGCTGCTAACAAAGATGCTAAGCCAAATATAATTAAACCAATAATAACCAGTGTCTTATAACCTAGCCTATCGCCTAACGCTCCCATAGGTAAAAGCATTCCAGCCATAACAAGCGAATAAATATCGATGATCCACAGCAACTGATTGGGCGCTGTTGATAATTCACTTGCCAGTGTTGGCACAGCCACATGCAGTATTGTCGCATCAAGTGACACGGGTAAATACATTAAAATAATTAATGTAAGTATTATCCATTTAGATTTCATGTTTCCTCATAATGAACGCACGTTCAGGAAATAGATTTTATATTTTTCTTGAACATATGTCCAATTTTATTGCATAATGCGGTAATCAATCAAAATTTAGGCTATTTGATGAATTATTTAAAAAAGAATCAGCGCTATGAACAAATTCTAAATGTAGCAATCGAGGTTCTGATTAATGAGGGGATTAGTGCAATAACGGCTAGAAAAATTGCCGCCAAGGCAAATATTGCCGTTGGCTTAATTCACAATCATTTTAAATCGATTGGCGAACTAAAAAGTATTGCACTAATAAAAGTTACCGACCAATTGCTTGAGCGACACCAAGCAAAAACCGGTGATAAAACCCACGTTGAAAAAATTATCAATGCCGTTAGCCCAATACATGGCGAAGATGGTGCTATTTTAAGGCAAATTTGGAACGAGGCCCTCTTTTTATCAGAACGTGATCTCGATATAAAACAGGCTTATCAATGTTCAACTAATGAATGGCATGAGTACGTTGCAAATTTAATTAATGCAGCGGTTGAAGATGGAGCATTAAATACAAATATTCCATCTGATTTAGCATGGCGATTAATCGCCTTATGTTGTGGCTTTGATAATTTATCGATTATTAACGAATTTGACCAATCAACCATTAATGATCACATTTTAGCATTACTCGCGCCGCCAATAACTGATTAGGCCTTATGAGTTAACTAATAGCCTTGCTCGTACAAAAATATTTTGCAAGGCTGATTATTTAAATCAACTAATCGTATTTTGTTATAGCACAGAAAAAACTAATTTCCCTTGCTCAACGCGGATATTTGATACACTTTTAAATGCGAGATTTTCAAGTTGATTGCTTTTATCTAATTGATATATCGGATTATTTTCAAAATATAATTGTAACGCCTGATTAAGGTAAGGTAATAAAACACTTGAACTTATCGAACCTAGGCTAGAATCAATTTGATAATCGGCTATTTCAACTTGCTTTAGATAAATCGCATCTTGTTGCTCATTAATTTCGGGCAATGCACTTAGATTTAATTTAATATTAACGTTCTCAGTGCCCAGTGGTGTTTGAATTGACGCCTGCGCAGTGCCGTTTGCCGCAACTTTATTCGCTTCTTCCTGACCAATATTTAACTTGAGTGAATTAAAATCTAATTTCATTTTAAATAAATTACTCGCATTAACACTTTGGCTATATTGACCGAGTTTTTTTTGTAAAGCACTATTGAGTACTTGCTCAGATAAACTATATTGGCCGATTTGCTGACACGCAGAAAGTAGCCCTATAATTAAAAATAGTATGATAAATTGTAATCGTTTTTTCAATTGCATTGTTTAGCTCGTTGTTAATAATGTTAATAATGTTAATAATGTTAATAATGTTAATAATGTTAATAATTAGTTATTATACAAGACTATAAAAGTATATCTATCAATAATTTAGATAAGATTACGCCTTACGTTGATGACGAAATTCACCTGGCGTTACCCCCATTAGTTTACGAAACATACTAATAAACGCCGATGAGCTCGAATAGCCAAGCTCTAATGCAGTTCGCTCAACCGAAAAACCTTGATTAAGCATAGCCGTAGCTTTGACAACACGTAAACGAAGTTTCCATTCCATCAAAGACATCCCCAAACTTTTAATTGCCCGCCTCATTAATGTCCGTTCGGTTGTATTAACAATTTTAGCAAGTTGTTTTAGTGATTTATCATCAGCAAGGTTGGTATTGAATAAATCAAGAATGGGGGCAATCATCGGATCGTTAGAGCCAGGCAAATAATTATCACTGCTTGATGCTTGCAATAATTGGTCATAAGCAACTTGTAATAACCGTTGATTGCTTGGTATATCAAGCCTATCTTGTGGCTGGTTATGCAAATAGCCTAAAACTGATTGCATTAAAGATGATACCGTTAATACACAGACTTTATCTGAAAGAGCCTTGGCCCAAATAGGATCAATATGTAATGTCAAAAAATGGACCTCATTTTGACAGATACAATAATGCCACGTATTTGGTGGTAACCATATACAGTGATGCTTTGGTGCAATATAGTGTTGTCCATCGATCATTAGCTCCATCACACCATGCAAAGAATAGTATAGCTCACCATAATCATGGGACAGCCCAATAAAATCTTGTTTAGGTACAATCTTTCGGCTCATCAAACGAATGGGTAAAATCGGTGTCATATTGTCCATTTACACAGATAAAATGTCATAATAAAAGTATATCAATAAAAACTGACAGGTGCATACTATATACCAAAGTGAAATCAAGATGCTTGATTTCTGAGTTTTAACTTTAGCGTTGTTATAAACAGAGTGATCATAGGCTTCGCTTCTCGCCTGCGTTTTAAAAGGGCTGAGGACGAAGTCCTGAGATCCCCCAGCTTTTAGTTTTCAGCGCTATTTTCGAGCATCTTCATTGGTCACGAGTATATACATAATCTACGAATGGCAAAGATAACGCCAAAATAGGGGAAACATGAACATGAAACAAGTTGGCATAATTGGTGTTGGTCATTTAGGTTCAGCATTAATAAGCGGTTTACTAAAAAGCCAATACCTTGATCCTAAAAATTTATTTATCAGCGGTGGTTCAAGTGATAGAGCGCAAAAATTAGCACTGCAATTAAATTGCCATTTTTGCGCAGATAATAGCGAATTAGCAAGCAAGGCAGATATTCTAATTTTGGCTGTGATCCCACAAATACTGCCTGAAGTACTTGAGCAAGTAAAGCCCGCTATTAAAGACGATACAATTATCATTTCTGTCGCATCATCATTCACCTTAGCACAATTTTACCAATACTTACCAAAGCACGCAGCCATTGTACGGGCAATTCCTAATATTCCAAGTGCGATATGCCAAGGCATGACGGCGATAACGCCATCACCGTCGATTAAATCACTACAGCTTGAGCAAGTAAAACAGCTATTTCTGGCCATTGGTAAAATTGCATTAATTAAAGAAAAAAAATTAGAAATTAGCGGCACCGTTGCAGGGTGCTCCCCCGCTTATGTTGCATTATTTATCGAAGCATTAGCCGATGCTGGCGTATTAGCTGGCTTATCACGAGATGAAGCGTATTTATTTAGCAAGCAAGCTGTTTTAGGTGCGGCAAGTATTCTTTTAGAGCAAGATATGCTACCTGCTCAACTTAAAGATGCCGTTTGTTCGCCGGGTGGAACGACTATTCGTGGCGTTGCACAACTCGAAAAATTTGGCCTACGCAATGCAGTTATTGAAGCCGTTAAAGCTTCTGCCAAGATTAAGGATTAAGGTTGCAAAACTAGCCGATAAATTAATACCGCTCAATAACTTGGCGGTATTAATTATTTAGCACTTTTTTTTCACCAAAATAATATGTTACAACAACATTTTAACGAACTGATAGGCAAATACACTAGCAATAAAAGAAGCTAAATTTTATTGATAAACTGTTCATCATTAAGTACTCGCAATGGTTCCATATCACTCTCACCTTTTATAACAAGAGAAGTGTCCGCTCGTAAACAAGTCCCCCCATAATGTCCACCAACCGTAAAAGTACAGACTTGAACATATTTATTAGCAATTTTTGGCAAACACCATAACTGCTGATAGATATTTTCTTGCCGTTCAAACTGCCCCATTGTTTTTCCTAATACTTGTTCGTCATGGCTAACTAACTCAATATTATTACCACAGCGACCTGCAATCGGTTTAATCGCATAACCTTTTTCAATTAAACTATGATTTAACTCAAATGTTGATTCAAGCAAATAGCGGTGATTTGGAAACAATGACCAAAGAACCGGTAAAATTGCTTTATTACTTGGAATAACGGTCCAAAGAGGTTCAAAAACATTCACTTCTGGTCGTAATAACACATCAATTAATCGTACTTGATTTTCTGGATGGCCGGTTCGAATAGGTGGCGCTGAAAATTGAGATGCACTCTCTTCTCTAAGCTGCTCAAGTACCGTCTCCCAAGCCCAAGTTTTCCAAACACAGTTTACATTCCGATTATCACTATCCACTAATTGGCCGCGTTTATCCCAATGCAAATCATCTAAGCCGTGTAAAATTTTACTATCAAAACCCGCTTGTGACAGGGCTTTTTGCATAAATAGTGCATGATAATTCTCTTCATTATCATTATCTTGCATTAGATGCACAAAGGGTTTTGCATCACTATGTTTCCAACTATTAGCCAGTCCATTAAGTAGACCATCTCCTGGATTAGTACCAATATTAAGGCCGGCTTGCTGTGCCCATTTTTGTAGAATAATACCCGTTTCGGTGTGGCAAGATGCGGAGTCGGCATTATATTCATAGACTTTTAAACCGCGTTCATCCATACAAAAATCTAGCCGCCCCGTTATCATCTGATAGCGTCTATTTTTCCATGATAAACGTATTCGTGGCCATAAAATTTCTGGCACATTAAAATTACGCAGTAACTTATCATCTTTTAATACTTTATCAGTTGCATGCAAATACATAAGGTGCAATTCATTGGTCGCTCGAATCAGCTCTTGCCGAGCACTTTCTGATATCATAAAGTATTGGTACGCATCATGACTATTAACACAATGCCCATTAGCCGCAATATAAGCTTGTTCCAGCGGATCTTGAGCATTAAGCCATTCACCGTCAAATTGCCCCTTATCAATGACCTGACCTTGATGAATTGACCGGTATTGAAGTGATGTAATTGGCTGAGCTAAACTGTGAGTTGTATCCGCAGTTTGTATCATCCATCCTAAAATGACCGTATCAGTAAATGTATCTTCTAGATGATACAAACCATTAATAAATGATAGCGGTAACTCCCGCGTCCATTGTTGCCCTGCTGGTAAACGCTGATGTATCACATTTTGCTCAACAATTCGGACTTTATCGGCAAACACTTCAGTAATAATTGCAACATGACCTGTGCGCTTAAATACACCGCCTTCTTGCCAAATTAATAGCGCCCCAGCTACAGGCGCCTTTTTACAACCATTAGCAAATGCTTGTAATGGTAATAGTTCCTCATCAACAACATGACGTAAAATGCGTAACGAAAATATTTCATATGCCATGCCAACATCAGTAAATTCAACACCATAATTAAGGTATAAAAATCGCCTTGCAAACTCAACGCATTGCCACTTATAACCCATGTATTCATGTCCAACATAACTGCGAAAAGAAGCATCATCAGGATAATCCTCTTTATTTGCGGTATCATAATCAGACGAGTATATCGCAACGCCACCTGGCGCGTAGCCTAGCAATGTACCAAATGGTTCATTTTGATCGGGTGTATTTACAGACATTATTTTACCTTACATTAATGCTAACAAAATCAAGTTACTATCATATTCCAATTTATATGCGAACTCTAGGTTAAGCAAAATAAATTAAACGATTTTATGATATAGCCTATTATCATTAACAAATTTAAGGGGTATGATAATAAAATTATTCCCTAATATTTTTATATACCATGCATGAACTCACTTTATGCTACCAAACTTATGAAATGGTTGAACAAAAAGCCAAAGCGATGGGAGCTAAACGAATTAACGCTATCTGGTTAGAAATTGGGGCACTTTCATGCGTTGAAATTGAAGCAATTAATTTTTGTTTTGAACTTGTCTGTAAAGATACAATGGCTGAAAATTGTAAAATACATATCCATCAACAACCAGCCAAAGCATGGTGTGATAAATGTCAGCAAAAAGTAGCCATTAATAATGTATTTATACCCATATGCAAATTATGTGGAAATAGTGATATTATTGTCGATGCAGACGACAAAGTATGGGTTAAAAAAATCCAAGTTGACTAATGCTGTTATGCTATATTTAGTACCGAGTAAAAACTTATTTATAAAAATAAATATACCCATAAATTGATGAAATCATCTCTTTAAATCGAGACACTAAAGTACACTAACAAACGTTTTATCATAGGATCCGTTAATTAGCGTATCTTTACATCTACTTGCTGATAAAGAGAGTAAATGAGGAGTACAATGCTATGTGTGTTACTTGTGGCTGTGATTTAGAGCATCAATCCGATGATGTTAATAATAAAAATACGAATAGAAATCAACCTTATATAATCGAACATCATTACCACCATCAAGGCAACGTCCATCATCATTACCACTTTCATGATAGTTATAATGGTACTCAATTCGATCAGCAACATGCTCATTCCCATGAACATGAACATGAACATGAACATGAACATGAACATGAACATGAACATGAACATGAACATGAACATGAACAGCATACAACAGATATCAATAAAACTTCGCGATTAATTGAAATAGAGCAGCATGTTTTAGCCAAAAATGATCATGTCGCTATGCATAATACCCAGCATTTTAATGAACGAAATATTTTGGCGCTAAATCTTATGTCAAGCCCTGGCTCAGGCAAAACAACGTTACTTATCCAAACACTTACTCAAATTAAATCAAAAACCGATTGCTTTGTTATCGAAGGCGATCAACAAACGAATAATGATGCACAAAGGATAAAAGCCACTGGTATTGCTGTTATTCAAGTTAATACAGGTAAAGGTTGCCATTTGGATGCACAAATGGTTCATCGCGCATTGCATGAACTCGCTCCGACTAATAACAGTATTTTATTTATCGAAAATGTCGGTAATCTAGTTTGCCCTGCAAGTTTTAACTTAGGTGAAAAAAAGAAAGTTGTTGTGATTTCAGTAACCGAAGGTGATGATAAACCCCTTAAATACCCTCATATGTTTTTCGCAGCAGATTTAATGATCATCAACAAAGTCGATCTATTACCTTATGTCGATTTCAATATTGATATCTGCATTGCTAATGCAAGGCAAATTAATTCCGACCTAACGACAATTTGTTTATCTTGTAAAACGGGTGAAGGACTGGACGAATGGTTATCTTGGTTGGAGATGCAGCAATGTGTATAGGGATCCCTTGCCAAATTGTAAGCATTGATAAAAATTTACCTCATATCGCAATTGCAGAAGTAAATGGTATTGGGCGTGAGATCGATATTTCACTCGTTACAAGTAACAATAAACCTATCACTATCGGCCAATGGGTTTTAGTTCATGTTGGTTTTGCAATGAGTATGTTAGATGAAGATGAGGCAAAACAAACACTATCCTTCCTTAATGCTATGCAAGAAGAAGAACCTGATGTCGGTGTATTATTCATAGGGAAGGAGTAATATTGAAATGCAGTTTATTGATGAATTTAGAGCACCTAATGCAGTCAAATCATTATTAAACCAAATTAATGCATTAGTAAAAAAGACGGTTTTTACCAAAGATTCTCCGCTTAATATTATGGAAGTTTGTGGGGGCCATACGCATGCTATTTTTAAATTTGGCCTAGACCAACTACTTCCGCCAGAGATTAATTTTATCCATGGGCCTGGCTGCCCTGTTTGCGTGTTACCAATGGGAAGAATTGATACCTGCATTGATATAGCAAAGCAGCCTAATGTAATGTTTTGTACCTTTGGTGATGCAATGCGAGTTCCTGGTCAACAAGGTTCATTGTTAACAATAAGAGGGGAAGGTCATGATATTCGTATCATTTACTCGCCACTCGATGCATTAAAACTGGCAAAACTTAATCCTGAAAAACAGATTGTTTTATTTGGCTTAGGATTCGAAACGACAATGCCAGGCATTGCATTAACCATTTTGCAAGCCAAACAACTACAGTTAAGCAATTTTAGTTTACTTTGCCAGCATATTTGTATTATACCAACCTTAAAAGCATTATTAGCATTGCCTGACATCAAAATTGATGCTTTTTTAGGCCCAGGTCATCTGAGTATGATAATTGGTATTAAGCCTTATGAATTTATTAGCCAAGATTACGCTAAACCCGTTGTAATTAGCGGCTTTGAGCCAGTTGATATATTACAAAGTGTGATCATGATTTTAATGCAATTAATCAAACAGCAATACTTGGTAGAAAACCAATATCGACGAATTGTTGCAGATAAAGGCAATACCGCGGCCCAAGCAGTAATTAACCAAGTATTCACCTTACAAGGTAACGATGAATGGCGTGGACTTGGTAAAATATTAGATTCGGGTGTTCGACTAAACGAAAAATATCGAGAATATGATGCTGAATTACGTTTTAATACCAAACGTCATTGCCAGCAAGATGATCCAAATGCCCGCTGTGGTGATGTGTTAACCGGCCGCTGTAAACCCATTAATTGTCCCCTTTTTGGTCAAACATGTACACCAACGTCAGCTTATGGCGCGTTAATGGTCTCTTCTGAAGGGGCCTGCGCTGCTTATTATCAATATCGACAAAGTGATCTTATATGATAAAAACAATCTCACTTGCTCATGGTAGTGGTGGCCTTGCATCAACCGAATTAATCGATCAAATTTTTATGCGCGCTTTTGATAACTCATTCCTACAAGCACATGAGGATCAAGCAAAGATAAAACTAACCGAATTAACTCAGCTTGGTGATCGCATGGCATTTAGCACCGATAGCTATGTTATCGACCCGATTTTTTTTCCTGGTGGTGATATAGGTAAATTAGCGGTTTGTGGCACTGTTAATGATCTTGCCGTAGGTGGCGCAATCCCTCTTTATTTATCATGTGGATTTATTCTTGAAGAAGGATTACCCATTTGCACTTTACAAGAAATTGCCGATAGTATGGCAAAAACAGCTAAAGAAGCAGGTGTAACTATTGTAACTGGAGATACTAAAGTCGTTCCCAACGGCGCGGTAGATAAAATATTTATTAATACCGCAGGTATTGGAGCTATCCCAACTCAAATTAATTGGGGTATGGCGCATATCAAAGAGGGTGACAAAATTATTGTCAGTGGCACCCTTGGTGATCACGGCGCAACAATCTTAAATATTAGAGAAAAACTCGGGCTGATTGGCGCACTAAGCAGTGACTGTGCACCACTTTATTCGTTAATACATCATCTACATACAATAGATGGTGTGCGCGCGATAAGAGATGCAACTCGAGGGGGCGTTAATGCGGTATTACATGAATTTATGCAAGGTAGCGGTTATGGTATGAAAATCATAGAAAGTGAGCTTCCACTCCAATCTACAGTAAGAGGACTTTGTGAATTATTAGGTTTAGATCCGCTTAATTTTGCCAATGAGGGTAAAGTTGTCATTGTTGTATCGCCAGAATGTGAGCTTCAAGTACTGCAATCCTTACATCGCCACCCATTAGGTATTAATGCTAAATCAATTGGTGAGGTTGTTACAAAAAGAAACGTCACATTACAAGGATTATATGGCATTGAACGTTTATTAGATTTACCACATAACGAACCATTGCCACGTATTTGTTAAACGAATAATAATTGATAAAGGTCCTTTAATGGCAACTAGTAACGGCATTATGGTTCGGGTAAAAGGAAAAGTTCAAGGGGTTGGATTTCGTCCTTTTGTCTGGCAATTAGCTAACCGATATCATCTAGTTGGCCATGTTTACAATGATGGTTCCGGCGTTTTAATTAAGCTTTGGCAAAGTAACAATATAGACCTTTTCTTACAGTCCTTAACAGATGAATTGCCAACGCTTGCTAGAATTGATGAAATGAGTTGTGATAGTTACCACTGGCCATGTCAGCCAGCAGATTTTACGATTATCAAAAGTCAATTAAATACCATTGATACGTTAATTGTACCTGATGCAGCGACATGCCCTAACTGCTTAGCTGAACTCGAACAAAATCAAGATAGACGTTTTCACTATCCTTTTATTAATTGCACTCATTGCGGTCCAAGATTTACCATTATTAAAGATATTCCTTATGATAGAACAAATACTACGATGCAGGACTTCGAGCTGTGCATAAACTGTCAAAAAGAGTATCACGACCCAACTGATCGGCGTTTTCATGCTGAGCCAACGGCTTGTCCTATTTGTGGGCCACAAATATGGTGCACTGGCACTGATGGTATAGCCCTTGCACAAGCCGAGTCAGCTTTAGATTTAGTTGTCGAATATCTAAAGCAAGGTAAAATAATTGCAATGAAAAACTTAGGTGGTTTTCATCTTGTGTGTGATGCGCAGCAAATAGATACCATCAATTTACTACGTAAACGCAAAAACCGTCCGCATCAACCTTTCGCCGTTATGATCCCAAATATTGATTGGTTAGATGCATGCGTAGATCCTTCGGTTAATGTGATCAAAATTAAACAGATATTAACGAGCCAAGCTGCACCTATTGTATTACTTCGAGCAAAACACGATATTCCTATTCACGAGGCTGTTTTTCCTGATCAAACCGATATCGGTTTGATGTTACCGGCTAACCCATTACAGTATTTACTTGCTAAAAAATATGCTCACCCATTAGTTATGACATCGGCAAATGCCAACAGTCAACCCCCAGCTTTAGATAACCAAAGTGCACTAACTGAGTTAGCTCGAATAGCTGATTACTGGCTTTTACATGATCGAAAAATTATTCAACGCGCTGATGACTCGGTTATTCGCCTTCAGCCACAAAGCATTGAAACTATAAGGCGCTCAAGAGGTTATGTGCCAGATCCCTTAGCGCTTCCTATCGGACTTGAAAATGCACCAACAATACTTGCTGTAGGCGCTGATCTTAAAAACACATTTTGCCTCGTCCATAATCAAAAAGCGTTAGTTAGCCAGCACTTAGGCGATCTTATTTCTGCATCTGCAATAAAACAATGGCAAGATACCATAAAAAAATGGCTCGAAATTTATCGGCCAACATTACAATGCATTGTTGCCGATGCGCATCCAAACTATATTAGCCACCAATATGCTCAGCAAATGAGTCAAGAGCTAAATATTCCACTTATCAAAACGTTACATCACCATGCACATCTTGTTTCATGCTTAGCTGAACATAATTATCCACTAAATGGTTCTAAAGTTATCGGCTTAGCACTTGATGGGCTTGGTTATGGTCAAGATGGCAAGCTTTGGGGCGCGGAATGTGTCTTGTTTGATTATATTAACTGCCATAAATTAGGTGGATTACCTGCTGTTGCCTTACCCGGCGGCGATTTGGCATCACGCCAGCCATGGCGTAACTTATTAGCACATTGCATTAGCTTCGTGCCAGAAAAAATACCGCAGATAATAAATAGTTTGATTGATATCGATGCCAATACCCTATCTTTAATTGAGCGAAGTATAAAACAACAAATTAATAGCCCACTTGCTTCATCAGCAGGCCGACTATTTGATGCCGTTGCTTGCGCATTAGGTATCACGCCTAAAACATTGAGCTGGGAAGGTGAAGGCGCATGTAAACTTGAAGCGATTGCTACCAGTTATCAGGGGCAAACCATCCCATTATTAACCATGCCGGTAAATGAAAATATGACGCTAAATTTAGCTTATTTTTGGCGCCAATGGTTTAACTGCCAAGATAGCCAAGCTGCTAAGGCTTACGCTTTTCACCATGCTTTCGCTTATGCAATGGCCGATTTAGCAAAGCGGGCAAGTAAGCAAAATAAAAGTGATATTATCGTCCTTAGTGGCGGCGTACTGCAAAATAAACTATTACGTAAGCTACTCTTACAATATCTATCAAACTATACGGTTTTACTGCCGCATAGTTTACCATGTAATGATGGTGGGATCTCATTTGGGCAATCAGTTATTGCCGCAGCAAAATTGAGTAATAAAACGATAAAAACTGATGTTTAACCTTATTAAACATATTGGTTTTTTTAACCTGAGTTATATCACAAATGTGATGACAATAATTTTTAATGCCATTAACTAATATGATATATTACCGATATAACAATAGAAATAAAATTGATGAAAAAAGAGACCATTTTGGCAATGCAAGAGTGTTCAAAACAACCATTCAATTTAAATACTGTTAATCAAACAATTAAAAACTGTCTTGATAATGTTGCGGCATTGTCTAATAAATTTAGCAGTATCGATCAGATCAATATTATCGTTGAATTGTTTAATCTCAATATCACTATCTTGGCGATGGTTAATCTCCGATCAGGTCAAACATACTTACAACATGAAAAACGATGCCTTGATACCAAGGTAAGTTTGATTAGCAACCAAGTCAACTATTACAACAAAGCATCACCGAAAGCTAATAATAAAATACCCGAATCATTCTATCGCAATGATTATTGTACTTATCATATTCCGTTGTATTGTGATGACCATCTCCGCTCAGCTATCGAATTTATCAATGTATCAAATCAAGACTTTAATGCAGCCGATATCATCGTTTTTAGCCAAATAGCCCATTTAATTGAAAATATATTTAAGGGATTTTCAATTATACAACATCTAAGTGAAGAAAATATTGTTCTAAATAAAGCTCATCTTGAAGATCATATTTTGGTCGATATTACTAATATTATTGTCTCAACGCATCATTTAGACACCATAATGCAGTTATTATCCAAAGCGATTATTGAATTTTTTGATATCGACTATGTTGGTTTTATACTGCCGTCAAATCATAAACCAAATGTGACACCATTTTATTCAACCTATAATACGATAAGAACGCCAATCAAAACGACTTGTACGCCTATCAAACAAAATACCTTAATTAGTCAATTAGATGCACTAAATGAGCCTAAATTGTTCAATATTGATGCTATATGTATCGATAATTCAGATATTGATTATATTAAAAACTTACAAGATCACTGTTTGACCGATCTATTTTGCATTCCATTACTACTTAATGGCCGTAAAAAAGGGTCATTTCTATTAGCGCATAAAAATAATCAATTATTTACGGCTGAAAATAATAAATTATTTCAACACATTGCGGATCGAATTCTTGTTGCTATCAATAATATTCAAATCTATAAAAATATACATGCTTTAAATAACTCTCTAGCGAATGAAAACTTGTATCTAACCGAAGAGATTAAATCGATTGATACATTTGAAGAGATTATTGGTGAAAGCCTAGCTATTAGGCGAGTTTTCGAACAAGTTGAAATGGTTGCTAAAAGTAATAGTTCGGTACTGCTACTTGGTGAAACAGGCACGGGTAAAGAATTATTTGCTAGGGCAATTCATCAACATAGCCTGCGCAGCGATAAAAGAATGATCAAAATAAACTGCTCAGCAGTGCCTGCTAATTTGCTTGAAAGCGAGCTTTTTGGTCATGAAAAAGGGGCTTTTACCGGCGCAACGACGCAACGAATTGGTCGCTTCGAGCTTGCTCAAGGTAGTACTTTGCTACTTGATGAAATTGGTGATATTCCGCTAGAATTACAACCCAAATTATTACGAGTATTGCAAGAAAGGGAAATTGAACGCCTTGGTAGCAATAAATCGATTGCTGTTGATGTACGTGTTATTTCCGCCACCAATTGTGATTTAACCCAAATGATTATCGATAAACGATTTAGAGCTGATCTATTTTATCGTTTAAATGTATTCCCAATTATAATCCCGCCATTAAGAGAACGTGATGGTGATATAGCCCTACTCGTACAGTTTTTTATTGAAAGATTTTCTCAGCAGATGAAGCGTAATATTGATAGTATTTCATCACAATCATTAAAATTGCTTAGTGAATATCACTGGCCTGGTAATGTTCGTGAATTAGCCAATGTTATTGAGCGCGCCGTAATCATTAATAAAGGGCCGACATTACATATTAATCGTTCTTTTTTAAGTTTAGATGATAAATATACCCCCTCAAATTCGGTACCGAACAAAAGCGATCTTGTAATAAAATCATTGCAGCCGATTAATCAATCTCATGATCAGCAACTTAAAGAACAAATTATCAAAATTCTAAAAGAAACTAACGGTGTGGTAGCCGGCCCACGTGGCGCAGCTAATCGTTTAGGTATAAAACGCACAACACTATTATCGCGTATGCAGCGTTTAGGCATTTCAGCAAAAGATATTAGCCTTGAAGAATAAGCCTTACTAAATAACTATCGCGACAATAAAAAATAAGGTTGCCATTTACACTGTAACATTATTTGATGGTGAAGTGATAATCATGCAAAAGGTGTTAAGGCAAAGACTTACTAACTAAAAATGTGCAAAATTGCGTGTTAATAACATCAAATCATACAGAGAAAGCCTAGAGTGTACTTCGCTTAATGAATACATTTTTAGCAGTGATAAACATCAATCGATAACATTTTGTTAACTTTCGCCCTGTTAACTAGCCCTTTCAATCAAACATATAGATTTAAAATATCCTTGATATTAGGCACCTATTTACAAAATAGGCGATGTTTAAGATACGCCTAAATGATTAATCGCATTTGATTCTATGGTAAAAAAGGCCAGTTTATGTTAAAAGTATTAAATAATTCGAGTGGTTATAACTTTTGACAAAACGAATGTATTTAAAAATTGATATTTACAGATAGCACACACAGAAAATAAAATAGTCATAAATTATATATGGATAATTAAGAGCAAATGTTATTTACGAAAAAACTAAAAAAATCCTATTCATGGGCTATATTCAAGCGCTTATGGCCTTATATTAAGCCTTATCGTCATGCATTAATTTTTGCAATCATAGGGTTAGTATTAAATGCTGGCGCAGAATCTGGGTTATTAGCACTAATTAAACCGTTACTTGATAATGGGTTAATGGATAAAGATTATTCACTTATTATCTGGATTGCAATTGGCATTGTTATCTTAATTACCTTGCGAGGATTAACCAACTATGCATCAACCTATTGTTTATCATGGGTATCGGGTAAAGTTGTGATGAGCTTTCGCCAACAGGTTTTTTCTCATTTTATGCGTAGCCCTGTCAGCTACCACGATAAAAATTCGGTGGGCGACTCCGTTTCAATAATCACGTTTAATGCTGAAATGGTATCACAAGCCTCATCTGATGCACTCATAATTATTGTTCGTGAAACAATGTACGCAATAGGCTTATTAATCGTCATGTTTTATGGCAGCTGGCAGTTAGCGCTTATTGTTTTAGTGATTATTCCTCTGGTTATGTTAACTGCACATTTTATTGCCAAAAAATTTAAAGATATTATGAAAACCTTGCAGCGATCGATTGGCACAATTACAACCGTTACCGATCAAATGCTTAAAGGTCATAAAGAAGTCTTAATTTATAATGCAAAGCAGCAAGAAAAAGATAATTTTAAAGAAACCAGCGAAGTTGTTCGCAGCGGCATGTTAAAAATAATGGCAATATCGAGTTTATCATCGCCAGTTACGCAGTTAATTGCAGCCATTGGCTTAGGTATAGTATTGTATATTGTCGCAAGTAGTTATATTGATATTAGCCCTGGATCTTTTACATTAGTCTTCTCTGCAATGGTTGCAATTATGCGGCCAATGCGTGAACTCACGTCAGTTCATGTGCAGCTACAACAAGGGTTTATTGGTTGCGAATCATTATTTGCTGTGCTTGACTCCCCACTAGAAAAAGATACCGGCACGATAGAAGTTGATAGAGTAAAAGGCAATATTGAATTTAAACATGTTACGTATACTTATCCAACGCAAAATAGCCCAGCACTTAATGATATCAATATTGAGATTAAAGCTGGTGAAACAATTGCTTTAGTTGGTCGTTCCGGCTCAGGAAAAACAACCATTACCAGCTTGTTAACTCGTTTTTATGATATTGAAACGGGTAATATTATGATTGATGACATCAATATTAGCGACTATACCCTAGCGTCATTACGTTCACAAATAGGATTAGTATCACAGCAAGTACACCTTTTCCATGACACGATTGCAAACAATATCGCTTATGGGCGAACAGAGCATTATACTCGAGAACAAATTATCGATGCGGCTAAAAGAGCCAATGCAATGGATTTTATTGAGCAAATGGAGTATGGACTTGATACTATCGTTGGCGATAATGGCACGCTATTATCAGGCGGTCAGCGGCAAAGGCTTGCGATTGCGCGTGTATTACTGCGCGATAATCCTATCATCATTTTAGATGAGGCAACCTCAGCGCTAGATACTGAGTCAGAAATTGCTGTGCAATCTTCATTTAATGAATTATGTAAAAATCGAACGACCCTTGTTATTGCTCACCGCTTATCAACTATTCAAAATGCGGATCGTATTTTGGTTATCGATAATGGAAGAATTATTGAACAAGGTAATCATGCACAGCTATTAGTTAAAAATGGTATATATGCAAGAATGCATGATACGCAATTTAATGGTGTATCAAATTCATTGTTGGCTGAGGAAGAATTATTAGCTGACAATAATTTAAATAGTAATAGGACTGATAATGAAAGTTGATCATGAAGTATTAGACAAGGATGTCTCAACAATTAAAACATTTAAACGGTTGTTACCTTATTTAGTCTCGTTTAAATTAATTTTATTTGTAACAATTATTTGTTTAATATTAGCCGCAACATCTGATACATCACTAATATCACTGCTTAATCCATTACTCAATAAAGGATTTGCTGCTGGTGATCGCGATTTTTTATTAGTTGTCCCTTTTTATATAGTTGGGCTAGTTTTGTTACGTGGTGTAACCAATTATATCGCATCTTATTGCTTAACTTATATATCAGGTAAAGTTGTCACCAAAATCCGCCAGCAATTATTTAACCATTTGGTTGAATCACCAACGAGCTTTTTTGACCAAAGCTCAACGGGTAAATTACTATCACGTATCACTTATGATACTCAGCAGGTCGCCTCTGCAACATCAAGCTCACTAATTACCATCGTTCGTGAAACTGCATTTATTATTGGCTTAATAACTACCATGTTTTTAAATAGCTGGCAGTTATCACTCGCTTTGATTGTCGTAGCACCGATTGTTATTGTATTGATCGCCTTAATTTCCACTCGTTTTCGGAAATTAGCAAAAAATATGCAAAATTCAATGGGAGGTGTTAGCGCCTCAGTTGAACAAATGCTTAAAGGGCATAAAAATATTATTCTTTTTGGCTCTCAAGAAGTTGAAGATAAAAATTTCATAAAAGCAAGTAACCATTTTAGACGTAGCGGGATGCGAATGGTCGCCGTTACAGCGCTATCAACACCGTTAATTCAAGTTGTTATTTCATTTGCTATTGCCTTTATGCTTTTTATGGCTGCAAATCCAAGTATTGATATTTCGCCAGGTGCATTCACCGTTGTTTTTTCGTCAATGATTGCGCTGATGCAACCAATTAAAAACCTGACCAATGTTAACGCGCAATTTCAAAAAGGAATGGCGGCCTGCCAAACATTATTTGCGATATTTGATTTACCGATTGAAAAAGACGACGGCCATTTAAATATTGATAGAGTAAAAGGTAATATAGGCTTTAAAAATGTTACATTTACCTATCCAACTCGCCAACAACCCGCGTTAAAAAATATTAATTTTTCAATTGAAGCAGGTAAAACCATTGCTTTAGTTGGGCGTTCGGGCTCAGGAAAATCTACCATTGCAAGTCTTATGATGCGTTTTTATGATATTGAGCAAGGTGAAATCTTACTTGATAACAAAAATATTAAAGATTACACCTTATATAGTTTAAGAGAACAAATTGGCTTCGTATCACAAAATGTCCATTTATTTAATGATACTATCGCCAATAATATTACTTATGGTTGTAGCAATAAATTTACGCGAGAACAAATCGAGCAGTCAGCTCGACATGCTTATGCTTATGATTTCATCATGAAAATGGAAAATGGTTTTGATACTTGGGTAGGTGAAAATGGCGTGCTACTATCTGGTGGACAACGGCAACGCATTGCAATAGCTCGCGCACTATTAAGAGATAATCCTATTTTAATCTTAGATGAAGCAACTTCAGCTCTTGATACCGAATCAGAAAGAGCCATTCAACAAGCATTAGAAGAGTTACAAAAAAATAGGACGTCAATTGTGATTGCTCACCGGCTATCAACGATTGAAAAAGCAGATGAAATCCTTGTCATTGATGATGGTCATATCCTTGAACAAGGTAACCATCAACAATTATTAAATAAAAATGGTGCCTATGCTAAGTTATACTATTCAGGGATGCCAATTGGTTAAGGATAAGGATAATGCTAGTAAAGATTAGTTAGATGCTCAGTTAGAATAAAATGTTTCATTGTGATATATGGCATTTTATTTAAAAGTATTGGTTTTAAGGGTAAATCAAAATTGTTAACTTGGTGGTATTATCACCAAGTTAACATTAACTAAATGAAGTTTAGACCCATTTATCTGTTACGATAATAATTAATTATCGCTTGCAACGTCTGGTTGGTAATGCTTTTTACCATAAAAATGGTAGATTAAAAACGGCACCGCAACCATCGCAGCCCAGCAAATCACTAATATCGCAAAATAAGATAAATCTGATATATTTCCACCAATATTAGCTGGTGGGAAGAATGAGATAAAGAATGCAAAAATAGTAATTACGAGCCCAACTAAGGCAATAATTGTTTTACCAAACTTACCGCCAGGGATCCTAAATGCTCTCTCTTTCTCTGTTTGTTTATATGTTAACTTCAAATAACCAATAAACATCAAGGTATATGCAACAAGATAAATACAAACAGTTAAGGCAATAGCAATAAAGAATGATAAATTGCCGCCACCGCCGCCTAATGTTAGCACACAAGCCCAAATCGAAACAACAACACCTTGAATAATAACAAGATTAACCGGAACGGCAGCTTTGTTTGTTTTTGCTAATGATTTAGGCAATAACCCTTTTTCCGCGGCATTTAACAGTGCTGCTGATGGCCCAACAACCCAACATGCAATTTCCGCAATAACACCGATACAAATAATAATTGCAATCGCACTAACAATCCAAGCTGCGCCACCAAAATAGCTAATTAAATATTCAAATGCCTGAATAACACCGGTATTTAATCCAAGCTCACTTTGTGGAATTGTCGCGGCAATCGTAAAACCACCTAAAATATCAATCCCAATGGCAACAATAACTAACAATAACATCGCTAATGGGTAATCCCTTGCTGGATTTTTCATTTCATTTGCATGACTTGCTGATGATTCAACCCCACAGTAAGCTAAAATGAATGACACAAAAATAACTAAGGTGTTAAATTTTGAAAAATCAGGGATCCAAGCATCAGCGCCGAAAGATACTTGAATATCGCCACCTTGCAATATATAAATGATAGCAAGTACGAATAATAAAATACCTGAACCAAATACTCCGAAAATAAAACCGAATTTTGCAATAATTTCAGTCCATTTCGTTCCCCAAAATTGTGATATAGTCACGACCCAAAAGATAACAAGGACTGCCGCAAGTTTAAGCCATGGATCACTATTTAGCTCACTCCAACCAAAGGCCATCGAAAATGCGCCGATAATAAAGTAAATCATTGTGATAAAGCAAACCGTTATTTGGAACCATTGATAAAACACAGCGGCAAATCCCCATTTAGGGCCGAGAGTTTTTTCAACCCATGTAAAAATCCCGCCTTTTTGCCACCCTTTAACCGTTGCCATTTCAGCTGAAACAAGTGAAACAGGAATAAACCACAAAAATCCAGCAACCAAAAGATAAAAAACTAAATTCATCTTCGATACAGCAAAAGCTGGATATTCATATACGGTTAATACCATTGAAGCTGTGATGGCAAAGAAGCCAAACAA
Organism: Orbaceae bacterium lpD04; assembly: GCA_036251935.1. NCBI lineage: Bacteria > Pseudomonadati > Pseudomonadota > Gammaproteobacteria > Orbales > Orbaceae > Orbus > Orbus wheelerorum. The sequence goes on along the minus strand of CP133967.1, from coordinate 378,458 downwards.
GCTTAATTTTTTTACAGTATTTGTATTGCTCATTATTTCATCTCGTAAATAAAATCATTAATACGCTGATTAAAATCGATAGTTATGCTAAATAAATTAGACATTAACCATGATTAAACCCACTCGCTTCTTTTTCTGAAAGAGGATTTGTCACTGGGTGCTTAGCAAAATAATCCAGTGCACGTTTCATATCATCTAACAGCAAATTAGCTAAATCGCGACTAACACCATGACGAACTAATATTCGTTGAACAACGAGATCTTCTCTATTTGCTGGCATTGAGTAGGCTGGAACTTGCCACCCGCGGATACGTAAACGATCGGCTAAATCATAAAGAGTATATCCACCAATAGTTGAGCCATTTTTTAATTTCCATGCTAAAGCGGGGATCCCTTTTTGAGAATCGCCATCAAATAGAATCTCAAATGGCCCTAATTTGGCAATTTCGGCAGAAAGATATTGAGCAGTGCTATAACAAGCATTATGAATTTTTGCGTAACCTTCTTTACCTAATCGTAAGAAGTTATAATATTGGGCAATAATTTGTCCACCAGGGCGAGAAAAGTTAAGGGCAAATGTTGGCATATCGCCGCCTAAATAGTTAACTTTAAACACTAACTCCTCAGGCAAATCTTTTGCTTCACGCCATACAACCCAGCCTGCACCTAATGGCGCTAAACCAAATTTATGTCCGGAGCTATTAATTGATTTGACTCGCGGTAAACGAAAATCCCACGCAATGTCTGGCGCACAAAACGGCGCTAAAAAACCACCACTCGCGCCATCGACATGAATTGGAATGTCTAAACCAGTATCTTTTTGTAATTTATCTAATGCATCACTAACTGCTTTAACGGGTTCATATTGACAAGTAAATGTCACCCCTAATGTTGGTACAACGCCAATGGTATTTTCATCTACACGTTTTAACACTTCTTCAGCATTCATAATTAGGCGCTCGCCTTCTAGTGGAATTTCTCGTAACTCCACATCAAAATAACGCGCAAACTTATGCCAACAAATCTGTACTGGTCCGCAAATCAAATTGGGTTTATCCGCAGATTTTCCTTCGGCAATTCGTTTTTTACGCCATTGCCATTTTAAAGCAAGCCCACCAAGCATTGCCGCTTCCGATGAACCAATGGTCGAACATCCCATTGTTGTATCAGGTGTTGGGGAGTTCCAAAGATCGGCAAGCATTCTAACGCAGCGCGCTTCGATTTCAGCCGTTTGTGGATATTCATCTTTATCGATCATATTTTTATCGATAGATAAATCCATTAATTCACGAACTTCATCTTCAACCCAAGTTTGACAGAAAGTCGCAAGATTTTGTCTTGAATTACCATCAAGCATTAGCTCATCACGTACGGCATTAAAAATATGTTGTGGATTTTTTTCTTTGGCTGGAAATTTATTTTTTGGTAATGATGAGACTAATTCTGATGAACCATAAACATCATCAATTGCATTTTCTGAATCCGAACTATGATTTTTGACGTTACTCATAAAAGCTCCTATAAAATAATTAACTTTATTAACTGGATCAAATCAAATTAAAAACGTGTAATTCTTTTTTTATAATATTCCCGGCTCGAAAAAAAGCAACACCGGGCCGTAAAATTGAGCACTAAAAGATAACCAATGAATTGAATGATTAGAGTTATTTATATGGGTTACCATAACAGATTAACTAATTAATATTATTTAATCAACAAATTATCTAAAATAATACAATGAATTAGTCAGTTTTTATGGAAATTTGAGAGGGATTTGACGGTCCTTTTCGATATGTTTTATATAGCCATCATGTTTTAAGCAATTCAATAATAGCTTAGCCGACAATCGCTTGTCGTTTATTAAGTTTACAGACAGCGGCATCATCAGCTTTATTGGTGCATATGATAAAACTGCATTTTAATCGGTAATGGTTATATAATATCCTAATTACAGATATTATTAATCATTGAGATCTTAGCTCTAACATTGATTGAATAAGAAAATTTTGCCTATTCTAAACTGAGTTTTGATAAATAATAGCAATACTCAAATTGGCAACATTACGTTTAATCATAGATGTTTAATCAAAGGTAAGGATTAGATAATGTTAACATTTGAAAATATCGCTATCGATATTGCTCAATTTAAGTGGTTAGGCGTTAAAACTTGGCAACCTTTATTGAAGGATATAACTATTGGAATTAATCCAGGGGAAGTTGTCGCACTAATTGGTGGTAGTGGTGAAGGTAAGAGTATATTTTTGCAAAATACCCTCGGTTTATTACCTAACAATATGCGCTCTAGTGGCCATATTTCAATCAATGGTCAGGTAATAACTGAAGCAAAAAAAAGCCAACTACGCGGTAATACGATTTGTTATGTTCCTCAAGGTGTTAGTGCACTTAACCCTCTTATCCGCATCGGTCCACAATTAAAACGAACGACTAAACTAAGTGGGGTACAAAAGCACTCTCATGAAGTTTTACATCTTTTACAGCAATTTGAATTACAAAAAAATATTGTCAATTTTTATCCAAGGCAGTTATCGGGTGGAATGGCAAAAAGAGTATTAGCATGTAACGCAACATTAACCCATGCTCAGTACATATTGGCTGATGAAATAACGTCTTGGCTTGATGACAAGCATGCAATGCAATTGCTAACGTACCTAAAAAAATTATGTGAACAAGGCCGAGGGATCTTATGGGTTACGCATGATCTTGCCATGGCAGCTAAATTTGCAGATCGGATAGCCGTTTTACATGGTGGTAGACTTGAAGAAATCGTAACGCCAAGTCAACTAAAGAGGCGGCAAGCAAGTGAGTGGTCACTATGTTTATGGGATGCATTGCCTGAACATAAATTTATAGGCTAATATAATTCAGTCACGAGCATCATCAAAATAGAGAATATTGGTACAGACTTTTTGTAATAATGTTTTATTATGACTAAAAATTAGCATTCCTAAAGGGCGTTTGACTGATTCATCAATTAAAATTTGCCAAATTTTTGCTTGAATATAAGCATCAAGTTGCGCAGTGGCTTCATCGACAATCAAAAATTGAGTACGCGGATCTAACGCTCGCAATAAAGCAATTCTAGCAAGCTCACCACCAGATAGTTCGCTTGGTCTGCGCGCCAACCATGTTGATTTAATCGATAATTTATCAAACCAACAAGGCGCAGGGTTCCATGCATCATATAAGCTCGCCTGCAAAGTGCGATAAGGATTAAAACTTCGTTCAGGGTGTTGATTAACTAACTGAATAGGGCAATAACCTTTAGTTGAGATAACATTACCATCAAGCAAAATGCTACCCGATGAGACTTTTTGCCAGTGTGCAATAACTCGCCCTAGTGTACTTTTACCAAAGCCGCTTGGCGCTGAGATCCCTAACCTATCGCCGCTTTGTAAGCAAAAAGAGAGATCTCTCCATAGCGTCTTATCACCTTGCTTTATCGTTAAATTATCTACTTTAATTGTCGATTTTATTAAGCTACTCATCATTTATACCTTAATTTTAACTTATCCACCTGCAACGTAAATTATTATAAATAAAAAAACCAAGAAAAGTAGGTTTTCTTGGTTTTTGGTGTTGCTGATATAAATACTTATTTATAGGATGGAAATGTTGCGTTTTCAGTTTGAGAACGAAGACGGTGTTTTAATTGATGATATTCTTCTAGCACATAACCTTCAGCCCACTGTTGATCATTAATTGACGTCAATTTAACCGGTACATATTTATACTCGGGCGTTCGGCTAATAGGGCTTAAATGCTCGCCAATAAGTTCATTACAAGCCCCTATCCACCATTGATAAGTCATGTAAACGGCCCCTTTATTGGTTCTATCACTGACACTTGCACGCGATATCACTTTTCCACGGCAAGATTCAATCCAAACCAACTCATCATCCTTAATATTAAGTGCTTTAGCATCTTGAATATTTATTTGTACATAGCCAGGCTCATCAGCTAAGATTGCTAAAGCTCGGCAATTACCCGTCATCGAGCGGCAAGAATAGTGCCCTACTTCGCGCACTGTTGTTAAAATAAGTGGATATTCATCATTAGTTCTTTCTACTGGATGTGCCCAATCACAGGTAAATAACTGCCCTTTACCATTTGGCGTGTCAAATTTAACGCCGCCTTGCCCGTCACTATATAAATAACGAGAGCCCGGTGAGTCAAGCGTAGGGCACGGCCACTGCACATAACCTAAGCCGCCATTAGCATCCATTTTTTCATAGGTTGCACCATAATATTGAGGGCACAGCTCACGCAGTTCATCCCAGATTTCTTGAGTATTATTATAATGCATCGGATAACCTAAAGCACTTGAAAGCAAGCTAATAATTTCCCAATCAACTTTGACATCACCAACCGGCTCAACTGCTTTATAAAAACGCTGGAAACCTCTATCGGCTGCAGAATAGACGCCTTCATGCTCCCCCCACGTTGTTGCAGGCAATATAACATCAGCTACTGCGGCGGTTTTCGTCATAAATACATCTTGCACAATTAGTAGATCAAGCTTACTAAAGCCATGTCTTACCGCCGATAAATCAGGTTCGGTTTGCAAAGGATCTTCCCCCATGCAATAAAATGCTTTAAGTAAGCCTTGCTCCGCTTTCATCGCAATTTCGGTAAGATACGTTCCAATCGTATCAGGAAGTTTTTCAACCCCCCATGCTTTCTCAAACTTAGCTCTTGCTTCTGGATCGGTAACATTTTGATAACCAGGAAACTGATTAGGTAATGCCCCCATATCACAGGCACCTTGCACATTATTTTGGCCTCTAACAGGCCCTAATCCTGTATTTGGCCGGCCAATTTGGCCGGTTAATAACGCTAAGCTAGCCAATGCTCGCACGGTCTCAACCCCCTGATAAAACTGGCAAACCCCCATTCCCCAAAAAATTCCAGAAGTGGGAGAGGTTGCATACATTCTTGCAACTTCACGAACAACGAAAGGATCAATTCCTGTTATTGCCTGCGTTGATTCAGGTGGGTATTGCATAATGATTTGTTTAAATTGCTCAAAACCATCAGTATATTTATCAATGAATGACCGATTTATAAGATTTTCTTCCAGTAAAACGTAAGCAACAGAATTTAAAAATGCAATATTACTACCATTTTTTAATGGTACATAAATATCAGCGATCCTTGCAGTTTCAATCTTACGCGGATCACAAACAATGATTTTTGCACCATTTTCTTTGGCTCTAAGTATACGTCGAGCAATAATAGGATGTGATGTTGCGGGATTCCAACCAAAAATAAAAATACACTTAGTATCATCAATTTCAACAATTGAATTACTCATAGCGCCGCCGCCGACTGAAAGCTGTAGACCTGCGACAGATGGGCCATGACATACTCTTGCACAGCAATCGACATTATTAGTACCAATCGCAGCTCTAGCAAATTTTTGCATTACATAATTGGTTTCATTGCCCGTGCTACGAGAAGAGCCTGAGCACATAATCGCATCTGCGCCATATTGCTCTTTTATTGCTTTAAATTTTTCTGTGATAAATGCAATCGCCTCTTGCCAAGAAACGGCTTCAAGCTCACCTTTTTTCTCACGGCGGATCATTGGATTTTTAAGTCTAGGCGTTAAAATTTTAGTGTCATGAATAAAATCCCAACCGTATAATCCTTTCAAACATAATTCACCTTCATTTGTTAATCCATTAGCACCGCTAGCTCCGATCACTTTACCATTGTTAATGCTCAAATTAATTTTGCAACCAGAGCCACAATACGGACAAACTTCAATAACATTTTTCATTCGATTACCTCTTATATTCTATAAGATAAAATTTGATAAAATTAATTTATCGAATCGCTAAAACACTATCACGCTGGCGCTTTTCTTGAATTTTTATCAAATCATCAAGATCAACTAAAGATAATGCTTTGGTCGGGCAAGTACGTACACATGCAGGGCCGTTTGGATCGGAATAGCAAATATCACATTTAATCGCTTGAGCCTTATATCGTTTTCCTCTTGCATGCCCAGCAACTATTAAGTCTTCAATTTTTAACTTTACCTTCATCGCACCAAATGGGCATGCTAAAACACAGGTTTTACACCCAATACATTTTTCTTGTAAAACTTTAATATGATTGTTTTGACGAATAATCGCCCCATTAGGACAAGCAAGCATACATGGTGCATCTTCACATTGATGGCACATAACAGGCACCGTGATATCACCAACTTCAATCACATCTAATCTTGAATTAAAATGAGCACTTTCTATCGTTCTAATTTCTTCCCCATGCGCAAGTACACATGCAATTTCGCAGGTTTTACAACCGATACATGCGCTGGCATCTGCATTAATAAATTTATTCATAATTTATCCTTATTGCACTACTTAGATTTAATAATTTAAATTCGTAACTATTTTTCATCGCCTCGTTGCGAACTTAGAATGCTAGGCACTTTGCCCTATATCATCTATTTGTAATTGATTAAATGATGTCGTAATATCGTTTTTTTGTAGTGCCTGATATACCGTTTCAACCGCGTTAATAACTGCATGAGTCATCGGATAATAAAAGCCAACAATATCAGGCTCAATACCAAGAAATAAAATGCGTTCAACATCAGGCTTTAATTGCTCAACTAAAAAATTGAGTGGCATATTATGTGTATTCATTAAAAACATCTCGGCTATCATATCCACATCAATAAATCTGATTTCGCCGGGATTTAACCCCATCACGGTTGCATCAATAATAAGTAAAAAATTGGGTTTAATTCGCCGAATAATATGAGCCATGTTCTCAGGTGAACTTCCGCCATCAATAACTTGCCAATCTCTAATTGGATTTTCCGTCATTTTTTTTGCAAGTAAAGGACCTGCGCCATCGTCTCCCATCATAGAGTTACCAACAGTAAGCACGACTTTTTTTTGCATAATTAATTCCGCCCAATGTGTTTAATCATTAAGTACATAGCCGGCTCTTTTGTCATCGCCTGAAATAACGAGAGTAAAGTATCGGTCCAAGTTTTAAATGGCTCATCGATTAACTTGTATTTGGCTAAAAAAGCATTAGCTAATAAATTAACATGGGAAATATCAACCGTAATTTCGCCAAACTTAAATAGCCTATCAAGCTTTGCATGAGCTTCCCTTGAATCCTCAATATAATCAATCCACTGTTTATACTGCGCAATTGGACAGTTAATTACTGCTTGAAAACAATCGATTACACCAACATGATGGCCTATTGCTAAAGAGTAATACATCACTTGCTGGGCATGCTCGGGAATATCGTTTTCTTGCTCAACAAATTTTTTATTTAAAGAATAAAATAAAACATGCTCAGTCATTGTCTTTCACCTTGTAGCGCTTTTGCGCAGGTCTCTTTTAATGCGATGACAATTTCTGTCAAACGAGGATCACTTTCTTGCGACAACCATTGACTAATTTGATTGTCAAATTCGTAAGGGGATGATGACCCTAATATCTGCATAATTTTATCGCTAATTTGCTTGCCTTTATAATAACCAGCTAAAATTCTTGCTTCACGTTCAACGGTTACTCGAATTGATAAAGGAATATCAGAGTAAATCAATGAGGGATGAGTTATGTGAGTCTGATCGTTGGTTTTGCCATGCAATTTTTGTTCGAGTAAACCAAGCGCCATTGCAAAACCGTATATTGTTGCAGCGGGGGTTGGCGGACAGCCTGGAATATAGACATCTATCGGCACAATATTATCACTCCCGCCCCAAACGCAATAAAGATCATGAAAAATTCCGCCACCACAACCGCATGCGCCATAAGAGAGACAAATTTTAGGATCAGGAGCACTATGGTAAGCGCGTAAAGCCGGCATTCTCATTGAACGTGTTACCGCGCCAGTAAAAATTAAAATATCAGCATGCCTAGGGGATGGAACGACTTTTATACCAAATCGCTCTGCGTCAAAAAGTGGCGTTATTGCAGCAAAAATCTCAATTTCACAGCCATTACAACCACCGCAGTCAACCCGATAAACATAGGCTGAACGTTTGATTTTTTTTAATAATGTTTCTTTTAATTTTTTAGTGTGTTCATCAATGGTTATTGGCGTTAAACGATGATGATCATAATTTGAATTTAATTGATTATTTTTCATATTCATAGCTTAACTCCTAGCTCAATATGTTGACTTAAAATAACATTTTCTTCACCAACAACATTTTGCCTACGCTTACAATCAGGACAGGTTTCAAATTGGTCCCGACGACTTTCAATTTCATTAATATCCATACCAGATTGAACGAGTAAAGCCATCACATAGTCGATCTCTTTTTGCGGGGCAAAGTAGCGCCGACATACTCGGCAAGATGTTAAACTAAATATTGCTGTTTCATACAGATCTTGCTTATTGGTCACGGCTAATTCAAATTCTTGAGATAATTCAATTGCTCTTGTTGGACATACTTCTTCACACCTAGCGCAGAAAATACATCGACCAACAAAAAGTTGCCACGTACGCGTTCCAGACTTTAGATCCGTTTCCATCGTTAACGCATTAGCAGGGCAAGCCGTCGTACACGCAGCACAAGCAATGCATTGATCCGGTTGGTATTTTGGTTTACCCCGAAAACCATCGGGTAAATCGAGTGGTTTAAACGGATATTTAACGGTAACATCACCTGTTTTGGCGAGAATTTTTAGCAATTTTAACATCGTAGCCTCTCTATCCTTTAACCGGAGAATTTACTCGCTCAATTCCATAACGTTCAATTTCTTTGTAAGGAACCGTAACCGATTTTTGTTTACGTACGTCAACAAGTGTTACGCGGTCTGTACAAGAGTAACAAGGATCAAGACTACCAATAATTAATGGAGCATCTGAAACCGTATTACCACGTAGCATATATTTAAGTACTGGCCAGTTGGCATAAGTTGCCGCCCTACAACGCCAACGGAATAATTTTTGATTATTCCCTGTCATGCTCCAATGGACATCTTCTCCTCGAGGAGCTTCAGTAAATCCTAAAGCAAATTTATTTGGCTTATACGTAAAACCTTCAACTAATAGTGGCCCCTGCGGTAAATTATCTAAGGCATATTCACACATCGCAATTGAATCTAATGTCTCTTCGATGCGAACAAATACCCGCGCCGCTACATCACAGCTATCATAACTAATTAAGTTTTTTGGCAGCAATTGATAACCAGTATAAGGGTGATCAAAACGGACATCGCGTTTAAAACCGCTGGCTCGAATTAATGGCCCTACAGGGCTAAAGTCGCGGGCAATTTTTTTATCTAAAATGCCAACACCTTTCGTTCGCTGTTCAAAATTAGGCGTGCTCACTAACATATCGACTAGTGTCATCACTTCTTTACGCATCTCTTGCAAGAGTAATATTGTTTCTAATCGTGCATCTTTTAATATGTCACGGCGGATCCCTCCAATAAGATTCATACCATAAGTTTTTCGAGCGCCAGTGAGGAGTTCGGCTATCACCATGGCTTTTTCTCTCACACGAAAAAACTGCTGAAAACCGCCATCAAAACCCGTAAAATGACAGCTCAATCCTAGATTAAGCAAATGACTATGCAAGCGCTCAACTTCAAGTAACACACTGCGGATCATTTGGCCACGCATCGGCACTTCGATCCCCAGCGCATTTTCAATTGAATTAGCATAAGCAACGCTATGCGCATAGCCACAAATACCACAGACGCGATCAGCTAAAAAAGTGACTTCATTGTATCCCATCCGATTTTCAGCTAACTTCTCCATTCCACGATGAACATAAAACAATCGATAATCAGCATCAATAATCCGTTCACCATCAACAAATAACCTAAAATGCCCTGGTTCATCAGAGGTAATATGCATTGGGCCGATCGGAACAATACGATTACTCTTATCGCCAAGTTCATTTAAAAAAGGATAAGTATCGTTGTCCGTTGTTGGTGCTGGCCTCTGACGATAATCCATCGAATCTTTACGTAATGGATAAAGCTCATCAGGCCAATCATCTGGCAAAACTAAACGGCGCGCATCAGGGATCCCAACTGGCTCTAAACCATACATATCACGAATTTCACGCTCCCCCCAGACTGCAGCAGGAACAAGCGGCGTTACAGATGGAAATTCAGCGCTAACAGGATCAACGAATGCTTTAACAACTATCCAACATTTTTCACCTTGTTCCATTGATAAGGCATAATAAATAGCAAAATTACCGTGTAATGACCTTTCATCGTTACCAAAAAGCACCGGTAAAAAACCGCCCAAATCATAATAGAGATAAGCAACAATCTTCGGTAAACTATTTAGATCAACGGTGATGGTGAGCTGATTATAAGTTTGCCTTTCTTCATCTAAAATCGCATGTGGAAAACGTTGCCTAACACTAATAATGTAGCTATCACCCAGGTTTTTATCTCTAGAATTATGCCCTGTTTGTCCTAAATTTTTCATCACTGCGCGCTCCCTTGTCCTAATGACACTAGCTCTAATTTTGATAAATTAATTTGATTATGAAGCGGTTGTTCGCTAGCTTTAACTAGCTCAAATTGAGATGAAATCATAATGATCTCTGTCGCTCGATGGATATAATCTTTTACTGAAGGGGGAATATAGGTGCCCATTAATAACATTAATGCTAACAATATCGCCATTGGTGCAACAGCCATAAAGCCAAGCTCTCCTTTAGAAACTGCCTCGGGAGGTACACCAAAACTGACTTTAGCAGCCATTTTAACTAAGCCGCCAAGTACCACCGTCAATAAAAGTAATAACAATACCGTTAGCCATATTGAACCTGATTGAATGGATGCAATAACCAGCATAAATTCACTAACAAACACATTAAAAGGCGGCATTCCACCAAGCGCTAAGGCACCAGCAATAAATAATACTGAGGTTATTGGCGCTATTTTTAATAGGCCTTTGACTACCGACATATCACGGGTACCATATTTTAATAAGATATTACCCGATCCGCAGAACAGTAAAGTCTTAGCTAAACTATGGTTAATGGTATGCAATAATGCTGCAAAGGTCCCTAATGGTCCCCCTATAGCGATTGCTATCGCAATTAATCCCATATTCTCAACACTGGAATAGGCGAGCAACCGTTTGATATCACGCTGGACAATAATAAAAAATGCAGCAAAACCAACAGATAAAAACCCTAATATTAGAAGTAACATTTTTGGAAAACTATCGCCAATAACACCAGCAATAATAATAAAATAACGCAATACAACTAATAGGGCACAATTGAGTAACACAGCAGATAACAATGCACTTGCTGGGCTAGGAGCTTCACTATGTGCATCAGGAAGCCAAGCATGCATTGGGAATAACCCCATTTTTGTACCAAACCCGAGTAATATAAAAACAAAAGCAATATGCATTAATGTTGGGTCAAAAATTTCAGGATACTTGACAACTTCGGTCCAAAAAACAGCTAGGCTCGGATCGGTCATTAAACTTGCCGCATCGGCATACACTAATACTGTGCCATAAAGCCCAAATGCCACACCAATCGTACATATAATGATATATTTCCATGCTGCTTCTAAAGACGATTTTTGCCCATATAATCCAACTAAAAAAGTCGAACTAAGTGTTGTCGCCTCAATGGCAACCCACATCACAATCAAATTATTGGTTGTGATTGCAAGTAACATAGTGAATAAAAATAGCTGGAAAAAACCGTAATAACAGCAAAGGCCGCGGACAGAAATTTCACCATGACGAAGTTCATGGTTCATATAACCAATCGAGTACATTGCGGTAATAAAACCGATTATACCTAAAAGCGCGATGAATATGCCGCTCAAAGCGTCAACGTGCCACCATAAGTTAGCTGATAAAATCTGACCTTCACAAAAAATGATATAAACGGTTAATCCAGATAAAATCAATAATACCAAAACACCGATAAAATTGATTAACGTCACCAAACTCGTTGCCAATTTACCGAGTAAACAGGCTAAAAAGGCTAACGTTGCAAACAATAATGGGGTTGCAAGTAACAGATAGATAATTTCAGTTCCGTTCATAACAACTATCCTTTTAATACATTAAGTTTATTTGCATCTAATGTTCTTAAATCTCGATAAATGCGTTTAGCAAAATACGACATAATGATGACGGCAAAAATGGCATCAGTTGTGACGCCAATTTCAACTAGCTCGGGTACGCGAAACGCTAATAATGACAGCGTTAAGTGCGAGCCATTTTCCATTAAACAATAACCAAAAATTTGTTTAACAATATTGCGTTGACTAATAATGCACATAAGCCCAATAAAGAACAGTGCTAGCGAAACGGCTAAAACGGGTTTTAATGTTTGCGTTAAAGGGAGTTTTACTGGCGCAACAACAAAGTAACAAACCAGTAAAATGATTGCGGCTAACAAAATGATAATGGGAATTGGTATCGCCTTATAGCTAGCATTGCTCTCTTTTATCTTATGAAAAGCTAAATAAAGAATTGAGGGAACTAAAATGACTTTAGTCACAATTGAGGTTATCGCCCAGCTATATAACTCATGCGCATCCATAAAATAGGCGATAACGAAAAAAATCGTGACTAATATCGCTGACTGTAGTGAAAATACGATAATTGATGTGATCAATCGCTTGACCAAAATAAGCAAAATCGATGTCACAACCAACATACCAGCTAAATTATTGATAATAAAAGATTCAGTCATGCTTAGTTTTCCTTTTAATTTAACCAGAGTGAGGCAATCACACTTGAGCACAGTGACATAACAATAAGAATAATAATTACCGCCTTCATCGCAAAAGGAACCGGTGATGCGTTAGCAACGTCATCAGATGGTTTACCTGGCACGGCTTTACCAAACCAATATAAAAACCAAGCAAAACTGCCAACTGATTCAATTAAAATAATGATTAATAATGCCATAATGAGCCAATTACCATTAAATAGACCAAAACCCGCTGCAAAAATAGGGTATTTGCTAAAGAAACCATTAAAAGGCGGTACACCTGAAATTGCGAGAGCTGCAACGCAAAAACCAATACCAAGTAGCGGTAAAACGGTAATAATACCTTTTAATTTAGGTAACATTCGCGTGCCACAGCTAAAGCTTAGCGCCCCTGCAACTAAGAAAAAGAGACTTTTAGCAAAAGCATGGTTGAAGATATACACAATGCCGCCTTCAAAAGCCATTTTTCCATATACTGTGCCAAAACCATAAATAGCTAAAGAGAAAGCGAAAAAGATATAGGAAAGCTGGGTGATTGTTGAATAGGCTAACAAACGCTTCATATCTGTTTGTGGTAGATACATCACAAATCCATATACCAAGCTAATCGCGGACAAGACCATACCAACTTCACCAATAATTATCGGAATATGACCCGATGACATAATTGCCCTAGCAAAAATATAGACACCGACTTTAACCATTGACGCAGCATGTAAATAAGCACTTACGGGCGTTGGTGCTTCCATCGCATCAGGTAACCAAACATGTAATGGTAGCTGTGCTGATTTTCCCCACGCAGCAAATAAAATGCCGCCAACAATAATAATTTTAGCGGTATCATTAACTTGAGCAATCGATGTTAAAGCAAAGGTACCCGTTTCAACAAATAACCATGAGGCGGCTAAATAAAGGCCTAATGCGGCAACATGAGTAACAAGTAATGCTTTAAGTGCTGAGCGCTGTGATTTCGCTGTTTGATAATAGCCAATTAATGCCCAGGAGCATCCTCCCGTAATTTCGAAAAATAGTAATTGACCAACTAAAGTTGATGAAAGAACTAATCCCGCCATCGCACCAATAAATACCATTAATAAAGCGTAATAGCGCTTTGTTCCTTCATGGGGATGTTCTCGATTTTGTTTAGTCAGGTAAGCGGTGGAATAAACACAAATAAGAAATCCCAAAAAGACCACCGCAAATCCAATTAAAGTACTGACTTTATCGGCGACAATACCTAAAACTTCAGTCTCACCAATATTAAGTAGTATAAAGTGATAACTTACTTCATGACTGTTTAAGAGTATATAGCCTAATAGCGCGATCCCAATTGATGCAAATAAAGAGACTACTACGCCTAAAAAGCGAGACATACTATACGGTAAACAAGCGATAATAAATGCGCCGATAAAGGGGCCAAGGACCGTTAAAATTGCAATATTTTCCATATTATTTTGATCTCCTTTTTATAAGCTTACAAGGTAAAAAACATAAGCTAATACTGACACGCCAAAGCCCGTCCACGTAACTCTTGACGTCAGTAAAAAGCGCCCTCGACATAAGCTATTTTCAATCAGGCAAGCGATCACAAAGACAACGAATAATTTAATTAAAAATAGCCCTAGCAAGAAAAAAATATTGACGTCAGGTGATGGGAAAAAAATCGCTAAAAATAAGCTCACAATAACAATTTGTTTTAGGCTTAAACCAATTTTAACTAATGCAAGGCTTGCACCTGAATACTCTGTTAATGGCCCTTCTTGTAACTCTTGCTCAGCCTCAGCATAATCAAATGGAATTTTACCCATCTCAATAAACACTGCAAATGCACATGCAGCTAAAGCGAGTATAGCCGCGGTTGGCGCTTGACCGCCCCACTGCTCAATAAAAAAGAGGTTTATTTGTGTGACATTAGTTGTGCCAGCGATAATTGCAACGACAATAAGAGCAAGCATTAAAATTGGTTCAACCAAAATACCTAACATTAACTCACGGCTAGCACCGATCCCAGCAAATGGGCTACCCGAGTCAAGTCCTGATAACGAGAAAAAGAAACGAAAGATGGCAAATATATAAATAATCGCGATAAGATCAGCAATCGAGCCTAAGGGTGAACCGACTGTGATTATCGGTAAAATAGTTGCCAGTAATAGCATCGAACCAATTACAATAAAGGGCATTACTCTAAAAATAAAACCGGCATTCTTCGGCGCAACATCTTGCCTTGTAAATAGTTTAATAATATCTCGATATTCTTGTAATATGCCTGGGCCTCGCCTTGACTGCATACGAGCTTTGATTTGCCGAGATATGCCAGCCATTAAAGGCGCAATAATTATCAATATTAATCCTTGTAATAATCCAATTAGCAGCCAACATAGAGATGTTAAATCAAAATTCATGCTTTTCTCCCCCTATAACATGGTTAGCAATAGTAAAATAACTAAAGCAACGACGATATATAGGCTATAAATTCTATAATTCCCTTGCTGCAATATTTGTACTCTCTGTCCAACAACTTGGACAAAATTGACCACTCTATCGATAATTTTTCCATCCCATAATGGCTCAATTTTTCTTGCCCAATCGGTCAACTTATCAACACAAACCTTAGACCAAGTACCAAAGTCAAAAAACTGGCGTAGGCGGTAAAGCGGCGCAAACATAAAACGCAGCGGCTGAGTAAAATTACCTGCCGACTGCGCCATATCATTTTCATATTGATAGCCACATGCCCATGGATCACCTTGATGGCGAAACGCTAGGCGGTAACGACGTGTTATGCCATAAATAATAAGCGGTAAAATAATTAATCCAGTTAATAGAACAAAAATTAATACAGGTGAAAGCTGAGCTTGTGCAACGTCGCCAGGGATCAGCATTGTCCCGTGATTAACAACAATATTATTAGTACCTTGCAACATATGAGGCGTAACTAATTGTATGGCAATATCTGAAATCAGCGGCGCAACCATAAAAGCCCCAATACCAAGTGCAAGGCATAGTAGAGCTAACAGCAACATTGCACTAATCATAGAAAATGGCACTTCCGTTGCTTTAGCGGCTTGTTCTGTTTTAGGATTGCCACAAAAACAGATCCCATAGACTTTAACAAAGCACATTGCAGCGAGTGCGCCAGTTATTGCTAACATGACAATTGCGATTGGACCTGCAATTTTGAGAAATAGATGACTTGCGTTAGTTAGACTAAAAAGCGATTGATAGGTATACCATTCACTAATAAAGCCATTTAAAGGAGGGAGAGCAGAAATAGCCATACAGCCAATTAAAAATGCCATTGCGGTATAAGGCATCATTTTGGCTAGCCCTCCCATTTTTTCCATATCTTTAGTGTGTAAGCGATAAATAACAGCCCCAGCACCTAAGAATAGTAATCCTTTAAAAATTGCGTGGTTTAATAAATGATATAGTGCCCCTAATAGACCAAGTACCGCTAATATTGGTGAATTGAGTGAAATGCCTATCATACCAACGCCAACGCCCATTAAAATAATACCGACATTTTCAACGGTATGATAAGCAAGCAAACGTTTTATGTCATGCTCAGCTAATGCATACAAAACACCAAGTACGGCAGAAATAGAGCCAAATGCTAATACCACAATCCCCCACCATAGCTGCGTTGCACCTAATAAATCGATACCAACTTTTATAATGCCAAATACCCCTATTTTAACCATCACGCCAGACATAAGTGCTGAGGCATGAGAAGGGGCTGCTGGGTGAGCTTTGGGTAGCCAACCATGTAGTGGCATCATGCCAGCTTTAGCACCAAAGCCAAAAAATGCTAACAAAAAGACTATTGAAGATATAGCAGGTGAACAATCTAATATACGAAAACTGGCAAAATTAAAGCTACCTGATTGTTGATAGAGTAAAAAGAACGATGCCATAATTAGCACTGAGCCAGCATGCGCAATAAGAAAATAGATAAATCCAGCTTTAATCGCCTTTTCATCTTGTTCTGAAATAACAAGAAAATATGACGCAAGTGACATGATTTCAAAAAAAATAATAAAATAAAATGCATTATCCACCACCATCAATATCACCATTGATGCGATAAATAAATTCATAAAAAAGCCCATCGCACTAGCGCCCTTACCAATATATTCTTGAACGTAAGATAACGAGTACAACGAAGTGATTAACGCTAATAAAGAGATAACTGCAATCATAAAGGCAGCAAGCCGATCGAGTAATAATGGACAGTCAGAAAAAGCAAAAGGACTCGTTAAAGAATACTGATAAATATCACCAAAAAGCAGTGTTGGAAAAACAGCAAGCAATCCGACCACAGCTGCCGTTATACCAAAAATACCGGCAAGGTAGATGGAGGCTCGTTGCTGTTTGGTAAATAAAAGCGAACCGAGCGCGCCGAGCCCATAAATAACAATAGAGAGTAATAATAAGCTAAAACTTGATGGCATAATTAGTCCCCTTTCAACTTAACAACGTTGTCATCAACTAATTGAGCTGAAAGGGCAACGGTTTGTTGTTTAATTTTAGCCACGTTATCAATCGTATCATTGCTAACTAGAAAAAGTGCATCAGTTGGGCAACTCTTTATACAAGCAGGTCCTGATGGCGAAAAATGACATAAATCACATTTGACAGCTATGGTCTTTTTACCTGCATTCCAAACCAAAAAAGGGCTCATTGACGCAGGACTTGAAGGTAATTGATTAAGCATCGACTCAGGTATATATTGCTCATAACATTGGGGTTTATCGACAGGATCGCTTGCCGCTGGGGTAATTGCGCCAAATGGACAAGCAAGTCCGCATAATTTGCAGCCAATACATAAACTTTCATTCAATAAAATAGTGTGATCAAAATGTGTTATCGCATTCACGGGGCAAACTTTTGCACAAGGCGCATCCTCACAATGACGACATAGCACGGGAGCGGTTCCGTTGTTGTTATCTCGCACGACTGTCAATCTTGCATGATCAACGAGCCCGACCTCTTTATGAACTTCAATACAAGCCGCCATGCAAGTATTACAACCAATGCATTTCCTTGGCTCTGCTATCACAAAGCGATTCATAACATGAATACTCCTTTATTTTAGTTTGAGTTTTTGCTTATGGTAACTAACTAATATAGATAGCAAAATTTATACCAATTTTAAAAATGAGTACTGCGTGCTTTAATTAATAGCAAAATTATGAGCAGAAAAAAGAGGCTAAGATTATTTTATAGTTAATATTAACCATAAAATAATCATAATGTTAAAGTTAAAAACTGGCAGCATAGGGGATGATTTTTAAATCTAATAAACGATTCGATGGAGCACTAAAACTAACTTAAGAAAATAATAGTAGATGCTTTTTTTAGATTAAAAAAATGACATTTCGACATTTTTGCTGATTTTATGTCATTTCATATGACATTATCGACACTTGGTATTAAAATTGATAAAACGAATAAATAATAACCGGTCTCTTTCACCTAAATCATTTTTAAAATATAATCAATTATGCCAATCCATTTTAATTCAGGAGATATACCACTATGTTTGGAAATAAAGTTAACCGTCAAGTCATCATCTGGACAACGATTATTGGTGGCTTTTTCAGCTCGTTAGTAAAATGGGGCTCTGAGGTTAATATGCCACCTCGTGTTCCTGGCGAAATCTCCCCTCCTGCAGCCCATATCGATGCTTGGCTTGGTTGGTTAGGCATTAACTCTCACTCCCTTGATTATGTTTATCAAGGAGGGTCAGTGCTTGGCGCTGTAACACTTTATCACTGGTTATTCAGCTTTGCTTTTGCATTTGTCTATGCTGCTGGTTCGTTTTATTGTAACAAAGTAAGATTATGGTACGGTGCTTTATTTGGCCTGGTTATTACGGTTGTTATGCATGGTTTTTTAATTCCATTATTAGGCTTTAGAAACCCAGTATATGATAGTGGCGCAACAGGTTGGTTATGGAACCTTAATGGCTATGAGCTATGGAGTGAAATTCTTGGTCATATTTATTGGGGTGTATCGATTGAAATTTGTATGATTGCCGTCCTTGCCCATTTTGCAAGACCAATTAGAGGTGTATGGCGCCAATAATTGGTATAAAGTAAAATATAAAGCGGATTTAACTATCAGCTCAGTTATTTTGCTCAGTGCTTGCGAAATTAATATATTTAGATTTCGCAAGCAGCTTTTATACCAAAAGTAATCCATTTCCAAGCCATTACACGTGTAAGTTTAGAAAAAACATTTCTCGGTATTGATGGTTTTACTCAAACCATTGGATTTTAAGGGCACTGCCAAATGAGAACTTAACTGGTTAATTCAATTTTAAGTAAAATAGTGAAAATATTATTATTACCGACTCGTCAACATTTGGCCAAATTCACTCTTACTCTTTCTATCGATCGATTAAACGCATTATTACTGTTCAAGATATCAACATTAAAGATGAACAATTTTCAATCAAAAATAATATCTTTTTAGACAACATCGACTAAGTTAGGAGCAGTAGATCCTTAGCTTATTTATTCTGTAATAGAGGCTTTTATTCGTTATTTTTTTGTTGTAACGCCTTAATATAGTGAAAATTTTACATCAATTGTTATCAGATAAGAACAAGCAGAGACAAATAAGCCTAATGCTAATTAACCACGAATTTTCAGTGTTAACCCTTTTAGAAAATAACGTAATAACTGATCGCCACATTTACGGTAGTTTTTATGATCTGCTTTACGAAAGATAGCACTTAATTCTGGCTTTGAAACACGAAAATCGACCGAAGTATATATATCAATAAGATCGCAATCTTTTAGAGCAAAAGCCGCTCTTAGTTTTTTCATAATGATGTTATTGGTAACCGTTGGCTCGACTTCTGGAATAGGAAAACGATCATCTTTGCCTCGACGAAAAATAATTAAACCATTTAAAAAGTGAACCATTACATAATCTGAACATATTTTATAATCAGGTGCATCTTCAGGTTTTAGCCAAGCATTCATCTCAAGAATATCAACCTCTAATCCAGCTAACTTAATAATATCAAGCATTTGAGCATCACTAAGATTAAGCATATAACGCACACTGCGTAATGTGTCATTGTTTTCCATCATTTTTCCTATTTGAACAAATCAAACGCGAGATTTGTTATCTTTATGTGGCCGACATACTAGATTGGAATAAAGGGAAACTCAATAAAAAAATGCGATAATAATATTCAAAAGATTTGAAAGGGAACTAAAGGTGACATAACTAAAGATGAGCAACAAAAATTTTTAAATATTTGCCTATGATTATATATCCCACCAAAATTGAAGGTACTCATCCAATCTTGGTGGTAGTCATTTATTAGATAGGGACTATTTAATAAATAATACTTAACCTTTATAGAGTGGTGAACGCTGTCCATACATAAAACAACGATTTGATTCTGGATTAAATAACGTAGAATTAGCCATTCCAGCCATCGGATAGTACTTATCACTTATGGTATCAAATACTCGATTAATCAAAAGCCCAAGGAGATTAAAATAACTGGTACTATCACCTTGAACAGTGATTTGGTTATTCCATATTGTTTTACCGGTTCTTAAATCAACTAAAGTGCCGGACGCCGCGACCTCTGGTGCACCAGCAAGTACTCCATAGCTATAACCATATTGATTAACATCTAAATACAAAACAGCGTCGGCGCCAAAAATTTGACGTAATTTTTCGGTACTCACATTGCGCATTTCACCTGCAACCGTGACACCATTTTGATAAAAAGTTTCCTCAACTAAAGCAATTGGAAATACATAATAGCCCGCCTCGGATAATGGCCGAGTTAATTGCGAAAAAAATGCATTAGTTGCATCAATATTTGCCGTTTTATTTTCGGGCAATAATACTAAGATTGACTTTGGTTTACTTTCATTAAATGCACTGTAATCACAAGGTTTAGCACATCCAGTTAAAAAAACAGCTATTAGTATCCCTAGAAAAATAATTCCTTTTTTCATTTTATATTTCTCGTTCCTTGATTAAGTAATAAGTCCATAAACGTCGTCGATTCAACAAATAGCTGTTTTTCTATTTCAAATTGATTTTTCGCTTCATCTATCTTACCAATATTACTATAAAGCAAACCAAGGTGAGCGTGTAAACCCGGTGGTGATAATAGTGATTTTGCGCGTGACTTATCAATATTTTTTTCTAATAATACAATTTGTTCTTCGGTATTAACCTTATCTTGTTGGTGATATAAATATAACGTAGCTTCATAATCATCCCAGTTATAGATATCTTTTTTTGCGCAGCCAACAACCAATAAAACGAGTAGTAGTGGTAATAATTTTTTGATAAACATTCAAACTATCCTTGTAGATTACTTGACTGGGCTCCATGCTCCAGATTCAATTCCTGATACTAAATCACTCACAGCCTCATTAATAGCTAAGTCAATTACCTTATCATTTAGCGTTGCATCGTAACTTGCTTTACCACCAAAACCAATAATTTCACGGTTTGATAAACTATACTCACCAGCACCAGGCGCTGTGTAAACAACAGCCGAAGTCTTAACATCTACAACATTAATAATAACTTTGGCATAGGCAACTTGCGTTTTTCCACGGCCAAGAATCCCCCACAATTGGTTGTCACCGACTTCTTTTCGACCAAATTCGGTAATATTACCCGTAATAATATATCGAGCCCCTATTAAAGACTGGTTTTTAGCACTAATTGTTGACTCATTTTTAAGCTCTTGCATATTAGAGCGATCAAGCACCGTAAATCTTCCAGTTTGTTGTAAATGGCTAATTAAGATTGTTTTAGTTTGGTTTCCTAATCTATCAACACCATCAGAGAAAAGACCATTTTGATAATTTGAACGATTTTCAAATTTACCGATGGCAATAGGGCTTTTAACACCTTGATAATTAGAGCTATAAGATTGAGTTTTATTTACGGCTACAACTCGTGAAGATTCCGTTGCACAACCAGTTAATAATACTACTGGTAATAGCACCAAACATAATATATTTTTTTTATCAAATTTCATGAGGCATCCTTATTAAATTAATTTTCATCCATTTTCTTGTTTAAGAATAGATAATCAAGTAACTACTTTATCCCTAAATACGACGCTTATTTTCAAAATAAGTTCATACTCCATTATTTCCCAATAATAATTGGCGGTGCAGTATCTTTTTTTTAATTATCACTGTCAAGTTAGATAAATCTAATTTATATCCAATAATGCATTAATAATAAAAATGATAAAAAATTAATCATTTTTTTGCTTTTATACTATACTTTACCAATAGAGTTTTATTGCGATATGTTCCTAAACAGTTAATTACTGAATAATGTAATGATGTCACGATAAAGCAAAGTAAACTTGATAACTGATTGAATAATATTATGTCTAAAGATACCGTTAAACAAAAAGAGCGTGTCATCATTCATAAAATTGATACTCTACAAAATAGAATGCCCTTTGTGGTTATTTTTATTGCTGGCATTATTGGCATGGTGACAGGGTTTGTAGGTTCACTCTTTCAATATGCGGTCAGTTGGGTTTCGCGCTCACGTGTTGAATTAAGCCTAAATTTATTTAGTAATCACTGGGCAACCTATATTTGGTCATTTTTTATTGCCGCCTTAATGGGGATTTTTGCCTATTATTTAGTTCAGCGTTTCTCGCCAGAAGCAAGTGGTTCAGGTATTCCAGAAATAGAAGGTGCACTTATTGATAAAAGGCCGGTTAGGTGGTTACATGTTTTACCGGTGAAATTTTTTGGCGGGCTTGGTGCGTTGGGCTCAGGCATGGTTTTAGGCCGTGAAGGACCTACTGTTCAAATGGGCGCTAATTTAGGTCAGTTAATCGCTAAATTATTTAGAATCGACAATAAAGAGAGTAAACATACCTTTTTAGCAACAGGCGCAGCTGCCGGAATAACAACGGCATTTAATGCGCCATTAGCCGGAATTTTATTTGTAATCGAAGAAATGCGAGAGGAGTTTACCTATAGCCTATCATCAATCAAAGCTATTTTTATTGGCGTGGTTGGTGCATGCATTATGTATCGAGTGATGATAAGTACTGCGCCAATATTTAATTTTAGTATGTATGCCGCAGTGCCACTAAGTTCATTATGGATCTATTTTATCTTTGGAGGCATTCTTGGTTTAATTGGCGCAATTTCTAACCAAGGTGTGCTAAAGCTTCGAGATAAATTGCAATCATTTTATCAATTAAAGTCTTACTATTTTTTACTAGTAGGAGGCCTACTTGCCGGAATATTTGGCTTATTAAGCTTATATTATCCGGCTATTACTGGTGGCGGGTTTGATATTATTCCAAATGTAGTAGACCAATTATATGGATTATGGCCATTAGTTGCGATCTTAGCTATCAGGCTTATTGCGACGATTTTATGTTTTAGCTCTGGAGCTCCAGGTGGAATATTCTCGCCAACCTTAGCACTTGGTGCAATTGTCGGTGTATTATTTGGCCTAGGCTTACAATCACTTTTTCCTTATTACCAAGTCGAATTAGGTGCCTGCGCAATTATTGGTATGGCCGGATTATTTGCCGCAACGATTCGAGCCCCATTAACAGGAATTGTATTAATAATGGAAATGACAGGTAATTATCTGCTGATCTTGCCACTTATTATTACCTGTTTAGCCGCAATATTTATTGCACAGTCTTTAGGTCAAAAACCGCTATATACGGCAATTTTAGATAAGCTAATTCACCGTTAAAATGGATAAGACACGGTCAAACCTTGTTAACTTTCACGCTGTTAACTAGCCTTTTCAATCAAAGTTAATGCTGGTATTTAACATAAAAATAAACTCAGCAAACGTCATTGAGTTTCATTAAATAAAAGGTACTGAAACTAAAATAGCGTTATTTATTGATAAACAATAGTGAACGTTGCTGAGGCATTGGCTTTTCCTGCAGTAACGGTATTTGCAACTTGAACATACCTCGCTTTGAGTGGTAATACCACATTTGTACCTTGTTGCGTGCCCATCGACTGAGGTGAAGCCAATTTAAAAACCGAGCCATCACTTTTTAAAATCTGGATCCCAACGCCTGTTGCCACGTCAGATGTTTTATTCAGAGATAATGCCTGTAAATTTCCAGCGACGATATCACCATCAATTTGTAATGAAATTGGTGTTGGGGTATTGCTACAGCTTAAACCGATAGAAAAATCACTCGTTGTCGACGGCCCAGTCAAAATACCTTGAAACATTGTAGTTTTAAACGATCCCATATTTACATTTACCGTTGGGGTTGTAACACGACAAGATGCACGCATCGGACTTATCGATACATAAATAGGAAATTCCGTAAGTTTTTGTGATTTATTGACTAAAGCATAAGTGTAACCAATTTTTTTAGTTGATGAATGTGATTGTGTGGTGCTTATCGTTTTACCTAATGAATATAATTGGATTTTGGGCGCAACTTTGATTTCACTTGGAATATTTTTACCATATAATGTGCAAAAAAGGTTATTCTGAACCCCGGAACCACTAGCTACCCACCCTTCCTTAGAGCAGCCTCGTCCTGATGCTCCAATCGAAAAGCCGACTCCTGTTATACTGGTTTCGTATACAAATCGACCATCAGGATTACCATTAGGTAATGAAACTTGTTTACCAGCAGCATTAATAGAAATAACCAGATTATCAGTTGAACTCATATTTGAGCACTTGGCGATGGTTCCCATCGTTGCGGAATATTCAGGCCCTATCTTATTACCCGATGATTGCATTAGATCAAGATAGATAGTATCAACAAAAATATCAAATGTAATACCTGATGTGGCTGTGCACCCTGCATTAGCTATATTTGGTAATAACCAAAATGGTGAAGAGATAAAAAATAACACTAAAATACGCATAATGACTCCATTTAATCACACGTAGCAGATAAAAAATGAATATCTGCATCAAAATTAGTTAACTTATATGGTGCGATACATTGCCCATTAGACCATGTTACTTGAATATCCCCCTCTACTGGCGCGCCACTTAAGTAAACCACCTGCCCATCATCAACGATACCATTTGATTGATAACCTTCATTTTTAAGGGTTGTTAAAGCACCAAAAGGAATATTAACGCCCGTTAACTTTACAAAAATCTTGTAACCAATTTGCGTTGGATAATCAGCTAGAACTATCGCACCTCTAGTTGGTACAACCGTTTTAACGTTAGAGATCAAATCAATTTTCGGGCCCATATTCTTGATATCTAAAGATAGGGTATTTTTTTCGTAGGGAGAAGTATAAGGAACAATCGCATTTCCCTGTCCATCAGTATAAATACCGGTATAATTCATGACAGCCAAATTATGTGCATTTTTAGCTCTAATTAAAGCAAATGTTTCCGCTATCGGCTGCCCAAATGTTAAGCCATAAGGATGAAGAACAACTGAACCATTAGCAGAATAATTAAGCTGCTTAACTGTTTTGTCATAATTATAACCGACTTGATATTCACCAAAACTGCGTCGATAGTTCATTGATAAACTACCGGACGAACTATCATTTGTTTTGGACGCATAAGCTGCCTGCATATTGTAATATAGCGAATTATCATCAAAAACATTGCCAGAAAGCCCTACCGATGAGCGCGTTTTATTATTGTCATCAATACTACTTGATACGCTGATATTTGTTGTCGGAGAAAACACATCAAAGGGGATCGAGAGTGATAATGAAAAGAGTTTTGATTTATTACCACTAGCGTCGTCTTTGGTATAAGAATAATTAAGCGCATAACTTATACCCTGATAAATATTATTATAACTAGCGTTTATATTTTGTGATTTACCTTTTTTATTCCAATAGCGCTCTTGATAACCCGTTAAATGAAAATTACCTAAATTTTCACCAATATTTTGATTAATATCGAACTGAAATTTATCTTTCCTATTTTGGCTATACTTCCAATAGTTATATGTATAATCATTTACGTCTGAAAAATCTCGATACTTTGCCGTTGAATAGCGATAGCTCGTAAATGAAAAGCTTGTTCCTGTTACGAGCACATCTTTCGAATATTGAAAACGTAAAGAGCTGCCTGTATCAGTTTGATTTTCCAAGGTCGATTTTGCTGTGCTTACGTCGAAAGAAACCGAACCAAAATCAGCTAAACTTTTACCTAAACCAACTAATAGTGACTGATAGTCCTTTGAGATAATTGAACCATTATAAATAGTCGTGTCATAAGGTAAACCATAAATCCCGGTAGCTTGAATAAAATATGGCGTTTTTATATTGTCGGTACCGACTTTTCGATATTCACCAGCTGCTAATGAATATTTAAAGTTCCCTTCCCGTAACATAATTGGGACTGATGAAAACGGTTGAATAAAAGTTCGAGAACTCCCGTCAGCCTCTTTGATGGTAATTTCCATATCGCCGCTTGTTGCTGTTGGATACAGATCATCAATCACAAATGGGCCAGCTGGCACGTAGGACTGCCTAATAATCACGCCATTTTGGCGGATCGTAATTTCAGCATTACTTTTTGCGATATTACGAATAACAGGAGCAAAACCTCGCTGGCTAGAAGCAAGCATCGCATCATCAGAGGTGAGTTTGATACCACGAAATGAAAAACTATCAAACATCTCTGAATTAGTATAACTATCACCAATCGTTAATCGGCTTTTAAGCGAAAGAATATTTCTTTCAAGATAGTTGCTCAAATTATTCCATTTACTAATATTACTTGAATGCACATAGGTACTATAGTTACGAAGCCGCCAAGCCCCCAAATTAATACCACTTTTCAAATTTAAATAGCTATTATTCGTCGTTTCAGATTGTCCTCGATATTTTGTTGTCGCCCCTGAATAATAATAGCTAGTAAAAAGAGCATTAATGCCCTCATTCCATAGTTTTTCATCAACTTGGCCAAGAACGGTCCGATTCATATATATTTGAGGAATTGATAAGTCTAATTTATTTTGGTTAAAGTCATATTTAAAAAAGGTACCAGGGATCACCTGACTAAGATCACCAATCGTATCATCATCGGCTAAAGCACTAAAATTAGGTGTTGCATCCTTACGTACACCAAATTCGATATACTCTTTCTTGGTTAATAAAGGAGATAAAAAATCTTTATTATCGATATATTCATACTTTACATCTGTATTTGTAACTAAATTTTGATTTAGATAAATACTCGTAAAATAAGTACCAGCCAATTGACCGCCCTTTCTAGAAAAAACGGACAAATCTATTGGTGTACTAGTATCTAAATTACCTTCAATAAGGCTAGGGTCAAAATAATCATCAGCTATACTATGGTTAATATTTAAGGCAGAACAAATAACAACGCATAAGATTGTGCATTTATTAAAATATTTTTGCATTTTATTTTATTTTATTTTTTATTTAGTTTGCTTACTTTATTATTTTGGTCGTCTCAACGGGTGTTATACCACCATAATCATTGATTACAGTCCAAGTTACCATTTGACCGAGAGCAACATTTTTATTGATAGTTTGTGTAGAAAAAGGCAATACCATAACGGCATCTTGTAACAAAATACCATTTATTTTTATTTCATTAAAAGAAACTGAAAATGCCGTTGGATTATCAATGACGAGTTTGTCATTTCTGACTAAAAATTTAATCTGTTTATAAGCACGAGATGGATCACCAGGTAAGTCAATTGGCCGATAAAATAATTTTATTTGCGATTTTATCGCGATTACTAAGGTATTATTATTGGTTTTTTCAGTTGATGGAATTGACTTCACATTAAGCCAAAAAACACTTTCTCTGTCTTGTGGCAATAAGTTACCGATATACATAACTCGTACAGAATTTTTTGAGTCCGGTTCAAGTCGAAATAGCGGCGGAGTCGTAATAAATAAGCTGTCTTCTTTAGATTTACTTTCTGGTGTTTTAGACACCCATGATTGGATTAAATATGCTCGGTTATCGGAGTTCATAATACCAATTGCCGTTTGACTTACACTCGCATTATAAATCATTCTTGTCGAGCCTAAGGTTATACCGGTATTAGGCTCGGCATAAACGTGACTTACACCAACAGTTAAAAATAGAAATACACTTAAAATTTTTCTAAACATGCCATACCTTTAAATGAAAAAAGAATTAGCACCATTATCTGGTGCTAATATTTAACCAACTAATTTATAGCCTAAGTAACGAGTATAATTAGCTTACAACTTATTGATAGGCAACTGCAAATGTTGCAGATGAATTTGCTTTACCGACCACGATGCTTGCATTAGTTGCTACATATTTAGCAACAAAGTTAAATGCTCCCGCACCGTTACTAATCGTAACAGCCCTAGATTTAGTAAATAATGGAAGCTTAGTTGTGCCATCGGCTTCATAAATACCGATCCCAACACCAGATGCACCGCCAGTAACTGCTAATAACGATGAGTCAGTTGAATCACTAGCACCATCAAAACTAACTTGAGCTTTTGTAATTGCATTATCACAGCCACTTAAACCAATAGTAAACATTGTCGCTGATGCCGTTGCGCCAGGTGCTGGTAAAGCTGATTTATTAATTTTACCAAGTTGTACATCAACCGTTGAACCTGACGAGCCTGCTACGGTACAAGTTGCAGCAACAATTTCACCAGTAAAGTTAATCGTTCCATCATCAGCATTAGCCATAGATGCAAATAGTAGAGTTAACGCAAATACAGCAATACCTTTATTTTTTATTTTCATAAATTTCTCGTTTATAACATAATTTAATATGATTAAAGCAAGTTATATCTATTTTAAAAATTTGAATATCGCGATAACAAAATAGTACCAGAACAAAAATCACGTACTCAAAAAATCGTCACTATAATAAATTAGCATTGTTTCTTTGATATAAATTGCATAGTTAATACCTCTCCATCCATGAGGGAGGAGGCCGGAGTTTACTCAAAAAAATAAATTAGTCAATCACATGTAGGGCTAGAATTTACGGTGTTTTTCATAAGAAAAATACGATTTTGATAATCGATATAATATATAAAAAATAAATTAATTTACTCAATTAAATAATAGTAAAAATATTAAAAAATTTTATATATAACTGATAATTTAAATAAAATGAAAATTTAAACATCTATTTTATGGCATTAAAAAGATAATCGTATTGACTGCTTTTTTCATTTAAATTTATTTTATTAATAGACAAAAAAAATTAAATACCGACAACTAAGTGATCAAAAAACGATCAATAAAAAGCTAGAGATGAAAATTTAAACAATAAAACTACCGCTTATAAAACAAGAAATTCATAATAAAAATAGCACCGTAAAAACAAAGATTTATCTCGTTATTAAAATTCAAGCTTATTTAAAGCATAAAACCTCACAACATAAATCAATGTTATTGACGTTATAAAATTAATGGATTACCGTAAACTTGATCATTAATAATGAAGATCGTTATCAGATAATTCAGGAAGTTATCATGATAACAAAATCATATTAATTAAATTAATAAAATTTAAGTAAGGAAAATATTATGAGTGAAGTGAAAGTTTCCCGGTTTGTTTGTTTAGTAATGGCGTTATTCCCTGCTTTATGGGGATTATTTAGCTTTTTAAATAATTTAGCTGGCTTTTCAGGTACGGTACAATATGCTGTAGCGCCATTATTATCAATGGAAAATACAGCAAATAATAGTTGGTTAATGTGGCGAGCAATCGATCTACCTTGGGCCGGCTATGTTGGACTTGCGCTAATTACGACCATGGAAACGCTAGGTGGAATATTTGCAAGCTTAGGATTAATTGTCATGGTTAAAAATTTCAATAAATCATATCTATTATTTAGCAAAGGAAAAGCATTGGCGATGCTTGGAGCATCTTGTGCAGTCTTAGTTTGGGGCGTTGGTTTTATGGTTGTTGCTGGCGATTGGTTTATGGCTTGGCAAGCAAAAGTAAATCCATTAAATACTCAATTAGGGGCAATGATATATGCACTTCCTTGTATAACTGCAATTATTGTATTATTAGCTCAAAAAGAAAACCATCAACAGCGTTAAGCAATTTAGGGCATTGATAGCGTTTTTATCAAGATCTGTGTATATAGGTAACTATTCATTGGCACATATCATATTATTGCCAATGAATAAAACTCATTTTACCGATTAAGATTTAGGCTAGCAACAATGCTAAAATCCTCTAATATTGAAAAGATTTATCATCTAATTCATCATAGTCTAACCTTGATACGATGTATCACTTAATTGAGTTTATGCCGATATTACGTTACATCAAGATAAGCATAAAAAATCCGTTCTAAACAATGATCTTATTAAAAATCATCAATTTAATTTATCAAATAATTATTACAAATAATCAATGACGGCCATTTAAGACTAGTAAAATACAATAAGTCGATTTATTATACGATTAAATAGCAACAAACAATGCCGCCTTTAAATAGCAAATAAGTAAGATCTAAGATAAGACAAATAAGTTATATTTATTCAAATAGATAATTTTGATTAGTACTATATACGACTATTTCATATTGGAGAATTTATGGAAAATATACTATCGTTTTTAGATGTTCCTAATACCGCATTTATACTACTTTGCACAAGTCTCGTCATGCTGATGACTCCAGGGCTTGCTTTTTTTTATGGGGGATTAGTTTCTCGTAAAAGCGTAATTACGATTATGTCACAAAGTTTTTTTTCTATGGGATGGGTTGCTATCATTTGGTTTGCTGTTGGGTACTCGCTATCATTTGGCCCCTCTATCAATGGTATCGTTGGTGATCCCTTTTATTATGCATTTTTAAATGATGTTGCGCCGCATACGATGTATACAGGTAATAACGGCGGCTTGCCGCTGCTAGTCCATTTTGGCTATCAAATGATGTTTGCAATAATCACTCCCGCTTTAATTACCGGCGCCTTTGCTAATAGAGTTAATTTTCCTGCTTATTTGATTTTTTTAACATTATGGACACTATTTGTTTATTGCCCTTTTGTCCATATGGTATGGAGCCCTGAAGGTATTTTAGCTAAATGGGGAGTGGTCGATTTTGCAGGTGGTATTGTTGTTCATGCAACCGCAGGATTTGCCGCTATTGCATCAGCAATTTATGTTGGTAAAAGAGTAATTCGCTCTGATGGTACTCATAATATTCCTTTTGTAGCTTTAGGCGCAGCATTACTTTGGTTTGGATGGTATGGATTTAATGCGGGTTCCGAATTAAACGTTAATGTTGTTACCGTTTCAGCTTTCCTTACAACCGATATTGCAGCTGCATTTGCCGGCATTACTTGGTTTATTATCGAAAAAATTCATACTGGTAAACCTAAATTAGTTGGATTTTTAACTGGCGCCATCGCAGGGCTTGCAACCATCACGCCGGCCTCAGGATATGTTTCAATCAGCTCAGCTGCAATTATTGGTATTATTGCAAGTATTGTTTGCTACTGCGCTGTCTTTTTAGTTAGACGTCATTTCGATGATGCGCTCGATGTTTTTGGCGTGCATGGTGTTGGCGGTATAACTGGCTCGATACTAGTTGGGATCTTCGCATCAACTATTTGGAATGATAAAGGCCCTGCTGGCTTATTAGAAGGCAATGCAATGCAAGTTGTAAAACAAATAGTTGCTGTCGTATTTACCAGTGTTTGGTCTTTTGTTTTCACCCTGATTATTTTATGGATCATCAATAAATTTACGCCAGTTAAAGTGAATCAAACTGCTGTCGGTAATAATTTAGATATTAATCAATTTGGTGAAGATGCCTATACAGAAAAAGCTGAATAACAATCTTCTGTTAATTTATTAAGATCGATAACTACGGCCAATCGCAATACTCGTGGCGATTGGTTGTGGTGTTTGTTTTGACGCAAGCAGAATAAAAAGCACTATTGCAAACAATATCAGTATATTCAACACACCTTTTGATTCGTAATAGCGATATTACAAAAACGTATGTCAGCTTACCGCTGATAAAATAACTAAAAATAATATAAATTATTTGATGACGAGTAAAAGACCTCTAAAAATTAGGAGAGAAGAATGATAAAGAAAAAGATCTTAATCGCGATTCAAACTATTTTCTTTGTAGGGCTTTCGATACAAGCCTATGCAGCCCAATCAAAACCTGAGCAAACTTTACGTTTAGCCATTGGCGCAGAGCCAACTGAAGGGTTTGACCCGATGTTAGGTTGGAGCCATGGTAGTTATCTACTTCTCCATAGCCCATTACTGAAACAAAATGCAGATTTATCATGGCATAGTTATTTACTTGAAAACTATCAACATAGTGATGATGGCATGCAATGGCTACTTAAACTAAAAGGTGGCTTAAAATTTTCTGATGGCTCCCCCTTAACCGCAAAAGATATTGTTTTTACCTATAATAATGCAGCGCTCAGTGGCGGAAAAATTGATATGGGTAATTTTGATAAGGCTGAGCTTATCGATCCCCTAACGGTAAAAATCACATTATCATCACCGCAAAGTACCTTTATCAATGTGCTAGGTTCATTAGGCATTATTCCAGCCGATAAATATGATGCAAAAAAATATGCACATAATCCGATAGGAGCGGGCCCATATCGTTTAGTCGCTTTTCAGCCCGGGCAACAATTACTCGTTGAAAGAAATCCATACTATGCAGGCCCAAAAAATGATTTTGGTAAAATGGTATTCGTTTTCCTTGATGAAGATACTGCTTTTGCCGCAGGGCAAAGCGGTCAGTTAGATATCGTACGTATACCTGCAGCCGTTGCAACTGACGCTCATGATATAAAAAATATGAAATTAATCGAACGCCAAAGCGTCGAAAATCGAGGTATTTCATTTCCTATCCCTCCAGCAGGTGAAAAAAATGCACAAGGTGCGCCTATCGGTAATGATGTCACATCCGATGTAGCTATTCGCCGGGCAATAAACTATGCAATTGATCGAAAATTATTATCAAAATCTATTTTAGAAGGATTTGCAATTCCTGCTTATACCGGGGTTGAAGGACTGCCGTGGAATAGCCCTGATTCAGCCTTCAAAGATGGCGATATTACAAAAGCAAAAGCGGTACTAGAACAAGCAGGTTGGTATTTAAACCAAAATGGCTTAAGAGAAAAAAACGGTAAAATTGCAAAATTGACATTGTGGTATGCAAGTGGTGATACAACTCGTCGGGATTTAGCTCAAGCGATTAAAGCGAGCTTAAAGCCAATTGGCATTGAAATGGATCTAAAATCAGGAAGTTGGGAAACGGTTGAGCGTTACATGCATGCAAACCCAACGTTATTTGGTTGGGGAAGCTTAGATCCGATGGAGCTAGTACATAACTACAGCAGCAAGGCGGCGGGGATTGGCTATTATAATCCTGGTTACTATAAAAATCCTCAGGTAGATGAAATACTTGAACAAGCACTGCGCCAAGCCGACCAAAAAATGGCGATACCACTATGGCAAAAAGTTGATTGGAATGGTAAGACTGGAACAGGAATTAAAGGCGATGCGGCCTGGGCTTGGTTAGTTAATGTGCAGCATATTTATTTATTAAATAATTGTGTTGAATTAGGTAAAAGCGCTCCAGAGATCCATGGTTCTTGGTCTGTATTAAATAATGTCGATGAATGGCGATGGACCTGTAAATAATGCAAACATCAATCAAGCTTATATTTCGGTTTATTTGTTCATTGGTGATAACCGCTGCTGGCGTTTTTATTTTGCTAAGCTATTCGCCAATCGATCCGATTAAAGCTTATATTGGTAGTGATTTAATGTATATCCCCCCAGAACAGTATCCTTTAATTGCTGCACGCTGGGGGCTTGATCAACCCTTATGGCTACAATTTTGGCGCTGGTTTTCGCAGTTACTGCAAGGCGACATGGGATATTCCATGATCTATAATGCACCAGTACTACAGGTAATATCAGGTAGGCTTATTCCATCCTTGGCACTCTTAGTCTCAGCATGGATCTTTTCTGGTATTGTTGGCTTTGGTATGGGGCTGATAGCTGGCCGTTATTTAAATTGTTGGCCTGATAAAATCATTTCACTTCTCGCTTATTTATTAGCCTCTACACCTGTATTTTGGATAGGTTTACTACTACTCTATTTATTTGCGGTATCATTGCAATGGGCACCCATTTGCTGTGCTTGGCCAATAGGTTTAGATGAGCAAACATCTGACTTATCACAAAAGTTACATCACCTGATATTACCAGTCATTGCGCTTGGTATATCAGGCGTTGGATCAATTGCGCTACATACTCGCTCAAAAATTGCCGAAGTGATGAATAGTGAATTTATTTACTACGCCAAAGCTCAAGGAGATAAAGGATGGGCAATGATTTTTTTTCATATCTTAAAACATGCCATCACTCCAGCAATATGTTTACAATTTGCATCCATTGGCGAACTAATTAGCGGCTCTTTACTTGCTGAAAAGGTTTTTGCCTATCCGGGACTTGGGCAAGCAACCATAGATGCTGGGCTTCGAGGTGATATACCATTATTGATGGCAATCGTTATGTTATGTGCGATAGTCATCTTTTTTAGCAACAACATCGCGAATATTATGCTTAAAAAGGTAAATAAAGGAGTGATTAGAGAATCATGACTTATAATCCTAACCGAGCATTCATCAAATTAATTATCTCACTATTTTGTCTTGTGATATTAGGAAGCTATGGTTTTTGGCTTTCTCACATCGATGTTACGCTCAATTTACTTGATAGGCGTCAAGGCCCATCACTAGGGCATTTGTTTGGCACTGATAACTTAGGCCGTGATTTATGGCAACTGGTGTTTCAAGGCCTAAGTACTAGCTTACAAATTGGTCTAATTGCATCACTATCAAGCGGCCTTATTGCGCTTATTATGACCGGCTTATCATCGTTTAATAAAGCGATGGACTACCTTGTTCGTGGCATTATTGACTCGTTATTAGCATTACCACATCTATTATTGTTGATACTCATTTGTTTCACGCTAGGGGGCGGCAAAGCAGGCGTGATTTGGGCGGTAGCATTAACTCATTGGCCAAAACTAACGCTGATATTACGTTCTGAGCTGCTAAGAGTACAACAGGCGGACTATATTATGTTATCACGCCGCATTGGTGATGGTGCTTTTTATCGGTGCTGGCACCACTATATACCAATGATTCTTTCACAATGGATTGTCGGTACGTTATTAATGTTCCCCCATGCGATTTTACACAGTGCTGCATTAAGTTTTCTGGGTTTTGGCCTATCGCCTCATGACGCATCATTAGGCATTTTATTATCTGATGCACTGCGTTATCTCAATACTGGGGCATGGTGGCTTGCCGTATTCCCTGGCCTTGCATTAATGGGACTTGTTTTATTGTTTGACCAATTTGCCAAAGCCATACAACAATTATCGCTGAAAGACTCATCGTCTTAATAATTGATATCGTATGGCATTGGCTAAATTAGAAAACACCACCACTAAACTTATCGGCGGTGGTTAGGCATAATATCTTGGTTAGGTATTAAAAATAACCATGATGCTAAAACAAATGGCATAGTCAATGTTGGAATACCAAAAGGCTTCAAAACAACATCTAAAGCGCCTTGCACAAAAACGGTAAAAATAATACCGATAACGGCATAAATTAATCCTCGCCAACTAGGTTTATTAAATGTCGAGCCTAATGCTATTGCTGTTAATACCGCACTAAAAGAATATAGCCCGGCATGAATACTTGCGATATCAGCTTTTAATAATGACGCGATGCTAAAAGCTAAAAGTGAACCTAATATAGCAAAAATGGCAGCCCAAATAGAGCTAACGGCTAAACCGATAGTAAATATAACGCCAACGATCACACT
Organism: Orbaceae bacterium lpD04; assembly: GCA_036251935.1. Lineage (NCBI taxonomy): Bacteria > Pseudomonadati > Pseudomonadota > Gammaproteobacteria > Orbales > Orbaceae > Orbus > Orbus wheelerorum. The sequence continues at coordinate 342,891 of CP133967.1, read as the reverse complement.
ATTTAATAAAAAGACCTCTGATACCCCTCGAAATACCACAACAACAAGATCAATTGATGGATGATGGCCAATAGGCTCAATGTACTGATGAGGAAGTGTTGGCTCTGGTAAAGACACACCTTTAATACCTAAAAAACTGTAGCTCGCTAATAAAATGGTCCATGATACTAATACAAAAGGGGCGGTTAATGCCGATACTTTCCAACTTCTTAAAAAATCCATTAAAGAGATCGTTGCAATAACCGATACAATACTACCTAAAATAACCGATAACCACGTAAACGGTGTATTTTCTAAAAAAGCAGGAAGCGCAACACCAACTAAACAGCCATTATAACCATAAAGCCCTGAACGCAATGAATCTATATCTAATTTACTAATATAAGCGGTCAATGTCGCAATTACCGTCCCTAATAAGCAGCCAAAAGCAACCTCGGGTATTTTTTCAAGAAAAGCACCGGTAAAAATAGCAATAAAAAAGAGTAATCCTGTTAATGGGTTATTTTGAAACATAACTTGTGCACAGCCACGTAACGTTACATCAAAAAATTGTATAAAAATATTTTTATCAACGAATCGCGCCCAAGCAGACTTGTTTGTTATTGAGGTTTCCATCATTTGCTCCTTAAATACAAATGTAAATAGAGTCGTATTTAGGTGCGACACTATTAATTATTAAGAAATAAATTAACATTTATAAAAATTAAGTATTAACGTTGCAATCTTATTGCCCCTAACTTAGCGCCATAGAAATGGCTTTTGTAATGAGACCCCTTTTATTTCTTCGCGCGCTATTTGCCAAAAATATCTCACGGCATCTTTTACTTTTGGGCTATTAATCCCTAATACCTTAAAGATGATCCCAGCGTCATTAGGTAATTGCGTTGCACCAAAAGCAATGTCATTTGTGAGATCATAAATGGCATCTAGGCGTTCTAAAATAGGACTATGATATTTTTTCGGTGTTAATAAAATTACATTACCAAATGTATCAAACGCGCCCATAACGGCGGCTAGATTTAATTGATTTTTTTTGGGTTCTAAAATATATTTTTCGACAAATAACGCTTTATTAGAAGATGACTCAGCTCTAATGAGTGATGAAAAAATATCAAAACCAAATTGTTCATCAAGGTGATGATACTTACGACCGGACATAAGTATTTCAGAATAAATCATCGTAGCACTTGGGTGAATAGTAATGTGAGTATCGGTAATAAATCGTGAGTTACGGTGAGGAATTATTGGATCGGGTAAATATTCTAAATAGCCATTTTCCTCAACGATAATATTTTGAAATTGGGTCGCATAATTCGCTTCCATCATATGAACTTTGGTTGCAGATTGCGTTGTCACATGGGCACAAGCACCTTTTTCAACGATTAAATCAAGCGCCTGGCGATCACCTTGTAACAAGCTTCCAGAGGTTGAAATCATAGTTACGCAAGGTAATTGTGGCATGAATTCATCCCAATATAATGCTTTTTGTACTAGCGAAGGTACTCGGCGCTCCATTTCAACGAGTTCACTACGATATTCACCACTAGCAAACCTTAATTTTAAGTAACCACTTTTACCAATAGCGCCACTTTGCATTTGCTTAGGTTCATCTTGATAGTTTGCAAGTTCGGGGGCATCATCGCCTAATTTATGAGCCTTTAAGCGTGTTGGGGTATTTGCAATTTCAGCCCGTAATTTAGTCATGCTCAAGCCTTTGTTGCTTGATGAGTAAAAAGAAATTTATCCATTATCATATCAACGAGTTCAATAACTCCTTGGCCAGTTTTACAATTAGTCATAACGTATGGACGATCACCCCTAACTACTTTTGTATCATGTTCCATCACATCAAGGCTTGCGCCAACATAAGGAGCTAAATCGATTTTATTAATGACTAAAATATCAGCTTGTACTAATCCTGGGCCGTTCTTACGTGGAATTTTTTCACCTTCAGCAACATCAATAACATAGATGTAAAAATCAGCCAGTGCAGGGCTAAATGTTAACGTCAAATTATCCCCACCACTTTCAATCATAATTACGTCACTATCAGGGAAACGCGCCTCCATATCTTCAACGGCTGCGATATTCATACTCGGATCTTCACGAACGGCAGTATGAGGGCATGCGCCGGTTTCAACACCTAAAATCTTATCCTCATCTAAAATGCCTTTTAATGTTCGTTTTACTTGCTTAGCATCTTCAGTAGTGACTATATCATTAGTAATGATTAGTGGCTTGATCCCGCGTTCAATTAAGATTGGAGTAATTACTTCAATAATTGCTGTTTTACCTGAACCAACAGGCCCACCAATACCGATTCGAGTCATTTTTTTCATTATCTTTCCTCAAAAATGTTAGTTAAACCCTTAGTTCATAAATAAGCGAACAAATGATTTTGTATGTAGCGCAGCTAAAACATCAATCACCGGTACATAAGAAGCCATATGCTCAATATTACCACTTGCGGCAATGTCACAATATGTTTGAATATCATCATTTAATTCAAACAAAATTTGCTGCGTCTCGTAATGTGTAATTCTCATTAACCTCATTGCAGCGCTTAAAATTGTCATGGCGATCCCGTATTGATGCATCACAACCACATCTTGCTCCTCAATTCCTTGCTCAGCCATTACAATGGCTTGAGCTACTGGCTGAGTACCGGGCGATGAATCATTCTTTATTTGTGTAAGCCACCATGTAATTAGCTGACTTTCAAAAATATGTACTGAAATTTCGGCTAATTTTTTCCCCATCCGAGTCGTCATTAGGCGAGCTTCTTCATTAAGCTTGCGGTTATGCACCGCCCAGTCTATTTTCACTAATGCATCATGATCTTGAGCAGTTGCAGCGCGGTGCGCTGCAACAACGGCAATACAATCTGAATTTGCCGCAACGTTAAGAGATGTGGCAACAAATGATTTTAATGTATGTTTATCATGTACAATGCCCTTTTGGATCGCAGACTCAACACCATTTGAAAAAGTAAATGCCCCTATTGGTAAGGCTGAGTCACCAAATTGCATAATCTTAATTAGGTCAGATGCATTCATCGCATATTCCTTGCTCTTAGGATCTATCCGTTATTATGGGTATGCTTGTGTATATGGGTATGACCGTGTTTATGGTTATGAGGATGATCTTGGTCATGGCTGTGATTATGTGCCTGTTGATGAATATGCCCAATTTCGACATGGACATGTGTATCGGTATCCTCCGCACCGCCAAATAATAAGCGCGCCTCGGAGTGTGTCAACTTAGGTAAAATGCTTTCACCTTTGACAAAAGCGAACGTTTCATTTGCAAAACCATGTGTTCGCATTACCGACTCCATGACCTTTTCACTAACGGTTAACGGCACGTAAACACAATTATCTTTCAATACTGCTTTCCAGTGCTGATTACCTAATGCATGCCCAAGCTCAAAACTAATGCGAATTTGCTCGTCAGAATTTAAATTTTTAAGGTGCTGCAAATTAACCATCATGACATCACGTAAGGAAATTTGCACAACAATCATTTTATGGGTAGTTTCATCAAATAAAATAACATCACCATCAGAAAGAAGGATATTACGATCTAAAGCGATACCAATATCTAGCCCCTGTTCAGTATTTTTACGGCAACGACTTTTTTGGGCTTCTCGCTGGTCAAGGATCAACATATCAACTTGCGCATTTTTACTGATTTCTTGCCAAACAGCATCTTTTTTAATATTTCCAAGAATATGCTCAATAATGATCATTCTATTACCTTTTATGTTAATTCTACCTGCTTTTTAGCAGGTAGAAGTAGGACATTGAAAATACTTCATTCATCAACAATATTAACTAAAGAAATAACGTTGATTCATTGATGCCTCAACAATTGGCTGACATGTTGCATGCTCACCATTTACTTTTACGGCAAATGTTTCAGGATCAACTTCAATATTTGGCGTGTTACTATTGCGCACCAGATCGCGTTTACCAATTGCTCGGCAATTATTTACCGCAATAACTTGACGTTCTAAACCTGCTTTTTCTTTGATACCATCGTCTAATGCCACTTGAGAAACAAAGGTAACACTCGTATCATTGACTGTTTTACCCATCGCCCCAAACATCGGCCGATAGAAGACGGGTTGTGGCGTTGGTAATGATGCATTAGGATCTCCCATAGCAGCCCAGTTAATCATGCCACCTTTGATCACCATTTTTGGTTTAGCACCAAAAAAACGTGGCTCCCAAAGAACCAGATCAGCCATTTTACCTACCTCAATAGAGCCCAAGACATGACTTATACCTTGTGCAATAGCTGGGTTAATCGTGATTTTCGCAACATAGCGTAGAACGCGGAAATTATCATTGCCTGCAGCGTCTTCAGGTAACTTACCTCGAGCAGCTTTCATTGCGTTAGCTGTTTGCACAATACGTAGCCAGTTTTCGCCTACTCGCCCCATTGCTTGGGAGTCACTGGAAAACATCGAAATAGCGCCCATATCATGTAATACATTTTCTGCGGCAATTGTCTCAGGACGTACTCGGCTTTCAGCAAAAGAGACATCTGATGGCACATTAGGATTTAAATTATGGCATACCATAATCATATCAAATAATTCAGCTTGGCTATTAATACCAAATGGTAATGTTGGATTTGTCGAACTCGGTAAAACATTAGGCTGACTGACAACTTTTATAATATCCGGAGCATGGCCACCGCCCGCGCCTTCAGTATGGAAGGTATGAATCGTCCTGCCCTCAAAAGCCTCAATCGTATCTTCAACATATCCCCCTTCATTCAAGCTATCAGTATGGACCGCAACTTGAATATCAAATTCATCAGCAATGCGCAGTGCATGGCGAATGGCGTTACCTGTTGCGCCCCAGTCCTCATGAACCTTTAAACCGGCCGCGCCTGCAACTAACTGCTCAATTAAGGGCCCCCTAGCATAAGAGTTACCTTTACCTAAAAGCCCAACATTAATTGGTAAACCTTCAATGGCACGTAACATTGCACGCATATTCCATGGGCCAGCGGTTACTGTTGTACCATTTGTCCCATCTGTTGGCCCTATCCCGCCACCAAAAAAAGTGGTGACCCCATTTGATAATGCGGCATATGCCTGCTGTGGAGAAATTAAATGAATATGGCTATCAATGCCAGCCGCAGTTAGAATTAAATGTTCACCTGAAATGGCATCTGTTGCAACGCCAACAACCATACCGGGAGTAATATTATCTTGAAGGTTAGGGTTACCGCTTTTACCAACACCTACAATTTTGCCATCTTTGATCCCAACGTCAGCCTTAATTACACCTAAACATGCATCAACAATAGTGACATTTGTGATAACTAAATCAAGTACACCGTTATCGCTTGTTAAGGTATTATTTGCTCCCATACCATCACGTAAGGATTTACCACCACCATAAACCGATTCTTCCCCGTAACCACGTAAATCTTTTTCTATTTCAACATATAAATTAGTATCGCCTAGCCGAATTTTATCGCCGACGGTTGGACCGAATAAACCGTTATACTCTTGTCTGGAAATCTGTGGCATGATCTTTACCTTTAAAGTTAAGATGGTACACCGTCATATGTCATGACTGACAAATGACACAATGACTATTTTTTATGTTTAAAACCACGTGCAATTGCTTGATTGAGCGCAATTGTCTTTGCTGGGCGGTCAGTGGCTGCAACGTTATCGCCCGCCCACCCATCAATAAGGTTATTAAATCCATAAACAGTTTGCTTACCGCCATAAGGAATGAGTGAGACTTCAATTTCATCGCCGGGTTCAAAACGTATTGCGGTTGTCGAGGCGATATTTAAACGTTTACCATAAGCGGCAAAGCGATCAAATTCTAGAGCGTGATTAACTTCAAAGAAGTGAAAGTGGGAACCTATTTGTACTGGCCGATCGCCTGTATTGCGGACTTTAAGTTTGGTTTCAGATTTGTCGGTATTAAATTCAATTGGTGCATCAGCTAAAATAACGCCGCCTAATGGTATTGGTGCTTTTACATCAGTTTTCGTGTTACTCATATACTTCACCTCATTATCGATTTTATTTAATCGGATTATGAACGGTAACAAGCCGAGTGCCATCAGTAAAAATAGCCTCAACTTGCACATTTGGAATTAAATCATCAACCCCATCCATCACATCCTTTTTAGTTAAAACAGTAGAGGCTTTTTTCATAACATCTTCAACCGTGTCACCATCTCGAGCACCTTCTAATGCTGTTACGGTAATAATGGCGACGGCTTCAGGATAATTCAATTTCACACCGCGTGCGCGACGTCTTTCTGCCACATCTGCGAGAGTGTAAACCATTAATTTTTCAATTTCCCTTGGGGTTAATTGCATAACTCCTCCTCGATTGATAAAACAGGTATTCATCAATACCGACTAACATCCGCGAACATTTCTATTTTATTGTAACAAACTCTATAGCAAAAACAACACAGAACTATATATAAAGCATAAAATTAAAGATGGCAAAAATACAGTTAATCCCTTATAAAATCATATGGATGTGAATTTCAATTAAAATAAATAATAAGCTAACAACTTCGCATTAGTATCTATTTCATCGGTTATTATGACAAAATAAATGGATATTAAACAAACACTTTAAGGTTGACTTGCATTCTGTTTTTTAAGGTATTTTATACAAAAATACAATAGGGATGATTATTCATTTAACAAATTTAACGCATAAAAAAACCGGTATAACCGGTTTGTCCTATATTAATACGAGCTAAAATAAAATCCCAAAATATTAATTTAGCAATATTGATACTCAATTAAATAATATGATTTAAATGTGCTTTATAGCGTTCAATATCGTGTTCAACATTTGGGTTTTTAATCACATCAGTACATAAAAATGTCGGCAAGGCGGTTAACCCTAAAAATTCATTAGCCTTATGGAAGTGAAAGTAAACCATGTCAACGCCTTTACCTTCAAAAAACTGATCCGGCTCTGAAAATGCCTCAATAGGTGCATTCCAAGTTACGGATAACAGGTATTTTTTACCTTGTAATAACCCACCAGAACCATACTTTTTACTCGCATCAGAGCGAGTTCTACCATCACTAGCATAAAGGCGAGTATGTCCTTGGGTAAAGACCTCATCGATATATTTTTTCATAATCCAAGGCTCCCCCATCCACCAAGCGGGCATTTGATAAATAATAATATCAGCCCATTGATACTTTTGAACTTCTTGTTCAACATCATAGCCATTATCAATAATGGTAACTTTTACCTCATTACCTTTATTTGTAAGATATTGCTGAGCTATATCTGCTAATGTAGTATTTAAATGTCCCTCAGAATGGGCAAACGCTTTCATTGAATTTAAAATTAAAATACCACTCATAAGCAACCTCATAATTGTGTTAACTAAAACGAATAGGCTAAAATAGCTTACTTCTTAGACTTTTTAAGTAAAAGATAGATGAAAAGTAAGTATAACGACACTACCAATACCTATTTACATACTGGCCGGCTTATATCCATCTGCTTAACGGCCTTATTCATTTGCTCAATAATCTGCTGATGATTTTGGGCAATAAAAACTTTTCCGCCGGTCATATTTGCCACACAATCAATTCGATGCAGGCCGGCAATATCGATTATATTAATCTTTAATCTCGGTTTTTGTGCAGAAATAGAAAGAGCTAACGTACAAATATTATTATCTGAACAGTTATCTTCGCCATCACTAATGATTAAAATATAATCATCTTGATTTACACCATCAAGCATTGAACTTGCAATTTGTACCCCACTATATAATGGCGTGGCACTATTGTATTGTAGCGGCTCTAGTTTTGAAATTTTGTTCTTTAATACGCTTCGATTACTACTGCTATAAAATCCAGTTTTATCAGCATTTGGGCATTTATTTAATATAACTAAACCAATATCGACGTTAGATTGAATTTTATCAATACTTGATGCCGCTACTTTTTTACTTGATGACAACCGATTGGGTAAACGGGTCATTTTTTTATCATAGTCTGCAATTTGTTGCCGAGTTAAATAACTAAAGTCAGTATTTTGATAGCGTTCAATTTCGGCATTGGATTCAGCAAGGGTTAAATACATTGACGCAGAGTTATCAAAAATCAATACCATACGAGATGGATGCTTATTTTTAATTATTTCCTCTTTGGTAATACAATTTGGATCGTTATTAACAACCGGTACTTGAGGTTCAATTTGGGGGATCGGTTCAGGTTCAGGCTCTACTTTAGGTATAAATTCAGGTTCAATCACTGACTCAATAACCGGAACATCATCAATAAGCTCCAATTTTTTGGACTGTGGGCAAAACAGATACCAAAGTAGCCATAATAATCCTAACAATACCAGTGCTAACAGTGCAAAATGCCACCAACGCGAAAATAACTTAGCGCCATTGATAACGGTAGGTAATAATAAAGGCTGCTCAAAATCATAAATCACTACGGGATCATTATTAATGATGTAGATTGGATTATAATGAGTTGCGAGTCGAGGAAACCAATTGGATAATATATTTTTTTGTTCGGTACTGAGGGATGTTGATACCAATAATTGTTTAATTACTATATCGATATCATTCAACCGACTTTCTAATGTTAACTTGAGATCACGTAGCTGAGATTCATCAGTAATATTTTTTAATAGTGCCGGTTGACCTTCAAGTTTGGTATACCAACCTAATTGGTTAGAATCCTTTAATAACTTCGGCATTGCTAAAACAGATAATGTACGAGTCGATATATGAGGTTCCAACAGTTGCAAAAACTCAGTATATTCACTTAGCAATTTGTTTTTTTCTGCATTTTGCTGATCAAACGTCACACTCTGGATTCTTTGCATTTTGCTTCTCTATTACTGTTTATGCTTGCTTATCAGGATTATAACAATATCTGGCCATCACATTGATTCTACAAACTTAATGCTTTTTGTAATTTTTTTAACTTATTATTAAGCGAATCCAATTCAACTTGTTTTTCAATTTCAGAGCTAGAACTATTTTTTACTGTATTAAGTTGCTGATCAATATCTTTAATTTGCTGTTGTAAGTCATCTCGCCCGATCGCTTTTTGTTTTAGCTCATCAGTCAATTGCGTTAAGTTTTTTTGTAATCGATTTAAGTCGGCTTGCTTTTGCTTCACATTTGCTGACGAATCATTTTTTTGTTTTTCAATTTCTGCATATAGTGCTTTAAACTGGCTGTTTGTGGCTTGTTCATCGATTAATATTTGCGTTTTTTGATCAACACGTTCTTGATAGTGCCCCGAAAAATTACAGCTCATTTTATCCAAAATGCCTAAATTCTTATTAGTTGGATCACAAATTGTCGTATCAGTTGTCGTGCAACCAACCAAACTAAGACTAGAGATAAATAGTAAACTAATCATTTTTTTCATTATGCAATCCTTAATGCTGAGCGCTGTTGAGTAACAAGATTAATCTGTTTCTCTAATACGGTAATTTGTTTATTTAACTGAGTGATTTGTGCATCAAGTTTAGCAACATTAACTCCTGATCCTTTTTCTTTGGTAGAAATCGTACGCCAATCTTTTTCTGTCGTTTTCATATTCGCTAATTTTTCATTAAGATAAGAAATATTAGCATCAATACTTTTTAATTGTTGTTGAGCTTCATCGGTATTAAGCTTGTTTTCTGCAATTTGTTTGTCTAATATTTTTAACGTTGCTAAATTTTTATCAAGTACCTTTTTGGCACTATCACTAACGAGTTTTACTTGTGCAGTATTTGCCTTTACATCCTCGATATAGGCATTTAAACGCTGTTCTTCGTTAGCATATTGAGATCTTTTAGCATCTAAATAATAATTTCCGCCCATTGCAATACCACACGAAACGGCAGCTGCAACCAAACAAGCCGCAGGATTTTTTTGATTAATTAAATAGCACCCTATTCCACCAATACCTGCACCCATAGCACATGCCTGCCAGCCAGATTTACTAAAAAACTCTGCAGAGTTATTATTAGTTAATTCAGGATCAACAGAAGAGTTATTCATTGCTTGGCAGCCCGATAGTATTAATGCAAAACAAAATACTAATACCAGTGGCGCTTTTGCTACTATTTTGAAATTTTCTATCATAATTTACCCTATTATTTATTTTTTATATCATTACATTGCTGCAACCAAATACTGCGATCAACCTTACCTGTTTTAAAATAAGTATTAATATGCTTAATATGTAATTTTAAATAATCGGCGATATTCGCTTTGCCATTTTTATCTAATATGAAAGTTGTTGTGATCACTTGATCATCGATATTATTTTTGGCGTAGTTAGATGAAGTATTAACAATTGTATCTGCGTAATATTTTAAGATAAAATCACGAGCAGCTTCTGACTCCGCAACCGTCGATTTAAGATTATTTAATTTAGCTAAAGAACATATATTTGACTCATCAAGTGAATCGGCTTCAGCCATATCACAAATATCGCTAGTCATTAATGAGTACAAATTATTATTATACTCAAATTTACTCTGTAGATCAGATACGTTAGCACATAAAAAAGCACCTAACTGTAATGCAGATTGAATGGAGCGATCTCGCTGTTCATCACGAGCTTGGTTTGCACTACGAAGTAAGTTATTTAATTGATTTAACTCTTTCTTGGTTTTTTCATCATTGACTTTATCGGTGATTTTTTCTAATTCGCCAACCACATTATTATCATTGCCTGATGTATTACCTAGTGCTAGCCATTCTTTATCTAGCGCTTGAATTTGAGTATTAGATGCTATCACCTCGGATGTAAGTGCAAGACGAAAGCCTAAATCTTTGCTTTGATAAGCAAGCCCGGTATTACTATCATAATAAGGTTTTTCTAAACGTAGTGAAGAAGCCAGCTGAGATTCAGAGGTTAAATAACTTCCGCCTCTAACCGTCATTGCCCCTTGTTGCCCATGATAACGATCGAGTTTATTCATTTTGAAAGAATCAAACATCATTTCGCTAGCATTACCTAACATATCATGAAGCCCTAAAGGATTTGGTTCTAATCGTCCAATTAATTGTAATTTACCATTAGCAGATTTAGCGCCAGAAAACCAAGCATACTGTTCAATTGAGCCCTTTTGCATCGGAAATCGCTGTTCTCTAAATTCTGACTCACTCACATTTACGCCACCGCGAAGCGCATATTCCCACTCATTATTAGTAGGTAAGCGTAAATAGCCAGGAACCTGATTATAATGAGGTATCACTTTAGGATGATGTTTTAGTAGCCATTGTGTGTATTTATTTGAAAAACTCACAGCGTCAAACCAACTTATTCCAGTAATTGGCATCAAAAGAGATAATTTAGGTGTCGGGCACTTATCATTCATGACCGATTGATATTGCAATTGAGATATCTCATATTTACCTAATAAATAATAACGAGCATCGGTAGTATCAATAAAGCTACCAGCAATATAATTAGGTGTTGCATATTCAGCAAATCCAAGCTCTTTATTATCGTTACCGAGTATAATTTTAATATCATCAAGTGGTTTTGCAGTTGGGGTATATATTTTACGCATCACAAAGCTGCCGTCACAAGGCATTGGCAAAATGACATCATCAGCTAATGGCTTTGGATTAAAAAATTTAATGTCCCATGCGGCAGCATTTGCAACGTTGATGCATAAAATTAGAGCCGAATAAAAAACCGCACTTCGTTTTATTATTTTCTTAAACTTCTCGCAAGCTTTCTGCGGGTTCGATTTTAACTGCACGCACTCCTCCTATACCAACAACGAGTAACGAAATAAGTAATGTTGTAATAAAAGCAATACCAAAATGATATAGCTGTAATTGACTTACCATCGGTTGTGAAACGAGATTATCGCCTAATACGACATTGAAAGCATAATTACCTATCAAAAATAGTAAACATGAAATAATGAAGGCAATGCAGCTAAGTACTACCGATTGTATGATCAAAAAACCAATAATCGATAAAGGCCCCAAGCCAAGTAATCGCATAAATGCAATATCCTTACGCTTACGCTCTATATTAACCCAAAAAGTCCCGACAAAAGCTAAGATACATCCTAAAATCGATGTGACAGCAATAACACTAAAAATAAATCCTAAGACCCGATCGATAGCTTGCATGTTTTCAATGGCCGTAGCCTGCGTTCGCGTTTCAATATTTTGAGATCGAAGTTTAAATGCAAGGCTCGCAACATTTTCAAGTGATTTTGCATAAATTCTTGCTCTAGCAAAATCTGAGTGCTTTGGTGCTACCGTCTTTCCCGTACCTGTTAAAAAGGTATCACTAAGATAGCCATCATAAAAATCTTCTGTTGTAATTAATAAATCAAGGGAAACAAAAACGGCAGCGCGACTATAACGCTGCTCTGGTAGAATACCTATTACGGTTAGCGCTGTTAATCCCTTCTCAATTTTTCCATCTAATTGGCGAGTAATCACTAACTTGATAACGTCACCGACTTTAGCACTTAGCTTTTCAGCTGTAAGCCCACTAATAATGACTTGATCAGGCATAGTAATAGACGGTAGTCCCTTTGTGATTGGATCGCCGTTAGCTGTTGGGATCATTTCGGCATTATTAACAAATAAATTACGGCCTGCCATCAAATCCGCTTGTGTATTTAAAGAACGAGTTAGGGGGATCACAAATGCCGTTTCTGGCTGCGCTTGTATCCAAGTAAAGATCGCATCATTAAGCTGTAAATTACCTACAACTTTAATTTCAAGATTTTGAGGATCGTTCATCAACTGATGCCGTAACTGTGATACGACACCAAATTTTAGGCTAAATAGTAGTAATAATGGCGTGATAACAGAGATAATCAAAGCACAGATACAAAATGAGACTTTTTTATCATAATAAAGATCTTTGAGCGCCAATCGTATAATTAACAAATAAGAGAGTGAATGCTTAGTCATTATGACTCCCCTGCTCCTTAAGCGAAAATATTGCTTTTTGCTTATTTATTAATTGAGGCTCTAACACGGTTAACCCTTTTTGTTTTACTAGGTGTTGCTCATGAGTCACAATAATTGCGGCGATATTATCTATTTTGGCCTGCTCGATGATGAGATTAAATAAAAGATTTGCATTGTATGGGTCAAGAGCTGAAGTAGGTTCATCAGCTAATAATAACAATGGTTTATGAATAATTGCACGAATAAAAGAGGCTCTTTGCCTCTCACCAATTGATAGCTGTTTTGGATATTTGTTTAATAGATGTGCAATACCCAATTTTTCAATAAGAACCTGCAAACGCTGTTGATCCAACCGTTTCCGTAACAATTGTAATGGTAACAAAATATTATCTTTAACCGTTAAAAATGGCAGTAATCCACCCGTCTGTGGCACAAACCCAAAATAAGCGGCTCGAAGTTGAGCAAGCTTATCTTGCTGATTATGTTTGATAATATTTGCAATATCAATACTATTATCCGCAAAAGATAGCCGATAACTCGCAACTTGATCGGGTTTTAAAATCATGCCGATCATTTCAAGTAAAGTACTTTTACCGCAGCCACTATCCCCTTGTAAAACGACAATATTACCCAATTCAAGTGATAGTGAGGGTAGGCTAACTTGAAAATCAGTACTGCCCGCATGGCGCGATATACTCAGTTGCTCAATTGATAACATTTATGGCAACATCTCTAAAGGAACGGGATAAACATTTTCACGCGCATCGCTACCTTCTGACAACGAGATCCAACGATCAACATCCGCATTACATTTTTGATAATAACGAATTTTGCTATGCAAATTGCGGATAAATTTCTCTTGTTCAAGTCCGCTCATACTTTTCCATGACTCTTCATCAAGGCTCGTAACATCACTTCTATAAGGAATGTTATCTAAATATTCACCTAATAAACCCAGATCAGCAATTTTAGTTACATCTCCTGATTTTAACTTATTAGGATCTTGCCCCATGGCAGCTGCAATTGAACGTAACTGAGCAAACATATCATTTGAGGAGATTAATCCATCATTTGCAGCATTAGCGATTTTATTCACAATATCACTTAGATCACTTAGTTGCGATTTAGTTAGAAGAATTCGTGGTTCTGCAGTAGTGACACTTGGCTTAACAAAATCTTTATCACTGATCCAAGCTTTAAACACCGTTGGTGCTTTAGTGCCTTTTATAGAGCCTAAATAAGCCAATTGCATCGCTTTACCAAGTAATAGTGAATCTTGCACGATCACATCATCTTTAGCATTAAGTGCATTACCAATAGAAGATTCACCTTCATAGGCGAGTTTTACTTGGGCAGCTAGAGATTGCGCTAAGGTATCAACTTTTTTGCCAAAGTCTTGTACATTACCAGCATTAACTGGGTAATACAGTGATTTATTGATAAAGTCATTATAAGAAAGGTCTCTATATTGTTTCTGACCGATTTGATGATCCTTACTACCCGCATCTGTTTTTAGGTGTAATACATAAATAGCAACGCCTTTATGTTGAGCCTCTAAACGTAGCTGCGCTGAATCAAGTCCTGTACTTGAATATGGATCATCACCTGGTATAGCACTCGCATCAGTGACAAGAATGATATAACGTGCGCCAAAATTTTTCCAATTGATATCATTTAAGGCCATATCAATACCTGCGTAAGAATCCTCTGCAAAGTACGCTGAGGAAACTGAGGCTTGCTTTAATGACTCAGCACGTTTTTTAAAATCAGCACCATCAATCACGTCATTAGGATCAGCAAAGATTTTTGATACAAATTCTAACTTAGATGAAGCTTTTAAACTTGAGCGAAATGAGATTAAACCAAATTTAACTTGGTCTTGTAATCCGCCTTTCTCAATTTGTTCATAAACGCGTTGTACTGCATCCCGGCTACGATTAATATAAGGTTGCATCGAAATAGTTGAGTCAATTACAAATACAATAGCAGCTTTAAATGGCACCACTTGCTGAGTGTCATCATCTTGGTTTAGCAATTGACCTTTAGTTTGGCTGTTTTTCACCAGATTATCTTGTTTACTAACAGAGGCGACTTCAAGAATTCGCTGATAAAAACCTTGCCCATTCATAACTTCCTCACCGCTTAAAATCGGTAGCAAGTAGAAATTCTCTTTAAAATCGATATATTCTTTAGGTTCTTGAGCTAGTACTTCCTTTGTTTGCAGTTGTTTGGTCAATTTATTTCGAATCGGCTGTACGACCTTAGCGGGATCGTCTGATTCAATAATTGTATCAATGTCATTCTTATCTTTAAAAAATAGTAACGGATCACGATCAACGGGATTAGTAAAAACCAGTGTCATTTGCATATTCCAATCCACACTACAATTACTATCAATCCAGCCGACGGTTTTACCATAAGAGTCAGGACCGACACTTAACCATTCTTTATTTTTATCTATTTTACGCTCGTAAACATAATATCGAGAAAATGCAGGAATTTGACGCCCTTTCAAATCACTCGTTTTTGCCATAAGCTCGCAAGAAGGGGTACTTAATACACGCTGATAAAGTGTCGTTTTTCCCTCTTGCTTCAATGGCTCAGCTGCATATGCCTTGAAGCAAGGCCCCATCATACCAATAATCATCAAAATTGGCAGGCAAGAGAACTGTAACTTTTTCATGATTAGTAACCTTACTGTGCTTTTAGTTGCGTCAATCTTGTTTTAGCTAAATCACTATTGGGATCTAAGGCTAAAGCGGTTTCATACCAATAAATAGCGGTATCTTTATCGGTGACAAAGCAGCTATTTTTTTGATAGAATTTATCATCATATTCTTTAGCGTAAACTACTGCAATGTTTGCATTTTGCTGTGATTGATTTGCATATAATCGCTGAGCAATATTGCATTTATCTTGAGCTTTTGCCTCAAGAATTAACTTTAAAATCTGCTCGGTAGACGGCTTATCACGTAAGCAAGTTTGAATAAAATCCATCTCATTATTACCGAGCTGACTTAATGCACAACTACTTGTATCTACATCATCAGAAATACTTTTAGTCGGTTGTTCGCTGCGATTAAGTAATAAAAAAGCAACCAAAGCTGCAATAAGCAATATGGCAATAATTACGATCATAGCAATAATTCCTTTACCTTTTTTCTTACTTGGCTCAGGATTTGAAGTGTCAATTACGGGTGAGATAGGCTCGATGGCAGCGGTAGTCGCCTCTTCAGTAACAGCTTCAGTTGTTGGTTCAGCTACCTGTTCAATGATTGATTCAACTAGTGTCGGCTTTACCGCCACCTCTTCAATGGGTAAATCAATAGACACGGCACTTGATGGCAATACATTACCTTTAATGGTAATAACGCCTCGATCAGTAATTGTCGGATTATTACATTCGCGAATTTGCATCAAGAATTTGCAATTACCGCCAAGCGCTAATAATGAGTCGGTAAGCCAAGGACCAATTTGGCCCTCTAAGCGGTCATCATTGACGATAAGATCTGCGATAACATGCCAGCTAGTTTCAGGGCCCCACTGGTTACTTTGCGATAAGTAAAAATTATCTTGATTACGTTGGATCATAATTTCTACATCAGCGCTATGTTGCCATTTACTTGCTGAAAATTTAACTATACCAGGTTTATCTCCATTAAGTTCAATTCTTAATGCCATAATATCCTCAATTTATATCCATTTTGTTAATTTATACTTAGTTTGGTAAAGCTGCCGCGTTAAACTGCATCAAAATAGAGCCTAAGCGAGTATTTTGTTCCTGACTGATTTCTCTACCTGCACTATGTCCTACATTTTCTTGTGCTAGCTTCATAAAAGCGACGAACCAATCAAAAATATACTGCTGGGTATAAATTTTCGTTTTATCATCGAGTTTAGGTAACTGATGCGACATGCTGCCATGCTGCTCATTAAGAGGAACGCTTAATAATGATGAAAAAATTTTCTTACCTGAATTTACTCGGCTATCGGGAATATCGGTTACTTGACCTTGAATGAAGCCAAGCCAAGCGATAAAATCACTAATAATCATATGGATCGTACTGACTTGACGTGATTCAAGCTCATCACGCTTGCTGCCGGTATCTTCATTAGCTAAGATTTGCTTATTTAATGTTTCTTCAAGTTTTAAGCGATTTGCAGCAGTAATAAGTTCATCAATAATAAATGACATATTTTTTTGATCATAACCAAAAAATTGCACGACATGCTTACTTAAAATAATATTTCTTAAATGTTCCATCCACGCGGCAAATACGGCTTTTGCAAATTTGGACTCAGATTTTATTGCGATAGGTTTACTCTCGGTTGAAAGCTGATTATCGTTATTACCAAACAATGAAAAATCAGTATCAAAACCAAAATCATTACTTGTTGCTAAATTAGAGGCGTCGTTATCTGACTGAGGAGCATTTAACTCAGTATCAATATCACTCGATTGATAAAGTGCTCGGATAGTTTCATCGGGTAACTGAATTGTTTTTAAAAATTCTCCGAGTAATAGTGCTTTGGCTTGTAGGCCTTTAACTACAGTATCTATCATTTGATTTTTCTTATTGAGTTCCTCAGCACCTTCAGCTTGATACCATGTATCAAAGCGCAAGTTAACGATATAATTAATTTTATCATTAAGCTGCTCCATAATTCGCTGCTGTTTTAGCGAAGAGCTACATACCTCGGCTAAATAATCACTTAATCGCTCCATCCCACCATCATTTAGCTTTAACATGCCATCCCAAGCTTGAGCTGGATTGTCGATATAGTCATTTACATCAATATTGCCCGTGAACGTACTTTTCAATAATTCTAATTTACTTTGGTAGTTTGCATTTATTGCAAGCTCATTACCTGAATTAGCATCGACATCTAAAAATGGCACAGGAAAACCAGGTTTACGCACTAGATAAACATTCTTAAATCGCTGATTATTAGACCAATTTTCGAGCCAATCATAGCTACCAAATCGCTCAAGGATAGTTTGTTGCAATAACCCACCTTTACCCCAGCTATTATTTAAAATATCTTCAGTTAAGGATAACGATGCACCGATCCTTTTATCAAACATGGTAATTGCCCATAACAAACCAGGCTTTTTAGTTGCACGCTTTTCAGCTGTTTCACCTTGTGTGCGCTCAATCCATCGCTCAAGCACGGGGCCAACATCATTAACATCTGATTGCTTATCTGATGGCGTGCAAACAACAAGCACATTCATCTCTTGGCTATCTGTATATTTTTCAAATAAATAGGCAACTTTACCGCGCAACAATAATTGAGGGATCGGATTACCATCTTTGACATCTGATAAACTAAGTAGATTTAAGCGGCCACGATAACCAGGAAAGTCTAATAAATCAACATCTTCAAATGTTGCTACGCGAGTTTCATTAACGAGGGGGAAACTTAATTCAGCAGCTAAAAATGCCAATTGAGCCAATGAAATATCAACCACTTCATTATCTATATTGGTCGCACTATGCGGACATACTTGCACAGTTGAATCCTTTGGCGTATTCAATCTTTCGAGCATATCAACATTCATGATGCTATCTGCTTGAGATTTAATGCCATTTTTTTCAGTAACAAGAACGGTTATAGGTGCATAGACAATTTCAGCATTATGTAATTTAGCAAGCGTTGTTGCAAGCTCAATGTAAATTGCTGTGAGTTCAGGCAAAGCGCCCCATAAAACTGCAAACAATGTGGCGCGATCAGGTATCGATAAATAAGGTGCTAAACGAATCGTTTTTTCCCAATATCCCCCTTTTAGCCCCTCTAGTGCATTACCAAAGTTTTCCATGGCGTAGTCGTGTAAATCGACGACATCTTCTTCAAGTAAACCACCGGTATAACCGATTCCTTTCTTTTTTTCGAAAGTATTAAGTTCATTATTGAGCTGAGAAAAATCAATTTTTCTAACAATTTTTTGTTGGTCAAAATCTTTAAAATAAGAATTAATTAAAATTTTAGCAATTTCAATTTCTTGGAATAATTTTAGCTCCAATGGATAACCGGCAATACCCCCTTTAGCTGTTCGGCTAAAACGCGTCACAAGTCCCGTCGCTTCTTTACCGCCGCCAGGTGGATTGACATGTTTAATAAAATCGAGGACTTCACCATCAACACGCGTCTCTAAGTTACCATTGGCATCGGCAGCAAGTGCAGAAATTAAATATGATTTTCCAGCTTGAGATAAACCAAAAAAGCCTACTGCAACAGATTTTGTCGATACATCACCTAATCGTTTTGATACATTACGTAATCGGCGTAAGTCCAAAATGAGATTATCCGCTTCGCTATCGAGTCGCTTTGATGAGTGGCGCACATCACTTACCCAATCGATTGCTTGCGCCGCCGTACTATAAACTTGTTCCCAAGACTTAGGCAATTTTTCATTTATCATCATTTAATAATTCCACTATCAAGCCAATATTGCGCGCTGACTAAGCCAGAACTTAATATTGTATTTAAACTGAGTTTTACATCACTAAATTTATCACATGCTCGGCCATCAGAGGCATTTACCGATTTGATATAAAAATTTTCAGTTCCTTTCCGGTTATTTTTTATGCCGAGCGTCACATTCAAGACAATACCATCTGCACTAAGGCGTTTTGCAACATTATCATTTTCAATAGTTAAAATATAAATTGGTGATGCAGGCCACCTGGCAAGATCTAACTGCCTAAAGCCTAAGCGAGTTGTCCCTCTAATTTCAAATGAACTATCTGGGAAATCATAATCTTGGTTATCAAGATCGATATCTCGATAATAGACGTTTTCATTTTTAATCATGTTTAAGTTATCTAATAAACCGATGTATTTTACGGTTGAATACAAATCCATATTAGAAGAACGAAAATAGAAGTTAGGTAAACGTAAATTCTTACTTAAGAAACATAACATTGCACCAACGGCGGCAGTTGTTTTAGGATCATCGATACGTTCTTGTTTATGAAATGGATACCAACTACCAGTGCGATAACCATGTAGCGGTAAAATGCGTCCGACTGGAAGTGAAATACGTGAATTAAAATAACTTTGGATGCCAGGCAATCGCGACGGACGCCCTGTAAGTAGCAAGATATCGCATTGATAACAGCTAATAACTTCTGCTAATGCATCGAATGTTTTACAAATATTAAAGTGATCACCGCGAAGAAATAGATGATGGATACGTTTAAGATTAATATCTACAGTAATATCTAGAATAGAAAATTCAGGATTATGTAACGCACGACGAATCGGTTCATTAACAAAATTTAACACATTCTCAGTAATTTCATTATGACCTAATAACTCTTTAAAGGTGATATTAAACTGGTAATTATCACTTTTTAAAGGCTCATACTGCTCATAGTATTTTAATACCTGTAAACCAATTGGTATAAAAACTTGCAACGTTAATTGTTGACGTAAAACAGCATCTTGAATATTAAGTTGCTGCGATCCAATTATTCGAGATAACAGTGGATTTGGGTCGATTAAACCTAATTCTTTTAAGCCCTTTGATAACGAAGTAATCACCGTATCTTGTATCAAATCAAGCAATATGTCATCACCAGCAACTTTAAAACCATCACGAAAACGCTGAGTAGGGACAATATATGCATTACTACTGTTAAAATTGCCATTTTCGCCATAATCAAGTTCATAATCATTGATGACAAGATCTGTCGTACCACCGCCAATATCAACGCTGGCAATGGTTAATTTCTTTTTGTTTTCTTTATCAGGTCTAACAGTCGCAGCTAAAAACTCTTCTGGTCGGCCATTATAATTATTTTGTGTTTCATTAAATAGATAGACAACTTGCCCACACGTTGCTTCATCCCATTGAATAATCACTTGTGGAAAGTTAGGCCAAGCCTCTTTTAATCCATCAAGATTATTAAAATCGATATCTTTTTCAGTGCGATCCCAGCCTAAGCTTTTCCATACCAACCCGATAGCTTGATGCACACAGTTTTTAAATATCTCTTGCTCCGGTTTTGGCATAGCCGGTGGAATAGTGAGAATAATTGAGCGTAAATTACGCGGCGTTTTTGAATGCTCTAATTTATTACGTTGAGCAACACTATTGATTTGCATCAAGGCATGCATCAGCACTTCAGATAACATAAATGTCATCAATGAGCTACGTGAATACTTGGGATGAAATACTGACATTTTACGGTCATCATAATCATCTAATACATGCAGTGCTTGCCCATACTCATTAATTAGGCTAGAAAATGGCTCTGCTGTTGCAAATGGTTCATGATCACTTTTGACGTAGTGAGAATTAAAACGCCAACCTTGCTCATACTTTTCTTGATCCCATAAATAACGTTTAGGGCTAGATAACCCCGTTGCACCCTCATTACCTTCCCTACGACCCGCTAATCTGCTCGCCTCTTTACCTACTCGAACAATACTTGGCCAACGAAATGCATCAGGCCGGCCACTTTGTACGGAAAAATGCTCTTTACCAAAAAAGGTTTGCGCAAACTCAACACGACTTTCAAATGGATCTTTATAAACATATTCAGGCTGCGTTAGATCACGTATCTCTAATTCATAACGACGATTTAAACTGTCTTTATCTTGAATATGATCTTCAATCAAAATACCACAAGTTCTTGAGTTACCAACATCAAGAACCATATCAACTGGAATAGATGGCGTAATATCATTATTTTTATTAGAAATAACTTTAATCGTTGGAACACTAACTGATTGCCCAACTAAATCTAAAACATTAAGGTAATGAGCATAATAGGTTTTATTGGTAATACCATCAGTAACATCATCTTTATGCATTTTTAATCGAGAAGGCTCTGGTGCAAGTTCTTCGAAAAGGTCTTGTAACCAGCTCGAAATCCATTTTAATTCAAGATACCAGCTAATTTGATCACTACGATGAGCAAGTGCGAACACTGCTCCAGTACTCACATCATGATCAGTTGGCGCTAAGTAAGCCACATCCTTTGATTGGGTAAAAATTTTCGTATCAAATGCGATTGTAATTCGATGAGTATTACCATCAAGATCTTCACCCTCAGGGATCGCAACAATTCGCATACGACTCCAGTTGTGAGGACCTTGCTCAAAACGGTTTGGCGGCACAGCTTTAAGAACCGGGATCGGTAACCAGACACCATCGTATAATTTTAATGACTGCTCAACACTGATCTCTTGTGTTGGTTTAACTGCCGCACTTAAGTTATCTGGCACAAAATATTGGCCACTGTCAGGATCTTCAACAAGGCGCATCAGTGGACTACTCTCTGATGGGGCGATAAAACAGCCATTCATCTTATTGCGCCAGCTTCTTTCTTTCCAATCAATTTTAATTGCAAAATCAAGAAACTGAATACCACTATTCATGATAAGTGTTACTTCTTGACCATAATTTCGTAGTTCTGGAAGCATATAAAATTTACTCTCTCAATCCGTTACAATAGACCGATATCTATGTATTGTTTACATTATTAATCATCTGACTGCTGCTTCATAGTAATAGGAAATTTAGCCCCATCACCATAATAGCCTTGACAATTTGCCACATTATTTTGACCAGGTACACACTGAATCTTTGGTAACTGATAAGTACTATTATCATTACAAGTCGCATTGGTCGAGCTACTTATATCTAAATTACCTCTGGCAATACCACTACCAACATTACCAACACACTTGACGCCATCACCGCGCGAAATAGTAACAGTGCCATTACCTTGATCGAAATCATATTGTAAACGTAATGGCTTACCCGTTGTTTTATCTTGAATTCCGCCGCCGACATTCCACTTACCATTTAAAAACTGAGTAGAGCCTTGGTCGATGATATCAGGCGATAATGTCAATTTATTATCGGTTGGGGCTGCGTTATTTGTTTGACCATTTTCGCCATTTTCGCCATTTTCAGGGGAGCTTTGATCTAAATCTGGTGTAAGCGGATTATCGCTTTGCTCACTATTACCCTTTGGATCATTAAGTATTGGCGCTGCGACGGCTGGATTTGTATTGTCTGGTATTTGGCTTGAGTCTAGATTTTGACCCGTTAACGATGACTTACCACGACTTGTTAAAGTATTTGATGCATCAGCCTTCGTACCGACAATACCTTGATTTTTAGTGCCTTGCCCCGCAGTATTTATTCCTGGCTTATCATCAAGGTAGGAATTAACTTGAGTAATAGGCGCCGGTGGTATTTCAACAGGTTGCTTTTTAAACATGCAGCCGCGTAATAAAAATAGTAATAAAAGTAATAGCAGTAGAGCTAGTAATAACCAGCCCCAGCGTTTCCACCACGGTTTGCTTGCCGCAATAGTAATTGGAACGGCTGGCGATGTGATAGGGGGAATTTTGTTGGAATTAATATTTGTCGCTTCTAAGCAACTAAAAGACGATCCCGTTACTTGCGGCTGAGAAGATAAGAATCCCCAAAAGGTAATGACTGGGATCCCATTTACAATATAAACAAAATCAGCACTAGGAAAACGGATCGCAATAATTTTCTCACGTTCATCATTATTTGAACTTGCTTGTGGATTATAAACTAAACGGCTAAACAATAATTGATCGCCAGATAAGTTTATATTACTCACCATCTTTTGACCAAGGCTAATCACTTTCTGCTCAAATTCATGTAATTGCGCCAACGCTGCTTTTTTTTCATCATCACTAGCTGCAGACCAAGGAACAATATCATATTCACCATTTGGATTTTTAGACTCAAATGGCACATACCAATCAATAATATTTCCCTGATCATTACGCTGTGGAACGGCTAAATGATTGGCATATTGCTGACCAAGCTTCATTCTAAATGTTTCTCTAATTTGCGTTGCAAATAGATAAACAGCCTTGCCATCTTGACCTAAAGCTTGAAAATTTTTGATATCGCCACTTCTAAGTAATGTATTCGCCATGTTTTTCCAATAATTTATCCCTAAACTGAGCAATATTAGTTCATATCACGTCATTTTAACAGAAAAACATGAAAATCACTCACTAATTACCTAGATTCTTGCTCAGTTAATTTTGTTAGTTCAAGCCTATAATTTTTTTTTAAGCTTAAGAGGATAAATATATCAACTCACCCCTTATTACCTTTTTTATTTATCCATAAAGGCAATATTTGTTACTTTCATGCCCAAGATCACATTCACGTTTACTCATTCTCGATATAATTTGTAAAAATGAGGTTAACCCTAAACAATATTTAAGAATAACCAAGGAAAAAATATGAAAAAAACACTCCTCTCGATCGCTATTTTATCTAGCTTATTTTGTGGCTCTGCATTTGCCGAAAAAATGAGGATCTTAATTGTTAATGATGATGGCTGTGAGTCTATTGGCACAACATCGTTACAAGATAAATTAAACGCTAAAGGTTACGATGCTTGGATTGTTGCACCATCAATAAATCAAAGCGGCGTTGGCACAGCGGTCACATTTAAACCCGGCTATGAATTTGAAGTAAAAAAAATAGGTGAAAAGCGGTATTGTTTCCCTGGCACACCTTCTGATTCTGTCGATTTTGGTCTAACTGCATTAATGAAAGATAATCCACCTGATCTAGTTATTTCCGGCGTCAATGATGGTGGCAATACGGGCGGAGCGCAACTTAATTCAGGAACCGTGAGCGCCGCGGTAAGAGCTGTTCGCTCTGGTTACCCAGCTGTATCTGCAAGTATAGGCGCATCATTTACTAAATTGTCAGATGATCAAGGCGGCCTACTAAATGAAGCAAGCCAAAATGTAAAACGGTATTGGCCAGATTCGATAAACTACGTGGTTGAACTTGTTGATAAGATGCAGGTAAATAAAGATAAGAATAAACCGATTTTACCGCCAGGAACGGGCCTTGGGCTGAATTATCCCGCAGTCCCTAAAAACGAGATCAAAGGCATAAAATTTATTGAAAATGAACCGTTCCCTAAACCACAATATATCTTTGAAATTTTACCAAACGGTAATGCTGTCCAAAAAATCGATTTTACCTTAATGCAGCCTAGCGATGATAATACCGCAACAGCGTGGTTAAACCATAAATATATTATCTACAGCATCTTTAAAGGTAACTGGAATGATATGTCGACTCAAGCGGAATATGAGATGATTTTTAATCAAGATTAGTTTTTATAACTCAAAATAATCGTAATCCCTACCAAAATCAAGCTTACCGCTAATCAATTTTGGTAGGATTTTAAAATGCTGTTTAACCAAAGCCATTAATTGGCAATGCAGCTATTGCCATTAAAGGTCCATTTCATCACTTTTTCATTTTCGATCGTAAACGTGGTTTTACACCAATTGGAAACGATCATATCCGGCGTTCCGCCAACTACATTAGTATATATCATACCATTACGAACATTACTTACATAGACAGGGGGTGAGCCATATAATATTCGTTGGTCTGAATATCGATAAGATAGAAATTTTAAATTGCCCAATTCATAAGTACTATCAGGAATGCCCCACGATTCAATTAATTGTTGCTCACTTGCGCCAACCCAGCTATCTAATATTTTTTGATATTTAGCCGTTGTCGCACACCCTGCAAGTATTAGCATTAACATGCAAATAAACAATAATTTAATTCTCATAATAAGGCCTTCTCAGCTAGCTATTGTTAATGCCAAGTTAATTTAACTTGTATATAATCATACCGATAAAATTGATAAACACCATTATTATCCATCATCGATGATTAGCAGTTTGATGCCTATTTACCCATAAATAATGCTAAATTTTGTTAACTTTCGCCCTGTTAATATGCCTTTTCAATCAAAAACCAGCGCTATATTGAGCATCGTTAGCATAGAACAATTTATTACTCTTTTCGATATAAACAAATATAAAAATCAGCGTCGCAGATAAAATCAGTAAGCTCAATAAGTTTTTGTATTACCTCTTCATTCGCGCGCCATCCAAAGGGGGTCATTTTCAATAGATTAAGCCGCTGTTCGCAGTCAAGAGCCATCTGATAAGATAGCCGTTGTTGCTTTTGCAGGGTAAACCCGGTAATTTGTTCAATCGCCTCATTATGTAATTTTACATTAGGGTAAATCAATGCTTTAAGCTGCTCAAGATGATGAGGTGCTGGCGTTACAGTAATTAATATTCCGCTGCTTTTAATTACGCGCGCAAGCTCGGTATCTTGACATGGCGCATAAATACGCAGTGCACCATCTAGAGAATGATCGGTAAAAGGCAGACGATAGCTTGATGCGACACAAAAATGAGTCTCTTTATAACGTTTAGCCGCAGATCGAACGGCCCCTTTAGCAATATCTAAACCATAAACCATCAAGTCTGGACATGATGGTTTCAAGTACTGCATAATTCCGCCAGTGTAATAACCTTCACCACAGCCAATATCTAACAAAGCGGCTGTATTTATTGAGATATGTTGCTGAAACAGATCGTAAACGGCATCTCTTAATGGTTGATAATACCCCGCATCTAAAAAATGACGACGAGCTTGCATCATATCTTGGTTATCGCCAGGTTCTTTAGAATGTTTATGTTGAACTGGCATCAAATTAACATAATCATCTTTAGCGATATCAAACGAATGATTATTGATACAACGCCAAGTACGATGAGATAAGGCTAATGGTGTTTGGCATAGCGGACATTGGTAACTCATTATTCGGTCACTTAATTTGACAAATTTTTAGTGGTGTATACTAGCATAAATACTGATGAGTAAAAATCAGTGATATTCTTTGATTGTGCTGCTAATATTTTTGTGGCTAACGATAAAAATCTTAGTCGCTATCAAATTAAAATTCATAGCGTTATATACTTTTGCAATTCCATGTCGCCCCTTGCCATTGTCGATACAAAAAGTCACTAAAATCACTAATTCGCCGAGGTACTGGTTCTCTTTTCGCTCTAACAATATTAATTGGGGTTAATGGTTCTTGCCACTTTGGCAAGACTCGTATTAACCTTTTTGTTTTTAAGTCGTCGGCTATTGCCCATGTTTCTCTTAAAGCTATTCCAAGCCCCGCCGAGCACCAAGCATCAAGGACATAACCATTATCAGAGCATAGGTTACCAGTTACTTCAACAAGTATTGATTGTTGTTTATTATTAAGTTGCCATTGGTTATGAATAACTCCCGGATAACTAAAAATCAGGCAATTATGCTGACTTAATTGTGAGGGAAGTGTTGGTGTACCATATTTTTCAAGGTAGTGAGGAGAAGCGACCAAAATTCGGGAACTCGCGGCTACTTTTTTAGCAATAAGCCGGGAATCAGCTAAATGACCAATCCTTATAGCCAGATCAATGTCTTTATCATAGAGGTCTATAATATGGTCGGTCAGTTGTAGTTCAAATGCTACGTGTGGATTTTGCTGTCTAAATTTCGCGATGTCATAGGTAAGGTATTTACTTCCAAAAGCAATTGGTGCTGAAATTTTTATACTTCCAGTAAGTTCTTTGCTGCCAGCGTTAGCTACCTCATCAACCTCCTCTAACAAACTTATTGCAGTTCTCGCAAGCTCGACAATCGCTGTACCTTCATAAGTTATTTTAAGATTCCGAGTGTTTCGTTCAAAAAGCGTGCAATTAAGCGCTTTTTCAAGCCTTAGGATCTGTTTGCTTACTGTAGTTGGTGCAATATTTAAGTTTCTAGCTGCAATAGAAAAATTTTTGCAGTCTACAACTTTTAAAAAAACGACAAGGTCATCTAAGTTTTTTAAGTTCATTTATTCCATTTCATCATAAGTGTTTTTTGATTTTACCTATTTTATACCAAATAAAAAATATTTAAGCTACTGATTACTTTTTTATATATTTAGTGATGAGAATAGAAAAATGCCCTTTGTTATTTTTATTTTTTCTTTATGTACCTTTTCGATAGGATTTACCGAGTTTGTTACAATTGGTTTAGTTGCTAATATTGCTCAAGATTTAAATACTCCAGTCACTCATGCTGCAATGGCTGTAACTATTTATGCATTGGGTGTTGTTATCGGTGCACCCGTATTAACGGCATTGACCACTCACTGGTCACGCAAGCAAGTTTTAGTTATTGCTATGCTAATTTTTACTTTAGGAAATTTTGCTATCGTTTTTGTTGAGCAGTTAATGTTTTTATTAGTCGCGCGTTTTTTTTCAGGCCTTGCTCATGGCGTATTATTAGCGGTTACATCTGGAGTAGCAATAAGGTTGGTGCCTAATCAAAAAACAGGGAGCGCTCTTGCTTTAGTATTTGGTGGTTTGACGATAGCGATGTCAATAGGCGTCCCTATCGGGACGTGGCTTGGCACTTTGCTTACATGGCAAATGATTTTTTTAGTGATTGCAGGATTTAGTAGTATGGGGGTGCTTGGATTAGTTTTATTTATGCCAAGTAAGTTAGATGACTCAACAAAAATATCGATAACTCGCTCGGGTCATTTAAAAGTATTGTTGAATGTGAAATTATTAGCTGGTGCTAGTGTTACAATATTAGCTTATGCAGGATCTTTTACCCTTTATAGTTATATTTCGCCATTATTGCTAACCGTCACTATCATTAAACCTGACGAGTTAGGCATAATAATGTTAACTTATGGTATCGGCGCGACGATTGGTAACGTTTTAGGTGGATATTTTACGGATAAATGGGGGATTTATAAAGCAGTATTAGTTGTATTAATAATGCTGACCAGCATACTTGCATGTATCGGATTATTGCAATACGATTGGTTTTTGATGTTATTATTAACTGCATTATTAGGCTTAGCGACTTATGCAGCTATTCCGCCATTACAAGGACGCCTAATGAAATTAGCCGTTCTTTATGCTCCGCAATCTTTAGATGTGGTATCAGGAATGAATATTGCGTCTTTCAATACCGGCATAGTATTAGGTTCTATAGTAGGAGTATTTACGATTAATAACCTAGGAATAATTTACCTAGCTTGGGTCGGGATGGCAATCTCATTACTAGCGGTTTTCGCTTTATTGTGGCAATTTTATTCATTCAATCAGCCTTGTCGAAAAAGTAGGCAAATATCATCGCTATAATATAAACAAAGTTAAGCGTAACATTATTTACGATGATTCAAATAATTTACCAAACTCACTTTTTGTAAGGAATATGGAATAATGAATAAATATAAAGCAAAAATAGTTAGTAACTACATTACATTACAAAAAATAACAGAGACCGAAACCACCGCAATCCTAGCCATTTCATTAATAAACTACTGTAAAGATAGTTTCCAAATTAATAGTGATGGTTCATTGATTTACTACATCGATGAATATAGAACGCGAAGAAATAAGGGTAAGGAAGTCATAATATCAACAAATAAAGAAGAAAGCTCTGAAATGCTTAATTGCATCATTAATGCGCTTACAAGAAATGAACGACGAAAACGATTAAAACATATTTGCTACTTTTTGACTATTATTAGCATGACTTTATATTTAAGTAATATTATCTTTAATAAAAAACCAAGAGAAAAAATCCCAATTCAAGTTTATTCAACCAGAGTTGAGGGTGATAAGAAAATAATTTCTATTCAACCTTTAGAAAAATTAGATTCAAAATCGGAAGTACAAATACCAAATAAAAATAACGCCAATAATTAACGTTGAAACTACCTAAAAATGGAAAAAAAGAAGCTTCGAGACTTTTTTCAAACTCATCGCTCGATTGAATCGGCACTAGTACAATTAAATTGTAA
The DNA here is from genome assembly GCA_036251935.1 of Orbaceae bacterium lpD04. Lineage (NCBI taxonomy): Bacteria > Pseudomonadati > Pseudomonadota > Gammaproteobacteria > Orbales > Orbaceae > Orbus > Orbus wheelerorum. The sequence continues at coordinate 313,243 of CP133967.1, read as the reverse complement.
GTGCTTTCCAGCCATCAAGTTTAAATACCAATCCTTTCCAATAACCATCTTCTTGCCAATTATCAGTTTTCAAATCAGTAATATCATCTTTACCTAAAATAAGTAAAAAATTTTCTTTTTCAGAAATCTCATTTGCATAAGGACTACCTAGAATAATTTGATACAAATTATTTAATTCATCTTTTATATGTTTATTTGTAAATTCATCAAGCTCTTGAGGAGGATAAGAAACTAATACTTTTAAATCAGCTTGGGTTATGAGTAAATGTGTAGTTTCTTGAAATAAACCACTAAAAAAGTCATTCTCATGCTCAAAAGCAACAACTAAATGACGTAGGAAAACTCCACCGTAACCACTTAGCCAATCCTCTTTTCGATATAATACACTATCAATACTATAAAAATCAGCATTATAACAAATAAGATCGAGTTCTTTTGAAACTTGAGTTATTAATGAATCATCCTTTTTAATAATGAGGTTAGTATAGTCTTTACGGCTATTCCAGCAAGAATATACATCTACAATATTCTTTTTAATGATGTTTAACCAAGCTTTATAAAAGCTATTAGCTGTAATTATTTTCATTTTGGCTATTTCAGGTTTTTAGAATTTAATTTGATATGTAATTATAATTTTAGTTAATCCATGTTTATTAAAAAACTGACGATGAGAAAAACTCTGTAGCAAATATTTTAGACATAAAAAAACCAGCTTTAAGCTGGTGTTCTTTATTTAAGATTGGTGCCCGGACGCGGAATCGAACCACGGACACGGGGATTTTCAATCCCCTGCTCTACCGACTGAGCTATCCGGGCAACAATGGAGCGTATTAAACACGATTCCCGATTGTTCGTCAATCCATTTTATTATTTATTTTATAAAAACCTTACTGATTGCTCGAAAAATAGATAATTTGCTCAAATTTAATAATTCTTTAACCATTTTATTGAAAAATAGTAACTCGGCCTCATTATATTATCTAAGCAATAATTTTTTACAAAAGGATAAAATTACATGCGTTGGTTATTTTTAGTGCTATTGTTTTTATATGTTTACATTGAAATTAGTCTTTTTGTTGCTGTAGCAAACTCGATTGGCGTTTTATTAGCACTAATTTGTATTATTGCAACCTCAGTCATTGGTTTATCATTAGTTAAATCACAAGGCTTAAAGAATTTAGCATTGATACAGCAAAAAATGGCTAATAATGAAAATCCAAATGATGAGTTAGTAAAAAGTGTTTCACTACTATTAGCAGGATTGTTATTATCAATTCCTGGCTTTTTTACTGATATCTTAGGGGCACTTTTATTACTATCGCCTATTCAACGTTTTTTAGTCAAACGAATTGTCCCGAAAATGAGCATAAAAACTTATCAATCAAATTCACCCAATAATAACCATAATAATGAGGTGATTGAAGGCCAATTCACTCATAAAAATGATGAATAAATAGCCGATTAAAAATTTTTTTTTGATTGCCACTCTTGAAGTGGCAAAAAGTACCCCCATCTATTTCGCACTACATCATAAAATGTAATCGTTTTATGTCTTTCCCTTAACTTATTGTGTATAAATTTAACTAAAAATTTATTGTAGGAGAATAATTAATGAAAATTCGTCCATTGCATGATCGTGTGATCATCAAACGTAAAGAAAGTGAATCAAAATCAGCTGGCGGGATTGTATTAACGGGATCTGCTGCAGGTAAATCTACTCGTGGTGAAGTCTTAGCTGTTGGGAATGGTCGTATTTTAGAAAATGGTCATGTACAACCATTAGATGTCAAAGTTGGGGATATTGTTATTTTCAATGAAGGTTATGGCGTTAAAACTGAAAAAATTGATAATGAAGACGTTTTGATCCTATCTGAAAGCGATATTTTAGCAATTGTTCAGGCATAATTAAGTTATTTAACAGAATAAAATACAGATTTTAGGAGAATTAAGAATGGCAGCTAAAGATGTTAAATTTGGTAGTGATGCTCGCGTAAAAATGCTTCGTGGTGTTAACGTGCTTGCTGATGCAGTTAAAGTAACCTTAGGCCCAAAAGGTCGTAATGTTGTTTTAGATAAATCATTTGGTTCACCAGTAATTACTAAAGATGGTGTATCGGTTGCTCGCGAAATCGAATTAGAAGATAAATTCGAAAATATGGGTGCACAGATGGTTAAAGAAGTTGCATCAAAAGCAAACGATGCTGCGGGTGATGGTACAACAACTGCAACTGTTCTTGCACAATCTATTGTTAATGAAGGCTTAAAAGCCGTTGCGGCTGGCATGAATCCGATGGATTTAAAACGTGGTATTGATAAAGCCGTTATTGCAGCAGTTGAAGAACTTAAAAAATTATCACAACCTTGCTCAGATTCAAAAGCGATTGCACAAGTTGGTACTATTTCAGCTAACTCTGACGAAACGGTTGGTACATTAATTGCTAAAGCAATGGAAAAAGTAGGCAAAGAAGGGGTTATCACTGTTGAAGATGGCACAGGCTTACAAGATGAGTTAGATGTTGTTGAAGGGATGCAATTTGATCGTGGTTATTTATCACCTTATTTCATCAATAAACCAGAAACAGCAACGGTTGAATTAGATAGCCCATTCATTTTACTTGTTGATAAGAAAATCTCTAATATCCGTGAATTATTACCGGTTCTTGAAGCGGTAGCTAAAGCGGGTAAATCACTATTAATCATCGCTGAAGATGTTGAAGGTGAGGCATTAGCAACATTAGTTGTTAATACAATGCGTGGTATTGTTAAAGTTGCAGCGGTTAAAGCACCTGGTTTTGGTGATCGCCGTAAAGCAATGTTACAAGATATTGCGATTTTAACTGCTGGTACAGTTATTTCTGAAGAGATCGGTCTTGAGCTTGAAAAAGCAACTCTTGAAGATTTAGGTCAAGCAAAACGTGTTGTTATCAATAAAGACAATACAACTATTATTGATGGTATTGGTGATCAATCACTTATTGAAGCTCGTGTTGCACAAATTCGTGGTCAAATTGAAGAGTCAACATCAGACTACGATAAAGAAAAACTTCAAGAACGCGTTGCTAAATTAGCTGGCGGCGTTGCGGTAATTAAAGTTGGCGCAGCAACTGAAGTTGAAATGAAAGAGAAAAAAGCACGCGTAGAAGATGCACTACATGCAACTCGCGCAGCCGTTGAAGAAGGTGTTGTTGCTGGTGGTGGTGTTGCATTAATCCGCGCAGCAAGCTCTATTGTTAACTTAAAAGGTGACAATGAAGATCAAAACGTAGGGATCAAAGTCGCTCTACGTGCAATGGAAGCGCCATTACGTCAAATCGTTGCTAACTGTGGTGAAGAATCATCTGTCGTTGCAAACTCAGTTAAAGCAGGTCAAGGTAACTACGGTTATAATGCTTCAACAGAAGAATACGGTGATATGATTGCAATGGGGATCTTAGATCCAACTAAAGTTACACGCAGTGCATTACAATACGCAGCATCAATTGCGGGTCTAATGATCACAACTGAATGTATGATTGCAGAATTACCAAAAGAAGATAAAGCCGACATGGGCGCAGCAGGTATGGGCGGCATGGGTGGTATGGGCGGAATGATGTAATTTAAGTTCCAACCCTTTATCTACAAAAAAACCGTAATATTGATTACGGTTTTTTTATTCGTTATTTTTTTGTTGTAAGGTATCAATATAGTGAAAAAATAGCTTGTGTTATAAAACTAGATGCTGATAAAGCGTCAAAATACCAATCGCAATGAGTACTAAACCACCAAGTAATTCTGCCTTTTTACCAATAAGACACCCGATTTTTTTACCTAATAAAATACCAATTGTTACCATTACGCAAGTAACAAAACCAATCATACCAGCTGCAAAAGCAATATTTACCGATGCCAAAGCAAGTCCAATACCAACAGCAAATGCATCAATACTCGTTGAAATAGCAGTTAAGATCAGCATAATAAGCGAACCACTTTGTGGCTCATCGGCTGCGCACTCTTCTTCTTTAAAACTATTATAGATCATGCGGACGCCTAAAAAGAGCATCAGTGCAAAAATAACCCAATGATCCCACCTTTCAACATATTGCACCGCAATATAACCGAGCACCCAACCAAGAGCTGGTGTGATAGCTTCGATGAAACCGAATAATAGCCCAACTTTGAACGCATCAATAAAACGAGGAACTTTAAGTGCAACACCTTTACAAACAGCAACAGCAAAGGCATCAGTCGACATGGCAAATGCCAATAATAATATAGCCCAAAAATTCATCATATTGTTCCAACTTTTATTGTTATCATTATTTTATTTACTAATAGCTAATAAATATCTCGCAATTTGTATGTCACCTTGTTGTCGATATATGTCAGCCGTAGTTATCACATCTTGCCGTTTATTGGCATTATATTGAAATAGAGATTTAAATGCTTCATTCGCTTGGGCGATATCGGTGTTTTGAATCGCGCAGTAGCCAAGCTGTTCAAGCCCATCCATCTTCCACTGTGGTCGATTAAGGCTAATTGCTATTTTGTATTGGCCTCGAGCCTCTTGATAATGCCCCATGCCACATAGAAAAGTGCCATAATGGATTCGGTACAAACCATTAGTTGGCTGCATTTTAACTATCGTTTGATAAATCACGTCAGCCTCTTGAAGCTCACCAACATGCTGATCAAATAACGCCATTCCAAGCATAACATTCGGGTTATTAGGCGAGTATTTATTCGCTAATGTAAGATTATAGTGTGCAAGTTTAATATCTTCATTCGATTTATCGGTTGAATCCTTCGCTTGTGCTAAATATCCCAAGCCCAATTTTAACCTTGCTAACGCGGCAAGCTCAGGATCAAACTCTTGTTGCTGCTCTGGCGTAAAGTGGCAGCTTGCTAAGCTAACAAGTGATAATAAGCATATTGCGACATATAATAGTGATTTAAACATAGTATTTATCTACTCATGTTATTGCCTGACATCAATAAACGATTGCGATAATGTTGATTTAACTAATTTAGTTCGTTTAGTTCTATCAAGCACATCGCCAGCTAGCTGTCCACAAGCTGCATCAATATCATCACCACGCGTTTTACGTACAATTACAGTGAAACCATATTCCATTAATGTTTTCATAAACCGATCAATACGGGTATTAGAACTTCGTGAATATGGCGCACCAGGAAATGGATTCCATGGAATTAAGTTAATCTTACATGGGGTATTTTTTAAAAACTGTGCAAGCTGATGCGCATGTTCAACGCCGTCATTAACCTGATTAAGTAGTACATACTCGATAGTTACTTTACCATGATTAGCATTAGATACCGCAAGGTAACGATGAATAGAATCACGCAAAGTCGCCATATTATATTTATCATTAATTGGCATAATTTGACTACGAATTTCATCATTTGGGGCATGTAGCGAAATAGCAAGTGCAACGTCGATCATGCCAGCCATTTTATCTAAAGCAGGTACAACACCTGACGTCGACAATGTGACGCGACGTTTTGATAATCCATAAGCAAAATCATCTAGCATAATTTCCATAGCTGGAACAACGTTAGATAAATTAAGCAGTGGTTCCCCCATTCCCATCATAACCACATTGGTAATTGGGCGGTCAATGAGTTTACCTGTAACACCAATAATTTTTGAGGCTCGCCATACTTGTCCTATAATTTCTGCAACACGCAAATTACGGTTAAATCCTTGCTGAGCCGTTGAACAAAATTTACATGCAAGTGCACACCCGACTTGTGAAGATACACATAAGGTTGCCCTATCACGCTCAGGAATATAAACGCATTCAATTAGCTGATTATTGCCAACATCTAATGCCCATTTAATCGTACCATCAGATGAGCGCTGCTCTTGCGCAACTTCTGGCGCTTTAATTTCAGCGATGGTTTTAAGTTTATCACGTAATGTTTTGTTAATATCAGTCATTAACTCAAAATCATCGTAACCAAAGTGATACATCCATTTCATGACTTGATCTGCACGAAACGGTTTCTCACCCATATTTTTAAAGAACTCTCTCAATTGTGGGCGAGTAAAATCCAATAAATTGACTTTATCTGATGAACTATCATTAGCTGATGGTAAATGACATGGCTCAAGTTGAGCATTATCTAAAGTATTTGTAGACATAAGGCCTCGTTTTTACACATTATGGCGAAAAAATATATGACAAAAATTGAGGAAGGATTATACTGTTTTACAATCCATCTGGCTAATAATATTCGAATAATTACGTCTTAGATCGCATGAAAAAATACAGTTTATTAATTTTAATGGTGTTACCGTTTATCACTATGGCAAATACAATCCCACTCGAAAAATTAATTGGTCAATTTAATGAAAAATTAGATCAAGAGTTTGTTGCACTTGATAGTACTGTACTGCCAGTCAATAAATCTGGTATGTATCTACAAAAAGAACCGACAGAGCAACTTATAAAAGCCTACCATGACTTTAAAAAGCAATATCCGAATAATCCATTTATTATTGTCAGTGCGACACGCAACTATAATTATCAAAATGGCATTTGGCAGCGTAAGTGGGACACCCTTTTTCCTAAGTTAAAAAATGAGCAAGATACAGCGAAAGATATTTTAAAATACTCATCAATGCCAGGAAGTTCAAGGCATCATTGGGGAACAGATGTTGATATTACAAGTGTCTCTTCAGACTATTTTCGCAGTACAAAGCAAGGGGAGATTTTATATCAATGGCTACTAGAAAACATGCCAAAATATGGATTTTGTCAGCCGTTTAGTGAGGGCCGAGAGGGTGGCTATAATCCCGAAGAGTGGCATTGGTCTTATAAACCAATTGCAAAAAACTATCTTCAGCAATATAAACATATCTTACAACAAGATGATAAAGCGATAATATCTAAATTAAATTTTGCTGGTCACAATAAAATTAAATTGAAGGCTCTATTGCAAGAATATGTACTTGATGTAAGTAAAGATTGTTATTAATATTTAAGCTCGCCAGTAAGGAAGCTTGATTGTCATAATTAAACCACCAGATGCTTTGTTACGCGCCTGTGTGGTACCATTATGCATAATGATGATCTTTCTTGCGATAGCAAGTCCTAAACCATACCCTTTGCCTAATTGAGGTGACTGGATGCGAACAAAAGGTTCAAATATACTCGATAATTTATGCTCTTCAACGCCCGGCCCATTATCGCTGACATCAATTTGTAAGTAGCGACCACTCTCTTTTAATACTAAATCAATTTGCTGCCCTGATTCAGAAAAACGGATCGCATTACGAATAATATTTTCAACTGCGCGGCGGATCTGCTCGGAATTACCTTTGATTATAGTATGGATCAAAGGGGCTGATGTGAAATTAATAATAATGCCCTGCGGGGTTGCTTCATATTTGGCATCATCAACAACCACGGTAATTAAGTCTTTAAGATCAAAATATTCATCAAGCGGAATACTGATTTCTGTTCGAGAGTAATTTAATATTTCACCAATTAGCGTATCTAAGCGTTGTGATTCGAGTTCAATACGCTGCAATGAATTATCAATGTTTTGTTTATTTTGTTGAGCAAGTCCAATCGCCAGTTGTAAACGAGCTAAAGGAGTTCGCAGCTCATGGGAAACATCATGCAATAACGCTTGTCGGTCGGAAATGAGAATATTGAGTTGTTCAACCATTGAGTCAAAATCTAGTGCTAACTCACTTAACTCATCATGGCGCTTTTTAAGCTTATCAAAAAGCCTTACTGATAGGTCGCCTTGTGATACCCGATAGAAACCTTCTCTTAGTAGCTTCATTGGGCGAGTTAAGTTCCAAGCTAAAAAGAGGCTGAAAAATAAACCACCAGCAATACCCATCAAAAACATCGGAACAGGCATATTAAATATAATACCTTTACCATAACTTTTATCATTGTCTTGGTAAGAAATTAAATATGTCAGCCCATCGGGCGCTATGGCTGTTTTTTGATAAATGAATGAGCTGTCATTCATTGTGTCAGACGTTAACGCTAGATGCTCATCTTGTGAATTAAATAATGTAATAAAAAAGCATCCGCGCTCAGGCTCAGATAAATGGGTGATAAAATTAGTCGCCTCTTGCTCACCTGATATTTGCACTAATTGTGCAATCATTTCAACTTTCGTCGGGATATGGTAATACGTTCGTGGTTCACGACTTTCAAGATAAAACGTAAATCCAATCCATGTGAGCTGAAAAGTGAGATAGAAAATCCCCCAGAAAATTATAAGGATTTTCCAAAACAGGCGTCGATTCATCAATGTCACTATCTAATTCTATAACCAACGGCTCTTATTGTCTCAATCGTTACAGCATCTTTGGTCAGCTGATGTAATTTTTGACGAATATTACTAATATGAACATCAACACTTCGATCATAAAGTTCCCTTGCTCGGCCTAAACCAACTTCAGAAAGTTCTTCTTTAGTTACAACTCGATCTTGATTCTTAACTAATAAAGCAAGCAAGTTGAATTCTGTTGATGTTAATTCAATGACGACATCATTCCAACGACACTGCCGCTGTGGGATATCAAGCACTAAATTATGTAGTTCATATTTTTTACTATTTGCTTCACCTTGACTTTGAGCAGCCTGCTCATCAACACGCCTTAATACTGCTCTTAATCGTGCTAGCAGCTCTCGTGGATAACAAGGTTTAGGAACATAATCATCGGCGCCTAACTCTAATCCTAATACTCGATCAATGTTATCACCTTTTGCTGTTAACATAATGACAGGAATATTAATCGCTTGGCGAATATTTTTTAGAACATCGATACCATTTATATCAGGTAGCATAATATCTAAAATTACCGCTTTAAATTTACCTGACAAAGCTTGATCAATACCTTCTTGTCCAGTGTAAACTGCCGTTACTTTAAAGCTCTCATTAGTCAAATATTCACTTAGCATTTGCGAAAGTTCAACATCATCATCAATCAGTAGAATATTAATCATAGTAATATAGAGAATAGTTGTGGATGATCTATATTATCAATAAGATGGGAAAAAAGTCAGTTCTTTTTACTAAAAAATTACACGAAATGCGTAATAATGATGAAAATTTAAATTAAATCAACAATTTATAATGGAAAATAAAATTTTAACAAATGAAAAAAGCCCCTTACCAAACGGCAAGGGGCTTCTTAATATTAAAAGTCTGGCGGTGACCTACTCTCACATGGGGTAACCCCCACACTACCATCGGCTTCACGGCGTTTCACTTCTGAGTTCGGCATGGATCAGGTGGGACCACCGCAACATTGCCGCCAGACATAACTCGTTTTCTCTTATATAACGATGAGTTAATCATAAATATAAATATTTCTATATAATAAAATATCTTTATACCCACTCTACATCATCACCATATACTCAATACAGTTCAAGCCGAAATTCTCTTTGAGATTTGAAACAACTCTAAGTTGTAAGGTTAAGACTCTCGGTTCATTAGTATCAGTTAGCTCAATGTATCGCTACACTTACACACCTGACCTATCTACGTCTTAGTCTCAAACGGACCTTACAGAGTAAACTCTGGGAGGACTCATCTCGGGGCTAGTTTCGTGCTTATATGCTTTCAGCACTTATCTATTCCGCACGTAGCTACCGGGCAATGCAATTGGCATTACAACCCGAACACCAGCGGTGCGTTCACTTCGGTCCTCTCGTACTAGAAGCAAACCCCCTCAATCCTCCTACGCCCATGGCAGATAGGGACCGAACTGTCTCACGACGTTCTAAACCCAGCTCGCGTACCACTTTAAACGGCGAACAGCCGTACCCTTGGGACCTACTTCAGCCCCAGGATGTGATGAGCCGACATCGAGGTGCCAAACACCGCCGTCGATATGAACTCTTGGGCGGTATCAGCCTGTTATCCCCGGAGTACCTTTTATCCGTTGAGCGATGGCCCTTCCATTCAGAACCACCGGATCACTATGACCTACTTTCGTACCTGCTCGAGCCGTCACTCTCGCAGTCAAGCTAGCTTATGCCATTGCACTAACCTCCTGATGTCCGACCAGGATTAGCTAACCTTCGTGCTCCTCCGTTACTCTTTGGGAGGAGACCGCCCCAGTCAAACTACCCACCAGACAGTGTCCGCAAGCCCGATTCAGGGCTCTACGTTAGAACATCAAACATTAAAGGGTGGTATTTCAAGGTCGACTCCATGCAGACTAGCGTCCACAATTCATTGTCTCCCACCTATCCTACACATTAAGGCTCAATGTTCACTGTCAAGCTATAGTAAAGGTTCACGGGGTCTTTCCGTCTTGCCACGGGTACACCGCATCTTCACGGCAAATTCAATTTCACTGAGTCTCGGGTGGAGACAGCCTGGCCATCATTACGCCATTCGTGCAGGTCGGAACTTACCCGACAAGGAATTTCGCTACCTTAGGACCGTTATAGTTACGGCCGCCGTTTACTGGGGCTTCGATCAAGAGCTTCTCATTACTGATAACCCCATCAATTAACCTTCCAGCACCGGGCAGGCGTCACACCGTATACGTCCACTTTCGTGTTTGCACAGTGCTGTGTTTTTATTAAACAGTTGCAGCCAGCTGGTATCTTCGACTGATTTCACCTACGTCCGCGCGGGATTTCAATTACCATCAGCGTGCCTTCTCCCGAAGTTACGGCACCATTTTGCCTAGTTCCTTCACCCGAGTTCTCTCAAGCGCCTGAGTATTCTCTACCTGACCACCTGTGTCGGTTTCGGGTACGATTAAATATGACCTGAAGCTTAGAGGCTTTTCCTGGAAGCAGGGCATCAATTACTTCAGCACCTTAGTGCCTCGTCATCACATCTCAGAGTTTTAGTGACCGGATTTGCCTAATCACACCCCTACATGCTTAACCCGGGCTCCTTGCGGACCTATCCCGGTAAACCTAGCCTTCTCCGTCACCCCATCGCAGTCACATTCAGTACGGGAATATTAACCCGTTTCCCATTAGCTACGCATCTCTGCCTCGCCTTAGGGGTCGACTCACCCTGCCCCGATTAACGTTGGACAGGAACCCTTGGTCTTCCGGCGTGCGGGCTTTTCACCCGCATTATCGTTACTTATGTCAGCATTCGCACTTCTGATACCTCCAGCAAACCTCACAGTTCACCTTCGACGGCTTACAGAACGCTCCCCTACCCAATATGTTATTCACACACTGCCGCAGCTTCGGTGCATAGTTTAGCCCCGTTACATCTTCCGCGCAGGCCGACTCGACTAGTGAGCTATTACGCTTTCTTTAAATGATGGCTGCTTCTAAGCCAACATCCTAGCTGTCTAAGCCTTCCCACTTCGTTTCCCACTTAACTATGACTTTGGGACCTTAGCTGGCGGTCTGGGTTGTTTCCCTCTTCACGACGAACGTTAGCACCCGCCGTGTGTCTCCCATGCTCAACTTGTCGGTATTCGGAGTTTGCATCGGGTTGGTAAGCCGGGATGGCCCCCTAGCCGAAACAGTGCTCTACCCCCAACAGTTATACATGAGGCGCTACCTAAATAGCTTTCGGGGAGAACCAGCTATCTCCCGGTTTGATTGGCCTTTCACCCCCAGCCACAGGTCATCCGCTAATTTTTCAACATTAGTCGGTTCGGTCCTCCAGTTAGTGTTAACCAACCTTCAACCTGCCCATGGCTAGATCACCGGGTTTCGGGTCTATACCCTGCAACTCATTCGCCCAGTTAAGACTCGGTTTCCCTACGGCTCCCCTATTCGGTTAACCTCGCTACAGAATATAAGTCGCTGACCCATTATACAAAAGGTACGCAGTCACACCATATAGATGCTCCCACTGATTGTACGTACACGGTTTCAGGTTCTATTTCACTCCCCTCGCCGGGGTTCTTTTCGCCTTTCCCTCACGGTACTAGTTCACTATCGGTCAATCAGGAGTATTTAGCCTTGGAGGATGGTCCCCCCATATTCAGACAGGATACCACGTGTCCCGCCCTACTCTTCAAGCTTCCACTTAATGCATATTCATGTACGGGACTATCACCCTCTGTCGTGCGACTTTCCAGACGCTTCCATTTACACACTAAGCTACCCGCTTTGGGCTCCTCCCATTTCGCTCGCCGCTACTTTGGGAATCTCGGTTGATTTCTTTTCCTCGGGGTACTGAGATGTTTCAGTTCTCCCGGTTTGCCTCCTTAACCTATTTTATTCAGTTAAGGATAGTATAGTTACCTATACTGGGTTTCCCCATTCGGATATCGACGGCTATAGCGCTTTTTACCAGCTCACCGTCGCTTTTCGCAGATTAACACGTCCTTCTTCGCCTCTGATTGCCTAGGCATCCACCGTGTACGCTTAATTTCTTAACCTTACAACTTACAGTTGTCTCAGTTTTCTCAATTTCGCTTTTTTTCTCTATCTTATCTAAAATATCAATCTAGATTTTCATCTACATCAAACTTCAAATAAAACGAGAACTCGTTTCTTTCAGCTTGTTCCATATTGTTAAAGAGCATTATTTATTAGAGCATATTTACATACCCTCATAAATAAGTAGCGAAATATCGCTTTATTTATTACTTCTAAACTTTAATACTGTCTCATCTCTGAAGTGGGCGCTATATTAGTATAGATTTTTTAATAACACAACTCTAATTTTGAAAAAAAATGAAAATATATTTCAATTGTTTTTATTTTATTCTAAATTTGATTACATCAAAATCAAATGGCTTGTTTCTGCAGTTTATTTGTTACTGATACAGGCTAAAAATCTAATATCAGTAACAAATAAAATAATTGAATACATCAAATAAAAATAGATTATCAATTAATTAATGACCGTTTTTTAATCAGTTAAATTACGAATAATTAAGCTTGTTATATCAAATTCTGCGATCTTAATTGACGAAGTACATTTGCCGTGTAAAGCATTTCACCTGGTGTACCTAATGAAATTCTGCTCCAGCGATCAGCTGGGGGAAAAGCTCGTCCAACAAAAATATGTTTATCTTGTAATAATTGCTGATACTGTGCGAGGTCAGTACCAATTTGGTGGAATATAAAGTTAGTTTGTGAAGGTAAATAATAAAATCCTAATTCATCTAACACTTGCTCCATTATTTGTCTAGAGGTATCAGTTGTTTGCTTAGAATATGCAAGAAAGTCAGCATCTTCCATTGAGGCTAATGCGGCACACACTCCGCAATAATTTAGCTTTTCACCAGCCACAAACTGCGAAATATTTTTGATATTATTAGGTGAAGCTAATACATAACCAACCCTTAAGCCCGCCATCGCATGGATTTTAGAAAAGGTTTTAAGTAAAACAATATTATCATAACCTTGTTCAATCAAAGTATCGACCGATTGAAAGTTAGGATCATTTACGAACTCAGCATACGCTTCATCTACAATAAATATAGTGTCTTTTGGTTTACTAGGAATCCATTCTATTATTTGCGCAGTTGGCGCAATCGTAGACGTTGGATTATTTGGATTAACTAAATAAACAATCGAACGGCCAGGATATTGATCAACAGCTGCTTTAAATGCGTCTATATCAAAAGCCCAATCTTTTAAACTTGGTATTTTAGTTATAGGAAGATTAAATATATTTGCAAACTGCTCACCATCACCATAAGTAAGCTCAGGAATAACAAATTGTGTATTTTCACCACTCCATGCTGCAATTGAGCTACGAATACCTTCAGATGATCCAGCTGTTAACAAAATATATTCAGGACTAAGATTATGATGTTTCGCTAATGATTGGCTAAGTAATGGTATTTCTGCTTTTGCATATCGGTTAGCTTTATTAACAGCAGAAATTGCCGCTTTTTGAGCATTTGGTGACATTCCTAATGCATTTTCATTAAAGTTCAAACGAACTGGATTTTCTAGACTCGGAGTTGCAATTGTATCAACTGCCGGTAAAACATTCGTGGTTTTTGATATTATTTCGCTACCGAATGCTTTAGGAAGAAATGAACTAATTGATATTCCTCCAATTGCAATGCCTGAATAAGTCAAAAAATTTCGACGTGATAATATTACTCTATTTTCAGTTTTTGAGATCATCTTAAAATCCTCTACTTATTAATGTCATAAAACATAGTATGGGAACAAATAGGTATATAGTTTTATGCAAAAATAATGCCAGTAGTGATATAAGATAAAATTAAAAAAATATTTTTTAAGCTAATAATTAATAGATAGATATTTATATGTGGGATAATCGACCGTGATTGATATAATTTGAAATGGTGCAAATAAGGTATTTTATGAAGCAATAATGAACTATTTTGATTCAAACTAATTTTAAAATGTATAGGATATAAAAAATTGAGGAACGAATTGTAGGATGGTAATGGTTAAAAATAATATTGAGTAATGGTGGAGCTAAGCGGGATCGAACCGCTGACCTCCTGCGTGCAAGGCAGGCGCTCTCCCAGCTGAGCTATAGCCCCATGTACTTTCACTTCATCTTATTTAGCTAATGTTGCTAAATTATCCAATTCGCTTAATCTAGCATCATCATAGCCAAATAACGCAAGGTCATAATTTAACAAAATTAATTTGAATTGGTGGGTCTGAGTGGACTTGAACCACCGACCTCACCCTTATCAGGGGTGCGCTCTAACCACCTGAGCTACAGACCCAATAAAGTGATATCTCTTTAAAAACAAACAATCTATGTGAACACTGTCAGGCACTTCGTAAGGAGGTGATCCAACCGCAGGTTCCCCTACGGTTACCTTGTTACGACTTCACCCCAGTCATGAACCACACCGTGGTAAACGCCCTCCCGAAGGTTAAGCTATCTACTTCTGGTGCAACCCACTCCCATGGTGTGACGGGCGGTGTGTACAAGGCCCGGGAACGTATTCACCGTGACATTCTGATTCACGATTACTAGCGATTCCGACTTCATGGAGTCGAGTTGCAGACTCCAATCCGGACTTAGACGTACTTTGTGAGGTCCGCTCCAGTTCGCACCTTCGCATCCCTTTGTATACGCCATTGTAGCACGTGTGTAGCCCTGGTCGTAAGGGCCATGATGACTTGACGTCGTCCCCACCTTCCTCCGCTTTATCAACGGCAGTCTCCTTTGAGTTCCCACCATTACGTGCTGGCAACAAAGGATAGGGGTTGCGCTCGTTGCGGGACTTAACCCAACATTTCACAACACGAGCTGACGACAGCCATGCAGCACCTGTCTCATAGCTCCCGAAGGCACTCTCTCATCTCTGAAAGATTCTATGGATGTCAAGACCAGGTAAGGTTCTTCGCGTTGCATCGAATTAAACCACATGCTCCACCGCTTGTGCGGGCCCCCGTCAATTCATTTGAGTTTTAACCTTGCGGCCGTACTCCCCAGGCGGTCGATTTAACGCGTTAGCTCCGGAGCCCAAGGGTCATGCCCCCAAACTCCAAATCGACATCGTTTACAGCGTGGACTACCAGGGTATCTAATCCTGTTTGCTCCCCACGCTTTCGCATCTCAGCGTCAGTATTTGTCCAGAAGGCCGCCTTCGCCACCGGTATTCCTCCACATCTCTACGCATTTCACCGCTACACGTGGAATTCTACCTTCCTCTACAATACTCTAGATAACCAGTTTTAAGTGCAATTCCCAGGTTGAGCCCGGGGCTTTCACACCTAACTTAATCATCCGCCTACATGCCCTTTACGCCCAGTCATTCCGATTAACGCTCGCACCCTCCGTATTACCGCGGCTGCTGGCACGGAGTTAGCCGGTGCTTCTTCTGTAATTAACGTCAATTAACTATCCTGTTAGAATAGTTACCTTCCTCATTACCGAAAGTACTTTACAACCCTAAGGCCTTCTTCATACACGCGGCATGGCTGCATCAGGGTTTCCCCCATTGTGCAATATTCCCCACTGCTGCCTCCCGTAGGAGTCTGGACCGTGTCTCAGTTCCAGTGTGGCTGGTCATCCTCTCAGACCAGCTAGAGATCGTCGCCTAGGTAGGCCTTTACCCTACCTACTAGCTAATCCCATATGGGTTCATCAAATGGCATGTGGCCCTAAGGTCCCACACTTTGGTCTCGCGACATTATACGGTATTAGCAGTCGTTTCCAACTGTTGTCCCCTTCCATTTGGCAGATCCCCATACATTACTCACCCGTCCGCCACTCGTCAGCAAGAGCAAGCTCTTCTGTTACCGTTCGACTTGCATGTGTTAAGCCTGCCGCCAGCGTTCAATCTGAGCCATGATCAAACTCTTCAATTTTAAAGTTTGATGCTCAATAACTGTTTCTGACATATTCAAATGAATCTTCAGTGTCACTTATCAAGACTTGATTTTTTTAAGTCCGTAGACTTTAATTTCTTCGTCCTGACAGTGCCCACACAGATTGTCTGTTCTTAATTTTTAAAGAGCTGACAGCGTGTTTCTTTTTGCTGTCTCAAGGGTTGCGTATACTACACATTTACTTTTAGGGCGTCAATATCTTATTTCGAAAATTTTTACTTTTTTATATTGATTGCTCATTTTTTATCTTATTAGGTAAATCTGCCAAACTATCAATAATCCAGTCAGCTTCTTTCTCAGCCGCTATTGTAACAGCGTCGCCAGTGCGTACAAGCACTGTTTTCTTCACGCCTGCATTTTTACCAGAAACAAGATCTGAAACACGATCACCAACCATATATGAATTAGCAATATCGATATCTAAATCTTTTTGAGCAGTAAAAATCATCCCGGGTTTTGGCTTACGGCATTCGCAATCGCTATCAATAGGATCATGAGGGCAATAATATACGCCATCAATTTCAACTCCTCTATCTATTAATGACCAATCCATCCACTGCGTCAATGTATCAAACTGTTCTTGAGAGAATATTTTTCTTGCAATACCTGATTGATTAGTTGTAATAACGAGTAAAAAACCCATTTTTTTTAACTCAGCCATAGCCTCTATAACGCCATCAATAAAATGGAAATCATCGATTTTATGCACATAATTATAATCAATATTAATTGTACCATCACGGTCGAGAAAGATTGCAGGTTTCATTTTTAGAACTCAATTTCAGTATTTGTTAAGCCGCTAGCATAATATCTATTGACTTAGATGTCTAGACGTCTTAACATTCTTAAATTAACATTTCGCTTGAATCTTTTTATGATAAGACTTGAAAATATTTTTAAAACATTCATTCATAATAAAAAACCTATTTATGCATTGAAAGACATCAATATTAATGTTCCCAAGGGTCAGATATATGGTGTTATAGGAAAATCTGGCGCAGGAAAGAGCACCCTCATTCGTTGCGTTAATTTATTAGAGAAACCAACAAGTGGTAAAGTGTTTATTGATAACCAAGAGTTAACACTGTTATCTAATAGGCAATTAATCCATGTTCGCCGGAAAATCAGTATGATTTTTCAGCACTTCAATTTACTTTCGTCAAGAACAGTATTTGAAAATATTGCCTTTCCTCTTGAATTGGAGCGAACACCTAAAAAGCAAATTAAAGCTAAAGTTAATGAACTTTTAGAATTAGTTGGTTTAACCGAAAAAGCAAATGTTTATCCAGCAAACTTATCTGGAGGGCAAAAACAACGAGTTGCTATAGCAAGAGCACTTGCCAATGACCCAAAAGTATTGTTATGCGATGAGGCAACAAGTGCTCTCGATCCTGAAACGACCCGTTCAATTCTTGAACTATTAAAAAATATTAATAAAAAATTAGGATTAACCATCCTGTTAATTACCCATGAAATGGACGTAGTGAAACAAATCTGTGATCAGGTAGCCGTTATCAGCGATGGACAATTAGTAGAACAAGCGCCAATTGGTGAAATGTTCTCAAATGCTAAAACTGATATTGCTAGGCAGTTTATCCAATCGACACTACATCTAAATATTCCAGATGACTATCGTCGTAAACTTTCGCCAATCCAAGAAGAGGGTTTATATCCATTATTGAGACTTGAATTTTCAGGCGTATGTGTTGACTCTCCACTATTATCACAAGCAGCGAAAGAGTTTAATATTGATAACAATATCATTAGTGCACAAATGGATTATGCGGGAGGCGCAAAATTTGGAATTATGCTAACAGAAATGATTGGCAGCCCAATTAATACCAAAAATGCGATTCAATTTTTACAAAATAATAATACAAAAGTAGAGGTTCTTGGTTATGTCTAGTTTTTTACCTGCTTTTAAACCGTTCGAAACCCTACTTCGTTTTTTATCACAATTCGATTTTTGGAATAGCTTTGTCACATTTTGTTCACAATTTAATGGTTTCAATGAAACTATGATTTTTAAAATGGCACAGGCAACCGATGATACTATCTATATGGTTATATTTTCCGGTTTTTGGGGAACAATTATTGGGCTACCTGTAGGGATAATGCTTTATACTACTAGAAAAGGTCAGATTTTAGATTGCTCAATTGCAAATAACATTCTATCTTTTGTTACTAATATCTTTAGATCAATACCTTTTATTATTTTAATTGTGTGGATTATCCCGTTCACCTATTTTGCAATGGATATTTTAACGGGCACCAAAAGCTTCTTAGGTAAACAAGCAGCAATCGTTCCGCTAAGTATTGGTGTTGCACCATTAATTGCACGAATGATCGAAAATGCATTACTTGATGTGCCAAAAGGATTAATTGAGGCCGCACGTTCGATGGGTGCAACCCCTTTCCAGATAATTAGAAAAGTATTACTACCCGAAGCTCTACCAGTCATCGTTAATAGTATGACGATCACTTTAATCACATTAACTGGATATATTGCAATGGCTGGTGCTGTTGGCGCCGGTGGACTAGGTCAGTTAGCTGTTCAATACGGCTATCAAGGCTATAAACCAGCTATTATGAATACAGTTTTAATCATCTTAATTATTCTAATTTTTATCATACAGTTTATCGGTAACCGAATCGTTAAACGAGTTACTCATCACTAAGCTTTCATGGAGAAAGATTATGACATTCAAAAAACTAGCTCTAATCACAACGTTGGCAAGCGCATTCTTCCTTACCGCTTGTGATAATAGTAACAAAAATGACGCTGATAGTGCAGCAAATACAACCTCTTCAATTAAAGTTGGCGTAATTTCTGGGCCAGAGCAAGATATTGCAGAAGTTGTTAAGCAACAAGCAAAAAAATTATATAATTTAGATGTCGACTTAGTCGTATTCAATGACTACGTAACACCAAACCAAGCACTTAATGATGGATTAATTGATGCTAATGCTTTCCAACATAAGCCTTATCTTGATCAACAAATGCAAGAACGTGGATACCAATTAGTTGTTGTAGGTAATTCTTTTGTTTACCCGATTGCAGCTTATAGCCACAAGCTAAAACCACTAACAGACGCAACAGCTAAAACTGATGGACTGATCGTTTCTTCACCTCGAGGCGAATCCTATTTTATTAAAGCCAATTCGACAGTTGCGATCCCAAATGATCCAACTAATCTAGGCAGAGCATTACTACTTTTACAAAAACAAGGTTTTATTACCGTAGATAAGTCAAAAGGATTATTACCAACAGTTGTTGATATTACAAGTAACCCATATAACTTAACTATTCTTGAGATTGAAGCGCCAATGCTTCCGCGCTCACTAGATGATGCACAAGTTGATTTTGCCATTATCAATAATGCCTTTGCTGGACAAGTTGATTTAACGCCTAGTCGTGATGGTATTTTTGTCGAAGATAAAGACTCCCCATATGTTAATATAATTGTTGCAAGAGAAAATAATAAAGATTCAGATAATATTGTTAATTTTGTTAAAGCTTATCAAACTGATGTTGTTGCTAAAAAAGCCAATGAAGTATTTAATGATGGCGCAATTAAGGGGTGGTAATATCCCTTTGGTTTAATTAAAAATAATCAAATGGCATTTAGCCATTTGATTTATTAATGAAAAATATGATTGATTTAAAAACAATAGGTATCATCCATTCACCATATCAAGAAAAATTTGGCGTGCCAAGGCAGCCAAACCTAGTTCCATTAGGCAAAGGTGAGCTGCTTTTACTCCCGCCCTTCAACCATCCTGACTGTGTTCGTGGTTTGGAACAATTCTCTCATTTATGGTTATTATTTATTTTCAATCATACCGCAGATCGTGGCTGGCAAAATATGGTCCGCCCCCCAAGACTTGGCGGTAATGAAAAGGTCGGTATATTTGCTAGTCGAACGACATTTAGACCAAGTCCTATTGGCATATCAGCAGTTGAATTACATGATATTGTAAATGATAAAGGGCAGATCATTTTAAAATTGGGCAGTGTTGATATCGTTGATCAAACACCAATTATTGATATAAAACCTTATATCCCATATAGCGACAGTTACCCTGACGCATTAGCAGGTTACGCTAGTCACAAGCCAGAAATAACTTTAATTGTTGAATTTACGGAAAAAGCTAATCAACAACTAAAATTAATGCCTGAATTAAAAGAACTAATTATACAAGTCGTAACACAAGATCCTAGGCCTGCTTATAAACGCAATTCAAACCAAAAACAAGAATTTGGCATAACATTAAATCAATTAAACATTCGCTTTTACGTTGAAAATGGCACCGCAACCATTTTAAATATTCATTAATACTATATAAAATGACTTATCAGTAGGTTACTGTACAAAAAACGGGCTTTTTATGGCTAAATTTAGATATTTATCAAAAATATGTAACTTACAATTTTACATTTAGTGCTCTTTAGTAAGCTTCTTTTTGTAAAATCATTTACACAAAAAATAAATAATCACACCTAATCAATAGGTTAATGAATACAAAACCAACCAGATTACAATTTGATGACAATTTTTATCATCAAATTGTTCGTTACTTATCATTTTAAAGGGTCTATCATGACAACACAAAGTTAGTTTTTTAGCTAACCATTTTATTTTGGAGAAAATCATGAAAAAAGTATTAATTACATTAGTAGCATGTGTTATTTCAGTTATGTCAGTTGCAAGTTATGCATCAAATAGCAATAAGATTGAATCAAACTTAACTCCTGAAGGAACTTTAGCACCCAATGCAGGTTCAAGTGCGATGGATCAATCGGCTATTGATGGTAAAGTTAAATTTACTGCACCAAACCTACTTGATAATCCACGAGTAAATAATAACTAATTATTTACGGCGATCAACTCGCTATTATATAGCGAGTTAATCCAGCAAAAATATATTCTGTTCGTATGTAACATACCTTAATAAGTCTATTAATCCCTAAAAATTCTTCCTTTCAACATATGTTGTTTTATACAAATATAATGCTATTTCCAAATAGCTAGTAAGCTCTTTAATTACTATCTGGCTACAATTAAATAACCCAATTTATGCATATCAATTTGATTTATTACAGCTCATATATAATCATTAAATTGAACACTACGCCAAATTGATGGATGTTGGTGAGGTGAAAACTACGCTAATTCTCAACAATGTTTGACAAAATATAAAATGATAAGTTAAGCCAAAAAGAATTTTTAAATTTATAGTTGTCTCGTAACTATAATACTGGGAGTGGATTTACGGTATTTGGAATTAATAATTTAAGAATTGGTGGAGCCAAGGGGGATCGAACCCCTGACCTCAACGCTGCCAGCGTTGCGCTCTCCCAGCTGAGCTATGGCCCCATTAAGATTAGTACTTGCGCATCATATGAAACTGAGCGATTGATGTCAAGACACAAACCAATATATTACCTACTTATTTACTTATATAGCTTAATAAGTAGGTATTTTATTAAAAACTAACGCATGATAGATGGTTGATCAGCACCTTCAGCTTCAATTTTTTGTGGAATAAAATGCTCACGCTTAACGCCCATTTTTAAAGACATATAAGCTGCAACATAAATAGATGAGAATGTCCCAAGCAATATACCGACACCTAATGTTTCAGAGAAACCTCTTAACATCGTACCACCAAAAATATAAAGAATAACCACAACGGCAAGTGTCGTTGCTGAAGTCATTAAGGTTCGACTTAGTGTCTGAGTTAATGAAATATTAATTACATCATATGGAGAAGCTCGGCGAATTTTACGGAAGTTTTCTCTAATGCGGTCAAAAACAACAATAGTATCGTTTAATGAATATCCAATAATAGATAACATCGCTGCAACTATAGTTAAATCAAGCTCACGATTAAATAACGATAAATAACCTGCCGTAATAATAACATCGTGCGCTAAAGCAACAACAGCACCGGTACCAAAACGCCATTCAAAACGGAAACCAATATAAATTAAAATTGAGATGAGTGCTGCGCAGATAGCTAAAATTCCGTCTTGTGCTAACTCAGAGCCAACCGTTGGCCCAACAAAAGCAACGCGCTTAATCTTCGCTTCAGAATCAATATCTTGATGCATTAAATCTGCAATTTTAGCGCCAACGACGCTATTGATCTTCTGAATTTCTTTTGCATCTGGCTCTTTGCCTGATTGAATCGATGTATCTTCAGTTATTACCGGTAAGCGAATGATAATATCACGACTGCCACCATAGTTTTGTACAACTGGCTCACCATACCCGGCTTGCTTTAAGCTCGCTCTGATATCATCAAGCG
This sequence comes from Orbaceae bacterium lpD04, assembly GCA_036251935.1. Classification (NCBI taxonomy): domain Bacteria; kingdom Pseudomonadati; phylum Pseudomonadota; class Gammaproteobacteria; order Orbales; family Orbaceae; genus Orbus; species Orbus wheelerorum. The sequence continues at coordinate 290,675 of CP133967.1, read as the reverse complement.
CAACCGATTTACTTAATGTAATTTCAATTGTCGTTCCACCTGTAAAATCTTGACCAAGATTGAATCCTTTTACAAAAATAATAACTAAAGATGCAACAACTAATACCATTGAAATAACAAATGCAATAAAACCAAAACGAAGAAAGTCAATAACTCGCCTACCATGGTTTAACGACTCGACACTAACTTGGGCCTCTTGGCCATTATTCTTTGTTAATTGTGAACTTGCCATCATAAACTCCTAAATTGATAGCTTATTAACACGGCGTCCACCGTATATTAAGTTAGCTAGGGCTCTTGTTCCAACAATTGAGGTAAACATTGATGTCAAAATACCAATACCCAATGTAATTGCGAAGCCTTTTATGGAACCGGTACCTACCGCATACAAGATAACTGCGGTTATTAAGGTTGTGATATTGGCATCAAAGATACTACTCCAAGCACCAGCATATCCTTCACTAATGGCATGTTGAATACCCCTACCATTACGGAGTTCCTCTTTTATTCGCTCATTGATAAGCACATTTGCATCGACTGCCATACCGACAGTTAACACAATGCCCGCTATTCCTGGCATACTAAGTGTCGCACCTGGTAACAAAGACATTATACCAACAATAAGAATTAAGTTAGCAACGAGTGCGATACTTGCAAAAACACCAAACAAGCGGTAAACAATTAGCATGAATGCAACCGAAATTAAAAGCCCCCATACACAAGACTCTAGACCTTTAGTAATATTTTCTTCACCCATTGAAGGTCCAACAGTTAACTCTTCAATAATCTGAATTGGTGCAATTAAAGCCCCTGCACGTAATAGTAATGATAATTGTTTGGCCTCATCAACACTATTGATACCTGTTACTTGAAAACGGTCACTGAAAATACCTTGTATCGTTGCTACATTGATGACTTCTTCTTGTTTTTCTAAAACTGGTTTACCATCTTTATCAACTTTGCCAGAATCTTTATACTCAACAAACAGTGTTGCCATCGGCTTATAACGATTTGCTTGAGTAAATGCCAGCATTTTCTTACCACCATCACTATCGAGTGAAATCGATACTTCTGGTTGGCCATATTCATTTAATCTAAAAGAAGAATCAGTAATATGATCGCCAGTTAATACGACATTATTATATAATAAGACTGGCCTGCCATCTTGTGCATATTTGATCTCAGAGCCGTATGGCGCTTTAACCTTTCCAGAAACGATGTCATTAAGATTATATGAGTTAGAATCGTTTACTTGTCTAAATTCAAGAGTTGCAGTAGCACCCAAAATTTGTTTAGCTAACGCGGTATCTTGAATACCTGGCAATTCAACAATAATTCTATCAGCACCTTGTCTTTGAACAATCGGCTCAGCAACACCTAATTGATTAACTCGATTTCTTAAGATAGTTGTGTTTTGAGCAACTGCATCTGTTCTTGCTTGCTGTAATTTGCTGTCACTAATAGCAACAATCAATTGTTTATCACCTTGTGAAACAATATCATAATCCACTAATTGGTTAATTTTTGAAATTGCAGCATTTCGTGCATCATTATTATCAAAAGAAATGATGATTTGTTGATCACTATTTTTATTTAGTAAAGTATAGTTGATTTTACTAGAATTGAAGTCTGACTTTAATGTATTAATAGCTTGGTCAAGTAGCTTTTCTAACGCTGTTGACATGTCGACTTCCATTAAAAAATGGACGCCGCCGCGTAAATCTAATCCCAGCTTCATTGGCTCTGCACCAATAGAGCTTAACCATGCAGGTGTTGCTGAAGCTAAATTTAATGCTACAACATATTTATCACCTAATTCTTCAGCAATAAGCTCCTTAGCTTTTAGCTGAGTATCATTATTCGCAACTCGAATTAAAATAGAATTATTCTCAAATACAATTGATTTAGTCTCTATTTCTTTTTCACTTAAAAGCATTTGTACCTGTTTTTGAGTATTTACGGTAACGTCATTGCCCCTAGAACCAGAAATCTGAATTGCAGGATCTTCTCCGTAAATATTAGGAAGTGCATAAAGTAGGCCGACGAAAATTACGACGACCAAAATAATATACTTCCACAAAGGATAGCGATTTAACACGGCATATTCTCTTGCGGTTTATTTAATTTACAACACAATGAAATTATAATGACTTCATTGTTCCTTTAGGAAGAACTGAAGTAATAAAGTCACGTTTAATAACAACTTCAGTAGTATCATTAAGTTCGATTGAAACATAACCATTTTCACTTATTTTTGCTACTCGGCCAATCAAACCACCGTTAGTTAATACTTCGTCGCCTTTAGCAATCGAAGACATCAGTTCGCGATGTGATTTTGCTCTTTTTTGTTGTGGTCGCATAATCATAAAATAGAAAAACAAACCAAATACAACGAGCATGATTGGTAGAAAATAAGGATTAGTCTCGCTTGCTTCCCCTGCATCTGCGTAAGCTTTAGTAATAAAAAAGTCCATACTTTTCCTCTTAAATCAATTAATGGTTAATAAAATTGGTGATCAATAATACACGAGAAACGAAATTATAGCACACTAATTTAAAATAAAGATCCTATTGTCATGCCTACTTATTGTGGCATCAAATATTGTGCAACACTAACGAGATTAAATAACCATCTAGGATAGATCCCACATAATAAAATCAATAATGCGGAAAGAATAATTAATACTTCATTAATACTAATATTTCTAGTTTTGATTGTAATTGAGCCTGGTTGTTTTTTGATGAGTTTTTGATCATCAGACTTAATATAAAGATTAATAACTAAGCGTAAATAAAAATATAAACCAAAAGCACTCCCTAAAACAATTACACCGACTAATAACCAAAACTCGGCGGTTACTGCTAATAATATCAAAGAAAAACGACCAATAAATCCAACAGTTAAAGGAACTCCGGCCAAAGATAATAGACCAATGCCCATAGCTAAAGCCATAATAGGTTTGCGCCAAAATAATCCACGTAAATCAATATCATTATCTTGATCTTCTTTTTCGCTTGATTTAGATTCCAAGCTAATTACACCTAATACACAAATATTAGCCAAGATATAACCTATCAAATAAATGCCAATCGTTTCAAGTGCTAAAACTTGGTACTGTACCGCAATCAAAGCAATTAATAGATAGCCAAAATGTGTAATTGAAGAATAGGCGAGTAACCTCTTAAGGTTATGTTGACTGATAGCAAATATATTGCCCCAAATGATGGAACAAAATGCCATAATAACCATGATGGTACGAATGGTCTCATTATTTACAATCGGTGCAAGCAAAAATAATCTTGCCACCGCACAAAAAACAGCAACCTTACCAACCGTTGTCAGCAATAATGCAATACAAGCTGGTGCGCCTTGAAAAACATCCGGTAGCCATAATTGAAATGGTACTAATGATAATTTAAAACCAATACCCACCAACATTAAACAAACACCAAGTAACAAAAGTAAGCTTGGTGAAGATAGGGTTGATAGCTGAAAACTAAGCCCACTAAATGTTAGCTCGCCTGTTGCTGCATAATAAAATGCAATACCTAACAATAAAAATGTCGTTGAGATAACAGAAAGCACCATATATTTTATTGATGCTTCTAAAGCATATTGTTGGGTATATTGATAACCAATTAATCCGACAAACGGAATAGATAGCAACTCAATACCGATAAAGAGTGAAATTAAGTGGCTAGAATAGATTAGTGTCGTCGCGCCTAAAGCTGAAAACAACAGCATTAAATAAAATAGGCTATGGCTTGTTTTTTGATCATTATAAAACCACCTAAAAGATAATGTTGAAACAATAATCGATAAAAATAGAACTAAACTGGTATACAAAGCGCCGTAGCCATCACTTGTAAATAGTGCAGTGACATAAGTTGCTTTCCAAAATGATTCGGTAGGCTTATCAAGCTCAACATTATTAGCTGACGGCGAATCTTGTTGTTCAGTTGAGAACAGTGGTTGAGGGTAAATTTGCAGCTCATAATCTTTCATTTTAGGCGATGCAAGCGCCTGCACTGCAATTTGTGCACTATTTTGATTATCCGAGTTAGCAATAATTTTATACCCAATAAAGGAGGATGACATAAATGCTACCCCTAAACATACAATAGTAAATATTGCTGAAAATCGGGTACTAACATGAAATATAAAAAGTAAAAATAATGAAACAATAATCGCCAAGCCCAATATCAGGATTGGCAATAAATAGATAAACTCAGATATCGTAATCGCCATCATGATAATTAAACATCCCCTTCAATGAGATTAGTTTGTGCACTACTAAAAATGTGTTGTATTTTATTTACTGCAGGATAAGACATATCAAGAACCCATTGAGGATATAAACCAATAAAAAATAATATAATCAAGATTGTAATTAATAAGCATAGATCTTTAGGCGAAATTGCTTTTTTATCGGGTAACGAATGATTAGTTGCACCATAAAAAATAGGATGCATGCGGATAATAATTGAAACAGCCAGTAAAATTAAGCCTATTATTAATAAAATAACAATATAAGCTGCACTATCAAAGCTACCAATTAGAGCCATAAAATTACCAACAAAATTAGCTGTGCCTGGCACGCCTAATACTGCAAATATAAAGAACAGTGTTAATGTTGATAAGTATTTAACATGTGCTTTTAACCCTAAAAATTGACTGATGTTTCGAGTTGAATATCTCTCAGCTAGCAGCCCACTAATAATAAACAAACCAACAATAACCAAACTTACTGAAATAATTTGTAAAATAATGCCTTGATAAGCAAGTAAAGAAGCACTATAAACAACAGCGGTCATAAAACTCATTAATGCGATGTGTGCATAAGCGATTAATCGTTTAATATCGCTTTGGCTAAAGCATAAAAAGGCACAATAAAAAAGAGTAAGTAAACTTAAGCCCCACATTAATGGGCTAATTGTTAATGATGCATTAGGGAAAAGAGGTATAACAAATCTTAACAATCCATAAATAGCTGTATTAACTAATAATCCGCTTATCATAATTGAGCCCGTGGTTGAAGACTCTATATGGGCATCAATAAACCAACTATGGAATGGAACCAAAGGAATACGAATAATAAAAGCGGCAAGGAAGCCTAGCATTAATAAGAATTCTACATAACTTGAAATCGGTGTTTTAGTTAAAATATAATAATCAAATGTCCATTGATTTGTTAACTGCCAGTTAGTTAGCGCTAATGAAATAATAGAAAGCAACATCAACAAACTGCTTATTTGTGTATAAATGAGAAACTTACTTGCACCATTAATTGTTAATTGTGCGCTAGAGTCACGTCGTCCCCATAGTGTAATAAGAAAATAAACCGGAATAGCTATCGCTTCCCATAGGAAAAACCATAAAAATAAGTCCATTGCCATAAACGACATCATTACTGCCGATGTCATAAATAATAAGCAGAAATAAAATAGCCCTGAACTACTCGGTGTTTCTTTACGAGAATATAAGATTGCAATAATAACAATAATGGTGATTAGCAGGCTCATCAAAATAGATAAACCATCTAAAATTAAATGAAATCTGATCCCAAGCAATGGGATCCATTCCAAATCAATAGATATAAACCAATCTTGACCTTGATAAAAGGCGGCTAAAGCATTGAAGCCCAAAAGACAAATAATGATTAGTGTGATAAACATTGTTAATAATGCAACCCAGCTAGCACCATAACAACATAGCTCATAATTTAATTTATTTAATAAACGAGAGCGTTTACTATAACTAATTAGGCATTGTTCAGTTCGAGTAAAAGATCGATGTAAATAAGCATCAGCTATCCATCCAACTAATCCACCTAATAATGGTAAAAAAACAAGCAAAAATAACACAGATAAGCCATCCAATAATAGATTAAATTAAAATAAGTAATAATAGTATGATTATGCTGCCACCAACTATTGACATCATATACCAGCGTAATCGTCCATTTTCTAAGAACTCAATTTGGAAGTTTATTTTTCTTATTCCCCATGTAACTAATTGATTCCATCTTGAAAGTGGATCTTTTTTAACTAATTCAATTAAATATAGACAAGGGCGAACGAATAGAAATTGCAATAATTGGTCAAAGCGCCATTTGCTTTGCCATAATTTAAAGACCATTCGACCGATAGGTGTATTTGCAATTTCGCTAATTTCAGAATTAGAGTCAAAAAATAAAATACAAGCAATCAAAATACCAAGAATTGTAACTGCAGCTAACAATAGCTGTAATATTAATTGATTCTCAGTATCTAAATTAAAAGCAGGGATAATTCCTTGTATCGGTAACGGAATATAAATAAATACAGCGGTAGACATAACAGCCAGAATAACTAAAGGCACATAACTTAATTTAGATACAACGGAAAAATGAGTTAATTTTTGTTTATGGTGAAAAACAGTAAAAATTAATCTTAATATACTTAATGTTGATAATAATATTCCGACCAAAGCAATCGTGCCTAATCCCATTTTATTATTCATCATTAGCCCCCAAATAATGTCGCCTTTAGTATAAAAAGCTGACATAACCCAAGGCATTGCGCACAATGATGCGGCCGAAAGTAAAAATGCGATATAAAGGATCGGATAGCGATGATATAAGCCACCTAGCTTATAAATATTTTGCTCACCATTACACACTTTAATTAAGATAGAACTCGATAAGAGTAATAAAGCACTTGTCACACTATAACTAATCATGAAGTTAAGCGAAAGAATCCAGTTTTGTATTGAAAAGACAAAGAAAATATAACTGATTTGACCTAAGTTGATATAGGTAACGAGGCTTTTAATATCATTTTGTACTAATGAAATGCAACTAGAAAAAATGAGTGCTACCGCCGAAATAACACCCATGATTACAAAAATATCACTAGACATCATAAATAACGGATTTAGTCGTAAAACGAAATATCCACTTGATGTTACCATTGTGATTGATTGCAATAGTGTTATAACGGGCATTGGAGCAAGGGCTGTTTCACTAAAACTGGTATGAAAAGGAAATAATCCTGCTTTCCCCATAACACCGATAAATAACGTTATTGAGATCCAAAATACAATTTCAGATTCGACTGCTAAATTTTGATTAGCAAGCGTTAAAATTTCATGAATATTTAATGTATTTAGCTCATTATAGATCAATAAAATACCTAATAATAAAAAAGCATCTGAAACACACATAACAATAAATGCTTTAATTACCGATAGACTAATTTTACGTTTCTGATAATAGATCCCCATCAATAAATAGCTGCTAATACTAACCCCTTGCCAACCGACAAAAAGTACAAATAAATTATCGGCCAATATCAACAAAAATAAGCTAGATATCAGTAAATTACTATAAGCAAAAAACGTATAGATATCATTGGATGATTTTAAATAACAAGCTGAAAAGAAATAAATAATCAGACTAAAGAAAGAGATAATAATTAAGAATACTAGCGATAGGCCATCTAGTTGAAGCGAAATAGATATTTTAGTTGTACCAACAGTGAACCATTCCCATAAAAAGCGAGAATAAATTAAAGAGGTATCTGGAATAATATTTGCTTGATAATCAATAAAAACAAATGCCATCAATAAACACAATAATATGATTGTGCTAATACCAATAACAATAATACTTTCTTTGCGGATATTACGACCTAAACATACCAACACTATAAAAGAAAGTAGTGGAATAATAATGGTTAAATAAAGTAAGTTCATCCTTTCATTTCACTCAATGCATCAATATTAACGGTTTTCCTGCGATGAAATATTTTCACCAATAACGCAAGCCCAATACAAGATTCCGCCAACGCGGTACTTAGCGCTAAAGTAGAAATAATTTGCCCATCAGCTAGCTGCCAATATGCTCCTGCCGCAACAAGCGCAATCACAGCACCATTAATCATGACCATCAAGCTTAATAATAAAAAAAGGAAATTTCGGCGAGTCAGTGCGCCAAACAAACCGATAACAAATAATGTTGTAGCAAAAATTAAACTATGCATTAGTGGGATCATTTTCTTCTCCACGATGAGGATCATTTTCGGGCAATAAATTCGATGCGTTATTATTAATATATAAACGATGGATAAAATGGTAGGTGATAACCAATGTACAAAGTAATAATAATACAGCTAATTCGATAACTAAAATATAAGGGCCAAACAGTAGATCGGTTATATTCATATTATCGATATGATTAGCTGGCAAAGCGGAATAATCCGTGCTCAAAATACCATAAATCAATGTAACAAATAATACAAAGACTAGAATTAACGGGCCCAACCAAATTTTAGGACTAATTCCTCGTTTGTTCTGCTCAACAGCGTCTTTACGAAGATTTATTAAAGAAAGAACAGAAAGGAAGGTTAATGAAACTGCGCCAACAAAAAGAACTAGAACCAAAGCAGCAGAAAAATACGCATCCATGATAAAAAATACAACCGCAGTTGCTAACAGGGAAATGACAAAATATAAAAGTGCGCTCATTGATTGAGTGCTTGTAATTACTTTAATACTTGCTAAAACAGTAATAATCGCAGCAATATAAAAAATAGAAACCATCTACTTATCCAAATTGTTATCTTATATTTAAATCAGCTAATATGAAAAATTAATCATAATCAAGCATCCCCTGATTATCAACAGCCAAGTGATGAATATTTAGGTAAATTAAATAATGATTGAATTTATTAACTTATTTTTATGCTTATCAAACGAAAAGTCTAGTTAATTTATCATTACAAGCTCTTAAGTGCTAATGAGAGATGTAATTATTTGCTATTTTATAATCTTATTAGACAATAAAAAAATATTATTAACCTCAATTACTTATTGCTGTTGAAGCTTTGTCATAACTAAAAATAGTAACATATATCTCGATATAAATTTTTATAATTTAATTTTGCTATAGCATTATTATAAAGTATCACAAGATATCATTCGAGACTAAGCAAAATTTAAACGTAAGTATATATTGCACTTAAGTTAGATATATAAATAGTCTCTTTAACTTATTTTTAACAAAAATTAACTATAAATTTTAGATCGGCAAGATGTGAATTGAAGTTCTTATTCTCGAGTTATAAATCATAAGGATCCCCATGAAAACTGCTTACTCATTAATGACAAATAATGTCAATATGCTTGGTACTCTATTAGGTGATGCCATACAACGCGCTGCGGGTAAAGAAACACTAGAACAAGTTGAAAATATTAGGCAGCTAGCGAAGCTTAGCCAGCAAGGTGATAATAACGCCCATGATAAACTACTTAATTTAGTTAGAAATTTAAGTAATGAAGAGCTACTACCAATAGCAAGAGCTTTCAATCAGTTCCTAAATTTAGCAAATACTGCGGCAGATCATTACGGTATATCACCTCATGGTGAAGCGGCAAGTAGTCCCTTGAAACTAACAGAATTATTTAACACATTAAAATCACAAAATATCAATGAAGATGAGATTGGTAAGGCAATTGGGAAACTCTCTATTGAGCTCGTTTTAACCGCGCACCCAACCGAAATAAATCGTAGAACGCTAATTAATACTTATACATCAATAAATTCCTGCTTAGCACAACTCGATCATGACGATTTAGCCGATTATGAAAAAGATCGCATCATGCGCAGGCTACGTCAACTAGTCTGTCAAGCTTGGTATACCGACGAAATTCGTAAGAATCGTCCAACTCCACTTGATGAAGCTAAATGGGGATTTTCGGTAATTGAAGATAGCCTATGGCAAGGTGTGCCTCTTTTTTTAAGGGAGTTTAATGATCAGCTTGTTGATGCTTTTGATAAGCAGCTGCCCGTTGAACATGCACCAATAAAATTTACCTCATGGATGGGCGGAGATCGCGATGGAAACCCAAATGTGACAGCAAACATAACAGCAAAAGTAATGTTACAAGCTAGGCTTAAAGCCATTGATTTATTTTTAGCGGATATCCAAGTGCTTGTTCGTGAATTATCAATGTCAGAATGTACTGACGAAGTTTTGCAGTATTTAGATGCCAACCAAGAATATGCCGAACCATATCGAATGGTTATGAAAATGTTGCGTACAAAATTAGTAAGTACTCACTTTTACCTAACATCATTGTTAAACGAAGAAGAATTACCTGCTCCAACTGATGTTTTGATAAAAAATGAGCAACTATGGCAGCCGCTTTATGCTTGTTACAACTCATTAATAGCATGTGGTATGTCAACAATTGCTCATGGACCACTGTTAGATACTTTGCGTCGTATAAAAAGTTTCGGTCTACAACTCACCCGCTTAGATATAAGGCAAGATAGTGCTTTACACACAGAGGCGCTTAATGCCTTAACGCAAGAGTTAAATATTGGTAGTTATGCCGATTGGTCCGAAGATGAAAAACAACAATTTTTATTATCAGAACTCGCCTCAAATCGTCCTTTATTACCTTACCTGTGGCAACCAGATGAATCAGTTAAAGAAGTATTTGATACTTGCAAAGTGATCGCCAAAGCCGGTGAAGAATCGATCGCAGCTTACGTCATTTCGATGGCAAAAAAACCTTCTGATATTCTTGCCGTATATCTATTATTAAAATCCACTAATTGTAAAAAGAATATTCCTGTCGTACCACTTTTTGAAACCCTTGATGATCTTAATAATGCCAAGCCAGTTATGCAAAAATTACTTGATATTGCTTGGTATAAAAACAAAATAGCAGGTAAACAAATGGTGATGATCGGTTATTCTGACTCAGCTAAAGATGCAGGAACGCTTGCGGCATCATGGGCACAGTATCGCTCACAAGAGGAACTCGTTAAACTTTTTGCCGAAAATGATATTGAACTTACTCTATTTCATGGGCGAGGTGGTACTATCGGCCGTGGAGGTGCTCCGGCTCATGCGGCATTGTTATCTCAACCGCCAGGTTCTTTAAAGGGAGGGCTTAGAGTAACAGAGCAAGGCGAAATGATCAGATTTAAGTTAGGCCTACCAGAGGTTGCACTTAGTAGCTTAATGCTCTATGCATCAGCGATATTACAAGCAAACTTATTACCACCACCAAATCCAAAACAAGCATGGCGCGAAATTATGGATGAAATGTCTGAAACATCTTGTAAATGCTATCGACACTATATTCGCGAAGAGCCACAATTTGTTTCTTATTTCCGAGCAGTAACACCGGAAATTGAGCTAGCACGTTTACCTCTAGGTTCACGTCCTCAAAAACGCAAAAGTGGTGGTGGAATTGAGAGTTTACGCGCGATCCCTTGGATTTTTGCTTGGACACAAAACCGCTTAATGTTGCCATCTTGGCTTGGTGCAGGAGCAGCTTTACAGCTCGCAATGACAAATGGCAAAGAATCATTACTAAAAGAGATGTACCATAATTGGCCATTTTTTAATACTAGGCTAGGTATGTTAGAAATGGTTTATGCTAAAGCGGATACAAATATATATCAACACTATGAAAAACGTTTAGTTCAACAGCCTATGTGGTATTTAGGTGATGAACTATGTCAAATGTTAAAAAAAGATATTGAAACGGTCCTACAAATTACTGATGATGATAGTTTAATGGCAGATTTACCTTGGATAGCTGAGTCAGTAGCACTAAGGAATAGTTATATTGAGCCGCTTAATTTATTACAGATAGAACTACTTGAGCGATCACGTAGAAATCATGACGAAGATTCGACGGTAGAACAGGCTCTTATGATAACAATATCCGGAATTGCGGCAGGGATGCGTAACTCTGGTTAAACAGCGGATAAAATTGGCACAAAAGTGCCAATTTTTATGTTCACTCAGCATATTCATCTATTTTCAATAATTCAGCAAGATTATCCTTAGCATCTTCATCCTCTTGTTCGGCAGCTTTTGTAAACCAATAAATAGCGCGTTCTTTATTCTGGGCAATTCCAATTCCATCTAAATACTTAATTGCTAGGTTATATTGAGCATCTACACTTCCTTGCTCTGCGGCCTTTTTATACCACTCAACTGCTTTTACTGAGTCTTGAACAACCCCGCATCCTACATCATACATAACACCTATACTATATTGAGCATCAACATTACCGGCCTTTGCGGCCTGAGTAAACCAATAAGCAGCTTTTTCATTATCAGGCTTGGTTCCTGTACCTGTCGCGTACATAATCCCAAGATTATACATGGCTGGAATATAGCCACGCTGTGCTGATTCAGTATAAAAGTAAATCGCGGCAAGATAATCTTGCGTTATTCCCTCACCTTTTTCCGACATAATAGCTAAATAATATAATGCTTCAATATTATTATCTTTAGCTGCTCGGCTAAACCAATTTGCAGCATTTACCTTATCTTCACTAACTCCGTCACCAAAAAAATAGATTAAGCCAATATTAAGATTGGCATCTGAAACACCTTGTTCTCCAGCTTTTTTGAACCACTCAATTGCGCTCAAGATATTCCTTTTTGTGCCCAGACCATTTTGATAAGTTAATGCTAAATTATATTGTCCCAAAGCGAGATTCTGATCAGCGGCTTTTTTATAATATTCAAATGCTTTCGCTAAATTATGCTCGACACCTAAACCATCGGCATAAAGATTAGCAAGATTATTTTGCGCTTTAGCCATTCCCTGAACAGCGGCTTTTTTATACCAAAATGCCGCTTTAACATAATTAATATCAACCCCGAGCCCTTGTTGATAAATATTAGCTAAAGAATATTGTGCATCAGCTTCACCTTGCTCTGCCGCAGCAAGCAATGATGGGATTAGGGCAGAAGGATCTTTAATTACAATTCCTGTAAATGTGTCATCTGCTATAGATGATTGAGCATAAACACTATGTCCAAAAGCGACAAAACATATAAATGAGGCAAATAGGTGCATTCGCTTCATTACATCTCCCTATTATTAATATCAAAATGATTAATATAAAACCGATAATCGTTAATTATACATAAATGTTAAAATGGATAATAGTATTATTGTCGCACCTTTGCTATCAAACGATTTTTCACCACAAGGCAGGAATAAAATTTATTCGCTAATTTACTTATTTTTTACAGTAATTTTAGCCAATAGGCTTAAATGATCTTACTTTTTATCTGGATTCAGTAACAACAAAGCATTACAATATGATTCGCTAAAATCACGGATTTAAAGCCGCTTCCATTTTAACAATTAAAAATAGCTGAGTTATTGATGAGCAAAAAATTACATATCAAAACTTGGGGCTGTCAAATGAATGAGTATGACTCATCAAAAATGGCAGATCTCCTAGGTTCAACACATGGGTTAACTTTAACAGATAACCCAGAAGAAGCAGATATACTACTACTTAATACTTGTTCTATTCGAGAAAAAGCACAAGAAAAAGTATTTCACCAGCTTGGCCGTTGGAAAAATCTAAAAAAATACAATCCTAATATAATTATTGGCGTTGGTGGCTGCGTAGCTTCACAAGAAGGCGAACATATCCGTAAACGCGCACCATTTGTTGATATTATTTTTGGCCCACAAACATTTCATCGCCTGCCTGAGATGATTAATCAAGTTAGCGATAATGAGAATACTCATATTGTTGATGTTAGCTTTCCCGAAATAGAAAAATTCGATCGCCTAGCTGAGCCTCGCAGCGAAGGACCAACAGCATTTGTCTCTATTATGGAAGGATGTAATAAGTATTGTACTTATTGTGTCGTACCATATACTCGTGGTGAAGAGGTTAGCCGTCCTTGTGATGATGTAATTTATGAAATTGCACAACTTGCAGCGCAAGGCGTGCGCGAAGTTAACTTACTTGGGCAAAACGTTAATGCTTATCGGGGCCCAACATTTGACGGAAATATTTGCACATTTGCCGAGCTACTACGTTTAGTTGCAAGCATTGATGGAATTGATCGCATTCGGTTCACAACAAGTCATCCAATTGAATTCACTGATGACATCGTTGATGTTTATCGAGATACGCCTGAATTAGTCAGTTTTCTACATTTACCGGTGCAAAGCGGATCAGATCGAATATTAAATTTAATGAAGCGCACGCATACTGCGTTAGAATATAAATCTATCATTCGTAAATTACGTAAAGTTCGTCCTGAAATTCAAATTAGTTCCGATTTTATCGTTGGTTTTCCTGGTGAAACGGCTGAAGATTTCGCCGATACAATGAAATTAATCGCAGATGTTAATTTTGACTTAAGTTATAGTTTTGTTTACTCAGCAAGGCCTGGAACGCCGGCAGCAGATATGGAAGACAATGTATCTGAAGATGAAAAGAAACAACGCCTTTATTTGCTTCAACAACGAATTAATCAACAAGCAATGGAATATAGTCGTCGTATGCTTGGCACCGTACAACGTGTTTTAGTTGAAGGGCCATCAAAGAAAGATCTGATGGAGTTAACGGGTAGAACTGAAAATAACCGCATTGTAAACTTTGAAGGTAGAGCGGACATGATCGGTAAATTTGTCGATATAGAAATAACTGATTCTTATACAAATTCACTAAGAGGTAATGTTATCCGCACCGAAGATGAAATGGATTTACGCATTGATTCTTCACCAGAATTAATTATTGCTAAAAAGCAGCAAGAAGACGACTTAGGTGTGAAAATCTATAAACCATAGTACGCGTAAAATAACGAGTAATAAAAAAGAATATTTTGAGCTCAAGATATTATCTAAAAAGCACTCCGTATTCTAGAATTTAATGATACAGAGTGCTTTAAAAAAATGGATACACGCTATCAAAATAGAATCTTCAATTGTTGTGAAATAAATGCCAGAAGTTTATAACATAATAAATTGAAATCAGCTGAGATTATCTTATTAACGATTTTCCTCGCTAATAAAAACATATGAAGGATGTTGCAGTGAATATTATTACTAAAAACATTACGTTAGAGCCTGCAGATAATCACCGCTTAAATAGTCTGTGTGGTCCATATAATAATAATATTAAACAACTTGAAAAACGTTTAGGTATTGAAATTAACCACCGTAGTAATCAATTCAGCTTAATTGGTGATGAGATTTGCATACAAGCAGCAGATAACATACTACAATCACTCTATAAACAGACATTAAATAAACAACAAATTGTAGCGATTGACGCTGAACAAATTCATTTAGCCATTAAAGAAAGTGGCGCCCTTGAAAAAGCAGCAGAACATTTACCCGCTCATGCTCTGTTAGGTAGTGGTAAATTGGTGATGATTAAAACTAAACGCGGGATCATTAAACCAAGAACGCCAAATCAAGCAACATATATTGCCAATGTCATGGATTATGATATTACTTTTGGCATTGGGCCTGCAGGCACAGGTAAAACATACTTAGCGGTTGCAGCCGCAGTTGATGCACTTGAAAAGCAGCAAATAAGACGAATATTGCTTACTCGCCCAGCCGTTGAAGCAGGAGAAAAACTTGGCTTCTTACCCGGTGATTTAAGCCAAAAAGTCGATCCTTATTTAAGACCACTTTATGATGCACTATTTGAAATGTTAGGATTCGAAAAAGTTGAAAAACTGATTGAAAAAAGTGTTATTGAAGTCGCTCCACTTGCTTATATGCGAGGCCGAACACTAAATGATGCTTTTATTATCCTAGATGAGAGTCAAAATACCACTATCGAACAAATGAAAATGTTTTTGACTCGTATCGGTTTTAATTCTAAAGCCGTTATCACTGGCGATATCACTCAAATTGATTTGCCCCGTAATCAAAAATCAGGTCTTAAACATGCTATCGAAGTATTAAATCAAGTTGAAGATATTAGCTTTAACTTTTTTCATAGTGAAGATGTAGTTAGGCATCCTGTCGTTGCAAGAATCGTTAATGCTTACGAGCAATGGGAACACGCAGAGCAACAACGTAAGGCTGAAAAAAAGCGCCTAAATGAAGTAAATATTAATCAGGAGTAACAAGTTATACAACAGCAAAATTGGCGGAATCGAACGAAAATTCGAGATCATAGCGCAGAAACTAATTTATTCTTACGCCGAACCTTAATAGCGTTTGCTATGGTTTTAGTTATGGTGACTATTTTGCTCATTACGCTTGCTCACCTACAAATATTTAGTTTCGGTTATTACAATACCAAGTCTAATAATAACCGTATCGAAATCATATCTATTCCACCTAATCGCGGGATTATCTATGATCGCAACGGAATACCGCTTGCGATTAACAATACCATTTATCAATTAAATATTATTCCCGATAAAATCAGTAATCTTGAAGAACAGTTAAATCAATTAAAAACGCTTGTAAATCTAACCGATGAAGATATCGAAAATTTTCAAAAAGAACGACGTAGCTATAAAGCTCACCGCGCAGTTCCACTAAAAGACAACCTGACAGAAGATGAAATTGCCCGCTTTGTCGTTAACCAACACCTTTTTCCTTTTATTAATATTACCGGTAATCAGCACCGTTATTATCCTTATGGTAGTGCCTTAACACATGTTTTGGGTTACGTATCTAAAATCAATAATCAAGATAAAATTAATTTAGAAGAAACAAATAAACTTAGTGATTATGTTGGAACACTCAACATCGGTAAAATTGGTATCGAACGTTTTTATGAAGACCTACTGCATGGAACTCCGGGTTATGAGGAAGTTGAGGTAAATAATCGGGGGAAAATCGTTCGTCAATTAAATCGTAATCCGCCACAAGCTGGTGAAGACATCTATTTAACTATCGACCTGAACTTACAACTTTATATAGAAAAACTGCTTAACGGTAGAAAAGCCGCTGTCGTTGCAATTAATCCTAACAATGGTGAGGTTTTAGCATTAGTTTCAAGTCCAAGTTACGATCCAAATTTATTTGTGGGTGGCATTTCATCTGCAAAATATACTGCCTTATTAGAAGATCCCGATAAACCTTTATTTAATCGAGCAATGCTAGGAACTTATCCACCGGCATCAACTGTTAAACCCTTTATTGCCGTATCAGCATTAAGTGAAGGCGTTATTACACCAAAAACTATCGTCAACGATCCGGGATATTGGCAGCTACCAGGAACCGAAAAACGTTTCCGTGATTGGTTACGTTGGGGACATGGTAAGGTCGATGTAACAAAAGCTATTGAAGAGTCAGTGGATACTTACTTCTATCAAGTTGCTTATGATTTAGGTATTGATAGACTGCATTTTTGGATGAGTAAATTTGGTTATGGTGAACGAACGGGCATTGATATCTCACCGACAGAAGAGAGTCGCGGTATCATGCCAAGTAGAGAATGGAAAAAAACTCGCTATAAACAGTCTTGGTTACAAGGAGATACCATTCCGGTTGGAATAGGACAAGGCTACTGGACGGTAACGCCCTTACAAATGGCAAAAGCATTAACAATTTTGATTAATAATGGCAAAAATTATGTTCCTCATTTATTAAAACAAAAACGGAGTAATATGCCAGATAGTGATCCACTATCTCTTACTTCCGAGCCTATCATTCAAGACTCAAATTTAGAAAAACTCGTTGATAATAAAAATTGGCAAATTGCAAAAGATGGTATGTATCGAGTGATGTTTGGTAGCCGAGGAACTGCAAGAAAAATCTATGCGGGTTCACCTTATAAGGCCGCTGGAAAATCGGGAACAGCGCAAGTATATGGGCTAAAATCTGACGAAGTATACAATGCAAATAATATTGCTGAACACTTACGTGATCACGCTTTATTTATTGCATTTGCGCCATATGAAAAACCAACTATAGCCATATCACTTGTATTAGAAAATGCTGGTGGAGGTAGTGCAAATGGTGGGGCAATGGCTAAACGCATTTTAGATTATTACTTACTTGGTGATGAATCAACAAAGATTTCAGAATCGACTTTAGATATGAATCAGGGAGACTAATAATGAATAGCAAAAAAATCCCGGTTTGGACACGCTTACATATTGATCCTTTATTTTTATTTTTTACTTTATTACTACTTGCTTATAGCGTCTACATTATCTGGAGTGCGAGCGGGCAAGATATTGCAATGGTAGAAAGAAAAGTGATGCAAATACTATTGGGGCTTGCAATTATGCTCATTCTTGCGCAGTTCCCACCACGCTTTTATGAAAAGTGGGCACCTTATCTTTACATTGCATGTATCATCGTGTTGGTTATTGTTGACGTATTTGGTTACACAAGTAAAGGCGCTCAGCGCTGGTTAAACCTTGGCTTTATACGCTTTCAGCCTTCTGAAATCGCTAAAATTGCCGTGCCTCTTATGGTGGCAAAATTTATTCACCAAGAAGGTTGCCCACCATCATTTAAAACAACACTACAAACATTAGCAATAATCGCAATCCCAACATTACTCGTTGCAATGCAGCCCGACCTTGGTACAGCAATTTTAATTGCCATGTCCGGAATTTTTATTATTTTCCTAGCGGGAATTAGCTGGAAATTTATCACTGCGGCAATCTTGTCAATTGGCGCTTTCATCCCTGTTATGTGGTATTTTCTCATGCATGATTATCAACGTGAGCGAGTGCTTACATTATTCAATCCTGAGCGTGACCCATTAGGAAAAGGCTATCACATATTACAATCAAAAACCGCTATCGGTTCGGGTGGATTATGGGGAAAAGGTTGGCTTGAAGGTACACAATCTCAATTAGAGTTTATTCCTGAACGGCATACTGACTTCATTTTCTCAGTGATCGCCGAAGAATTTGGTTTTATTGGTGCAATAGTATTATTAATTCTATTTTTATGTCTTATTAGTCGAGGGCTAATAATTGCCTCTCAAGCACAAAGTACTTTTGGTCGAGTTTTAATTGGCGGGCTAACATTAGTACTCTTTATTTATATATTTATTAATATCGGAATGGTCAGTGGTATATTGCCAGTTGTTGGTGTACCATTACCATTAATTAGTTATGGGGGCTCCTCCTTAGTTGTACTTATGGCGGGTTTTGGCATTATTATGTCAATTCACACTCATCGCAATATGTTATCTAAAAACATATAGTTTTACTTTCTCTATAAATAATCAGGTTTGCTACAATGAAAAAACAGTTATCTCTTAAATTAAAATGTTCAATGGTATTACTTGCTCTATCAATAAGCACTGCAAATGCCGATATCAATTTTCCAATACCTGACGCACCTAAAATCGAAGCTGAGGCGTATATCTTAATTGATGCTAATTCTGGAGAAATCTTAGCTGAATATAATGCAGATACAAGGCGTGATCCAGCAAGTTTAACTAAAATGATGACGAGCTATGTTATTGGTGAAGCGATCAAGTCAAATCGAATTAATGAAAATGATATTGTCACCGTTAGCAAAGATGCTTGGGCAACAGGCAATCCTATTTTAAAAGGCTCATCACTGATGTTTTTAAAACCAGGTGATAAGGTATCGGTTGCAAATCTAAACAGAGGGATCATAATTCAATCTGGTAATGATGCTTGTATTGCAATGGCTGAATATGTTGCAGGTAGCCAAGATTCATTTGTAAACCTTATGAATAACTACGCAGAGCAGCTTGGGCTAACTAACTCACATTTTGAAACAGTGCATGGTTTAGACGCTGCTGGACAATATACAACAGCAAGAGATATGGCATTTTTAGGTAGAGCACTAATTAAAAACTTACCTTTAGAATATTCTATTTATAAACAAAAAGAATTTACCTTTAATAACATTAAACAAAATAATCGAAATGGCCTTTTATGGGATACTTCACTTAATGTCGATGGCATAAAAACTGGGCATACCAACGCTGCTGGTTATAACCTAGTTGGCTCTGCTGTTGAAGGTAATACGCGTTTAATCTCAGCGGTTTTAGGTGGTCGAACATTTAAAGGCCGGGAAGAAGAGAGTAAAAAATTACTGACTTGGGGATTTAGATTCTTTGAAACAGCGACGCCACTAAAAGCAAATACAGCGCTGGTTACTGAAAAAATCTGGTATGGCGATAATAATACCGTTCAACTTGGTGCATTAGATGATATCAATATTACGGTACCTCGAGGCCAAGCGGCTAATTTAAAAATAACAAAGCAACTTAATGATGCATACCTAACAGCGCCAATAGCAAAAGGGGTTGAAGTTGGTAAAATGCAATTTATTTTAGATGATAAAGTCATTGCAGAAAAACCATTAGTAACATTACAAAAAGTTGAAGAAACAGGCTTCTTTGGGAGTATTTGGGATTATATCAAACTCAAATTTCACCAATGGTTTTAATGATTAATTTTATGAGTATAAATCATTAATCAGGCGGAATTTATCCCGTCTGATTTTCTCACTCTCTTGACAAAAGAATTATTGTCTCCATATATAAGCCTATACATCTAAAAACTTAAAGAGAATATTATGCAACCAACTAAGTTAAACGAATTATTGGAGTTTCCTTGCTCCTTTACTTATAAAGTAATGGGAGAAGCTAAACCTGAATTGGTTGATAAGGTAATAACCGTAATTCAGCGCCATGCACCAGGGGATTACACACCATCAATAAAACCAAGTAGCAAAGGTAATTACCATTCAATTTCGGTAACTATCAATGCAACTCATATTGAACAAGTTGAAAACCTATATCGCGAACTTGGCGACATTGATATTGTTAGAATGGTTTTATAAATAGTAACCACAAAATAAAAAAGGAAGACACAGGTCTTCCTTTTTCGTTAAAATATTGTTGTAACATACTATTATGGTGTAAAAAAAGCGATATTTCTATCGCTTCTTTATATCATTAATTAACAAAATTATTTCTTGTATGCATCATTATGAACACCAACTGCAGCGCGACCAGATGGATCATTAAGATTTCTAAATGACTCATCCCATTCAATCGCTTTCGCTGTTGAACAAGCAACAGATGGCCCACCAGGAACACTTTGTGCAGCGCTTTCTAATGGGAACAGTTCATCAAAAATTTCACGGTACATATACCCTTCTTTAGTTGAAGGCGTATTATAAGGGAAACGGAATTTAGCATTCTCTAATTGCTGATCGGTCACTTTTTTCTCAGCAACTTCTTTTAATGTATCAATCCAACTATAGCCAACACCATCAGAGAATTGCTCTTTTTGACGCCAAACAACAGATGCTGGTAAATAAGACTCAAAGGCTTCACGAACGATATGTTTTTCCATTTTACCGTTACTGCCACACATTTTATCTTTAGGATTAATGCGCATTGCAATATCTAAGAATTTTTTATCTAAGAATGGAACGCGAGCTTCAACGCCCCAAGCGGACATTGCTTTATTCGCTCTAGCACAATCATACATATGCAAAGCAGCTAATTTACGAACCGTTTCTTCATGAAACTCTTTGGCATTCGGCGCTTTATGGAAATAAAGATAACCACCAAATACTTCATCAGCGCCTTCACCTGAAAGTACCATCTTAATGCCCATTGCTTTAATTTTACGAGCCATTAAATACATTGGTGTTGAAGCACGGATTGTTGTCACATCGTAAGTTTCAATATAATAAATAACATCACGGATCGCATCGACACCCTCTTGGATAGTAAAATTGATTTCATGATGAACTGTACCTAAATGATCAGCCACCGCTTGTGCTGCTTTCAAATCTGGAGCGCCTTTCAATCCAACAGCAAATGAATGCAATTGTGGCCACCATGCTTCAGATTTTTCATGATCTTCAACACGTCTAGCTGCAAATTTTTTGGTAATTGCCGATATAACGGAAGAATCAAGGCCACCTGAAAGTAAAACACCATAAGGTACATCAGACATTAAATGACTTCTAACTGATTCCTCAAGGCCTTCACGTACTAAATTTATATCCGTTACATTATCTTTAACATTATCATAATCCATCCAGTCACGCTGATAATAAGATTTAATCTTACCTTCAGTGCTTGATAGATAGCTGCCTGGTGGGAATGCTTCTAATGTTTTACAAACAGGAACGAGCGCTTTCATCTCTGATGCAACATACAAAGTACCGTTCTCATCATGCCCTGTGTATAGTGGAATAATACCAATATGGTCACGACCGATAAAATAGCTATTATTATTTATATCATAAAGAACAAAAGCGAACATACCTTCTAGTTCATCTAAGCAATTAATACCTTTTTCTTGGTATAGTGCTAGAATTACTTCACAATCTGAACCTGTTTGAAATTCATAACGATCTTTATATTGATTTCGAATTTCTTGATGATTATAGATCTCGCCATTCACCGCTAAAACTAGCGTTTTATCTTTATTATAAAGAGGTTGTGCGCCAGTATTAACATCTACAATTGATAGACGTTCATGAACAAGAATTGCTTTATCAGAAGCAAAAATACCAGACCAGTCAGGACCACGATGACGCATTAAACTTGATAGTTCTAATGCTTTAGTTCGTAGCTGCTTCGGATCTGATTTAATATCAAGAATACCAAGAATCGAACACATTAAGTTTCTCCAATAAATATCACTTAAGTAATAATTTTATATTTTTAAATATAACAGTAAACATGCAAAATACATACCAAAAATGCAGCATAAAAGGAAATCTAAGTTACTTTTATTCATTTTTGGGCACCAAAAATAACTTTAGGTGCAATTTTGCAAAATCATAAACTTGTTTTTTATAACATATGTGATATAGATCACAAAAACAAGTGGAAATCATCAATTATAGCCATTTGTCCTTTATAAAAAATCAGCGATAACGCTGATTTTATTATTAATGCACTAAATTAATGCGGCTCGCACATAAAAAAGACTCGTTTGCCCATTTACTGATCTGCTCTCGCCTCGATATAATCAAGAGCCTTCTCAATTCTTGCTAAAGCTCGCTTTTTACCGACAGCATGAATTGTTGCATCAACAGACGGCGATTGCCCTATTCCGGTTACTGCGACACGAAGTGGCATACCAACTTTTCCCATACCTAAGCCAAGTTCGTCGGCAGCGCCTTGAATTGCTTGGTGAATAATGTCTATTTGCCAATCAAAATCAGCAATAGCACTTAATTTTTGCTTAACGAATTCTAATGGCTCTTTAGCAACTAGGCGCAAATGTTTTTTCGCTGCGTCAGCATCAAATTGTGCAAAATCTTGATAGCAATAAGCACAAGATTCAGCCATCTCTTTTAATGTCTTACTTCTTTCACCATATAATTTAACAATTGTAATTAGATCTGGTCCATTACTTAGATCATAACCTTGTTTATTCATATGCCATAATAAATGCTGAGCAACATAGTCAGCATCTAAATGATTAATATAATGGTGGTTTAACCAAAGTAATTTTTCAGTATTAAATGCGCTCGCTGAGCGACTTACGGCATCAAGCGTAAAAAATTCAATCATCTCTGGTCTAGAAAATATTTCCTGATCGCCATGAGACCAACCTAATCGAACTAAATAATTTAATAGTGCTTCAGGCAAATAGCCATCATCACGATATTGCATTACACCTACCGCACCATGACGTTTAGATAATTTTTGCCCATCATCACCTAAAATCATCGATACATGACCATATTGTGGTAATGGTGCATCGAGTGCTTTTAAGATATTAATCTGGCGTGGTGTATTATTGATATGGTCTTCACCGCGAATAACGTGCGTAATTTCCATAT
The DNA here is from genome assembly GCA_036251935.1 of Orbaceae bacterium lpD04. NCBI lineage: Bacteria > Pseudomonadati > Pseudomonadota > Gammaproteobacteria > Orbales > Orbaceae > Orbus > Orbus wheelerorum. The sequence goes on along the minus strand of CP133967.1, from coordinate 267,112 downwards.
CCCAATCATCAACAACTACACAGAAATTATAGGTTGGAGAACCATCAGTACGACGAATAATTAAATCATCTAATTCTTTATTGGCAATTTCGATTGGGCCACGAATCAAATCATCAAATACCACGACACCATCAATTGGGTTGGCAAAACGCACAACGTGAGGTTCATTTGCACTACGGGATTTTTGAACTTCATCACAGCGGCAATGCCCATCATAACGAGCTTTTTCACCATTGGCCATTTGTTCTTCTCGTAATTTTTCGAGTCGCTCTTTAGAACAATAACAACGATAAGCCGTACCTTTAACAAGCATTTGGTCAATCACTTGATTATAACGATCAAAACGCTTGGTTTGATAATAAGGACCTTCATCCCACGAAAGATCTAACCAATTCATGCCTTGCATAATAGCATCGATAGCTTCAGGGGTAGATCGCTCTAAATCGGTATCTTCAATACGTAAAACAAATGTTCCTTGTGCATGACGAGCATACAACCAAGAGTAAAGTGCGGTGCGTGCACCACCAACATGCAAATAACCCGTTGGACTTGGGGCAAAGCGTGTTTTAATTTTCATAAAATAATTCCTACGGCATAATGTAATGCTGGCTATTTTAGCATGCTCAAGATATTGAGCAATAAAGTCTATAAACAAAATAGGGAAATGCATATTGCGATTTCCCTATGAAAAAAAGAGGTAATTGAGTTAGTATTCAGCTTTTATCGATTGCAAATCTGGCTTGCGCTCAAATTGCTTCACAGCATAAGAACATACCGGAATGACTTTACGGCCTTCTTGCTTCATTTGCTCAATAACCAAATCAAATAAGCGATCAGCAATACCTTGTCCACGATAATTAATATTAACATAAGTATGATCTATCGATACTTTATCATTACCAATTCGCGTATAAGTTATCTCACCAATATCTTCACCACCATCAGGGCTAGGAACATAAAAGCGGTTTTCATCTTCTAAAAATTGCATACAATCCCCCTTATAATCAACTACAACCAGTCACTACATCGCTAAGTGTTAAAATAAACGTTTAGCCGTATTATAAAGATCAAGATCAAATGGACGCTTCATGTTATTAAGCGCATCCATAATATCGTGATGAACTAACTTACCATTTTGAATACCAATACTACGACCACCTTGTCCTTGTATTAATAATTCTACCGCATAAGCACCCATTCTTGAGCCTAATATACGATCATAAGGTACTGGCGAGCCACCACGCTGAACATGACCTAACACGGTAGCTCTTGTTTCATGTTGCACTGCAACTTCAATATCTTTAGCTAACGCATTAACATCTAACATATGCTCAGCAACAGCAACAATTGCATGCTTTTTACCTTTAGCAAAGCCCTGTTTGATTTCTTGAATCAAGTCTTCTTTGGTATAAGCAACTTCAGGAATAATCATAAATTCACAGCCACCAGCAACGGCAGCATTTAATGTTAAATCACCACAGCCACGGCCCATAATTTCAATAACCGATATGCGATGATGAGATGAACAAGTATCACGTAAGCGGTCAATTGCCTCTACCGCCGTTTGTAACGCGGTAAAATATCCAATCGTATAATCTGTTCCACGAATATCATTATCAATCGTGCCAGGTAGGCCAATACAAGGAAATCCTTCTTCAGTTAAACGCACCGCTCCCATATAAGAGCCATCACCACCGATCACAACTAAAGCATCAATACCATTTGCCTTTAAGTTTTCAATCGCTTTTGCTCGGGTTTCTTTTTCTTTAAAAGCAGGGAAACGAGCCGAACCTAAAAATGTCCCGCCTCGAGTAATAATGTCAGATACGCTATAACGATGAAGCTGCTTGATTCGGTTTTCATATAGACCTAAATAACCATCTTCAATACCATATATTTCTATCCCTTCGGTTAAAGCCGTTCTAACTACACCACGGATAGCAGCATTCATACCAGGCGCATCTCCGCCACTCGTTAAGACACCGATTTTTTTTATCATACAAAATAACCTCAATTATTAGATTTTTTACTATTATAGAGACTTAACTTCTCGCCCTCAATAGGCTAAAAATGCAAATTACTTAAAACTTATCTCTCAATTTAGATTTCTCTTTTACTACAATAGATATAGGATCTTGATGAATAATAACTTCTGCTGGATGATATTGTTGTGCAATAAGTTCCTCAATTTTATCGGCAATCGCGTGAGCTTCAAGTAACGGCATATTGTCATCGAGTTCAATGTGCAGTTGTACAAATGTCATAGGCCCTGAGCGGCGCGTTTTTAAATCATGTACACCATGAACTCCGGTAAAAGAAGAGGCAACGGCTAAAATATGTTCATTATCAGCATCAGGTAATGCTTTATCTAGTAAATCTTGAATTGCATCAAATGCAATTTTTAAGGCATTAAAGAGTATATAACAGCTAATTAGTAACGCAAAAATAGCATCAGCATAGATAATACCACACCAACTTAAAACTAAAGCGATAATTACAGCACAGTTCATTAACAGATCAGATGAATAATGTAACATATCAGCTTTAATTGCTTGGCTATCAGTAATTTTAATTATATGTCGTTGATAAAGCACCAAGCTTAGGGTCAAAATAACGGAAACAGATGAGATGATAATACCTAATAAAGGATAATCAATTGGCGTCGGACGGCTCAATAATTTCACGCTATTAAGCAATAAAAAAGCGATGGAACCAAGGATAAAAGCGCTTTGAGCCAATGCAGCTAACGATTCGGCTTTACCATGACCAAAGCGATGATTTTCATCTGCTGGCTTTAAGGAATAACGGATCAAAATGAAATTCATACCTGATGCAAGTAAATCCATCGAAGAATCAAATAATGATGCTAATAAGCTTATCGAACCAGTCATCCACCAAGCAAATAGCTTGATTGCAATTAAGATTAAAGCGAAAATAACTGCAAAGCAGGTTGCTTTTTTAACTAGTTTTTCATAAGAAAAGCTCATATTTACTCACATAAAGCTATCAAAAGACAGCTTGAATATTAACATAATTCATTTATTTTATTGAGGAATATATAATTTTATTTTCTAATAGAATATTATATATATAATACCGATAAATATAATTAGTGAAAATTATAACGTAGTTAAAATATAAAGATAATAAATATTACCTAGCAGGGACAAGGATGAATAAGAAATTACTATTAGTTGATGATGATCTTGAAATAACGGCCTTATTAAAAGAACTTCTAGAATTAGAATGTTTTGTTGTTGAAATAGCACATAACGGTACTGAGGCCCTAACAAAATTTAATGATACTTTCGATTTGATATTGCTCGATATTATGATGCCAGGGGTTAACGGTTTAACTGTCCTCACTCAGCTCAGAACAAAACATACCGTACCAATCATATTACTTACCGCAAAAGATAATGAATTAGATAAAATTATTGGCCTTGAGCTCGGCGCGGATGATTATATTATTAAACCGTTCAATGATAGGGAGCTAATTGCTAGAATTAGAGCGACCTTAAGAAGAAAGTATTGGGATATATCGCCATTACACAATGGAGATCCCACTCCGGTAGAGTACAATATTGATGGTTTGAAAGTAAATGTCAGGCAGCAAGCGGCTTATTTTGAGAATAAATATATTGATCTAACTGGTACAGAATTTCAAATTCTACTCAAACTACTCGAACAACCCAGTAAAATCATTTCTCGCGACACGTTAAGTGAATCAGTATTAGGAAAAGAATTTTTGCCTTTTGCTCGCTCAATCGATGTGCATGTATCAAACCTACGTAAAAAGTTGCCTACTCGTAAAGATAAACTACCATGGATAAAAACACTACGCTCAAAAGGATATTTATTTGTTACAAATAATGAGCCAACATGAGAGTTTATTACTAGATAGGAAATAAATAATGTGGATCTTTGATAGATTAACTTTAAGAATATTTGCAATATTCTTAATTACGGTGGCTTTTTTCCTAGCAATTATTGTAATAATACCTGATTTTGATGCCAGAAATTTAACCTATCTATCAGATCAGGAAAAACAAACGGGAATCAAATTAGCCAAGTCAATCGAGCATGATCTAGTCAAAGTTCCCAAAAATAGCTTTCGTTGGTGGATGCGCTTTATGGTTGTTATGGATAATTTGCAGCCAGCTGGCCAGCGACTTTATATCATAACCCCGAATGATCAAATAATCACATCTGATACCAGCAATATAGATCTTATCCGTAACTTTAGTGAATTAATCAATAAAACCGATACACCAGCAAAAAAAATCTATGATGCCAATGATATTATTGGCCCATTTGGCATAACGTATAATCATGAAATATACCGCTTATATATTATGCAAATAGCAAGCAATCCCCAATCACCTTTTTTAGATCTTATTTTTGACCACCCTTTTTTATTACTAGCAGTAACAATGCTTGCAAGTTCACCCTTTCTATTATGGTTAGCCTGGAGCCTTGCAAAGCCAGCAAGGCGATTAAAAAAAGCGGCTGAACAAGTTGCTAGAGGAAATTTTACCCAGTGGCCAGAACTTGAAAAATTTGGTTCATCTGAATTTAAAGCAACAGGTGCAAGCTTTAATCATATGCTGCGTGAACTTAAACGTATGCAAGATATACAGCAGCGTTTATTATCAGATATCTCTCATGAATTAAGAACACCATTAACTCGCTTACAACTTGCCGTCGCTTTATCAAAAAGAAAATATGGTGAAACGAAAGAAACTGAGCGAATCGAACTTGAAGGAAAAAAGCTCGATGTCATGATTGGCGAACTACTTTTGCTTGCAAGGCAACAACATACAAATAATGAAAGCCAAATTCCCTACCAAATTAATAAATTATGTAAACACTTACTTGATAACGCAACTTTTGAAGCTGAGCAATTAAATAAATCATTTACGCTCACATCTAAATTACCAGAACAATGGATTTTATGTTATCCACAAGCCTTATGTAGTGCACTAGAAAACGTTATTCGTAATGCTTTTCGCTATTCTTATCACCTTGTTGAAGTCAATTTTAAAATAATAAATAATCAATTGCTCGTAACAATTGATGATGATGGGCATGGCGTTGCCGAAAATGAGTTAACGCAGATTTTTCGCCCTTTTTATCGTACGTGTGAAGCGCGAGATCGCGAATCAGGCGGAACAGGTTTAGGGCTTGCAATTGTAGCGAATGCCGTAAAACAAGATAATGGTGAAGTATATGCTGAAAAAAGCCACCTTGGCGGACTAAGAATTGTGATAAAATTACCACTTTATAACAAGCAATAAGAGAAATTAGCGTGTTAAACGTAGTACTTTTTGAACCTGAAATTCCGGCTAATACTGGTAATATTATTCGATTGTGTGCTAATGCAGGATTTAAATTACACATCATTGAGCCAATGGGTTTTTTTTGGGATGACAAAAAACTTAGGCGAGCAGGTCTAGATTATCATGAATTTGTTGAAACGAAACGCTATCATAATTTTAGCGAATTTTTAGTCAGTAATCAGTTAATACTGGCACAAACTAATCGTTTATACGCAATGACAACTAAAGGTTCAAAGCCTCATAGTGAAGTTAACTATAAAATGGATGATTACTTACTGTTTGGCCCAGAAACGAGAGGCTTACCACCGGAAATACTTGACCCATTACCAATCACACAACGGATCCGCATCCCAATGCTTGCCAATAGTCGTAGCATGAATTTATCTAATTCGGTTGCTGTTGCAATTTATGAATCATGGCGGCAACTTAATTACCAAGGCGCGAACTTATAGTAAAAAAAACCGCAAATATTGAGGGCACTTCAAATTGCGGTTTTTTTATTGAAAACTGGGTTTACTTCACGCGCGATACATATTCACCTGAGCGAGTATCGACTTTTAGTACTTCACCAATTTGAATAAACAGTGGAACACGAACAACAGCGCCAGTTGATAGCGTAGCAGGTTTACCACCCGTACCCGCTGTATCACCTTTTAGGCCTGGATCGGTTTCAATCACTTCTAACTCAACAAAATTAGGTGGCGTTACGGAAATTGGTTGCTCATTCCACAATGTTAAAATACATTCAGCTTGTTCAACTAACCATTTTGCATTATCACCAACTGCTTTAGCATCAGCAGATAATTGCTCAAACGACTCATTATTCATAAAATGCCAAAACTCACCGTCGGTATATAGATAAGTTAAGTTCATATCCATAACGTCAGCAGACTCAACCGTATCGCCTGATTTAAAAGTTTTATCGACAGTTTTACCTGACAGTAATTTTTTAATTTTTACGCGGTTAATTGCCTGACCTTTACCTGGTTTGTAAAATTCATTTTCAACTATTGCGCAAGGCTCACCATCTTGCATTATTTTAAGACCGGCTTTAAACTCACTAGTACTATAAGATGCCATACAAGCTCCAAAAATTCTGAATATCAAAAAATGAGCCACATTATACAACAAAATTACTCGCAGCCAAATAAAGAAGCATGGATTTATGATCTTGGCCAAGTTATTACGGACTTAAACGATCTATTTAGTCAATTATCGATAGATATCGCAACGATTTCGCCTACAGTATTAGCGGCTAAAAAGCAGTTTCCCCTACGTGTACCAACTAGTTTTATTAGTAGAATGGAGCAAGGCAATTTAAATGATCCCCTTTTACGTCAAATTCTATGCGATGAAAAAGAGATGAATATTGTTGATGGCTATAGTTCAGATCCATTAGATGAACAAAATAATGTCATTCCAGGATTACTGCATAAATACCATAATCGTGCTCTTTTGATAACTAAAACACATTGTGCAATTAATTGCCGTTACTGTTTTCGTCGTCATTTCCCTTATCAGAAAAACCAAGGGAACAAATCAAATTTAACTAAGGCATTAGACTATATTGCAGCTCATTTAGAGCTTAATGAAATTATATTATCTGGCGGTGATCCGCTAATGGCGAAAGATCATGAACTAAGTTGGTTAATTAAACAGCTTGAAGGTATTGCTCATATTAAGCGATTGCGTATTCATAGCCGTTTAGCCATTGTGATCCCAAATAGGATCACCGACCAATTATCTAAGATATTTGCTCAAAGCCGCTTAAATATCATTTTAGTAACTCATATTAATCACCCAAATGAAATTGATCAGTCAGTTATTGATGCTATGCATAAACTTAAGTGTAATAACGTCACACTACTAAACCAGAGCGTACTACTAAAAGATATTAACGATGATGCACAGATCCTTGCTAATTTAAGTAATAAATTATTTACAGCAGGTATATTGCCTTATTACTTACATGCTTTAGATAAAGTTCAAGGTGCGGCGCACTTTTTTGTAGATGATAACGTAGCGCAATCCATCATGCGCGAGCTTGCCACACAAGTGTCTGGCTACTTAGTACCAAAATTAGCACGAGAAGTGGGGGGAGAAAAAAATAAACGATTAATTCCTTATTAAAGAAGGATTCAAATTCGTTAAAATATTGTTGTAAGATATTATTATAGTGAAATTTTTATGTTTCTTACTCATAATCCATACAAATATTTAGCCTGCTGCCAAAAAAGTGATGGCACCAGGCTTATCGAATATCGCACTATATGCTTTTCGTAAATTTTGTCATCATATTTAAATGCGCTAAATGATAATTAATCAACAGTCAAATCACGCGTATTTAAATCATATGGCGTTAGCTGATAAACATAATAATTAAGCCAATTACTAAATAATAAATAAGCATGGCTACGCCACGTTGCATGAGCTACTTGTTTTGGATCATTATCGGGAAAATAGTTTTGCGGAATATCAGGATTTAATCCTGCATGTAAATCACGAAAATACTCATTAGCCAGTGTAAATGAATCATATTCAGGGTGCCCGGTTACAAATGCCATGCGCTTATCTTTAGTTGCCATCAAGTAAGCACCCGTAATGTTTGATTCAGCTAGAATCACTAGATCGGTTTTTTGACGAATAATCTCACTTGGAAAATTTGCATAACGTGAATGGGGCGCTAAAAAAGAGTCATCAAAGCCGCGAGTTAAAATGGCCTTTGGATCAGTAATATTATGTTGATAAACGCCAGATAATTTATGCTCACGCGTCAGTTTTGGTAAACCATACAAAATATTTAATGCCGCTTGAACGGCCCAACACACAAATAGTGTTGATGTAACATGTTCTTTTGCCCATTCAATGATTTGAGTTAACTGTTGCCAATATACAACATCATCAAATTGCACTTTACCAAGCGGTGCTCCTGTAATAATTAATCCATCAAAATTTTGGTCTTTAATATTTTCAAAATCACGATAAAAGCTATCTAAATGCTCAGTAGGTGTATTTTTTGATTCTCGTTGATCAATACGCAATAACTGAATATCAACTTGAAGTGCTGAGTTTGATAATAATCGCAAAAACTGATTTTCGGTTTCTATCTTTTTGGGCATTAAATTCAAAAAAAGGACTTTTAATGGCCGAATTTCCTGACTTTTGGCACGACTAGCTGGCATGATAAAAATGTTTTCATTGCGAAGTACATCAACTGCCGGCAATGTGTCTGGAATACAAATAGGCATAATAAGCTCCTAAGATAATTACTTTATCCATTTATACGTTTAGACGTCTAGAAATCCAAATATACTGTTTTTTAAATAATTTGTCGAGTAGTTAATTAATGATTAGCCAAGGCTAAGATGCCCTTTGTCGATATATCAAGCAGCATTTAATGAACAGTTATTTTTATCTTGTTTAAATTCAAATGGTAATAAAAATTAATAATAAAAAAATAGTCTCTTATTCATTTTTTTATCAATAAACCCGCAATAGCCATAAGGGAATTAAAAACAAATTAAAAACAGAAAAGTATTAAGCGTTCCACAATCAATATAACTATTTCTAGTTACCTTATCGGTATCAATTAGAATGCATACAGCATTATGTTAATAATGTTCCAACTATTTGTTTTATAAAAAAGTTTTTTAACTATAAGAGGTTTTTATGCCTAAACAAAAAAGTTATGTGCGTTTTCATGTGGCTATATTGATGCTATTTGCTACCGTAATAAATTATTTGGACAGAACGGTAATGTCAGCTGCTGCACCAATGATTGAAAAAGATTTACATATTTCACCACAAGCAATGGGCTGGATCATGTCAGCGTTTTTTTTAAGTTATGCCTGTTGCCAAATTCCTGCAGGATTTTTAGCTGATAGGTTTGGTCAACGTAAAACATTGGCAGGTTCAGTAGCATGGTGGTCAATTGCAACAGCTGCAACGGCGCTAGCAACGTCTCCTGCTGGATTTATCTTTGCACGAGTTTTTATGGGCGTTGGTGAAGCTGCTGCCTATCCTTGTAATGGCGGCGTCACAGCAAAATGGTTTCCAGATAGAGAAAGAGGCCGAGTTACCGCACTATTTGACAGCGGTTCACGTTTTGGTACCGCATTTGCAATGCCTCTTGTGGTATGGATTATTAGCCAATGGGGCTGGCACGCTGCGTTTTTTATCTGTGGTGGGTTAGGGCTTGCTTGGGTTGTTTGGTGGTTAATTGTTTATCAAGACCCCGAAAAACACCCAACTATCAGCACCGCAGAACTTAAATATATTCGTGATGGACAAGTTAAAAAAGAAGGAATTGATAAAGTTCAACCGATGAAATGGTATCAATTACTTAAATATCGTAATGTTATTGCCATGTGTATTGGATTTTTCATGTTGAACTATGCCGTTTATTTCTTTATTACTTGGTTTCCAACCTACTTGATGAAAGAACGCGGCCTAAGCTTAACTGAAATGGGCTTTGTTGCGATGCTTCCGCCATTATGTGGCGTAATTGGTCAATGGATTGGTGGCTGGTTACTGGACTTTGTTTATATCAAAACCAATAATCTTAATATCGCGCGAAAAATTAACTTAGTGGGTGGAATGTTAGTTGCAACACTAATTACTTTTGCAGGATTAGTCGATTCAATCACTATTATGATGGTCTTACTTTGTGCATCTTATGTTGGGCTTGCTTTTGCTGGCTCTGCAATTTGGTGCCTACCTGCTGATATTGCGCCAAGAAACATGACTTCAGTTCTTGGTGGGATCCAAAATACAGTATCAAATTGTGGCGGCTTTTTAGGGCCAATTGTAACGGGCTATATTATTGGTGCTACGGGTTCTTTCATGTATGCACTTATGGTATCTGGCGCGGCTTGTTTAATCGGCGCATTAGTTTACCTATTTATGTTAAAAGATATTAAACCAATTATGCCAACTAACTCGTAACGTAATGAGATGAATAGATGTAATTAAAACATCTATTCATCTTGCAAAGAAAATGCACTATCATGCTTTAATGGATAATATAAAAAAATATCCAACTAAAATTTTATATTGGAAGTTAATCTATGAGTCGAAACCAAACATTACGCCAAAATACGATTAATCAATTTATTGATTGTATCAATAACCATATTATTACCTTTCCACTCCCTTCTATTTCTATTTTAAGCGATACGTTTAATGTCAGTAGAACCACTATTCGCGCTGTATTAAATTATTTATTAGAAATGGGGGTATTATCAAATCACGATAATCAATATCAATTATTACGTAAACCAAATGATAAAGATAAAATTAACGTCATTTTTGAAAAACGAATAATACAAGATGAGAGATTTGAGCAGTATTTTTATCACTTAATTAATAGCCACAAATTATTACCCGGTGATAAATTTAGCGAAATTCAATTAGCTAAAGACGCGAATGTCAGCCCAATTATCGTTAGGGAATTTTTATTACGCTTTTTGCATTATGGCTTAATCAATAATTATCGTAAAGGAGAATGGCAGCTCATTGTTTTTGAAAAAAATTATGCAGAAAAACTTTATGAATTTCGCAGTATTTTAGAAATATTTGCGCTGCGTTCATTTATGGCACAGCCCAATAATCATATTAATTGGACTAAAGCGAAAGAATTGCTTCAACGGCATAAAAACCTACAACAAAATATCAATAATGATTATTCGATTTTTTCAACGCTTGACCGAGATTTTCATCAACTCATTCTATCTTGCAATGATAATCCTTTTTTTGTGCAATCATTCGACTTAATCTCCGTCATCTTTCATTACCATTATCAGTGGGATAATAGCGATTTAAAAGAGCGTAATAGCGTTGCAGTAAGCGAACACATAACAGTTTTAAATGCGATCTTGCAAAAAGATGAAACTAAAGCGATTGCGGCACTATGCAAACATCTTGCTACAGCAAAAACATCGATGCAAGACTCAATTGATCGTTCACTTAAAATTAAAAACAGATAAAAAACAAAAAACTTAAAGCTCAGGCACGAAATATAAAATAATTTAAAGAACCTTTTTACCGCTACTATATAGTTCTCTTTACTAACAATTACACCATGTAATATAAAGAGAGCTTTTTATTATGAATAAACTACTTAATCGTCAGAATTTCCCTGGTCCTGCTTATCCTGAAAAAATTTTGCAGTTTGGTGAAGGTAACTTTTTAAGAGCTTTCGTTGATTGGATTATTGATAACCTTAATGAAAAAACAAATTTTAATAGCGGCATCACAATTGTTCGACCAATCGATACCAAGCAGCCAAAATTAAATGAACAAGATGGATTATATACAACTGTCATCCGAGGCATCAATGAAAAGGGTGTTGCGGTTGCTGAGCCTAAAATCATTTACTCAGTTAATCGCGAAATTTCTGTTTATCAGGAGTTTAATGAGTATCTAAAATGCGCTGAAAATCCTGAATTAGAGTTTATCTTTTCAAATACGACTGAAGCAGGAATTACTTTCAGTGATAAAGATAAATTCACCGATACCCCACCAACCACATTTCCAGCTAAATTAACCGTTTTCCTTTATCATCGTTTTAAACATTTTAATGGTCAAAAAAAGCAAGGTTTAATTATTATTCCTTGTGAATTAATCGATTATAACGGCGAAAAATTAAAAGAATATGTGATCAAATATGCCAAATTATGGAATTTAGATCCCCATTTTATTAACTGGCTTAACGATGCCAATACATTTTGTTCAACACTCGTTGATCGTATTGTTACGGGTTATCCAAAAGATGAAGCGGCTAAACTTGAGCAAGAACTCGGTTATCAAGACAAATTTCTAGATACTGCTGAATATTTTTACCTCTTTGTAATTCAAGGCCCGAATTGGATCAGAGATAAACTTAAACTCAATGACGTCGATATGAATATCTTAGTTGTTGATGATATCAAGCCTTATAAAGAGCGCAAGGTTGGTATATTAAACGGCGCACATACTGCGATGGTGCCGGTCGCATACCTTGCTGGGATCCGAACTGTTGGCGATGCAATGGCAAACCAAAAAGTCGAAAACTTTGTTAAAAATTTATTAAATAAAGAAGTGATCCCAACATTATCTTTAGATAAAAATGAGCTAAATCAATTTGCTAGTGATGTATTAAATCGTTTCAAAAATCCGTTTATTAAACATGAGCTAATCGCAATTTCATTAAATTCATTAACCAAGTTTAAAACGCGGTTACTACCACAATTGTTAACCTATAGCCAAAAATTTAACCAGCCACCAAAATATATCACTTTCGCATTATCAGCGTTAATTGCGTTTTATCATGGTCAATACCATGGTGAAAAGATCCCTTTAACCGATGATAAACATCTATTAGACCGTTTTGATACTTGGCGACCTTTGTATCAAAGTGATGTCAGAAAATTAGTCTCAAATGTGTTAGGAATGACAGATCATTGGGAAAAAGATCTAAATACTATCCCAGAACTTACCGACCTTGTAACAAATAACCTTAAAGCGATTTTAACCAATGACATCAAAACCGTCATTCCACAGAATTAATTATTTAGGAGCAAAACATTATGTCAAACATGAAATATGTTGTTATCCCAGAACCGGGGAAAGTTGAAATAAAAGAAATGGAAAAACCCGTTTTGCAAAAGGGTGAAGCAATTTTAAAAGTGATTTATGGCGGCATTTGTGGTTCCGATATGGGCACCTATAAAGGCACATTCCTTTACGCTAGTTACCCACGTATTCCAGGCCATGAGTTTTCGGCTGAAGTCGTTGAAGTTGGTGAAAATGATCTGGGCATTAAAAAAGGTATGGTTGTAACGGCCAATCCTTATTTTAACTGTGGCAAATGTTATTCATGCCGTCGCGGATTTGTTAACTGCTGCACAAGCAATCAAACACTTGGTGCACAGCGTGATGGTATTTTTCGTCAATATTACAGCATGCCACTTGAACGTATTTATGATGGTAAAGGTTTAGATGCGTTAACGCTTTCAATGATCGAACCATTTTGTATTAGTTACCACTCCGTGCAACGAACAGCCGTAAAAGAAGGCGATAAAGTATTAGTTGTGGGGGCAGGCCCAATTGGCTTATTTGCAGTGATGGCAGCTAAGTTAAAAGGTGCTGAGGTTTATGTAAGTGATATGATGCCAAATCGCTTAGAAAAAGCGTTAGAAATTGGCGCATCTGGCGTTATTCGTACCGATAAAGAAGACTTTGCCCAGCGCGTAAAAGAAATTACTAATGGCGACGGCTTTGATGTGTGTATTGAATGCGTTGGTTTACCACAAACGTTCCAAAACTGCATTGACGCGGCAGCATTTAGAGGACGTATTGGATTAGTTGGTGTTGGTAAGCAAAAACTTGATTTTGCCTTTACCCAAATCCAGACCAAAGAACTCGATATTTCAGGTTCCCGTAATGCACTTAAAGCAGACTTCATTGAGCTAATTGATTTAGTCAAAACCGGTAAATGTGATGTTAAAAGTATTATTACCGATATTTATGAATTAAATGATGCAGAAAAGGCATTTAAAGAGATGGCTGAAGATCCAGCAAGCCGCTTAAAATCAGTCATCAAAATCGGGTAATTAGTACATGAAGGCAACGGTAGACAATCGCTGCCTTTACTTATCAATATTGGAGCGATAGCGCATGAAAAATATCATCAAAATAAACGAAAACGATAATGTGGTTATCGCTCTCGAAAATATAAATAAAGGTGATAATTTAGAAATTGGTAACATTAGCATTAATGTAACAGAAGATATTCCTTCTGGGCATAAGATTGCGATTAATCCAATCGATCAAAATCAAAATATTATTAAATATGGTTTTCCTATCGGGCATGCAACGTCGGCAATACACATTGGCCAGCATGTACATACCCATAATGTAAAAACGAACCTTGGGGAACTAAACGAATATCAATATCTACCGACACCAATGCAAGTCGATAGCGAATTTTTAGATCGTGATATTGAAATATACCGCCGCGATAATGGCGATGTGGGGATCCGTAATGATCTATGGATCATTCCAACCGTCGGCTGCGTTAATGGGATAGCGCAGCAAATATGTAAAAAATTTATCGCCCAACTCGCGAAACAAGGTGAAGATTTTGAAAGTGTCTATGTGCTTACCCATCCTTATGGCTGCTCTCAGTTAGGGCAAGACCATAAAAATACCCGTACCATTTTACAAGATATGGTTAAACATCCTAACGCGGGCGGCGTTTTAGTTATCGGGCTTGGCTGCGAAAATAATCAACTCAATGCCTTTCGTGAAACACTCGGTAATTATAATCGTGATCGCGTTAGTTTTATGACCTTACAAGATGAAGCTGATGAAATTAATACCGGTTTAAATCACCTTAATGAACTTTATCAACAAATGAAAGCCGATCGACGCGTTACAGGTAAACTTAGCGAACTAAAATTTGGTTTAGAGTGCGGTGGATCTGATGGGCTATCGGGTATTACGGCGAACCCATTATTAGGGCAATTTTCTGATTATGTTATCAGCCATGGCGGTACTAGCGTATTAACTGAAGTTCCTGAAATGTTTGGTGCAGAAAAGATTTTAATGTCTCACTGCATTGATAAGGTAACCTTCGATAAAACGGTTGATATGGTTAATGATTTTAAACGCTATTTTATGCAATATAATCAACCAATTTATGAAAATCCATCACCCGGCAATAAAGCTGGCGGCATTACAACGTTAGAAGATAAATCACTAGGTTGTACTCAAAAAGCGGGAAATAGCCAAGTTGTTGATGTGCTCGCCTATGGTGAGCGCTTAACCAAAGTAGGGCTTAATTTACTGTCAGCACCAGGAAATGATGCGGTTGCAACAAGTGCATTAATTGCTGCCGGTTGTCATATGGTTTTATTCTCGACAGGGCGAGGCACGCCTTATGGCGGCTTTGTGCCAACGGTAAAACTGGCAACCAATACACCACTTGCACTAAAAAAACCCACTTGGATCGATTTTAATGCTGGGCAATTGGTGAATGGTGTTTCTATGCACGAGTTACTAAGGCAATTTATTGATCTTATTGTCGATATTGCCAATGGCAAGCAAAGTTGTAATGAAAAAAATGAGTTTAAAGAATTGGCTATTTTTAAGAATGGCGTAACAGAGTAGTATCGCTTTTTTATTAAGCCATAAGTCCTAAAAAACTTTCGTTCAAAACTTATCGTACTATATGTTTTTAATGTAAAACCAATAACAAGATAATAAACGATATTAGGATAAATTAAATAGATAAAAAAACCGATAGCCTTTTATGACAAATGACTATCGGTTTTATCATCACAAAGATTATTAAAATTAAAAACGCAGTTGAGCACCAAACATCAAACCAAGGTTGCGATAGCTATGATCACCTTTTTGATAGCCTAAATTCACCCAAATATTGGTATTTTTATACAGTGTACTTTCAATACCCGTTTTGATTTCAGCAATATTACGCGCCCCTGATTGGTATACGCGATCATTATTCATCTTAATTGAAAACGGTTTACTATTATATAACCAGTTAGTTTCAACAAAGATCTGACCACCAAAATCAGGCGTGGCTTTATTCGAGTCAAGTACAGCCCTTAACCCTAATCTTGTTTGTAAATTATTACCATAGCCACTTATTTTTGAACCATTTGATTCCGTATGATCATCCGCATCAACGCCCATCCAAGTCATTTGTCCTTGAGGTTGTAGCCATAAGTTATAATGCTTGGCCGCTGCAGCTAGGAAAGTATAACCACTTTCGAGTGAAGCATTAACGCCGTTCAAATCATATTTCTCGGTATCTAAATCTTGACCATTAACGGAGCCATCTAAATCATTCCACATGATCCAGCTATCAATATATGCTCCCGTTTTATTCTCATCATTTTGGTACCACGTACCATAAACACCCACGCTGTAACCATCAATTTTTCCTGATGAGTGATAACCTTTAAGGCTTGCATCGACATCATTTGAGCTTCGTCCATACCCACCCATAAGACCTAAATGCAAGCGATCAGTGTTATTTGATGACCATGTGGCAATATCACCCCCGAGTTGGGTAACTGTCCAATTATTTTTAACATCAAATTGACTACCAACACCAAACTTATTATTGCTATATTGGTAACGTAACCACATGCTGGTTGTTTTACGCTCTCCAGTTGCGAAATCAATGTAGGTGGTTTCACCTTGGCGATCATGTAGACGTAAATTGAACATACTGTTTGCTGCAACAAGATTTGCTAGATATGAACCTGCTTCTGGACGTAATACATCTTCACTTGGCGTTGGCGTTGGAGTTGGGTCAGGATCTGGGGTTGGATCTGGATCTATCGTTTCGTCAAATTTCGAAGTTAAATACCAATTACTTGCGTTAGCACCATTAGCCCCTTTGACTAAAGAATAATCGTAAGCTCCCGCAACAATGCGTCCATTTTGCTCAAAAGTCCCGGCAGAATTACCGTTTACATCAATAATTTCAATGCCATTAATCGTTTCAGCACCAAGTCCACCAATGTTATTTACCTGTACATAAGTATTACCCGAAGTATCACCATTAATAATTAATTTATCAACCGGGGAATTGTCGCCAGCAAGCTGACCATTCATAATAATAAGGCCATCATTGCCGACATAGTTACCACTAACAGTTAAGGTATGAGGTGTCGTGGAATTAGACATAAATTCAATCGTAGAATGATCATTGGTTAAATTGGTTAAATTTGAATCAGCATCAAATTGCCAAATTGAACTATTACTTAACGTCATATTAGCAGCGGCTGAATCCGCAGTTTGTACTTTCCCAATAACTGATGAGTTACCATCAACTAGCAAGTTGACAGTTGTAACACCTTGATCCCATTTTGGCGACTCATTACCTGTAACGATATAGTTTTGTACATCCATTAAGCCTGAGTTACCTTGCAACAAGCTATTATCACTTAATTTAACATCTAGCTTACCGCCTTGTGTTGCTATGCCATAGCCCTGCTCCGATGTAATATTTGACTTGACTAAACTCACCGTTGAGCCACTTATGACATTATTATTTTCAGCCGTTCCAACAAGCATATGAATACCATCAGCCGCTAAGCCATGGGTTAGAATCGAACCATAATTTAAAAATACATTGCCGGCATATTGAACCAATGCACCATGAGCACCATCACCGAGCGTTTCAACTTTCGCCGTATTATATATATAGGTATTACCATAATCGTAACTATAAACACCAACAGAATTCGTTCCTTGGGTTGTTACCTGACTGGTATCTAAATAGACATTAGCACCACTGAGTGACCATACGCCATAAGCATTATTACCAAATGTATTAACAGTAGAACGACTGTTAAAGTAGACATTATTATTGTTAGAGTTTGAGTTAGGATTAGATATTGCAACAATACCAACACTTCCAGCACCATTGGTAATAATATGCGAGTTATCCCAAGAAGAGTTCGCTCCGAAATAACCGCCTATTGTTAGTTGCTCGCTATAAATCCCGTAAGCCTTTTTGCCAGATGTTTGCACAGTTACGTTTTTAATATCGGCTTTAGTTTGTATTGATGTGCTATATTCAGTGTTTGCACCGCCAAGATCAAAACCATAGGCACCATCATTAACGGTAGAAATCGTTCCGTTAGCGATCTTAAGCTGCGCTCCCATAGTAGCTGAAACACCGTAGCGGCCCGCGGTAATATCAAAACCATCAACATAAGTAGTATTGATTGCGCCATTTCTTGATACACTGCCATTTAAGTTTAAACCATCACGACCGGCATTAATTTTAATCATAGTGTTAGTCGCAGTTAAATCAACTAATGCAGATCCAGTGCTTGATAATCCATCGCTATCTGACGTAATGGTTAGATCATGACCGACGAACTTAGATAAATCACCAGTTACGTTTGAATCATGCCCGATCCCTTGCACATCAATGCCTTTACAGCTTGTTTTAGTACAACTAATGGTCGTATTCTCAGCCGTTGCTTTCGCGCCAAACAACACAGATAGTGAGCCACCTATCGTACTATTTGTAATCGCCGCTTCGGTGCCATTGTTCTCAACACGGATATCATCGTTGAAACTTTCGTTGAGGCCTTCTAGCTTATCATATAAATGGTTAGGCTGTTTATCATTGATATAAAGGGTTTCAGCTTGAACGACATAGGTGCTCATTGATGCTATTGCGGCTAATAATAAGCGGCAGATTAATGATTTTTTTAAATATGAGGAATTGTGCACTTGTAGTACCTTCTTAAAATAAAAATGGTCAATGGAAGTGAAGAGTAATTGTTATACTTTAAACCACAAAATTTTATGCATGGTATAGCCAAATTTGATTTAAATCAAGATTGCTTTCGAGTATAAAAGTAAAGAAATGGCAAGTAAAATAAATTTGCATTAGGTTCAAAACGTAAATCTGTTTATTCGAACTTATTTGCCTATTTTCACGTGTAAAGTTATTGTCTTTTCATTTTAAATAGAGAAAATACATCTATTTTATAATCTTAAATATTACTAAAATATTTTGATACAATCCGTTATCATAAATCTAAATAAAATAAATAGAGAAATAGCTATGCGCATACTTGTTGTTGAAGATGAAAAGTCTATTTTGACAGTCTTAGCTAAACGCTTATCTCAAGAAGGGTATAGTGTTGATATGGCTTCTGATGGCCAAGAGGCTTTAGGCTATATCGAAATGGGGATTTACGATTGTATTGTCATGGATGTCATGTTACCCATTCAAGATGGCCTAACTGTGCTTAAGCAGATGCGTAAAAAGCATAACAAAACGCCAGTACTCCTTTTAACTGCAAAAGACGGCATTGGCGATAAAGTCCTTGGCCTTGATGCGGGCGCTGATGATTACTTAGTTAAACCATTTATCTATGATGAACTTTCTGCCCGTATAAGGGCCTTGCTACGCCGCAATAGTGAGCAACTATCAACTGTATTACAATTTGCCGATTTAACCTTAGATTTAACAACTAGAGCAGTTACACGCAATGGTAAGCACATTGAACTTTCCGCAAAAGGATTCACTATTTTAAGCTATTTTTTACATAACCCAAATAGAGTATTAACGCGCGATCAAATCATTGATCATGTCTGGAATTTTGACTATGACAATGACTCAAATGTTATTGATGTCTATATTGGTTATTTACGCCGTAAAATTGATGATGGCTTTGATAATAAACTGCTCCATACCGTGCGCGGTGTTGGCTATGTATTACGAGATTATAATGAAAAAAATTAGTATTCGAACACGAATAACCTTATGGTATACCTTAATGCTAATGATTTTTTTAGCCATCGGGGTAACCGGCTCATATAATGCCATGTATGACATATTACTTGAACAACACCGAGTCGGTATGCAAAAAGGCGCTAATAATCTAGCACGCTTAATTACTCGTGCTGATAATAGTGCTCAATTAGCTGTGCTTGAAAGGAAAATGCTACCGAAAGATATCTACTTTGTCTTTTTTAATAGTCAAAATCAAGTTAAGGCTGGTCAATATGAAACTTGGATGACTGAAATTCCCAAACAGTTAGAACAAATACGCACTGTCGAGCGCGACGGCCAATACTGGTTCATTTATGATAATCCTATAAATGAAAACGCCAATGGGATCAGTTGGTTTAGAACAACAATAGAAACCACTCCCACTTTTCAAGCGTTAAAATCAATGCGTGAAAAAGGGATTATTTCCATTATTCCTTGTTTATTATTAGCAGCTTTAGGTGGCTTTTTTATTACTCGCTGGGGGCTAAAACCGATTAAAAAGATCGCGAAAACAGCCAAAGAAATCGGTGATGGAGACTTATCTAAACGCATTGAGCTTATTGCCGCAAAAGATGAAATAGGTGAGCTACTCACTGAATTTAATCATATGGCAGATAATGTACAAAGTGTTATTGAAAGAGAAAAACAGTTTAGCTCAGATGCATCACACGAAATTAGAACACCAATATCAGTTATTATTACCAATGCAGAATATGCGATAGAAAGTAAAGATTTACAAGTTTGTACGCAAACCTTAGCGCTGATTATTAATAAAAGTAGGCATATGCAGCAAATGCTGTCTCAGCTAATGATCCTTGCACGAGGTAATGAACAAGCCCAAGCGATGGAACTTGAAAACCTTGATATTAGTAATATTATTAGTGATATTGCCGAAGAACGAACGCCGAGAGCAAAAGAAAAAAATATAACCATTCACGTTGAATCTGAAAAAGAAGTTATCGTAAATGCAGATCTCATGTTGCTTTCAAGAATGATAACCAACTTGATTGATAATGCCGTTCAATATGGCACTGAAGATGGCTATATCAATATTGATATTTATAAAGATAAGCCAGCACAAAATGCGGTTATTCTAATTGTTGATAATGGTATCGGTATTGCGCAAAGCGATCTCCCTTTTATTTTTAACCGTTTTTATCGCTCTGACAAATCACGTTCTCAATCAGGTTCTGGATTAGGATTATCTTTTGTTGATTTTATTGTAAAATTGCATAAAGGAAGCATTGCCGTTGATAGTCATTTAGGCAAGGGAACATGCTTTAAAATCGAATTACCATTGGCGAAAAATCCTATTTAACGGCTAAAAAGGCCACGCTAAATACTACCGATGCTAAGCAAATATTTACTTAACATCGGTCAAGCAATGATTAGTGACTTGCAATATTGTGATAGCGACCAGCCATCGCTTTAAATACCATATTTTCATCTTTGATTAATTGGTAATGCTCATTAATTAAATTAATCTTAGATGAATTAACGGTATTAATACTATCTAAATAATCTTTAAATTCACTTTTACCACTTTGATAACGTTTATCGTATAACTGCATTATTTTAACGTTAGCCGTAAATTGTTGCTGAGAGTTATCAAGTATAATTCGATTATTATTATAAGCTTGATAATAATAGGCAACTTCGTTTAATGCGGTATTAATACTATTTTCAAAATTAAGCTGAGCCGTTTGATAATCCGTTTCTGAAATATGAATATTATTACTTACGCGATCCCAATCTAAAAAAGGTAAGCTAATTGAGATACTGCCTAATAAGACCGGAAAATCAAACGTATTACCAATATTATTATCCGATGAGTTAATTGCCGTTTTTAGTGTAATTGCCGGATACCAGCTTTTATTTTGTGCTGCTAAATCTTTAAATGCCGCCTCTAATCGTAACTCGCTCGCTTTTAGATCTGGGCGATTAGCCAGTACAGATAATGGAATATCTAAATCAACAGCCAATGGTTTTATCATCGTCATATCGGGATAATTAAGATTAAGCTTATCACTTGGTTTTAAGTTTAATAAATTGCGTAATGTCTGTTCGTTCTCTTTTAACTGTGTTTGATAAGTTAATAAACTATTTTCATCACTTTTAATTGACTGCACAATTTGCAGCAAATCGAGTTCATCTGTTTTACCTTTATAATATTTAGCACTCGTTACATTGTTCATCTGTTGATAGTTAGTTAAGCTACTTTGTGTTGCAGTGATCGCCGCATTTAAATAAGCTAAATTATAATACACATCAATAATGCTATTAATTAATGTTAAACGTACATTATCAACATCAAATTGTGAGGCTTGATACTTAGCAACATTTGCATCGGCTGAATCATGTAATTTTTGCAAAACATCAAGCTCATAACTTAAGCTTAACTCTCCTGAAAAACTACGATTCTTATTAAAACTATCGTGCTTATAGGTATTACGGCTAGTTGTCGCACCTAAATCACCAGATAATGTTGGATATAAATCAACTTTACTTAAATTAGCTTCATACATTGCTTTTTGCATCGTAAGTAAGCTTTGTGCTAAATCAATATTATTTGCAAGTCCCTGCTCGATTAACTTATCTAATTGCGGATCTTGATAAGCTTGCCACCATTTTTGGTCAACAAGGTAATCATTAGCCACTTGCGGCGTATAGCTTAATTGCGAAGTAAGTGAATTTTGCTGATATGAGCTATTACTACAACCAACAAGTATAAATGAGCACAGTAATACTAATTTGGTGATGGCATTTATTTGCATTTTCATTACTCCCTTGTTAATGCTTCAATTGGATTAAGTTTAGCGGCATTTTTTGCAGGCATAAAACCGAAAACTACCCCAATTAGCATCGAGAATACAATGGATAACACCATAATATTGGTCGAGAAAGAGAGCGTAACCACATCCGCTAAAAAAATCCCTAGCACAAGCCCAATTAAACCAGAGAATATCAATCCCAATACACCGCCAATCATACAAATTAACACAGCTTCTATTAAAAATTGCTGCATGATATCAGCTTGCTTGGCGCCAATTGCCATACGCAATCCAATTTCTTTAGTTCGCTCAGTAACGGATACCAGCATAATATTCATTACCCCAATACCACCAACAATTAATGAAATTAATGCAATACCTGATACTAATATTGTCATCGTACTTGTTGTACTTTCTATCGTTTTTTTGATGCTATCAGAGTTAATTGTAAAAAAATCTTTACTACCATGGCGCTGAGTTAATACTTGAATAATATTCTCTTCAGCTTGCTGTGAACTCACGTTGTCAGCAACTTTTACCGTAATCGAACTGATATATTTCCCACCCGTTACTTTATTCATCACAGTTGTATAAGGCGTCCATAACGTTAAGGTATCGGAGGACATGCCTACAGTTGTGAGTTTTTGTGCAACGCCAATAATTTTTAACGGTTTTTTATTAAAAATAATCATTTTCCCTATTGGATTTTCACCATTAGAAAATAGCTTATTTTTTACATTTTGATCAATAACCACGACAGAGGCATTATCTTTAACATCTTGTGGACTAAAAATGCGTCCTGATTCAATTTTAATACCTTTAACATCAAAATACTGTTCACCAACGCCATTAAGCTGTGCGCTAACAGATTCATTAGCAAATGTAATTGTGCCACTAGTCGAGCTATTTGGAGTGGTACTATCAATATAGTTTTGTTGTGTTAAATAGTTTGCATCACCAACGGTTAGTGTTTTTATCTTATTAGAGCGCATATCACCAAAATTCTTACCGGGTAAAATATCAATCGTATTTGTTCCCATCGAATTAATATTTTCCATAATCGTTTTTGTTGAGCCTTGCCCGAGTGCAACAACGGTCACAACAGAAGCAATACCAATAATAATACCTAACATTGTTAAAAGTGAGCGCATTTTATGTGATAAAATCGCTTGAATAGACATTTTAAACGATTCACATAGCATATATTTATAGTGCGAAAACACATTGCGAGTAGTGGTTTTTGTTGGAGTTAAAGATTGGCAAATATCTTCATTTTGACGGTGATCGGCAATAATTATTCCATCTTTAATTTCAATAACTCGGCTTGCATAATTAGCGATATTTTTATCGTGTGTCACTAAAATAATCGTGTGACCTTTACGGTGTAAATCCATGATGATTTCCATCACGTTTTCACCGCTTTTAGAATCAAGTGCACCGGTTGGTTCATCAGCTAAAATGATCTCGCCACCATTCATTAAAGCTCGCGCAATACTAACTCTTTGCTGTTGACCACCTGAAAGCTCATTTGGCTTATTATCTAATTTTTCACCTAATCCTAAATCGCCTAATAATGATTGGGCTCTCGCTCTGCGCTCAGTAATATTAGTGCCATTATAAATAGCGGGTAGCGCAACATTTTCTAAAGCACTTAAATTTCCTAATAAATTGTAGCGTTGAAAAATAAAACCAAACGTTTTAGAGCGCAGCTCGGCTAGCTGGTTATTATTCATTTGGCTTGTCTCAACACCATTGATCTGATAAGAACCCGATGAAGGCGTATCAAGACAACCGAGTATATTCATTAATGTCGATTTACCTGAACCTGACTGACCGATGATCGCGACAAAATCACCCTTTTCAATAGTCAAATCAATACTTTTTAGCGCATAGACTTGGTTGTCTTTATTACCAAAAAGTTTGTTAATTTGACTGATCTTAATAATATCCATTACTTACTCCTAATTGGCCATTATTTTTATTAAATCGACAATAGCCATATTATTCTCACTAAACATAAGCAAAATGCGTTACATCATTCTTCCGGGGCGCTGCATCGAGTTAACTGAGCTATTAATTTGTTGATCACTCATTTGCGATTGTACGACGAACTCACCTTCATTTAGCCCACTTGTTACTTCGATATTGATACCATCAGATAATCCTGTCGTAATTTGCTTTTCAACCACTTTGTCATTATTTTCAAGAATTCTAACGTAGGTTTTACCATTATGTTCTGATAACGTTGACATTGGGATCGTCAATACATCCTCTTTATAGGCTATTTTGATCATATCTTGCGTTGTCATACCAATACGTAGTTTCCCTTCAGTGTTAGGAACTTCAAGTCGGCCATAATAGTAAATAGCAGCATCAGAACTTCCGCCTTGCACATACGTTCCATTCGTTAAGGTCGTAAGGCCAGGATCAATCGCTTTTAATGTTGTGGTAAATACTTCGTTTGATGATGAAAGTACGGAATATGTCACCGTCATTCCCGGCGCTATTTTATTAATATCGCCTTCTGATATTTCCATTAATATTTTCATTTCAGTTAGATCCGCAATTTGCACTATCGTTGGCGTAGACATTGCAGCGTTAACCGTTTGTCCTTCTTCAACTGGTACTGAAACAACGGTACCATCAAGAGGAGAAAGAATTTTGGTATAACCCAAATTAACCTTAGCGGTATTTAATGATATCTGGGTTTGTGAGATTAATGATTTAAGCTCAACCACGCTTGATTTGGCTGTAGCATAAGTACTTTGTGAATCTTCTAGGCTAGCTTTAGATGTTGCTTTTTGTGCATAAAGAGTAACTTCACGATCATACTGCGACTTTGCAACAGCAAGTTGAACTTCAGCTGCTTCATATTGTGCTTGATAGCTTTCAAGTTTAGCTTGCTCGGTATTATAAGTATTTTGCTGAGTCGTTGAATCTATTTGGGCAATTAAATCACCTTTTTTAATTGTTTGCCCTAATTTTACATAAAGCGTTTCAATTTGACCTGAAACTTGTGAACCAACAGTCACTAGCTGAATTGGTGCAACTTCACCTGTGGCACTAACCTCTTGGTTAATATTGCCTTTACTTACAGGAACCGTAATGTAATGGATCTGATCGGATGTTTTAAATACCAAAAAATAAAATGCTATACCAACAATTAGTACGCAAATGGAAATAATAACTTTCAAATTATATTTCATAAATCACCTTAACTTAAATTAACTTACTTATTCAAATTTAAGCTCACTATAACTAATGGGTATGAAAGCTACATGAAAAATAAATGAAGGAAATTTCATGTTCTATTTCATTAAGTAAATTGAAGGTGTAATAAGGAGATTAGGGTAATATATTGAGTTACCCTTTAATTTAGACTTGCGATGTTAGTTAAAAGGCTTATTTAATATATTTCTTACTGGGGCAAAGCTCTTACGATAAATTTGATTCACACCATGTTGTGAGATTGCATCGATATGAGCTTTAGTTGGGTAACCTTTATGCTTAGCTAGGCCATACTGAGGGTAAATTTTATCGAGCTCTTGCATCTCTCTATCACGAGTGACTTTAGCTAAAATAGATGCTGCACCAATTTCTTGTACAAGGCTATCGCCCTTTACAACTGTTTGAGCTGTGATCCCAAAATCAGGTGCTCGATTACCATCAACTAACACAAAATCAGGTTTAATCGATAATCCCGCAACCGCTCTTTGCATAGCTAGCATCGTTGCATGCAAAATATTTAGCTGATCAATTTCCAAAACACTTGCTCTTGCAATACTCCATGATAATGCTTGCTCTTTTATAATATCAAATAAGTATTCACGTTTTTTTTCGGTTAACTTCTTTGAATCTGCAAGTCCTGTTATCGGTTTATTGGGATCTAAAATAACAGCGGCAGTAACAACATCACCACATAATGGCCCTCGGCCAACCTCATCAACGCCCGCGATTAGTCCTACATTACAAGGATAGGTAAATATCATGGCTTGACTCCAATTAGCGCTAAAACCGCATTAGCTGCCTGTTGATCTGCATTACAACGAATTTGCTGATGTAATGATAAAAATGTTGCCTTTAATAAGGTGTTATCATTTTTTAATAACCTAATAATTTGCTCAGCAATGTTTTGTGGAGTGCAGTCATCTTGTAGCAATTCAGGCACGATTTCTTTACCTGCTAAAATATTGGGTAATGATACATAAGGTGTTTTAACCAGTTTTTTAGCCAACCAAAATGTAAACGGCTTCATTTTATAACCGACAACCATTGGGCATTTAGCAAGCATACATTCTAATGCTACCGTTCCTGATGCAAGAATTGCTGCATCACTTGCAATCATTGCTTCTCTTGCATGTCCGTCCAATAATTGGATAGATAACGCTGGCGCAACTTGAGCTTTAATTGCTTCAAATTCCTGTCTTCTCTTTTGATTAGCTAAAGGGACAATAATATGTAAATCAGGAATAGCTTGACTAATTAATTGTGCAGCTTGTAAAAATGGCGCAGAAAGTAATGTCACTTCCGCATGCCGACTCCCTGGTAATAAAGAAAGAACTGTCATACCCTGAGGAATATTTAGCTGCGATCTCATATTGTTTTTATCGGGTGATAAAGCAATATCATCTGCCATTTTATGACCAATAAAGCGGCAAGGTACCTCATACTTATCATAAAAGGCTTTTTCAAAAGGCAAAAATGTTAAAATTAAATCGGTATTACGCTTGATCTTAAAGACTCGTTTTTGTTTCCATGCCCAAACTGAAGGACTAACATAATGAATCGTTTTTATATTCGCTTGTTTTAACTTTCCTTCTAAAGAAAGGTTAAAATCGGGAGCATCAATACCAATAAATAAGTCGGGTTTTAACGTTTTAATCCGCTTGGTTATATCTTTACGAATTGATAATATGCGGCGTAATTTACCCAATACTTCAACAATTCCCATCACTGATAATTCATCCATTTGGTACCATGCTTCACAGCCTTCAGATTGCATTTTAGGCCCTGCAATACCAACAAATCGGATATTTGAATAACTGGCACGTAAAGCACGAATCAGACCCGCCCCTAAAATATCGCCAGACGTTTCGCCAGCAACTATCGCAATTGTTAAACAGCGTTGATGATTATCATTCATAATGAGTTGAGTTAGTTGAATTAAATATAATAGAGAAAAGATGTATCGCTTTGCGATACATCATCATGACTAACGAATAATACCACGAGTTGAGCGTGATAAGAAATCAAGAAATAGCTTAGCTTCTGGGTTTTGCTCAGCAATAAGAATAATTTGTTCTTTTGCTTCATCTAAAGATAATCCGTTACGGTATAAAGCCTTATAGCTGTTACGAATAGCATGTAAAGCCTCTTTACTAAACCCTCGACGTTTAAGTCCTTCAAGGTTAACGCCATGAGGCGTTGCATGATTTCCTTGAGCAATCACATAAGGAGGTACATCTTGAGCGACGCCCGAACAGCCACCGACCATAACATGAGCACCAATAACACAAAATTGATGCACCGCCGTCATACCGCCGATAATGACAAAATCATCAAGTTCAACGTGCCCGGCAAGAGTTGCATTATTAGCTAAAATGCAGCGATCGCCAACTTGGCAATCATGAGCAACGTGGGCATTAATCATTAATAGATTATCATTACCAACACGAGTAACGTTTTTACCTTGAACCGTACCACGGTGAATAGTCACACTTTCGCGGATACGATTACGATCGCCGATTTCGGTGCGAGTCGGCTCACCTTGATATTTTAGATCTTGATTAACCTCACCAATTGAAGCAAATTGATAGATTTGGTTATCCTGACCTATTTTGGTGTGGCCATTAATTACAACATGAGACTTTAGCTCAGTTCCTTCGCCAATTTCAACGTCTTTACCAACATAACAAAATGGACCAATTTTAACATTAGCATGAATCACAGCACCATCTTCAATAATTGAGCTTGGGTGAATTACAGCCGACTTATCAATTGCCATAAATATTCCTTAATATCGTGATTCAGTTATCAACTTATTTGCGAGCACACATCATTTCAGCTTCACACACAAGTTTACCATCAACCGTTGCAATACCATGGAATAATGCAATACCTCTTCGCTCTTTAATGTAGGTAACATCAAGAATCATTTGATCGCCAGGAACAACAGGGCGTTTAAATCTTGCTTTGTCTACCGAAGCAAAATAATAAAGTTGGCCAGGTGTTAATTCTTCAATACTTTTAAATGCTAAAATACCCGTTGCTTGAGCCATTGCTTCTAAAATTAATACACCAGGGAAAACCGGTTTATTAGGAAAGTGACCCTGAAAAAAAGGCTCGTTGACCGAAACATTTTTAATCGCTCTTAATGTTTTGCCTTTTTCGTAACTCACAACGCGATCAACCATTAAAAATGGGAAACGATGCGGTAATAAACGAATTATTTCATCAATATCAAGAGAATTTAATTCAGTGCTCAAAATAGTCATCCTTATTTACGAATATAAATATATCTGCTATATATTATAGCTTATGTTAGCGCTTGGGGGAATCGTCTGAGCTTATTATTTACGGTATAACTTCAATAATGAATGATAAAATTATCAGGAATTTGTAAATTACGTACTATTATCAGTATATTTGTATATACTAAGCTAGTCGAAAATTTTTTTTGTAGTGACACAAGATATTCATATATGGAGAGTTAAGAATGAAATCATTATTCAAAATGACATTAATTAGCAGTGTAATTGTTCTGGCACTAGCGGGCTGTGATGATAAGAAAGAAAATTCAACCGCGCAGCAACAAGCCGCTGCAACGCAAGATACAAGTCAAACCGTTAAAATTGAAGTAGATGCCACAAAAGAAGCTTATGCTGTTGGTGCGTCATTAGCTAGTGATTTAAAAAATAATCTTGAAAAAGGTCAATTAGAATTAGACAATTCTCAAATTATTAAAGGGTTTAGTGAAGCATTTGACGGTAAATCACAATATACCCCAGAACAAATCCAATACATTTTAAATGAGCTAACTCAGCGTTTACAAAAAGAAGCTCAAACAAAATTTGACGAGAAAAAATCAGCAAGCATTGCAGCTGGCGATAAATTCCGTGAAGATTTTGCAAAACAACCTGGCGTGAAAAAAACTGAGTCTGGGTTACTGTATGAAATTGTTGATGCAGGAAAAGGTAAACACCCAACAGAGACTGATAGTGTTATTGTTCACTATACTGGAACATTAGTTGATGGTAAGAAGTTTGATAGCTCTTATGATCGTAACGAACCAAGCAAGTTCCCATTAAATGCGGTAATTAAAGGTTGGGCTGAAGGTATCGAATTAATCGGTACTGGTGGTAAAATTAAACTCGTTGTTCCACCTGAATTAGCTTATGGTGATCAAGAAATCCCAGCATTTGGTGAAGATAACCCTGGGATCCCACCAGCATCAACACTTGTGTTTGAAGTAGAATTACTTGGTATTGATGGAGTTGATCAAGCTGCACCACAAGCAGCTCCGGCACCAGCATCAAAGACAAAACCAACTAAATAATATTTAGTGAATATTAGCGTATTAAATTATACGATTATTATTATGGGTCCCGCTTATGGGACCCAAGCTTCATTTTGTGCCTACCAATTTTGTTTATCACTTCTAAATTCTAACCATCAACTGCAATCTATTTTTTTCTATGCCGATGGAACGTATAATGCCAATAACTTTACAAATCCTGCCAATGACGAATTTGACATCGTTAATGCATGGCAAAAACTTGCTCAAAAGTATCAACTCAAACTTTCGGTATGTATCGCGGCGGCGCAAAGACGTGGGATTGTAAATGAGGAATTAAACCATAATATTGCTGCGGGTTTTGAATTAGTTGGCCTTGGTGAACTAAGTGAAAAAGTGTCACAAAGCGATAGAGTTATTCAATTTTAAGCAAATAATATAGAGAAAAAGTTGAAAAAAATTGCAATTATTTTTGACCAAGCTCCACATGGTAATGCTAAAGGACGCGAAACACTAGATCTGGTTTTAGCGCTATCTGATATTAATCAAATATCGGTATTTTTTATCAATGAAGGTATTTTTCATCTACTTAAAGATCAACAGCCAGATAAAATTCTGATGCGAGATTATATTGCAACCTTTGGCATGCTAGAGCTTTACGATATCAATGATATTTACGTCTGTAACGAATCTCTAACCAAATACAATTTAGCCACACAACCATTAATTATTGATGCAAAGCCAGCTACCAAGCAAACCATTGCAAGTTTGTTGGTAACTTATGACACAATTATAAAGTCTTAAGATTAACTTTGCTGACTAAACCATTCATCAAGCTTAGCTTTAAGCTGATCTAAACCTGTTCGTTTTAACGATGAAAGCATTGCAACTGTAATGTCACCTTGAAATGGTAAAATTGCTTCTTTAACCATATTCAATTGTTTTTTTTGCGCGCCAGAAGCTAACTTATCGGCTTTAGTCAATAGTAGCATCACAGGAAGGTTTGATTGTACGGCCCAATCAATCATCTGCTGATCGAGATCCTTAAGTGGATGACGAATATCCATTAAGATAACTAAACCCTTCAAGCTTTCACGTTTTTGCAAATATTCGGCTAATGATTTTTGCCATTTACGTTTAACGTCTTCTGGTACTTGAGCAAATCCATAGCCTGGTAAATCAACTAGACGGCAATTAGGCTCAACTTCAAATAAGTTAATCAACTGAGTTCGACCAGGTGTTTTACTTGTCCTCGCCAAATTTTTTTGATTAGTTAAAAAATTTAGTGCACTTGATTTACCAGCATTAGATCGCCCGGCAAACGCAATTTCAACGCCGGTATCTGACGGTAAATGCGTGATATCCGGTGCACTGGTAACAAAATATGTTTTAGCGTAATTCAGTGGAGTAAATGACATTAAACCCCACCTTTAATTTGATTATTTAGATTCATTTTGAGCCTTTAATAGATCTCTAATTTCAGATAAAAGTACTTCTTCTTTCGATGGTGCTGGTGGCGCTGCGGGCTTATCAACTTTTTGTTGTTCATCAGTCGCACGTAACTTATTGATAAATTTTATCGCAATAAAGATTGCCATTGCAACAATGATGAAATCAATCACATTTTGGATAAATAAGCCATAATTAAGTACTGTTGCCGGCACACCATCATGTGCATCTTTTAATACAATAGCAAAATCAGTAAAATTAATACCACCAATAAGCAGTCCCAACGGCGGCATGATTATATCGCCGACAAATGATGACACGATTTTACCAAATGCACCACCAATAATAATACCAACAGCCATATCAACAACATTACCTTTTACCGCAAACTCACGAAATTCTTTTAAAAAACTCATATTACGTCTCCTTCATAGGTAGCTATGTATTAAATTAAAATAGGTAAAGCAATTAAATGATAATAACAAAATAGAGATTTAACTTTATGCTAATGTATATAATTTTAATACAAAAATATAGTTAAATTAATTAATTACATAAATTAATATAGACATATTTAAGCTTGAATTAGAAGGTAAAGGTTGTGATTAACAACCTTTGTTATTGATTGGCGCTAATAAGCAGAAATAACTTTTTTTACTGCACTAGCAAAACGTGCCATGCCTTCTTTAATCTCTTGATCAGAAATAACTAGCGATGGAGTAAATCTTAATACACTCGTGCCAGCATTAAGGATCATCACCTTAAATTGCGTTGCTGTATTTAAAAAATCACGAGCTTTTCCCTGATATTTAGTATTTAGCTCGGCACCTAATAACAATCCTTTACCTTTATATTGTGAAAAAAGATCAAATTGCTGGTTAATTTTCTCAAGCTCTGCAATAAATAGTGCTCTTTTCGCATAAATGCCAGCAAGAACTTCATCAGAATTAATGGTATCAAATGCTGCGCAGCCTACCGCACAAGCTAACGGATTACCGCCGTAAGTGGTACCATGAACGCCGGGATGCATAACAGATGAAACCGCTTCAGTTGTTAACATAGCACTAATTGGAAATCCGCCCCCAAGGGCTTTAGCGGAAGTTAAAATATCAGGCGTGACGCCATATTGTTCGTAGGTAAATAGCGTTCCCGTTCGCCCCATGCCACACTGCACTTCATCAAAAATAAGTAAGGCGTTAAACTCATCACATAGTGCACGCACGCCTGTTAAAAATTCTGGCGTTGCACAAGTTAATCCACCTTCACCTTGTACAGGTTCAAGGATAACTGCGCAAGTGTGATCATCAATAATTGCTTTAACTGCATCAAGATCATTAAATGGCACATGCACAATATCAGCGGGTTTCGGGCCAAAGCCATCTGAATATTTAGCTTGTCCGCCAACTGAAACAGTAAAAAAAGTTCTACCATGAAACGAGTGAGTAAAAGAGATAATCTTAGTTTTATATGGGCTATATTTTTCAATGGCATAGTGCCTTGCCAGCTTGAGTGCGGCCTCATTGGCCTCTGCACCAGAATTGGCAAAAAATACCCGATCAGCAAAAGTATGATCAATTAGTTTTTTAGCTAACTGTAATGCTGGTTCATTTGTAAATACATTACTAACATGCCATAACTTTTCGCTTTGTTCATGCAATGCTTTTACAAGATTTGGATGGCAATGTCCTAATGCATTAACCGCTATGCCACCAGCAAAATCAATATATTCCTCACCATCTTGATCCCAAACTCGGCTACCCTTGCCTTTAACCGGAATAAACTGCGCTGGCGCATAAACAGGAAGAATCACTTTATCAAAAATATCTCGAGTAATTAAATGGTTATTTTTATAAGTCATATTAATAGTCCTAATAATAACGATTAAATAATTGATGATAGTTTAGCCTAAATTTACCTCATGTAAATAATTATTCAATTATTTTGAATATAAATTCAATTTATTGGGTTCTCTATCAAGTAAATTTAGTATCAATGATTGCACCTGCGCCATAGCGTATTATAATGCCATAGCTTAATCGTCTACATTATATTAATAATATGAACTCACAACAAACATCACTCTTATCAGTATCGCTAACTATTTTAATGGCAATGGCTGTTGGTATTTCTGTCGCTAGTAACTATTACGCACAGCCACTTTTATACTCAATCACCCAAGATCTACATATTTCGATGGATAACTCCGGCATTATTGTGACTACCGCACAATTTAGTTATGCCTTAGGTTTATTATTTGTCGCGCCATTAGGGGATAAAATTGAGCGGAAAAAATTAATTATTATTTTGATGCTATTAACCACATCAGGGCTAATTATTAGCGCATTAGCTTATTCTCAACTCATGCTAATTATTGGCACAGCGATAGCTGGGATATTTTCAGCCGTTGCACAAGTTCTTATTCCTTTTTCGGCAACGTTGGCACAGCCAAATCAACGGGGTAAAGTTGTTGGGATTTTAATGAGCGGCATGCTACTTGGGATTTTATTAGGTCGAACTTTTGCTGGTGCCATATCAACAATGGTAGATTGGCGCATGGTTTATTGGGCGGCGGCAGGGATCATGTGCTTTACAACGCTACTGCTATGTTGCGCATTGCCTCGCTATTCAAATAAAAGTACCATTAATTACTGGAAGCTCATTTTCTCCATTTTTGGCCTATTTTATCAAGAGCGGGTATTACGCATTCGTGCCTTAATTGGCGGCATTGCATTTGCGCTATTTTCCTTACTCTGGACGCCATTAGCCTTTTTATTAAGTAGCGAGCCTTATCACTTTACCGATATGATTATTGGTTTATTTGGCTTAGCCGGCGCTGCTGGAGCAATGGGCTCACCAATTGTCGGTAAACTGTCTGATAAAGGTAAAGGCGTGCTAGTAACGTCGATTGGCTTAATATTATTATTGTTATCTTGGGTACCACTTTCCCTTGCACAGTTATCGATCATTGCATTAGTCATTGGCGTAATTTTAATTGATTTTGCCGTACAAGTTACCCACGTTTCTTGCTTGAATGCGATTTATCAAGGACAAGCTGAAATTAGGACGCGAATGAACGCAGGCTATATGCTAAGCTATTTTACTGGTGGTATGCTTGGCTCATTTAGCTCGACTTATCTTTTCGCACATTATGGCTGGTTAGCGGTAGTTATTGCGGGTAGTTCTTTAGCTGCGCTAGGCATACTGATTTGGATTTTTTATTTAAAAACAAATCATCCCAAGTAGCCTATCATGATGCTTAATCGCTAAGCTTGACAGCGCTTTATTCCAGAATATAATCTGGCTGTTAACTAAGGTTTAAAAATGAATTTAATCACTATGAAAAATACTTTAAATGATGATGAGTTATGCCGTTCGTTGATACAACGACTCTCTAATGTATTTCCAGATTTAATCATAAAAGGCGGAGCAGAAGAACCTTTTTATGAAGCACCAAAAGGTGATGCTAAGGCAATTCTCTATTTTAGAAGTAACTACCCAAGAAGCTTATTACATGAACTTTGTCACTATTGTTTATCGGGTGAAAAACGTAGGCAGCTTGATGATTTTGGTTACTGGTATTACCCTTGTGGTAGAACGGCAGATGAGCAACTACTTTTTGAACAAGTAGAAGCAAGGCCACAAGGACTTGAGAAATTAATGTGCGAGATAGTCGGTATTACATTTATCCCTAGTTTAGATGATTTTTCAGGTAGACCTGCTTCCGAAGATTTTTTAAGCCGCCTTAATCAAACGTATGAAGAGATGCGATTAACGCCGCCACCAACAGCAAAAAAAGCGTTAACTGCTTTAGCTGATATCGCAATTTCTACCCAACAGTAATAGAAACTAAAAGCATATATTAAATATCAGTACGTCAATTCACTAGCTAACGATTTTAATCACTCAGTTAGTAAGCAATTGACGATTTCGCTCTATTTTAAATAAAGATCATAATAAATTCGCAGCAACTATAGACCGAACTAATTTATTCATTACAATATATGCAATCAATCGTCATTTTATTTAATGGAAACAATAATGGCACAATATGTTTTTACCATGCATAGAGTAGGGAAAATTGTCCCGCCTAAGCGTTATATTCTTAAAAATATCTCTTTAAGTTTTTTCCACGGCGCGAAAATTGGCGTACTCGGTTTAAATGGTTCGGGTAAATCAACGCTATTAAAAATTATGGCAGGGCTTGATACTGAAATAGAAGGTGAAGCTCAGCCACAAGCAGGGCTAAAAATTGGTTATCTACCACAGGAGCCAAAATTAAACCCAGATCAAACCGTACGTGAAGCCGTTGAAGAAGCCGTTGGTGAAGCAAAACATGCTTTGACTCGCCTTGATGAAGTCTATGCAGCTTATGCTGATCCTGATGCCGACTTTGATAAATTAGCGAAAGAACAAGCAGAACTTGAAGCAATTATTCAAACCCACGATGCTCATAATATTAATATTCAATTAGAGCGCGCAGCTGACGCACTACGTTTACCTGACTGGGATACTAAAATTGGTGTCTTATCGGGTGGTGAACGTCGCCGCGTGGCATTATGTCGTTTATTACTTGAAAAACCCGATATGTTACTTCTTGACGAACCAACCAACCATTTAGATGCAGAATCTGTTGCTTGGCTTGAGCGCTTCTTACATGATTATGAAGGCACCGTTGTTGCGGTAACCCATGACCGTTACTTCTTAGATAACGTTGCGGGCTGGATTTTAGAGCTTGACCGCGGTGAAGGTATTCCATGGGAAGGTAACTACTCATCATGGCTTGAACAAAAAGATCAGCGCTTAGCACAAGAAGCATCGACAGAGTCAGTGCGCCGTAAATCGATCGAAAAAGAACTTGAGTGGGTACGTCAAAATCCTAAAGGGCGCCAAGCGAAAAGTAAGGCTCGCCTTGCTCGTTTTGATGAACTTAATAGTAGTGACTATCAAAAACGTAACGAAACCAATGAACTCTTTATTCCAACTGGACAAAGGCTGGGTGATAAAGTTATTGAGATTGATAATTTGACCAAATCCTATGGTGATAGAGTCTTAATCGATGATCTTTCACTGCGTATTCCTAAAGGCGCAATTGTTGGAATTATCGGACCAAATGGTGCTGGTAAATCAACACTATTTAGAATGTTATCAGGTCAAGAGCAACCAGATTCAGGTAGCATTACACTTGGTGAAACCGTACAGCTTGCATCGGTTGATCAGTTCCGTGATAGTATGGATGATAAAAAAACGGTATGGGATGAAATTTCACATGGCCAAGATATTATGCGTATTGGTAACTTTGAGATCCCAAGTCGTGCTTATGTTGGGCGCTTTAACTTTAAAGGCGTAGATCAGCAAAAACGCGTTGGTGAATTATCAGGCGGAGAACGTGGCCGAGTTCATTTAGCAAAACTACTACAAGTAGGCGGTAATGTACTGCTACTCGATGAACCGACCAATGATTTAGATGTTGAAACGCTACGGGCGCTTGAAAATGCCATATTGGAATTTCCTGGCTGTGCACTCGTGATTTCCCATGACCGTTGGTTCTTAGATCGCATTGCAACGCATATTATTGATTACCAAGATGAAGGGCATGTTGAGTTCTTTGAAGGTAACTTTACGGAATACGAAGAGTGGAAAAAACGAACGCTTGGCGCTGAAGCATTAGAGCCTAAACGCGCTAAATACAAACGTATCACGAAATAAAATCACTCATTTCGTTAAAATATTGTTGTAAGATATCATTCTATCGAAAAAACCATAAGGCCGAATTATCGGCCTTATTTATATCGTTTAAGTAATAAGCTCAGGCTTAATAATCACAGGGTCAAGAACGGGGATATTTTGTAACAAAATAGCTGCGGCCTGCCGACCAATCTCAATAGGCTGATTATCAATATAATTTATCAATTTTTTGGCGATATAGATCTCAGCTTGTGTACCAAAACTAAACACTTCAATTTGCGGTTCAAAATAACTTATCATACGACCTTTACCCAACGCTCGGCCTAATTTAGATACCGTTAGCATCAAAGATAATGTTGTTGAAGAGTCGTGACATAAAAATGCCGAGATATTAGGATGCTGTTTAAGTAACTGCTCAAAATCAGCGAGTACCTCCGGGTGCTCATGGCTGATGGTCCACTCAGCCTTAAATTTTAAACCATGTTTAAATAATGCATCAGCAAATCCGGCTAAGCGCTCTGCTCTTGTTAAAGAATCCATTCGACCACCAAGATAACTAATTTGCCGATGACCCTTATTAATTAAATACTCAGTCGCAAGTTTAGCGCCTAATCGGTTATCTGAGCGTACCACTTTTATATTATCAATATTGCTAGATTGAGCGGCAATAATCAGCGGAATATTTTGTTTGTCAGCCATTATTTTCACTTCATCAGTGATTTGCCCGCCAATACATAAAATAATTCCCGATACACCTTGCTCGATTAAAGAATTAGCACATTGTAATAGTGTTTTTTGCTCATTGCCTGATTGAGTCAAAAATATCACATAACCTTGCTCTGTTAAAACGTCATTAATACCGGTAATAATACTTGCATAGAAAGGATCACGAATATCTTTGACGACAACACCAATTATCGCTGATTGACCACTGCGTAAATTAGCCGCGCTTTTATTGCGAATATAGCCTAACTCTTGTATTGCTTCATTAATTTTTTGTATCGTTATGTCAGATATACGCCCCTTACCACTTAAAGCAAGTGAGACCGTTGTAACAGAAACATTAGCATATTTTGCAACGTCATTAATGGTGGTTTTTCGTGTCATACCAAATTTATTTGAATATATTTTAATAATTATCATAGTATCTATTTTAAAGTAACTTGCCTATCTATAAATTTATTTTCTCATTTTGTGACAAACCCCTCATTTAGCTAATGGTAAAACGTTTTACCATGATGTAAATTGAACATGAAATTTATTAACTTTTAGGTAATATCATGTCAAATAAAATAACAACAAAAGTGACGTTCTGGGAATTCTTTCAAAGCCTAGGCAAAACATTTATGCTCCCCGTCGCTCTTCTATCATTTTGCGGTATCATGATGGGAATAGGTAGCTCACTTGCTAGCCAAGATGTTCGAGAATTATTACCATTTCTAGATAATCACATCTGCATTACCATTTTCACATGGATGAGTAAAATGGGATCTTTTGCTTTTAGCTTTTTACCTGCAATGTTTGCTATTGCCATTCCATTAGGGCTTGCGAGAGAAGATAAAGGGGTTGCAGCCTTTTCTGGTTTTGTTGGTTATATCATCTTAAATTTAAGCATTAACTTCTATCTAACTATTTCAGGCATTTTACCAACTACCGACCCAGACATACTGCGTTTAAATGACATTCAATCTGTTTTCGGTATTGAATCGATTAATACCGGTATTTTAGGGGCGATTTTTGTTGGTATCATTGTTTATTGTTTACATGAACGCTTTAGAGCAATTCGCTTACCTGATGCGTTAGCCTTTTTTGGCGGTAACCGCTTTGTCCCCATTATTACAACGGTTACTATCGGAATATTAGGGCTTATTGTACCGCTAGTTTGGCCATTTTTTGCATCAGCAATTAGTGGTTTAGGTTATATCATTAACAGTACTGGCGTATTTGGGCCACTTATTTTTGGTACCGGCGAACGCCTATTATTACCTTTTGGTTTACATCATATATTAGTAGCACTTATCCGCTTTACTGATGCAGGTGGCACCATGGAAGTATGTCATGAGACAGTGAGCGGCGCGTTAACTATTTTCCAAGCACAAATGTCATGCCCAACAACAACTGGCTTTGCTGAAAGTGCTACACGCTTTTTATCACAAGGTAAAATGCCCTCATTCTTAGGGGGTTTGCCCGGCGCAGCGCTTGCAATGTACTATTGTGCAAGGCCGGAAAATCGTCATAAAATCAAAGGATTGCTTATTTCAGGTGTGGTTGCTTGTGTAATTGGCGGGATCACCGAGCCATTAGAATTCTTATTCTTATTTGTTGCGCCAATATTATATGTTATCCATGCTTTCTTAACCGGTCTTGGCTTTATGGTCATGTCTATTTTAGAGGTGACAATTGGTAATACTGACGGTAACTTAATTGACTTTGTAGTATTTGGTATTTTACATGGCACAGCGACGAAATGGTATTGGGTACCAGTTATGGCGGCTATTTGGTTTGTCGTTTACTTCTTAGTGTTTCGATTTTTTATATTACGCTTTAATATCAAAACCCCTGGCCGTGAAATAGAAAGCCAAGAAAGTAACGAAGAAACGAACAATATTGCCTTAGGTAAATCAGGTTATAATGTTGTGGCTATCTTAAAAGCGCTTGGCGGCGCTGATAATATTGTGTCTTTAGATAACTGTATTACTCGCCTGCGTTTATCCGTTGAAGATATTAGTATTGTTGATGATAGTTTATTAAAAGCTAATAAAGCGATCGGTGTTGTTCGCCTTAATGAGCATAATTTACAAGTTGTCATTGGACCACAAGTTCAGTTAGTTAAAGATGAATTACAACAGTACTTATAAATAGATATTTACATCAGATAACAGCCGTATTTAATGACGGCTGTTATTGAACATAGAGGAACAAATACAATGTCAACTTTCAACTCTGATTTGTTTGATTTTGATACTCAAGTCGATAGAAAAGGAACTTGGTGCACCCAATGGGATTATGTGCAAGATCGTTTTGGTGTTAATGACTTAATTCCATTCACCATTTCTGATATGGATTTTAAAATCGCACCTTGTATTGAACAAGCATTGAATCAGCGAATTAGCCATGGTGTTTTAGGTTATAGTCGTTGGAATAATACTCAATACCTTAGTGCTCTTGAACACTGGTATTCATCACAATTTGTAACGAATATTGACACCAATATGGCGGTTTATGGTCCTTCTGTAATTTATATGGTCGCTAAACTTATTCATTTATGGAGTAATGAAAACGAAAGTATTGTGGTTCATACACCCGCTTACGATGCTTTTTATAAAGTAATTATCGGCAATAATCGAAACGTTGAAGCCTGCCCACTAATTAAAACAGACTCTCATTGGCAGTGTGATATGACTTACCTTGAAACGCTATTAGCCAAAAAAGAAGTAAAAATATTATTATTATGTAGCCCACATAATCCAACTGGTAAAGTATGGACTGAACAAGAATTAAGCCATATGGCACAATTATGTAAAAAATACCATGTAAAAGTAATTAGTGATGAAATCCATATGGATATGATATGGCAAGGAAAACACTTACCATGGAGCCGATTTGGTCTCAATGAATGGGCGCAACTATCGTCAGCATCAAAAAGTTTTAATATCCCAGCACTAACTGGTGCATACGGTTTTATTAACTGCCCTGAAACGAAAGAGCTGTATTTGCAACAGTTAAAATCGAAAGATGGCTTATCCTCACCCGCCGTATTATCTTTAGTTGCGACCATTGCAGCATATCAACAAGGCTTGCCTTGGCTTAACGCACTAAAATATTATTTGCGAGATAATCTTAATTTTGTCACGGAAAAATTAAATGATGCATTTCCACAATTAAACTATGAGATCCCACAATCAACCTATTTAGCTTGGATTGATTTAAGAGCCTTGAATATTGATGATGCAAAACTACAACATCAATTAATTCACCATGAAAAAGTTGCAATAATGCCTGGAACGACTTATGGTGCAGAGGGAAAAGGGTTTTTACGCTTAAATGTTGGCTGTGCACGCAGTAAAGTTGAAAAAGGTGTAAATGCTATCATTAATGCCGTTCATGCGATTAGATAATAAAAAAGAATAAACCTATCAATACGTTTATTCTTTTAAATTTACGGCTCGGTAAATACTAACGACTTGTAAGAGGCTAGCTATTGCACCTTACCCGTTGTTAGTCGTTATTTTTGGCTAATTTATCAATAATTTTTTGGTGTATACCACCAAAGCCGCCATTGCTCATCACTAAAATAACGTCGTTTGGCTTAAGCGTTTTTACAATCATTTCAACAAGCAAATCAAGATCACCTGACCAATGAGCAGGTTGGATACATTCATCAACCACATCTGAAACTAACCATGGCAAATGCTCGGGTTGGTAAATAAATACTTCGTCAGCTCGTCCTAAAGAAGGTGCGATTTCATCCTTACTCACGCCCAATTTCATCGTATTAGAGCGCGGCTCAAGCACCGCTAAAATACGTTTATTTGAGCCAACTTTACTTCTTAATGCTTCAAGTGTCGCTAAAATTGCCGTTGGATGGTGAGCAAAATCATCATATAACTCAATAGAATCAATTTGCGCATAAAGCTCTAAACGCCTTTTAGCATTATGAAAAGAACTTAATGCATTACACGCATCTTTAACTGTAATACCGACATTTCGAGCAGCGGCTATCGCCATTAAGGCATTATGCATATTATGTTCACCTACCAGTGAATACTTAACCTCTCCAACAATCTCATTGTTGAAGTAAACGGTAAAATGGCTTGCGTCATTAGAAACTTTTTTAGCATCCCAACCCGTTGCTGATTCAGTATTAATCTGTTCACTCCAGCAGCCTTTGGCTAAAACTTGCTTGAGGTTAATATCGTCTTGAGGCGAAATAATTAAGCCTTTACTTGGTACAAGCCTAACTAAATGATGAAACTGCTTTTGTATGGCATTTAAATCATCAAAGATATCTGCATGATCATATTCTAAATTATTTAAAATCAAGGTTTTTGGGCAATAATGCATAAATTTAGAACGTTTATCAAAAAAGGAGCAATCATACTCATCGGCTTCAATAACAAAAAAGTTACCTTCACCAAGCCGAGCTGATATATCAAAATTGCCGGGTACGCCACCAATTATAAAGCCTTGCTGATAGTTAGACTGTTCTAATATCCAGTTAACCATCCCAGCGGTTGTTGTCTTACCATGAGTACCTGCAACAGCAATAACCCAACGATCTTTAAGAACATTATCATGCAACCACTGCGGGGCTGAAATATAAGGGATATTATTATTAAGAATATATTCTACGCAAGGATTACCTCGCGACATGGCATTACCAATGATAACCAAATCAGGAGCCGTTGTAAGCTGACTTGGATCATAGCCTTCAATAACTTGAATATTTTCTTTTTCAAGCAACGTGCTCATTGGTGGATAGACATTTTTATCAGAGCCAGTCACTGTATGGCCTAAAGAACGTGCAATTAGGGCAATACCGGCCATAAATGTACCGCAAATACCTAGAATATGAATGCGCATTTTTTTATCCTTTACTGTTTACAATTATATTATACTTATTTCAAGTTATTTTGGATATTAATGATTAATCGACAGGCCATAGATGCCGAGCTAGCAATGAAATACTTTGATTGCCTCTAAATTCGTCGATCTCTAGCTGATAAACAATTTGTACTTTTCTAACTGACTGATCTGGCCATAATGCTAGGTCAACATTGAATGCAATACAGTTCATTAATGGCCCACCATCAAGCGGCTCTATCACGAGCTTTAAATGCTTACCTACCACGAGTTTTTGCTGATGAATTAAAAAAACACCATCAAATACAGGCTCAGGAAATGATTCGCCCCAAGGACCGTTATCTTTTAATAGTTTTGCTGTATCAAGGTTAAAAAAGCAATTTTCAATTTCACCATCAGTTTCAATAATATTGTCTAAACAAATATTACTCACAAGTTGAGCGACTTCCTCGGTAAAATATTGACTGAATTTAGGTAGATTTTTTTCGGTGATAGTAAGGCCAGCGGCCATAGCATGCCCACCAAAACACACAATTAAACCAGGATCACGAAGACTTACTCGCTCTAATATATCACGTAAATGGATCCCTTTAATAGAGCGCCCCGATCCTTTTAAATAGCCATTATCAGCCAGTGCAAACGAAA
Source organism: Orbaceae bacterium lpD04 (assembly GCA_036251935.1). Taxonomy (NCBI): domain Bacteria; kingdom Pseudomonadati; phylum Pseudomonadota; class Gammaproteobacteria; order Orbales; family Orbaceae; genus Orbus; species Orbus wheelerorum. The sequence continues at coordinate 223,816 of CP133967.1, read as the reverse complement.
TAACCGGTCGATAAAATCGTTCTTTAATTCTTGAAGACAAGACCCCAATCACGCCTTGATGAAAATCAGGATGATAAATCACAAAATTATTGGGGATTTCGCTAGTATTTTTCTCTAACTGTTCAATAAATGCTAGCGCATCTTGTTGCATATTTTTTTCAACTGTTTTTCTCGCTAGATTAAGATCTTCTAAAATCTCTGCAGCAGCAAAAGCACTTTGTTCATCCTTAGCCAAAAGTAATTCAACACCCAATGACATATTTTCCATTCGGCCCGCGGCGTTGATCCGTGGAGCAATATAATATGACAAATCTTGTGATGTTAATCGCGGTATATTTCTTTTAGTGATAGTTGCTAATGCTTTTATGCCAACGCAGCAATAACCAGAACGGATGCGCGCTAAACCTTGTTGTACTAAAACTCGGTTATTTTGATCAAGGTTAACAACATCAGCAACAGTGCCAAGCGCAACAAGATCAAGTAAATTGGCTAAATTATATTCTTTGAGATGCCGAGCTTCAAACCATTGATGCTGACGTAAAAAAGCACGAAAAGCCAGCATAAAATAAAATGTTACCCCAACCCCGGCAAGGCTTTTAGATGGGAATGGGCAATTCGGTAAATTAGGATTAATAATCGCATCAGCATCAGGTAAGGCTACTGGAGCAAGGTGATGGTCGGTTATGATCACTTGAATATTATTTTGTTTCGCAAACGCAACCGCGTCAAAAGCAGAGATCCCGTTATCAACGGTAATAATTAAATCAGCCTGCTTTTCTTGGGCTTTTTTAACAACAGATAAGCTTAAACCATAACCATCTTCAAAGCGATCAGGAATAAGGTAATCAACATTTTTAACCGCAAATTGTCTTAATGCCGTTACAATTAATGCCGTACTAGTTGCGCCATCAGTATCAAAATCACCAACAATTAAAATATTTTTATCCGCAGCGGCAGCTTGATAAAGTATTTCCACCGCATGATCAATACCCGATAACTGCTCGTAATTTATTAATGCTTTTGTTGAATGATTTAACTGCTCACAAGATTCAATCCCGCGAGAAAGGTAAAGCCTTTCTAATAAAGGATGAGAAATTGAAGATAGCTTAACTTTTTGCGAAGGTAGAACTCGCCGTTTTATTACCGTATTACTCATAGCTCACTTAATCTTTAATAGTAATAATGCGATACATTGGTATAGCATTATTACTATAAATTAGCAAAATTGAATGATTATTTAGCTGTTTTATCAAGTATTTTGATTAACTCACTGGCAGGAACATAACCGGCTAACAATTGACCGTTTGGTAAAACAATGCCTGGCGTTCCTGAAAGGCCAATTTTACGACCCGCATCAAACTGCATTTGCACATAAGGAACCATGCTGGTAGCTGGCGAAATTTTACCGCCTTTATAGGCATTATCAAACGCAGCCTTACGATCCTTAGAACTCCAAATTGACTGCATGTCCTTTGCCACTTGCGTATCTAACCCTTGTCTAGGAAATGCAAAATAATGCACAGAAATACCTAAATCAAGGTAGCTATTGATCTCTTCATGTAATTTTTTACAATAACCACAAGTATAATCAGTAAATACTGAGATCACATATTTTTGGTTTTTAGCTTGGTAAACAATCGCATCTTTTGCAATCGAATTAATCAGTTTAAGATTCTCACTATTGGCAATATTTTCTGGCGCTTCGCCTGTCATATTGTAAATTGGCCCTTGAGTTAAGAACTTACCATCATTTGTAATATAAAAAACGCCATCTGGAGTGGTGGCCCTTTTCATTGAACTCATTGGCGTAGTATTAATTTGGATAGTATCTTTTGGATAACCTAATTTTTGTAACGTCGCCATAATATCAGCATCTGATGCAGAAGCTGAACCGATTAATAAACTACTAAGAATGCCGAGGGTAAAGGTTAGTTTTTTCATTGGTCGTCCTATTATATCTGTTGCTATTAAAAAAAATCACGCTCTTGGATGATGTCTACGATGTAACTGTTTTAACCGCTCCGTTGCTACGTGAGTATATATTTGTGTTGTTGATAAACTGCTATGACCCAATAACATTTGCACAACACGCAAATCCGCGCCATGATTAAGTAAATGGGTCGCAAAAGCATGACGTAAAACATGAGGCGACAATGTATCAGAATCTATATTAGTTAGTATCGCATAATATTTAATCCGATGCCAGAATGTCTGCCGGGTCATTTTGTTACCTAACCGACTAGGAAACAAAACATCACTCGGCCCCTCTTTTAATAAATCGTTACGACTATACTTTAAGTAATATTCAAGCCAGTATACAGCCTCTTCACCTAAGGGAACTAAGCGCTCTTTATTCCCTTTACCAATAATTCGAACAACGCCTTGCGTTAAACTAATATCGTTAAGTTCCAAGCCAACAAGCTCTGAAACGCGCAAACCAGTTGCATAAAGAAGCTCTAGCATTGCTTTGTCGCGGATCTCTAGTCCATCTTGCGTATCTGGCGAATTAAGTAACGCCTCAACTTGAGACTCGGTTAAATCTTTTGGTAGATTTTTAGGTAATTTGGGTGATGATAATGCTGCGGAAGGATCATCCTCACGATATTTTTCACGATATAAATATTGAAATAATCGCTTAATGGCACTAAGTAAACGAGCTGAGCTCGTTGCTTTATAGCCTTCCTCAACTCGTTGTAATAAAAAATCTTGTAAATGCATTGTCTGGGCAGTTAAAAATGTCACGTTAAGATCGCCAAATGCTTTAATCAATGCGCGCAGATCTAAGCGATATGACTGAACGGTATTATCCGCCAAATTTCGCTCTAACCATAATGAATCTAAAAATTGATCTAGCAATACCGTATCTTGTGACATTATTAAACTTATATTTGTTTTGTTGGCTAATTAATAAATAGTGCGACTATTTCTAAAAAATAATTTCTCAACACCACTAACGACATTTTTAGCCAAGCGATCAGATATTTTTCTACGCCTTTGATATTTAACTGCAATAATTTTATAATTATCTAACTGCGATAAAATATAATCATCACTTGTACCAATTTCATCAACTAAACCTTTTTCTTGGGCTTGAAGCGCAAACCAGTGTTCACCAGTTGCAACGTCATCAATATTAAGTATAGGTCGGTTTTGTGCAACAAAATCTTTAAATAATAAATGCGTTTCTTCAAGTTCTTGTTGGAATTTTTGTCGACCTTCTTCGGTATTTTCACCAAACATCGTTAAAGTGCGTTTAAATTGCCCAGCAGTTTGTAATTCGACATCGATTTCATTCTTTTTTAATAACCGGTGGAAATTAGGAATTTGAGCAACCACACCAATAGATCCAACAATAGCAAACGGCGCTGCAATAATTTGGTTTGCCGTGCATGCCATCATATAACCGCCACTTGCTGCAACTTTATCAACCATAGCAGTTAGGTGAATATTACGCTGCTTAAAGCGCATCAATTGTGAGGCAGCAAGTCCATAACCATGTACTACGCCACCAGGGCTTTCAAGTTTTAATAGCACTTTATCATCAGGTTTGATAACCGCGAGCACCGCGGTAACTTCTTGTCTTAAATCTTCAACTTCATGAGCATCAACGCTACCATTAAAAGACAAGACATAACACATTGGCTTTTGAGTGGGCGATTTATTTTCAATATCGGTATCTTGCTCTTTTTTACTGGCATTATTTTTTTGGGCTTGCTTAGCCTTCTTTTGCTCTTGTTTTTTGATTTTCTTTTGTGTTTTATGGAATTGTTTAGCCTCAGCTTCATCCATAATACTTAACTGCATTGTCTCTTTAATATCTTGATATTCGACAGTGATATCTTTTATTTCAAGTGCGCCTTGTGGAGCAGATTTTTTACGCTGAACAATAATAAAAAGCAGAACAACAACGATAGCTAAAACAACAGTTACTGTTTCAGCTAAAAAAATAATATATTGAAAAAACCATTCCATAATTCTTAATCCTTAACAATCAATAGCAACATATCATAACAGATTTACTATTAATGTAATGTTCTTAGCAATTTTTTTACTTAACCTAATTGAGCCTTGTGTTACTAGTTTTAATCATACTAATCAATAAAAACCCTGAAGATTCATAATAATAGATTGATAAATGCTATCTTTAGAATCTCGCCTTTATTCAAAGTAGCAATTTCATTATACTATATAACATTAACACATCTTAATTTAAGGGATAATCGTTATGGCAGGCTCGGCTAAGTTACTTCCTATTCATGAAATTGCTCTAAAGTGTGGTATCGAGAATGAATATTTAATTCCTCACGGTAAATACGTTGCTAAAGTTGATTTATCGCTGATTGACGCGAATAAAAACAAACCTAAAGGAAAGTTAGTACTCGTAACCGCCATTACACCGACACCATTAGGTGAGGGTAAAACGGTTAATACCATTGGATTAAGCGAAGGGCTCAATTATATTGGTAAAAAAGCGATTGCCTGCATTAGGCAGCCAAGCCTTGGTCCCGTTTTTGGTGTAAAAGGCGGCGCAGCTGGTGGTGGTCAAGCTGAAGTCTTACCAATGGAAACCTTAAACCTACACCTAACCGGTGATATTCATGCAATTACTGCGGCTCATGATTTAGCCTCAGCAGCGCTTGATGCAAGGTTATATCATGAAGAGCGCCTTGGTGAGGAATTTACCGCACAAACAGGCCTTGAGCGTTTAAATATCGACAAAAATAGAATTATCTGGAAACGGGTAATTGATCATAATGATCGTGCATTAAAAAATATTACTGTTGGTGTTGGTGGTGGGCTTAATGGTGTTGAGCGCAAAGATGGTTTTGAAATTACTGCCGCATCAGAATTGATGGCAATACTGGCCTTGGCAAATGACCTACAAGATATGCGCCAGCGCGTTGGTAAAATTATTCTCGCTTATAATACTGATGGTGATGTGATAACCGCTGAAGATTTAGAAGTTGCAGGTGCAATAACCGTATTATTAAAAAATGCCATTAATCCTAATTTAATGCAAACCGTTGAAAATACGCCAGTACTGATCCATGCAGGCCCTTTTGCCAATATTGCTCATGGTAATTCATCGGTCATTGCCGATCGCGTTGCTCTACCATTAGCCGACTACGTTATAACGGAAGCTGGTTTTGGTTCAGATATGGGCATGGAAAAATTCTTTAATATTAAATATCGCCAATCAGGGATCGCGCCATCATGCGTGGTGCTCGTTGCAACCGTTAGAAGTTTAAAATCAAATAGCGGTAAATATAACATTAAACCTGGCCAGCCAATCCCAAAAGAAATTTCAGAATCAAATGTTGAATTACTCGAGCTTGGCGCAGCTAACCTTGCTTGGCATATTAATAATGCGAAAAGCTACGGAATGCCTGTTATTGTTGCAATTAACCGTTTTCCTCATGATAGTGATGAAGAATTGGCTTTTTTACAGCAATATGCCCTAAATCATGGCGCGTTTGCCTGTGAAGTTAGCGAAGTATTTACCAAAGGCGGCAAAGGCGCTGAAGAATTGTCACATCATATTGTCAATGCTTGTGAACAAACGAGTAAAGTTAAGTTGCCTTACCAAGATAGCGACAAATTAATCGATAAAATTCAATGCATGGCGAAAAAATATGGCGCCAATAGGGCCAACCTATCACCGCAAGCATTAAATGATATTAATGATATCGAAAAACTAAAACTGGATCATTTGCCACTTTGTATCGCCAAAACGCCAATGTCGATCAGTGCTAATCCAAACCTTAAAAACGTCCCGACTAATTTTGATATTGATATTAGTCACCTTGCTCTATCTGCTGGTGCTGGGTTTATTCGAGTTTATGCTGGCAATATTATGACCATGCCAGGACTTGGAACAAACCCAGCTTATCGCCATATTGATATTGATGAGCAGGGTAATATTATTGGTTTAAGCTAATGACACAAATATTGACAGCCTTTATTGATGAAAACAACTGTATCGGTTGCGGCAAATGCATTCGTGTTTGCCCAACGGATGCAATCGTTGGCAGTAAACACTATTTACATACTATTATTCCACAGTTATGCACATCTTGTGAGGAGTGTATTAATGCCTGTCCAACTGATTGTATTAGCCTAAAAACGCCATATAAACCGATGAGCCTTGCACTTGAGCAAAAATTAAAGCTTAAAAAGCAGCAACGCTTATCAGCAGCTAAAGTAGCGCCAACAACAATTAATAGTGCAAATAGTTCGGTAATGATGTATACCCCAGAACCACCTGCGCCAGACGAGCGAAAACAACAGATCGCAGACATGATTGCGCGCGCCCAAGCAAGGAAGAATTTGGCAAATAAATAGCTGTTATTTTCGTTATTTTTTTGTTGTAAGATATGATTATAGTGAAATAAATTCGAAAAATTTTTTGGGTAAAGGGCTCAGATGAGCCTTTTATTATAAGATTAAAAGTGACTTAAATTTTTCTTTTTTGTTCATCTATTTTACAATACTTTTATGATTGAATTGGGATCCAAAACGCCTCTTCCGCTAACGAATTATCAGGCGAATAGCTTTTGTGCATGATGTCTAATCTAGGTCGGTATTTATCTATGGTAATATTTTTATGCACTAAATAGTTAATAGCGGCAGAAAAGGATTGATTAAATTGCTTAGCTAAACCTGTATGAATAAAACCATAATAATCACCTTGAATCTCAAGGAGATTAAGCGGTTCACTAAGATAGGCCGATTTATTAACTATTTCTACCGCAGCCCACTTTCTTATCACACTAGCGGTAATATACTCATTGATTGAAATGATATTTTCATCAATTAAATAAGGCGCTATTTTGGGGTATTGAGCGGTCATAAAGCTTTGCCATAGCATATAGATATCGTGCCTATTTTGTGTACTCAACAAATCAGGATGATTTTTATCTATGGTTAAGTCAATCGAGCAACCGATTAACGTTTTATTTAATGTTTTATATCCTATGATTTGCAAGTCATTATTGAGCATATCGGTATTATCCTTAAGCTTAATTATTACTCTTTTTAAAATAGATATAACATTAGTTTTGAAAAAAAGCAGCAGAAATTATTTAGCATTGACAATCACTAGCGAGAAAAGACTATTTAGCATCTCTTGCAACTCACAGACTTATAAAATTCGAACCTCATAAACTTTAGGCGTAAAAAAACCTACTAAAAAGCAGGTTTTCAAAATTATAAACGATGTCCTATCGTTTACCCTTCGAGCCATTGCAATAGCAACGTTCAAATTTATTCCCGATAAATTAGTGGTCGGCGAGAGAGAATTCAATCGTATCATCCATGATACTCGCCTTACAGGTATCGTTTTACGATATGCAAATCTGTTCCTGACAGATTTGTCGACCTCCTGCGGAGGTTCGAACCTCATAAACTTTAGACGAAAAAAAACCTGCTAAAAAGCAGGTTTTCAAAATTGGTCGGCGAGAGAGGATTCGAACCTCCGACCCACTGGTCCCAAACCAGTTGCGCTACCAAGCTGCGCTACTCGCCGTAAGCTTAATGGGGTGGCTAATGGGATTCGAACCCACGACAACTGGAATCACAATCCAGGGCTCTACCAACTGAGCTATAGCCACCATATAAGCAGGACGCAATCTTACGCATTTCTAAATATTTTGTCTAGTAGATTTTTAAAAATCTTAGCTTATTTGTTTATATAAGCAACACTTTGTCACTTATTAGTCATTTTTTTATGGTTTGCTCGCCATTATTTCAATAATTTGTGCATCAGTTTGTCTCATACTGTTACTCGCAAGCGCACATAAATTATTAATCGATGACTCAACGCAGTCGCATACAATCCCTTCATTTCCAGTTACACGCACATCATCTAACGCCATTAGTACTGATTTAAATGCAGAGGAAGCAGAAGTTGATACTTTTAACGCACAGCTATTTGATGCACCATCACAAATAATACCCGTCAAATCCCCAACCATATTACAAATAGCCATATTTACCGCATCAAAGTTACCTTTATCAAGCAAATATACCATACCCGCAGCCGCTCCCATTGAGGCGGTTGATGCCGCGCAAAGCGCAGATAAAGGTGGAAACTTGCTATGGATATAAATTGCAATAGTGTGTGATAAGACAAGCGCTCTTGCTAAAAAATCATCATCAGCATCAATATAATCGGCAATAACAACCACCGGCATTGTAGCTGCAATGCCTTGATTACCTGAGCCAGAATTACTCATTGCGGGTAATGCAGCACCACCCATTCTAGCGTCAGAAGCAGCTGTTGTTCTAATCATTATTTTTGTCAATAAATCGTCAGATAGTAATCCACGGCTTACTTGCTTACGTAAAATATGGGCGATACTTAGTCCATAAGTTTGTGCAAGCCCTTCTTTAGATAACGCATCATTTAATTCAGCCGCTTTAAGGATAAATTTAATGTCATCAAAATCAATTTTACTAACAAAATCATAAATAACTTTAATTGATACTTGTTCCATTATATTAACTGAATGGTTAATATCACTTTGGCTATTACTCTTTTGGAAAACAACCTCATTATTATGCTCAATTAAGATAATATTAGTATGGTGATCTTCAATGCATACCCTTGCACTGTCGCCTTGTGAATAAATCTTAACTTCACAATACAGTGGTTTATCTGTTGGCAATATTGAAACACTAACGCAGTTTTGCTGTAAAAGCTCTTTAGCCCTAACTACATCTGCCGCTGTTATTTTTTGTAATACATCAAGCCCTGCATCAGCATCACCGCCGATAACCCCAACTGCGGCTGCAATTGACAAGCCAACCATGCCGGTACTTGGCACTGTTACACCCATGCCATTTTTCATTAAGTTAGGAGAAACTTTAGCCTCAATGCGTTCAATGTTATTCTTGGTTAAGTATTTTGCGGCAACCGCACTTGCAAAAGCCAAAGAAATAGGTTCAGTACAGCCTGTTGCTGGTAAAACTTGACGTTTTAAAACCTCAATCAATTCGTGCCAAATTACCTCTACGCTCTCCACTATGCCTCTCTTATATACTCATTTAACAATCCAACATGACAATATAACGTCTTATTTTATAATTAAAAGATATCATTTCAACAATATATGGTAGCTATTTTATAATCGTTTTTTTTAAAACACATTAACAATAATAGAAAAAATTTATTCAATATTATACAAAGAGTTAATAATTGGACTTGTTTCGATTTGATTTCCTCGCCATAATAGCAGGCTATTAGGCAATAACTGATTTCTAGATTGGTATGAAAACACACTGGTTTTTTTGTCCAATTTTATTTATATTGAATATATTAATAATAATAATTTTTAGAGGTAAATTAATATGTATAAGCAAGACGTTACAATCACTGCGCCAAATGGCCTACATACGCGGCCAGCAGCTCAATTTGTAAAGGAAGCAAAAGCATTTAATTCAGAAATTACCGTCACATCTAATGGCAAAAGTGCCAGCGCAAAAAGCCTATTCAAACTACAAACCCTTGGCTTAACGCAAGGAACTGTTATCACTATCTCCGCAGATGGTGAAGATGAGCAAGAGTCGGTAGAGCATTTAGTTAAGCTTATTCCAGAACTTGAATAACCCCACCGAATTAAAAATATTAGGTTTCTGTCATACCATCAGATAAGGATTAATAATTATGGTTTCAGGTATACTCGTTTCGCCAGGTATTGCATTTGCAAAGGCCTTATTACTTAAAGAAGATGAAATTGTTCTAAATACTAGACCAATTGCAGATAATAAAATTGATGCAGAGATTGCTCGCTTTAAAGATGCTCGTCAAAAATCAAGCGAACAATTAAATACAATTATGGAGCGTGCAAAAACCACTTTAGGTGAAGATAAAGCCGCAATCTTTGAAGGTCATATCATGCTATTAGAAGATGAAGACTTAGAAAGTGAAGTAATTAACCGTATTAAAACTAAGCATTCATCTGCTGATTCAGCCGTCCACTCTGTATTTGAAGCGCAAGCCAAAGAGTTAGAAGGTCTTGATGATGAATATCTAAAAGAACGTGCCGCGGATATCCGTGATATTGGTAAACGTTTATTAAAAAATGTACTAGGCTTGGAAATCGTTGATTTAAGTGCTATCTATGAACCTTGCGTTCTTGTTGCAAAAGATCTAACACCATCAGAAACAGCGCAGTTAAATCTTGATATGGTCCTTGGTTTTATTACTGATCTTGGTGGCCGTACGTCACACACTTCAATCATGGCTCGCTCTTTAGAAGTTCCTGCAATTGTTGGTACATCTAACGCAACTAAAACGATTAAACAAGGTGACAATATCATCTTAGATGCGATTAATAATAAAATTTATATTAATCCAGATGATAAAACGACTGAAAAACTTAAACAAGTTCAAAAACAATATATCTCAGATAAAGAAGAGCTAGCTAAATTGAAAGATTTACCAGCAATCACTTTAGATGGACATCAAGTTGAAGTATGCGCTAACATTGGTACTGTGCGTGATATTGCTGGTGCTGATCGCAATGGTTACGAAGGTGTTGGGCTTTACCGCACTGAATTCTTATTTATGGATCGTGATGCGTATCCTAATGAAGATGAACAATTTAAAGCCTATAAAGAAGTGGCTGAAGCGGCAAATGGACTACCCGTTATTGTTCGTACCATGGATATTGGCGGCGATAAAGATGTTCCTTATATGCACTTACCAAAAGAAGAAAATCCATTTTTAGGCTGGCGTGCAATCCGTATTGGTATGGATAAAAAAGATATTTTACATGCTCAGTTACGTGCTATTTTACGTGCATCTGCGTTTGGTAAGTTACGTATTATGTTCCCGATGATTATCTCGATTGAAGAAGTAAGAATGCTAAAATCAGAGCTTAACATTCTTAAAGAGCAACTGCGCGCTGAAAGTAAAAAATTCGATGAACAAATTGAAGTGGGTGTTATGGTTGAAACGCCAGCAGCAGCTGTTATTGCTCATCATTTAGCAAAAGAAGTGGACTTTTTAAGTATCGGTACGAATGATTTGACCCAGTACACGTTGGCCGTTGACCGTGGTAATGAGTTAATTTCACATCTTTATAATCCGATGTCACCATCAGTACTTACATTAATTAAAAGTGTTATTGATGCATCACATGCAGCAGGTAAGTGGACTGGAATGTGTGGTGAATTAGGCGGTGATGAGAAAGCGACGGTATTATTACTCGGTATGGGACTTGATGAGTTTAGTATGAGCGCAATCTCAATTCCAAAAATTAAAAAAATTATTCGCAACACTAATTTCAGCGAAGCACAAGCATTAGCAAACGAAGCTTTACAAAAAGCGACGGCAAAAGAAATTAGTGATTTGCTCGAAAAATTTACAGCTGAAAAGCAAGCTTGCTAGCAGGAGATAACTATGGGCTTATTCGATAAATTAAAACAGTTTGTTTCTGATGATGATCAGAATTATATTGAAATTTTAGCGCCAATATCTGGTGATATCGTTAAAATCGAAGATGTACCCGACGTAGTTTTCGCAGAGAAAATAGTTGGTGATGGGGTTGCAATTAAGCCAACGGGTAATAAAATTGTTGCACCATTATCTGGTAAAATTGGTAAAATTTTCGAAACAAATCATGCTTTTGCAATCGAGTCAGATGACGGGATTGAATTGTTTGTTCATTTTGGGATCGATACAGTTGAACTAAAAGGCGAAGGCTTTAAGCGCATTGCTGAAGAAGGACAACAAGTTAAAGCAGGTGATCCAATTATTGAATTTGATTTAGCTTTCCTTGAGGGTAAAGCAAAATCTATTCTAACGCCTGTTGTGATTTCTAATATGGATAGCATTCATGAACTGATTAAACTTTCTGGTCCTGTTGAAGAAGGAAAAACTCCGATTATGAAAGTAAAAAAATAAGTCTATTTTATTGAATAAAAAAAACCGCCAATTGGCGGTTTTATTTTTATTTACGACTTAACGCCATGATTTATAAAGATTAATTAAACCATTCGTCGAACTATCATGCGATGTAATATCTTCATTATTTTCTAGCTCTGGTAAAATACGACCCGCTAATTGTTTACCTAACTCAACACCCCACTGATCAAAGCTGAAAATATTCCAAATCACACCTTGAGTAAAGATCTTATGCTCATAAATAGCAATTAGGGCCCCAAGAGTATAAGGCGTCATTTCTTTAATTAAGATCGAGTTTGTTGGCCGATTACCTTCAAATACTTTAAATGGCACAATCTCAGTAATATCTTCAAGTTTTTTACCGGCAGATATAAATTCTTGCTCAACTTCCTCTTTAGTTTTACCAAAAGCAAGCGCTTGTGTTTGAGCAAAAAAGTTAGACAATAGTTTTTCGTGGTGATCGCCTAATGGATTATGGCTAATTGCTGGTGCAATAAAATCACATGGAATTAATTTAGTCCCTTGATGGATCAATTGATAAAAAGCATGTTGCCCATTAGTGCCAGGTTCACCCCAAATTACAGGGCCTGTCGAGTAGGTAACTCTATCACCGTTACGATCAATATATTTCCCATTAGACTCCATATTACCTTGCTGAAAATAAGCAGCAAAGCGGTGCATATATTGATCATAAGGAAGGATCGTTTCAGTTTCTGCGCCATAGAAATTATTATACCAAACATTGATTAACGCTAAAATAAGGGGAATATTTTGCTCTGCAGGTGCTTGGCTAAAGTGTTTATCAATATCATGGGCACCCGCTAATAGTTGTTTAAAATTATCAAAACCGATTGATAATACAATTGATAAACCAATTGCTGACCATAATGAATATCGTCCACCAACCCAGTCCCAAAATTCAAACATATTTGCCGTATCAATACCAAATTTAGCCACTTCTTTAGTGTTAGTTGATAAGGCAACAAAATGCTTTGCAACCGCAGTATCATCGTTAGCAGATTTTAGTAACCAATCTCTTGCACTTTGTGCATTAGTCATCGTTTCTTGTGTAGTAAATGTTTTTGACGCGACTAAAAATAGGGTAGTTTCTGGATTGACGGTTTTTAACACTTCAACCATTTGTGTACCATCAATATTAGATACAAAATGCATATTTAAATGATTCTTATAAGGTCGTAATGCTTCAGTGACCATAAATGGGCCTAAGTCAGAGCCGCCAATACCAATGTTAACAACATCAGTAATTGCTTTACCTGTATAGCCTTTCCATTCACCGCTAATTACCCTTTTACTAAAAGACTCCATTTTAGCGAGTACAGCATTAACATCATCCATAACATTCTTGCCATCAACATAAATGGGGGTATTAGAAAGGTTACGTAATGCAACGTGTAAAACGGCGCGATCTTCAGTACGGTTAATTTTTTCACCACTAAACATTGATTTAATCGCCGCTGATAAACCACATTCTTTCGCTAAAGCCTGCAGTTTATCTAGCGTATCTGAAGTAATACGATTTTTTGAATAATCGACAAAAATTTGCTCATTAAAGGTTAACGAAAATTTTTCTGCGCGCATTGGATCACTAGCAAAAAGTGATTTGATAGTCGTATTTTTAGTATCTTCAAAATGTGTTTGTAATGATTTCCACGCATCGGTATGAGTCGGATTAACTGTTTTTAACATAATATATAACTCCTCTATATAGATAGAATAATAATATAACGCTGAGCAAAAGAATCAACCTCGTTAATCATTTATTATTGATCCAAATCACATCAATAGTTGGAGACATCAATTTTTATACTAAAATGATACATTACAACAAAATAATAACGAAAAAATATTAGCGCAAAATATTTGATAGCTGATTACTCGTATTTACGATCAGTGATAATTTATCATTACCCTATTATCGCTTATGATTGTGAATAAAAAATGCTTATAAAAGAGTGATAAAAATAAACTTATTTATTTAATAATTTGTTTTTTAATATCTTTTTCAACTACTCCTAAAGTAGTAATTCCTTAGAGTACTTATATTCTACACCGGGTTACATACAATATAATCAGTTAATAATTTGAAATATAAAGTTAAAAATTAAAATTGGAGCATTTATGAGCAAAACTAATCTCGTTATTATTGGTAATGGGATGGTTGGGCATCGTTTCGTTGAAGAGCTAATCGAAAAAACACAGCCTGACTTATTCAATATCACGATTTTTTGTGAAGAACCACGCGTCGCCTACGATCGTGTTCACCTTTCGTCTTATTTTTCTGGTCATACTGCTGAAGCGCTATCGCTTGTTAGTGAAGGATTATACGCTAAACATAATATTAATATTTTACTCGGTGAGCGTGCAATTTTAATTAATCGTCAGCGTAAAGAAATTCATTCACAAACAGGGCGCATTGTCACTTATGATAAGTTAATTATTGCGACAGGATCTTATCCTTGGGTGCCGCCGATTAAGGGAGCGAACGGCGTCGATTGTTTTGTATATAGAACAATTGAAGATCTTGATGCAATTAAAGAATGTGCAAGTCGTAGTAAAAGCGGCGCGGTCGTTGGTGGCGGATTACTTGGACTTGAAGCCGCTGGGGCAGTTAAAAATTTAGGTATGCAAACGCATGTCGTTGAGTTTGCTCCAGTATTAATGGCTGAGCAACTCGATAGCATGGGGGGTGAGCAGCTACGCCGTAAAATTGAAGAGATGGGCGTTGGTGTTCATACCAGTAAAAATACTCAAGAAATTACAGATACACCAAAAGGCAAACTCATGCAGTTTGCTGATGGCTCTTCACTCGAAGTCGATTTTATCGTATTTTCAACGGGTATTCGTCCTCATGATGAACTTGCGAAAGCCTGTGAACTAGATATTGGACCTCGCGGCGGAATAATAATTAATGATTATTGCCAAACATCTGATCCTGATATTTATGCAATAGGTGAATGTGCTTGCTGGCAAGGACGCGTTTTTGGTTTAGTCGCTCCGGGCTATAAAATGGCTCAAGTTGCATTATCACACCTAACTGGCGATGACGCGAAATTTGAAGGCGCAGATATGAGCGCTAAATTAAAACTTATGGGTGTTGATGTTGGCAGCATTGGTGATGCTAAAGCTCGCGCAGCAGGTTGTCGCAGCTATGTTTACCTTGATGAAAGCATTCCGGTTTATAAAAGGCTCGTTGTTTCTTGTGATAATAAGAAATTACTCGGCGCAGTATTAGTGGGTGATACATCAGATTATAGTAATTTATTACAATTGATGCTTAATAATATGGATTTACCTGAGCATCCTGATACGCTTATTCTTCCCGAACATGCAGGTGCAAAACCTGCCATGGGCGTTGATGCTCTTCCTGATAGTGCGCAAATTTGCTCTTGCTTTGATGTTAGTAAAGCAAAAATCATTAATGCAATTCATGCCGGTTGTCATACAATTGCCGCAATTAAAGCAGAAACAAAAGCAGGAACAGGCTGTGGTGGCTGCATTCCACTTGTCACACAAATTCTTAATTTAGAGCTAGCGAAACAAGGAATTGAAGTCAGCCAAGCCCTGTGTGGTCATTTTAAGTATTCACGCCAAGAGCTTTATCACTTAATTCGTGTTGAGGGATTAAAATCATTTGACGAGGTGATTAAAAAACATGGTAACGGTTATGGCTGTGAAATATGTAAACCAACCATCGGATCTTTACTTGCGTCTTGCTGGAACGAGTATGTTCTCAAACCAGATCTTGTCCCACTACAAGAAACTAATGATATTTTCCTCGGTAATATTCAAAAAAATGGTACTTATTCTATCATTCCTCGTAGTGCTGGCGGCGAAATAACCCCTGCCGGTTTAATTGCGATAGGTGAGATTGCTAAAAAATATAATTTGTATTCTAAAATTACGGGCTCTCAGCGTATTGGCCTTTTTGGTGCACAAAAAGATGACCTGCCAACCATCTGGCAAGAATTAATCAAGGCAGGATTTGAAACTGGTCATGCTTATGCTAAAGCATTACGTATGGCGAAAACTTGCGTTGGTAGTACATGGTGCCGTTATGGTGTAGGTGATAGTGTTGGTTTAGGCGTTGAATTAGAAAACCGCTATAAAGGAATTAGGGCACCACATAAATTTAAACTAGGCGTATCTGGCTGTACACGTGAATGTGCAGAGGCACAAGGTAAAGATATTGGCGTTATTGCAACAGAAAAAGGTTGGAACCTTTAT
The DNA here is from genome assembly GCA_036251935.1 of Orbaceae bacterium lpD04. Classification (NCBI taxonomy): domain Bacteria; kingdom Pseudomonadati; phylum Pseudomonadota; class Gammaproteobacteria; order Orbales; family Orbaceae; genus Orbus; species Orbus wheelerorum. Next base: position 207,663 of record CP133967.1, on the reverse strand, counting down.
GTTTGCGGTAATGGTGGAATGAAGCCACGGCATGCTGATTTATTGGCAGCCGATCTTGATAAGGCAAAACTCATTGCCTATATTGATCGTTTCATTATGTTTTATATTCGCACAGCAGATAAGCTACAGCGAACCTCTGTATGGCTTGAAAACATGGACGGCGGCATTGAATACTTACGTAACGTTATTGTTGATGATAAGTTATTAATCAATGCTGAGCTAGAAAGCGAGATGGCTCGTATTCGTAAATTAGCAGTTTGTGAATGGCAAGAAACCGTCAATAATCCAGAAAACCAACACCGCTTTGCACATTTTATTAATAGTGATCTACGTGATGAAAATGTACAAATTGTCCCAGAACGAGATCAGCATCGCCCTGCAACAGCAGAAGAACGAGAAAGAAGATAAGGAGAATGAATATGAGTCAATGGATAACAATTTGTAAACTTGATGATATTTTACCTGCAACGGGCGTTTGTGCCCGCGTTAATAACGAGCATGTTGCTGTCTTTCGCCCATCGAATAACAATGAACTTTATGCATTAAGTAATATTGATCCTTTTGCTAAAGCGAGTGTATTATCTCGTGGTATTATTGCCGAACACGACGATGATTTATGGGTAGCAAGCCCACTTAAAAAGCAGCGCTTTCGTCTAAAAGATGGCTATTGCTTTGAAGATGAACAATACTCTATCGCTCACTATGAAGTAAAAGTTAATGAAGATGGGATTGTGCAAATAAAATCAGACTAAAGTCATTTCAAAACGAATAAGTTATATTGATATAATTTATCAACACATGGTAGATACTTTTACTCATCAAGTTAAGGATCTAAACCTAAATTAATCTATTTAATATTGATCCATAGTTTGCTAAATTAGGATCAATATTATTTTTTTTTGAGGCTCTATGGATTACTTACCCATATTTTGCAAACTTGAAAATCGTGACTGCCTCTTAGTTGGCGGTGGCGAAGTTGCAGAGCGTAAAGCGAGACTTTTACTTGAAGCTGGCGCGAAAATAACCGTAAATGCGAAAACATTTAACGAACAATTCCAATTCTGGGGTGCACAAAAGCAACTTCAACTGGCCACCGGTGAATTTAATCCAGAATTACTACAGGGCAAATGGCTTATTATTGCAGCAACAGATAGTAACGAAATTAATCAGCAAATTAGCGAAGAAGCAGAGCGACAACATATTTTTTGTAATGTGGTCGACTCACCTCAATCAGCAAGTTTTATTATGCCCTCGATAATTGATCGCTCCCCCATTATCGTTGCAGTATCATCAGCAGGCAGAGCACCTGTCTTAGCACGCTTATTGAGAGAAAAACTAGAGGCTATTTTACCTCATCATCTAGGTCAATTAGCCAACTATGCTGGTTATTTGAGGAAAAAAGTTAAAGCAACGTACAAAACGATTACTGAAAGGCGCCGTTTTTGGGAAAAATTATTTGTGCATGATCGCTTAGCTCAATCTTTAGCGAATAATGATTCAGATCAGGTTGAAAAATTAACACAATCACTATTTAATGAACCGGTTGTTGATCGTGGTGAGGTCGTCTTAGTTGGTGCAGGCCCAGGTGATCCTGGTTTATTAACATTAAAAGGATTACAACAAATTCAGCAAGCCGATATTATTGTTTATGATAGATTGGTTTCTGATGACGTCATGAATTTAACTCGTCGTGATGCTGAGAGAGTCTTTGTTGGTAAACGAGCAGGTTTTCATTGTGTTCCACAAGAACAAATAAATCAAATGTTACTTGAGCAAGCACAAAAAGGAAAACGCGTTGTAAGATTGAAAGGTGGTGATCCCTTCATTTTTGGTCGAGGAGGCGAGGAGCTAGAGACACTCTACAATGCTGATATTCCATTTTCTGTTGTTCCGGGAATTACAGCTGCATCCGGCTGCTCTGCTTATAGCGGTATTCCCTTAACTCATCGTGATTATGCGCATAGTGTACGCTTAATTACCAGCCACTTAAAAGATGGTAGTCACCTTGATTGGCAAAGCCTTGCCGCGGATAAACAAACGTTAGTCTTTTATATGGGCTTATCGCAAGCCGAAAATATCCAAAAACAGCTAATGTTGCATGGTATGGAGGCAAATACACCAGCCGCGATTATCGAAGAGGGAACGACGACCAAACAAAAAACTATCAGTGGTTCACTACAAGAATTATCGAATATGGCATTACAAGCCCGCAGCCCAAGTATTATTATTATTGGATCTGTTGTTGCGTTACGTGAAAAGCTCAATTGGTTTAGTCATAATTCGTGAGAAAATGTACTCAATAATATTGAGTACATTTTACTACTTAGTCATTATCAAATTTTAATAAACCATTATATGGGTAATTCCAATTACCATAGGTTCGTTATTGATAACCGGTAAAACACGGATAGGATGGATTTGATTGATAATGATATTAACGAGAGTACTTTAGCGTAAAAAAGTATTATTAATAAATTAACTCTGCCATTTAGCTTTTATACAAGAAGATAAATAGCCGAGCTAATCTATTTTAATTATTAAACTTAAAACATAAAATCAAGGACTAAAAGATTATTATTATCTTTATACTGGATCTTTTTCAGATTAGAGATGTTTTTCTTTAATTTGATAACGAGTTTTAAATTATCGTGTTCTTGTTCTGCTTTAATTGACAAAATAGAACCAGACATTCTTTTTATACGATTATTTAAGCGCGTTAATACTTCTTGGCTTGCCGTCATTTTATCAAGAATTAAGGTAAATGAATTATCTGTATCTGGCGTAAGTGTATAAGTAATTGGTTTCAAGGATTCAATTACAAAACGAGAACTATTTTTATTATCGCCAATACGTAAATCAACAATAGCCATTTCGCCAGAATTAACTTGGCTCAATTGGCTTGCATTGTTATTTACGGCTTTATTGGTGTTGTTAGTTTTTACTTTATCCTTGCTACTAACAATAGCGACTTGTCCTTTTGGGGGAGTCGATACTTTTTTGCTCTCTACTGTTTTTTGTGCAGCAATCTGATCTTTTAAGCTCGTTAGATTATCTTGAGCTTTTGAATATCCTTGTTTTGCTGCCTTTTCAAACCAATATAATGCTTTATCTTGATCTGCTTTTAAGCTACCAAACCCGGTCTGATATGCTAAACCTAAATTATTTTGTGCAGGCGTGTATCCCTGAACGGCAGCTTTTTCATAAAAAGAGATAGCCTTAAATGCATCTTGTTCTACACCTTTACCACTAGCATAAAAAACACCTAAACTATTTTGCGCCGCTGCATCACCTTTATCTGAGGCTTTTTGGTACCATTCACTCGATTTTTGATAATCTGGTGCATCTAATCCTAGCCCTTGTTGATACATTAAACCAAGCACTGTTTGCGCAGGAACATAACCGTTATTAGCGGCTTTTTCATACCATGAATAAGCAGCAGGATAATTTTGATTCGCACCTTGGCCGTTAGCATACATATAACCAACTGTTGCCATTGAGATAAGATCGCCTTGTTCAGCAGACTTTGTATACCACTTGAGTGCTTGTTGATAATTTTTTTCAATTTTATCGCCTTTATAGTACATATTTGCTAGCTGATTTTGGGCATAAGTTAGTCCTTGCTCTGCTGCTTTTTCATACCATTTTCTGGCTAATTCATAATCTGGTTCAACTTGTTTCCCCTCAGCATAAATAAAACCGAGAGTGTTTTGTGCATTACTATCATTATTTTCAGCTGCTTGTTTTAATAACGCCAAGCCCTTGTTAAAATCAGTTGTTACTCCAACGCCATTTACATACATTAAAGCAAGATGATATTGCGCTGGCGCATAATTTTGCTGAGCTGATTTTTCTAATAACGCTTTTGCCTTGTTATAATCGCGTTCAACCCCATCACCTTCAAAATATAATGCGCCCAAATAGTACTGTGCTAACATATGATTTTGATTAGCAGCTTTTTCTAACCACGATAATCCTTGCTTATACAGGGTTTCATTATCTTTATTATCCAATAGCATTAAACTTAAAGAGTATTGACCATCTGCATAATTATGTTCTGCTGAACGTGAAAAATATTCTAAAGCAGCATTAAAGTTTCGTTCAACACCTTGCCCATTTGAATACATTAATCCTGCTAGATATTCATTTTTCCCTTGGCTATCAGGAACATTGATACAGCGCTGAACAGCTTGAGTGAAATCACTACTTTTTAAGCCATCTAAATAAGCAGATAGACAAACATCGACATCAGCTGGTTTTTGAGTAGTTGAGGTAGCAGGCTCATTTAATTGAGTCTCTGCGGCAAACACATTACAACTAAAAATAAAAAAGAGAGAAATGAGGCTTCGCTTCATCTAGGATCCTTTGATGCCATGTTTAATCAAATCTTTACCATCTTATAAAAATTCAATTTAATAGACTAAATATAATTAACGACTATGACATCATTAAAGGTGCCAATCGATGTGATTCAAGATTATAACTTATAGCAAATAGCAAATAATTTGGCTAATGGTCATAACTTCAATTTATTTTTTCTATAAAAATAATATAGTATTCTATTCCTAGACTACTTTAGTAACAAGCCCTAATCTATTTACTACCTATCGATTTTACGCCTAATTTAATAGTTATATTCACTTTTTTATCAATGTCCGCAAGGTGTAAAGAAAAATTTTTAATCAGATGAATAAAATCCAATTATCCGCACAATTGCTAATTAAAATGTAAAAGAGTTAATCATTGATGTGATATTTTTTAATAAAATTGGCGAATAAATTTATCATTATCTTTTACAACAAAAGAAGCCGTTAAAAGGCTTCTTTCTTATTAGGTTTAAAACTGAAAAGAAATAAAATAAAGAGCACAGCTGCATATGACGAAAAAATAAGCCAGATAGTTGACCAATCACGGGTGCTATTTTCAGTAAAAATATTAACAATAATACCACCCAAAACTGCACCTAGATAAGCACCAAACCCTTTAACAATCATAAAGAGCCCTTGAGCACTATTTCTGATATCCTCGGTAACCGATTTTTCTATAAAAATGGAACCTGATACATTGAAAAAATCAAATGCACAGCCGTAAGCGAGCATAGATAAAATAAACAATATAAGCCCATATGATGATGGATCTGCATAAGCTAAAAAACCAAAACGTAGGATCCAAGCAAAAAGGCTAATTAGTAAAACCCCTTTAATACCATACTGTCTTAAAAAGAAAGGAATACAGACAATAAAAAAGATTTCTGACACTTGAGATAAAGATAATAAAATGCCAGGGTAGGCAACGACAATGCTCGTTTGATAGTCACTCCCCCCATTAAAATCATGTAAAAAAGGGCTGATAAATGCGTTATTTATCTGCAAAATAGCACCTAAAAAGAGTGTAAATAAGAAAAATATGCACATATTGTATTGTTTGAATAATATTAACGCATCAAGCCCAAGCATTGAAATCCATGATTTTTTTTCATTTTTTTGCACTATAGAAATACAAGGTAACATAGCAATAAATACGACTAGCAATAGTGAAACTGCCGCGCCAATAAATAATTGGATATGGCTTAATTCAAGTTTTAATAAGCTTATTATACACATTGCAGAAATTAACCCGACCGTGCCATAGACCCGCATTTTAGGGAAATAGCTAACAGGATCTCTTTGGTTTTTAGCTAAAAAATAAAAAATAATGGAATAAGATAATGAAATTGAAGGCATAAATGCACAACAATGAATAAGCATTATTAATATCATAATCGTTGGGTTAGTAACAAACCCGGCTATCGCTAATGAGATTGCGCCAATTAGGTGACAGAGCAAATAAAGATAGTTGGCGGGGATCCATTTATCAGCAATAATTCCAAGTATGCTTGGCATAAATAGACAAGCAATACCAACATTACCATATACTAAGCCAACCTCAATACTACTAAAACCTAACGTTTTAATCATATAAGCACTAAGGCTTATAAGCCATGTTCCCCAAATGAAAAATTGTAGAAAAGAGATGATTTTTAAGCGAGTTTCAATATTCAAAATAAAAGTTCTTTTATGTTATAAGTGATTAATTAGCGAGTTCAAATTTTATCGATACCGTGATATTAAAACACGATTAATGAAATGCATGAAAACTACTCTTTACTTTGCAGGTACCATACTGTCATTTCCATTCGTGATTTAAAGTTTAGCTTTTTAAAGATACTTTTTACATGTACTTTAACGGTACTTTCAACAATATCTAACTCTTTAGCAATTAATTTGTTTGATAGGCCTTGAACAAGTAAATTAAATATTTCATGTTCTCTAGGTGTTAGGGTGTTAACATCGTGATTTTGCGTAGCTGCTTGCTGCTCTCCTCGCATATAACTGAGGATAATATCGGCTGTTGTTCCTCCCATCATTAATTTACCATTCATGACTTCTTGTAATGATTGTAAAAAATCTTCAGGCTCCATGTCTTTTAGCAAATAACCATCAGCGCCATTTTTTAAAGCCGTTATGATATCTGCTTTATCGTCAGATACGGTAAACATGATAATGCGGCTAGCGACATTTTTACTACGCAGATGGCGTAAAATATCAAGGCCATTAATGTCATTCATATTAATATCAAGTAAAATAATATCAGGATCAAGCTCTTGAGCTAATTCTATCCCTTCTATCCCATGACCCGTTTCACCAATAACTTGAAAATGTGGGACAGTATTAATAAGCTGCTTCACACCATTACGCAACATTGGATGATCATCAATTAGTAATATTGTTGTTTTTAGTTGTTCCATATTTTAAGCCTTAAATCACCGTTAATGGAATATCAGAATTATGCTTAAACGTTATCATAACCTTAGTTCCTTTAAAAGGAATGCTTTCAACTATCAAGTTACCATTTAATAATTCAGCACGATCTTGCATAATAATTAATCCATAATGGTTTTCTTCTGTATTTTTATTTTGAATTCCTACACCATTATCTTCAATACTAATTGAAATAATTTGATTACTTTCAATAGTAAAATTAAGCGTAACTTGTGAAGCCTTGGCGTGCTTATAAATATTATTTAATGCTTCACGAATAATCTGAAGTAGGTGGATCGTATATTTGGTATTAATAATATTTAGTGGTAGCTGATAATTTTGAGTAAAAGCAAACCCCAGTTTTTGTTCAAATTCTTTAACCAGTTCTTGTAAGCTAGCATAAAACCCCGTTTGATTTAGTCTTAAGCGAAAAGTTGTAATTAGTTCACGCAGCTGAGAGTAAGCAATGCTCGTTTCTTTACGCATTGTATTAAGTAGTTTAATACTCTCTTGTGAAGAGGGCTCAACTTGCATTTGTAAGCAGCTTATATGTATTTTCAGGCACGATAACGATTGTGCAATCGAATCATGTAATTCTCTTGCCATCGCCGATCGCTCTTGCATTAGTAAATATTGTTTTTGTTGCTCAATTTGCCTATCAAGCGCAATCGCTAACGTCATTTGTTCGATTAAGCCTAAAATTAAATTTTCTTGCTCATCAGTTAATATTTCATCATCAGGTAAAATGGCAAATAATAAGCCATATTTTTCGCAACTATCTTGTAAATACCAACGAAGGGATTTACCTTTACTTGAAAGCGGTTTAGAGGGGATCAAGCAAGCTGAACACGCCTTTTCTTGGCAATGAGGCAATTTTTGTGCATTACCATAGCCAATTTGTTGGTAACGTTCAAGATCATCGGTTTCATAAAACCGCATTTGAAATTGACTTAACGGCGTTAATTTTTCCAACTGATTCAATATAACTAAAAATCGCTCGCATAAAGGCCTTGACGTATGTAACTGTTTTGTCGCCCAATATAAAAAAGAAACAATACTATTTTTAAGCTGCAATTCTGCTGTTTTTTCAACAACACGTTGTTCTAACAATGAATATTGTGACTCAATTTGTTCAGACATATTATTGAATGCAAGCCCAAGCAGATCTAATTCATTTCTTTTTCGGCCTAATTTAAAACGCTCACTAAAATTATGCTGAGAAATCGCTTCGGCCATATTAATAAGTTTTTTCCAAGGAATAAGTAAATATTTGCGTAAATAATACATTTGAGCAGACAATACTAGGACAATAATCACGATGAATAAAAGCTGTAGACGAGATATCATCACTAGCTGATCCTCCGTCTTTTGATCTATGCTATGAACTAAATAATCAATTTGTGCAACGTAACTATTAATCATCTGCCGAATATCATCAATCGATTTAGCCTGTTTAATTTTAGGAACAAGTTCATTAACCCATAGCTTTTGGAGCTGATCAAATTCACCAAGTAATTGATAACGTGCAAGTAGCTCACTATATTTTGAAGACAAAGGAATATCTGCAAATAAGTCTAAACGAAAATATTGGCGCGGCTCTAAAGGAACCATCGATAAAAGCTGATAATTTTTCATGCGTAGTAAGCCTAATTGATTAGTCATATAGGCCCCACCTTTAGTGTCATTAGCAATACGCACCGATATTGATAATGCAATTAGCGCAACGGCGGCAAGAAAAAGCATCAGCAATGTCAGCCGATTAACAATTGATACGCTGTATCCTACTTTTCTTTTTAACATTTTATTTCAAATAGAGGTAATATATGCACTATTGTAACGTTAAAAAGATAGGTCAATCGATCTTTTTTGTGACTTTTTGCGATCTTTTACTAAACAGCCCTTGCAACAAAAATGTTTTTTGCGTAAAATTCACGCCCTATATGATCAATCTATGCAGACTGTAAATAATTTAGATGATGTCGTCTGCTTTTTATTGCGGAGTTAGATATGTACGCAGTTTTCCAAAGTGGTGGTAAACAACACCGAGTTAGCGAAGGCCAAGTCGTTCGCTTGGAAAAATTAGAAGTCGAAACCGGTGCTCAAATCGTATTCGATAAAGTTTTAATGGTAGCAAATGGTGAAAACATCCAAGTTGGTGCTCCGTTTGTTGAAGGTGCAACAGTTAAAGCAGAAATCGTTGAACACGGTCGTGGCGACAAAATTAAGATTGTTAAATTCCGTCGTCGTAAACATTACCGTAAACAACAAGGTCACCGTCAGTGGTTCACTGATGTTAAGATCACTGCAATAGCTTAATAGGAGTAACTAACAATGGCTCATAAGAAGGCTGGTGGTTCATCACGTAATGGACGTGATTCCCAAAGTAAACGTTTAGGTGTTAAACGTTATGGTAGTCAGGAAGTTTTAGCTGGTAACATTTTAGTTCGTCAACGTGGAACACAATTCCACCCAGGAACAAATGTTGGCTGTGGTCGTGATCATACATTATTTGCGCTAATTGATGGCCAAGTAAAGTTTGAAGTAAAAGGACCTAAAAATCGTCGTTATATCAGCGTCGTTGCTAATAGCTAATTAAAATAAGCTTGATTTTAAAAGCCTCACTGTTTTGTGGGGCTTTTTCGTTTATTTTTAATCAATAGTAAGATCCATTTACAAGATTGATTAATAATTAACTCTGAGTTAGTTTAAGCGATACTAAATCATTATTTTGTGGTCTTCCACTATGATTAAACAGCAGAATGTAAAAATTGGTTTTTTATTAGCAATACTAACCGCCATTATGTGGGGCGCAGTACCTATTGCAATGAAATATGCCTTAGTTGCAATTGATCCCTATACCCTTGTTTGGTATCGTTTTTTTATTTCAGCATGTGGATTAACTATCTGGCTAGCCTATAAAAAACAGTTCCCAAGTCTTACTATTTTTAAAAAACGTCGCCGCTTTGTACTGTTGGTGATTGCAGGATTTGGTTTACTCGGTAATTTTATTTTATTTGCCTCTGGCGTAAAATACCTATCACCTACCACCTCTCAAGTCGTAGCTCAATTAGGTATAGTTGTATTTATGATTTCAAGTGCAATCGTCTTTAAAGAACGCTTAAGACCATCGCAAATTATTGGAATTATTATACTTGTAGCTGGACTAATTTTATTTTTTAATAAAAATATTACCAGCCTTTTTGCAAATCTGTCTGAATATGGTTTAGGTGTTTGGCTAGGTTTATTTGCCGCTATTGTTTGGGCATTATATGCCTTGGCACAAAAAGTATTATTAAAAAAATTACGTGCTGAGCAGTTACTTTGGTTAATTTATGTTATATGTTCAATCTTTTTATTGCCAATAGCTTCACCAACTGAAATACGAAATGCGAATATGACGCAAATTTTTGCGGTAATATTCTGTGGATTAAATACAATTATTGCATATGGCGCTTTAGTGACAGCGATGGAATACTGGCAAGCAGCACAAGTTAGTGCAGTTACGACCTTAACACCGCTATTTGCATTAGTTTTTTCAGATCTGTTCGCATTATTGTGGCCAGAGAGTTTTACTATGCAGTATCTCAATGTGCTTGGTTATATTGGTGCAATAGCTGTAGTGTGTGGCGCAATGTTTGCCACAATCGGCCATAAAATATGGCATCATAGAAAAGGGTTTTTAATTAACCGGAAAAAAGGAGAACAAGAATGAAGTTTGTTGATGAAGCTTCCATCCGAGTTGAAGCCGGTGATGGCGGTAATGGCTGCGTCGGCTTTCGTCGCGAAAAATATATCCCCAAAGGCGGACCTGATGGTGGCGATGGTGGTGATGGTGGTGATGTTTATTTCATTGCCGATGATAATTTAAATACCCTAATTGATTTTCGCTTTGAAAAAGCGTATCGAGCAGGCCGAGGACAAAATGGTCAAGGCTCGGATTGTACAGGAAAACGAGGTGATGATATTACCGTTAAAGTTCCTGTAGGTACTCGAATCATTGATAAATACACCAATGAAGTGATTGGTGACTTAACTAAACACCAGCAAAAAATTATGGTTGCTAAAGGTGGCTTTCATGGTTTAGGTAATGCAAGATTTAAATCTTCTGTTAATCGGGCCCCGAGACAAAAAACTGATGGTACGCCAGGTGAGAAACGAGATATTTTACTCGAATTGTTGCTACTTGCCGACGTTGGTATGCTTGGGCTACCAAATGCAGGTAAATCTACTTTTATTCGAGCCGTATCCGCCGCTAAGCCTAAAGTTGCTGACTATCCATTTACAACACTTGTACCAAGCCTAGGTGTTGTCAGAATGGATAATGAACAAAGCTTTGTCGTTGCAGATATTCCAGGATTGATTGAAGGAGCATCTGAAGGAGCAGGCCTTGGTATTCGATTTTTAAAACATCTCGAACGTTGCCGAGTATTAGTTCATTTAATTGATATCGCGCCAATCGATGAATCAGATCCTACCGAAAATGCACGTATTATTATTCAGGAACTAGAGCAATACAGCGATCTTTTAGCTAAAAAACAGCGCTGGTTAGTATTTAATAAGGCCGATGTATTAGGTAAAGAAGAATCAGCTAATAAAGCAGCTGAAATCGTTGCAAAACTTGGTTGGGAAGATAAATATTATTTAATCTCTGCTGTGAACCAAGAAGGGGTTAAACCGCTTTGCTGGGACTTGATGACTTATATTAATGATCACCCAAGAGAGCAAGAACAAGCAGAACAACCGAAAGAAAAAGTTGAATTTATGTGGGATGACTATCATCAACAAGCGATTGAAGACGCATCTGAAGATGATGATTTTGATGACTGGGATGAGAGTGATGAAGAAGGTGTCGAGACCTTTTATGAAAAGTAATTTTTATCAAAGGCTTACAAAATAAATTGTAAATTTTATAAATATTGCTTGATTATGTAAATGATAATTATTATCATTAATTGTGCTCCGATAGATAATTTCATCTAAAAGAGTATGACATTGCTCACATTGCTTCCAATGTTTCGCCAGCTTAATTTATTAAGCTGGCTTTTTTATAACTCAATATAAGATTTTACCATTATTTTTTATATAGCAATATCTGGTATTATTTTAATATCAATACGATGTTATTTTATCGCCATCATGTAATTTAAAATCTTTTCTCGCAATTTATGCTGACTCGTTTAAGCTTTGGCCAAGGTTAAGTATTTTGTTAAGCCTAACTAACGCTGCAAGTGCTATCAACGAACTTTTTAACAATGAGTTACCCGAAATTTAAGCGTCAATTCAAAGCCTCTCGTGATGAAACATACCCATTTGATCTAGCCTCAAAGTAGATAATGAAAAAATGTACTTTTTTCAAAATAATGTGATTTCAGTCATAATAATTGATAAATTATGTAGCTAATAGATTGTTAGTATTATAGTCTACGCCGCAGTTTGGATCTTTTTAAAAGACCATAACAAAATAACCATTAATACGGTTGTTATAAACATAGACAATACTGTTTTTAGGTGTGTTACTAGATAAAACTAGGCAAAAACCTGAATGGAATAGTTCATTTATTGAGCTAATCTATTCAGGTTTTTTTATTAGTAAAAAATAGAAGGTTGATTATGAAAAAAAAAATAATAATGCTCTTATCTTTATTTCTAACTATGCCAGCAATCGCCAATACTGATCGCGAGTGGAACGGCATTGTACTAGGATTTGAACCTCCATCAAAAGGAATATTCGGGGATATGTTAGGGATCAGGCCCATCTTATCAAATAATGGCTTTACTTTTAATAGCAATTATTTAAGTCAAACAGCATACAATATGAGCGGTGGATATGATAAAAATAAACATGTTGCATATATTGATCAATTTGCAGTGACATTTAACCAAGATCTTGAGCGATGGACAGGCATCCCAGATGCACGTATAGAGGGTAATATTGTTAATCGAAATCACAATGATGATCTGACGATTAAACGCACTCAAGATTATCGGGTACTTAACAATGACCAAACACAAGAAAGCGCTGGTGGCGGCTCAATCACTCGCTTAGGTTGGCTAACTTTCGCTAGAAGCTTTGATGATCGCCGCCTAACATGGCGTATTGGTATGATGAATAAAACCCAAGAGTTTGACCAAACAATTCCTTGTGATTTTCAACTTCGCACATTGTGTGGGGGAAAATCTGCCAATTCTTTGACTTGGAGTAACTGGAATATTCACACATGGGGGACAACTCTTAGCTATAAAATAACGCCAGCGTTAACATTTAAAACTGGGATTATGGAGCAAAACAATAAAGCTACCGAACGAAGCCATGCGTGGAGTTGGTCAACGAGTGGAAGCAAAGGGTTTTTACTACCATTAGAAATTGAAACCCATACTTTTGTAAATGGCTTACCCGGGGCATATAACATAGGTTTGTTATATACTAATGCGAAACAAAAAGATCTCTATAAAGATAAGTCTTATAAAAATACATGGTTTATGTATGCTGGAATGAATCAGCAACTAACACAACATAAAAATGACCCAAATCGAGGCTTGAGTGTTTCAGTGAGCGGTAGTTATCATGATGAACGTAGTAATTTTATGAATTATGTAATTTCTACATCTTTGCGTTATCGCGGTTTATTTGATATTAGGCCTGAAGATTGGCTTGGCTTTGGTATTTCTTATACTGATTTCAGTAGTCACTATGCTAAAGGACAAAAAAATAAGAATAAAGCACTTAATATAACAGATTATAAAAATCCACTATATAGCCCCGTTGCAACGAATGCATTAAATGCAGAGCTTTATTATCGTTTCAAATTGGCATCTTGGTTTGAACTACAACCTGACTTACAATATTGGCATAATCCTGGGGGAATTAAGCGAACATCTGATGCTTTCGTTTTAGGATTAAAAACTACCATCACTTTTTAATCGTATTTAGATAGCATTCGTTTTGCTAAAATGTTGATTTAAGCGGCTCACAGTTCAGTGGTTTATTTTTATTATGAAAAAGAAACCACTGAATAATATTTGGTATTTAATCATCTTGATTAGCGAAAAAAAGACTCTGTATGTTTATCTACATCAAACAGGACTAATAATGCCGCATCACCACCAAACTCTTTGGGAGCTTGATGAAAACAGATCACATCTGGATGTTGAGCAAGCCACATAGGCGTTTGCTTTTTAAGAATATTTTTACCATGACCATACATAATACAAGCACATGATGCCCGCTCTCTAGTACAAGCGGCTATTAGAGCTGCAATTTCTTTTTTAGCTTCATTTTGAGTAAGTCCATGCAAATCCAAAAAAAAATCAGGTTCATAGAATCCGCGTTTTAATCGTTTAAGTTCATTTGGATCACTATCTTCTCTAGAATAACGGATCGGATCATCTTGTAACAAAGGCTGAAAATCATCAGAAAAATAAAATTCATTGTTACCATTTTCTTGTCGTTGCTTTTTTTCATAAGCAGCCACCCTATTTTGCTTTTTTGGAGTATGCACGACAGTATCTTGTTTAATTTTTTTTGTATTAACAATAATACTATTAAATAGCGCTAACTCTTCATCTGTAGGACGATAATTTTTTGACATTACAAATTACTCAGGATAAACCTTATCTTTAAATTCACATAAATCTTCAATTACACAAGCCCCACACCGAGGCTTTCTTGCTATGCAAGTATAACGCCCATGTAATATGAACCAATGGTGACAGTTGATTTTATATTCATCTGGCACAACTTTTAATAGCTTATCTTCAACTACATCAACATTCTTACCTGGAGCAAATCGAGTACGATTACATACTCTAAATATGTGTGTATCAACAGCGATAGTTGGATGACCAAATGCCGTATTTAATACTACATTAGCGGTTTTCCTCCCGACACCGGGTAAAGCAATAAGCTGATTAAAATCTTCAGGTACTTCACTAGCATGCAACTCAATTAATATTTGGCAAGTTTTCATAATGTTTTCAGCTTTACTATTATAAAGCCCAATAGTACGAATATAGCTTTTTAATTTGTCGAGTCCCAATGCTAAAATTTTTTCGGGAGTATTAGCAATGGCAAATAGTGGCTTTGTCGCCTTATTAACACTCACATCAGTTGCTTGAGCTGACAGCAATACGGCAATTAATAATTCAAACGACGAATGATAAATCAATTCTGTTGTTGGATCTTTAATATGATCTTGTAGACGCTGTAATATTTCAATTCGTATTTTCTGCTTCACAATGCTTCTTAATGAGAATTTATTATCTTTTAACATTATAACAATTATTAATACCTTTAGTCATAATTTTTGGCTTTGAATAATTCTATGCTAAGCTAGCGGGCTGATTATTTAATGACTAAATATATTATGTCTTTACCTATGATTATTACTTTTGCTATTTATATCGTCGGTATGATAGCGATTGGTTTTTTTGCCTTCCGTGCAACTAAAAATTTTGGCGACTACATTCTTGGTGGTAGAAAAATAGGCAGTTTTGTTACCGCATTATCGGCCGGAGCTTCAGATATGAGTGGCTGGTTATTAATGGGGCTACCAGGTGCAGTCTTTTTATATGGTATATCACAAAGTTGGATTGCAATTGGCTTAACTATCGGCGCTTATTTAAATTGGCTATTAATTGCTGGGCGTTTGCGTGTTTTTACCGAAGTTAACCATAATTCATTAACATTACCTGATTATTTTTCTCGTCGATTTAATGATAGCAGCTCGCTATTAAGATTAATTTCCGCAATTATCATTTTAGTATTCTTCACTATTTATTGTGCTTCGGGTGTGGTTGCTGGGGCTAAATTATTTCAAAGTACATTCGGTTTAAGCTACGGCTGGGCAATGTTAGCCGGCGCGGGTGCAACTTTTGCCTATACTTTTATTGGTGGCTTTTTAGCGGTTAGTTGGACAGATACAGTACAAGCTAGCTTAATGATGTTTGCCTTAATTCTTACTCCGATAATGGTTATGATCTCTTGTGGTAGCTTTGATAACTCAATAGAATCAATTCATCATCTAAATCCAAATTATCTCAATTTATTTTCAGGAATGGATACTATTGCCATTATCTCGCTATTAGGTTGGGGACTAGGCTATTTTGGCCAGCCACATATTTTAGCGAGATTTATGGCAGCGGATTCACACCAAGTGATGAAAAATGCCCGAAGAATAAGCATGACTTGGATGATTTTATGTTTAATGGGCGCTATTACTGTTGGCTTTTTTGGTATTGCGTATTTTTCTAATCATCCACAAGTCGCTTACTTAATCAATGATGGCAAACAAGAACGTATTTTTATTGAATTATCGAAACTACTCTTTAACCCATGGATAGCTGGAATTTTACTTGCAGCCATTTTAGCTGCAGTAATGAGTACATTAAGTTGTCAATTACTCGTATGTTCAAGCGCAATTACTGAGGATTTATATCGTGCTTTTTTTCGACCAAAAGCGAAGCAAAAAGAACTCGTTTGGGTTGGGCGAATGATGGTTTTACTTGTTGCCGTGATAGCGATTTTATTAGCAATAAATCCAAATAATAGTGTTCTTGATCTAGTAAGTCATGCTTGGGCCGGCTTTGGGGCGGCATTTGGGCCTATTATTATTTTTTCAGTATTTTGGCGTCGTATGACTCGTAATGGCGCTCTAATAGGAATGCTCGTCGGTGCATTTACTGTTTTACTATGGATAAAATTCGAATGGTGGAACTTATATTCTTTAATTCCTGGATTTGTCTTTTCATCAGTCGCAATTATTATGATAAGTTTGCTTGGGAAAAAACCAGAGAATGACGTATTAAATCATTTTGATAATGCCAATAATCTCTACCATAATAAATAGCTGAGAATAGTAGTCTGTAGCAGACATTGAAATAATAATAAGTTATACTTTTGGGCTAGAAAATAGAGTTTAATGCTTTTTATAATAAAATAGATCAATTTAAAGCTAATTATTTGACAACAAAAAGAAATAAATTAAACAGAGATAAAGGTAATATTATGTCAACAAATGTGATTAAACAACTTGAAGAAAGGGGCCTTATTGCCCAAGTCACAGATGAAAAAGCACTAGCAGAGTTGTTATCAAAAGAACAAATTTCACTGTATTGTGGTTTTGATCCAACTGCTGATAGTTTACATTTAGGTCACCTTGTACCCCTGTTATGTTTAAAACGTTTTCAACTGGCAGGGCACCAACCAATCGCATTAGTCGGTGGCGCAACGGGCCTAATTGGTGATCCTAGTTTTAAAGCCGTTGAGCGTAAACTAAATACACAAGATATTGTTCAAGATTGGGTTGATAAAATAAAAAAACAAGTTTCGCCATTTTTAAACTTTAATTGCGGAAATAATTCAGCCATCGTAGTAAATAATCATGACTGGTTTGGTGATATGAGTGTGCTTACCTTTTTGCGAGATATTGGTAAGTATTTTTCAGTTAATGCAATGATTAGTAAAGAAGCAGTAAAACAACGTATTGAGCGCGATGATGTTGGGATTTCATTTACTGAGTTCGCATACAATTTATTACAATCTTATGATTTTGCAAGCTTAAATAAAGCACATAATGTAGTACTACAAATTGGTGGCTCGGATCAATGGGGTAATATTACTTCAGGCATTGATTTAACAAGACGTTTACATCAAAAACAAGTATTTGGTTTAACCGTGCCTCTAATAACGAAATCAGATGGTACGAAGTTTGGTAAAACAGAAGGCGGCGCAATCTGGCTTGATCCTAAAAAAACGAGTCCTTATAAATTCTATCAATTTTGGATTAACACCGCAGATGCTGATGTTTATCGTTTCCTTAAGTTTTTTACATTTATGTCACTTGAAGAAATTAATGCCATTGAAGAAGAAGATAAAAATAGTGGCGCTGCACCTCGTGCACAATATATTTTAGCTGAGCAAGTAACAAAACTCGTTCATGGCGAGGATGGATTAATTGCAGCTAAACGCATCACTGAAAGTTTGTTTTCTGGCTCATTAAAATCATTATCCAAAGACGATTTTCAGCAACTAGAGCAAGATGGCATGCCAATCGTTCAGTTAGATAAAGATGCAGACTTACAACAGGCAATTGTTAATGCAGGGCTCGCACCATCTAGAGGTCAAGCAAGGACAATGATTGAATCAAATGCAATTTCAATCAATGGTGAACGACAATCTGCTGCTGATTATAAGTTTAATGATAATGACCGTTTATTTCAGCGTTATACATTGTTACGCCGTGGTAAAAAATATTACTGCTTACTGATCTGGAATTAAAATTTGTCATTGTATTAATCCTAACTTATAAATAGGAAACAAAATGAAAAATATACTATCTATTCAATCTCATGTTGTTTTTGGTCATGCAGGTAATAGTGCAGCCGAGTTTCCTATTCGTAGGTTAGGTGTCAATGTGTGGCCTTTAAATACCGTACAATTTTCAAATCATACACAATATGGTGAGTGGACGGGAATGGTTATGCCAGCAACTCATCTTATTGATATTGTTGATGGTATTAGTGCTATTGATGAATTAAAAAATTGTGATGCAGTACTAAGCGGTTATATGGGTTCGCCTGAGCAAGGTAATGCCATTATTGAAATAGTTAAAAAAGTTAAAGTAGCAAACCCAAATGCAATCTATATTTGCGATCCTGTTATGGGGCATCCTGAAAAGGGATGCTTTGTAGCACCTGGCGTAGCAGAGTTCTTATGTGAAACAGCGCTACCCTTAAGTGATATCATATCACCTAATATTCTTGAACTTGAAGAATTAACCGGTAAGCATAAAATTAATCATGTTGATGAAGCAATTATTGCAGGTCGAAAAATCTGTGAACGCGGTCCAAAACTCGTTTTAGTTAAACATTTGAGTAGCGCTGGCTACCAAAGTGACCGCTTTGAAATGTTACTTATAACGAAAGATGAGGCTTGGCATATTCATAGACCACTCGTTAATTTTGGTGTACGTCAACCCGTTGGTGTTGGTGATATGACAAGTGGTTTATTGATAGCTAATATTCTTAAAGGTAAATCGTTAGTTGAAGCGTTTGAGCACACTACTTCAGCCGTATATGCGGTGATGCTTGAAACCTTAAAACAAGACAAGTATGAATTGCAACTTGTCTCTGCCCAAGATGAAATTTCGAAACCAAGTCAATGGTTTAAAGCAAAAAGGATTGATTAATTAAAAAAATGTGTAAGAATAAACGAGTTACCATTATTAACTCTAAACATAACGATTATTGTGAGGCTTGCGGATGAAAGAAGAAACAATTGAAAATAAAGATGATATTGTTTCATTGGGGAAAAAATTAGCCAAATTACGTTTAGCCCAAGGTTTGACAGAATGTGATATAGCGACGAAGATCCATGTACGAACAAGCATAATACAAGATATTGAAAATGATAGAGTAATAAATGTACCTGCAATTTTTTATAAAGGCTATATTAAAAACTACGCAGATATTGTTGGTTTACCTGAAAATGAATACCAATCTTACATTGATACACAATTAAATCGACCATCAATTCAAATCATAAAAAACTATTCAAATAAAGAACAAACAAAACGATATACTAAACGAATACTTGTCATCAGTTTATTTATTATTTTAATGATTGTTGGAATTACTGCATTCCTTGTTTGGAGAGATAATAAAACCGAACTTGTTGAGGTAACTCATTATATATCGCCACCAACTTCAATTAATAGTTAAGCCTGCTAAATAAAAATAGTTATCTAGGCTAAAAATATTTATTAAACTATATTGCCTTGTGATAGCACGCCTATCATCATCGTTGATATGGCATATAAGCGTTACCTATTTGACTTTTCCAAGCCATTATTACTAATAGGTAACACTTTATATTAAAATTTATACTAGAGGTAAAATAACTTAATTTCCTCTTTCTACGTATAATTGCACTCTTCTATCTGGTTGTAAACAAGCCCTTAGTTCATCACCAGCTAATTTAAAACAACCATCGGTGATCGGGTACTCTTTCCCCTTGCTTTCAATAATATAATTAGTTTGAATATTATGATTTTGTAAATATTCTTTTATTGTCTCCGCGCGGGCTAAACCTAAATCATAGTTATATTGCTTAGAACCAATTCGGTCAGTATATCCAACAATTTTAATCGACTGAATATCACTTAAGTTATTGCCTAATAAATGAGAAACGAGTCCATCTAATTGTTTTTTGCCATCTAAAGAGGAGTCATCCAAAGATGAGCTGTTATATACAAATAATATATCTGCTGATATGGTTACCTTCTCTAATTTTGGCGTTAATTGCTCACTACACCAACTATTTTTTACATTAAATCGACCATTTTCGCTTGAACAGCTGGTTATTGCTAAAGCCATAGAAAATAGTGATATAATAATTAATATTTTTTTCATTTTTCATTCCTTACAATTTAGCTACCAATGATATTTATACCCAATCGTTCCATTATATTGTTTATATTTTCCTTTTGAATCACCAAAGGAATGATGATAACGAGTATCAAAATAAAGGTAAGATGAATTACCTAATGGTATTTGAGCCCCAATGCCAGCTTCTCCGGATGTTGCATTATCTGGGTAGTCAATAGAACTAGTACCAAAACTAACACCTTTACCGCCCATAAAGTCGTGAATGATATTTGCGATTAAATAAATAGATCGAGTTTTTAATTCTTCCGTCCCTGTATTATAAGCTAATCTCAGACCAACCCTTGCTC
Organism: Orbaceae bacterium lpD04; assembly: GCA_036251935.1. Lineage (NCBI taxonomy): Bacteria > Pseudomonadati > Pseudomonadota > Gammaproteobacteria > Orbales > Orbaceae > Orbus > Orbus wheelerorum. The sequence continues at coordinate 187,136 of CP133967.1, read as the reverse complement.
GTAATGTTTGCTGATTATGCTGATCAACAATAACATCAAAATTATGATCTCGATCGATATCAATATCGTTATATTTTAGATATTGATAGATCATCTGTGCTTGCGGTTCAAGTAACCAATCACCATTATTCAAACCATGATTAGTTAAAGCGTACGGCCTACCAACTTCGATAGAGCCCGCTACACCATAAGCATGATTTTTATTATCACTTGAATCATCGGTTGTATATTTATTACGAATATACGTCAAATTTCCAAGTAAATCTAAATAGCTACCATTTTCACTATAGTAAGTATAATAAGCTCCGAGGCCAAAAATATCTGATTGCCCATGACCCGTTTGAGCTCGCTGCGAAATATAATCTTGTGAATTTGTATCAAAAATAACATTTTGCGCATCATAAAACTTTAAATTATCTTTTGCGTAGGTGACCATAACACCGGAATGACTTCTTGAATTATCATTTTTATCGTAATTAACGGAAAAATCATAACCAAATTGAGCGCCCCATAACTTGGATTTATATTCAAGTCGCTTTTCGATTTGCTTAACATCGCCATAGTTTCCGATTAATCGCCCCCACACTTGCCCTTCATTATGTTCTATTTGACAAGTAGAACAATCATCCCATGCCATCGTTTGCTGTTCACTTACTCTTTGATGTAAAGTACTGATAATTGCATATTCAGCATTTAGGTTAGCTAAAGGCATTAAAGCCGTGCCAGGTGCTTTAGGATCAATTGGAACAATGTGTCCCGAATCTGGATTGGATGGACTAGCAAGTCGCCACGCATAGGTATTTGCATCTTTTTGTACCAAAAGAAGTAATCCTGCTCCCGTCGTATTTGCGAAACCGTAAAAGTTATTACTATTAACAGCATGATTATCAACAACAATGACATCATTAGAATATTTATCTTTCCATGTAACTTTATCAGATGTTACATCACCAATAATACCGTTTAATGTTTTTACTTGGGTATAGCCAGTTGCGGTTCCGGTAATATGGACAGAATCACTATAACTAGTCGACAGATCATTATTCCAAACCGTATTAACAACAATTGATGAACCATTTAAATTACGTTTATTTGAATCGCCATTATAATTACCCTTTATCAACAAGGTTGATACTTTACTAACATCATTTGGATTTTTAGTACTAACTAAATTAATTAACCCACTATTGGTAACATTACCATTAATAGTGCTTGTTCCTGGATTAGTCGAATATAATATAGAGTCACCATCAATATTTAAGTTACCCGTTCTAGTTGAAGAGAAGAGGTCACCATCTAACGTAATGATTGAACTCTCTAATAACGTATTATCCCAATTGACTAAGTTAACACCTTTTATATTATTGACAGTATCAGTAAACACATTTAAGGTTTGGCCCTTTAAAGTCAACTTACTACTATCTCCCGACCTCGTGGCGCCGCCTTCTAATTGAATATTATAATTCAATTTAGACGCACCAGAGATATGGCCAATGTTTGTTCCGTCTCCCATATGAAGATCACTGTTTAATATTCCGCCAGTCATAATATACTGTGCATTACCTGTTCCTAATATAATTTGACCGACATTATTTGAGGTACCAACAACGCTTGCCGAATCATATACACCACTAATAATACCATTAGTCTGATTGATAATATGATTACCATTTTGACTAAAATTAATATTACCGTAAAGCCAGCCAGAGTTTCTTAATCTAACATCAGAAGCGACTGTTGAAGATGCTTCAATGACATCTTGAGCATTAATCATCCCGGTATTAGTCACCGTTGAACCATTTAAAACACCTGTTTCAGCATTAATTACAATACCGCTCCCATTATAATTATTAGCACTATTCGTGATTAAGTATCCGCTATTTCTAATCGTTATCAAATTAGGCTGCTGAGTAAAAGGATATGATGTATTCAACGTTTTGCCAGTTGATACATTAATTGCTATTGAAGAATTATCGCCAGATATATTGATACGATTACTATTTTCAATACTAATGATACCATTATAACCTTCGACCTCAATACCTGTCGCTTTGGTATTTGCCGTAACTTCAATATCGCCCGTATTGATTACTTTTTGAGTTGAGCCATAACGATTATTAAAACCCCCATTTATTCTATCATCGCTTTGGTTATAGAATGTTGCCGAAGCATAGATTCCTGTTGCATCTGCACCTGCAGAGCTGATAATTAATTTACCTCTATTTTCAATATCATTAATAAATGAATGAGATTGTATACCGTAAGCATTGACGCCAGCAGAGTTAGTTGATGCAACCGTAATATCAGAACTTAAATCGATGCTTGTTGTAGCATTACTACCAAGACTATTGGTTTTAGCTAAAACACCATTAGCCTCATCACCGCTATTAACCGAATCAGTTATTACATTAATTAATGAGTTTATGTCGGTATTAATTTCTGCCTTACCACCATTTTGAACATAGTCAGTGTAAATACCTGTCGCACTTGCTGTTGCTGACTTTACCTCTATGCTCGTTTGATTTATATCGATATCAATCGATTTTGCACCAAACGTAGAAATCTCATTGGCTGTAGCTGTCGTTGTACTACCGTGAATGAGGGAATCAACAACATTGGATTTAGCAACAACCCCTATAGCCGATTGAGTAGCTCCATCTACAAATATATTACTAGCTCGTGTTTCCAAAGAGTGATCTTGACCAGAACCGTAAGCCTCACTGTTAATACCAATAGTATTTTGTGATACCGTCTGCCCAGTTGTTACAAGAGAAATATTTGAATCATTTATCGAGGTACTCAAACTACCACTACTAATGGTATTAAAGTTTTGGTAATCGTTTATACTCGTAATTAATGCTTGATCTTGATTACCATCTTTTAAAAAAGTTTGTACCCCGCGATCGGCTCCTTGACTTCCAGAGACATTTAAAGTTAAGTCATATATCTCTAACCTATTGTCAATCAAAGTACCTGCAATTGAAGGGAATAACCCAGACCAACCTAGTCCAATAAAGCTATTTTGGTTATTTGCTTGAGCTGTAGCTAAATTATTAAGCCCACCGCCAAAAATAGATTGGTTATCACCACTAATAAAAAGTGAACCATTACTTTGTTGTACAACGGATTGGTTTGTGCCACTGGGATAATCTGGACAAGCACCGCCATTATTACAAGTAATTGCGAAACTTTCAGAGGAGTAAAAATTACAAAGAGATAGTGCTATGATGGTAAGTGATACTTTGTGCTTATACTTTATTTCCATTTTCTTTTCCTTACTAATATTAATTATATTTTTGAGCTTAAATATTTGTACTTCAATTACGACTAAAAGAAGAAATTACTCTATGCCCTTGCTAGTATTAGTAAGATTTTTTTATAATTTAGCTAAGTCATTTGAGAATGAAATCATGACAAATAACAATAAAACCTATGTGGTTATATTAATGTTATTTAAAAAATAATAAAGAATTACTTACCTAAATAGATAACTTATTTTTGTTATCTATTTAGGTAAGTAAAATGAAATAAATGTACAAATATGATATTTTTAAAATTTTGGTATAATTACCGATTATTTGCTCAAAAATGACATAACATGATTGCGCGGCTAAAATTCCGAATTAAATAGCAAATATAAAAATATCGATAATTAAAATTGCGTTTGTGAAAAAGAACATATAGCTAATTTTTCCGATTCTTTGCAGACATTTTTAACAAATTTTGCTAATATTATTAACAAGTAATTTTTTATTTTATTTAGGTTATATATGAGCCATGCGCAGTCGCCAATAAAACGACGGGAATCTACTCGAATTTATGTTGGCAATGTACCCATTGGTAATGGCGCACCAATTGCTATCCAATCAATGACCAATACCCGTACAACTGACGTCGAAAAAACTATCGCACAAATTCAATCTCTTGAACGTGTTGGTGTTGATATTGTTCGAGTATCAGTCCCTACGATGGACGCAGCTGATGCATTTAAGCTAATTAAACAGCAATCTAATGTGCCATTAATTGCCGATATTCACTTTGATTACCGAATTGCGTTAAAAGTCGCAGAATATGGCGTAGATTGTTTACGCATTAATCCAGGAAATATTGGTAATGAAAGCCGTATCCGTAGTGTCGTTGATTGTGCTCGAGATAAAAATATTCCAATCCGCATCGGTGTAAACTCTGGCTCGCTCGAAAAAGATATTCAAGAAAAATATGGAGAACCAACACCACAAGCAATTGTTGAATCAGCTATGCGCCACGTAGAAATACTTGATAGATTGAATTTTGACCAATTTAAAGTTAGCGTTAAAGCATCTGACGTATTTACGGCTGTTGATGCATACCGCCTATTAGCAAAACAAATTAAACAGCCACTCCACCTTGGTATCACTGAAGCCGGAGGAGCAAGAAGTGGCTCAATAAAATCGGCAATCGGTTTAGGAATGTTACTTGCTGAAGGGATTGGTGATACACTGCGTGTTTCGCTGGCGGCAGATCCTGCGGAAGAAGTTAAAGTCGGTTTCGATATTTTAAAATCACTTCGCATTCGCTCACGCGGTATCAATTTTATTGCTTGCCCTACGTGCTCTCGGCAAGAGTTTGACGTTATAAGTACGGTCAACGAGCTAGAAAGACGATTAGAAAATATCATTACCCCAATGGATGTATCAATTATTGGCTGCGTAGTAAATGGCCCAGGAGAAGCACTTGCATCAACGATGGGCGTCGCCGGCGGGAATAATAAAAGTGGTTTTTATGAAGATGGTGTGAGAATTGGTAGAATCGATAATGATGCTATAATCGATGAATTAGAGGCAAAAATTCGAGCAAAAGCACAATTATTGGCTAACCGAATTGAAATTAAAACAGAATAATTAACTAAGTAGTGAAATGAAAATGGCAGAAAAAAAAATACAAGCAATTAGAGGAATGAATGATTTGCTTCCAACAGAGAGTTATCTTTGGCAGCAAGTAGAGAAAACCGTAAAAACAATTCTAAATAGCTATGGTTATAATGAAATTCGGACCCCAATCGTTGAAGCTACGGGTCTATTTCAAAGAGCTGTCGGTGAAGTTACCGATATTGTTGAAAAAGAAATGTATACCTTTAATGCTCGCAATGACAAAGATAAAGAGAGCTTAACACTAAGGCCAGAGTTAACAGCTGGCTGCGTTCGAGCAGGAATTGAACATGGGTTATTATATAACCAAGAACAACGTTTATGGTATTTTGGTCCTGCATTTAGGTATGAAAAACCACAAAAAGGCCGTTATCGTCAATTCCATCAATTTGGAGTAGAAGTTTTTGGTATTGAAGGACCAGACATTGACGCTGAATTAATTTTACTAACAGCCCGTTTATGGCAAGCGCTTGGTATTGCCGAGCATACATCATTAGAGCTAAATAGTATTGGTTCTTTAGAAGCAAGGGCTGATTATAAAAAAGCATTAGTTGCTTATTTAGAAGAACACAAAGATGCTCTCGATGAAGATTGTAAGCGCCGTATGTATAGCAATCCTTTACGCGTTTTAGACTCAAAGAATGCAGATGTACAAACAATATTGAATAATGCACCAAAATTATTTGATTATTTAGATGCCGAGTCAAAAACACACTTTGCCGGGCTATGCCAATTACTTGATAGTGCGGGGATAAAGTACAAGATTAATCAACGCTTGGTTCGTGGCCTTGATTACTATAATAGAACTGTTTTTGAATGGGTAACGAGTAGCTTAGGTGCGCAAGGTACGGTTTGTGGCGGGGGACGCTATGATGGATTAGTTAGCCAGCTAGGAGGACAAGCAACGCCTGGTGTTGGTTTTGCTATTGGTGCTGAGCGTTTAATACTACTTATTCAAACTGTTAATAACCAACTGAAAAATGATAATAATATTGATGTTTATATGATATCATCAGGCGAATTAGTCAATGGTCAAAATACAACAGCAATTGCTCAGCAATTAGCCGAAAGAATTCGTGATATCATGCCAAATAAACGAATTATGACCCATTATGGTAGCACTAACTTCAAAAAACAATTTAGTAAGGCTGATAAATATGGTGCAAAATTAGCGGTTATTATCGGTGGTAATGAAGTATTAGAAAAAAAAGCGATGATTAAAGAGCTACAAACAGGGAACCAATATGCGATAGAGCAAGACTTGGTAGCCCAAAAATGTTTAGAAATACTCGAAGGAGAATAACGTGAGTCATTCTGATAATGAAGAAAAACTACAGGAAATTCAAGAGTTTCTTGGTAAAACATGGAAAATTATGGTTGCGATTATCATAATTGGTTTACTTGCTTTTTGGGGGTGGCGTTATTGGAAATCACATAATGTAGAAAAGGCGATGGTTGCATCAAGTCAATACGAACAACTAATAGCTAAGCTTAGTAATGATGATCCTACCTCGATAGATGGACTAGTCAAATTTGCTGACCAAAACGATACTGTTTATAGTGTATTTGCTGACTTAAAAGCAGCACAACTTTATGTTGAAAATAAGAAAGATTATAGCGGGGCAGAACAATTGCTTATTGCCGCTAGTAAAAAAACTGATTCAGAGCCAGTGCTCGCTATTATCAATATTCGTATTGCAAGATTACAATATCAACTTGGAAAATATGAAGATAGCTTAAAATCTTTGGATAAAGTAACTAATAGTAATTGGGCATCGATTGTTAATAATATCCGAGGTGATGCTTTAGCTAAAATGGAAAAATACTCACTAGCTTGTAATGCGTATGAAGTAGCATTAGCATCTCAGCCAACGCCTGAGCAAGAAAAAGAGTTAAAAATGAAACTAAATAAAGCCCAATATTTAGCGGCAAAGCAATCGCAGGAACAACAAAAATCAGTTAAAAATTAATAAAGAATGGCTGAGAAATAGATAAACCTAAATTCTCACCCGCAAAGTAACAACAATATATTAAAGGCTTAATTAAGCTATTTGTAGGAAAAAACATGAATTTGCGTAAATATTTTTTAGCAAGTGCACTAGCTATATCATTGGCATCGATCACAACGGGTTGTTCTATCTTTGGTGGTGATAAAGATACGATTGAAATTTCTCCATCTCCAGAGACGCAGACTCCATTTCCACTGAGCCAACTGTGGAGTAATAGCTTATCGGGTAATACAAAAATATATTCTCAGCTATCTCCTACTGTAAATAACAATATCGTTTATGCAGCAGGTAGAGGCGGTGAAGTTAAAGCGATAGAGCTTTCAACCGGTAAAACCTTATGGAATATTGATTTATCAAATAGCTCCTTTTTCCATAGCCAGTCAGCATTACTCTCGGGTGGCGTGAGCGCAGATGATAAATATGTCTATTTAGGCTCAGAGAGAGCAAATGTTTATGCATTAGATAAAAATAATGGCAATGTCATTTGGCAGAAACAAGCGAAAGGCGAAGTTTTAGCCAAACCAATTGCACCTGAAAATGAAGTTATCATTCGTACAACTAATGGTTATTTACAAGCATTTGAACAAGATACTGGTAACTTAGCATGGGAAATACAAATGGATGATGAGCCTACCTTATCACTGCGTGGTCAATCTAAACCAACAGCAGCTTATGGTGCAATTATTCTTGGTGATGATAGTGGGCACGTAAATGCCTATTTCACTAAAGATGGACAATTAATCTGGCAGCAACGAATATCTCAGCCTAGTGGATCTACCGAAATTGCAAAACTTAATGATGTGGATACAACACCAATCGTTGAACAAGGCTTAGTTTATGCTATCGGGTATAATGGTAACATAGCGGCTTTAGATTTAAGTAATGGCCAAATTATTTGGAAAAAAGCACTTAGCTCAACACATAGTTTTGTAATGAATCAAGACCGTATTTTTGTCGTTGATCAAGATGATAATCTTTATGCGCTATCTAAAAATGGCGGTTCAATAATTTGGAAACAATCAGATTTACTACATAGACAATTAACTAATCCTATTATTTATCAAAATTACGTTATTGTAGGCGACTATGAAGGCTATCTTTATCTAATTGATATCAATTCTGGCGATATTATTTCAAAAACACAAGTTAGTAGCAGTGGTTTAGCAAATGAACCTGTAGTTGCTGATAATAAAATAATTATTCAAGCTAAAAATGGCAATGTTTATACATTTGGCCAAAAGTAATTTTTAACTTGTCTTAAAAAAGAGAACTACATGATACCAGTCATTGCATTAGTCGGTCGCCCCAATGTGGGAAAATCGACATTATTTAATCGATTAACGAAAACTCGCGATGCGTTAGTTGCAGATTTCCCAGGCTTAACACGCGATCGCAAATATGGCCGAGCTGAAATAAAAGGTCATGAATATATAGTTATTGATACTGGTGGTATTGATGGCAATGAAGAAGGCATTGAAAGCTTTATGGCAGAGCAGTCTTTACTCGCAATCGAAGAAGCCGATATTGTTTTATTTATGGTTGATGCAAGAGCTGGCGTTATGCCAGCTGATCATGTTATTGCAAAGCACCTTCGTAGTAGAGAAAAACCAACATTTCTGGTCGTTAATAAAACTGATGGGCTTGACGCAGAGATCGTCATGAATGAATTTTATGAACTAGGTCTTGGTGATGTTCATCCAATTGCTGCAAGTCATGGGCGCGGTGTTACTTCATTGATAGAAACAGTGCTCAATCCAATTTTCAATTTTGAAGAACAGGCAATTTTTAGCGATGAAGATGATGAGCGCCATGATCTACCAGAATCCTATGATGACTCTGTTTTAGATGATTTCGATGACGTTGAAAGCCTTATTAATTTACCAATTAAAGTTGCCATCGTCGGTCGCCCAAACGTTGGTAAGTCAACACTAACTAATCGTATTTTAGGCGAGGATCGCGTTGTCGTTTACGATATGCCAGGTACAACTCGAGATAGTATTTACATCCCAATGACTCGTGACGAGCGCGAATATATCTTAATCGATACTGCCGGAGTTAGAAAGCGCGGAAAAATTACTGAAACTGTCGAAAAATTTTCAGTAATAAAAACCTTACAAGCGATTGAAGATGCTAACGTTGTCATTCTAGTGATTGATGCAAGAGAAGGGATATCAGATCAGGACCTTTCTTTACTTGGTTTTATTATCAACAGTGGTCGATCGTTAGTCATTGCTGTTAATAAATGGGATGGCTTATCACAAGACGTTAGAGAACAGATAAAATCGACTCTCGATGAACGACTTGATTTTATTGATTTTGCGCGTTTGCATTTTATCTCCGCATTACATGGTAGCGGTGTTGGTAATTTATTTGATTCTATTCAAGAAGCTTATGACTGTGCAACGCGCCGCGTAAGTACAGCTTTATTAACTAAAATTATGCAAATGGCGCAAGATGACCATCAACCACCATTGGTTCAAGGTAGACGAGTAAAATTGAAGTATGCTCACGCTGGAGGGTATAATCCGCCAATTGTCGTTATACATGGCAATCAGGTGACTGATTTACCTGACTCTTATAAACGCTATCTCATGAATTATTTTAGACGCTCGTTAAAAATTATGGGTTCACCAATTCGAGTGCAATTCAAAGAGGGTAATAACCCTTTCGAAGGCAGGAAAAATAGCTTGACCACATCACAACAACGTAAACGACGCCGTTTATTAAAGCATGTTAGAGGCCGACGCTAAAAATGGCGAAAAAAGAACATAATATGACGATAGAAGGTAAGTGTCCAACTTGTGATCATATCATGGATCTAAAAAGCCCAAGGCACTATTATTGTCAAAATTGCCAACAAAATTATTATGAAAACTATATTTGCCCGATCTGTAAACACGAAATTTCTCAAATTAAAGGATGTGGGGCAATCAATTATTTATGTAAAACTGATGGCTTAATATCAAGTAGTAAAATACTATTTCAGTATTTAGCACAGTAAAAAAGAGGTTATCTTTAATGAAAATTATTTTATTAGGTGCTCCAGGAGCAGGGAAAGGCACACAAGCTCAATTTATCATGCAACAATATGGTATTCCACAAATATCAACAGGAGATATGTTGCGTGCTGCAGTTAAAGCCAGTACTCCTCTTGGATTACAAGCTAAAGAATTAATGGACGCGGGTAAATTAGTAACTGACAAATTAGTGATTGCATTAGTAAAAGAACGTATCACTCAAGAAGATTGTAAAAATGGTTTTTTATTAGATGGTTTCCCACGCACAGTACCTCAAGCGGATGCGATGAAAGCAGCTGGCATTAATGTTGATTATGTTCTTGAATTTGATGTGCCAGATGAAGTAATTATTGATCGCATGAGCGGTAGACGAGTTCATGCAGGATCTGGCCGAGTTTATCACATAAAATATAATCCACCGAAAGCTGAAGATATTGATGATATAACTGGCGAGCCGCTAACTATTCGAAAAGATGATGCTCAAGAAATTGTCAGTAAACGTCTAGTTGAATATCATCAACTAACAAAACCATTAATTAGCTACTATCAAAATGAAGCTAAATTGGGCAATACAAAATACTTTAGAATTGAAGGCACAAAGCCCGTTACGACGGTAACTAAAGAATTATTAACCATTTTAGGTTAATCTTGCCTACAAATATATAACCATTAAAGCATCATAAATTATGATGCTTTTTCCATATAATTATCCTAATTATATATAAGCGCATGATGCTCATTTAATTAATCTGTAATTTTATCTAAAATAGACTACTATTCTCAATTTTACTCAATACAAACAATATTCTCATTGAATCAATCAAAATTTATACCTTAAGGTTTTCTTAAGCTTAAATCCATAAACTCTAGAGTAATGTAATTCATCTAGATATGGAGAAGTAAAGATGACATTAACTGAAATTGATACCCAATTGTTTTTGCTAATAAATGCAGCTCAAAATACACCTAAACTCGCAGTCACTTGTGCAATATTTTGTGCCCAATATTTAATTTATTTACCGATTTTTATTAGTTTTTTTTATTGGTTTAAATATCCAAAAAGTAGAGAAACGATCACTAAAATAGTGGTGATAGTAATAACTACGCTATTAGTTACTGCGATATTACGTTCGTTAATTAGTTCATCAAGGCCTTTTGACCTAGCAATTGGAACTAATTTTTTACCACATTCCAATACAAACTCTTTTCCTAGCAAACATGCTTCCGTAATATTTGCCATAACATTTGCATTATTTTATGCAACGAAAAATCAAATTAAACAAAAAAAGTTTTTTATTGGTAGTTTATTAATCGCGATACTTATTAGTTGGGCTAGAGTCTACCTTGGTGTCCATTGGCCTCTAGACATATTGGCAGCAATACTAATTAGTTTTATATGTGCTTATTTTATTAGTGTATTTTGGCTAAAAATTAAGACTATTTCGTTATTTTTAGCATTAAAAAGCCACATCATCATACTAGCGATCACCAATAAACGTAAAATAACTAAGTAGTTAATAACAAGACAACAAGTATTATATTAAGAGCGTCAACATTATGCAGAAAAGAATTAAAGTTTTTTTAAAAAAACGTACAGTATCAATATCATTATTTATTATGATTATAGCCTTTTATCAGGCAACTTATTTAAATTCAACTTATTATCAACAAGTATGGTCTAAATTATCAATTAGTAATATTGAAGGTCTTTTATTTTTTTGTTCCATGCCAGTGGTTGTTTTTTGTGTTATAGCTATCTTACTCAATATATTAATCTTTCCTAGATTAATCAAACTTATTGCAAGTTTACTCATTATGATAAGTGTCGCTGTAAACTATTTTATGTCGACTTATCGTATAATGATTGATCGCGATATGTTGCAAAATGCATTAGATACTAATCAAATGGAATCGTTTTCGCTAATTACGCCTAGATTAATTACACAAGTTATTATTTTTGGTTTAATGCCGGTTTTATTAATTATTTTAATAAGAATAAAACCAATACAACATTGGGTATATTATTTATTTCGCCGTTTGCTGACGTCAATTATCGCCGTCATTGTAATATTACTTATTGGTATTTTCTTCTATAAAGATTATGCAACTTTTATGCGAAATAATTCAGGAATTATTAAATATTTAACACCATCTAATTATATTGCCGCGCTTTATCAGCAGTATGATTATTTAAAATATAAAAATTTACCATTTATTGAGTTAGGTGATGATGCAAAGCAGCTACATATTAATAGTAATGGTAAAAAGAACGTAATAATTTTAGTTGTTGGTGAAACAGCTAGAGCCAAAAACTTCTCGCTAGGAAATTATGAAAAAGAAACTAATAGCTTACTCGCTAAGCAAGCAATTACTTACTTTCCCAATACCTCTTCTTGTGGCACATCTACTGCTTATTCTTTGCCTTGTATGTTTTCAAATATGGCACGTGAAGATTATGATCCTAAGAAAGCAAATAAACAGTCTAATATGCTCGATATTTTACAAAAATCGGGAATTAATATTTTATGGGTTGATAATGATGGTGGCTGTAAAGGCGTTTGTGATAGAGTACCAACTATTGATGCAACAAAAAAATATCAAAACGATGAAAAACTATGTAAAGATGGTGTATGTTATGACGAAGTCTTATTGCAAGATTTACCCGACTATTTAGATAATGTGACAAATGATACATTGATCATTTTACATACTATTGGTAGCCATGGACCAACTTACTATCAACGCTACCCTAAAGAATACCAAAAATTTACACCAACTTGCGATACCAATGAAATAAACTATTGTTCACAAGAAGCTTTAGTTAATACTTATGATAATACGATTGTGTATACCGATGCAGTTGTAGATAAAGCAATTAACTTATTAAAAAATTATGACAAACTTTATAATACCGCATTAATGTATATCTCTGATCACGGTGAATCATTAGGAGAAAATAATATTTACTTACATGCTATGCCTTATGCCATTGCACCAGAAGAACAAACTCAGGTACCTCTTTTACTTTGGCTTTCAACGCAATATCAACAACAGCAAGCAATTGATAAAGCGTGTTTAGATCAAAAGGCAAAAGATGATGTATTTTCACAAGACAATTTATTTCATTCATTACTTGGGTTATTTGATGTTCGAACAGAGCAGTACACCGCGCAATTAGATCTTTTAAAAAGTTGTCAAATAACACATAACCAATAGTTGGAATAATCTAATGAAAATACTTATAACAGAAGATGATAATCTATTGCAAAAAGGATTATATAGTGCACTAACTACTGAAGGTTATGCCTGTGAAATTGCTGAAAATGGTAAACAAGCAAATCAGCTTATGGAAAATTATGAATTTGACTTAGTTATTTTAGATTTAGGATTACCTGATTGCGATGGTTTGCAATTGCTTGCCAAATGGCGAAAAAACAAAAATTCGACACCAATTTTGATACTAACTGCAAGAGATACCATCGAAGACCGAGTGGAAGGATTAGACTTAGGCGCTGACGACTACTTGATAAAACCATTTGCACTAAAAGAATTATTAGCTAGAGTCAGAGTATTAAATCGGCGCAACCAAGGTCATAGCGATAATATTATCAGCTGTGGCGCATTTACGCTTGATCTTAAGCAGCAACATGTAAAATTAAATCAAGAGACGATTGCCTTAACACCAAAAGAATTTGCTATTCTTGCTCGGCTAATGGCAAAAGGGCAACAAGTTCATCGTGATATTTTACAAAATGACCTCTATAATTGGAGCAATGATCCTAGTTCGAATGTGCTTGAAGTTCATATTCATAGTCTACGTCAAAAAATTGGTAAACAGTACATAAAAACGATTCGCGGATTTGGCTATCAATTTACACTTAGTTAACATCACTTATTGAGAATAGTATATGAAGTTAAAACCGAAGATTGATCTGCTAAGATATAGCATCCGTTGGAATCTTTTTATTACTTTAGGCTTGCTAATGCTAATTTGCCAAGTTGTGACGGTTTTTTGGCTATGGCATGAGAGCAAAGAGCAGATCGATTTTTTAGTTGATTTAACGTTAAGTAAGGAAGTAACTGAAGCAAAAGTTCACAAAGAAGAAATAGAAGCCATTTTAGCTTTGTTATCGTCAACATTTATAATTATTAGCTGCACGCTAGTTCTTACTTATATAACAATTAAACGAATTACCAAACCACTAGAGTCGTTGCAACATAATCTTTCTATTAGAGCTGCGGAAAATCTTAAACCTATCGGTTCACTAAGCAAAATGCGTGAGATAAAATCGATTACAACAACCTTAGATGGTTTATTCTATCGTTTAGATGAAACATTACAACAAGAACGCCTTTTTACTGCTGATGTTGCACATGAGCTCAGGACACCTCTCGCAGGAATACGATTACATTTAGAGCTTCTTGAGCGTAGTCAAAATATTTCATGCCAAGAATTAATTGAGCGAATAGACCGATTAGTCAATACTGTTGAACAACTTTTAACTTTAGCGAGAGTTAGCCAAAAATTTATTACAGGTGAAGAAAAATTAATTGATTTTCAGAACAATGTTGTAAATATAATTTTTGGTGAACTAGATGATATGGTTAATCTAAAACATCAACGGTTAATATGGAATATTCCTGCCCAGCCTATTTTTTTTCTTGGTGATAGTACACTTATTTGTTTACTGATTCGTAATCTTGTCGAAAATGCCTCTCGTTATAGTCCTGAAAATAGTGAAATAGTAATAGGTATCAGCCAATATAATAAGCAAATTATGCTTGAAGTACTAGATCAAGGCATTGGCATAGATGAGGATAAAATTGCCCAATTGACTCAAGCTTTTTTTAGAATGGATAGACGTCATAAAGGGATTGGCTTAGGGCTAAGTATCGTACAACGAATTATTAAATTACATCAAGGTCAATTAATTTTAAAAAATCGTAATGATGGACAATTAGGAACCATCATTCAATGTATTTTTAATTGCTAAAATATAATCTCACGCAAAAAAGGTGAGATTATAAATTAACTCAGCTAACTATTTAGCAACAATAACCATTGCCGGTCTCATCAAACGGCCATTTAAAGTATAACCTTTCTGGATAGTATTAACAATTTGACCCGAAGAATGTTCTGGAGAGTCAACCATTGTAATCGCTTGATGAACCTCTGGATTTAGTTGACCATCTTCTGTTGCAACAACCTCAATTCCAAATTTTTTCACCGTATCCAAAAATGATTTTAGCGTTAACTCAAGTCCTTCAACTGTTGCTTTATACTCTGGATTATCTTTATTTGTTGATTCTAAGGCTCTTTCTAAATTATCAATAACGGGAAGAAGCTCACTCGAGAATTTTTCTAAAGCAAACTTACGAGCTTTATCAACATCTTGTTCAACACGTTTACGCACATTATCAATTTCAGCCCTTGCTCGTACCATGGCTTCGCTTTCATTTTTCTTAGCAAGCTGTAGGTCTTTTTCTAGATCAGCAATGCGCAGATCCTTCTCTTTGATTGCCGCTTCTAAAGCGATATGTCCTGCGTTATCTTGCGCGCAAGAATCGGTAGAATTATCTACTGACGCAGATTGTGTGTTAATATCGTCGTTCTGTTCTGACATATTATTTGTTTGTTCTGTCATAAGGCACTCCAAAATTATCAAAAATACTTTTTATTTAAGGTATTATGGGGATAAAATTTCAGATTACAAGACTATACCTGAAAACGAAAACAATTAATCGATTTTATTCTTTAAAATCAAAAACTTAACAAGGACTATTTTATGAACACACTATTTAATTGTATCGGATTAATTGGTGTACCAAGGCAGCCTGAAGCGCTTGCAACACATGAATTACTTTATAAATGGTTAACGAAAAATAACTATCATGTGTTAGTTGAAGATAATTTAAAACAACTATTATCATTTGACGTTGAGCACTATGCTTCTTTAGATGAAATAGGGCAGCATGCAGAACTCGCTATTGTGGTTGGCGGTGATGGCAATATGTTAAGGGCAGCACGTTATTTATCTCACTATAATATAAAAATTATCGGAATCAATCGTGGTAATCTTGGTTTTTTAACTGATATTTCACCCGATAAAGCGATATCTAGCTTATCTGAGGTTCTTGCCGGTGAATATATTGATGACACTCGCTTTTTACTTGAGGTCACTTTATATAATAAAAAAGGCGAAAGTACCGTTTCAAGTTTTGCGGTTAATGAAATCGTGGTTCATCCGAGCCAAGTTGCGCATATGATTGAATATGATGCCTATATTAATAATAAAAAGGCATTCTCACAGCGCGCAGATGGCGTGATTATATCAACCCCAACTGGCTCTACTGCTTATTCACTATCAGCGGGTGGGCCGATTATTACTCCTGACTTAGATGGTTTCATCATTACGCCGATGTTTCCGCACTCCTTGTCAGCAAGGCCTTTGGTTATAAAAAGCGATAATATCATCAAAATTAAGTTTCCTAATGCGACCGAGAATTTACAAATTGCTTGTGATAGTCAGATCATTCTTAACGCAGAGCCAACTGATGAAATTTTAATTAAACGCGCACCCTATGAGTTTAATTTGATTCATGCGGCCAATTATAACTATTTTAGATCATTATCTACCAAACTGGGTTGGTCAAAAAAACTCTATTAATAATATAAATTATTGAATTTCTAAATATTGATAAATACATAGAGTTACTCAATCTAAGTAAAGGGGAATTTGCCAATCCCCTTACTTTAATTCAAATATCAAAATAATATTATTTGATGAATATTTAATTTAAAACACCTAGGTACTCAATAATAGCCTTATTGTTTCTTATCGTCAGGAAAAAGGAAATTAAGCACAATAGCAGTTAATCCGCCGGCAGCGATCCCCGATGAAAATAATGATTTAACCCAGTCAGGCATAAAATTGAAAATCTGTGGCTGCTGTGAAACGCCTAAACCAATCCCTAATGATAGCGCAATAATCATCATTGCTCGACGATTAAGCGCAACTCGAGAAACAATTCGTACACCAGATGCAGCAATCGTACCAAACATAACTAATGTGGCGCCACCAAGAACAGGTTCCGGTATATGCTGCACAAAACCACTCACGAATGGAAACAATCCTAATAAAATTAACATTCCAGCAACAAAGTATCCGACATAACGACTCGCAACGCCCGTTAATTGAATTACACCATTATTTTGGCCAAAACAAGAATTAGGAAAAGTATTAAATACCGCTGAAACAAATGAGTTAAACCCATTGGCGAGTACACCACCTTTTAATCGCTTCATATAAAGAGGACCAGAAACTGGTTGCTCAGAAACATCTGATGTCGCAGTAATATCACCAATCGTTTCAAGTGAGGTAATTAAAAATACCAATACAAATGGTAATAATAATCCCCAATCTATACTTAATCCATAATAGAGTGGAGTTGGGATCATAATAGCACTACTGGTCGTTTCAGATATGATGGGTAATAGATCAAGCCACCATGCAAGCCCATAGCCAATCGCCATAGCAATCACTAAAGAAGAAAGGCGTAAGTACGCGTTTTTTTGAATATTAAGTAAAATAATGACAAATAATACAACCCCAGCTAATAATAAATTAATTGGTGCCCCAAAAGTATTGCTCTCCATAGCAGCAAAGCCGCCGCCAACAGAAACTAAGCCCACTTGGATAAGTGATAATCCAATTATCATGACCACAATACCAGACACTAAAGGCGTAATAATTCGCTGCGCTAGATGTAAAATACGAGATAAAATCATCTCAGTAAAAGAGCCTAACATTAGCGTGCCAAATAGTGTTGCCATCATAACTTCAATACTAGCACCGCCATTTCTAAGGGTTAAGCCTCCAGCGATAACAGGAGCAACAAAGTTAAAACTCGTTCCTTGAATCGATAGAAGACCTGAACCAATAGGTCCCCAAGCTCGAATTTGAATCAATGAGGCAACGCCCGATGCAAAGAGTGACATACTGATAATATGCTGAGTATCTTCTGCGGGGAGTTTTAAACTCTGACAAATAATGAGTGCGGGTGTTATTACCGCAACAAACATTGCGAGCAAATGCTGAAAAGCAGCAAAAAGAGTTTGTAATAAAGGTGGTCTATCGTCTAATCGATAGATTAATTCAGTTTTAGTAGACGTTGGCATAAAGTAAAAAGAAACGCTGATTTGACAGGCAACAAATTATAAGTATTTTCTTACTAATTGGCTACTTTTTTATCAATTTAGTTACCTTAATCGACAGAAAAAGGCTATCTAATGGGAGAGGAATGATAAAAACTTATCTACACATGATGAATATGCATAGATAAGTAGAATCAATTGAATTAACGATTACCACGGGTTAAATTAATAACACGCAATTTTGCTAATGCTTTAGAAAGTTCAGCAGAGGCCTGTGCATAAGTCATATCAGCACTTGGATTACTAATATGCTCTTGTGCTTGTCTTACTGCTTCTTGCGCTTTCGCTTCATCAAGGTCTTCACCTCGAATAGCTGTATCAGCTAAAATAGTTACCACTGTTGGCTGGACTTCTAAAATGCCCCCCGATAGATAGATAAACTCCTCATCCCCATCAGCTTTAACAATACCGACCATTCCTGGTTTAATCGTCGTTAGCAGCGGAGTATGACCTGGATAAATACCAAGTTCACCTTCACCACCAGTTACTCTGATTCGCTGAACATCACCAGAAAATAGGTGAGATTCAGCACTAACAACTTCTAATTGATAGGAAGTTAGTGCCATAATACTATCTCCGATCTATTCATCTCTTATAGAGATTTTGCTTTCTCAATCACTTCATCAATTGAACCAACCATATAAAATGCCTGCTCAGGTAAATGATCATAATCGCCATTCATTATCCCTGTAAATGCACTAATGGTATCTTTCAATGAAACATATTTACCTGGTGAACCAGTAAAGACTTCAGCAACAAAGAACGGTTGTGATAAGAAACGTTGGATCTTACGAGCACGAGCAACAATCAACTTATCATCTTCTGATAATTCATCCATACCAAGAATTGCAATAATATCTTTTAACTCTTGATAACGCTGTAAAATTGACTGGACGCCACGAGCACAGTCATAATGTTCTTGGCCAACAACCAATGGATCTAATTGACGACTCGTTGAGTCCAACGGATCAACAGCGGGATAAATCCCTAAAGATGCAATTTGACGACTTAATACGATTGTTGCATCTAAATGCGCAAACGTTGTTGCTGGCGATGGGTCAGTTAAGTCATCAGCAGGGACATATACAGCTTGAATTGAAGTAATTGAACCCGTTTTCGTTGACGTAATACGTTCTTGCAGTTGCCCCATCTCTTCAGCTAGTGTCGGTTGATAACCTACCGCTGATGGCATACGACCTAATAATGCAGATACTTCTGTACCTGCTAAGGTATAACGGTAAATATTATCGATAAATAATAATACGTCTTTACCTTCATCACGGAATTTTTCTGCAATAGTTAAACCCGTTAGAGCAACTCGTAAACGGTTTCCTGGTGGCTCATTCATCTGGCCATAAACCAGTGACACCTTATCAAGAACATTTGATTCTTTCATTTCATGATAAAAGTCATTACCTTCACGAGTACGTTCACCCACCCCCGTAAATACTGAGTAACCAGAGTGCTCAATCGCAATATTACGAATTAATTCCATCATATTAACGGTTTTACCAACACCGGCACCACCAAATAGACCAACCTTACCGCCTTTAGCAAATGGGCAAATCAAGTCAATAACTTTAATACCAGTCTCTAAAAGCTCAGTTGAGTTAGCAAGCTCATCATAACTAGGCGCACCGCGGTGAATAGCCCAACGTTCTTTTTCGTTGATTGGACCCGCTTTATCAACAGGATCACCAAGCACATTCATGATACGGCCTAATGTCTCAGTACCAACGGGTACTTCAATACCATGCCCTGCATTTACAACGTTTAATCCACGCTTTAATCCGTCAGTAGATCCCATTGCAATACAACAAACGACACCGCCACCTAATTGCTGTTGAACTTCTAGAACCAGTTTTTCAGCGCCAGTTTCCACATTTAGTGCGTCATAAATATTTGGTACCGCATCTTCCGGGAATTCGACATCAACAACAGCGCCGATAATCTGGACAATCTTTCCAGTAGCCATCTTTAATCCTCTATGTCTTTATCTCTATATAATCTGTTAAAACATTAAATAATGTTTTAACATGACTTAACGTTAACCTGAAACAGCTGCCGCACCCGATACAATATCAATCAACTCATTGGTGATTGCACTTTGTCGCGCTTTATTATAAACAATTTGTAAATCATTAATTAGATTTGCACCGTTATCAGTTGCTGCTTTCATCGCGACCATTCTTGCAGCTTGCTCACTTGCTAAATTCTCAACAACAGCTTGATAAACTTGAGACTCAATATAACGGCGTAACATTACATTTAATAATGATTTTGCATCGGGCTCATAAATATAATCCCACGTTTTTATTTTCAGCTCAGCGTCATCTGCTGGTGGTAATGGTAGCAATTGTTCAATCGTTGGCTTTTGCGACATCGTATTAATAAACTTATTTGTCACAATATAAAGACGATCAATTTTACCGTTATCATAAGCTTCTAGCATCGTTTTAACAGGACCTATCAGATTTGATAAAGTTGGCTCATCGCCCATTCCTGTTACTTGAGTTAGAATATTTGCTTTAATTGAGGTAAAAAATGATACGCCCCTTGAACCAATCAAGGCGACATCAGATTCAACACCCTTGTTTTGCCAACTGCTCATATCTGTAAGGACTGATTTAAATAAATTAATATTTAAGCCACCACATAAGCCGCGATCTGTTGAAATGATCAAATAGCCAACTCGTTTTACATCCCTATCTTCTAAATAAGGATGCTTCACACCCGTGTTAGCTAACGCTAAATGTCCAATTACGTTACGAATTAACTCTGCATAAGGACGACTTGCTGCCATTCTATCTTGCGTTTTACGCATTTTAGAATTAGCAACCATTTCCATCGCTTTAGTAATCTTTTGCGTACTTTGAATACTTGCGATTTTCGTTCTTATCTCTTTTGCATTAGCCATTTATTTATACCCTCGTCACTTACTGGTAGTTACCAAGTCTGTGTTGATTTAAAGCTTTCAAGCATCTCTTTTAGCTTATTTTCAACATCATCATTGTAATTACCTGTTTTCGCAAGTTCTGTCATAAACTCATTGTGCTGACTATGTGCGAAAGAAAGTAGTGCAGCTTCGAAAGGGAGTACTTTCGCAAGCTCAATATCTTCTAAATAGCCACGTTCAGCAGCAAATAAAACCACAGCTTGCTCAGCAACAGTCATTGGAGCATATTGTTTCTGTTTTAAAAGCTCAGTTACTTTTTCACCATGACTTAACTGGTTTCTTGTTGCTTCGTCAAGATCAGATGCAAATTGCGAGAAGGCCGCTAGCTCACGATATTGCGCAAGCGCAGTACGGATACCACCAGATAATTTTTTCATCACTTTAGTTTGCGCAGCACCACCAACACGAGATACCGAAATACCAGGGTTAACAGCAGGTCTAATACCTGAGTTAAATAAGTTGGTTTCTAAGAAAATCTGCCCATCAGTAATAGAAATTACGTTGGTTGGTACGAATGCAGATACATCGCCCGCTTGAGTTTCAATAATAGGTAACGCAGTTAAAGAACCCGTTTTACCTTTTACTTCACCTTTAGTAAATTCTTCAACATAAGCAGCATTTACACGTGCAGCACGTTCAAGTAAACGTGAATGTAAATAGAACACATCACCAGGATACGCCTCACGCCCAGGTGGACGACGTAATAGCAACGAGATTTGACGATAAGCTACGGCTTGTTTTGAAAGATCATCATAAACAACCAATGCATCTTGTCCACGATCACGGAAATACTCACCCATCGCACAACCAGCATATGGTGCAAGGTATTGTAATGCCGCAGATTCAGATGCTGATGCAACAACAACAATCGTATTTTTTAACGCTCCGTGTTCTTCAAGTTTACGTACCACATTAGCAATAGTCGATTGTTTTTGACCGATTGCAACATAAATACATTTAACACCAGAATCGCGCTGATTAATGATAGCATCAACCGCAAGAGCTGTTTTACCTGTTTGACGGTCACCGATAATTAATTCGCGCTGACCACGACCAATTGGGATCATTGAGTCGACAGCTTTATAACCTGTTTGTAAAGCCTGATCAACTGACTGACGTTCAATAACACCAGGAGCAACCATCTCAACTGGCGAAAAGCCGTCATTTTCAATAGTGCCTTTACCATCAATTGGTGCACCAAGCGTATTAATTACACGGCCAAGTAAGCCATCACCGACCGGAACTTGTAAAATACGACCAGTACATTGAACTTTCATGCCTTCAGCAAGATCTTCATATGGACCCATTACAACCGCACCAACAGAGTCTCGCTCTAAGTTAAGTGCCATTGCAAAGCGGTTACCAGGTAGAGCTATCATCTCACCTTGCATAACATCAGTTAATCCATGAATACGAAGAATACCATCACTAACTGAGATAATGGTTCCTTCATTGTGAGCCTCGCTCACTATGTTGAACTGAGCAATTCGCTCTTTAATTAGTTCACTTATTTCCGTTGAATTTAGATGCATTATCAGTCCCCTTAAGACTGTAGCGCGTCACTTAAACGATTAAGGCGCCCTCTAATACTACTATCAATAACCATGTCACCCGTACGAATAATAAAACCAGAAATTATCGACTTATCAATATGACATTCTAATTTTACTTTTCGAGATAAACGTTGTTCGATTGCTGCTTTAATTTTATTAAGTTGTGCTTCGGTTAACGGCGATGCAGAAATAACATCAACATCAGCAACTGCTTGGCTCTCTAAAACATATTTAATAAAGAGAGTTAATACTTCTGGCAGTAGGGCTAATCGCTTATTTTCAGCCATTACTTTAATAAAATTAGTACGGTATTCATCAAGTTCATCTTTACAGATACTGATAAATACATTTGCAATTGAATCAGGCTTCATATCAGAAGTCAGAACACTTTTTATCTGTTCTGCCTGACTGACGTGTGATGCTACCACCAACATTTTTTGCCATTCTTCAATACAATTACGTTCTACAGCAAAATCGAAAGCAGCTTTAGCATAAGGGCGAGCAATTGTAACTAGGTCTGCCATTGCTCAATCTCCTCTTATAATTCAGCTACGAGTTTGTCAATAATGTCGCTATTAGCGGCCTCATTAACAGAACGTTCAATAATTTTTTCTGCACCTGCAATTGCAAGCATAGCAACTTGTTGTTTCAATTCAGCTTGAGCACGTTTACGTTCAGCGTCTACTTCAGCAAGACCTTGCGCAACAATACGATCTTTTTCTCTGATCGCCTCTTGCTTTGCTTCTTCTAAAATAGTTGCTTTGCGTTTATTTGCTTGCTCAACAATTGCATTTGCTTCAACCTTAGCCTGTTGCATTATTTCAGATGTATTTGCTTTGGCTAATTCCAAATCTTTTTTTGCGGCTTCTGCTGAATTTAAACCATCGGCAATCTCTTTTTGGCGTTTTTCAATCGCACGAATAACCGGTGGCCATACAAACTTCATACAGAACCAAACAAATAATACAAATGTAATTGCTTGGCCGAGGAGTGTTGCATTCATATTCATGAGACAATTCCTCTCAGTGTTCGATTAAACAAATTATTAACCAGCAACTGCGAAAATAACATATAGCGCAATACCGACACAAATCATTGGGATCGCATCAACTAAGCCCATTACAATAAAGAATTGGGTACGTAACATTGGCATAAGCTCTGGCTGACGAGCCGCACCTTCTAAAAATTTACCACCAAGGATCCCAATACCAATTGCCCCACCAATTGCAGCTAAGCCCATCATAATACCTGCAGCAATAAATAACATCTCCATCATTTTACTCCAATTAAATTAACAAAAAATTTGATTAATGCTCTTCTGTTGCCGATGCCATGGATAAATAAACAATCGTCAACACCATAAAAATAAAAGCCTGTAACACAATAATTAATATATGGAAAATAGCCCACGGTAGTGATAAAAACCACTGTGACCACCATGGTAATAATGCTGCAATTAGAATGAAGATTAATTCACCCGCATACATATTTCCAAAAAGTCGTAGACCAAGTGAAATTGGTTTTGCCAGCAAGCTAACCATTTCAAGCACAAAATTGATTGGTGCAAAAGCCCAGTGATTAAAAGGATGCAAAGTATAATCTTTAATAAATCCTTTAATTCCTTTGTACTTAAATGTGTAAATTATAATAAGTAAAAATACACCAAGAGACATCGACATAGTAATATTTACATCAGCTGTTGGTACAACGCGTAAATAAGGAATACCCATTTGTTGAGTCACATACGGTAAAAAATCTACTGGGATTAAATCCATTGTGTTCATTAACAAAATCCAAATAAATACGGTTAACGCCAAAGGCCCGATTACTTTATTTTGCCCACTAAACATATCTTTAACGGTTTTATCAACAAAGTCAAAAACCATTTCAACCGCACATTGCAATTTACCAGGAACACCGCTAGTTGCTTTGCGCGCAACACAATAAAAAATGAGTAAAAACGCGACCCCGAGTACGATTGAGAAAAATAATGAGTCAATATTAAATGTCCAAAATCCTTCGCCAACTTGCAAGCTATGAAGATGGTGCTCAATGTACTGTTGTGGCGTTTTTGGGGATGAAATTGCCATATTACCACTTATCCTTTACTTAAAATAAAAAATTACCTATACCTTTCATCATTGTTCCAATGATGAAAGGTATAAACAATCGCTCTAATAATCGATACCTGCTATTTTAAACCTATATACCCGTGCCAAGTCAACAACAGCTTTTACAAAAAGCTAGATTAGCACACAATTTATCAAATTGCAGGAGGCTTTGTTTAAATATTGCGCATAATATTATTTAAAAAACAAATTCTAATATTAATAAATTATCGATTCATAAAATTAATAAATTTGATGCTGGTAACAAACATCATTTCCTTGTCCTTGTATGGTAACAAAAATACCGACCGCAGTAATTAATGTTTCATTATAAAACACTAAAGGAATTCGAGTTCGCATCCATGGTGGAATGCCCAATTCTTGCCATAATTTTTTTATCTGTCTTGAGCCTTTGCGCCCAACTATTTGGTATATGCCTTGAGTATAAAAACCAACAAAAACTTGTTGATCTTTATTTGGTAGGCAACAATTATTAGATAATGTTGTTGTCATCGATAGCTTACCAAGATTATCGGGTAATAGAAGCGCATTATTTAGATCTAACCAATTAAGCTTAATTGATTGTAAATCTTGGTAGTTAGGTAACAAATAGAGCTTTTCTTGATATCGACGAACCTGCTTATCATGCAAAATAAACTGAGGGTTACTATCTTCCTTAGCCTGAATAACAGTTTGCCAAATAATATCGAGTTGTTTACGACTAGGCATTGTAACTTGGTGGCGCTTAAACCACATTCGTAATATCGCATTACGTTTAACTAAAGAAAAAGAAAGGAGTGGCTTAATCGATAAATTTAATTCGTTATCAATAAGTAGCTCAAAACAATCAAATAATAGCTCATCTAATAATTGTTGCTGTTCGTGACAAAGCTGTGCGCTTCTTGCAACCATCTGATTAAAATGAGGCCAGCGTTCATTTATTACGGGTAATACGTTTAAACGCAGAAAATTACGATCATAACGAGGATCTTGGTTGCTTTCATCTTCGACCCAAGCTAAGTTACATTCTTGTGCATATTGTTCTATCTGATGACGACTAATAGTTAGTAATGGCCGAAGCAATAGATGAGAAGCCAGCTCAATAGACTCTGGCATAGCCGATAATCCGGTTGGGCCACTACCGCGCTTTAACGCTAATAAGAATGTTTCAGATTGGTCATCAAGGTGCTGAGCTGTGCATAATGCGATATCTGGCGTTAGGTGCTTATTAATAGCGTTATATCGAGCATCTCTTGCCTGCTGCTCAATATTACCTTGTTCTAGTGCTAAGCAAACCTTTTCAATAATAAAAGGTACTTGCCAGATTTTACACTGCTCACGGCAATGCTCAGCCCAAACATCAGCATGTTCACTAATACCGTGATGAATATAAATTGCTTTGACATCTAAATCTGGCAAATGCTGCTGTTTTAACATAACAAGTGCGTGAAGCAACACTGAAGAATCAACGCCGCCACTATAAGCAATGAGTAAATTCCGATTAAAACCAATTTTAGCTTGCACAGTATTTAAAACTGCTGATATTAAAGAATTTTTCATGCACCTATACCGAGATTATAACGTTGACATCTTATTTTTACTGAGCGTGATACGATTGAGTCCCGATTCTAAATCAGTAATTAAATCATCAGGATCTTCAAGGCCAATATGCAAGCGAATCAATGTACCATCAAAATTGACGCCAGTAACAGGCCTAATTTGAGCGATTTCTTCAGGTTGATGGGCTAAAATTAATGATTCAAACCCGCCCCAAGAATAAGCCATTGAGAATAACTTAAACTGATCTAAAAAATCAGCTAATTGAGCATCAGAAAGGCGGTCGGTTAAAATAAATGAAAATAGTCCACTGTAACCTAAAAAATCACGCCTAAAAAATTGATAGCCTTCACAACTTGATAATGCTGGGTGGTTTACTTTTTCTACTTTTGGATGCTTGGCAAGCCACTTTGCAACTTTTAAACTACTTTTTTGATGTTGCATTAAGCGAACAGCTAAAGTCCTAAGTCCTCTAGCTGTAATATAAGCAGTATCAGCATCACACATTTGTCCCATAAGATAAGAGCGCTCACGAAGCTGTGGCCAACATCGCGCATTAGCAACAGCTGTACCAATCATTGCATCTGAATGGCCAACTAAATATTTGGTGCCCGCTTGAATTGAAATATCGATATCATATTCAAGTGCTTTAAATAAAACGCCGGCACTCCAAGTATTATCAATCATAATAATAATTTGTGGATTAATTTTACGCGCAGCAGCGACTATTGCTGGAATATCGTGAACTTCCATTGTGATTGAACTTGGTGCTTCTAAAAATAATACTTTTGTATTTGATTTAATATACGTTGTAATATGTTCGCCAATTAAAGCCGGGAAATAGCTAGTTTCAATATCTAAATCTTTAAGTATACGATCACAAAAATCATGCGTAGGCTCGTAGGCCCCTTCAGATAATAAAACATGATCACCTGCTTTAACAAATGCTAAGATTGAATTTGTCACCGCTGCCGCGCCACAAGGGTAAAGATAACAACCCGCACCACCTTCAAGCTCACACATCGCATCTTGCAATGAAAAGTGGGTTAACGTTCCTCTACGCCCATAATAGAGTGCACCTTCCGTGCGATGTTTTGCCGCATCCTTTTTAGCTTCAACAGAATCAAAAACAAGCGATGATGCTCGTTGAATTACGCTATTTACTGAACCTTGTGTATAACGGTTTTTACGGCCGGCACTAATTAATTTCGTTTGCATTATTTTAGGAAATTTCATATTGGCTTCTCGAAAAAGATAAATAATGATTTTTAGCTAAATTTATAAAAACATATAATACTAATTAGCATAACATGTTTTAAAACAACTCTCCAAAATCCTGTTAGAATAGTAAAAATTTTCTTAATCTATCTAATTTATGTGCCAAAATTTTGTTTTTATTCAAACTGCGAACCTAAACGATCTCGATTTAGCCACGATGTTACAATCAACATTGCTATCATCACAAGTGATTAAACAAGCAGAAAATTTTTCATCAAATAAACAAAAGCAGTTTGTTGCATGTCGATATTTATTGGCGCAACTACTTAATAGACACTTAGATATTGTATCACTACCAAATATCAAAATTGCCGAGAATAGCCGCCCCCAATTTGAAAAATCTCATTTACCCGATTTTAATATTAGTCATAGCGGTGATTTTATTGCCGTTGCAATAAGTTCAGTAGGAAGAGTTGGATTAGATATTGAATTTGATAGACCAAGAAAAAATATACTCACTATTGCCAAACAGTTTTTTTCAGAGCAAGAAAACATCTGGTTGAATAAACAAATTAATATACTCTCTGCATTTTGGCAACTATGGACTCTGCGTGAATCAGCTCTAAAACTTTATGCTAAAGGCGTATGGCAGATGAAAGAACTTGAAATCATGATGCCAGCACAAAAGGCTAGTGCTAAATTTGCAACAGAGTTTTACCTTTATCATCAAAAACTTGAGCATATTTACTTATCGGTATGTTGTGGTAAGCCAATCTATACTATTGTTATAGATTAGCAAACCTTAGATTTTATAATTAATTCGTTATTTTTTTGTTGTAACATACTATTATAGTGAAAATAAATTAGCGCATTTACACTATAATAATCTTAGTTTAAAAACTTACTGCACCTTCTTCTGCTGAAGCTAAGTTTTCACGAATAACAGAAAATAGCTCGCGGCCAAAACCATGATAAGAGTCAGTGAGATTAAACTTTTCGGGGATCCTTGTAGCCAACTCTTTTGGATCAACTAATAACGTCATTTCACCACTTTGACCATTAACGCGAATAATATCTCCATCTTGAACTCTGTTAAGTAATCCACCAATATAGGCTTCTGGTGTGACATGAATAGCCGCAGGAACCTTACCTGATGCACCAGACAATCTGCCATCTGTTAACAACGCAACTTTGTAACCACGATCTTGCAAAACACCTAATGGGGTAATTAATTTATGCAGCTCTGGCATACCAATTGCTTTTGGTCCTTGATAACGAACAACAACAACGCAGTTTTTATCCAATTTACCTGCTTTAAAATCAGCATCAAGATCGTATTGACTATTAAATACAACGGCTGGGGCTTCAATAATTTGATGATCTGGCTCAATTGCTGATGTTTTCATTACTGCTCGACCTAAGTTACCGGACATCACTTTTAAACCACCATGCGAATTAAATGGCTTCTCAAATGAAGCGATAACCTTATCATCTAACGATTTTAATGGGCCATCTCGATAAATTAGTTTACCATTTTCTAAAATTGGTTCTTTGGTATAACGGCTTAATCCACGGCCAACAACAGTTTCAACATCTTCATGTAATAGGCCGCCAGCTAATAGTTCCCGAATCAAAACAGACGTACCACCAGCAGCTTGGAAGTAGTTGATATCAGCAGGGCCATTAGGATAAATTTTGCAAAGTAGAGGTACGACTTCAGACAAATCGGAAATATCATCCCAATTGATAATAATACCCGCCGCTTTTGCCATTGCAACCAAATGCATAGTTAAATTTGTTGAACCACCGGTTGCAAGTAATGCAACTAAGCCATTAACAATAACTCGCTCATCAACCATTTTTCCAACCGGCATATAATTACCTGATTGCTCGGTTAAACGTGTAATTTGCCTTGCAGCTGCATTTGTGAGCTCAAATCTCAATGTGGTTTCTGGATGAACAAATGCAGCGCCAGGCAAATGTAATCCCATTAATTCAATTACCATTTGGTTACTATTAGCAGTACCATAAAAAGTACATGTTCCGCTTGTATGATATGATGCAGACTCAGATTCTAATAAATCTTCACGGGTTGCTTTACCTTCAGAGTAAAGCTGACGGATCCTCACTTTTTCCTTATTTGACAAGCCTGATGGCATTGGGCCTGCTGGTATAAAGATAGCGGGTAAATGACCAAAAGCCATCGATCCCACAAATAAACCTGGTACAATTTTATCGCAAATGCCTAAATATAATGCCCCATCAAACATATTATGTGAAAGTGCAACAGCGACAGACATTGAAATAATATCGCGACTCATCAATGAGATTTCCATACCCGGTTCACCTTGAGTAACCCCATCACACATAGCTGGAACGCCACCAGCCATTTGCCCTATAGCGCCAACCTCTCGCAACTCTTTTTTAATTTGCTCCGTATAAAACTCATAAGGACGATGAGCAGATAACATGTCATTATATGAACTGATGATACCGATATTACTTTTTAAAATATTTTTTAAATCATCTTTATCAGAACTACAACAAGCGGCAAAACCGTGCGCTAAATTACTACACGATAAACTAGCGCGAGCGACTTTTTTTGACATCGCTTGCTCAATTTTTTTTAGGTAAGCGTTTCTTGTTATTTTCGAACGTGCAATAATCCTGTTTGTAACGGCTTGTATAGTAGAATTCATTTATAACCTCTTAAACTTGTCTAATTTTAATATGATTTCATTGATGCTTAAATTTAATATTAGCTATTCACTTATTTGGCAAACATGGCAAATAATGGATTTAGTATCTGCTATTACCTTAGCTAAAGGCCGCTCTATATCGACAACAAAAATATCTTTTTCATCTATTGAAGGCTCTTCTAGCGTATTAAACTGTGATTGCAACATATTCGTTTTTTGATAATGCCCCTGACGTTTATTTAGTCTTTCTTGAATTGTCTCAAAACCACCTTTCAGATAAATAAAGTAAATATTATCGTTGCCATCGCGAATAACATTGCGGTAATTTTGCGTTAAGGCCGAGCAAATAATAACTGAGATAGGATTTACATTGCTCATAGCAAAAGCTGCTTGATTAATAAGCTTTAGCCAAGGCATACGATCTTCATCATTAAGCGGTATGCAACTACCCATTTTTAAAATGTTAGCTTTCGGATGCAAAAAATCACCATCTAAGTACGCGATATCTAAATCATAAGCGAGTTGCCTTGCAATGGTCGATTTTCCTGAGCCAGAGACCCCCATTAATACAAAAACTTGCTTGTTATTATTTTTCATCAAAGATCCTAGTATAAGCCTTTGTGTTACGGGTAACATTTTCCGCGTTATAATAACCGAATTCAACTTGGAAAAGTAAAATTTGTGATCATTATCATAATTTTAATTAAGGGAAGGGATATCAACAATACCAGCTAAAATGTTAATTAATATTAGGATTAAAGGAATAATTTATAAACTTTCACCATCTAGATATTTAACAGGCAAATCAATAACCTTATTGATGACGTCTTTACCATTTATGCGTTTTAATAGTAATTCTGCTGCCGTTTTACCCATCTCAATTCTAGGTGTTTGTATTGATGCAAGTTTAGGTGAAAGGGCTTGGCCTATTGCATGACCATGAAAACCAACTATTGCAATCTGCTTAGGAACTGGTATTGCTAAACGTTGGCACTCAAATAAAACACCTAACGCTAAATCATCGTTAGTACTAAAAACACCATCAACATTCGGATATTCGTCTAATGCATTATGCAATAATTTAGCTCCTAAAGCGTAAGATGATGCCTCTTTTGTTGCAAGCGTATGAGGAATTAACCCAGCGTCAAGCATCGCCTCTTCATACGCTTTTTGCCGAATTATACTACGATAATCCTGCCTTGCACTAAAATAAACAATATGCTTACGACCTTTGGCAATCATGCGTTTAATCATATTTTTTGCAGCATTAAAATTATCAAACCCTACAGCCATATCAATGCAAGGTGACACACTATCCATTATTTCAACAATTGGAATACCAGCAATCGCTAGCATTTTAAGTGTTGCGGGGTTGTGAGAACGCTCAGTTAAAATGACACCATCAACATTATAAGAAAGTAATGAACGCAGCCTCATCTCTTCTTTATCAGCACTATAACCCGTGTGCGCAATCATTGTTTGATAACCATGCGTATCAGTTACCATTTCAATACCTTTTAGTACATCAGCAAAAACTTGATTGGTCAAAGACGGTAAAACAACGCCAATTGCATGGCTTTTGGCATTCGAAAGCATATCGGGTGCTTTATTAGGAATATAACCAAGATCATCAATGACGGCAGCTATTTTTACCTGTAACAGTTTAGAAACCAGATTAGGATCTCTTAAAAAACGACTTACCGTCATCTTGCTAACACCTGCAAGATTTGCAATTTCAATCAGCCCTGAACGACGTTTTTTATTCATATCATTCTCTTATGGTAATCTAGGTTGCCAATCAATCGGGATTTTGCCTTGCTGCGTTATTAATTCGTTTGCTTGGGAAAAATGTTTACACCCCAAAAAGCCACGATGAGCGGATAATGGGGAAGGGTGCACAGAAGTTAAAACATGGTGCCTTTGCCTATCAATAAACTGACCTTTCTTTTGTGCAGGTGAGCCCCATAGTAAAAAGACAACTCCCGTCAAATTTTGATTAATGACATCAATAACATGATCGGTAAATTTTTCCCAACCGATTTTGGCATGTGAATGCGCGAGCCCATCTTGCACCGTTAATACATTATTTAGCAACAATACACCTTGCTCTGCCCAGGAGGCTAAATAACCATGTTTTGGGATCTCAAAACCAGCAATATCAGTCGCTAATTCTTTATACATGTTTTTTAACGAAGGGGGAGGATTAACGCCAGGTAAAACGGAAAAGGAGAGTCCATGAGCCTGATTGGGTCCATGGTAGGGATCTTGCCCCAAAATAACCACTTTAATATCTGAAAAAGCCGTAAATCGAAAGGCATTAAATACGTCTTGTTGCGCAGGATAAATAGTTTTACCACTATTACGTTCGTTGGCAACATATTGCAAAATTTGTTTAAAATAATCTTTTTCTTTTTCGATGCCAAGAACATCATGCCAAGTTAATTTTTCTACCATAAGCTGCCTACATTTGTTTTAATGATAATTTATGCGATGCGTCTTAGCGGTAATTATACCGAAAAACAATAATAAACCTAATAGATATCGCGGTGTAGAAATAATATTGATAATTAATTCATATAAAAACGATAACCAAAGATAATAATTATTAGATTAATAGGTTTTTTTGATTTAAATCAAATTTTAGAAGTGATATATTAACCATAACAAATTTAGGGCAATTTGGCTCATTAGGAGGTTTTAAAATGATTACAGGTATTCAAATTACTAAAGCAGATAATAACGCTCTTCTAAATTCTTTCTGGTTATTAGATGACAACACAAACGAAGCTCGCTGTGTGGCGGCAAAATCGGTATATAAAGAAGATCAAGTCGTTGCAACAAAAGACCTTGGTCAGTTCGAATATCGTGAAATCCCATTAGATGTAGCGCCAACTGTAAAAGTTGAAGGTGGCCAACATTTAAACGTTAACGTGTTGCGTCGTGAAACACTAGAAGATGCCGTTAAACACCCAGAAAATTATCCACAATTAACTATTCGTGTTTCTGGTTATGCTGTTCGTTTTAATTCATTAACAGCAGAGCAACAACGCGATGTAATTGCACGTACATTTACAACAAATATGTAATTTGCAGTTTATCGATTTAAATAGCCCAGTTAATCTGGGTTATTTTTTGCCCATTTATTAGAATTTTCCCGCAATTATTATTTATTGGTTATATAAATAAAACCGAATATCTATTTTTACTAGAACGTACAGTTCGCGCTAAAATTAACCATTAACTTTTTATTGAAAAGGTATATTAACAAGATGAAAGTAAACAAGGTATATGACGTAATTGTGGTGATAGTATAAATTAGAATAGATAATTAAAAATAAAACAATTTTCATTATTTTATAAATAAAAAAAGCCACTCACTAAAGTAGTAAATGGCTCTAGTTTTAGCTTAAATAAAGTTAGTAATTTATTTTAGCCAAAAAACTTTTTAACTTTATCAAAAAAGTTTTTCTCTTTTGGGCTATGTTTTGAGTTTTTATCGCCCGATAAACTTTCAGTTAACTCTTTTAATAACTCTTTTTGTTTATTCGTTAAATTAACTGGCGTTTCAACAACAACATGGCAATATAAATCGCCCATTGTCGCGCCACGTAATGATTTTATTCCTTTACCTTTAAGCCTAAATACTTTTCCTGTTTGCGTTTCAGCAGGAATAGTTAAACTCACTTTACCATTAAGCGTTGGTACTTGAACTTCACCACCTAAAGCTGCTAAGCCAATATTAATCGGGATTTCGCAATGTAAATTAATGCCATCTCGTTCAAATATTGCATGTTGTCTAACTTGTATTTGGATATATAAATCACCAGCTGACGCACCGTTTTTACCCGCTTCGCCTTCACCAGAAAGCCTAATTCTATTACCAGTATCCACACCAGCAGGGATAGTTGCTGACAATGTTTTAGTTTTTTGAATTCGCCCTTCACCATGGCATTTTTTACATGGATTTTTAATGCTTTTACCACGCCCATGACAAGTAGGACACTCTTGCTGAACAGCAAAAAAGCCCTGACGCATTTGCACAATACCACTACCATGACAGGTTTCGCAGGTTTTAATATCGGCCGCATTTTCAGCGCCTTTACCATGACAGACATCACAAACAACTGCCGTTGGTACTTTGATCTCTTTGGTTACACCGGTTGCCGCTTCTTCTAAGCTCAAAGTAACATTGTATTGTAAGTCATTGCCTCTTGATGCACCCTGGCTACGCCCGCGACCTCCTCCGCCACCGAAGAATTCACTAAAAATATCACCGAAAGCATCGCCAAAGTCAGCGCCACCACCAAAACCACCGCCGCCAAATCCACCATTACCGCCTTGTTCAAAAGCAGCATGTCCATATTGGTCATAAGCAGCTTTCTTTTGTGGATCATTTAAAATTTCATAAGCTTCTTTAATTTCTTTAAATTTAGCTTCAGCTTCTGTTTTATTATCCTGATTCTTATCTGGATGATATTTCATGGCAAGGCGTTTATAAGCTTTTTTAATCTCTCGCTCATCAGCATCTTTTTTGATGCCTAAAACCTCATAATAATCTTTCTTAGCCATTAATTATTTATCCCTTAATTTTGTTTCAATTTATATTAAAAATATTCTTTACTAACAAAGAGGAATTACTAATATAAAAAATTGAATCAAGCCTTTTATGTATTTATTTAAATAACTAAACGGGCTTGAGTTACCTCTTGCCCGTTTAAATGTAATAACTCTCTAATAATCAAATAAATAATAATTATTTATTATCATCAACTTCTTTGAAGTCCGCATCAACAACGTCATCTTCTGGTTTTGCATTACTACCAGCATTAGGTTGTTCTGCGCCAGATTGCTGTTGGGCAATTTCAAGTAACTTTTTAGATATTTCCATTAATGCTTGGATTTTTGCTTCAATTTCAGCTTTATCCTCACCACGAGCAGATACTTCTAAAGCAGAAACCGCATCTTCAATCGCTTTTTTATCATCTTCAGGTAATTGCTCACCCGCTTCTGACACTTGTTTACGCGTTGAATGAACTAAGTG
Source organism: Orbaceae bacterium lpD04 (assembly GCA_036251935.1). Lineage (NCBI taxonomy): Bacteria > Pseudomonadati > Pseudomonadota > Gammaproteobacteria > Orbales > Orbaceae > Orbus > Orbus wheelerorum. The sequence goes on along the minus strand of CP133967.1, from coordinate 151,856 downwards.
GTCCGCTTGGTTACGAATTTGTGCTAACTCTTCAAATTTACGATCCGCTTCAGCATTCATTTCAGCATCTTGAACCATTTTTTGGATCTCTTCTTCACTTAATCCAGAAGAAGCCTTAATGGTAATATTTTGCTCACGACCAGTATTTTTATCTTTCGCTGATACATGTAAAATACCATCAGCATCAATATCAAAAGTTACTTCAATTTGAGCCATACCACGTGGAGCTGCTTGAATTCCATCAAGGTTAAACTGACCTAATGACTTATTATCACTAGCACGCTTACGCTCACCTTGTAACACATGAATAGTTACTGCTGATTGGTTATCTTCAGCTGTTGAGAAAACTTGACTATGTTTAGTTGGAATAGTCGTATTTTTCTCAATCAATGGTGTCATTACGCTACCCATTGTTTCAATACCTAATGATAATGGCGTAACATCAAGTAATAAGACATCTTTAACATCACCACCTAAAACACCACCTTGAACAGCAGCACCAACAGCAACAGCTTCATCAGGGTTAACATCTTTACGAGGCTCTTTGCCAAAAAAGTCTGCAACCACTTTTTGAACCATTGGCATACGTGTTTGACCACCAACCAAGATTACATCTTGAATATCAGATACTGATAATCCCGCATCTTTTAATGCTGTTTTTACCGGTTCCATTGAGCGTTTAACTAAATCTTCAACTAAAGACTCAAGTTTTGCACGAGTTACTTTAATATTTAAGTGTTTAGGGCCGCTTGCGTCAGCAGTAATATATGGTAAGTTAATATCTGTTTGCTGCGCAGATGAAAGCTCAATTTTCGCTTTTTCAGCTGCTTCCTTTAAACGCTGCATTGCAAGTGGATCATTTTTTAAATCAAAACCTTGCTCACGTTTAAATTCTTCAACTAAGTAATTAATTAAACGAGAATCAAAATCTTCACCGCCTAAATGTGTATCACCATTTGTCGCTAATACTTCAAATGTTTTTTCGCCGTCAACATCATCAATTTCAATAATTGAAATATCAAATGTACCACCACCTAAGTCAAAAACCGCGATAGTTCTGTTACCAACATCTTTATCTAAACCATAAGCAAGTGCAGCAGCTGTTGGCTCATTAATAATACGTCTAACTTCAAGCCCTGCAATACGACCAGCATCTTTAGTTGCTTGACGCTGTGCATCGTTAAAATAAGCAGGCACAGTAATAACTGCTTCAGTCACCGCTTCACCAAGATAATCTTCAGCGGTTTTTTTCATTTTCTTTAAAACTTCTGCTGAAATTTGTGGTGGTGCGATTTTTTGACCTTTAATATCAACCCATGCATCACCATTATCAGCTTTAACAATTTTGTAAGGCATGATACTTACATCACGTTGAACTTCCGCATCTTCATACCTACGGCCAATTAAACGTTTAATAGCAAAAAGTGTATTTTGCGGATTAGTTACCGCTTGGCGTTTTGCTGGTTGACCAACTAAGATTTCACCATCTTGTGTATAAGCAATAATAGATGGGGTTGTACGATCACCCTCGGCATTTTCTAACACTTTTGCCTGACCATTGTCCATTACTGCAACACATGAATTTGTTGTACCTAAATCAATACCAATAATTTTACCCATAATAATCTTCTCCTAAAAACCTGAATTTTATTTCTTGTATATAGGTATGAAATATTTTTTTTCAAGTCCCTAATAATAACAAGGAAATATTTGTTTCCTCATAGATGGGAGCATAATAGCTAATATCAAGGGGTAAAAATAAATTTTTTTTCAGTAGCTATTGATTGCGAGCTGGTCTCCCCTTATTATTGCAGCGCTTAAAGCATTAATTAAACTTTTAATAATTAGGAATTTTATGGAAAATACTAAACTTGCAAACCCGGGTCCTTTAGGCTTAATGGGATTTGGTATGACAACAGTTTTATTAAATATTCATAATGCAGGCTTTTTCCCTGCTGTTACAGCTATTGTTTCTATGGGTATTTTTTACGGCGGACTTGCTCAAGTTATCGCAGGAATTTTAGAATTCCGTAAAGGTAATACTTTTGGTACAACCGCATTTACGTCTTATGGTTTTTTCTGGATTGTATTAGTTGGGATCTGGTATTTACCAACAGCTGCAGCTACTGCGCCAACAGATAAAGTCTTTTTAGGCATTTTCTTAGCTTTATGGGGCGTTTTTACAGCCTTTATGTTTATAGGTACGTTGAAAGCAAATAAGGCATTACAGTTTGTTTTTGCAAGCTTAACTATCTTATTTGCTTTACTTGCTATTGGTAATATCTGTAATAATAGTACTATTATTCATATTGCTGGCTTTGAAGGAATTATTTGTGGTGCAAGCGCTATCTATTTAGCAATGGCTGAAGTTATCAATGAACAACATGGACGTACCATTTTACCAATCGGAGCACCTAAAGGTTCAAATCATTAATTAATTCGTTAAAATTTTATTGTAACACTTAATTATAGTAAAAAGCCCTTATCCTAGGGCTTTTTTATGGCTATTTTTTGAATAAGTCTTTACTGCCATGTGGGGCACTACGCGCATACTGTGGCGGCACAGTCACCTGAGCACCAAGTATTTTAGCTGCACGCCAAGGCCAATGTGGTTCAAATAACATATCGCGGCCTATTGCTACCATATCGGCTTGACCGGTTGAAACAATAGCCTCAGCTTGAATAGCTTGAGTAATAAGACCAACTGCAATAACAGGCATAGTAACTTGTTGCTTTATCTCCTGCGCAAAAGGGACTTGATAGTTTGGCCCCACTGGAATTTGCTGACGTATATCAAGGCCACCAGTTGATACATGGATATAGCTACAACCTAATTCGTTTAGTTTTTTAGCAAGTACGATTGACTGAGATAAATCCCAACCACCTTCAACCCAATCCGTTGCAGAAATTCGGATCCCAACACCTTTTTGTTTAGGAAATACAGATCTAATCGCCTTAAAGACTTCTATAACAAAACGTAAACGGTTATCAAGACTTCCACCGTATTCATCTGTTCTATGATTGCTTAAGGGTGATAAAAATTGATGAATTAAATAGCCATGAGCACCATGAATTTCAATAAAATCAATACCAGCGCGATCAGCTCTAATTGCTGCATCTGCAAATTGTTTTATTAAATTTTTAACTTCATCTGTCGTTAATTCTTTTGGTGTATCATAATTAGAATCAAAAGCAATCGCTGATGGCGCTATGGTTTTCCAACCGCCTTGCTCGATAGAAACATGTTTTTCATCTTTCCAAGGCTCAGGCATTGATGCTTTTCGGCCAGCATGAACAAGTTGGACAGCAATTGGCATTTTTGAATACTTACGGATTGATGAAATTAATGATTGCATAGCATGTTCTTGCTCATCCCCCCATAGACCTAAATCAAAAGGAGATAATCGACCTTCAGGGCTTATAGATGTCGCTTCTAAAATCATTAATCCAGCGCCAGAATGAGAAAGAGATCCATAATGCATTAAATGCCAATCAGTGGCTAAGCCATTTTTTGCTGAATATTGACACATTGGCGGAATAACGATTCTATTTTCAAAATGCTGATCACCTATTTTAATAGGACTAAATAGTTTACTCATCGAAAACTCCTTATTAATTTGGAAAATATTGAATTATTGATTACAAATTGATTATAATCTTTTTTTATTTTTTAGAAAGTATGCACTTTTTAGTATGATATGCACCAAAAGGAAAGTAATGTGGTAAAAACGCATAATAGAAGTTATTGATAAGAAGCCATTTGAATATACGCTTTCAATTATTGCGGGTAAATGGAAAATGAAAATTATCTATTTACTTATTTGCAGTGAAGTGGCTCGTTATGGTGAGATAAAACGTAGTATTACAGGGATTACACATAAAATGCTCAGCTCACAATTAAAAGAACTAGAACTAGAACTAGATGGCATTATTAATCGTAAAGAATATCCGCAGATCCCACCAAAAGTTGAATATACATTAACGACAAAAGGTAAAAGTTTAAAACAACTTATTAAAGATATATGTCAATGGGGAATAGAAAATGACAAATAAAGGCCAAACTATTGTTTGGCTTCAAGGCGGTTCATTTTTTTCATTTTTTGTTCAATTCGCTGACGTTTTAAAGGTGAAAGATAATCAACAAATAATTTTCCCATCAAATGATCCATTTCGTGCTGAATACAAATTGCAAGTAAGCCATCAGCATCAATCTCATAAGTTTCACCATCTCGATTTAAAGCTTTAATCTTAATTGTCTCTGCGCGTGAAACAAAACCCCGGCTATCAGGAACAGATAAGCAACCTTCTTCAATGCCTGTTTCACCATTTTTACACATTACTTCAGGATTGATAATAACATAAACTTGATCATGATTTTCTGATACATCAATAACAATAATTCGTTGATGAATATTAACTTGTGTTGCAGCAAGGCCAATCCCTTCTTCTGCATACATCGTTTCTATCATATCATCAATAATTTGCTGTGTTTGTGCTGTGATTTTTTCAACTGGTTTAGCAATTTTGCGTAGCCTTTCATCAGGAAAACGTAATACTGGTAAAATAGCCATAAATTTTTCGATTTGCCTCTAAATAGTTGTTCAATTATTCGGTATGTATTGTAAACACTAATTATATTAATGGGTAGCCTTTAATTCCTATTATTAAAATAGTGAGTGTATGAATAGATATGAGTTTTTAATTAGATTTTCAATAGTTGATAACAAAAAATCCTCAAAAATTAGGCAATACCTCTATCAAGTAGGTGATGATATTGATGATAATTTTTTACTACATCAACTTAAATTTAATTCAGAGCAGATAAAACAATTTTATCAATATGATATAACTAAAACATTAGATTGGATAAATAAAGATAATCACTTTTTAATTAGTTATAGCGATCAATTTTATCCAGAAAATCTAAAACAAATTAGTAATGCTCCTTTATTATTATTTGGTAAAGGCGATAAAAATTTATTAGCAACACCACAAATAGCAATGGTTGGTAGTCGAGCTTTTAGTGAGTACGGGGCTATGTGGGGACGTTATTTTGCCAGCGAACTGGCTATAAATGGATTAACGATCACCAGTGGTTTAGCGTTAGGTATTGATGCAATTTGCCATCGGGGAGCACTTGATGTAACAGGTAAAACAATTGCTGTTTTAGGAAGCGGCTTACAACATATTTTTCCTAAAACAAACTTTAATTTAGCTAAAGATATTATAGCAAATAAAGGCACAATTATTTCTGAATTTTTACCTGATAAATTAGCACTGCCAAAACACTTTCCACGCCGAAATCGTATTATTAGTGGCCTTTGCTTAGGTACCTTTGTAATTGAAGCATCAGAGAAGAGTGGATCATTAATTACCGCTCGTTTCGCACTAGAACAAAATCGTGATGTTTTTGCTTTACCTGGCGATATAGATAACTCAAATTGCAACGGTACTCATTGGTTAATTAAGCAAGGGGCTTATTTAGTCACAAAGCCAAATGATATATTGGAGCACTATTCAAGTCGTTTATCATGGATTAAAAAAAATATTGGGCAGACATTGGATAATTTACCCATTATTCATCCTGCAATTCTAGCGGTAATAAATAACCAAGCTATACCTATCGATATTATTGCAGATAAAGTAAGATTATCCGTTGCAGAGGTATCAGTAAAACTAATAGAGTTAGAACTTGAAGGATTAATTGAATCAGTGAATGGCGGCTATATTCGTAAGAAATACCTGTAATTATATAAACTTGTTAGCTTAAAAGTGCTAATATATTTAACAATAAAAGACGATTAAAATTAGCTATGACAATACTTTCATTAACTCAATCATGTAAAAAACTAAGCCTAGGTGAGGTTATTGCTTACCCAACAGAAGCCGTTTTTGGCTTAGGTTGCGATCCTGACAATAAAAATGCTGTATTAACCATTTTATCATTAAAAAATCGTCCCATTGAAAAAGGATTAATATTAATTGCTAGCAATTTTGAACAGCTGATCCCCTATATTGATCAGTCAAAAATAACTAGTCAGCAAAAAAAAATAATGCTTAATTCTTGGCCTGGCGCAGTGACATGGATTGTTCCTAAAAATAGTAATACACCTTATTTTTTAACTGGTCAGTTTGACTCAATTGCGATCAGAGTTACGGATCATTTTTTAGTTAGCAAACTTTGTACGTTATTTGATAAGCCAATTGTATCAACAAGTGCAAATCTTTCAGGCCAAGACCCTTGCCGAACAATGGCTGAAGTTGAAACGCAATTTGGTATCGACTTTCCTGTTTTGCAAGGAGAAATAGGTAAAAGAAAAAATCCATCAGAAATTAGAGATATAAAAACAGGGCAAATAATTAGGCAAGGATAAAGGGGAATAGTAATGAGAGATGCACTTTATATTGGCGTGATGTCAGGTACTAGCTTAGATGGCATAGATATCGCATTGGTGAATATAACTGAGAAGAAAATCTCATTTATTATTGGCGAAACCTACCCAATACCTGACAATATTAAATCTGATTTACTAACTATATGTGAAAAAAAGCAAAGCTCATTACAAAAATTAGGTGAAATTGATCATCAATTGGGTGAATTATATGCAACAATAATAAACCTTTTTATCGAAAAAAATAAAATAAATAATAAAGATATTATTGCGATTGGTTGTCATGGGCAAACTATTTTTCATTCACCAACTGGTAGTTATCCATTTACGATGCAAATAGGTGATGCCAATATTATTGCAGCTAAAACGGGGATCACAACTATTGCTGATTTTCGTCGTAGAGATATGGCTTTGGGTGGGCAGGGTGCTCCGCTAGTTCCGGCTTTCCATGATGCAATTTTTAGTGATCCCGATAAAAATAGAGTTATACTCAATATTGGTGGAATTAGTAATATTACCGTTTTAACACCAAATAAACCAATTATTGGTTATGATACCGGCCCTGGAAATGTATTATTAGATAGCTGGATAATGGCTAATTTAGTTAAAAGTTATGACAAAGACGCAACTTGGGCTAAAACAGGAAAAATAAATCAACAATTATTAAATGAATTTTTAATCGAAGACTATTTTAAGCAACCATATCCCAAAAGCACAGGTCGAGAGCTTTTCAATTTAGGCTGGTTAAAACAAAAAATATCGACATTTAATCTTCTTCCACAAGATATTCAAACAACCCTTGTTGAGTTAACAGTTAGATCGACAGTAAATGAATTATTAGCCAATCAATTATTAAATCCATCATTACCTTATGAATTACTGATTTGTGGTGGTGGTGCAAAAAATCCACTAATCATTGAACGATTTGATAAATTATTACCAAATTGGTTAGTTACTACAACAGATCAACAAGGAATAAGTGCCGATTATATGGAGGCGATTGCTTTTGCTTGGTTAGCTTACTGCCGAATAAATAATTTAGAGAGTAATATACCAAGTGTAACTGGCGCTAATAAATCAATAAGCTTAGGGGTAATATATCCCAAATAAGTACTCAAAAAGAGTGCAATATTTAATTACACTCTTTTTTGATTATATTAAGCCAAATTTATTTAAACCCTTGGCAATACCATCATTATTATTATCATCGGTAATAAATTCAGCTAATTTTTTTAATTGCTCAACGCAATTTCCCATTGCAATGGGATGATCAACTAATTCAAACATTTCTATATCATTTAAGCCATCACCAAATGCATAAGTTGGTACATCTGAAAATTTTTTATTTTCGAGTAGTTTTTTAATACCAAATGCTTTTGAACCACCATGATTAAAAACATCTACACAATATGGGGTATTACGTATAAAAGATAATTCAGGGAATAGCTTAATATATTGTTCTTCACCTTCTTCACAAAGTAGAAGTAACATTTGAATTGGTTCATTACGATAAATATCTTGATCGACAGGCGGCACAGACTGCTTTAAATATTGATAAAATTTTATTGCTGGATCGCTTAATTCCGAAATTCGCATAATTTTATCACTGTAGAATGAAAGCGGGATATTTGTTTTAGTTTTTGAATAAGCCATTACTTTATCAATCACGCTAATATCAATATTATTAGAAAAAATATGCTCTCCTTGATAAAAAACAGATTGGCCATTCATAGCAACAATTGAATCAATTTTAGCTTGCTTCATAATATGTTGCACTTCACAAATCGTTCTACCCGTTGCAATTACTGGCATAATATTATTCTTATGAAGAATATTTATCGCTTCAATAGTACTTTTAGCAACTGTTACATCACTCGTTAGTAATGTTCCATCTAAGTCAAAAAAAACAATTGCATCAGGTTTATTATTCATTAATTACTCCATAACATCATAAATTAAATACGGTTTTAATAAAAGGAATAGTAAGTTTCCTCTGCTCTGTTATTGTTATTTTATCAAGTTTATCAAGCAGATTTGATAATGTTTTCATATCGCGATCAACACGTTTTAGTAAAAATAATCCTACGTCTGTTGGTAGCTCAAAACCTCTTAATAATGCTCTAAGTTGCAATGCATATAGTTTATCTTCATCACTAAGTTCTTTTAATTGATAAACTTGACCCCACTCTAATCTAGAAATTAAATCCGGTAAAATAAAAGGTACCTGCTTAGGTGATGCATTACTAGTAATTAGGAGTTTACTATTATTATTTTCAAGTAGGCGATTAAAAAGATCAAAAATAGCCACTTCCCATGCCTTGTTACCCGCAATTTTATCAATATTATCTAAGCAGACAAGATCATAATCATCAAGTCCTAATAATATATCAGGCTCTAATAAAAAATGCTGTTCAAGGGGGATGTAACTAATTCGCTTATCTAAATGAGATAAATAATAACAAGATGCATGTAATAAATGCGTTTTTCCTGATAAAAAAGCGGACCAGGTATATAGTGAATAAAACCCAGATTTATTTAAAATTTCTTTTAAATAATTAAGTAAAAGTAAATTATCACCAGTATAAAAGCTGGTAAATGTTTCTGTATCTGGTAATGAAACAGGTAAAACTAACTGCTGGGAATTAATTGCTACTACCTCATAATATTTATATAACTTAGCTAGTATAAATTCTAGTGCTTAAAAAGCAATATTATTTATGATAGCTAATTAAGGTAGAAAAACTACCTTAATTTTATGGAGATCAAGAGCGAGGCAGAATAAGATTTAAAACAATTGCTAAAATCCCGCATAAACTTATGCCCTCTAAAACATATGATCCAAAATCAAAAATCATTCCACCAATACCAAATACTAAAACAAGTGCGGTAATACACATGTTACGAGATATTGATAAATCAACTTTATGTTTAACCAAAATATTAACGCCAACCGATGCGATTGAACCAAATAATAAAACCATAATTCCGCCCATAACAACTGATGGAATAGAAGCAAGAAAAGCACCAACCTTACCAATAAATGACATAGCAATAGCCCAAATAGCGGCCCACGTCATGATACGAGTTTTAAAATTACGTGTTAGTGTTACAGCACCAATAACTTCTGCATAAGTAATACAAGGAGGCCCACCAAAAAATCCTGCGACAGAAGTTGCAAGACCATCACCTAATAATGTTTTTTGTAATCCAGGATTTTTAGTATAATCTTTACCTGTTACACTACCAATAGCCATAATATCCCCAACATGCTCAATTGTTGGCGCAATAACAATTGGGATCATATAAACAATAGCCTGCCATTTAAACTCAGGAAAGGTAAAACTCGGCACAGAGAACCAAGGCGCATTAATTACAGGCTGAAAATCAACCAATCCTAAAAAACAAGAAAGTGCATAGCCAACAAATATTCCTGAAATAATTGGAACTAATTTAAGGATACCTTTCGCCCAAATTGCAACGATAAGCGTGGTAATAAGTGATGCCATTGAAATAATAATTAATTGATATTTAGGTAAAGAAGCATCAATACCTGAACCCATTGCCATATTAACGGCGATAGGAGCTAAAGATAAGCCAATAACCATAATAATGGGCCCTGTTACAACGGGAGGTAATATTTTGTTAATAACATCAGCGCCATTTATTTTCACTAAAAATGAAAAAAATATAAAAACAAATCCAGCTACGACTAATCCTCCCAGCGTAGCTGGAATACCCCATTGCGAAACACCATAAGAAATTGGCGCAATAAATGCAAAAGATGAAGCTAAAAAGACAGGGACTTTACCGCGCGTTGTTATTTGGAAAATAATAGTACCAACACCAGCTGTAAATAAAGCAACATTAGGATTTAATCCTGTTAATAAAGGAACCAAAACTAATGCACCAAATGCAACAAATAGCATTTGCGCACCAATTAAAACATCAACCCAAGAATGTTTATCGTTTTCTATGGTTTTTGTTATTTTATTTAAACTCATAAATTATACTTCTCTTTCTCTGTTAAATAATAGACATAAAAAAACCGGCTAAACCGGTCTTAAAATAAAATTTTATTTGGTACCGAAGATCTTATCTCCAGCATCGCCAAGTCCTGGAATAATATAACCTCGTTCATTAAGTTTCTCATCGATTGAAGCTGTATACAATTCAACATCTGGATGTGCTTTTTCTAAAGCATTAATACCTTCTGGCGCCGCAACTAAAACCAATACTTTAATATGTTTACAACCTGCTTGCTTAAGTAGATCAATTGTTGCAATCATAGATCCACCTGTTGCAAGCATTGGATCAACAACTAACGCCATACGATTTTCAATATCAGAGGTTAATTTTTGAAAGTAGGGAACTGGTTCAAGCGTTTCTTCATTGCGGTAGAAGCCAACAACACTTATTCGAGCACTAGGAATATGTTCAAGCACGCCATCCATCATACCTAGACCTGCTCGTAAAATAGGTACTACAGTGATTTTTTTACCTTTGATTCGTTCAACTTCAATTTGACCACACCAACCCTGAATAGTCACTTTTTCGGTAGGTAAATTTGCAGTTGCTTCATAAGTTAGTAGGCTACCAACTTCGCTTGCTAAATCTCTAAAATCTTTGGTTGAAATATCATGCTCACGCATTAAGCCAATTTTATGGCGTACCAGAGGGTGTTTTACTTCAACTATTTTCATGAAAGGCCTCAGTTGTTATTAATCAATATAGCAATAACTGCTGATGTAAAATTTTAACATAACTCGCTCGAATAAGCGAAAATTAGTTAAATAATTTAACTTACTCATTACTATTATTTTTTATCATAATTAAATTTCGTTCAGCATTAAGATTTGGAACATTGAGTTTTATTACATCCAAAATAGTAAATTTGCTGGGTAAAGATTTTAACTCTTCTTGAGAAGCTATGCTTTTTAAAGCATAAAAAATACCATTATCGTTAGGTAAATGGTGACACCAATTAAGCATATCATTTAATGAAGCAAAAGCTCGACTAATAACCCCATCAAATTGATAAGCGGTATATTCTTCAATACGACTTTGAATAGGGTTTATATTATCAAGCTTTAGTTCAAATTGAACTTGTTTTAAAAATCTAACACGCTTACCAAGGCTATCAACAAGGTCAAATTTTTTATCAGGATTTATGATAGCAAGTGGTATTCCCGGTAGGCCAGGACCTGTTCCTACATCAATAAATGAATTACCCTGCAAATAAGGTGATACAACTAAGCTATCCATAATATGCTTAGTTAACATCTCATTAGGATCACGAACAGAGGTTAAATTATAAGCTTTATTCCATTTATTAAGCATTTCTACGTAACAAATAAGAAGATCTAATTGTTGTTCACTAACGATTAGATCTGTTTGTTTAAGAAGATTAACGAGTTTAATTTTTAACATAATTTATTAAGCTTTATTTTTACTTATATAATTTTTTTTCTTCAAATAGACTAATAACATCGATATAGCAGCTGGTGTAACACCTGAAATACGTGAAGCTTGGCCAATTGAAACCGGTTTATGTTGTTTTAATTTAGCAACAACTTCATTAGATAGACCTGATATTTCAGCATAATCAATAATATCAGGTATTAATGTTTCTTCACTACGTTTTTGACGCGCGATCTCTTCTATTTGCAATTTGATATAACCATCATATTTAACTTGAATTTCAACTTGTTGCATTGCTTGTTCATTATCAATACCTGGAGCAAATAAAGATAGCGATTTTAATATTTTATAGTCCATTTCAGGGCGTTTAAGAAGCTCCTCACCATTTGCTTCTTTAGTTAAATTAGCACTAAGTACAGAATTAACTTCATTAATAGAATCAATATGAGGATGAACCCAAATATCACGCAGACGAGCGCGTTCATGTTCAATAGCTTCAATTTTTTGATTAAAATGTTGCCAACGATTATCATCAACTAGACCTAATTTACGGCCAATTTCTGTTAAACGAATATCAGCATTATCTTCGCGTAACATTAAACGATATTCAGCGCGAGAGGTGAACATTCGATAAGGTTCATTAGTACCTAATGTACAAAGATCATCAACTAATACACCTAAATAAGCTTGATCGCGTGTTGGATACCACTGATCTTCTTCATAAACAAATCTTGCCGCATTTAAACCAGCAAGTAGTCCTTGTGCAGCAGCCTCTTCATAACCTGTAGTACCGTTTATTTGACCTGCTAAAAATAATCCCTTAACAATCTTACTTTCAAGGGTTGGTTTTAGATCCCTTGGATCAAAATAATCGTATTCAATTGCATAACCAGGTCTAATTATATTTGCATTCTCAAGCCCTTTCATGCTTCTGACAAAGGCGAGCTGAGTATCAAATGGTAGGCTTGTTGAGATACCGTTAGGATAAATTTCATTACTGTCTAATCCTTCGGGCTCAAGATAAATTTGATGAGAATTACGATCAGCAAAACGCATTATCTTATCTTCAATCGATGGACAATAGCGAGGACCAACCCCTTCAATAACGCCTGTATACATAGGACTTCTATCAAGACTGTTACGAATAATATCATGAGTTTTTTCATTAGTTTCGGTGATATAACATGGAATTTGTTTTGGATGCTCACTAGCATTACCTAAAAAAGAAAAAACAGGAACAGGATTATCGCCTGCTTGAGTACCTAATTGGGAGAAATTTATTGTTCTTGCATCAATTCTTGGTGGTGTACCAGTTTTTAGTCGGCCCATTCTAAATGAGTATTGATGAAGTGATTTTGATAAACCAATTGAAGCAGGATCGCCTGTTCGGCCTCCACTGTAGTTATTTAATCCTATGTGGATCTTTCCGTCTAAAAAAGTACCGGCAGTTAAAACAACCGCTTTAGCTTTAAATTTAACGCCCATTTGAGTTATGACACCTGTTATCTGATCATTTTCAATGATCACATCTTCAACAGATTGTTGGAAAAGCATTAAATTTTCTTGATTTTCGAGTGTAATTCTTACTATATCACGATAGAGAGCGCGATCAGCTTGAGCTCTTGTTGCCCTAACAGCAGGTCCTTTACTTGCATTTAAAATTCTAAATTGAATTCCTGCTTTATCTGTTGCATGGGCCATTAAGCCACCCATCGCATCAATTTCTTTAACCAAGTGACCTTTACCAATACCGCCAATAGCAGGATTACAAGACATTTGCCCTAGTGTATTTATATTATGCGTTAGCAGTAATGTTTTTCTGCCCATTCTGGCAGAGGCCATAGCTGCTTCAGTACCTGCGTGACCACCGCCAACAATGATGACATCAAAAAGATCTGGGTAAAACATAATATCCTCAACTTACTTCAAATAAAAATGGGTAACTAAACACATAGGGATAAATAAGAATGACAAATTTTACTCGTCTTTTCGATAAGGTCAAATGATCTATTTTGGATCGTTAATTAATTAAAAAGATCTTTTATATCTTTTTCTTATTATTTTTACTACTACTGAGCTTTGATCTTGTGAGTAACTGCTTTTTATTGTTATTTTTTAACTAGTTAATCTGATTTTTACTCTGTTAATAGATCTATTTTTGATCTGTTTAAAGTTGAGGATAACTTACCTACTTATCCACAGCCAATATCTGTTGATAAGTTATTTAGTTGATATTAACACCTTAGTGATCATGTTGATCACAATTTTATCCACAGAAAATAAGTTTAACTGCTAGTTTTTTATATTTTAATTGTATAAAAAATATACTTATAGATCGTTTAATTTTATATTTCCCTTATTTAGATCCCGTTATTATATTATTATTAACTTCTATTTTAGTATAAATTAAAAAGGCACAATTATGTGCCTCTTTCTTTTATTTACTATATTTTAGTGTGCTTCATCCCAATTATTACCGATCCCTATATCTACTTTTAATGGAATATCTAATTTATAGCAATTTTCCATAATAAGTTTGATCTGTTTTACGATAGGATCAACGTGATCTTCTCTTACTTCAAAAACTAATTCATCATGAACTTGCATGATCATTTTGATCTTATCATTTTGCGTTTTTATAAATTTATCCATATCTATCATAGCTGTTTTTATAATATCAGCAGCCGTACCTTGCATAGGTGCATTGATCGCTGCGCGCTCGGCTCCGCGCTTTTCTATACCATTAGATGAGCTTATTTTGGGTAGATAAAGCCGTCTTCCTGATAATGTTTCAACATAGCCTTTTTCAGCAGCAAGCAGCCGAGTATTTTCCATATAGCGTTCAACACTTGGATAACGCTTAAAATAACTATCAATATAAAATTTTGCTTCATGTCTTGGTATTTTAATTTGTTTTGATAAACCAAATGCACTCATACCATAGATTAAACCAAAATTAACGGCTTTAGCTCGTCTACGCTCTTCTGATGTGACGTCTTGTTCATGTTTACTTAATATTTCGCTAGCCGTAAAACGGTGGATATCTTTATCATTAGCAAATGCATCAAGCAGATTTTTATCTTGTGATAAATGAGCCATGATGCGAAGCTCTATTTGCGAGTAATCAGCAGAAACAATTTTATAGCCTTTTGGTGCGATAAAGGCTTGTCGTATTTTACGGCCTTCTTCATTACGTACGGGGATATTTTGTAAATTAGGATCGTTGGATGATAATCGCCCCGTTACTGTTCCTATTTGATTATAATTGGTATGAATACGGTGATCTTTTTCGCTAATCATTAACGGCAATTTATCGGTATAGGTATTTTTTAATTTAGCAAGACCACGATATTCTAAAATTAATTTAGGTAATTCATAATCGCTAGCTAATTCACTAAGCACTTCTTCGTTAGTTGAAGGATCACCTTTTGGCGTTTTCTTAATTATTGGTAATTGATTTTTTTCAAATAAAATAACTTGTAATTGCTTTGGCGAGGCAATATTAAACTCCTCACCGGCTAAAAGATGGATTTGCTTTTCTAATTGTTCTAATTTTATTTTTAATTGTTTAGAATGCTGATTTAACTGTTTTTCATCTATCAAAACACCTGTTCTTTCCATATTTGCTAAAATAATTGCTAACGGCATTTCAATGTTTGTAAATAGTTTTTTCAGTTGCTCATCTTTTTCAAGAATTGGCCATAAATTATTATGTAATAGTAGTGTTATATCGGCATCTTCACTGGCATAAAGTGAGGTTTGTTCTATATCAACCATATCAATGGTAATTTTTTTTCTATCCACTTTGGTTAATTCATCGTAAGTAATCGTTTTATGGTTTAGATATTTTCTTGCCATACTGTCCATATCATGCCGTTCATTACTATTTAACACATAAGATTCTAACATGGTATCAAATGCAATCCCTTTAACTGTAATTCCGTTATTAGCTAGAATGCAGTAATCAAATTTTACATTTTGACCTATTTTTTTGATATTTTCATCTTCGAATATTGGTTTTAGTTTTTCAATTACTTCTTCAATACCGAGTTGCTTTGGTACCCCTAAGTAATAGTGATGAATTGGTATGTAGCAAGCTTCATTTGGGTTTATGCTTAGTGAAATCCCTACTAATTGTGCATGAAAATGATCAATACTATTCGTTTCTGTATCAAAGGCAAAAAGCTTGGCTGATTTTAATTTTACAACCCAATTATCAAGCTGTTCAGTAGTTAATATCGTTTGGTATTCTTTTTCATCATTTTGTGCATTTTTTAATTTATTATCTTCAATATCGTTAGCTATTAATGTTTCATTTGTTGTTATAGCTTTAGTTTTAATAAAAGCTCCATTTTGCAAATCATTTAGCCATCGATTGAACCCATGATATTCAAAAAATTCTTTAAGTTTATTATTATCATAAGGTTCCTGTTTTAATTGATCATTAGTAAAATCAACCGGTACATCAGTTTTAATAGTTGCAAGTAAATAGGAAAGACGAGCATCTTTTTCATTATCAATTAATTTTTGCTTAACTGATTTAGCCCCACGAATTGATAGCTTATCGACATTATCAATATTTTGATAAATATCATTGATACCTGAAAATTCAGTTAATAAGCTTGTTGCAGTTTTTTCACCAACGCCCGGTACTCCAGGAATATTATCTGAACTATCGCCCATCAACGCTAAAAAATCGATAATTTTAGTTGGAGGTACCCCAAATTTTTGCTCTACGCCTTTTGGATCTAAAATTACATTATTCATGGTGTTTATTAAGGTTATTTTATCAGATACTAATTGTGCCATATCTTTATCACCCGTACTGATTAGTACCTCTAAACCTTCAGCTTCAGCCTGTTTAGCAAGGGTTCCAATCACATCGTCGGCTTCAACACCCTCAATACAAAGTAATGGTAAGCCCATTGCTTTTAATATCGCATGTATTGGCTCTATTTGAACGCGTAAGTCTTCTGGCATAGCTTCACGAGTTGCTTTATATTCACTATATATCTCTTTTCTAAAAGATCCACCCTTAGCATCAAAAACAACCGCAATATGGGTCGGGTTATATTGATTAATTAAGCTTCTAATCATGTTTGTAACGCCATAAATAGCACCACTGGGTTCTCCTTTAGGATTGGTTAAAGGAGGTGTCGCAAAAAAAGCTCTATAAAGATAAGATGAACCATCAATAAGGATAATCGGGTTTTGACTTGACATAATAAATTCACTTGTTAAGTAGGAATATTAATTATGAGTATACTAAAAAGTGATAAAAATAGAAAACGCGCTTTAATGCGCGTTTTCTATATAAGGCAAACAAATAATTATTTTAGTGTGGTTAAATAATTTACTGTATGAGAATAATCGTTTAATAATGCTTCGCCAGATGTGCTATTTAACCCTTGAGGATTAATTAAATATTTACCATTAACATAAAAGCTAGGAATGCTTGATGGTTGTAACTCTTTTCTAGCTGATTCTTGTTGTGCAATAAATGCTTTAACTAAAAAATTATTTTTCATACTATCATATTTAGCATTATCAACACCTAAATTAGCAAAAACACCTTTAATATCATCGGCTGTTTTTATTGTTCTATCGCGTTGTATGCCATTATAAAGATTAACGCCAACATCATCTGAAATACCTAATATATTAGCTATTGCCCAAGCTTCTGATAATTCAGGTGCTAGCGGGCCAAAATCACTTAGACTGTATTTTTTAAATGTAACGCCTTCAGGTAATCTATCTTTTATTGTTTTACCTAACTTTAGTTCGTCATCTAAACGAAAACAACTTGGGCAGTTAAATGAGAAAAACTCAACGACTTCTTTTTCTGGAGCAACAAATTTAGGTAAAACAACATATTGTTTTCCTTCTTCAATTTGTACTGATTCGTTTGTTTGTAACTCAGCTGCAAAGACACTAAATGAAAATAATATTGCACTTAATGTAACAAAAAATGTTTTAATCATTATAAAAAACTCCTAATAAAATCGTTAGCTTGATTATTTGCTATTTAATAATACCACGCGCTTTTAGTAACGCGGTTTTAAAATCATCTTCATAATCTTTTTTTATTCCAGGAATAGCCTGGTTTTTATCTGCATTGCGCATTTTTAAATGATAAATAAGTATTTCATCACTTAAATTATTCAAGTCACCGTCAAATCCTGCCTCTTTAGCTAATTTACTTAAAAATTGTAATAGATTCAGATCGGATTCTTTTTGCCACTCAGGCTCTAAAAGCTCAATCAATTCTTCTATTCTATGACATGCCATAATTCTTTTACCTATTTATTTTAAAAATTTATGTTTATTATGCAATCTTTAGACTGATTGAGTATATACTCATCACTATCAATACAGTATTTGACTACTAATATTCTTAAATTCAGTAAGATTAACAATTGAAACATTATAATATTACTGGCTTGAGTATAGTAATGCTATTTTTAATTTTATCAATGCAAAATGAGTAGAAGTTATGTTAAAAATTCCTATAACAGCGATTATTCTTGCTGGTGGAAAAAGTGCGAGAATGAATGGTAATGATAAAGGTCTTTTATTGCTAAAAGATAAACCTCTTTATTGTCATGTTATTGATAAAATAAAGCCACAAGTCAATACTATTATGATTAATAGTAATAGAAATATAGCGCTTTATCAGCAAACAAATTATAAGGTTATCAATGATGCCTTGCCTGGGTTTTTAGGTCCACTTGCAGGTATTTATTCTGGGCTCATCAATAGCCAAACAATTTGGAATTTAGTTGTTAGCTGTGATACACCGTTTTTACCGACAGATTTAGTTACGAGGCTTAAACAAAAAGCTATTAATCATCAAGCTGCATATGTTTTTGATGGAGAAAAACATCATCCAACAATTTTACTTGTAAGGCGTGAACTGGCAGAAAAAATAGAACAGTATTTGATACAAGGCGATCGGAAATTAATGCTATTTTTACAAACTATTGATGCTGTAGCGGTTGATTTTAGTGATGAAAAACAATTGTTTATTAATATTAACACGCCCCAAGATTTAAATTTTTGGAATCAATCATTATGAAGTTAATCGGTATTTGTGGCTATAGTGGTAGTGGTAAAACAACATTATTAAAAAAACTAATTGTTTTGCTAAAATCTTATAATATATCTCTAGCTGTTATTAAACATAGTCATCATGATATGGATATTGATACTCCAGGTAAAGATAGTTATGAGCTTAGAAAATCAGGTGCTGAGCAAATTATTGTTGCATGTGATAATCGTTGGGCGCTTATTGATGAAACACCTAGCAATAAGATAGATTTAGCAGACTTGGCTAATAAATTTGATACAGTTGACCTAGTATTAGTTGAAGGATTTAAAGATGAAAAAATGGCTAAAATAGTGTGTTATCGAGAGGCAAACCACAAACCTCTTTTTTATGATGAATATACAATTGCGATTGCAACAGATCATGTTCTTGATATCAATATTAAGCAACTTGATATTAACAACGCACTAAGTATTGCTAATTTCATAAAAGATAACTTAACTGATAAGTAAGATGGATAATGTGTGCTTTTACTATGAAGATATTTAGATTCTTTAGAAAAATAATAATAATTTTTATCGCTATTTCACTATTTTTCGTATGCTTATTTCGCTTTATTGATCCCCCCGGCACGATGCTGATGCTTGAACAAAAAATGGGTAATTTTGATAAGAAACAGCAACGAACTTGGCGTGATTTTAATGATATTTCAGATAATATTAAAATTGCTGTTATTGCCGCTGAAGATCAAAATTTTGCTAATCATTTTGGCTTTGATTTACGTGCTATTGAGCAAGCTATAACGCATAATGAAAATAATCAAACAATTCGTGGGGCAAGTACGATCACGCAGCAAGTTGCAAAAAATCTTTTTTTATGGCCCTCAAGGAGCTTTGTTCGTAAAGCATTTGAATTTTGGTTTACACTATGGATTGAACTCTTTTGGTCAAAACAGCGAACACTTGAAATATATCTAAATAGTGTTGAGTGGGGAGAGGGGATTTTTGGTATTCAAGCTGCTTCTCATCACTATTTTCACACTAGCGCAAATAATTTAACTCTTGATGAAGCTTGTTTGCTTGCTGCTATTTTACCTAATCCTCGTAATTTAAGTCCTGTTAATCCTAATGAAAATATCAGAAATAAAGCTAATTGGATAAAAAAACAGATCCAAAATTTAGATAAAAATACTTATTTAAAAGAGATTAATGATGATTAACTAGAGTGTTAGTTAACTAATAATAGAATTTTTAACTATCTATTAAAAACTGTTTTACAAATTCAGGAATAACTTCACTTGCGGGCCCATATACTTTTGTTTTAAATAAGCTCTCTTTCAATGAGGGTTCTAAATTTAGTTCAATAGTTTTGGCTCCAAATTGATTCGCAATTTGTACAAATCCGGCAGCAGGGTAAACATTACCTGATGTGCCTATTGAAATAAAATAGTCGGCATGTTCTAATTTGTTATAAATGCGTTCCATTTGGAGTGGGATCTCTCCAAACCAAACGATATGTGGCCGAATATTGTGATTTTTTGAATACTCGATATCATTAAAGCAATCAGCTATTTTTCCTGTTTTTTCATTGCGAACTTTAAGTAGTTCGCCATGCATATGGATAATATTTTTAGAACCAGCTTTTTCATGTAAGTTATCCACATTTTGGGTTACAACAGTGACATTTTCGCGACCTAATTTATTTTCAAGCTTAGCTAAAGCAATATGCGCTTTATTTGGTTTAACGGTTGGCGATTGTAACTTTCGCCGTAACATATTGTAAAAATTATGTACCATATTCGGATCGCGCAGATAACCCTCATATGTTGCAACATCATCGACGTTATAGCCTTCCCACAAACCATTTTGTGCACGAAAAGTCGATAATCCTGATTCTGCTGATATTCCTGCACCTGTTAAAATAACAATTTTTGTGGGCATTATTGTTTCCTATAAAGGATAATATCTAAAAATTATTTTAACATAAAATGAATAAATCATTATTTATATTTAAAACAATAGGTTAGAGTGGTAATATAGAAGTAATTTTATTTATTACAAAACTATATAAGTTTATTTTTTCTTTTTTTATTTAGTATTAGTATACAAATTGCTATTATATTAGGTCGAAAATTAAACGTGAGATTATAATGTATCATTATTTGATTGTTGGTTCTGGTTTATTTGGTTCAATTTGTGCAAATGAGCTACATAAAAAAGGATATAAAGTTATCGTTCTAGAAAAGCGAAATCATATTGGCGGAAATATATATACTGAAGAGTGTAGTGGAATACAAGTTCATAAGTATGGAGCTCATATATTTCACACTGACAATAAAAGAGTGTGGGATTATGTAAATAATCTAGTTGAGTTTAATCGTTTTACTAATTCTCCAATAGCAAATTATAAAGGTAAATTATATAACTTACCGTTTAATCTAAATACATTTTATCAATTATGGGGTACCAAAACACCACAAGAAGCAAAAGATAAGATTGCAGCACAAAAAGCTTCAAGTAAAATAGATATTCCTACTAATTTAGAAGAACAGGCAATTTCTCTTGTTGGTCAAGATATTTATGAAATATTAGTAAAAGGATACACTGAAAAACAGTGGGGCCGTCGAGCAACAGAAATCCCCCCTTTTATTATAAAAAGATTACCAGTAAGATTTACATTTGATAATAATTATTTTAAAGATAAATACCAAGGAATACCAATTGGTGGATATACTAGACTAGTTGAAAAGTTATTAGATGGAATTGAAGTTAGATTAAATACTGATTTTCTTGCACAAAAAGAAAAATATTTAAATTTAGCTGATCAAGTGATCTATACTGGCCAAATAGACTCATATTATGATTATTGTTATGGACAGCTAGAATATCGCTCATTACATTTTGATACTGAAGTTATTCAAACAGACAATTATCAAGGTAATGCTGTTGTTAATTATACTGAATACGAAATTCCGTATACTCGAGTAATTGAACATAAGCATTTTGATCCAGTGGATACCCCTCATACAGTAATTACAAAAGAATATCCAAAAGATTGGAAATTAGGTGATGAGGCTTATTATCCAATAAATGATGAAAAAAATGCTCAATTATATGATAAATATCGTCAATTATCAGAAAAAGAAAAAAATATTATTTTTGGCGGTAGACTTGCTGAATATAAATATTATGATATGCATCAGGTAATTGAAAAAGCATTATTTTTTATCGAAAATATCAATAAATAGATTGTTATATTAATAGAAGGTTATTACTAGTTGGTATATTTGATTAAAAAATAGATTTATAATTTTATTTTTAAACCTAAAAAATAAATAATTTTTCGATTATTACTTTTGGTTAATGAAAATATCTTATCTTTAAAACTACAATAATTAACACCATCTATTAGTCGATATTGTTTATTATATAGCTGTGAAATTAAACTATCACCGCTATATATTTCTAATAAACTCTGATTAATAACAATATTTGTGGCCATTGTTAAAATTTTAGGCTTTATTTTTTTTGAAGAAAAATTCCAAGCGCAATAGAAACAGGATTTAAAAATATTTAAATAGATATCTTTGAATTGGTCAAATAAATTATTTTTTATCAGAAAATCATAAACATAATTAAAACATAACAAGTGGTCGATTGATTTATCGCTACCTTTAAACAAGTTATCCATTATTGAATTTTCTCGTCTAATATACTTATAGAAAAGTTTATTTAAAAAATAAGCTGATTTGGATACTGCTATATATTTCCAGAAAAAAACTATATCCTCAACCCAAAGCCCTTCAGGGAAATTAATACTGTATTTATCAATTATTGATTTTTTGTAGATTTTATCCCAAGCACATACATCTATATTCATTCTAATTGAATTATTTAATTCAATTAATCCATCATATTTTAGACGATAATATTCAATATCACTATCTCTAATTGGGGCGCTTTCAGATATTACTTCAGCACCAAAACAAAGTAAGTCTATAGAATAATTCATTAAAATATCGTAACATTCCTTATATGTATTAAGGTCGAGATAATCATCTGAGTCAACAAAAGTTATGTATTCCGATGTCGCATTTTCTAAACCAGTATTTCTTGCAGAGGACATACCAGCATTTGTTTGATTTATTATTTTTATTTGTGGATGATTTTTTGAGTATTCTTCTAAAATAACTAAGGAATTGTCTGTTGAACCATCATTAACACAAATAATTTCTATATCTGCTAACGATTGATTTACTATGCTATCTAGGCATCTTTCTAGAAATTTTTCGGTATTATAGACAGGGACAATTACTGATAATATAGCCATACTTACTTTAATCTCTTAAATTTAAATAGAAAAGGGAAATATCTCATTAATCTTAAATTGCGATATTGTCTTGATGTTAATACCTTTTTGCAAATTCGGTTTTCTACAAAATCAGCTTTAGTTTCTTTAATCCATCTTTTCAAAAACATTTTTTTATTAGATGTCTGTAATCGATTATAATTCCAGATGTATGCATTATATTTTATAGCTGGAATTAATTTTTTTATGCCTTCATACCAATTTGATTTTTTAGCAAATGATAATATTTCCTCATATTCATCATTTACACAAAATACTTTATTTTTAGAATTAATAGAAGAGTTAATATTATCTATTCTATAAAATAAATAAGCTTTATCTGTAATATAAAGTCGTTCACAGCATGCATATACCTTAAAAGAAAAAGATGTATCTTGATATGATGCCCCTGGTGTTTCTAAGAATTTAATATTATTCTTTGATAAAAAATCATGACGATATAAATTAGCCCAAATTGACGGTGCTTGAAAAAAAATAGACCAATGCTCTTGAGGTTTAACCACTTTATTCTGGGGAACGAAAGATAGATCGATTTTTTCTATATTTTTATCTTCAGTTCTAAAAAAATAATAATGACATCTTGCTACATCAAGTTGTTTCTCTACAGCTAATGTATATAGTGATTCAAGCATATCCTCAGCAATAAAATCATCCGACTCAACAATTGAAATATATTTACCTTGTGCATGATCGAGCCCGATATTCATCGAGTTACCATATCCTGTATTTGTCTTAGATATAATTTTTATTCTATCATCTAAAAGCGCAAATTTTTGTAGAATTGCCAAAGATGAATCAGTAGATCCATCATTGATACAGATAATTTCAATTTCTTTTAATGTTTGTTTTATAATGCTACTTATGCACTGCTCTAAATATTTTTCTACATTATATATTGGGACCAAAACTGATATTAAAATCTCTCTGTCGGTCATTCAAAACTCCCAAATTATTTATTTTATTAAGATAGAACTCTATTATTATAATCTTATATATTTATTTTTAGAATAATTTATTAAAATAACTACCAAATAATACTAAAGTATAAGTGTTTTCAGTCTTATACAATACGTTATATTGATACAACGTATTGTATAATGCCATACTTTTTTATATTAAGGATAATATCTAAAAATTATTTTAGCATAAAACCAATTAATTTTATGTTAATGTGCCATTTTCGTTATAATTTTGTTGTAACATGCTATTCTATTGTAAAAAAGCGATTTATATTTAATAATAGCTAAATTATTTGTGATCTTGATCAACACTTATGGTAAAAAAGGTGTATAATTTTGCGCCTAATTGTCCCGTTAATTATTCTGGAATAGATATTGTGATTGAAAATTTAAGAAATATTGCCATCATTGCGCACGTTGACCATGGTAAAACTACATTGGTTGATAAATTATTAAAACAATCTGGCACCCTTGGTGAAACTCGTGGTGAAGAAGCTGAGCGTGTAATGGACTCTAACGCGATTGAAAAAGAGCGTGGTATTACCATTTTAGCTAAAAATACAGCGATTAATTGGAATAATTACCGAATTAATATAGTTGATACCCCAGGCCATGCTGACTTTGGCGGCGAAGTTGAGCGCGTTATGTCAATGGTTGACTCTGTATTGCTGTTAGTTGATGCAATGGACGGACCAATGCCACAAACTCGCTTTGTAACACAAAAAGCGTTTGCACATGGCTTAAAACCAATTGTTGTTATTAATAAAGTTGATCGTCCTGGTGCTCGCCCTGATTGGGTTGTCGACCAAGTTTTTGATCTATTTGTTAATCTTGGCGCAACGGATGAACAATTAGACTTCCCAATTATTTATGCTTCAGCATTAATGGGTATTGCAGGTCTTGACCATGAAGTAATGGCACCAGACATGACGCCTTTATTTGAAGCGATTGTTGAGCATGTTGAGTCACCAAAAGTAGACTCTGATGGCCCATTCCAAATGCAAATTTCTCAGCTTGATTATAATAATTATGTTGGCGTAATTGGTATTGGTCGAATTAAACGTGGCCGAGTTAAACCAAACCAACAAGTTACTATTATTGATAGCGAAGGTAAAAAACGTAATGGTAAAGTTGGTCAAGTATTAGGTCATCTTGGATTACAGCGTTATGAAGCTGATGTTGCTGAAGCGGGTGACATTATTGCGATAACTGGACTTGGTGAACTAGGTATTTCTGACACAATTTGTGATGTAAATGCAGTTGAAGCACTCCCGGCATTAAGCGTTGATGAACCAACAGTAAGCATGTTTTTTAATGTTAATAACTCACCATTTGCAGGTAAAGAAGGTAAATTTGTTACTTCTCGTCAAATTTTGGATCGTTTGAAAAAAGAACTTGTTCATAATGTTGCTTTACGCGTTGAAGAGACACCAGATCCTGATGCATTTCGTGTTTCTGGCCGTGGTGAATTACACCTTTCAGTTTTAATTGAAAATATGCGCCGTGAGGGTTATGAATTAGGTGTTTCTCGTCCTAAAGTTATTTTTAAAGAAATTGATGGTAGACGTCAAGAGCCATTCGAACAAGTAACGTTAGATATTGAAGAACAACATCAAGGTTCTGTTATGGAAGCATTAGGCCTACGTAAAGGTGATTTAACCAATATGTTACCTGATGGTAAAGGACGTGTTCGTTTAGATTATATTATTCCTAGCCGTGGTTTAATTGGCTTTAGAACAGACTTTATGACCATGACATCAGGTACTGGCTTACTTTATTCTACATTTGATCATTATGATGATGTTCGCCCTGGTGAAATTGGTCAACGTAATAATGGTGTGCTTATTTCAAACGGTACAGGTAAAGCATTAGCTTATGCACTATATAGCTTACAAGAGCGCGGTAAATTATTCCTAGGTCATGGCGCTGAAGTTTATGAAGGTCAAATTATTGGTATTCATACTCGCTCAAATGATTTAACGGTTAACTGCTTAACTGGTAAAAAATTAACGAATATGCGAGCATCTGGTACTGATGAAGCAACAACTTTATCACCACCAATTAAAATGTCTCTTGAGCAATCTTTAGAATTTATCGATGATGATGAATTAGTTGAAGTTACGCCGATATCTATTCGCTTACGTAAACGTCATTTAACTGAAAATGATCGTAAACGTGCACATAGAGGTGGTAATAAAGATTAATTTCTTTATTAACTGTTTTACAAAAATCCCCTTCATTGGGGATTTTTTATATCTTTATTTTATCGCTTGTCGCTTGTTTTACTAAGCAATTGCTGGCAGATATGATGAAGTATTTTTGTATGTTGCTCAGTAATTGACGATGATAGATTGTTATCTTTATTGGAATGGGCATGTTTTATAATAACCTCATTATTTTCATTGAGTTTGCCTGATGTAATCATCATATAATTTTTTAAATTTATTGCCATTTTTCCTTGTTGAAAATCGATATTTTCAACAGTAAATTTACTATATTCAGGTTTAAAAAATAGCAATTTTTCATCATTACCAATACTATCAAGAAAGATTATTTTCTTTTTGGATATATTATTTGAATAATTTTCTAACATTTTTAAACCATACTGGTTAGTATTACCGCCATCATATAAAACAAAAGCGATCTTTTTCTTACTTTTTTTATCGAGGTTTTTGATTAGGTTAATTATGGTGATAATACTTGATGAATTACAGATAAAGTTTTTTTTATTCGAAATACCATTCCTAAATTTTAAAATAAAGAAAAAAAACACAACCGTTGTTAAGATCGATGAAATACCTGAAAAACTAAGAAATCCTTGTAGTTCAATATTCGGGATAAAAATAAAATAGTTGAAGATTATTGATAATAAAAATAAAAAAATAATCGGGATAAGTCCGATAAAATAACTTAGTTTGTTAAATTGAGGCTTAAAGGCATATGTTTTTAATAAGTTAAAATTATTTAGACCTGTATCATAATGAGTACAAATAATTAACTCGGCATTATTTAAGTCACCAATATATGCATTGTAGTAGTTTTCATAACGTTTTTTAGCTAATTTTAATTTAGCAATTTTGGTGTCAACATAATAGCCAAGCGCAATTAACTCTTTAGAGATAATTCTTAAAAAAGCGATTTTCTCTTTATAAGTAAAGCGGCGACCGAACATTATACAATAACGAAAAACAAGATCTCTAAAATTTTCCATTGTAGACATTAAATAAGGTTAATTAATAATCATCATTACTGTTTTCATTTGCTATATTGAAAAAATTGTCAATCGCATCTTGAATATTTTCATGGCCAGTTTCAATACACTCATTCACTAAATCATATAGTGTTGAGTTATCACGGTTACAAACAGCATTAATAACCATTGGTAAACTCATTCCTGTTATCACTCTAACATTCATACCAAGCTGATCCCAGTCTTGTATGCATCCCATTGCTGCATTATAAGGTGAGGCCCCATAGAGATCGACAAAGATTAAAATGCCATCACCCGAATCTAATATCTTAGTATAATCAAACAGCTGAATTTTAAGCTGACTAATATCTTGCCCTGGGTTTAATGATAGTGTTTCAAATTGAGTTTGCTCTCCAACGATCATTATAGCGCTATCTTTCATCCCTTCTGCCATTTTGCCATGGCTGACTAATAAAACACTAATCATTATCGATTACCTTTATTATTTAAAAATCTTGATTGCTTCTTCTAACATTACTTTTTTCAAAGAAGGCGTCGCTTGGAAGTAAATTTCCATATCAGGAAAACTATTTTGTAAATCTATCAATAAAGCTAACTGTTCTTTATTAATAGAGACTTCATTAATAATTTTCTCTGCGCCAGGAACTAGAGGTAAGCCACCAAGATTAAGATGTTTAACAGGAACACCTGCTTTAATGATTTTATACATAACTTCAATGTTTTTAGTAATTAAAATAACATTGAAATCATCATACTTGCGATCATTCCAGTATCTTACTGCACCATCTTCTTTTAACACGCGAATTTTATGACCAGTTCGAGATCCTGCACCTAAAATAATATTTTTAGTAAACTCATCATTTGCAGAGTGATCATCGGCTACAAAAAGTGCATTAGCGCCAGCAGATTTTGAGACATTCGTTGCAACTTGGCCGTGGATTAAGCGACTATCTACACGAGCTAAAACAATTTTTCCCATAATTTAAAACCTCTATAATTTAAAATAAATTAACTAATAACTTTTAAATATTCTACTAATAGATATTCGATTGTAGCCCATACACCAAGGATTATTGTTAATCCAACTAATGCGCGTGTTACTTTTAAGCCTTTTTTGGCGAAATAATAATATAGTCCCATTACGACAAGAAGTGGTAAGAATCCAGGTAAAATTTTATCTAAAATTTCTTGAACGATAAAATCCTTTCCTGATAAGTTAAACTTTAGAATTGATGATACTTTGATATAGCTAGCGGCTAAAATGCCCATCATAAATAGGCCTAAAATGGATAACCCTTCAATAATCATCTGCATTTTATTACCAACAACTTCGGTTGCTGCATTTCGGCCAAGCCTAAAGCCTAATTGAGCAAAGTAGTAACCAACGAAAAGTTGATAAAGCACAAAAGCGATAAATGGAAATAATGCACCGATAGCAAGTCCTTGCTGTGCCCATGGTAATGCAATAGCGATAAAAATATATTGTACGGTTCCTGAGTCAATTGCATCGCCAATTCCTGCTAGTGCACCCATTAATCCGGCTTTAGTGTTGTAGATCAAATCATCATCAATACTTATTGATTTTTCTTGGTGAACTTCACTGGCTCTAATTGATTCAAGAGATGCCATTATCCCTGAAATTGTACCGCCGCCCCAAGTTAATTGGGTATTAAAAAACAATAAATGTCTTTGATAAGCCTCAGCAAGATCACTTTTTTTCTTATATAGTTTTTTTAATATTGGCATTAAGCCCCACATCAATGACGCAGCAAGGTAGCGGTCAAAAGAGTGTGGAATTTCATTTGCGTAATACCATCTTAGCCAAGCAATAGTAATATCTTTTTTAGAAATGCTTTCAGGTTTTAAATCAATACTTTCTTGTATTATTTTAGCCATATTTCTATTCCTCTATTTTTTATTAATCAAAATCAGACATTGATTAATAATCATCATCGGCTTGACCGGAATTATTTGAATTTGTGTTAGTATTTTTCGCTACAGCGTTTGCCGCTTCATTTTTAGCTAGCACAAATATAAATGCGATAATTGCACCAAGAATTGCATAAGTTACCATGGTGATATTTAGTGGTTTTGCGACAACAGCAGTAAAATAGGCGAGTAAAAAGAAAATAATATAACTTTTTTTGCCTATAACATAGATAGTTAAAGCGATACCAACAGCAGCAAGTCCGCCGCCGATCACATTAAGAATATGGAAAGCAAGTCCTCCCGCATTAGATTTTATGATATCGGCAATAAACGGCGCACCAAAATAGAGGGCCGCAAACATAAATGGAAAAAATAGCACAATACCGGCAATAAATGGCAAGACTATGATGGAAAGCGTTAATCCATGACTATTCCCTTCTGCTGCATATTTTTCAGTTAGCTTCATAATCATGGTATTAAGAAAAAAGCGAAGTTGGTATAGATATGAGCCTAATAAACCAACTGGCACCGCAACTGCGACAGCGGCCGTAGGATCCATTTTCCCTAATACAGCAACAGGTACGGCAACGGCGGTTGCTATTGCTGGCTCTGATGGCATTTGTCCGCCCGGTGAGAAAACCCCCATATAGATAAGTTGTATTGCAGCGGTTGTGATCATCGCATGAGGAATATCATTAAATACAACGCCCACAATAAGCCCTGTCATCATTGGCGAGAAACGCAGTGTTAATGTTGCGCCTCCTAATCCTCTTGACATAATTAGCGCAACCCAAATAGCAATAATGGTTGCCTGAAGAACGGTTACATGCATATCTTGCATATATTAACTCCTAGCATAATTAAATAAATATTGATAAAAATTTGAATTAGTAATATGTCATTAAGAAACAACGTTTTTTAACGGAGCCTTTTTTACCAAATTTTCAATATCGCTAACGCATTTTTCACCCATACCTTGTAAACATTCTATTGCGTAAGCAGAAGTATGTGGCGTGACCAATACATTAGGGTGTTTGATGAGAGGATTATCATTAAATGATGGCTCAACGTACATCACATCTGTTGCGTGACCTGCTACGATATTTTCATCTAATGCATGTAATAGTGCTGCTTCATTAATTAATTCAGCTCGAGCCGTGTTGGTAATATAAACCCCTTTTTTTATTAATGAGAATTCACGTTTATTTAAGATGTTATAACTAGTGTCATTTAATGATGCATTTAAAGAAATGATATCAGAATGTTCAAGGAGGTAATCTAATTCAACAATTTCTATATCATGTTTTATAGCCCAATTTTTATCAACTTTAGGGTCTGTTACTAAGATTCTTGCATTAAAACCATGTTTGAATATTTCCGCTACACGGCTACCAATATTACCGCAGCCAATAATACCGACTGTTTTACCGGTAACATTAATGCCTAAAAAAGTAGCACGCTTGCTCCATTCATTATCTTTAACAGCATCTTGCGATTGAACAGTTTTTCTAACGAGTGCAAGTAAATTTGTTATGGCATTTTCAGCTACAGCATCTCGTTCAACAAGTGGTGGGACTATACTAACGATTGTGCCATGATTTTTGGCGGCAATGATATCAACATTATTGTATCCAATACCATGACGAGAGATAAGAAATAGCGCATCTTTATGAGCAAAAAAGTCTTTATTAAAGAATGGTCTTACACTGGCAATAATGATATTAAATCCTTCTAGCGCTTCGGCTAATGATTTACCATCAATATTATTATCAAAAGTGAATGATTTTACTTTTCCGATTTTCTCTAATCTTTGTAAATGTTCAGGAAAGTATTTTCCAAAGCTACTTGAGTTTATTACTGCTATATTGTAATTTTTCACACAAAACTCCTAGTTACATAAAACAGATATATTTTTTAAGATATATAAATTTTTTTATTACTGCAGAAAGTAATCTATGTATTTCAGCCGATTATTTTTAGATTTAAAAATAATAGCGATAGTCTATTTTGTTGATTTAGCTTATTAATGTGACCGGTCACAATCAGCAATATAGATTATTAGGAAAAAAAAATCTATAAACCTAGATCACAGATTTGAAATAAAGTTGATTATTATTAGAACTGAAACTGGAGAGATAAGAGACAAAAAAGAAGGGCGATATGCCCTTTTTGTTATTAGAATAAAAGTCTTGCTCGAATAGTACCCGATACATTTTTTAATTCAACAAGGACTTCTTCGGCTTTATTAAAGTTAACATTATCAATATCAATTACCACATAGCCAACTTGTGGTGTTGTTTGTAAATATTGCGCTGCGATGTTTAGCCCTCTGCTTGCAAATAAGGTATTGATGGCGGTTAATACACCGGGCTGATTGGCGTGAATATTTAAAAAGCGGCTTACTCCTTTTGCTGGTATCGGCAGTGATACCTCTGGGAAATTTACCGTACTTAATGTTGAGCCCGTGTCAGAATATTTGGCTAACTTTGTAGCAACTTCAATGCCAATATTTTCTTGTGCTTCAATTGTTGAGCCGCCAATATGAGGGGTAATAATAACATTATCATATTTACATAATGGTGATTGAAAAGGCTCACTATTACTAGCCGGTTCACTAGGAAAAACATCAATTGCCGCTCCCGAAATATGCTTATTTTCTACAGCATCGGCTAAGGCATCAAGATCAACCGTTGTTCCACGAGATGCATTGATTAAAATAGCGCGCGGTTTCATCATCGCCAGCTCGGCCTTGCCAATCATATTTAATGTCGTTGGATTTTCGGGTACATGTAATGAAATAACATCGCATTTTTCAAGTAATGACTGTAATGTCGGCATCTGCTTTGCATTACCTAATGGGAGCTTTGTTTCTGTATCATAGAAGTAAATTTTCATGCCAAGTGATTCTGCAAGTACACTAAGCTGACTACCTATATGACCATAACCAATAATTCCTAGGCGCTTTCCTCTCGCTTCGTGCGAACCAAGTGCAATCTTATTCCATTTACCTAAGTGTGCTTGAGCATTGACTTCTGGTATACGTCTAAAAAGTAAAATTATTTCAGCAAGAACGAGTTCTGCAACGGAGCGAGTATTTGAAAAAGGTGCATTAAAAACAGGGATCCCTTTTGTTGCCGCTGCAGCTAAATCAACTTGATTAGTTCCAATGCAAAAGCATCCTATTGCAGCTAATTTCGGGGCACTATCAATAATATCTTTCGAGAGTTTAGTTCTGGAGCGAATACCAATAAAACGAGCATCTTTTATTGCTTTTTTTAATTCATTTTCATCTAGCGCACCTTTGTGGTACTCAATATTGGTATAACCCGATGATTTTAAAATTTCAACGGCACTTGGATGAACACCTTCAAGTAATAAAAATTTATTTTCATCTTTAGTTAGTGCTTGAACAACCATGTTATCCTCTCTTTGATTAGTTTATTATTGGTTTACTAAAAAATTTAATTTTCCTTACCTTACCTCTTTTACTCCACTTGTTGTACCTACAAGCGCGATATTAGCACTACGATTAGCAAATAATCCAACGGTCACAACGCCAGCAATATTATTGATTTTATTTTCAACTTCTATTGGATTTATAATCATAAAATCGTGAATATCTAAAATAACATTACCATTATCAGTAACTACGCCTTCACGATAGATAGGTTTTCCACCTAGTTTAAAGAGTTCCCTTGCTACATAAGAACGAGCCATTGGAATGACTTCAATAGGTAATGGAAATCTCCCCAATGTATTAACTAGCTTTGATTCATCAACAATACAGATAAATTGTTTACTAATAGCTGAAATGATTTTTTCGCGAGTGAGCGCGGCACCTCCGCCTTTGATCATATGCATTTGATGATTAATTTCATCAGCACCATCAACATAAATATCTAAGCTGTCGACTTCATTACAATCAAAAACAGGAATTCCATATGCTTTTAATTTAGCTGTTGATGCTTCTGAACTTGAAACGGTACCGATGATATCATTTTTAATCGTCGCTAATGCGTCAATAAAATGAGCTGCAGTTGAGCCTGTACCAACCCCAACAATTGTATTAGGTTTAACGAATTTAAGTGCGGCAAAGCCTACTGCTTTTTTTAGTTCATCTTGAGTCATTAGCGTCACCTTTGATTGATTTTTCGCAAAAAATAAAAATTTTGAAAGCAATCTATTGCTAGATATGGCATAGTAACCAATTAGGAAGTAAAAATCATTATGATTTTGATAAAATAAACTAATATTTTAACGATCCCATTAACAATAAAATTATTATAAAACCATGAAACGTCCAGATTATAGAGCATTACAAGCATTAGATGCCGTAATAAAAGAGCGCGGATTTGAGCGTGCGGCTGATAAGTTATGCATTACACAGCCTGCAGTATCGCAGCGAATTAAGCAGTTAGAGAGCTTTTTTGGCCAACAACTACTAGTTAGAACGATTCCACCAAAAGCAACTAAGCAAGGCGAGCACTTGTTGGGATTGCTTCATCAAGTGGAACTATTAGAGCACCAATGGCTTGGCAATAATGATACCAACACAACGCCGTTATCTCTTTCCGTTGCAGTTAATGCCGATTCTCTCGCAACTTGGGTTCTTCCTGCCTTAAAAAATGTATTAGATAAAAATAATTTGCGCTTTGATATTCAGGTTAAAGATGAAGAGCATACTTTAGATCTACTACGATTGGGTACTGTGGTTGCAGCTATTAGTATTCAAGAGTTACCATTACCCGGCTGTTTGTCTGATAAGTTAGGGGCTTTAGACTATATTTTTGTTGCCTCACCTGATTTTGCTAAACGTTATTTTCCAAATGGCGTCACTCGTTCAACGTTAATGAAAGCGCCGGCGGTTGCCTTTGATCATTTAGATGATATGCACCAGATGTTTTTAAATGAAAATTTTAACTTAGCACCAGGAAGCGTTGTATGCCATATTACTAGTTCATCTGAAGCTTTTGTTCAACTTGCAAAACAAGGTTCTGCTTGCTGCATGTTACCAATTCTTCAAGTTGAAAAAGAGCTTAAAAGTGGTGAGTTAGTTAATTTGACTGAAGGACTATTTCAGCGTCGAATGCTTTATTGGCATCGTTTTGCTCCAGAGAGCAGTGTAATGCAAAATATTTCGGAAACAATTCTTAATTATGCTAAGAATGTTTTATGGCAAGACAGTTAAATGTCGATTAAATTTAAGGCGTTTAAATTAAACGCCTTACTTATAAACTAAGCATATTAAGCGTTATTACTGCTTGTTAGTAAGCCCGATTCAGAAAGTACTTGGTTAAAATCCTTATCCATAAAGAATAAATCACGTTTATTCTCGCCAACAAGCTCTAATTTATCGACGATAGTTTTGAATAATTTTTCTTCTTCATGCTGCTCGGCAATATACCACTGTAAAAACTGGAATGTAGCGTAATCCTTTTTAGTTAACGCGTAGTCTACAAGGGCATTAATGGCCTGACTAATTTTTATTTCATGGGCATAAGCTTTTTTAAATACATCATTTAATGATTTAAACTTGGTATCTGGAGCATCAATTTTGCCAACGATAGCAAGTGCACCACAATCTTGTACATAATCAAATAGGCGCTGCATATGTGCCAACTCTTCTTTTGCGTGATCACGCAAGAAGCGAGCAAATGTCGAAAAATTTTGATCATCGCACCAAGCACTCATTTGTAGATAAAGATTTGATGAATAAAATTCGAGGTTAAGCTGGTCGTTGAGTTTTGTAGTCATTTCTTTGGTTAACATGATATTGCTCCTATATTGTTATTAATTACTTATTGTAATGTTTTGTTAGTGCTTACTATCATTAATACAAGTTTTTTACATAACTAGTATATATCTAAACCATATTAACAAGAATCATATTAAATAATAATCTTGAATAGTTTGACGTTTACTTTCATTTAATTGATATTCATTTTCTAACCAGTTATTGATGGTTTGATATTTATTTTTAATTGCATCAAGTGCTGATTGTAAATAAACAGGTTTGGCTGCAAAAATTTGTTTGCGCTTTTCTAATTCCTCATCCGTTAAGTGAGTTTGATAATGTAAAAATAGTTTTTCCCTAAAATTAGCTAAAACCTTATCTGATAATAAATAATCTGCCATAATCGTTTTTTCGTCAACCCCTAAAGCAAATAGGGTTAAAGCAACCCCAACTCCAGTTCTATCCTTACCGATAGCGCAGTGTTGTACGATTGATTTACCTTCATTATTTAATAATAATTCCACCAAAGTTTGATAAGCGGTATTATTAAATGGTAACAATTGATACAGCTTAATCATAAAGTCATTTGGAAAATCTTTTTTCAGTATGTTAGTATTTGCTAACTCTTTTGTTAAATTAGCTGTAACATCATCACTCATTGGATTTGCTGGAATATTGAAATATTGTGCTTGGTGCCATAAATTATCAGGTCTAGTTTTTATTTCAGTATGGTCGCGATAATCTAGCACAATATTTAGGTCTAATTTTTTAGCAATAAAATTCTGTTCATCTAAGGTAATTTGATTAAAATCGCCAGAGCGAAATAATAGCCCCGATTTTATTTTTCGACCATCTTGAGTTTTAATTCCGCCAAGATCTCGAAAATTAATACCATTTTTTATCGCTAAAATTTCGGTTGATAGTTGTGACATTATTACCTCTTTACTATTTCTTATTTGAGATTAAATTATAGCGTAATTTTATCTATTAAAAAGTACGAAACGAGCGATTAGCTTTTATTGTTTATACTATCTTTAACACAGATGTATATTATTAAATTATTTTGTTAAAATAGCGGTTAAGTCATTATTTATTAATAAAATGGAGTCACGTCTTATGTCTACAATGTCGATTTTTTTATCAAGTAAAGCTGCAAGTGCACAATGGGGCAAATCAGCTTTACTAAGTTATTCAGATGGCGGGATCACAATTCATTACAAAAAAGAGCTTAAATTAGATGCAATTCAGCGTGCTGGGCGAAAAATTGAAAGCCAAGGGATCGGTCATTGTAAACTTGAAGGAGAGGGTTGGGATCTTGAAGCAAATTGGCATTTTTGGTTAGGTTATCGTCAACCAAAAAGTCATCATATAGCGAAAATAGAGTGGTCAAAACTTAGTCAAAAAGAAGCGTTGGAGCTCAAAAATCGTTTATTAATTATCGATTGGACAAGAGATTGTATTAATCAGCCAGCGGAAGAACAAAGCCCTATGCAGTTAGCTCAGCGTTGCACTGATTTATTAGCCTCATTTACTCGCCATATTAACTATAAATTCATTGTAGGTGATGAGCTAAAAAATAATAACTATATGGGTCTTTATACGGTTGGAAAAGGTTCAAACCGCCCGCCTGTACTATTAGAGCTTGATTATAATCCGAGCAAAAATAATGATATGCCTGTTACTGTGTGTTTGATTGGTAAAGGAATTACCTTTGACTCAGGTGGATATAGTCTTAAACCGAGTAGCTTTATGGAGTCAATGCGCTCAGATATGGGCGGCGCTGCATTAATAACGGGAGCACTTGCTTTGGCAATTGCTAGGGGGCTTAACTATCGAGTTAAACTCTATTTATGCTGTGCTGATAATTTAGTTAGCGGGAGTGCTTTTAAATTAGGTGATATCATTAACTATCGTAATAAAGTGAGCGTTGAAATAGAAAATACCGATGCTGAAGGCCGTTTAGTCCTTGCTGATGGTTTATTGTGTGCTGATAGCGATAATGCGAAATATATTATTGATTGTGCGACGCTTACAGGGGCAGCTAAAGTTGCGGTAGGTAATGATTATCAATCTTTATTGTCTTTTGATGATATCTTTGCAAGTAAGCTTTTACAAAGCGCAAATAATGAGCATGAGGCTTTTTGGCGACTTCCATTAGCTGAATTTCATCGACAACAATTTCCATCATCTTTTGCTGATATTGGTAACTCAGGTTTACCAAATACCGCAGGTGCGAGCACCGCGGCTGCTTTTTTATCTTATTTCATCAAGGATTATCGCAACAATTGGTTACATATTGATTGTTCTGCAACATTTCGTAAAAGTGCGACAGCCTTGTGGGCAACCGGAGCAACAGGCGTTGGGGTTCGTTCGTTAGCTAATTTATTACTGACATTAAAATAAAAAAAAGCGCTTAATGAAGCGCTTATATATTTAATACTATTGAATAATCGTCACTTTCTTTATATAAACAGGCGTAACAGGTACGTTTTGATGCGGCCCTTTGCGCTCAGTTTGTACATGAACAATTTTATCTACGACGTCCATGCCATCAATTACTTTACCAAAAACAGCATAGCCATAATTATCTGCTGATTTATAATTTAAAAATTCGTTGTCTACAATATTAATAAAAAATTGACTTGTTGCACTATCAGGATTTTTTGTTCTTGCCATTGCAATGGTTCCTCTGTCATTTTTTAAACCATTACCTGCTTCATTTTTGATTGGTGGATTGGGTGTTTTAAAATTTAATTGATCATCAGCTCCGCCACCTTGGATCATAAAATTAGGAATGACACGATGGAAAATAAGATTGTCATAATAACCACTATTAGCATAATCAATAAAATTTTTTGTCGTGATTGGTGCATGTTCATTATCAAGTTCAAGTTTTATGTTCCCAGCACTTGTTTCCATTAATACTTGAGTATTTGCCACAGCAAAAGTAGAGACGAATGATAGTCCTAATGTTAGTAATAATACCTTTATTTTATCCATGCTAAATTTCCTATAATTCGATAGAGTAGCTCAATTATAGCTAATTATTGCTATCATAAAATAATTTTCTATAATATTTACATAATATTGAGCATTATTTCTCATAAAACGATCTGATTTACTCATAATTAGTACCGCTTAGTTAAAATAATTATGAAACTAGTAATAAATGAGCGCATTTTATGAACTGTATATTATGTTATTTACCTCTAAATTTACATTGGGGGATTTGTAGTCAGTGTTTTCAACACCTTCCTCGCATCATTTCTGCTTGTTCGGTATGTGGATTACCATTGTTTAATAAAAATAATTCGTGCCACCATTGCCAGTTATTGAAGCCGAGTTGGCATAAATTAATTGCTGTTGCCAATTACCAAAAACCGTTCACAAAACTTATTTATCAATTTAAATCTAATCAGAAAATAGAGTTATCCTATCCTTTAGCAAGGTTGATGTTTTTGGCGTGGTATGATGAGCGCTTATCTACGGGCCTATGTAAACCAGATATTGTGACTTGTGTGCCTTTACATCACAACCGTTATTGGTCAAGAGGTTATAATCAGTCCGCTCTTTTAGCAAAACATATCGCTTATTGGTTAGGTGCTGATTTCAAACCTTTTTTACTAAAGCGTAAAACGAAAAGTGCAGATCAAAAGAGCTTATCAAAATTTCAGAGACAGAAAAATGTTGAGCATATCTTTGACTGTGAAACAGATTTGATGAAAAAAACGATTGCTGTTATTGATGATATTGTTACAACAGGAAGCACCATTGATGAAGTCAGTAAACAGTTGATATTACGAGGCGCTTTAAATATACAAATACTTTGTTTGTGCCGTACTACCTTGTAAAACCTAAAACAAGCTATATAATATTTGATAAATTAAGTCAACTATTATCCTAATGCTATCTATATAGGTTATCTGTTATCGACAAGTGAGTATTATATGTCAATTATTACAATCAGCGATTCAGCTAGAGCACATTTTAAAAAATTATTAAGTAACCAAGCCGATGGAACACAAATTCGTGTTTTTGTTATTAACCCAGGTACTCCAACGGCTGAATGTGGTGTATCTTATTGTCCTATTGATTCTATTGAAGACTCTGATATAGAAGAAAAAAACGAAGATTTTTCAATTTATATTGATGAGATTAGTGCCCCTTTTTTAGACGATGCAATCATTGATTTTGTTACCGATGAACTCGGCTCGCAATTAACCTTAAAAGCACCTAACGCTAAGATGAAGAAAGTTGCCGACGATGCCCCATTAATTGAGCGAGTTGATTATATGATTCAAACTGAAATTAATACTCAGCTAGCAGGACATGGTGGATATGTAAGCTTGATTGAACTTACTGAAGATAATCATGTTATTTTACAATTCGGTGGTGGTTGTAACGGGTGCTCAATGGTTGACGTTACCTTAAAAGAAGGAATAGAGAAGCAATTGTTAGCTGCTTTTCCTGAGCTTGCTGGGGTTCGTGATTTAACCGATCACCAAGCGGGTTCTCATTCTTATTATTAGTAAGATTAAAATTAAAAATTATCATTTTTTTCTTTGATTATGTTTGGAGTTGCGGCATAATCGCGGAAAAGGTGACCTAACTTATGGATAATAATGTATTATGATTAATCAAGCCAATGTTATTTCTGATCTAATTATTTGGATTGAAAAAAATTTAGAGCAGCCTCTATCTATTGATCATGTGGCAGATAAATCCGGTTATTCTAAATGGCATCTTCAGCGTATGTTTAAAAAAGTTACTGGTCAAATTCTCGGTACTTATATTCGACATAGACGTTTAACTCATGCAGCATTAGCACTTAGGCTAACAAGTAAACCGATTTTAGATATTGCAATGCAATATCGATTTGATTCACAGCAAACTTTTACACGGTCATTTAAAAAACAATTTAATGATACCCCAGCAACTTATCGTCGTAATGAATTTTGGGATCCTGTAGGACTAACCCCGCCAATTGAATTAAATAAAACTCAGTTTAGACTACCTGAGCCAACATTTATGGATTTTCCGCAACAAGTTTTTTGGGGAGTTACATATAAAAATAACTGTAGTTTGAATGAGTTATTACAACATAATGCTATTTTAAGAAAGCAATTCTTTGTCGATTATTTAGATAAATATTTCAAAAATAATGCAGTTTTACCAAATGAAGTTTATAGTTTCAGCCAGATCTATAAAGGGAAAGAGCATTTTGATGAACAAGAAGTGCTCTATACTATTGCGATTGAAGACAATAACATTCTTGATAATGCTGAAAAATATGTCAGCCAAGGTGGTTTATATCTTTGTTTTAAATATATTGGACCACCATCCGATCTGGTAGACTTTATTTCACAAATTTATTTTGCAGCGATACCAATGCTAAAAGTTAAACTGCGTCATGGTGATACTATTGAAATTCATCATAATCATAGCAACTTAACGTCAGTGTCTAACTTAACTGAAATACCTCTAGTTGAGTGTGATTACTGTGTTCCAGTTATTATGAAAGATGACGATTAAACGAATTACTCTAGTGATGGGCCTCATTAAAATGAGGCGCTTATTTATTTAATTAGATTTTTTTCGAGCCATTGTTTAAATTCTGGAGAGACATCCTTTAATGAATTCGAGCCTCTTGTTACAGTCGCAATACCAATACCTAATTGTTCTCTAAGCTGACGTTGGTTAATTTTTGCCTCAAGTAATGCCTTCACTATTTTTACACGAGTAATTAACGCATTGCGTTCATCAATGGTCATTAAAAGCTTAAAAATATCAAATTGGTGATTATCATCAAAAGCTTTATTCAAAAAAGCTACTGTTTGTTGCCAATCATCTTTTTCCATTACATTCTCTTCTAAAAATTAACGATATAAAATTTAATATTTATAATTTACTTCATTATTGTGCAAAATCATGTCCGGTTGATTATTTAGCATAAGATCATAGATGTAATCATAAACGAGTACAGTTTTAACATAATTTCGTGTTTCTGTAAAAGGAATGCTTTCAATAAATGCCACAGCATCAAGTTGGCCGTTACTTTCTTTTAACCAACGATTAACTCGGTTTGGGCCTGCATTATAAGCTGCTGAGGCTAAAATTCTATTATTACCAAATAATTGATAAACATAGTCTAAGAAATAAGTCCCGATTTGAATGTTTGTTTCAGGGTCGTAAAGTTGATCGGCTGAGTAGTAAGATAAATTTGCTATTTTTTTTGCGCTATCCTTTGCTGTGCTAGGCATTAATTGCATAAGTCCTCTTGCTCCAACAGGGGATTGAACTGTTGCATCAAGCGCACTTTCTTGCCTAGATATTGCCAGTGAATAGGAAAGGGGAATTACTTTTTGTTCTAATGATGATTTAAAGAAATCTTGATAAATAATTGGAAAACGTTCGAGCCAGTTATCCCATAATTTACCGGCTATTGTTGCCTGTACGCTATGCTCAGCCCAACCTTTGCTATAAGCATAACGAGCTAGCTCTGCATATTGTTTATTACTAGTATTAGAATATAAATAATTACGCCATTCTTTTATTGCTTCGGGGAGCATGTTCCAAAAGCGTAATTCATCAATGCGCTTAATAACCGCATCATCTTTATATTTATCATCTAAAATTTTTGACTCATTTGGCGCCGATGTCATACCGTCGATAATGGTGTAATTAAAATCATAATTGAAAGGTTGTTTTAGTTTTTGGGCACTATACATCGCATAGAAACCTCGGCTTTTTATCAAGCGATTAAAGATTTCATTTGCTTCTTTTTGATTATTTTTATTAAGGAGTCCGATGGCTTGCCAATATTGCCATTCATCTTTTTGTTTATCCTCTGTCGATAATAAATTTAACCAATAGGCGACATCATCTAAATTATTTGTTTTTAAAGCTTGGCGAATTTCACGTTCAATTTGCGTTGTATTGCGATCTTGGGCAATAAATTGTTTGCGCCATTTTATTTGCTTATCTGTTGCTGAGTCTTTGAAGTAATTATTAGCAATTGTTCTAAACATTGCATTTTCATCATTTTTGCTCAATTTTTGTTGTTTTACTAGTGTTGGAATTAATATTTTTGCCTTATCTGCATCAATATTTGCGAATCGAGCAAAGGATAAGTTAACTATTTTTTTGCTAAATGAACTCGGTGCAATATTTTTAGCAAATTCCGGTAGTGTTTTTGCATTAGCAAACAAAGCTAATAAGTTCTTTTTAAGGGTTTTATAGCTATCTGGTAATTGTTCGGTTAAGTGACGGGCTAATTTAATATTATTTTTTTTAAGTACTAATTCGATTCTAAGTAAAATTATATTTGCTGTTTTTTGTCCTGCTTTACCCCATTCATCGAAAATAGCATCGCACGCACTAGGCTGATCGTCTGGAGATAACCAAATATTTTTAATTGGCTCTAATGCCGCTGATTTTTTTCCTAGCTTTAATAATGCGTATTGATAGCGGCACTTTGAAGCAATTGAATCATCAATATCTAACGCGTTTATCTCATTCCACTTTTGCTCTTTAGTTAGCAGCTCTAAATAACTTTGTATTAAGGTACTTGCAAGAGGAAAATCATTATTTTGTGTAACAAATTCATTAATTTCTTTTGTTGTAGCGGTATTTAAGTGCGCGGTAATATATTGATATTGTGCATAAGGATATAACGGGTAGCTTTTTAACGAATCGAGAGATTTTTTTTGTTCACCATCAGTTAATGACTGATAAGTTGTTTGCCAATGATTAAAACGCGTACGCAGTTCATCAATCGATACATTTTCAGCATTAGCGTTAATAGTAATAATGAAATAACTTATAACCACTAATAATATCGTTTTTAATTTCATCTATGTCACTCTCAATACCGTTACTAAATAATTGTATAGTCTAACATACCTCAAATGTTTAATGATACGTACATGAGTTGTAATTTCACTGAAAAAAATTTATTGATTTTCTTAGATATAAATTTATATGAGTGAAATTTTTGTATGGCATGCTGTAAATTTTAACTATTTCTGTACTAATTTTCTTCAAACAAATTATCTTTTCAATATCTTGAATAATAATGGTTGCAATCTTTAGTTAATCCTATATTATGGGCACCTCTCTGACGCGGGGTGGAGCAGCTTGGTAGCTCGTCGGGCTCATAACCCGAAGGTCGTTGGTTCAAATCCAGCCCCCGCAACCAATTTTTTTTCATTTTTTTCAGCAATACAATCACGTTATTATTATCTTCTAATTATTGCTATTCTCTATTATTTCTAATATTTGATTTAGGGATAAAGATGCAATTAAGCATCCTTTAGTTGGTTGTTTTAGGTACGGAAAATAAGGTCGCAACAGCTTCATTAATCCGCCTAGCAATTAATGAACTATTCATTGTATATAAGTGAACACCATCAACACCTTGTGAAACTAAATCTACTAATTGATCAATAGCATAAGCAATGCCGGCATCACGAAACGCTTCGGGGTAATATTCATATTTTTCCATCATTTGTTTAAATTTTTTCGGTAGATGGACACCACAAATTGATACCATTTTTTCAATTTGTTTTTTATTTACAACCGGCATAATCCCGGCTTCAATTGGGATATTAATTCCTATATCAGCGGCTTTATCACGAAAAACATAAAAAAATTCATTATCAAAAAATAGCTGAGAAATTAACTGATCAGTGCCAGCATCGACTTTTTCTTTTAAATTAATTAAATCTTGTTTTACGGTTGCAGCTTCACTATGCCCTTCAGGATAGCAAGCACCAATAATATTAAAGTCACCTTGTTCTTTAATAAATGAAACTAATTCACTTGCATAGCGAAAATCTTGTTTTGGTTGCCACTCAGGGGTGATATCCCCCCTAAGTGCTAAT
Source organism: Orbaceae bacterium lpD04 (assembly GCA_036251935.1). Lineage (NCBI taxonomy): Bacteria > Pseudomonadati > Pseudomonadota > Gammaproteobacteria > Orbales > Orbaceae > Orbus > Orbus wheelerorum. Next base: position 107,918 of record CP133967.1, on the reverse strand, counting down.
ATATTGTCAATTCCCGCAAATTTTAGTTCTTTTAAAATTGATTTTATTTCATCTTTACTAAAATGAATACAAGGTAGATGAGCAACACTTTCAATACCATAAGTATGCTTGACCGCATGGGCAATACTAATGGTTGTTTCACCATTCAAACTTCCTCCCGCACCGTAGGTAACACTAATAAAATCAGGCTTTAAATTACCAAGTTCACGTAAGGTGCCATAAATTGATTCAAGCGGAGAGGTTTTCCTTGGCGGAAAAACCTCAAACGAAAGAACCGTTTTATCTTTAAATAATTGATTCATCTTCATATCTATAACCCTAAACGAACATCCAACGTTGCTTTAACTAAGTTAATTAGGCTTGCTACAACTTCCTTTTCACCCCTTGTTTTTAGTCCACAATCTGGATTGACCCAAAGTTTTTGCTTATCAATTTTATTTAATAGCTTTTCAATTGTTTGACGAATCTCATTTACAGATGGCACGCGTGGTGAATGAATATCATAAACACCGGGTCCAACTTCTGTTTGGAAATTATTTTGTTTTAATACATCAATAATTTCTAGATTAGAGCGTGATGCTTCAAATGAGATAACGTCTGCATCCATTTGGTCAATTTCTTTAATAATGTCAGTAAATTCGCTGTAACACATGTGCGTATGAATCTGAGTTTCAGCTTTAACTTTGCTATGAACAAGGCGGAAAGCTGGGATTGCCCAATCTAAATATTCGCTAAGCCAGTCTGCTTTTCGTAGTGGTAGCTTTTCTTTTAGTGCCGCTTCATCTATCTGGATAACACTAATTCCCGCAGCTTCTAAATCAAGTACTTCATCAGCAATTGCAAGACCAATTTGGAATACTGATTCCTTGTAGGAGATATCTTCACGCGGGAATGACCAGTTTAAAATTGTTACAGGTCCGGTTAACATGCCTTTTACTGGTTTATTAGAAAGGCTTTGCGCATACTGTGAATATTCAACAGTGATTGGTTTTGAGCGAGACACATCTCCCCATATAACTGGAGGTTTAACACAGCGAGTACCATAAGATTGTACCCATGCTTTTTCTGTAAAAATGAAACCATTTAAGCTTTCACCAAAATATTCCACCATGTCATTACGCTCAAATTCACCATGAACTAAAACATCAAGACCAATTTCTTCTTGTAGTTTGATACATTCAGCAATTTTTTGTTTATTAAATGCGGTGTATTGTTCTAAGCTAATTTCACCTTTTTTAAATTTAGCTCGATTTAAACGCACATCGCTGGTTTGTGGAAAAGATCCAATCGTTGTGGTTGGTAGCACCGGTAAGTTTAGAGTCTGTTTTTGTCGTTTTTCGCGTTGATTAAATTCTGGTAAGCGAACAAAATCTTGTGGCGATAGGGCTGCAACTTTTTGCCTTACGTTTTGGTTAGTTCCTTCACGTTCACGAGTAAATAAGGTTTGATTAGTTTTGTAGGCCTGGTGCTGCTTTGGATCTACTTCATTTATTAATTGACCAAGCTCAGCTAACTCCAGCAGTTTTTCTTGTGCAAAAGTAAAATACGCTTTTTGTGCAATCGTTAATTTTGTTTCATTTTGTAAGGTATAAGGAACATGTAACAGTGAACACGATGTATTAATAACTAATTTACTGGTATTACTTTTAATTTGCGCTAATAGCGGTAGCGTTTTAGCATAATTATTACGCCAAATATTTTTACCATTAATAACCCCTGCAAATAAAATTTTATCACTAGGAAAACCATATTGTTGTAGTAGGTTAAGTGATTCTTTACCTTCAACAAAATCAATACCAATACCATCAAAAGGCTGAGCGATAACGTTAGTATAACAATCACGAATATCACCAAAATAGGTTTGCAATAAGATTTTTACGCTTCCCTTTGTCGGTAATATTGCTTGATAGATTTGTTCAAAAGATTGAATGTCTTCTTTACTTAAATCTGTGACTAAAATTGGCTCATCGATTTGGACCCATTTAGTGCCAAGTTGTTCAAATTTAGTAATAATATTTTGATAGGCACTAACAATCTGAGCTTGGTAGCTCTGATATGTTTGACCTGCTGGCAATTTAGCGAGTTTTAAAAATGTTAGCGGCCCAATAATAACAGGTTTAGTTTCTATTCCAAGCGCTTTAGCTTCTTGATACTCATCAAAGGGTTTAGTGCCAACAAGTTTAATTTCTGTTGTTGCTTCAATTTCTGGCACTAAATAGTGATAATTGGTATTAAACCATTTTTTCATAGCCAGTGCATGTACATCACCTTTATCACCTTGATAACCACGAGCCATAGCAAAATATTGACCTAGTTCGGGCAATGTCAGTTGCTGATAACGTTTTGGGATCACATTAAGTAAGTTTGCGGTATCAAGTACTGCATCATAAAATGAGAAATCATTAGATGAAATATAGGCTATTTTATTTTCTACTTGTTGTTGCCAATGCGTTGCTCGTAGTGTTTTAGCTAAGCCTAATAATTCATTTTCGCTTTTATCGCCTTTAAAATAAGATTCGATTGCAAACTTTAATTCGCGAAGTTTACCGATACGTGGATAGCCAATAACAGATGTAGTCATTTTTATTTCCTCAATTAATTGGTCAAATATTGCCTTTATTTGAAGATAACAAAAATTATTGTTATTGAATAATTCTATTTTTTTATTATTAGATATAGTTTTTTTCTATACTCAAGATGGTTGTAATCGGAAACAATAGGTAGATAAAAGAGTTAAGCTTAAATGTTTTATTTATTGCTAAGATTTATTTAAACTTAACTTATTTTTAATTAAAAATTAAACTCTATTTAGTTATCTCGATGAGAGATCATGTCTAATATATCGATATCGATTTTAGGACATGGGCCGATAATCTCATCAAAACATAGAATAAAACCGTTTTTGTTAAATGGTTTCCAATTACTATTTTTATCATTAGGCTCACCTGTTTTTACAAAATTAATCATATAATTGATAAATGATTGGTTGATATTAATATCATTTTCAGTCCAAGGGCGGTCTAATTTATCCAAATTATTTAAAAAATAAGGTAAATCACTTGAATGAAAGGCACCGAATGTACCATGCTCTGGCCATGGGATCGCTCTTTTTAAAACATAAAGGTAATTGGCATTATGGGTTGATGATATTCTTTGGTTTGCTAACCATTGCATTGCATAGTTATTTTGATCTCTCAGTAGTTTTTTATAATTTTCACGGGCTTCCAAATTATTAGTAGGCTGATAAAAATTAAAAACACGGTCTTTGTTTTTAGGGTAAAATTTATCAATATAGTCATGGAGTTCATTAATAGTAATAACATTATATTCTTTTTCGCTTCCTCTCTCGTCCCATACAGTGCCAGCCATAATATCAATTTTATTTGCAGACTGATTTTTGTATAAATTAGTGACGGTATCAGGCAAAAATTCGCCATCAATAACTGCACCTTTAAACGGTGTATCTTCAGTGAAATTCGCTAATAATTCTAAAGCAGGTGCTGCTCTTAATGAATCTAGTGTTAGATAGTTGAATTTTGTGGCCCAATTTGAAAATTTTTTTTCTACATCAGAGAGGTTATATTGAATATTATCAGTAGGATGAATCCCATAATCTGAGATAGTCGTACCTGGTGCACTTAGCATAATTGCTTTATTATATAAATTACGAGTAAGAGGGGAAGCATTTAATAGCATAATTGAATTTGCACCAGCTGACTGTCCTAATAATGTTATATTATTTGGGTCACCACCAAATTGTTTTATGTTATTTTTCACCCATTGTATTGCTGCGATTTGATCATAAAAAGTATAGTTACCAGATTTTCCCTCTTCTTTTGTCAAACTAGGGTGAGCCATCATTCCAAAAATACCTAGGCGGTAATTAAATGAAACAAAAATAACATCTTGTTTAGCTAAATTTTCTCCATCATAAATAGCAACATTTGTTGAACCTTCAACAAACCCACCTCCGTGGAGATAAATAATAACCGGTAATTCTTTTTTTGATTTAACGGGAGCCCAAATATTTAAATATAAACAATCTTCACTGACAAGGCCTTGATGTAAAAACTCTTTAGTCCAAGGTAATTTATCCCCCTTAACTCTATTTTGTATACAGCCATCACTATCGACGACTGTATATTTAATATTATCCCAATTTTCTAATTTTTGTGGTTTCTTCCAGCGTAGATTATTAATTGGTGCTTTAGCATAAGGAATACCTTTAAATATCGCTATACTGCGGTCTTTGTTATAGATTCCCTCAATCTTACCATTTTCGATTTGGACTTGATTGTTTATGTCAGCTAATGTGAAAAAATTACAGGAGATTAGCGTTAAAATTAACAGTAATAATTTATTGAACATTTTTTTAACCTTATTTTTTATAATACCGGAATATCGATAACAAAATACAATTAAAAAAGATATAAAATTAGTTCATTATTGTGATCTTATCCGCTAAATAGTCAGCAGCGACGCATAATTTATGTTATAAAAGTTAATCTAGATTCAAAATTAACAATGTCTGTGATGAGTTAAATAAGTTAAGCGAACTCGATATATTCTAAAATAATATCTTTTTGAATTATTTAATTTTTACGTAAGGTTATATAGCTTTTAATACCTTCAAGCATTGCTTTTGCGATTTGATTTTGAAAATTTGCTGTCTTTAGTTTCTTTTCTTCATTCAAGTTACTAATAAATGCAGTTTCAACTAGTACTGAGGCGACATCAGGGGCCTTTAATACGGCAAATCCTGCGGTCTCAACTTGAGCTTTATGCAGTGTATTAACTCGCTTCATTTTACTTAAAATTTCTTTACCAAGAATTAAGCTATTACTTGTGGTAGTTGTTTGGACTAAATCTAAAAGCGTATGATCAAGATAACGATCGCCACTGCGACTGACACCACCAATTTCATCAGCTTCATTTTGTGTTTGTGCCAAATAGCTTGCAGCAGAGCTACTTGCCCCTTTAGTTGATAAGGCAAACGCTGATGATCCTTTGGCTGAGCGTTTAGTAAAAGCATCAGCATGAATTGAGATAAATAGATCTGCATGAAATGCACGTGCTTTTTCTACGCGAACACGTAATGGTAAAAAGATGTCCTCGTTACGCGTTAGATGCACTGTCATAGCTTTTTCTTTACGGATCAAATCACGTAAACGGCGAGCTATTTGTAAAACAACATCTTTTTCTCGCGTTTTATAATAACCTATCGCGCCAGGATCTTCTCCACCATGACCAGGATCAAGTACGATAACGATTTTATCATTTGCTTTTTTGACTGGCTGGCTAATTGGAATATCGTTATCATTAAGATCACCTTTATTGAATTCTTGTAATAAAGCAAATAAAGGGTCATCGTCTAAAGTATTTTTTTGTAACGGATAGAGATCGATAACTAATCGATTTTTAAATTCAGCGATTGGTTTGAGCGTAAAAAGATTAGGATTTATATCTTGCTTTAATTCTACAACAAGTCTTACTGTTTTGTTGTCAAACTGACCAACTCTTAGCTGTTTAATATAAGGATCTTCTGGCTTAATTAGTGATGATATATTGCGAAAAGTACTATTTAAGCTTAAATCATCAATATCTATCACTAACCTATTTGGATTAGTAAGGTAAAATTGCTTATAGGATAACGAAACGTTTGATTCAAGTGTTATGCGAGTATAGGTTGATGACGGCCAAACTCGAACAGCTGCAATTTGCGCCGTAGCTGCAAATCCAACTCGTGTAACAGATAATAGGCAAGCAGCTGCTATTCCTTTTATCAGTAATCGTCTTGTTGAATCAAATGGTGCAGGCATAATCAATTAAGCATTAATAAAATGTTATCTAAGGGCTACAAATAATAGCATAAAACAATCATATATTTATAGCGGCCTTATTGGGTAATCATCATAAAAAATTCTTTTTTACGCTATAATTACACTTTACAACAAAAATATAACGAGAAAACTTGCCAATTATTGTTTATTCTAGATAGTATTTTTTGGGTATTTTTCTTTTGTATTTTCAAGATTATTGCCTTGATTATCATGGCTTTCTAAGTTGTATTTAACAAGTAAAGTCTCTATAATTAAAGCTTATACACTATTGTTTGCTAAAACATTAAAAGGATTAAAGAATGTCTACTTCAGTTTCGATTTCTTATATTGATAGAGCGGTCCAATTACTTAATAAAATCGGTATTACTATTAAGCCACAAGCTGATGCACCAATTTTAAAATTATTAGATGAAGTCGCTGAAATTGATAATGACCGTATTGTTGCAATTGCTCGCACGTTACAGCAACAAAGTGCATTTAATGAAGTCGTAAGGGAACAGATAAACGGTATGGAAGTCTCTCAGCGCTATACTAAAATCGTTGCCAGTTTTGATAGTATACGTAATGATATGAACCAAATGGTTGTATGGTTAGATGATGGTAGATTAGATTTCTTTGAAAAAGTTAAAATGGGTTGGATGACTTTAGTTCGAGGCTCTATTCCTGATCGCTTTGACCTGATAAAAAAAACGTTTTTAGAAGTATCTAAAGAGACAGGAAATCAAGTTGAGCGTGAACGTATTATTTTAAATGCTTATCAAGATTTTCGCTTTGGCTTAAAACAAGCTCAAATCGCTGCAGAAGAAGTCGTTAAAGTTGCAGCTTTACGTTTAGAAGAATATAAAGCAAAACTCGCAACGGCAATGGCCGCTATTGATAGTTTCGATTCGGAAGATCAAATCGAACGAGCTCGTTTAGAATTAGCTAGAGATGTCGCATTACGTGACGTTCAAAAAGAAGATGGCCGTTATCAGATAGTTTTAGATTTATCTAATAATCTAATTGTTTCTTATAACTCTGCTGAGGCTGTGTTTGCAAGACTACAGCAAACAACTTCTGTGAAAGACCGTGTTTACCAACAAAGTGTCAGTTTCTTCTCAACTAATGAAATCGTTTTTACCGCGTTAAGTGCATCAATTACGTCTTTAACAGGCTTAAATGAAAGTACGAAAACATTAGAAGCGATGAAAGATGGGATAAATAAAGGCATAGAAAGTATCGCAACATCAGGAAATAAACAGTTAGAAGAAGGCCTTAGAGCAGGCTACGGTTCAACAATTAAAGCAGAGTCTTTACGTACGTTGATGGAGGCGATTGTTAATTATCAAGAGTCTAGCCATAAACTTATCACCGAATTAAGAAATGAGTCTATCAGTAATGCTCAAGAAATTGACCGAATTGTTGAAGACGGTAAAGAACGTTTTAATAACATTATTTTAAAGGTTAATGTTTAGTGCAAGAGGTTAAACTTAGTGATCAACTTGGTGCAATGGCGATTATTGATGAATTATATCAAAAACAGCAATTGCTATTAGAACATCTTGATCGTGATAAGTTACGTAGTAGTCTTACAGAAAAAATAAAAAATTATTATCAAACTAAAGGATTAACGATTGATGATAAAACCATCAATGATGGCGTTGATCTTTGGTTTGATAGTCGCTTACGCTTTAGTACCCCCAAACGGTCTTGGCTTCAGCGGGTACTCATTTTTTGTTATATTAAAAGAAATTTTTTATTTTTAATCGTTGGATTCTTATTATTTGTTTTTTTTGTGGTCGGTTCTATTTCTTTAGTAAATTCTCTACAATTGAAAAAAAATATAGGTGTGGCGTATAGTCATATATTAGCATCAAAGCAATCATTAGCTAATTTGAGTAAGGAGCTCGAATCACTCAGTAAGCAAGATATTACTTATGCGCAAGTTCCTGTAAAAAAATTAAGAACATCAATTGCTGATTTACTCAATCAAGAAAAAGTATCTCGAATTACTAGACCTGTAATTAACGACACACTGACGACTACTGAAATAAAGCAAACATTTGAAACGTTGAAAAAATATGACTTTTCTATTAAAGATAAGCTATCGCTGATAACCTCTCAAATGAGTCAACTACGTACGCTAACTGAAAATGACCATAAATTAGCTCAATTGATTAATAATCAAAAATTTACACAGGCGAGTAAACGTTATCCCGTTTTACAAATTGCGGTGGACTCGGTTATTGATAGTTTAAATAGTGGTGGGACGTCGATTGATACGAGTCAAATTGAAAAACTTTATGACTCAGTTGACAGAGCGACAACGTTAGAAAATAAAATGACAGCTGATATAACGCAGCTAAAATCACTAGATGTGCCAGATACCGATCTTGAGCCAGTCACAGCATTACAGACAGCCTTAATTGCTGACTTAAAAAGCCTTAAATTTGGCAATGTTGATAACTACAACAAGATGATTGCTTACTATATTAAGCTTGCTCAAACGGCATTAACTTTAACGATTGTCGATGAGCCTGATTCTAAATCTGGAGTCGAGCGTACTCATAATAATACCAGTGGTAAATCTTGGTTCTTAATTGTAAGACCGATGACACCTTCTGGTCATGCACAGTCGCTATGGGTGAAAAGTATTGAAACCGGTAAGACAGAATTAGTTGATATGTTTGGCCAGCAAGTTAGTCAAAATGCCTTTGACCTTGTTAGAAAAGATAAAGCACAAGATGGACATATTGATAATTCAAAGCTTTGTGATAAGCCGATTGGTCGTTTAGGATTTGAATGCCCTAGCTCAGTTAAAGCTGGCAGAATTTTGGAGTGGTAGAGCATGCAAACAAGAATAATTGAGAGTACTATTAATCGAAGGATTGACGATACTCGGGGATCTTTAGATTTTGCTAATAAGATGCTTCAAGATGCACATCAAAATATATTAAATTTAAAGCATCAACAAGTAACAATATACGAAAAAATAGCGACTATTTTTCTATTAGAATCCCCCCAAAATGATAATAAACAAATACAAGCACTTGTTACTCAATTGCAAGAATTGTTTATTAAATTAAACACAAGCTCTCAGGAGCTAGAACAGCTCACGTTAGAGTCTCTTAATAAAGTATCTGATACACTTTCGAAAATAGATACCTTAACAATTGAAAAGGTTATGTTATTAGAGCACGATCCAAACTATGTATCACTATTTAATCTTTTAAAAAACCAAGAAGAAAATATTGAAAACGAAACACTTGCTTTTAATGAATCACAAAAGGAATTTTCGCAAAAATTAGCTCAGTATTATCGAAATAGTTGTTACAATTACCTTATCAAAAGAAGGTTTGGTCAGCAAGATTATCGTGGGTTTTGGATATTTCGTAACTTAGATGCATGGGCTGCAAGATATGTTAACTTTACTGAAAATTATAAAAATCAAAGGATACTTGAGTCATTGATTAAAGAATCCCAAAATCGTTATGATAATAAAAAAGAATCCTATCAATTAACATTGCAACAAAAAGAGCAGAAAGAGCAAGAGGTTGAAGATAAGCTGAAATTACCCGTGTTGAGGGATCAACTTGCACAAAAACAACGAATTCTAGCGGGTTATCAGGAACAAAAAGCTCAAATTTACCAAAATCTAAATGAAACTCAGCTAGGGAAAGGAAACCAATTTTATGAAATCGCTCATCAATTAGCTGAGGTAATGCGACAACAATCAATAAGTTCTCTTGAACATTTAACCCGACAAACAAAGTCAAAAGAGGATGATTTGTTACTACAAGATCTGACAGGAATAGAGAGGCAAATACGTAAACTTGAAGGTATGCTACCTTCTTTAAAACAAAATTGTGAAGCAATTGAGCAAACTTATAACCGTTTTAATCAAGTATTTTTTATTTTTAAACAAAATAATATTCCTAGTGGTTTTTATGAATACAACTTATCGCCATCTAGTCTTAATCAGCTATTGGATAAATTACTAAATAAAGCAGTCTTTCCCGAGACGATTGCACACGCAATTATTGCTAATCGAATGAAAATCAATAGAAATCGCTCATCAAGTGGTAGCAGCGGATGGTCAGTTGGGTGGGGCAATAGCACTACGACATCAAGTTCTTCTTATCGCCGCTCCCCCAGTGGTGGCTTCTCATCTCGATCGTCTAGTTCATCAAAAGGTAGTGGATTTTCCTCTACCTCATCGAGTGGTGGTGGTGGATTTAAGACAACCGATAGTTTTTAAAATTGCAGTTAAATTTGTCAGGCTTGATGTCAGTATAATCAAGCAGAAAATGCCCGCTTAATAAGGCATGTTACTTATACTGACACTAAAACTTGCTTATATTTGTATCATAATGCGCATAATTACCTTTTATAATAAAGTCTAATTTTAAAATAATTTTTTATCTTGCTTGTTTTATACTGATATTTTGATTTAATAGTTAAAGATAAATAGTTTGGGGGTATTTACCCATTGAAAATAACGGTTAGATTAACTTGTGGATAATTGATTATGAAAAATGTTGGTTTTATTGGTTGGCGAGGCATGGTTGGGTCTGTTTTGATGCAACGTATGATTCAGGAACAAGATTTTAATGGCATTAATGCTATTTTTTTCTCAACGTCTCAAACAGGACAAGATGCGCCTTCTTTTACAGGTAAAACAGGTATTTTACATAATGCTTATGATATTGACGCGCTTAAAGCATTAGATATTATTGTTACCTGCCAAGGTGGTGACTATACTTCTGATATTTACCCTAAATTACGTGATGCAGGTTGGCAAGGTTATTGGATTGATGCTGCGTCAACCCTACGTATGAAAGATGATGCGATTATTATTCTTGATCCTGTTAATCGCGCGAATATTGATAGTGCGTTAAATCGAGGCATAAAGACATTTGTTGGTGGTAATTGTACGGTTAGCTTAATGCTTATGTCGCTTGGGGGGCTATTTGCCGCCGATTTAGTTGATTGGGTATCTGTATCTACTTATCAAGCCGCATCAGGCGGTGGCGCTCGCCATATGCGTGAACTTTTAACTCAAATGGGTATGTTACATGCTGATGTAGCAAAAGAACTAGCTAACCCACATTCTTCTATTTTAGATATTGAGCAGAAAGTAACAGCGAAGATGCGTGATGGTTCATTGCCAACAGATAATTTTGGTGTGCCGCTAGCAGGTAGCTTGATCCCATGGATTGATAAACAGTTAGATAACGGACAAAGTAGAGAAGAATGGAAAGGGCAGGCGGAAACTAATAAAATTTTAGGTACATCAAGTATTATTCCTGTTGATGGTTTATGTATTCGCATCGGGGCTTTACGTTGCCATAGCCAGTCATTTACAATTAAACTGAAGCAAGATATTGCTGTACCTGATATTGAGCAACTGTTATCTGCACACAATGATTGGGTAAAAGTCATTCCTAATGATCGTGAGTTATCGATGAAAGAATTAACACCGGCTGCGGTAACTGGAACGCTATCTACTCCAGTTGGCCGTTTACGTAAACTCAATATGGGTAAAGACTTTTTGTCGGCCTTTACCGTTGGCGATCAGTTATTATGGGGCGCCGCCGAGCCATTGCGCCGAATGTTAAAAATTTTATGTTAGTTTTTATGACTCACGGCATATGCCGTGAGTCCATTTCATTTCTCACTCTCAAGAATTGTCATCAATAGCGAACCACTAAATAGAGCTTGTTGAACCAAAGCAAATGCACCAATCGCTGAACAATCATTTAACGTAGAACAGTTAAGTGATAAGTTTTCACGGAGTTGTTGTAAACTTTGTGAATAAAGTACACTATTGATGGCATTAAGCAGAATTTCTGGTGATTTGGTTATCTCGCCAGCTAAAACTATACATTGAGGATTAAAAATATTAACCATAATTGCGACGGCTCTACCTAAGTTTTCACCTGCATTCTTTATTAATTTTTCAGCTAATTCATCACCCTGATTAGCTAATTGGCAGATTGTCACGATATCGCATTTATCAATAGTTAACTTACTTGGGTATCCTTGCTCAATGAGTAACTTTGCTCTATTTTCAATTTCTGTGTTCACAACTTGATTTTCAAGGCAACCAAAATTACCACAGTGGCAACGTTGCCCTAATGGATTAACTTGAATATGGCCAACTTCGCTAGCGCTTTGGTTATGATTCATTAGGAGTTGTTGATTAACAATAACACCTGAGCCGACACCCCGATGAACACGAATCAAAATTGAATCTTGTACATTTTGGGTGGAGCCAAAATAACTTTCGGCAAGTGCTAGGCTTTGTACATCATTACCGACAAATGTTGATACGTTAAACTTTTGCTGTAAAATTTCAGCCAGTGGCCAGTTATTGACAGTAATGTGTGGTGTATAGCGTACAATGCCATTAACTGAATCAATAACACCAGGCATCACAACTGAAATCGCAATTAAATTTTTGATTTTTTTGCTATGCTCATTACAAAATAATTCAATTAAGTTAATTAAATAATTTTGAGCTAGCCTCTGAGTATAATCAGTAAGCGGATAACGTTTGAGTACTAAGCTATTGCCACCGAGATCGTAAAGTTCAATGGTAACATGGGCACGGCTTAATTGGATTGCAATAGATTGGTAATTTTCAAATTTAGCCTCAATAGAAACCGCTGGGCGCCCACCGGTAGATTGCTGAGTATCAACTTCTTTAATTAATTTTTTCTTCAGTAACTGGCGGGTAATTTTTGTAATACTAGCAGGAGCTAGCTGGCTTGTTTCGGCTAATTGTATTCGTGAAATAGGGCTTTGCTGGATAATTAGTCGATAAATCATGGCATAATTGAGTTGCTTTACTAGCTCTGCATTACCGACCAAGTTTAAATAGTTCAATGCCATTAACCGTTACTACCTTAATCTATTTTATTTGGGGTAATTATATACTCAATTGGTGGTCAGTTGCACATTTTGTTCTAATTAAATACGAGTTATATCATTACTTTTACCAATATTACACTTATTAGCAATGATATAACTATTTAATTTTGATAATTTATAATTTACCGTTAACAATCGTTCTTTGCACAACAAAGTTATGATCAAAGGCAACTAAATTAGCAATTTTTCCCGCTGTAATTGTACCTAATATATTATCGACTCCAATTGCTTTAGCTGGGTATAGTGTCGCCATTTTCAGTGCCTCATCTAAAGCAATACCAGCATAATTAACACTATTTTTAACTGCTTCAATCATTGTAAGCGCAGAACCGCCTAAAGTACCACTTGCATCTGTGCATTTCCCATCTTTGTAGTAAACGGTTTTTCCGCCGAAAGTACATTTTTCAATATTCGTTCCAACAGGTAAGATAGCATCAGTAATTAAAATTAATTTATCGCGTTTAATTTTTTGAGAATTACGGATATTTGGCCAACTGACATGTAGACCATCGGCAATAATACCACAGTAGACTTCCGATTCATCATAAATAGCTCCAACAACGCCAGGCATACGTCCTGTAATTGCTGGCATCGCATTAAATAGATGCGTTCCCATGCGAATTCCCGCATTAAATCCCGCTCTAGCATCTTCATAAGTTCCATTCGAATGTCCTGCTGAAACGTGAATTCCTGCTTTCGCTAGTTGCCCAATAAAGCTTGGATCTACTTTTTCTGGGGCTAAAGTGATAATTTTAATAACATCGGCATTTTTACACAAAAAATCAATCATCGCTTGATCGGGTTTGCGGATATAATTGATGTTATGAATCCCTTTTTTTTCAGGATTGATGTAAGGTCCTTCTAAATGAAGGCCTAAAGCTTGATGGCTATGTGTTTTTAGATATTCACGCATTACTTCAACGGCTTTATGCATAAACTCGTCGCTTGACGTGATCAAGGTCGGTAGATAGCTTGAACACCCCGAGAGTAAATTTGTTTGTTGCATAATTTTTAGCGTTTTGATACTGAGCGCATCGATTTCTTCATTAAATTGAACGCCACCACAACCATTTAGTTGGATATCAATAAATCCAGGCGACAGAATTGCCCCTTGTAAATTTTCGATCATAATATCATGTGGAATGTTGTCATTATGACAAATCATTGAAATTCTATTATCATTAATGATTACAGCGTGGTCATTAAGAACTTCCATTCCCGTATAAATTTGGCAATTTGTTAATGCATACATAAAATTTACTCTTATTTATCGTATCAATTAGTATATTAAAAATAACTTTAAAGTACTTCTACTTTTAGATTATCAGTTTCAAGTTGTTTAAAATATTTTAACGTTTTCACTTTCAATTCATTGGTACTTGGATCATCACAAACTATGATTGCTTTTTGGTGAGTTTGTAAAATACTCACTGTCCACATGTGATTAACAGAACCTTCAATCGCAGCTTGTAATGCAAGTGCTTTATTATGTCCAAATACTAATAATAATACTTTTTCGGAGTCCATTAGCGTTCCAACACCGATTGTTAATGCATATTTTGGCACTTGATTTATATCATTATCAAAAAAACGCGAATTAGCAATGCGAGTATCTTCTGTTAATGTTTTAATTCGAGTGCGTGAACATAATGATGAGCTTGGTTCATTAAATGCGATATGTCCATCTTGACCAACACCACCAATAAACAGATTTACTTTGCCATATGATTTCATTTTTTCTTCATATTGTTGGCACTCTTTTTCAATATCACTGGCATTGCCATTTAATATATGAATATTGTTAGGGTTAATATCAACATGGTTAAAAAAATTATCATACATAAAAGTATGATAACTTTGAGGGTGATTTTCAGGGATCCCCACATATTCATCCATGTTAAAGGTCACTACATTTTTAAAACTAACCCTACCGGCTTTAAAATATTTAATTAAATGTTTGTACATTAACAATGGTGAGCTTCCAGTTGGTAAACCTAATACGAAAGGTTTTTCTGCTGTTGGATTAAATTTATTAATTTGTTCTACAATATAATTAGCTGCCCAAGCGCCGCCTTGCTCTGCATCTTGTAATGGGATTAATCGCATATTATTGCTCCGTTTTAATTTTATTTAGTTTTAATCAACTGTTATATTTACTCTAACGAATATTTTTTCTTTTTACAAAAGTTTTTTTACTTAAAAAAATAAATAAGCATAAATTGTTTATAATGTATTCAATTATAATGTTTCGATCAGTGATATTTATCACAAAAAAGGATAATTAATTTGCGAAGAAAAATATTATCGTGTCAAATATACATTAGATTTTAAATATTTTTTTTTACTTATGGAGCCCTTATGGGAATACTAGCTTATTTACAGCGTCTTGGTAAATCTTTGATGTTACCAATTGCAACCTTACCTATCGCTGCAATTTTATTGCGCCTAGGTCAGCCTGATGTACTGAATATACCGTTTATTTCTGTTGCAGGCGGCAGTATATTTGATAATTTGCCCTTATTATTTGCTTTAGGAATTGCAGTCGGTTTATCTAAAGATGGTGCTGGCGCTGCAGCATTAGCTGGCACGGTTGGATATTTTATCTTAACGAAAGGAACCGAGGTATTAGGAAACTATACTGATGTCACTTATGTTTTAAAGGATAATTTAGAACAGGCTCATAGCTTTATTGTTAAAGATAGCAACATTATTGCAAAGCTTCATCAGCTCGTGCCGAGTGTTTCGCCAGCTTTAGATAAAAATGGTAATGAAATTGCTAATTCATTAATTGTCGTACTAAGTGATGTAAAACTTAACTTATCTTTTTTCGGTGGCGTAATTGCGGGCATTGTTGCAGGGCATTCTTATAACCTTTTTTATAATATTAAACTCCCCGATTATCTCGCTTTTTTTGGTGGCAAACGTTTTGTCCCCATAATGACAGGCCTCATTTGTTTAATATTAGCTTTTATTTGTGGTCAAATTTGGCCTTATGTACAAAATGGAATCAATAGTTTTAGTCTGTTTGTCTCGAGTAGTGGTGCTATTGGTGAATTTACTTATGGAGTGATGAATAGAGCGTTAATTCCATTTGGTTTACATTATATTTTACACTCTGTATTTTGGTTTGGTTTCTTAGGTGAATGTACTAAAGTTACTTATGAAATTGTTGCTACCGGTGGCTTAGATGTTACGCAACATTTTATTTGTTTAAGTCCTGATATCGTAAAAGGTCTTGCTTTAGGTGGGAATGTTGTTGATGTGCATAATAACGCCATTACGGGAAGTGTAATAACTGAAATTGCGCCATCAATTATTCGTGGTGATTTAAATCGATTCTTTGCCGGGGATCCAAATGCTGGCGTATATATGGCTTGGGCATATCCTATCTTTATGTTTGGGCTACCAGGCGCGGCATTAGCTATGTATTTTGCTGCACCAAAAGGTAATCGTAGTCGAATTGGAGGGTTATTATTTTCCGTCGCATTTACCGCATTTTTAACTGGCATTACTGAGCCTATTGAATTTACTTTCTTATTTTTAGCGCCATTGCTATATGTTATACATGCCATCTTAGCTGGTATTTCAATGGTAGTTGTTAATTCGTTAGGTATATTACATGGCTTTGGCTTTTCGGCCGGTTTAATTGATTATGTTTTAAATTGGGGACTGGCAACTAAGCCTGGATTATTAATTCCAATTGGCTTGGTATTTGGTATTATCTATTTTGTTATTTTTTATTTTAGTATCAAAATTTTTAATATTAAGACGCCCGGTCGTGAAGATGATTTTGATTATAACCAAGACACCACCGCTACTGATGTAAAAAATATTAATCAAGATGATAATTTAGAACAAATTGCTATTAAATATTTAGATGCATCAGGTGGTAAAGATAATATTACTAATATTGAAGCGTGCATTACTCGGTTACGACTAACAGTAAAGGACTCCGCTCTAGTTGATATCGAAAAATCGAAAATGCTTGGCGCTAAAGGCGTGGTAAAATTGGGTAAAACAGGTGCCCAAATTATTATTGGCCCACAAGCCGAAAAAATAGCTGACGCTATGAACAGATTAATGTGATTTAATTTTTTATATCCACTTTTGCCGGGTGAAATACTCGGCTTTTTTTTAGCGATCATTTTTAACACACGAATATTGATAAATTTTGTGTATAATCTTACTTGGTAAATAATATAAGATATTCATATCATGGTTACTTCACTTATTGCATTTAATAAACCGTATGGGGTTATTTGTCAATTCTCCGAGCATGACACGCATCCAAGCTTAAAAAACTTTATTACGCTACCTGAATTTTACCCTGCAGGGCGTTTAGATACTGATAGTGAAGGGTTGTTATTACTAACTAATGATGGAAAGTTGCAAACTAAAATCGCGTCACCTAAGTTTAAATTGCCCAAAACTTATTGGGCACAGGTTGAAGGGATAGCCGCTCCCTGTGCGATTAACCAATTACAAAAGGGTATTGAGCTAAAAGAATTTGTTACTCAGCCAGCAAAAGTTAAAATAATTGCAGCACCAACTTGTCTTTGGCAACGCGACCCGCCAATTCGTGAGCGTAAAGCGATCCCTACATCATGGCTAAGTATTACGATAACGGAAGGAAAGAACCGCCAAGTGAGGCGGATGTGCGCAGCGGTTGGATTTCCTTGTTTAAGATTAGTTCGGGTTCAAATTGGTGAATTTAATTTATTTGAACATTCACTTGCTTTAGGTAAATGGCAAGCATTAACAGAAAATAACCTATTTAGTTAAATTAACTAATATCAATATCGAGGAGAAGATAGATGATTAATAAAGATACAAAACTTTGTATGTCTTTGTCCGCAAGGCCAGGAAATTTTGGCACAAAATTTCACAATAGCTTATATCAACAATTAGGGCTCAATTTTATTTATAAGGCTTTTTCTACTCAAAATATTGAGGATGCAATAAAAGGTATTAAAGCGTTAAGCATACGTGGTTGTGCTATTTCTATGCCATTTAAGGAAGTTTGTATTCCTTTTTTAGATAAATTGACTGATTCGGCTTTAGCCATTGATTCAGTAAATACGATTGTTAACGATGATAATTATTTAACGGCTTATAACACTGATTATATTGCAATTCAAAAATTAATTATTCAGTATCAGTTAACACCAGAACATTCAGTTATTATTCATGGTAGCGGCGGAATGGCGAAAGCTGTTATTGCTGCATTTTATGATGCTAGTTTTAGGAATGTGACTATTCTTGCTCGTAATCAAGTGTTAGCGCAAAAAATAGCAGATAAATATGGTTTTTTAGCATTAACCAAGCCAAAAAGCCAATATGATATTTTAGTTAATGCAACCCCAATAGGTATGGTTGGTAGCACTGATTCAGATAAATTATCATTTTCCTCGGATCTTGTTAAACAAGCTGCTATTGTATTTGATGTCGTTGCAATGCCTGTTAATACTCCATTGATTAATGAAGCCAAAAAATATAACCGAATAACAATTTCTGGTCGTGAAGTGATGATCTTACAAGCAGTAGAGCAATTTATTCTTTATACTGGTAAAATACCAACTGATGAACAAATTCAATTAGCGGCGCAAATTGCTAGTCAGCAATAAGTGATAATAAATTCGACGAATTGGTTATCTAAAAAAGGGCTATTCGGATTTGGCTAAAACTGTATATAATATAAGTTGTTATAAGCTGATATTTAGTAAATAATAAACGACAAATTTTAATAAGTACAAGATATTATCGGAGTTATTGTTCAAATGACAGAACAAAAAAAAGTGGGTTTTTTTGCTCGCTTAAAAAATGGATTATTTAAAACAAAACAAAATATCGGCTCTGGTTTTTTATCTTTATTTAAAGGAAAAAAAATCGATGCTGATCTTTTTGATAATTTAGAAGAGCAGCTATTAATTGCCGATGTTGGTGTTGATACGACACAAAAAATTATTCGTTCATTAACAGAGCATGCTTCTCGAAAACAGCTTAAAGATGCAGATGCTTTGCATGATTTACTAAAAACTGAAATGGAAAATATTCTGACGAAAGTTGATGAACCACTAGATCTTAATCAACATAAGCCTTTTGTTATCTTAATGGTTGGTGTGAATGGCGTTGGGAAAACGACCACGATAGGTAAATTAGCTAAGCAGTTTCAAAATGAAGGTAAGTCGGTCATGCTTGCCGCTGGTGATACGTTTAGAGCCGCGGCAGTTGAACAGTTACAAGTTTGGGGTGAACGCAATAATATTCCCGTGATTGCCCAGCATACTAATGCCGACTCTGCATCGGTGATATTCGATGCATTACAAGCGGCTAAGTCGAGAAAAGTTGACGTCTTAATTGCTGATACGGCTGGGCGTTTACAAAATAAGTCCCATTTAATGGATGAGTTAAAGAAAATTGTTCGTGTCATGAAAAAACAAGATGACAGTGCACCACATGAAATTATGTTAACTATTGATGCAAGTACGGGCCAAAATGCGATTAGCCAAACTAAAATATTTAACGAAGTGGTCGGATTAACGGGAATAACACTGACTAAGCTCGATGGCACAGCGAAAGGTGGCGTTATTTTTAGTATTGCAGATCAATTTAATATTCCTATTCGCTATATTGGTGTTGGCGAAAAAATTGATGATTTAAGGCCTTTTGTTGCTAGCGATTTTATTAATGCTCTTTTTGATAATAATATGGATGATAACGAAAATTCATGATTCGATTTGATCACGTCAGTAAAGTATATTCTGGTGGTAAACCTGCATTACAGAATGTAAATTTTTCGCTTGTTAAAGGCGAAATGGCTTTTTTAACAGGTCATTCTGGCGCTGGGAAAAGCACTTTACTACGCTTAATTTGTGGACTTGACCGAGCTAATGATGGGCAAGTACTGTTAAATGGTCATGATGTTAATCAATTGAAGAAACAAGACATTCCATTTTTAAGGCGTAAAATTGGAATGATCTTCCAAGATCACCAGTTATTAATGGATCATTCTGTATATGATAATGTTGCTATTCCTCTTATCATATTAGGTAAACCTGTAGAAGAGATTCGTCGTAGGGTTTCAGCTGCCCTAGATAAAGTTGGTTTAATCGATAAAATGAAATTTTACCCTATCCAATTATCAGGCGGTGAGCAGCAACGCGTAGGGATTGCAAGGGCTATTGTGAATAAGCCAATGATATTACTTGCCGATGAGCCAACGGGTAATTTGGATGATAAACTATCAAAAGATGTCTTAAAATTATTTGAAGAATTTAATCAAAGCGGTGTAACTGTCTTAATGGCAACCCATAATATGGGATTGATTCGGCGTAAACATCATCGGATTTTAAACTTAAGCCAAGGTCGCTTAATTGGGGATACCCATGTTAGCGAATAGAAATAAAAATCAGCAAACGGCTGATAATGTATTTTTCTCTCGCTGGAAAAGACAGATCCAATATGCATGGCAAAATGTTTTTAATGATTTTCGTCAACATATTTTGGCCTCATTATTGACCATTATTGTCATTGCAATTTCAATTACCCTGCCAACTATTGGTTATTTATTGTGGAAAAACGCAAATGAAGCTGCACATCAGTGGTACCCAACACCGAATTTAACTGTATATTTAGATAAATCTTTAACCACAGCGCAGACAGACGAATTGCTCGATAAAATAAAACAATACCCTGAAGTTGAAAATATTAATTATCTTTCTCGAGATGAAACATTAGACGAGTTTAGACTTTGGTCAGGATTTAGTGATGCAATTGATTTGCTCGATGAAAATCCATTACCGGCTGTGGCAATTGTTATGCCTAAAGATGATGCTAAGCAAACAAATATATTGCATGCAATTCAAGTCCAAATTATTAAACTAAAAGGCGTTGACGATGTTCGGCTTGATGATAGCTGGTTTACTCGGTTAACGGCGTTAACGGATATGGTTAAAACAATTGTTTGGACTATTTCGATACTAATGATTATTGCTGTTTCATTGGTCATTGGTAATAGTATTAGGTTAGCGATTTTTGCTAGACGTCAAACTATCGTCGTTATGCAGCTTATTGGTGCAACAGAAGGTTTTATTTTGCGACCATTTTTGTATAGTGGCATATTTAATGGTTTTGTCAGTAGTGTTGTTGCGTTAATTCTATCGGAAATATTTATTTTTCAAATTGATGCAATTATATTGAATGTTTCATCTATTTTTGGAACTATATTCACCATAGAAGGCTTAAATTGGGATGAAGCATTATTTATTGTACTCATCTCAACTATCATTGGCTGGTTATCTGCACTTGTTGCAACGAAAAAATATTTAAATATGACTCATATTGCTTAATAAATAGCTGGTTTTGTGATTAGAATGATTGACCTAGCTTTGATTTATTGAAAAAATGTGAACTAAATCACGTTTTTATGGTCTAATAAAAAAGATATCAATAATATTAACTATTATTTGATAATGATAATACAGATTACTGGTTTGTTGTTCGTTGTTAGTGATAACAGCAAATAGAAAATACATAAGGGGAATTTTTATATGAGTAATGACATAAAAATGCAATCTGTTGCTTTGATCCCACAAGGTAATATTGAATCTTATCTTCGCATGATTAACACTTACCCAATGTTAACTGCGGAAGAAGAAAAAGAACTCGGTGAAAAGCTTTACTATCACGATGATGTCGATGCGGCAAGGCAGCTCATTTTATCGCATCTTCGTTTTGTTGCGCATATTGCTCGTGGCTATTCTGGGTATGGTCTGCCACAAGCGGATCTTATTCAAGAAGGTAATATTGGCCTTATGAAGGCCGTTCGTCGGTTTAATCCTGAAATGGGTGTTAGGTTAGTTTCATTCGCTGTTCATTGGGTTAAAGCTGAAATTCATGAATATGTACTGAAAAATTGGCGGATAGTTAAAGTTGCAACAACTAAAGCACAACGTAAATTATTTTTTAATTTGCGTAAGTCTAAAAAGCGTTTAGGTTGGTTTAGTTATGATGAAGTTGGTATGGTTGCCGATGAGCTTGGTGTAACAAGAAAAGATGTTTTAGAAATGGAATCGCGTATGTCAGCGCAAGATATGTCATTTGATATTGATAGCGATGATGACGATAATTCTATTGTAGCGCCGTCATTATATTTAGAAGATTCAAATTCAGATTTTTCTAAGTCAATTGAAAATGATAATTGGGAAAATGATGCAACCGATAAATTGCATGATGCACTATCGCAATTAGATGAACGTAGCCAAGATATCATTAAAGCGCGTTGGCTTGATGCTGACGATAGTAAATCAACGTTACAACAATTAGCGACCAAATACAGCGTTTCAGCAGAGCGCGTTCGCCAGTTAGAGAAAAATGCATTACAAAAATTGCGTGTTGCAATTGAAGCTTAATTAGCTTTAATCAAACAAATAAAAAGCCGAGTTTAAACTCGGCTTTTTTTATACTAACGTTTAACGCTATGAAATTAAAATTCCATTAACTCTTTTTCTTTGTCACTAAGGACCACATCAAGCTTTTTAACCATCGTATCGGTTAATTTTTGGATAATATCTTGAGCTTTACGTTCATCATCTTCTGATATTGCTTTATCTTTTAATAAAGCTTTAATTTGATCATTAGCATCGCGTCTTACGTTACGAATTGCAACGCGACCTTGCTCAGCTTCACCACGAACGATTTTAGTTAAATCACGGCGACGTTCTTCTGTTAATGGCGGTAGTGGAACACGAATAACAGTACCGGTTGATGCTGGATTTAACCCTAAATCTGATGCTAAAATTGACTTTTCAACAGCAGGGGTAAGTGATTTATCAAATACAGTAATTGCTAAGGTTCTTGAATCTTCAGCAACAACATTTGCTAGTTGACGTAAAGGTGTTGAACTACCGTAATATTCAACCATAATACCATCAAGTAAGCTTGGTGAAGCTCGTCCAGTACGAATTTTACCAATGTGATTTTGGAAAGCATCTAAGCTTTTTTCCATTCTATCCTGAGCGTCTTTTTGTATCTCATTTAGCATAATATAAAACCTTCTTTTATATAATTAGCAACTAACTGTGGCATCATTGTTAATAAGTGTCCCTTCGGATTGCCCAAGGATCACTCTCTTTAAAGCACCTGGTTTATTCATATTAAAAACACAAATAGGTAGGTTATGATCGCGAGCAAGTGTGAAGGCGGCAAGATCCATCACTTTAAGTTCATCATCTAGTACTTTATCATAATTTAGTGTCTTAAATAATGTGGCACTTGGATCTTTGACCGGATCTGCTGAGTAAACACCATCAACTTTAGTCGCTTTTAACACAACATCCGCCTCAATCTCAATTCCTCGTAAACAGGCTGCTGAATCGGTTGTGAAAAAAGGATTACCTGTTCCAGCGGAAAGGATAACCACTTTACCATGTTTAAGTAAACTAATTGCTTCAGTCCAGCGATAATCATCACATACACCATTTAATGGAATTGCTGACATTAGGCGAGCATTGATTTCAATGCGATGTAGTGCATCACGCATTGCAAGCCCATTCATCACGGTTGCAAGCATTCCCATGTGATCGCCAACAACACGATTCATGCCTGCTTTCGCAAGGCCTGCACCTCTAAATAAATTACCACCACCAATAACAACTGCAACCTCAACGCCCATTTCGACCAGTTCTTTAATCTCTAAGGCCATTCTATCAAGAACAGATGCATCAATACCAAAACCTTCATCACCTTGTAGTGCTTCACCACTTAGTTTTAAAAGAACGCGTTTATAATAGGGGGCTTGTTTTGTCATAGCTGGGAGATCCTATGAATTAAATTAATAATTAATTTGTAGATATAATTCTAAAGTATTTTGATTATAAACAAAACCGCCTAGATGGCGGTTTTGCTATTTTTAATCGGCAATTAAGATTGTTTCGACATTGCTGCTACTTCTGCTGCAAAATCTACTTCAACTTTTTCAATACCTTCACCTACTTCAAAACGAATAAATGTTGCAACAGCAGCTTTCTTCTCTTTAAGTAGATCACCAACAGTTTTAGATGGCTCCATGATAAATGGTTGACCAGTTAAAGAAACTTCGCCGGTGAATTTACGCATACGGCCTTCAACCATTTTTTCTGCGATTTCACGTGGTTTGCCCGATTGCATTGCAATATCAATTTGAATTTGACGTTCGTGTTCAACAACATCAGCAGGTACATCAGATGGATCAACATATTCAGGTTTACTTGCCGCGATATGCATTGCAATGTGCTTAACTAATTCATCATCAGCGCCATTTGCTGCAACTAAAACACCAATACGAGCACCGTGTTGATAGCTACCAACAACATCACCAGCGATTTCAGCAATACGACGAATGCTAATGTTCTCACCAATTTTTGCAACTAGCGCAGTTCTTTCTTCTTCAAATTTAGCTTGTAGCACTGCAATATCACTAATGCGATCAGCTAAAGCTGTTTGGGCTACTTTTTCGCTAAATGCTAAGAAACCAGCATCTTTTGCTACGAAGTCAGTTTCGCAGTTAACTTCTAGAATGACACCAAATTGTTTATCTGCTGAAATTTTAGAAATAATCGTTCCTTCAGCTGCTACGCGACCTGCTTTTTTAGCTGCTTTAGCTTGACCTGATTTACGCATATTATCGATTGCAAGCTCAATATCACCATTTGCTTCAACTAATGCTTTTTTACATTCCATCATTCCTGCGGCAGTTCTTTCGCGCAGTTCTTTAACCATCGAGGCAGTTACTTCAGCCATTTTTTAACCCTCTGCTAAATCTGTCGTTCACCCAATATAATCTTCGGTAAACTGTATTTGATACACAAGATAGGAGGAGCGAACTCCTCCTGTGAATAGATAATTTATTAATAAATTATTCAGCTGCTGCTGGTTCTTCAACAAATGCTGCTTCTGCAACAGGTGCTTGATTTTGTTCACGACCAGAACGTACTGCATTTGCTACTGCATTTGCATATAGTTGGATTGCGCGAATCGCATCATCATTACCAGGAACAACATAATCAATGCCGTCTGGATTTGAGTTAGTATCAACGATAGCAATAACTGGAATACCTAAGTTGTTTGCTTCTTTAATCGCAATATGTTCATGATCTGCACCGATAACAAAAATTGCATCAGGTAGGCCGCCCATATTTTTAATACCACCAAGGCTATTTTCTAATTTAGCCATTTCACGAGTACGCATTAACGCTTCTTTCTTGGTTAATTTATCAAAAGTTCCGTCTTGTGATTGTGTTTCTAAATCTTTCAAACGTTTAATTGATTGACGAACTGTTTTCCAGTTAGTCAACATACCACCTAACCAACGGTGATTGACATAAAATTGTCCACAGCTTTCTGCTGCTTGTTTAACCGCTTCGCTTGCAGCTCGTTTTGTACCAACGAATAAAATTTTGCCACGACGAGCAGCAACTTTATTTAGCACATCTAGTGCTTCGTTGAACATAGGAACTGTTTTTTCAAGATTAATAATATGAACTTTATTACGAGCACCAAAAATAAATGGTTTCATTTTTGGGTTCCAATAGCGGGTTTGGTGACCGAAATGTACACCAGCTTGCAGCATATCGCGCATAGATACTGTAGTCATGATTTCCTCATTATAGATTGGGGTTATGCCTCCACATATTCGCTTTAACCGACTTTAATCTTTTGAACCAAAGCACCCCGGCAAAGTGTACTAATATGTGTGTGTTATAACGTTAATTAAATTATTTTGCTCTTTCAAATTATAGAAAGATGCGCGCGTTTTATACCATGTTTTATATAAAAAAACCAGAATTATTTAAGGTATTAATCCATAAATTACGATTAATACCTTGATGTTATTGTGGAAAATGTTTCCTGGCATTCGGGGCGTTATATTATGATCACATGAAGTGAATTCGCTATTATTTAAGATGAAAAACGTAATGCATTAATTTTAATAAAATTTTTAAATTAAGAAAAGTTTGTTATCTATTTTTATATCTATACGAATAAAAATTCCAATGATAATATCAAATTATATGCTTTAAATTAGGAGTAACTAAAAATGGCAGAATATCGATTTATTGTTGAAGGGATGTCATGCGCCTCATGTGTTAGTAGAATTGAAAAAATACTAAGTAAAGTTGATGGTGTTGTTACGGTAAGTATTAATTTAGCAACCGAAAAAGCAACGGTCGAAACTTCTCACACTATTAATGTCGAAACGCTGATTAAAGCTCTTAACAATGCCGGGTATCGTGCTATTACCATTTCCTCTACTCATGACGAGCAACAAATTATTCTTGCTATTGGTGATATGAGCTGTGCTTCTTGCGTCAATAGAGTTGAAAAAGCTTTAAGTAAAGTAAATGGTGTTAAAACGGTCCAAGTGAATTTAGCAACGGAAAAAGCAACTATTACTGGCTCAAATCTAGATATCGCATTATTAATTCAATCTGTTGATGATGCAGGATATAGTGCAGTTTTTTATGATGAAAAGAAAGCGCAAGCAATTAAACCTAAAAAGCTACCACTATGGCCTGTCATTATTGCGGCATTACTTACGTTGCCACTTATATTACCAATGTTGCTAGAGCCCTTTGGTTTTCATTTGATGTTACCAGGCTTTGCACAATTAATTTTAGCTACGCCTGTTCAATTTGTTTTAGGGGCTCGTTTTTATCGTAGCGCTTGGAAAGCCGTTAAAGCATTTGCAGGTAATATGGATCTATTAGTTGTTATAGGGACAACAGCGGCTTATGGATTATCGCTTTATCAGTTGGCTTTAAATTGGAATAGTGCTCATATGCCACACCTTTACTTTGAATCTTCAGCGGTGATTATTACCTTAATTTTATTTGGTAAGTGGTTGGAGGGAAGAGCAAAACATCAAACAACGAAAGCTATTGAGGCACTTGGTGCATTACGTCCTGATGTGGCAAGAGTTAGGCGTGATAATAAAGAGCAAGAGCTACCGATTGATCAAGTAAAGCTTGCTGATATTGTGATCATTAAGCCTGGTGAGAGAATTCCGGTCGATGGCATAATTATTGAAGGGGCATCGAGTAGTGATGAATCTATGATCACAGGTGAAAGTTTGCCGGTTACTAAGCTAGTCGGTGATTTTGTGACGGGCGGGGCAATTAATGGTGAAGGGTTATTGGTGGTTAAAGTGACGGCAATTCAAGCGGAATCGATGCTAGCTAAAATTATCCAAATGGTTGAGTCTGCACAGTTTAATAAAGCGCCGATCCAACGGATCGTTGATCGTATCAGCGCGATTTTTGTGCCTGTGATCTTGCTTGCTGCTTTAATTACATTACTTGTATGGGGTTTTTTCAATGGTAATTGGCAGCTTGCACTACTTAATGCCGTCGCAGTTTTAGTCATTGCTTGTCCTTGTGCTTTGGGGCTTGCAACACCAACATCGATTATGGTCGGTACTGGCATTGCGGCGCGACATGGTATTTTAATTAAAGATGCATTAGCACTTGAAACGATGCATAGCATAAAAGCCATCGCATTTGATAAAACAGGTACGTTAACACTGGGTAAACCGGAATTGGCTGTGTTTGAAACATTAATAAAGCAAGATAAAAATCAGTTATTAGCGATTGCGGCATCAATGCAATTAGGTAGTGAGCACCCATTAGCTAGTGCCGTGTTAAATAAAGCTAACTCATTACATCTACAATATAGTTATGCTCAAAATCTAGCTAATGTTGTAGGTTCAGGTATTACTGCAACGGTAGATAATTACGATTATGCTTTAGGTAGTACTCGCTGGATGATGTCATTAAACGCCGACTTTAGTGAATGGCAAAGCACTATCAACAAATTAGAAAATAAAGGTTATACCTTATCATGGCTTGCTCAGAAAACGGATAGTACAGTGAAGGTTTTAGCATTGCTTGGTTTTTCGGATATTCTTAAAAAAGAAGCAAAATTAGCGATTGAAGCTTTGCATAAGCTCGGTGTCAAAACCGTTATGTTGACAGGTGATAATGTAAGTGCGGCTAATAATATAGGTCAACAACTTGCTATTGATGAGATTGTGGCACAAGTATTACCACAAGATAAAGCAGATAAAATTTATCAAATGCAAGAAAAATACGGTAAAGTGGCAATGGTTGGAGATGGCATTAATGATGCTCCAGCACTGGCTGTTGCTGATATAGGTATTGCTATGGGAACCGGTACGGATATTGCGATGCATACCGCAGAGATAACTTTAATGCGAGGTGATCCTTTATTAATTGCTGATAGCATCGATATTTCTAGAAAAACCTATAGTAAAATTAAACAAAACTTATTTTGGGCATTTTTTTATAACGCAATTGGTGTTCCATTAGCAGCATTTGGTTTGCTTAACCCGATGATAGCTGGTGCTGCAATGGCATTAAGCAGTGTTAGCGTTGTTACTAATGCATTATTACTTAGACGTTGGAAACCGAAGGCTTAAAAATAAACCCCTTCGTAAATTGAACATCAAGGGGTTTATAATGATCTTTTTATTAGTTTGCTTGGCAATCTAATTATAGACAAACTTTATTGATTACTTATTGACACTTATTTTTAATAAAATCAATAATACTATCAGCGCGAACCATCTTTTTATCTCCGTCAGCACGATATTTGTACTCAACTTCACCATTATCAAGATTTCGCTCACCAATGACGATAGTATGAGGGATCCCAATTAGCTCGGCATCTGCAAACATCACGCCAGGGCGCTCTTTACGATCATCAAAAAATACGTCAATACCGCTAGCTTGTAGTTCTGTATAGAGCTTTTCTGCAGTTTGTTGTACTTTCTCTGACTTATGCATATTCATTGGAATAATCGCAACTTTAAATGGCGCGATAGCATCTGGCCATATAATGCCACGATCATCATAACGCTGCTCAATTGCAGCTGCAACAATACGCGTTACACCGATCCCGTAACAGCCCATAATCATTACATGATTTTGACCATCTTCACCTTGCACGGTTGCATTCATTGCTTTAGAGTATTTGGTACCAAGTTGGAAAATATGACCGACTTCGATACCACGTTTAATTAATAATGTCCCTTTGCCATCAGGACTTTTATCACCTTCCACCACGTTGCGAATATCCGCAATCATTGGTAAACTTACATCACGTTGCCAATTAATATTGAAATAGTGCTTACCATCAATGTTAGCTCCGGCACTAAAATCACTCATTACGGCAACATCACGATCAATAATTACTGGTAATTTAAGGTTAACAGGGCCGAGTGAACCAGGACCTGCACCTATTGCTGAAAGAATTTCCTGTTCTGAGGCAAATTCTAATGGTGAAGCAATAAGCTCAAGTTTTTCTGCTTTCACTTCGTTCAGAGTATGATCTCCGCGCACTAGCAAAGCAACAAATTGATGGCCACTATCTTTGGTAGCTTTAACAATAAGTGTTTTTACCGTTTTTTCAACTGCTATATTAAATTGGTTAACGAGTTCTTCAATGGTTTTTGCATTTGGTGTATCAATGAGTTCCATCGTTTTAGTCGGCGCAGCTCTTTGAGCTGTAGGCGCTAATGCTTCAGCTTTTTCGATATTAGCAGCGTAATCAGACTCAGTTGAAAAGATCACATCATCTTCACCACTATCCGCCAGTACTTGGAATTCATGTGACCAGCTACCTCCAATTGATCCGGTATCTGCTTGTACTGCTCTAAAATCAAGCCCTACACGAGTAAAAATGGCACTATAAGCGGCATACATATCATCATAGGTTTTTTGCAATGACTCTTGAGTTGTATGAAATGAGTAAGCATCTTTCATAATAAATTCGCGAGAGCGCATCACACCAAAACGAGGACGAACCTCGTCACGGAATTTAGTTTGAATTTGGAAAAAGTTTAATGGTAATTGTTTATAAGAACTGACTTCATTGCGTAATAAATCAGTGATCACCTCTTCATGAGTTGGCCCGAGGACAAAATCACGAGCGCCACGATCTTTAATACGTAAAAGTTCTGGGCCATATTGCTCCCAACGACCACTTTCTAGCCAAATGTCAGCCGGTTGAACGACGGGCATTAACAGTTCTATTGCGCCCGCTTTGTTCATTTCTTCTCGAACAATGTTTTCAACTTTTTTGAGTACTCGATAACCAGTAGGTAACCAAGTATAAAGGCCTGAGGCCACTTTTCTTATCATTCCTGCACGAAGCATTAATTGATGGCTAATAACTTCTGCATCTGCAGGCGTTTCTTTTAAGGTAGATAGCAGATATTGACTTGCTCGCATGATTTATTCCAATTCCAGATTAAAGCACAAAATAATGCTAGTTTAGCAGGCAATTTTATAACTCGAAAGAGCTATATCTTTAAAATTCTTGAGTAAGTAAAATTTTGAGCGAATAAATGATAAAATAGTTGTTAATTTTGCGGTTGGTAGTTGCGCCAGTAATACTTAATATAGACATATTGATCTAATTATTAAAGGTAAAAATGATGAATATAGCGGCTAATGAGATGTATCAAGCTTTGCTGAATAAAGATCCTAGCTATGATGGAGTATTTTATGCGGCAATTAAAACGACAGGAATTTTTTGCCGCTGCATTTGTACTGCTCGTAAACCAAAGCAAGAAAACGTCGAGTTTTTTAATACTGCTCATGATGCGATTTTAAGTGGTTACCGCCCGTGTAAAATTTGTAAACCCCAATATTTACCTGATCAAACGCCGACCGAAATCGCAACCTTATTGGTACTATTGGAAGATAATCCGAATCAAAAATTATCCGATCAAGATTTGCGCCAAAAAGGTTTTGAACCTTATACCATAAGACGCTGGTTTTTAAAGCACCATCAAATGACTTTTCATGCATTTCAACGTATGAACCGCATTAATATTGCATTAAAAAAGCTTCAAGATGGTGAGTCGGTTATTAATACGGCTTACGATAGTGGTTTTGAGTCATTAAGTGGCTTTAATGATTCATTCAAAGCCATATTTGGCGTATCGCCATCTAAAGCAAAAGATAAAAACATTATTTATTTAAATCGTATTGAAACGCCCATCGGTACTATGTTTGCTGGTGCGACCGATGATGGTTTATGCTTACTTGAGTTTACGGATCGTCGCATGCTTGAAACCGAGTTTAAACATCTAATTAAGCGGTATAATGCGACTTTAATTCGTGGCGAGAATCAGCACATTAAGCAAACTAAACTACAACTTAATGAGTATTTTGCAGGTTATCGTCAAGATTTTACTCTCAAGTTGGATACAAAAGGAACTGATTTTCAAAAACAGGTGTGGCAAGCATTAATTGATATCCCTTATGGTTCAACCCGATCTTATCAAGAACAAGCGAGCTATATTGGTAACCCTAAAGCGGTAAGAGCAGTCGCTAATGCTAATGGTATGAATCAAATAAGTATTATTATTCCTTGTCATCGAGTAATTGGTGCTGATGGAAAATTGACCGGTTATGGTGGTGGATTATGGCGCAAAAACTGGCTGCTTAATTTAGAAAAAGCGAATAGATAAAAATAACGAAGCCATGTTTACTTCTATTAGCAAAGGGATTATTATAATTAACGATAATTAATTCCCTATTTCCCTCCTATATATATCAAAAGTGAAACCTTAACTTCTCCTGCATAAGATAGCGCATCATTACTGATACTTTATTTATAATTTTTACTTTTGGTATCAAAAGTGATTTATTCAATTAATTGAAAAATAACAATAAAATATTTATTTTGTGATATTTGTCACTGCTTTTTTGTCATTTTTTTGTTATGATTTAATCAGTTTTAAAATGAAAAATGTTTTTTAAAAAGGAATGCTTTGTGAACAATGAAAAAAAATTAAATGCTGATAGTAAAATGCCAAAATGGCGTGCAAGTGATACCGCCTGGATGCTAAGTTTATATGGTACAGCAATTGGTGCCGGTGTATTATTTTTACCAATTAATGCCGGTGCTGGTGGCTTATTACCGTTGTTAGTTATGCTTATTTTAGCGTTTCCTATGACATTTTTTGCCCATCGAGCATTATGCCGTTTTGTTTTGTCCGGAAAAAGTTCAGATGGTGATATTACAGTCGTTGTTGAAGAGGCATTTGGTCGAACTGCAGGTAACTGGATAACTGTATTATATTTTTTTGCTATTTACCCTATTCTTTTAGTTTATAGCGTTGGTATCACCAATACGGTGATTGATTTTATGCAGTATCAATTATCAATGACGCCACCACCTAGAGTACTATTATCTTTTATTTTAGTTGGCGCTTTAATGTTAATTGTTCATTTGGGTGAAAATTTAATAATAAAAGTCATGTCTGTTTTGGTTTTTCCGTTTATCGTTGTTCTAATGATCTTAGGATTATTTCTTATCCCTGAATGGAATGGCGTTTTATTTACTGATTTTTCTTGGTCTGGTAGTACGCTTGTTGGTAGTCAAGGTATTTGGATGACATTATGGCTAGTTATTCCTGTAATGGTATTTGCATTTAACCATTCGCCAATTATTTCTTCCTTAGCTGTTGCTAAACGTAAAGAATACGGAGAACAACATGTTGAATATAAATGTTCACGTATTATTGCCGCCAGTAATATTATGATGGTTGTAACTGTAATGTTTTTTGTGTTTAGCTGTGCATTATGCTTAACGCCAGCTGAACTATTGGAAGCCAAAGCTCAAAATATTTCAATTTTATCTTACCTTTCTAAGCGTTTTGATTCACCTGTTATTGAGTATATTGGCCCAATTATTGCTTTTGTTGCTATGGCAAAATCTTTCCTTGGCCATTACCTTGGCGGTAAGGAAGGCTTTAATGGTATGGTAAATAAGGCTTTACGTAGTAAAGGTAAAACCATTACACAGAAAAAACTTGATAATATTGCTGCGCTCTTTATGTTTGTAACTGCTTGGATTATTGCAACGTTAAATCCGAGTATTCTGGGATTAATTGAGTCATTAGGTGGCCCTGTACTTGCGATCATATTATTTTTAATGCCAATGTATGCGATCCATAAATTACCTGTTTTAGCAAAATATCGAGGTAAATTAAGTAATACCTTTATTGTTATTATGGGTTTAATCGCTATTTCAGCTGCAGTTTATCTTGTGTCTGGATCTATATATACAGCAATTTGTAATTTGCAAGCGTATTTAGGTTTATAGATTAAATGCAATTGCAGTAATCAGTAAGTACAGCTTTATGTAGCGGTATTTGCGCTATAAAATTAATCATAACGTAATTTGAATTTTGTTTATTTAGACCGACATATTATTGAGTCTAAATAGGAGTAAGGAGGCAATAATGGGCTCTGTATTTGATATTTTTAAAATAGGAATTGGGCCATCCAGTTCCCATACTGTTGGGCCAATGCGGGCAGGAAAGCTCTTTATTGATCATTTAATTAAAGATAATGTAATGGCGTCAGTCACTAAGATTGTTGCAGATGTTTATGGATCACTGTCATTAACAGGTAAAGGTCACCAAACAGATATTGCTATTATCATGGGGCTTGCTGGGAATTTGCCTGATAGTGTTGAAATTGATGCTATTCCTAATTTTATTAATCAAGTAAGCAAAAGTGGCCGATTACCTATTTATGATGGAAAATTTGAAGTTGATTTTCCACTTGTTAGTAGTATGAATTTTCATTCGAAGTTTTTACCATTACATGAAAATGGTATGACGTTATCTGCTTACCAAGGTGATAAGTTAGTTTTACAACAAACTTATTATTCGGTAGGCGGAGGTAAAATAGTACTTGAACAAGATTTTGGGAAAGAGGATCAATCTGGCAGTGATGTTCCTTATCCTTTTTCTAGTGCTGAAAAGTTATTGGAATACTGTAATGATAATTCACTATCTATTTCAAGTATTGTAATGAAAAATGAATTAACGATTCATAGCTATGATGAAATAGAAGCTTATTTTATTCGTGTGGGTAAAACAATGGAAGATTGCATTAAACGTGGCATGAATACTGAAGGCTTATTGCCTGGCCCGTTAAAAGTGCCGCGCCGTGCTTTTTCATTATATCGTCAATTAGCAACGTCTTCAGAAAAAATAATTAGTGACCCAATGATTATTATTGATTGGGTTAATATGTTCGCATTCGCTGCGAGTGAAGAAAATGCAGCTGGTGGGCGAGTTGTTACAGCACCGACTAATGGTGCATGTGGCATCATTCCTGCCATTCTTGCTTACTATCACAAGTTTGTTTCGCCAATAACGCCAGATATTTATATTCGTTTCTTTTTAACGTGTGGTGCAATTGGCCAGCTTTACCAAATGAATGCTTCAATTTCTGGTGCTGAAGTAGGCTGCCAAGGCGAGGTCGGTGTTGCTTGCTCAATGGCCGCAGCAGGCTTAGCTGAGTTACTTGGCGCAAGCCCTGAACAAGTTTTTATGGCTGCTGAAATTGGTATGGAGCATAACTTAGGTCTTACTTGTGACCCTGTCGGTGGACAAGTTCAAGTACCATGTATCGAACGTAATGCAATTGCGGCTGTTAAAGCAATTAATGCAACACGTATG
The DNA here is from genome assembly GCA_036251935.1 of Orbaceae bacterium lpD04. Classification (NCBI taxonomy): domain Bacteria; kingdom Pseudomonadati; phylum Pseudomonadota; class Gammaproteobacteria; order Orbales; family Orbaceae; genus Orbus; species Orbus wheelerorum. The sequence continues at coordinate 73,625 of CP133967.1, read as the reverse complement.
GCATTAAGGCGCACCAGTTTAGCTAAGGTTTCTCTCGATAAAGTAATTGAAACAATGTACGAAACAGGTAAGGATATGAATTCAAAGTATCGTGAAACCTCTCGAGGAGGGCTTGCGATAACGATTCGATGTGATTAATTTCATCTAATTTTAATGAATAAAAAGGGCATTAATATTAATGTCCTTTATTTTATCTGACCAGGCTAAGCTGACTGCTATTTATAAATGTTCGTTATTTTTTTGTTGTAAGGTGTCATTATAGTGTAAAACTAATACTTCCAATGCATATTATTTAGCTGTGAAGTAATAAAGTCATTACTTATAATTTCTTTATCAGGTATATCTTCTTGGCTTTTTATTTTGCGTTTTCTTTGTCGCGAATTTTTTTGTATTTTACCTTTTCGCTCATTATGTGCGAGTAAATTATTGAGTTGATCTAATTCATCAAGTCCCCGTAAAACAGAGATCAGGGTTAACAAGGTAATCGATTCACCCAGTTCAATGCGCTTAATTGTTGCAATGCCAACCTCAGCTAACTCTGCTAGCTCTATTTGAGATAAATTTTTTTCAATTCTCGCTATTTTAATTCGGCGACATAACATAGCGATAACATCTGCATTTTCGTCCATCAGTTATTAGCCTCTATTTTGGGGAGTTGTTCACATATATAAAATTATCATAGCATAGCTTTATTTTTAGGCTAAATTTATCTAACTGTATTGTTTATCCTTTTGCTTATTATCTATGCAATAGATCTTGAATATCAACAATAAGATTATTTAAACGTCGGCGATAAATTAATGCTATAATTTAGCAAAATTTATTCTTAATATCTAATTTTATGTCTGAACCCAAGTTTATTCATTTGCATGTCCATAGTGATTATTCAATGATTGACGGCGTAGCTAAAACAGGCGTTTTAGTTAAAAAAGCCGCATCAATGAATATGGTCGCGCTCGCTATAACTGATTTTACAAACCTATGCGGGTTAGTGAAATTTTATAGTGGCGCTTTATCAAAAGGGGTAAAACCCATTATTGGTGCTGATGTTAAAATTTATAGTGAAGAACTTGATTCGTTTTATGATATTACTATATTAGCCACTGATAATGAAGGATATCAAAACTTAACGTTATTGATTTCAAAAGCCTATCAACGAGGTTATATTGGCGACGGCCCAGTCGTTGATAAAAATTGGCTTATTGAGCATAAATCAGGTTTAATTCTTCTTGCAAGTTATAATAGCGATGTTGGTATTGGTGTTATTCGCAATAATCCACAGATTGTTAATGAGTCTATTGAATTTTATAAAAATCATTTTGCCAACTATTTCTATTTAGAGCTAATTCGAACAGGGCGAGATAATGAAGAGTTATTTGTTAATCAAGCGATAAAGCTTGCTGAACAATATGATTTACCCGTTGTTGCAACTAATGATGTTAAATTTTTATTAAGTAGTGATTTTGAAGCTCATGAAATACGAGTAGCGATTCATGACGGTGATACACTCGATGATCCTAAAAGACCAAAAAAATATTCGGCTCAACAATATTTTCGTAGTGAAGACGAAATGTGTGAGCTTTTTTCTGATATCCCAGAAGCCTTAGCTAATAGCGTTGAAATTGCTAAACGTTGCAATGTTTCCATCCGTTTGGGCGAGTATTTTTTACCACAGTTTCCAACGGGAAACATGTCGACTGAGGATTTTTTAGTTCATAAAGCTAAAATCGGACTTGAAGAACGACTTGCCTTTTTATTTCCCGATCCTGAAATAAGACAAAAACGCCGAGTAGAATACGATGAGCGTTTAGATATTGAACTGGGCGTAATTAATCAGATGGGCTTTCCAGGTTATTTTTTGATCGTTATGGAATTTATCCAATGGTCTAAAGATAATTCAGTACCTGTTGGACCAGGGCGAGGCTCAGGTGCTGGCTCACTTGTTGCTTATGCATTAAGTATTACCGATCTCGACCCATTAGAGTTTGATTTACTTTTTGAGCGATTTTTAAATCCAGAACGTGTATCAATGCCTGATTTTGATGTCGACTTTTGTATGGATAAACGGGATCTCGTCATTGATCATGTTGCTGAAATGTATGGACGTGACGCGGTATCACAAATCATTACCTTTGGAACCATGGCAGCCAAAGCTGTTATTCGTGATGTAGGACGGGTACTTGGTCATCCTTATGGTTTTGTTGATCGTATCTCTAAATTAATACCCTTAGATCCAGGAATGACGCTTGCCAAAGCATTTGAGGTTGAGCCTCAGTTACAAGAGCTTTATGATAATAATGAAGATGTTAAAGGCTTAATTGATATTGCACGCCAGCTAGAAGGCGTAACGCGTAATGCAGGTAAGCATGCCGGTGGCGTCGTTATTTCGCCAACAAAAATCACTGATTTTTCACCGATTTATTGTGACTCGGAAGGTCATCATCCCGTTACCCAGTTTGATAAAAATGATGTTGAATATGCTGGCCTCGTTAAATTTGACTTCTTAGGACTAAGAACATTAACCATCATCGATTGGGCTTTGGGTATGATTAATGTGAGAATGCAAAGTGAAGGTAAAGAGATTGTTGATATTAACCGTATTCCTCTTGATGATCCTTTAGCATTTGAGTTGTTACTTCGAGCTGAAACTACCGCGGTATTCCAACTAGAATCTCGTGGTATGAAAGATCTTGTCCGGCGGTTAAAGCCTGACTGCTTTGAAGATATGATTGCTTTGGTTGCTTTGTTTAGGCCTGGACCTTTACAATCAGGTATGGTTGACAACTTTATTGATCGAAAGCATGGCCGAGAAGAAGTTTCTTACCCCGATAGTCAATATCAGCATGAGTCGCTCAAGCCAATCTTAGAACCGACTTATGGTATTATTCTTTATCAAGAACAAGTTATGCAAATTGCACAAACTTTAGCGGGTTATACCTTAGGTGGCGCCGATTTATTGCGTCGTGCGATGGGTAAAAAGAAACCTGAAGAGATGGCAAAACAGCGCTCTGTTTTTAAAGATGGAGCAGAGCGATGTGGAATTAATGGCGAATTGTCGATGAAAATTTTCGATCTCGTTGAGAAATTTGCAGGTTATGGTTTTAACAAATCTCACTCCGCGGCTTATGCACTTGTTTCCTATCAAACATTATGGCTAAAAACACACTTCCCAGCTGAGTTTATGGCCGCTGTAATGACCGCTGATATGGATAATACCGATAAAATCGTCGGTTTGGTTGATGAATGCTTACGTATGGGAATTAAAGTTAATCCACCCGATATTAATAGTGGCTTATATCATTTTCACGTCAATGAAAAAGGCGAGATTGTTTATGGTATTGGTGCAATTAAAGGTGTTGGCGAAGGCCCAATTGAAGCAATTGTTGAAGCTCGTAATGAACAAGGTAAAAATGGCTTCTTTAAAAATATTTTTGAGCTGTGCGCAAAAACTGATATTAAAAAGCTTAATCGCCGAGTATTAGAAAAACTGACAATGGCTGGTGCTTTTGATAAACTTGGCCCGCACCGCGCAGCTATTTTACATAGTATTAATGATGCGATACAAGCGGCTGATCAACATACAAAAGCGCGAGATATCGGTCAAGAAGATATGTTTGGTGTTTTGGCCGAAGAACCAGAACAAGTCGAATATGCCTATGGTAATGTGCCAGAATTACCTGAACAGGTTATTTTAGATGGCGAGAGAGAGGCGCTAGGATTATACCTAACCGGGCACCCTGTCACGCAATATTTGAAAGAACTCACAAGATATACTAATGGAACTCGCATTAGTGAAGCAAGCCCAACTGGCTGGGGAAAAACTGCTACTTTTGCTGGGTTAGTTGTTTCTGCGCGAGTTCGCTTGACAAAGAAAGGCAATCGTATCGGTTTATTTACGCTAGATGACCGCTCTGGGCGCATTGAGGTAATGCTTTTTGGTGAATCTTTAGATCGATTTGAACATTTAATTGTCCAAGATAAAATATTAATTGTTTCAGGGCAAGTTAGTATAGATGATTTTAATGGTGGTTTTAAAGTATCGGGTCGAGACATTATTGATTTAAGTCAGGCCAGAGAAAAGTATGTAAAAGGGCTTAGTATATCTTTACAAGAAGCAGAGATTAATCGCCCATTTTTGCAACAACTACAAAAGTCGTTTGAACCCTATCGCAATGGAAGTGTTCCTGTTCATATTTATTATCAAACCGACGAGGCTAGAGTAAAAATTGAATTTGGCGTAACTTGGCGAATTACACCTAATGATGATTTATTAATTAGCTTAAAAAGCTTATTAGGTAATGATCGAATTGAACTCGAATTTGATTAGTTTTCGATAAAGTCGGAAATTTGTAGCGCTTTATCCCAAATACATAGTAAAATTAGTAAATTACTATATAAGTTTAGTTTGCTATTATGTAAATTAAATTTTTTAACTAGATAATTGTTTTCAATTGTTGAACAATCACAGAATGATAGATGAATCTTGTCGTCACTAACAAGATACCTATAGAGGCAAAAGTTGAATAGTTATGAAGAATTTCTTAGATTTTGAGAAACCTATTGCTGAGTTAGAAGCTAAAATTGACTCACTAAAAAACATGGATTCACAAGAAGTTAAACTTGATATTAATCTTGATGATGAGATTAAATTGCTTAATAAAAAAAGCAAAGAGTTAACAAAAAAAATCTTTTCAAACCTAACTCCGTGGCAAGTTGCACAGTTAGCTCGTCATCCAAATAGACCATATACACTTGACTACATTAAAGAGATTTTTACCGATTTTGATGAACTTCATGGTGATAGGGCATATGCTGATGATAAAGCAATTATTGGTGGTATGGCGCGTATTGGCGATAGACCCGTTGTTATTATTGGTCATCAAAAAGGGCGAGAAACAAAAAGCAAAATTTATCGTAATTTTGGTATGCCAGCTCCAGAAGGTTATCGTAAAGCATTACGATTAATGCAACTTGCTGAGCGTTTTCATTTACCCATTATCACATTTATTGATACCCCGGGCGCCTATCCTGGAATCGGTGCGGAAGAACGAGGTCAATCAGAAGCCATCGCTCGTAATCTACGTGAGATGTCTAGGTTAAATGTACCCATTATTTGTACTGTTATCGGTGAGGGCGGCTCAGGTGGCGCGCTTGCATTAGGTGTTGGCGATAAAGTTAATATGCTACAGTACAGTACTTATTCTGTTATATCACCAGAAGGCTGCGCCTCTATTTTATGGAAAAGTGCTGATAAAGCGTCGTTAGCGGCTGAAGCGATGAATATGACCGCTGATAAACTATTAAAATTGAACCTGATTGATTCGCTTATTACCGAGCCATTAGGTGGTGCTCATCGAAACTATACGGCAATTTCTGCTTCATTGAAAAAACAACTTTTGAACGATCTTGACGAACTCGAAGAGATGGAGCCACAAGCATTATTAGAAAGACGTTTTCAACGTTTAATGAATTATGGCTATGTCAGATAATTATAGGTACTGCAATGACGAAAGCTAAAGGCATTCGAAGAATTATTAGTGCCGGGAAATACTCTATTCAAGGATTGAAATCTGCTTTCATTAATGAGGCGGCATTTAGGCAAGAATTTTTCTCGTTTATTGTCGCTTATATTATTGTTATGGTCGTTGATTTTTCAATTTATGAGCGCATATTACTACTGGGATCAGTTGGTTTTGTGATGATTGTTGAATTAATTAATAGTGCAATAGAATGTATTGTTGATCGTATTAGCACTGAGTATAATGAGTTGTCTGGACGAGCTAAAGATTATGGTTCTGCAGCTGTTTTCCTATCTATTTTGCTTGCATTAAGTTTGTGGGTTTATTTATTTGCCTGTCATTTTTTTCCGGAAACATAAAGATTAATAACGGAGGATCACAATAAATCCTCCTTGTTTTTGGTTATCAAATTTTACTTTTATTTTATGTAATTCAGCAATTTTTTTGACGATAGATAAACCCAGTCCACTGCCTTTTTCTTTTTGCCCTGCAGGACGGAAAAATCGTTCCCCTAAACGAACTAATGTTTCATTTGCGACGCCTAGGCCATTATCGGCAAACGTGATGGTATTGTTCTCGATCGTAATAGTTATTTGTGAATTATCTGGGATATAACGTATCGAATTATTAATTAGGTTGCGTACTAAAATAGATAATAATAATGGGTGTCCTTCGATCTTTCGATTAATACTTTGTTCATTTATTATGGTTTTAATATTTTTTTGTTGCGCTAATGGTTTTAGCTCTTCAACCACATGATTAATCAGTTCTTGCCAAGATATAGTTTGTAGTTCATCTTGGATTTCTAAAGAATCTAAACGTGATAATGTTAATAGTTGATCAACAAGATGAGTGGTACGATCAATACCAATGATTAAATTATTAAGCGCACGTTCGCGGCTAACTTTATCATCATCTGATAGCTGAGCTACTTCAGTTTGTACTCGAAGTGCGGCAAGTGGTGTTCTTAATTCGTGAGCTGCATCTGAAATAAACTGCCTCTCGTGAGTTATCATTGATGTAATACGAGCAAATAATTTATTTAAGGCAAGGATAAAAGGGCTGATTTCTTTAGCGATACCATTAATATCAATAGTACTGTCTTCATCTGGTTTTCGCCTAGCAATTCGATTAGCCAATATTTTGATGGGTGAAAAACTTCGTCCAATTAATATTGCAATAAATAATATAATGATAAAAAATGTTGTTAGCCAAGGGATCAGCTGTTTATAAACAAGCTCAGTCAGAATATCTTGCTGATAATCAAGTTTTTGGCCTACTGCTATAATTGAGCGATTATCGTTACTAAGTAACCATAGTATACGCCATTTTCCTTGTTCACTTATCATTGCCCTATGTTTTTGGGGGTGGAAAAAACCACCATAAAAATAAAATTTTTTACCATTTTCACCGTCATCAACGACCATTTTACCTTCGCGATTAAAAATTGCGAAAGCGAGGGCATCATCATCATAGTCTAACGATTGTAGTTCATTTTCATTTATTTTTGGCGTCTTAGCATGTGCTGTGTTCAATACCATATTTCCATGGTAACTTAGGCTGGCAAGTCGTTTAGCGAAAAGTAATTGTTGACTATCAAAGACCTGTTTTAATGAATTTTTTAGTTCATAATAAGAGATACTCGTCGTGATTGAGCAGGCTAACAATAAAAGACTACTAATGAAAAAGATTAATCGCAAACGTAAACTATATGATTTCATATAATTGTGTCCCTACTCTTGGCCGCTAAGGGCATAACCCGCACCATAAATAGTTTTAATCACATTATTACCCAGTTTTTTACGCAAATTATGAATATAAACATCTACGGTATTACTTACTACATCATCAGACCAGCTATAAAGTTTTTCTTGTATAAGGTCTCTAGATAGTACTTTATTTGCATTTAATAAAAACAGTTCAAGCAAACGTGTTTCTTTGCTAGTTAATACAACTAATTTTCCATTTTGCTTAACTTCGTGGGTTTCTGAATTATAACTAATGTCTCCAAATGTTAATTCAGGCCCCATTTTTTGGTGACTACGGCGAATGAGAGCTTGAATTCTCGCTGATAGTTCAGATAAAGCAAAAGGTTTACAAACATAGTCATCAGCGCCAGATTGTAACCCAACTACGCGCTGCTCAATAGCATCTCTAGCAGTTAGAATTAATACCGGGGTTACAATCCCTGACTGGCGCCAGCTTTTTAGGATGGTTAAACCATCTTTTTTCGGTAGGGTTAAATCAAGTATTACCGCATCATAAGGGGCTAAGGATAGGGCATTTTCACCTTCTTGCCCATCAGTAAACCAATCGAGAGTAAATCCTAATTTTTTTAGGCCAATTTGTATACCATCACCGATTAAGGTATCATCCTCTATAAGAAGTATTCTCATTATTTTTTTCTCATTATTATTCGGTCATTTATAGATATTGTTATGCTATAAAATAAATATTAAGATAATATTAAGTGTAATAAGTTTTTCAATTTAGAAGATGCAAGCTTACCATTATCTAACTATTTTTAGTGTTCAATATCAAGTCGTTTAGCTTCCCATTTACGTGATTTCCAGCGCCATGCATTAACGAGCCCTCGGATCCATTCATCACAAGCAAAGCCAATCCAGATCCCCATCAGGCCCATTCCCATTTTTATACCAAGAAAATAGCCGACAGGAATTGAGATCCCCCACATACAAACTAAGGCTGCATATAGCGGGAATTTAGCATCCCCAGTAGCCCTTAAGGCATTAACCATTACGATATTTTGTGTACGACCAGGTTCAAGGAAAATTGATAAAATAAAAATAGGTAAAATTGTATTAATAACATCTAAGTCGTCAGTAAACGAGGTTACTAACGGTTTTCGAAGTAAAAAGAAACTAATAACAACGATTGCCGTAACTATCATGCCTAATTTTAAACTTTTAAACGTACGTTTATAAGCATCATCAAAACGTTTAGCGCCGACAAGGTGCCCGACCATAATTTCATTACCTACGCCAATTGAAAGTGCAAATAGCATCATGAAATAAGATATTTGGAAAAATATAGCTTGTGCGGCAAGTGCTGTTTCTCCCATCAGTCCAATAAACGCTGTCATAACCAGTATTTGCCCCGACCATGCTAGATTTTCTCCGGCAGAGGGCAAGCCAATCTTAAAAATTTGCTTAAGGATATTTTTATTCCAGTTTAAAAATTGTGATAATTCTGCTTTAATTCGCAATCCATAAAATAATAAGCAAAATAGCAATATAACCCCTACAACGCGGCCAATGACTGTCGACCATGCGACACCAACAAGCCCCATTTCCGGAATACCAAAAAAGCCATAAAGGACAATGATATTACCAATAATCGTTATTACATTCATAATTAGTGATACGTACATGGCGACTTTTGAATGACCATAAACTCTTAAACAAGATGCCATTATAATTGCAACAGCTTCAAACATTAAGCAAATCCCCAAAATATGGAAATAATCATAGCTCATATCTAAAATAGCTGCAGGTGTATTCATCCAAATCAATACTTGATAACCGAGTATTGAGATAAATATATAACATAACGCCCCAAGGACGAGGTTAAATGAGATAGATAAGTGAATTGCTTTACGGGCAAGATCTCGAGTACCAGCACCTAAGTACTGAGCAACAACCACACTACAACCAATACCAATGAAATTAAAGATCGGGATAAAGATATCAAAAAATTGATTACCAACGGTGGTTGCAGCGACCATTGACATTGACACATGGCTAATCATATAGGTATTGATAAATAAAGTTGCTAAATGCAAGAAGATATCAATAAAAATTGGCCAACTGAGTGAAAAAAGTGATTGATCGATAACTGAGCGATCTTGTTTCATAAAAATCCTACTTAACTAATTATTAATTAATAATTTTTGGTGAATTATACTTGATTTAATGTGAGATGCTATTGATTATTTATTAAACATACTAAAAATATTTGAAATTACTCTATTTACATATTAAGTTGCAAATAGAGCAAAAGTAACCGATAGCTAAGATAGAACTTTTACAATTGATTCGCATAATAAAGACATATTATCAAGTGTCATACCAGCGACATTAAGTCGTCCAGAATTAACAATATAGATCCCATAATCATTTCTTAATGCAAAAACTTGTTCTTCTGTTAATCCGCTAAATGAGAACATACCATTTTGTTTAGTGATAAAACTAAAATCCTGCTTTGCCCCTTTTTCTTGTAGCGTTTTGACAAACAATTGTCGCATACGATGTATTCTTTGCCGCATCGTTGTTAATTCATCAATCCATTCATCTTTCATTTCTGGATTACTTAAAATATTAACAACAACATTCGCACCATGAGATGGTGGATTAGAATAATTAGCTCGGATGATTGTTCGCACCTGACTAAATGCGCGTTCGGCAATGTCTTCATTTTCAGCAATTAAAGTTAATGCACCAACTCGTTCATTATATAAACCAAAGTTTTTCGAATAAGAGCTTGCAATTAATAATTCTGGTTGGTTTTTGGCAAATAACCGAACACCAAGTGCATCTTCATCTAAACCTTGACCAAAGCCTTGATAAGCTAGATCAAAAACAGGTAACCAGCCTTTTTTTAAGGCTAGATCTGAAATAATTTGCCATTGCTCTGGTGTTGGATCAATTCCTGTTGGGTTATGGCAACAGCCGTGGAAAAGAACTGCTTCGCCAGCTGAAACGTGATTTAAATCTTCAATTAGTGAATCAAAATCTAACTCATGAGTTTGAGCATTATAATAGCGATAGTCTCTTACTTCCAAGCCTGCAGTTTGAAAAATACTCTGATGATTTGGCCATGTTGGACTACTAACCCAAATGCGTTTAATCTTTGTACGTTTAACTAAAAAGTCAGCCATAATTCTTAATGCACCAGTGCCTCCTGGTGCTTGGGCTGTTTTTACTCTACCACTAATAATTAATTGATTATCTTCGCCTAAAATTAATTTTTGGGTTAGGGTATTAAAAGTTGCCAACCCTTCAATAGGAAGATAGGATTTAGTTTGTTCGTTTTCTAATAATTGAGCTTCTGCTTTTTTTACACACGCAAGAACTGGTGTTAGCATATGTTCATCTTTATAGATCCCAACACTAAGATTAATTTTATTAATTCGTTCATCAGCATTAAATATTTCAGCTAGCCCTAAAATCGGGTCGGCTGGCGCTGCTACTAAATTTTCAAACATGGTTTCCCCAATTTTTTAAAATTGAATTTATTATATGCCTTATAAAAGCTATTGAACAATAGGTTTTAGGCTGCTTAGAAACGCGTCTAAATCATCAGCTAAGACGTCAGTTTCATTGGTAATTAGTTTTTCTAAAATCACGTTCCCAGTTTGATTATCTATTGAAACTATTTCTGTTTCATCATCTGTCGTTGCAATAAAAATAGAAGGGCGACGTTTTAGTCTTTTTTGCATCGTCAAATGCGCGATAATATTTTGTTCTAGCCTTGAAAAATCATCATCACTCCAAATTTGCAAAAGCGATAAAGATAAATGATTCCATTGTGCTTTCATATCACCAGCATATTGTGTGCCATAAAAAAGATGAGCATCATCATGGATACGAATATTTATAACTTCCTCAACAATGTTTAGCGTATGAGGGCTAGGCCTTATGGGTAACCAAAAAATAGCTAAATCTATGGTATCTTTAATACATGGTGATGGCATACCATATAATTCGCTACTTTTGGGATTATGGTTAACGGTATCTTGCCATATATCTATATAGCGCTTGGTAAAAAATATAAGACTATCTGATTGAGTTTTATTCATTTGCATATTTATCAAATAATGGCTTTAGTTTTAGTAATAAATTGGCTATTCTTGAGTAAGGCTATATTTCATTGTAGCTAATGGCGTGAATATAACGGCAACACTTATAATTTTAGTATTGTATCGAATAATTCTAACAATAACTAGCTTAAGTCGCAAAGAGAGGTTGATGTGATTACCCATATTAGTCCATTAGGATCGATGGATCTACTCGCACAAATTGAAGTAGATATGTTAAAACGTTCGGCTAATAGTGAACTTTATCAACTGTTTAGAAATTGTTCATTAGCGACACTTAACGCTGGAAGTAAAACGGATAATACAAAAGAGCTACTCGATAAATATTTATCGTATGAAATTAATGTCATTAGTAAAGAGCGTGGTGTAAAACTCGAATTAGTTAATCCGCCACAAAGTGCTTTTGTTGATGGTAAAATTGTTCGTTCTATTCAAGCAAATTTGTTTGCAGTTTTGCGTGATATTTTATTCGTTAATAGTCAAGTTGCCGCAATTAAAGCAATACTCACGCCTGCCCTAGATAAACAAGATATCTCTTTTTATATTACTAATCTTGTCTTTGCTATTTTGCGTAATGCAAATGCGCTACATGTTGGTGAAGATCCTAACTTAGTCGTTTGTTGGGGAGGACATTCAATTAATGAGATTGAATATTATTATTCAAGACAAGTTGGAATGCAGCTAGGTTTACGAGAACTTAATATTTGTACTGGTTGTGGCCCTGGGATCATGGAAGCACCAATGAAAGGCGCTGCAGTTGGACATGCGCAGCAGCGGTACAAAGAGAGCCGGTTTATTGGGATGACTGAGCCATCAATTATTGCAGCTGAGCCACCTAATGCATTAGTGAATGAGCTCATTATCATGCCTGACATTGAAAAACGTTTAGAAGCATTTGTTCGTATGGCGCATGGCATCATTATTTTCCCAGGTGGCCCAGGAACTGCTGAAGAGTTACTGTATATTCTTGGTATATTATTAGATCCCGCTAATGAAAATCAGGCACTACCACTTATTTTAACTGGCCCGAAAGAGTGTCGTGATTATTTTGATGCGATCGATTTATTCATACATAACACGTTAGGTGAAGAAGCGACTAAACTTTACCAAATCGTTATTGATAATCCCGAAGAAGTAGCAAGAATTATGAAAAGTGGTGTTAAACAAGTTAAAGCTTCTCGCTTAACTAGTGGTGATGCATATGGGTTTAATTGGACGTTAAAAATTACTAAAGAATTACAACACCCATTTGATCCAACGCATGAAAATATGGCGCATTTAAATTTACATAAAGATCAGCCAGTTGAACATCTAGCCGCTGATTTACGTAGAGCATTTTCTGGCATTGTAGCGGGTAATGTTAAAGAATCTGGTATGAAGCAAATAGAGCTACATGGTCCTTATAAATTACAAGGCGATCCGCAAATTATGAAGCAACTTGATGAGCTATTGCGAAGTTTTGTTGAACAACATCGAATGAAACTACCCGGTGGCACTGCTTATCAGCCATGTTACGAGATCTGTTATTAATTAAATATTAAAAATATAATTGATAAAAATCAAATGATTAATTGTTTTTTTTAATTTAATTAATATATCTTTGAAATAGATATTAACTATAAAAATAATAGATTGAGATAACCGACAAAGCAGGTATACTTAAAAAATTACAATAGAATTTTGTATTATTCTCTATAATGATTAAAAGGAGCAATACTATGGCTTACTCTTTATCCCCTTTACCTTATGCGTATGACGCTTTAGAACCTTACATTGATTCAGAAACAATGCATCTTCATCATGATAAGCATCATCAAACTTATGTCAATAACTCAAACGTCGCAGTTGAATCTTTATCAGCAGATCTACAAGCTTTATCTGCAGAAGAGTTATTAAAACATTTAGATAAAGTCCCAGCTGAGAAATTAACAGCGATTAAAAATAATGTTGGTGGTCATGTTAATCATACTTTCTTTTGGGAGCTACTAAAAGTTGGCACTGAATTGAAAGGTGAATTGAAAACTGCTATTGAAAAAGATTTTGGTTCTATAGATGCTTTTAAAGAAAAATTTGCAGCTGCAGCGACAACGCGTTTTGGTTCTGGTTGGGCATGGTTAGTTGTTCAAAACGGAAAATTAGCTATTGTTTCAACACCAAACCAAGATACGCCTATTATGGGTGAAAAATTTGCAGGTGTTTGTGGTACGCCGATTCTGACTCTTGATGTTTGGGAGCATGCTTATTACTTAAAATACCAAAATCGCCGTGTTGATTATATTGGTGCATTTTGGAATGTGGTTAACTGGGATAAAGTCGCTCAGTTATATACTGCTGCAAAATAATTAGTTTTAGTCTATTGATAAGAAGGCGCTAACTTAATTGATGGCGTCTTTTTTTTATTTTAATCCTTGTATCTTTATCAATTTTATAACGACCCAGTTTTCTCTATATCATTTTTCTATTTATGGCATATCTGTTTTCCCTAACTTACCTTAATTAATTTTTTTAAATTTTTGAAATAGTCACTTTTATTTGAATAAAAATTTTGAATTGTAAGAAATTTATTTTTTATTTATACAATTTATGTAATTTTTGATCACTGAAATTGACGGTTAAATATAAAAATGATAAATAGTAGCCACCTGTTTTTTATCAATATTTAATTCATATCACTATTTTCATTTGTTTTCAAAGATAAAACAAAATCGAGTATTATTTTAAATAGTTAAAGGGTTTTTATGTATTCTCTAAGAGTAAGATGTTTAGCTGAAACCTTTGGTACGTTTTGGCTTGTTTTAGGTGGTTGTGGAAGTGCAGTCCTCGCGGGATTTGAAATTGGTTATGCAGGTGTTGCTTTAGCATTTGGGTTAACAGTATTAACGATGGCTTATGCAATTGGTCATATTTCTGGCTGTCATCTGAATCCGGCTGTAACCATTGGTTTATTGATAGGTAAACGTTTTCCACTAAAAGATGTGATACCTTATATTATTGCTCAAGTTATTGGTGGTATTATTGCCGCAGCAATTTTGTATTTTATTGCAAGTGGAAAAGCGGGTTTTTCATTATTTGATGGCTTTGCTGCTAATGGCGTAGCAGAACATTCTCCGGGCAAATATAGTTTCGCTGCTGGTTTTATTTGTGAAATCATCATGACATTTGCTTTTTTAATGATTATTATGGGGTCTACACATGGTAAAGCACCGGCTGGTTTTGCTCCTATCGCCATTGGCTTAGGTTTAACGCTTATTCATTTAATTACTATTCCTATAACGAATACTTCTGTAAATCCGGCTCGAGCGACTAGTCAAGCCATCTTTGTTCAAGGTTGGGCGCTTGGTCAATTATGGATTTTCTGGATTGCCCCGATTATTGGCGCAGTATTAGCTGGAACTATTTTTCCTCTACTTTGTAAAAATAAGTAATGTAATTCATCCTATTAGTGAATTCTTATAAAAATGGCTCAAGATTGAGCCTTTTTAATTCATAGCCCTTCTAATTAAACTTAACGATCTTGATAAATCTAGAGCAAGATATGAGATTTTTCTCTATAGATCTATATTCTGTTGCACAAATCCGCTAAAATAGCGAATTATTATCAAAATTTTTACATTTTTCACTTTGGGTTAGCCTGTAGTGTAAAAAATTAATTCTTACTAAAAAATGAAAGGTAACGATAACATTTATGTTTGAAATTAATCCTACTAAAAATAAAATTATTGAACTTAATGAACGCACTGCGGTTATTCGGGGGTACCTTTGACTATGAAACGAAGAAAGAGCGTCTTGAGGAAGTTAACGGTGAACTCGAACAGGCGGACGTATGGTCTAATCCAGAAAAAGCTCAGTCGCTTGGCAAAGAACGTGTAGCACTTGAAGAAATAATTGATACGATCGATACACTCACTCAAGGTTTAGATGATGTCGAAGGTCTATTGGAGCTAGCCATTGAGGCTGAAGATCAAGATACCTTTGATGAAACTAATTTTGAGTTGTCACAGCTAGAAAAAAAACTTGATAAGCTTGAATTTCGCCGTATGTTTTCTGGTGAATATGATAGTGCTGATTGTTATTTAGATATTCAATCAGGTTCTGGCGGGACAGAGGCACAAGATTGGGCTGAAATGTTACTTCGAATGTATCTTCGCTGGGCTGAATCAAAAGGATTCACAACCGAAGTAATGGAAGTTTCTGATGGTGATGTTGCGGGAATTAAATCTGCAACTATTCGCGTTGCTGGTGATTATGCATTTGGCTGGTTAAGAACAGAAACTGGCGTCCACCGATTAGTTCGTAAAAGTCCTTTTGATTCAGGTAATCGACGGCACACATCATTTGCTTCGGTATTTATCTATCCTGAAGTTGATGATGATATTGATATTGACATGAATCCGGCTGATTTACGTATTGACGTTTATAGAGCATCAGGGGCCGGGGGACAGCATGTTAATAAAACTGAATCTGCTGTTCGTATTACTCACGTCCCTACGGGTATTGTTACCCAGTGCCAAAATAACCGCTCTCAGCATAGCAATAAAGATCAAGCGATGAAGCAATTAAAAGCTAAATTGTATGAACTTGAGATGCATAAGAAAAATGCTGAAAAGCAGCAAATGGAAGAGAATAAATCAGATATTGGGTGGGGTAGCCAGATCCGCTCTTATGTTCTAGATGATTCACGCATAAAAGATTTACGTACCGGCGTTGAAACGCGCAATACACAAGCCGTCCTTGATGGTGATTTAGATCAATTTATTGAAGAGAGCCTAAAAGCAGGCTTATAACGAGTTATAAGGTAAAACCATGTCAACACAGCAATCAGAATCAATTAATACTAGCTTAGAAGAGTTAAATAACGAGTTAAAAAGTCGTCGTGAAAAATTAGTCCATATTAGAGAGCAAGGTATTGCTTTTCCTAACGATTTTCGTCGCGATGCTATTTCTAGCGATCTACACGCACAATATGGCGAAAAGACTAATGAAGAACTTGTCGAAGCGAAAATATATGTTGCTGTTGCAGGTCGCATGATGATGCGTCGAATTATGGGTAAAGCATCATTTGTTTCTCTGCAAGATGTTGGCGGACAAATTCAGCTTTATGTAACACGAGATGAATTAGCTGAAGGATTCTATAATGAACAGTTCAAAAAATGGGATTTAGGTGATATTGTTGCGGCTAAAGGATACTTATTTAAAACTAAAACGGGTGAGCTATCTATTCATTGTGAAGATATTCGCTTACTAACTAAAGCATTAAGACCATTACCTGATAAGTTCCATGGCCTTGCAGATCAAGAAACGCGCTATCGTCAGCGTTATTTAGATCTCATTACGAATGAAGCGTCACGTAACACTTTTAAAGTGCGCTCCCAAATTGTAGCTGAAATTCGTCAGTTTATGGCTGAAAAACACTTTATGGAAGTTGAAACGCCAATGATGCAAGTTATTCCTGGGGGAGCTGCAGCTAAACCTTTTATCACTCATCACAATGCGCTTGATTTAGATATGTATTTACGTATCGCGCCAGAACTTTATTTAAAACGATTAGTGGTTGGCGGCTTTGAGCGAGTTTATGAAATTAATCGTAATTTCCGCAATGAAGGGGTTTCACCGCGCCATAATCCTGAGTTTACTATGATGGAACTCTATATGGCTTATGCTGACTATAAGGACTTGATTTTACTTACAGAATCATTATTTAGACGTCTAGCTATTATCTCGACAGGTTCTGCGGTTGTACAATATGGTGAGCATACATTTGATTTTGGTAAACCATTTATCAAGATGACAATGCGTGAATCGATTTGTCATTACCGACCACAAACCAATATCGCTGATTTAGATGATTTTAATAAAGCCTGTGCGATTGCAACTGCGATTGGTATTGAAATTGAAAAAGGTTGGGGACTTGGTCGCGTCGTTACTGAAATCTTTGAAGAGGTTGTCGAAATCAATTTAATTCAGCCAACATTTATTACCGAATATCCGGCAGAAGTTTCACCACTAGCAAGGCGCAATGATGATAACCCATTTGTCACCGATCGTTTTGAGTTTTTTATTGGTGGACGTGAAATCGGCAACGGTTTCTCTGAACTAAATGATGCAGAAGATCAAGCAGAGCGTTTTGCAGATCAAGTTAAGCAAAAAGATTCTGGTGATGACGAAGCAATGTTCTACGATGAAGACTATGTTACGGCATTAGAACACGGATTACCGCCAACAGCGGGCCTAGGTATTGGTATTGACCGCACAGTTATGCTATTTACCAATAGCCATACTATTCGTGATGTTATTTTATTCCCAGCGATGCGCCCTGTTAAATAATGATTCATAAAGGCGGCTAAAGTCGCCTTTCACTATCAATTCATCCTTGTGTACGAGGCAGTCCTTTTTATCCTATAATGATAGGTTACAACAAAAATATAACGAATTTTTATATTATTATCTATCTAATTTAATAGGGGATAGTTAACTAACTAGTTTGGTGATTATTGATAGTAACAATATCGTACTAATGAATTAATTGAAGTGTAATAAATAGCTTAATAAAAAAGACCAATCTATTTATTAGTTTGGCCCTTTATATGCACTTGAAATTCTTTAATTAAGTACTTCATTAGCAATTAATTAAAAAATTTTATAAATAAAAATAAATTATTTATATTTCCAATTACTTAACAGTATCTTTTAGACCTTTACCTGCAACGAAAGCTGGGACTTTAGTAGCAGCAATTTTAATTTCTTTACCAGTTTTTGGGTTACGACCAGTACGTGCTTTACGGCTATTTACTTTGAACGTACCGAAACCAACTAATTGAACTGCTTCACCTTTTTGAAGTGAATCTGAAACAGCTGATAATGTTGCTTCAAGTGCAGTTTTTGCCGCAACTTTAGTTATGTTAGCTTTAGCAGCGATAGCATCTACAAGTTCTGTTTTATTCATGGACATATCCTTACATAATAATTTATCGTTGACAGAGTTATGGCTAAATTTTTTATTTAGCCAAGGTAAAATACATTACCAATGAACCTAAATGTAGACTATATTTAAATAAGATTAAAGTAAAATTTATCAAAACCTTGTAAAAAATTACCTTTTTTCCGTTTGACTGCTCAAAAAAACACCAATATTGCTAATTTGCTCTTCTCGCAAGTCGTTTTTTAATCCTTTTATTAACTCTAAATCCTGATTTTTTTCATTTTTTAATACACGATATATTTCCCATTGTACATCAAGTTCATCTAGAATTGGTTGATATTCTTTAAGTTCATTTTCACTTAAATCATTTCCTGTTTTGGCTGATTCTAGTTCGATAATCGTTTTTAATGAAATTCGGCTAACTGCTATTGCATGTTCAACTAATTGTTCGCCACTTAAATAAGAATGAACGAGTTCACTCAATGCTTCACATGCATCAATTGCTGGATAAACACTATATGGGCTATTATCATCAACTGATGGAATAATTTCTTCTAGCTTTTCTAGTTGACCATCGAAATTGATTTTTACATTTTTAACTAACATCGATTCCCAGTTTAAATCAATAATTGCTTTATAGATTTTATCATCACTACTATTCATTTGTTGGCAATAAAGCGCAAAGTTAGGATACATTCTTTCACATAAACAAACCATAAACAGTTTTAATTGCCAGCTAGCGAGCTTTTCTAGGCGTAAGTGTATTGGATTTTTAATCATCATGATTCTCCATTATGGTCTCTTTTGGATAATTGATGCACTGTATTAACTAAGACTTCAACACTTTCTATTGGAGTATCTTGGTTGATTCCATGCCCTAAATTGAATATATGACCATTGTAGGGGCCGAATTCTTTTAATATTAGATCTATATTATTTTTAATAGTTACTCTATCTGCATATAATACAGTTGGGTCTAAATTCCCTTGTATTGCAATATTTTCTTTTGGTAGTGTCGAAAGATCAACTGTCCAATCGACGCCAACGGCATCACAGCCAGCTTGCATAATTTTATCTAACCAAAGGCCCCCCCCTTTAGTAAATAAAGTGACCGGAACATAATCTTTAGTATAACTTGGCCCGCGCGTTCCACGATCTAGTAGGGAAATAATTTTATGCATATATTGTAGTGAAAATTCAAGATAACTGCGGTGGCTTAGTGCTCCTCCCCAACTATCGAAAATCATAATAGATTGTGCGCCTGCTTTGATTTGTGCATTTAAGTAAAGTGCAACACTTTCAGCCAATTTATCTAATAATAAATGTAATGAAGCGGGATCGCTATAAAGCATTTTCTTGATTTTAGTAAAGGTTTTACTACTGCCACCTTCTATCATATAAGTCGCGAGTGTCCAAGGGCTTCCTGCAAATCCAATTAATGGTACTTTACCTTGTAGTTCTTTACGCGTTAGTCTAATTGCATCCATGACGTAAGTTAGTTCTATTTCAGGATCAGGTATTGATAACTTATTAATATCATTGAAATTAGTGATCGGATTTTTAAATTTAGGTCCTTCACCTTGTTCAAAATAAAGTCCTAATCCCATTGCATCAGGTATTGTTAAAATATCAGAAAAGATGATCGCTGCATCTAAATCAAAACGGCGTAATGGTTGTAACGTTACCTCACAAGCTAATTCTGGATTTTTACACATAGTCATAAAATCGCCCGCTTTTGCGCGTAATTGACGATATTCAGGTAAATACCGACCAGCCTGGCGCATCATCCATACCGGCGTACAATCGACCGGTTGACATTGTAGAGCTCTAAGATAACGATCATTTTGTCGTTGCATAATTTTTCCTAAAATAGGTTATTACAATTAATATGAGATAAAATATGTCCTAATACTTATTTTGACTTAAAAATTAATTAAATCAAGGTTAATTGCATTGTTATAAATGCCGTCTTTTATTATAGTAATAGTACTTGTTTTTATATGATTATTATTATGCCTAAATTAAGTACTATCATTCTCGCTGCGGGTAAAGGCACTAGAATGTATTCTAATCTCCCTAAAGTATTACATAAAATTGGACATAAATCGATGCTACAACATGTCATCGATACTGTGAAGTTATTAGATATGGATAATATTTATGTGATCTATGGTCATGGTAAAGATCAGCTAGAATCAGCATTAAATAATCAACCTGTAAAATTAGTGCTACAAGAGCAACAATTAGGTACCGGTCATGCTGTTTTACAAGCAATTCCTCACATCAAAGATAATGAAGATATTCTAATTTTATATGCAGATACACCATTAATTTCTGCTCAAACCTTAAATAAGCTTGTTGCTAATAAGCCAGAAAATGGTATTTCATTGCTAACAGTTATGCTCGATGATCCAAGCGGGTATGGACGAATTGTTAGGGAAAATGGCGAGATTGTTGCAATTGTAGAACAAAAAGATGCAACCAAAGCGCAACTTTCAATTAATGAAGTTAATACTGGCATCATGCTAATTTCAGGGCAACAACTAAAAGAGTGGTTAGCAAAGGTTGATAATCATAATGCTCAGCACGAGTTTTATCTAACTGATGTTATTCGCCTTGCACATCAATCTGGCTGCGCAATTAAAGCAACACATCCTGTTGATGAATGTGAAGTGGCTGGCGTTAATAACCGCTTACAACTTGTTTCACTAGAAAGGATCTATCAGCAAAAATTAGCAAAGGATTTACTACTTGCTGGCCTCACTTTGCTTGATCCTAATCGGTTCGATTTACGAGGACAACTTAAGCATGGAATGGATGTAATTATCGATAACAATGTCATTATTGAAGGCAATGTTGAGCTTGGTAATAATGTTTATATTGGCGCTGGATGTATATTAAAAAACTGCATCATTGGCGATAACTGCGAAATAAGCCCATATACGGTAATCGATAATTCTATTTTAGCCAAATCTTGCACTGTTGGTCCTTTTGCTAGGTTAAGACCTGGTTCTATATTAGCTGATACGGCTCATGTCGGTAATTTTGTTGAGCTTAAAAATGCTCAGTTGGGTAAAGGAAGTAAAGCTGGGCACCTAAGTTATTTGGGTGATAGCGAAATCGGTTCAGAGGTTAATATTGGCGCAGGCACAATCACTTGTAATTATGATGGCGCCAATAAATTTAAAACTATTATCGAAGATAATGTATTTGTCGGTTCTGATAGCCAGCTTATTGCCCCAGTTAAAATTGCTAAAGGGGCAACAATTGCAGCGGGGACAACTGTCACCAATGATGTGGCTGAAAATGAGTTAGTCGTTAGCCGAGTAAAGCAAAAACAAATTGCTAACTGGAAACGACCTGTTAAAAAAGCGAAATAATGTAAGGGAAAAAACGATGTGTGGAATTGTAGGTGCAATTGCAAAGCAAGATGTGGTAGAAATTTTGCTGGAAGGTTTAAAACGACTTGAGTATCGCGGATATGATTCAGCAGGGCTTGCAATCATTTCATCTAGTGGGACACTGCAACGCGTACGCCGAGTAGGTAAAGTAAAAATGCTAGCGGATGCTATTGCTGAAAATCCAATATCAGGACAAATAGGTATTGCGCATACTCGCTGGGCGACTCATGGTGAACCTTCAGAGCATAATGCTCATCCCCATACATCAGATTTTATTGCTGTTGTGCATAATGGTATTATCGAAAATTTTGAACCACTGCGTGAAAGTCTGATTGCTAAAGGTTATCAATTTCGTTCAGAAACCGATACTGAAGTGATAGCCCATCTAATTCATTACACCATCACACAAGAACAGTGTTCATTATTTGATGCATTAAAAAAAGTTATTCCTCAATTACGGGGAGCGTATGGCACCGTTGTCATGGATAGTCGTAATCCTGATCTATTAGTCGCGGCTCGTTCAGGCAGCCCATTAGTAATAGGCTTAGGTGAGGGTGAGAATTTTATTGCATCGGATCAATTAGCATTATTACCTGTTACTCGACGATTTATATTTTTAGATGAAGGTGATATAGCAGAAGTGACACATCAAAAAGTCACTATTCTAGATAAGAATAATCAAGCAGTTAAACGAAATGAAATTGAGTCTGATGCTAAATATGATGCGGGGGACAAAGCGGGCTATAATCACTATATGCATAAAGAAATTTATGAACAACCTATCGCGATTAAAAATACGTTAGAAGGGCGTATTAAGCATGGTTTAATTGATTTATCTGAGTTAGGTAGTAAAGGTGAAAGCTTATTATCAAAAGTTGAGCATATCCAGATTGTTGCATGTGGTACGGCTTATAATGCTGGTTTAATTTCACGTTACTGGTTTGAAGCATTAGCTGGAATTCCATGTGATGTCGAAATTGCATCAGAATTTCGTTATCGTAAGCCTGCGAGACGTAAAAATAGCTTATTTATTACCCTTTCACAATCAGGTGAGACAGCTGATACATTAGCTGCACTGCGTTTATCCAAAGAGATTGGTTATTTAAGTTCACTTGCTATTTGTAATGTTGCAGCATCAACTTTAGTACGCGAAGCTGATTTAGTACTATTAACCAAAGCGGGCACCGAGGTAGGGGTTGCTTCAACAAAAGCATTTACCACTCAGTTAACGGTATTATTAATGTTAGTTGCTACACTTGGCCGCGCTAAAGGTATGTCTGATCAAACTGAGAAAGCAATTGCACATGCACTACAAGCCCTACCAAGTCGAATAGAACAAGTACTGATGTTTGATGAGCAGATAGAAAAACTAGCAGCACATTTTGCCAATAAGCATCATGCCTTATTTTTAGGCCGAGGTGATCAGTATCCAATTGCGATGGAGGCAGCATTAAAACTTAAAGAGATCTCCTATATTCATGCTGAAGCGTACGCCGCGGGAGAGCTTAAACATGGACCGCTTGCACTAATTGACAGTGATATGCCAGTTATTGTTATGGCCCCTAGTAATGATTTACTTGAAAAACTTAAATCGAATATCGAAGAAGTAAGGGCTCGTGGCGGTCAACTTTATGTGTTTGCTGAACAAGATGCTGGATTTGTTAGTGACAATGGTATGACAATTATTGCGCTACCTCATGTTGAAGAACTGACTGCCGCAATCTACTATACGGTGCCAACACAGTTACTAGCGTACCATGTTGCGTTAATTAAAGGTACTGATGTTGACCAGCCAAGAAATTTAGCAAAATCGGTCACTGTTGAATAAGTATTCTTCTAATAAAATTTGGATAACTTTGCATAAAGTTTATAGAAATTAAAAAATAAGCATAATGATATATGAGTTAAGATATTATAAAAATGGCCACTATACTGGCCATTTTCTTTATTTTGATTCTTTCAAATAAGGCTTTTTTGCTGGGTTTTATATCAATTCACTATCGCTCAAGATAGTATTAATTAAAACAATACTTATTTTCAGTGCTACTTTATTTCCGACCAAAATTGGGATCTATAATTTTCTTTTGCCTACATTTACAACTTTAATTCCTACTTTTGCGGTAGCTTTAACATAAAACGCAACATATCATCAGCTAAAATCTGCTTGCTATTTATTCAAAAATAAATAAAAATACAAAAATATTGCATATTTATTCAATTCGGGTTGTGACATGAAAGAACGAACAACAGAGTTAGTTGAAGGATTAAGACATTCAGTTCCTTATATAAATTTACATCAAGGTAAAACTTTTGTTATCTTATTAACTGGTGCGACATTAAATAGCCAAAACTATGCAAATATCATTAACGATCTAGGTTTATTGCATAGTTTAGGCATTAAATTAGTGATTGTTTATGGTGCACGTAATCAAATTGATGACGAACTGAAAACACGTCAAATCATCCCAAAGTTTCATAAATATACCCGAATTACCGATGCAAAAACGCTTGATGTTGTCAAAAAAGTGACAGGGTTGTTACAGCTAAATATCACGGCTAGTTTATCAATGTGTTTAAACAATACGCCATTACAAGGGGCTCATATTAACGTAGTGAGCGGTAATTTTGTAATTGCTCAGCCATTAGGTGTTGATGAGGGGATTGATTATTGTCATACAGGTAAGATCCGCCGTATTAATCATGAGGCAATTAATGCTCAGCTTAGTCACGATTCAATTGTACTACTTGGCCCGGTTGGTGTTTCAGTAACTGGTGAGAGCTTTAATTTATCATCGGAAGATGTTGCCGCTGAAGTCGCTATCAAAGTTAAAGCAGATAAATTAATTAGTTTTTGCGCAGAGCAGGGTGTTTTGGATAATGAAGGTAACGTTATCACTGATCTGTTCCCTGTTGACGCGGATAAATATATCAAAGAAAAAGAACAACAAAGTCAGCATCTATCTAGTGATATTCGATTTTTACGTGCAGCGTATCGTGCATGCCGTAATGGTGTTCATCGGAGTCATTTAGTCAGTTACTTAGTTGATGGTGCAATACTACAAGAAATATTCTCACGCGATGGTATTGGCACACAAGTTGCTATGGAGCATTCAGAGCAAATTCGTAAGGCTACAATCAATGATATTGGTGGTATTTTAGAGTTAATTCGGCCACTTGAAGAACAAGGTATTTTAGTAAGGCGTTCTAGGGAGCAACTAGAAATGGAAATTGACAAATTTACCATTATTGAGCGTGATAACATTACTATTGGTTGTGCGGCTCTTTATCCTTATTTAGATGAAAGGATGGCTGAAATGGCATGTGTTGCAATTCACCCAGATTACCGCAGTTCTGCTAGGGGCGATATGCTACTTGATAAGCTGATTGAACAAGCAAAAAAAATGCGACTAGAAAAGCTATTCGTACTGACAACTCGTAGTATTCACTGGTTTAGGGAGAAAGGTTTTGTTCCTGCGGAAGTCGATAACTTACCAATAACAAAAAAGCAGTTATATAATTATCAACGGAATTCAAAAATTCTTATTTTAGATATACTACAATAATATTACCTAAAATCTTTAATATAGTTACTTAGTATTTGTGAAGTAAATTGTTTTTTTAAATAAAAACCTCTAGGGCGCGTCATAATTGGCTCGCCATGTTCGTTAAATGCTTGAGTTAATGCTTTGCCATTTGCTGCTTTTGGTCGAATTTGCAGATATTCACCTTGCCGAGCTGTAATTTTTTCAATCTGGCCAAGTACAATCATATCCATCAATTCTTGCCAATCTTGTTTCAATTGTAATTCTTGGCGCTGTGATGGTTGCCATAAGATCGGTAAACCGATGCGCCTTGAAGAAAGAGGAAGTGATCTATCGCCTTCAACTGGGATCCATAACACTTTATTTAACTTATACTTTACGTGGCTACTTTCCCACGTAATACCATGATTTGCTGTTAGTGGTGCGACACTGACGAATGTTGTTTCTAGTGGTAGCCCTAAGCGATTAACGGGGATCGTTTTTAGTTCAATTCCAAGATGCGCGAAATCGCGTTCAGCTTTACTACCTGCGTTAGCGCCAAGATAAAGCTCAATAAGCTTACCTACCCAGCCTTTTTCTTTTTTTAGATCAGGTGGCATGGGCAATTCAATACTACTCGCAATTTCTTTAAGTGAATATCCTGCAATTGACTCAGCTTTTTGCATTAGCTCTGATTGGTTATCTGGTATTGACTGTATTTTCATATGCCAACTTAGTATATTATTTTCGGTGATTTAATGTGTAAAAAATAGATAAATCTAGTATTAATTTATCATTTTATCGTATAATCATTGAATGTAAAATCATATAAGTTTCATTATGTTCGAATGGATAGCTGATCCTAATGCCTGGCTAGCATTAACAACCCTTACTTTTTTAGAAATTATTCTTGGTATTGATAATATTATTTTCCTTTCCCTTGTTGTTGCAAGGCTCCCCAAGCATCAACAAAACTTAGGGCGAAAACTAGGTCTTGGTGGTGCAATGATAATGCGTATTGCATTATTGGCTTCACTTGCTTGGGTAGTAAAATTATCTCATCCATTATTTTATTTTTACCAGTGGCAATTATTAGGTTCTGATACCGATATCAGTGATCTCGTTGGTATTTTTGCTGTATCGGCACGAGATATTGTTTTGTTCTTGGGTGGATGCTTTTTAGTTTGGAAAGGAACTCTCGAAATTATCGAAATGTTTAACATTGGTCCTCATGATGATAAAAAAACTAAACAGTTACCTTTTTTTAAAGCAATTGCTGAAATTATGGTACTTGATATTGTATTTAGTTTAGACTCGGTTATTACGGCGGTTGGTTTGTCTGAACATATTTTTATTATGATTGCAGCTGTTGTTATTGCCGTATTGATTATGATGTTTGCCGCAAAAGCGATTGGTGATTTTGTTGAGGCTAACCCACCAATTAAAATGCTAGCAATTGTTTTTCTTGTTATGGTTGGGATCGTATTGGTTGTTGAAAGCCTACATATCCATGTCCCGAAAGCTTATATTTATTTCGCAATGTTCTTCTCTTTAGCCGTTGAAACATTAAATCTGCTTAGAGCAAATAAAATTAAGAAAGTTCAGCAATAAAAAAAAGCACCAATAGGTGCTTTTTTTATTCAATTAAATTATTTGGTTTTCTCAAACCATTGGCTATAAGCATCAATAAATTGCTTTAAAAATGCTCGGCTTTTTTCAATGATATCGCCTTTATCATCAAAGGAATTTGCGACCCCACCAAAATAGGCCTCAGGTTGTTGCATCGTTGGCATATCTAAAAAGACGAGCGATTGGCGCAAATGATGATTAGCGCCAAAGCCACCAATTGCTCCAGGAGATACTGAAATGATTGCCGCAGGCTTTTTCGACCATACACTTTTACCATATGGCCTAGAACCCACATCAATAGCATTTTTAATGACTGCTGGTGTGCTGCGATTATATTCAGGTGTCACAAATAAAACGCCTTTGCAGGCTGATATTTCATTTCTAAAGCGTGTATATGTTTGAGGTGGCGAAGCTGCATCAATATCTTCATTGTATAAAGGTAAATCGCCAATTTGAATGATTTTAAGCTCAAGAGAACTTGGAGCTAGTTTTGCTAATACTTTAGCAACTTTTAGATTATAAGATTCTTTACGAAGGCTACCGACTAATACTGCGATTGGTTCACTCATAATAAACAAACCTCTATCTTAACTAGGTTGATATGTACTCACCACCAAAATAGGTGGTGAGTAATATAAGCTATAATTTACTAATTAATGACCTGAAGAGTCTGATTTTCTGCTAGATTCGAATAAGAACCATGAACGACGCTCTGATTCATCAATCCAATTTTCGATTAAGCTTGCTGTCGCCGTATCGTTATATTGGCCACAAACATCATGTGCAGATCGCATGCGCGCAGTTAATTTAATATTATCTTGGCAAAGTTCTGTTAACATATCTGCGGGCTCAACAAAATCAGCATTGTTATCAGAAATACTTTGTAGTTTAGAGATATGACTAATTGAACGTAGGGTTGTACCGCCTAATTTACGCACTCTTTCTGCGATAGGATCGGTCATTGCAAATAATTGATCACCTTGTTCATCAAACATTAAGTGATAATCTCTGAAATGAGGACCACTTAAATGCCAGTGAAAGTTCTTTGTTTTTAAATATAATGCAAATACATCAGCTAAAACAGAATTCATTGCTGCGGATATATCTTTTGAGGCTTTTTCACCCAAATCTGTTGGAAATAATAAAGGTGCTTTTTGCAATTTTTTAGCTTGCTCAATTTTTGTCTCAGTTACTTTTTTTGCTGGTACTACCTTTTTAGTTGTAGATGCACTTTTAGCCATAACAAATCTCCTTATTAACCATCATTACATTGCGGTTCAAATTTAGTAATAACCCTTAAGTTATTCCTTATAAACTTACAACCTTAATATGGTAATGTCCAGTAAAATAAGAAAATTTTTAACTATTACAGCTATTTACTTTGGCTAACTATAATCAATAAGAACTAATCAAAGTTATTTTTATTGCCTAGCATTATTTATCTTGAATGTGTAATTCTTTTAATTTACGCGTAAGAGTATTACGACCCCAACCAAGTAACTTCGCAGCTTCTTGTTTATGACCTCGTGTAAATTCCAGCGCTGTTTCTAGTAAGATTCGTTCTACGTGATAGCTTACCTCAGGTAAAATATTTTCTTTACCAGTAAGCAGCGCTTGTTTACTCCAGTTTTCCAATTGTTTTTGCCACTCTTCACCAGTCACTTCATCATCAGATTTTGTTAAAATATTGCTATTTTTATTATGATGAGATTCGTTATTATCAACTTCATTGATGATGAGATCTTGTGGCAAATCTTGAGGTAAAATTTCTTTACTCGATGACATAACCGTTAACCAGCGACAAGTATTTTCTAGTTGCCGAACATTTCCAGGCCATTTCAACTGCAATAATGTTTTTAGCGTTTTAGTCGTTAGTATTTTAGGCTCAACACCCAGTTCTTTTGCTGTTGTTTGTAAAAAATGATGAGCGAGTGTTGGGATGTCAGTGGCACGTTCTCGAAGTGGGGGAAGCATAATACGAATTACATTCAAACGATGAAATAAATCTTCGCGGAACTTACCTTCTTTTACTCTATTTTCTAGATTTTGGTGGGTTGCTGCAATAATTCTGACATCTACTTTAACTGGAGAGTATCCTCCGATACGATAAAATTGCCCATCAGCAAGCACACGCAATAAACGAGTTTGAACATCTAGCGGCATATCACCAATTTCATCTAAAAATAGGGTTCCTCCGTTAGCTTGCTCAAAACGACCTTGCCTAATTTGAGTTGCGCCAGTAAAAGCCCCTTTTTCATGACCAAAAAGTTCTGCTTCAATTAAATCTTTAGGGATCGCAGCCATGTTTAAAGCTATAA
The DNA here is from genome assembly GCA_036251935.1 of Orbaceae bacterium lpD04. Taxonomy (NCBI): domain Bacteria; kingdom Pseudomonadati; phylum Pseudomonadota; class Gammaproteobacteria; order Orbales; family Orbaceae; genus Orbus; species Orbus wheelerorum. Next base: position 44,482 of record CP133967.1, on the reverse strand, counting down.
ATGGGGCATTGGTTCTTGGACTATGTGTATGCAATGCTTGAGCAACGAGTTCTTTCCCTGTTCCTGATTCACCATTGATTAAAACACTGATAGAGGATTTTGATAACCGACCTATAATACGAAAAACTTCCTGCATAGCCGGAGCTTCACCAATAATCCCAGTACTAGTTGATTTTTTTTCTATCTGGATCGATAAATTAGCCTGATTTTGGATAATAGCCCGCTCAACGAGTTGTATCATTTCATCAACATCGAAAGGTTTAGGTATATAATCAAATGCACCTTTTTGATAAGCGCTAACGGCGGCATCAAGATCGGAGTGTGCAGTCATAATGATAATGGGCAGTGTTGGATGCTTTTCTTTTATGATCTTGAGTAATGTTAACCCATCTATTTCAGGCATTCTAATGTCTGAAATTAGCACTGCCGGTTTTTCCGAACTATTCTCAAGTTCATTTAGTGCAATTTTGCCATTATCGAAACAAGTACAGGTAAAACCGGCTTGAGTAATGGCCTTTTCTAATACCCAGCGAATTGAACTATCATCATCAATGACCCAAATATGCTTATTGTTAAGGGGACTTGTTTTATCAATATGATGAATTGATGTGCTGATATTATTCAGGTGGTAGTTCATAATATGACTCCTCATTGACGAATTGGCAGATAGATTGAAAATATGGTGTGTCCTGGCCAACTGTTGAATTCAATTTTTCCATGGTGTTGATCGATGATATTACGTGCAATAGATAATCCTAATCCTGAGCCATTTTCGTGACCACTTACCATTGGGTAAAAAATAGTATCTTGTAAATGCATTGGAATGCCTGACCCATTATCTTCAATATCAATTCTTACACATAAGCGATAGCGGGAACCATGCATTGTGACTTGAAAAGCGGTACGCGTCTTAATGGTAATTATACCATCAGCTTGATTTCCTAATGCTTGTAATGCATTACGCGTAATATTGAGAATAACTTGTTCGATCTGTTCTGGATCATGAAATAGTTCTGGCAAACTGGGATCATAATCACGAATTATTTTAATATTGTCTGGTTTCTCAAATTTTAATAGTATGTAGGTTCGCTCAATTGCTTGGTGCACATTAGCCACTTTTTGTAGCAATATTTGCTGCGGACCTAATAATCTATCGACTAAATTTCGGAGTCTATCAGCTTGCTCAATAATTAACCGAGTGTAATCTTGTAACTCATTTTGTGGCAACTCTTTTGATAAAAGCTGTGCTGCGCCACGTAATCCACCTAATGGATTTTTAATTTCATGGGCAAGTCCTCGGACCAGATCTCGAGCGGCCGTTTGTTGTGCTTGTTGTAACTGCTCTTGAGATAAGCGTTTATGATTGTTAAGAGGGGTCATCTCAATGAGTATTGAATCATGATTAAATTGCTGAGCGGTTAGAGATAATACATAAAGTTGATCATTAATGACGATGTTAATTTCATTATCAGTAAATCCTTGGCCTTGAGAGAGCGCAGTATTCATTAATGAAATATCGAGTGAAAAATAATTGAGTAAATCAGGAAAATAAGTACCATAAAGCTTTTTAGTACTTTGTGCTAATAGCTGCTGGGCAGCTAAATTAGCATAAATAACATTGAGTTTATTATCGAGCAGTAAGATATTAGTTAAGACTGAATTGAGGATAGCATCAGTTTCGGAAAATCGTTTTGCAACCAAAATTTGCCTCCTATTTTAATCACTTTATCTTAATAAGAATATCATAAATACTTACTGCCAATTGATGCGCAGTAAGTATTTATCTATGCTGATAACAGACAATTACAGACTATAATATAATTCAAACTCAACTGGGTGTGGAGTCATGCGAACGCGATCAACTTCTTCAGTTTTTAACGTAATGTAAGCATCAATAGTGTCATCGGTAAATACATTACCACGAGTTAAGAATTCACGATCAGCATCAAGCGCTTTTAGTGCTTCTTCAAGTGAACCTGCAACTTGTGGGATAAGTTTGGATTCTTCTGGTGGTAAGTCATATAAGTTTTTATCCATAGCATCACCAGGGTGAATTTTATTGATAATTCCATCAAGTCCTGCCATTAATTGCGCTGCAAATGATAAATATGGGTTACTTGCTGGATCTGGGAAACGAACCTCGATACGACGTGCTTTTGGACTACTTACCACCGGAATACGAATTGATGCCGAGCGATTACGTGCTGAGTATGCAAGCATTACGGGCGCTTCATAACCAGGAACTAAACGTTTATATGAGTTAGTTGTTGCATTTGCAAATGCGTTAATTGCTTTGGCGTGTTTAATGATGCCGCCAATATAAAATAATGCCATTTCAGATAAGCCTGCATATTTATCGCCAGCAAATAAGTTAACCCCATCTTTAGCAAGAGATTGGTGACAGTGCATACCCGAGCCATTATCACCAAACATTGGTTTTGGCATAAATGTTGCCGTCTTTCCATAAGCATTTGCAACATTTTGTACAACATATTTATAGATTTGTACTTCATCTGCTTTTTTAGTTAAGGTATTAAAACGGCAGGCAATTTCATTTTGTCCGGCCGTTGCAACCTCGTGATGATGCGCCTCAACAACTAAACCAAGTTGTTCCATAATTAAACACATTGCCGAGCGAATATCTTGAGATGAATCAACGGGTGGTACAGGAAAATAGCCACCTTTCACTGCAGGACGATGACCTTTATTGCCTTCATCATATTTAGTTCCGCTATTCCACGCTGCTTCAATATCATTTATATGAACAAAACTTCCTGACATCGGCGTGCCAAAACGAACATCATCAAATAAGAAAAATTCCGGTTCAGGGCCGATAATTACTGTATCAGCAATTCCTGATGATTTTAAGAATTCTTCAGCTTTTTTAGCAATTGAGCGTGGATCACGATCATAACCTTGTAATGTTGCAGGCTCTAAGATATCACAGCGAATATTCATTGTTGCATCTTCATAAAATGGGTCAATAACAACACTTGAAACATCGGGCATTAAAACCATATCGGATTCATTAATACCTTTCCATCCCTCAATTGAAGAACCATCGAACATTTTACCATCTTCAAAGAAATCAGCATCAATTTGGCTAACAGGAATTGTGATGTGGTGCTCTTTACCTTTAGTGTCGGTAAAACGTAAATCAATAAATTTAACGTCATTTTCTTTTATCATTGTTAAAACTTTTTCTATAGACATATTGGTTCTCCCTAATTGAGATAAAATATAAACGATAATGGAAGTTATTCCAGTGACATAACAATAAGCAAAAATGATGCCAAATTCTTACTTATGTGAAAATTTAAAATAAATCGATATATTTCAATTCATTACTAATTTTTGTTCACCACAAACATACACATCGAACTTTCGCTAAGCCTGATATCTCTATTTTTGCACTAAAATGTCAGAAATGCACCAAATTAATGCAGTCGAGATGTTAACTGAGCTAATGCTTGAAATCTTAACTAATTAGCACCAATTACGACTTTTCGTTTAGCGAAAATTATCGCCTTTTCGATTCAATACTGTATTTCGGCTAACAAAATCGTTATAATCGGTGTATAAATTTTAAGAAATTAATCAAAATAGGTAATTGTATAAATATGGAATTTATCATTAACGAAATCATCCCTTTTGTAAAAAATCATCCACTCTTAAGCCTAGGATGGATTGCACTTTTTATTGTTATTATTTATCTCACTATTAAAAGTAAGTTAAGTAAAGTTAAAACTATCTCTAATGCTCAGACAATTAATATGATGAATAAGCAAAATGCCGTTATTGTTGATCTCCGCTCTGCTGATAATTTTAAAAAAGGGCATATTACCGAAGCGGTAAACATTCTACCTATTGATATTAAGAACGGCAGCATTAAATCACTTGAAAAACATAAAGAATTTCCTGTCATTTTAGTCGATGATAACGGAATGTTAGTTAATGCGTCAGGTGATATTCTAGTTAAGCAAGGATTTGAACAAGTTTTTGCATTAAAAGATGGCATCGCTGGTTGGAATGGTGAAAACTTACCATTAGTAAAAAAATAAATTAAGGAAAGATTATGACAGAGCAAAATACGACTCAGGCACAAGAAACAAATTTTGTAATTCAACGTGTCTATATTAAAGATGTATCATTTGAAACACCGAATGTGCCACAAATTTTCCCTAAAGAGTGGAAACCAGAAGTTAATATTGAACTTAATACATCATCTCAGGTTGTCGCTGAAAATGTTTATGAAGTATCTTTACGCGTGACCGTAACGACTAAATCTAATGATGAAGTCGCTTATATTTGTGAAGTTACTCAAGCAGGTATTTTTTCATTAGTTGGCTTTAGTGGTAATCAGTTACAACACTGTTTAGGTGCATTTTGCCCAAATATTTTGTTCCCGTATGCACGTGAAACAATCTCTAGCTTAGTTAATAAAGGTACGTTCCAACCTATTAATTTAGAACCCGTAAATTTTGACGCACTATTTATGAACTATTTGCAACAGCAGCAAAATAGTACTGAAAATAGTGGCGAAAATTTACAGTAATTCTTTTTACAGGTCTCTATGAATAATAAAAGATGTTCTTTCACCGTTACGGTAATAGGCGCTGGTTCTTATGGCACAGCGCTTGCTATTTTACTTGCTCGCAACAATCATCAGACCATTTTATGGGGACATGATAGTGCTGAAATGAATGCATTAGAGCAAGATCGCCAAAATAGAAAATTTTTACCAGATATTATTTTCCCTGATAATTTATTGGTTGAAAAAGATTTACAAAAAGCGGTAATGGCATCGCCTACTTTGCTAATCGTTGTTCCAAGTCATGCGTTTGGAGAAGTACTCACTAAGATTAAACCTTTTTTACGGCCTGATTCAAAAATTGTTTGGGCAACAAAAGGTCTTGAAATGAGCACCGGCCGTTTACTTCAGGATGTAGCAAGGGCGATATTAGGTAATGACATACCGTTAGCTGTCGTATCTGGTCCTACATTTGCTAAAGAAGTTGCACAAGGCTTACCTACTGCTGTGACAGTCGCTTCAACTAATGAGACCTTTTTAGAAGAAGTACAAAATATTTTTCATTGTAGCCGTAGTTTTAGAGTATATAGCAGCAATGATTTTATTGGCGTACAACTTGGTGGTGCGGTCAAAAATGTTATTGCTATTGGTGCAGGCTTATCTGATGGGCTTGGATTTGGTGCAAATGCTCGTACAGCGTTAATCACTCGAGGCCTTGCCGAGATGATGAGGCTAGGTGAAGCTTTAGGCGCAGATCCCGCTACTTTTATGGGGATGGCAGGGCTTGGTGACTTAGTTTTAACCTGCACAGATAATCAATCCCGTAATCGCCGATTTGGCATATTACTCGGACAGAATAATACTATTGATGAGGCGAAAACACTTATTGGCCAAGTTGTTGAAGGGTGCCAAAACACTAAAGAAGTTTGGCTACTTGCGCAGCAATACCATGTAGATATGCCAATAACTGAACAAATTTATCAAATTTTATATTGTAATAAAGATCCAAAAGAAGCCGCAAAAGCTTTACTTGGTAGGGCTCAAAAAGAAGAACTTAAAAGTCCTAGTTTCTAATATTCTATTATTACAATCTAAGCTGGAGGCTCTTTTGTGAATGCTGTAAAAAAATTTGTAGCGTCTAATGAGCTTTGGCAGACTATTCGGCAAGAAGCTTACTTATTAATAGAAAGTGAACCGATGCTTGCGAGCTATTTTCATGCTACTTTGCTTAATCATGATAATATAGGTAGTGCAATAAGTTATATTTTAGCAAATAAGTTATCCACAGAAGTCATGCCTGCCATTGATATTAGAGAAGTGATCAGGCAGGCTTACCTAGCAGATCCCGCCATCATTGAATTTAGTATGACCGATATTATGGCTGTTTATCTACGAGATCCCGCTACGAATTATTACTCGACGCCATTACTTTATTACAAGGGATTTTTAGCCTTGCAGGCTTACCGTATTGCTCACTGGCTTTGGAAACAAAATCGTCGAGCATTGGCTACATTTTTACAAAGTCAAATTGCGATTGTTTTCGGTGTCGATATTCACCCTGCTGCTAAAATTGGTTGTGGCGTTATGTTTGACCATGCAACGGGTATTGTTGTTGGTGAAACGGTAGTTATTGAAAACGATGTATCAATTTTACAATCAGTAACTTTGGGTGGTACCGGTAAAGAAAACGGTGATAGGCATCCTAAAATTCGTGAGGGTGTCATGATCGGTGCAAACGCAACAATTTTAGGTAATATCGAGATTGGTAAAGGTGCTAAAATTGGTGCAGGTTCGGTTGTGTTAGATCCGGTTCCTGCTCATACGACTGCCGCTGGCGTGCCTGCGAAAATTGTTGGTTGCCCTGGCTGTGATAAGCCGGCTTTGAATATGGATCAAGAACTTTAATTGATAAACTTGCAAAGGAACAAACCTTTGCAAGGATTTAAAGGTATTATCTCAATAATATTTTTCGCTAATTCAAATCAATATTTCACTACTTTTTAATGTTTAGCTCCATCGTAGGGAATGGAATATTGATATTATTACTATCGAGATCGAGCTTAATATTTTCTAATAGCGCGGTTCTTACGGCGCTATAATTTTCATTCGTTACCCAAACATAGATAACAAAGTTAATCGATGAAGCCCCTAATTCGTTAAAACGTACTGTTCTACTAAGATCAGTCAAAATATCAGATGTTTTATCTATTGAACCTTGTAGTATTTTATAGACATCTTTAATATCAGCACTGTAATCAACACCAATTGTTAAATCAATTCTTCGATTTGGTTGTCGAGTATAATTAATTATATTCGTCGATAAAATTTGACTATTTGGAATAGTAACTGTTTCACCGGTAGGTGTAATAATAGTTGTCGAGAATATTTGGATTGCGTCAATGTTACCTTGAATTCCACTAATAATTACTAATTCTCCGATTTTAAATGGTCGAAATAAAATCAGCAGTACACCTGCGGCAAAATTAGATAGAGATCCCTGTAATGCAAGGCCTATAGCAAGACCTGCTGCACCGATTATAGCAACAATTGAGGTTGTTTGAACACCGAGCTGACCAAGTACGGCAACAAACGTGAATCCCATAATGGTATAGCGGGCCGAAGATGAAGTAAATTTAACAATTGTCGGCTCAACATCTCGGATAATTAGTATTTTACGTAATTGCTTACTAACAAAAGAAGCGATAAAACGCCCAATAAGAAAAATAATGATGGCAAAGCCAATATGAAGTAAGTAGTCAATAACAATACTGTCATATTTTTCAATAAATTGAATAACTTTTTCCCAAAATGTCACTTTAAACCACCTCAAATTGTGTTATTAATTTAGAACAACGATGTTAAATACTAAATTAATTGTTTAGTAATTAATGACCACCGTAATTCGAAATCGGCTGTAGGTAAATATTGAAAACCAGAACGGACATAGCGCGCCATCATACCTTCGCAAAAAGCGAGTATTTGACTCGATAATATTCTCTCATCGGTTGAGTATGCAGTGCCTTCACGTAATTTTCTTTCACGTAATACTTGTTTAATTTGCGTCTCAATTCGGTCAAAGAGTTGGCTTACTCTTTCTTGTAATTGTTCTTGCTCAAACATTAGTGCATGACTCGTCATAATTCGAGTTAAGCCTGGATTTTTTTCTGCAAAGCCAAGAATAAGGGCTACAATTAAACGAAGCCTATTTTCAGTCTCTTTTTCATCTTGTAAAATATGATTAATGCGAGAGAGCAAAATATCTTCAATAAAAATGATAAGGCTTTCAAACATTTTTGTTTTACTTGCGAAATGACGATATAACGCTGCCTCGGACACACCAACTGTTGCAGCTAGTTTTGCCGTAGTAATTCGCTGAGAACCTTCATTTGATTCAAGCATTGTTGCTAATGCTTGCAAAATATCTTCTTTACGATTTTTACGTTTAGTTATCACAGTTATTTTTTACCTGAATGACCAAAGCCACCTTCACCGCGAGATGACTCATTAAACTCTTCTACAATATTAAATTCTGCCTGTACAACTGGCACAATAATTAATTGAGCGATGCGATCGCCGGGCTCTACAGTAAACGCCGTTTGGCTACGATTCCATAAAGGTACAAAAAGCTGACCTTGGTAGTCTGAATCAATTAAACCGACTAAATTACCTAAAACAATACCATTTTTTGATCCTAAGCCCGAGCGAGGTAGTACTAATGCCGCTAAAGTTGGATCTTCGATATACATTGAAAGGCCTGTTGGCGTTAAAATGGTTTCACCTGGTTTAATTTCAGTAGTTTTGTCAAACATAGCGCGTAAGTCGATCCCAGCAGAACCAATGGTTGCATAAGTCGGTAGCGGAAATTCTTGACCAAGGCGTTTATCTAAAACTTTTATATCAATTTTTCTTTTCATGATGGTGCTCATTATAGTGTTTAATTATTTCGCTAATTAATTGTTTAGCTAACTCACTTTTATTCATCAATGGTAATAGCAATTTACCTGATTGCCAATAGAGTGTGAGGGCATTATTATCGCAATTAAAGCCTTGTGTCTGCGATGATACATCATTAGCGCAGATCATATCTAGATTTTTACTGACTAATTTTTTTTGTGCATATTCTTCGACATTATTAGTTTCTGCAGCAAAGCCGATAACAAAAGGTCGATTTTTTTTCATTGCAGCAACTTCAGCAACAATATCAGGATTTTTAACTAATGTAATTGTTAGTTCGTCATTATTATCCTGTTTTTTCATTTTGTGATCTGCAACGATTTTAGCGCGGTAATCAGCAACAGCGGCACATGCAATAAAAATATCTGCTTGCGGCGCATACTGTTGTACCTTTTGCTGCATATTGATAGCACTACAGACATCTTCTCGATTAACATTATGCGGTGTAGATAAATTGACGGGGCCACTAATTAAGGTCACTTTTGCACCTAGAGCTGCGGCTGCCTTAGCAATTGCAAATCCCATTTTACCTGAACTATGATTGGTAATATAACGAACAGGATCTAATTCCTCTTGGGTTGGGCCTGCAGTTATTACAATATTTAAATTAGCTAGCTTTTGATTATTTGTAAATAGATTAACGACTTTATTTGAAAGCACTTGTGGTTCAAGCATTCGGCCCGGGCCAATATCACCACACGCTTGAATACCCTCATCTGGTCCCCAAATATGTAAACCTCGATGAGCTAACTGAGTAATGTTTTGTTGAGTAATATCAGCTTGATACATTTGTTGATTCATTGCTGGGGCAATTGCGATAGGGGCTTTAGTTGCAAGGCATAACGTTGTTAGTAAATCATCAGCGATGCCATGCGCTAATTTTGCAATAATATTCGCCGTAGCTGGTGCGATTAAAATCAAGTCAGCCCATTTTGCAAGTTCAATATGGCCCATCGATAACTCAGCTGAAGAGTCAAATAGATTATCAGAGACTTTATTACCAGATACAGCTTGCAGTGATAACTCAGAAACAAAATGTTTTGCCGAGTCAGTCATTACAACGTGAACTTGCGCACCTAATTTTTTGAGTTGGCGCACCAGCTCAGGGCATTTATAAGCAGCAATTCCACCAGAAATACCGAGTAAAATATGTTTATTGGCTAAATTCATCTCGCCTGCTTGTTTATCAAAAATAAATGATATTTTACCATGAATCATTATAATATTAATTAAATTAAGCAATTAATAGCAAACAAAAGTGTTTTTATAATGATTTGTATACACTAAATAAGTGATATCACTGATTATTTATTGTATTAACAGCTCTTTTGCATTGGCTAAAGTATTCTCGGTGATCTTATCGCCACCTAGCAATCTTGCGAGTTCTTGTAAGCGGTGCACTTGATCTAGTACATTCATTTGTGTATTAGTCTGTTTACCATCGGTTTGTTTGGCAACAAAATAATGATGGTGTGCATTACCCGCTACTTGTGGTAAATGTGTTACCGTTATGACTTGCGTTGATTTGCCTAATTCTCTTAGTAAATTACCGACTTTAGCCGCTGTTGCACCACTAATGCCAACATCAATTTCATCAAAAATTAAAGCGGGAGTCTCAATTTTTTGTGCTGTAAGTACTTGGATTGCTAATGCAATTCTAGATAGCTCTCCACCAGAGGCGACTTTACTGATGGGCTGCATTGGTTGACCAGGATTAGTTGTTACTAAATAGGTGATATGATCTGCGCCTGTTTCACTTATTCTAGTCTCGTCGTATTGAATATCGATACAAAACTGGCCATGTGGCATAGCAAGTTCTTGAATGCTTTGTGAGATTTTTTTAGATAAAACCGTCGCGGCTTTTATCCGTTTAGTATGTAATATTTTAGCGCAAGATAGTGCTTCATGATGATATTGATTTATCTCTTGTTGTAACTGTTCACTAAGCTCATCTTGATTTGAAATTTGTTTAAATTCATCAAGCAATTGCTGGTGTAATATTGGTAAGTTTTCAGGTGAAATATGATGTTTACGTGATAATGAAATCTGTTTAGATATTCGCTGTTCAAGTTGCATGACTCTAGCCGGATCAATTTCAAGGTTATCTACATAACGATGTAGTTCATAGCCGGCTTCTTTTATTTGAATTGCGGCATCTTCTAGCATCGTTGATACATCAACTAATTGTGGATCTAGACCTGCTAATTCTTGAGCCGTATTTTTAGCATTACCTAATTGATTTAATAGATTAAATTCGGTATTTTCTTCTAATATATCAATAAGCTGATTACTTAGATTAATTAACTGCTCACTATTTGATAATCGCTTATACTCTTCATCTATTTGTTGATATTCACCTTCACTAGGCGAAAATTCGTTAAGTTCTTTAAGTTGATACTGTAGCAATTGAATATGGGCATCACGTTCTTGCTTTGATTTTTGATGCTGGGCAAAGTGTTCACTTGCTACTTTCCATTTTTTAAAAGCGATTTTCATTGTTGATAATAATGAACTTTCGTCCATATATTGATCGAGCAGCAGCTGTTGATAGTCACTACGCATCAATTGCTGATGTTCATGCTGACCATGAATTTGTATTAGCATTTGACCTAATTCTTTTAATTGCGAAATAGGTACTGATGTACCGTTAATAAAAGCTTTTGATCGTCCATCATGATTAATTACACGACGTAAAATACATTCGTTATGATCATCAAGCTGGTTTTCAGTCAACCAAGTTAAGGCACTTGGTGTATCATCAAGGAGAAAATGTGCAGAAATATCAATCCGTTCACTACCATGACGAATAAATGAAACATCGGAACGCGCACCTAAACATAAACCCAGTGCATCGACTGATATGGATTTCCCTGCGCCCGTTTCTCCGGTAATCGCGGTCATACCTGTATGAAAGTCAATAATTAAATTATCAACAATAGCAAAGTTATTAATCGTTAATTGTGTTAGCATAATCGTTTTAATACATAGTTCATTTGCATTAAGTATAACAATAAAAATACTGTAAATAAATACAGTTTTTAAATTTGTTTTATATTATATTGCATGCTTACAACAAAAAAATAACGAAATTCAGTACAAAAAAACCACCTAATAGGGTGGTTTTTTTGTTTACATAAAGAAAATTATTTTATTCGTAAATGCCTAATTTCTTTTCTAAATAGTGAATATTTGTTCCACCTTTTTGGAAATTTTCGTCATTCATAATATCAATATGTAGATCAATGTTGGTTTTAATTCCGTCAATCACAAGTTCTGCCAGTGCATTTTTCATTCTTGCAATTGCAATTTCACGTGTTTCACCATAAGCAATCAACTTACCAATCATTGAATCATAGTGTGGTGGAACGGTATAACCTGCATAGATGTGTGATTCCCAACGTATACCAAAACCGCCAGGCGCATGAAAGCGAGTAATTTTACCTGGTGATGGCATAAAGGTTTTTGCATCCTCGGCATTAATTCTGCACTCGATAGCATGGCCTTTAATATGAACATCTTTTTGATTGATTGATAGCGCTTGACCAGAAGCAATACTGATTTGTTCCCTAATTAGATCAACACCAGTAATCATTTCAGTAACAGGATGTTCAACTTGAATGCGGGTATTCATTTCAATAAAGTAAAATTCACCGTTTTCAAATAAAAATTCAAATGTTCCAGCGCCACGATAACCAATCTCAATACATGCGTTCGCACAGCGTTCACCAATAAATTGGCGCATTTTTGGTGTAATGCCAACTGCTGGTGCTTCTTCGACCACTTTTTGGTGGCGTCTTTGCATCGAGCAATCACGCTCACCAAGATAAATAGCTTGTCCTTGACCGTCAGCAAGTACCTGAATTTCAATATGACGCGGATTCTCAAGGAATTTTTCCATATAAACCATGTCATTATTGAAAGCGGTTTTTGCTTCCATTTTTGTCATTTTTATTGACTGTTCAAGATCTTTTTCTTGACGAACAATGCGCATACCGCGCCCACCGCCACCACCTGATGCTTTAATGATTACAGGATAACCAATTCTTTTAGCAATTTTTTTATTCGTTTCAATATCACTACCCAATGATCCATCAGAACCTGGGACACAGGGTACACCTGCTTTTTTCATAGCATTAATTGCTGAAACTTTATCTCCCATCAGGCGTATAGTATCTGCTTTTGGACCTATAAAAATAAATCCAGAACGTTCAACTTGCTCAGCAAAATCAGCGTTTTCAGATAAAAAACCATATCCAGGGTGGATAGCTGATGCGCCAGTAACTTCAGCAGCAGCAATTAACGCAGGAACATTAAGATAACTTTTAGCCGATGGAGCAGGGCCAATACATACTGTCTCATCAGCAAGTAAGACATGTTTAAGATCTTTATCAGCCGTAGAATGTACTGCAACGGTTTGAATTCCAAGTTCTTTACATGCCCTTAAGATACGCAAGGCAATTTCGCCTCGGTTAGCAATTAAAATTTTATCAAGCATATTAACCTCTAAGCGAATTTTTTAAACAGACTTTGTCCGAAAACATATTAAATATGTCAATATTATTCGATTACAAATAATGGTTGATCAAATTCAACTGGTTGTCCGTTTTCAACTAAAATCGCTTTAACGATACCTGCTTTCTCTGATTCAATTTGGTTCATCATTTTCATTGCTTCAACAATGCATAGTACATCACCAACTGATACAGCTTGACCCACTTCTACAAATGATTTCGAATCAGGGCTTGGGGTACGATAAAATGTGCCAACCATTGGTGATTTGATAGTATGACCCGTCATTGCACAATGATCATTACTTGATGCTACAATCGGCGCAGTTTCTGTTATTGTATTAACGAAGTTAGGTGTAGGCTGGGCAACATGAATATTTTGGACTGGGTAAGCGGCTGGAGGTAGAGCTCGGCTAATTCTAACTGACTCTTCGCCTTCCGAGATTTCTAACTCAGAAATCCCCGATTCTTCAACTAATTCAATCAATTTCTTTATTTTGCGTATATCCATGAATAACACCGTATTATTTGTTCATAAAATAAAATGATAACTGGAAAACCTATTACCATTCGTTTTGTTCTATTTCATATGCTAATTACGCCACTATAGCCTAATTTTGCAGAAGTTAGCCGAAAGTATCAATGTTTTTGTGGCAAATTATATTAACGGGCAAGAATACACTGTTAAATACTATTTGTCATTATATATATCAATGTTAGACACTTTTTTTACTAAAAAGTTTCAACTAACATACTTAAATATTTAGATTTATGGCTATTTCTAACTATGCGTTGAGTTATAATTGCGGTACAATAACGCAAGTTTTTAACTTGCTGCCAGCTAGCATAGGTCATTTTCATGTGCTACTAAGCAAGAGTGCTAATTAAAATAGCCTTTATATCATCAATTCAGGAAGAGCTTTATTATGTTTAAAAAAATTCGTGGTATTTTTTCTAACGATCTCTCTATCGATTTAGGTACTGCAAATACGCTTATTTATGTCAAAGGTCAGGGTATTGTTCTTAATGAACCGTCAGTAGTTGCGATACGTCAAGATCGTAGCGGCACACCTAAAAGTGTTGCTGCAGTTGGGCATGCGGCGAAGCAAATGTTAGGGAGAACGCCAGGAAATATTGCAGCTATTAGGCCAATGAAAGATGGTGTTATTGCTGACTTCTCAGTGACAGAAAAGATGTTGCAATATTTTATCAGGCAAGTTCATAGCCATAGTTTTTTAAGACCTAGCCCTCGTGTACTTGTGTGTGTACCAGTTGGTGCAACTCAAGTTGAACGTCGTGCGATTCGTGAATCAGCACTTGGAGCTGGTGCTAGAGAAGTTTATTTGATTGAAGAACCAATGGCTGCAGCGATTGGTGCTGATTTACCCGTATCTGAACCAACAGGTTCGATGGTGGTTGATATTGGTGGTGGTACAACGGAAGTTGCAGTAATTTCATTAAATGGCGTTGTTTATTCGGCTTCCGCTCGTATTGGTGGCGATCGCTTTGATGAAGCTATTATTAATTATGTTAGACGTAATTATGGTTCTTTAATTGGTGAAGCGACGGCTGAAAGAATTAAGCATACTATTGGTAGTGCTTATCCTGGTGATGAAGTTTTAGAAATAGAAGTTAGAGGCCGTAATTTAGCTGAAGGTGTACCAAGAAGCTTTACGCTAAATTCGAATGAAATTTTAGAAGCATTACAAGAGCCATTAAGTGGAATTGTAAGCGCGGTTAAAGTTGCACTAGAACAATGCCCTCCAGAACTCGCTTCAGATATTTCTGAACACGGTATGGTTTTAACAGGTGGTGGTGCATTATTACGTAATATTGATAAATTACTTTCTGCTGAAACTGGGATCCATGTTGTTGTTGCAGATGATCCACTCACTTGCGTTGCAAGAGGTGGTGGTAAGGCTCTTGATATGGTTGATATGCACGGCGGTGATCTATTTAGTGAAGATTAGTTTTTGTGTAGCGTTGAAAAACTACTTTTTTATCTCTAAACGGTGGATCCCGCTATGAAACGATTATTTACTAAGGGAACACCACTCGGTTTTCAGCTATTTATCGTATTAATTTTAGCTATCTTATTGATTGTATGCGATGTTAATTATCGGGCATTTTCTGTTGCCCGTTATTATTTAGATTCAATTATTTCTCCCTTATACTATATCTCAAATTCACCAAGAGCCACGTTTACTTCCTTAGAGCAAATGTCGAAAACAAGGCAAGTGCTTCTTGATGAAAATACATCTTTAAAAAATGAACTACAAAGTCAGCAAAGTGAATTATTACAACTTGCTTATTTGAAAAGAGAAAATAATAGGCTTCGGGATTTGCTTGGTTCTCCTTTACAACACGACGAATATAAAAAAGTGGCTCAGGTATTGCTTGCCGATACAGATCCGTATATTTATCAAATCATGTTAAATAAAGGTACAAAAGATGATGTTTTTGTTGGACAACCAGTTCTTGATGAAAAAGGCATTGTTGGGCAAATTTATAAAACAGCATATGACACTAGTCGTGCAATTTTAATTTGCGATTATCAACATGCGATCCCGGTACAAGTATTACGCAATGATATGAGAGTGGTAGCAGTTGGTAATGGTTGTAATAATGATCTCTTACTCGATTTTTTACCTAATAATGTTGATATTCAAGTTGGCGATGTATTGGTCTCTTCTGGCCTTGATGGCCGCTTTCCGGAAGGTTATCCCGTTGCGGTTGTTAGTTCTGTTAAACTCGATATACACGGCTCAACACCGATTATCTCAGCTACACCTAGCGCAGATTTAAAACGGTTACGTTACCTATTATTATTGTGGAATGATAAAAATAAGCCGGCTACACCTAAAAATACCCAAGAGGTACTAAGTAATGAATAATTCTGCCTACAGTTATTGGATGATTTGGCTGACTTTATTTGTTGGTTTATTACTGCAAGTTATGCCATGGACTGCATCATTTTATTTTTTAAAACCACACTGGCTAATGCTAATTTTAGTTAGTTGGATATTCGTGTTGCCGCACAGAGTAGGTATTGGAACTGCATTTTTAGTCGGTATTATATTAGATCTATTTTTAGGGACTGTACTTGGGGTACATGCCTTTATTTTTTCGTTAATAGCTTATCTTGTTCTTTTTAGATTTCAATTGGTTAGAAACTTAGCCTTGTGGCAGCAGTCGTTTATTATCTTTGGCCTATCACTTATTTATGATTTATTGCTGTTTATATTTGAAATTGCCATATACCAAATGATAACTCTATCTCCGCTTGTTTTTCTATCGGCATTTATTGATGCGTTTATATGGATATGGGTATTTTTGCTGTTACAACAAATTAGGCAAATTTTTGCAATCGATTAAATGAGGATATTATGTCTGTTGAATTATTAATGAATGTCACGCCATCTGAAACTCGCGTTGCTTATGTTGAAGAAGGGATCTTGCAAGAAATTCATGTTGATAGAGAATCAAAAAGAGGCATTGTCGGTAATATTTATAAAGGTAAAGTTATTCGAATTTTACCGGGTATGCAAGCGGCATTTGTTGATATAGGGCTTGAAAAGGCAGCATTTTTGCATGCTTCAGATATTATGCCGCATACTGAATGTGTTTCAGATAGTGAACAAGAACAGTTTCAGGTTAAAGATATCTCAGAACTTGTCCGCCAAGGTCAAGATCTTATGGTTCAGGTAGTAAAAGATCCAATAGGAACTAAGGGTGCAAGGCTGACAACTGACATCACTTTACCGTCTCGTTATTTAGTCTTTATGCCAGGCCCAAACTCTGCTCATGTTGCGACTTCACAGCGCATTGAAAGCGAAGAAGAACGGAATCGTTTAAAACAGATCATTGAAAAATATATTACAGATGATGGCGGTTTTATTGTCAGGACCGCAGCTGAAGGTGCGAACCAAAATGAACTAGAACAAGATATCGCATTTTTAAATCGTCTATGGAAGAAAATTCAAGAAAGAATGTCTAGACCAGTAAGTAAAAACTTACTTTATGGTGAGCTAGACTTATCTCAGCGTATTTTAAGAGATTTTGTCGGCGATCCAATTGAAAGAATTTTAGTTGATTCAAAGCTAACATTTGATTTATTAACCGAATTTACTCAAGAATTTATGCCTGAAATTACGGCTAAATTGGTACATTACAAAGGTAATATTCCTATTTTTGATTTGTACGATATTGAAAATGAAATCCAAAGAGCATTAGATAGAAAAGTAAAACTCAAGTCAGGCGGATACTTAATTATTGATCAAACCGAAGCAATGACCACAATTGATATTAATACTGGTGCTTTTGTTGGTCATCGTAATCTTGAAGAAACAATTTTTAATACCAATATTGAAGCAACGATTGCAATTGCAAGGCAACTACGCCTGCGAAATTTAGGCGGCATTGTTATTATTGATTTTATCGATATGCAAGAAGAGATCCATCGCGAGCGAGTATTACAATCGTTACATGATTTTTTAAGTAAAGATCGCGCTAAAACAACGGTTAATAACTTTTCTGCTTTAGGTTTGGTTGAAATGACGCGTAAGCGCACAAGGGAAAGCATTGAACATATCTTATGTGAAGAGTGTCCCTCTTGCCATGGTAGGGGTATGGTCAAATCTGTTGAAACGATTTGTAATGAAATTTTACGCGAAATTGTGCGTGTGCATAAAGCTCATCGCAGTGAATATTTCTTAGTATATGCATCAACTGTCGTAGCTAATGCTTTAACCGCCGATGAGTCTCACACATTGGCTGAAGTTGAATTATTTGTTAGCAAGCGAGTTGAAGTAAAGGTCGAACCATTATATATCCAAGAACAATATGATGTTGTATTAATGTAATGAGTATTGTTGCTATTAAGTAATTATCTTTAATATCTTTTAAGGAATTTATGTTATTAACTGAGGTCAGTGAGCGACTACTTACTGCAAATAATTTAAAGCATGGTGATCTAACTCATCTACTTGATATACTATCTGCCAGACGAATTGATTACGGTGATGTATATTTTTTATCGGGTTATTATGAGAGCTGGGCGCTAGATGATAAAATCATCAATAATGCGTCATTTCATCGAGATCAAGGTGTTGGTATTCGTGCGATCACCGGCGATAAAACCGGTTTTGCTTATACTGATCAAATTTCATTTGCCAAACTCGAACAAAGTGCTGTCGCAGCTCAAAGTATTGTTCATGATGTTTCACCATTAGTTGTAACACCATTAAAATCGGGTGAGCAACTGCCTATATATCCTAGCCTTAATCCGATAAATAGCATTGGGCAAGACGTCAAAATTTTATTGTTGCAACATGTTGATAGATTAGCTCGCTCATTAGATAAGCGCGTTATTGATGTTACAGCAAGCCTTTCTGGTAGTTATGAAGATATCTTAATTGCCGCAACTGATGGTACCTTTGCGGCAGATTCTCGTCCGTTAGTCAGATTATCTATCTCTGTTTTAGTTGAAGAAAATGGCGTTCGAGAAAGAGGAAGCTGTGGCGGAGGGGGGCGTTTTAGCTATGATTATTTCTTTACAATCAATCCTCTAACGGGTCAAAGTCAGGCTGATAGTTATACGATAGAAGCTGTTCGCTTAGCATTAGTTGCATTATCCGCAACGGCCGCGCCTGCAGGCGCCATGCCCGTTGTGCTCGGCGCTGGATGGCCGGCTGTTCTTCTACATGAAGCCGTTGGGCATGGACTTGAAGGTGATTTTAACCGTAAAAATTCATCGGTATTTTCTGGTAAAATGGGTCAATTAGTTACTTCTGAATTATGCACAATTGTTGATGATGCGACGATAAAAGATCGACGAGGCTCATTAACCGTTGATGATGAGGGCGTTGCCGGGCAGCGAACCGTACTTATTGAGAATGGTATTTTAAAAGGTTATATGTTTGATAAATTAAATGCCAAACTCATGGGCACAGCGTCAACTGGTAATGGTCGAAGAGAAAGTTACTCTTATTTGCCTATGCCTAGAATGACTAATACCTATATGCTTGGTGGTGACTCAACATTTGATGAGATTATTAGCAGTGTTGATTATGGTCTATATGCACCAGGATTTGCTGGTGGACAAGTCGATATTACCTCTGGGCAATTTGTTTTTTCTACCTCTGAAGCCTATTTAATTGAGAAAGGAAAAATTACAAAACCTGTTAAAGGGGCTACGCTAATTGGTTCTGGTATTGAAGCGATGCAAAATATCTCAATGGTTGCCGATGATATGGCGCTTGATATTGGTGTTGGTGTGTGTGGAAAAGCAGGACAAAGCGTACCTGTGGGAGTTGGTCAACCAACATTAAAGGTAGATAACTTAACTGTTGGCGGTACAATTAGCCGCTAGTGATTTTGTATTAATAGGATGAAGACATAAATGGAAACGATAATTACACTTTATCATGCTTTTTTGGCAATGAATCTCGAAGTTTTAAGAGATCCTAAAGTATTATGGACGCTTTATGCGATGTTATTTGTCATTTTACTATTAGAAAATGGTATTTTACCTGCGGCTTTTTTACCAGGTGATAGCTTATTATTTTTAACTGGTGTACTTATTAGTTTAGATATTTTTCATTTTGGCTTAATCAATGTTGTACTCATTGCTGGTGCAGCATTAGGTACATGGCTTGGTTATATTCAAGGGCGCTGGCTTGGTAACACAAAGCTAGTTAAAAGCTGGATGGCTCACTTACCTGCGAAATATCATGCTCGAACACAGACTTTATTTCATAAATATGGATTACAGGCGCTATTTATCGGGCGTTTTATTGCCTTTGTACGCACAGCTTTACCTATTATGGCGGGTTTATCGGGATTACACAGCAAGCGATTTCATATTTATAACTGGGTCAGTGCGACATTATGGATTTTCTTGATCACCACTTTAGGATACTTATTTGGTCTTTCACCATTATTCAAGATGTACGAAAAACAGTTTATGACATTTTTGATGCTAATTCCGGTATTTTTATTAGTACTTGGTTTAATTGCATCTATTTGGTTAGTTGTAAAACGCCATTTTGCTACCAGAAATAAATCAGTAGAAAAGAAAAAGTAGGAAAAAAGAAATCAACCGATAAGCCGGGTTCTGTCGTGGACAATCATTCATCTAGGCTAATGTTCGCACATTAGCTCAAGCAGTCTACCCGGATTCAGCGTGGGCCACGCCGGCGAATCCCTATTTGACCTTGCTCCGAGTGGAGTTTACCATGCCACAACTGTTACCAGTTGCGCGGTGCGCTCTTACCGCACCCTTTCACCCTTACCTGATCTCATAAATGAGCCATCGGCGGTATACTCTCTGTTGCACTTGTCGTGAACTTTCGCTCTCGCAAAAGCTCCCCAGGCGTTACCTGGCACTCTGCCCTATGGAGCCCGGACTTTCCTCCCCTCTGTCTGTTTCCCGAAGGACGACGACAAAGCAGCGATTGTCTGGTTGATTTCGATAGGGAGGATACGCTAATAATGGCTTATTGTAAATGTTTTTAGTCACCCGATATATTGTTACTTTTTGCGTTTCATACGGCATAAATCTTAAATTATGTGATCTAGATCACGCTTGCTAATTTTGAGTGATTTTTAAAGTGTGATTGAGATCACATTTACAATTAAATATTGATGAATTGCATACAAGTTAATGCGTACAATGTGCGCATATTGACCCATACAAATGAGATAAACTATGTCTAAATCAAATATCAAATTGAAAGTCCAGAATTTTGGACGCTTCCTAAGTAATATGGTGATGCCAAATATTGGTGCTTTTATTGCTTGGGGTTTTATTACTGCTATTTTTCTTTACCCTTCAGGATGGTTTCCTAATCAAATAGTAGCACAGCTAATAGGACCTATGATTTCATATTTACTACCACTATTAATTGGCTATACAGGTGGTAAGTTGGTTTATGGTGAACGTGGTGCGGTTGTCGGAGCAATTACTACCATGGGCGTAATTGTTGGTTCCGAAATCCCGATGTTCTTAGGTGCCATGATTGTTGGGCCACTTGGCGGTTGGGTAATTAAGAAATTTGACCAAATAATTGAAGGTAAAGTTAGAAGCGGTTTTGAGATGTTAGTTAATAATTTCTCTTCCGGTATTCTTGGCATGATCCTAGCCTTACTTGCTTTTTTTGCTATTGGCCCATGTGTAGTTCGAGCATCGGAAGTATTATCTTATGGCGTCGACTTTATGGTGCAGGCAAATCTATTGCCATTAACCTCGATTATTGTTGAACCAGCTAAAATTTTATTCTTAAATAATGCCATTAATCACGGTATTTTTTCGCCGTTAGGGATTCAGCAAGTTGCTGAGCATTCTAAATCAATTTTCTTTTTAATTGAAGCAAACCCTGGACCAGGGCTTGGACTTTTACTTGCTTATATGGTATTTGGTAAAGGGGCGGCTAAAAGTTCTGCAGGCGGTGCTGCGATTATCCAGTTCTTTGGTGGCATTCATGAAATTTACTTCCCTTATGTATTAATGAACCCTCGTTTAATTATTGCAATGATTTTAGGTGGTATGACGGGTATTTTCACCTTAACACTATTTAATGCTGGCTTAAGTTCACCAGCCTCACCAGGCTCAATTATTGCGGTACTTGCTGTAGCACCAAAAAGTTCATTAATAGGCGTTATTGCTTCAGTTATTGCCGCAGCAGTTGTGACCTTTGTTGCATCAGCGATACTTTTAAAAACAACTAAAAATACTGAAAAAAGCCTTGATGATGCACAAGCAAATATCAAAAAAATGAAAAGCCAATCAAAAGGCCTCGATGATTCTAATGAGTTTGATCTGGCGTTGGTGAAAAAAATTATTGTTGCTTGTGATGCAGGTATGGGATCGAGTGCAATGGGCGCAGGCGTTTTAAATAAAAAAGTAAAAGACGCGGGCTTAAATATATCAGTTACTAATTTAGCAATAAATAACTTACCAACCGATGTTGATATCGTTATTACACATCGAGATTTGACTGAACGCGCTAAGCAACATGCACCAAATGCACATCATATTTCACTAGTTAATTTCCTTGATAGCGATTTATACAATCAACTTGTTGAATCCTTAAAAGAACAACAAACTACATCGGCCGTTGTTGAAGTTAAAGCTCAAGCAGAGCAAGATGAAACTCCGATTTTTCGTTTAACACAAAATGATGTATTTCTTGGCCTTAACGCAAGTACGAAAGAAGAAGCAATTCGCTTTGCAGGGGAACAATTAGTTAAATTGGGTTATGTTGAAGACGATTATATTGATGCAATGTTTGCTAGAGAAGCATTAACTAGTACATACCTTGGTGAGTCAATCGCTGTGCCGCATGGTACAATTGAAGCTAAAGACAAAGTACTTAAAACCGGGATTGTCTTTTGCCAATATCCTCAAGGCGTCGTGTTTGGTGAAACGCAAGATGATAAAGCCCGTTTAGTTATTGCAATAGCCGCTCGAAATAATGAGCACCTTGATGTTATTGCTAAATTAACGAGTGCACTTGATGATCCATCAATTATAGAGAAATTAGTCAATACCAACGATATTAATGAAGTACTGGTAGTGTTAGCTTAATGGTAAATATCTTCTTTATTTTGCCATTAAACTATCATTAATAGATAACGAAATAAGATAATTAAGGTTGAAGTTATGCAAGTTTTACATTTTGGTGCGGGTAATATTGGTCGAGGTTTTATTGGCAAACTATTAGCTGATGCAGGGATAAAAGTGACATTTGCCGATGTTAATCAGGCAATTGTTGACGAATTAAATGCAAGGCATCAATATCCAGTAAATGTTGTCGGTGAATGTGCGACGACAGAAGTTGTTATTGGCGTTGATGCGATAAATAGCCAATCAGATGACGTTATTGATAAAATCGCTAAAGTTGACCTAGTTACAACAGCTGTTGGCCCACAAATATTACCTCGTATTGCAAGCGCTGTTGCTAAGGGCTTAATCGCCCGTTTTGAGTCTAATAATACTTTACCACTAAATATTATTGCGTGTGAAAACATGGTGCGTGGAACGAGCCAATTTAAAGAGCATATTTTTGCTGTGTTACCCGCTCAATACCATGATTGGGTTAATCAATATGTTGGCTTTGTTGATTCAGCAGTTGATCGTATCGTTCCTCCTGCAACATCAAAAACAGGCGATATTTTAGAAGTTACAGTTGAGACATTTTCAGAGTGGATTGTTGATGAAACGCAATTTAAAGGATCTGTACCGATAATTTCGGGTATGGAGCCTACTGACAATTTAATGGCTTTTGTTGAGCGTAAGTTATTTACCCTTAATACAGGACATGCGATTACGGCTTATTTAGGTCATTACTACGGATTAACAACGATTCGAGACGCTATCCTTGATGAACGAATTCGATTGATTGCCCGTGGCGCTATGGAAGAAAGTGGGCAGGTGCTTATTAACCGTTATAATTTTGATGAAGTTAAGCATATCGCTTATATTGAGAAAATTTTAACACGCTTTGAAAACCCTTATTTACATGATGATACTGCAAGGGTAGGCCGCCAGCCATTAAGAAAATTAAGTCCATCAGACAGATTAGTGAAACCGTTATTAGGGACATTTGAATATCAATTATGTAGCAATAATTTACAAATTGGTATTGCCGCAGCTTTAAACTATCGTAATTATGATGATGAGCAGGCAATTGAACTTGCTGATATTATTGCTAAGCAAGGGATTGATAAAGCATTTAGCCAAATATCAACGATTGAGATTAATAATCCCGTAATTGCTAAAGTTGCTAAGATTTATGATCTTATGCAAAAAAAGGACTTTTAATTTTTAAACGATACTCATGTTAGAAAATTTACAAGAAGACGATATTCTAGAACGGTTAAATCAACGCATCGGTATTCATGATCTGTTGATTGACGCTATGGATATTATTGGCCAGAGTATAGATCAGTTAATGATGAAATCTTTTCGTAAAGAGAAGCATGCCATCAAATTTGTGATCCCTTCATTAGTGGGCAATCGTGGCCCACTTAATGATTTATCGGTAAGGCTAAAGTTGCTTTATGCTTTAGGTATGATTACTGGTGAGGAATATGAAGATATTGAGCTTATTATGGCGATTCTTGATGAGTTAGAGCTTGATAAAGAAACCGATTATTCTTTTGTTGATGACGAAATTCTAGGCCCGATAAGTTTACTACATGATATGACATTGCCACCTAATCTTGTTAACCAAAAAATGATATCAAGTGATGTTGGAATTGTTGATAGCATGAAGTCTTCAATATATAAGCAGCGTTACCAGCAAATGATTCGATCTGCATTAATCATTGCGATAACAACTCTAGTTGTTCGTCTCACCCAAAAGCAGGAACTTTACTTTATCCAGGAGTAAATTAAGCTTGTAACCAAAAGGTCACAGGACCATCGTTAAGCAGTGAAACTTGCATATCAGCAGCAAAAATTCCGGTCTGAGTTAGAATTTGTTGTTGGCATTGATTAACGAAATATTCATATAATGTTTTCGCCTGATTGGGCGTGGCACCTTTTGTAAAACTTGGCCTCATACCTTTTTGAGTATCGGCGGCTAACGTAAACTGAGAGACAACTAAAATATTACCGTTAGCTTGCTTAACATTAAGATTCATTTTACCTTCATTATCGCTAAAAATACGATAACCAAGTACTTTCTCACAAAGCCTTGATGCCTTTTGCTCGGTATCTTCTTTCTCAACACCTAATAATACTAATAAGCCATGATCTATTTTGCCAACAATTTGCTCATTGACCGAAACACTGGCATATTTTACGCGTTGTATTAGTGCAATCATTTTTCACCATCATCAGTTGATATTTGAGTTTTTTGTTGTTGATTATAGTCAGCTAATGCGGCAGCAAATTCAGCACCAAACAAAATAATACACCATGAAAAATAGTTCCAAATGAGTAATAAAGGTATCGATGATAATACGCCATAAATCAATTGATAAGTTGGGAACGAGGTCACATATAGGGTAAATACTTTTTTACCTAGCTCAAATAATACTGCGGCAATGATAGCCCCGACAATAGACTCTTTAGTTGGCACTGGCTCTGTTGGTACGATACAGTAAAGTAACCAAAAACCAACAACGGAAATCATAAAAGGTAAAAAACCTATCAATAAATGACTTATTGTCGTATCTGATAACCACTTCGTTGAAAATATATATGAACTAATTGCAACACTAGCACCAATTAAAATAGGACCTAATGTTAATACCGTCCAGTACATGGTTAGCTTATAAGTAAAGGAACGCCTACGTTTTGTGCGCCAAATAAAATTAAGAACGCTATCAATAGAGCTAATTAATAGTAAAGAGGTTACAACTAAGCCAATAATACCAAATACAGTCATCCGATTACTATTAGCAATAAATTGATCGAGATA
This sequence comes from Orbaceae bacterium lpD04, assembly GCA_036251935.1. Lineage (NCBI taxonomy): Bacteria > Pseudomonadati > Pseudomonadota > Gammaproteobacteria > Orbales > Orbaceae > Orbus > Orbus wheelerorum. The sequence continues at coordinate 19,061 of CP133967.1, read as the reverse complement.
TTGTTGAATAGTGTCACTCGCTGCTGGTGCTAAATTATCATAAACCAATTGCCGTAGCGCCTGGCTTGCTTCGTTAAAGATAGGGAAAGCTGATAAAAGTGAGAAAATGACAGTAATTAGAGGTACTAACGCTAAAATTGATGTGTATGCAAGGCTTGCCGCCGACGTTGTTAAGCGATCATGGTTAATACGCTGCCATAAAATAGTGAGAAAACGTTTGAGGCTAGTAGTATTTTCTCTCAAATTACATTTAGTTAAATTCATTAATTTTACCTATCAGTAAAGCACTATTTTAAGGTTGTGATACAGCTATTTATACCATTATTTTTTAATGTTATTATCGCTTTTTCTGCATCTGTTTTTAACTTATAAGGCCCAACAAGTACCCGGTGAAATTTATCGCTTTGTACAAAACTTGCCATACCAATCATTGCTAATTTGGCTTGTAGCGATTCTGCATTGGCTTTATCTTTAAATGCACCACATTGCAGTAGCCAATTCCCGGCTTGCGCTGCGGTATTTGGCTGCGTTACTACTGCTGGTGGCGCAGTGTTGGTTTGAGCTTGATTGCTAGCGGTTGAACTTGTTTGTTTATCGTTAATAAAGCTATTTAAAATTTGTTGACGCTCTTTTTCTTGTACTGATTTTGATACCGGAGGGATAATCGTTTGATTATGGCTATTTGGATTTTCTAATTCTTTTAAATAGGTCCAGCGCTCTTCGGGCTTATCAGGTAAAGTTGCTTGTGGTTTTTGGGTTACAATTTGCGGGGTTGCAGCAGGTTTATTGGGTTTATTGGTTGAAACGAAATATAAAATAGCAGCAAATAAAATGACTAATAATACGGCAATTGCCATCATTAAATTTGGAATAACACGTGAAGTATTTTTTACTTTTGCCTTTTTTTTGACATAATCACGTTGCGCCACACTATACTCTCTTCAATTCGGTTTTAATTAATTGTGAATAGTATACAAATAAAAAAAGTGGCTTTCACCACTTTTTATTAAATTTAATAACAAAAACCGAAATTAATGTTATTATTTTTTATTAAGCATTATGCAATTGCGTTAATTTGCTTAACTAAATTCGCTTTATGGCGCGCTGCTTTGTTTTTGTGGATTAAACCACGAGCCGCTTGACGATCAACGATTTCCTGCATATCTTTATACGCTACTTGCGCTGATTCTTTATCACCAGCTGCGATAGCTGCATATACTTTTTTGATATAAGTACGCATCATCGAACGACGACTAGCATTGTGTTTACGGCGTTTTTCAGACTGAACTGCACGCTTCTTAGCTGATTTGATGTTAGCCAAGGTCAACTCCCAAATTAGATGAACTAATAAATATAATTATCATTAAGGCGACGAAATATGCCTTATTTGAGTTATTTTGTCAATAAGAAATTTTCGATAAATCATTTTTTAAATTGATCTGCCTTAAAATTTTTGTGCTAAAATACCCCTAATTTTGTGAATTATCTATTTTAGAAAGAGGAAATTTCATGGCTATTATTAAAATGACGGATCTTGAGCTTAAAGGTAAACGTATTTTTATTCGTTCGGATCTTAATGTTCCAGTTAAAGATGGCAAAGTCACATCAGACGCGCGTATTCGTGCATCATTACCAACAATCGAACTTGCTATTAAACAAGGCGCAAAAGTAATGGTTACCTCGCATATTGGTCGTCCAACGGAAGGTGAATATAACCCTGAATATTCTCTACAACCTGTAGTTGATTATTTAAAAGCGCACGTTAGTTTCCCTGTGCGCCTTGTTAAAGATTATCTTGATGGTGTAGATGTAAAAGAGGGTGAATTAGTTGTCCTTGAAAATGTTCGTTTCAATAAAGGCGAAGGTAAAGATGATGAAGCATTATCAAAAAAATATGCTGCATTATGTGATATCTATGTAATGGATGCATTTGGTACTGCTCACCGTGCTCAAGCATCAACTCATGGCGCAGGTAAATTTGCACCTATCGCTTGCGCAGGCCCACTACTCGCCGCTGAGCTTGATGCGTTAGGTAAAGCGTTAGATAAACCGGCTCGTCCTATGATTGCAATTGTTGCGGGTTCTAAAGTTTCAACTAAATTGACCGTACTTGATTCATTATCAAAAATTGCGGATCAAATTATTGTTGGTGGCGGCATTGCTAATACCTTTATTGCAGCTGAAGGCTACAATGTGGGTAAATCACTTTATGAAGCTGATTTAGTTCCAGAAGCAAAAAAATTAATGGCACAATGTCAAATACCTGTCCCAACTGATGTGCGCGTTGCAACTGAATTTAGTGAAAGTGCAAGTGCAACATTAAAATCAGTTAAAGATGTTAAAGAAAACGAACAAATTCTTGATATTGGTGATGCGTCTGCGGAAGAATTAGCAAAAATTATTAAAAACGCTAAAACGATTCTTTGGAATGGCCCTGTTGGAGTATTTGAGTTCCCTAATTTCCGCCGTGGTACCGAAATCGTTGCTAAAGCAATTGCCGATAGCGCTGGATTTTCAATCGCGGGTGGCGGTGATACGCTTGCTGCAATTGATCTATTTGGTATTGAAGATAAAATTTCATATATCTCAACGGGTGGCGGTGCATTCCTTGAGTTTGTTGAAGGAAAAACACTTCCAGCTGTCGCTATGCTAGAAGCTAGAGGCAAATAATGTTGTAATTAAGGATGAAGGGTACTTCATCCTTTTCTTTTTGTATTTTATAAAAAAAAATCGATAGGTAAAAAATAATGGCTACTAAGATTTCAGATGTAATCAAACCGGGTGTTGTAACTGGCGATGACGTTCAAAAAGTATTTCAAATTGCACGTGACAATAAATTTGCACTACCTGCTGTTAACTGTGTAAATACTGATACAATCAACGCTGTAATTGAAACTGCTGCTAAAGTTCGCGCACCCGTTGTTGTGCAATTCTCAAATGGTGGAGCACAATTCATTGCCGGTAAAGGTCTAAAATTAGAAGGTCAAGGTGCTGCTGTTCTTGGTGCAGTATCGGGCGCAAAACATGTGCATTTAGTTGCTGAAAAATACGGTGTTCCAGTTATTGTTCATACTGATCACTGTGCTAAAAAATTACTACCATGGGTTGATGGCCTATTAGACGCGGGTGAAGCGCACTTTGCACGTACTGGTAAACCATTATTCTCATCTCATATGATCGATTTATCAGAAGAAAGCCTAAAAGATAATATCGACTTATGCTGCCAATATTTAGCTCGTATGAAGTCTTTAGGTATGACTTTAGAACTTGAACTTGGCTGTACTGGTGGTGAAGAAGATGGTGTTGATAATAGCCATATGGATAGCTCTGCACTTTATACGCAACCAGAAGATATCGCTTATGCTTATGAAAGACTAAATGCTATCAGCCCACGTTTCACTATTGCGGCTTCATTTGGTAACGTTCATGGCGTTTATAAACCAGGTAATGTTAAATTAACACCGAAAATTTTAGATAACTCACAAAAATATGTGTCAGAAAAATTTGGTTTACCTGAAAAATCATTAAACTTTGTATTCCATGGTGGTTCAGGCTCAACGGCTGAAGAGATTGCTGAAGCAGTCAGCTATGGCGTTGTTAAAATGAATATTGATACTGATACTCAGTGGGCTAACTGGGAAGGCGTATTAAATTACTATAAAGCTAACGAAGCTTACCTACAAGGTCAATTAGGTAATCCTGAAGGCACTGATTCACCAAATAAAAAATACTACGATCCACGCGTTTGGTTACGTAAAGGTGAAGAGTCAATGATTGCGCGTTTAGAATTAGCATTTAAAGAACTTAATGCGATCGACGTATTATAGTTTTTAAATGCGTTATAAATTAAAACCGTAACATTAATAATGTTGCGGTTTTTTTATTGATTATTTTTGATCGTGCTTAAAAAGCGCTACCAACCTTCAATTGGATCAACATCAATGCTCCAGCGTAGATTTTTAATTTCTGGCCAGCCTTCGATCTCTCTAACTAACTGACTTAATACTTGTTGTAATTTATTGCGCTCGGTATGTTGTAATAAGAGTTGCCAACGATTGTATCCCGCTCTTTTCGGTTGATTTGCTGGCGCAGGGCCGAGTAACCAAAGGGCATTATCGTTAAATTGATTTCTAAGCCAATCAGTAATTTTTTGTAGAAATTGTGGTGCATATTGATTATTACGATCAGCTGCATGGATCAGTGCTTGAAAACTAAAAGGGGGAAGACTGGTGATTTTCCGCTCTAATAAAGTTTGCTCAGCAAAGGCTTGATACCCTTGCTGTAAAAGAATATTAAGTAATGGGTGATCGGGATGATAGGTTTGTAAAATAACTTCACCCGCTTTATTTTCTCGGCCCGCTCGCCCTGAAACTTGAGTATAGAGCTGGGCAAAGCGTTCAGTTGCCCTAAAATCACTCGAAAATAGTGCGCCATCAACATCAATAATACCAACTAATGTCACATCCGGAAAATGATGGCCTTTGGCTAAAATTTGAGTACCGACTAAAATATGTTTACCGCCCTGATTAATCTCTTTTAGATAATGATCTAAAGCGCCTTTTTTTGCGGTAGAATCGCGATCAATACGACTAACGGGAATATCAGGGAATAACTGATTTAATTGTAGCTCTAACTGCTCAGTACCAAACCCAATTGGCACTAAATGCGTTGAACCACATTTTGGGCATTGACTGGGGATCGCGCGATGACTGTCACAATGGTGACAAATTAACTTATGCTGTTTTTGATGATAGGTATAGGGCTTATCACAGCGTGGGCATTCGGCGATCCAGCCACAATCATGGCAAATTAATAATGGCGAAAATCCGCGGCGATTTAAAAATAAAATCACCTGATTATTATCCGCTAAGTGCTTTTTAATTTGAGCAATCAACGGCTGCGATAATCCTGCTGCTAATACCAATCCTTTAATATCCAATACCGTTTGTTTAGCAAGGCTGGCATTACCGGCACGCTCGGTTAAACGTAAATACTGATAGCGATCTGCTTTTGCATTATTGAGTGTTTCAAGTGATGGGGTTGCTGAACCTAAAACAATCGGAATATTTTCCATTTTAGCGCGAACAATTGCTAAATCACGGGCATGATAACGCCAGCCTTCTTGCTGTTTATAAGAGGGATCGTGCTCTTCATCGATAATAATCATGCCGAGTTGTTTAAACGGTGAAAATAGTGCCGACCTCGTACCGATTACGATAGCAATATCACCTTCTTTGCACTGTAGCCACGCTGATAGGCGTGCTTTTTCACTCATCGCTGAATGTAACATAACAACTGGCACATTAAATCGTTCTTGAAATCGTTTAATTGTTTGCGGCGTTAAACCAATTTCAGGCACTAATACAAGAACTTGTTTACCTTGTAAAATAACGGCTTCAATCGATTGTAGATAGACTTCCGTTTTACCCGAACCCGTAACGCCTTCAAGTAAAAATACGCTAAATTTATCACATTGTTGATTGATGCTATCAATTGCGCTAATTTGCTGAGAATTAAGTTCAAAAGGGCTCGGATTAAATGAAATATTATGTTGCCAGCTATCGATTTTAGACATGACTGCTATTTTTTCGATAAGTCCTTTATCGTTTAGCCCTTTGTATACTGCTGGCGAAAAGTGGCTTGGCTCAATTTCACTACCAGCTTGCATTAGGCTTAATAACGCTTGCTGTTTAACTGAACGAGCAAGGCTTTTACTATCAACCATTTTACCTGCAGTCGTAAGTTGCCAGATTAATGTTTCTAATTGAGTTGCAGCTTTACCTTGCCTCAATAAAATTGGCAATGCATGAAATAGCACTTCACCTAGCGGATAGTGATAATAACCAGCAGCCCATAGTAAAAATTTCCATAACTTATTTGTGAATAAGGATTGCTGATCAATGAGTTCACTAATAGTTTTTAGTTTACTAATATCGTACTGGCTATGGTTACTAATAGCGGTAATAATGCCAACTGCATGACGATTACCAAATGGAATTTTTACACGCTGCCCAATCATAACGACATTCGCTAGTTGCTCTGGCACAATATAGTCAAACGTTTGATGTAGCCGAATCGGCAGTACAATTTTTGCAATGAGCATAATTAATGATAGTTGTGATGATAAATATTAGCGATATAGTATCATGTTTTACCTAATTAAGGCTTTTACCCGTAATCAATAAACTGATCATTTTGGCAATAAAACCAAATACGATCCCAACAACCACGGTTTGACAAATCACTACCCAATTACCATTTTGCAAAACTAACAATGATAAAGTGATCAATGAGCAAGCAAAGTATTTTAAATAGTTGGTTTGGGTAATGATAAATAGCAAAAATACGACTACGGCAACGATAACTTCCATTTGATAAGCAAAATTCGGAATGTAGGGGCTAATTTGTAGATAAATTGCCCCAAATAAAATACCGAGCAAGGCTGTAAATAGGGTAATAACGAGTCCGATTAAATTTGATTGTGGTGCAGCAAAAAAGAGTGCACTGCTTAGCAAGCAATACCAAAATGGTAATTTAAGGTAAGTGCTTAACCAAACTAAGGCGGCTGCTAATAATGCGGTAACCAGCGCGGAAAAAACAATTTTACTCATACAACTTCCTTTTTATCATTAACCTTAAAGGCTACAATACCATCATTAACTAGCGTGAAAAGGTATCACATTTGCTCAGGTTTCCATTATCAAAACCTTGCATAAACCACTGATAGCGCTGCGCTGATGTACCATGGGTAAAGCTGTCAGGCATCACATAACCTTGCCCCTGTTTTTGTAATCGGTCATCACCGATTGCTTCGGCGGTATTTAGCGCGCTTTCAAGATCACCAACGTCTAAAATATTTTCACGATCCATCGCATTGCCCCATAAACCAGCATAACAATCTGCTTGTAACTCAAGTTTTACTGATAATTGATTAACGACTTTTTGTGGTTGACCTTGTTTCAATCTATCAAAATAGGAAAATGTCCCTAATAAATTTTGTACATGATGCCCGATCTCGTGAGCAATGACATAGCCCTGAGCAAAATCACCACCACCACCCATCTTTTGTTTTAAATCTTGATAGAAGGATAAATCAAGGTAAACCGTTTGATCTGCGCTACAGTAAAATGGTCCCATTACCGATTGACCAATCCCACATCCTGTTCTGGTTGAACCCGTATAAAGGACAAGCTTTGGTTGCACATACTTTTTACCTAGTTTTTGAAATTCTTGCGACCAATAGTCTTCAGTAGACGCGAGTATTACCGACGTAAATTTGATTGCTTGTTGCTGCGCATCAGATTCAATAGGCGCCGTTTTTTGCGGTTGCTCATTCATTGCTGACCTATCTAATAATCCCGTCAAATCGACACCATAATAACCTGACACTAAAACTATAATGAGTAATATAAAGCCAGTTTTGCCTTTTATTGGCACACCACCGCGCATACCCGATGATTTATTTTGGCGATCTTCAATATTGTCACTTTCACGTTTATTTTGCCAACGCATATCATCTACCTTATTAATTAAAAACAAGATTTATTTTAGAGGATAATCTTAAATCATTCTAATAAAATAATACTAATAATGCGTTAAGATAGTTTAATAAAGGTTCAAAGGTTTTAAGGCGATCTGGGTTAACACCCGATCAGCGATATTTTGAAAAATAGCGGCTATATTTGCTTATTTTGATAAAGTAAAAAACAATTAATCTTAGCGAGTTTAGTCATTTTTAACCATCAAACGGTTTATTTTGTCATAGAAAAGATTTAGTCAATGACTAAATCTTTATGCTATATTAATACCTTACAACAAAAAAATAACGAAATTTGATTTAAATTCAGCAATCGATTATTTATTCGTTGCCGCTTTCATTACTTTAACAAAGGTTGCGAGCTTATCGAGCATTATTGCTGGGTTATCTTGATTATCCGCAATAATTTTAACGGTTGCAGAGCCTGAAATCGCACCCGCAGCGCCAGCCTTAATTGTTTCATTGACTTGTTCTGGCGTTGAAATGCCAAAACCTTGGATTGCAGGTGGTGCATTAAATTCAATAAGTTTTGAAATCAAATGGGTTAGTGGTTTATTGGCTTTATTTTCGGTGCCAGTAACGCCTGCGCGCGAAACTAAATAGGTGTAGCCCTGTCCATTAGCCGCAATTCCCTTTAGTACATCATCATTCGCATTAGGCGGACAGATGAAGATAGGGGCAATGCCATGCTTTAACGCTGCCGCTTTAAATGGTGCAGATTCTGATATTGGCACATCTGCAACTAACACTGAATCGACGCCAGCTTTTTCACAACTTGCATAAAATGTATCAATGCCGCCTTTAAATACTAAATTTGCATAGATCAGTAGGCCTATTGGGGTGGTTGGATGCTTTTTGCGAACTTTAGCCAGAATATCAAAGCATTTTGCCACATTTATACCACCAGCAAATGCGCGTAGGTTTGCATCTTGAATCGTTGGCCCATCGGCTAAAGGATCTGAAAATGGAATACCGAGTTCTAATGCATCAGCGCCAGCTGTGATAAGTGTATCGATAATTTGAAGTGATAATTCTGGTGTTGGGTCACCGATTGCGACAAAAGGTACAAAGGCACCACGGTTTTCTTTAGCAAGCTGTGAAAATAGCGCCTCATATCGATTAGATTTTATTAACTGACTCATGCGACTTCTCCTCTTGCTTTTAAAATATCGTAAACGGTAAAGATATCTTTATCGCCGCGGCCTGATAAATTAACAATTAATAACTGCTCTTTATCTGGATCTTGTTTAATTAATTTTAACGCATAAGCAAGGGCATGAGACGATTCTAATGCTGGAATAATACCTTCATGGCGTGATAGTGCTTTAAAGGCATCTAATGCTTCATTATCGGTAATCGAAACATACTGCGCCCTACCAATGCTATCAAGGTAGGCATGCTGTGGCCCAACGGATGGAAAATCAAGCCCTGCTGAAATTGAGTAAGATTCCTCAATTTGGCCTTCTTCGGTTTGCATCATTGGCGATTTCATACCGAAATAAATCCCTAATTTGCCATGTTTTAATGACGCACCATGTTGGCCCGTTTCAATGCCATGACCGCCAGGTTCAACGCCAATTAACTGCACGTCTTTGTCATCAATAAAGTTGGCAAACATGCCAATTGCATTTGAGCCGCCGCCAACACAAGCAATAACGGCATCTGGCAAGCGGCTTTCTCTTGCTAAGATCTGCTGCTTTGCTTCAGCGCTGATCATTTGTTGAAATTCACGCACAATGGTTGGAAATGGATGCGGCCCCGCCGCAGTGCCTAACATATAGTGCGCTTTTTCATAACTGCCAGACCAGTCACGTAGCGCTTCATTACAAGCATCTTTTAAGGTTGCGCTGCCGGTTGTAACCGGAATAACCGTTGCGCCCATTAAGCGCATTCTAAAAACGTTTGGTGCCTGACGCTCAACATCTTTGGCGCCCATGTAGATCCGGCATTTTAACCCTAGTAACGCACAGGCAAGCGCTGAAGCAACGCCATGTTGACCTGCGCCAGTTTCGGCAATAATTTCAGTTTTACCCATGCGTTTAGCGAGCAGGGCTTGCCCTAATACTTGGTTGGTTTTGTGTGCGCCGCCATGAACTAAGTCTTCACGTTTTAGGTATAATTTAGTTTTACTACCTGCCGTTAAGTTGCGACATAGCGTTAATGCAGTTGGCCTGCCAGCATAATTTTTTAATAGGTCATGAAACTCTTTTTCAAACGCCGGATCAGCTTTAGCATCAAGAAAAGCCTGCTCAAGTTCATCAAGTACGGGGACGAGAATTTGTGGTACATATTGGCCACCAAATTCACCGAAGTAAGGATCTAATTTTGACATAATACTTTCCCTTTTTTAATACGGATAATTGCTTAATATTGAGAATAACTGTTTAATTTTATCGTGATCTTTTATGCCTGGTGATTTTTCAACACCAGAGTTAACATCAAGCCCAATAACGCCTGTTTGTATTGCTTGTTTGGCATTTTGTGGATTAATTCCGCCCGCTAACATTACGTTTTCTAATGATTGATTAGTTAACAATTGCCAGTTAAATGCTTTACCTGTTCCGCCGCAACCTTGGTCGAATAGATAACGGTTAACCAATGGGTTTTGGTGATCGGGAATGCTATCTTTAATCGTTATTGCTTGCCATATTTGACATGATTTTGGTAACTGAGCCCGTAAGTTTGCGATATAATTGGCATCTTCATCGCCATGTAATTGTACGGCAAATAAATTCAGTGAGGTTGCGATATTTATTAGATTTGCTAATGGCTCATTTCTAAAAACGCCAACCCAATTGAGCTTAGCCCCTGACATTACACTTCGCGCTTTAATTGGCTCAATATAGCGCGGTGAGCTTGGCACAAAAATAAGTCCGCCGTAGACACTACCAGCCTGATAAGCGGCAAGTGCATCTTCTTTTTGAGTTAAGCCGCATACTTTATTTTCACCTAACATCACTTTACGAATAGCAAGCTCTAAATCATCTTCTGACATCAGTGCGCTGCCAATTAAAAATCCATCAGCATAATGGCTTAATTCCAAAATTTGGTTATGGGTATAAATACCTGATTCACTTATGATAATGCGATCATCTGGAATTTGTGGTGCAAGTTGTTTGACGCGATCAAGATCAACGGTTAAATCGCGTAAGTTACGGTTATTAATACCAATCACTTTGGCGTTAAGCGCTATGGCCCGTAAAACTTCATGCTCGGTACTTGCTTCTGTTAATACGCCCATATTCAGGCTGTGGGCAAGTTTACTAAGCACTAAATATTCATCATCACTTAGTACCGAAAGCATAAGCAAGATGGCATCGGCTTGATAATAACGCGCTAAATAGACTTGGTATTCATCAATAATAAAATCTTTACACAAAATCGGTTGATGCGTATGCTGCTTGGCGATCGGTAAAAAATTAAAGCTACCTTGAAAGTATTTTTCATCGGTTAATACTGAAATTGCATTAGCATGGCGGTCGTATATTTTAGCAATGTCCTTTGGATTAAAATCATCACGAATTAAACCCTTTGATGGCGATGCCTTTTTACACTCTAAAATAAACACACTTTTACTGTCGGTTAAGGCGCGGTAAAAATCCCGATCACTTGGCTGTAAACTATCTTTAAAGCTTGATAGTGGCTGCGCTACTTGGCGAGCGGTTAACCAAATCGCTTTGTCGGCAATGATTTTTTTTAATACTGTTGCCATTTCAACATTCTCGATTAATGATTCGATTGCCATAATTAACCTCGCTGTGCCAGTGTAGATAATAATTGATAAGGTTTACCTGTTCGCATTATATTGAGTGCCTGCTTTGCATTTACTTTTAAGTCATTATGGCCAAATAGTTTCATTAGCATGGCGACATTTGCGGCGATTGCTGCATTATGAGCGACTTGGCCGTGACCTTGTAAAATAGCCATTAAGCTATCACGGTTTTGTTCAGGTGTCCCGCCTTCAATCTCTTTTAATGTGTGGCGGTTAAGCCCAAAGTCTTGTGGGGTTACGCTATAATAGCTAACCTGGCCATTAACGACTTCGGCAACGTCAGTTGTACCATGGATCGCCACTTCATCCATGCCATCACCATAAACCACAATAGCATGCTCATAGCCTAGCATTACAAGCGTTTGTGCAATTGGTTTTAATAAATCACGATGATAAACGCCTAGTAAAATACGCTTTGGTTTAGCGGGGTTAATCAATGGCCCTAAAATGTTAAAAATAGTGCGCGTTTTTAGCTGCTGGCGGATCGGCGCCGCATGGCGGAAACCAGAGTGATATTGCTGAGCAAATAAAAAGCAGATCCCAAGCTCATCAAGTGCTTGGCGCGCAATATCGGCAGACATATTGAGTTTGATCCCTAATGCCGCAAGCACATCTGATGAGCCCGACTTGCTCGAGACGCCGCGATTACCGTGTTTGGCAACTTTAAAGCCCATACTCGCGGCGACAAAAGCACTAGCAGTTGAGATATTAATACTATTTGTGCCATCACCACCAGTGCCAACAATATCGGTAAAGTCATAATCCGGCGTTCTAAAACTATCGGCATTATTCAGTAATGCACTTGCTGCGCCAGCGATTTCTTGTGGCTGCTCACCGCGCACTTTCATACTAATAATTGCTGTTGCAAGGGTTGTCGGTTGTAGTTTGCCGTTAATAATTTGGGTAAATAAAATTTGGCTTTCATCTTGCTCAAGAGCTGTACCTTGGTAGAGCTTATCTAAAATCGGTTGAATGATTTTTTCACTGGTTTGTGCCGCTGTTTTCTGCTCTTTTTCAGCCACAGCTTGAGACGTTAATACATCGGGCGTAGCTAGTGCACATTCAATGGTTTGGTTGAGTAGCTGTACACCATTAATGGTTAGAATTGACTCTGGGTGGAATTGAAAACCATATATTCGGTCATGATCATTTCTAACTGCCATAACAATATTATCAAACATCGCATTAATGGTAAGCGAAGCTGGAATATTCTCCCCTTTAAGCGAGTGGTAGCGAGCAACGGGTAATGGATTAGGTAAACCTTTAAACATCTGCTTGCCATCATGTTTAATCAGTGACGCTTTGCCATGTAAAATATCACCGGCTGGTACAATGGTGCCGCCATATGATTCAACAATCGCTTGATGACCAAGGCAGATGCCAATAATTGGCAGTTGACCTTTTAAACGTTGTAATAACTCAGGCATACAGCCAGCCTGGCTTGGCGCGCCAGGCCCTGGTGATAAAAATAGAATTGGGTTTGTTAGCTGGGATAATTTTTCAATAATCAAATCCGCAGGCAGGGTATTGCGATAAATTGTCACATGATGCCCACTATATCGAAGCTGATCGACCAAGTTATAGGTAAACGAGTCAATATTATCTAAAAATAGGATATTTGCCATTAGAATGTTCCTTCCGCATTGTGTGCTTTAATAATTGCTCTGATCACTGCGCGCGCTTTATTGCGCGTTTCATCTGCTTCGGCTTGTGGATCAGAATCAAGTACCACGCCGCCCCCAGCTTGCACGGTTGCAACGCCATCTTCGACATATGCGCTACGAATAACGATGCAGGTATCTAAATCGCCATTGGCCGTTAGGTAACCAATTGCGCCGCCATAACTGCCGCGACGTGTTTTTTCAGATTCAGCAATCAGCTGCATTGCACGTACTTTAGGGGCTCCAGTTAAGGTGCCCATATTCATGGTTGCTTGATAGGCATGTAGCGCATCTAAATCTGAACGCAGTTGACCAACAACGCGCGAAACTAAATGCATGACAAATGAGTAACGATCGACTTTTAGCAGCTCTTTGGTGTAGCGGCTTCCCGGTATGCAAATACGCGCTAAGTCATTGCGCGCTAAATCAACTAACATCAAATGTTCGGCGAGCTCTTTTTTATCGGTGCGCATTTCAAGTTCGAGTCGACTATCAAGATCGTAATCGATATCGCCTCCTGCATTTAAGCCACGTGGGCGGGTACCAGCAATTGGATAAATTTCGACTTGATTGCTCTCTTTACTGTACTTTAATGCACTTTCAGGCGAGGCACCAAATAAGGTGAAATCGTGATCTTGCATATAAAACATATAAGGGCTAGGGTTACTTTGTTTTAAGGTATTGTAGGCTGATAACGGCTCAGGGCAGGGTAGCTTAAAGCGCCTTGATGGCACGGCTTGGAATATTTCACCTTGCTGTATGGCATCTTGCATTTTTTTAACAATGGTATTGAAGTCATCATCATTTAAATTACAAGCTAAGTCCGCTTTGGTTAAAGATTGATGCTTAATGGCTTTAATTGGCTTGCTAAGCTGCTGTTCAAGTTCGGTTAATCGATGTTTTAAGCGCAGCGCTTCTTGGTGATTGGCGATAAATAAACTTGATTTTAATGTGGCAGTTTGTGTTTTATGGTTCATCTCAAGTAGTGTTTCTGCTAAGTAAAAGCAGTAATCAGGGCAGCGCTGCTGCGTCGGTAATTTGGGTAGATTTTCAAAGCCGGCAACTAAATCATAACCAAATAAGCCCCCTAAAAAAATGGCATCGTTTTCAACATCATCAGCAATTGATACTAAGGTTAAGATATGACGTAACGCGTCAAAAACTGATAATGACTTAAGCCTTGAATCTTCATCTTGTATATTATCAATTGCCGGAAAATCAAGAATTAGTACGTTATCGGTTAATTGTTTAGTGACGTTATGTGAGAAAGAGTTTGCGAGCAAAGGCAATAAAGCCAAGCCATTTTCGGTTAAAGCTGTGATAGTTACTTGAGTATTTAAGGCGGTAATGCGCAGCGCACTATCGATAATCATAACACTTTTAATACCTTGTTTATTATCGATTTCAGCTGATTCTAATAATAGCGTGGCGGGGCGATTTGCACATAGCTGATTAAATATTTCAGTTGGGTCATTGTGGTAACGAATTGACTGTTTGAACTGTTGTAATTTAGGCATTTTATTATTTCCTAATTGATATTAATCGTATAAAAAAACCCGCTATTGCGGGCTGGTGAATTTTCTTTATATAACAAAAAAAGCACATTACCCGATATAAGTAACGCGCCACCAAGAAAATACAACAGAGATTAAATTTTTCATTTTTAAATTATCATAAAATTATTTTGTACTATTAAACTAGTCCAATGATTTTTTGTCAAGCTGTTTAAATAATAATTTTACATGGTTATGATATTTTGATTGAAAGGGATAGTTAACAGCGTGAAAGTTAACAACTTATTTTTTTACTTATAGTTATCAGTGTTTTGTTTTTCCAGCTAGAGTATTGTCTTTTATTTGTTGATGTATTTAATATATTAATGTTGATTATTTATAATAGAAAGCAATTTTATTATTTTCTACATAAAGTTATGCTCCATTATATTTATTCCCTTTCTTCGTAAAATCTATCTCCAGATAGGTGCAAAAATTAGTGGCTCAATCGTATTTTTGTCTATAAAGATTCATTTTCACCAGAATTATCTTCAGTCAAATAAGTATTGGGTAATACTGTATTATTATTTGTTAATAAATTTTTTTATATCCCCACAAATAACGCTACCCCCACATCCGTAAGTAGAAACTAAATAGTGACCGGCGAAGTTTGCATGTGCTAACTTTGATTTATTTTCAATGGAATAATTATATAAATTAAAATTATTTCCATCTATTGAATAATAATCATAGTCGCCTGACTTGATGCCACAGCCAGTAGGCCAACAAATACCCGTATCCGTTTTATCATCATTACTGCTCGGTATCGCGGCGCATAATTGAGGCCTCGATTGTTTTAGCTAAGGCATAAATCTCGTCTTTGGTTAAAGGCGTTTTGCCTTTTGCTTCGCTAGCTTTGCCAATAACCGACAATTGTAACCACGGGTGATCCTTTTGACTTTTAGCATTGCGCGAATAGTAATCGACTACCGCATAATAGCCATAATCTGATGGCGATTTATCTTTATAGATCACCTCGACAAATCCGGCAACGCCGTCTCGCCCATCCATTGTTATGCTTCTATTTTTAGGAAAACCCAGTAATTTAATAGCTGCAATATTATCATTGCTCGCATCATATCGAGTATCCCAAAAACCTTGCATTTCAGCTTTGGCATCACTTTTTAAGGCGTCACTAAAAGATCGGGTATTTTCAGTAAAGGTGACAACCACATCGGGATGATCATTAAGGCGAAATGATACACCAAGGTTTAACGGTGTACTTGGATTATTACCGGCAACAAAACCATAAGGAATACATTTACCGGCTATTTGTGGCACCTCGAATAGTGTTCGAGTCGAAAAACCGTTGATAATTGATTCAGCATTTTGTTTATAAAACGCGAAGTCCCTCTCTATTCCTTGATATCTTTTTTCTGTATAAAAATTATAGATTCTATTATTTTTAATATAAATAACTTCTGATGCTTTATTTGAGTAGAAACTTAATAAATCATGATCATTAAATAAATTAACTGAATCATCAATATACTCAATTTTAATTTTGTTATTATCAGCTAGAGTGTCATTGACTATCTTGTTTAATACGTTTTTATCATTAAAAAAATGAGTAATGATTAATCTATTTTTATTATAATTAAATATAGATGAGTAAGTTCTTTTGCCATCGTCAAAATAGATAGGATTTTTTGATTTGGGTTGTAAATATGTTGAGGTCGGGTAGAGTGCTACCTCAATATTATCGGGTAGTTGTAAAGTGTAAGAGCCAATACACTCTGTTTGGTAATTAAGTGCTGTGGCTTGGCTTGATGCCACAACCAGAAGACCAACAAATACCAGTATCCGTTTTATCATCATTACTGCTCGGTATCGCGGCGCATAATTGAGGCCTCGATTGTTTTAGCTAATTTATAAATCTCGTCTTTGGTTAAAGGTGTTTTGCCTTTTGCTTCGCTAGCTTTGCCAACAACAGACAGTTGTAACCACGGATGATCCTTTTGACTTTTAGCATTGCGTGAATAGTAATCCACTACCGCATAATAGCCATAATCTGATGGCGATTTATCTTTGTAGATCACCTCAACAAATCCGGCAACGCCGTCTCGCCCATCCATTTTTATGCTTCTATTTTTAGGAAAACCCAGTAATTTAATAGCTGCAATATTATCATTGCTCGCGTCATATCGAGTATCCCAGAAACCTTGCATCTCGGCTTTGGCATCACTTTTTAAGGCGTCACTAAAAGATCGGGTATTTTCAGTAAAGGTGACAACCACATCGGGATGGTCATTAAGGCGAAATGATACACCAAGGTTTAACGGTGTACTTGGATTATTACCGGCAACAAAACCATAAGGAATACATTTACCGGCTATTTGTGGCGCCTCGAATAGTTTTCGAGTCGAAAATCCGTTGATAATTGATTCAGCATTTTGTTTATAAAATGCGAAGTCCCTCTCTATTCCTTGATAGTATTCATTGGTATAAAAAGTATAAATACGATGAGCAAATAAAAATGTTATATCTGTACCAAAATTACTGTAATACCCTAGAGAGGTATCATCATTATTAATTAATTTAATCTCATCTTGTGGATTATAATTTATTATATCAATAAAACTATCACTTAAATTCTTAAGAAGCTCCGTTAAAAATTTTTCATCCTTATAATCATCGGTAATCATTAATTTATTATAATTATAATTAAATATAGATGAATAAGCTTTTTTACCATCGTCAAAATAGATAGGATATTTTGATTTTGGTTGTAAATATGTTGCAGTCGGGTAGAGTGCCACCTCAATATTATCGGGTAGTTGTAAAGTATATGAGGCAATACATTCTGTTTGGTAATTAAGCGCAGTCGCCTGACTTGATGCCACAACCAGTAGACCAACAAATACCCGTATCCATTTCATCATCATTACTGCTCGGTATCGCGGCGCATAATTGAGGCCTCGATTGTTTTAGCTAAGGCATAAATCTCGTCTTTGGTTAAAGGTGTTTTGCCTTTTGCTTCGCTAGCTTTACCAACAACCGACAACTGTAGCCATGGATGATCCTTTTGACTTTTAGCATTTCGTGAATAGTAATCCACTACGGCATAATAGCCATAATCTGATGGCGATTTATCTTTGTAGATCACCTCAACAAATCCAGCAACACCACTTCGCCCATCCATTGTTATACTTCTATTTTTAGGAAAACCCAGTAATTTAATGGCTGCAATATTATCATTGCTCGCGTCATATCGAGTATCCCAGAAACCTTGCATCTCAGCTTTGGCATCACTTTTTAATGCATCACTAAAAGAGCGGGTATTTTCAGTAAAGGTGATAACCACATCTGGATGGTCATTAAGGCGAAATGATACACCAAGGTTTAACGGTGTGCTTGGGTTGTTACCAGCAACAAAACCATAAGGAATACATTTACCAGCTATTTTGGGTACCTCGAATAGTGTTCGAGTCGAAAATCCGTTGATAATTGATTCTGCATTTTGTTTATAAAACTCAAAATTCTTTTCTTTTGCTTGATAAGGTTTATTTGCATAAAAAGTATAAATACGATCAAAAGATACATAAGAAACTCGAAAACCAGAATCGGCATAATAGCCAAATTGATTTTTAGATTCAATGGTGTTCATTGTACTATCTAAATTTTCCTGTTTCATTTTAGTAAAACCTTCTTTAAAATCGCTAACAATTGATGATAGGTTACTATCTTTCCATTCCTTAGTTATCATTAAAAATGAATTATTATAATTAAATATAGATGAGTAAGCTCTTTTGCCATCGGCAAAATAGATAGGATATTTTGATTTGGGTTGCAAATATGTTGCGGTCGGGTAGAGTGCTACCTCTATATTATCGGGTAGCTGTAAAGTGTATGAGCCAATACACTCTGTTTGGTAATTAAGTACTGTGGCCTGACTTGATGCTACAGCCAATAGGCTGGTTAATAATATAAGTTGTTTAATCATAAGTAATATTCCACATTTTAAGTAATTAACTTTGAATGACAGCCAATCAGATTGTTTTGCTCTTAAAGCTTAGTAGGTAAAGACCTCACCACCATCATCACGGCGCAGCAGTTGCCATGTTACCTCTCGATAAATTTTCCCCGTTTCACTATCCCGAAACGGCGCCACAATATAGCCACTTGCAAGCTCACGATCCTCAAGTTTACCGTTGATAGTTGCCGAATATAGTCCGCTATGGCGGCATAGTTCGCCAGTGTTAACACTATGGCGTATAGCTTTTGTTTTATCATCTTGCCTACCGACACCATCATCAGCAGATTCATCAATAATAGTAATATCGGTGGCTATCACATCATCAAAGCGGCTTTGCCACTCTTTTGAGCTGCAATTATTAAAACGAACTTCACCATTAATTGAGCCAAACCCTAATGAGCCAATCTCGGGCGAGCGGGCTGCTTTTAATAGCGCATTAACATTTACATAGTGCTGAGGGTAAGGATTATGGCTAACGTCACCCAACTGCGGCACTTCACCAGCACGAATAACCACACCGCCAGTATAAGGATAAAATGTAATTGCCTCATCATGATTTTGT